>JADJBX010000001.1 GCA_016703545.1 Candidatus Amarobacillus elongatus
TCGACAAGCAGGTTCAGGCGATGTCGTGGCCACGGTCGGCCAGCTCCTCCTCGACGTCCTCGGTCGCGCTTTCGAAGACGCCACCGGACCGTTCGGCGAGCGCCTGGAATTCGTCGCGCAGGCGGTGGAGGTCCTCATCGGAGAGGTCCTCGAGGTGGACAAGGGTCGTGCGGGCACCCTTGGTCCCGCGCAGCAGCTCGTCGAGCTTGAGGTTCATGGCGAGGGTGTCGCGGTTCTGCGTGTTCTGGACGAGGAACACCATCAGGAAGGTCACGATGGTCGTGCCGGTATTGTTGACGAGCTGCCAGTTGGACGAAAAGCCGAAGACCGGCCCCGAAGCGGCCCACGCGAGGATGACGATGAACGCGCCGGCGAACGCCCACGAACTTCCCAGCCACTCGGACGCGACGAGGGCGAAGCGCCGGAAGAGGGTGCTCTGCGACGCGTGATGACCGTCCTGGGTGTCCGCCGCCGGGACAGGCTCGGCGGCGGCCACCACGTGGATGCGTTCAGCGACGTGACGCAGGGTCAATGCCGGTGCCCCCGGACCTGGAAGCCGCCCATGACGATGCTGGCGAGCAGCGCGACGAGCGCGACGACGAGGAACGCCTTGGCGACGAAGAGGCCCAGCCCGCCGAAGAGGAGGACGAGCAAGAGGGCAAGAAGTAACAGAGCAACCACGGGGTAACACCTCCACACCGGATCTCCTGCACCGTACCGCGCGCTCCGCCGCGTTCGCCTTTCCCGCGGGCGCGGGTCCGTTACGGGGCAATCGCAAGGAGCGCGGCCGGGTGCGAAACTGGCGGGGATGGCGATTCGCGCGGTGCTTTTCGACCTCGGGGACACGGTGATCAAGCTGCATCCAATGGAAGGGCTGATCGCCGAGCGCGCGGGCCGCATCCTCGCCGCGCACCACGACGAAGCGGCGGCCGGACACGCGCCGGGCATGGCGGCGAAGGTCGATGCGGCCTTGGTGGAGGTTTCGCGGATGGGCGGCCCGCGGGAGGCGGACCTGCCGGGCCTGTGGGAGACGGAGCTGCGGACGGCGGGGCTGGACCCCGCGCTCGCGGGCGCACTGGCCGGCCTGACGGGGGACGAGGACATCGCGCGCTTCGCCTGTCCCGACAGCAGCGTCGCGGCGCTCAAGCGGCTGCACGCGATGGAGCTGCGGCTGGTCATCGTTTCGAACACCCTGACGGAACCCGCGAGGATGGACGCGTACCTGGAGAGCGCCGGCATTCGTGACCTCTTCGCGGCGCGCCTGTACTCGTGCGCGATGGGCTGGCGAAAGCCGGCGCGGGAGATCTACGAAGCCGCGCTCTCGGCCGCGGGGGTGCACGCCTCAGAGGCGGCGTTCGTGGGCGACCGGATGCGGGAGGATGTGGTGGCGCCGGCGTCCCTGGGGATGCGCGCCTTCCTGACGCACGAGCACCGGCAGGAGGCGCCGGGGCCGGAAGCGCACGCGGTGCTGCCGGAGCTCGGGGCGCTCGTTGGGCACCTGGAGCGGCCGAACTAGCAGGTCCAGTGACGGATGAGGCCGTCGTGGCCGGTGCAGGCGAGTTCGTGGCTGCCGATCTGCGCTGCGACCATGAGGGTCGAAAGCGCGACCGCGAGGAGGACCGCGTAGGCCAGCCCGGCGCTTCGGAGCCAGCGGCCGAGCACGAACCCGGCCACGAGTGCGACGGCCACGCCGCCGAGATGGAGCCAGAAGTAGATCGCGTCGCGCTCGTCGCGGGTGTAGCGGCCGCCGGGAGCGGAGACATCGATGACGAGTCGCATCGCGGCCAGGTAGAGCGCCGTGAGCAGCAGCACGGCGGCCACCGTGACGGCCATATGCAGCCATGGTGGGCGGGGAGCAGGGAGCGGCGCGCGGGAATCGGCTGCCATCGGGCGGGAATTGAACCAGCGGCGGGGGTGCGCCGCAAGCCCCCCTCGGATGCCCGATACTGCGCCGGCGGCGATCCGGCCGGGAGGGAATCGAACATGGACCTTGGACTGCGAGGCAAGCGGGCGATTGTGACGGGCGCGAGCCGGGGAATCGGCCGTGCGTGCGCGATCGAACTGGCGCGGGAGGGCGCGGACCTGTGCCTGGTGGCGCGCGATGAGGCGCTGCTCGCGGCGGTCGCGGCGGAGGTGGCCGCGTTCGGTGCGAAGGTGGTCACGGTGAGGGCCGACCTCGCCACCGAGACCGGCTGCGTCGAAGCGGTGGCGGCCGCGGCGGAGGCGTTCGGGGGCGTGGATGTGCTCGTGAACTGCGCGGGGGCGGCACGCATGGGGAGCGTGCTCACGCTGCCCGTGGAGGTCATCGACGAAGCGCTGCAGCTGAAGCTGTACGGGTACCTGCGCATGGCGCAGCTGGTGGCGCCGCACATGCAGACGGCCGGCTGGGGGCGAATCGTGAACATCGCAGGGGGCGCGGGCACGTCGCCGACGGCAGGCAACATGCCAACGAGCCTCGCCAACATCGGCGTGCTGAACGTCACCCGCGCGCTAAGCGACGCCCTCGCGCCGCACGGGGTGCTGGTGAACACCATCTGCCCCGGGATCACGAATACCGACCGGGCGCGCGACCTCGCGCGGGCCCGCGCAACCCGGGAAGGGCGCGACGTCGAGGAGATCGTGGCCGAAAACGGACGGACGGTGCCGGCGGGGCGGATCGCCGAGCCGGAGGAGGTGGCACGGGTCGCCGCGTTCCTCGCCTCGGAGGCGTGCAGCTACGTGTTCGCGAGCGCCCTCTATATGGACGGCGGGTCCCGCCGGGCGACGCCCTGACCTAGATCGGCAAGTGCGGCTGCGCGTCGATTTCGCCCGCGATGGCGGCGGCGGGACGGCGGCGGCGCTTGCGCTCCTCCGGAGGGAGCACCACGTACGTGCCGTTTCCGACGCCGATGACGACGCCGTCGGGATCGAACAGTTCGACGCTGCAGTGGCTGAGCGTCCGGCCGCGACGGAGTACCCGGGCCCGGGCACGAATCGTCATGCCCTCGAGCGGGCGCAGCCACCGGAATTCTGATTGCGCGGTGATGACGCGCTCGTCGGGCTTCGCGAGGGTGCCGAGCGCGCCGCCCATGGCCGAATCGGCGAGGAAGAGGTACGCGCCGCCGTGGACGATGCCGTACAGGTTCAGGGTGCGTTCGGTGGCATCGAAGGTGATCTCGGCCCAGCCTTCGCCGGCTCCCGTGAAGCGGTAGCCGAGGTCGCGAAAGAGGGGTACGGCTTCCATCGCGAGCAACGCCGGGAACTGGTCGACACTCTCGGGCACGCCCCCACCACCTTCGGGCGCGATTCTACAGACGGGCGCAAGGGATGGGTGGGTAGCGACCTAGCGGAGTTCCTTGCCGAGGGCGGCGCGCGCGGCACGGTAGCCACACATCCCGTGCACACCCCCTCCGGGCGGGGTCGAGGACGAACAGAGGTACACGCCCGGAAGGGAGGTGCGATATGGGTTGAGCCTCGGCACGGGGCGGAAGAGCAGCTGCAGGCCGTCCGAGGCGCCGCCACCGATATCGCCGCCAATGTCGTTCGGGTTGTAGCGCTCGTAGTCGCCGGTGCCCATGGTGGCGCGCGCGAGGATGAGGTCACGCCAGCCCGGGGCGAACCGATCGATCTGCCGTTCGATGCGGCCGGTCATGTCGAAGGTGGAGCCGTTGGGGACGTGGCAGTAGGCCCAGAGGGTGTGCTGGCCGGCGGGCGCGCGCGAGGGGTCGGCGACGGACTGCTGCGCGACAAGGACGAGGGGATGTTCGGGGTGGTACCCGCGCCCGACCTCGTGCTCAGCCTCGGCCATCTCCTCGACGGTTCCGCCCACATGGACGGTCCCGGCGCGGCGCGCCTCGGGGTTGGTCCACGGCATGGGGCCCGACAGCGCGTAATCGAGCTTGAACACGCCGGGGCCGTACCGGTACCCCTCGAGCTGGCGGCGGTAGATTCCCCCGAGGCGGCTCCCGGCGATGTGGAGGAGCTGGCGCGGCGTGACGTCGAACAGGTAGGCGCGTGCCGGGGGGAGGTCTTCGAGGGTGCGGACGGGGCGGTCGCACTCGATTTCGCCGCCGAGGGAGCGAAGGCACGCGGCGAGCGCGTCGACAATCCCCTGGGAACCGCCCTTCGCCACCGGCCAGCCCGCCGAATGAGCCGAGGCAGCGAGCACGAGGCCAAACGAGGACGTCTGGAACGAATCGAGCGGGACCATGGCGTGCGCGGCCTGCCCGGCGAAGAGCCCGCGCGCCTCATCGGTTTCGAATCGGCGGATGAGCCAGGTTGCGGGCTGTAGGGCGGCGAGCCCGAAGCGCGCCATCGCCAGCGGGTGGCGGGGCACGCGAAGCACCGGGCCGAGGATCGAGGGCAGAAGCGCGGGCCACTGGCGGACCAGCGGTCCGAGCAGGTGGCGGTACGCGCCGCCGTCGGGACCGAGGGCGGCGGCGGTCTCTTCGAGGCTGGTGTACATCACGCCCGCGCGTCCGCCTTCGAGGGGGTGCGCGAGGAGCACCTCCGGGTGCAGCCACTCGAGGCCGAACCGTTCGAGGCGGAGGCTGCGGAAGAAGGGGGACGCAGCGCCGAGGGGATGGATGGCGGAGCAGACATCGTGGCGGAAGCCCGGCAGGGTGAGCTCGGCCGTGCGGGAGCCCCCGCCGGGGGAGGATTTCGCTTCGAGCACGAGGACGCGGCGGCCGGCGCGGGCGATGGTGATGGCCGCCGCGAGGCCGTTCGGGCCGCTGCCGACGACGACCGCATCCCAGGGCATGGAGTGGGCCGTCACCCGGACCGCCCGGCGAGTACGGATCGCAGGCGGCCGAAGGTGGTCCGAAGGCCAGCGTTGTAGCGAAGGTTGGCGGCGTTGCGCCAGGTGAAGCGGCCGCTGACCCGCCGCCGCTGCGTGCGCACGATGCCGGGTTCGCCGAGGTACCGGGCGAGGGCGGCGAGGGTGCTCTGCCAGAAGCGATCCTCGCCACGGTTACCGCCAAACCAGAGGCCGAGCTGGTAGACGGGATCGCTGGGGCGGATGCGCATTTCGATGCGAGCCTCGGTGCCGGTATCGGCCTTCAGGGTTCGAAAGCGGATCCAGCCAGCGAACATGTGCCCCTGGGGGGTGCGCAGGGTGAAGCTGGTCGGGGTGGCATCGTCAACGGCGACACCGGTGGAGACGGCGCCGCCGGCGGGCCCTTCGAGCTCGACGCCGGCGAGTTCCCCGGCGCGCAGGCCGCGGGCGGGTGCGGTGAACCGCGAGCCCTCGGGCCAGAAACGGCCGAACTCGGCTTTCCAGGTACGCATCACCTCGGCGGGGCTGGGCTGGCCGGGAAGGTGGACGGAGAAGCGCTTGTCCCAGGTCTCGCCGAAGCCGTCTTCGAGCCCCTGCACGCGGCGGCCGGCGACATTGGTGGCGCCGGGAGGGTCCGCGGGGAGCATGCGCCCCGGAGGGGCCGCGCGGGGCGTGGGTTCGGGCTGCATGCGTTCATTGTGGCCCGCGCCCATGCGCGCGGGCGTTTCAGGGTGCTCGCAACCGGCCGCGAGTTACGTGAGACTCGCCCGCAGGGCTGCGGCGGCCGCCTTCACACGGACCGGGGCGGTGCCACCGGGGATGTCGCGCGCGGCGAGCGCGGCATCGACGTCGAGGGCGAGGATGTCCGCGGCAAAGAGCGCACTGGCGGCGGCGTAGACCTCAAACGGGAGCTGATTCAGCTCGCAGGCGCGCTGCTCGGCGGCACGGACGAGGCCGCCCACGACTTCGTGGGCCTGGCGGAAGGGCATGCCCTTCTTCACAAGGTAGTCGGCGATGTCCGTCGCGAGGGAGAAGCTCTCGCCCGCGGCCTGGCGCATGCGCGGCAGCTGGAAGCTCAGCGCGGGCACCATTGCGGCGAAGATGCGGAGGGTCGGCAGGACGACGGCGGCGGCGTTGAGGACGGCGGCCTTGTCTTCCTGGAGGTCGCGGTTGTAGGCGAGCGGCTGGCCCTTGAGATTCACGAGCATGTTGATGAGCTCGCCGTAGACGCGCCCCGTGCGGCCCCGCGCCAGTTCCGCCACGTCCGCGTTCTTCTTCTGGGGCATCATGCTGGAGCCGGTGGCGAAGGCGTCGGGCAGCTTCACGAACCCGAACTCGGCGCTGGCCCAGAGCACGATCTCCTCCGCCAGGCGCGAGAGGTGCATCTGCGTGATGGCGCAGGCGGCGAGGAATTCGGCGATGAAGTCGCGGTCGGCGGTGGCGTCGAGGCTGTTGCGGGAGACGGAATCGAAGGCGAGTTCGCGCGCCACCATCTCGCGGTCGAGGGGGTACGGAGAACCGGCGAGCGCGCCGGAACCCAGGGGAAGCACGTTCAGCCGGCGGCGGCAGTCGCTGAAGCGCTCGCGGTCGCGGAAAAGCATTTCGCCGTAGGCCAGGAGATGGTGGCCCAGGGTCACGGGCTGGGCGCGCTGGACATGCGTGTACCCGGGCATGGGGTCGGCGGCGTGCTGCTCACCGAGGTCCGCGAGCACGGCCACGAGGGCGCCGGCGGCGTCGATCGCTTCGTCGCAGTACTGCCGCACGAGGAGCCGGTTGAGGAGCGAGACCTGGTCGTTGCGGGAGCGGGCAGTGTGGAGGCGGCCCGCCGCATCGCCGATCTTTTCGCGGAGGAGCGCCTCGACGTGGGTGTGGATGTCTTCGAGCTCCGGGCGCCAGGTGACCTTTTGCGCCCGAAAATCGGCCAGAACGTCGGCGAGGCCGGCAACGATGGCCTGAGCGTCCTCGGCGGGAATAATCCCGGCCTTGCCGAGCATGCGGGCGTGGGCGATGGAGCCGGCGATATCGGGCTCGAAGAGGTCGCGATCGACGCCCGCGGTGTAGTCGCGGGTGAGTTCGTCCATGCCACCTTCGAAGCGGCCGCCCCAGGTGCGCTGCGGGCTGGTCATCGTGCGGCCTCCTCAAGGTCGGGCTCGGCGAGCAGTTCGCACAGCTCGGCGAAGGTGTAGTCGGGGACGACGCCGGTGGCGTCGGGCGGGCTCACGCGCCAGGCGGCGGCGATGCCCATCTGCTGGGCGCCGGCGACGTCCTCGGCGAGGGAGTTGCCCACCATCAGGGCAGCCGCCGCGGGCACGCCAAGCCCGGCGAGCGCGTATTCGAAGATCGCCGGGTGCGGCTTGAGATAGCCGACCTCGACGGAGACGGCTTCCACGTCCCAGCCGATATCGAGGCCGGCATCACGCAGGTCGGCACGGAACCGCTCGCCCCCGAAGGCGCGATTCGTCACGGCGCCGAGGAGGAAGCCGCGCTTGCGAAGCGTGAGCAGCACGTCGCGCGCGTCGTCGAACGGGGCCTTACCGCCTTCGATGCCGGAGATGTACGTGGATTCGAGGAGGAAGGCGGCCTGTGCGCGGGTGAGGTTGAGGCCGATGCTTTCGAGAGCAGCGCGGGAGACTTCGCCGTAATCGGGCTCGACGAGATCGGTGGCGCGGGCGCGGCGCATGGCGTCTTCCATGGCATTCCAGGCGGTCCGGGCGACGGTCGCGGGATCATCGTGGTGGAGGCCGAGGCCGGCGAGCACGGCGGCGGCGCGTTCGGCGGCGAGGCGCCGGAACTCGGCGGGCGGGGGTGCCGACCGCGAGTGCCAGAGGGTGTCGCCGATGTCGAAGAGGATAGCGCGAAACGGCATGGCAATCGGCGAAGGCGGCGACGCCAGGGGAAGGCGGCGCTCGGCCCGGTCGCGAAGGGCCATGATCGCACGGGGCAGATATGCGGACAACCGCGAACGTGAGCGCGTAGAAACCCGTAGCGAGTGAACGACTCGCGCCTGAAACAATCCGAAGACACCGTGGCCCTACAATGGGAGGCATCATGCGACTTCGCGCCACCAAAACGCTCCTCGTGGAGCCCGCCCTGCCACCCGCCATCGAGCCCCTGAGGCGGCTCGCCCACAACCTGCACTGGACGTGGCATACCGATGCGGCTGCGCTGTTCGAACGCATGGGCCGGGACCGGTGGGAAGCCACCGGGCACAACCCCGTGCGGATGCTGCAATCGGCCACGCCCCCGGAACTGGCAGCGCTGGCGAATGACGACGGGTTCCTGCTGCACCTGAACCGGGTGGCGAACGCGTTCGACGCATACATGGCGCGGCCGCCCCGGGTCACCATTCCCGGCTCCGGCGAAAGGGCGGTGGTGGCCTACTTCTCGCTGGAATTCGCGCTCACGGAGAGCCTGCCGAACTACTCGGGCGGCCTCGGCGTGCTCGCGGGGGACCATCTGAAATCCGCCAGCGACCTCGGCCTGCCGCTGGTGGGCGTGGGGCTGCTCTACCGCGAAGGGTACTTCCAGCAGGCGCTCGGGCCCGACGGCTGGCAGCGCGAGGAGTACACCGAGATCGACATGGCGGGCCAGCCACTGCACCCGGTGCTGGACGATGGCGGCGCGCAGGTGACGGTGGCGGTGCCGTTCGATGGCCGCGACGTGGTGGCGGCCGTCTGGCGCATCGATGTGGGGCGGACGCCGCTGTACGTGCTCGACACGGACGTCGAGGGGAATTCGCCCATCGACCGGAAGATCACATCGCGCCTGTACGGGGGCGATATCGAGACGCGCATCCAGCAGGAGATGATCCTCGGCATTGGCGGCGTGCGCGCGCTCCATGCGATCGGGCTGCACCCGGTGGCGTGCCACATGAACGAAGGGCACAGCGCTCTGCTGGGCGCCGACCGCATTCGAATGGTGATGGAGGAAGGCGGCAACACGTTCGACGAAGCGCTGTTGCCGGTCTCGGCGGCCACGGTGTTCACGACGCACACCGCGGTGGCGGCGGGCATCGACCTGTTCCCGCCGGAGCTCGTTCGCCGGCACCTCGGGCGCTACTACTACTCGCTCGGCATCGACGACCGGCGCTTCCTTGGGCTCGGCCGCATCAATCCCGATGACGATCACGAGCCGTTTTCGATGGCGCTGCTGGGGCTGCGGCTGAGCGGCTACCGGAACGGCGTTTCGCGGCTTCACCGGACGGTGAGCCGCAACCTCTGGGAATCGGCGTGGCCGCGGCTGCCCGTGGAGCAGATTCCGATCGATTCCATCACGAACGGCGTGCACCTGCCGACGTGGGTGTCGCACGGCATGGCCGACCTGTTCGACCGGTACGTGGGACATGGCTGGCGCGACGACCCGGTGCGGCCGGAAGCGTGGCAGGGGGTGCGCGACGTCCCCAATGGCGAGTTGTGGGACACGCACGAGAGCCAGCGCCACCGCCTCATCATTCGCGCGAGGAACCAGCACCGCGAGAGCGCGGCGCGGCGCGGCCTCGCCGCCGACGACCGCAACACGGGCCAGGTGCTGGATATCCAGGCGCTAACCATCGGGTTCGCGCGGCGGTTCGCCGGCTACAAGCGGGCGACGCTCCTGTTCCGCGACCCGGAGCGGCTGGCGCGCATCATCAACACGCCCGGGCGGCCCGTGCAGTTCATCTTCGCGGGCAAGGCGCACCCGCGTGACGAACCGGCGAAGCAGCTCATTCGCGAAGTGGTGAAGTACTCGCGCATGCCCGAGTTCCGCGACCGGCTCGTCATCCTCGAACGGTACGACGTGGAGCTCGCGCGCGCGCTCGTCCAGGGGTGCGACATCTGGCTCAACACGCCGTTGCGACCGCTTGAGGCGAGCGGCACGAGCGGCATGAAGGCGGTCGCGAACGGCGCGCTGCACATGAGCGTCATGGACGGCTGGTGGGCCGAGGCGGCGCGAGCGGATTCGGGCTGGAGCATCGGCCGGGATCGCGTCGAGGACGACCCGGAGGTGCAGGACGCCTTCGACAGCGAGTCGATCTACGACCTGCTGGAGAACGAGATCATCCCCGCCTTCTACGAGCGCGACGAAGAGGGCGTGCCGAACGATTGGGTGGCGCTGATGAAGAACTCGATCGCGAACTACGCGCCCGTGTTTTCGACGCACCGGATGGTGAGCGAATATGCGAGCACCGCGTATGCGCCCGCCGCGGCAAGCTGGACGCGGTTGCGGTCGGAACACGGGGATACGGCGCGAGATTTGAATGCCTGGCTTGCCCGTGTCCGCCGTGACTGGGATAGCATGAAGATATGCGCGGTGGACGATGACGGATTGGATGGCAACCCGGCGGACCGGCCACTGAAGGTCACGATCCAGATCCACCCCGGGGCGCTGCGCCCGGACGACCTCGATGTCGATGTCGTCTTCGGCGTGGCCGACCCAACGGGCGACCTGCAGGTTGTAAGCGATGCAGGCGCGACACTTGAGGACACCGCGGAGGACGGCATCTGCCGCTTCGTGGCGAAGTTCCCGCCATCGGTCGCGGGGCGCGCGGGATACGCGGTCCGTGTTCTCCCGGGCCACCCCGCCCTGCACAACCCGTTCGACCTCGGCCTCGTAAGTTGGGGCTGAAGCAAAGGAGTTGACAGTGCGCTCTGGCAACGTCTGTTTCGTTCTGCACACCCACCTGCCGTACTGCCGCCTCGCGGGGCGGTGGCCCCACGGCGAGGAGTGGTTCCACGAAGCCATGCTCGAGTGCTACCTGCCGCTCGTTCGCGCCTTCCGCCGCCTTTCGAACCAGGTCAACGGCTCCCTCGGCGTGACGATCAACGTGACGCCCATCCTCGCCGAGCAGATGGGCGATGCCGTGATGCTCGACCATTTCCGCGAGTACCTCGCCGACCGCATCGAGCGCGCCGAGAAGGACGTGGTGCGCTTCGCGACCGCCTCGGCGAACCGCGCCGCGACGGCGCGCTTCCATCGCGACCGGTACCAGGCCATCCGCATGTTCTTCGAAGAGGACATCCAGGGGGACATGCTGGCGGCGCTGCGAGGTCTGGAAGAAAGCGGACACATCGAAATCGCCACCTGCGCGGCGACGCACGGCTACTTGCCGCTGCTCGACGACCCGGCGGCGGTCCGCTTCCAGGTGCAGACCGGCGTGGAATCGCACATCCGGAATTTCGGGCGCGCGCCGCGGTCGTTCTGGCTGCCGGAATGCGCATACGAACCGGGGCTTGAGCAGTACCTCGAAGAAGCCGGCATCAAGGTGTTCTTCGTCGAAACGCACCTCGTCGAAGGCGGCAAGGCGCGGGGCAAGGCGCTCGGCGAGGTCGTGGGCCTGTACCCCGAAGTCCGCGTGCCCGTGGCCGCGCCCGTGGAGCTGCCGGTTTCGAGCGGCACGACGTTCCGCGCCTACCACGTGGGCCAGTCGAACGTGAGCGCCATCGCGCGCAACGAGCGAACGGGCCTCCAGGTGTGGTCGGCGAGCCACGGCTACCCGGGCGAGGCGCGCTACCGCGAATTCCACAAGAAGGAAGGCGAGAGCGGCCTGCACTACTGGCGCGTGACCGGCGCCGAGGTCGACCTGGGGGACAAGGAAGAGTACGACCCGCGGGCAGCGGCGGAATCCGTCAGCTGGCACGCCGACCACTTCCGGGACCTGATCCGGTACGAACTCGATGCCTTCCAGCGCGGCGCCGGCGAGGACGGCCTCGTGCTCGCCTCGTACGACACCGAGCTCTTCGGGCACTGGTGGCTCGAGGGCGTGGACTGGCTCGAAGGGGTCATCCGGCGGCTGGCGACGGATTCGGCGTTCAACCTCGTGACCTCGGGCGATTACGTGACGAAGCAGCCGCCGACGCACTCCATCGACCTGCCCGAAGGGTCCTGGGGGAACGGCGGCGACCATCGCACGTGGATGAACGACGACACGGCGTGGACGTGGCCGGAGATCAAGACGCGCCAGGTGCGCGCGCACGGGCTGCTCCGCAACGACAGCCCCGCCGCCCGCCAGCTAGGCCGCGAACTGCTGCTCCTGCAGTCGTCCGACTGGCAGTTCCTGATGACGACCGGGCAGGCGCACGACTACGCGGTCGAGCGGTTCTGGTCGCACGCGGAACGGTTCGACCGGCTCGCGGACGCGATCGAAGGCGGCTACCCGGCGCTCAATGAGCAGGTCGAGGAGCTGTTCGAATTGGACAACCCGTTCCCGGGCATCAACCCGATGCTCTACACGGACCACCCGACGGCGTTGGGTGTCCGGGCGTGACAGCCTGGGCTCAACTCCTGCACTTCTACCAGCCGCCGACGCAGGCGCATGAGATCGTGCAGCGCATCGCGAACGAATCGTACCGCCCGCTGGTGAAGGTGCTGCTCGCCCATCCGAAGGCGCGCATCGCGGTCAACATGAACGCCGTGCTAACGGAAATGCTGGTCGACCACGGCATCGGCGACGTGGTGGACGCGCTGCGGCAGCTGGGCGACCGCGGGCAGGTCGAGTTCGTGGGGAGTGGGCAATACCACCCCATCCTGCCACTCATCCCCGAGGTGGAGCGCGAGCGTTCGATCATGGGGAACACGCGCGTGAACCGGCGGCTGATTGGCGATTCGTTTTCGCCGCGGGGGTTCTTCCCTCCGGAGATGTGCTACAGCTCCGAGATCCTGCCCTCCATCGCCGCCGCGCGGCACGAGTGGCTGGTGTTGAGCGGCGTGGCGTGCCCCTCGGATTGGCCGATCGACCACATCTACCGGGTGCCGGTCGATGGGCATTCGATGCACGTCCTCTTCCGCGACGACGTGCGAAGCAACCGCATCTCCTTTCGCGAGACGGACCCGACCCGCTTCGTGGAGGATCTCTCGCGCGTGGGCGGCGGCAAGGATGCGTACGTCCTGACGGCGATGGACGCCGAGACCTATGGCCACCACATCCGCGGGTGGGAGCAGGAATTCCTCGCGGGGACGTATGAGCTCATCACCTCGCCCCCGAAAGGGCG
Source organism: Candidatus Amarobacillus elongatus (assembly GCA_016703545.1). Classification (GTDB taxonomy): domain Bacteria; phylum Chloroflexota; class Dehalococcoidia; order Tepidiformales; family Tepidiformaceae; genus Amarobacillus; species Amarobacillus elongatus. The sequence continues at coordinate 12,724 of JADJBX010000001.1, forward strand.
GCACAGCGAGCGGCACACCTCGGTGGTGGAGATGTGCCTGCCGAGCGAGCTGATTGGCCGGTTCCCGGACGGCCCGGTGGTCGAACCGTTCCCGTCGTCGTGGAGCACGACGCGCGATGACATTGCTGCGATGAATCCGTATCCCCTGTGGCATGCGCCGGGCAACCAGGTGCATGACACGCAGTGGGAATATGTGCAGCACTGCGTCGATGTCCTCGCCGTGGCACAGCGCTACGCATCGGGCGGAGAGGCGGCGAAATTCGCCGGGTGGGCGTCGGAGAAGCTGGAACCGGCACTGCACAGCTGCCAGTTCTGGTGGGCGAGCCGGCGCCCAATGTGGGACGTGCCCATGATCTACAAGGGGTTCGTTCTGCTGGAGGAAGTGCTCATGTACGCCGCGAGGGCCGTCGCACTGGGCGACGCCTCGGAGCGCGTGAAGCGCGAAATCCGCTGGCGCGTGGCAGCCGCCGGCGCCGCCCGCGACCGGCTCGAGCGTTACCTCTTCCTGGAGCAGTAAGCCGTTGAAGATCCTTTTCGCGTCCGCCGAGGTCGACCCCTTCGCGAAGGTTGGCGGCCTCGCCGACGTTGCCGCCGCGCTGCCCGCGCGGCTTCGTGAGATGGGCCACGATGTCCGCGTCGTGACCCCCTGCCATGCGAGTTCGCGGCCCGCGTTCGATTCCGCCGTCCTGCGGCGTCCGCTGCAGGTGCCGCTCCCCGGCCGCCCGCGCGACGCCGAGGTGGCGACGGTGCAGGGCCTGGGCGGCGTGCCGGTGGACCTCGTCCTCGATGGGCACTACTTCGGCCGCCAGAACGTCTACGGCGAGGCGGACGACCTGCTGCGGTACCAGTTCTTCTGCCGCAGCATCGTGGCGATGCTCACGCAGGAGTCGTGGGTGCCGGACATCCTCCACCTGAACGACTGGCACACGGCGCCGCTGGCGTATGCGCTGCGGAACCTCGCATGGGGCAGCCCGGTGCTGCGCGGGATCGCCTCGGTGTTCACGATTCACAACCTGCGGTATCGCGGGCCAGACGAGCTCAACGACTTCCTTTCGCAAGCGATCTTCTACGCGGACGCGATTACGACGGTAAGCCCGAGCTACGCGCGGGAAATCCTCACCAAAGACTACGGCGAGGGCCTGGACCCGTTGCTGCAGCTCCGCGCGGACAGCCTCGGGGGCATCCTCAACGGGCTGAACTACGACCTCTACAACCCGCGGGACGACCCGCGCATTCGCTCCTTCTTCGACCTGACGTGCCTGGAGGAGCGGCAGGCGAACCGCGCCGCCCTGCGCGAGGAGCTGGAGCTGCCGGAACAGAGCGGCCCCATCGCCGCGATGGTCACGCGGCTGACCGAGCAGAAGGGCGTCGACCTCGTCATCGGGTCCATCCAGGACTTCGTTCGCGCGGAGGCGCAGCTGGTGGTGCTGGGCACGGGCGATGCCTGGCTCGAAGCGGAACTTCGCCGGCTGCAGGAAGAACACCCGTCGACGGTGCGGCTGGCGGCGCGGTTCGATGAGGGCCTTGCCCGGCGGATGTACGCAGGCTCCGACCTGTTCCTCATGCCGTCGCGCTTCGAGCCGTGTGGCCTCGGGCAGCTCATCGCGATGCGCTACGGCTCGGTGCCGGTGGGGCGCCGGACGGGCGGCCTCGGCGACACGATCGTCGACCTGCGCGAGCACCCGGAGGCGGCGACGGGGTTCCTGTTCGACGAATTCAGCGCGCACGCCTTCGCGGGGGCGTTCGACCAGGCCGTGCGGGCGTTCCGGGAGCCGGAGCTGTTCACGCGGCTGCAGGTGAACGGCATGAGCCGCGACTACTCGTGGCGGGCCTCCGCGACGCACTACCTGGAGACGTACACCGCGGCGCTGCGATCGCGTGGCATCGTGCCGCTGGAGTAGCGGCTTGCGTTGCGCGGCACGGTCGGTGAGGCTGGCGGCATGACGCTCCATATCGCCGGGCTGGGTCCGGGCGCGGCATCCCTGCTGACCGTGGCCGTGCGCGACCTGCTCGCGAGCGGCCTGCCCGTGCTCCTGCGCACCCGTCACCACCCGACCGTGGCCGAACTCGACCCCTCGGGCGCATGGGCAGCCTGCGACGACATCTACCAGCGCGGCCTGACCTTCGAGGATGCGTACGCGGCGGTGGTCGAACGGGTGCTGGCGTTCGCCGCGGAGGGCGACGGGATCTACGCCGTCCCCGGGCACCCGCTCGTGGCGGAGGCGACGGTGGCCCGCGTCGTGGCGCTGGCGCGGGAGCGCGGGATCGCGTTTCGCGTCCACCCCGGCATCAGCTTCGCCGACGTCGCGGCCGCGGCGCTTGGCGTCGACTTCGAACGGGTGCAGTTGTGCGACGCGCTGGCACTGCGCATCGATGCCCAACGCCCGGCGCTCATCAGCCAGGTGTTCGATCGCGACGCGGCGGCGGGGCTGAAGCTGGCGCTCCTGGACGTGTACCCCGCCGATCACGAAGTGACCGTGTTGCGCGCGCTCGGGAGCACGGAGGAGCGCGTGGAGCGCATCCCGCTCGCGGAGCTGGATCACCGGGCGTGGAGCTACCTGGACAGTGTCTTCGTGCCCGCGCTGCCGGCAGAGGCGGACGTCCGGCGGTTCGATGGGCTGCAGGCGATTGTGGCGCGGCTGCACGCGCCCGGCGGCTGCCCATGGGACCGCGAACAGACCCACGCCTCCTTGCGCCCGCACCTGCTGGAAGAGGCGTACGAAACGCTCGAGGCAATCGACGCGGGCGACCCCGAGAAGCTGGCGGAGGAGCTGGGTGACGTGCTCCTGCAGGTGCTGATGCACGCCGAGGTTGGCCAGCGCGAGGGCACGTTCGCGCTCGCGGACGTGGTGGAACACATCGCGCGGAAACTGGTGCGGCGCCACCCGCACGTGTTCGGCGACGGGAGCGCTTCCTCGGCGAAGGAGGTGGCGCTGAAGTGGGACGCGCTCAAGCAGCAGGAAAAGCCGCGGTCGTCGATCCTCGATGGCGTACCCGCGGGGTTGCCGGCGCTGGCGGCTTCGCAATCGATCCAGGGGCGGGCGCGGCGCATCGGGTTCGATTGGCCCGACATCGAGGGCCCGCTGGAAAAGCTGCGCGAGGAACTGCACGAATTCGCGCGGGCCGAGACCGGGGACGGCGACCGCGAGGACGAGTTCGGCGACATCCTCTTCGTCACGGCGAACATCGCGCAGCGGCTGGGCATCGATGCGGAGCAGGCGCTCCGGGGCGCGAACGCGAAATTCCGGCGGCGGTTCGGGCTGGTGGAGGAGATCGCGCGGGAGCGGGCGCTGGAGCTCCGCGGGATGGACCTGGCAGGCCTCGATGCACTCTGGGACGAAGCGAAGGCTCGGGAGCGCGGAGGCTGAAGCAACCCGCTCACCAGTTGTAAGCCATACCCCTCCCCTGTACGCTCCAAACCACGAAACTTCCGGAGGGACTCATGCCTACCGCCGAATCAGTCATCACGCTGGAACGCTTTGCCACGGGGAAGACCTGGCAGCAGTACCTTGAGAGCGGCATTCGCAACCGCGATCTTTTCGAAGACAACTACAACGGCCTGACCGTCAGCGAGGCGCAGAAGGCGAGCCTGCAGGCGCTCGCGGCGAAGCCGAATGGCCCGCATCACATGGTGGTCATCGGCGAGGACTGGTGCCCGGACGTGTACCGCGGCACGGGCGTCGCGCAGCGCATCGCCGAGGCGGCGGGCATCGAACTCCGCTTCTTCGAGCGCGACCAGAACAAGGACATGATCCAGGAGTACCTGAAGGACGGGCAGTTCGAGTCGATCCCGGTGTTCGTCATTTACGACCGGGACCACCGCGAAATCACGCACTTCATCGAGCGGCCGGCGCTGGCGAATGAGCAGATTCACGTGACGCGCGACGTGATCGGGAGCACGAGCCCGGAGGCGCTGGCCGCGAAGCTCGGCCACGAGCCTTCGGAGGAGGAGATCGCCCAGGCGCGCGCGGAATCCCGCGCGCGTTACATGGAGTGGCAGAAGACCAGCGACACCTGGGCCGGGTGGCGGGTTGCCACGGTCGACGAGGTCATCGCGAAGATCGAGGCGGCGCTCGCCTAGAACTGGTTGAAGAGCTGCCAGCCGATCAGGTTCGAGAGACCCTGGCCGAAGGTGGCGAGCGCACCGGCGCACACGACAGCGATCAGGGCAAGGATAAGGCCGTACTCGGCAAGTCCTTGCCCTGATTCGTTTCCGGCCGGCTGCGTGCGCCGGGTGATCCAGGCCTGCCAACGCTGCTTCATCACGTCTGCTCCTCTGCCCGTTTTACAGTGCGGTTACACTGTCTTTGCATTCGACAGCATGAGCCCGCACCAACCGCCCGTGCAGGATGCACCGGCGTAGCGAACGGGTGACGAAAGTCAGAGTGCGCGCGCGTACTCCGCCAGCCGTTCCGCATAGTCAGTAATTACGGTTGCAGTCCCGAGAGAGAATAGTGCCGCGAGGAGCGGTTTGGTCGCGTCCGGGCCCTCGTCACGTATCGTCCACGCAGCCAGTTCGACCCCACGTTTTGCGAGCTCGAGACCAAGGTCGAACTCCATCGTGCGGAGGTGGAGCAGAGTGCGGTAGTCGACCATCCATTCGCTCGCCGCCAGGAGCGCCAGCAGGTCCTCCACGCGCGAGGCGAGATAGTGGGCGGCGGCGACGCGAGGGACGTGCGCCAGCGGCGCGTCGTCCCAGAGCCCGTGGAGGCCCATACGCCCGGGAGCGATGCCGCCGCCGGGATCCCGCTGGGGGAGGGCGTGCCACTGGAGGGTCGGGTCGAGGGCGACGCGGAAGCCGCGGTCGTGGAGGCCGCGCAGGTTCCAGTGCGCCATGGAGCCGATGAGGACGCGATCGCGAATGGGTTCCATGGCGGCCGCGAGGCGGCTCTCCCGTTCCGCCGTCATCCAACGCATGAGCTTGAGGTCGACCTGGAGCAGCGTCTCGCCGTGGCGAATGACGTCGACGACCTCCTCGAAGAGGGGGAGCGTGCTGCCGTGGGGCGTCGTGCGGATGCGGCGCGTCGCGGCGGTATCGAACGTGGAGACGGCGCCCTCGGTATCGGTCGTGGCGTCGAACCAGCCGTCGTGGAAGACGAGCATGCCGTCGTCGGCAAGGAACCGGACGTCGACTTCCAGGCGCGGCACGCCGGCGGCGACGCACTCGGCCACGGCCTCGAGCGAGTTGCGCGCGTGGCGGCCGGTGAGGGTCGCTTCGTGACAACAGAACACCCGGCGCGCACCAGCGACGACGGGCGCGAGATCGACAGCCATGCGAAAAGTGTAGGGGCGGAGCCGAAAAGGCTCACGATCAGAGGGGGCGTTTCCCGGGGATCCCGGGCCGCCGGGGGTACTTCGCGGGCATGGCGCCATCGCGGGTGAAGCGAACGACGGTGACGGCGGCGTTCACCTCGGCGCGCATCAGCTCGCACCCGGCGAGAACACAGCCGAGTTCGCGCATGGCTGTGGCGGCGGACGCGAGCTCGTCGTGCACGCGGGACCCTTTGGGGAGGGCGATGACGCCGCCGGGGCACGCGAGGGGCGCGGTGTATTCCAGTAGTTCGCGGACCTCGGCGACGGCCCGGGCGAGGACCAGGCCATGCTGCTCGCGCAGGGGGCCGCGGCCGGCTTCCTCCGCGCGGAGGGCATGGACGGTCACGTTCGCCAGGCCCAATGCCGTGGCCATCTCCTCCAGCAGGCCGGCGCGCTTTCGCAACGGCTCGACGAGATGGACTGGGACCTCCGGGAGGACGGCGGCGACGATGATGCCCGGGTACCCGCCACCACTGCCGACATCGCAGATGCTGCCTTCGAACGGACCTGCCATACGAAGGAGCTCCAGCGACTCCGCGTATTGGCGGCGGATGGCATCCGGCGGGGCGACGGCGGTGACTCGCACGCGCCCGGCGGCGGCTTCGACCAACTCGAGGTGGCGGCGAAGGAGCGGGAGCCAGCGGCCGGGGTCCGCGAACCCCGGAAAGAGGCCGGGAAGGGCGTCCCAGGCGAGCGGCGGGAGCGGCGGCTCGATAAAATCCGGCTCGCGGGGAGGCATATCCACAGGATCGATGATACGCTCGACTTATGGCAGATGACTTCGACCAACCAGCAGCGACCCTCACGCTCGCGGAGGCGCTGGACCAGTACCTCAGCTCCCTCAAGAACGAGCAGCGCCGGACACAAGAGCACTACATCCGCCATTTCGTGAAACACACCGGCGAGCAGCAGGCGTTGACCTTCCTGACGGGTAGCCGCGTTGAGTTGTACGCGGAGCGGGAGATCAAGTCTTCGGACCCGAACGCGCAGGAACGGGTGCAGGCGCTGAAGTCCTGGTTCCAGTTCTTGAAGAAGCGCGAGTACACGGCCGCGAACTTCGGCATCCACATCCGGGTGCGGAAAGTGGCCGGCCGGGCGGTGGCGAATGCGAACCGCGGCGCGCTGCGCGTCGAAGAGCAGCCCATCGAGATGACGTCGGACGGCATCGATCAGCTGAAGATCGACCTCGGCCGATTGCAGGAAGAGCGCGAAGAGACGGTGCACGCCGTGGAAATCGCGCGCTCGGACGGGGACCTGCGAGAGAACGCGCCGTACCATGCCGCACGTGAGCGGCTCGCGTTCATCGACAGCAAGATCAAGTCGATCACCGAAACGCTGAAGCGCGCCGTGGTCGTGGAGCGCGCGGCCGGCGAAGAGCGGTCAACGGTGGGCTCGACGGTCGCGGTGACGATGGTGGCCGAAGGCAAGACGCAGTCGTACCAGCTCGTCGGCGCCCGCGAGGCTGACGCGCGCCAGAACCGCATCAGCGTCGAATCGCCGGTCGGGCGGCAGCTCCTCGGACGGATGGCGGGCGAGACGGTCATGGTTGAGCTGCCGAACGGCAAGCAGATCGAATACCGCGTGGACGATGTGAAGCACGACTAGGGCCGTCTACGCGGCTCGACAGGCTGCTCATCGCTGATCCCGCCGCCAGCCCTGGGCGCACTTCGATGGCGGCACGGCAGCGGCGGCGGCGATACAGCCGGCGCCCGTGAAATCGCACTTCCCCGGTGAGGCGTGGGCCGCCACGATAGCAGCCGGCGCAACCGCGCCCCCCGAGGCGGAGTGTCCCCTGAACCAGGTGTCGAAGGGCGCGTGATGGAGAACGCTGGCCGGGCGCGCGGCGAACGGCACGCGCACGCCTTCCATGCCTGCACGCACCCCGGACAGGTCCGGCCGCGAAACCAGGATTTCGCCTTCGCGGATGCCGTCCCAGGCTTTCCACAGTGGACGTTGCTGGTGGTCGCCGACGGCGTTGGCGGGCAGGCGCGCGGCGAGTGGGCAAGCCAGCTGGCGACTGAAACGCTCGTCCACTCTGTCTCGACCACGTTCGAACCCGACGACCCGATGGCCACGCTCGTGCGGGGGCTCGCCGCGGCGAACGAGGCCGTGTTCGCTGGCGGCGGCGACGATGCGGCATCGCGGCCGGCGACAACCCTGGTCTGCGCCATCGCCTCCGAGTCGCACGCATGGTGGGCGAACGTGGGCGACAGCCGCATCTACCTCGTTCGCGACGGCACCGCCAAACAGCTCTCCGCCGACCACTCATGGGTCGCCGAGCAGGTGCGTGCCGGGCGGATGACGGACGCGGAAGCGGCGGCCAGCAGCCGCCGGAACGTGATTACGCGCAGCATCGGGTTTGAGCCGGCAGTCGCGGCGGACACGGGTGACGTCGCGCTGCGGCCCGGCGACAGCCTCGTGCTGTGCAGCGACGGCGTTCATGGCGTGGTCCCCGCGGCGGTCTTCCTCGACATCGCGTCGCGCGGGTCGCCCATGGGCATCGCCGAGGGGTTGGTGGCAGCGGCGAACGAGGCGGGCGCGCCAGACAATGCGACGGCGGTCGCGTGCTGCTGGGGGCCGGCGGTGGTGCTCCACCGGGAGCAGCCGGCGGCGCATCGCGAACGCCGCAACCGCCGACGATCAGTGGCTTTGGGGTTGGTGGCCGTGGCCGCCGTGGCCGGGGCGGCGCTGCTTCTGCGCGCCATCGCGTAGTCCCGCCCGCCCCGCCCGCCGCTCCGGACGCCGGGCGCCCCGGGCAGGCGTCACTGGGGACTCCGCGGCTGGTAGCGCGCGCGGGGGTCAGGGGGCGGGGGGGCGGGGGCCGAGGAGGTCCCAGCGGTTGTTGGAGATGTCGAGGAAGACGGCGAAGCGGCCGTAGGGGGCGTCGTGCGGCTCGGTGACGAACCTGACACCGGCTGCGCGGAGGCGCACGTACTCCGATTCGAAGTCGTCGACGCGGAGGAACATGCCCACGCGCCCGGCGAACTGCTCCCCAATGGCGGCCGTCTGCGCCGGGCCGTCGGCCCGGGCGAGGAGGATGCCGGCCTGCCCGCCGCGGGGCCGGACCACGACCCAGCGCTTCGGGCGGCCGTCCATGGTGAGCGACGGTGAGTCCTCGACCAACTCGAAGCCAAGGACGCCGGTGTAGAACGCGATCGCTTCGTCGTGGTCGCGCACGATGAGTGCCACCTGTTCGAGGAAGGCCATGGGTCAGTCTCCGTAGAAGGCCGCGGCGGCTGTTTCGAGCTCGCGCCGTTCGCGGTCGTCCATGGGTTCGCCAGAGCGCGCGGTGGCGGCGTTTTCGATGACGCGGGCGGGAAAGCGCGCGCCGGGGATGGCGACCGAGACGGCGGGGTTGGAAAGGACGTACCGCAGGAGGTTCGCGGGCGTGAGGATCCCGGCGGTGCCGTGCTCGATGGAGCGGCGCATGATGCTGGTGCGGCCGCTGCCGCCGACGGGACGCATGACGATGACGCCCACGCCGCGCTCGGCCGCGAGTTCGAGCAGCGGGGCCGACTCGGGGTAGAACGCCGAGTACTCGAGCATGACCGTCGCGAATTCGCCCGAGAGGATCGCCTCGCGGCCGATGTCGAGGGTGTGCGTGGAAAGACCGATATGGCGGATGAGGCCCCGGTACCGCGCGACCTGCAACCCTTCCAGCGCGCCGCCTTCGGCCATCACGGCGCGCCAGTCCTCGGGCGTGCGGACATCGTGGAGCTGGTAGAGGTCGATGGACTCGACGCTCATGGCGCGAAGGGAGCGGTCGACGTCCCACTGGGCGCCGCTGGCGGTGCGGCTGAACGTCTTGCTGGCGAGGAAGGCGCCGGTGCGGCCCCGTTCGCGCATGACACCGCCGATGAGGAGTTCGCTGCCGGCGTAGTCACGGGCGGTATCGATGAATTCGATGCCCAGGTCGAGGGCGGTGCGAAGGGTGGCCGCGCCCTCCGGGGAGGTGGGCGTGTCCATCGCCCCCAGGCCCAGTTCGGCGACATCGACGCCCGTGGCCCCGAGCGGCCTCCGCTTCAGCGCATCCATCATGGCAATGGTACGCGGCGGGCGAGCGTCAGGTGGCGGGGATTTGGGCGAGCGCGCGCATCGCGCGGAGGGTGACCCACTTGTTCGGCTGGCCCTTCGCACCGAAATCGCACCAGGTCTTGCCGTGGTAGTCGTATTCGAGCGGCCAGCGGCCGTCGGCGTCGCGCAGGGAGGTGACCATCGCGACGGAGTTCGCGAGCCGGGGGTTGCCGCCATGGCCGAGCGCGGCCATGACCTCAACGATTTCGAGGATGTCGGACACGTAGAACACGGGGAAGCCGAACTTCCACCAGTTGCCGCTCGGGTTCGGGGCGTACCCGGAGGGGTAGGCCGCCGTGGCCGGATCGGTGTCGAGGAGGAAGGCGATGCCCTGCTCGATGGCCGCGCGGGTCGTGGCGGTGTGGCGCTCACGCGGCCAGGCCGCGAGTGCACGCATGACCTTGATCGCGCCCCACGCGCATGGGAGCCAGTTGTTCGAACCACAGGCGAAGCCGGGGCCGCACTTCGCGGCGAAGTAGCGAACGGCAGCGGTGCGCTCGGTGCGCGGTGCGATCCCCTCGCCCGTCACGCTTCGGGCGAGCCAGTCGAAGGCGGGTTCGAGGCGCTCGGGGTCGCAACCGAGGGTCAGCAGCGCCCAGCAGAGGTTCCCCTGCAGGCAATCCGCGGTCCCCGAGGGGCGGCCAGAGGCGCTGAACTGGCCGCCGCGGGCAAGGGCGTGCGCGAGAAGGTACTCGCAGGCGACGGCGACGCGGTCGTCCTCGCGGGCGTCGGCGCCGAGTTGCGCCAGGAGCACCACGGACCAGACGGTCGAGCGGTACTTCGGGTCGTAGCCGGGGCCGGGGCCTTCCCAGAAGCCGGCGGGGTCCATTGCCGCGAGCACGGTGGCGATGGGGCCGGCAGCGTGGGCTTCGTGACGCGCCGCCGCGAGCTCCCCGGCGGCGGTACAGGGGCGCGCCAGGTCGCGCAGGGCGAGGTAACGAACGCCGGGATCGCCTGGTTCGAGCAGCCACTCAAGGGCGCGGCCGAACGGGAACGCCGAGGTTTCCACGCGGGTACCCTCCGCCACGAATGCTCCCGCCCGGGGCCACGGGCCGGCTACGGCCGAAGGGCCCGAGACATGCCCCACTCCATGAGGGAGGGGGTGTGCGGAAGCGGTTCGCGGGCGCCCGTGTCGATGAAGCCGCAGCGGCGGTAGAGGGCGACGGCGGCGGCGTTCGTCTCGGTGACGAAGAGGTCGAGGCGGGTGGCGTTCCGCTCGCGGGCCCATTCGGCGACTGCCTCCACGAGTGCGAGGGCCGCGCCCTGGCCGCGCGCCTCGGGGGCAACGAACATGCCGACAAGCGTCGCGGCGCCGGGCGCCGGGTCGTCAGCGAGGCCGGTCGCGAGGCCGCACCATTGGCCATCCTCGCGCTCGGCGATGAACGTCACGCGATCGAGGCCGGCGGCGCCGGCGCCAGCCCGCTCCCGCCAGGTGTCGTCAGGGAAGGCGGACTCGCGGGCGAGGGTCGAGCCGAAGGCGTTGGGAGCTTCGGCGAGGGCGCGCAGCCGGAGCGCCCGCAGTGCCTGCCATTCCCCGGCACGGACGCGGCGAACGGAGATGGGCACGCGTTCAGCCCGCCGCGGCGCGTTCGAGCAGCTTCACGAGCACGTCGTACGTGGCGAAGGCGTCGGGGAGGGCCCCGTGCTCGCCCATGCGCCCGATGCCGAGGCGGTCAGCAACATGGCCGAGGTTGAAGCGATCGACATGGCCGGTATCGCGCAGGAGGCGCCGGGCGATGGGCTGCACATCGAGGGCGACGGGCGCGAACGGCCACGGCGTTCCGACGCGGCGGAAGGACTCGACGAGGAACGCCATATCCTGGCCGATGCCCCAGCCGGTAATGAGCGCGCCCGCACCGACATCGGTCAGGCGGGGTATCGCTTCCTCGAGGTCGAGGGCGTCGCGCCAGGCTTTCGCGTTATACCCGACGACCTTGAGCGCGCCGGGGACGGCGTTGCCGATGTGCTTCGGCTTCACGCGCGAGCCCCAGGATGTCTCCTCCGGGAGGCCGGCGGCGAGGGTGACGCGCACGGCGCCGATATCGAGCACCTCGTGCATCTGCGCGTTCGAACCGCTCATTTCGAGGTCGATGACGAGGAGGGAGGTGACGCCCTCAAAGTGCGCGGGCGTGCCGTTTTCGGGCGTCAGCCGGCCATCGGGTTCGAGCACGCGAAGGCCGGCGGCCAATAATGGAAAGTGGGCGTCCATCGCGACCATTAAACATGCAACGAGGGCCCTGCGACAGCGCCGGGGGTGCGCACGACGCCCCTGCCACGCGCCCGCTGCTATCGTGGCGGCAACAATCAGCGGCGGACGGAGGAACCCATGGCCACAACGATGCCGGCACTCGACAGCGAAGCCCCAAACTTCGACCTCAAGGACCACATGGGCCAGGTCGTACGCCTCGCGGACCTGCGGGGGCAATGGGTGGTGCTGTACTTCTATCCGAAGGACGACACGCCCGGCTGCACGAAGGAAGCGTGCAGCTTCCGCGATAACTGGTCCGCGCTGCAGGAGGCGGGCGCCGTCGTGCTCGGGGTCAGCCCGGACAGCGCCGCTTCGCACCAGAAGTTCGTGGAGAAGTACGAATTGCCGTTCCCATTGCTCGTGGACACGCCGAACCGCGACACGGCGCGGGCGTATGGCGCATGGGGCATGAAGAAGAACTACGGCAAGGAGTACGAAGGGCTCATCCGGTCGACATTCGTGATCAGCCCCCAGGGACGGGTGGCGAAGGTGTGGCCGAAGGTCACGACGGAGGGACACGGGACGAAGGTCCTGGAGTGGCTGCTGGCGAACCGCGCCTGAAGCGCGGCGGATAAGCAGGCAACCTCGTACGATCCACCGAACACGCCCACGTCGAGGGAGACACGAGATGCCGAACGCGCACACCTGGGAGACCCGCGAAGCCTGCGGGCACCCCGACGGCACCCTGCCGCACGCCCTCGCCGGTGACCGCCCGGTCTGGCCGCGTGACCGCGTTGCCGACTTCCAGCACATGACGCTCGAAGTGACGCTGGACGTGCCCGCGAAGTCGCTGCGGGGTGTGGCGACGCACCGGCTCAGCCCGCTGAACGACGGCCTCCGCTTCGTGGAACTGGACGGCATCGAGCTGGCGATCGAAAGCGTGACGGTGGATGGCCGCGCGGCGAAGCACCAGTACGACGGCGCGCGCATCCGGGTGGACCTTGGGCAGGCGCGAAACCGCGGCGACGTGGTCGAGGTGGCGATCGCCTATCACTGCACACCACGTATCGGGCTGTACTTCATCGCGCCCGACGCCGGGTACCCGGAGAAGCCGCTGCAGGTGTGGTCGCAGGGCCAGGACGAGGACAACCGCCACTGGTTCCCCTGCTTCGACTTCCCCAGCGACAAGCTCACGACGGAGATGATCGCGACGGTGCCGGGGAGCTGGTTCGCGCTTTCGAACGGGCGGCTGGTGAGCGACACCGCGAATGCGGACGGCACGCGCACCTTCCACTGGAGCCAGGAACGGCCGCACTCGACCTACCTGGTGACGCTCGCGGCAGGCGAATTCGCGCGCATCGACGGGAGTCGCGAGGACCTGACGATCGACTACTTCGTGGAGGCGGACGCGCGCGCGGACGGCGAGCGAACGTTCAAGAACACCCCCGAGATGATCGCGCTCTTCGAGCGCATTTCCGGGGTGGCGTTCCCGTGGGCGAAGTACAGCCAGGTGGTCGTGCGGGACTTCGTGTTCGGCGGCATGGAGAACACGAGCGCGACCACGATGACGCAGAACATCCTCGTCGACGAAAAGGCGGCGAAGGACTTCACGAGCGACGACCTCGTGGCGCACGAACTGGCGCACATGTGGTGGGGCGACCTGCTGACCTGCCGGGACTGGTCCCACGGGTGGCTGAACGAGAGCTTCGCGACATACCTCGAATGCCTGTGGGACGAGCAGAAACACGGGATCGACGAGTACCGCCAGGGGATCATCACCCACACGAACCTCTACCTGGGCGAGCGGTACCGGCGGCCGATCGTGACGAACGTGTTCAATGCGCCCGTCGACATCTTCGACCGGCACCTGTACGAGAAGGGCTCGGTGGTGCTGCATGGGCTGCGGGGGCTGCTCGGGGACGACGGCTTCTTCCGGGCGATCCAGCGCTACGTGCGCGACAACCAGGAACGCAGCGTCATCACCCACGATCTCGCGGTCGCCGTGGAAGCGGAGACGGGGCGGAACATCGAGTGGTACTTCGACCAGTGGGTGTTCAAGCCGGGGCACCCGAACTTCAAGGTGGCCTGGAGCTGGGACGAGGAGACGAAGCTCGCGACGGTGACCGTGAAGCAAACGCAGAAGACGGACGACGGCACGCCCGTGTTCCGCGCGCCCGTGGTCATCGACTTCCGGACGGGGAGGGCGCGGCCGGTGCCGTTCAAGGTCGAGATCGTCGACCGCGAGCACAGCTTCGTGTTCCCGTTGCCGGGGAAGCCCGACCTCTGCCGGTTCGACCCGGGAAACTTCGTCCTGAAAGAGATCGAGTTCGAGAAGTCGATTGGCGAATTGCGGCTGCAACTGCGCGACGACGACGACATCGCGGGGCGGCAGCAGGCCGCGAAGGCGCTGGGCAAGAAGGGTGGCGCGGAAGCGATCGCGGCGCTGGAGGCGGCCGTGCTTTCGGACCGGTACTGGGGTGTGCAGGCGGCGGCGGCGAAGGCGCTGGGCGAGATTCGGACGGAAGCTGCGCGTGACGCCCTCCTCGCGGGCCTGAAGGTGCGCAACCTGAAGGCGCGCCGTGGCGTCGTGGCGGCGTTGGGCGAATTCCGCGGGGACCAGGCGGTGTTCGAGGCGCTGATGCCGCTGGCACGCGGCGCCCAATCATGGTTCATCGAGGCCGAGGCGAACCGGAGCATCGGCAAGCTGCGGGCCGCAGGGTCGTTCGAGGCGATCGTGGCGAACATCGACCGCCGCTCCTTCCGGGAGATCGTGCGGCAGGGGTGCATCGACGGGCTGGTGGAACTGCGGGATGTCCGTGGGCTTGAGGTCATCGGACGGTGCGCGGCGTACGGCGAGCCGTGGCAGGCACGGGCCGTGGCCACGGGCGCGCTTGCGCGGCTTGCGGTGTTCCACGAAGGACAGAAGAAGCCGACGGGGGACCGGCTCGTGGAGCTGCTTCGGGACCCCGATTTCCGTGTGCGCATTGCCGCGAGCACGGCGCTGAAGACGCTCGGCGACGCGAGCTTCGCGAGCGAGGTCGCGGACATGGCGAGCCGTGAACTGGACGGGCGTGCGGTGCGCATGGGGCGCGAAAACGCGGCCGCGCTGCGCAAGGGAGCGAGCACCAGCGACGAAGTGAAGTCGCTGCGCGACGAGTTCGAGAAGCTGCGCGACGAGAACGCACGCCTGCGGGACCGCGTAGAAAAGCTGGAGGCGCTCCCGTAGGGCGAGGCCGGCGCCCGCGATTCTACCGGCGCCGGCGGGCCGCGCTTTTCTCTTTACGGCTTTCTCTATAACGTCCGCTCATGGGCGATTTCATCCTTGCCATCGACCAGGGCACCACATCCTCGCGAGCGCTTGTTGTCGACCGCGAAGGGGCGGTGCGTGGGGTTGGGCAGGAGCAGTTCCCGCAGTACTTCCCCCGTCCGGGGCGCGTCGAGCACAACGCCGACGAGATCTGGAAATCGACCGAGGACGCGATCGCGGAGGCGCTGGCAGCGGCGGGCGTGGCGCCGCGGGACCTCGCGGGGATCGGCATCACGAACCAGCGCGAGACCATCGTCGCGTGGGAGCGGGCGACGGGGCGGCCCGTGGCCCCCGCCATCGTCTGGCAGGACCGGCGGACCGCCGGCGAATGCGACGCGCTGCGCTCGGCCGGGCACGAAGCGCGCGTGGCGCACCTTACCGGCCTCACGCTCGACCCGTACTTCTCCGCGACGAAGCTTCGCTGGCTGCTGCAGTCCGTGCCGGGCCTGCGGTCCCGGGCGGAATCGGGCGAGGTCGCGGTGGGGACGATCGACTCCTGGCTGGTGTGGAAACTCACCGGCGGCGCCCGCCACGTGACCGACTACACGAACGCGAGCCGCACACTCCTGTTCAACATCCGCCGTGGGCGGTGGGACGACGAGCTCCTGACGCTGTTCGACATCCCCCGGGCGGCGCTGCCGGCGGCTTTGCCGTCGCGGGCGCACTTCGGCAACGCATCGGCGGACGTGATCGGGGCCCAGGTGCCCATTCTCGCCGTGGCCGGTGACCAGCAATCGGCGCTGTTCGGGCAGGCGTGCCTTGCCCCGGGACAGGCGAAGAATACGTACGGCACAGGGTGCTTCCTGCTCGCGAACGCGGGGCGGCAGGTGGTGGAGTCCTCGAACCGGCTGCTGGTGTCGATGGGGGCGGGTGCGGGCAAGGACGGTCCGGAGTACGTCATCGAGGGGTCCGTGTTCGTCGCCGGCTCGCTCATCCAGTGGCTGTGCGAGGGGTTGAGGCTGTTCGAGAACCAGGGCGAGGTGGAAGCGCTCGCGGCGACGGTGCCGGATGCGAACGGGGTAACCATCGTCCCCGCGCTGACGGGGCTGGGCGCGCCGTACTGGGACCCCGAGGCGCGCGGAGCGATCCTGGGGCTCACGCGCGGGACTTCGCGGGCGCACATCGCGCGGGCGGCGCTGGAGGCGATCGCGCTTTCGAGCGCCGAGCTCGCCCTGGCGATGGATGGGGACCTGCCGCGGCCGATTTCGGAGCTGCGAGTCGATGGTGGCGCCGCGCGGAACGACCTCCTGATGCAGATGCAGGCCGACACCATGGGCGTGCCGGTGATTCGCCCCCGGAACGTGGAGACGACGGCGATGGGAGCGGCGTACCTTGCCGGCATCCAGGCGGGCACCTGGGCGAACGCGGACGAGGTCGCGGCGCTCTGGCAGCCCGATCGCGTGTTCGAACCGAAGCTGCCGGAGGATGACCGGCAGGAGATCCTCGCGATGTGGCGGTCGGCGGTGGGGCGGGTACTCACACGGGGCGGCGCATGACGCTTGCGGAACTGGCGGGTGGGCCGCCGCTCGATGCAGCGATCATCGGGGGCGGGATTAACGGCACGGCGATCGCACTCGACCTGGCCCGGCGCGGGCTCAACGTCGCGCTCTTCGAGCAGGACGACTTTGGGTTCGGGACGACGTGGCGGTCGACGCGGCTGATCCATGGCGGGCTGCGCTACCTCGAACACGGCGACGTGCGGCTGGTGTTCGAATCGCTGCGCGAACGGGCGTGGCTGCTGAAGGCACGGCCGTACCTCGTGCGGCCGCAGCGGTTCATCCTGCCTGTGCTGCCGTGGACGCGGCGGCCGGCGTGGCAACTGCGCGCCGGGCTCACGCTCTACGACATGCTGGCGCTGTACCGGGGCGTGCCCGCGCACCGGCGCCTCGGGCGGGAAGCGGCACAGGCGGCGATGCCCGCGCTCACGCCGGCCGCGGACAGCGCCTTCGCCTTTTACGACGCCCGCATCCTCAGCCCGGAACGGCTCGCGCTGGAGATGGCGCTGGAGGCGCGGCGGTTGGGCGCCAGCGTGGTCAACCACGCCACTGTCACCGGGATCGGCGTCGAAGGCGGGCGGGTCCGGTCCGTGGAGGTGGAGTGCGAGGGAACGCGAACGACGCTCGCGGCGAACCTCGTGATCAACGCGGCGGGGCCGTGGGTGGACGCGGTCAACCGGCTGAGCAACGAGCGCGCGCCGGAGCTGCTGGGGGTGACGCGGGGAACGCACATCGTCGTCGAGCCGCCGGAGCCGTTCCCGCACGACGCACTGTTCTCGTTCGCGCGGTCGGATGGCCGCGTATTCTTCGCGGTCCCGCAGGGGCGGCTGTTGCTCATCGGCACCACGGACGACCGGTACGAGGGAGCCGCGAGCGACGTCCACCCGACGGCGGAGGACGTGGCCTACCTCCTCGACGAGGCCCGCGAGCTGCTGCCGGCGACGGGGATCGAGCGCGAACACGTGCGGTACGCCTTCGCGGGGCTGCGCCCGCTGATGCGCGCGGCGGGTGGACCGGAGGCGGCCATCAGCCGCAAGCATGAAGTGGTGGACCACGCGCGGCGGGGAGGCCCGGCGGGGATGCTGAGCGTCATCGGCGGGAAGTTGAGCACCTTCCGTCCGCTCGCGGGGGACGTGGCGGCACGGGCGGCGCGAGGCAATGAGCCGGACGGGCCGTTCCTGCCGCGGGCGCACCGCTGGCGGATCGCGTTGCGGGAGAGCGGACTGCCACACGAGGCGCGACAGCACCTGCGCATCTACGGGGACGCGGTGGAGGACGTGCTCGCGGGCGGGCTCGCGGAACTGTGCCCGCACGCCCCGGCGCTCGAAAGCGAAGTCACGCACGCCGCGACGGCGGAGCTGGGCGTGACGCTGGCGGACATCCTCCTGCGGCGAACGGGCATCGCGTGGGCGAGCTGCCGCGGGCTCTGCTGCCACCATCGCGCGGCGGCCATCGCGGCGGCGGTGCTGGGGTGGGACGACGACCGCCGGTACGCCGAAATCGCGGCCTTCGAGCAGACCGTGGCGCAACACCTGCCCACTATGGAAAGCTTATCGGTGGGGGGTGGCGATTGACGGCGCGGCTGGTGGTTGACGAGGCGATCCGGGCGGCGGCCGAACTGGTCGCGCGCAGCAGGCATGTGGCGGCATTGGTGGGCGCGGGGCTTTCGGCGGAGAGCGGCATTCCCACCTTTCGCGGCGAGGACGGGGTCTGGACGAAGTTCGGCGAACCCACCTTCGACGGGTGGGACCTGTTCAATCACGACCCGAAGGCGTGGTGGGAGGCGTCGCTGGAGAATGCGGCGCAGTACAGCGATTTCGCGCGTTCGCTGGACGCCGCGCAGCCGAACGCGGGGCATTACGCGCTCGCGGAGATGGAGCAGCACGGGCACCTGGCGCACGTGATCACCCAGAACATCGACGACCTGCACCGGCGGGCGGGCAGCCGCCACCTGACGGAGATCCACGGGAACCGGTACCTGGTGCGGTGCATGACGTGCGGCGGCCGGGACCGGCTGAGCACGATTTCGCTGAAGCGCATCCCGCCGCTCTGTCACGAGTGCGGCGGCTACCTGAAGAACGACACGGTGATGTTCGGCGAGCCGATCCCGGAGGACGCGCTCCGCGAGTGCTACCGGCAGGCCGCCATCGCGGACCTGTTTCTCGTGATTGGCACCTCGGCGGTGGTGTACCCGGCGGCTGATTTTCCCATCATGGCGAAGCGCCATGGCGCACGCCTGATCGAAATCAACCTGGACGAGACGGCGCTGACGGACATCGCGGATGTGGTGGTGCGGGCTCGCGCGGGAGAAGCGCTGCCGGCGATCGTCGAGCAGCTTCACGCGCGGGGGCTCTGACCGGAAGACGGAGCCTATTTCCCGCGTTTCATCACAATTTCAATTGCTTTCGTCCACCACTTGAAGTACGCCGCCACGTCATGAAGAATGCGGCCCATGACGGTGCGGCGGGCGTCCCGGCGACAGACAAGGCCAGCAGAATGACGGCCGCACTGATCCAGGCCGTGCTCGCGCTCGGTGCGGCGCTCCTCGCCCTGGGGGCAGCCTGGTGGGCTGGTTGGCGCATCCTCGCAGACCGGGCGCCACGTTTCCGCTGGCAGCTCACATGGCTCGGTGCGGCAGTGGCGGTGACGGCGGGAGCCGTGGCGGTAAGCGATGGCGAACCCGCCGCCGTCCTCGTTCTCGGCGCGGTCGGCGTCGCGTTGTTGGCGTTGACCACGGGCATCGCCTTCGCGCTTCCCGCATCACTCCGGCAAGCCCGCCCCTCGTTCGAGGAGCTGCTTGATGGCGGCCGCCCGCATCGCGAGGCACACGCGGGGCTGCAGGCGGCCGCAATCGCCGTGGCGGTGTTCGTGGACCTGCTCGTGAGCTCGGTGGCGCGGCTCGACCGGCTGGCACACGTCGGGGTGCTGGCGCTGAGTATGTTCGCGGCCGTCATGCTGGCGAACGTGGCCGGCCGGTGGTGGGATCGCTCCCGGACTACTGGGAGGTCCTCCTGAGCGTTGCGGCGCCGAGGCCGAGGGCGACGGCGGTGATCAGGACAAGCACCGCCACATCGGTCCCGAGCTGGCCGGCAAGGCCGTCGCCACGCGCCACGCGGGCGAGCGCATCGTAGGCGTAGGTCATCGGCAGCAGGTTCGAAACGGCTTCGAGCGCCGGCAGCATGCGCTCGGGGACCGAGCAGCCCCGACAGCAGGAACTGCGGTAGCAGGAACGCCGGCATGAACTGCACAGCCTGGAATTCGGTCGAGGCGAAGGCGCTGACGAAGAGGCCCATCGCCATGCCAAGAACGGCATTCAACACCGCCAGCAGCACGACGCCCCACGCGGGACCGCCCGATTCGAGCCCAAGGAGGCCGAAGGCGACAGCTGCCGCGAGCGTCGCCTGCACCGCCGCGAGCACGCCGAAGGCGAGGGCATACCCGAGGAGCAGGTCGAGCTTCGCCATCGGCATCGTGAGGAGCCGTTCGAGGGTGCCGCTCGTGCGCTCGCGGAGCATCGCGACGGAGGTGACGAGGAACATGGAGGTCATGGGGAAGACGCCGAGCAGCGGCGCGCCGAGACGCTGAAACACGGGGTCCTGGTCCCAGAACACCGCTTTCACCAGGGCCTGGAGGACGATCGGCACGCCCCACAGGAGGGCGAGGGTGCGGCGATCGTGACGAAGCTGGAGAAGGACGCGGGCGGCGGTGGCGAAGGTGACGCGGCGGCTCATGATGCCACCGCCACGGGCTGGCCCTTCACGAGGGCGAGGAAGGCGTGCTCGACATCGGCGGCGCCGGTGCGCGCGAGGATGCCCGCGGGCGTGTCCTCGGCGAGGATGCGCCCTTCGCGCATGAGAACGAGGCGGTCGCAGCGTTCGGCCTCGTCCATGACGTGGCTGGAGACGAGGAGCGTGGCGCCATCGGCGGCCAGCGCATGGAACGTCTCCCAGAGAGATTCGCGAAGGACGGGGTCGAGGCCGACGGTGGGCTCATCGAGGATGAGCACGTCCGGCTGATTCAGGAGCGCGGTGGCGAGCGAGACGCGGGCCCGCTGCCCGCCGGAGAGGTTGGCGGCGAGCTGCCGCTCGGCGCCCTGGAGGCCGACCGTGGCGATGACGGCGTCGACGCGGGTGGGCGCCGCGCCGAGCACGCGGCCAAAGTACTGAAGGTTCTGCGCGACGGTGAGGTCTTCGTACACGGCCGGCGCCTGGGTGACGTAGCCGAGGCGGGGGCGGAGGGACGGCGAGCCGGCATGCTCGCCGGAGGACGCGCACCTCGCCGGAGGCGATGCGCTGCACCCCAACGACGGCGCGCATGAGGGTAGTCTTACCGCACCCGCTGGGGCCGAGCAGGCCGGTGATGGCCCCGCGCGGCACACCAAGGCTGATGCCGTGAAGCACGGGGCGGCCGCCCCGTGCCACGCGCAGCTCACGGATATCGATGACTGGTTCGTTCACGACTGGACCTCCGGGGCGTCGCCATCAAGGTAGGTTTGGAGGGCGGCGCCGAGCAGGGGCGCCAGGGTGGCCGTATCCGTGTCGGCGAGCGGGCCGATGCGGACGATGAAGCGCGCGAAGAGCACGCCCATGAGGTGCGACACCGCGAGCGAGGCGCGAAGCATGGCCTCGGGCCCGCCGCCGCCGGCGTTCGCGATGGGGGCAAGCACCTCGGCGGCGAAGAAATCGCGCAGGACGGCGGTGGCGGCTTCGTCCGAGGCGGCGGAGCGCATGAGCGCGACGATCACCTCGCTCGCCCCGGGGGACTCCCAGGCGGCGAGCGCCGCCTTCGCCAGCGCGAAGCCGCGTTCGGCGCGCGGGGCGCGCATTGCCGCGCCCACGACCTCGCCGGGATTCACCGGCAGCTCCATCGCGGCGACGAAGAGGCCGCGCTTGTTGGCGAAGTAGTGAATGACGAGCGCGGGGTCCACGCCCGCGGCGGCGGCGATGCCGCGAATGGTGGCGCCTTCGTAGGAGCGCGCAAAGAACGCCTCGCGAGCGGCGGCGAGGATGGCATCGCGGGTGGCGGTGGCGCCGGGGCGGCGGCCGCCCCGGGGAGGGTCAGAATTCACCATGTGTTGAATTCTACGCCTGTTGAATTTCCCGGATCAAGGTGCGAATAGGTGAACGACTTCGCCGCGGCGGGCACGTGCCGACAATCGTGGTATGCGCGTGCTTGTCGCCGGCGGCGCCGCTTTATCGGGTCCCATCTTTGCGAACGCCTCCTCCGCGACGGCCACGAAGTGATCTGCCTGGACAACTTCGTGACGGGGCGGCGGGTGAACATCGAGCACCTGGCCGACTGGCCATCGTTCCTGCTCGTTGAGCACGACATCATCGAGGGCGCTCCTCCGCTGGGAGCGGTGGACCGCGTGTACCACCTCGCGAGCCCCGCGAGCCCCCCGGGGTACCAGCGGCACCCGCTGGAGACGATGCGCGTGAACAGCGAGGGGTCGCGGCACCTGTTGGACCTGGCCACCGAAAACGGGGCGTCGTACCTGTACGCGAGCACGTCGGAGGCGTACGGCGACCCGCTCGAGCACCCGCAACGCGAGAGTTATCGCGGGAACGTGAGCACAACGGGGCCGCGTTCCATGTACGACGAGGCGAAGCGCTACGGGGAGGCGCTGGCGATGGCGTACCTGCGCGCGCACGGCACGCTCGCCCGCATCGTCCGCATCTTCAACACCTACGGGCCGCGGTCGGACCCGCACGACGGGCGGTTGGTGCCGAACTTCATCGATCAGGCGCTGCGCAACGAGCCGATGACCGTCTACGGCGATGGCAGCAGACGCGGTCACTGTGTTATGTCTCGGACCTCGTCGACGGGGGCCTGCCGCGCGATGGAGTGCCCCAGCGCGACCAGACGAACGTGACGAACCTCAGGAACCCGGACGAACACACCGTGCTCAAATTCGCCGATCATCCGCGAGCTGGCGGGGTCGTCGGCGCCGATCATCTCACGGAGCCAGCGGTGGGGACGACCCGCAACGGCGCCGCCCGGACATCGACAAGGCGCGGGCACTGCTGGGCTGGGAGCCCGAAGTGGCGCTGCGCGACGGCCTCGCGCGGACGATTGCGGCGTTCCGCGCGGAACTCGGCCCCGGGGACCTGGCATGCGCGTCGTAGTCACCGGCGGCGCCGGATTCATCGGCAAGCACCTCGTCGCGGCGCTGCTCGAACGGGGCCACGAGGTGGTCATCGTCGACAACCTGCATCGGGCCCGGCGGGAGGCGGTACACCCCGACGCCACCTTCATCGAGGGCGACATCCGGGACAGGAGCACGCTGGCCGGGGCGTTGGCGGGAGCTGAACGCGTGTTCCACCTGGCGGCGCAGTCGAACGTCATGGGCGCGCTCACGGACACGCGTTACTCGTTCGAGACCAACGTTGTGGGCACGTTCAACGTGCTGGAGGCCGCGACCGCGGCGGGCGTGGAGCGCGTCGTGTTTTCGTCGTCGCGCGAAGTCTATGGCGAACCCGAGGCCCTGCCCGTGCGGGAGGATGCGCCATTGCTGGCGAAGAACCCATACGGCGCGAGCAAGCTCGCCGGGGAGGCGTACTGCCGCACCTGGCGGCACGCGGGAGCGGTGGGCGTGAACGTCCTGCGCTTCACGAACGTCTACGGCCCGGGCGACACGGGGCGAGTGATTCCCCTCTGGATTGAACGCGCCTCGCGCGGGCTCCCGCTGGAGGTGTTCGGCGGGGAGCAGGTGATCGACTTCGTGCCCGTGCGAACGGCCGTGGCGGCGCTGATCGCGGCCGGGGAACGCGACCTCGACGGGCCGGTGAACGTCGGCAGCGGCGAGGGCACGACCCTGCTGTCTCTGGCGGCGCGGATCAGGGGAATGTTCGCGATCTGCCCCGGCGTGGACATCCTGCCAGCTCGGACCGCGGAGTCGTGCGGTTCGTGGCCGACGTCCGCCGCATGCAGCCCGAGCTTGGGGTGCCCCGCCCGGGGACCCGTTGCAGGACCTCGCGTGGCTGGTGGCGCCGCACCGCGGGCGGCGTGAGTCGGGAATCCGAACCCGTCGTAGGCGTGTTTCCCGATGCCAGCGGCAGCTGGGCTGAACGATGCTTGCGGAATGACCGCCATCATCTCGCCCGTTCGCGATCAATATGAAGCGTACCCCCTACCGCCGCGGGACCCCGGCCGCGAGCTGGAGAAGCTGCACAGCACCCTCATCGGCCAGCTCGCGCTTGCCGACCACGTCCTCGCGGGAGGGCATTGGAAGGTGGGGCCGGGCTTTCGCGTGCTCGATGCAGGCTGCGGCACTGGCGACAACGCCATCTTCCTCGCGGAACAGCTGCGCGGCACGGGCGCGACGGTCACGGGTATCGACCTCTCGGCGCACTCGCTCGACATCGCGGGTGCGCGGGCGAAGGCGCGGGGGCTCGACATCGACTTCCGGCAGGCGCGTATCGAAGAGGCGCCGCTCCTGGGGCTCGGGCGGTTCGAATACATCGTCACGGCCGGCGTGCTGCACCATCTGCCGGACCCGGGCGAGGGGCTGAGGGCGCTGCGCGGGATGCTCGCTCCGGGCGGCGGGATCGGCCTGATGGTCTACGGCCAGTACGGGCGCACGGCGATCTACCAGCTGCAGGAGCTGTTGCGGATCGTTGCGCCGGCAACGCTCCCGGCGGACGAGCGCATCGCCATCGCGCGCCGAACCCTGGGCGAGCTGCGGGCGGAGCACTGGGCCGCGTTCGGGCGGGACACGTACGCGGGCGAAATCGACCTGCACGGCGATGCCGGCCTCTACGACGTGCTGCTGCATTCGACCGACCGCGCCTACACCGTGCCCCAGGTGCATGAGTGGCTGGCGAGCGCGGGCATGCGGCTGGCGCGCTTCATCATGCCCATGCTCTACAACCCGAGCCTGTATTCGGCGACGCTCGACGTGTCGTCCCTGGACGAGCCTTCGCGGCAGGCAGCCGCGGAGCTGCTGCACGGGCGGATGCAGAAGCACTCGTTCTTCGCCGCGCCCCTGGAAGAGCCTGAGCCGCACGAACCGTCGTGGCACGACCTCACGGCGACGCCCACCTGGCTGCGGTTCGACCACGACAACATGATCCGGACGCAGGTGCACGAGCGGCCGGAGCTGCACCTGCAGTACGAGGGGTTCGAGCTGCGGCTGGCGCTGGATCCGTTCCGGCGTTCGGTCCTGAAGCGCATCGACGGGCGCCGGACGCTGGCCGGATCCTGGTCGAGATGGCGACGAAGTACCCGAATACGACCGTCGAGGAGCGCGTGCGAAGTGGCGCGAGCTCTACGGCGCTGGAGCAGTTCCAACCTGCTCGGGATGCGGGGCGGCGCGCGGACTTGATCCCCTTGAGCCGCGCGGTGGAGTAGAGCATCGGTTCGGCCGAAGGCGCGGCGGGCATCCCGAGTTCCGCGCCGGGGACGCCGGCGGGGGCGGGGGCGCCGCGGCCGGCGAGCCAGCGCGCGCCATCGAGCACCTGCGAGGGCGTGTAGGCGTGCAGCAGGAAGACCATCGCGGCGTACCCGAAGGTGCCTGCCATGCCGGTAATGATGAAGCCGTGGTCGCGGGTGAGGAGCATGGCGGCCGTGGCGAAGAGCGCGCCCGCGGAGAGCCGGGCGTAGAGACCGTAGGTGGCACGATCCATGATGCCCCGGGGCATGTAGTAGAAGGCGACGAGCATCATCCCGCCCTCAACGGCGAGCAGGCTGGCGGCCGCGCCCAGGGCGGCGCTGTCGAACAGCCGGTCGAACAACGGAATGAGGATGATGCCGAGCGCGACCTTCGCCCCAAGCGCGACGAGGATCACGATGGTCCAGATCCGCTGGCGGTCGACGGCGATGAGGATGCGGTGAGCGACCATGTTCACGCTTGTGGGCACCAGCCCGAGGGCGAGCAGCACAACGACGGGGCCACTATCGGAAAAGCCGCGGCCGATGAGCCACACGAGCCCTTCATCCCCAACGCCGACGGTCATGACGGCGACGGGGAGGGTGATCCCGATGACGAGCGCCAGCGTCGCGCGGGCGAGGCGGGCGATCTGCGTTGGACCGTCATGGAAGCTGGCGGCCATGCGCGGGAAGACGACCATCGTGACGATCGTGGGGGCGAACAGGAGCGTGCCGAAGATGCGGCTGGGCGCGGTGTAGATGCCGACCGCGGTTTCGCCGGACAGCAACGACAACAGCAGGGTATCGACCGCCAGGTACACGACGACGAACACGTTCGCGGTCGAAAACGGCAGGCTCGCGAGGATGAGGTAGCGCGCCTGCGACAGTGAGAAGGTCCATGGCCGGAAGGGCAGCACCCGGTGCATGAGGCGCATCGCGGGGACGGTAACGAGGATGGCGGACCCGACGGAGAGGACCGAGGTAGGCGCCAAATCCCAGGTCAGGGGCGATAATCGCGGCCGTGCCGATGAGGAAGAGGAGCTTATTCGTGGCGTCCCAGACGGCCGGTAGCGCATGACCTCCGCACCCTGGAGGGCCGCGAACCCGAGCAGGGTGAGCAGGTTCAGGGGACGATGCCGCAGTTCACGAGAATCGCCCACTGGGTCATCGAGGCGTAACCGAGGGCCTGGCCGACCGCGACGGACGCGCCGGCGGCAGCCAGGCCAAGGATGACGTGCAGCCACACGGCGGTGCCCAGCATCCGTTCCGCCGCCTCGTGGTCGCGGGCGACATCCTTCGTAATGAGGGTGGCCATGCCGAGGCCGGCGGCGGTCGAGGCGAGGTTCGAAAACGACAGCGAAATGCCGAGCGCGCCCATGTGGCCCGGGCCGAGGTAGCGTGGCAACAGGGCCAGGGTGAGCGCCGTCAATGTCCAGGTGATGGTCTGGCCGGCAAACATCGCGATGGCGTTCTGCCGCAGCGATTGGCGCTGAAGGGATGCGCGCGGTGGCGGCGCCACGCGGGCGCCACGAAAGGGAGTCGCACGGGCCATACCGGGAGTAACGGGCGAAGGCGGGCCCAGCCGCAGGTGCCGGATTCGGGGACGTGCCCGGACGGGGCCGAACGACCGTGCTCTTCACCGGAGTGTCACCGTCCCGACACCGGCCCTACGTGGGGTCAATTTCCGCCCAACCCGTGCGCGGTATCAGTAGCGGGTGCATTCCGTTTCGAATCGGGGACTGAGGTGGGGAGCCGCGGGCGTGCTCGTGGTGGCCGCGGCCATCCTCGCGCTGCTGCTGCGCCCGGCGGGCCGCGAAGGTCTCGCGCCGGTGCCGGCGGGGTTACCCGCAACGCTTGAACTGGGGATGGCCTCGGCGCCGGGCGGCGCGGTCGCCATGCGGCAGACTGCGCCCTTCGCCTACCGGTACCAGTACCTTGCGGGGGGGCCGGCCGACGGCTGGACGACGTGGGAGCCGGATGGCGAGTTCGTGACGTCGTACATCCGCGAATCGCGAACGAGCGGCATGACTCCCGTCTTCACGTATTACGTCCTCCAGCAGTCGGTGTCGGGCGACGGCAGCGAGCAGGCGAGGGTGGCGCGAGGCCTGGCCGATGCCGGCACCATGGACGCGTACCTGCGCGGCCTCGAGCTGTTCTTCGAACGCGCGGGGCAAGCGGGCGGGACGGTCATCCTGCACGTGGAGCCCGACCTCTGGGGGTTCGGGCACCAGATCGCGAACGGCGACGATGCGGCACGGGTGGCGGTGGCGATGCCGGCGGCGACCGGCCAGCCCTCGAACCTCGCGGGCCTGGCGCGGTCCATCGTGGCGCTCCGGGACCGGCTCGCCCCGGGGGTGCTGCTCGCGTACAGCCTGAGCAACTGGGGTACGGGGCATGACTTCACCTACGGCCACTTCACCGACGCCGAGGTGCGCGTGCTCGCCGAGAGCGAGGCCACCTTCTACCGGTCCCTGGGCGTCTCGTTCGACCTCGTCTTCGCCGAGTTCGCGGACCGCGACGCGGGCTACAAGCAGTTCGTGGAGAACGACCGGGGTGCGTCGTGGTGGGACGCGACCGATTTCGGCCAGCACGCCGCGTACATCGAAACCTTCGGCAAGCGCACGCAACTCCGGGCGATGCTGTGGCGCAGATCCCGTACGGCAACACGCTGATGGCGGCGATGGACAACACGCGCGGCCACTACCGGACAACCGCGTGGAGTGGCTGCTCGGCGAGCAGAACGCGGCACCTGCGGCGTTACGCCGACGCGGGCGTCATCGCGCTCCTGTTCGGCCGTGGCGCGGACGGCGCGACGGACGCGCGAGACTCGCAGGCGGACGGCGTCACGAACACGCGCGCCACCGACGCGAACGCCCTCCCTCCCTCACGGCCGACGACGACGGCGGCTACTTCCCGCTCGCGGGCGGCGGCCTACTACCAGGCCGCGCTGCCGCTTCCGTAGGGCGCAGTGGCGGCTTCCCACGGATTTCGCGGGTCTCACGGGTCGCGGAATGGTGGACGGCTCCGTAACCGCACCTCAATCAGCCCTCCACGATTCCGGCCGACTATCAACCTATGACAACGCTGCTGCCCCGCCCGTCGAGTGCGCCCTCAACCGTCGAGGGCGTGGCCCCGGTCCGCGTGGGGGTCCTTGGCTACGGCTACTGGGGCCCAAACCTCGCCCGGAACATCGCCCAGCATTCCGAAACCACGCTCGCCGCGATCGCGGACCTGAGCGCCAGGCGGCTCACGGCCGCCCGGGCCAACCACCCGGCCACGTACCTCACGACCGACGCCGCCGACATCCTCGCCGACCCGACGATCGACGCGGTCGTGGTGGCGACACCTCCCGAGACGCATCACGACCTCGTTGTGCGTGCCCTCGAATCGGGCAAGCACGTGCTCGTGGAGAAGCCGCTGGCGACGACGGTGGCGGACGCCGAGGACATGGTCGAGCTCGCGCGCCGCTGCGGCCGCACGCTCGCGGTGGACCACACGTTCCTGTTCACGGGAGCGGTGAAGCGCATGAAGCGCTACTTCGAGTCCGGCGACATTGGGGACGTGTACTACTACGATTCGACGCGCATCAACCTCGGGTTGTTCCAGCACGAGACGAACGTGATCTGGGACCTCGCGCCGCACGACATCTCGATCATGCTGCACCTCATCGACACGCCCGTCCGCAGCGTTTCGGCGTTCGGGGCACGGCATGTCGATACGAACGTCGAAAACATCGCGTACATCACGATCCAGTTCGAACCACCGCTGCTGGCGCACTTCCATGTGAACTGGCTGGCGCCGACGAAGGTGCGGCGGACGATCATCGGCGGCAGCAAGAAGATGCTCGTCTACGACGACGCGGAGATCGACGAGAAGCTGAAGGTGTACGACTCGGGCGCGAAGTTGTGCGCCTCGCAGGAGGACATCTACCGGTCGCTGGTGGAGTACCGGACGGGCGACGTGCTCGCGCCGCGGCTGGAGAAGACGGAGGCGCTGGCAGCGGAAACGGCGCATTCCGCGCGGGTGGTGCGCGGACGGGGAGGAGCCGCTTTCGGGCGGCGACCTGGGCCTGCGCGTGGTCCGCATCATCGAAGCGGCGCAGGAATCGCTGCGGCGCGGTGGCTTCCCGGTGGAGGTGGCGGCATGAAGGTTCCGTTCGTTGACATGACCCGGTTGCACGCGCCGACGCGCGATGCGCTGGTGGACGCGTTCGCGCGCGTGGTGGATTCGGGAGCGTTCGTGCAGGGGCACGAATGCGAGTCGTTCGAGCGCGAGTTCGCGGCGGCG
Source organism: Candidatus Amarobacillus elongatus (assembly GCA_016703545.1). Taxonomy (GTDB): domain Bacteria; phylum Chloroflexota; class Dehalococcoidia; order Tepidiformales; family Tepidiformaceae; genus Amarobacillus; species Amarobacillus elongatus. The sequence continues at coordinate 41,756 of JADJBX010000001.1, forward strand.
TACGGCGTGCCGCACGCGCTGGCGGTAAACAGCGGGACGGCCGCGCTGCACCTTGCCCTGCAGGCGTGCGGTGTCGGCCCCGGCGACGAGGTGATCACGGTCGCGAACACGTTCATCGCGACGGCCGAGGCGATTAGCCTCGCCGGGGCGACGGCGGTGTTCGCGGACATCGTGGAGGGCGGTCACACCATCGACCCGGTGGACGTGGAGCGCCGCATCACGCCGCGCACGCGGGCGATCATCGCCGTGCACCTGTATGGCGAAGTCGCGGACATGGCGGCACTGAGCGCGATCGCGCGGAGCCGCAGCGTGAAGTTGATCGAGGATGCGTGCCAGGCGCACGGCGCCGCGATCGACGGCCGGAGGGCGGGCACGCTCGCGGACGCGGGCTGCCTGAGCTTCTACCCCACCAAGAACGTGGGCACGGTGGGCGAGGGCGGCATGGTGCTGACGCACGACGACGACGCCCATCGCGGCGCGGGTCGCGAACTTCGCAACCACGGACAGACCGACCGGCATGTGCATGTCGAGCCCGGCTACAACTACCGGATGTCGGAACTGCAGGCGGCCGCGCTGCGAGTGTTGGCGCCGCGCCTGCCAGATTGGAATGCGGCGCGCGTGGCGGCTGCGGGCTGGTACGCCGAGGGGCTCGCGGGCCTCGGGCTGCACGCGCCTGCGCCGTTGGGCGAACGGCACGTGTTCCACCTCTACGTGATTCGTCACGCGGAACGGGCGGCGCTGGGCCGCATCCTCGGCGAACGCGGCGTGGCCACGGCGATCCATTACCCGACGCCGATCCACCTGCAGCCGGCGTACGCATCCGAGGGCGCGGGGCCGGGTTCGCTGCCGCGCACGGAGGAAACCGTGCGCGAGATCCTTTCGCTCCCGATGCATCCCTCGATCACGCGGGACGAAGTCGCGTACGTGTGCGACGCCGTCCGGGCATTCGTCACGAGCCGCTGAGCGGCAGGAAGGACCGTCCCCATGAACTCGCTCCAGGGCAGCCGTGTGCTCATCACCGGCGGCGCGGGCCTCGTCGGCTCGCACATCGCCGACCGGCTCATCCAGGAGGATGTGGCGGAAGTCGTCATCCTCGACAACTTCGTTCGCGGCCGGCACGAGAACCTCGACACAGCGCGGGCCGGGTTGCGCAAGCTGACGGTGGTCGAAGGCGACATCACCGAGCCGGCGACGGTCGCGCGGGCGATGGAAGGGATCGACTACGTCTGGCACCAGGCGGCGCTGCGGATCACGCAGTGCGCCGAGATGCCTCGCCTCGCGGTCGACAGCCTCATCGGCGGGACGTTCAACGTGCTCGAAGCGGCGGTGAACGCGGGCGTGCGGAAGGTCGTCGCGGCTTCGAGCGCGAGCGTGTACGGCGAGCCTTCGTACGTGCCGATGGACGAGGCGCACCCGTTCAACAACCGCACGCTCTACGGCGCGGCGAAGGTCGCGGACGAGCAGATCCTGCGGGCGTTCAACGACATGTACGGGCTGCCGTATGTGGCGCTGCGGTACTTCAACATCTACGGGCCACGGATGGACGCCTACGGCGTCTACACGGAAGTGATGATCCGCTGGCTGCAGCGGCTGGAGAACCACCAGGCGCCCATCATCTTCGGGGACGGGATGCAGACCATGGACTTCATCTACGTGGGCGATGTCGCCGAGGCGAACGTGCGCGCGATGAAGTCCGACACCTCCGATGACGTCTTCAATGTGGCCACGGGGATCGAGACGAGCCTCCGGCATCTCTGCCGGCTGCTCTGCGACGCCGCCGGCCACGCGGCGATGGAGCCGCTGTTCGAACCCGTACGCAAGGTGAATCCGGTGACGCGGCGGCTGGCGGCCACGGAGCATGCACGCGACGGCATCGGCTTCGTGGCCGAAACGACGCTTGCAGACGGCCTGCGCGAGCTGGCGGTGTGGCATCGCAGCCTCAACCGGGAACTGGCGGCCGCGCGATGATCCCGATCACGAAGCCGTGCATCGGCAACGAAGAGGCGCAGGCCGCGGCGGAGGTCGTCCTCTCGGGGTGGCTTTCGCAGGGTGCGCGGGTCCAGGCGTTCGAACAGGCGGTGGCGGAGTACACGGGCGCGCGCCACGCCATCGCGACCAGCAACTGCACCACCGCGCTGCACCTGGCGCTGCTCGCGGCGGGCGTGGGCGCCGGGGACGAAGTCATCTGCCCGTCGTTCAGCTTCATCGCCACGGCGAACGCAATCGTGCACGCGGGTGCGACGCCCGTGTTCGTCGATATCGACGCGCGCACGTACGCCATCGACCCGTCGCTCATCGAGGCCGCCATCACGCCGCGAACGAAGGCGATCATGCCCGTGGACCAGATCGGGCTGGCCGCGGACATCCCGGCGGTGCTGGAGATCGCGCGGCGGCACGGGCTGAAGGTGATCGAGGATGCCGCGCCCTCGTTGGGGGCGACGGCGGGCGAGGCGCGCGTCGGCGCCATGAGCGACTTCACCTGCTTCAGCTTCCATCCCCGCAAGAGCATCACGAGCGGTGAAGGTGGGATGATCACGACCAACGACGACCGCGCGGCGGAGTACCTGCGCTGCGTGCGGTCGCACGGCGCCTCGACCAGCGACCTGGCGCGGCACACCTCGGGGACGACGGAAATCGAGGAGTACCGCGAACTTGGCTACAACTACCGCATGACCGACATCCAGGGTGCGGTGGGGACGGTGCAGATGGGCCGCCTGGAGGGGATTCTGGCGGCGCGTGGCGCACTGGCGCAGCGCTACGACCGGCTCCTCGCGGGTGACCCGAGGCTGGAGACGCCGTACGTGCCGGGCGCGTACCGGCACACCTACCAGTCGTACTGCGTGCGGCTGAACGGGCAGGACCGGCCGGCGATCATGGCGGCGATGGCGGCGCGAGGAATCGCGACGCGGCGCGGCGTAATGGCGATTCACCTTGAGCCCTGGTACCGCGAACGCTGGCCGGAGGTCTCGTTGCCGGCCACGGAAGCGGCCACCGCCAACACCCTCCTTCTGCCGCTCTTCGCGGGCATGACGGAGGCGGAACAGGACGAGGTCGTTGATGCCCTTCACGCGGAACTGGCTTAGCAGCGGGAAGCGTGCTGCGCGGCGCGCGGGCGTGACCCGCGCATGCGTCGCCTCCGCCCGGATGTGCTGCGAACGGACGGCGCTGGCGGTCCGGCCGCGGCACGCCGTGCGCAGCCGCATCCTCTGCTACCACTCGGTGGGCACGCCCGGATGGGGAGTCAACGACGTGACCCCGGCCCGCTTCGAGCGGCAGCTGCGGCTGGCGCTCGCGGACGGCTGGCGGTTCGTCCCTCCCGCGGCGATTGCCGGTGGCAGCGCCGGCCCCGGCACCCTCGCGGTGACATTCGACGACGGCGTCGCGAGCGTGCTCACCGGGGCGGCGCCCATTCTCCGGGAGCTGAACATCCCCTTCGCGGTCTTCGTCGTGAGCGATTGGTCGGACGGCAACCACGCGTTCGGCGAGGGGACGATCCTGGGGTGGCGCGAGGTGGAGGCGCTCGCCGCGATGGGCGCCGAGATCGGCAGCCACTCGGTCAATCACCCGAACTTCCGGGATCTGTCGCCGGGCGAGGCCGCGGAACAGCTCGAAGCGTCGCGCGAGACGATTGCGGCACGCACGGGCATCGACGCACGTTCGTTCGCGATCCCCTTCGGACAATCGGGCAACTGGACCTTTGCCGCGAGCGAGGCGGCGGCGCGCACCGGCTACACGACGCTGTACGCGCAGGCGGAAGAGACGCGCTTCCCGGGGACGGTGCCGCGCACGTTCGTCACGCGGTTCGACGGCGACCGCATCTTCCGGGCGGCGCTGGGCGGGGCGTTCGACCGCTGGGAGGAGTGGTTCTAATGCCGACGGAATCCGCGCACCAGCCCGCCATCTCGGTCGTCATCCCGACGCGCGACCGGCCCGCGTTCGTGCGGGACGCGCTCGCGGCGCTGCAGGCCCAGACGCTCACGGCGTTCGAAGTGCTGGTGATGGACCAGAGCGGCGACGAGGCGACGCGCGAGCTGACCGAGGCGTTCGGTGATGCGCGGTTCCGGTACCGGCGGATGCCGCGGCCGGGCGGTTGCCCGGCGCGTAACTACGGCGCCGCTCTCGCGACCGCGCCACTGGTGGCCTTCCTCGACGACGACTCGGAGCCACGGGCGAATTGGCTGGCGAACATCGTGGGGCACTTCGAGACCGACCCCGCGCTCGCGTTCGTGTTCGGCAACCTTCGCGCGCCGGCCTTCGACCCGGCGCTCGGCGAGATCCCCGAGTGCCTGGCGGGCGACCTCGTGCGGCCGGGCGACAGCGTCCGGGCGCTGATGCGCCACTGCTCCGGGGGGTGCATGGCGGCGCGGAAGGGGCTGCTGCGAAGGATCGGCGGGTTCGACGAACTGCTCGGGCCCGCGAACCCGGCGGTGCGCGCGAACGACGTTTCCATCGCGTACAAGGTCTATCGCAGCGGCGCGAAGTGGCTCGCGGCGGACGACGTGGAAGTGATGCACACGCACGGCTTTCGCCCTCACACGGGGATGGACGTCATCCACGCCTCTTCGATGCACGGCTCGGGCGTGTTCTGGGGGCGGCGGGTCCGCCAGGGCGATTGGCGCGCGGCGCTGCACTTCGCGGTGGCGGAGGCGGGCCTGCTGCGGCGGCCGTTGGGACACCTGATCCGGGGCGGCAAGCCGCGCGGCGTGAAGCCGGCGTGGCGCCACCTGAAGGGCTTCCTGGATGGGTTGCGGCTGCCGGCCGAGGTGGGACACGTCACAGGCGCGGTCTTCCGGCGGATGGAAGCGACGGCGCTGCTCGACCCGCCGGCGTCGGCCCCGGGTACACCGATTCCTCCCGCACCCGCCACGGCCCGCTAAGGGCGCTCAGACCAGTCCGTTCAGCTTCGCGAACGGGTCCCAGGCCGGGTCCCTGTGCCACTCGTACTCCATGGCGGCGGCAATGCGCTCGGCCGTTGTCGCGCCTTCGAGCTCCGCGATCGCCGCGAGCGCCATATCGATCCCGGCCGAGACGCCCGCGGACGTCAGGTACTTCCCATCGGCGACCCAGCGCGCTTCGGGCACCCATTCGACGCCGGACCCCTGCGCGATCACCCACTGCCAGGACCGCTTGTTGCTCGTTGCGCGGCGCCCGTCGAGGAGCCCGGCGGCGGCGAACACGGCGGACCCGGTGCAGACCGTGGTCATGAGCCCGGTGCTCGCGGCGCGGTCGCGAAGGAAGGCCTTCTGGGCGTCGTCGGCCACGCCCTCGCGCGTGCCGATGCCCCCGGGAAGGAGCACGAGGTCCAGCGGCGGGCAGTTCGCGAAGGAGGCGTCCGCGAGCACGCGCGGTCCCTGGGCGCTGGTGGCGGGCTCGCCGTCGTGCGTGATCATCAGGAGCCGGGTGGCGGCGTCGAAGTGCTTGACCATCCCGAACGCCTCGGCGGGGCCGAAGACATCGAGGAGTTCGAAGCCGTCGAAGAGGATGATGCCGTAGGTGTGTGCCATGCGAGCCCTCCGCTCGCATGGTGGCACGCGACGGCGCCGCCCGGCCAGCGCGGCGGCGGGCAGGACCGTGAGCTTCGCTACTGTGCGGGCTATGGGCGGCGGGCGACCACGAGCAGCTTGTGGCAGAGGCCGGCGGCGATGGGGTTCTCGGCGACGACGTGGGTCCACCCGGTGGCATGGCCGCGAAGCTCGGGCACGAGGTAGTAGCCGAAGCAGCGCTCCACCTCGAGGACCGCGCCGACCGTCTTCAGGAGCGCGCGACGGCTGAGGAGGCGAACGTGCGTCGCGTCGCGCGCGTTCCAGACCGTGCCGTCGCGGACGTACCGCGCGAGCCCCTTCCACGACTCGAGGGAGTAGCGGTTGGGGGTCGAAAGGAGCACGGCGCCGCCGGGTTTCGTGACGCGGGCGACCTCGCGGAGGAGGGCGTTCGCGTTCCACGCGTCGAAGTGCTCGAGGATTTCGAAGGCGACCGTGACATCCGCGCAGGCGCCGGCGAACGGAAGGCGGAGGGCGTCCCCGCGAACAGCCGCACGGCCGGCGGCCTGCGCGGCGTGGCACTCGCTGGCGCTCATATCGTGGGTGACGAGACGGGTGCCGAGCGTGGCGGCGACCATCGCGGAATACCCGCCATCGCCAGCGGCGACATCGAGCGTGAGGCCGCCCGGCCGCGCGGGAATGGTGGCGAGGGCAGCGGACACGAGCCGCGTGCGGCCATCCAGCCAGCGTTCGTAACTGTTCCCGGCTGATTCTCTCGTGGTCATGGGGTTCCCTCCGGCCGCGCGACGAGGGGCAGCCCCGGGCGCGGGTTGGCGGGGCCATCGGCGCGCAACCGCGCGGGCGCGGGCGCCCCGCGGAGCGCGTACAGCTCCAGCAGGTCATCGGCGACGCGGCCGATGGAGAAGTGGCGGCGGACGTGGTCGGCGGCGGACTGGCCGAGGCGCGCGCGCAGGTCCGCATTGCCGGCCAGGGTGGCGAGAGCGCCGGCGAGGGACTCCGGGTTGCGGGGGTCCGCGCCGAGGCCGGTCTCCCCGGGGATGACCGCCTCCTCGGGGCCGCAGAAGGTGATGACGGGGGGCAGGCCACGGCCCATCGCTTCCAGGAGGGCGATGGACATGGAGCCCGCAGGCACCGCCAGGGCGAACACGTCCATCGCGTCGAGGTAGGCGGCGGGCCGCGGCTGGTTACCCGCGAAATGCACATGGCCGCGCACGCCGGCGGTCGTCGCGAGCTCTTCGATCTCGCCACGCAGGGGGCCATCACCGACGAGCAGCAGTTCGCAATCTATGGATTGGCGCACGATGGCGAAGGCGCGGACGAGGTCGAACAGCCCCTTGCCTTCCGCAAGCCGGACGAGGCTGCCGATGACGACGGCCGCAGGTGGGATGCCGAGCTCGGCACGGACGCCGTCGCGGCCGGCAGCGCGGTCGGCGGCCGGCACGTCGGTGAGTGGGACGCCGTTGAGGACCGCGGCGAACGCCGGCGCGCGTACCCCGAGGCGGGCGTGGCGAAGGCGGGCGTTCCGGCGCGAGACGGCGACGAGGGTGTGCGCGAGGTGGTCCATGGCGAAGCGCGCGCACCGTGCGGGACGGGCGGGAGCCTCCACGGGGACGTCGTGCTCGGTGACCGTGACGCTGGCGCTCGTGGCGGCGCGGGCAAGGGCGACGAATCCGAGGCCGCCGGTGGCGCCGCCGGTGTGGAGGTGCACGGCGTCGGGGTGGAGCTGGCGGAGGGTGCGGCCAAGGCGGGCGAGGCGGGGGAGCTGCTGGCGGCGGCCGCCGCGGGCGTCGGTGTCGAGGCGGACGACGGCGGCACCCCCGGCCGCGACACGCTCGGCGACGGCGTCGAAGGTTGGCGCCTCGGGGACGAGCACGGTGGTGACGATGCCACGGCGAACGTATTCGGCGGCGAGGTCGACGACGTGCGTTTCCATGCCGCCGACGGCGGTGGATTGGAGCGCGAGGACGATACGGCGAATCGGGCGTTGGCGGGTCATGCGGGCACCTCCCGCAGACTGCGCGGTAAGCGGTGGCGGGCCGCCTGTTCGAGGAGCAGTTCGACGAGCACCTGGTCGTTCCGGAGGCCATCGAACCGTTCTTCGGCGACGCGGCGGGCGCGCTGGCCCATTTCGGGGAGGACGTACCGCCGCGCGAGCGCGTCATCGAGCGCGGCCGCGAGCGGGGCCGCCTCGGGCTTCACCAGCCAGCCCGTCTCGCCTTCGTCCACGATGTCGTGGGCGCCGCCGACGTCGCCGACGATGACGGGCAGGCCGCTGGCCATCGCTTCCACGGTGACGTGGCCGAAGCACTCGGCGCGCGTGGGCATGACGAAGAGGTCGGCTTCCCGGTAGAGGCGCACGAGCTCGGGCGAATTCGGTTCGCAGCGATGGACGGTGACGCCGGGGGTTTCCGGGACCTCATCGCGCGTGACGACATCGAGGGTGCAGCGGGTAGCGAACCGCTCGCGCATGACCTCGAGGAGCAGGAAGCCACCCTTCCGCGCGAAATCGCCGCCGACGAAGAGCAGCTTCAGCGGCCCTTCGTGGACGCGCTTCGTGGCGGGCTTCCAGAGCGAGAGGTCGACGCCCGGGTGCAGCACGCGGATGCGGCGGTCATCGACGCCTGCGCGGCGAAGGCCATCGGCGGCCCAGTTCGAGATCGGCGTGAAAAGCGAGACCTGCGAGTAGAGCGCGCGCTCCTGCCACGACGAGAGGTGGCGGCGCAGGCCGTGCCTCGGCTCGCGGTTGAAGTACAGCGGCGCCATGGACTCCTGCTGTTCGAGCGTCCAGTCGGTTTCGAGGACGACGGGGCGGTGGAATGGACCGAGCTGGGACCAGAGGTAGGGCACGGCCAGTTCGCCGCAGCTGGTCCAGATGACGTCCGGGCGGGGAAAGGTAGCGAAGGGGCGGGCTTCGGCGAGCGCGCGGGCGCGGCCGCGGATGCCACGGGGCAGGGGCAGCCGTTCGATGGCGCCGCCCTCGTGCCAGCCGGTGACCTGGCGATAGATGGGGTCGATTCGGCCATCGGCGCGGGTGTGGGCCTCGATGTTGAGCTGGCGTGTTTTCCAGCCGGCGTAGGTGGAGCCGAGGAAGAGAACCCGTGGCTTCGTATTACCTATCGTCATGACGATTTTACGCTCGCATTACCGCGATTTGCGGATTCGGGTGGGGTGGTTCGGCACCCTTAACCACCGTAGGGATCGGCGGGCTCGCTGCGGTTGAGCGCACGTATTGGGATGGTTCGCCCGCCACCCAATTGCCCCTGTATCCCCGTGGCCGTGACAACCGGGGAGCACCAGCCGGGGATAGGGGCTCCCCCCACTTCGCCCCTCTCTCGACGCCGTCGAAGGGAGAGGTAGCGGTTCTCAACGAGGACCGCGGACGTGGGGAGCACGCTGTGAAACGCATAGGTCTGTTTGTCGCCGCCTCGATCCTCGCCGCCTTCGCGGCCACGCTGTTTATCCTCCCGGGCCATGGGCCAAAGGGGGCGGAAGCGGCGGTTCCCGCCGGGTCGACCGTTCCCTACCAGGGCGGATCGTGGCATCTGCATGGGGCCAACATGGCCTGGTACAACTGGGCCTGCGACTTCGGCTGTGGCGCCAATGGTGGCGTCTCCAGCACCTCGGGCGCGATGTCCGGGCGGCTGGCCCAGGCGCAGCAGGCCGGCCTTCGCAACATCCGCTGGTGGATGTTCGAAGGGGACGCCTGGCAGGTGACGCGCGACGCTTCGGGCGCGCCTTCGGGTATCAACCCCGCGGTCTACACCGACATCGATGCCGCGCTCGCGCTGGCCCGCCAGTACGACCTCTACTACACGCTCGTGCTGTTCAACTTCCCGGGCGACATCCCGCAGTCCTGGGTGAACGACCCGGCACAGCGCCAGAAGCTCGCCGATGTGCTGGCGCCGCTCTTCGCGCGCTACGCCAACGAGCCGCGCATCTTCTCCTGGGAAGTGTTCAACGAACCCGAATGGGACATGTGGAACGGCAAGGTGAACACGGCCAATACGCAGGCCACGGTTCGCGCCATCGTGAACTCGGTCCATGCCAACTCGACCAAATACGTCACCGTCGGTTCGGCCATGCTCGACGGCCTGACCTTCTGGACGGGCATGGGTCTCGATTACTACCAGGCGCACTGGTACGACTACATGCAGCCCGGCGACTGGAATGCCTACGGCCGCGACTACGCCGCCGTGAAGACGCAGTACGGCATCGATGGGCCGCTGGTCATCGGTGAGTTCTTCTCGGCCGCCGGCCAGGCTGCGGTGGACCGCTGGGAGAACTTCTACAACCGCGGATACGCCGGGGCATGGGCGTGGTCGCTCTTCCCTGAGAAGACGGCGGACAAGATGGCGGTGGACTTCGCCGCGGCCGGGACCTTCACGCAGCGCCACGCCGGCGCGGTGGGTCCGCGTAACGGTGGCGGCGGCAGCCTTCCGCAGCTCCCGCCGACGGCCACGCCGACCTCGGTGCCGGCGACCCCCACGGCCACGCCGACGCAAACCCTTCCGACGCGTGCGCCGACGCTGCCGCCGTCCATCCCGCTGACGCCGGCCGCGCAGCCCACCAACCCGCCCGCCGCCCAGCCGACGAATCCGCCGGCGGCGACGACGAGCTGGACCACCGTGGCGAACGCTTCGCCGTCCTCGCTCACGGGCCGGCAGCAGGTAACCGCGAACGTCTCGGTGACGGCGCCGAAGAGTGGCAGCTACCTGGTCGATGTTGAGTTCTACAGCCCCTCGGGCGAGAAGGTGTACCAGAAGTGGTACGACGGCCAGTCGTTCACGGCCGGGCAGGCGCGGACCTTCGCGGTCAACTGGACGCCGCCGGCGAACGCGCCGAAGGGTGAGTGGGTGGTGAAGATCGGCGTCTTCACGCCCGGCTGGAGCCAGCTGGTGGTGTGGGACAACGAGACTGGCGGGACGTTCACCGTCCGCTAAACGAACGAGCCTTTCCAGGCAGCGAGGCCCGGGTGCGCCGCCCGGCCTCGCTGCGTTTCCGGGGTTCGACGCTAGCGCTCGAGGTCTTCGGCGAGGAGCGCGTCGCGGGAGCCGAGGGAGGCGCCGAACTGCCGCAGCTCACGTCCGAAGCGGGTGGTGCGCTCGGCGACGCCCGCCATCTGCGTGCGGGAGGGGGTGACCTTCACCCAGAGCCGCCGCCGCGGGACGTAGAACGTGATGCCCAGGCCGATGGTGGCGAGACCGACGGCGATCCAGATGAACAGGTCACCAGGGTCGCGGCGGACGGAGACGCCGGAGGCCTCCACGCGCTCTTCGAAGGTGTAGGTGTAGCCCGTGCCGGGATCGACGGGGGTTCGCGGCGTGAGGACGGCGGCATCATCGGCGAGGCCCGTGATGAACAGATAGGGGGTCCCGCTCTTCGTGGTGAGCATCTGGACGGTGGCGGAGCCCCCGGCGGCGCCGGGCATGTCGTCGATGCGCACCGCGGGAATGGCGCGTGCGCCTTCGTACGTGACGATGTAACCGCCGAGGCGGGTCGGGGAGCCGGGCTGGAGGGTGCGGGGATTGCCGTCCTCGCCGGAGATGACGACGCGCAGACCCTCATCGGCGCCCCGCCAGGAGACACCGAAGGTGACGACGTCCTCCGGGGCGGCGCCGGCGGCGCGGGGAACGGCCAGTGCGGCGATGGCGACATCGTCCTCGGGGCCGGGGGAGCTGCCGGTGTTCGTGCCCATCTGCGGGAGGTCCTGCTCGAACAGCACGATCCCCGCGGCATCGGTGACCTTCAGCAGCGGGACCGCCGTCGTGCGGTTCTCGAAATCGAGCACGTCATCGAACACGACGCGGTTGCCGGCGTCGGTGATGCGCAGGCGGGCAAGGTCGTTGAAGAACGCGGCCTGGTGGATGCGGTAGCCGAAGGCCGCGCAAGGGTCGTTGACCGTGGTCGTGCAGACCTTCGTCTCGTCGCCGCGGCGGACTTCGATGACGCTGCGGTAATCGACGATGTTGCCGCCGCCATCAATGCCCCGGTGGCTGTCGAGCACGCTGATGAACATCTGGCCGGGGCCGGGATCGTCGAACACGCGCGCGGCGGGGGTGTTCTCGGCGATGACGAGCGTCTTGTCGAAGCCGGCCAGGCGGGTGAGCAGGCCGCCCACGAGCAGGAGCAAGAGCGCGAGGTGGCTGGCGAACGTGCCGTACTGGCTCCACGAGAACCGCTCGGCGAAGAGGTAGACGGCATCGCCGGCCGTGCGCGTGGTTTCGACGCGGTAGCGGCGGCCCCGGAGCGCGGCGACGACGGCCTCGGCGCCGCCGGGATGGGTGAAGTCCGCGCGGTGGTGGGCCGTCGTGAAGTAACGGTCGCCCACGTCCCTGACGGGCTGGCGAACGCTGCGGATGGTCGGCCGCAGGCGGCTCACGGTGCAGACGGTGACGGCGATGATGATGACGAACCAGAGGCCGTTGAACCACGGCGTGTAGAAGACCTCGAAGAGGCCGAGCCGCTCCATCGGGGTGGCGAAGGCGCCGAAGTCGTTGTGCTGCAGTTCGAGCCAGGCCTGGCGCGCGGCGGGGTTGCCGCGCATCGGGATCGGCATCTGCGGGACGACGACGCCGATCATGCCGGCGATCCCGGCGAGCCCCACGAGGAAGAGCGCGAACTTCACGTTGCACAGGAGCTGCCACGTGAACCGTAGGGGGTCGAAGCCGCCGCGCATGGCGGGGGCGAGGGGCTCGGAGCGCGCGGTCATCGCAGGTACTCCTGTTCGATGGCGGCGAGCTGGTCGAGCGTGATGCGGCCGGGGTAGATGGCGCGGATGACGCCGGTCGGATCGATGAGCATGGTGACGGGAAGGCCTCCGCCGACTCTATAGGCGTTCGAGACTTCGCCGCGGCGGTCGAGGACAAGCGGGTAATCGAGGCCGAAGTCCGCCGCGAAGGCGCGGGCGGTGTGCGCGGGCTCCTGCTGATTCACACCGAGGACGACCGCTTTCGCGGCCTGCCGTTCGCTGAACGCCTGGAGGTCGGGGGCTTCGCCGCGGCAGGGCCCGCACCAGCTCGCCCAGAAATTCAGGAGGACCCACCTGCCGCGGTAGTCGGTGAGGCTTACGGCGGCGGATTCGTCGATCCGGGCGAGGGTGAAGTTGGGTGCGGCGCGGCCGGTATCGGCGGCGGGCGCGCGGCCGGTGGGGTTCTGGCCGGCGGGGAGGTCGATCACGCCGTAGCCGTCATCCGCGAGTCCGCCGCCATCGCCGCGGAGTTCGAACCACCAGACGGCGACGCCAACGACCACGATGAGGAGAGCGGCGAGGCCAAGCGTCGAAGGGGCGCCTGAGTACTCGCGCCGCCGTTGCGGCCGTTCGTCCGGGATCCCGTGCTCCGCATCCACCACGGCAGAGGGTACCACCGGCTGCGGAATGGCCACGTGGGGGAAGCCGGAGCGAAGGGCGAAGTGCTCGATCTCGTTCCAGGCCGCGGTCCGCTGGTCGGAGATGTCGCCGAGGATGTTGTACTCGACGTCCTCGAGGGAGCGGCCGCTCGCGAGGAGCGCTTCGAAGTGGCTCGCCTCGGCGCTGGTAGCGGCGGTGAGGCGGCCGTGCGCGAGCTGGATCTCGTCCGGCGCGCGCAGGGCGGCGAGCCCGACGGCGTGCGCGCGAACGGCGGCGGCGACGGTGCGCAGGACATCGTCCCGGTGCACGGTGGAAACGGCCGCGGACTCGGCGTCGAATTTCGCGCCGAGGGCGACGAGGGCGCGCAGGTAGGTGGCTGCAGCCGCGGGCGCGGGGCCGTGCATGAGGGTGCTCATCCCCGCCAGTATCACGGATCCGGCGCGCAGAGCGAAGTCCAACCGGGCCGCGGGCGGCGGGGCCAACGGCCGTGGACATGGGCAGCGGCGAAGGCGGGCCGGGGGCAACGGAAGGCGACCGGCGATTCTCTTGACATGCCCGGCGCGACGGCCCTACGGTTTCCTCGACAATTCAAGATTGGCGATGATCGGGAAGAGTAGCCCGTCAGGCGAGCCCCCAGAGAGCCGGGAACAGGTGAGAGCCCGGCGGCGGCGCGACAGGTGAATGGACCCGTGAGCCCCGGCGGCGAACGGCGCGAGCTGAGTAGCTGCCGGCGGAGAGGGCACCGTTATCAGAGCCCGGGCGATCGCTTCGCGGTAACGCGCGGCCGTCGCCTGCAAGAGTGCCTCGGCCTGTGCCGGGGAACAAAGGTGGCACCACGAGTACCCCTCGTCCTTTGAACAGGCGAGGGGCTTTTTATTTCCCGCGAACCGGGGCAAGTTCACGGGCCGAACCACCCGCGAGGGGCCAGCCACCGAAACCGGTCCGGAGAGGCCGACAAGGAGCACGCACGCACATGGCCGACAAGAAGATCTTCCTGCCCGAATCCGAAATGCCGACGCACTGGTACAACATCGCGGCGGACCTGAAGAACCCGCCGCCGCCGCCGCTGCACCCGGCGACGCACCAGCCCATCGGTCCCGAGGCGCTGGCGCCGCTGTTTCCGATGGAGCTGATCAAGCAAGAGGTCACCACGGAGCGGTACATCCCGATCCCGGAGGAGGTGCAGGAGATCTACAAGATCTGGCGGCCCGCGCCCCTCATCCGCGCGACGGCGCTGGAAAAGGCGCTCGATACGCCGGCGAAGATTTACTACAAGTACGAAGGCGTGAGCCCCTCGGGTTCGCACAAGCCGAACACCGCCGTTCCGCAGGCGTACTACAACATGAAGGAAGGCGTGAAGCGGATCGCGACGGAGACGGGCGCGGGCCAATGGGGTTCGTCCCTCGCCTTCGCCTGCCAGCAGTTCGGGATCGAATCCAAGGTCTACATGGTCCGCGTTTCGTACGAGCAGAAGCCGTACCGGCGGTCGCTCATGCAGCTCTGGGGCGGGAGCGTGGTGCCCAGCCCGAGCAATGAGACGAACGCGGGCCGCGCGATCCTCGAGCAGGACCCGCAGAGCTCGGGCTCGCTGGGCATCGCCATCAGCGAGGCAGTCGAGGACGCGGCGATGCGGGAGGACACGAAGTACTCCCTCGGGTCCGTCCTGAACCACGTTCTCCTGCACCAGACCGTCATCGGCCAGGAAGCGATCAAGCAGATGGAGATCGCGGGCGACTACCCGGACGTGGTGGTCGGGTGCGCCGGCGGGGGTTCGAACGCGGCGGGGCTGATGTTCCCGTTCCTGAAGGACAAGATCGAGGGGAAGTCGGCGACGCGCTTCCTCGCGGTCGAGCCGGCCTCGTGCCCGAGCCTGACGAAGGGCGAGTACCGGTACGACTTCGGCGACACGGCGGGCCTGACGCCGCTGATGAAGATGTACACCCTGGGGCACACGTTCATGCCGCCGGGAATCCACGCGGGCGGTCTGCGGTACCACGCCATGGCGCCGCTGCTCTGCCACCTGTTCGCCGAGGGCCTGATCGAGGCGAAGGCGTACCCGCAGAACCCCTGCTTCGAGGCGGCGACGCTGTTCGCGCGCACGGAGGGGATCGTCCCCGCCCCGGAGAGCTCGCATGCGATCCGCGGCGCCATCGATGAAGCGCTGGCCGCGCGGGAAGAGGGCCGTTCGCGGACCATCCTCTTCAACCTCAGCGGTCACGGCTTCCTGGACCTTGCCGCGTACGACGATTACCTCGCCGGGCGGCTGATCGACGACCACTACCCCGAAGAGAAGGTCGCCGAAGCGATGAAGGAACTCCCGGTCATCTAGACCGGCGGGCCGAATCACCCCAACCAGCCATGAAAGGGATGAAATGACCACGACCGCGACCGTCCTCGAAGCCCGTCTCGCCGAGGTGCTGGAGGAGAAGTCTCTCCTGAAGCACCCGTTCTACCGCGCCTGGACGCAGGGCACGCTGCCCGCCGAGCGGCTCCAGGAGTACGCGCGGCAGTACTTCCATTTCGAAGCGGCGTTCCCGCGGTTCCTCAGCGCGCTGCATTCGCGGGTCGAAGACCCGGGGGTGCGGCAGCTGATTCTCGAGAACCTGTGGGACGAGGAGTACGGCGAGCGCAATCACCGCGCGCTGTGGCTCGAATTCGCGGAGGCGCTGGGTGTGCCGCGCGCGGAGGTCGAGGCTTCAGCGGCGAACGCGGAGACGGCCGCGCTGGTGGCTCATTTCGACACGATGTGCCGGGAGGGCGCCCCCGGGGACGCCCTCGCGACGCTGTACGCCTATGAAGGACAGGTGCCGGCAGTGGCGCGGCAGAAGATCGCCGGGCTGCAGGCGTTCTACGGCCTGAAGCCGGAGGCATTCGAGTTCTTCACCGTGCATGAGACGGCGGACATGGCGCATTCGGGCGCCGAGCTCGCCGCCATTGGTGCGCTCAGCGCGAACGGCGACACGGCGGTGGCGGCGGCTTCGGCCGCGGCAGACCGGCTGCTCTCGTTCCTCGATGGGTGCTACGGCGACCTGGAGTGTGCTGATGGCTGAATTTGAGTACCAGAACGTGGAGGCGTGGCAGACGGCCCTGCGGCTCACCGTCGCGGTGGGCCGCCTCAAGGTCGGCTCGAACCTGAAGGCGTCGGCGGATTCGCAGGCGAAGGCGTTCGAGCAGGCCGGGCTGGCGTGCGCTCATCGCCGAGGGCGCGGGGCGGAGGGCGGCGCACAGGTCGGCCTCTACCGCGACGCGCGCGGCGCGCTGGCGCAGTGCCGATCGTGGCTGCACGTGCTCGCTTCGTTGATGAACGAGCAGGAGACGGCGTTCGCGAACGAATTCGACCTGGCCGAGCTCGGTTCGCGCCAGCTGACAGCGATGCTGCGGGTATTGGACCGCGGGGCGGGGATGGGCGGCGGCCCGAACGTGCGGCCGCCGGCCGGACGGCAGGCGCCGCCGCCACCGCCGCGTCCCGCGGGCTCACGCCCTGGCCCCGGAGGGCCCCGATGACAGAACGAAAGCGAATCCTCACGGGCATCCGGCCGACCGGGTCGCTCCATCTCGGGCACTACGCAGGTGCGCTTGAGAACTGGGTGCGGCTCCAGCACGAGTACGACTGCTCCTTCCTGATCGCGGACTACCAGGTCTCCGATTACGCGGACGACATCGCGCGGGTGCGCGGCGCCGTCTGGGAAGTGGCGCTCGACTGGCTGGCGGTCGGTCTGGACCCGGAGGGTTCGTCGTTCGTGATCGAGAGCCTGGTGCCGGAACACACGGAACTGACGACGCTGCTGAGCTGGTTCCTCCCGCTGGGCATGCTCGAACGGAACCCGACGCTGAAAGCCGAGATGGCCGACATCGAAACGGGTGACGAGAAGAAGAAGGGCAAGTCCGTGCCCATCGCGTTCTACACGTACCCGGTGATGCAGGTGGCGAACATCCTCATGCCGCGGGCACACCTCGTGCCCGTGGGGGAGGACCAGCTGCCGCACATCGAGTTGACGCGTGAGACGGCGCGGCGGTTCAACCGCGAGTTCAAGCCAATCTTCCCGGAGCCGGAAGCGCTCGTGGGCCGTGTACCGCGGCTCGTGGGCATCGATGGCAACGCGAAGATGAGCAAGTCGCGCGGCAACACGATCGACCTCAAGGACAGCGCCGAATCGGTGGCGAAGAAGATCCGCGGCATGTACGCGGGACCTCCCCGGGGACTCGAGGAGCCGGGCAAGACCGAGGAGAACCCGATCTTCCTCTACCTCGAGGCGTTCGACCCCGACCGGGACGAAGTGAAGAACCTCGCCGAGCAGTACGAGCGCACGGGCGTGCCGAACAAGGTGCTGAAGGACCGCCTGACGGCGGTGCTGAACACCATGCTCGACCCGTTCCGCGAACGGCGGGCGCACTACGAGGCGAACATGCCGCTGGTCCGCGAGGCGCTCGCATCGGGGACGGCGCGGTACCGGGCGAAGGCGCAGGAGACGATGGCGCTGGTGCGCGACGCGCTCGACCTGAACTACCTGGAGAAGCACTGATGCTGCGCCCCACGCTCGACGAAGTGAAGGCGATCGCGGCGAAGGGCGAGGGCAACCTCGTGCCCGTGTACCGCGAGGTCATCGCCGACCTGGAGACGCCTGTTTCGGCGTTCCTGAAGGTGCGCGAAGGGCCGTACTCGTTCCTGCTCGAATCGGTGGAGGGCGGCGAACGGCTGGCGCGGTACTCCTTCATCGGCACGCAGCCGTACCGGGTGCTGCGCACCGGCCCCGGCGAGGAGCACGACGGCGACCCGCTCGTGCCGCTGGAAGAGGAGTTGAACCGCTTCAAGGCGGTGCCCGTCGAGGGCGTGCCCGCGTTCACGGGCGGAGCCATCGGCTACGTGGCGTACGACGCCGTGCGGCACTGGGAACCGCGCATGTTCCGCGAGCAGGAGGACGTGCTCGGCATCCCCGAGTCCATGTTCTTCTTCTGCGATTGCCTCGTGGCGTTCGACCACCTCCGGCACACGATCAAGGTCATCGCGCACTGCCGGCTCGATGGCGACATCGACGCCAGCTACAACAACGCCGCCTTCCAGATCGACACGGTCGTGAAGCGGCTGGCGAACCCCCTGAAGCCACCCATCGAGGAGGTAGGCGCGGTGCTGCGGGGCGGCGGCAAGGCCGCTTCCAACGTCGGCCGCGAAGGCTACGAGCTGATGGTGGAGAAGCTGAAGGAGCACATCGTCGCCGGGGACATCATCCAGGCGGTGCCTTCGCAGCGGCTTCAACGGCCCACGGCGGTCCATCCGTTCAACATCTACCGGCAGATGCGGATGGTGAACCCGTCGCCCTACATGTTCTACCTGGACATGGGGGAGTTTCAGATTGTCGGGGCGTCGCCGGAGCTGCTGGTGCGGGTCGAGGACGGCGTGATCACGAACCACCCCATCGCCGGCACCCGTCCCCGCGGCAAGACGCCGGAAGAGGACGACCGCCTGGCAGAGGAGCTGCTCGCCGACGAAAAGGAACGCGCCGAACACATCATGCTCGTCGACCTCGGCCGCAACGACGTCGGGCGGGTGGCGAAGCCGGGCACGGTGAAGGTCGAAAACCTGATGCACATCGAGCGGTACTCGCACGTGATGCACATCGTTTCGAACGTCTCTGGCGAACTGCGCGAGGACCGCACGCGCTTCGACGCCGTGCGCTCGGTGTTCCCCGCGGGCACGCTGTCGGGGGCGCCAAAGGTGCGGGCGATGGAGCTCATCGCGGAGCTGGAGAAGGAGAAGCGCGGCGTGTACGGCGGGGCCGTGGGCTACGCGTCCTTCGCGGGCAGCCTCGACACGTGCATCGGCATTCGCACGATGGTGGTGAAGGACGGCATCGCCTACCTGCAGGCGGGCGGCGGCATCGTCTACGACAGCGACCCGGCAACGGAGTACCAGGAGACGGTGAACAAGCTCGCGGCGCCGATGCGGGCCATCGACCAGGCGGAGATCGCGGCGGCCGAACACCCGACGGGCAGCCTCGGGTACGGCTAACCGCGGCCAGCCAAACACCACACAGCACTCAGCACTCAGCACTCAGCACTCAGCACTCAGCACTCAGCACTCAGCACTCAGCACTGGAATACGCCATGAGCCAGCCCCCCATTCACCTTGCCGCCATCGTCGTTCGCGATGGCCGTCTCGCGCTCTTCCGAGGGAGTATGGAGGGCGGCTGGGCGCTGCCCGGCGGGGCGTTCCCGGCGGGTGTGGAGGATGTCGACGAGGCAATGGACGCGGTGCTCCACGCGCACGGCATCAACGCCCCGGCGATCGAGGACGACTTCCTCCAGACGGTGTACCTGCCACTGCCCGAGGGCGGCCACGCGCTCCTGAACCTGTACGCGCCCTCGGAGTGGAAGGGCGAGCCCACGCATCCGGAAGGCCACGAGCAAGGCTGGTTCGGGATCGACGAGATCGCGGACCTGGTCATGGAGGAGCGAGTGAAGCGCGCGATCTTCTCCGCGTTCGGGTGGGACGAAGACGCCGACGACGCGGACCTCATGCGCGCGCTGGCCTCCGGGCTCGACCCGTTCGCGGCGCCGCCTCCCGCCTCGCCATCCGACCCCGGCGAGGACATGGAATCGCTGATGATGCTGGAGGCGCTGGAGTTCGGAGGCGTGGGCGCACCTTCTCCCGAGCCTCTGCCCTTCCGGCGACCAGAGTCCGAAGGTACAGGTTCGAGTCCTGCCGGGGGTACCAGTTCGCGGCACGAGGCGGGGCTGGATGTGCTTCGCACGCTCTCCGGCGGCGACGCGGAGCTCGCGGAGGCGCGACTGCGCCGGAACAGCCCCGAAATCGCGCCCGACATCGTCGATTGGGCGCTGGGAGAGGTGTGGTCCAACCCTGCGCTCGACCGCCGCACGCGCAGTCTCCTCGTCGTCGCGATGCTGACGGCGATGGGCGGACGTGGTGGGCCGCTGCGGTCGCACATCAACGGGGCGCTCAACCACGGCGCGACGCCGGCGCAGATCGTGGAGACGCTTCGCATGGCCGGTGTGTACGCGGGGCTGCCGGCCGCGCTCGAAGCGTGGCCCGTCATGGAAGAGGTCTTTGCCGCGCGCGACATCCCTCGTCCCGGGGGTGCGTCGTGACGGCGGTGTTCTGGGACCTCGACGACACGCTTCTCGAGACGCTGCCGGCGCGCATGCGGGCACTCGAACACGCCTACCGGCTCTGCCTGGGCTCGTCCGTGGATGCGATCGAGCTGTGGAAGTCGCACCGCGGTGGCAGCCTCGAGGCGCTCGGGCAGCGGCTGCTCGGGAGCGAAGGACCGCGGTTCGTCCACGCCTACCGGGACTTCTACTTTTCGAATCCGAAGGACATCCGCCCGTTCGAGGGCGTGCGAGAGGTGCTCGACGCGCTCGCGGAACACGGACTGCCAATGGCGGTCGTGACGGCGAAGATCTCGTGGGGCGCGACCGAGGAGTTGGAGGAGACCGGGCTGCTGCCGTACTTCGCCGCGGTTATCGGCGCGGACGACGCGGAGCACCACAAACCCGATCCGGCGCCCGTGTACGCGGCGATGGACCGCCTGCTGATCACCGACGCCTCGGATGTGGTGTTCGTGGGCGATAGCCCGGCGGACATCTTCGCCGCCCGGAACGCCGGGGCGCTGCCCGTGGGCGCGACCTGGGGGACGATCGACGAAGAGCTGCTCCGGGACGCCACGCCGGCGCACCTGTTGCGCGAGCCCGGGGAGCTGCTGCTCCTGCTGGGAACGATTGCGATGGGGGGTGCCGCGCCATGACGCTGCAGAAGCAGGCGATGCACGTCGGGGTGCGGTTCTACCGCGTGGATGGCGTGGAGCTGGTGCTGGTGCCGTTGATGGCCGAGGTCGCGAGCTTCACGCGGTCGGCGGGCGACGGGTACTTCCTCGTCGCGCTGATGGGTGAACCGGGGACGGCGTATCCGCTGGACCTTCGCCATTCCGGTTCGTACGAGCCGGAGTACCTGCTGAAGAAGTTCAAGCTGGACCGGCGGGGGTACAGCTATTCGCCCGAAGAGCTCGCGCAGGCGCTGCGCCAGGTCGCTGACGACCTCGCCAACGAGGAGGTGGACTAATGACGACCGTGCTCATCGATAACTACGACAGCTTCACGTACAACCTGTAGCAGTACCTGTGCGAACTGGGTGAGGACGTCCATGTGTTCCGGAACGACAAAGTGACGCTCGCGGAATGCATCGCGCTCAAGCCGGACCACGTCGTCATTTCGCCTGGCCCGGGGGACCCGTCCGAGGCGGGGATTTCACGGGACGTCATCCGCGAGTTCGCCGGCAAGGTGCCCGTGCTGGGCGTCTGCCTTGGGCACCAGTGCATTTATGACGTGTACGGCGGGACCGTGACGGGCGCGGGCGAAATCAAGCACGGCAAGACCTCTCGTATCCACCACGACGGCAAGGGCGTGTTCGCGAGCATCCCCGAGGACTTCACCGCCGTGCGCTACCATTCGCTGGCCGGCACGGCCGAGACGCAGCCGGCCAGCCTCGATGTCACCGCGACTTCGGAAAGCGGCGTGATCATGGGTGTGCGTCACAAGGAGCTGAAGGTGGAAGGCGTGCAGTTCCACCCGGAGTCGATCGCGACCGAGCACGGCAAGGAGCTGCTCCAGAACTTCCTTGCGATGGAGGGCGGGCGATGGTAATCCAGGAGGCCATTCGCGCCCTCGTGGACGGCGGCTCGATCACGGGCGACGAAGCCGCGGCCGCGCTCGAGGAGATCATGACCGGCTCCGCCACACCGGCGCAGATCGGGGCGTTCCTCGCGGGGATGCGGATGCGCGGGGAGACGCCGGAGGTGATCGCCGCTGGTCTCGGGGTCACCGCGCGGCACGCCGAGCCGGTGGACGTGGCCGACGTGATGGACATCGTGGGCACGGGCGCGGATGGCTGGGATACGTTCAACGTGTCCACCGCCGCGGCGCTGGTCGTCGCGGGAGCGGGCGTTCGCGTGGCCAAGCACGGGAACCGCGCGGCCTCGTCCAAATGCGGCAGCGCGGACGTGCTGGAAGCGCTGGGCGCGAGCCTCGACCTCGATGGTCCGGGCGCCGCCCGCGTTCTCGAGGGCTGCGGCTTCGTGTTCCTGTTCGCACAGCGGTTCCATCCCGCGTTCCGGCACGTCGGCGGCCCCCGGCGCGAGATCGCCATTCGCACGATGTTCAACCTGCTGGGGCCGCTTTCGAACCCGGCGCGCCCCTCGCGGATGCTCGTGGGGGTGGGGGCGCGCGCCTTCGGCCCGCTGATGGCGGAGGCGTTCCGCCTGCGGGGCATCGAGCACGCGCTCGTGGTGCACAGCGCCGAGGGGATGGACGAGATCAGCCCGGCCGGGCCGACGAGCGCGTGGCGCGTGGCCGGTGGCGTGGTCGAGGAGATAGAGCTCACGCCCGCCGACTTCGGACTCCCGGTGCATGCCATCGAAGACGTGGTGGGCGGCGACCCGGAGACCAACGCGGGGGCGATGCTCGCACTGCTGGACGGCGCCGAGGGAGCCGTGACGGACTTCGTGCTCATGAACGCCGCGGCGGCGCTGCAGGTCGCGGGTAAGGTCCCGACGCTCCCGGAAGGCGTGGCGCTCGCCCGGACGTCCATCGCCAGCGGGCGGGCGCGGGAGGTGCTCGACCGGTACATCGCGCTCAGCCAGGAGGCGAAGGTTGGCCGGTAACGAGGCCGCCCCGGCGGGTGAGACGATCCTCGACCGCATCGTCGCGCAGCGCCGGCTGGACGTGCGCGCGGCGAAGGAGGCGATGCCGTTCCCGGAGCTGCAGACGCGGGTGCGGCAGGCTCCGCCGGCGTGCGATTTCGCGGCGCGGCTGCGGGCGGCGGCGCCGATGGCGGTCATCGCTGAAGTGAAGCGCGCCTCGCCGAGCAAGGGCGACATCGCCCCGGGCATCAACGCGGCGCGGCAGGCGATGCAGTACGCGCGCGCCGGCGCGGCCGCGATCTCGGTGCTCACGGAACCGACGTGGTTCAAGGGCACGCTGGACGACATGCTGCAGGTGCGGCTCGCGGCGGGGCAGCTCGAAGCGCGGCCCGCGGTGCTGCGCAAGGACTTCATCATCGACCCGTACCAGGTGCTGGAGGCACGCGCGTACGGCGCCGATGCCCTCCTCCTGATCGTGGCCGCGCTGGACGACGCGAACCTGCGCGGGCTGCTGGAGTTCAGCCGCGAATGCGGGATGGAGCCGCTGGTGGAGGTGAACAACGCCGCCGAGATGGAGCGCGCCATCGCCGCGGGAGCGACGGTGATCGGGGTGAACAACCGCGACCTCCGCAGTTTCACCGTGGACCTGGGGACGACCGACCGGCTGGCGAGCATGGTCCCCGAGGGGACGTTGCTCGCGGCCCTGAGCGGCATCGCCACGCGGGCGGATGTCGAGCGGTTCGCCGCCGCCGGCGCCTCGGCGGTGCTCGTCGGGGAGGCGCTGATGACCACCGGCGACCCGGCCGCGAAGGCGCGTGAGCTGCTCGGGACATGATTGTGATTCAGTTCCACGGAGAGCCGGGGAGCGGCAAGACGACGGTCGCCCGCGCGCTCGCGGCGCGGCTTCCCGCCATTCACCTGGACAAGGACGTGGTGATGAGCGCGATCGTGCGTACGCGCATCCCGCGCGAGGTAGCCGGACCGGCGTCGTACGAGGCGCTCTGGGACCTGTGCCGGGCGATGCTCGACCAGGGGCATTCGGTGATTGTCGACAGTCCCGCGTACTGGCCCGTGATCGAACAGCGCGGCCGGGGCATCGCGCGCGAGGCGCGGGCCGATTACGTGATGATCGAAACGCGCTGCGCCGACCCGGGCGAAATCGACCGGCGGCTGGCGACGCGGGAGGGGCTGCTGACGAACCCCACGGCGCGGCAGGACTGGCTCGCGATCCCGGGGACGCGGGAGCCGCACCGGACGCGCCTCGTGCTCGATACGACACGGCCGCTGGAGCACCTTGTGGACGAGGCGATCAGCTACATCCGGGAGCACGCGAAGGCGGCCGCATCATGACGATCATCAAGATCTGCGGTGTGCGGGACGCGGCCACGGCCACGGCCACCGTCCGCGCGGGCGCCGACATGATCGGCATCATGTTCGCGGAATCGCGCCGGAAGGTGACGCCCCAGGAGTGCCACGACATCATCGAGGCGGTGCAGGCGGAGCGCCGCATCCCCGGTCCCGTGCAGTTCGAGGCGCCGGCGCGTGGTGATGTACGAGGCCTGGGCTGGTACAGCGCATGGAGCGAGGCGATCGAGACGGCCGTCGCGCGGTGGCGCCCGCTCATCGTCGGCGTTTTCGCGAACCAGACGGCGGACGAGGTGAACGACATCGCGGACGCGGCGGGGCTCGACCTGGTGCAGCTCTCGGGCGGCGAGGACGCGGAGTTCGTTCGCGCCATCGAACGGCCGGTCCTCCGGGCGGTGCACATGTTCCCGCAGACGACCGCCGAGGACGTGTACGACATCGCGCGCGAGGGGCTCGCCGCCGGCGTGCTGCTCGACACGGGGTCGGCCACGGCGAAGGGCGGAACCGGGGAGACGTTCGACTGGGAGGTGGCGGCGGAGACGGCGCGGCGCCTGCCGTTCCTGCTCGCCGGTGGGCTCACGGTGGAAAACGTCGCCGCCGCCGTGGGGCAGGTGGAGCCGTGGGGGATCGACGTCTCAAGCGGAGTGGAAACCAACGGGGTCAAGGACATCGACAAGATCCGCGCGTTCATTAGCGCGGCACGGGGAGGACGAAATGGTCGCTGAGCCTCTTTCGCCGCGCTTCGGCGAATTCGGCGGACGGTACATCCCGGAAACGCTCGTGGCCGCCCACGAGGAGCTGGAAGTGGTTTACGCGGAAGCGCGCGCGGACCCGGAGTTCCACCGCGAACTCGAGGACCTGTACGCGCATTATGTCGGCCGGCCGACGCCGCTGTATTTCGCCGAACGGCTGACGCGCGAATGCGGCGGCGCGCGCATCTGGCTGAAGCGCGAGGACCTCGCGCATACGGGCGCCCACAAGATCAACAACGCGCTGGGCCAGGCGCTGCTGGCCAAGCGGCTCGGCAAGCCGCGCATCATCGCGGAGACGGGCGCGGGCCAGCATGGCGTCGCGACGGCGACTGTGTGCGCGATGCTCGACCTCGAATGCCACGTCTACATGGGCAGCGAGGACATCCGCAGGCAGTCGCTGAACGCGTTCCGTATGAAGATGCTGGGCGCGACGCTCGTGCCCGTGGAGTCGGGATCGAAGACGCTCAAGGACGCCATCAACGAGGCGATGCGGGACTGGGTCACGAACGTGCGGACGACGCACTACATCATCGGCTCGGCGATCGGGCCGCACCCGTTCCCGACGATCGTGCGCGATTTCCAGTCGGTCATCGGGCGGGAGGCGCGCGCGCAGATGCTGCAGCAGGCGGGCCGCCTTCCCGATGCCGCGATCGCCTGCGTCGGTGGTGGCAGCAACGCCATCGGCATCTTCCACCCGTACATCGAGGACCCGGTCCGGCTCATCGGCGTGGAGGCGGCGGGCGAGGGCGTTCGCAGCGGGCGGCACTCGGCGACACTGGTCGCGGGTCGCCCGGGCGTGCTGCACGGCACGAAGACGTACCTGCTCCAGGACGAAGCCGGGCAGATCATGGAGACGCACAGCATCTCGGCGGGCCTGGACTACCCCGGCGTGGGACCAGAGCATTCGTGGCTGAAAACGAGCGAGCGGGCCGAATACGTGGCGGTTGACGACGCGCAGGCCCTGGAGGGTTTCAAGGCGCTGACCAGTTCCGAGGGGATCATCCCGGCGCTTGAGCCTTCGCACGCGATCTACCACGCGATGCAGGTGGCGCGCACGATGCGGCCTGACCAGGACCTCCTGATCGGGCTCAGCGGGCGCGGCGACAAGGACATGCACACGGTGGCGGCGGCGCTGGGAGTGACGCTCTGACGACGGCCGCAACCAGCCGTGAGCCCGGACCGGCCGCGCCGGGGGCCTGGGGGCCGAAACATGTGCTCATCGGCGGGCTGATCGCGCTCGGGCTGTACATCGGCACGACGTTCGCGTTCGCGGCGATGGTGGCGTTCACGGACCGCTCCTTCCAGGTGGAGGACCGGGACGTGTTCCAGGCGGCGGGGGACATCGCGGAGTGGAGCGACTGGCGGCTGAAGGCGGCGGCGGAGAGCATCGCGCTGCCGGATCCGCCGGAGATCTGGGCCGACCTTCGCAGCCTGCAGATCGGGCTCGGGACGACGATGGTGTACCAGGTCGGCCTGATTGCGATCGCGGGCATCCTCACCCGGCAGTCGCCGCGGGAGCTCTTCACGTCGTTCGGGATGAACCGGTACGACTGGCGGGGGGTGTGGCGGCCGGTGGTGGCGCTGTTCGTCGCATACACGCTGGTAGTGGGCTACGGAGCAGTGATGCAGGCGATCGGCCCGGACATCCTCGTGCCGCGGAGCACGGTGCCCGGCGCCGTGGTGCGAGACGACCTGACGCTGGCGATGACGGGGGTGCTGGCCTGCATCGCGGCGCCGATGGCGGAGGAGAGCTTCTTCCGCGGTTTCATGTTGGGTGGGCTGCGGAAGTGGGGGTTCTGGCCGGCGGCGAGCATCTCCGCGTTCGCATTCACCATCGCGCACCTGGACCCGGGCAGCATCATCCCGTTTTTCGGGATCGGCCTGGTGCTCGCGTACCTGTACCGCTCGCGTGGGACGCTGTGGGACAGCATCCTGCTGCATTTCATGTTCAATTTCACGAGCTTCCTGTTCCTGGCCGCGAGCCGCTGAACAGCACAAGGAGAGGCCACATGTCGACCCGACTTCGCGAACGGTTCCAGCAGGGCAAGGCCGAGGGCCGGTCGCTCTTCGTGGCCTACGTCACGGCGGGCTACCCCACGCGCGCCGACACGGTGCCGATTCTGCTTGAGATGGAGGCCGGCGGCGCAGACGTGATCGAGCTGGGCGTGCCGTTCACGGACCCGCTGGCGGACGGCGCGACGATCCAGCACGCGAACCAGGTGGCGATCCTCCAGCACGTCACGCTGCTCGACTGCTTCGGGTTCATCCGCGAAGCGCGGGCGCAGGGTCTGACCGTGCCGGTGCTGTTCATGGGGTACTACAACCCGATCCTCGCGATTGGCGAAGGACGGGCGGCGGCGGAGGGCGCGGCGTCCGGCATCGATGGCTTCATCGTCGTCGACCTCCCGCCCGACGAGGCGGGTTCGTTCCTCGTGGAGTGCCGTGCGCGGGACCTCTCGTTCGTGCCGCTGGTTGCGCCAACGACGAGCGACGCGCGTATCCCGCTGCTGGCGAAGGCGGCGGACGCGTTCCTGTACATCGTCTCGGTGACGGGCACGACGGGCGCGACGAGCGTGGCGGTGGACGAGCTGCCGGCGCTGCTGGCGCGGGTGCGCGCGCAGACGGACCTGCCGCTGGGGGTCGGGTTCGGCATCAGCCGGCGGGAGCACGTGGTGGCGGTGGGGAAGGTGGCGGAGGCGGCTATCGTGGGATCTGCTATCATCTCGGCCATTGACGCCGCGGGCGCTGAGAGCCCCGCACGGCGCGTCAGGGAGTATGTGGAGCATGTTACCGGCCGATAGCGGGCAGGTGGTTACGGCTCGGCGATGGATGGCCGCGCGGGAACGCGCGGGCAGTACCGTCCCGGGCCGTTGCTATGGATGTCCGCCGGCCGGGGGATTTGGCAGCCGACGCGGCTAGCCGCCCCCACACATCCCTTCCCAATCCCTGGAGGAGTTACGCGCGCTATGCCAGTCCGTGGCGTCCGCGGTGCAACCACCGTGAGCAAGAACACCAAGGAAGAGATCCTCGCGGCCACCCGTGAGTTGCTCGAAGCCGTCGTGGCGGCGAACGACATCAACCCGGAAGACGTTGCTTCCGGGTGGTTCACCACCACGCCCGATGTGAATGCCGAGTTTCCCGCCGTCGCGGCGCGGCAGATGGGCTGGACGTTCGTCCCGCTCATGTGCAGCCACGAAATGAGCGTCCCGGGGAGCCTTCCCCTCTGCGTGCGCGTCCTTCTCCACGTGAATACCGAAACGAGTATCCATGACATCCGCCATGTCTATCTCCGGGAGGCACGCGCACTCCGCCCGGACCTTAGCTCGAGTACCTACTCGACCGCACGGTAGCACCAGAGGAGAACCCGTGATCATCGTTCTTTCGCCGGAGGCAACTCCGGAGGATATTCAGCGCGTTGTCGCGCGCGTGGAGGAGACGGGTCATGCCGCTCACCTCAGCGCGGGCAGCGAACGCACTATCGTGGGTGTGATCGGACCGGACCTGCCGGTCCTGCAGGACATGTTCGAGACGATGCCCCACGTCGAATCCGTTCACCGCGTGACCAAGCCGTACAAGCTGGTTTCGCGCGAATTCCACCCCGCCGACTCGGTCATCGACGTTGGCCATGGGGTCAGCATCGGCGGGCGCGAACTCGCCGTGATGGCGGGCCCGTGCTCCATCGAGGACGAGGCGCACGTCGTGGGCACGGCCCTGGCCGTGCGGGATGCGGGCGCGAACATCCTTCGCGGGGGCGCCTACAAACCCCGGACCTCGCCGTACCTCTTCCGCGGCCACGGGGAGGAGGCGCTGCGCTTCCTCGCGACGGCGGGGAAGGTGGCGGGCATGCCCGTCATCACCGAGTGCATGGCCGTGGCCGACATCGATGCCGTGGCGCGGCACGCCGACATCATCCAGATCGGCGCACGGAACATGCAGAACTACATCCTGCTCGACGAAGTGGGCAAGCTGCGAAAGCCGGTGCTGCTCAAGCGTGGGCTGAGCGGGCTCATCGAGGAGTGGCTGCTGGCGGCGGAGTACATCCTCGCGGCGGGCAACCCGAACGTCATCCTGTGCGAACGGGGCATTCGTACCTTCGAAACCAGCTACCGGAACACGTTCGATATCAACGCGATCCCGTTGGCGAAGGAGCTCAGCCACCTGCCCGTCATCGCCGACCCGAGCCATGGCACGGGGAAGCATGCGCTGGTGGCGCCGGTCTCGCGGGCGGCGATCGCGGCGGGCGCGGACGGCCTGCTCATCGAGGTCCATCCGCACCCGGAACGGGCCCTGAGCGACGGCGCGCAATCGTTGACGCACGAAGGGTTCGCCTCGATGATGGCCTCGGTCTCCGGTATCGCCGCCGCAGTCGGGCGGACGCTTGCCACACCGCTGGTGCCCGCATGACGGGCCCGGTGAACCTCGCGAGGGGTTAGGGGCGTCTGCAGCGGAGGCATAACGGGAACGGTCGTGAGACCCGGGCAGGTGCGCTCTCGCGGGGGGGCGTGGCCTACCAGATACCCATGCCTGAAATCACGCTGCCCGTGTTTCGCGGGCCGCTGGATCTGCTGCTCCACCTCATCGAACGCGACGACCTCGACGTCACGGCGGTCTCCCTCGTGACCGTGACGGACCAGTACCTTGGCGCCATTCGAACGGGCGAGGGCTTCGATCCTGGAGCCCTCGCCGAGTTCGTCGCCATCGGCGCGAAGCTGATCTTCCTCAAGTCGCGTGCGCTCCTCCCCCTTCCGCCACGCCAGGCCGACCAGCCGGTGGAGGAGGAAGACGTGGGCCAGGAGCTCGTCGAACTGCTGTTGGAGTACCGGCGGTTCACGGCGATCACGGACCTGCTGGAAGAGCGCCAGGATATGGGCGTGCGGGTGTTCCCACGGCTCGCCGCTCCCCCACGCCCGCCCGAAGGCGACGGCCTGCACGGCGTCACCGTCGACGCGCTCTTCAAGATCATGCAACAGGTGATGAAGCGGAAGCCGGAGCAGCCGAAGGCGGTGATCCCGCGCGATACGCTCACGCTGAGCGGACGCATCGCGGAGTTCCGGGCCCGGCTGCTGCAGCGGGGCGGGTTCTCGTTCCGGGCGGCTATCCTGGAGTGCCGTAACCGGCTCGAGATCGTGATCTCCTTCATGGCCGTCCTCGAACTACTGAAATCGGGCGAGTGCGACGCGCGCCAGTCGGACCACTGGGGCGACATCGACGTGGTGGCGCTCGCGCCCGCGGCGTAGCGACACGACTGCTGGGGCAACGGCCGGGCAGCCCGCTACACTGCCGCGCATGTCCCCGACCGATCTCGGATCCGTGCCGGCGCACACGGCGCGGCGTGCCCTGCTCGCCGCCCAGGGGCTGACGGCCGCGCCCGGCGCACGCGCGGCCACGCCCGCGGGGTTGCTCGCCGCTATCCGCCGCATGCACTCGCTGCAGATCGACACGATCAGCGTCGTCGCGCGGAGCCCGTACCTGGTGCTGTGGTCGCGGGTGGGGGATTACGACCCCGCCGCGCTCGAGGGGCTGCTCGCGGGCCATCGGATCTTCGAGTACTGGTCGCACGCGGCCTGCTTCCTGCACGCGGACGACTGGCCCGCGTACCGCTCCGTGATGCTGCACGGGCGGCCTTCGCACCCCTGGCGTGCGACCTGGATGGCGAACCATCGCGAGCTCGTGACCGCTGTGCTCGACCGCGTGCGGACGGAGGGGCCGCTGCGCTCGGCGGACTTCGAACGGCCGGACCACAAGAGCGGCGGCTGGTGGGACTGGAAGGAAGAGAAGATCGCGCTGGAGCTGCTGTTCGACCGGGGCGACCTCACCGTCACCCGCCGGGACCGCTTCCAGCGCGTGTACGACCTCCCGGAGCGCGTCTTCCCGGACTGGTCGGACGCATCGATCCCGACGCTGGACGAGGCACACGCGGCGCTAATCCGGGGCGCGGTACGGGCCCTCGGCATCGCGCGGCCGGAGTGGGTGCAGAACTACCTCTACACCACGTGGATGAAGCGCGTCCGCGTGCGGACGCGGATGCAGCGGCTGGCGGCGGACGGCGAACTGCTGACGTGCGGCGTTCAAGGCTGGAAGGAGCCGGGATACGTACACCCGGAGAACGCCGCGCTGGTGGAATCAGCGGCGACGGGGCGGCGGCCGCGCACGCGCACCGCGATCCTCTCTCCGTTCGACCCCGTGACATGGGACCGTGCGCGGGCGAGCGAGCTTTTCGGCTTCGACTACCGGATCGAGTGCTACACGCCCGCGCCAAAGCGCCAGTACGGCTACTTCACGTTGCCCATCCTGCACGGGGACGCGCTTGTCGGGCGGCTGGACCCGAAGGCGCACCGCAAGCTGGGCGTGTTCGAAGTGAAGGCGCTGTACCTCGAACCGGGCACGCAAATCACGGCTGCGCTCGTGGATGGACTTCGCGACACCCTGCGGCGGATGGCGGCGTGGCACGGGACGCCTGAGGTCGTGGTTCGCCATTCCCCGGCGCCGGGGCTCGCGGACGCGCTGAACGGCTGAGTCGGCGGTCCAGGCGGAAGCGGATTCTGGGATGGAGTGGCGACTTTTCCTATTCGAGCCGTGGCTCGGCGAGCGCGAGCCGAAGCAGGACTCCCAGCGCCACGAAGAGCGCGCCCAAAACGAAGAATCCGAGGTCGAGGGAGACGGCTGCGAAGCCGGCGGCCGCAAGAGGCCCGACCATGAACGCGATCGCCTGGGCGCTGCCGGCGAAGCCGAAGGCGGTACCGCGGCGCGCGCGCGGGACGGCGGAAGCGATCAGCGTGTTGCTCGCCGGGAGCATCGCCGCCTGCACGAGCGAGATAAGCGTGAACCAGGCAATGAACACCCATTCGGACCCAGCCGTCGCAAGCAGAACGTGGAACGCGGCCGAGGCGGCGCACCCGGCAACCAGCATCGAGCGGAACCGGCCTCTTCGCAGCCAGCGGCGACCAATGACGAAGACGCCGAACACGCTCCCGAGGCCGCCTGCGGTGAAGGCGATGCCGACGGCCCCCGTGCTGTCTTCGCCGATGATGTCCTTGAGTGCGATGGGCGTCGTCAGACGCACCAGCTGGGACATGGCAAAGAGGACGAAGTAGAGGAATAGCGCCAGCAGGAACTGGGCGGTGACCATGCCGCGAATGGAGAGCCGGGACGCTTCGCCCGCGGCCAGGGCGGCTTTGGAAGGCGCCGCTTCCACTCGATCGCGTGGGACGGTGAAGATGACGAGCGTCGCGGCCAACGCAGGCATGAGGGCCGAGGCGAAGATGGCGCCGCGCGGCCCAACCACGATTGCGAGGATGCCGCCGATCGCGGGCCCGACGGTGTTGCCGAGGTACTGGGCGCCCGTCACAAGCCCAAGGCTGCTGCTGAGCTTCTCGTCCTCGACGGTGACGGAGGTGAGGGCCACCGCGGCGGGAATGAAGCCCGAGAAGAGCCCCTGGCAGACGAAGGCCATGGCGACGTGCCACGGTTCCGTGGCAAAGGCGGCGATGAGCGTGGTGGCCGTCGCGAAGTACAACGCACGGATGAACATCAGCTTTCGCCCGACGCGGTCGGAGAGGATGCCCCATGCCGGGCCGCTGACGAGCCGGGCAAAGCCCTGACCCGTCGTGGCGACGGCGACCCAGAAGAGCGCGTTGGCGTCGCTCGTCGCGCCAAGGTGAAGCATGTAGAGGGGAAGGAAGGGGATCCAAAAGTTCATCGAGAGGCTGGCGAGGCCAGCGCCGAGCGCAATCGAGAGCGTGGATGCGCTTCCCGCTCGTGCGAGCACCCGTGCCACACGCCGTGGTGGCGGACCAGTCGGTTCCAGGGCGGTATCGGCGATGGCGGTCACACGCTACCCCTCCTGGTTCTTGCGTTCTTTCGGGGGTTGACGCACGGCTCCGCCTTGATAGGATAGGGGGGTACCCTATTCGATGAAGGCCCACATGACCCCAGAGACCCGACGCCTGGCGCTCCGCCGCATGAAGATCATCTCCGGGCAGGTGCAGGCACTTGAGAAGCAGCTCGAGGATGACCGGTACTGCATGGACATCCTCGACCTGTCGCTCTCGATCCAGAAGGCGCTTCGCAGCCTCGATGGACTCGTTATCGAAGGGCACCTTCGCACGCACGTCGTTGAACAGATGACGGGCGGCGAGCAGGACCGCGCCGTCTCCGAGCTGCTGCGCCTCTACCGGGTGCAGGGCCCGGGGGACGGCTGAGCACGGACACTCCCGCCCGACGGCGGAACAGAAGGAGAACACGTTATGTCCCAGACCATCGAACTCGCCATTACCGGCATGACCTGCGACCACTGCGTCCGCGCCATCACGAACGCGGTCCAGGACGTCGAAGGGGTGACCTCGGCGAACGTGGACCTGGCCTCGAATTCGGCGAAAGTCGAAGGCGGCGCCATCGACATCAAGAAGATCCTCGAAGCGATTGAGGAAGAGGGCTACAGCGCCACCGTGAAGGCGTAGCCCGTTGGCTCCGGGCCGGGCGCCTTCCCTGGCGCCCGGCTCCACATGCGTGACGCAGGAGGTCCCGATGTCCGCAACCACCACCGAACCAGCCGTGATGCTCGACATCAAGGGAATGACCTGCGCCTCGTGCGTCCGCCGCGTGGAACGCGCCCTTTCCAAGGTGGAGGGTGTGGACACGGCGACGGTGAACTTCGCCGCCGAAACGGCGCGCGTGACCCTGGGGGGCGATGTGCCCCTCGACCGCCTCGTGGCGGCGGTGGAGAAGGCGGGGTACGAAGCCGCTCCCTCCCGGCCACGCGTCGAGGCGAAGGCGGGCCGCGAAGAGCACGCCCGCCGCACGCTGATGACGCTGCTCTTCGGGGCGGCGCTCGGCGTACCCGCGACCATCATGGCGATGGGGATGGACATCGCCGGGCTCACGCCCATCGCCGGGCACCAGGAGACGGGCTGGGTAGTCCTCGCGCTGGCGACGCCGGTGCAGTTCGGCCTTGGCTGGCGGTTCTACCGCGGCGCGTTCACCAGCCTTCGCCACCTCAACCCGAACATGGACGTGCTCGTCGCGCTGGGCACGACCGTCGCGTACGCCTACAGCGTCTACGTCGTCATCGAAAACGAACACCGGCACATGTACTTCGATGTGAGCGCGGCCGTGCTCGTGTTCATCACCATGGGCAAGTACTTCGAGGAGAAGTCGAAGGGCGCGGCCTCGGAGGCGATCGGTTCGCTGCTCGGCCTCGCGGCGAAGTCGGCGACGGTGCTGCGCGACGGCGTTGAGGTGGAACTGCCCGTGGACCAGGTGCGCCGCGGGGACATGCTCATCGTCCGCCCGGGGCAGCGGGTGCCGGTGGACGGCATCGTCCGCGAAGGCAACAGCACGATCGACGAGTCGATGATCACGGGGGAATCCATCCCGGTGGAACGCCGCCCAGGGGATCTGCTGCTCGGCGGCACGGTGAACCAGAACGGGGTGGTGCACGTCGAGGCGACGGCGGTCGGTGGCGACACCGCGCTGCAGCGCCTCGCGCGGATGGTCGAGGAAGCCCAGGGGTCGAAGGCGCCCATCCAGAAGCTGGTCGACCGGGTCGCGGCCGTGTTCGTGCCCGTGGTCATCGTGATCGCGCTGGGGGTGTTCCTCGGCTGGGGGCTGGCGGCCGGCAATTGGACGGACGCGATGGTGTACGCCGTCGCGGTGCTGGTGGTGGCCTGCCCGTGCGCCCTCGGTCTCGCGACACCGACCGCGATCATGGTGGGCACGGGGATGGGCGCGGAACGCGGCGTGCTTATCAAGAACGCCGAGGTCCTGGAGCGAATGAAGTCCGTGGACACGATCGTCCTCGACAAGACGGGCACGCTGACCGAGGGCCGGCCGCAGGTGACCGAGGTGGTGACGCTCGGGACGCTCTCGGCGGACCAGCTCCTGGCGATCGCGGCGGGAGCGGAGGCGGGGAGCGAGCATCCGCTGAGCCGTGCCATTGTCGACGCGGCGACGGACCGCACGCTCGTCGTGCCCGCGGCGGTGAACTTCACCGCCATCACCGCTCGCGGCGTTCGCGCCACGGTGGATGGGCGCGACGTGATGGCCGGGAACGCGGCGCTGTTCGCGGACCAGGGGCTGGCGCTACCGCCCGCCATCGCCACCCGGATTGAGGGACTGGAGCTGGCGGGGCAGACCGTCATCGCCGTCGCGATCGATGGGCAAATCGAGGGCCTGTTCGCCATCGCGGACGCGGTCAAGCAGAACGCGCGGCGCGCCGTCGAGGCGCTCGGCGGGCTCGGGCTGCGCGTGATCATGATGACGGGCGACAACGAACGGGCGGCACAGGCGGTCGCTCGCGAGACGGGCATCGGCGAAGTCCACGCCGGAGCACGCCCGGAGGACAAGCTGGCGCTCGTTCAGCAGCTCAAGAGCGAAGGGCGGTCGGTGGCGATGGTCGGCGACGGCATCAACGATGCGCCGGCACTGGCGGCCGCGGACATCGGAATCGCGATGAGCACGGGCGCGGACGTGGCCATCGAAGCGGGCGACATCACCCTGCTCCACGGCGACGTCGCGCGGATCGCGGAAGCGGTGATGCTCGGGCGGTCCACGCTGAGCGCCATCCGGCAGAATCTGACCTGGGCGTTCGGGTACAACGTCATCGCGATTCCCATCGCGGCGGCGGGGATGCTGAACCCGATCCTGGCGGGCGCGGCCATGGCGTTCAGTTCGGTGAGTGTGATGGCGAACAGCCTCCGCCTGCGCACGAAGGCCCGGGGCATCGCCGAAGCGAGCGGGAACCGGTGGGGCGGGCCGCCCCGGAGCTTCGTGGCGGCGAACCGCGGTCCGCTGCTCGCGATGGGATCGTCGGCGGTGGTGCTGCTGGCGCCGCTGTTCATCTTCACCGGCATCGACAAGGGGTGGTTCAGCGGCGACGGGAACGACGGCGGCGCGGTCCGGGTGGACCTGGTGAACTGGGCGGTCGAGCCGGAACGCACGGCCGTGGATGCGGGCGAGGTGACCTTCGAAGCCATCCACCCGGCGGACGAGCACGGGCACGCCCACGGCGACGGGCCGGGGCAGGTGCACAACCTCTCCATCCGCGCGCTTTCCGGGCCGCGGGCGGGCGACTTCATCGCCTCGACGGGCAGCCTCGGGGTTGGCGCATCCGAACGGCTGACGGTGGTGCTGGAACCCGGCGAGTACGAGCTCCGGTGCGACATCACCGAAGACGTGGGCGGCGAGCTCGTGAACCACTACGACAAGGGAATGCGAACCACCATCACGGTTCGCTGAGTGCGAGGGGGCGTTCGCGGGCTGAGTTCCGCGGCGCCCCTTCAGACTGTTCTGTTACTCCGCCGGGGCAGGGTTTTTGTATCCGAACCAGGGGTCACCCATACGCTGACCGTATGGATATTGCCCAGTTCTACGAACAGCACGTCGTGGACTGCGAATCCGGGCTCGCGGTCCGACTGATCATGATTCCCCGGGAGAGCCTCGCGCCGCACGCGCGCAGCGGCATCTTCGAATGGCCCGCACTCCTCGGGCTGCGGGAAATCGCCCGGCTCACGACACCGGAGGAACACGTCGCGACGGTGGCGTCGCTGCTGCGGCCGGGCGCGGTGGAAGCGCGCATGTTCGCGGCCACGGTGCTGGCGTCGCCGCTGGTGTTTGCGGGACCGTCGTTCGAGATCGTGACGCTTGATTCGCTGAACGCGCAGCTGGAATCGCGGCGCGCCATCTGCATGTTGATGCAGCTCGATGGCGAGAACGCCTGCATGGCGACGCTCCCCGAGGGCATCATCCTGTACGGCGAAGCGCATGCCGTGGCATCGTCCCTGGAGGTGGGCCTCGCAAACCGCATGCGGGAGGCGATGGGGCTCGACGGGCGCGCGACGCGGCCGGGCCTGGTGGGCTGATCGGTCGCGCCGGGACGTGCACACGGGGAAGGGTGGTTGAGGGAGGCGGGGCAGCGGTGCGGGGACCGAAAGGGGGATACCGGAACCCGAACGGATGTGCGATAATAGGACCACGCAGGCGAGAGTCGGCGCAAACATGTGGGGACGAAAGGATTCGACAGGGGGCTAGGTAGCCGGATAGCAGGCCGAGGTTGGGAGTCACCCTCGTTAATCAGGTTCCCAAAAAATAGCTGGCAATCGCCAACTTCAACTCGCCGCTTAACTAGCGGCGACGTCCTCCCTGGGTCTCGGCCCGGTGGGCCCGGGGAAGGACGCTGCAATGCCGGGATGCCGCGAGAAGACGCCGATGCCGTTCGCGAAAGACTTATCGGCTGGCCAGGAAGCGTGGGGGCCACCACCGCAGCCTCCTGGTGAGACCCAATAGGTGGAAAAGCCTGTAGGACAATTCGGAGCTGATCCTTCGCTGGACCGGGAGTTCAACTCTCCCGCGTCTCCACCAAGCATCCGTACGAAGGGGCCGGCGATTGCCGGCCCCTTCGCGTTGTCCGGCGACGGGAGAGAGCGCGACGGGTAAACGCGCTACGATGGCGGCGGATCGGGCGGGCCGGGCGGCCGCTGGCGTTCGCGCCAGAGGAAAGTCCGGACTCCGCCGGGCAGGGTGCCGGGTAACACCCGGGCGGCGAAAGCCGACGGATCAGTGCAACAGAAACATACCGCCCGCTTCGGCGGGTAAGGGTGAAATGGTGCGGTAAGAGCGCACCGGCGTCCTGGTAACAGGGCGGCCGGGCAAACCCCACCCGGAGCAAGGCCGAATAGGGGAGGAGGGCGCCCGGCCCGTTATCACTCCCGGGTTGGCTGCTAGAGCGCCGCGGCGACGCGGCGTCGAGAGAGATGGCCGCCGCCTCGCAAGGGGTACAGAATCCGGCTTATAGGCCCGCCCGGTCCCACTTCCTCGGCCCGCCGCGCCGTTCGCGGCTCCCACGCGGGAGGCTGAACCGCCTGAATCGCGGCGGAATCCCGGCCATTCGGCCGTCCCTTACCTTCGTTACTCGCTTACCATGGATGGGCAGCTCAAGGAGGTTCCCGTCCATGGGTGTCACGGTCACCACAACCGGCGGTGTCGAAGGCCGCAACGTCACCGCCTACCTCGGAATCGTCGCGGGCGAAAGCATCCTCGGCGTGAACGTCTTCAAGGACATCACGGCCGGGTTTCGCAACATCGTCGGCGGCCGCTCCGGCAAGTACGAAGAAGAGCTCCGCAAGGGCCGCGACACGGCCGTCGAGGAGATGGTCGAGCGCGCCACGGAGATGGGCGCCGACGCCGTCATCGGCGTGAAGGTCGACTACGAAACGGTTGGCGGGCAGATGCTGATTGTGACCGCGTGCGGCACCGCGGTGAAGCTCGCCTGACCCTGCCCGCGAAGCCGGGATCGTTACGTCCGCGCGATGGCTGCCCAACACGGAACGGCGTAGTCTTTTCGCACCACCTTTACTCAGGAGGCCCAGGTCTTGGTAACGAAAGTCGGAATTAACGGGTTCGGCCGCATCGGCCGCCAGGTCCTCAAGGCAATCACCGACCGGTACCCCGGGAAGCTCGAAGTCGTCGCCATCAACGACCTCGTCTCCATCGACACCAACGTCAACCTGTTGAAGTACGACTCCAACTACGGCCGCTGGAACAAGGACATCCGCGCCGAGGGCGACACGATCGTCGTCGACGGCCGCGCGATCAAGGTGTTCGCGGAGCGTGACCCCGGCGCGATCCCGTGGGGGAGCGCGGGCGTCGACATCGTGATCGAGTCGACGGGCCTCTTCACGGATGCGACGAAGGCAGTCGCCCACAAGCGCGACTCGGTCAAGAAGGTGGTCATTTCGGCGCCGGCGAAGAACGAGGACGTCACCATCGTGCTCGGTGTGAACCCCGAGAAGTACGACGCGAGCAAGCACCACGTGATTTCGAACGCGAGCTGCACGACCAACGGGCTCGCGCCGGTCGTCAAGGTCCTGGTCGATAACCTCGGCCTGCAGAAGGGCCAGATGACGACGATTCACTCGTACACGAACAGCCAGCAGATCCTCGACAAGGCCGCGGGCAGCGACCCGCGCGAGATGCGTGCCGGTGCGCTCAACATCGTCCCGACCTCGACGGGTGCGGCGAAGGCGCTGCGGCTCGTGATCCCCGAGATCGAAGGGAAGCTCGACGGTCTCGCCTACCGCGTGCCCACCCCGACGGTCTCCATCGTCGAAATCGTCGCTCTCACGGAGCGCGACACGACGAAGGAAGAGGTCAACCGGCTCCTCGCGGAGACGGCGGGCGAGAAGATGAAGGGCATCCTCGGCTTCACCACCGACCCGGTCGTCTCGATGGACATGAAGGGCGACGAGCGTTCGAGCATCGTCGACGGCCTTTCGACCAACGTCGTGGGGGGCAACCTGGTGAAGGTGGCGGCCTGGTACGACAACGAGTGGGGCTACGCCTGCCGCATCAGCGACCTCTGCTCGTTCCTCGTCGACAAGGGCATCTAACGACCAGCGGATTCCGCGGTTCGACCAGCAGGAGCCGGGACAGTGTCCCGGCTTCGCTGTTTCCCGCCCCGCCCGGCGACGGAGGTTCGACATGGACGGCCCTATCCTGCATCTCGCCCCTGCCGACCGCTGGGAAGGGTGGCCGCCGGGCGAGGCCTACCTGCCGGACGCGTACGAGGCGGACGGATTCGTGCACTGCACGGCGGGCGACGCCTTGATGCTGACGGTCGCGAACCGGTTCTACCGGGATACGGCGGGGCCAATCGTGGCCCTGTCCATCGACCCTGCGCGGCTGACCGCACCGCTCAGGTGGGAAGCGGCCACCGACGCCCCGGACACGCTCTTCCCGCACCTCTACGGGGCAATCGATGCCGGCGCGGTCGTGGGCGTGCGGGCGATGCTGCGGGACGACACGGGCGCCTTCGTCGGGTACGGGCCGCCTCAGTAGCCGGGAGGGCGCCGGAAGCCGCCGAGGACCTCGCTCGCGGCGGCCGCGAAGGCGAGCGTCGTACGGTCCTCCAGGTAGGGGCCGATAACCTGCCAGCCCGCGGGCAGCCCCGCCGCGGTCACGCCGACGGGCATGGCGGTGGCGGGGAGCAGGGCGGCGCCGGCCATGGCAGCCCACGTGATGCAGTCCCGGTAGGAGCGTTCGACGCCGTCGACGTGCAGCACGCGCGTGCCCCCATCGCCCTCCTGCGTGTGTTCGAAGGCAGAGGTGAAGAGCGACGGCGCCAGCAGGACATCGTACCGCTCGAAGAAGGCGGCCCACTGGCGACGGAAGCGCTGGCGGGTCTCGTCGCGCGCGATCCAGGCGGCGTGGGTCATCGGGTTGTCGTTCCCGGGCGAAAGGGCACCAACGAGCAGCGGGTAGTACATCGCGAGCGCTTCGGAGAGCGAGAACGGCGGCCGGGCCTCCGTGTCGATGACGGCCCCCGCTTGGCGGAGCGAGGCGACGCCGGCTTCGAACACGTCGAGCATGGCGCGCTCGGAGGGGCAGGACGGGTCATCGAGCCAGGCGGCGACGCGGAACGACGGGAGGTCGCGGGTTCGGGCCGGGGGCAGATCGAGCCGCCAGCCGGCGGCTTCGAGCTCATCCGGCCCGGCGATGATGTCGAGCGCGAGTTCGAGGTCTTCGGCGGAGCGGGCGAGGGGGCCGTTCACGTTCACGTCGCGGCGGTGGAGGGAGCCGGGCGCGCCGGGGATGTGGCCGCGCTCGGGGACGATGCCCCAGGACGGCTTGTGTCCGAACACGCCGCAGCAGTGCGCGGGCACGCGGATGGACCCGCCAATGTCGCTCCCCAGTTCGAGGGGGCTGAACCCGGCCGCGAGGGCGGTGGCGCTGCCGCCCGAGGAGCCGCCGGGCACGCGGGCGAGGTCCCAGGGGTTGTTCGTCGTCCCGAAGACGGCGTTGAAGGTCTGGTGGTCGAGCGTCTGTTTCGGGGTGTTGGTCTTGCCGAAGATGACGGCCCCGGCGGCGCGCAGGCGGGCGACGGCGAGCGCATCCGCCTCCGGGACGTGGGCAGCGAGCGCGGGGTCGCCGCAGACGGTGCGCATCCCGGCGGTCTCGAAGGAATCCTTCACCGTCATGGGCAGCCCGTGAAGCGGGCCGAGCCAGTCGCCCTTCGCGGCGAGGTCGTCGGCGCGGGCTGCCTCGGCCCGGGCACGGTCGACATCGAGCGTGATGACCGCGTTCAGGGCGGGATTGTGCTGCTCGATGCGCGTGAGATGGAGATCCAGGAGCTCTCGGCTGGAGATCTCCTTGCGGCGCAGGGCGGCGGCGGCGGCGGTGGCGGTGGTGTAGGCATCAACGGTCATGGCGAACTCCCCGGCGCCGGATGATACCGGTTCGCGAGTGACGGCGGCGTCCTACGCGAGGGGCCTCGACGCGGAACACGGGGAATTCGGCGGCGACGCGCCCGAACTCCTCGAGGGGCGGCGCCGGGGGCGACGGGAATGTGCGGGCGGCCACCCGGGGCGACAGCCAGGTATGCCCGGAGGATGGGCGCCCGCTCGCCGGCGGGCACTTCGACCAGCCGGACGGTACGCGCCGAGCCGTGGCGCAGGACCGCGTTCCCCGCGGCGGCGCGCACGTTGCGCACCCAGAGGGCGCCTTCGCCGAGCATCGACACGAGGTATTGGTGGCCTTCGTGGCGGGCGAGGACGAGAACGGTCGAGGTCGGCCGGCCCGTCTTCCAGCCGGGGACTTCCAGGGTGACCATGCCGAAGGACGGGAGGCCGCTCGCGGCGAACCGGCCCATGAAGCGGTTGGTGGCGCGCCCAAAGCGGGTGGGGCGGCGGTCGCGGTACCAGACGGTGGCGGGGAGGCGCGTCCACGCCAGCACGAAAAGGCCGGCGAAGGCGACCGTAAGCAGCAGACAGCGGAGCAGGCGGGACATGGACGACCTCCGGGGGCGGCAATTGGTTGGAATGGCCGCGGTTCAGGTGATGCCCGCGGGAAGTGTACGCCGAAGGGGAAAGGGGTTGGCGCGAATGGGCCGGGCGGGGTGCCGGGGCCGCGCCGGTTTCTGTAGGCTACGAACATGGCGCGGACGACGGGCGCGGCACGGGCGGACGAAGGCGGGACGCGAAGTCTCGTGAGCCTGTACCCGCCGCCGCTCGCGGGGCACGGCCTCGTGCTCCACCCGTGGAGCGAGGCGATTCTCGCGCGGGTGGCGGAATGGGGGGCGCACGGCTTCCCGTATCACGCGTTCGACATGACCCACCTGAGGGACCCGGCCCGGGCACGCGGGGTGCTCGCGCGGATGACGGAGAACGGACCGCATCGGCACTTCGTCGCGATGGAAGGGGACGTCGCGGTCGGCCGGGCATCGGTGAACCTGCGGGACGAGGCGGGGCTTTACCTGTGGTCCGTGCACGTGCCGCCCGAGCACGAAGGGCGCGGGGTGTGCCGCCGAATGCTGGCGACGCTCATGACGTGGCTGGAAGAGGAATTCGTGGGTGGGCCGGACTTCGTGCTGAGCACCAACGCCTTCGCCACGCACGCCCACCGCGCATATGAGGCGCTGGGATTCGAGACCACGGAGACGCGCTGGCACTTCGATCGCGAGATTGCCGAACAGCTCTGGCGGGTGAGCCCCGACGAGCGGGAGCCGGTTTCGAAGTTCGTGCGCTTCGCGAACGGGCGCTGGGAGGTACGGACGCACCTCATGCGGCGGCGGCGGGGCGCCGCCATGAACGTGGGTCCGGCGGGCTGACGTTCGACCGCGCCCTCGCGGGGGGCGACACTTGGCGGCGATGGAGATCCGCCGCATCCGTCTCGCCTACAACAACGTCTACGCGGTCGAGAGCGCGGGTGTGCGCGTGCTCGTGGACACGGGGCCCGACTACGCCGGGGCGCGCGCAACGCTGGCCGAGGCGCTGAACGGTTGGCGGCCGGACGTGGTGGTCGCGACGCACGCGCATGTGGACCACGCGGGCCTCGGGCTCTGGTGGCAGCAACAGGGGGTGCCGGTGGCGCTGACGGCGGCCGACCGCACGCTCGCATCGCACCCCCATTATGTGGATCAGGACGAACTGGACGTGATGGTCGCGTGGGTGGAGGCGAGCGGCGCGCCCGAGGCGATTCGCATCGAGGCTGTAGAGGGACTGGAGCGGCGCCGGGAGTGGGCGCTGATGGCGGCGAACAGCTCGCAATACCCCCCGGCAGGTTCACAGCCGCGCTGGCCGACGGGCCTCCGGTACGAGTCGTTCGCCGCGAGCCGCACCGTCGCCGACGGCGATGAGGTCGCGCCCGGAGTGCGGGTGCTGGAGTGCCCGGGGCACACACCGGGGAACCTCGTCCTGGCGGCGGACGGGCACGGCGTGCTCTTCTCCGGGGACCAGCTGCTGCCGGACATCACCCCCACACCGGCAATCCAGGCCGCGCCAGGGAACCACGACCGGTTCCGGTCCCTGCCTGCGTTCACCGCCTCGCTGGAACGGCTGCGCGACCTCCACTTCGAGCGCTGCCTGCCGGGCCACGGGGAGCCGTTCGAAGGCGTCGACGCGGCCGTGGAGGCGAACCTCGCCGCGATCGAGGAACGCACCGAGCGCGTCGTCGCTGAGCTGCGGCTCGCCGGCGAGGCGTCGCTGTATGAGTTGTGCGAACGGCTCTACCCGCGGGCCCTGCGACGCCGGTTCTGGCAGATCGCGTCGACGGTGCAGGGCCACCTCGACCTGCTGGAAGCGCGCGAAGCGGCCCGCATTTCGGCGGGCCGCTACACAGTGACGGCATAGGGCGTCAGGTATTGTCGGCGGGGCGGACCGGCCGCTCGGCGACGGCGGCGCCGCCGCGGCGCTCATCCACTTCCAGGAGTTCGTCGAAGAGGTCGCGGTACTGCATCATCGCGCGGCGCAGTTCCTCCGTCGTGGCTTCGCCATCCCGGCTGCGCGCGGCGATTTCGTGCGCCGAACGGTAGTTCCGGACGAGGTCCGGGTGGTCGACGGAGAGGTCGGCGGCCTGCTGCTCGAAATCGGTCAGCGGGTAGCCGCGAAGGGTCATGACCTCGCCGATGAGGCCGTCC
Source organism: Candidatus Amarobacillus elongatus (assembly GCA_016703545.1). Lineage (GTDB taxonomy): Bacteria > Chloroflexota > Dehalococcoidia > Tepidiformales > Tepidiformaceae > Amarobacillus > Amarobacillus elongatus. Next base: position 85,279 of record JADJBX010000001.1, read on the forward strand.
GCGCGGACGACGGAATCCACCGGCTCGTCCACGAACTTCGTCTGCGTGACGGTCCATTCGTGGGTGAAGCGGTTGGCGTCCCCGGGGTCGAGCGGGCGGATGTCGAACGTCTTGACGCGCTTTTCGCGGCGTTCGATCTCCTGGCGGGCGGCACGTTCGCTGCCCGTTTCGCCGACGAGGTGTTCGTATTCGGACCCGTAGGCGGAGCGGTAGCGGCGGGCGCGGCTTTTCGACCAGGCGTAGGCGGCGATGGCAATGACAGCCACGGCCGCGACGGCAACGATTGCGATCCAGAGCCAGGTGTCCATGCCGCCAGCATGCGACAGAGACACTTGCGAGAAGGTAACTGGCACGTCCTTGCCGTGCCGCCCGTGCGACAGTGGGCGTTACGTGCCGAGCGCTTCGAGCTCCTCCAGGGTCAGGCGGGCGACGCGGCGGCCGTGCGCGCGCAGGGAGGCGAGGTCACCGAGTGCCTGGGCCGCCTCGAGCGTGGCAAAGGTGTAGGGCCGGCCGGGGATGGGGAGGTCGGCCTCCGGGGTGCCGGTGACCTGCAGGAAGACGCCCTGGTTCGGGCCGCCCTTGTGCAGCTGCCCGGTGGAGTGGAGGAACCGCGGACCGAAGCCGACGGTGGTGGCGACGCGGTACCGGTCGCGGAGGCGCATACGCACGGCCTGGAGGCGAGCAATGGTCTCGGGGTCGCGCGGCAGGTAGGCGAGGATGGCGATGTAGTCCATGGCGCGCACCCGGGCGAGCACGTCCGCGACGGACGGCGTGACGTCGGACGCCTGCTGCCCGGCAAGCACCGCGTTCGTGGCGTCTTTCGCTTCCTGCACGTTGGGCTGGTCGAAGGGCTGGATGCCCATGACCGCGCTCGCCACGGCCGTCGCGAATTCCCAGCGGAAGAACTCGGCGCCGAGCTGCCAGGGGCCCTCGTACGGCAGGCGCGCGACGGGCTGACCCGCGGCCTCGAGCGCCGCGAGCGCGACGTGGTCTCCGACGGCGACGAAAAGCCTGTCATTGCCGTAGTCACCGGGCGCGCCGGCGTCCTCGCCTTCGATGAGGACGATGCCCTTGCCTTCCTTGCCGGTGGATTCCGCGACGAGCTGTTCGATCCAGTAGCCGAGGGATTGCAGGCCGGGAGGGAGGACGAGCGTCAGCTTGTCGCGCCCCATGAGGGCGGCATCGCCCATGAGCGCGCCGAGCCAGGCGCCGGGATTCTCCGCGACGGGCCCCGTGCATGCGCTCGCCATGGCGAGGGCGCCGCCGAGCAGGCGGTCGAGGTCGACCCCGAGGAGGGCCGCGGGCACGAGCCCGAACAGCGACAGCGCGGAATACCGGCCGCCGATGTCGCTGGGGTTGAGGAAGATTCGGCGGGCGCCCCGCTCGCGGCCGAGCGCTTCGAGCGCGCTGCCGGGGTCCGTGACGATGGCGTATTGGCGGCCATCGGGGCACTTCGCGAAGAAGTAATCGAACTGCGACCGGGTTTCGATCGTGCCGCCAGACTTGCTGGAGACGACGAAGAGAGTGCGCGAGAGGTCGAGCCGCTCTTCGAGCGCGATGATCTGGCCCGGGTCGGTGGAGTCGAGCACGTGCAGGTCCAGGCAGCCGGGCGCAACCCCAAACGTTTCGCGGAAGACCTCGGGGGCGAGGCTGGAGCCGCCCATACCGAGGACGACGGCGTCCGTGAAGCCGTCGGCGGCGGCCTCGGCGGCGAAGGCTCGCAGCCCCTCCACCTCGGCCAGCATCGCTTCGGCGACGTGCAGCCACCCGAGCCGGTCCGTGATCTCCGTGGGGTCCGGTTTCCAGACCGTGTGGTCCTTCGCCCAGATGCGGGCCACGGCGTTATCGCGGTCGAGAGCGTCGAGGCGCAGGGTGTGGCCGACGGCGAGGGTGCCGAGCGTGGCAGTCCCGGGAGCGGTGACGCGGGCGCATTCCAGCTGGTCGCCGACGCGGGAGAGCAGGCGGTCGAAGTCCTTCTGGAACGCGGCGAGGCCCTCGACCAGGAGGCGCGCGGTGACGGCATCGAGGTCGATGCCGGCCGCGCCGAGCGCGTTCAGCTTCGCCTCGGCATCGGCAAGGGCGGCATCGTCGATTGTTACGCGGACATCGAGGTGGTCCTGGACGGCGCGAAGGGTCGCCTCCGGCATCGTGTTGACGGTGAACGGCGCGACCAGATCCTCGACGTAGAGGATGTCGGAGTAGGCGGGGTTCTTCGTGCCCGTGGAGGCCCAGAGGGGACGCTGGACGCGTGCCCCCGCGGCAGCCAGGCGTTCCCAGCGGGGTCCGGAGAAAGCGTGCTGGAAACGGCCGTAGGCACGGCGCGCGTTCGCGACCGCGATCGTTCCCCGCAGCGGCGAATCGGCCGGGAGGAGGGCGTCGACGGCGGTATCGACGCGGGAGACGAAGAACGAGGCGACGCTCGCCACGCGCGTGAGGTCGAGGCCGCGCGCGAGGCGGGCTTCCAGGCCGCGCAGGTACCCTTCGGCGACGGCTTCGTAGGCGCCGACGGCGAAGAGAAGCGTCACGTTCACGTTCACGCCCTCTGCGATCAGCACTTCGAGCGCTTCGACGCCGGCGGGGGTGCCGGGAACCTTGATCATGAGGTTGGGGCGGCCGACGAGTTCCGCGAGCCGGCGGGCTTCGGCGATGGTCGCATCGCGGTCGTGTTCGATGCCGGGCGGCACTTCGAGCGAGACGAAGCCGTCCTGGCCGCCCATGCTTTCGTAGGTCGCGGTAAGGGCGTCGCAGGCGAGGCGGATATCGTCGGCGGCGAAGTCGACGAAGGCGGCATAGGGGTCGCGGACGCCGCGCAGGGCGGAATCGCGGATGGAAGCGTCGTAGTCCTTCGAGGAGGCGAGCGCCTTGTCGAAGATCGTCGGGTTCGAGGTCATGCCGACGACGTCGCCGTCGGCGATCATGCGCGCGAGTTCGCCGGAAGAGATGAGGCCGCGGCTGATGTAGTCGAGCCAGGTGCTCTGGCCGAGGCGGAGCAACTGCTGGGTGGCGGACGAGCTGCTGGCGGGCGCGGTCATATGGGCCTCCGTTGGCGGCGAAGCTGTGCTCTCATCATGCACCGTCTCCCGCATTCGCGGCGCGAGGCGCCGGGAGGTGGCGCGCAAGCCCGTGCGACGGGTGGCCGCCTCAGCCCGTGCAGGTGGTCCCGCCGCTGCAGGGTTCCGGCTCGCCGTGTTCGCCGTTGCCGTTTCCGCGGCTGACGCAGATGCCCTGCGGGATGCAGGCTTCGTCCGTGACAGCCGCCAACTGGCGGAGCACTTCGTCCTCCGATTCCGGGCCGTAGCTGATGAGGACGCGCGACAGGGCGGCGATGTTCAGCCCCGCGATGCCATCGACCTTCACCCCGTTGACGTAGAACTTGAACGTCTCCGTCGCGGTCACCCGGAGCACTTCGCCGCCCGGGAGCTTGAGCGCGGTCTGTTCGGGCTTCGCGAGCATGGTCGGGTCGGTGAGTTCGAACCCGAGCGACCGGAGGAATTCGTCCCAGGTCGTACCTTCGCGATGGACGTGGACGACGGTGAACCGGGGCTTGTGGACGTGCACGTTGGGGCTCAGCGTGTGGTCCTCCGTGGAGACGAAGGCGGGGTCGCTGAAATCGAAGCGCTGGCCGCGGATAACGAGCGACCAGTCGGCGTGCTCGTGGATTGGCTGGCGGAGTTCGCCGGCGTCGACGACGTTGAGGGTGCGCGCGGGGTTCGCGGGCTCATCGCCGAGGGTGGCCAGGAGCACCCCCGCGATGGCGAGCGAACCGACGAGCATCGCCCCGGGGATGGCCCAGAGCCGGAGCGGACTGCGGCGTGCGGGTGAGATCACCGGAGGTGCCTCCAGGGGGTACGCCCGTATCGCGCTCGCCATGCGGAATGCGGCATGGCGGCCTCCGCACCGTCGCCCGAGCTGCCCGGAGATGGGGTTCGCGCGCGGTGGCGGGAGAGGGCGGTGCTCCATATAGTAGTGGCAAGTTTCACAATCGCGAGGACAGCCAATGCAGGCTGAACCGTCTATGCAGGAACTCCGCGAGCTGGTCGCGGAATTCCTTCCCAACCGTGGCCACGTCATGCCGGCGCTGCACAAGGTGCAGGACAGGTACGGGTACGTCCCGCGCGTCGCCATGGACGTCATTGCGAGGCAGCTGAGCACCACGCCCGCGCTCATTTACGGCGCGGCGACGTTCTACACGGACTTCCGCCTTCACCCGCGGCCCGAGACCGAAATCTCGTGGTGCAGCGGCCCCGCCTGCCGGCTCAAGGGCGGCGACCGCATCCGCGAGGCGATCCAGGCGACGCTCGAGGTGCCGCTCGGCGGCGAAAGCGACGATGGGCGCTATGGGCTGCACATCGGCCAGTGCAACGGAACGTGCACGGAATCGCCGCAGGTGTGGGTTAACGAGAAAGTCGTGGGCAACCTGACGGTTTCGAAGGCGATCCGGCTGGCGCGCGACATCAAGGGAGAGTCCGAATGAACGCGCGGCTGCAGAGCATGATCGACGACGCGAAGCGCGCGTGGACGGAGCAGCGCTCCTCGGGGCGCGAGCAGGTGACGGTGAGCATCGATACGTCGTCGCTGGCACGCGGCGCCGATGAGACGCTCGCGGCGATTCGCGCCCAGGCGGCGGCGATGAACCTGAAGGTCGATGTCGGCATTACGGGCACCTGGGGCATGAACTGGCTGGAGCCGACGGTCACCGTGCGCAGCGCCGCGGGCACCCGCACGGTGCTCTATGGCAATGTCACGGCCGACCGCGTGCCGGAGTTCCTGCAGGCCGTCGTGGTCGAGGGCCGCGATCTGCCGGAGCTCGCGATTGGCGTGGTCGAGGGGAACGCGACGGCCGAGGTGCCGTTGCTTTCGGACCACCCGTTCATGCGCGGCCAGGTGCGCCGGCTGATGGCGAACATGGGGACGATCGACCCCGAGAGCATCGACCACTACCTCGCGCACGACGGGTACGCGGGCTTCGGCAAGGCCCTCGACATGGACGCCGAGGCGATCGTGAAGCACATGCTGGACAGCGGCCTCGGTGGCCGCGCCGGCGGCGGGTTCCCGGCGGGCCGGAAGTGGGACTTCCTTCGCACGGCCACGGCCGACCCGCGCTACCTCGTCTGCAATGCCGACGAGGGCGACCCGGGTGCGTGGGTGAACCGCGTCGTCATGGAAGCGGACCCGCACCTCGTGGTGGAAGGGATGATGATCGCGGCACGCGCGGGCCACGCGCGCGAGGGGTACATCTACATCCGCTACGAGTACCCGCTGGCGATCGCGCGCATGCAGAAGGCGATTGATGACGCCTACGCGCGCGGCCTGCTGGGCAAGGACATCCTCGGCACCGGCTGGGACTTCGACCTCATCGTCCATCGCGGCGCCGGGGCGTACGTCTGCGGCGAAGAGACGGGACTGATCAACTCGATCGATGGCTACCGGGGCATGCCTCGGATCAAGCCGCCGTTCCCGGCGCAGGCGGGCCTCTGGAATAAGCCGACCAACGTGAACAACGTCGAGTCGTACGCGAACGCGCCCATGATCATGCGCAACGGCGCGGAGTGGTGGGCGAACGTCAGCAACGAGAAGGAGAAGGGGACGAAGATGTTCACCTTCTCGGGGCATGTGAACTGGCCGGGCTGCGTGGAAGTGCCGTTCGGGCCGACGATCCGCCAATGCCTGGAGCAGTGGGCGGGCGGGATGCTCAACGGCAAGAAGTGCAAGGGGTTCCAGCCTGGCGGCCCGCTCTCGGGCGTGGTCACGGCGAACCTGGACCTGACCCTGACGCTCGACCCGTACCGAGGCATGGGGATGTTCCTCGGCGGCGGCGGCATCGTCTTCTTCGACGAATCCACCTGCATCCTGGACATGTGTAAGTACTTCCTCGGCTTCTGCGAGGACGAGAGCTGCGGCCGCTGCACGACCTGCCACGGCGGTACACAGCGCGCGGTCGAGATCATCCGGCGCATCCAGCAGGGCGGCGGCCGGGAATCGGACATCCTCAACCTTGAGAAGCTCGTGACCTCGCTGGTGTGGTCGAACTGCTTCCACGGCCAGTTCGCGATGACGAGCATCAAGACGGCACTGAAGGCGTTCCCGAGCGAGTGGGACGAACACATCATCGAGAAGCGGTGCCGTGCCGCGGTGTGCGACGGCCTGATCGACTACTCGGTGCGGGCCCAGGGCGAGGGCATCGACGAAGCGGCCGAGATCTGCCCGACGAACGCCTTCTACAAGGAGGCCGGCGGCTGGCAGATCGATGACGGGCTGTGCATCCGTTGCGGAGCGTGCAAGGAGCTGGCGCCGTCGTCCATCGAGATCCGGGACCGGTTCGCGCGCATTCCCGCCGGGGCGGCGGCCGCGGGGGGCTAGGCTCGCCTCGTCGCGGTCATGGCCCCAGGGACGCGCGGCCCCGCTCGCGGCCGGCGAACACCCTCGCGAGGGTGCGGACGGACTCCGGTGGCACCGGTATACTCCCGCGCATGACGCTGTGGGTGGCGTACTTCCGCTTCCGGCCCGGCACGAACGTGCTCCAGGGGCTGGCGGCGTTCGAGCGCCGGAAGAGCTTCGAGCATCCCCGGCAGGCCACGCTGCTCGGCGAGTATTGGGTGAACGCGCCCGAGGACCAGCCGCAAGTGGTCCTCATCTGGGAGGCGGAGGACGAGGGGCCGGGGGATTACTACGAGGCGGCGTGGGGCGACCTCTTCGAGATCACCATCGCGCAGGCAACGCGACCCGTGAGCGAACTCCCCGACACGCTCCCCGCGGAGCTGGCCAAGCGCGGCATCCAATAGCCGCTAACGCTTCCCGAGGTACTCCGTCAGGGTCAGGCCGCTCGCGTTCACTTTCGATGCCTCGCCCCGGCCGATGTAGCGGATGTGCCAGGGTTCGTAGGCGTACCCGGTGACGCCTTCCTTGCCGGCCGGGTAGCTGACGACGAAGCCGAACTTCCAGCTATTCGCGGCGATCCAGTCGGCTTCGCGCGTGCCAATGAGCGATTCGAGGCCGCAGCCGGCGGCCGGGCTGCTCACGTCCGCGGTCGTGCCAAGCTGGTGTTCACTGTGCCCGGGCCGGGCGCTCGTGCGGTCCGCGTAATCCTGGCCCGAGGTCCGGACCCAGTAGTTGTAGGTCTCGACCTGGTCCTGGTAGCTGCGGTAGGAACTCACGGCGCCGAGGGAGAAGCCGTCCTTGCGTGCGGCGTCGATCATCTCCACGAGGGCGTTTCGCGCGTCGCCGATGAGCACCTGCTGGCCGTCGGTGGCGGAGCACGACGGCACGACCTGCAGCCCGCCGGGTGCGCAGTTCGCGGAGAGCGCGTTCTGCTTGTTGAGCGGAGCGAGAATGTCACCGCAGGCGACGATGTTGGCCGGCGTTGTGGCCGTGCCCCCGCCGTTGCCGCCACCGGCCGGTGTGGCCGACTTGCCGGGAGTGGCGGTGGGGCCGGTCGCGGGTGAGGTCGCCGTCGCGGTCGTGGGAGCGGTGCCTTCGGCGGGGGTGCCGGTTGGGGTCTCGGTGGCCGGGGCCACCGTCAGCGGGCCGCCGCCGTCGCTGCCGCATGCCGCGCCCGCGACCATGGCGATGAAGACCATGAAGCTGATGGCGAGCGAACCGACGGCGATCACGAAGAGCGGGGGGACGGTAAGGGCGCCTTCGCGGCGGGCACTGCCGACCGTGGCGCGGGCATCGCGCTGCTGCATCGGCTTCACCTTACCGGAACGGTGATTCGGAGCAAGAAAGGCGGATGTTGCAGAACCGTCACCGTGGAAGACGCGGGTCGCGCTCCACGTCATCAAGGAATGCCCGGAGCAGCGCGTTCGTCATGGCGGGCTTCTCCAGCTGGAAGAAGTGACCACCGCCGGCGATGGGTTCCTGGCGGATGAACATGCAGACCTCGCGGAGCCAGGTGATGTCGCCGGCGGGGCGCGAAGCCCACATCGCCATGAACGGCTTCTTGTCAGCGAGGTGGGCGAGCTCGGTCATGCGCGCCGTCACGCCGTCGTCGTCGCTGAGCATGCCGGCGGCGACGTCCGCGGGGCAGCCGAGCATCATTGTGCGCACGGCATCGCGAACGCCGGCGGGCGTGCCGCCCGTGAAGAAGCGCTCGACCATCGGCTCCAGGGCGCCGATGCCCTCGGCGTGCAGGCGTTGCACCAGTGGGGCGGCCCCGAGGCCGGTCTTGCGGAGAGGCGAATCGGCGGCGGCGATGCCGAGTACGAGGTCCGGGTGGCGTTCGTTCAGCAGGAGCGCGACGAGACCACCGAGGCTGTGCCCGACAATGACCGCGGGCCCGACGGCGAGCTCCCGCATGATCGCGGCCACGTCGTCGGCCTGCTGCTCGACGTGGTATGGGGGAACCGCGGTGGATTCGCCACGGCCGCGAAGGTCCACGGCGATGCAGCGATGGTCGCGCGAAAGGTCCTCGACCTGAGGCAGCCAGGCGGTGTGGTCGCAGGCGAGGCCGTGGACGAAGACGAACGGCGGTGAGCCGGAGCCGGCCTCGAAGACCGCGAAGGTGGCGCCGTTCGCCTCGACCTGGTGGCGGGTTAGCTGCGCCACTTCCGGCGCCCCTTCGACGACGTGCCCTCGCCGCTAGCGTGCTGTTTCGCGGTGCTCACCTTTTTGGCCGCGCCGAGGAGCATGGGGGCCACCGTGGCCACCTTCCAGGCCATACCGGCGCTCCGCCGCAGGCCTGACTTGCGCGGCTTCGAACGCAACTTCGCCGTGCGCGCGTCCGCCTTCTGGACGGCGACGCGGACGGCGGCGGGGGCGTGCCGGGTGCGTTCGCCGAGGGCGGCGAGCACGTCCTCGGCGCCCTCGCGCGCGCGCTCAACATCCACATCGTGGAGGGCGATGCGGGCGCGGGAGAGGCCTTCGCGCGAGACGTGGCTGAGGTCGTTCAGGAGCGCGAGCGCGCGTTCGCGGGCAACTTCGACATCGACGGCGGGGATGGTGACTTCGCGATGGCCGACGAGCGGGCGGGAGGCCTTCGCCTCCGCCTGCTTGCGGCGGCGCTTCCGGGCGGCCTCGCGGCCGATAAAGGCGAGGCCGGCGACCGCCAGCAGGCCCGCGGCCCCGCCGGCGAGCATCGCCAACGTGCTCGGGCCGCGGCGCCGCCGCTGTGCCTCTTCGTGCACTTCCACGAGCCGTTCGAGGGGCGGCGGCTCGGCCACCGCGCCGGGGGCGAAGGTGCCGTTCGCGACATCGTCGAGGAAGGCCGTGACGGCGGCGGTGAAGTCGTCCGGGTTATCGCCGGGGACGCTGTGCCCGGCGGCGGGCACGACGACGAGGCGGCAGCGCGCCATCTCCTGAGCGGCGCGCTCGGCGACTTCCTGTGTGAGCACGTCGCTCTCGGCGCCGCGAAGGAGCAGCGTCGGGACCATGACGCCGCGGAAGAGCGCCCAGACTTCGTCGTTGCTCATCTCGCTGCCGATGCGGAGGTTCGCATCCTGCTGGCGGAAACGGCTATCGAACTTCCAGGTCCACTTGCCGCCGGGCATCTGGCGCAGGCGGTGGCGCATCCGCTCGCGGATGTTCTCGATCGTGCGGCGCTGGTTGAAACGGTGGGCCATCTCGACGAACTGGTCGAATTCGAGCTCATCGGGGCCGCGGGTGAAGCGCACGATGTTGTCCACGCCTTCGCGCGCCGACTCGGGCCCGACATCGACGAGCACGAGCGAGCGGGCGCGCGCGGGGTAGCGGTTCACGAACGCGACGCTGTTCAGGCCGCCCATGCTGTGGCCCATGAGGACGAACCGTTCGAGGTTCAGCGCGGCGCAGAACGCTTCGATGTCCTCGACGAAGGCGTCGCGGGAGTAGTCGCCTTCGTCGGACCAATCGCTGTCGCCGTGACCGCGCTGGTCGAGAGCAAGGAGGCGGTAGGAGCCCTGCAGGCGCTCGGCGAACTCATCGAACATGTGCCCGGAGACGCCGAAGCCATGGATCATGAGGATGACGGGGGCATCGGGAGCGCCCCATTCCTGGTAGTGCAGCTTCAATCCGCGGACGTTGACATCCCGATCGACGTAGCCGGCAGTAATAACAGAACGGACTCCAGCGCCAAGGTGCCCGCGCACTGCGGGGAGTCCGATGATACCACCCATGGCGTGGCTCGCCCGCGCTCGGCGTTCGCGGCGCGCGTGACATCCCCGTTGAGCGTCAGGAGAGTAGGGGCAGTCGCTGGGCGGCGAGCAGGTCGTTGTAGTGCGCGACGACGCTATCGCCCTGGTAGGCGAAGCCGCCACCGGGGTTGAACGAGTAGTTGTAGGCGGCACGAACGGCGTATTCGCCACGATATCCGGCGCGCTCACCCGCGTGCCATGCCTCGGCAAGACCTTTAGCCGCGCGCTCCGCGTTGGTCTCGGGGTCGAAACGGGCATCGCCCATGCCGTAGCCGTACCCCTGGTCGTGCAGCTGGAAAAGCCCCACGGAGTGCCCGCTATCGCCCACGGCGTCGGGCCGGCCGCCGCTTTCGGAGAGCATGACGGCCTTGAGGAAGAGGGGCGGCACGTTGTACTTCGCGCCGATGCGATTGAGCATCCCGTCCCATTGGTCCGGGTCGGCGTTCGAGTTCGAACGCACGGGCGTGTGGGGCGTGTACTCGCGGGTGGAGGCAGTCCGGACGGCGGCGGTCCGCGCGGAATTGGCCGCCGGCGCCCCGGCCGTGCGGGCGGTGGTCCGCGCGGGGGCTTTCGTCATGATGGCGGGCAGCGGGTCCGGGGCGAGGCGTGAGGAGCTGCTGGCGAGCGAAAACGGGAGGTTCGCCCGCAGCGCCGCGGCCTCGCGAAGGGAGACGTGAGCGGCCGATGGCGACCCGTTGGCGGCGGGATCGATAGCCATGTCCAAAGCAGGCTAGTATCGGCGTGCGCCGCGCCGTATCGGGGGAGTCCCCAGCGGGAGCGGCGCGAATCCCGCGACCCGGTGGTGACATGCCCGAATCCCGCATCCCCGACCCAGCCCTCATGGCTCGCCTGCAGCTCAGCGTGAAGGGCGTCGACTGGGCCGCTTCGCTCATTCGCGCACACCAGCACGAGGTGCCCGAAGGGGAGGAATGGTCGCCCCACCAGCACCTCGTCCACTTGCTGGCGGTCGAGACGGGCAACTACCACGTGCGGCTCGAACGGGTGCTGGCCGAAGAGCGGCCGGTGCTCGCGGCGTGGTCAGCCGCCGTCGACCCCGAGCTTGAGGCACTCGATCTCGACGCGCTCGCCGAGCGGTTCATCTCCGCCCGCGCGAAGACGTACGAGCTGTTCAAGGGACTGACGCAGGAACAGTGGTCACGCACGGCGATCTGGCCCGACGGCCGCGAGGTGGACGTGGCGTGGATGGCGGAGAAGGCGCTCTGGCACGCGTTGGACCACTTCGCCACGCTGCTGGACATGCACCAGACGTTCGACGCACTGCACGCGAAGGCCTGGCAGGCGTAACACCGGCGCGCCGCCTCAGTGGCAGGCGAGCGCGAGCGCGCGGCCAATCTCCTCAGCTGCAGCCGGGCCGGTGTCCGTGGAACCGAGGAACCATGGGTTGTCGCGCGGGTCCGCTCCCGGAGCCGCGGGCAGGTTCGAGCGCTGCAGCTGGATGCACATGGACCGCCGCGGGACGCCCTCGCGGTCGACGAACACAGCAAGCACGCGGGCGTGGACCGTGCCCGCGGCGCCTTCCATTGCGATGACGGGCCCGACCACCGGGGTGAGCTTCGCTGTGTCGGCCCAGTCCGCCCGCATCTGATCCAGCGGCTGCCGCTTGCCCTCCAGGATGTACGAGCTCGCGCGGTCGAAGTCGCCGCGGCGGATGGCATCGAAGAACGCGGTGGCGGCAGCAACGGGGCTCGTGCGATCCGCGAAGGGAGCGCCGAAGTTCGCGACCCGATCCCGGTAGCCGTCGCACCCGTGGTCGAGGAGGGCGGGCACGCTGTCGGCGGCGGCGACGGGCGCGATCGTGGCCTCCTCGATGTGCCAGCGTTCGTCGGCAGGGTCGGCACTGACACCCTCGGCGGCGCGCCAGGTGGAGTAGCAACCCGCGAAGCGCTGGCGCGTGCCGTTCACGGTCACGGCTTCGATGACCGCGGCGACGACCATGCGCCGGTTGCCGGCCGCGGCGTCGATCCCGGATGCGGGCCGAAGGATCGGCACCGCGAGCACCGTCCCCGCATAGCCGGCGGCGAACGCGGGCTCGCCGACAGCGGGGTTGCGCAGGTAGGCGTATGCGCGCGCGAAGTCGTGCCGGTTCACGGCGTCGTAGTAGGAAACGAGCATGGCGACGGGGCCGGTGGCGTCGTCGAAGGGAGCCGCGGGCAGGGGAACCGATGCCGCGGGCGGCGGCGTCACGCTGGGGCTCGGCACGGTCGTGGCCGTCTCCGTTGGAACGGCGCCGGTGGCGGTCGCCGGCTGCGGCGTCGCCACCGAGGCTGTCGGCGCGGGCGACGAATCGCCGGTCCCGCAGGCGCCCGCGAAGGCCGCCGCCGCTGCCATGACAACCGATGCCCACGCTGCTCGCATACGTCCTCCTCGATCCCGCTCCCTCTTCCTGACGCGCCCGCGGACGCGGCGGTTCCTCGCCGGGCCGGCTCGCAATGAAGCTGCAAGCATCCGGGCACGGCACCCGGACGTTCCCGCGTTCACCGTTCCTCCACCTCGCTGCAACCAGCGAGGGGGACACTGCGGGAGGTGGAAGCGACAATGCATCGAGTGTTGATGATGGGAGCGGTGGGCGTCCTTGGGCTCGCCCTTACGCGGATGGAGGCGCCCCTCGGCGAGGCCACATTCAGCCGCGACTGCCTATCCGGGAGCGAGTACCGGGTGTGCCTGGCGCAGGGCGCGGGTGCGCTGCGCGCGGGACTTGTGGAGGGCGCCGCGGACGTGTCCCGCTCGCTGGAGATCCCCGGACACGACCCTGCGACGTATTCGAGCCTGGCTTCCAAACTGCGCGGCGGAGACCCGGGGCTGGGCGCGTCCGGCCCGCTGGAGTGACCTACTCGAGCAACACGGCGCTGTAAGCACCCGCGAGCAGAGCGGCGACAAGCGCTTCATCGCCAGCGACTGCGTGGTCGAAACGGGTCGCGGCGCGGCCCACCTCCGCGGGGGTGTGTGCATCGGAGCCGCCGATCCCGGGCAGCCGGAACCCGTGCGCGAGCCCCGTTGCGGCGATGTTCTGGAGGCGGGAGTCGGAGCCGTTGATGGCCTCGACCGAGGCGAAGTACTCGACAGTGCGATGGTCCACCTTCAGGAGGCCGTCGCGCGCTGGGTGGGCGAGGAAGAGGACGCCACCTACCGACTCCGCCGCCGCGAATGCCGCCTCGATGGTCGCGAGCGGCGCCGGCGTGGCGGGCAGGCCGAAGGCCAGCACGTGCCCGATGTCTGTCGTGAGCTCGACGCCGTGGAAGATGGGGAACGCCGTCCGCTCGCGCAGTTCGTCCAGCACCGCCAGGTCCCACCAGCGGTCGTGCTCCGTGAGGCAGATGCCATCGAGGCCGCGGGCGCGGGCGAGCGCGACCACCTGTTCGGGGGAGAGTGCGCTGCACTGGGACAGCGGCCGGGTGTGGCAGTGCAGGTCGATGAGCACGCCGGCTACCGCGGAAGGCGGGTGCTGTAGATTTCGCCCAACAAATCCAGGAATGCGGACATTGGCCCGGATTGCGGCTTGTTTCTGCGGTACATCACGGCGATATCACGCTCGACCGGCTCGGCCGATTCAATGTGGACTTTGTGAAGCGTTCCGAGGCGAATTTCGCGGTCGACCGAGAGTTCCGGGAGCAGCGCAATGCCGAGGTTCTGCTCGACCATTTTCTTCGTCGCTTCGATGCTATCGAGCTGCATTTGCTGATGTGGAACGACACCGAGATCCCGAAACAGCGACAGGATCATGCCGTAGTACCCGGAATCGCGGTCGAACAAGATCAGGGAGTCCTCGGCCAGGTCTTCGACGCGAACGGAGCCCTTCTTCGCATAGCGATGCTCCGAGGAGACGACGAGAACGAGCTGGTCGCGGTAGAGGACGATGGTGCGAACGTCTGGATGGTTGATGGGGCGCCCGAAGCCGACCTGGACGTCGTCATCGAGCACCATCTGCAGCACTTCATCGGAGTGGCCGGTGCGCACCATCACATCCACGCCGCCGCGGTTGTCGCAGAAGATCTTGAGGAGGCGGGGCAGGACGTACGTCCCCACGGCGGGCGCGGCCCCGATGGTAAGGCGCCCGGCAACGCCGTCCCGCGTGCCTTCGAGCACCATCAGGCCGTCGTTGAGGGTGCGGAGGACGCGCTGGGCGTAGGGGAGGAAGGCGACGCCGGCGTCGGTCAGCTTCACGCCCCGGCCCATGCGTTCGAAGAGGGACTGGCCCACCTCGCGTTCGAGGGATTGGATGCGGTTGCTCAGCGAAGGTTGGGCGACGCTTAGGAGCTCGGCGGCGCGGCTGAAGCTGCCGCAATCCGCGGCGGCGATGAACGCATCAAGTTGCGCCAGTTCCAAGGATGGCTCTCCGGCCAGCCATAGCGGCAGGCTATGGATGAGCATAGCGGCCCGCCGAGGCATAGGCCAGACCTAGCGATCCATTCGCCGGACCCACCGGGAGGGGCTATTCGAAGTAGTTGCTCATCACCCAGCGAAGGGTTTCGCGCGCCGGTCACGATGCCGACGACCTTCCCCTCGCTGACCACGGGAATGTGGCGAAAGCCGCCCGAGCCCATCTTGTTGAGGGCCGTGGCGACGGTGTCGTCGCCGCGAAGGATGACCGGGTCCGGCGTCATGATGTCGGTGATGGGGCGGGCGTTCATGCCCTCGCGGCCGGCGACCTTCTTGAGGACATCGCGCTCGGTGAAGATGCCGATGATGCGCGCCCCGTCGGCGACGATCACGGCGCCGGAGGACTGGGCGGCGACGAGCGTCACGGCCTCCCCGACGGTGGTGGTCGCGGGGATGATGGCGGCGCGTGCCATGCGAAGGTTCGCGATGCGGTCAAGGAACGGGGATTCGCTCGCGAGCTGGGCGGTTTCGGGAACATCGACGGTGCGCAGGTCCATGGTGCAGTTCTGGCAGGTGTCCGCACCTTCGATGTTCTCAGCGCCGCAGCTCGGGCAGATGACAATATTGGTGACTTCGGCCACGGTGTTCATCCTCCGGGGAACAGCCTGGGCCGCGGCATGATGCCGCGGCCCAGGCGCGAGGTTGAACCGGGAACGGGCGTCAGGAGACCGTCCAGGTCTCCCCACTGTACAGGACGTCGTCGAACTTTCCAGCCCCTTTCGCCATCGCATCATCGACCTGCTTCTGCAGCAATTGGTCAAAGGTCGGCGCCTGGATATTGCGGAAGACGCCCACGGGAACGGGGAATTCCGGGTAATCCATGCCGACGAGGATGTTTGCAAGGGTCGGGTTATCGGCCGACGCATCGTGCACGAGAAGGCCGTCGTCGTCCGCCGTATTCATCACGACTTCTGGGAGGAAGCCGTTGAGGCGAATGCCATGTTCCATGTTCTTGCCGAACCGCACCGGCTTGCCATCTTCCAGGTACACCATGCGGTCCTGGCGGACTTCCTTATCGGTGAACGCGGCGTATGCACCATCGTTGAAAATGTTGCAGTTCTGATACACCTCGACGAACGAGATGCCCTTGTGCTGCGTCGCCTTGTAGAGCGTTTCCTCGAGGTGCTTCGTATCGCGATCGATGGAGCGGGCGACGAAGGTGGCACCGGCGGCGAGCGCGACGCGGATCGGGTTGAGCGGCTTCTCGGTCGTCCCGTAGGGGGAGGACTTCGTCACCTTGCCGAACTCGGAGGTGGGCGAGTACTGGCCCTTGGTGAGCCCGTAAATGCGGTTGTTGAAGAGGATGACGTTGAGGTCGACGTTGCGGCGCATGGCGTGGAGCAGGTGGTTGCCGCCGATGGAGAGCCCGTCGCCGTCGCCGGTGATGACGAACACGGTCAGGTCGGGCCGGGCCGACTTGAGGCCGGTCGCGAGGGTGAGCGCGCGGCCGTGGATGCTGTGGAAGCCGTAGGTCTCCACGTAGTAGGGGAAGCGGCTGGAGCAGCCGATGCCGCTGATGAAGACGATGTTCTCCTTGGGGACCTTCAGCTCGGGCAGCATCTTCTGCATCTGGGCGAGGATGGAGTAGTCCCCGCAGCCGGGGCACCAGCGCACTTCCTGGTTGGAGACGAAGTCCTTCCGCGTGAGCACGGGAAGGTCGGAGATGATGTTACCGCCCTCGGTGGTCGGTGCTGCCATGGATCAGCCTCCCAGCACGGACGCCGGCCCGAACTGAAGTTCGAAGGGACCGGAGAGACCGAGCACTTCGTCGATCTTTCCTTCGATCTCCGCGATCTTGAACGGCTGGCCCGCAATCTTGTTGAACGGAACGGCATCAACCAGGAACTTGCCGCGGATGAGCAGCGAGAGCTGGCCGGTGTTGAGCTCGGGGATGAGGACGTGCTTGAAGCTCCGCAGGACGGACTCCAGGTTCCCCGGGAACGGGTTCAGGTAGCGCAGGTGCGCCGATGACACGGAAAGGCCGCGGCGGCGGGCACGTTCGGCGGCGGTGGTGATGGCGCCGTAGGTGCCACCCCAGCCGAGAACGAGGAGGTCGCCGGTGGCGGGACCGTTCACTTCGAGGGCCGGGATGTCGTTCACGACGCGCTCGACGCGTTCCTTGCGGAACATGGTCATGCGGTGGTGGTTGCCCGGGTCGTAGTCGATGTCGCCGGTCTCGGACGACTTCTCGATGCCACCGATGCGATGCTCGAGGCCCTTCGTGCCCGGCACCGCCCACGGGCGCGCAAGCGTCTGCGGGTCGCGGCGGTAGGGCGAGAAGGTCTCGGGATCGGTGTGGTACTTGTAGGTGACGTCCGGCAGGTCGGCCAGGTTCGGGATGCGCCACGGCTCGGAGCCGTTGCCGAGGTAGCCGTCGCTCAGGTAGATGACGGGCACCATGTACTTGAGGGCGATGCGGAACGCCTCGATGGCCATGGTGAAGCACTCGGAGGGCGTGGCCGGGGCGACGATGGCGACGGGTGAATCGCCATTGCGGCCGTACATCGCCTGGAGCAGGTCGGCCTGCTCGGTCTTGGTCGGCATGCCCGTGCTGGGGCCCGCGCGCTGGACGTCGATGACGACGAGCGGGAGCTCGGTCATGACGGCGAGGTTGAGGGCTTCGCTCTTGAGAGCGAGGCCGGGGCCGCTTGTCCCGGTGAGGGCCATGTGGCCGCCGTAGGCAGCGCCGATGGCGGCGCCAATCGCGGCGATTTCGTCCTCGGCCTGGACCGTCTTCACGCCGAAGTTTCGGAGCTTCGAAAGCTCGTGGAGGACATCGGAGGCGGGCGTGATCGGGTAGCTGGCGTAGAACAGCGGCAGGCCGGCCTTCACCGAGGCGGCGAGGAAGCCGAGCGCCGTCGCTTCGTTGCCGCTGATGTGGCGGTACGTGCCCGGCTCCACGGCGGCAGGGGCGACTTCGTAGCGGGTGCGGAAGAGCTCCGTGGTCTCGCCGAAGTTGTAGCCGGACTTCAGCGCGCGCACGTTGGCATCGAGCTGCTCGGGCATGCGCCCGAAGCGCTCCTCGGCCCAGCGGATGGTCGTCTCCATGGAGCGGCCGTAGAGCCAGAGGATGAGGCCGAGGGCGTAGAAGTTGCGGGACTTGAACTTCTGCGCGGCATTCAGCGGCAGCCCGTCGAGGGCGAGTTCGTTCTGGTGCGTGATGCGCACCTTCACGACCTGCCACTTCGCGAGGGAGCCGTCCTCAAGGGGGTTCGAGGTATACCCCGCCTTCTTGAGGTTGCCGGCGCTGAATTCGTCCTCATCGACGATGAGCAGGCCGCCATCGCGGAGGTCGTTGACGTTGGTGCGCACGGCCGCCGGGTTCATGGCGACGAGCACGTCCGGCTGGTCGCCGGGGGTGCGGATGTCGGTGCTCGCGAAGGAGAGCTGGAAGCCCGAGACGCCCGGGAGAGATCCGGTGGGGGCGCGGATTTCAGCCGGGTAGTCGGGGAGCGTCGCGAGGTCGTTCCCGAACACGGCTGTGGTCTTGGTGAACTGGGTCCCCGTGAGCTGCATCCCGTCGCCGGAATCACCGGCGAAACGGATCGTGACGCGGTCGAGTTCCTCGACGGCGCGTTGGGGACGAACCGGGCTCTCTGTTGTCATCGGCCTGCTAACCACCCTCTTGTTTTTCCATCACCTGGTGCGGGCGTGGAGGTAGGTTGAGAACGTCCTCGGGGAATTCTTCCGCGAGGTGACGGAGGAGGTCCCCCGTCCGGACGAGGCCGGTCACCCGGTCCCCATCGACCACTGGCAAGGTGCGGTATGAATGCTGCTGAAGGATGGCGATTGCCTCGCCGACCGTCGCCGTGGCGGCGACAGTGCGGGGCGAGGCCGTGCACACGGCGCGAACGGGCTGGCTCCAATCGAAACCTTCGCCCATGCAACGCGTGAGCAGGTCCCGTTCGGTAAAGATGCCGGTGAGACGGCCCTCGTCGACGGTTACCACGCACGACCGCGATCCCTCGCGCATCAGTTCGAGCGCGCGGGAAACGGGATCGTTCGGGGTAACGGCGACGGGTTCCTCGAGTGGAAGGTTCGAGAGGTGCTGGTCAACGAATCGGCTAAGCCGTAATCGGTCCATGTCCGCCTGTTTTCGGTGAGCATTCGGTCAGGCGTGCCCGCCCCACGCCGTGGCGATGGGGCATACCGTACCCGGGTTAGTGTAGCCGATTCAATTCACAAGTGCAGGAAGCGGCTGCCGTCTATGCCCGGGTGGTACCCTGATATCTGGCCGCTCCACCGGGCTGTCACTGTGGTGCCCCGGTCCCGTCGTCGATAACCCAAGTACCGGCGGCTGCCGGCGCGGAGCGCATGCCCATGGCTTCGAAAGCTATCCAGACCGTCCGAGCAGGCGTTCTCGATGCCTCGCTGTACGACGATCTGTCTACCTCGGCGCTGCCCCGAATCTCGCGGGGCGCCATTCTCACGGCTCTGAGCCGCGCCTTCGACCTGGCGGAAGGCCGGAGGCCGGGCCACGCGCAGCGTGTTGCCTACGTCGGTGTCGCCCTCGCCGAAGAGCTCGGCCTGACTGGCACGCGGCTGGAGGAGGTCTTCTTCGGATGCCTCCTTCACGATGTTGGCATGGCGGCCACGCCCCAGGTCGTGCGCGACGGTCCCGTCGCGCAGCGGCCCGGCGCCCGGGACCGGCTCGCGGCCGTGCCCCAGGGCGGCTGGGCCGACGTCATCGAGGCGCTCACCCTGCATTGCGACCACGGCGCGAACGTCGCCCGCCGCCTCGGGCTGGGCGAATCCGTCGCGCGTGCGGTCGCTTCGCACCACGACTGCTGGGACGGCAGCGGGCTTGGGGCCACGCCCGGCGACAAGCAGCCGCTGGTGGCGCGCATCGTCGCCGTCGCGGACCGCGTTGAATCCATGATTGATGCCGAGGGTTCGCCGCTCATCGTTCGCCGTCGCGGGCCGAGGCTCGTGCGCGAAATGGGCGGGACCGAGATCGATCCGGAACTGGCGGAGCGCATGGCGATGCTCGCGGCGCGGGACGAGTTCTGGCTCGGGTTTTATGACAATGACCTGGCCACGGGGTTGATGTCCCTGAATTACGGCGGCGTGATGGGCCGCGAGGAGCTCTTCGACTTCCTCGGCGTGATGAGCGACGTGGTGGACGGCCGGAACGGCCGCGAGCCCGGCCGCGGGCGGCGGGTGGCGGAGCTGGCGCAGCGCGTGGCCCTCGCCTGTGACATGCCGGAACGGCGCGCGGACCTCGTGAAGGTGGCTGCACTCCTCCAGGACCTTGGCACGCTGGGCGTGCCGGCGCATGTGCTTTCGAAGCCGGACATCCTGACCATCGAGGAGATGGGCACGGTGCAGATGCACCCCACCTACGCGCGGGACATCCTGAGCGAGGTCCCGGGCCTCGGTGCGCCGGCATGGTGGGTCGGGTGCCACCACGAACGGGTGGACGGCAAGGGCTACCCGGGAATGCTCGAAGGGGACGAGGTGCCCGTGGAGGCGCAGGTCATCGGCATGTGCGAAGCGTTCGACGCGCTCACGAGTGACCGGCCGTACCGCAAGGCGATGAGCCGCGCGGACGCCGTCGAAGTGCTGCGCGGGCTGAGCGGGACACGATTCGATGAGCGGGTGCTGGAGTCGTTCGAAGCCGCCGAAGGGCCGTTCACGACGCCGTAACAGGCAGCGGGCATAGAATGCGCGCGACCCCAGCAGGAGGGCGCGCATTGCATACGAACGTCATCTCCATCTCCCGCCAGGTCGGCTCGGCCGGCGAGGAGGTCGCGGCGGCCATCGCGCAGGCCCTGGACTTCCGGCTCATCGATTACCAGGTGATCCAGGCGGCGGCCGAGGAAGCCGGCGTTTCGCCCGAGACGGTGAGCGAGGCGGAACACACGCCTTCGCTCATGACCCGCATTCTCGAGGCGCTGGCGAAGAACCCAACGATGCCGGTGGCGGCCTGGGCCGACCCGATGCCGCTCACGACCAGCCCGCTCTTCACCTCGACGGACTACCGCACCTTCGTGGAAGACGTCATTCGCGACATCGCGGGGCGAGGCCAGTGCGTAATCGTCGGCCATGCCGCGCAGGTTATCCTGCGGGACCGCTTCGACACCGTGCGGGTACTGGTGACCGGGTCGACGCAGCACCGGGCGCGCCGCATCATGGCCGGCATGGGGGTCGACGAGAAGACGGCCCTGAAGACCATCGAACGCACCGACAACGAGCGCGTCGACTACTTCCGGCGGTTTTACGAAATAGGATGGCTGACACCCAGCACGTACGACCTTTGCATCAGCACGGACCGCTTCAACCCCGCACAGGTGGCCGAAGTGGTCGTCGCGGCGGCGCGCCTGCGCTAGCGGCGCTGCTGGCCGCGCTGTTGCTGCTCGCCGCCGGCCTTGGCGCCTGCGGCGATGGCGACGAGGCCTCCGGTTCGACCGGCGGCAGCAGCTCCACCTCGCAGACAAAGCCGGCGAAAGAGGTCATGCCCGACCTCACGGCCGTGGGGTACCGGCTGGTCGCGCAGGAAGCGGACCCGGGCGGAGCGCTGACGGGGACCGACTCCTGGCGCGCCATCTTCCAAAAGGGCGAGACGAGCGCCGGTACGCTCATCGCGATCTACGCCTACGGCGATGCCGAGACGGCGAAGCGGGAGTTCGTGACGAAGGCGGCGGCGCTGCGCGTGCCCAGTTCCGAGTTCCTCGGGGTCCAGACGAAGTTCGTGGACGCGCCATCGCCGCAGGCGGGAGACGAACGGAAGAGCTACGTGAGCGAAAAGCCAGACTCCGGCGGGAACCGGGCGTGGACCGATGCGTACCGGATTGGCCGGTACGTGGTCATCGTGCAGCTGCTGGATTCGGCGCAGGGCGGCGAGCAACTGGGGCTCCGCGATTCCATCGTGAAGGCGGTCGTCGCGCGAGCGAAGTAGTGGGCGCCCCGGCCGGCTATTCGAGCGCGACCCAGGCGGCGCTGAACGGCGGCAGGCGCAGCAGCGAACCAGCGAGCGAACTATCCAGCGTGCGTTCCGTGGCAATGATGATGCGGCCCGGCTGCGGCATGGGCAGCGTGGTGGTACCGCCCGTTGTGTTGACCGCGACCAGGACAGACCGCGCCCCGGGCGCCCGACGGATGAACGCGACCGTCAGGTCGTTCGCGGGGAGGAGTTCGAGGGTGCCTTCGAGCAGCGCGCGTTCCTGGCGGCGGAGCCAGATGGCGTCGCGGTAGAGCGAAAGCATCGAATCCGGGTCGTGCTCCTGGGCGGCGACGCTGATATCCGCGGGGCCGAATGGCAGCCAGGGCGTGGCGCGAGAGAATCCTCGCCCCGGGGACGCATCCCACTGCATCGGGGTCCGGGCCGGGTCGCGCCAGATCGAATGGTGGCGGGCAGGGTCCTGGCGGCGCTCCTCGGGGATGTCGAGCTGGTCGACCATGCCGATCTCCTCGCCGTAATAGACGAACGGCGAGCCACGCAACCCGAGCAGGATGAGCGCGCCGGCGCGTGCCCGTTCGTCGCCGCGGCCGTCGCTGTTGTGGCGGCTGATGAAACGCGGACGGTCGTGGTTGCCGAACGCCCAGCAGGGCTGGGCCCCGGCCGGGAGTCCCTCTTCGGAGGCGGCGATGATCCGCCGGATCGTGGGCGCATCCCACGCGGAGAAGCCGCCGCGAAGGTCGGATTCGTGTATGAATTGGAAATTGAACGCGAGATGCAGCCCATCGAGTGCGTCGCCGCCGTAGTAGTTCGCGATCTCGGCGGGAGTGCCGAAAACCTCACCGACGGCCATGCGCCCTTCGTATTCGTCCAACACGCGGCGGATGCCGCGAACGGCGCCGTACACGTCCGGGTAGTTGCGGTTGTTCGTCCAGAGGAACTGGCGGTAATCCGAGTGACCTTCGCTCCACTCCGGGTTAGGCGGGTTATCGGCCAGGTCCGGGTGCTTGAGCACCATCCCCATGACGTCGATGCGAAAGCCGTCGATGCCGCGGTCGAGCCATGTGCGGAGGACGTCGTGCATCGCCGCCTCGACCTCCGGGTTGCGCCAGTTGAGGTCGGGCTGCTCCTTGAGGAAGGAGTGCAGGTAGTACTGGCCGGTGGCTTCGTCGAAGGTCCATGCGGGGCCGCCGAAAGCGGAGACCCAGTTGTTCGGCACGCCGCCGCCGGGCAACGGGTCACGCCAGACGTACCAGTCCCTGCGGGCCGCGGTGCGCGACGCGCGGGACTCCTGGAACCAGGGGTGCTGGTCCGAGGTGTGGTTCGGCACGAAATCGAGGAGGACGCGGATGCCGCGGTCGTGGCAGGCGGCGATCAGCCGCTCCATCGCCGCCATGTCGCCGAAGACGGGGTCGACGCCGGTGTAGTCGGAGACGTCGTACCCAAAGTCCTTCATGGGTGAGGGGAAGGTGGGCGAGAGCCAGATGGCATCGATGCCGAGGGAGGCGCGTGTGCCGTCGTTCAGGTAGTCGAGGCGGCGGGTGATGCCGTCGAGGTCGCCGATGCCGTCGCCGTTCGAATCCTGGAAGGAGCGCGGGTAGAGCTGGTAGAAGACGGCGGTTCGCCACCACTCGTGGCCGGGGTGTTCGTGCACGGAACGAGTGTACGAGCCCGGCGCCGGGGACGTGGAGTGGGGGACCGCCGGATCGCCGGGAAAAAGGAAGGCCCCGGGCTGAATGCCCGGGGCCCCAGTTCCGTAGAGAGGCCGAAGCCTTCTAGGAGGAGGTCACCTCCAGCGAAAAGGTCCGGCCGTAACTACGACTGTGACAGTCCATTCGCACCACCTCCTTTCTTGCCAAAAACGGTAGCAAGCGGCCGGGGAGGCCGTCAATGGGTAGTGCTCCCGTTCGGGAAAGGCGCCGGCAAAATCAAATCGCACTCGATTTAAGCCCCGTTTCCGGTAGAGTTTGCCTCACGGGGGTTGCGGCCCGTGCAGCCATCTGCAGAGGGGTGAATCAATGGTCCGTGCGCTTGACGGCGTTCGTGTTGTGGAGTTTTGCGACGAGCTCGGGTCGTACGCGGGGCGGCTCCTCGCCGACCTCGGTGCGGAGGTGGTGAAGGTCGAGCCCCCGAGGGGCGGGATCGAACGGAACTCGGGACCGTACATCGGTGACAGGCCCGGCCCGGATACCGCGATCCCCTTCTGGGTGCACAACACGTCCAAGCGCTCGGTCGTGCTCGACCTTGAGAGCGCGGACGGCCAGGCGGCGGCGAAAGAGCTCGCGCTCACGGCCGACATCATCATCGAGGACAACCCGGTCGGCTGGCTGGCCGCTCGCGGTCTCGGGTTCGAGGCGCTTTCGGCGGAGAATCCGCGGCTGGTGTACGTCTCCGTGACCGGCTTCGGACAGACGGGACCGCACGCGCACTACGCCTATTCGGACATCGTCGGCCAGGCGATGGGCGGCGTGATGACGCTCGCAGGTGACCCGCTGGACCCGCCGAACCTGCTCTACGGCAAGCAGTCCGACATTTCGGCGAGCATTCATGCGGCGATGGGTGCGCTCGCGGCCCTGCGTGTCGCGGAGGCGACGGGCGAGGGCCAGTGGGTGGATACCTCGGCGCAGGAAGCGCTGTCGATGTCCCAAGAAACGGCGATGCAGCAGTGGGACTTCCAGAAGCACAACCGCGTGCGCACCGGCGGGCTGGGGCGGTCAATCATCAGCATTCCCGGGTACGGGCTCTACGAAACGAAGGACGGCCACGTGTTCGCGATGGTCGCCGGGCTCGCGGGCGCCGGGTTCACGGAACTCGTGAAGTGGATGCGCGAGCAGGGCATGCACGAGGACATGGATGAGGAGCCGTACGCCGGCTATGCCTCGGGGATGAGCATGCGCGAGATCCTGCCGCTGTTCGCCGACCCGGCGGCGGCGGCGAAGGTCGCGCCGATCCTCAAGCACATGGACGAAATCGTCGCGCGCTTCTTCAAGACGATGACGGCGGAAGAGGTGTACGTGACCGGGCAGGGGCGGCGGATGCTCCTCGGCATCGTCTCGACGCCGGCGGACCTGGGACGGAACCAGCAACTACGTGGGCGCAACTGGTTCGTGAAGCTGCCCTCCCCGAACGGCGGCGAGATCGAATTCCCGGGCGCGCCGTACCGGCTTTCGGCGACCCCGGTGCAGATCTCGGCGCCGCCGAAACTGGGGCAGGACACGGTGCCGGCATTCGTGCCGCGGGCCGTGCGGCCGGCCGTGGGTCGTGCCGCGCTGCCCAAGCGGCCGCTCGACGGCCTGCGCGTGACGGACTGCTCGTGGTTCGGCGCCGGGCCCATCGCGGGCATGTACATGGCGTGCCTCGGGGCCGAGGTCGTGCGGCTGGAATCGGAGGCGAAGCTGGATGGGCTGCGCGTGGCTGCGCCCGCGGCGCTCAACCCCGACGGCAGCTCGAAGACGGGCTACAACATCTCGGGGTACTTCAACAACTTCAACCCGGCCAAGCTCTCGATGCAGTTGAACCTCAACACGGAGAAGGGCCAGGAGATCGCGTACCGGCTGATCGAGCGCTCGGACGTGTTCCTGACGAACTTCACTCCGCGCGTCATCGACAAGTGGCGGCTGGGGTACGAAGACGTGCTGCGCGTGAACCCGAACATCATCGCGGCGTACGCGCCGATGCAGGGGATGGAAGGGCCCCATCGCGACTACCTCGGCTTCGGCGGCGTGCTCACGCCCGTCACCGGCTTCAGCGCGATGTCGGGCTTCCCGCATCGCCCGCCCATTGGCGTGGGGACGAACTACCCGGACTACGTCATCAACCCCGGCCACATCACCGTCGCGATTCTCGCGGCGCTGCGGCACCGCGGCCTGCACGGCGCCGGGCAGTGGGTCGACCTGCCGCAGGTCGAGTCGGTGGTGAACGCGCTGGGGACCGCCGTGGCCGAGCACCTCGCGAACGGCACGAACCCGACGCGGGCGGGCAACCGGAGCGTGTCGGCCTCGCCGCACGGCGTCTTCCGTTGCCAGGACGACCCGGAATCGGTGGATTCGCCCGACCGGTGGCTGGCCATCGCCTGCCGCACGGACGCGGAGTGGGCGGCGGCGTGCGACACGTTCGGGCACCCCGCGGCCGCGACGGATGCACGCTTCGCCACCTTCGCCGCCCGCAAGGCGAACGAGGATGCGCTGGAAGCGTTGATCGGCGAATGGACGGCGGGCTGGAAGGCCGAAGCGGCGATGGATGCGCTGCAGTCTCGCGGGGTGCCCGCGGGCGTGGTGCAGACCGCCCAGGACATGCTGGACCGCGACCCGCACCTGCAGGCACGGGGGTACTACCAGTACCTCGACCACCCCGAGACGGGCCGGAGCGCGTACGACATCCTCGCGGCGCGGTTCTCGAAGACGCCCGTGTTCCATGCCGCGCCGGCGCCGCTCTTCGGCGAGCACACGTTCGACGTCTGCGAACGCGTGCTCGGGATGAGCGTGGACGACATTACCGAGCTGCTGGCCGAGGGCATTCTCGCCTAGCGGCGCGCGGCAGGGCGCCGGCACGGGATGTCCTCGGGCCGGCGCCTTCCGTGCGTACTACTGGGACGCGGCTGGCTGCGGCCCAGTTCTGCCGCGCGAGCCAGGGCCATCGAATCCGCGACCTCGCGGACGAGCTCCGGCGGCGAGACGACGAACGCCTCCTGCCCCCAGCTGCGCACCCATGGCACGAACTCCAGCAGGCTTGGCAGCCGCAGTTCGAGGCGGACGCGGCCGTCATCGAGGTGCGTCAGACGCTGCGTGGAGTGCCAGTTGGTTTCGCGAACGCGGTCGGCGACGCTCTTCTGGAATTCGATGATCACTTCGAAGTCGTCGTCGCCGCCCAGGACAACGCCCCAGCTGCGCCGGAGCTGCTGCTGCACGTCCTCGACGCCGCTCGGTTCGAACGACTGGTCGGTAGGGGCGGCGGAGAGGATGCGGTCCACCTTGAACATGCGGACCTGCCCGTGGCTGTGGCTGAACCCGATGACGTAGGTGGCGGCGCCGTTCGGGCTGGGCTCGAGCAGATAGGGGTCAAGGAGCGTGGTGAGTGCCGTCCCGGCGCGCTGGGACCGGTACTCGATGAACACGCTTCGCGCCTCGGCCCAGCCCTCGGTGAGGTTGCGAATGACCTCGACGTGCTGGCGGCTCGACTGGCGCTGACGCTGCTGCGCGACCGAGCCAAGCACCTGCGAGGCGATGTTCGGCGGAAGCGCACCCGCGAGCTTCTGGAGCGCCGAGAGGGCGTCGGGGTCCGGCTCCCACTGGTGGCGGAAGAACTGCCGCGTGGCGAGGTACATGGCCCGGGCCTCCTGGAGGCTGAAGCGCACCGACCCGATAGGCGTCGCGCCGGGCATCAGCCGCCAGCGGCGGCCCTCGCCCTCCACCAGCGGGACGTTCAGTTCGCTTTCGAGGACGCCAAGGTCGCGCTGGATGGTGCGCGAGCTGTAGCCCGTTCGCTGGGCCAATTCCGTCGTTTTCAGGCCCCGGGGGTTCTGCCTGAGGAGGTTTTCGATCTCCACCAACCGCGCCGAGCGCCGCACCTGCTCCGTCATCCGTCTCCCTCTTCCGCCTGGAGCCCGGACGGGCTCCGCTCATTCCGTTGCGAACGTTACCGTGCTTTGACGACAGCTCTTGTCGCGAAGAACGCTCCCGTGGGGAATTTGTCGGGGTATCAGGGCCCATTCGGGACCGGAAAGTGCCGCTGGCGTAGGATCGGGGCCCATGGGGCAGAAGCACGAACTCGGACAGGTCACGCAGATTTCGCCCGAAGCCATCGGCCAGCCGGGGCAGCGGCGGTTCCGCATCCGGTCACTCACCGCTGATGGCCGCTTCGCCTCGTTCTGGCTCGAAAAGGAACAGCTCACGGCCGTGGGCGACGCCATTGAGAGCGTCCTGGACGACGCCGACTACCACTACGAACGGCTGCCGCTCGACGACGCGGAGCCGGAGGCCGTGTTCCCGCTGGATGCGGACGTGGAGATGCGGCTCGCGCAGCTTTCGATGGGCGTGAAGCCGGACGACCGGCTCATTGTCCTCATGGGTTCCGAGGGGGCCGACGACGACGAGGGGGATTCCTTCACGCTCGCCTTCGACTTCCGCCGAGGGTACGAACTGCGCCGGGCGATTCGCGACGTGGTCGCGGCGGGCCGGCCGCCATGCCCGCTCTGCACCGCGCCCATGGACCCCACCGGGCACATCTGCCCGCGCACCAACGGCCACCACCCCCGCTAACCGTTTCCCTGGCGCGCCCTGCCCCGCGCTAACGCTCGACGATGACCGGTGTGTTCGTTGGCGTTGTCGGCGGCGTGGGCGTGCCGCGCGACGTGGGCGTGGCGGTGGGACGGTGGCCGTGCTGACGGCGGTGCGCGACGGGGACGCCGACGCCGAGGCCGATGCCCGGGGACTTGCCGAGGCCGACGCCGTGGCGGTCACGATTGGCGCGGGGGTGTCGTCGTCGATGGGGCCGGTGGCGATAGGGGGCTCGTACGGCGGGATCGCGGGGAGGTCGGCGACGGTGGCCGCGGTGAGCAGCAGGCTCGCGGGGCCAACCACTTCGATGAACACCGGTCCGCGGTTGAGGGCGATCTCGGCGCCCTGTCTGTCGTAGAAGCGGGTGCGGGTCTCGCGGTCCTTCTTCTTCCAGGTGCCTTCAATCGCGCGGCCATCGAGGAACACGGTCGCGGGCCCCTCACCGAACTGCTGCAGCAGCACGTGGCCGGAGAAATCGACGACTTCCCACGGAACACGCATGACGATGACGTTCTTGAAGGCGAGCTGTTTGCCCGAGACCGCGTCCTTGTGGGGTCCGCCGGACTGGAACCGCAGCCAGCTCTTCGAAACCGTGTCCCAGTGCCACTGGATGACGGAGGAGGCGTACCGGCGCTCCTGGAAGTCGACTTCGAAGGCGGCGACGGGAGTCCCGGCAGCGGATTCCTGGCCGTCGGCCTTGAAGCGCCATGGCTGCACGGGCGATGGTCCGCGGTAGGCAAGGCTGGCCGCCGCCTCTCGCAGCCGGCGCGTGACGCCGACCAGGTTGTAGGGTGCGTAGCGGTCGTCCGAGCGGTAGTAAGCGGAATCGGAGACAGGGCGGAAGGCATCGAGGTCCTTGACTCCCCAGTCGTAGATCTGGCCGATGGCGTTGGCGTCGTTGCCCGTGACGGCGCCGCCGGCGTGCCCGTAGAGCGCGCCGAGCTCGCTCGCCCAGACGACGAACGGCGTGCGGGCGGAGCGCACGGGATAGATCTGATCGGCCTCCTGCCGCCAGAAGACGGCCATGAACCGCGTGATGCCGCCTTCCACGAACGCTTCGTACACGAGGTCGGCGCGGTCGAGCCCCGCCTGCGGGTAGGCGGAGGGGCTGTTGTCGATCATGACGGCGAGCGGGAGGGTGTCCTTGCGCGCGTTCCATTCGGCTTCGGTCAGGGGCACACCATCGAGTGGGGCGGCGAAACGCACATCGGCGGGAGTGGCGCTCTGGGTGGCCGGCGGCGCCGTGGTGGTGGCCGCCGCCGGGACCGTGGCGGTGACGGTGGGGAGGGCGGCGGCGGCGGGATCGCCGGACGACCGCAGAAGCGCGAACACGGTGACGGCGGCGCCCCCGATGGCGACGACGAGGCCCAGTGTGAGAAGCGCCGTCCGGCGGCCCGCCGCCCCGTTCAGCCATGTCCACGGTGCCCGCATGATTGGCGATGCTACGAACCCCCGGTGGCGGGGGCAACGCGATGTTAAGGCCGCCGGGGACGCGAGCCGGGGCACCCCGGCGGTTGCGTGATGCCGCCGGGAGGCGGGAGAGTGTCGGCATGAAGCGAATCGGCATCCTCACCAGCGGCGGCGATGCGCCGGGAATGAACGCGGCGGTCCGCGCGGCCGTCCGCACGGCGGTCAGCCACGGCGTCGAGATCGCGGGCTACCAGGACGGCTACACGGGGCTGGTGGAGGGGAACTGGCGCGTGCTCGATGACCGCGCGGTGGAACCAAATCCAGCACGGGGGCACGTTCATTGGCACCTCCCGCTGCCCCGGCTTCAAACCGACGTCGGTGCGGGCGATGGCGGCACGGCGCATGCTCTCGGAGGGGATCGAAGGGCTGGTCGTGGTCGGCGGCGATGGCAGCTTCCGCGGCGCACTCGCCCTGCAGCAGGAGCACGGGGTCAAGGTGGCGGGCATCCCCGGGACAATCGACAACGACGTCTGGGGGACCGAGCACACCATCGGCTTCGATACCGCGGTCAACACGGCCGTGCGCGCCATCGACCAGGTGCGGGACACGAGCGAATCGACGGGGATGATGTTCTTCGTGGAGGTCATGGGCCGCACGAGCGGCGCGATCGCTCCACGTCGCGCTTGCCGCGGGCGCATCCGGGGTCCTCGTCCCGGAAGCGAGCGACGAGATCGGGGACATCGTCGAGCGGGTGAAGAGCTCGATGGCGCGCGGCAAGCGGAGCCACATCATCGTGGTCGCCGAGGGCGAGGAGGCGGGCGGCGCGTTCGTGGTGGCGCGGCATGTGGCCGAGCGGTTCAACCACCCGTACCGCGTGGTGGTGCTGGGGCACATTCAGCGTGGCGGCAGCCCCACGGCGATGGACCGCATCGTCGCGGCCCAATCGGGTGCGCTGGCGGTCGAGGCGCTGCTGGCCGGACGAACGGGGATGATGATCGGCATCAAGGGTGGCCTGCCGGTCGAGGTGCCGCTCATCGATGTCGTGACGAACGCGCACCCGGAGCCGCGGCGCGACCTGATCGCGCTCGCGCACCGCATCTCGGGCTGATCAGACCTTCCGCAGTTCGTTCGAGAAGAGCGCGACGACGAGGGTGATGACGACGGCCACGGCCATCCACGCGCCGACGACGTGCTGCGCGCCCCAGTTGTCGATCATGCGGCCCATCATGAGGGCGGCGAAGGGCGTCGTGCCCCACATCATCGTCTGCAGCGACATGACCTGACCGCGATACGCTTCGTCCGCCTTGAGCTGCATGAGCGATGAGTTCAGGGCGGAATAGATGCTGTGGAACACGCCCGCGATCGCAAGGATGCCGATGGAGAGCAGCAGGTTCTGCGAGAGCGCGAAGGCCCCGATAGCGGCCGAGTAGGCGAGGGCATGTCCACACCATGAACTGCCCGGTTTTGCCCCGCCCGGGGAGGACGGCAACGGCGGGCCCGCCCGCCAGCGAGCCGACGCCGACGGCAGCCGCGAGGTAGCCGTAGGCGCTCTGGTCGGAGTGCAGCACGTCACGGGCGAACACGGGGAGGAAGGTCACGTACGGGTACACGATGATGCTCGGGATCAGCGCCATCGCGACGATGACGAGCATGCGACGGTCGCGAACGACGTAGCGCAGGCCGCCGGCGACACTTCGAAACAGACCCGGGCGGTCCTCCATGTGCTCCGGCGTGTTCGGGGCCAGCCGCCAGGTGAGGAACGCGGAGAGCGCGAGGCAGACGGCCTGCAGCTGGAACGCGCCCTGGGTACCCACGGTACCGATCAGCGCGCCGCCGATCGCGGGGCCTATGACGCGCATGGCGTTGCCACCCAGGGCGTTCAGCGCGACGGCGTTCGTCAGGTCCTCGCCGGCGACGCTGTGGTAGACGAGCGACATGCGGATGGGCCCGGCGAGGGCTTCCACGAGCCCCGCGCCGGTCGCGGCAAGGTAGACCATCCACAGGGTTATGGAGTCGGTGGTAATGAGAATCGCGAGGATGGCGGCGATGGTGGCGCTGGTGCTGGTGTAGATGACCAGCTGGCGGCGCCGTTCGAGGCGATCCGCGAGGTAGCCGCCGACGGGCGACAGGAGCACCAGCGACGCGCCACGCACAAGCGCGACGATGCCAAGGCTCGTGGCCGAGCCGCCCAGGTCGTGCAGGACGAGCCAGCCCATGCCGATGGCCTGCACCCACGAGCCGATCTGCAGCGCCATGGTGCTGCCGAGCAGGACGCGGAAATCGCGGTGGGCGAGGGCCGCAAGCGGACGGCCCGGGGCCGTCAGGCCGTGGCGCGGCGGGGCGGACTCAACGCTGGTGAACGTGCGTGACGCCAGAAGGCACTCCTGAGTCGGTTGACTTTTCGAACCTACATGAGGTTGGCGAAACGGGAAAACGAATTGCGCTCGAACGAGGGAAAGAGATGGCCAGGTCTGTTCACGGAGCCGCGTGACAGGCGCCAGATCCGGCGTCAGTGAAGGTTCCCCTGCCCACTGGCGCGAACTCCCACGTGTACCCCTGGGGCTGGAGCGAGAAGGCGAGAACGCCGTTCGCCTTCCCGTCGCGGGCTTCGCTGTTGGGCACGTTGATGAAGAACGGGTAGAGCGCGCCGCCTCCCGTGCCCACGACGAAGCTGCGAATGCCGAATGCGTCGTCGCGGCCGCCGGCGGGGCCGAGCGGCGCAAACCGCTCGTAGTGGTGGTCGTGCCCGGCGGCGACGACATCGACGCCGCGGCGGTAGAGCAGCGCCCAGACGGGCAGCATCCCTCCCGGGTCCTGGCCGTGAATGCCGGATGTGAACACCGGGTGGTGGAAGTAGGCGAAGGTGCAGGTGGCGGTATTCGCCGCGAGATCCGCTTCGAGCCAGCGGTACTGGGGAGAGCCGGGGCCGCACCCACCGATCTCCGCGCAGTTGCTGTTCAGGGCGACGATGTGCCACGCGCCCAGTTCGTAGCTGTACCAGCCCTTGCCGCGCTCGCCGGCCGCGGCCCCGAAGTAGTCGTAATACGGCCCGGCGCCGGCGGTGAGGTAGTCGTGGTTCCCGGGAACGGGTTTGATGCGCGGCTTGAGCCCGCCCCACGCCGGTTCGAAGCATTCGCGGAATTGGCGGGCGGTCCCCTTGTCGTAAGCGACGTCGCCGGCGAGGGCGATGGTGCCTTCGTGGTCCGCGAGCCACGCCGCCACGAGCTCGTCGTTCGTTTCCTCGCAGTCCGCGGCATCGCCGACGACGAGGAAGGGGATGCCGGGCACCGTGGTAGGCGACGGCGAGGGCGCGGCCGTGGGCGCGTCGAGCGTGGGAAGGGGAGTGGACGAACCCGGGGCAGCCGAACCGCCACAGGCGGCGGCCGTGGCGAGCACCGCAAAGGCGAGGAGTGAGAGGAGAGCGGCGCGCATTGTGCGCATCGTCGCGTCCAAACCGGCGCACGGGCAAGGGCGGGGAGCCTCGGCTACGATGGAACGACCCACCGACCGGAGCGCGCCATGTCCGATCCTTCCGCCGAGTCCCTTCGCCTGTTCCGCGAGCGGTACAGCATCGATCCCGCCGTGATGTCGTCGCTGCTGTCGACGGCGCTGAGCCACGGCGGGGACTTCGCCGAGCTGTTCTTCGAACACCGCGCGAACAGCGCGATCACGTGGGAAGACCAGCGCGTGAAGTCGGCCTCGCGGCACATCGCGCAGGGCGTCGGCATCCGCGTCGTCAAGGGCGATGCCATCGGCTACGCCTACACGGAATCGCTGGAGCTGGATGCGATGCGGCGGGCGGCGGAGACGGCCGGGCGCATCGGCGCGAGTGGCGAGCGGCCCGCACTCGTGGACGCGACACCGCAGCTCACGGGGGTGGCCTACTACTCGTCGAACGAGCCGATGAGCGATGCGCCCGCGGCGGCGAAGGTGGCGCTGCTGGAGCGCGCGGACCGCGCGGCACGCGCCCACGACCGCACCATCACGCGCGTCGATGCCTCCGTCGGGGACGAGCTGAAGTACATCCTCGTGGCACGCAGCGACGGGCGGGTGGTCGGGGACGTGCAGCCGCTGATCCGGATGAACGTCAGCGCGCTGAGCGAACGGGACGGCAGCCGGCAGGTCGCGCGGAGCGGCGGCGGCGGGCGCCTTGGGCTCGAGTACTTCGAACGGGTAACGCCAGAAGAGATGGCGCGGGATGCGGCTCGCATGGCCGTGCTTCAGCAGGACGCCATCGAGGCGCCGGCGGGGACGCTGCCGGTCGTGCTCGCCGCGGGAGACAGCGGCATCCTGCTGCACGAGGCCGTCGGACACGGCCTCGAGGCAGACTTCAACCGCAAGGGCACCAGCAACTACTCGGGCGCGTGGGCCAACCGGTCGCGAGTCCGCTGGTCACGGTCATCGACGACGGCACGATCACGGACTCACGCGGTTCCATCAACGTCGACGACGAGGGCAACGCGACGCGGCGTAACACCCTGATCGAAGGTGGCGTGCTGCGCGGGTACCTCCAGGACGAGATCAGCGCGCGGCACTTCGGCATCCCGTCCTCGGGGTCCGGCCGGCGGGAGACGTTCAAGCACTACATCATGCCGCGCATGACCAACACCCTGATGCTGCCGGGCGAATCGACCCACGACGAGATCGTGCGGAGCGTGGACCGGGGCATCTACTGCGTGGCGTACGCCGGCGGGCAGGTGAACATCTCCAACGGCGACTTCACCTTCTCCGTGACGGAGGCGTATCTCATCGAGAACGGCCGGATTACGGCGCCGCTGCGCAACGTCACGCTCATCGGCAACGGCCCGGATGTGCTTTCGAAAGTGAGCATGGTCGGGAACGATTACCAGCTTTCGGACGGGCGCTGGACGTGCGGCAAGAACGGGCAATCCGTACCCGTCGGCGTCGGCATGCCCACCGTGCTCGTCAGCGGGATGACCGTCGGCGGGACGAAAGCGGGCTGACCGGAGCTCTCGTCCCAGCCATCCCAATCCGCAGCCCCACGAAGAGGAGCGACCATGACCCCCATCGACTACGCCCGCCACATGGTGGAGCTGGCGCGCCGCGCGGGCGCCGAGCAGTGCGACGTGTACGTGCGCGCCTACGACGAGTCCGAAGTGACGGTGCGGCTGGGCGAGACGGAGAAGCTCGTTGAGGCCGGGTCGAAGTCGCTGGGCTTGCGGGTGATCAACGGCGGGCGCACGGCCGTGTGTTCGACGGCCGACCTGCGGGAGGAATCGCTGGCGCGGCTCGCGAAGGAGACCGTGGAGCTCGCGCTCATTTCCGCGCCAGACGAATACGCCGGGCTGCCGTCCGCCGACGACCTCGCCCGGCCAGGGAGCGATTCGCTGCAGCTGTACGACGAACGGCTTGGCAGCCTCACGACGGACGAGAAGGTGCGGATGGCGAAGGCGTGCGAGGCCGCCGCATTCGGCGTCGACGCGCGCAATCGTATCCGGCCACGGCGATTGCGCTGATGGTCGAGGTGATGGCGGACGATGCCGACGGCAAGAAGCGCAACTACTACTGGTTCAGCTCGGAGCGCAGCATGCATCGCCTGCTGGCGCCGGAAGAGGTGGGGCGGATCGCGGCGAAGCGGGCGCTTGCGCAGCTGGGTGCGGCGAAGGTGCCAACGCGGCAGGTACCCGTGGTCTTCGAGCCAATGATGGCAGTGCGGCTCCTCGGGGACCTGGCGGCCTGCGCGACGGGTGGTGCGCTGTACCGCGGCGCGACGTTCCTCGCGGGGCGCACCGGCACCGCGCTCGCGGCGCCGCTCGTGACGATCGTGGATGACCCGCTGGAGCCGGGTCGCGGTGGCAGCCGCCCCTTTGACGGCGAGGGCGTGGCCAGCCGCCGCACGGCGGTCGTCGAGGACGGCATCTTCAAGGCGTTCCTGTTCGATAGCTACACCGCGCGCAGGATGGGCAGCCGCACGACGGGCGCGGCCGCGCGCGGGGTCGAATCGCTGCCCTCGCCGGCGCCTTCGAACCTGATCCTGCAGCCGGGCAGCACACCGGCGGACGAGATCGTGGGGTCCGTGAAGGACGGCTTCTTTGTGACGGCGGTTATGGGGCAGGGATTCAACCCGTCGACGGGCGACTTCTCGCGCGGCGCCGCGGGGTTCTGGATCCAGGACGGGAAGCTGGCCTTTCCCGTGTCGGAGGTCAACATCTCCGGGCGGTTGGGCGACATGCTCGCCGGCGTGGACGCGGTGGGCGACGACCTCACCTGGTTCGGGGGAATGGCCGCCCCGACCGTGCGCGTTGGGCAGATGATGGTCTCCGGGTTGTAGGCCGGGCGAGAGCGAGCGGCCCGGTGCTCCGGTAAACTCGTCGGATGGATGACGTTTCCCTCCTCGCCGCACGGCGGGACGAACTGGCGCGGAGCGCCGCCTTCCACGGTGTCGTGCTCGTGGCGGCGGGCCAGCCGATCCCCATCGCGGGCACGGACCAGTCGCACGAATTCCACGCGCACCCCGACCATCGCTACCTGACAGGGCTCGAGCAGCCCGGGGCGGTGCTCGCACTCGATCCGTTCGAAGGCTGGCAGCTGTTTGCGCCGGTGCGAGGGATTGAGGACCGCGTGTGGGAGGGGGACGGCGTCCCGCTGGAGGAGTTGGCGGCGCGGTCCGGGGTGGAACGCACGCGGCCGGTTTCCCAGCTTGCGGAGTGGCTCGAGCGGCGCCGCGGCGAACCCATCGCCATCGCGGGCAACGACGACATCCTCCACCGCCCGGAGCGGTACGGGCTTTCGACGTGGGAGACCCTGGAGCCGGATATCCACTTCGAAGCGAGCGCGCGGCTGGCCGAACGGCTGGCGGAGCTGCGGCGAACCAAGGACAACGGCGAAATCGCGCGGATGCAGGGTGCCGCGGACGCGAGCCTTCGCGGCCACGTCGCGGCCATGCGTTTGGCGCGGCCGGGCATGACCGAGCGGCAGGTGGAAGTCGAAATCGAAGCCGAGTTCTTCCGGGCGGGCGCCCCAGCGCACGGCCTACGGCTCAATCGTGGGGTCGGGCCCGAACGGCGCGATCCTGCACATCGCGCCCACCGGCCGCGTTCTCCGCGAGGGCGACATCGTGATGGTGGACGCGGGCGCGGAGATGGACGGGTACGCCAGCGACGTGAGCCGCACCTGGCCCGTGAGCGGCCGGTTCGAAGGGGCTCAACGGGACCTCTACCAGCTGGTGCTGAACGTGCAGGAGGCGGCGATCGCGAGCGCCCGGCCAGGCAAGGAGTACCGCGAACTGCACCTCGAAGCGTGCGAGCGGATGGCGCGCGGCCTCGTGGACCTGGGCATTCTGCGGGGTGACCCGGCCTCGCTGGTGGAGCGCGATGCGCACGCGCTCTTCTTCCCGCACGGGCTCGGGCACATGCTCGGCCTCGCCACGCATGACGCGGGCGGGTGCCTCGCGGGCCGCGCGCCGAGTGACCGCTTCGGACTGAAGTGGCTGCGGGCGGACCTCCCGTTGCAAGAGAATTATGTTGTGACGATCGAGCCAGGGTTCTACGTCATCGATGCGCTCCTTCGCGACCCCGTGCGGCGCGAGCGGTACCGCGACGCCGTCAACTGGGAGCGCGTGGACCCGCTTGCTGGCTTCGGCGGCATCCGCATCGAGGATGACGTGCGCATCACGGCGGGCGGCGCGGAGGTCCTGACGGCGGCGATCCCAAAGCAGATCGCGG
Source organism: Candidatus Amarobacillus elongatus (assembly GCA_016703545.1). Lineage (GTDB taxonomy): Bacteria > Chloroflexota > Dehalococcoidia > Tepidiformales > Tepidiformaceae > Amarobacillus > Amarobacillus elongatus. The sequence goes on from JADJBX010000001.1 coordinate 122,051, forward strand.
CGATCGAAGCGTTCCGGGAGGAGGCCCTGCAGTCGTGACGCTCCCCTTCGACACCATCAGCATCGAGCAGGTTGCGAAGTACCCGAGGCCGGGGATGGCGGTGCCGGGCCTCGTCCGGTTCACGCCCGACAGCACCGGCGTCACGTACGTGTACAGCGCCGAAGGCAACCTTATTCGCAGCCTCTGGCGGTACGACATCGCCACGGGCCAGCGGCGCATCCTCGCCGGTCCGCCGGCGGCGTCCACGGACGAATCGGCGCTCTCGCGGGAGGAGGAGCTGCGCCGCGAGCGTGCCCGCCTGCGCGACCTCGGCGTGACCAGCTACGAGTTCGCCGCGAAGGCCGATCGCGAAACGCTGCTCATCCCCGGCGGCGGGAAGCTGCTGGTCGCGATCGCGGGCGCCGAGCCAGTCGAGATCCCCGGCTGCGACGGCGCTCTCGACCCACGCCTCAGCCCCGACGGCACGCGCGTGGCCTTCGTGCGCGACAACGAGGTGTGGGTCGCGGACGTGCCCGGGGGCAACCCGAGGCAGCTGACAGCGGGCGCCAGCGAGACGGTCACGAACGGCGTCGCGGAGTTCATCGCGGCGGAGGAACTGGATCGCGACCGCGGCTTCTGGTGGTCTCCGGACGGCACGCGCATCGCGTTCGTGCAGGCCGACAGCAGTCACATCCCGGAGTACCCGATCGTTCACCAGGGCAAGGACGAGCCCGAGGTCGAACGGCACCGGTACCCCTTCGCGGGAAAGGCGAACGCGCTCGTGCGGCTCGGCGTGGTTGGGGTCGAGGGCGGACCAGCGCACTGGATGGACATAGGGTCGGAGACGGACATCTACATCGCGCGCGTGGCGTGGCGGCCGGACAACGTGCTTACGGCGCAGCTGCTTTCGCGCGACCAGAAGGACCTGTGGCTGATCGCGTTCGAAGCGGACGGACCGCGCGGGCTGGTCGAAGAGCACGGCGAGGCCCTGGATCAACCTCTCCCACGACACGCGCTTCCTCGAGTCCGGCGAGATCCTGTGGTCGAGCGAGCGGACGGGCTTCCGGCACCTCGAACTCCGCGACGCAACGGGTGCGCCGATCCGCCAGCTCACGGGCGGCGACTGGATGGTGACGCGCGTGGTCGACGTCGACGAGCACGGGCGGTGGGTGTACTTCAACGCCACGCGCGAGGGAGCGGTCGAGCGGCACATCTACCGGGTGAGCCTCGACGGGGGCGACGTGGAGCAGCTGACGACGCGCGCGGGGGTGCACGGCGCGACGCTTTCGGCCGACGGCACGCTCATGCTCCGTTTCGACAGCTCGCGGGCGTTCGCGCCGCGGGTCACGCTCGTGGAGGCGGACTCCGGGGCGCCGGTGGCGACATTGTTCACGAACGACGGCGCCACCGCGGTGGAGCTGGGTCTGGAGCCGCCAGAGCTGGTGACGGTGCCGGCCGCCGACGGCCAGACCCCCCTGCACGGCGCGATCTACTGGCCGCCGTCGGCGCGCGCCGGGGAGAAGCTGCCCCTCGTGGTGTCGGTGTACGGCGGGCCGCACGCGCAGCGGGTGATCGACGACTGGGTGATGACGGTGGACCTGCGCGCCCAGTACCTCGCCCGGCAGGGGTTCGTGGTGTTCGTTCTCGATAACCGCGGGAGTGCCAACCGGGGCCTTGATTTCGAAGCCGCCATCCACCTGAACATGGGCGACATCGAGGTGCGCGACCAGGCCGCCGGGGTGCGCTGGCTCGTCGAGCAGGGGCACATCGACCCCGAGCGGGTGGGCATCTACGGGTGGAGCTACGGCGGCTACATGACACTGATGGCGCTCGCCCGCGCCCCCGAGGTGTTCCGCGCCGGGGTGGCCGGTGCGCCCGTGACCCACTGGGATGGGTACGACACGGGGTACACCGAACGGTACATGGGCACGCCGCAATCGAACCCGGATGGGTACCGCGTGAGTTCGGTGATGGCGCACGTGGATGGACTCGGCGCGCCGTTGCTCATCGTCCACGGAATGATCGATGAGAACGTGCACTTCCGGCACACGGCCCGGCTGATGGTCGCGATGGCGGCGGCGCAGAAGCCGTACGAGCTGCTGGCGTACCCGGAGGAGCGGCACATGCCCCGCGACGCGAAGGGGCTCGAATACCAGGAGCGGCGGGTGCTGGAGTTCCTCGAGCGCGCACTCGGGCGATAGGGCTTTCGCGCGGGCGGAGAGCCGCTATGCTTGCGCCTCAGATTCGGAGGTGGAAGCCATGGAGTACGCGCGCCCGGAATTGCTGGTCGAGCCGGATTGGGTCGCCGAACACGCCAACGACGCGAACGTTCGCATCATCGATTGCGCCGTGCTTGAGGCGTACCGACGGGCGCATATCCCCGGCGCCGTCCACCTCCCCGTGCACTACTACATCAAGGAGAAGGACCCCGAGGGCACGGACCACGGCACGCTCGTCATGCCGCCGGCCGAATTCGAGGCGCTCATGGGCAGCCTCGGGGTTTCGAACGACACGCTCGTCATCACGTACGACGACAACAACGCACTCGTGGCATCGCGGCTGTGGTGGGTACTGAACTATTACGGCCACACCAACGTGAAGGTGCTCAACGGTGGCTGGCACCGCTGGCTGACCGAGGGCCGGCCGGTGACCTTCCACGCGACGCGGGCGCCGAAGACGACCTTCAGGGCCGTGGCCAACCCGGACCTGGTGGCGACGGTCGACCAGCCTGGGCGAGCAGCACACCGACCCGGGAGCCTGCCAGGTGCTCGATGCCCGCACTGACGGGGAGTGGGACGGCACGAACAACCGCGGCAACCGGCGCGCCGGCCGCGTACCGAACGCGCGCCACCTGGAGTGGGTGCGCTTCGTGGGCACGGACGACAGCCGCAAGTTCCTCCCGGCCGGCGAAATCCAGAAGCTGCTGGACGAGGCGGGTATCGCGCGGGACACGCCGACGATCACGTACTGCCAGGGCGGCATCCGGGCGGCGCACGCGGCATTCACGCTCACGCTGCTCGGGTACGACAACGTGCGCGTGTACGACGGGTCCATGCGGGAGTGGGCGAACCGGGACGACACGCCCCTGGTGGTGTAGCGCTCGGAATGCTTACCGCGGGCGGGTAGCTACGCCCTGCCCGCGGCAATGTCCGCGAGGACGACGGCGTCGGTGGGGAACGCGAGGGGCGGGGGCGCGCCGGCCGGGAAGTAGGCGAGCTCGGTGAGTTCGCCATCCATGGGGTGCAACGTGCCGCCGGTGACGGCGCCTTCGAACCAGATCCCGACGGTGTGCTGCCTGGGATTGTGGAAGTTCGAGTGCACGGCCACCACGGCCCCGAGGTCGACTTCGAGGCCGGTCTCCTCCTCGAACTCGCGCCGGGCGGCGTCGCGGACGTGTTCGTCCCATTCGACGTAGCCGCAGGGGATGCACCAGAGGCCCGCGTACTCACCCGTGGCGCGGCGGCCGAGCAGCACACGCCCAACGGCATCGCGCAGCACCACGGCGACGCCGACCGCGGGGTTCAGGTAACGAACGAAGCCACAGGAGCGGCAGTACGGGCGCGGCCGGCCGCCGGGCGGGTCGAAGGCCAGGGGGGCGCCGCATTCGGGGCAGAACGTTCGGGAGCCATCGGGCAGGGGCATAGGCGTTTGGAGCCGCGAGGGGCGGTCAGTCCTCGATCTCGACCTCGATCACGTCATCGACGACGCGCACGGGGTAGGAGGCGACGGGGCGGAACGCCGGCAGCGCCGTGGGCCGGCCAGTGTGCATGTCGAACTTCGCGCCGTGACGGGGGCACTCGACCTCGCAGCCGATGAGCTTGCCGTCGGCGAGGGGACCGTCGTCGTGGGTGCAGCGGTCTTCGATGGCGTGGAGGGCGCCGCCGCAATTGGCGACAAGGATGCTGTACTCCCCGACCTGGTAGTCACGGGTTTCGCCGTCGGGGATGTCGGCGGGACCGAGGGGGACGAAGCGGGTAGCCATGGAGGCGAGCGTAGCACCGCTCGCGGAGGTGGCGCGAGCGCCTTCGTTGACAGGCCCACGGCCGGGCCTACCATGGGGCGCGGCTGCCCGGGGAGCCGGCGGCGAAGGGGAGCGACACGACGTGGCAGAGTTGAAGGAAACGGCGGAGCAGTTCGCGAAGGACCTCATCGCGCAGAATGTGGCGGGGCTGATGATGGTGTTCACGCCGACGGGGATGATGCAGGCGATGACGCTTCAGCAGCAGATGGCGGCGCAGGGCGGCCAGCCCGCGGCCTCGGGGTTCACGGTCGAACTGACCGGGCAGGATGGGGACGACAGCCTCGCCGACATCACGCTGCAGGGAGCGGACGCCTCGGTGACGCTGGCCACGCGCTGGAAGCAGGACGCGACGGGCTGGAAGATCGACCAGATCGCGATGAAGGCGTAGATCCGGCGGCCATGGCGTGAGCGGGCACACGGGCTGCGCGGCAGGGCGCGCCCCTGCTTCCTGTTTCCATCCGTACGATGAACTACGCTTGGGGCGATGGCAAGGTCGTTCACCGGCGCAAAACCACTACCGCTGCCCCATCGCGCGCAACGCTTCGCGATCGTGGGATGGAACTTCCTCGTGGTGTACCTGCGGTACAAGCGAGTGCAGAAGAACAAGAGGCTCACGCCGGCAGAGCGGGAGCGCGCGTATTCGCGTGAGCACCAGCGGAACGCGGAGCGGATCTACAAGACGGCGGCGCGCCTCGAAGGGCTGCTGATCAAGACGTGCCAGTTCATCAGCAGCCGGGCCGATGTGGCCCCGCCGGAGTACGTCGCGGTACTCAGCCGGCTGCAGGACCAGGTACCGACTCGCCCGTTCCCTGAGATCGAGGAGCAGATCGAACGCGAACTCGGGCGGCGGCCGGACGAGCTGTTCGCCACCTTCGCGCGCAAGCCCGTTGCGTCGGCATCGCTGGCGCAGGTGCATCGCGCGACGACGCACGACGGACGCGACGTGGCCGTGAAGGTGCAGTACCCCGGCATCGAGCGGACGGTGGAGACGGACCTCCAGAACCTCTCGCTGCTCGTGCGGCTGCTGGCGAAGATCGAGAAGAACTACGACTTCCGCTGGCTCATGGACGAGGTCTGCAAGTACACCCCGCGTGAGCTCGACTTCGTCCTCGAAGGGCAGAGTGCCGAGCGCGTGGCGAAGGACCTGCAGCACCGCGTGGACATTCACATCCCGGCGGTGCTGTGGGAGTACACCGCCCGGCGGGTGCTGGTGACCGAGTTCGTGCAGGGGATCAAGATCTCGGACATCCCACGGCTGCTGGAGGCGGGCATCGACCCCAACCAGGTCGCGCTGATCATGACCGAGGCGTACTGCGAACAGATCCTGGTGCACGGGTTCTTCCACGCGGACCCGCACCCGGGGAACCTGCTCGTGCTGCCGGGGCCGCAGGTCGTGTTCATCGACTTCGGGCTTTCGAAGGACCTGCCCGAAGGATTCCGGGTGAACTACGCGCGGCTGACGATGGCGATCATGCAGCAGGACGACCAGGCGATGGCGGATGCGTTCCGTGCGCTTGGCTTCCAGACGAAGTCGGACGACCCGCAGTCATTGATCGCGCTGGGGCGGTCGTTCTTCGACGCGACGGGGCCGGACGCGCGGCCGTACATGGACGCGGACGTGATGCCCGAAGTGAACGAGCGGCTCTCGCGCATCCTCACGGAGAACCCCGTGACCGCGATCCCGCCGGACATCCTGATGATCTTCCGGGTGATCGGGCTGATGAGCGGGCTGCAGAAGCGCCTGGACAGCACGGTGAGCATGTTCGACACGATCGAGCCGTACGCGCGGGAACAGGCGGAGAAGCATGGGATGGCGCCCGCCGGAGAAGCCGCCGCCGGGTGACGGCGGCCTCTCCGGGTCCCCCTCGGGCGATCACACGAGGTACTTCTTGAACCAGGCGAGGGAGTCGTTCCACGCTTCGAGGGCAGCGGCGGCGTTGTAGCTGTTGGCGTTGGTGTCGTTGAAGAAGGCGTGGCCGGCGCCCGGGTAGATCTTGACCTGGTAGGTCTTGCCGGCGGCCTTGAGCTTCTCCTCGGCCGTCGGCGCCTGGGCGGTCACGCGGGCGTCGGTGGCGCCGTAAACGGCGAGGATCGCGGCGTTCGTCGTGCCCAACTCGTCCATGCGGCGGACGGTGCCGTAGTAGGGGATGGCGGCCTTCACGTCCTTCGCGGAGATGGCCATCTCCCAGGTGTAGCCGCCGCCGAAGCAGTAGCCGATGACGCCGAGCAGGCCCGCCTTGTAGTTGGGCTGGGCCTTGATGTAGTCGAGGCTGGCGGTGAGATCGGCGATCAGGTCGTCCGGGTTGGCGCGGCCGAGGAACCCGGTGTTCAGCGCGACATCGGCCTTCGTGCCACCGTCCCGCGAGACGAGGTCGACCGCGAGCGCCACGTAACCCTGCTTCGCAAAGCGGCGGGCGACATCCTTCGTGTGGTCATTGAGGCCGCGGTTCTCGTGAATGATCAGCAGGCCCGGGTAGCTGCCAGCAGCCGTGGGGGCAGCGAGGTACCCCTTCATGTCGGTCGCGGGGCCCTTATAGGTGACATCCTGGCCCTTGATCGCGGGGTCGTTCGAGGCGACGGCGCCCGGAGGGCTGCCGGCGGCGGGCGACGATGCAGCGGAGGGCGAGGCGGCAACGGATGCGGAAGCCGCGGCCGTTGGGGACTTCGCCTCGGTGGCGGCGGGCGATGCGCCGGGGGTGTTCGTGCCGGCGGGGGTAGGCGTGCTGTCGGCGTCATCGCCACCGCAGCCCATCGCCATCAGCAGGCTCGCGGAGAACGGGATGCTGCCAGTGATGAGAACGACGCGACGGAGGAGGTCACGGCGGGCCATGTGGCGCTCTTTGTACTCATCCACGAACTCTTCGATGAGGTACTGCTGGTGCGCGTTGAGCTGTCGCAAGGGGTTCCCTCGGCAGTGGGGTTGTTGCCTTGGGTACGAATACGCGCGGTGCGCGGATGCCTCACGGCGCGGCAGCCGGGGGCAGAACCGGAAAAGAAGCGGGAAAGCGCGGTGCGATGGAACGCACAACGCCGGCGCTGGGCGCCGGCGTTGCTGGTGGAGGCGATGACGGGGGATTCGGACTAGCCGGCATCCCCGGGGAGGAGCGGCCCGAGCACCGTGTTCGCGGCCTCGGACACGTGTTCGCGGCCCAGGTAGGCGAGCGCGCCAGCCTGCGCAATGACCACCGACAGCAGCGCCGAGAGCACGATGCGTTGCATCCACTGGCGGCGGCGGACGAACCGCTTGCGCGCCGCGATCTCGGCATGCCGTTCGCGCGAGAGGAAGACGGTGTCGTATTCGCGGCGCAGCTTCGGCGTGGAGAGCACGGCGTACGCTTCGTTGACGCGCTTGAGGGCGTCGCGGTGGCCCTCATCGAGGATGGAGAGCTGAGCCAGTTCGCCCGAGAGCCGGGCGTAGGCCGTCTCGATGCCGAGGAGATCGGCCGACGACGGCAGATTGAGGATCCCGTAGTAGTCGATGACCGCTGTATCAGCCATAGCGCACCCTTCCTGCCGATCAGTTCGACAGGCGGCGGTGCGCGCCGCAGCGGCTGTTACCCTGCTGCACCCAATCCCGTAACGAAATGGCGCACCTGGCGCAGGGGGGCATCCCGTTCGATCGCGGCGCCACCGAAAACGTGGGCGAGAATGAACATGTTGAGGATGCCGGTGAGGGCGGTGGCGCAGTCGAAGACGTGGTCACGGCGGAACTCGCCGCGGTCCATGCCCGCACGCAGGATCTCGTCCAGCGGCTGACGCACCTGCTCCCCGAGCGCCTGGCTGAAGGTGGCCATGGGGGCGCCGCCCAGACCGAAGACCTCGCGCAGAACGAGCGCGATGATCTCCTCCTTTGCGAGGAAGTGCTCGACGTACCGTTCGCAGTAGGCGAGGACCTGGTCGGCGGCGGAGCAATCGGGATTGACGTGCGAACGGATGGCGGAGGCCATCTCCTCGAGGATCTCGCGGACAATGCTGCCGTAGAGACCCTCTTTCGAGCCGAAGTAGTAGTAGATCATCGGCTTGGTGGTGAGGGCGTCCTCGGAGATCTCGCGCAGGGAGGTGGCGGCGAACCCCTTTTGGGAAAAGTGCCGGAGAGCGCTCTGGAAGATCCGCTCCCGGACTTCAGCTTCGCGAAGGTCGGTTCCCGTGGAGAGAGCGCCCAAAACGACCTCGACGCGCGCCCCATCGAACCCGGGACGGCAATGGGGAGTATAGAACCGGCCTACCCTTTCATAACAGCGTTGCCGGGTGGTGGGTGCTGGGGTAGGGTATTCCGAGCACCCTTTAAGCCGGTCCCGTGAGGCTGGCAAGGGAGGAGGAGCCGGACCATGACCGGCAGTAACAGGGTTCTGACTGCGCGCGCCTGCCCGGATCGGGGGAGGCGTTTTTCATGACCGGAGAATTGCTGCTCGGGCCCGATGAGATCGCCCGCACGATGCGGCGGCTCGCCCACGAGATTGTCGAGAACAACCACGGCACGGACGGCCTCGTCATCGTGGGGCTGCTGACGCGCGGACACCCGCTGGCGCTGCGGCTGGGCCGGCTCATCCGCGAGTTCGAAGGGGTTGAGGTGCCGGTGGGCAGCCTCGATATCGGCCTCTACCGCGACGATGTCTCGCGCCGGGGCCAGCCGACCCCGCTGCGCCCGAGCTCCATTCCCGCCGACATCGATGGCGCCACGGTCGTCCTCGTGGATGACGTGCTCTTCACGGGCCGGAGCATCCGGGCGGCGCTCGACGCCCTGCTCGACTTCGGCCGGCCCGCGCGCGTGCGGCTGGCGACGCTCATCGACCGCGGCCACCGCGAACTCCCCATCCGGCCGGACTTCGTGGGCAAGAACATCCCCACCGCGCTCGTGCAGGAAGTCCAGGTGACGTTGAAGGAGACGGACGGCGAGGACGCCGTGTACGTCCTGAACGCGGAGGCCGCGAATGATTGACGTGCAGGAACGGCCGGCACCGGGGCCCGCCGAAGCGCCGGCGTGGCGCCACAAGGACCTGCTCGACACCGACGTGCTCTCGCGGGCCGACATCGACCTCGTGATGGAAACCGCCGACGCGATGCTCGAAGTGCGATCGCGGCCGGTGGCGAAGGTGGCCACGCTGCGCGGCGCCACCGTCGTCACGCTCTTCTACGAACAGAGCACGCGGACCCGCGCCAGCTTCGAGGTCGCTGCGAAGGCGATGGGCGCCGATGTGGTCAACCTGACCGCGTCGGGGAGTTCGGTGGTGAAGGGCGAATCGCTCGTGGACACGGTGCGCACGCTCGAGGCCATCGGCGCGGACCTGCTGGTGATGCGGCACGACCGGTCGGGCGCGCCCTATCTCGCGGCGAAGAACACGAAGGCGGGCGTCATCAACGGCGGCGATGGCACGCACGCCCACCCCACGCAGGCGCTGCTCGACCTGTTCACGATGCGCCGGCACCTCGGCGCGCTCGATGGCAAGAAGGTCGTCATCGTCGGCGACGTGCTGCACAGCCGCGTTGCCCGCTCGAACGTGTGGTCGCTGCTGGCGGCGGGGGCGAACGTGACCCTCTGCGGCCCGGCAACGCTGTTGCCGCGGACACTCGCGAGCGCTGGCGGCGAAGAGGGACGCGTCGCGCTCACGGCCGACCTCGACCGCGCGCTCGTGGACGCGGACGTGGTGATGGCGCTTCGCATTCAGAAGGAGCGGCAGGCGACGGGGCTCATCCCATCGCTGCGGGAGTACATCAACGGCTACCAGGTGAACGCGACGCGGCTGGCGCGGGCGAAGCCGGGAGCGCTGGTCATGCACCCCGGGCCGATGAACGAAGGCATCGAGATCTCCCCGGAAGCCGCCCACGGGCTCGCTTCGGTCATCGAGGAACAGGTCGCCAACGGGGTCGCCGTCCGGATGGCGGTGCTCTATCTCATGGCGACGGCGAGGACGAAATGACGGACCTGCTGATTAGCGGCGGCCGGGTGATCGACCCTGCCAACGGCCTCGACGCGCAGCTCGACGTGCTGCTGCGCGATGGCCGGGTCTCGGCCGTGGGCAAGAGCCTCTTCGCAAGCGACTCGGTCCGTTATGACGTGACGGGCTGCATCGTCACTCCCGGGTTCGTGGATCTCCATGCCCACCTGCGGGAGCCCGGCTTCGAACAGAAGGGGACCATCGCGACGGAGACGCTGGCGGCGTTACGGGGCGGCTTCACCACCATCTGCGCGATGCCGAACACCGTCCCGGCGCCGGATTCCGCGCCGGTCGTAAAGGCGCTGCTGGAGCGCATCGGTGCGGACGCGCGGGTTCGCGTGTTCCCCATCGGCGCGGTCACGCGTGGCCGCGACGGGAAAGCGCTGGCTAACCTCGCGGAGGCGGCCGGCGCCGGGTGCGTGGCGTTCAGCGACGACGGCAGCCCCGTGGCCGATGGGCAGCTCATGCGAAACGCGCTCACGCTGCTGGGCTCGCTGGGCCTGCCGCTTTCGGAACACAGCGACGACCCGGTGCTGAACGCCGGGGGGGTGATGAACGAGGGCCGCGTGAGCGAGCGTCTCGGGCTCGCGGGGCAGCCGGCGGCGGCGGAAGTGACCGCCATCGCCCGCAACCTGGCGCTGGCGGAGGCAACGGGCGGCCGCCTGCACGTCGCGCATATCACGACCGCGCGCGGCCTCGAGCTGGTGGCCGAGGCGAAGGCGCGCGGCCTCGCCGTGACCTGCGAAGTGACCCCGAGCCACCTCTTCCTGACCGAGGACGCGGTCTTCGGCCCCGGCCCCGCGCCCGCCTACGACACGAATGCGAAGATCAATCCGCCGTTGCGCACCGAGGCGGACCGGCAGGCGCTCATTCGCGGGCTGAACGAGGGCATCATCGACGCGATCGCGACGGACCACGCGCCGCACGCGCGCGAGGACAAGCTGTGCGAGTTCGATTACGCCGCGCCCGGCATCGCCTGTTTCGAGACGGCGGCCGGCACGTTGCTGACGCAGGTGGCGCGGGGCGAGCTGGACCTCGTGCGCGTCATCGCGGCGCTCACGGCGCAGCCGGCCCGGGCCTGGAAGCTGGACGCGCGGGTTGCGGGCCTCGGCACGCTCTCGCCGGGGGCGCCGGGGGACATCGTCATCCTCGACCCGGCGATGGAGTGGACCGTCGACACGCGGACGTTCGCGACGAAGGGAAAGAACACGCCGCTGCAGGGCACCTCGCTCACGGGCGGCGTACGGGCCGTCATCATGGGCGGAGTGGTAGCGCACGAAGTGGAGGTGGCACATGACTGAGGAAGCGCTGCTCGTCCTCGCGGACGGGTCGGTGTTCGCGGGGCGGGCGATTGGCGCGCCGGGCCGCGCGGACGGCGAGGTGGTGTTCAACACCTCCATGACCGGCTACCAGGAGATGCTCACGGACCCCTCGTACGCGGGGCAGCTGCTGACGCTGACGTACCCGATGATCGGGAACTACGGCGTGGACGCGAAGGTCGAGGAATCCGGCCGCATTCAGCCGACGGGGCTGATTGTTCGGGAAGCCGCGGCCTTCGCCAGCCACCTGCGATCGGCGGGGCTGCTCGAGGAGTACTTGAAGGCGCGCGGCGTGGTCGCCATCGACCAGGTGGACACGCGCGCGGTCACGCGACGCATTCGCCGCCACGGCGTCATGCTCGGCACCATCACGACGGACGAGACGGCTGCACAGGCGCTGGCGCGCGTGCAGGCGATGCCCGGATACGACGACACGAACTGGGTGGACACCGTCACGACCGACAGTGCCTACGAGTGGGACGCGCCGGGCGAGCCGCGGTACCGGGTCGCGCTGCTGGACGGCGGCGTGAAGCGAAACATCATGCGGTCGCTGGCGGCGCGAGGGTGTGCGGTGCGTGTGTTCCCATCGCATGTGCACGCCGGCGAACTGCTCGCGCTGAAGCCGGACGGCATCGTGCTTTCGCCCGGGCCCGGTGACCCGCGACTGCTGAACGCGGTGGTGGAGGAGACCCGCGCGCTCATCGGGAAGGCGCCGATTCTCGGTATCTGCCTCGGGCACCAGGTGGCGGCGCAGGCGCTGGGGGCGGGGACCTTCAAGCTGCCGTTCGGCCACCGGGGCGGGAATCACCCGGTGAAGGACATGGTCACGGGACAGGTGACGATCACGGCGCAGAACCACGGGTACGCCGTGGACGCGGACCATCTCGACGCCTCGGCGTACGTGAGCCACATTAACCTGAACGACCGGACGGTCGAGGGAATCGCCATGCGGAACGAGCCGCTCATGACGATCCAGTACCATTCCGAAGCCTGCCCCGGGCCGCTGGACAACACTGAGATTTTCGACCGGTTCATAGCAATGATGGCAGCAGTGCCAGGAGGGGTTTCATGACACGGCCAACCGAACTTCGACGGGCAACGGAACAGGATGCCGACGATGTGGCGGCGATCGCGCGCGCCCTCGAAGGGAAGAACACCGCCCTCGCGCCGGACTTCGATGTCGAGCACGCGCGCCAGTGGATCAAGCGCCTCGGTGAAAGCGGGACGATGATCCTGGCCGTCGACGGCAGCATCCCGGTGGCGTTTGGGACGCTCGACTTCGATACCTCCGAGCCGGAGACGGGCGTGCTCGGCGTCTGGGTTGCGCCGGACCACCGCCGCCGCGGCCTCGCGACGGATATCGCGGAGGAGCTGGTGGAGTTCGCACGGGAGCACGGGTACCGGCGGATTCGCGGCCGCCTGCCCGACGGGAATGAGCCGGCGCTGAGCTTCCTGTCGTCCATCGGGGCGATGGTGCCGCTTCGCAACCCGAGTATGAGCTTCGAGCTGCCGCTGTAGAGGATGCACATGGCGCGCCGCGGGCAGGATGAGTACGTGATTGGTGCGACCCGGAGGAACCCGGGGCGGCGAAACAACGCGCCCATCTCCGGGGGGCCGCGGCGCCGTTCGCGGTTCGTGCCGGAGCTGCTCATCACGTTCGCGGCGATCGGCTGGGTGATGGCGATCGTGATCGCGGGCGCGTCGTTCGCCGACGACAGCATCACGTCCGGGGAAGCCGGGCAGATGCTGGCGCGCGTGTTCGCGGGCGCGCTCGGGATCGCGGCGCTGTTCGTGTTCCTGCTGGCCGTCGCCATCCTCGGCGAGGAGCGCGGGCGGCAGGAGCATTACATGCTGCCGGTCACGCTCGGCGTTCTCATCGGCGTGCCCGAGGCACTGCTCTTCCTCGCCCCGGCGGGCCGCTACCTGCCCATCCCATTCGTCCTGCTCCTGCTCCTGCTCCGTCCGGTGCGCCGTCTGCTGACGGGGATACTGCCCGGCGGGGGAAGGTAGGCAGGATGCGGCGCCGTACCAGGTTCACCCCCCGCCCATGGCGAGGGGCAGCCTTTCCACGAATTCGATACCAGCGACCGGCGGAGAGCCGGGGAGGATGCACGTGAAGCCAGCCAGCGTACTCATCATCGGGAGCGGGCCGATCGTCATCGGCCAGGCGGCCGAGTTCGACTACGCCGGTACCCAGGCGTGCAAGGCCGTGCGCGAGGAAGGCGTGCGCAGCATCCTCGTCAATTCGAACCCGGCCACGATCATGACGGACCTCGAAGTCGCGGACGCGGTGTACGTCGAGCCGCTGACGGTGCCAGTGCTGGAGCGGATCATCGCGAAGGAACGGCCCGAGGCGCTCCTGCCGACGCTCGGCGGACAGACGGGCTTGAACCTGGCGGTGGCGCTGCACAACGCGGGCGTGCTGGAGAAGTACAACGTGCGGCTGCTCGGCACCCCCCTCGAGGGCATCCGCCGGGCCGAGGACCGCGAGCTCTTCCGGGACATGCTCGCGAAGCTGGGCGAGCCCGTCCTCGAAAGCGAAATCTGCCACACCATCGACGAGTGCGTGGCCGCGGCCGAGAAGATCGGCCTGCCCGTGGTCATCCGGCCGGCGTACACGCTGGGCGGCACGGGCGGCGGCATGGCCTTCACGTGGGAACAGCTCCGCGCGACCGCGGAGAGCGGCCTGGAGGCGAGCCCGATTACGCAGGTCCTGGTCGAGAAGAACCTGCTCGGCTGGAAGGAAGTCGAGTACGAGGTGATGCGCGACGGCGCGGGCAACTGCATCACCATCTGCAACATGGAGAACCTCGACCCGATGGGCGTCCACACGGGGGACTCCATCGTCGTGGCGCCCTCGCAGACGCTGAGCGACAAGGACTATCAGATGCTGCGCTCCTCGGCGCTGCGCATCATCAGCGAGCTGGGCATCGAAGGTGGCTGCAATGTGCAGTTCTCCCTCGCCCCCCGCAAGGACGTGTGCGACTGGAAGGGTGACCCCGACGACCCGCTGCCGTACCACGTGATCGAAGTGAACCCGCGCGTATCGCGCTCGTCGGCGCTGGCATCGAAGGCGACGGGGTATCCGATCGCGCGGGTGGCGGCAAAGATCGCGTGCGGCAAGACGCTCGACGAGATCCCGAACGCGGTCACGCGCAAGACCACGGCCGCGTTCGAACCCGCGCTGGACTACTGCGTGGTGAAGATCCCGCGCTGGCCGTTCGACAAGTTCGCGCTCGGCGACCGCCGGTTGGGGACGCAGATGAAGGCGACGGGCGAGGTCATGGCCATCGACCGTGGCTTCGAGGCGGCCCTGAACAAGGCCGTCCGCTCGCTGGAAGTGGGCGGGCGATCGCTGCTGTGGGAGCGGCCGGAGTGGCGCAACCCGGAGCACGAGATCCCGCTGGTGGCGACGGACGAACGGCTGTGGGGACTGATCGCGGAGCTGCGGCGTGGCACCCCCATGCTGGAGGTCGCACACCGCTCCAACGGCGTCGACCCATGGTTCCTGGAACGGCTGCTGAACATCGTGAACATGGAACGGCGGCTGCTGAACGAGCCGCTGCACCCGGAGCTGTTGCGCGACGCCAAGCGGCTCGGGTTCAGCGACGAAATGGTGGGGCAGCTGGCGGACCGGCTCCCGGAGCAGATCCGGGCGTTCCGGCACGAGAACGGCATTCGGCCGGTCTACAAGATGGTGGACACATGCGCGGCCGAGTTCGACGCGGCGACGCCGTATTTCTACAGCACCTATGAGCAGGAGAACGAGGCCATCGCCGAGCCGGGCCGGGGCGCGGTCGTGGTGGGCAGCGGGCCCATCCGCATCGGGCAGGGGATCGAGTTCGACTACGCCAGCGTGCACGCCGCCTGGGCGCTGCAGGACGCGGGATTGCGCTCGATCATGGTCAATTCGAACCCGGAAACGGTGAGCACGGACTTCGATACCAGTGACCGGCTCTACTTCGAGCCGCTGGACGAAGAGGCGGTGCGCGACATCATCGAGAACGAGCAGGGGGCGGAAGCGGAGCCGCCGGCGAGCATCGTGCAGTTCGGCGGGCAGACGGCGATCAACCTCGCGGAGCCGCTGCGGCGGGCGGGCCTGCCCATCATCGGGTCCAGCGCGGAGGCGATCGACACCGCGGAGGACCGGCGCCTCTTCGAGCGGTTCCTGCAGGACCTCGGCATCCCGCAGCCGCCGGGAGCGGCCATCTTCACGCTGGACGAGGCACTGAAGACCGCGCAGACCATCGGCTATCCCGTGCTCGTGCGCCCTTCGTACGTGCTGGGCGGGCGAGCGATGGAAGTGGTGCAGAACGCCACCGAGATGGTCGGCTTTCTCGCACTCGCGACGGAGGCGGCGCAGGGCAAGCCGGTGCTCATCGACAAGTTCCTCGAAGGGCGCGAGGTCGAGGTGGACGCCATCTGCGACGGCCACCAGGTCCTCATCCCCGGCATCATGGAGCACATCGAGCGGGCCGGCGTGCACTCGGGGGACTCGATGGCGGTCTACCCGCCCATGCACCTGAAGGACGACGAGAAAGAGGTCCTGCGGGATTACACGGAGCGGATCGTGCTGGGGCTTGGCGCGGTCGGGCTGACGAACATCCAGTACGTGGTGCTGCCACGGGAAGCCGGCGATGCGCCGCGGGTCTTCGTGCTCGAAGTGAACCCGCGGGCGAGCCGCACGGTACCGTTCCTTTCGAAGGTGACGGGCGTGCCGATGGTGCAGCTCGCCGTCGGCGCGATGCTCGGCCGGACGCTGAAGGACGCGGGCTTCCCCTCGGGGCTGTGGCCGGAACGGAACCTCGTCGCGATCAAGGCGCCCGTGTTCTCGATGTCCAAGCTTGTGGGCGTGGACACCTACCTCGGGCCGGAGATGAAGAGCACGGGCGAGGTCATGGGCATCGATCGCACCTTCGAAGGCGCGCTGACGAAGGCGCTGATGTCGAGCGACCTCGCGCTCAAGCCAAATGCGTCCATTCTCCTGAGCATCAGCGACCAGACGAAGGCGGACGCCCTGCCGCTCATTCGCAAGCTCGCGGATGCGGGCTACACGATGTACGGGACCGAGGGCACGGCGGCGATGATCACGGCGCTGGGCATCCCCGCGAAGGCGGTGACGAAGGTGCTTTCGGGGGAGCACCCGACGGTTGTGGACGTCATCCAGGATGGCACCGTGCAGTGCGTGATTAACACGCCCGAGGGGCGGCTCACCGGTTCGCTGCGCGACGGGTTCCACATCCGGCGGGCGGCGGCGGAGAAGCGCATCCCCTGCTTCACCTCCATGGACACGGCGGGCGCCGCGATCGACGCGCTCACCCACGGGGCGGAGTTCGAAGTGGCAACGCTGCGGGAGTACCTCGGGCAATGATCATCGAAACGGCGACGGTCCTTTCCACGGAACGCGCGTACGAAGGCGTCTTCGTCACCTGGTTCCAGGCGCCGGGCCTTTCGGCGAACGTGGAGCCGGGGCAGTTCGTCATGGTGCATTGCAGCGACGAAGGGGTGGACCCGCTGTTCGCCCGCGCCTTCAGCTACCACCGCGTGGAGAAGGATCGCTTCGCGCTGCTGTACCAGGTGGTGGGGAAGGGGAGCGGATGGCTGGCGGAACGCCAGCGCGGGGACATGGTGCGGATGTACGGCCCGCTCGGGAACGGCCTTCGCCTGCCGGAGCGGCCCGGGAACCTGCTGCTCATCGGCGGGGGCGTGGGCATCGCCCCGATGGTGGATATGGCCGAGCGCGCCGTCGCGGCGGGCCACCAGGTGGTCGCGATGATGGGTGCGCGCACGAGCGAGCACCTGCTGCCGGCTTCGGCGTGGCCGCGCGAAGTCGAGTACGTGACGGTCACGGAGGACGGGAGCGCGGGGCCGAAGGGGTTCGTCACCCAGCACCTGGGGAAGTACCAGGAGTGGGCAAGCAAGATCTACGCCTGCGGGCCGAACCCCATGTTCATCGCGCTCGCCGATGCGTTGCGCTGGAACGGCCGCCGTCAGCAGCCGGAGATCCTGATGGAGGAGAACATGCCCTGCGGGTGGGGCATGTGCTACGGCTGCGCCATCTTCACCAAGCACGGCGTGCGGCTCTGCTGCAAGGATGGCCCCCGCTTCAACCTCTTCGACGTGTTCTAGGGCTCGCGTTAGCCGGGGCCGGCGAGGGCGCGCAGCCGGGCGACGATCGCGGGCAGCGTTTCGAGCACGCGGTCGATGTCCGCGCCGGTGTTCGATGCGCCGACCGTGAGGCGCAGGGACGCGTGCGCCAGGTCCGAATCGATGCCCATCGCGGTCAGCACGTGCGACGGTTCCAGGGCGCCGGTGGTGCAGGCGCTGCCGGAGCTCGCGGCGATATCGGCCATGTCGAGCGCGAGCAGGACGCTTTCGCCCTCGACGTTCCGGAAGCAGCAGCTGAAGTTGTTCGCCAGCCGCCCGGCCGGGTCGGTGGGACCCGTGATCACGGTGTCGGGGATGCGTTCCGGGAGTTCGAACAGGAGCCGGTCGCGGAGCGCGGCGGCGTGGGCGTTGCGAGCGTCGCGCTCGTCCCACGCGAGCTTCATCGCCGTGGCCATGCCGACAACGCCCGCGACGTTCTCGGTGCCGGCGCGACGCTCCTTTTCCTGGGAGCCGCCGAGGAACATCGGCTGCCACGGGGTACGGTTCTTGATGTAGAGCAGTCCCACGCCCTTCGGCCCGTAGAGCTTGTGCCCGGCCAGGCTGAGCAGGTCCACGCCGAGGGCGGATGGCGTGATGTCGACCGAGCCGGCGGCCTGGACGGCATCGGTGTGGATGACCGTCTTCGGGTTGCGGGCGCGCACGATGCGTGCGGCCTCCGCGATCGGCTGGAGCGTGCCCACCTCGTTGTTCGCGGCCATGACGCTGACGACGGTGGTTTCGGCGGTGATGGCGGCTTCGAGCGCCGCGAGGTCGACGGTGCCATCGGCGTCGACGGGCAGGTAGGTCGCCGAGAAGCCCTCGCGCTCCAGCTGCTCCACGGTGTGGAGGACGGCGTGGTGTTCGATGCGTGTCGTGACCAGGTGAGCGCCGCGGCCGAGAGCGCGCTGCGCGTGGGCGGCGCCGCGGATGGCCGCATTGTCGGACTCCGTGCCGCCGCTCGTGAAAACGATCTCCTTCGGCGTCGCGCCCAGCAGGTCGGCAGCGAGCTTGCGCGCGGCGTCGAGCGCGCGGCGGGCTTCCTGCCCTTCGAGGTAGATGCTCGAAGGGTTGCCCCAATAGGTCGTGTAGAACGGCCACATCGCCTCGAGGACGCGCGGGTCCGGGGGCGTGGTCGCGGCGTGGTCGAGGTAGATACGGGCCATGAAAAGAGCGTAGAGAGGAACGGGGGCGCTGGAAAGGGCGGGTGGGGGACCGGTCGCTGACAGCAGCGACGATGCGGGCGCGGCGCGCGGTCTTTCCGCTTTCCTCGGGCGAATGCGGTACCCTCCGGGGGCGATGCGGAGACGTGCGTTTCTTGGGGTGCTGCTGGCGGCGCCGCTGCTGGTTGAGGTGCCGCGCAGGGTGTTCGCGCCCGGGGGCCGGGACGGTGAGGCGCAGGCGCAGCAGGTGCCGACGGGGCCGGTGGCGGGGCCGCGCCGCCTTCCGCAGCTCGCCGCCGACGGGCCCGCGCTGCGCTACGGTCTTTCGAAGTACGAGGCGTTCCAGGCCGGCGCCGTGCGTGCCTGGGTGGACAACGCCGTCAGCGGCTCGGTCAGTGTGCTCGGGCGGACCTACCCGATGGAGTCGATCCCGGGCGGAATCGAGGGATTCGTCGGCTTCGGAACCCAGGACCCGGTGGGCCTCACGCCCGTCGTGATTTCGTACGTGGACCTGCTCGGCCAGGCAGGGTCGGTGCGGTACGACCTCCGTGTCCTGCGAACGCAGTGGACGGTGTACTACTTCACCCCGGGCGAACTGGACGCGGACGACCCGCCCCCAGATCCGAACGCCCCGCCGCCACCGCCGGACGAGGGTCCGCTGCTGCCCGGCCTGTACGCGATGCGAACACCCCGGAAGTGGTCGGGAGCATGGCAGGCGCCGCTCGATGGCGCCCTCGATGTGACCGGCTACTTCGGCGAACAGCGGTCGTTCAATGGCGGTCCGCCTTCGGGGCATCACGGCGGTACGGACCTTGGCGCGCCGACCGGGACGCCCGTGCGCCCCGCGAACGCGGGCACCGTCGTACTCGCGGGCCGCTACCTCGTTCGCGGCAACCTCGTCGTCATCGACCACGGGGGCGGCGTGCTCTCGCTCTACGGGCACATGAACGAACTCGCCGTGGTCACGGGGCAGCCGGTTTCGAAGAACCAGGTCATCGGGTACGTCGGGTCGACGGGGCTGTCGTCCGGGCCGCACCTGCACTGGGAACTCTCCGTCGCGGGGGTGTTGGTCGACGGGCTGCGATGGCTGGACGGCTCGCAAGGGTTCTGATCGCAGGGGTTTGATTCGAACGGAGTTCGGACCATACTTTCGCGGCCCGCGAGGGTCAGGAGGGAAGTATGGCGACGTTCGAAATCGCGCTTCTTGGTACGGGGAGCCCGCTGCCGAACCCGGACCGCTGCGGCGCCGGGCAGGTGGTCGTGGCCGATGGGACCAACGTGCTCGTGGACTGCGGCTGGGGCGCCGCCCGGCGGCTCGTGCCCGCGGGCGTCATCCCATCGTCCATCGAGACGGTGATCTTCACCCACATGCACACCGACCACATGACGGACTTCCCCGACTTCCTGTTCCAGCGCTGGACGTGGGGCGCGACGACGCCGCTGAAGGTGTACGGCCCCGAGGGCACGGCCGAAATGGTCGAGGGGTTCCTGATGGCGATGCGCCGGGACATCAGCTTCCGGCAGGCGCACCACGGCGACAAACTGCACCCGGACGGCATCCGTTGCGAGGTCACGGAGGTGCCGGTTCCTTCGAAGCCCGAGCAGTTCCTCACGGTCGGCGGCATGACGGTGGAGGCGTTCGAGGTCGACCACTTCCCGGTGGTGCCGGCGTTCGGGTACCGCTTCCGGTTCGACGGCCGGAGCGCGGTGCTCTCGGGCGATACGTCGTTCTGCGAGTCGCTGCTGCACGCCTCGGAGGGGGCGGACATGCTGGTGTGCGAGGCGATGAACGTGCCGATGCTGCAGCAGCGCGTGATTGCGCTGCGCGCGATGGGCCGCGAGCTCCAGGCGGGGCTGTTCGAGGACGTGCCGTCGTACCACATCCCCACGGACGAGGTCGCGAAGCTGGCGAAACAGGCGGGCGTGGGCGAACTCGTGCTCTCGCACCTGATCCCGCCCATCCCGAACGACGGGCCGCAGGTGGAGGAGTTCGTCCGCGGGATGAACGACCTCTACGGCGGGAACATCCGGGTGGCGAAGGACATGCAGCGCGTGCCCGTGCTCGGGCGCACGAACCCGGCGGAGTAGACAGGCGGGGGCGGGACCGCACGAGCGGTCCCGCCCGGTCGCGACGCTAGTTCACCTTGCGGTCCTTGCCCTCCCAGTACGGCTTGCGGAGCTCGGTCTTGAGCACCTTGCCGGGGCCGGACTTGGGCAGGGGCGAATCGCGGAAGAGGACCTGCTTCGGGCACTTATACCCGGCGATGAGGCCCCGGCAGTGCTCGATGATGTCGTGCTCGGTCGCGGTCGCGCCGTCGCGAAGGACGACGACGGCGAGGACGGCCTCGCCCCAGCGCTCATCGGGCACCCCGATGACGGCAGCCTCAAGGACCGCCGGGTGTTCGTAGAGCGCGTTCTCGACCTCGGTCGAGTACACGTTCTCGCCGCCGGAAATGATCATGTCCTTGGCGCGGTCGACGATGTAGATGAAGTTCTGATCGTCGACGGTGGCGACGTCGCCGGTGTGCATGTAGCCGCCGCGGAGGGCGTCGGCCGTCTCCTGCGGGCGCTTCCAGTAGCCCTTCATCACGTTGGCGCCGCGGGCGATGATCTCGCCGATCTGGCCGGGCTTCACATCCTCGCCGGTGGCCTGGTCGACCACCCGAACATCGACGCCGCCGATCTGGCGGCCGCAGCTCGCCATGCGGCGGTTGTCTTCCTCGCTGCCATCGAACTTCAGCCAATGGGCCTGCATGAGGGTGAGCAGCGGCGCGGTCTCGGTCATGCCGTACGCCTGGACGAACCGCGTGTTGAAGGTGCGAACGGCGGCGAGCAGGCGGTCGACGGGCATCGGCGAGGCGCCGTACAGGATCATGTCGATGCTGCTGGTGTCGTAGTCCTTCACGCCGGGGAAGTTGATGAGGAAGTTGATCATCGTCGGCACAAGCACCGTCTTGGTGACGCGCCAGCGCTGAACAGATTCGAGGAACAGCTGCGGGGTGAACGCGGGGATGAAGCTGTGGGTCGCGCCGACGAGGGTGAAGGCGTAGCAGGCCCAGGCGTCGGCCAGATGGAACATCGGGGCGACGTGCAGCCAGGTGTCGTGCTCGGTGAAACCGACGGTCTGGACGGCGTTCTGCGCGTTCGAGACGACGTTGCGCTGCGTAAGCATGACCCCCTTGGGGAGGCCGGTGGTGCCGCCCGTGTAGCAGAGGTTCAGCATGTCGTTCTCGTCCCATTCGCGGACGGAGGTGGCGAGCGGTGCGCTGCGGGCGATGAGGTCCTCGTACTCGACGGCGCCTTCGGCCGCGCCTTCGAGCAGGATCACGTGCTCGATGCCCTTCGCGCCCGCCTTGAACTGCTCGTACAGGGGGAGGTATTCGAGGCCGAGGATGAGGGCCTTGATCTCGCCATCGTTCACGATGAATTCGAGCTCGTGCGCGGCGAGCCGGATGTTCAGTGGCGCGAGGGGCATCCCGGCGATGTCGGCGACGAAGTACGTCTCGTAGTAGCGGTGCGAGTTGTTGGCGAGGATGGCGATGTTGTCGCCGGGCTTGAGGCCGAGGGAGAGCAGGCCGGCCGCAAGGCGGTGGATCCGCTCGGAGACCTCCCGGTAGGTAAACGAACGGTCGCCATCGACGATTCCCGTCTTCTCGGGATACAGCTTCACGGCGTGGGAAAGGATGTCGCGGAGCAGCACGGCGTTGACCTCCGGGGGTGCTTGATGGACGCGCATCCTACTACGCGCGACGGTGCGGGCACTCGATGGCCCGGGGCGGATGTCGTGTTCGCGGGCGGCGAGCGGGCGGACGCGAAGGGGCGCGGCGCGTGTTTCACCGCGCGCCGCGCCCGATCCGGCGCATGGGGGCGCCGGTTGAGGAGGCCAACATCCCGGCTGCGGCCACCGGTCGTCTGATCTGGCGCCGGCGCGCCGGGGGGCTCCTACCGCCTCAGGGTGCTCCCGCGCCCGTGCCGCAGGGAGGGCCGAACGGGCCCGCCGGGGAGGCCCCTTCGGTGCCCGGATGGCGGCGAAGGGAGCCGCGATGCGCGGAGGGGCCGACCGCTGTGCGCGTGCCTACGCCGGGAGGGCGCGGCCGCGCTGGCGCTGCTGGTAGGCACGGACCTTGGCGCGATTGCCGCAGGTGGACATGCTGCACCAGGTGCCGGTGCGGTTTCGGGAGGCGTCGTAGAAGGCGAATCGGCAGTCGGTGGCGGCGCAGAGGCGGAGCCGCTGCCACATGCCTGTGTTCATCGCATCGAAGGTGATCGCGAGAATCCAGCCGATCGCCAGCTCAGCACCTTCGCCGAGGGGCGTGAGCAGCGTCGTGTTGTCGGTGTCGAAGCGCACGGCCATAGGCACGAGCGCGGCGATGCGGTTGACGGTTTCGACGGCGGAAGGCGCGGCGCGGCCGGTGAGATTGCCCTCGGCGATGTCGCGCAGGGCCGTGCGCAGTTGCAGGACGCGGCCGAAGTCGGCGTCACCGACCTCGGGGAGCGCATCCGCCTGCTGTTCGCCGGGCCGGGAGAACAGCCGCCGTTCGGCGAACCAGGCGCTGACGTCCGCCGAGGTCCGGAGCACGTCGGTGCCGGAGGCGATGTCGACGGAGTTGAGGAACTGCTGGACGACGCCGAGGGCGCCGGGCGCGGGTGCGCGCTGAGAGAGGTCGGTGCTCAAAGGGGTACCTCCGCCCCGGATTCTGGACGACTTCGCCGGCGTTGACAACACCCTCAGACGCGTTTCGCGGGTTAGAACGAAACGTTCGACAACTATACGCGAACGGGAGATGCGTTCTCGGCACGAATGCGCGCCACTTCGCGCGGAACGGCGCGGATCACCTCTTCGATGTCGGCCTCGGTGGTCGCATCGCCGAGGCTGAACCGGACGCTGCCCACGGCGCGCCTGATTGGCACGCCCATCGCCATGAGCACATGGGAGGGTTCCCACGTGGAGTTCGAACAGGCCGAGCCCGAACTGGCGGCGATGCCGGCCGCGTCGAGGCCCAGGACCAGGCTTTCGCTTTCGATCCCGTCGAAGGCGATGTTGAGGTTATTGGGGACGCACGATTGCTGGCAGCCGTTCACGGTCGTGCCGCTGGTGGCGGCGAGGATGCCGTCCCGGAGACGGTCCCGCAGTGTGCGGACGCGCGCGGCACGTTCGCGGATGCCGGTGGCCGCGCGCTCCAGCGCGACGCCCGTCCCGACGATGCCGGGCACGTTCTCCGTGCCGGCGCGCTTCTGCATCTCCTGCCCGCCGCCAAGGAGGAGCTGGTGGAAGGGCGTGGCTCGGCGCAGGTAGAGGATGCCGCTGCCTTTCGGCCCGCCGAACTTATGCGACGACAGGCTGAGCGCATCGACGCCCAGCGCATTGACCTCAAGGGGGAGCCAGCCGGGCGCCTGGACGGCGTCGGTGTGGAGGAGCACGCGGTGTTGCTGGCGATGGGCGTAATCGCGCAGGACGCCAGCAATCTCGGCGATGGGTTGCACGGCCCCGACCTCGTTGTTCGCCAGCATCACGCTCGCGAGGATGGTGTCGGGCCGAAGGGCGGCGGCGAACTCATCGATGCGCACGTGGCCGCTGTGATCGCAGCCGATGTAGGTGACATCGAACCCCGACTCTTCGAGGAACTGGGCGGCGTGGAGCCCGGCGTGGTGTTCGATCGCGGTCGTGATGACGTGGGCACCGGCCCCGGCGCGGCGCATCGCGTAGGCGATGCCCTGGAGCGCGGTGTTGATGCTCTCGGTGCCGCCACTGGTGAAGATGACCTCCGCCGGCCGGGCGCCGAGGCAGGCGGCGACGGTCGTACGCGCCGCATCGACGGCGGCCTGCGCCTCACGGCCAACCGCGTACAGTCCGCTGGGGTTGCCGAAGACGGACTCAAGGTAGGGCAGCATCGCGTCGCGGACCTCGGGACGCATGGGCGAGGTGGCGGCGTTGTCGAGGTAGATCACGCCGCGATCTTAGCAGCGCGGGCCATCGGTCCGCGCGTCAGCCGCGGCGCTGGAGGCGCGCGGCGAGCGCCATGGCCGACGGCGACGGCGCCGTGAGCAACGCCGCGCGAATCGCGGCCGCATGGTCGAGGTCGTGGCTGGCCCAGGTGGCGATGTAGGAGCGGAGTGAAAGCGCCGCATCCTGCCCCCACGCACCGGCCCCGGGAATGACCACGGAGTGTTCGAAGGCGGGCGGCGGGAGCGCGGCGAGAGCGCTCAAGGCGGCTTCGCGCTCCTCGTGCAGTGCGGCCCTCAGGGCGGGCGGAGCGAGCTCGCGGCGGGCGGTGATCTGGGTCGCGCGCTCTTCGAGGAACGCCATGGCGCTTTCGGCGAGCGTGACGGCGCCCCGCGCAACGGTGACGGCGGTGAACAGGCGCGCGGCGGCCGCATCGGCGGCGACGACATGGGCGACATGCGTGTGGATGTCCCAGTCGTCGCCGGCGGCGCGCCGCAGCCAGTCCGGCTCGGGGACGACGTGGAGGAGCGCGGCCAGCTCATCGCGGCTCCGCCGGGCGCGGCCGGCGTACACCGCCGCTTCCGGGGAGAGGGTCACGGGAGCGGGCCGAGGCGGGCGGTGATGGCGTCGGCCGACGCGGGGAAGGCCTCGGCGTACGCGCGCAGGAGCCCGAAGCACCCGCCGATCATCATGTCGCCGAAGGGCGCAGCGAAGTACGGGCGCAGCACGGTGCTCCGAATCTTCACGCGTTGCGGGCCCGTGGCGGCGACCATCGTGGGGAGCGCCGGCGTCACGAGCGCGCGGTCGGCGTGGTATGCGCCGTGCCCCTTCGAATCGAAGATCTCGGCATTCGTGAGGGTGCCTTCCGCGAGCGCGGCCGTGAAGGCGGCCACCTGGTCGGCGGTGACTTCGCCCGTGTGGTGCTCGTAGAGGCTCGCGATCTGCCGCCCTCGGAGGTGAAACGCGAGCAAATGCATGTTCCCGAGGTTCAGGACCACCTGCTCGCCACCCTCGGCCACGGTCTCGTCGTGGAGGGCGCCGAGCGCGGCAGCGGGGCCGGTGTCCATGAACGCGACGTCCCCTTCGCCGAGGGCGGAGCGGCACATGGCCGTGGCGCGCGTGAGGTAGGGATCGATGTCCCCGGCGCGGCGGGCAAACGCGAGGAGGTCGTTCCGTCCCTCGACCGTGCGGCGGAGGTGGTCGAAGCGGAAGAGACGATCGGAGACGTCCGCGGGGGCGTCGCCGTGGTCCAGGCAGCCGAGCGCGAAGCCATCGAACATGACCGGCTCGTCGAAGGCGGCGAGCGCGCCGCGGACGGCTTCGAGGTCGAGGTCGCGCAGTTCGACGGGCTCGCCGTCGATGGACAGCGCCTCGTCCTCCGAGACGATGGTGACGCCGGAGGCGCGCACCTCGTCGAGGTTGTCGTTGAAGGTTCGCGCGGCCTCCGGGGTTGCGAAGGCGGGGAGACCGTGGCGGATGTGGTCCTCGAGGGCCCACGAGCATGGCCCGCCGCCGGCGACCACGCCGGTAAGCACGACGGCGGCGTGGTCGCGGGTGGCGTGACGGATGCGGCGCGCGGCGATCTCCGTGGCCGATGGCATGACCATCTTCACGCAGTTCTCGACCGGCTTTTCGGAATCGAAGAGGAGGATGTCCTGGGTGCCCGTTCCCATGTCGATGGCGAGGATGCGCATGCACACAGTGTACGGGAGGCGGGGCGGCGCGAGCGTCCACCCGGGGCCCCCGGACGTGCGAAGGGGCCCCTGGTGGGAGCCCCTCGCGTTCGCATCCGATCGGAGGTGAGAGCTAGACGGCGCACTCGCCTTCGCCGCGCTGCAGCTGGTAAAGGTCAAGCTTGCCCCAGTCGATGAACATCGACTGGTTGTCCTCGGTGAAATCGCCGGGGATGCAGAGGTCCTCGATCGCGAGCTCGAACGGGCGGGTGCCGACGCGGTCGAAGTACTCGATGAACGACTCGCCCTCGTTGCGGTAGCGGCTGTACAGCTCGACGAAGCGCTGGACCGCGTCGGGACCGCGCTTGGCGGGGAGGCGGACCTTGAGCTGGGTCGCGAGACGCATCTCGCCGGTGCCGTAGTTCCCGGCGAGGAAGACGTGGTAGGCGGGCAGCTGCTGGCCATCAACCTTCATCGCGGCGCCGTGGAAGCCGATGGTGGCGATGTGATGCTGGCCGCAGCTGTTGGGGCAGCCGCTCATCTTGATGTTGATGTTCTTCGTCAGCTCGTCGGTAATCTCCAGGGATTCGACGCGGGCCTGGATGGCCGCGTTGAGGCCCATGGAGCTCGTGATGCCGAGCTTGCAGCTGTCCGTGCCGGGGCATGAAACAACATCCGTGATCGAGCGCGCGCCGGGATCGGCGAGGCCGAGCGCCTTGAGACGGGACCAGACTTCGTACAGCGATTCGTCGCGCACCCAGCGGAGGACGATGTTCTGCTGGACGGTGGTGCGGGCGCGGCCGCCACAGTATTCGCGCATGATCTCGGCGAGGCCGCGGAACTGCTCCGGGCGGAGGTCGCCACGGGTGACCTTGACCTCGACGGTGCTGAAGCCCTGCTGGCGCTGGGCCTGCACGTTGGCCGTGACGAAGGCGGTGAACTCGCGCATGTCGCCGTTCGGGGAGGCGTACGAGGCGCGGCGGGCCGGAGCGGTCGCCTCTTCGTCATCGATATACAGGAGGTGGTCCGGGCTGAAGTTGCCGGTCTTCGCCCAGTCGCCCTCGAGCTCCCGGTCCACCATGCGCTTGAACTCCTCGAAGCCAACGCGCTCGACGAGGAACTTGATGCGCGCCTTCGAGCGGTTCTTGCGGAGTTCGTCGGCCTTCTCGAAGACGCGGATGACGGCCTCGGAGATGCGGAGGTAGTCATCGAGAGGGCTGAATTCGCGCAGCACCTGGGCATTGCGCGGCATGATGCTGAGGCCGCCCGCGACGCGCACTTCGAAGCCCTTCTGGCCATCCCGCACGCGGGGGATGAACCCCATGTCGTGCAGGCCGGTGATGGCGATGTCCTCGTCGCTGCTGCTGAAGCAGACCTTCCACTTGCGCGGCAGCAGCTGCGAAAGCGGATTGCGGAGCCAGTAGCGGGCGTAGGCGCCGGCATAGGGCGTGGGGTCAAAGGGCTCGTTCGCGTTCACGCCCGCCCACGGGTCGCCGGTGACGTTGCGAACGGTATTGCCGCAGGCCTCGCGGGTGGAGACGCCGGCGCGGCCCAGTACGAAGAGCGCCTCCGCGGCCTTGCGCAGCGGGATGTGGTGGAACTGGAAGTTCTGGCGGGTGGTGATGTGGCCCTTGCGGAGGGGTGCGTACTTCTCCGCGACCTCGCCGAAGGCTTCCATCTGCTCGGGGGTGACACCGCCGAAGGGGAGCTTGCAGCGAATCATCTGGACGCCCGGCTGGCGCTGTCCATAGACGCCCTGCTTCAGGCGGAAGCCGATGAACTGCGTCTCCTCGTACTTTCCATCGAGGTAGCGGCCGGCCTCGGTGGTAAAGTCCTCGAGTTCCTTCTCGAGCACGGAGAGGACCCGTCCGGGTTCGTTGGAATACACGGTCGTCTGGACATCTGGCATGGCTAGGACCCTCCGGGGATGAGAAAAAGCGGGAAGTAGAGCGACGTTATCAACAATCTCGGTTGCCCGCAACGAACGTTGTTGATATTGTCGAGCGCATCACTCTACTTTCGAGACCGAACACGATGACCATCGCCCCGCCCATGTTGACCGAAGCCGAGATCGCGGAGCTCTCCGCGCGCTTCGAACATGCCGATCCGCGCGAGATCGTGCGCTGGGCGGTCGAGACGTTTGGCGACGGGCTTTCGGTGGGCGCGAGCTTCGGCGGAGCGAGCGGCGCCGCGATTCTGCACATGGTGGCGGCGCTCAAGCCAAACGTGCACGTGTTCGTCCTGGATACGGATTACCTGTTCGAAGAGACGCAGCAGAACATGCGCGAAAGCATCCCCGCGCTCGGGCTGACCAACCTTCAGGTGTACAAGTCGAAGCTGACGCACGAGGAACAATCGGCCCGGTACGGCTCGGCGCTGTGGATGCGGGACCCGGACCTGTGCTGCGAACTGCGGAAGATCGAGCCGAACCGGCGTGCCCTCGACGGGAAGACGGCGTGGGTGAGTGGCCTGCGACGCGACCAGTCGGAAGGGCGCGCGGGGACGCCAATCGTCTCGTGGAACGAGAAGTTCGGCGTGGTGAAACTGAATCCGCTGGCAACGTGGGACGAGAAGCGGACATGGCAGTACATCACCGAGCATAATGTGCCCTACAACGTCCTTCTCAACCAGGGGTACACGTCCATCGGGTGCTACAACTGCACCATCCCCGGGGTGCAGGGGCGGGCGGGCCGGTGGCAGGGGTTCGATAAGGAAGAGTGCGGCCTGCATACGTAGGCCCGGCGCGTTCCTTCACCCCCATTTGCAAGAGGAGATTGGCCGACCGTGAGTAGTGACCTGGGGTTTGTGGTGTGGTTCACCGGCCTTTCGGGCGCGGGAAAATCGACCCTGACCCGGAGGCACTTGCACCGCAGCTGCGGGCCCGGGGCTGCCGGGTCGAGGTGCTCGATGGGGACGAGGTGCGGACGAACCTCTCCAGGGGCTTGGCTTCAGCAAGGAAGACCGCGACACGAATGTGCTCCGCATCGGCTACGTGGCGAACCTGCTCGCGCGGAACGGCGTGGTCGCGATCACGGCGGCGATTTCGCCGTACCGGGAGATCCGCGAGCGGAACCGGGCGCTGGTGGAACGCGACGGATCGGCGTTCATCGAGGTGTACGCCGCCGCAACGCTTGAGGAGTGCGAGGCACGCGACGTGAAGGGGCTGTACGCCGAAGCGCGCGCGGGGAAGCGGACGGGGTTCACGGGCATCGATGACCCGTACGAGCCGCCCCTTGCGCCAGAAGTAATGGTGCCGACCGGCAGCGAGCCGGTGGGGGAGAGCCTCTCGCGCATCCTGGGGTACCTTGAATCACGGGGGCTCATCACGCCGGCCCGCGAGGCGGCGGCGGGGGGAACACGATGACGACAGAAACGGCGACGCGCGGTGCGCGCCACACCGAGCTCGACATGCTCGAAGCGGAAGCGATCTTCATCATGCGCGAGGTCGCGGCGGAGTTCGAACGCCCGGCGCTGCTCTTCTCCGGCGGCAAGGACTCGATCGTGCTGCTGCGCATCGCGGAGAAGGCGTTCTGGCCGGCGAAGTTCCCCTTCCCGGTAATGCACGTCGACACGGGTCACAACTTCCCGGAGGTCATCGCCTTTCGCGACAAGCGCGCCGCAGAGCTGGGGGCGAGGCTCATCGTGGGCTCGGTTCAGCAGGCGATCGACGAGGGCACGCTCACCGAGGAGCGCGGGATCCGGGCTTCGCGGAACCGGCTCCAGACGCCGGTCCTGCTGGCGACGATCGCCGAGCACCAGATCGACGCGGCAATGGGTGGCGCCCGGCGCGACGAGGAGAAGGCGCGCGCCAAGGAACGGGTGTTTTCGTTCCGGGACGAATTCGGGCAGTGGGACCCTCGCAACCAGCGGCCCGAACTCTGGAGCCTGTACAACGGCATGCACATCAAGGGGGAGCACATGCGTGTGTTCCCGCTTTCGAACTGGACGGAGCTGGACATCTGGCACTACATCGAGCGCGAGGCGCTCGAAGTGCCGTCCATCTACTTCACGCACGAGCGGGAGGTGTTCGAGCGCGACGGCATGCTGATGTCGGTGTGCCCGTACCTGCCGCAGCTTCCGCATGAAACGACGTTCGTGGCGCCGGTGCGGTATCGCACGGTCGGCGACATGACGTGCACGGCGGCGGTTCGCTCCGATGCCGCGGACATCCGCGCGGTGATCAACGAGATTGCCGTGGCGCGGGTCACTGAACGCGGGGCCAGCCGCGCCGACGACCAGTTCTCGGAGGCCGCGATGGAAGACCGCAAGCGCGAGGGCTACTTCTAATGGACCTGCTCCGCTTTGTGACGGCCGGGTCCGTCGACGATGGCAAGAGCACGCTGATTGGCCGCCTCCTGTACGACTCGAAGCAGGTGTTCGAGGACACGCTCGCGAGCATCCAGCGCGCCAGCGAGGCGCGCGGCCTCGGGGACATGAACCTCGCGCTACTCACCGACGGCCTGCGCGCGGAACGCGAGCAGGGCATCACCATCGACGTCGCCTACCGGTACTTCGCCACGCCGAAGCGGAAGTTCATCATCGCGGACTCCCCGGGGCACGTTCAGTACACGCGGAACATGGTCACCGGCGCATCGACGGCGTCGCTCGCGCTGATCCTGATCGACGCGCGCAAGGGCGTGGTCTCGCAGACGCGGAGGCATTCGGCGCTCACGTCGCTCCTGGGGATCACGCACCTCGTGTTGTGCGTGAACAAGATGGACCTGGCCGAATGGTCGGAGACGCGGTTCAACGAAGTCGAAGCGGACTTCCGTGCGTTCGCCGGCCAGCTCGGCGTGCAGGAGGTGACCGTCATTCCGATGGCGGCGGTCTCGGGCGAGAACATCGTGGACCGCGGCGAACACATGCCGTGGTACACGGGCCCGACGCTGCTGGAGTTCCTGGAGACGGTGGAGACGCCCGACCACGTGAGCCACGGCGCGCTGCGCTTCCCGGTGCAGTACGTGCTGCGCCCCCACACCGACGAGTTCCACGACTACCGTGGCTACGCCGGCACGGTGGCCTCGGGCACGGTCACGCCGGGGCAGGAGATCCTCGCGCTGCCGCTGGGAATTCGCACACGCGTGGCGGCGGTGGACCGCTTCCAGGAGCAGTGCGCGAGTGCGACCAATGGCGACGCCGTCTCGATCCGCCTGACCGAGGAAGTGGACGTCGGCCGGGGGCACATGCTCGTGGATCCCGCGCATGCGCCCGCCTCGGCCACGCGCTTCAGCGCCGACCTCTGCTGGATGAGCGACACCCTCCAGCTGCGGCCTCGCCAGCAGCTCTGGCTCAAGCACACCACGCGCCGCGTGCGGTGCATGGTCGAATCGCTCGATGACCGGCTGGACGTGGAGACGCTGGAGCGTTCGGCAGGGCCCGCCTCGTTCGGCCTGAACGATATCGGGCGGGTGACACTACGGACGATGGAGCCAATCTTCGCGGACCCATACGCGGTTAGCCGCGACACGGGCAGCTTCATCCTCATCGACGGGAGTTCGCACCAGACCGTGGCGGGCGGCATGGTGCGCGAGGTGCTGGCACAGGCCGGGGCCCCCGCCTGATGGAGCGAGAGGGAACCACCTCCCTCGCGGTCGCGGAGGCACCGGCGACGCCGGAAGCAGAGACCCTGGCCACCCCCGAACGGCGCATGCGGCTCTCGCGCGCGGCGGTGGTCAAGCCGGTCGCCGCGGTTGCTGGCGTGTTCCTGTTCGTCTTCGCGCTGCAGCTCATCAAGTCGGGTGCGCGCGGGCTGGTGCCCCTGCTGGACGGTCTCGAAGTCTCCGGCGCGGCGAACGCGACGGGGTTCGGGTGGCTACTCGCGTATGCGGCCCTGAGCGGGTCGCCGGTCGCGGCCATCGGCATCACGCTCCTCGCTGGCGGGGTGCTCAGCGAAGCCGAGGCGTTCGGCGTGGTGGGCGGATCGCGCCTCGGGGCGTCCTTCATCGTGCTCGCTGTCGGATTCTTCCTCTATATCCGAAAGCGCCGCAACAGCGATGGCCTGTACATCGGCGTCGTGGCGCTGCTGACGACGTTCACGACGCAGGGCCCGGCGCTCCTGCTGGGCCTGATCTCGCTCCACTACGGCTGGCTCGACGGGGTGCGGTTCGAAACGCCGGCGGGCCTGCTCGACGTCATCGACCAGGTGTACGGACCGCCGGTGCGGTTCCTCGCGGACCTGCTGCCTCACTGGGCGTTGTTCGCGACGGGCGTTGGCATCCTGCTCCTCAGCTTCACCGTGTTCGATCGGGCGCTGCCCCAGTTGGAATCCGAAGGCGAAGGGATCTCGCGAGCGCTGCACTTCCTGCACCGCCGCCCGCTCATGTTCCTCATGGGCTGCCTGATCACGGCGACGACGATGAGCGTCTCGATCTCCCTGACGCTGCTGGTGCCGCTCTCGCTGAAGGGCTATATCAAGCGCGACCAGATCATTCCCTATGTGATGGGGGCGAACATCACGACGTTCATCGACACGCTGGTGGGGGCCGTCCTGCTTGGCGGCGCGACCGCGTTCACGGTCGTGCTGACGGAGATGCTCTCGGTGGCGGCGGTGTCGCTAACGGTGCTGGTGCTGCTGTACGGCCCGTATTCGCGCATGGTGCTCGCCGTCGCCGGGCAGGCCACGCGGAACCAGCGCTCGCTGGGCGTGTTCCTGGGCGCGATCGTGGCCGTGCCGGCGGTGCTACTGCTGCTGTAAGGGCGGCGGGGCAGCGCCGCGGAGGAGCGAATGGAGTGGCACCTTCTTGTCTCGCCCGCGGGTCTGCAGGCGCGTCTGCGCCCCCCACAGCTGGAGCCGTTCACAACCAGAGCGGAAATTCTCCCAAGCCGCCCAGTCATTGGCGCGTTCCTGGTCGCGGGAAGTGGAGAGGTAGACAGGTGCCGGGCAGCTCTTGAAGATGTCCGTCGCCCGGGCGTGTTCTCGATGGTGACGAGCGTTACATCCCATTGGACCGGTAGATCCCAGCCAGCAGGTAGTTGCCAGAGGAGATTGCCTGCCGTCGCTCTTGCCGGGATGGCGGCCAGGTTGAAGGGATCAGGGGCGCGCATATCGGGGGGAACGACGCGTGCTGGAAGAACATCGCGGCACGGTCGCCGTCGAGCCACGGCTGCTGCCGCGCGAAGTCCCGCACCGCATGAGCAAGCAAGGGCGCGTCCCCCACGGGCATCCAACGTCGTCGCTCCCTGTCCACGGGGTACCGGGATGATGGCAGACGGAGGGCGGGTTGCCAACGCGGAGGCGGCGGCTTTGGCGGTAAGCGGGCCGCCGGGTATCATTCTCGGGTTACGTCTGCGAGGATCGACTGTCATGGCCTACGAACTCGATATTCTCACCGCCACCGAGGCGCGCACCGACATCCCTGACTTTGCCAGCGGCGACACCGTTCGCGTGCATGCGAAGGTCATCGAAGGCGACAAGGAGCGCATCCAGGTCTTCGAAGGCGTGGTCATCCGCAAGCGGATGAAGGGGCTGGTCTCGAACTTCACCGTCCGCAAGAACGCGGCCGGTGGAATCGGCGTGGAGCGCACCTTCCCGGTGAACAGCCCGCGCATCGACAAGATCGAGGTGGTGCGCCACGGCAAGGTTCGCCGCAAGAACCTGTACTACCTGCGCGGCCTCACGGGCAAGGCTGCCCGCATCAAGGAAAAGCGCGTCTAGCTTCGGCTGGCGCCGGATCGACGCCGCCTTCGGGCGGCGTTTCGTTTTCGGTACCGAAGATTCGGGGGAAACGGGATGATTTCGGGGATTGTGCTCGCGGCCGGGACGTCGACGCGGATGGGGCAGCCCAAGGCGCTGCTCGACTGGGGCGGCCAACCGCTCATCTGCTACCAGGTGCAACAGCTGCGCGAGGCTGGCGCCGATGAGGTCATCGTCGTTCTCGGCCACCGCTCCGACGACATCAACCGGATGATGCGACGCGAGAACTGCCGCGTCATGAACAATCCCCGGTACCACACGGGCCGTGCCGGCTCACTCCGTATCGGGGCGAAGGCGGTGAACCGCGACACGGACGCCGTCATCATCGTGAACGTGGATCAGCCGCGGCCGGCCGAGTTCCTGCGGGCGCTCATCGCCGCGCACGACCCGGCGAAGGCGGCGACGCGGCCGACCTTCGAGGGCCACAGCGGGCACCCTGTCGTGGTGTCGGGGTGGCTGCGGCCAGAGCTGCTGGAGGCGTCGGACGAGAACGACGGCCTTCGCGGCATCCTCCGCAAGCACGCGAGCGAGCTCGGGGAGTTCGTTACGAGCGAGCTGGCGGTGTTGGATGTGAACACGCCGGAGGAGTACCGCGAGGCGGTCTCCCGGTACGCGCCCGTTCCCTCGGCCTG
Organism: Candidatus Amarobacillus elongatus; assembly: GCA_016703545.1. Taxonomy (GTDB): domain Bacteria; phylum Chloroflexota; class Dehalococcoidia; order Tepidiformales; family Tepidiformaceae; genus Amarobacillus; species Amarobacillus elongatus. The sequence goes on from JADJBX010000001.1 coordinate 156,555, forward strand.
AAACCGTGCCGGTCATTTCGCACCGGCCCCGGCGGTTTCGCGCGATCCTGTTTGACCTCGACCATGTGCTGCTCGCACGGGAGGCCGCCTGGCGGTACGCCGTCGAGGAAGCGGTGATTTCCGTGACGGGGCGCCGCATCGACGCGCGCCCGCTGTCCGCGGAGTATCACCTTCGCCCGTGGCGTCACGCGCTCTCCGTACTCGTCACCGATCCTGCGGAGGCCGCGCGGTGCGAAGCACTGTGCACGGAGATGTTCCGTCGGAGCGCGATGAAGAAGCTGCTCGTCCACGAAGGGATGGGGATGGCGCTCGACGCGGTGCGGGCTGAGCGCGTTGAGGTCGGGGCGGTGTCGCGGGAGCCGCACACCGTGGCCCTGCGCCAGGTGCAATCGACGGGATTGGACCGCTTCCTCGCCGTGCTCGCGGCGACGCCGGAGGGCGAACCCTGGGACGTGGGCGCACGGGCGGAGCAGTGCCTTGCATTTCTCGAAATCGAACCCGCCCGGGCCGCGTACGTCGGCTCCGACCGGTACGACCTGGCCGAGGCGGAACGCCTCGGGCTCGCGGCCGTCGCCGCGGGCTGGGCGGGTGGCGAGGCAGCGGCCGGGCACCGCGTGCTCGGCCGTCCGGCGGAGTTGGCCGCCCTCGCCGCGGAGGCGAAGAGCTAGTTCACGCGCGGTTCAACCATCTGGTGGCAACCGGGGCAGTAGGTCTTTTCGCGGCTGGAGGTGAACTGCAGGCTGCAGGCGGGGCAGGTAACGGTGCGTCGGTTCATCGGTGCGAAACCTCACGGTGGGATCGATATGAGGTTCGAACACCCGTGGGTGGTGAGGTAGTACGCGTTTGATATACTGAGCCTCGTTCCGACAGCTTCACGCTATGGATATACAGTTCTTCTTTATGGCTGAACCGTTTCATCGCAAGCGTACGAGCGTTCGGCGGGCGGGAACTTCGCGAACGGCGCGTAACCGGCGTGCGGCCAGAGCGCAATCTGCTCCCACCCGCGTTATCGTGGAACGCGCGACCTCAACCCTTACCCCCGAGATGACGGGAGGGCCGGCGATGAGTACAAACCCCTATACCGCTAAGGCTGGTCAGCCTTCAGAATGTGGCCGGGAAGTGGAGGATGCGTGTGACCGGTGACGGTTCGAAGAGGAGTGAGGCGCGGGTGCGCTGGCAGATCCCGGTTGGGGCTGCCTCGCTTTGCCTCGCACTCGGAGGGTTGGGGCTGCTCTTCAGCTCGGGCGGCGGGTCGCTGCCCCGGGTCATCGAGCCAGATGCCGTCGCGGCCGCGCTCACGGACGCACGCGCGACGGTGCCGGCAGCCGACCGCGAGGCATACGTGCTCGCGCCGGCGACGAGTGAGCCGGCAATTGAAGCGGACCTGACCCAGGAACCGACACCCGAGCCGACGCCCGAGAGCCGCGTATTCGCCGCCTCGAGTTCCGGCGTACGGACGCTGCCGCCGCCACCGCCCGTGGCCACGCCGACGCCGGCGCCGCCAACCCCCACGCCCACGCAACCACCCCTTCCGACGGCGACGGTGCCCACGGTGGAGCCGACGGCAGCACCCTCGGAAACAGCGGTCCCGCCGGGATCGCTTCCCGGGCCCTCGAAGATCGACACGAACGAACCGGGCGTGACGGGGCTCGGACACTCCGGCGGCATTTCGGCCGCTCCCATCGCGGGCGGCCAGAGCCTCTTCAAGTAGGTCTCCCACCGCTGACCACCTGAGAAGCCGCCCCCAGGGGCGGCTTCGTCGCGTGCGGCGTGCGTGCCAGCGGGAGCGTGGGGATCCGTTTCGGGGCCGGGTATACTTGATGGTCCATGGACGTCCCCAGCAATCAGCACGAGGCTCGGCTGCGGAGCGAGGAGCTTCGCTCTCAGCTCAACTACCACAACTACCGGTACTACGTGCTCGACAACCCGGTCATCACGGACGGCGAGTACGACGAGCTCATGAACGAGCTGCGCGCGATCGAGGCGCGGTACCCGGAGCTGATCACGCCCGATTCGCCCACGCAGAAGACGGGCGCGGAACCGCTGGCCAGCACCTTCGAAGTCGTCGACCATCGCGTGCCGCTGCTGAGCCTGTCCAACTGCTTCAGTGACGACGAACTGCAGGCGTGGTACCGCCGCGCGATGGACCGCCTGGACGCGGACGGGGCGCAGCTGGTGAGCGAACCGAAGATCGATGGCCTCGCCATGGCGCTGGTGTACGAAAACGGCCAGTTCGTGCAGGGCGCGACACGCGGCGATGGCGCCCACGGCGAGAACGTGACCGCGAACCTGCGAACGATCGCGACGATCCCGAAGTCGCTGACGGGGCGGGTGCCGGAACGGTTCGAGGTGCGCGGCGAGGTGTACATGAGCCGCAGCGGGTTCGAGCGGATGAACGCCGCCATCGGGGACCTGAACCTCGAACGGGAGCGCGAAGGGCGCAAACCGCTGCCCATTTATGCCAACCCGCGGAACGCCGCGGCCGGCTCGGTGCGCCAGAAGGACGCGACGGTGACGGCGGGGCGCCCACTTTCGATGTTCGTATACCAGCTGGGATGGGTAGAGGGAGGGGCGCGGCCCGACAGTCACCACGAGACGCTGCTATGGCTAAAGGAACTGGGCTTCCCCGTGAACCCCGAGGCGCGGCTGCACAGCTCCCTTGAGGACGCGGCCGCGCGCATCCGCTGGTGGGGCGACCAGCGCGAGCGGATCGACTACGACATCGACGGGACGGTCCTGAAGTTCGACGACCTCGACGCGTGGGCGACGTTGGGCGCCGTGGGCCGCGAGCCACGGTGGGCGACAGCGTTCAAGTTCCCGCCCCAGCAACGCACGACGAAGCTGCGGGAGATCGCCGTCAACGTGGGCCGGACGGGTGTGCTCACGCCGTTCGCGGTGTTGGAGCCGGTGGTCGTGGGCGGCGCGACGGTGAGTCTCGCGACGCTCCACAACGAAGGCGACATCCGCCGCAAGGACATCCGCGTCGGCGACACCGTCATCGTCCAGCGGGCGGGCGAGGTCATCCCGCAGGTGGTGGCGCCGGTGCCGAGCCTGCGCACGGGCGACGAGGTCGAATTCGCTATGCCGGCTGCGTGCCCCTCATGCGGGACGCCGGTCTCGCGCGACGAATCCGAGGCGGCGGTGTACTGCCCCAACCTTTCCTGCCCAACGCAGCAGGTCCGGCTCCTGGAGCATTTCGCCTCCCGGGGGGCGATGGACATCGAAGGCCTCGGCGAGAAGATGGCGTACACGCTCTTCCGCGCCGGGCTGGTGACGACCATCGCGGATGTGTACGACCTGGGTGCCGAGCGACTCGCCGAGTTCGAGGAGTTTCGCACGCGGGACGGGCGGCTGAGCAAGGTGGCCGAGAACCTGCTCGCGGGCATCGAGAAGAGCAAGTCGCGGCCGCTGCCCAACGTCCTGTTCGCGCTCGGCATCCGGCACGTTGGGTACGAAACGGCGAGGGTGCTCGCCGAGCGGTTCGGGGGTCTCGCGGCCGTCCTCGACGCGGACGCGGAGGCGCTGCAGGGCGTGGAGGGCATCGGCCCGATCGTGGCTCGGAGCATCGCCGATTGGACGGCGCGCGGGGAGAACCGCGCGGTGGTCGAGCGGCTGGTGGCGTCGGGCGTTGACCCGCACGTGACGCCCAGGGCAGCCGCGGAAGCGGGCACCCTCACCGGCCTCACGCTCGTCGTCACGGGCCGGCTGGAGACGATGTCCCGGAGCGAGGCTGAAGAGCGCATCCGCGAGGCCGGGGGCAAGGTCGGGAGTGGGGTTTCGAAGAGCACGACGGCACTGGTCGCGGGTGCCGATGCCGGCAGCAAGCTGGCGAAGGCGCAGCAGCTCGGGGTCCGCGTAGTCGATGAGGAGGCGTTCGTGAGGCTCCTGGCGGAGGGTCCGGCGGGCGTTCTACAGGTGGTGTGAAAAAGCGCAATCACGTTTCCGAAGCGTCAAATGCACTCAATGCATAATGCCCGTATCATTGTGACCACGCCAGGGCGCTGACCTAACCAGCATTCCCCCCGCCGGAACCGCACCTTGGGCCTGTTCAATCCATTTGCCCGAATGTTCGGGTTCCTCTCGCACGACATCGCGATCGACCTTGGCACGGCGAATACGCTGGTCATGGTCCGCGGAAAGGGGATCGTCATCGACGAGCCCTCGGTCGTTGCTATCGATCGCCAGACGAAGAAGATTCTCGCGATTGGCGCTGAAGCGAAGCGGATGGTCGGCCGGACACCGGCGAACATCATCGCCGTTCGCCCTCTGCGCGACGGCGTCATCTCAGACTTCGAAGTCACCGAGAAGATGCTGGCGTACTTCATCAAGGCCGTGCATGAGCGCACGTTCCTCGCGCAGCCTCGCGTCGTCGTGGGGATTCCGAGCGGTGTGACGGAAGTGGAGAAGCGCGCCGTGCACGACGCGGCGCTGAACGCGGGCGCGCGCAGCTGCTACCTCATCGAGGAGCCGATGGCGGCCGCGATCGGCGCCGGGCTCCCGGTGATTGAGGCCGCGGGCTGCATGATCGTCGACATTGGCGGCGGCACGACGGAAGTGGCCATCATCTCGCTCGGCGGCATGGTGGTGAGCACGTCCATTCGCGTCGCGGGCGACGAGATGGACCAGGACATCATCGCCTACGCCCGGCAGGTCCATAACCTCCTCATCGGCGAGCGAACGGCCGAGGAGATCAAGAAGGTCGCGGGATCGGCGGCGCCGCTGGTGCCGGAGGAGACCGTGGACCTTCGTGGCCGGGACCTTGCGACGGGGCTGCCGAAGGCGGTTGAGGTGAGCACGGTCGAGATTCGCGACGCGCTCGCGGGTTCGATCAGCGCGATCGTGGAGGCGGTGCGTTCGACGATCGAGGTGACGCCGCCCGAGCTGGTGAGCGACCTGATGGCGCACGGCATCGCGCTCGCGGGCGGCGGGGCGCTGTTGCGCGGCCTCGACCGGCGCATCTCACAGGAGACGCGCTTCCCGGTGTATGTCTCCGAAGACCCGCTGCTCTGCGTGGTGCGCGGCGCTGGCGAAGTCCTTGAGGAACAGGGACTTTTACAGAAGGTTCAATCGCAACTGGCATCACGAAGGTCCGGACGCTAGCATCGAACGAGCGCCCGGGTATTGCTTATGCTGATTTTCTCGCGCTACACGTGGTGGGTGGGAGCCATGCTCGGCTTGAGCGTGTTCCTGACCGCCGCGGGCCAGGTGGGAGTGCGCCACCCTGTCCAGGGCGCGTTCCTTGTGATCACACGGCCGGCCGAAGAGCTGCTCACGTCCATCTTGCGGCCCATCGCCGGCTTCCTTTCGGATGCAGGCTCCATCAGCGACCTCCGAGAGGAGAACCGCAGGCTGCGGCTTGAGAACGAAGAGCTGCGGACACAGTCGATTTCGCTCCAGACCGATGCGGAACGTGTGAAGCAGTTGGAGGAGGCGCTCAAGATCTCGCAGGGCGCCGCCAACGAGCAGTACCTCGCCGCGAACGTCGTCCACCGCGACTCCTCGGCGTTCACCGATGTCATCAGCATCGACCGCGGATCCAACAGCGGGGTGCGTGTTGGGATGGTGGTGCTGTCGTCGCAAGGGTCGCTCATGGGCACGGTGACGGAGGTGTTCGGGAGCCGGTCGTTCGTTCGCCTGATCACGGACAGCAAGAGCAAGGTGGCGGCGCAGGTGCAGGCATCGCAGGCGGACGGGATCGTGAAGGGCGCGGCCAACCGCACGCTGACCTTCGACCTCGCGCAGGCGGACATCAAGGTCGGGGACATCATCGTGACCTCGGCGCTCACGGGCCGGTACCCGGCGGGGCTGCCGATCGGCAAGGTCACGGAGGTGAGCGGCACGCAGCAGGACCTCTTCCGCAAGGTGACGCTTGAGCCGTTCGTCCGCCTCTCGACGGCGAGTACGGTGCTGGTGCAGACGAGCTTCATCCCGCAAGGGCTCCTGGAGGCGGGGGATTGAAGACGGTAGCCCTCGCCATGGCCCTCCTGCTCGCGGCGCTCGCGCAGGCGGCGGTCGCGCCGCTGTTCCCGCTGTCGGCGGCGGTGCCCGACCTCTGCCTGCTCGCGCTCGTGATGGTGGTGGCGTTCGGGGGGCCGCGAGCCGCCATGGTCGCCGTGCCGGTAGTGGCACTAAGCTTCGCCTTCGCCTCGAACCGCTCGGCCGCGCTCGTGCTGCTGGCGTATCTGCCGCTGCTACCGCTCGCGTTCGTGCTCGAGGAAGGCGGTCTCCCGCTCAACCGGTTCGCCCAGACCCTGGTCGCGGGGGTGGCGACGGGCCTGTGGGCGCGCCTGGCGTTGGCACTCGGCGCGATGGCGGACGGTGCGGCGCCGCAACCCGGCCTGCTCGTGGCGGCGGTGCTCGTCCCCGGCGTGATGCTGGACCTGCTGATGCTGACGATGGCGTACCTGCCGCTCCGTGCGTTGGGAGTGGAGCCGCGGGCGCTTGAGATCCCGCGGTCAAGGTATGGCTGGTCATGAGTGCGCTTGGCGGCGGCTTCCGTTCCCCGTCCACGCCGAGCCGCAACCGGCCGCACGGCAACCTCGCCGCGCTGCGCATCGCCGTGATCGTGCTGTTCGGCATCCTCACAGCGCAGCTGTTCAACATGCAGATCCTGCAGGGCAGCGACTACGCTCGCCGTTCGCGCGAGAACCACCTCACGCGCAAGGAGATCCTGCCGCCGCGCGGGCTGATTCTCGACCGCAACGGGACGCCGCTCGTGCGCAACGTCGGCATCTACACCGCCGTCATCACGCCGACGTTCCTGCCGGAGGAGCCGGAAGCGCGATACGCCCTGTACCTCCGCCTTGAAACGCTGCTGGGCGTGCCCGCGCTCGAAATCCAGTCGCGGGTCAAAGAGAAGGAAGCGGACGGCAAGGGCGACATCGAGTTCCCGATCAAGGAAGGGCTCACGAAGGAGCAGGCCCTGGCGCTCGAGGAGATGACGGCGGACACGAGCGGTGTCGCCCTGTCGATTCAGCCCGGCCGGGAGTACATCGGCGGCGACGCGTTCAGCCACATCCTCGGCTATATCGGGAAGCAGACGCCCGAGGAGTACCGCGACCTGAAGGGCGAGGGCTACTCACTGAACGAACCGGTCGGCAAGGGCGGCGTCGAGCTGACGTACCAGGAGATCCTCCGCGGGCAGAAGGGTGCCACGGCGGCCGAGCAGGACGCGCAGGGGAATCTGCTCAAGGCGCTCAAGAGCCGCGACGCGGTCCCGGGCGACAATGTGCGGCTGGCGATCGACGTGGACCTGCAGAACTATATCGCCGAAATGCTGGTTGATTCGCTCCCGAACCCGGTGACGATGAACCAGAAGAACGCGACGCAGGCGGCGGCGGTCGTCATGAGCGCGAAAACGGGCGAAGTGCTCGCGCTGGTCTCCGTCCCGACCTATGACAACAACATTTTCGCGCAGGTCGCGCAGCGCGGCGCCGAATACGAAGAGCTTGCGACCAACAATGCGACGCGGCCGCTGACGAACAAGGCGTTGTCGCAGGCACTGCCGGGCTCGACGTACAAGCTGATTACGGCGGCAGCGGCGCTGCAGGAAGGAAACATCACGCCGTCCACCAGCCGTGACATTCCCAGCCGCATTCTCGAAATCAAGGGTGAGAACGGCGTCATCTACCCGCTCGTCGACTGGCGCGCCCACGGTTCCGGGATCGACCTGACGCAGGCAATTGCCTGGTCCTCGAACATCTACATGTTCATGGCCGTGTGTGGTATTCCGAACGGAAGCCTGCAACCGCACAAGGCGATCGGAAAGGACGTCGACTCGTCCGCGAGTATCTTCGCGTACTACCAGCGTGCATTCGGCATGGGCCAGCCCACGGGAATCGACATCCCCGGCGAGGACATTGGCCGCGTGCCCGACCCCGCCTGGAAGGCGCGCAATTACGCCGGTCCCGAATACACCGACAACGACAGGGACTGGTTCTACGCGGACACCTGCTTCACCGCTATCGGCCAGCAGGACGTCCTCGCGACGCCGCTCCAGATCGCGCGGATGACCGCGGCCATTGCGACCGGAAAGCTGTTCACGCCGCACGTGGCCAAGGACATTCTCGACGCGGACGGCAAGGTGGTGCGCACGATCAAGCCGGACTGGAAGTCGGTGCCCGTGGACGAAGCGAACCTTGCGGCCGTTCGCCGCGGTATGCACGAATCGGTGCTCGCGGGCGCGGGCCTGAGGGCGCAGGTGCCGGGCATGGACATCGCGGGAAAGACGGGCACGGCCGAGTTCGGCACGCAGCGCGCGGACCTGACGTACGACCAGCACGCCTGGTTCACGGGCTACTATCCCTACAACGACCCGGAGTACGTCGTCACGGTGTACTTCGACTATGGCGTCGGTGGCGACAAGGCCGCGCCGGCGGCGGCGAACATCTTTAGCTGGATGAATCAGAACCTGAAGTAATGGCAGCAACATTCGGGCCGGGACGGCAAAGGGGCGTCTTTCGCGGGTGGGACCGCTTCGATTACGTACTCGTACTGAGCGCGGTGGGGCTGGTTGTCTTCGGCCTTCTGTTGATCTACAGCGGGACGTACCGCACATACGAAGGCCCGCCTGCAAGCTTCGCGAATCCAGTCACGAAGCAGGCCATCTTCGCCATCTTCGGGATCATCGTGATGCTGGCGGTCTCGAAGATCGATTACCACTACCTCACGCACTACTCCCCTGTGCTCTACGGCATCTCGCTCCTGTCACTGGTTGCGATTCTACTGATGGGTCATTCGGCGTACGGGTCCACGCGGTGGTTCAACCTCGGGCCAATCCAGATTCAGCCGTCGGAGTTCGCGAAGCTGGCGACGATCCTGCTGCTGGCGAAGTTCTTCAGCGCGCACGGCGGCGACGCCAAAGACCTGCGCACGCTGATCTTCTCGCTGGGGATCGTGGCGCCCTGTTTCGCGCTGGTCTTTATCCAGCCCGACCTCGGGACGAGCATCGTGTTTGTTTCGGTCTGGCTTGGGGTGGTTCTGGTAGCGGGCGTTTCCCGGCGGCACCTCTTCATCCTCGCGGCAGTGGGGCTCGCGGTCTTGCCCTTCGCGTGGACGTTCTTCGTCGCGGACTACCAGATCGAACGCATATCCGTGCTGGTCGACCCGGAAGAGGATCCGCTGGATGCCGGATACAACGTCATCCAGTCGCAGATTGCCGTCGGTTCCGGGCAGCTCACGGGCAAGGGCCTCACGAACGGCGAACAGACGCAGTTGGGATACCTGAAGGTGGCAACGAAGGACTTCATCTTCTCGTTGCAGGCGGAAGAACTGGGATTCGCGGGTTCGATGGTGATGTTCAGCCTGTTCATCGTGCTTTTGATGCGCGGAATACGCGCGGCGCAGATTGCGGGCGATATCTCCGGCCAGCTGGTCGCCGTCGGGATCGTGATCCTGATATTAATGCAGGCGTTCATCAACATTGCCGTCAATTTGAGCCTGTTCCCCGTGACGGGTATCCCGTTGCCGCTGGTGAGCCAGGGCGGGTCGTCGCTGGTGAGCATTTTCGTATCGCTGGGGCTGCTGCAGAGCATCATCATGCGACACCGGGCCTACCGGCAGACCTGACGCCTCGATCAGCCTGATTCGCCGCCTTCGTCCCGGGGCTGCGGGCGGCGGTTCGCGACGGTGGTCAGCGCCTCGCGCACGTTCGCGACTGGGAGGAGCTCGATCCCGTCGACGGGCTGCGTCCCGTTCGCCACGACGCAACGCTTGAACCCTAACCGTGCCAGTTCCGCCAGCCGCCGGCCCGGGTTCGTCACGGGCCGGACGGCGCCCGAGAGTGCGACCTCGCCGAGGTAGGCGGTGCCGCGTTCGAGGGGCCGGTCCTTCACGGCGGAATCGAGCGCGGCCAGCACGGCGAGGTCCGCGCCGGGGTCGCGAAGGCGCATGCCGCCCGAGACGGACGCGACGATATCGAGGTTGCCGGCCTGCAGGCCGCCACGACGGGCGAGCACCGCGAGCAGCAGGTGCAGGCGCGAGACCTCGAGGCCGGCCGCGATGCGGCGGGGATTCGCGAGGAAGCTGGGCACGGCGAGCGCCTGCACCTCGACGGCGAGCGGGCGGGAGCCCTCCATGACGGCCGTTACGGCACACCCGGAGGCGCCGTCGTCGTGCGTTTCCAGGAAGGCGACGCTGGGATTTTCGACGCTGCGAAGGCCGGTGCCGGTCATCTCGAAGACGCCGACCTCGTCGGTGGCGCCGAAGCGGTTCTTGACCGCGCGGAGGACGCGGAGGGCACCGTTATCGGCGCCTTCGAAGTAAAGCACAGCATCGACCAGGTGCTCGAGCAGGCGGGGGCCCGCGATATCGCCGCCCTTGGTGACGTGCCCGGTCACGATGGTCGCGATGCCGGTGCCCTTCGCGAACGAGACGAGGCGCGCGCCCGCTTCGGCGAGCTGCGCGGGCCCGCCGGAGCGGGTATCGAGGCCCTCGACGGAGACGGCCTGGATGGAGTCCACCACCACGGCGGCGACACCCGCGGCCTCGGCGGCGGCGAGCGCGGCATCGAGCGAGCCTTCCGGGATGAGGGTGACGGGCGCGCCTTCGAGGCCAAGGCGGGCGGCCCGCAGGCGAATCTGACGCGGCGATTCCTCGCCGCAGACGTAGGCGACTCCCTGGCCCTTGAGGGCAACGCGGGCCGCCGCCTGCAACACGAGAGTGGACTTGCCGATGCCGGGATCGCCGCCGAGGAGGACGAGCGAGCCGGGAACGAGGCCGCCCCCGAGAACGCGGTCGAACTCGGGGATCTCGGTGGTCATGCGCTCGGCGGTGTCGTCGGGGACCTGGGCGAGGGCGACGGTGCGAGCGGGCGCGGCTTCGGCGCGGCGGCGGGCAGCGGGCGAGGCCGGCGCCGTGGCCGGGCCGAGCGCCTGCTCCATGCTGTTCCAGGCCTGGCATTGCACGCAGCGCCCGGCGTAGGCGGCGCTCTCCCAGCCACATTCGCGACAACGGTAGCCCGGGCGTTTTGGCACCGGGTCAGTCTAGCCGCCGGCGCTCACGGGCGCCGACGGCCGGTGTCACTCGTCGCGCGTCAATCGACCTTGCGGGCGACGGCGCAGAGGATGTCGCGCGGGTTCACGTACACGGCCGCGCGGTCCAGCCCGGCGACGTCGACGCCCTTACCGAGCAGCTTCGCCGCGGGGCCGGCGTAGATGCTGAGGCGGCGCGCGAAGAAGTCGAGCGCGACATCCTTGCCGATGGACGTCACTTCGAGGACTTCGAACCCGGCCTTTTCGAGCGCCAGGCTGATCGTCCGCTTCGAGAAGTAGTAGAGATGCTCCTCGGCGAGCTTGAAGCCCATCCACTTCGCGCCCGTGATCTTCGCGACCAGGCTCGCGACGTCGGGCGTGCTGAGCACGATCAGCCCGCGCGGCTTCAGGAGGTCGCGGCAGTACTTCAGCTCCTCGACCGGGTCCGTGACGTGCTCGATAACGTCCCACATCGTGAGGACATCGAAGGAGTTCTGTTCAAAGCCCGCCTCGCGCAGCATGCCGCAGCGGGCGGGGATGCCGAGCTGCTCGTTCGCGTACTGGATGGCGTGCGCGGAGATGTCGACGCCGTCGACCTCCCAACCGCGGCGCCTTGCCTCTTCGAGGAAGAAGCCGAGCGCGCAGCCCACGTCGAGGAGCCGGCCGCGGGCGGGTGTGTAACGCTCGATGGTGTCGAGCCGCCGGCTGGCTGTCTTCAAGATGCAGTAGCGGTCACGGGCGTAGTCGTCGTAGCCCATGAGGGCCGAATCGTGGCTCTTGAAGTAGTCCTCGCTGTAGACCTTTCGAAGCTCGTCCGGGTCCGGGAAGTGGCGGACGCAGACGAGGCCACAGGTGGCGCAGCGGCAGAGGTGCGCGAGCTTGGGATTGCCGACGGATTCGAAGAGGTCGTTATGGCAAAGCCCGCAGGGCCGGGAGTTGCGGAAGCGGGTAGTCATGCGCGAAGGGTACCAGACCGCCGGGATACATCAGCGTCAACCGCGGGCGGGATACCTCGCAATGGAGGAATCAGGGGGACGGGACCGGCGGGGGACGCGTGATACACTCGACGGGCATGAGCAAGAACGTCGTCATCGTCGATTACGGGGCCGGGAACATCCGCAGCGTGGCGCGCGCCGTGGCCCATGTCGACGGTGCGCCGGTGGTTTCGGCGGACCCGGATGACATCGACCGCGCGGAGGCACTCATCCTGCCCGGCGTGGGCGCGGCCGCCGACACGATGGAGAACCTGCGCTCGCGGAACGTGATTGGCCCGGTGATGGAGTACATCGCCGCCGGGCGGCCGTTCCTCGGCGTCTGCATGGGACTGCAGGCGCTGCTCGATTGGTCCGAAGAGAACGGCGGCACGGACTGCCTGGGCGTGCTGCCCGGCAAGATCCTGCGGTTCTCATCGGAGGGCCGGAAGGTGCCGCACATGGGCTGGAACACCGTCGAATGGACACGCGAACACGCGATCACCGAGGGGATCCCGTCGGGCAGTGCGTTCTATTTCGTCCACAGCTACCACCCGACCGTCGACGACCCGGCGCTGGCGCTGGGCATGACCGAGTACGGGGTGACGTTCCCGAGCGCGGTCGGGCGCGACAACGTGGTGGCCACGCAGTTCCACCCGGAGAAGAGCGGCGAGACCGGGCTGCGGCTGTACTCGAACTTCCTCACGTGGGCCCGGAGCGCCGCGTTCGTGTCGTTCGCGGGGGCGGGAACGAGCACGTGAGGTTCCAGGTCATCCCCTCGATTGATTTGCGCGAGGGCCGCTGCGTGCGGCTCTTCCAGGGGGACTACGCGCGCGAGACGCGCTACCCCGGGGACCCGGTCGAGGTGGCGCGCCGCTGGGCGAGCGCGGGCGCCGACATCCTGCACATCGTGGACCTCGATGGGGCCAAGGCGGGCGCGCCCGCGAATGCGACGGTCATGGCGAGCATCTGCGAGGCCCTTTCGATCCCGGTCGAGGTCTCGGGCGGGTTGCGGACGATGGCCGACATCGATGCGGCGTTCGCGTACGGCGCCGGCCGCGTGCAGCTTGGCAGCATCGCCGTGCGCGACCCGGAGCTGGTTCAAGAGGCGTGCGCGGCGTTCCCGGGCGGCGTTGTGGTGTCGCTGGATGCACGCGACGGCGAGGTGATGACGGACGGTTGGACCGCAGGCGGCGGGGTGAAGGTCGAGGAGATGGCGCGCCGGATGGTGGACCTCGGCGTGCCGCGGTTGATGTTCACGGATATCTCGCACGATGGCGCGATGCGCGGCCCGAACGTGGAGGCGCTGCGCGCACTCGCGGCACTGGTGCCCGTGCCGGTCGTCGCCTCGGGCGGCGTGACGGCGATCGAGCACCTGCACGCGATCGCGGAGGCCGGGTGCGAGGGCGCCATCATCGGCCGCGCGCTCTATGAAGGGGCGATCGACCTGCGAGCAGCGATCGAGGCGTTCGCGGCGCGCTAGCCGCATCGACACTGTCCCGGCGCTCCCACACAATCGAACCCATGCTGATGCGCCGCATCATCCCCTGCTTCGACGTCAATAATGGCCGCGTGGTGAAGGGCATCTCCTTCGTGGAGCTGCGGGACGCGGGCGATCCCGTCGAGCTCGCCAAGATCTACGAACGCGAAGGGGCGGACGAGCTCGTGTTCCTCGACATCACGGCCTCCAGCGACGACCGCGCGACGGTGTACGACATGGTGGCGGCGACGGCGGACCAGGTGTTCATCCCGTTCACCGTCGGCGGCGGCATCCGCAGCGTGACGGACATGAAGATCATGCTGGAGCTGGGCGCCGAGAAGGTCAGCATCAACACGTCGGCAATCCAGACCCCCGAGCTCATCAACGATGGCGCGTACCGCTTCGGGAGCCAGGCGATTGTCGTCGCCATCGACGCGCGGCGCGTCCCGGGCGAGCACGGCGCGTGGGAGGTGTACACCCACGGCGGGCGGAACCCCACGGGCATGGACGCGGTCGAATGGGCGAAGGAGGCGGTCCAACGTGGCGCGGGCGAACTGCTCGTGACGAGCATGGACACCGACGGCCACCAGAAGGGGTACGACCTCGGGATGCTGCGGGCGATCAGCGAGGCGGTGACGGTGCCGGTGATCGCCTCCGGCGGGGCGGGCGGGCCGGAGCATATGGCGCAGGCGCTGACGCAGGGCGCGGCGGACGCCGTGCTCGCGGCGAGCATCTTCCACTTCGGGACGTATTCCATTCGGCAGGTGAAGGAGTACCTCGCGGGCGAAGGCATCCCGGTACGGCTGGAACCCCACCACGCCTAGCGGGCTGCGCCGGGGAACGCGCACGCCCGCCGATTTCGATCCCGAGACGCAGGCCGGCCGGAGGGCCGCATTCGAAACAGGAGCACTGGCGTGAGTGAGGCGGAAGTCATTTCGTTCGACGAGAAGGGGCTGATCCCGGCGGTCGTGCAGGACGCGGACACGAACGAGGTCCTCGTGCTGGCATGGATGAACCGGGAGTCGATCGAGCACACCTACAAGACCGGGCACGTGACGTTCTGGTCGCGGAGCCGGAACGAACTGTGGGAGAAGGGCGCGACGAGCGGGAACGTCCTCAACTTCGTGAGCATCGCGAAGAACTGCGAAGCCAATTCGTTCCTCGTGAAGGCGCGGCCGGTGGGGCCGACGTGCCACACGAACAACCAGTCGTGCTACTACCGGCCGTTCGCGCCGGAGACGGACCTGCCGCCCGCGTAACCGGGGGGCGAAGGCGCCAGGGCGCCGCGCGGTTCATCACAATCGGGGGTGGCGATGCGTCACCCCCGTTTCGCACCCGCCGCGAGCGCTGACAGGGGCGGGCGGGTCTGCGACGATGCGGGTATGGAGAACCGGGAACTGGGGCTGCTCGTGGTCGTGCTGGGCATTGCCGCGATTGCCATCGGAGGCCTGATCGCGGCCGGCGGGCTGTCGTGGTTTGGGCGGCTGCCCGGCGACATCCGCTGGAGCGGCGGCAGCACGCGCGTTTACGTGCCGATCACGACCATGATCCTGCTCTCCCTCGGGCTCTCCGTGGTGTCCTACCTGCTGCGGCGATTCTTCTAAGTGGCCTCGGAGCACGCGCCATGAAGCCTGACTACACCCGCCTCGCATTCGGCCCGCCGCCCGCGGACCGGCCATACGTGCTCCTGAACATGGTCACGTCCATCGATGGCAAGGCCGTGGTCGAGGGCTCGGAGAAGGGGCTTGGTTCGAAGACAGACCAGCGGCTGATGCGCGAGCTGCGCACGAACGCGGACGTCATCCTCAATGGCGCGGGGACGCTGCGGGCGAGTGGCACATCGCCGCGGCTGGGGGGCGACGCCGCGCTGGAGCAGTTGCGGCTGGAGGCCGGGAAGCCGCGGTGTCCCACGGCGGCGGTGATCTCGCGCTCCGGGAATCTGCCGCTCGATGCCACCTTCTTCCGCGCTCGGGACTTCGACGCCATGGTCTACCTCTCGGAGGCAGCGACAGCGGAGGCGCGGCGCGCGATCATCGCGGCGGGGAGGCCGGTGGTAGGGGTGCCGGCGGAGCACGAAGTGCAGGTCGCGCTGGCCCACATGCGGCTGGAGATGGGCGCGGACGTGCTGCTGTGCGAAGGCGGCCCGGATTTGAACGGCCAGCTCTTCGCCATCGACGCCGTGGACGAGTTCTTCCTGACGTTGGGGCCGGTCGTGGTCTCGGGGCGCGATTCCAAGACGCCGGTGGAGGGCGATTCGCCGTTCGCGCGCGATACGCTGCCGCGCTTCTCGCTCGTCTCCTGTGTCGCGAACGACGAGACGAGCGAGGTGTACCTGCGCTACCGGCGGGCGCGCGAAGGGTAGGGGCGATCGTTTACGGGAAGCGGTTGAACCAGGCGAGGGAGAGGCCGCCCGCGACCAGGACAAGCGCGGCGCCCATGCCCGCGAACCAGTAGGTCACTTCGCGCTTCTCGGTGTCGTAGCCGATGCGGGAGCCCAGTTCGGAGTAGACGGACTTGAGCTCCTGCTCGGTGGGCGCCGCGAAGAACTTCGCCCCCGTGGTCTCGGCGACCTGCTTGAGCGTCTCCTCGTCCGGGGGGACGCGAACGCGGCGGAGGCGGCCGGCGTTGTCCTCGACTTCAGCCACGCCCTCCTGCGTGCCAACGGCGACCGTGAAGAACGGCACGTTCAAATCGCGTGCCTCGGCGGCGGCGTCGAGCGGTTGGGCGGAGCCGGCGGTGTTCGCGCCATCGGAGAGGAGGACCACCACGACCGGGAGCTCCTCGGCGGCGATGGCGCCTCCGTTCGTGGCGCGCGGCGCTGGGGTCGGCGTGGGAGTCGTCCCGGGGATAGCGGCAGGTTCCTGCGGGCGAGCGAGGTCGAGGGCGGCCATCATGGCGTCGCCCATCGCCGTGCCACCCTTCGAACGCAGCTGCAATACGGCTTCCTTCACGGCTTCGTGGTCATCCGTGGGGGCGATGTTGACCGTCACGCCGGTGGAGAAGCTGACGAGCGACACGCGAAACTTGTCGGGGAGGCGGTCGATGAGGGTGATGGCGGCTTCCTGCGCGGCCGCGAGCCGGGTCGGCTGAACGTCGGTCGCGAGCATGGAGCCGCTGACGTCCATCACGAGGATGACGGTCGCCTCCTCTTTCGGGATGCGCGTATTCCGCTCGGGGCGGGCGAGCGCGAGGACAAGGGCGCCGATCGCGAGGACGTAGAGCGCGGCGGGAAGATGGCGGCGCCACCCGGGCGTGCGTTCAACGACGTTCGCGAGCAGGTCCAGGTTCGTGAAGCGGACGGCGTACTTTGGCCGGCGCATCTGGACGAGCAGGTACGCGACGACGCCGAGCGGAATGAGCAGCAGGCCGAGAAGCAGCCACGGCGAGGCGAATGAGAACCCCGCGAGCAGGAATGGAGCAGGGGCGATCACCGGCGGTCTCCCTTCTGGAGGAGGAAGGAGGCGAAGGTCCGCAACCAGTCGCCGTTGGTTCCGAGGACCACGTGGCGCGCGCCGGTCCGGCTGATGTCGGTAGCGACCTCGGCGCGCTCGGCTGCGGCGGCGGCGGCGAAGCGCTCGCGGAGCTTCTTCTTCGCGGTGTCGACGCGCAGCTGGCGGCCGGTCTCGGGGTCCACGAGCCAGAGCTCGCCCACGTTCGGGAGCTCCTGCTCCCGCGGGTCGCGAACTTCGGCGGCAAGCACGGGATGCCGGCCGGCGAGTTCGACCAGCGGGCCCCGCCAATCGCGCGGGCCGCGGACGTCGGAGCCGACGACGACCAGGTTCGAACGTGCGGAGAGGCGGTTCACACGGCGCATGGCTTCACCGAGGCTGGGACCGCCCTGGCCTTCGGGCACGGGCTGGCGCCGCACCGCTTCGAGCAGCCCGAGCATGCCGGCGCGTCCCTGCCCGGGAGGCACCATGGTGGCATGGTCCACACCGAAGCTCATGACACCGAGGCGGTTGCCACGGCGGGTGGCGATGTGGCCCACTGCGAGCGCCACGCCCTCGGCGACGTCCGCCTTGCGGCGGTCGGCGGTGCCGAAGTGCATCGAAGGGGACAGGTCCAGCACCAGCCAGGTCGTGAGCACGCGTTCGGCGACGTGGACGCGAACATGGGGTTCACCCGTGCGGGCGGTGACGTTCCAATCGATCTGGCGGACGTCGTCGCCGGGGGTGTAGGGGCGGATCTGCATGAGCTCGGTGCCGGCGCCGGGCGCGGAGGAGCGGTAGTCACCGGCGAGGAGGCCCATGACGCGGTGGCCGATGGTGATATCGAGAGCGCGCAGCAGGCCATCGGGCATCGGCCCGGGCCCGGGGGCCGCGGGAGTGCGCACGGCGCGCAGGCTGTGCGCGGCGATGGCGCTCACGCCGTCGCCTGCTGGGCGAGGTCGATACGAGGCAGCGGCACGGCCGCGAGCACGGCATCGAGGATGCTGTCGGGGTTCACGCCTTCGGCCAGGGCCTGGTAGGTGAGCACCATACGGTGGCGCAAGACGTCGCGGGCGAGTTCGTTCACATCCTGGGGGAGGGCGTACCGCCGGCCACGGATGAGCGCCAGCGCGCGCGGCATGCACGAGATTGATGGAACCGCGGGGGCTCGCGCCGAAAGCGATGTGATCGCTGTGCTGGGCGACCCCGAACCGCGCCGGTTCGCGCGTGGCGGAGACGAGATTGACGGCGTAATCGGCGACCATGCGGTCGACGTAGACGTTACGGGAGAGCTCCTGGTACGCGGCCAGCTTCTCGAGCGAGATAATCTGGCCCACTTTCTCCGGCACGCCGAGGGAGCGCTGCACGACGCTCATCTCCTCGCCCTTCGAGGGATAGTCGACGAGCACCTTCATCATGAAGCGGTCGACCTGGGCCTCGGGCAGGGGGTAGGTGCCCTCCGATTCGATCGGGTTTTGGGTGGCAAGGACGAGGAAGGGCGCGGGCACCGGGAAGGTCTTGTGGCCGATGGTGACCTGCCGCTCCTGCATCACTTCCAGGAGGGCGGACTGCACCTTCGCGGGCGCACGGTTGATTTCGTCGGCGAGGAGGATGTTGCAGAAGACCGGGCCGGTCTCGGTTTCGAACGATCCCAGGTCCGGGCGCCAGATGCGCGTGCCGACGAGGTCCGAGGGGACGAGGTCCGGGGTGAACTGGACGCGGTGGAAGGTGCCGCCCAGGACCTCGGCGACCGTCTTCACGGTGAGCGTCTTGGCGAGCCCGGGGACGCCTTCAAGGAGGATGTGCCCGTTGGAGAGGAGGGCGACGAGAACCCGTTCGAGCATCGCGTCCTGGCCAACGATGACGCGCTTGATCTCGAACATGGCCGCCTCGAAGGTGGCGTGGGCCTCGGCAACCTCGGGGTGGGGCGAATTCTGCTCCAAGAAAGCCTCCAGGCGCGCGATGGGGCGCCGAGCGAAAAGGTATGCCGCTTACGATGCGCCCCGGGGTTGAAATCGAGGGTAAACCCGAAGGACCCGGTTAGGGGGCCGTGGGCGCCCTCGAATCTTGTCACCGCGCGGCGTTCGCGCCTATGCTGGCGGCGCCGCGAAGGCTCATTCCGAAAGGACTCATGACCGACCAGAAGATCACGGTACGAGCCCCGGGCGAACCGCCGGTTGATTATGTCCTTGGCGAGACACCCGCCGTCATCGGGCGGGACCCTTCGTGCGACATCCGCGTTCCCAGCCAGTATGTCTCACGGCGCCACATCAAACTGGAACCGCGCGCCGGCGAAATCATTCTGACAGACCTCGGCGGGCGAAACCCCCGTGTACGTCAACGGCAGCGCAATCACGGGCAGCGCGACGGTGCTCCCGGGCGACAGCATCGGCATCGCGGACGTGATTATCGACCTCGAAGGGGATGCGAGCGGCGGCGGCACGGTGGTGTTCTCGGCCCCCGCCGCGACGGCGGCACCGGCCGGGCGTCCCACCCCGGGCACCGACGCCGGCATCCGCAACGTCTGGCGCGGACAGGACCTCGGTCCCGGCGGCACCCTCTCGATTATGTTCACTGACCTCGAAAAGTCGACGAACATGGTCACCGAGCTCGGCGAACGCGAGGCGTACCAGGTTCTCAAGCTGCACAACCAGGTCCTGCGCGAACAGTTCACGGCCTTCCGCGGTCACGAAGCGAAGCGCATCGGCGACGGCTTTCTCGTGCTCTTCGCGAGCGTGCGCGACGCGCTGAACTGCGCGGTAAACATCCAGCGCCAGCTCATCGCGACGCCATCCCCGGAGCCGATCCGCGTGCGCATCGGGATTCACATCGGCGAAGTGCTCTGGGACGAGAACGACATCTTCGGTTCGGCGGTGAACTTCGCGGCGCGCGTCTCGGCAGAGGCCGTGGGCGGCGAAGTGCTCATCTCGGCGTTGCTGCGGGAAGTGATCGCACCCTCGGGCGAGTTCGGCTTCGAACCTTCGCGAACGGTGCCGCTCAAGGGGTTCAAGGGCGAACACAGCCTCACCCCGCTGCGCTGGCGGGACTAGTCCGCGGCGAAATAGGCGTCCAACGGCACCTCTTCCAGCTCCAGGAACTGCAGGCTTTCGAGGAATGCCGCCTGCCCGGCCGTGCGTGGCAGATCCGCGCGGAAGGCGGCGAAGCCCCGGGCGTCGGCGAATCGCAGGACGTGGACTTCGTGGGGACCCTGCTCGGGGGCATTCGGCGGGCGGAACACGGCCACGACGTCGCCGCCGTGGCGGCGCATCACCTCGCGCGCGTGGCGTTCGTAGTCCCGCAGGAGGTCGAGGCGGCCATCGACCACGGTGATGAAGACGAGGTAGTGCATCGGGGCCTATTCGCGGCGGAAGATCGCCATGGAGATGTTGTCGGTGCCGCCGCCCTCATTCGCCAGCGCCACGAGGCGGTGGCCTGCTTCGTCCGGGCCGTAGGCGGCGAGGGTTTCGGCGATTACGCCCGGCGGGACGAGCCGGTAAAGGCCATCGGAACAGAGGAGCAGCACGTCGCCGGGGACCAGCGCGGTACGCACGATGGCACCCGGGTCCAGTGACTCATCGACACCGATGCCCTTGGTGATGGCGTTGCGGTACGGGCTGCGCTCGGCCTCGTCGCGCGTCATGGCGCCCGAGGCGACCTGCTGTTCGACCCAGGAATCGTCGGTGGTGAGGGCGTGCAACGTGCCCTTCGAGGCCACGTAGGCGCGGCTGTCACCGACGTTGAGGATGGTGGCGCGGCCGTGCTCGATCAGCGCGATGACCATCGTCGTGGCCATGCCAGAGAGCGCGGCATCGTTGGCGGAGAGGGTGTAGACGCGAGCGTTGGCGGCGTCGACGGCGCGGGTCAGGGCTTCTTCGGCGGCGACGCGGTCGATGGCGGAGCGGATGGTGTCGAGGGCGGCGTTCATGGCCTCGGCGCTGGCGACTTCGCCGGCGCGGGCACCGCCGACGCCATCGGCGACAAGGAGGAGGACGCGACCGCCCGGGAACTCGGTGGCGAGGGCGTTGTCCTGGTTCACGGGCCGCACGCGGCCGCGGTCACGCAAGGCGAAGTACGGATGGCCCACGCGCCCTTCCCCCCGGCAGCCCACGGGCGCCGCTCGGGGCAGCATGGCAGCAATCCCGCATTCCGATCAACGCGCGGTTACGCGGGGGAACGGCGGCCCGGGCGCGGGGTTTGGACGTCCGCACCGGGCGGAGAGCGGCGGAGGTAAGGGGCATGGGAAAGGTAGGACGGGCGTCTTCTGTTTCTTGTTCGGGGCTTTCCTGCTAGGTTTCGGCTGAATTCCACGGAGCCGCGTGGCTCTCGCGTGGGCAGGGGTTGCACGACCTAATGGATAGTTCGGAGGACCAGGTCCCCGGTCCCGGAACGGTACTGGGCTCGTTCACGATCGACGAAGAGATCGGTTCGGGCGCGATGGGCTCCGTGTTCAAGGGGACGGACCGTCGCGATGGCAGCCGCGTCGCGATCAAGGTCATGAACACTGAATTGAACGCGGACCCGACGTTCCGCCAGCGCTTCGAACGCGAGGCGCACCTGGCGACGTTGCTGAAGTCACCGTACACGGTGCGCGTGCTCGACTTCGGCCGCTCCGGGGGCTGGTATTTCCTCGTCATGGAGTTCGTCGAAGGCGAATCCGTGGGAGCGATGCTGCAGAAGGGGCCGATCCCGCTGCTCAAGGCGATCGAAATCGCCTGCGACGGGGCCCGCGCCCTCGAGGCACTCGCGACACAGAACATCGTCCACCGCGACCTGAAGCCGGGGAACATCATCGTCAACCCGGACGGGGCGGCGAAGCTGGTGGACTTCGGCATTTCGCAACAGGCGAATTCTCGGGACCGCCACGCCAGTTTCGTCGGTACCGTGCAGTACGCCGCGCCCGAGCAGCAGGAAGGCCGGGCCGACCAGCGCACGGATATCTACGCCCTCGGTGGCACGCTCTTCCACATGCTCGCGGGGCGCGCGCCGTACACGGGGCGGACGGACGAGGAGGTGCTGCGCCAGCATGTGCACGCACCCTTCCCGGCGCCGCTGCTGTCCTGGCACCCGGAGCCGGTCGTCGATGTCGTGCGGCGGTGCATGCAGAAGGACCCCGAGGACCGCTACCAGACGGCCTCGGAGCTCGCGGGCGCGCTCGATCGGTTGCTGGCGAGGCTGGCGACGTACACACCGCCGCCGTCGCGGCTCGGCGCCCCCGGCGGCCCGGCGCTTGTGCCCGAGCCGGAAGAAGAGGACTCAGCGGACGGGGGCACACTCGTGCTCGCGCCGCGGGCGGCGACACCGGCCATCACGATGCCGCCGCCACGGGTGGAACCGGAGCCCGAGCCGGAGCAGGGCGCGAACCCGGGCACGGTGATGTTCCCGGTCCCACCGCCGTCGGCGTTCCCCACGGTGGCGCCGCCGGCCACTCCAGCCCCGGCATCGGCGCGGACGGTCGTGACTCCCGCCGCGCCGCCGCCGGTTTCACATGCGGGCGCCGTCCCTCCGCCGCCGGCGCCGGCGCCGGAGCCCGCGGCGAAGAAGGGCAAGGGCGGCCTGATCGCCGCGGCGATCGCGGCGCTCGCGCTTGCGGGGGCGGGCGCGGTCGCGCTGCTCACGCTCGGCGGTGGCGGCGACGGGGAACAGGCCTCGGCGGGCCAGGTCAGTCCGACCGCCGTGACGGTGACGGCGGTCGCCTCGGCCGGGGTGGCATCGCCCACGGCCGTGCCGGCGACGGCCACCCCGAGCCCGGAGCCGACCGCGACGGCGGTTCCCACGGAAGTGCCGACGGCGACACCACTGGTGGTGGTGGCGACGCCCACGCGCGCCGCGGCGACGACGCCGCCGCAGCCGACGGCCACGCCGGTGCCGGCAAGCGGCGGGCTCAGCATCGTCGGGTTCCTCATCGGCGGGACGTCGGCGTCGGCGCCGAGCGTCGGTCCCGGCGGTGGCGCGCTCAGCGGCTCCTGCGGCGACACGCTTTCCGTGCTCGTGGACTTCAGCAATATGCCCGGGGCAACGGTCCTCGTGAGTTCGTGGACCCGCAACGGCGGGCCGACGGGCGCATTCAGCGGGGACCCGACCGTCTCGGGTGGGGGCAGGGCGCGCATTGGCCACCCGGCACAGACGAGCGGCACGTACGCGGTGACGGTGACCGGCGGCGGGAAGTCGGCTTCGGGCAGCGTCAGCTTCACCTGCTAGGCACGCCTCCGGGGCAGACCGCCGGTCTTCGTGCAGCTGGTGGCGGCGGTTGACCCGAACCGGGGTGGCGGCAACGATTCATGGCGGATCAACGATTCGGAACCACATCACAGGAGTGCCCTTATGACCCGGCGCCTCGCGATCGGCGTGCCCTGGCAGTTCGACATGCGCAAAGAGGACGCGATTGAGCTCGCGAAGATCGCCGACGAGAGCGGCGTGGATTCGTTCTGGGTGCCGGAAGGCTGGTCGCACGACGCGTTTTCGCTCCTCATCTCCATTGCGGAGAAGACGAACCGGATCAAGCTCGCGACGGGCATCGTGAACGTATACTCGCGAACCCCGGGCGCGCTGGCGCAGCATTTCGCCACGCTGGACCAGTGGAGTGGCGGCCGCGCGATCATCGGCCTCGGGGCATCGAGCGCGAATGTCATCGAGCACTTCCACGGCATGCCGTTCCAGCCCGCCTTCGCGCGGATCAAGGAAACGGTCGAGATCATCAACATCCTCATGCGCGGCGAGAAGCTCGTGTACAACGGGCGTTGGTTCAAGATGGACCGCGGCTTCACGCTGCGGCTCACGCCCGAACGGCCACATATCCCGATCTTCATTGCGTCGCTGAACGAGAAGAGCACGAAGCAGACGGCAGCCATCGCGGATGGCTGGATGCCCGTGTGGATCCCGCTGACAGCGCTCAAGGACCAGGTCGCGCAGTTCCGCGCGTGGGCGGCCGAGGCGGGCCGGGACCCCGCCGCGGTCGAAGTGAAGTCGCCGGGTTCGGTGACGGTGAGCAAGAACCCGGACGCGATCGACGCGGGCCGCCCGATGACGGCGTACTACATCGCGCGCATGGGCGACTTCTACTACAACCACCTCTCGAAGCTCGGGTACGCCGATGAGGTGGCGCGCGTGCGCAGGGTGTTCAACGAGCAGGGCTCGGAGGCGGGCGCGGCGGCGTTGAGCCGGCCGTTCCTGGAGGAGTTCGGGGTCGCGGGCGACGCGGACACGTGCCGGCGGCGGCTCGAGGAGCAGGAAGCCGCGGGCATCGACATCCACTCGGTGTCGATCGACACGAAGGACCCGGTGGAGTTCGGCCGGGCCGTGGAGGCGCTGCTCCGGTAGCGTCCGGTTCCTTGTGCGGAAACGAAAGGAGCCGCGGCCGTCATCGTGACGGCAGGCGGCTCCTTTGTGGTTGCCGTTCTCCCGATGCCGGTTAGAGACCCTTCCAGGCTTCGAGGCGGCGCATGCCCTCCTCCAGGCGGTCGTCCGGAGTGGTAACGGAGAGGCGGATGTAGCCTTCGCCGTTGAGGCCATACCCCCGGCCGGGCGTGACGACGACGCCCGTGTCCTCGATGAGGCGTGCGGCGTAATCGGCGCTGGTGACGCCGGCGGGCAGCTTCGCCCAGACGTAGAGCGACGCGAGTGGCGTATCGACTTCGAGGCCAATGCGGCGAAGGACCTCGACGATGCGGTCGCGGCGGCGCTGGTAGATGGCGTTGTGCTCGTCGATGCAGTCCTGCGGGCCGTACACGGCTTCGATGGCCATGCGCTGCACGGCCTGCGGGATGCCGCTATCGATGTTGGACTTCACGCGCATGAGGGCATCGATCATGGTCTCGTTACCCACGATCATGCCGATGCGCCAGCCCGTCATGTTGTAGATCTTGGACCAGGAGTTGAACTCGACGGCGACATCGCGGGCGCCGGGGACCTGGAAGATGGAGACGGGCTTGTAGCCGTCGTAGGCGACGTCGCAGTACGGGTTGTCGTGGAGGATGGCGACGTCGTACTTCTTCGCGAAGGCGACGGCCTTTTCGAAGAAGGCGATATCGGCGACGGCGCCCGTGGGGTTGTTGGGGTAGTTCAGCCACAAGATCTTCGCCTTGCGGGCGATGTCCTCGGGGATGGCGTCGAGGTTCGGCTTCCAGCCGGATTCGCGCGTGCAGTCGAGTTTGTAGCTGGTGCCGCCGGCGAACATGGTGCCGATTTCGTACACCGGGTAGCCGGGGTCGGGCACCAGGGCGATGTCGCCGGGGTCGATGAAGCAGAGCGCGATGTGCGCGATGCCTTCCTTCGAGCCGATGAGGGGGAGGGTCTCCTTCATCGGCGTGAACTTCACTTCGAAGCGGCGGTCGTACCAGTCGGCGATGGCCTTGCCGAGTTCGGGCAGGCCTTCGGACTCCGGGTACCGGTGGTTCGAGGGGTCGTCCGAGGCGCGATGCAGCTCGTCGAGGATGTTCTTGGGCGTGGGCAGATCGGGGTCGCCGATGCCGAAAGTGACGATATCGACGCCGGCGGCGCGCTTGGCGGCGATCTTCTTCGAGATTTCGGCAAAGAGGTACGGCGGCAGGGACTCGACGCGCTTCGCGAGCTTCATCGGATACTCCGGGAGTGGGGTCGGTGGGAACGCCGGGACGCGGCGGAGCGGGTGCTCCCGGCCGTCCTCGGCCCGGCGCTGATAGTACCATCAGTTCCCGGCAGGGCCACCTTCGCCGGCAAGCGCGGCGAGCATGGAGGCGACGGAGGCGAACTTCACGCGCGGGCATCCGGCGCGAGCCCCGGCCTCGACTTCGAGCGCGTCCAGCCGCTGCCAGTCCGCGAAGGAGACGGGGCGCGCGCAACAGCGGCGGACGTACTCGTCCGCGGCGGCGGCGGTGGGCTGCGCGGGGTCCAGGGTCAGGCCGGCCTCGGCATCGGCGAGCATCGCGTGCACGGTTTCGACCGCGTCGGCCTTGTTCGTGCCAATGACGCCGGAGGGGCCGCGCTTGATCCACCCGGCGGTGTAGAGGCCGGGAACCAGCTCGTGGGTTTCGGGGCTGCAAACGCGGCCGGCCACGTTCGCGACCACGCCCCAGCGGGTATCGAACGGCACGCCGGGCAGCGGCACGCCGCGGTACCCGACGGAGCGGAAGACGATGCCGGCGGCGATGGTCTCGGTCGCGCCTGTGGGTTTCGCGCTGAGGCTGCCGGTTTCGCTGCCCACGAGTTCGTTCCGGGCGAGGCGCACGGCGGCGACGCGCCCGTGGCCGTCGTCGATGAGCGCTTCGGGGGAGACGAGGAACCGCAGGTGCAGGCGCCGCGGACGGCCCGCCGGGGGGCGGGTGGCGAGCGACTGGATCAGCTCGACCTTGCGGCGCAGGACCGGGTCGTTCGCGCGTTCGAGTTCAGCGGCGCTGAGCGCGTCCAGGGCGGCCTCGGCGGGGTCGATGACGAGGTCGACGTTGGGGAGTTCGCTCAGTTCCTTCAGTTCTGGCGTCGTGAAGGCGGCCTGGGCCGGTCCGCGGCGGCCAAGAACGTATACGTCCCGCACCTGGCTGCGCGCGAGGGCGGCGACCGCGTGGCGGGCCATGTCCGTGGCCGCGAGCTCGTGCTCTTCCAGCGACAGCATGCGGGCGACGTCGATGGCGACGTTGCCGACGCCGACGACGACCGCGGCAGGCGTTTGCAGGTCAAACGCCTCGTCGCGGTACGCCGGGTGACCGTTGTACCAGGCGACGAACTCCGTGGCGGGGTAGCTGCCGGCGAGGTCCTCACCGGGGATGTTCATTCGCCGGTCCGTCTGGGCGCCGGTGGCGAACAGGACCTGGTGGTAGTGGCGCGCGAGCCCGGCGAGGTCGACATCGCGGCCAAATTCGACGTTCCCGTAGAAGCGGAAGCGCGGGCTCGTGGCGACGGCGGCGAAGCCCTTCACCACGCTCTTGATCTTCTGGTGGTCCGGGGCGACGCCGTGGCGGACGAGGCCGAAGGGGGTCGGAAGCCGGTCGAACATGTCGACTTCGGCGCTGGAGGACTGCTTGAGGATGTGGTCGGCGGCGTAGAAGGCGGCGGGGCCGGCGCCGATGATCGCCACGCGAAGCGGGTTGGGAGCGCCGCTCATTCCCCGCCCCCGGCCATGACCTGGTCCTCGAGGGTGACGACGTGGCCGCGAAGGGTATCGAGCTCGGCGCGGACGAGGTCGCCGGTGGTGACGATTCCGACGAGTTCGCCGTCGAGGACGACGGGGAGGTGGCGGAAGTGGTTCGCGGTCATGGTGTCGAGCACGGCGGCGACGTCATCGCCGGGTGCGCCGAACACGACCTCGCGCGTCATAAGCGATTGCACGGGGAGCGAGGGGACGTTGCTCTCGCCGTCGACGGCGCGGGCGATGTCGCGCTCGGAGATGATGCCGACGGGGCGGCCGCCATCGACGACGACGAGGGCGCCGACGTTGGCGGCCTTCAGGTGGGCGATGACATCGCGGACGGTATCGGTGAGGGCGCATGTTTCGATGCGCGAGCCCTTCACGGCGAGGACGTTCTCAAGCTTCACGGCGGCCTCCTCTCACGAGTCTAGCCGCGGGCGTCGAACGCGCGGTACCGGGTGGGCCACCGATTCCGGGGCGAAGGCCGGGGATTCAGGCTTCGAGCCACTCCGCATCGAAGACGCGTGGCGGGACCGGTCATGAAGACGGAGCCGGCGCCATCCCATTCGAGGGTCAGGTCGCCGCCGGGGAGGGAATCGACGATGCGGTCCCCGGTGAAGCCGCGAAGGCGGGAGGCGGCGGCGACGGCGGTCGCGCTCGTGCCGGAGGCGAGGGTTATGCCGGAGCCGCGTTCCCAAACGCGGTGTTTCACATGCCCGCGGTCCAGGACCTGCACGACCTGGAAGTTCACGCGTCGGGGGAAGAGCGCGTGGTTTTCGACCAACGGCCCGATGCGCTCCAGCGGGAAGCTGTCCGGGTCGTGGTCGATGTAGTGAATGGCGTGCGGGTTTCCGACGCTCACGAGCGTCAGCTTGAGATCCATGCCATCGACGGTCACGGGGAGGTCGATGACGGGGCCGGGCCCTTCGACCGTCGCCGGAAGGGTCGCGGGGTCGAAGCTGGGCGGACCCATGTCGACTCGCGCGGCGGCGATGACGCCGTTCTCGCGGAAGAGCTGCAGCGTCTTCGTGCCGGCGAGCGTTTCGACCGTGACGACGTCCTTCGCGGCATCGACCAGCCCCTCTTCGAGGGCAAACTTCACGACGCAGCGGATGCCGTTACCGCACATCTCCGCTTCGGAGCCATCGGCGTTGAACATGCGCATGCGCATGTCGGCGACGGCGGACGGCAGCGCGAGGATGAGACCGTCACTGCCGATGCCGAAGTGGCGGTCGCTGACGCGGCGGGCGACCTCGGGCCAGTCGCGCTCTTCGCGCGGGAGGACGTAGACGTAGTCGTTGCCGAGGCCGTGCATCTTGGTGACGCGCATGAAGCGAGTTAACCGCACGCCGGTGCCGAAGGCAACGGGTCAGTAGGCGGTGCGACGGGCCGGGGGGCGATTGCGGAACGCCCGGGCGAGGGGATGGAAGAGAAGCCCGATGGTCGCCGCACTGAGGACGATGGAGATCACGCCTCCGACGACCATGCTCACCGGGTCCGGGTCCGCGAAATAGGGAAGCCAGGCGACGATGTTGAAGGCGTTCAGGACGATGAGGGCGATTGCGCCACCGCGACTCCCGGTCCAGGTGGACCACCCGGCCACGGCGTAGAGCAGGCCGAACACGAGGCCAACGCCGAAGACGGCGCCGCGATCCTCCAGACCGGGGGCGATCGCGGCGAAGGCCAGGCCGATCACGCCGTGGGCCGCGGCGAGAATGACCGCCCGGCGGACCGGAGCGGGAGCTTTGGATGCGCGGAGATTCATGGTGGCCTTTCGCCGACGGTGACCGCGGCGAGCGATTCGAGTGCGTGCGAAGCGTACGCCCAAAGGATGGCCGTGTGTACCCGGTGAAGGGACCGTTCGGACGTTTCCCGGTGGAGGCTGCCCGGATTTCCCCGTTCGCTGGTCGTGCTCCTACGATGGAAGGGCAACCAACCGATGAGGTGACCCCATGGCTGAAACCGCGACTCTGAAAGTGGGCGATGAAGCCCCCGACTTCGAACTCCCTTCGAGCCCGATGGGCGAGAAGTTCAAGCTGAGCGACTACCGCGGCAAGAACGCCGTCGTCATCAACTTCGTCCCCGCCGCGTTCTCGGGCGTGTGCTCGACGCAGCTGCCGCTGATTGAGCAGAAGCGGAGCGAATTCGAAGCGCAGGGCGCCATTCCCGTGGTGATCTCGTGCGACAACGCGTGGTCGCTGAAGGCGTGGAAGGAGAGCCTCGGGGTGGATTTCCCGGTGCTGTCCGATTTCAACCCGCACGGCGGCACGGCGCAGGCGTACGGCGTGTACCTCGCGGCGCGCGGCATCGCGAACCGCACGGTCATCGTCGTGGGCAAGGAAGGGGAAGATCGCCTGGATCCAGGCGACGGACTCGAACGTGAACCTGCCGGACTACGACCCGGTGATGGTCTGCTCGAAGGACTAAGCCACGGTTCGTGTACAGGCGAGGGGGAGGCAATGCCTCCCCCTCGTTTCATGCCCGTGATTCCGCATCCCGCGTGAGCCGGTAGACGCAGGAGTCGTGCCCCTCGAGGCGGTGGGCGACGCGCTCGACCGGGCGCCCGGCGGCGCAGGCGAGTGCGTGCTGCTCGACCTGGCAGATGAGCGGCTGGCTATGCGCGAGGGCGCGCAGCGGGCAGTGGCGAAGCTCAACCGCGTCCTCGGCGGCGAGGGGAAGGAAGCCACGGCGCGCGAACGCCGACGCCGCCGTCGACCAGCGGTCCACGGCCGTTGTGCGCGATTCCCGCAGGAAGGCGAAGAGGGCGAGGAGGGCGCGGTCGTGGGTGCCCTCCATGGCCGCGCGGACGAGATCGATGGCTGATGCCTCGCCGAGGCCGGGGAAAAGCGCCTCGCCGTGCTGACTGACGGCGTACATGCGGCGGCGGCGGCCGGGGCCGGTCCCGGCTTCGCGCAGCGTTATGTATCCCTCCGCATCGAGGATCGCGAGGTGGGGGCGAAGGGCGCTCGTCGTCAGGTGGAGCCGGTTGGACAGCTCATCGATCGATGCTTCGCCCTCGATGCGCAGCGAGAGCATGAGCTCGCGCCGCGTGGGGGCGAGGAGGTCGAGGGGGACGAGGCCGGCCTCATCGCGGCTCCAGAGTCCGGCGCCGGCGAACTGGTTCACTGCATCACCTCCGCGGGGACGCGGACCGCGAAGACGGTCCCGCCGGGGCTGACGCCACGAGATCGAGTTCGCCCCCGAGCGCGAGCATCGCGGCCCGCGCGGAAGCGAGCCCGAGGCCGGTGCCCGAGACGCGCGTCGTGAAGTAGGGCTCAAACACGCGCTCGCGAAGTGCGGCGGGGATGCCAGGACCTTCGTCGCGGACTTCGAGGATGTGCATGGCCCTTTCGTACCGGTAGGTAAGTTGGACGCGTCCGCCAGGGGGGTTCACTTCGAGTGCGTTCAGGAGCACGTTCAGCAGCGCCCGCTGAAACTCCGTGCCATCGCCGGAGACGCGGGCCGCGTGCGAAATGACCGGGAGTTCGAGGGCGGAAGCAGCGCGGCAGCTCTGCGCCAGGCGTGCCGTTTCCGCGACAAGCGGAGCGAGCGCGAACGAGGACTCACCGGGCGCGCCCGCCTCGCTCAGGCGGCGGAGCAGGGCCGCCGCTCGATAGACCCCGGCGAGAGCGTCGGACAGGGGCACGCTGGCGGGGGCGCCGGGCTGGAGGTCATCCATCACCGTGCTGATACTCCCCGCGATGCCGGTCAGCACGTTATTCAGGTCATGCACGAGGATGTTGACCTCGGACGCGAGGGCGTTTTCACGGGACAGGTGGGGTGCCTGTGTGGGCAAGCAGTTTCCTCCGCGAGTGCTCCGACCGGGGGCCCGGGCGGCGTGTACTGGTTGGACGCGGAAGGGCGCCGTCGATTACAAAAACCGCGAAAATAATGTTCTTTCGATGAAGAACGGGCATGTGGCGCTGCGGGAAGCGGGTGGAGCGAGGGGCCTCGGGACCCGTAGCATGTGCCCATGCCGAAACCGCAATCGTCGCTTCGCGGGCCGCTCGATGGCGTCCGCGTCCTGGATTTCACGTGGGCCCTCGCCGGCCCGTTTGCGACGATGCAGTTCGCGGACCTCGGGGCCGAGGTGGTCAAGGTCGAGTACCCGGAGACGGACGAGAAGCTGCGCGGATTCGGCCCCTACCACGAAGGCATCTCGACGTTCTTCTTCAGCCCGAACCGGGGCAAGAAGGGCATCTGCATCGACTTCAAGCACGCTGAGGGGCAGGCGCTCGTTCGCCGGTTGGCGGCGAAGGCAGACGTGCTCACGCAGAACTTCCGCCCGGGCGCGCTGGAGCGCCAGGGGCTTGGCTACGAGGACCTGCGGGCGCTGAACCCCGGGCTCGTGTACGCCGCGCTTTCGGGTTACGGGCAGACGGGCCCGTACAGGTCCATGACGGCGGTCGATGCGGTGGCGCAGGCCATGGGCGGCACGATGAGCCTGAACGGGGAGGCGGACGGCCCGCCGATGCGCATCGGCGTGAGCATCGGGGACATGGTCGCGGGGCTGTACCTCGCACTCGGGTGCTGGCGGCGCTGCGCGCGCGAGACGTCACGGGTGAGGGGCAGCCTCGATGTGGCGCTGATGGAGGCGCAGATCGCGCTGTGCGAGAACGCGATCGTGCGGCATTCCGCCTTCGCCGAGGAGCCCACGCGCATCGGCAGCCGCCACCCGCTGCTGACGCCGTTCGGGCCCTACCGCACGAAGGACGGCTACATCGTCATCGCGAACGTGAAGGAGTGGGAGCTGTTCTGCGCGCTGCTTGGCCGCGACGACATGGCGCTCGACCCGCGCTTCGCGACGAACCGCGTGCGCATGGAGAACATCGACCTGATGGAAGTCGAACTGGAACGGGCGCTCGCGGAGAAGACGACGGACGAATGGTTCGCGATCCTCGAGCCCGCGAACGTGGCATCGGTGGGCAAGGTGAATACCATCGCGGACCTGTTCACGGACCCGCACGTCGAGGCTCGCAGGATGCTCGTGGACGTCCCGATGCCGTATGGCAAGCCGGGCACGCTGAAGCTGCCGAATTCGCCGATGCACCTTTCGGGGACGCCGACGGTGGTGGGGAAGCCGATGCCCGAGCACGGCGGCGACACGGCCCCGGTCCTGCGCGACTGGCTGGGCATGGACGACGGCGAAATCGAGGACCTCCGCACGAAGGGCGTCATCAAGTAGGATTCGCGGCCAGAACGCGACGAAGGCGGCGCCCGTGCGAATCGACGCTCATGTCCACGCATTCCCGGACCGGCTGGCCCTCAAGGTACGC
The DNA here is from genome assembly GCA_016703545.1 of Candidatus Amarobacillus elongatus. Classification (GTDB taxonomy): domain Bacteria; phylum Chloroflexota; class Dehalococcoidia; order Tepidiformales; family Tepidiformaceae; genus Amarobacillus; species Amarobacillus elongatus. The sequence continues at coordinate 188,776 of JADJBX010000001.1, forward strand.
GAGGCGCTGAATCGCAACGGCACGCTCGAAGGCAGCCCGCTGCTCCCGGCCGTGGCGGAAGGGGTGCGAACGTCGGTCTTCGACCGCGCGTGGATCCTCCCCTATGCGCACCGCGCGGGCATCGCCGAGGCGGTGAACGAGTGGTCGGCGGCCGAGGTGCCGGCCTACCCGTGGCTCATCCCGGGGGCGACATTTCCACCCGGATGACGACGACCTCGGGAGGCTGGTCGAACGGGCGCTGGTGGAGCTGGAGCTGCGCGTGGTGAAGCTTCACTGCTCGGTCGGGAACTTCGCGGCATCGGATCCGCGGCTGGAGCCGTTGTGGGCCACGGCCGAGCGTCTCGGGGTTCCGATCGTGACGCATGCAGGCCATCGGTCGGGGGGCGCCACCGAACCGGACGAACTGGACGAGGTGGCGCCGGTGCTCAGGGCGCACCCGGACCTGCGCTTCGTGCTGGCGCATGCCGGGCACCCGAACACGGCGTACGCGCTGGAGCTGATGGAGCGGTTCGACAACCTGCGGGTGGACGTGACGCCGGTCTGGCTTTCGCCCATCGAGGTGACGGCGAAGGACGTGGAACGGTTCGCGGGCCGCATCCTCTTCGGCAGTGATGCGCCGAACTGCCCGCAGGAGACTGGCGCGCAGGTGGCCCGGTTCACGGCGATGGATGTCTCGCCGGCCGCATTGGACGCGCTGTTGGGAGGCACGGCGGCGAGCCTGATCACGTGACCGCCGTTTGGCGGAGGTGATGCTTGCGGGGCGGCTGTACACTTGCGCCAGCCCCCGAGCCCACCGGCCCGGCAGGGAGTCGCGGGGGTTCGACCGGCCAAGGAAAGGGCTTCAGACGGCCGCCATCGCGCGGCGGGAGGAGCCCTGTGACGAGCACGTGGAACCCCAATCAGTACAACCGTTTCCAGGACGAGCGAAGCAAGCCGTTCCATGACCTCCTGTCGCTGGTGCGGCCCATCCCCGGGGGGCGCGCCATTGACCTTGGCTGCGGCACGGGCGAACTGACGCGCCTGATGCACGAGACCGCAGGCGCGGGCGACGGTCGGCCTCGACAACTCCGAGACGATGCTGGAGAAGAGCGCGGCGTTCGCTGGCAAAGGGCTGACGTTCAAGCTGGGGACCATCCTGCGGTTCGCGCCGCAGACGCCGTTCGACCTCATCTTCTCGAACGCGGCGCTCCAGTGGGTCGACGGCCACGAAGTGCTGTTCGAACGGCTGGCGGCGGGGCTGGCGGAGGGTGGCCAGCTCGCGGTGCAGATGCCGCTGAACCACGACCACGCCTCGCACGTGGTCGCGGACGCGGTGGCCGGGGAGGAGCCGTTCGCGACCGCCCTCGGAGGGTACGTGCGGCGTGTGCCGGTCGAGAGCCCGGAGTGGTACGCGGAGAAGCTCGACGCGCTGGGGTTCGGGGAGATGAACGTGCGGATGCAGGTGTATCCACAGCACCTCCCCGGGCCGGAGGACGTGGTCGAATGGGTGAAGGGGACCTACCTCACCGACTACCAGTCCCGCATGCCGGCGGAGCTGTTCCCGCGCTACCTCGAACGGTACCGGGAGCGGCTGCTCGCGGTGCTGCCGGACCGGCGTCCGTACTTCTACCCCTACAAGCGGCTGCTCCTGTGGGGGCGCCGGTAGCCGTCCGGGGCCAGGGCCGCCCGCCTCAGTCGAAGCGGGCGGTCACGGTGACATCGGTGGTGAGGCAGGTGCGGCCGTCGGCGGCCCTTGTGCCGCCGCTGGTGTGCACGTCGGAGGCGGGGCGGCCCTCGCGGAGGATGTTGAGGGCGAGGCACATGCCCTCGGTGCCGGCCTGCTTCTGAATGAACAGGCGGTACGCCGAGCCCGTGCCCGCTGCGGCGACGGTCCAGCGGAAAGTCACCGTGCGGCTGCTGTCCGCCGGCAGCGAAAGCAGGGTGCCGAACCAATCACGGCCGGATTCGGTGCCGGTGTCCTCGACATTGCCGGGCTGGCCATCGATTTCGACCGCGGGATTCGACAGCCCGGAGGGCCCGAACACGCGGAGGTACCCGCCGTAGAGGCCGCCCAGCATCAGCTGCGATACGAGAGCGGGCGGCTTGTCCGCGGCCCACTTCGAGAACGGGTTGGCGTATCGCAGCGTCAGTTCGTGGCGGGCATCGCCGAGCGGGCTGACATCGACGGTGTAGGTCCCTTCGGGCTTCACGATGAGGTTCAACTTGGTCGAGAGCACGCTCGCCTCGCTGAAGTGCAGGAAGTCGCCGCGGGTAGGGTTGAGGCGGCCGTCCCAGCCGATGTCGCGGAGCACGGTCTGTTCTTCGGGGCGGTACGAAAACACCTGGACGTGGCGTTGTTCGCCCAGCTCGCTGACGGCGTTGATGGCGTCGGCCCACTTCTCGGAGGGGAGATGGAGCATGTCGGCGACGATCTCGCGCGCGAGGTCGCCCACGACGGACTTGCGGTCCTCGCTGGGGTCGAAGGCCTGGCGGGTGAGCGCTTCGAGCTGCAGGACGGCGTTGCTTGCCGTGAACGTGACGTCTCCGTAGCCGGTGACGGGGATGGTCTTGGGGCCGGTCACGTTCAGCAGCCGCTCGAGCACGATGAGGTCGACGGCGACGATGCCATCGACCTGCTGGGGGCCTTCGACCATCTCATGGAACTCGCGCGCGGTCTGGGCCCAGCTGGTGTAGTCGGGCGTCCAGTTCGAAACCAGGAGGTTCCAGGTGAAATCGCGCAGGAGGTACCGCTTGAGGGGTCCGGCGGTTCGATGTAGTGGCCGCCGGTTGCCTCCCAGCGGGCCTTCCAGGTGGTGGAATCAACGAACTCGAGCGTGCCGTTGACGCCGTTGCTGACGGGCATGATGCCGGACGAGGTCACGAGTCCGCCGCCGGGTAGGAGCTCTTCGTTGTTGAGGGCGAGGAGCAGGTACCGCCGTTCGCCTTCGAACCCGAGGAACCCGGGCAGCAGGCCGCGCGCCTGCCGCGCCTGTTCGACGGAGTTGGCGATGCGTGGGAGCTCCTCGTCGAGGCGGTCGCGGACGCGAGCAAGGGGCCGAGCAGGGGCTGGTCCCCGAGCTCGCGGCGCTGCCGGACAAGGTCCCGGGAGAGCCGGTCGATGGTGTCGATCTGCGGCGCCGTCTCGTCGAACATGTCGATGAGGGAGCGCGTCAGCGGCTGATCGGCGCGGGGGTTATCACGGTAGCGGACGGCAACCTCGGCGGCGTCGGCCGCCTGTTCGCCGATCCGGGTGAGCGTCGCCGCCATGTCGAGCATGTCGTAGATGCCGTTGGCCTGATCCCGGGTTCCGGGGAGGACGCGCGCGGTGGCGAGGAAGGGTCGAAGCGGGCATGGCGCCGGGCGGAATCGACCTGGCGGCGCGCGCTGCGGAGGTCGCGGCTGGCGGAATCGACGTCCGCGGCGGTGAAGTCGAAGCCGTCGCCCGTGAGCGCCTGTTCGGCGGATTCGAGGTCGGCCTTTGCACCCGTGGCGGCGCTGTAGAGCGCCCAGTAGTGCCAGCCGAGGAGCGCGACGGCCACGGCCAGGACGCCCGCGGTGATCGCCCTCCGCCAGCGAACACGTGGATTACTCATGCACAACCATCCCCACTTACCGTCGCAAAGGATAGGGGATAGACTCGAATCGCGACATGAAGGGCATCACTTCGGCACTCGGACGGCACCGAACGGCGGCGATCGCGGCGCTGCTTGGCGTCCTCGCGCTGGCGGGCGGCTTCGCGGTCTTCGCCAACCTGCCGGGTGACAGACCCGAACGCACGACGGAATCGCTCTACGCGAACCTGGATGACCACCGGGCCGTCCGTGGTGAGGTGCGCGGCGAGGAATCGCCGCCCTCGGTACGCTCCCGCGAAGTCCAGCCGACGCCCACGCCGGTGAACCAGCGGTTCGATGCCGCCGCGTCGCGCATCCGCATCGAGCGGATCGGGGTGGATGCCTCGATTGTGACCATGGGGCTGCTTGCGGACGGGACGATGGAATCGCCCCCGAAGCCGGAGCTGGTGGCCTGGTACGGCTTCACGACGAAGCCGGGGATGGGCGGAAACGCGGTGCTTTCGGGCCACCTCGACTACCGGAACTACGGCCCGGCGGTGTTCGCGAACATCAAGAAGCTGGTGGCGGGCGACGTCATCGAAATCGTGCTGGCCGACGGAACCGTCATCAAGTACGAGGTGACGGCGCTGAAGCAGTATCCCGTGGAGCTGGTGCCGATGCGGGAAGTGCTGGCCCAGACGAGCGATGATTCGCTCACGCTCATCACCTGCGGCGGCGCCTTCGAGGGCATCAGTTACTCCGACAGGCTGGTGCTGCGCGCGGTGAAGACGGGCGTGAAGCGCACGTCCTAGGGCAAACGGGGCAGGAGGCGGCGATGGAGAAGATGCCGGCGACTTCGACCGAGACACTCCTGGCGTTCGCGGGCGTCGCGCCCGGCGGGCCGGAAGCGGTGCAGCGGAAGATGTTCGGGATGGAATCCGCCTTTGTCCACGGGAACATGTCCATGGGGCTGTTCGGCGACGACTTCCACGTACGGCTTTCGCCGTACGACCGCGCGGAGGTGCTGGCGCTGGGCGGGCGCCCGTTCGCGCCGGGCGGGCGAGCGATGAAGGAGTACGTCGTGCTCCCCGCCGCCGTCGTGGCCGATGAGGCGGCGCTCCGGGGCTGGGTCGACCGGGCCTACGCGTTCGGAGCGACACTCCCGGTGAAGGCACCGAAGCCGCGAACGAAGCCCGCGGCACGAGGGCAACGGAAGCCCGCCGAACGGTAGCCAGAAGCGACGAGGCCCCGCCGGATTGGCGGGGCCTCGTTGGTTTATTCGGCGTGCGCGGCTTCAGGCTCGAGTTTTTTGCCTCGAAGGATGTCCCACGCCGCGTTCAAGGTGTAGGGCAGCTCCTTGCGGTGCAGGAAGAGCAGGATGATGCAGAGCAGGGTGTACGCCGCGGCGTAGTACACGCGCACCATTTCGCTCGTGATGAACAGCTGCGTGGCGAAGAGCACGAAGAGGGCGATCGCTTCGTTGCGGCCCATGCGCAGGTTGGCGAAGACGGCGATGGCGAAGGCCGACTGGGCTGCCGTGAGGAAGATCTCCTCGCGCTGGCGGTGGTCCAGGGGCAGGCCGCCGGTCAGGTGGAATTCACCGGCGGAGATGGCGAACGCGATCGGCAGGGTACCGATGAGCAGCGTCCACTGGTTGACCTTGGAGGAGATGAGCGCGCCCATGCCGACGGCGGCGCGGCCGCGCCATGCGAGCAAGCCGGCGACGAGCACCTCGGGCGATTCGCTGGCGAGCGGGGCGAGCCACTGGATGAGCAGGAACTCCGAGACGCCGAACTCCTCGCCGATTTCGACCAGCGACTCGGCGAACGGCTCGGCCGAGGCGAAGATGACGCCGGCGCTGTAGAGCAGGACGACGATGATGAGCGTGCGGCGCTGCGCGTTCGGCAGCGAGCCCATCGCCTGCGCTGGCCCCACCAGTTCGACCTCTTCCGACTCCTGGCGGGAGGTGAAGAAGAGATAGCAGAAGAAGAGCGAGACCAGGAGCATCGAGTCCAGCAGCGTGATGTGGTGCCGGAGCGGGATGAGGATCACGTACAGCGTGGCGACGCTGAGGAAGACGAGCTCGAGTGCGCGCTGGCGGTCAACGACCAGCTCCTTGAGGCGGGAGCGGTAGAAGAAGAGGGCGAAAACGATTGGCCAGCCGACGCCGATCAGGAGGCGGTTGCCACCGGTCATGTTGGCGACGGCGAGGCCGCGCTCGGCTTCCGCGGGATCGGCGCCAGCCTTCCATGCGAGGACGAAGTCAACGGCGTATTCGGGGAGGACGGCGATGAAGGCGATGACCGCGAGGGCGAGGCCCTGGGAGATGTCGATCTCGGCGGTTTCGGCGGCCCAGCTCAGCAGGAAGGCCGCGGCGAGGATCGAGACGCCGAAGATGGCGGCATCGAACTCCGGGTTCCGGGTGGAGGTGGAAGAGACGGAAGATGATCCCGGGCGAGCCGAGAGCGACCATCAGGAGGATGAGAAGCCAATGGCGCGGGCTGCCGGCGGCGTCGGTCATGCCGTACGTCTCCACGGGGTGGGCCATGCCCGGCATGGCGAAGGCTGATGCGGCCGCCCCGGGAGGGGCGGCACGACGAGGCGAAGGAGAACCGTCTACTCGTAAAAGGGGACGGGTTCGGCGGTCTCCCAGTAGTTGTTCAGGTTGCCATCGGGCAGGCCACGGCCGGGGTGGAAGCGGCCGAGATGCATCTGGCTGACCATCTGCTCGGTGGTCTCGATGGTTTCATCGAACACGGCGGTGAAGTAGCCGATGCCCTGCGTGGAGTGCGCGTCGGAGCCGCCCGTCCCGGGCTTCCCCATGATCTTCGCGACCTGGAGGGCGAAGTAGTTCTCGCGGGGGGTGTTACAGCCGTTGAGAACTTCGATGCCGTGAACCAGCTGGAAGACGGGCAGATGCGCCGCCTGCTCCGGGTAGAGGTCGAACGGCTTCTTGCCCTCGCGCTTGGCGGTCACGGGGTCGAAGAAGTGCCGGAAGGGGTGGGCGACGACGAGGAAGGCGCCCTGCTCATCGGCGATTTCGCGCAGCTTTTCGAGGCGGCGAATGCCGGAGGCGTAGCCCTTGAGGCCGATGGCGAGGATGTGTCCCATGTCGGTGGACACTTCCATGCCGTTGTTGACGAACATGTCCGCATGCTTTTTGCGGAAGGGATTGAGGTCCCATGACTCCCACATGCGGTCGTGTTCAGTGATGTTCACACCAGTAAGGCCGACACGCGTCGCCTCGGCGATTAATTCGTCCGGGTCGAGCATTGAGTCGGAAGCGCCCTTCGTGGTGTGCAGGTGCATATCGATGATGGTACCCGGCACGCACGCGCCTCCCTGCCCCACAATTGTTCCGTTTGTCACGAACCCGGGGAGTATATCACTGGCTGGCTAACGCGGGCATCAGCCAGGCAAAGCATAGCAAGAACGCCACCGACTGGCTGAGGAAGAGCCACCAGCGCCGCGGCCAGAAGATGAGCAGCAGGGGCAGCGGCATCACCGCGATCGCCGCCATCGCGATGAGGAAGACCGGCGGCGCGAGCCCCGGGCCGACCGTGTCGTCGCGGTAGTCCGCCAGGTGGTAGGCCGAGCCGGCGAGCAACCCGAACATCGTCCAGCCGAGGAAGGTGCCCACGGAGAGGGGCACGGCGACCAGCAGAACGGGCGTGCCGCCTTCGAGCCAGCGCCGAACGAAGCGGCTATCGCGGCCGATGAAGGCGAGGTACGTGAGCGCTAGAGTGCTCACGATCGCCATGACGTAGCCGGCCATCCAGCCGGCGATTATCGCCACAGCGAGGGCGCCGTTCGGGTGCGGATGGTGGTGCAGGGCAGGCCGGCGCCGGCGTCCACCGCGCGCTCCGCGCCGTCTTCGCCCCCGATCCAGAAGAGGGTCGGCCCGGCCCCGGCAAGGTGAATGGGTTGGCCGATGCGCTCCTCCAGCGCCTCGAACAGCTTCCCGAGACCGGGGAACACGTCGAAGGCGACGCGCTCGAAGGCGTTGTAGACATCCCAGCCGGTGACGGGGGTGGCGGGGCGGCGCGCGAACATGGCGGAGACGCCGCCGGGGTCGAACGGCTGAGCATCGAGCGCGGCGAAGAGCCGGGCGGTTTTGCGCTCCAGCGTCGATCCGGGCACGAAGAGGACGACGGCGGCGGGCGGCAGCGGCGGGAGCGGCCGGACGCGTTCGCCGCGCCCGGTGGCCCAGGCGGTGCCGCCCGCGAGGAAGAAGCTCTCGTCGCTGCCGACGGACTCCGCGGCGGCGAAAAGGACGGGCTCTGGCAGGTTCCAGGCGCGCTGGAGGAGGCGCAGGGTGGTGGCGGCATCGGAGGCGCCGCCGCCGAGGCCGCCCGCGGCGGGCACGCGCTTCTCCAGTTCGATGCGCAGCCGCGAGATGTCGCGGCCGGTGCGCGCGGCGAGGGCGGCGGCGGCGCGCAGGGCGAGGTTCGTGCCATCCACGGGCACCCCGTCCGCGAAGGGACCGGTGGCGGCGACGCCGGGGGCGTCGCTGTCCAGGGTGACCGTCACGGCGCCCGCGAGTTCGAGCGTCTGGAGCACCGTCTCCAGCTCGTGGTAGCCATCATCGCGGCGGGAGAGGACCTCGAGGGTGAGGTTCAGCTTCGCCGGGCTGGGGGCGGAGAGCGACTCAGGCACGGGGCGCGATCGCCTCGCAAGCATCGAGGAGGCGGAGCCAGTCATCGACGGTGAGGGTCTCGGCGCGGCGCGAGGGCGCGATGCCGGCGGCTTCGAGGGCCTCGGCGGCGCCGCCGGGGGGGAGCCACGTTCCCCGCGCGAGGGAGTTGTGGATCTGCTTGCGCGGGTTCCGGAAGGTATTCGAGACGAGGCGGAAGAACGCCTCGTTCCGCTCGGGCGGGACCAGCGGGGCCGGACGCAGGGTCAGGCGCACGACCGAGGACACGACGGAAGGCGGCGGGTCGAACGCCTCGGGGGGCACGTCGAAGAGGCGCTCGGCGGTCGCGTAGACCTGCACCGAGATGGCGAGCAGGGAGGCGTCGCCGGGCGCGGCGGCGAGTTCGCGGCCGACTTCGCGCTGCACCATGACCACGGCCTCGGTGGGACGCGGCTCCCGTTCGAGCAGGCGCCGGATGATGGGGTTCGCGGCGAAGTAGGGGAGGTTGCCGCAGGCGGCGAAGGGACGGCCCGCGGGCAGCTCGGCCGCGAGGTCCATGTCGCGGGCGTCGCCGTGGAGCAGGTGGAGCGTCGTGCTGTCGCGAAAGCGGAGGCGAAGATGCGGGATGAGGCGGTCTTCGATTTCGACCGCCCAGACTTCGTGGCCGCGATCGAGCAGGGCGGCCGTGAGCTGGCCGGTGCCGGCGCCGATTTCGAACACGAACCCGCCTTCGGGCACGCGAACCGCTCGCGCGATATCGGCGAGAACACCGCTATCCCAGAGAAAGTGCTGGCCAAGGGCCTTGCGCGGGCGGGGTCCGGAAGTACGGGGCATGAAGCGATGGTAGGCGAGGGGCGGGGGCCGGGCGAGCGGCCGCCCGAGCGGCCATCAGTCGACGATGTAGATATCGACCACGCGACGGCCCCAGCCGGGGTCGCCGACGGTCTCCGGGAAGCCAAGGTCGATGATCGCGCCCTTGATGGCGCCACCGGTGTCGGCGGCGACGCACATTCCGTAGTCGGGGACGTAGAACCTGGTGCCCATTGGAATAAACGAGGGGTCGGTGGCGCAGATGCCCCAATCGACGAAGGCGCCGGAGGCGGTGCGGCCGTAGTTCGGGTCGCTGCGGGCCCAGCCGCCGTGAGAGGCGTTGTACCAGGTCGCATCGACCGTGACCTTGCGGTTGTACGAGCCGTTGTACCCGGGAGCGTTCAGTGTCGGCTTCGAGGCGGAGCCGGCCGCGGCGGCCTTCGTGCCCGTGACCTGGCGGGTGGGCACGGCCTGGGTCACGACCACGGGCGACCCGGTCTCCTGGCGCGACACTTCGACGCCGTTCTTGTAGGTCACGTTGAACTTCCGCAGGCGGACGCCGGGCGTGCCCTGGACCACCTTCACGGTGCCGACGGCGACGGTGGCATCGGTTTCGTAGACGGTGGTCGGCGCGATGGGCTCGGTGACGTCCTCGACCACCTGGCGGGTAAGGGCGATGACGATGCCCATGCCGTTCTGGATGACCGTGTCGACGGTTGGCTCCACCGAATCGTCGGGGCCGAGATCGACGCCGAGCACGTTAAGGACGTCGGCGACGGTGATGGCGTGGGTGTAGAGCAGCTGGTCCTTGCCATCGACGCGGACGTTCACCGTTCGCGCCTTGGCGAGGCGGATGACGGTGCCGGCGGTAACGGGCGTGTCGAGCGCGGGCCGTACGAGGTCGCCTTCGCGCACCGTCATGCCGAGGTCGGCGAGAACTCCGGCGACGGTTTCGCTGGCGGAGGAGATATCGACGCGCAGGGTGTCGACATACACGGAAACGGGGCGCGCGCGAACGATGGCGACGCGGATGGCGTCTGCGGGCACGTTGAGGTTGGGGTTCACGGCGCCCGGCGTGCGGGAAGCGTAGGAGACACCGCCGAAGAGCGGGCCGCGGGCGGTGGCGAGCTGGCCATCGAGGTAGACGCGGTCACCGGGGCGGAGGTCGACGCCGGCCTCGGCGAGGGCGCCGGAGATGGTGGTGGCCTGGGTACGGACCTGCACGGCCTGGCCATCGCTCTCGACCACGATGGGCCGGGCGCGTTGGACGGCGAGGCTGGTGTGGCGCCCACCGGTGCCCAGCAGGACACGATCGCCGGGCTCAAGGTCCACGGCGGCGGCGGCGAGAGCTTCCTCGCGAGTGTCGAAGGTCGCGGAGACGCGGTAGGACTCGCCACTGCTGAAGACAGTGACGTCCCGTTCCGGGAACAGCCGGAATCCGAAGACAGCAAGCAGTAAGACCACAAGAATGGTCGCTGCATGATGCCGACCTCGGAAATGGCGGGGGTGGGGGAAGAGGTCGGACCGGGTGATGCGCTGTCCTGCGACTCCCGGACGCCCGCGCGTGCGAGGCGGCCGAAGTGCCTGGGCCAAACTCACTCCTCGGTGCGAGATTCTGGGCTCCGCGCTGGCTGCGAAGAGCGGGTTGTGGCCGTGCACCTGCCTTCGATCTGGCCGCCGGGCTTGGTCGATGTCAGCAAGCTCGGACCCGGTTGACCTGCGGCACCCGAAGCAAACCCCTTATGGCTGCTTCCTTCCGGACCTGACCAGGTTCGAAGCGCTTCGCCGCGCAGGACCAGATCGTCAACACCGCTTGACAGGAACAGTCCCCGAGAACCAGCCCTCTGGCAGGGATTCAACCCCGCTGTAGCGGATTGCGGGTTCAGGGCACCGCTAGCTCCCCGTCTAGCACGGCCAAGGGGTACCGTACGCAACCGCACGGCGCGGGGTCAATACGTGCACGCCCCCGCATGACAGCTTGGCTACCCCTGTGCGGTGCGGATCGCGACGAGCAGGTCGTTCGCCTTCACACGCGTTCCGGCCGTCACGGGGATGGCCTCGACGGTCCCCGCGGCGGGGGAGCGGAGTTCGTTGTTCATCTTCATGGACTCGATGATGAGCACCACTTCGCCCTGCGCGACGAACTGCCCGGCAGACACCCGGACCTCGACGATGGAGCCCGTCATGGGCGCCGTTATGCGGACCAGGCCCGCCGCGGCGCCGGCGTTCTTGGGGCGGCTCGACCCGGGCCGCCATGGGCCCACGTCATACGAAAACGTGTGCCGGCCGATCACAACCTCGGCCCCGCCGCGGCGGCGCTCAAGGTACAGCTCGGTCGGGCGGTTATCGATCATAAGGACGTAGAGGCCGGATTCACCGACCTGTTCCAGCTCGACCTGGCGCCAGTGGTCCTCGCCCTTGCGGCGCACGAGCGTGCGGCCGCCTTCCTGGTTCAGTTCGAGCTCGACTTCCTCTTCGTCGTCGTGGACTAGGAACTTCTGGACCATGAGCGTGAGCCTTTCGAGGAGGTGGCGGCGCTCATCTGGCGGCGCCATGCGGAGATGCCGCCGTGGCCGTTCGATGGCGCCGCGAGGGCGGCGGGGCGGTCCGTACCGGGGATGGCGCCTCCGCAGACAAGCAGCAGCGCCGCGAGCTGGGCCGCGTCCTTCTGCTGCTCCAGCGGCTCGGAGGGGAACACCTGGTGGCGATCCAGGAAGCCCGTGTCCACGGTCCCGGAGACGAAGTCCGGCAGATCCAGGATCTCCTGAAGGTACGGGATATTGGTGGCGACGCCGACGACGCGAAACTCGGCGAGAGCACGCTTCATGCGCTGGCGCGCGCCTTCGCGGTTGCGGCCCCAGGCGGTGACCTTCGCGAGGAGCGAATCGTAGTAGGGCGTCACCTCGATGCCGTCGTACAGGGCGCTTTCGACGCGGATGCCGGGGCCGGCGGGCTCGCGCGCGAACACGATCCGGCCAACCGACGGCAGGAAACTGTTGAACGGGTCCTCGGCGACGATGCGGCACTCGATGGCCCAGCCGCGCGTGAGCAGCTCCGTCTCGTCGTAGGGGAGCTCTTCGCCCGCGGCGACGAGGATCTGGTCCTTCACAAGGTCCGTGCCCGTGGTCAGCTCCGTCACGGGGTGCTCGACCTGGAGGCGGGTGTTCATTTCAAGGAAGTAGTACTCGCCCGTGGAGGTGAGCAGGAATTCGACCGTGCCGACGTTATGGTAATTCGCGGCACGCGCGATCTTGACCGCCGCCCGCCCAAGCGCGCGCCGCAGTGAGGGGCTGACCGCGACACTGGGGCACTCCTCGATAATCTTCTGGTGGCGGCGCTGGATGCTGCATTCGCGTTCGCCGACGGCGACGATGTTGCCGTGCTTATCCCCGAGGACCTGCACCTCGATGTGCCGCACCGGGGAGAGGTGCTTTTCGACATAGATAGTGGGGTTGCCGAACGCGGCCTGGGCCTCCTGCATGGCGCGTCCCGCGGCGTCGGCGAAGTCCTCGGCGCGCTCGACAAGGCGGATACCGCGCCCGCCGCCGCCGGCCGCCGCCTTCACCATCACCGGGTAGCCGATGCGGGTGGCGATGGCGACGGCGTCATCGAGCGAGGTGACCTCCGGGCTGCCGGGAACCACCGGAAGGCCGGCCTCGATGGCCATGGCGCGCGCCGCGATCTTGTCGCCGAGCTTGCGCATGGAATCCGGGGAGGGGCCGATGAAGGTCATGCCGGCGGCCATGCAGGCCTCGGCGAAGTCCGCGTTCTCGGCAAGGAAGCCGTAGCCGGGGTGAATCGCGTCGGCGCCGCAGGCTTTGGCGACCTCAATAATCTTGTCGCCGTTGAGGTAGCTCTGGCGCGCGTCGGCGGGGCCGATGAGGTGAGCCTCATCGGCGTAGCGCACGTGCTGGCTGAGACGGTCCACCTCGGAGTAGACCGCGACGGAGGCGATATCGAGATCGCGCAGGGCGCGGACGATGCGCAGGGCGATTTCACCGCGGTTGGCGACGAGGACTTTCTTGAACAATGGGGGGCCTAGCCTGAGCCGGGATACGGTGGCAAGCATACGAGCCGTGAAGCCAGCGGTGAAGCAGCCAAACGCCGGGCCTATCCTTCTATAGGACACATTGGTAGGCCAGATATCGATTCAGCGGGCGCCGGACGGGGACGCATTCGCGACGCTCGCCGCGATCCTGTAGAGTCGCGCGCCATGCAGATTCGTCTTACCAAACCCTGGCGCCCCCTGACCGCCGAGGAAGTGCGGAAGCTGCCCGGGCAGCTGGGTGTGTACGAACTGGCGGATGCCTCCGGCGGCGTCGTCTACATCGGTTTCGCGGGTGCGAAGGAGCTCTTCGGGCTGCGCAGCGCCCTGCAGCGGCACGTCGACACTGGGACCGGCGGCGCCGTCTCGTTTCGCGTGGAAGTGAACATGCAGTACACCAGCCGCTTCAAGGAGCTGCTGATGTCCCACCGCATGGACCACGGCGACATCCCCGCGGTGAACCGCACGGAACCGCCCGTGAAGATCGGGCGCCTCAGTTAGGCGAGCGGCCAAGGAGGGACGCGAATGGACCTGGAGCTTTCGGACGAACAGAACCTGATCGTCGATACCGTGCGGAAGTTCGTGCGGAACGAAATCGTGCCGCTCGAAGCGGACATGGACCCCGACGCGAGCGACCTCGACGAGGAGAACCACGAACGGCTCTCGTCGCAGGTCAAGAAGATGGGGTTCTTCGGGCTTGATATTCCGCCGGAGTACGGCGGGCCCGACATCGACATCGTCACGCGGACGCTCATGGCAATCGAGATGGCGCAGCACCGCGCGGGGCTCTACAACCCGTGTTATGGCGTGTTCGGCGGCGCCGGTCTCGCGCAGCTGTTCGAAGCGAACGAAGACCAGAAGCAGCGCTACCTCTTCCCCACGCTTCGGGGCGAACGCCACGGCTTCTTCGGCCTGACCGAACCCTCCGGGGGAAGCGACCCCGCGCGCGCCATCCAGACGACGGCCGTGAAGGACGGCGACGACTGGGTGCTGAACGGCGGCAAGATCTTCATCAGCGGCGCCGACCGCGCGGACTACGGGATCGTGTTCGCGAGGACGGACGCCGCGAAGGGTCGCGGCGGGATCACCTGCTTCATCATCGACGCCGACATGCCGGGCTTTCACGTGCGGCGCATCGTCCACACGCTGCGTTCGACGAGCTACGCGACGGAGCTGCAGTTCGACAACCTGCGTGTGCCCCCCCAGGAACATCCTCGGTGAGGTCGACAAGGGGTTCGCGATCGCGAACGACCGGCTCAGCCGCCAGCGCATCCCCTACTCGGCGGGCTGCATCGGCGTGGCCGTGAAGGCGCAGGAGATGGCCATCGCCTATGCGAACCAGCGGACCACTTTCGGGGACCTGCTGGCGACGCGGCAGGCGATCCAATGGATGATCGTCGACAACGAGATCGACATCCGGACGAGCCGCTGGCTCACGCTGGCCGCGGCGGACAAGGCGAACAAGGGTCAGCCATACCGCACCGAGGCGGCGATGGCGAAGCTGGTGGCGAGTGAGGCGGGCGGGCGCGTCGTGGACCGCGCCATGCAGATCCACGGCGGCTACGGCATGACCAAGGACCTGCCCCTGGAACGGTGGTACCGCGAAATCCGCATTCGCCGCATCGGCGAAGGTCCGAGCGAGGTGCAGCGGCTGATCATGGCCCGCGACCTCCTCGGGGGGAACTTCCACTAGCGCCGGGCGTTTCGCCGGGGAGGACTCGTGTTCGAAAAGCGGTTGGCACTGTCCGTGCCGTACGACATTCCCCTCGCGGGCCATCCCACGCTCGCGCGGGAGATGGAGGCGCTGGGGTATCGCGACGCGTGGTCGCTGGAGGTCGACGGGCTGGACTGCTTTAGTCCATTGACGGCGGTGGCGCAGGGCACAAACCTGCGGCTTGGCACCGCGATCGCGAACGTGTTCACGCGTGGGCCGGCGACGCTGGCGCAATCGGCGGCGGCGGTCGCGGAGATGGCGCCCGGACGGTTCGTGCTCGGCATCGGCGCGGGATCGGCCCCCATCGTGGAGGGCTGGAACAGCGGCCACTTCGCACGCCCGGCGACACGCGTGCGAGAGATGGTGACGTTCCTGCGGGCGGCGTTCGCGGGCGAACGGGTGGTAATGCAGGGGCGGACGCTGACCGTGAACGGCTACCGCATGACGCGCCCCCCGTCGCAACACATACCCCTTTATGTAGCAGCGTTGCGCGAGGGGATGCTCCGCCTCGCGGGCGAGGTAGCGGACGGCGTGATCCTGAACTGGCTGTCGGCGGAGGACGTGCGGAAATCGGTGGCGGTGGTCCGGGACGCGGCCGAGCGCGCGGGGCGGGACCCCTCGAGCGTCGAAATCACGGCGCGGCTGATGGTGGGGATCGACCCGCCGGGCCCCGAGGGCGATACGAACCTTCGCCGCTACATCGCTTCGTACCTGAATGTGCCGACGTACCGGGATTTCCACCGCTGGCTGGGGCGAACGTCGCTGCAGGGGATGTGGGACGCGTGGGACGCCGGCGACCGGCGAGGCGCGCTGGCCGCGCTCAGCGACGAGGCTGTCCATGAGGTGATGGTCGCCGGAAGCGCGGCGGAGCGCCGGGCGCACGTCGACCGGTTCTTCGAGGCGGGCGTGGACACGGCCTTCCTCGCGTTCACGTCAGCGGAGAAGGACCCGGCGCGGCTGAACGAGCTGGTGTGGACGGCGCTGCGGGAGCACGCCCCGAAGCGCGGCTGAGCGCGCGACAGCCCGGCACGGCCCATCTATAGTGGGTGCTGAATCGACTTCGTTGGTTGGGAGAACGCGTGAGCGGCAAGGTGCTGGTGGCGGTGATGGTTGGCGGTGCTGTGGCGCTTGTGGTGTTCTTCCAGGCGGTCAACCAGTGGACGTAATGGCGGCTGCAAGGCAGCCAGAAATTACACAGGGTTTACACGGCACCATGGGTCGGGTGTAGATTCCCGTTGACCAAACGTTGAGTCGCATTGACACTTTGGTCGATGAGGAGAGTATCTATGCCGCGAGTACGAGTCCGAACCCTGGCGCTCGCCGCGACAGCGTCCGCGCTGTTAGTGGGAGTTTCGGCAGTCCCGACTGTCTCCGCCAAGTCAGGCCGCACGCACGATGTGGTGATGGAGCGGGCCCTCCCGAACCGGTTGGCACTTCCCGCGCTGCTCCCGAACAGCCGTGAGAACACGAGCGCGATTGCGCAGAACAACGGCACGGCGGCGGCGACGATCGCGATGGACATCTACACCCCCGCGGGTGTGCTCATTCCCTCGGCGAGCCGCGTTGAGACGAACGTGCCGCCGGGTGGCACGCGGACGTTCGCCCAGGCCGTGAACACGGGTCTGACGCCGGGCTTCCGCGGTGTTGGCGTGCTTTCGAGCGACCAGCCGATCAACGCGCTCCTGGCGCGTGACATCGAGGAGAACGGCTCCGGCCGCAAGTCCTATTCGTTGCACAACGCCTACCCGACGGGCGGCAACACGGTCACGCTGCCGTACATTTCGAACAACCTCAGCGGGCAGTACAACACCCGCTTCGCCATCGCGAACACGGGCACGGCCACGGCCTGCGTCACGATCGCCTACGCCTACGATGGCGGCGGCGGGATGACCGACACGGGCCCCGGCGGCAGTGGCTGCGCGACCGGCTACCCCGTGCCCGTCGGTGGGCAGGTGGCCTTCGGCCCGCAGACCGTGACCTCGGAAGCGACGACGGCGATGCCGGCGGCGACCGCGGGCAAGCTGATGGCCGCGACGGTGACCTCGACCGGCGCGCCGGTCACGGTGGCTGTGGACGCGTACCTCTCGAGCGGCCTGCGCAAGCTGGCGTCGTACGACGGCTTCGTCGTCGGTGGCGCGGCGAGCGACATCGGCACGACGCTCGCCATCCCGCTGGCCATCAAGCTCGATGGCTATTACACGCAGATCCTGCTTTCGAACCCGAATGGGACGCCCGCAAGCGCGACCCTGACCTACAAGGGGACGACCGGGACGCACACGACGACCCTCTCGGTGCCGGCGAACGGCACGGCCAACCACAGCGTCTACCAGGACGGCGTGGTGCCCGAGGGCTTCGCGGGTGCGGCGACGGTCACCTCGGACCAGCCGCTGGCGGCGGTGCTCTTCCGCGTGAAGATGACGAGCCCCGGCAGCTTCATCGATGAGGACCTCTACACGGCCATCAACGGCGTCCCGACCGGGCGCGCGACCAACACCGCGAAGTTCCCGCTCATCTTCCGCCACGCGTACAGCTCGGGCGGCGGCGCGAACGGGTACGACAGCGCGGTCAGCGTCGCGGTCGCCGATGGCGGCACGGCGAACGTGACCCTCACGACCGTGGGCGACCCGACGACGGGCGCGCCGGGCTGCACCGGCGGCACGTTCACGAGCACGCGGACGATCACGGGGTCGTTCATCTTCTACCAGGGCCTCGCGGATGGCACGGTGAACGGCCTTGGCGCCTCGCCGTCGTGCCTCTGGGGAGGCATGGTCATCACGAGCGACAAGCCGATCATCGCGACGGCGAACGTGACGAATGACCTGAACCTCGGCGACAACGACGGCATGTACAACGCGTTCGGCCAGTAAGCCGAACCCGGCGAACACCTGAACGGGGCCCCGGCGCAATGCCGGGGCCTCTTTCGTTGGCGGGGTGGGCACGGGGAAGGCGGCGCGCGTCTTTCCCCGGAGCAGGGATTTGGGTACGGTGACGTTCCGGGCCCCCGTAGCTCAGCTGGCAGAGCAGGCGACTTTTAATCGCGAGGTCGAAGGTTCGAGTCCTTCCGGGGGTACCATTGCCACGCCAGCAGCCACGGAACGGCGGCACAGGAGTGCGGACGTGAATCGCGAACTTGATGGGGTGCACAACTTCCGCGCGCTGGGGCCGTACCGGGTACGGGGTGGCCGCCTGCGCGAGGGCATGATCTACCGATCCGGCGCGCTTGAGCTGATGTCCGACGTGGACTGCGCCTGCCTCGGCGACGAACTCGGAATTCGCACGATCCTGGACCTGCGCCACCCCGACGAAGTCGCGCACCGGCCCGATGGGCACGCGCTCAACGAACGGGTGCTTCCGCTCTCGATCTTCCCCGAGACGGTGCGCCAGGACGACATCATCGCCGAGCTGAACGGGCTGTACGGCACGGGACCGACGCCGGGGCGGTACCTCCACTACCTCGACGTTGGCGGCGACCGGCTGGCGGCGGCGTTCCGGCTGTTCGCGAAGGAATCTTCGTACCCGGTCCTCGTGCACTGCACCGCGGGGAAAGACCGGACGGGCGTGCTCCTCGGGATGCTGATGGAACTGCTGGGCGCGGACGACGACGACATCGCGAACGAATACGGCCTCAGCGACGCCAGCATCGACCGGCTGATCGCGTACCTGCGTTCGACGGGGCGCGCGCTTGAGGGGACGGACGATGAGATTCGTGCCCGCCTCTCGACACCGGCGGACCGGATGGCGGGATTCATCCAGCTGCTGCGCGAGCGACACGGGAGCACGGAGGCATTCCTCGCGGGGCGGGGTCTGCGGGCGGACGAGATCGGCGCCATCCGGGAGCTGCTCACGGCCCGCGAGTAGCCGGGCGACCATGCGGAGCCGCGGCCTATACTGGACGAATGGGTTTCTATTACGGGTCCGGCCAGCCGCCGCAGGACGAAGAGAAGGGCGGCGGGCTGCGCGAGGTGCTGGCGATCACGCTGGTGGTGTTCCGCGTGCTGGCGTTGCCGCTCGGGATCCTGCTGGGCGGGATGTTCTACCTGTTCCTGGTGTTCTGGTTGTTTACAATCCACGTGCTGCTGGGGTTCGCGGGCATCGGGTTGATGGTGGCGGTGGTGCTGGGCCGCGGGATCTGGGAGCTGAAGCACCCGCCGGAGATTCGATGACCCTCGCGCCAAGCAGGATCGATGCCATCAGTTCCCGCCTCGGGCAGGTCCGTGAGCGGATGGCGGCGGCCTGCGCGCGGGCGCGGCGAGACCCGGGGTCGGTGACCCTCGTGGGCGTGACCAAGACGTTCGAAGCCGAGACCGTGGCCGTGGCGTACGACGCGGGCCTGCGCGATTTCGGGGAGAACTACGTGCAGGAAGCGCTGGAGAAGATCACACAACTGCGTCGCGGCCGGCCGGACATCATCCCCGGGGGAGAAGGCGGACAGGCGGCGCGGTTTCACTTCATCGGGCATATGCAATCGAACAAGGTGAAGAACGCGCTGAACGCGTTCGAAGCGTTGCACGGCATCGATTCCGAATCGGCGCTCGATGCGATCGCGGCGACGGCGCCAACGCATCCCGTCCGGATCTTCCTGCAGGTGAACATCGCGCGGGAAGCGTCGAAGCGCGGCGTGCTGCCGGACGAGGTCCGGGGGCTGCTGCTCCGGGCGCAGCAGATTCCGCGGGTCGAGGTGTTGGGGCTGATGGCGATCCCGCCGCGGGCGGCGAATGCGGAGGAATCGCGCGTGCACTTCCGGCGCGTGCGCGACATCGCCGACCGGCATCGCTTGAAGTACCTCTCCATGGGGATGAGCGACGATTTCGAAGTGGCCATCGAAGAGGGGGCCACGCACGTCCGGATCGGCCGGGCGATTTTCGGGGAGCGTTCAGCATGAAGGTAGCAATCATCGGCGGCGGCGTCATGGGCGAAGCCATCCTGGCGGCAGCGCTGGAACGGGGCGTGTTCGCGGCGAACGAAGTGACGGTCTGCGAGAAGCTCGCGCACCGGGCGGACCAGCTCCACGGCGAATACGGCGTGCTCGCGACGGCCTCGCCGGACGCGGCCATGGAGGATGCGGACCTCGTGGTGCTCTCGGTGAAGCCGCAGGACATCACCTCCGTGCACGGGGCCATCAAGCCCGACGGCCTGCTGCTGTCGATCATGGCCGGCGTACGGATTCGCACGATCATCAACGAGTTCCGGCACGACCGGATCGTGCGGGTGATGCCGAATACGCCCGTGGCCGCGAAGGCGGGCATGAGCGTGTGGACGGCGACGCCGGCGGTGAGCCCCGAACAGCGCGAACTGACGCGCGGGCTGCTCTGCGCGATCGGCCGCGACCTGTACGTCGAAGACGAGAAGAAGCTGGACATGGCGACGGCGGTCAGCGGCAGCGGGCCGGGGTACGTGTTCCTCTTCATCGAGGCACTGATCGAAGGGGGCGTGGCCGTGGGGCTGACGCGCGCGGAGGCGGCGGAGATGGTGCTGCAAACGGTGTATGGGTCGGCCGTGTACGCGCAGGAGAGCGGCCGCAACGCGGCCGAGCTGCGGGGGCTGGTGACGTCGCCTGCGGGCACGACCGCGGCGGGGCTGCTGGAACTGGAGAAGGGCGCAGTGCGGGCGTCCATCATCGAGGCCGTGCAGGCCGCCCACCGCCGGGCGGTGGATCTCGGCGGGCCGGCGTGAACGACGGCATCGCGACACTCTTCGTGGCCCTGCTCTACGCGCTCATCCTCCTGGTGCTGGCGCGATCCCTCATGACGTGGTTCCCGGTGCGGCCAGACAACCCGGTCGCCAGTTTCCTGTTCCGCGTGACCGAACCGCTCCTGGCGCCGGTCCGGAACGTGCTGCCGAAGACGGGGATGTTCGATTTCAGCGCGATGGTGGTGCTGCTGTTGCTCTATGTGATGGTCGCCGTCGTCGAGCGGGCGGCAAGCGGCTGAGCGCGGTTCGGTCCCCGTTCGCGTTCCTGATTCCTTTTCGTAACGCTCTGCTACGATGGATACAGGCGCCCCGGGAAGGGGTCGCGCGAGGTCCCGGCCACGAACCCCTACGTTGCGCAGTTCACCCTGGTCTTCATCCAGATCCTGACCTGGGCCATCGTCGCGCGCTCGCTGCTGAGCTGGTTCCCGATTGACCAGTCGAGCCCGCTCTACCAGATGTTGTTCCGCGTGACGGAGCCGATCATCGACCCGTTGCGGAAGGTGATGCCGAACACGGGGATGATGGACCTGAGCCCCATGGCCGCGATCATCATGCTCATCGTGATGGGCCAGCTCGTCGCCAGCCTCTCAGTCGCCTGACCGGCACTGGCCGTAGGCGCACGCGAGTAGGACACTGCCTCCATGGGTGAACCGGCCGACGAGGCGCAGGGCATCGTGCACCGTTACGGCGAACGCCGCGCGCTCGATGGCTTCTCGCTTGATGTTCCCGAAGGCGGGGTCTTCGGGCTCCTCGGCCCGAACGGAAGCGGCAAGAGCACGTTCATCACGATGGCCGCGGCGGCGGAACAGACCGCCGAAGGACAGTTGCGAATCTTCGGACAGCCGCCTTCCGCGGGCCTCCGGGGCCGCATCGCGACTGTATTCCAGGAGAACGCACAGGACCCGCTGATGACGGTCGGCGAGACGCTGCGGCTTGCGGGGCGGCTCTTCGGCATGAGCGGCGCGGCGGCAGCGGAGCGGGGGCGCCGTCTCCTTGGGACGTTCGGCCTCGCCGAGCGCGAACGCGACAGCATCGGGGCGCTCTCCGGGGGCATGCGGCGCCGCCTCGAAATGACGCGCGCACTCCTCCACGACCCCGAACTGCTTCTGCTGGATGAACCGACGACCGGGGTCGACCCCGAAGAGCGGCGCGCCCTCTGGGATGCGCTCCTGAACGCCGAGCGCGGCCGGCGCCGCACCGTGCTGCTCGCGACGAACGACCTCGCCGAGGCGGATGGCGTGTGCGAGCAGGTGGCGTTCATCAAGGATGGCCGCGTGGTGGCGACGGGGACGCCGGCCGAGCTGAAGGCGGGATTGCGGCACGAATCGGTGCGCGTGGGCTGGCCCGGCGTGACGCCCGCGCAGCTCGCGGAAGTCGCGGCCTGGCCCGGTGCGGGCGAAGTGACGGTGGCCGACGACGTGGTCCACATCGCGACCGACGACGCCGCGGCGCTGGTGCCGCGGCTGTTCGCGACCGCGCCCGGAGCCATCCGCTCGGTGACCATCGACCGGTCGACGCTCGAGGACGCGTACTTCCAGCACGTGAGCCGGCGCGGAGCCGTCCCGGAGGCCGCACGATGAATGCCGCGCTCGCCCTCTTCGAACGCGACATCAAGGGCGTGCTGCGGTCGCGGTCGCAACTGTACTCGTCGATCATGACGCCGCTGCTCCTGCTCGTCTTCCTCGGCAACGGGGTATCCAGCGGCCTGGAGCCGTCACGCCTGAGCGCGGGCAACTTCACGGCGTACCTTGTCGCGGGCGCGGTGGTGATGACAGCCGTGTTCTCGTCGACGTTTTCGAGCGCCTCGTACTACCGGGACCGCGACAGCGGCCTATTACGCATGCTGCTGAGTTCGCCGCACAGTGCCCGCACGATCCTGCTGGGGAAGTCGCTCGCGGGGGTGGTCATCGGCGTCGTGCAGGCGCTGGTGGTGCTGCTCGTGGCGGCGCCGTTCGTCGATTTCGAATGGCAGTACGGGATCGCCGCGGGAATCGCATTGGCGCTGGCGGCGGTGCTGCTGCTGAATGTGCTGCTGGCGGGGATCGCGCAGGCGCTGGCGTCGCGCATCCAGACAATGCAGGGCTTCCACCTGCTGATGAACCTCGCGCTCTTCCCGCTGCTGTTCTTCTCGGGCGCGTTCTTCCCGGTAGACGGCCTGCCGGCATGGCTCGAAGTGCTCGCGCGGGTGAACCCGCTTTCGTACGCGGTGGATGCGCTGCAGCTCGCGGCGTACGCCGACGGCACGGACGGCTACTTCGGGCTCGCGGTCGATTTCGCGGTGCTGACGGTGGTGGCGATTGCGGTGTACGCGGCCGGCCTGGCCCGAATGCCGCGCCTCACGTGGTCCGGGAAGTAGCCGCTCCGCCCGCATCCGCCCCATGTGCTAGATTCAGACAACAAACTCGCGCCAAACCAAGGAGGGCAGCGCCAATGGCAACGAAGGACCCGCGCGAACCGTTCACGCGTATCTCGGTCTCCGAGGCGAAGGAGAAGCTGGACAAGGGCGAGGCCGTCATGGTCGACGTGCGCGAACCGAACGAATACGTGGAGGTCCACGCCACGGGCGTCCGGCTCATCCCCGTGAACACCGTGATGGGTGAAGTGAAGCAGATTCGCGACTTCGCCGGCGGCAAGGACGTGCTGTTCATTTGCAAGTCCGGCGCGCGCAGCGCCCTGGCCGCGGAGTTCGCCACCGCCGCGGGCATGGACGACCTCCCCCTGTTCAACGTCGAAGGCGGCACCCTCGCGTGGGTCGAGGCCGGCTTCCCGACGGGCGACTGACGACCCCGCGGGCGTGAGCAGCACCCCCGAGGAGCGGTGGTTCAAAGCACCGGGCGGGCGGTTTCGCGCGCTCGAATGGGCAGGCGCGGAGCCGGGTGTGCTGTTCCTGCACGGCCTCACCGGCGTGGCCGAGGTGTGGCAGGAGACGGTGGACGCGCTCGGCGGCGAGCGTCCGCGATGCGTGGCCATCGACCAGCGCGGACACGGCGATAGCCCGCACGCGGGGCCGTACCACGTCCGCCAGCTCGTGCAGGACGCCCTGGGCGTCGCGCGGGCGGCGGAGATGGAGCGCCCGCACCTCGTGGGGCACTCCATGGGTGCGCGGGTGGCGATGGCGGCGGCGGCATGGCGGCCCCGGGCGTGGCGCAGCGTGGTGATGGCGGACATCGGTCCGGAGGCGTGGGCTCAAAACTGGCGCGAGACGGTGACCGGAGTCGACAGCATGCCGGAGTCGCTGACGCGCGACGAAGCGGTCGCGTTCTTCACGCGAAACCGCCCGACGCCCCCCGAGCGGCTCCACGGGTATCTGCGGCGAGTACGAGAGACGGCGGACGGCCGGTACACCTGGCGGGGGAGCCGCGACGCGTGGAAGGCGATGGTGCGGCAGCACCGCGGCCGCGACTACTGGGCCGAATGGGAAGCGCTCGGGGATCCACCCGCGCTCCTCGTGCACGGGCTGAAGTCGAACGAACTGCGGCCGGCGGTGGCGGACGAAATGCGGCGGCGGAACGCGCGGGTGCGGTACGTGCCGGTGGAGGGCATCGGACACAACATTCCGCTGCTCGCGCCCGTACTGCTTGGGGAGACGCTGCTCGCATTCTGGGGAGCGTAGGGAGGGGCAACGATGAACGGCAGCAGATGGCGGGTGGCACTCGTATTGGCGGTCGCGGGGGCCGGGGTTGCGGCGATGGGGGCGGCGATCGCGGCGCCGGGCGCGGACGCGAACCTCACGTATCGCGCGTACCTGCCGCAGATTTCGCAGGCTGAAACGGCGCCCACGCCCGTGCCCGCCGCCACCGCGACGCCCACACCTCGGGTGGAGACGCCCGACGGACGAGTGACATCGTTGTACCTGGGGTCGGCGCGGATCCTTGGGGGAGCGCCGATCGAAAGCCGCGGCACACATTATGTCGGCGGGCGGGAGCTGTTCGAGGACCCGTCGGCGCCGCAGTTCGTGAGCACCTACCCGCAGTGGGGGACGGGCCGGCCGGGGCGGACGGCGCCCGGCGTGGGTGGCATGAACACGATCTTCGCCGCGCACGTGAACTACGTGAACTACGGCAACGGCCCGTTCGCCTACCTGCACCAGGCGGCGGTGGGCGATGCGCTCTACGTGACGCTGGACAGCGGCGTGCAGCTCGCGTTCACGGTGGCGTCGGTGGAGATCGTGCCGCTGGCGAACCTGAACATGGACCCGGTGGTGTTCCCGACGCTGGACAGCCACACGGAGCGGATCACGCTCATCAGCTGCGGGGGGACGTTCATTCCGGCGGCGGTCGGAGGGGAGTACAACAGCCGGGTGATCCTGATCGCGGAGCGGTATGTGCCGTAGGGCGGCATGGCATGGTTGGGCGAACAATCGTTCTTGACGGCTTGTCGAGGGCTTGCTAAGCTGGAAAAGGCGCATTGCGCCCTTTTGCTGTCCCCGTTTTCGCAAGCGCCCCGGAGGTTTCTTTCCCCAGTATGACTGAAGACACCCTGACCGAAAGCACGGCCACCGCATCGAGCGGGCTCGACTCCGTCCTCGCCCGCCTCCAGAACCAGGATGAATACGACGACGAGGAGGAGAACGAACCGACCCTCGCCGAAGATGACGAGGAAGGTGGAACCGAAGTCGCGGAGGAGGAAGAGGAAGAAGCCTCCATCGTGCTGCTGACGGAAGAGTCGGAAGGCATCGACGACCCCGTCCGCATGTACCTGCGCGAGATCGGCAAGGTGTACCTGCTGACCGCGGACGATGAGAAGCACCTCGCGCGCCAGATGGAGGAAGGCCTCCACCTCGAAGCGATCGAACAGGAGTACCAGGAGCGGTACGGGCACAAGCCGAAGGCGGTGCACGTGGCCGTTCGGCTGCTCGAACAGTGGACGGCCGTGAAGCCGATCCACGACGCGGCCATCCGCTTCATCGACAACTACGAGACGCTGACCGCCCGGCGCGCCACGGACGAGAACGAGGAGCCGCAGCGCGTGCCGCGCTGGCGCAAGCCGGATGACCGGCTCGAAGGCCTTGGCCTTTCGCAGGCGATCGCGAACCCGCAGTTCCGCGGGCTCGTCGACGGCGAAATGAGCCTCGACTTCAAGCGGTACGTCGAGGAGCAGCTGGGCTCGGCGGAGCCGGCCGAAGAGTCGCAGGCGGCGATGAGCATCGTGCGGCTGTCGATCGTCACGCACATCCTCAACCAGGACCTGGTGGAGCAGATGGGCGAGGAGGCCGGCGGCGAGGAGTTCCTCGTGCCGCCGAAGGACGGCCTCGTCGAGGACCTGACGCCCCTCGAGGAGAAGCTCCACTACCACTTCTCCGCGATCAAGGACAACGGCAACCGCGCGGAGCGGCGGCTGACGGAGGCGAACCTCCGCCTCGTCGTTTCGGTGGCGAAGAAGTACATCGGGCGCGGGATGTCGCTCCTGGACCTGATCCAGGAAGGGAACATCGGCCTGATTCGCGCGGTGGAGAAGTTCGACTACCGCAAGGGGTTCAAGTTCTCCACGTACGCGACGTGGTGGATCCGCCAGGCGATCACCCGCGCCATCGCCGACCAGGCCCGCACGATCCGCATCCCGGTGCACATGGTCGAGACGATCAACAAGCTCGTCCGCGTGAGCCGCCGGCTGGTGCAGGAGTACGGCCGCGAGCCCACGAGCGAGGAGATCGCGCGGGGGATGACGGAGAGCGGCAAGCCGGAGACGGCGGCCGCGTACACGCCCGAGCGTATCCGCGAAATTCAGAAGGTCTCGCAGGAGCCGGTTTCGCTGGAGACGCCGATCGGCGAGGAAGAGGATAGCCACCTCGGGGACTTCATCGAGGACCCGAGCGCGCTGGCCCCGGCCGAGGCGGCGAGCCAGCAGCTGCTGCGCGAGCAGGTCGAGGACGTGCTCGCGAGCCTCACGAGCCGGGAACGGCGTGTGCTCCAGCTGCGCTTCGGCCTCGAGGACGGCCGGAGCCGGACGCTGGAGGAAGTCGGCCGCGAATTCGGCGTGACGCGCGAGCGCATTCGCCAGATCGAGGCGAAGGCGTTGCGCAAGCTGCGCCACCCCAGCCGGAGCCGCAAGCTCAAGGACTACCTGGACTAAACCACCGGGTGTCGCGACAGAACAAGAGAGGGGACGGCGCCCGCCGTCCCCTCTTTGCGTGTTCCAGCTGGCGCGCCCTTATGCGGCTGCGCGGCCCAGCCTTCGCCGCCGCCAGTTGCGCAGCGCCCGAATGCCTCGTTGGCCGCGAATGGCGTACCACCAGCGCGAGCGGATGAAGCGATCGCGTGGCCCCATGCGCCAGAAGGCGAAGGTGAGCACGGGTTCGCCGAACATCACGGTCTGCTTCGCGTAGCCGCTGACCCGCAGCGCCTCGAAGCAGGCGCGGTACGCCTTCGAGAACGCACGCTGGCAGAAGAACACCTTGTTGCCGCCGACGGCGAAGGGCACCAGGTCCGCCCCCGGGTGGGTGCGGAAAAAGGTGCGGACACCGTCGGAGACGCCCGGCCACTGCTCGTGAAAGTAGTCGTCGACGACGATGACGCCGCCCGGTGCCAGCGCCGCGGCGGACGTGGCCATGTCGTGGCATGCGGCCTGCTCGGTGTGGCCACCATCGATGTGCACGAGGCGCAGGGGGCCGCCGGCGGCCACGCGCAGGTCATCCCCGGAGAGGTCCAGGGAGTCGGTGGAGAGGATGCGGACGCGGTCCATGTCGACGCCGTGACGGCGGCAGTTGCGTTCGAAGTGGGCGCGAACGCCGCGGCCCGAGGCATCGACGTTCAGATCCTGCCGTTCGAACACGTCGATGGCGACCCCGGTTTCGCCGGGCCGGGCGAGGAGATGGAGGAGGATGAAGGCGCGCCCCTGGTGAACGCCGATTTCGCACACGTGCCCGCGGACGCCGAGGTCCTCCTGCTTGCGGGCAATGGCGGCGATGAGGGTGACGGCGCCTTCGACGAGGAAGCCATCGACCTTTTCGAACCCGCCGTCGATGTAGCGCGCGACGGGGTCGGTGCACCGCTCCCGCCCACGCCAGGCGCCCCCGCGATTGCCGTTCTGCTCGCCATCCGCATGCGCTCCTTCGTGTTTTTCGGCGCGAGCGGGCGGGGAGTTGAGCAACATGCGACTATTCGGCACCGATGGCGCGCGCTCTGGTACGATGCGAGCGAGTTCGCCATCCCGGGGCAGCAACGGTGCATCGCGAAGACGCCTGGAACATCCTGGTCGAGTACTCGCGCGAGGAGCGCACGCGAAAACACGGCATCGCCGTCGAGGCGACGATGCAGGCGTACGCCCGCCTGCTCCACGAGGACGTGGAGAAATGGGGCATCGTCGGCCTGCTGCACGACTTCGATTGGGAGATCCACCCGACGGAGGACCTGCACCCTCGGGAAGGCTCGAAGCTGCTCGAAGCCCGGGGCGTGCCGGCGGACATCCGCTATGCGATCCTCTGCCACGCGCCGTTCCTGGGCCTGGAGTACAGCTCGAAGATGGACCGCGCGATCTTCGCCTGCGACGAACTCTCCGGGTTCGTGACGGCGTGTGCGCTGGTGAAGCCGAATCGCTCGCTCTCCGAGGTGGAACCCGCCTCGGTTCGGAAAAAGATGAAGGACAAGGCGTTCGCGCGTGCCGTGAACCGGGACGACCTGGTGCGGGGAGCGAGCGACCTCGGCGTGGAACTCGATGAACACATCCGCTTCGTGGCGGAGGCGCTCAAACCCGTAGCCAACCAACTTGGAGTGAACCCGTGAGAAACGAACAGGTCCCTGACCGGAACATCGCGATGGAACTCGTCCGCACGACCGAGGCAGCGGCCCTGGCCGCGGCCCGGTGGATGGGGCGCGGCGACAAGAACGCCTCCGACGGCGCGGCCGTGAACGCCATGCGCATGATGATGGACACCGTCGACATGGACGGCATCATCGTCATCGGCGAGGGCGAAAAGGACGAGGCCCCGATGCTCTTCAACGGCGAACGCGTCGGAAGCGGCCACGGCCCGCAGGTCGATGTCGCGGTGGACCCGATCGACGGGACGCGGCTGCTCTCGTTGGGGCGGCCGAACGCGCTGAGCGTGGTGGCGGTGGCCCCGCGTGGCACGATGTTCAACCCCAAGGACATCTTCTACATGGAGAAGATCGCCGTCGGGGCCGCGGCGAAGGGGAAGATCGACCTCTCCGCGCCGATCGCGTGGAACATCGAACAGGTCGCGAACGCGAAGGACCTGGCGGTCGAAGAGGTCACGGTGGTGATCCTCGACCGCGACCGGAATACGGAAATCGTCGACCAGATCCGCGCGGCCGGGGCTCGCATCCGCTTCATCACCGACGGCGACGTCGCGGGGGCGGTGATGGCGGGGCTGGCGGGGACGGGCGTGGACATGCTCCTCGGCATCGGTGGTTCGCCGGAAGGGGTCGTGGCGGCGGTCGCGATGAAGTGCCTGGAGGGCGACATGCAGTGCCGCCTCTGGCCGCGCGACGACGGCGACCGCAAGCTCGCGCTGGAGCGCGGCCTGGATGTGACGCGCGTCCTCACGATCGACGACCTCGTCTCGAGCGACGACGTGTTCTTCGCCGCGAGCGGCATCACAACGGGCGACCTCCTGAAGGGCGTCGAATACGTCGCCGGCGGCGCGACGAGCGAATCGCTCGTGATGCGGGCGCGGTCCGGGACCATTCGCCGCATCCAGACCGAGCATCACTGGCGGAAGCTGGAGCAGATCAGCGGGACGCGGTACACGAACTAGCGTCCGCCATTCTCCAGGTTGCAGCGCGAGCCGCATGTCCGCAGACTGTCGGGCATGCGGTTTGCCGTGTATCACCCACCCCGTTAACTCGCAGGCCGGCCCCGTGGCCCGCCCCGCACCCGTCTCGATCGAGCGAATGACGCCCCCCAGAGACGGGAGTTTTTCATGTCACGAACCAGCGTGAACCTTCAGCGTCGCGCGGCGCTCATCGCGAGCCCGGCGTCCCTCCTGCTTGTCATCGAATTCTTCGACGAACTGGCGTTCGGGCTGCGCGAGGCCGCGTGGCCGGCGATTCGCACGGACCTCTCGCTTTCCTACACGCAGGTCGGCGTTCTGCTGGCGGTGCCGGGGATCGTCAGCGCCGTCCTCGAACCGCCGCTCGCACTCTTCGGTGACACGGGCCGCCGGAAGGCGCTCATCGTGACGGGCGGCTTTCTCGTGGCCGCGACCCTCCTGCTTTCAGCCGGCGCGCCGGGGTTCCTGTGGCTGCTGGTGGCGTTTTCGGCGCTCTACCCGGCCTCGGGCATGTTCGTCTCCACCTCGCAGGCGGCGCTGATGGAAGCGTCGCCCGGGGATTACGACGGGGCGATGGCACGGTGGACCCTCGCGGGGTCGGTGGGCGTGGTCGCGGGCCCGCTGGCGCTGGCGGGTGCGTTCGCGGCTGGCCTCGGGTGGCGCTGGCCACTGGCGGCGATGGGCGTCGTGGCCGGGGTCTCGCCTTCGTGGCATGGCGGCACCTCCCGCGCGCGACCTTCCGCGAGGAAGAAGCGCCGACGGTGGCGCAACTCGCGGGTGAGTTCACCGCCGCCGTCCGGCGCCGCGAGACGTGGCGATGGTTGTCGCTGCTGGCGATGAGCGACCTGATGCTGGACGGGCTGTTCGGCTTCCTCGCGCTCTACTTCGTGGATGTCGCGGGCGCGACGACCGGGCAGGCGGGTCTCGCCGTCGCCACGTGGACGGTGTTCGGCCTCGCGGGGGATGCGGCGCTCGTGCGCCTGCTGAAGGACGTGCGCGGGCTTGTGTACCTGCGCGTAAGCGCGATGGCGGTGCTTGCGGTGTACCCGGCGCTGCTGCTGACGCCGGGGTTCGCAGGGAAGCTCGTCCCGCTCGCGGCGCTCGGGCTGCTCAACGCCGGGTGGTACGCCATCCCACGAGCGCGGTTCTACGCATCCATGCCGGGGCGGCCGGGAACGAACGAGGCGGTGTCGTCCGCATTCGGGCTGTTCGCGGGGTTGATCCCCGTGGGGCTCGGGCTGGTGGCCGAACGCTGGGGGCTCGCCGCGATGATGTGGCTGATGCTCGCCGGTCCGATCGCGCTGCTCGCGGGGCTTCCCCGGGAGGGTGGCGAAGCGGTCAGCGTGATGACGCGGGACACCGAGTGAGCCGGGCGGTGGCACCGAACCGCGCACGTGTGACAGGATTCCGGGGCCGCCCACACGCGGCGGGGGGCGAACCATGGCGGCTGAACTGACTCCCGTGTACACGCTCGCGGACCGTTACGTCGAAGAGTCCGCGGCGCTCGACCCAATCAGCGCGACGGCGGGCGGCATCGCGGGGCACGACGCCGAGATGACGGACTTTTCGCCCGCGGGGATTGAGCGGCGCGCCGCGCACGTGCGCGCGACCCTCGCGCGGCTGGACGAGGCCCCGCCCCGGAACGAGCGCGATCGGATCGCCGCGTCGTTCATGCGCGAACGGCTCAGCGCACAGCTCGCCCTGACCGACTCCGGCGAAGGGCTGAGGGCGCTGCGCATCATCGGCAGCCCGCTCGGCAGCATCCGCTCGTGCTTCGATCTCATGCCGCGGGCGACGGAGTCGGATTGGGAGACGGTGGCGGCCCGCATGGAGAAGGTGCCGGCGGCGCTCGGGGGCTTCCGCGCGGCACTGGACGCGGGCCGCGAGAAGGGGCCGTTGGCGGCGCGACGGCAGGCGCTGGAGTGCGCAAAACAGGCCGCCACATGGTCTGGCGACGGCGCCGAGCCATTCTTCCCGAAGCTCGTGCAGGAGGCGAAGCCGGAAGCGGTGGGCGATGCGCTGCGGGCGCGGCTGGACGAGGCCGCGACCGATGCCACCAACGCCTACGCCGCCTTCGCCCGCTACCTCAAGGATGACTACGCGCCGGCCGCACCCACACAGGACGCGGTCGGGCCGGACCGCTACCGGATTGCGGCGCTTTCGACGCTGGGGGCGACGATCGACCTGCACGAGACGTACGCGTGGGCGTGGGACGACCTCCACCGCATCGAGGCGGACATGCGGGCGACGGCGCAGCGCATTCGCCCCGGAGCGACCGTCGAGCAGGCGAAGCAGCTGCTGGAAAGCGACCCGGCGCGCGCCATTGAGGGCGTCGAGGCGTTCCGGGCGTGGATGCAGGAGCTCCAGGAGCGGACCATCGCCGAACTCAACGGGAAGCACTTCGACATCCCGGAGCCGGTCCAGCGGGTGGAGGCGATGATTGCGCCGCCGGGCGGGGCCGCGGCGATGTACTACACGGGCCCAAGCGAGGACTTCAGCCGGCCCGGGCGAACCTGGTACCCCACGCTCGGGAAGACGCGGTTCCCGCTCTGGGGCGAGGTCTCCATCGCGTACCACGAGGGCGTGCCCGGCCACCATCTGCAGATTGCACAGGTGCGCTACCTGGCGGAAACGCTGTCGCGGTTCCAGCGGATGGTGTTCGTGTCCGCCCACGGCGAAGGGTGGGCGCTGTACGCGGAGCGGCTGATGGACGAACTGGGGTATCTCGAGAACCCCGACTACCGGCTCGGCATGCTGCGCGCGCAGGCGATGCGGGCGGTGCGGGTGATCGTCGACATCGGCATGCACCTTCAGCTCGAGATCCCGACGGCCGATGGCTTCCACCCGGGGGAACGGTGGACGCCCGAGCTGGGGCAGGCGTTCGTGGACGAACGGAGCCACCTCCCGAAGGACTTCATGGCCAGCGAAATCGTGCGGTACCTGGGTGGCCTTCCCAGGCCATCTGCTACAAGGTCGGCGAACGGGCGTGGCTGGAAGCGCGCGAAGCGGCGAAGCGGCGCGCGCGGAACGCCTTCGACCTGCGGGCGTTCCACGCCACGGCGCTCGACCTTGGGCCGCTCGGGCTCGATCAGATGCGGGCGGAGCTGGGCCGGATCTAGGTAAGCTGGGCCGCCGCGGGCGCGATGGTTTTGCAAGGCAGCGGGGGAGCGCATCCCCGCCCCGGCCCTCGGGTGCGGCGTATGCTGCGCCGCATGCTCCTCCAATATGGGCTGTACCTCGTGGTCGTGCCGATGGTCGCGTGGGTCGGGGTTGTGACCTACCTGGTGCGGAGGATGGAGGTCCCGGCGGAGGACGAGGCACCGCCTCCGGCCCGGGCGCACATGGTCATCGCCGCCGCGCTGTGTCCGCTGCCCATCGAGGCGTGCGGCAAGGCGGCGGTACTCGCCATCGGACCGGGCGCCCGCGGCGGGCAGCTTGTGTGCTTCGAAACCTTGCTCGAGGCCGCCGCGCCACGGCACTGCGAAATCGGCGGGCGGGCAGGACACGGCCTCGGGTGAGGGGCGTTCAGCCGGTCGCCGCTCGCACCAGGCGGCGTTCGGTCTCCCGGCGCCAGGAAGGGTCCGCCAGCTGACGGAGCGCGGCGATGGTCTCAGGGAAGAAGCGTGAGACGCGTTCGTTGCCTTCGAGGAAGAAGGCGGACCAGACCCACGTGCCCCCCAAGCGGCTCTGCCACCAGAGCTCCATGCCGAGGTGGCACTCCTCGGGCGTGAGCGTGACGTGCCGCCGGTACCCCGCCATGTACTCCTCCAGCCCGGGCGTGCTGAACAGCAGCGAAAACGCCAGCGACCGAACCACATCCCAGATGCGGGCGAACGGGCCGCAGAGCTCCCAGTCGGTGACGGCGGCGACGCTGCCGGCGGGATCGAACAGGACCTGCTGGTCGTGGTAGTCGCCGTGCGCGAGCTGGCAGGGCAGGCCGGCGAAGTCCCGGGGGTAGCGAAGCGGCTCGGCACGCAACAGTGACGCCTGCAGCGCGATGCCCTCGCGGATCCACGGGTCGGCTCCGCGAGCCGCGGCGGCGGCACCGATACGGGCGAGCGTCTCCAGCGAGTGGTCGCGAGCCCACGCCATGGTGAATGAGGCACCGGGTGAGGCGGGGTGGGTGGCGAGCACGCCGTGGATGCGCCCGTGCATCTCGCCCAGGGCAGCCGCGCGCCGCGGGCCAAGCTCGTCGCGCACGGGGTGTTCCCCTTCGAGCCAGGGATAGGCGGACCACGTGCCCGCGGTGGTGTCGACGGTGGTTTGGCCGGAGGTTGTGCTCAGCGGGCGAGGGACGGGGATGCCGCGGGCGTGGACGAAGTCGAGGATGTCGTGCTCGGCGCGCACCCGGCCGGCGGTGAACCCCTCGCGGTGGAGGCGGACGAACACGGCGCCGCCGGCCGTGGCCGTGCGGTAGTTCGCGTTCAGGGTGCCGCCCTCGGTGCGGACGGGCATGCCAGTGCGAGCGAGGCCATAGGCGGCGAGCACGGCGTCGATGTCCGCAAGGCGGACGGAATCGGGGAGTTCGGGCATGGCCGGCCGGGCTCAGGCGAGGAGGAGGGCGTCGACGGGGGCGCCGCGCAGCGAAAACGCGCCGGCGTGCTCGATGTGGACATCCAGCAGTGACCCGACGCGGGCGGGGACATCGACATGGACGAGGTGGCCGCTGCGGGTGCGCCCGAACGGCTGCCCGTTCTTCACCCCTTCGACCAGGATCTCCTGCGTCGTCCCGATGAGCCGTTCGTTCAGCTCCCGTGAGATGCGCCCTTCGATTTCCTCGACGCGGTGGAGGCGATCGGCCTTGACCGAGTGCGGGACGTCATCGGGCATCTTGCGCCAGGCGATGGTGCCGGGGCGGGGCGAGTAGGCGGCGACGTGCACCTTGTCGAAGCGCAGCGCTTCGAGGAGGGCGGCGGTCTGTTCGAAGTCGGCGTCGGTTTCGCCCGGGTAGCCGACGATGATGTCGGTGGTGATGCCGGCTGCGGGCATGAGTTGCCGGACTTCGGCAATCTTCTCGAGGTACTCGGCCGTTGTGTACCCGCGGCGCATCGATTCAAGCACGTCGTCGCTGCCGGCCTGGACGGGGAGCGAGAAGCACTCCATGACCTTCGGCAGTTCGGCCACGGCTTCGAGGATGCGGCGCGTCATGTCCTTTGGGTACGACGTGAGGAAGCGGATCCGGTGCAGGCGGTCGAGCGCGGAGAGCTCGCGCATGAGGTCGCCGAGGTCCGGCTGCTCGGGGAGGTCGTGGCCGTACGCCTCGACGGTCTGGCCGAGGAGGGTGACTTCGCGGACGCCGTGCGCGGTGAGGTAGGCAACCTCGCGGACGATTTCGTCCATGGGGCGGCTCTTTTCGCGGCCGCGGCGGTAGGGGACGATGCAGTAGGTGCAGAACTTGTTGCAGCCGTGGACCACGGGGACGTAGGCGGTGGGCCCTTCGGGGACGGCGTAGGTACCACGGCCAGAATTCGCCGCCAAGGTCCTCGGCCTTCCCTTCGACCAGCTCCATGATCGGCTCGAACTGCTGGGGACGGGCGAAGACATCGACCTGGGGGAACCGCTTTTCGAGGTCGTCGGTCTTGAGGCCGACCATGCAGCCCATGACGGCGACCTTGAGCGCCGGCTTCTCCGCCTTCAGCTCGCGAACGCGGCCCAGCTTGGAGTACGCGCGGTCCTCGGAACGCTGGCGCACGCTACAGGTGTTGATGACGACGATGTCGGCGCGGTCGATGTGCTCGGTGGCCTTCATTCCGAGGCGATCGAAGCCGGCGGCGAGCTTCTCGCTGTCCGCCTTGTTCATCTGGCAGCCGACGGTCCACAGGTAGTACTTCTGGGGCATGGCGTTAATCGGGGGGCGATATGCGGGGTGCGGCCCGGGGAGGTACGAGGCTGGCGGAGAGGGAGGGATTCGAACCCTCGACCGACGTTAACCGCCGGTAAGCGCTTAGCAGGCGCCCGCACTCGGCCACTATGCGACCTCTCCGCGCAGGACCCCCAGTGTACAGCCCGCCGCGCGGTTGGGTCATCCCGCGGGCGCGAGGGCCGGCGGCACCCGGAGCAGGGGCCGGTCGCACCGGGTTCGTTCGGATTCGTCGTCTACACTGGGGGAGTGAGCGCGGCTGTTGTTGTCGTGATTTTCGGGGTCGTTCGAGGGCAGCTTTCGGTGCTGCTCATCGAACGGGCGGCGGAGCCGTGCGCGGGAACGTGGGCGCTCCCGGGCGGCCTCTTGCGGGACGCCGAATCGCTGGACGAAGCGGCCTCGCGCAAGCTCGCCGATGAGACGGGCGTCAGCGACGTCTTCCTGGAGCAGCTGTTCACCTTCGACAACCAGGGCGGGCGCGCCAACGTGGTGGTGACGTACTTCGCACTGGTGGACGTGGCACGCACGCGCCTGCGCCCGGACCTGGAGTGGCGGCCCGCGTGGCACCCGGTACGAGGGGTGGGGCCGCTCGCCTTCGGGAATGAGCGGATCGTGGCGTACGCGGAAGAGCGGCTGCGGAACAAGCTCGAATACACGAACGTGGTGTACAGCCTGCTGCCCGCGCGGTTCACGCTGACGGAGATGCAGCGCGTGTACGAGGCGATCCTCGGCGAGGTGATCGACAAGCGGAACTTCCGGCGGCGCGTGGTCGGCCTGGGCATCGTGCGGGAGACGGGCGAGACCGAGAAGCTGGGCGCGCACCGCCCGGCGATGCTGTACGAGTTCACGCGCCGCGAGCCGATGGTCCTGTAGCGGGTCGCGGAATCCCCGGGGAGCGATCCACCCATAACGGGCGAGCCCCTACACTGGAACCGTGGACCAGAGCCGAATCCGGAACTTCTGCATCATCGCCCACATCGACCACGGCAAGTCCACCCTCGCGGACCGGCTGATCGAGCTCACGGGCACCGTCTCCAAGCGGGAGATGGCCGAGCAGCTGCTCGACTCGATGGACCTTGAGCGCGAGAAGGGGATCACCATCAAGGCGGCGGCGGCGCGCATGTCGTACCACGCGCCAGATGGGACCGAGTACGAATTCAACCTGATCGACACGCCGGGCCATGTGGACTTCACGTACGAGGTCTCGCGCAGCCTGGCCGCGTGCGAAGGCGCGCTGCTGGTGGTGGACGCCTCGCAGGGGATCGAGGCGCAAACGCTGGCGAACGTGTACCTGGCGATGAACCAGGACCTCAAGCTCATTCCCGTGCTGAACAAGATCGACCTGCCGCACGCCGAGCCCGAACGCGTCGCGGCGGAGCTGGAGCGCGTCATCGGCTTCGACCGCGATGAGGTGATCCTCGCGAGCGCGAAGGACGGGACGGGTGTTCCCGAGATTCTCGCCGCGATCGCGGAGCGCATCCCGCCCCCCAAGGGGCACACGGACGCGCCGCTGAAGGCGTTGATCTTCGATTCGAAGTACGACGCTTTCAAGGGCGTGATGGCGCACGTGCGGGTGTTCGAAGGGCGGCTTGGCGGCCGCCGCAGCCTCACGCTGATGCAGGTTGGGTCGCAGTTCGAGCCGCTGGAGTACGGCGTGTTCACGCCGGCGATGAAGGCGCTGCCCGCGCTCGAATGCGGCGAAGTGGGGTACGTCGCCACCGGGCTGAAGGACGTCG
The DNA here is from genome assembly GCA_016703545.1 of Candidatus Amarobacillus elongatus. Lineage (GTDB taxonomy): Bacteria > Chloroflexota > Dehalococcoidia > Tepidiformales > Tepidiformaceae > Amarobacillus > Amarobacillus elongatus. Next base: position 225,523 of record JADJBX010000001.1, read on the forward strand.
CGGACTGCCGCGTAGGCGACACCATCACCTACCTGGACGCGCCGGCGACCGACCCGCTCCCCGGCTACCGGCAGGCGAAGCCAATGGTCTTCGCGGGCCTCTACCCGACCGATTCGGATCAGTACCAGGAGCTGCGCGAGGCGCTGGCGAAGCTGAGCCTCAACGACGCATCGCTCGTGTACGAACCGGAGTCATCGGCGGCGCTGGGGTTCGGCTTCCGCTGCGGCTTCCTCGGCCTGCTGCACCTCGAAATCGTGGGCGAACGGCTGGAGCGCGAGTACAACCTCAGCCTCCTGACCACGGCTCCGAGCGTGGAGTACCACGTGACGGTGACGAACGGCGAGGTCGTGCTCGTCGATAACCCGGCGGACCTGCCGGACCCCTCGCGCATCGAGAAGATCGAGGAGCCGTGGGCGAAGATCGACGTGATCACGCCCAGCCGGTACATCGGGCAGGTGATGGAGCTGGTGACGACGCGCCGCGGCCAGTTCCTGCGGATGGAGTACCTGGAGCCGGAGAGTGAGCTCTCGCCGGGCGAGGCGCGCGTCATGCTCGAATACGACGTGCCGATGGCCGAGATCCTCGTGGACTTCTACGACTATCTGAAGGGGTCCACGAGCGGCTACGCATCGCTCGATTACCGCCTCGAGGGGTACCGCGAGGCCGCGCTGGTGAAGGTCGATGTGCTCGTGAACAGTGTCCCCGTGGACGCGCTTTCGCTGATCACTCACACCGCGAACGCGCAGCGCGAGGGACGCGTGCTGGTTTCAAAGCTGCGCGAGCTCATCCCAAGGCAGATGTTCGACGTTCCCATCCAGGCGGCCGTCGGTGGCCGGATTATCTCGCGAGAGACGATCCGGGCGATGCGCAAGAACGTGCTGGCGAAGTGCTACGGCGGCGACATCACGCGCAAGCGGAAGCTGCTGGAGAAGCAGGCCGAGGGCAAGAAGAAGATGAAGCGCGTGGGCAACGTCGAGATCCCGCAGGAAGCGTTCATGGCGGTCCTCAAACTCCGGGAGGAGTAGAGCCCGCCGCGGCGGGGTTGGCCCGGTGGCCCGGGGAAAGCGGGGCCATGCGGCGAAACCTTTCGGAAACCCGCCGGTGGTACGGTGACGGCGGTGGTACTCACACGCGAGCGATCGCCGTGCTGAGCGCGCTGAACCTCGAATCGGAGCTGTGACCCATGTCAGTCAAGGCGTTCGTTCTCATCGTTGTCGACCCCGCGAAGACCGTGACGGTGTTCGAGCAGCTCCGCGCCGTGAGCGGCATCGCCGAGGTGTACCAGGTGATGGGGCCGTACGACATCGTCGCGGTCGTGGAAGTGCCGAACCTGACGGACGTGCCGTCGGTGATTTCGCGGCACATCCGCGCGGTCGATGGCATCGAAAGCACCACGACCTGCGTGACCTTCCCCGAAGCGGGATAGCAGGGCCCGGCACGCCGGTAGCATCGGCGCCCGCGAGACTTGCCGCGGGCGCCATTTTTCGTCCCGGGGGTGAGGGCATGGCCACGCCGGACGAGCTTCGAGCCGCGATTGCAGAGGGACGCGCCGCCTTTCGCGCCGCAGTGGAGGCAGCGGTCGACCGCTGGGAGGTCGCGCCGGCCGGGGGCGAAGGCGAGGCCGCGTGGTCGCCGCGGCAGGTCGCCGAGCACGCGATCCCATACGAGCAGCGGTACGCCTCGGAGGTGTGCGCGGCATGCGGGTACCCCGGCATCGACGTGGACCGCCCGCCCATGCCGACGGCCAGCGAGGCGCTGGCCGCGTTCGAGGCCGCCGCGGCGAAGGCGGACGGCCGGTTGAAGTACGTGACCGAGAAGGACCTCGCGATGCCGCACGAGCGCATGGGGTCGGTGCAGCGGATCATGGAGCAGCATGCACGCCACCTGCGGGAGCACGCGGCGCAGGTGCTCGGGGGCTGACGGCGCTTTCACGCGTTTCCGGTGGCGGCCCCCCATGCCCCGCTGATAGCCTTGGAGCGAAGTGACGATGCGCACATGCGCGAGGGGGCATCATGCAGGTAACGGGCAGCAGCCACCGGGATGTACTGAGCCAGGTGGACGCGGAAGCGCGAGCGGCGCGGGTTTCGAAGACCAGCTACCGGCTCGCGCTGGACATCACGCCGGGGAGCGCGACGTACCACGGCGACGTGACCATCGCGTTTGACCTCACGGGGCGGGGCAGCCTCTTCCTTGATTACCGCGGGAAGACGATCGAGCGGCTGGAGGCGAACGGCCAGGTCATCGCCGCTCCAGAGTGGACGGGTTACCGGCTGACGATCCCCGGGGAGGCCCTGCGCGAGGGCGCGAACGAACTCCACATCGTCTACGAGAACGACTACGACCACAGCGGCGACGGGTTCCACCAGTTCACCGACCCGGAGGACGGCGAAGAGTACCTCTACACGAACTTCGAGCCGTACGAGTCGCACCGCCTCTTCCCGCAGTTCGACCAGCCGGACATCAAGGCCTCCTATGCGCTGACGGTGACGGCGCCCTCGCACTGGGAGCTCGTCGCGAACAGCCGCGAGACGGGCCGCACGGAAGCGGGCGGCGGCCGGTCGACGTGGACCTTCGAAACCACGAAGCCGTTCAGCACCTACCTGTTCGCCCTCGTGGCGGGGCCGTACCAGGCGTTTCGTGACCAGCACGGGGAGATCCCGCTGGGGCTGTACTGCCGAAAGTCGATGGCGAAGTACCTCGACACGGCCGAACTGTTCGAAATCACGAAGCAGGGCCTGGACTTCTACGCCGACTTCTTCGACTTCCCCTACCCCTTCGGCAAGTACGACCAGCTGTTCGTGCCGGAGTTCAACGCGGGGGCGATGGAGAACGTCGGGTGCGTGACGCACAACGAGTTCATGGTCTACCGCGACCCTCCGACGGAGAACCAGCGGCGGCGCCGGGCCGAGGTGGTGCTGCATGAAATGGCGCACATGTGGTTCGGCGACCTCGTCACCATGCGCTGGTGGAACGACCTCTGGCTGAACGAAAGCTTCGCCACGTTCATGTCCTACCTCTCGATGACGAGCGCGACGCGCTTCACGAACGGGTGGCAGGACTTCAGCACGGCGATCAAGAACTGGGCATACCGGCAGGACCAGCTGGTGACGACCCATCCCATCGCCGCCGTCGTGAACGACACGGAGGAGACGTTCCTCAACTTCGACGGGATCACGTACGGCAAGGGCGCCTCGGTGCTGAAGCAGCTGGTGGCGGCGATCGGCATGGAGGGGTTCCGCGAGGGCATGCGGCACTACTTCCGCACGCACGCGTATTCGAACGCGACCCTCGCGCAGTTCATGCAGTCGCTCGAAGCCGGGAGCGGACAGTCGCTTTCGGAGTGGTCGCGGGCGTGGTTGGAGACGCCGTCGCTGAACACGCTGGGGGCGCAGTGGGAGGCGGATGGCGAGCGGGTCACGCGCCTCGCGCTCACGCAGACGGCGCCGGAGGAGTACCCGACGATCCGGCCGCACACGCTCGAAATCGGGCTGCTGCGCGATGCCGACGGGACGATGGAGATCACGTCCATCCCCGCGCGCATCGCGACCACGGAGGTTGTCATCCCGGAGGCCGAGGGCAAGCCGAAGCCGTCGCTCGTCTTCCCGAACTACGGCGATTACGCCTACGCGAAGGTCGCGCTCGACGCCGAGTCGGTGGCGTGGGTGAAGGGCAACATCGACCGCGTGGACGACACGCTGCTCCGGCAGCTGCTCTGGTCGTCGCTGTGGAATATGACGCGGGACGCGCAGCTGAAGGCGCAGGAGTACCTCGACCTGGTGAATACCAAGGTCGTGCGGGAGCCGGACATCACGATTGTGGAGTCGGTGCTGGGGCAGGCGTCGCTGGCGCTGACGCGGCTGCTGCCGGACGCATGGCGGCCGGAGCAGGCGCACCGGCTGTTCGAAACCGCCTGGACGGGGCTGCAGGCGGCCACCGGGGACGCGCAAATCATCTGGGCACGAGCGCTGGTCGGAGCCGCAGAGACGGAGGCCGACCTCCGTTTCGCGGCCTCGCTCGCCGACGGTGAGCGCACGGTGGAAGGGCTGACCATCGACCAGGACATGCGCTGGAGCCTCGCGACGAAGTTCGTGGCGTACGGGCTGGAAGGCGCGGAGGCGCGGTTGGCGGCGGAAGTGGAGCGCGATCCCTCGGACCGCGGTTCGCGCGCGAAGATTGCGGCCGAGGTCTCGCGCCCGGACGCGGGGGCGAAGGCGGAGGCGTGGGACAGGTTCCTCGGTGACGGGTTCGGGTCGTTCCACCTGACGCGAGCGGCGATGGGCGGCTTCAACTGGCCGCACCAGCGGGAGCTGCTGGCGCCGTACTACGACCGCTTCTTCGCCGAGGCGCCGGGCGCCTTCACGCGGGACGAGAACGCCTTCGCGGAGGCGTACTTCCTCACGCTCTTTCCCCGGTACCGGGTGGACGAGGAGACGATGGCGCGGGCTACCAGAACTTGTGTTCGGGCGGGGTGCGCTCTGGCACAATGAACGGATGACGGCGAACGCGAAGCCCGGCCCGGCGCTGGAACGATTCTCGCCCGTGGCCCGGGCGTGGTTCAGCGATGCCTTCGCCGGGCCGACGCAGGCGCAGGAGATGGGCTGGGACGCGATAGCGTCGGGGGCCCATACGCTGCTCTGTGCGCCGACGGGCTCGGGGAAGACGCTGGCGGCGTTCCTCTGGTGCCTCGACCGGCTCGCCCTTCGCACCCACGAGGCGGTGTTCGCGCCGGCAACCCGCAAGGGCGCGCGGGAGAAGCGGCGCGGCGTGAGCGTCCTGTACGTTTCGCCGCTGAAGGCGCTTTCGTACGACGTCGAACGGAACCTGCGTGCGCCGCTCGCCGGGTTGCGCGTGGCGGCACTGCGCGAAGGGCTGGAGCCGCCGGATATCGCGGTGGCGACGCGCACCGGTGACACGCCGACCCGGGAACGCGAGGAGATCCGCCGCGACCCGCCCGACATCCTCATCACGACGCCGGAATCGCTGTACCTCATGCTCACGTCCCGCTCGCGGGAGGTGCTGCGCACCGTCCACACGGTCATCGTCGACGAGATCCACACGATGGCGGCGACCAAGCGCGGATCGCACCTGGCCCTGTCGCTGGAGCGGCTGGAGGCGATCGCGAACGTGCCGCCGCAGCGCATCGGCCTCTCGGCCACGCAACGGCCGCTGGAGGAGGTCGCGCGGTATCTCGGTGGCGACCGGCCGGTGCGAATCGCCGATGCGGGCACGCGCAAGCAGCTCGACCTCGAGGTGATCGTGCCGCTGGAGGACATGTCGCGCCCGTACGAGAACGCGATCCAGCACGAACCGGCGCGGGACGGCAACCTCGCGGAGGCGCGCTCATCGGCCTGGCCGGCGATCTACCCCAGGCTGCTGGAGCTGGTGAAGGCGCACACTTCGACACTGATCTTCGTGAACAACCGGCGCCTCGCCGAGCGCCTGGCCGCGCGCCTGAACGAGATGGCGGGCGAGGAGCTCCTGCGAGCGCACCACGGCTCGGTCTCGCGCGAACAGCGTCTCGACATCGAGGAGCGGCTGAAGGCGGGGTTGCTGCCGGGACTGGTATGCACCAGCTCGCTGGAGCTCGGCATCGACATGGGAGCGGTCGACCTGGTCATCCAGGTGGAGTCGCCGAAGTCCGTGGCACGGGGGCTTCAGCGCGTGGGGCGCGCAGGCCACCAGGTCGATGCGCCGAGCGTGGGCCGCATCTTCCCGAAGTTCCGGGGCGACCTGCTGGAATGCGCGGTGCTGGTCGAGCGCATGCGCAAGGGGTTGATCGAGCGCACGGAGGTACCGAAGAACCCGCTCGACGTGCTCGCCCAGCAGATCGTCGCCATCTGCGCGGCGGACGATTGGACCGTCGAGGACCTGGAGAAGCTGGTCCGGCGGACGTACACGTTCGCGGACCTTTCCCGTGACGTACTCGAAAGCGTGCTGGGGATGCTCGCGGGGCAGTACCCCTCGGATGAATTCGCGGACCTTCGCCCACGCATCCTGTGGGACCGGACGACGAACGTGCTGTCGTCGCGGCGCGATGCGCGGACGATCGCCGTCGTGAACGCGGGGACGATCCCGGACCGGGGGCTGTACGGGGTGTTCCTGGGCGAAGGCGGGCCGCGCGTGGGCGAGCTGGACGAGGAGATGGTGTACGAAAGCCGCCCCGGGGAGACGTTCCTCCTCGGCGCGACGACGTGGCGCATCGAGCAGATCACGCGGGACCAGGTGATCGTGTCGCCGGCGCCGGGAGAGCCGGGGAAGATGCCGTTCTGGAAGGGGGACGGCGTCGGGCGGCCACTCGAGTTCGGACGCGCGATTGGAGAATTCACGCGCGTGCTCGACGGCATCACCGATGACGCCGCCGCGACGGCCCTGCTCACGACCGAGCACGCGCTCGATCCGCTCGCCGCGCGGAACCTCATCGACTACATCGCCGAGGAGAAGGAGGCCGCGGGGGCGCTGCCGACGGACCGCAGCATCGTCGTCGAGCGGTACCGCGATGAGCTGGGCGACTGGCGAACCATCATCCTCTCGCCGTTCGGCGGGCGCGTACACGCCCCGTGGTCCCAGGCGATCGAGGCGGTGCTCGTGGAGCGCACGGGGTTCGATGTCCAGACGCTGTGGAGCGACGACGGGATCGCGATCCGTTTCGCGGGGGGAGACGAACCGCCGGGGGACGAGATGCTCTTCCCGTCGCCGGAAGAGATCGAGGAGCTGGTGATCGGGCGGTTGGCGGATACGGCGCTGTTCGCGGCGCACTTTCGGGAGAACGCCGGGCGTGCGTTGCTGCTGCCAAGGCGGCGCCCCGGCGCGCGGATGCCGCTCTGGCTGCAGCGCCAGCGTTCCGCGAACCTCATGGCCGTCGCGGCCCGTTACGGCTCGTTCCCGATCATCCTCGAGACGTACCGGGAGTGTCTTCGGGACGTGTTCGACCTGCCGGGGCTGGTGGAGATTCTCGCGCAGGTGCGCGGCCGGCAGATTCGCGTGCATTCCGTGGAGCTGCAGGAGGCGTCGCCGTTCGCGCGCGGGCTCCTGTTCGATTATGTCGCCGCGTACATGTACGAAGGGGACGCGCCGCTGGCGGAGCGGCGCGCGCAGGCCCTCGCGCTCGATCGCAACCTCCTGCGGGACCTGCTCGGCGAGGACGAACTGCGCGAGCTGCTCGACCCGGGCGCCGTGACGGACCTGGAGCTGGAGCTGCAGGCGCTCGTGGGGCAGCGAAAGGCGCGCAACGAAGACCAGGCGCACGACCTCCTGCGGCGGCTTGGCGACCTCACGGCGGATGAGGTGGCGGCGCGCAGCAGCGACGCCGGCGCCGCCCCGGGCTGGCTGGCCGGGCTGGAGGCGAGCCATCGGGCGTGCCGCGTGCGTATCGCGGGGGAGGAGCGGTGGATCCCGATCGAGGACGCCGGCCGGTACCGGGATGCGCTCGGCGTGGCGACGCCGCTGGGTGTGCCGGAGGCGTTCCTGCGGAAGTCGGAGCGCCCCCTGGAAGGGCTGCTCGCCCGCTACGCGCGGACGCATTCACCATTCGTCGCCGCGGCTCCGGCGGCACGATGGAGCCTCCCCGAAGGGCTCGTGCGGGCCACCCTCGATGCGATGACCGCGGCCGGCGCTCTCCTCCACGGCGACTTCCGGCCCGGAGGGCACGAGCGGGAGTGGTGCGACCCCGAGGTGCTGCGCGGCCTGCGGCGGCGTTCCCTGGCGAAGCTGCGGCGCGAGGTCGAGCCGGTCTCGCCGGCAGCGTACGCGCGCTTCCTCGCCGGGTGGCAGGGCATCGGCAACGCGCGCACGGGCAGCGACCGGCTGCGGGATGTGCTCCTGCAGCTTGAGGGGCTGCCGCTGCCGGCGTCCGTCATCGAACGGGACGTGCTCCCGGCGCGGGTGGCGAACTACCAGCCTCGCTTCCTCGACGAGCTGGGCGCGGCGGGGGAGGTGGCGTGGGTCGGGCGGGGCAGCCTCGGGCGCGACGACGGGCGGATTGCCATCTACCGGCGGGAGCGGCTGTTCGACCTGCCGGCCGTCGAGGCGGGCGACCCCACGCCGCTGCAGGCAGCAATCCTGTCGCACCTGAAGACCTACGGCGCGTCGTTCTTCGCGGAGATCGCGCGCGGGACGGCCACGCACCCGAAGGACGTGCTGGAGGCGCTATGGCAGCTCGCGTGGGAGGGACGGGTCACGAACGACACGTTCTCGGCGCTGCGGGCGCTGGCATACCCCAGGAAGGCGGGCGCGCCTGCCGCCCCACGCAGCCGGGCATCGCTGGTGCCGCCCGAGGCCGCGGGGCGATGGTCGCTGACGCAACCGGCCGCGGAGACGGCGGAATCGGGGACGGCGCGCGCGCACGCGCTCGCGACGATGTTGCTGGAACGGTACGGCGTGGTGACGCGTGAGACGGCGGCGGCCGAGGGTATCAGCGGTGGGTTCGCCGCGGTATACCCCGTGCTGAAGGCGATGGAGGAGGGCGGACGGGTGCGGCGCGGGTACTTCATCGAGGGGCTTGGGGGCGCGCAGTTTGCGCTGCCGGCGGCGGTGGAACGGTTACGCGCCGAGCGCGAACGGCCCGACGAGCCCGTCGCCCACGTACTGGCGGCGACCGACCCGGCCAACCCCTATGGCGCGACGCTTCCATGGCCCCGGCGCGAGGGCGAGGTACGGCCGTTGCAGCGGGCCGCCGGGGCGCGCGTCGTGGTCGTCGATGGGGAACCGCTGTTGTATCTCGAACGGGGTGGCAAGGCGATCGTCACGCTGCCCGCCTTCGACGAGCCGGAGATGGCGGCGCTGGCGGTGGGGGCGCTGGCGGCGGCGATGCCGCCCGGCGGCCGGGGGCTGCGGTTCGAACGCATCGACGCGGTGGAGGCATCGAAGTCGCCGCGGGCGGAGGCGTTCGTGGAGGCGGGGTTCACGACCGGGTACCGGGGCCTCTCGTACCACCCGTCGCCCCAGCGGGAGGTGGCGCTTGCCCGAGGGCGATAGCCTCTTTCGCTTCGCCAACAAGCTGCGGCCCGTGCTCGAAGGCGAGGTCATCGAGGCCGCGCGCAGCCACGGTCCCGGTCCCGTTCCGCGAGTGCAGCTGATCGTGGGAAAGCGGTGCACCGGCGTCCGGTCGCAGGGGAAGAACCTGATCATTAGCTTCGAGAACGGGCTCGCGCTGCGCGGCCACCTTCGCATGTACGGCACGTGGCACGTGTACGCGAAAGGCGAGCCGTGGCGGAAACCGGAACGCGAGGCACGGCTTGTCCTGGAGGTCGCGGAGGCGGTGGTCGTGAACTTCAGCGCGCCGGTGATCGAACTGATCGAGGAGCGGGCACTGGCGGCGCATCAGCCGATCGCGGGGCTGGGTCCGGACCTGATTGACGACGACTTCGACGCGGCGGAGGCGTTCGCGCGGCTGCGAGCGCCATCACGCGCCGCACTCACCATCGGCGACGCGATCATGGACCAGCGTGCCATCGCCGGGGTGGGGAACATCTGGAAGCACGAGACGCTCTTCCACTGCGGCATCAATCCGTGGCGGACCGTCGGCAGCCTCGATGACGAGACGCTGCGCGCGCTGATCGCGAAGGCGCGGGAGCTGTTGCGCGCCAGCGTGGGGAAACCGGGACCGGATGACGTCGTGCCGAGGCGTCCGACGATGTGGGTGTACGCGAGGCCGGGGCAACCCTGCCGGCGATGCTTCACCCGCCTGCGCATGAACCGGCAGGGCGTGGACATTCGCTACACGACCTGGTGCCCGAAGTGCCAGCCGATCGTGGAGGGGCAGCCGATGCCGCCCGAGGGGCCGCGCCGCCGGTAAGGCGCGCCGCCCCTCGCGGGGGGTCTATTCGTCCTCGCCGTCCTCTTCGTCGCCGTCTTCGTCGTCTTCGTCCTCACCTTCGCTGGCGTCGCCCTCGACGACGTCCCAGGTGATTTCGCCCTCGGCGATGAGGTCGGCGAGCCAGGCCTGGGCCTCGGCCTTGGCTTCTTCTTCGTCCTCGGCCTCGACGACGACGTAATCCATGACAAACAGGCTGTAAGTCTTCATATCACTTCCTTTGGTTGCCCAAAGTATCCCGCACTTCGCGCTTCCCGGCGTGATCGGACGTGCCGCGCGCGTGGCTCACTTCTTCGCGAACGCGGGGATGATGGTCTCGGCCCAGGCGTGGAGGGCGTCCCAATCCACCGGCGGGCGAATGGCGATGTTGACGCGGGCGGCCCCGGCCTCGGCGTATCGCGAGACGAGGTCCAGCGCCTGGTCCGGGGAGGCCGGTGACGACGCCGCGGGCCCGCATGGGCTCGGCGGCGGCGCCCCAGGTGTCGCGGTACTGCTGCTCGGCGGCGGCGAGGCCCGAAGCGTTGGCGGCCATGTGGAAGCTGAGGTTCACATTCCGCTCGATACTGGCGGGGTCGCGGCCCTCCTTTTCGCACCACATGTCGAGCACGCCGGAGAGACGCTTGAACTCCTCGGGCGAGGTGTACGGCGTGTTCCAGCCGTCGCCGTGACGAGCGGCGATGCGGAGCGTGCGCTTCTCGCCGTTGCCACCGATCCAGATGCGGGGCCGGGCCTGCACCGGGCGGGGCTTGCACGCCGCGTTCTCCAGCCGGTAGTACTTGCCTTCGAAGTTGGAGCGCTCCTGCGTAGTCAGGAGGCGAACGACCTGGACGCCCTCCTCGAGCATGTCCATGCGCTCCTTGATGGGCCGGAAGGGGATGCCGTAGGCGCGGTACTCCATCTCGTGCCAGCCCGCACCGAGGCCGATCTCGAGGCGGCCGCCGCTGAGGTGGTCGATGGTGACGAGGGCGTTCGCGAGCACCGCCGGATGGCGGTAGTTCATGCCGAGGACGAGGACGCCAATGCGGCAGTTCGTGGTCTCGCAGGCGATGGCGGCCATGCAGGTCGTGGCTTCGAAACAGCTGCCTTCGCCGTCAATCGGTGGGGCTTCATAGAAGTGGTCCCAGACGTCGACCCAGTCGAACCCGGCGGTATCGGCCCAGCGCCAGAGGCGGCGGCACTCGTCCATGGTGATGTTCTGCTGGCCGATGTGGAGTCCGAACTGCATGGGGGACCTCTCCGGTGGAAGTGGGGAGAGGATAGAGGAAAGGACAGCCACCGGCATGGCGCGAGGTCGCGGCGACCGGTGGAGACGCGGGAACGGAGGGGGAAGCGCGTTCAGCAGGGGAGGAAGGCTGGCTGGGGACGGAGGAGTCGAACCCCCACATACAGATCCAGAATCTGCTGTCCTACCATTAGACGAGTCCCCAAGCAGGCTCAGCGAGCATAGCACGGGGTTCGCGATTGGCTCCAGCGAGCGGAAGTGGAACGGGCCGAGGCGGGGGTTGAGCGGGTGTTAAGCAGGCGTTGCAGGAAGTGGCCGAAAGGTTAACGGGACCTAACGATGTTTTGCAGAGCGTTTACACGAACCCCGAATCGGTTTCACATGGGAGTTCTAACGTAGTGATCAGGGAGACGGGGTTGTCGCAGACATCCTTCCCCGCTTCACCGCCACCGGCCCGGTGGCATGCTGCGACAACCCTGCTTCCAAACTCAACGCGCTTATCCACCCGTTCCGCCGGTCAGCGGGACGGGGATGGCCAGACCGGCAACTGCCTCCCTCTCCTACCTCTCCAGCAGTGCCGAACACACGAAGAAGCCCCCGGTGACGGGGGCTTCTTTCTTTGTCTCCGTGCCCTGAAGGCGGTTCATGCGGCGTCGGTGATGCCGGGGACGGGGAAGGGGCGGGCAAATTCGGCCACTTCCTTGCGAACGGTCTCGCGCACGCCATCGCCGTCCGGGTCTTTGAGGACGCGCAGGATCCAGCTGGCGACGCGCTTCATCTCATCGGCGCCCATGCCGCGGGAGGTGAGCGCCGGGGTGCCAAGGCGCAGGCCGCTGCCGACGAACGGCGAGCGCGTGTCGTAGGGGATCGTGTTCTTGTTGGTGATGATGCCCGCGCCCTGGAGCGCGTTCTGCGCCTTCAGGCCGCTGATGCCGACGCTATTGCAGTCGGCGAGGATGAGGTGGTTGTCGGTGCCGCCGGACACGAGGCGGAGGCCGCCGGACTGCAGGGCCTCGGCGAGGGCGGCCGCGTTTTCGACGATCGTGCGCGCGTACGCCTTGAAGGCGGGGGTGGCGGCTTCGGCGAAAGCGACCGCCTTGCCCGCGATGGTGTGGAGGTGGGGACCGCCCTGGGTGCCGGGGAAGACGGCCTTGTCGACCGCCTCGGCCCAATCCTCGGTGGTCAGGATCATGCCGCCGCGCGGGCCGCGGAGCGTCTTGTGGGTGGTGGTGGTGACGATGTCGGCGTAGCCGGTGGGAGACATGTGCTCCCCGGCGGCGATGAGCCCGGCGATGTGCGACATATCGACCATGAGGAGCGCGCCGACTTCCCGCGCGATCTCCTGGAAGCCTGCGAAGTCGATCTTGCGCGGGTAGGCCGTGTAGCCGGCGACAATCAGCTTGGGCTTGCATTCGACCGCCTGCTGGCGGATGGCGGCGAGGTCCAGCGCCTCGGATTCACGGTCCACGCTGTAGGGCACGAAGTTGTACAGGCGGCCGCTGAAGTTCACGGGCGAACCGTGGGTGAGATGCCCACCCTGGTCCAGGTTCAGGCCCATGACCGTGTCGCCGGGCTGGATGGTGGCGAAGCAGGCCGCCATGTTCGCCTCGGCGCCGGAGCTGGGCTGCACGTTGACGTGGGGGAGGCCGAAGAGCGCCTTCGCGCGGTCGATGGCGGCGTTTTCGAGCCGGTCGCTGTGCTGATTGCCGGCGTAGTAGCGCTTACCGGGGTAACCCTCGGCGTACTTGTTCGTGAACACGGAACCGGTCGCTTCGAGAACGGCCGCCGAGGCGTAGTTCTCACTGGCGATCATTTCGAGGGTCTCGACCTGGCGGACACGCTCGTCGGCGATGATGGCGGCGATCTCGGGGTCGCGCTGCGACAGGACGCTCATTGCGGGCTCCGTGGCTGTGGGTCTTCCGATGGTACCAGCGGGCGGGGAATGAGAAACGAGGCGGAGCGCACACCCCTTGGACCGTGGGTCAATCGAGCAGCGTCGGAAAGAAGACCTGCCATGCGAGGGCACTCTTGGCGGTGAGGCTGAGGAAGATGTACGTGGATTCGCCGAACAGGTAGTCGCGCCAGGGTCCGATGCGCCGGTACTGGAGCCACATGGTCACGGCGAAGACGTTGAAGAAGAGGAAGAGCGAAATGAAGATGCCGTAGACGAAGCCCGGCGGCGTGGCGCTGGACCCGGGGCTGAAGAAGTAGATGGCGATGGCCACCCACGGGACCGCGCCGGCGATGCAACCGAGCCAGTAGGGCAGAAGGCTACCCTCGCCGGGACGGGTGTAGTGCTCCTGGACGAGCCCGAAGAAGATCATCGAGGCGTTGACGCCGAAGAGGGCCACAAGGGCCGCGATATCGCTGATGCCCGTGAGCATCGCGATGAGGACGATCATGATGGACGCGCTGACGGAGTACTCGATCCAGCGGGCGTCGTTGCGGAAGCGCGCGAGGCTGCGGCGGTACCAGGGAAAGCCAATCGGCGAGGCGAGGACGAAGTGCGCCAGCGCGGAGAGCAGCGCGAAGGCGGCGACGGCCGGGCCGATGCGAAGGTCGAACAGGACGTCGAGCGAGGGCGGCTCGGCGCCGGGGGCGTTCTCCATGAAGGTGGCGGTCACGGGGAGGCCGAAATCGTTGCTGAGCGCAAGGATCGCCGCTCCCTGCACGAGGTGCAGGATGCCCATCACCACGTTGTAGAGCCGAAGCCGGCGGAATCGTGCGTCGGGGACCTGGGTGTTCACTCGCATCCTCCTCTTATGAGTGTGGGGAGATGCGGAGCGCGGCCGGCGTAAGCGTGCTCGCGGGAGGCAGCCGCGGGAGCGGTTTGCTACGGTTATCGCGTGGAACCCCTGTTTTTCGATTCCCCGGCCGATCTGCGCGCCTGGTTCGAGGCGAACCACGAGACCGAACGGGAGATGTGGGCCGGGTACTGGAAGGCGGGCACGGGCAGGGTTTCGCCGTCGTGGTCGGAATCGGTGGACCAGGCGCTCTGCTTCGGCTGGATCGACGGCATCCGCAAGAGCCTCGGCCGGGAGAGCTACACGAACCGGTTCACGCCGAGGAAGCCAAAGAGCAACTGGAGCGCCGTCAACATCGCGAAAGTGGAGCGGCTGACCGCGGAGGGGTTGATGTGGCCGGCGGGGTTGCGTGCGTTCGCAGCACGCGAGGACGCGAAGTCCGGGGTGTATACCTACGAGCAGCGGCACCTGGTCGAGCTGCCGGCGGAGTTCGCGGCACGGCTGGCGGCGAACGAGAACGCCGCGCGGTGGTTCGAAAAGGCGCCCGCGGGCTATCGGAAGATGGCGCTGTACCACGTGATGTCGGCGAAGCGGGACGAGACGCGCCTTCGGCGGCTCGAGGAGCTCATCGCCACGGCCGCCGAAGGGAAGCGACTGCGGCAGTTCGCACGCTGACCCGCGGGGCCATGGGGCCCCGCGAGCGTTGGGATCGCGATCAGGCGTTCACCGCGACGGCTTCGCCTTCGACGACGGACTCGCCGTTCTGGTTCTCGGTCCAGACCTTGATGGTGGCGACGGGCTCGCCGTTGTATTCGCCGACGGAGACGACCTCGGCCTTCGAGGTGAGGGTGTCGCCAGGCCAGACCTGCTTCGTGAAGCGCACGCCGAACTTGCGCAGCGCGACGGGCCCAAGCCAGTCCGTCAGCATGCGGCCGGTGAGGCCCATCGAGAGCATGCCGTGGGCGAAGACGCTCGGGTAGCCCGCGAGGTTCTGCGCGACACCGTCGTCATGGTGAAGCGGGTTATAGTCGCCGCTTGCGCCAGCGTACTTGGTGGTGTGCGTGCGGCTGACCTTTTCGATCACGACCGCTTCGTGCTTGTCGCCAACTTTCAGCGTCACGGGTGTGCTCCTACTGCTCGACGGCTTTTTCGGTTTGAACGCCCACGCTGCGCGCGGTCACGCAGAGGACGCCGTCCTGGTTGCGGTACTCGGTGATGGACTCGCTGAAGAGGAGCTTGCCCCCGCGGCGGCCTTCCTTTTCCCAGCGCTCGCCGGGGCGGTTGGTGACGGTGAGGGTGTCGCCGACGTGGATGGGGTGATGGTATTCGTAGTGCTGCTCGGCGTGCAGGCCGCGGCCGAGGCCGCCGCCGCCACCATCACCGCGGTGCGCGGGCGGGGGGCCCTTGCGCGGGCGGGTGAGGTCGAGCGCGTAATCCGGCTGGTAGTGCGCGCTGCACTGGACGAAGGTGGGTGGGGTGACCATGCCGCCGAGAGCGACCGTCGCCGGGTCGTGCGGGTCGGTGAATTCGGGGCGCCCGTCCAGGACCGCACGCGCGAACAACATGACCTGCGTGCGATCAACCGGGAACTCGAAGCCGTCAGCCATTGGAGCCTCCCTGTGGTGCTGCCGCGATGGTAAGGAGCGCGATACCCGGGGGCAACGAGGGAGAAGGGGAAGGATGGAGGACACCGCGCGATATGCCGGGCGGAGCATGACGGCGCGCGCGCGCCGGGTCCGTTAGAGTGCGCTACACCATGGACCGAACGTCCCCCGGCACCCGGGAGAGCGCCACCGTCGCGTTCCGCGTCACGCTTTTCGCCGACCTGCGCAAGTACTTCGCGAAGGCGGAGAACGGCACGCGCCGGGTGACGTGCCCCCGCGGCACGACGGCCGCGGGGCTGCTGGAACTGCTCGGGATCCCCGACGACGACCTGGTGACGATCGGTATCAACGGCGAACTCGCCAAACGCGAGGACGTCATCGCCGACGGCGACGATGTCACGATGTTCAGCCCCATGGAAGGCGGCTGACCCCACCCTCTTCAAGGACGCAGACATGACTGAACGGCACGGCTACTGGGACAAGATTCTGCACGTCGACCTCTCCGCGCGGCGGACGTGGACGGAGAGTCTTGGCGACGCGTGGTTCCGGAACTTCGGCGGCGGCCGGGCGCTCATCGCGCATTACCTTTTGACGGAGGTCCCCGCGGGAGCCGACCCGCTGGGGCCTGAGAACGTGCTGGTGTTCGCACCGGGCGTGCTTACGGGAGCGCCGGTCCCGGGTGCGGGCCGCCACTCAGTGGGCGGAAAATCGCCGCTGACGGGGGCGTGGGGCGAAGCCGAATCGGGCGGGTACTGGGGCGCCGAGCTGAAGCGCGCGGGGTGGGACGGAATCGTCGTGCACGGGGCCTCGGAAACGCCGGTGTGGCTCTGGATCAAGGACGGCGAGGTGGAGATCCGCGATGCGGGCCACCTCTGGGGCCGCGTGGCGGACGTGGTCGAAGACACCATCCGCGAGGAGCTGGGCGAGCCGCTGTCGCGCATCGCGCAGTGCGGGCCGGCGGGCGAGAAGCTCGTGCGGTTCGCGCTCGTGGCGAATGACCTGAACGAAGTGGCGGGCCGCACCGGGATGGGCGCGGTCATGGGTTCGAAGAAGCTGAAGGCGATCGCCGTGCGGGGCACGCAGCCCGTGAAGATCGCGGACAAGGCCGCCCTCATGAGCATGGCGAAGTGGGTCGCTTCCACCGTCGATGACGTGCACCGTGGGTTCCACGAGTACGGCACGGGCGCGGCGATGCGCGGCAAGAGCCTCGAAGGCGGACTGCCCACGCTGAACTACCGCATGGGTAAGTTCGACCAGGTCGACATGGTGGACGCCGTGGCCGTGGCCGAGCAGTTCCGGGTCGACATGGGCGCGTGCTACGCCTGCTCCGTTCGCTGCAAGAAGGTCGTGCAGGTCGAGCAGCGCAAGGAGAACGAAGGCGTCACGCGGAAGGGGAAGGCAATCCACTCCGACCCCGAGGGCCGCTGGTCCGTGAACCCGCGGTACGGCGGGCCCGAGTACGAATCGCTCGCGGCGCTGGGCCCCACGGTTGGGGTGTCCGATCTCGTGGCGTTGTTGAAGAGCAACGAGCTGTGCAACGCGCTCGGCATGGACACGATCTCCACCGGCACCACGATCGCGTGGGCGATGGAGGCGTTCGAAAAGGGTCTGCTGACGGGGGCGGACACGGGCGGGGTCGAGCTCTCCTGGGGGGATGGCAACTCCGTGGTGCGGCTGATCGAGATGATCGCGAACCGCGAAGGCTTCGGCGACCTCCTCGCCGAGGGCTCGCAGCGGGCGGCGGAGAAGGTCGGCCGTGGCACGGAGAAGTTCCTGACGACGGTGAAGGGCATGGAAATGGCGATGCACGACCCGCGGCACATGCCGCGCATGCGTGGTTCGTACCTCACCGCGCCTACCGGCGGCGATCACATGCAGCAGCACGACTCGAAGAACGGTGGCCGCAACCAGCTCGGGATGTGCCACTTCCTGCAGTACAACGATGGCCAGTCGCTGGAGATCGTGAACGCGGTCACGGGCTGGGGCATCGACCAGGACGAGGCGAATACGATTGCGCGCCGCGGCCTGACGATGGCGAGGCTCTTCAACATGCGCGAAGGAGTCCGGCGGGTGGACGACCGGCTGCCGGTGCGCTTCGAAGAGGGTGTCGCGGGCCACGAGGGGCTCACTCCCGAGGCGCAGGGCGAGATCGTGACCGAGTACTACGTGCGCCAGGGCTGGGACGCGGAGAGCGGCCTGCCGAGGCCGGAGACGCTCACGGCGCTCGGTCTCGACCAGTACGCGAAGGCGCGGGAGATGGTCATCGTCTAGGAACCGACGGGTGGGCGGCGCCGCGGCGCCGGCCCACCGGCGGGCACTGAGGGCGAGGGCGCGGCGACTCAGCCGCCGATGTGCGACATCTCGACGCGGGCGGCGGCCGCGTTGGTCTCGGCGGTGCGCATCTCGGAGTAGCGGTCATCCCGGACGCGCCAAACGGATGCGAGGTAGGCCGCGAGGTCGTCGTCGCTGGAGCCATCGCGCAGGCGGGAGCGGAAATCGTGTCCGCGGGCGGCGAAGAGACAGGTGAAGAGCTCGCCCTCCGGGGAGAGGCGGGCGAGCGTGCAGTCGCCGCAGAACGGCTGACTGATGGACGAAATGAAGCCGATCTCGCCGCTGCCATCGAGGTACCGCCAGCGCTTGGCGACTTCGCCGCGGTAGTTCGCCTCCGCGGGCTCGATGGGGAGATCGGCGTTGATGCGATCCGCCATTTCGCGCAGGGGCACCACGCGGTCGAGCTTCCAGCCGTTCGTCGTGCCCACGTCCATGAACTCGATGAAACGGAGGATGACGCCCGTGCCCTTGAAGTGCCGGGCGAGGTCGACCATGCCGGCATCGTTCACGCCCCGCTCGACGACGGCGTTGACCTTGATCGGCCACAGGCCGGCCTCGCGGGCGGCTTCGATGCCGTCGAGGACGGTGGCGACGGGGACGCCAACATCGTTCATGCGCTTGAAGGTGGCGTCGTCGAGGGCGTCGAGGGAGACGGTGATGCGCTGCAACCCCGCCTCCTTGAGCCGTTTCGCCTGCTGCCGGAGGAGCGAGCCGTTGGTGGTGAGCGTGAGGTCCTGGAGACCGGGGATGGTACGAAGCTGTTCGATCAGGGCGGGCAGGTCGCGGCGGACGAGCGGTTCGCCACCGGTGAGCCGGATCTTCTCGATGCCCTGCGACACGAAGATGCGCGCGAGCCGGGTGATCTCCTCGTAGGAGAGCAGCTCGTCACGCTGGAGGAAGGCGTGATCGGGCCCGAAGATCTCCTTCGGCATGCAGTAGGTGCAGCGGAAGTTGCAGCGGTCGGTGACCGAGATGCGGAGATCGCGAAGGGGGCGCTGGCGGGCGTCGAAAAGCGTCATGTCCACAACAGCATAAGGCATCGAGTGGGCGCGGGAAGGACCGGAGTCACAGGCGGTTCAGGAATGCTGACGCGCGGCCGACTCCTCGGACCACTGGCGCAGGTTGGCGTCGTACTTGGCGATGCGCTCGGCGAGCTGGTCGCGCATGGTCGCCATCTTGGCCATCTTCTGGTCGATGAGCTGAAGCTGCTGGAGGGTGATTTCGCGGGCGACGCGCATCTTCTGCGCCTTCTCGGCCGCATCCGCATCCTTCCGCCACTCGGACTTGATCTGGAGGCGGACATCCTCGGCGTCGAGCATCTCCTTGATGTCGGCGAGGGAGAAGCCGAGGAGCTCACGAAGTTCCTTGATGCGCTCGAGCCGGTCGATGTCGTCGCCGGAGTAAAGGCGGAAGCCGCCTTCCATGCGAGCGGGGGAGCGCAGCAGCCCTTTTTCTTCGTAGTAGCGAAGGGTGCGCTGGGTCAGCCCGGTGCGCTCGGAGGCGTCGCCAATCTGCAGGAACTCACGAGGATCTCGGCCCATTTGGCGGCATTATACACAACGCACGTTAACGCGAACGTGAGAATGCCGGCCATTCAGGCGAGCACCCGCCAGAGCAGCACCAACGCCACGATCACGCCGTAACTGATGACGGCGAGGCGGAGCCAGCGCTTCCCAAGCCGCCGCGCGAGGCCGACCCCGAGGTAGCCTCCAGCGAGCGCGCCCACCGCCATGACGGCCGCGGGGGCCCAGCGCACGGGCCCGAAAACGGCGAAGTACAGCACCCCGGCGCCGTTGATCACGAGCGAAAGGAAGCCTTTCAGCGCGTTCGACCGTTGAATGTCGTCCGGGAGGAGGATGCCAAGCACGGCGAGCGTCAGGATGCCGAGACCGGCACCGAAGTAGCTGCCGTAGATGGAAAGCAGAAAGACCGAGGCCACGAGGGTGAACGGGACGTGATCGGCGTGGAGCGCGCCGAGGCGGTGATTCGCGGCGAAGCGGCTGAGCCGGTCCTGCACGGCCATGAGGCCGCAGGCGAACAGGATGAGGAACGGCACGATGAGGTCGAAGGCGGACTGGGGGGTCTTGAGCAGGATGATCGCGCCCAGGACGGCCCCGGCGATGCTCGGCAGGGTGAGGGCCAGGACGCGCGTGCGCTGGTCGACCACCTCGGCGCGGTAGCCGAACGTACCGCCGAGATACCCCGGCCAGAGCGCGACGGAATTGGTCACGTTCGCCACCTTCGAGGGGTACCCGGCGGCGACGAGCGCGGGAAAGCTGACGAGAGAGCCGCCGCCGGCGACCGCGTTGATGGCGCCGGCGGCGAAGGCGGCTCCGAACAGCGCGGCCCCCGTGAGGATGTCCATGGGCGAAACACTCGCGCGGGGCGGCGATACACGCCACTGGCGCAGCCGCGAACGTTGGCCGCACACTCAGCGCACGCGACGGGCGGAGGAGGAGCAGGGTGCAGGTTCTGACATTCGACCTCGATGGCGTGCTGTGCCATCCGCCCTTCGGCATCAACCCCGGGCGGGGCCGGAACAAGCGGCGGGATACGCCCGGCACGCGCGGGCTCCTCTGGCGGACGGAACGCTGGCGCTACTACGGGCGCGGACCGATGCCGGGCGCCCGCGAGGGGCTGGTCCAGCTCGCGCGCCAATTCGAATGCAAGGTGCTCTCGGCGCGGGGCGAAATCGCGCGGGGGCATACCGAAAGCTGGCTGCGGAAGCAGTTCGGGTTCGTCCCCGAGGTGCACCTGCGGCCCGATTGGCACGAGACGCCAGCCGCCTTCAAGGTCCGGAAGACGGCGGAGCTGGGCGCCGTCGCGCACTTCGAGGACGACCCGCACACGGCGGCGTGGGTGGCGGAGTCGCTGGAGGCGGTGTTCCTCGTCGACTGGTGGCGAAACCGCTGGTTGGATGCGCCGAAGGTGCACCGCATTCGCCGCATTCCCGACGCGCTGGCCACGCTCGCCGACCTCGGGCTGACGGGAGGGTAAGGGGATGGCGGAGGTCACGGTTGCCGGCGCCGGGGTCATTGGGCTGACGACGGCGGTCACGCTCCAGCGCGCGGGGCACGTCGTGCACGTGGTGGCGTCACAGCCGGGGCTGGAAACGACATCGGGCGCGGCGGGCGCCCTCTGGGGTCCCGTCGGGATCGCCGGGGGCGGGCGGGAATTCCGCTGGGCGATGCGCGGCTACCAGGTGCTCATGGAGCTCGCAAGGACGACGCCGAAAGCAGGCGTGGATGTCCTGCGTTCGTGCGAAGTGGACGAGGGGACGGGACGGCCGTGGTGGGGCGACGCCGTGGAACAGCTCGAGCTGATTCCCGCGGGGAGCCTGTACCCGCTTGCGAGCCATCTGTGGTCGTTCCTCGCGCCGCGCGCGGAGCCGGCGCTCTTCATGCCCTGGCTCGAAGCGCAGCTGGCGGCGCCGATCCAGTGGCGGACCCTGAGCCGCCTGGAGGACGAACCTGGCGACCTGGTCATCAATTGCACCGGGCTCGGCGCCCGACGGCTGTGCGGCGACGGCGACCTCGTTGGCGTGTGGGGACAAACGGTGATCACGGAGCCGGGAAACCTGCCGATGGCTGCGGCGCTCGGCGACGAACGGGATCAGTCGGCGGTGTTTTACAGCATTCCTCGGCGCGCGGAGGTGCTGCTCGGCGGCTGCCGGGTGCCCGTGGAGGGCGACACCGTGCCAGCCGAGGACGTCGCACTGACGGCGGCGATCCTTGCCCGGACGCGGGCGGCGGGGTACGAGCCGGGGGCGGTGCTCCGGGTGCGTTCCGGGTTGCGTCCGGCGCGCCCGCGAATCCGGGTCGAACGCGAGGGGCGAATCGTCCACAACTACGGGCACGGTGGCGCGGGGTACACGCTGGGCTGGGGCTGCGCGGAAGAGGTGGCGGCGCTGGTCGCGGAGTTCGAAGCCCAATCGGTCGGCTGACAGGCGCCACCGGCGGCCGCTGACGGCCTTTCGCAAACCGAACAGACAAACGGGGGCGCCACGGTGGGGGCTCCTTTCCGCGTCCTCCGCCGGGCTCGATTCGGGTATAGCAAGGTGCGATGCATTGTGGTCCATGGGGCCCGGCGCGGCGGTCCGATCGCTCCTGAGGAAAACCGGGTGCGGGGAGAGACTGGACGTAATCACTCATGGCACGGAGGTCATGATGCGCAGGCCGCTTCTCGTCCTCATCGCCCTACTTGCCGCGCTCTTGCCGGCGGCGGCCGTCGCGGATGACGGTACCGCGGGTACGGATGCGCCCGGAGCTGTGTTCGCGATCGACCGCGATTACACCCTGCCCGCCGGCGATACGGTGGGCACCATCGTCGTCATCGGCGGCAACGCCATCGTCGAGGGGACGGTGGAGGAAACGCTCATCGTCATCGACGGCACGGCCACCGTGAACGGCCGTGTGGACGGCGACGTCAACGTCTGGAGCGGCGACCTCGTCCTCGGTGCGGGCTCGCAGGTGAACAACATTTTCCTGTTCCGCAGCGACCTCACCCGTGACGGCGGCGCCGTTGTCACGGGCAACATCGACCGTGAATCCGGCTTCGTGCTCCAGGGCTGGGCCGTCCTGCTTGGCATCCTGCTGGCGATCGGGATCACCGTGACCATGCTGCTGACGGGGCAGGCGGTCGCGGCAATCGCGGGGCAGCAGCTGGCCGAAACGGCCACCACCATGCGGACGCATGTCGGGACGAGCATCCTGACGGGCGTGCTGACGGTCATCCTGATGCCCGTGGCGGCGGCGGTGTTCATCGCCACGATTGTGGGCATTCCCTTCGGGCTCGCGATGCTGTTTGTCGTGATGCCGGCGCTCGCGGTGCTTGGCTTCGTGGTCGCCGGGACGTGGCTTGGGTCGCTGATCCTGCATCGTCAGGGGTTCGGCACCGCGGGTTACCACCCGTACCGGGAGGCGCTGGTGGGGCAGCTCATCCTCGGCGCCGCGCTGTTCGTCCCGGGTCTGAACGCGGCCACGTTCTTCGTGATGGGCACGTGGGGCGTGGGGGCGATCATGGTGCGGGTGTGGCAGGCAGTGCGTGCCCGGCCCGCGGCTGTGGCGGGACCGGATCGGCCGGCTCCGACCACACCCCCGGCCATGGGGACGCCACTCGCCGGGGCGTAATCCATCCGAAGGCAACCCAACGACGAGGGCCCGCGAACGCGGGCCCTTTCCGTGTGCCGGCGGATTGCTCAGGCGGGCGCGAAGAGCTCCGCGACCTTCTCGCCCAGCGCGGGGTCGGACTTGAGGCGGGCCGATGGGCCATGGAACAGCTGATTCACGAGGGCACGGGCGAAGGCGTCCAGCGCGTCCGCGGGCAGGTCCGGGTGCAGCTTCATCATGCGTGCGAGTTCGCGCTGCCGGATCCGTTCGACTTCGAACCGGAGCCCGGCGATGGGCGAACCGGAGCGCAGCGCCGCCGCCGCGCGGGCATCGACGATCTCGGTGAGGCGTGCGCGGAGTTCGCCGCGGCGTTTCATCGCGTGGGGGCGAGCGTGTTCGTCGGCGAGCATGTCCGCGAGCGTCACCACGGGGGCATCCTGCCCTTCGGCGAAGTTGCGCGGCGTGCCGAGGTCCGCGAGGAGCGCGGCGGCGGGGAGCGACGCTGGAAGCACCTCGCCCGCAGCGGAGCCGAGACAGCCTGCGATGACGGCGACGGGTTCAAGGGCGCTGGCCCCCGACAGCGGCACGTAGCGCACCCCCTCGATCTCGGGCGGCCGGGTGCGGGAGGCAATGATGACGTCGGCGAAACCCGTCTCCCGGCCGCGACGGGCGACAAGCCGGCCAAGCTGCCCGCCACCAAGGACCAGCAGCGTGCCACCCGGCGTCATCCCGGCGGTCTTGAGCGCGCGGTCGATGAGGGCCCCCGCGTGGCTGTTGAAGTCGGTTTCGCGGCGGAGTTCGCGCGCGGAGGCGAGGGCGATATCGGCCACACGGCGGAGTGCCGGGAGGGAGGTATCGAACGCGCGCCGCACCTGCCCGAGGATCTGCTCTTCGCCAAGGACCACCGAATGGAGGCCGGCGGCGACTTCGGCGAGGTGTTGCAGCGCCTGCCCATCGGCGAAATGCGCCGGTGCTTCGCAGTCGCAGGGGGAGGCGGAGTAGGCCTCGACCCGCTGGCAGCTGACGACGACGGCGGCGCCGGGATGAAGGCGCGCGGCCAGATCCTGGACGCGTGCGACCTCACCCGCCGCACAGGAGACCGTGCTCCAGCAGCAGGCGTGGAGGGTGGTCGCGGTCGTGGCCGTGGTTCTCGTCATTGTTGATAGATTCTGTCACCAATCGTCGCGGAGCGGAACCCGCCTGGGAAGGAGTTCAACTGTTCGTAACACCGGGCCCCCACTTCCCGCACGTGCGCCGACTGCGTAGCCTGCGCGCATCGATGGGCCGCTGGGGCGGCAGGAGGGTTTGTGAGCGACTTCGACCCGGCATCGTTCCCGCTGGTTCGGCATGGGAATCAGTTCCAGGACTTTGAACCCGGGCAGGCCTGGAATCACCACTGGGGGCGGACGATCACGGAGGCGGACAACGTCACCTTCTCCTCGGCGACGTGCCACTGGAACCCGCTGTACATCAATAGCGAATACGCGAAGGCGTTGGGCCACCCGGGCATGGTCGTGAACCCGATGCTCCTGCTGTGCACGGCGGTCGGGATGTCCGTGGAGGACCTGAGCGAGGCGGGCGGGCCGTTCCTCGGGGTAGAGGACTGCCGATTCCTGTCGCCCGTGTATCCCGGCGACACGATCACGGCACGGTCGGTGGTGCTCGATAAGCGGGAGTCGAGTTCGCGGCCGACGAGCGGGATCGTGACGTGGCAGACGACGGTGACGAACCAGCGGGGCGAGGTGGTGCTGGAGTACCGCCGCACGAACCTCGTGGCGAAGCGGCGGGAGGCGTGATGAACGGCAAGGTTTCGGCGCTCACGGGGCAGGGGACGTACTTCGAGGACTTCACGGTCGGCCGCAAGATGCGCCACGCACGAGGCGCAACGATCGACGAAGTGGAGAACAACTACCTGAGCAAGGCCGTGGTGAACACCGCGCAGAGCCACTGGAACGAGCACTCGCTGCGTGGCGGCTCCTCGCCGCTGGGCGAAGGGCGCGTGGTGTTCGGCCTCATCACGGGTTCGATGGTCATCGGGCTCACGAGCCAGGACACGGCGGAGAACGCGATCGCCGAGGTGCGGCTCGACAAACTCCGGTTCACCAGCCCGGTCCACCACGGCGACACGATCTACGCGTTCACGGAGGTGCTCGCCGCGGAACCGTCGCCGGAGCGTGAGGACGCCGGGCTCGTCACCTTCAAGCACTGGGGCGTGACTCACGACGACCGCGTGGTCTTCGAAGGCGAGCGGACGGTGCTCATCAAGCGGCGGTCGCACTGGGGCGACCGGTGAGCGACGAGCGGCCGTGGGAGCGCGCGCACGAGTGGGCGGCGCCCATGGCGAAGGAGGCGACGGGCCCGCTCAAGGGCCTTCGCATCGTCGATTTCACGCGGGCCCTGGCGGGTCCCTTCTGTACGATGCTGCTCGCGGACCTTGGCGCGGACGTGATCAAGGTCGAACCGCCGGAAGGGGACATCTCGCGGTATTCCGCGCCATTCACCGCGGACGACGAACTGCACGCGTTCGGCGGCTACTTCGCGAGCATCAACCGGAACAAGCGCGGGGTGATGCTCGACCTGCGGGACGAGCGTGCACGGGAGCAGCTCCGCGTGCTCATCGACAGCGCCGACGCGGTGGTGGAGAACTTCCGCGCCGGGGTGATGGAGCGGCTGGGGCTGGGGTACGAGGTGCTGGCGGCACGCAATCCGCGGCTCGTGTACGCGGCCATCCGCGGCTTCGGCGACCCCCGCACGGGCGTGTCGCCGTACGTGGAATGGCCGTCGTACGACATCGTGGCGCAGGCGATGGGCGGCGTGGCGAGCATGACGGGGACCGAGGACGGGCAGGTCCTCAAGGCTGGCCCGAGCGTCGGCGACCTGTTCCCGGGGACGGTTGCGGCGGTGGGCATCGTCTCGGCGATGCTGCACGCGAAGACGACGGGGCAGGGCCAGTTCGTCGATGTCGGCATGTACGACGCCGTGGTCTCGCTGTGCGAGGCGATCGTGTACCGGTATTCGTACCAGGGCGTGGTGACGAAGCCCCAGGGGAACAGTCACACGCAGCTGAACCCGTTCGACATCTACCCGACGGCCGACGGCTACTGCGCCATCGCCGCCCCGACGCCGAACCACTGGGCGATGCTGGCGGCGCTGATGGACCGCCCGGACCTGATTCACGACCCGCGCACGGAGAGCAACAACGACCGTGTGGCGAACGCGGCGTTCGTACGCGATGTCGTGACCGAGTGGACGCGCAGGCACACGACCGCGGAAGTGGTCGCAGTGCTCGCGGGGACGGTGCCCGTGGGGCCGGTGAACGACGCGGCGGCGATCTTCGCGGACCCGCACGTGCGCGCGCGGGATGTGCTGGTCGCGGTCGAGCACCCTGGCAGTTCACGGCCGGTGGTGCTCCCGAACAGCCCGATTCACATGACGGCGACGCCGCCGGGCGTCTACCGCCGGCCGCCGCTCCTCGGAGAGCACAACAGCGAACTGCTGGGGCCGTAGCGAGGGAGCGGCGGCGCCGCGATCAGGAGACGCCGGCGACCTGGACGTACCGCTCAATGACGGGGCGCCCGCCAAGGAGGCCCTTGAGGGAGCCGTTCATGGCCGCCATGTGCTCGGTCTTGCCGTGGGCGGCGAGGGCGTCGGCGTCGCGGTACTGCTCATAGAAGAGGAAGAGGCCGGGCTCGGTGCTGGATTCGTGGAGGGAGTAAACCGGGACGGCGCCCGCCTCGTTCTCCTTCACCTTGCCGACCATGTCCAGGAGGATGGCCTTCAGTTCGTCGGCCTTGCCTTCGGCGGCCTGCAGTTTCGCGACGATGGTGAGCATGGGTACTCCGTGGGTGGATTGGGGCGGGATTGTACGCGCCGGGCCGGGGAGCGTCGCGTGCGGGCAGGGGCGGGTTCGCCTAGGATGCGGGAATGCTGCCGATCAAGCGGATTTCGCCGGCACGGAGGGCGAGGCACATCCTCGCCGCCGCCCGTTCGCCGCTCGCGAACCGCGAAGTGCACTACCCGGACTGGTACCTGCACCGCTGGCACTTCCTCCCCGAGGGGTACCTTTCCCGGCGCGGGGCGGCGCTCTACGAACATGTGATTCAGCTGCTGTACTGGGAGCTCTCGGCGCGACGGGCGTTCGACATGGTGGTGCGCGCCCTGAGGGCGAGCGAAGCGCACACCGTGCTCGATATCGGCTGTGGGCCGGGGACGCTGCTGGGCACGCTGCGGGAACAGCTCCCCGGGGCGCGGGTGGCGGGAGTGGACCTTTCGCCGTACATGCTGGAACGGGCAAAGCGGCGCGCACCCCAGGCTGACCTCGTCCACGCGGATGCCGTGGCGCTGCCGTGGCCGGATGGCACCTTCGCGGCGGTGACGGCATGCCACGTCCTCGGGCACGTCCCCGGCGAGGCGAAGCGCGCGATCGCGGCGGAGACCGAGCGTGTACTCGCGACAGGCGGTGTCGCCGTCGTGGTGGACCATCCGTGGCACGGGGAGCCGATCGCGGGCATGGTCCTGCTCGCGCGCAGGCGGCTCGCGGCCGGGTTGTTGGAGCTCCGGGTGTACCGCAAGTGGGCGGCGGTCGCGGGACAGGACGGGATTCCTGGCGTTTCCACGGGTAGCCTTCCCGCGTAGGATAAAGGTCAATGCGAATCATCCATTTCGCCGATCTGCACATCGGTGTGGAGAACTACGGGCGGCCCACGGAGAAGGGGTGGTCGTCGCGGATGGAGGACTTCCTCATCGCGTTCGACGCGCTCGTCGATTACGCGCTGGCGGAGGAGGCCGACGCGGTGATCTTCGCGGGCGACGCGTACAAGGCGCGGGAGCCCTCGCAGACGCACCAGCGGGAATTCGCGCGGCGCATCCGGCGCCTGAGCCAGGCGGGCATCCCTTCGTTCCTGCTCGTCGGGAACCATGACCTGCCGAACGCCGAGGGCCGCGCCCATGCCCTCGAGATCTACCGAACGCTCGATGTCCCCTGCGTGGCCGTGGGGGACAACGCCTGGTTCCTGCAGGAGGGCGCACGGCCGTACGTGCTGGAGACGCGCGCGGGGCCGCTGCAGGTGGCGTTCCTGCCATGGCCGCAGGTAAGCCGCTTCGTGGCGAGCAACCCGGAACTGGACGGCATGTCCATCGACCAGCTCCACCAGGCGATCGAGCAGAAGCTGACGGAGCACGTGCAGGCGCAGGCCGCGGCGCTTGACCCTGATACCCCGGCAATCCTGGCCGCCCACGTTTCGATCAATGACTTCCTGGTACGCGAAAACCCGGGAAGCGAGCAGTGGATGACGGTCGGCACGGCGCCCACGCTGCTGAAGTCGGCGTTGCCGGACGGCGTGTTCGACTACATCGCGCTTGGCCACCACCACAACAACATGGACCTCCAGAAGCAGACACCGACCTGGTATTCGGGGTCGATGCAGGCCGTCGACTTCGGCGAGGAGGGCCAGGCAAAGGGGTTCATGGTGCTCGACATCGACCCGAAAAAGCCGGCGGGCAGCCGCGTGGGCGGCAGCGGTATTCCGCGATTGCAGGCGGTGCCCTCGCGGCGGTTCGCGACCGTCACGGTGCGGCCCAAGGCGGACGACCCCACGCCCGAGGTCTGCGAGGCGATCGAGAAGGCGGCGGTCGCGGATGCGATCGTGCGCGTGGAGGTGATGCTTGGGAAGCCGCGGGGCGCGAAGGGCGACGACGGCGACCCCCAGCTCGCGGCGGTTCAGGAGGGGAAGCTGCGCATCCCGGAGGTGCGCCGCCTGCTCGACCCCGCGCACTTCGTGGCCGGCATTCGAACGGTGAAACCGCGTGACGCGCGCGCCATCCTGCCGGCGGGCGTCACCACCGAAGGACTGGGCCCGCTGGACACGCTCGACCTGTACTTCAAGGCGCGGCAGCTGGACGAGAAGAAGCGGACGCAACTGCGCGCGGCGGCGGAAGACATCATGAGGTCGGCGCCGTGAGCCGCCGCCCCCTGCGGCTGGTCCACACGTCCGACGTGCACCTCGGCGCCTACAGCGGCAAGGAAGGCACATGGTCCGAGCGGCGCTCGCTGATGGAGGCAGCCTTCGCGAACGTCATCTCGCTGGCGAATGACGAGAACGCGGACGCGCTGCTCATCGCCGGGGACTTCTTCGACAACGACCGCGTGTCGCCGGAAGTGGTGCACTTCGCGGGCGAGCAGATCGCGCGATTCCGGGGGAAGACGTTCCTGCTGCCAGGTAACCACGACCCGATGGACGCGGGCCGGATCTACTGGCGGTACGACCTCGAAGCGATGGCCCCGAACCTGCGCATCGTCCGCGCGCACGCCGGCGAGTACATCCACGCCGAAGAGCTGGACCTCGTCCTTTGGGGACGGGCGTACATCGACACAGACTGGCACTTCAAGCCGCTCGCGGGGATTCCCGAACGGCTGGACGATCGCTGGCACATCGCGATGGCGCATGGCCACTTCGTCCGCGACGGGGGCGAAATGCACCGGTCGCTGCTTATTCACGAATCGGAGCTGCACGCGGCCTCGAGCCACTGGGACTACCTCGCCCTCGGGCACTGGGAACCGCACGCGGACGTCAGCACGGGCGGACTGACGGCGGTCTACAGCGGCGCGCCCCTCGCGCTCAGCGACGCGAACAAGAAGGCGGGATGGGCCGCGCTCGTCGACTTCGATGACGCGGGCGTGCGCTGGGAGCTGCGCCGGGTCGACCCGCGGGAGCAGTGGCACGCATGATCCCGCGCCGGTTGAAGCTGCGGAACTTCCTTTCGTACCACGAGTGCGAGGTCGACTTCATGCCCCTGCGCCGCGAGGCGGGTGGCGGCGGCAGCGCCGTGGCGGTGCTGTGGGGGAGGAACGGCAGCGGCAAGTCGTCACTGCTGGAAGCGATCTCGTGGTCGTTATGGAAAGAGGCGCGCGCGCAGAACGACGAGGACATCGTCCGGCTGGGCGCCCCGGACGCGTTGGTCGAGTTCGAGTTCGACATTGGCAAGGGCGCGGGGGCGAGCCGCTACCTGGTGATTCGAAAGAAGTCGCGCGGCAAGTCGGGGACGGTGGACTTCTTCCAGGTCCACCCGGATGGGTCGCGGACGGCGCTGACGGGCAGCATCGTGGCGGAGACGCAGCGGGCCATCAACGAACACGTGCGCATGGACTACGACACGTTCATCAGCAGCGCGTTCATCGCGCAGGGACGGGCGAACGAGTTCACGAAGAAGAAGCCCGCGGCGCGCAAGGAAGTCTTCCGCAAGATCCTCGGCCTGGAGCAGTGGGAAGCATGGTCGAAGGTCGCGCTGGAACGGCGGAAATCGGCCGAGACAGACGCGAAGGGGCTGGCCGACGCGATCCAGTCGAGGATCCAGGAGGTCGAGGCACTGCCGGGGATGCAGGCACAGCTCGCCTCGGTGAAGGAGCAGTGCGACGAGCTGGCCGAGGAGGTGCGCATGCACGAGGCCGCGGCCCAGGAACTCCGGGACGCGGCGGCGGCGTACGCCCAACTGGCGAAGGCCGTGCGCGATGCCGGGGCCCGAGGCGCCCGTGCGGCGGCGGACGCGGAGCGTTCGCGGCAGTCGATGACGGAGCTGGAGAAGCGGCTGTCGGCGGCGCACGCCACAATGGGGCAGGCGGCCAGCACGCGCGAAGGGTACGAAGCGCTCCAGACCGCCCGGGCCGAGGACGAGCGGCTCACGCGGCTCGCGCAGGCCGCGCAGTCCTTCGAGAAGGTGATCCAGCAGGCCGAGGCGGCGGTGCAGATGGAGCGCGTGCGCATCGAGACCGACCTCGCGAACGCCACTCGCGAGGTGGACCGGCTGGCGGAACGGGTGGCGCTGCTGCCGGCGTCCGAAGCGCGCTGCAACGCGCTGGATGACGAACTTGCCGGGCTGGACGCGCGCGAAAGCGAGGTGGCGGCACTGCAGTCGGAGGCGGAGGCCGCACAGAGTGCGGAGGCCACGGCGAAGGCCGAAATGGAGCACTGCAAGTCCGAAAACCGCGCGCTCAAGGCGAAACAGGACGAGCTGGAGGGCAAGGCCGAATGCCCCCTGTGCCGTACGCCCCTGGGGCCGGCCGACGCGGACCACATCCGGGCGGAGTACAGCCAGCTTCGGAAGGCGCTGGGCGAGCGATATAACGCGGCGAACGCGGCGGCGCTGGAAGCGGCCGCCACGCTCAGCCGGCTGAAACTGGAGGCGGCGGACGTCGCGGCGACCCTGAAGCGCGAGCGTGCCACCCTGCACAAGGTCCGCCAGGAGGCGGGTGCCCGGCTGGCGGAGGCGATGGAGGCGGCGAACCACCTGCCCGCGCGGCAGGCCGTCGTGACGGAAATGAAGGCGCTCCTGGCCGACGAGACGTTCGCCACGCGGGAACGCGAGGTCCTGGCGAAGGCGCGCGCCGAGTTCGCCGCCGTGGAGTACGACCGCGCGGTTCACGACGGGGTGCGGCGCCGGGTCCAGGAGCTCGCGCCGTTCGAGCGGCAGTACACGGACCTGCTGGTGGCCGAAGGCGCCATCGAGGGCATCGAACAGCAGATCACGCTCGTGAAGGCGGACATCGATCGCTGCGAGCGCGAGGCCGCGGAGGCCGCGAAGGCGGAGGCAGAGGCACGCGTGCAATTGGACGCGGCCGAGGATGTGGCCCCGCGCCTGCAGGCCGCGAACGAAGTGCTCGCGGAGTCGCGATCTCGGCGGGATGAGCTGATGCGCGAGTCCGGGCGCCTTGAAACGACCGTGGAGCGGCTGCGGAAGCTGCAGGCACAGGTTGAGCAGGAGCATTCGCAGCTGGAGGCGAAGAAGGAAGAGGTCGCCGTCTACAAGGACCTGGAGTCGGCGTTCGGTCGCGACGGGGTCCAGACGATGCTGATCGAGCAGGCCCTCCCGGAGCTGGAGGACGAAGCAAACCGGCGGCTGGCGCAGATGACGACGGGCCGAATCGCCGTGCAGCTGCGGACGGAGAAGAAGCTCCAATCCGGTGTCATCGCCGACAGTCTCGAGATCCGGGTGAGCGACGACGCGGGGACGCGGGACTACGCGATGTACAGCGGCGGCGAGGCGTTCCGCGTGGACTTCGCGCTGCGCATCGCGCTCGCGCGGCTGCTGGCGCGGCGAGCGGGTGCGGAACTGCCGACGCTGATCATCGACGAGGGGTTCGGGTCGCAGGATGCGGAAGGCATCGACCGGCTGGTCGAGGCGATCAACGCGATCAGCGGCGTGCACCAGGAGGGCGACGGGCCGGTGCATGAGCCGTTCGAGCTCATCCTTGTGGTGACCCATGTGGAGGAGCTGCGGGAGCGGTTTGAACGGCGGATCGAGGTGTCGAAGGACCCGGAGCGAGGGTCGCGGGTGCGGGTGGTGTAACGCGTTGCCCGGGAGTGGGGGCGTTGTTAGATTGATGGGACGCGTGGCAGGGTAGCTCAGCTGGTCAGAGCGCACGACTCATAATCGTGAGGTCGGGAGTTCAAGTCTCCCCCCTGCTACCACGCACCCTCGCCAGATTCGAAATCATGGGCCAGCGACCGTCGGCGGCGTTCCAACTTCGACGGAGACCCAGTCTTGATCCCACGATTTCGATATTCGGACCCCATGATTTCACGAACGGAGTCCGTTCGTGGCGGCGGCACCGAGGCTCCCTGGCCGCTCCTCCTTCTTCGATCCCGCCCGTGCAATTCCAACCGGATGGAGCCCGGCAGGGACTTACCGCGCGGCGTCCGCAGGCAAAAAGCCCCGGCCAGGCCGGGGCTTTCTGCGTGGGTGGGGCGGCTGACGGTTAGCCGATTTCGAAGGTTTCGCAGAGTTCGATGCTGCCACCGGCGGCGAGGTGCGGGCAGCCCTTCGCCATCACGAGGGCGGCGTCCATGCTCTCGGCCGAGAGGACGCTGTACCCGGTCGCCGGGTTGGCGCCGGCGTCTTCGGTGGTGCCGTCGGCGGTGACGGTCCAGGCGCGGGAGATGGGGTTGCCGCCATCCGCGACCCCTTCACCGAGGCTGGCGAACCAATCGGTCCATTGCTGCATGACCTTCGCGCCCTCTTCGGGCGACATGTTCTCGCCGCCTCCACCGCCGTGATAGATCAGAAGGTACTTAGCCATGTGCCTTTTCTCCGTTCTTGGGTTGCTCGGCCGCGAGTATACGTCGCGAACGAGAACGCGCGGTGAAGAGACGGCAAACACAGTACTTCCGGTGCCGTGAACATTAGCGGCGCAGGCGGAACCGGGGGCGGGATTCGCGTTCGCCGCGGAGGGACGGGGCGGCGGCCGGTCCGGCCTTGGGGATGGCGATCCGCTGGGACAGATAAATCCCGGAGTGACCGCTGACCAGGTAAGCGATGAAGCAGGCGACGGCGAGATAGGGCGCGGCCGCCGCGCCGAAGAGTTCAATCCCCATAACCGTGCAGGCGAGCGGGGTGTTGGCGGCCCCCGCGAAGACGCCGGCAAAGCCCACCGCGGCGAAAAGGTCGGCCGGGCCATCCATGATCGCGCCGAGGCGGTTTCCGAGGGCGGCGCCGATGAAGAAAAGCGGGGTCACTTCGCCGCCTTTGAACCCGCTGCCGACGGCAACGGCGGTGAAGATCACCTTCCACCACCACGCGAAATCGGAGGCGCCGCCGGGGAGGAAGCTGGAGACGATGGTGGTCGCGCCGGGGTCGGGGGAGGTGACGCCGAGGCCGAGGTAGTCACGGGAGCCTGCGACATACACGAGCGCGATGATGATGACCCCACCGGCAACCGGGCGCAGGAGCGGATGGGGGAGGACGAGCCGGAAGAGCCGCCCGAGACCGTGTGCGAGTTCGGCGAAGAAGAGCGCGACGAGCCCGAAGGCGACCCCGGCGGCGGCGACCTTCGCCATCAGGAGCGCGTCGAAGGGGAGGCCATGCTCGCCGGGCAGCACGGCGACGGTATACGCGGTGTGGTGCGCATCCCAGGCGGCGGCGGTGTAGTCGGCGGCGAGGGCAGCGTAGAGCACGGGGACGAGCGCGCCGTACTCCATGCGGCCAACGGCGAGCACCTCCATCGCGAAGATGGCGCCGGCGAGCGGGGTGCCGAAGACCGCGCCGAAGCCCGCGGCGATGCCGGCCATGAGCAGCGTGCGGACATCCGGGGGGCTGAGCCGGAAGAGCCGGCTGAACGCGGACGCGATGCCGCCGCCCATCTGCACGGCCGTCCCCTCGCGGCCGACGGGCGCGCCGAACAGGTGCGCGCCCACGGTGGCGACGAAGATGAGCGGCACGATGCGAGGAGGAACGCCCCCACCGGGTTCGTGGATCTCGTCGATGAGGAGGTTGTTACCTCCTTCGGTGGCGCGCCCAAAGCGATGGTACGCGGCGGCGCTGGCCAGGCCCGCGGCGGGGAGGAGGAAGAGCAGCCAGCCATGCTCGAAGCGCGTCTCGGTGGCTCGGTCGAGGGCCCAGAGGAAAAGGGCCGCGGCGGAACCCACGGCCACGGCCACGGGCGTCAGCAGCAGCAGCCACTTCGCGAGGTAGCGCGCGACGGCGGCCTGGTCGCGGAGGTCGATGTGCACAGGCAAGCGGTTACGCGGGTTCGTCACGGGCACGGGCTCCTACGGTCTCGTAGGAGTCATCAGCTCCCGGGCGCGCCCGGGGCGGTTAACGGCAGGACCCCATCGCCGGTACGGGAACGCTACCCGTGAGCAGGCGGAGGGGCAAGCGATCCTGACTACGAGGGCCAGGCACGCCAGAGCGCGTCGCCGGGCGGGCCGCTGGCAAGGCGCCTGGCAATGGCGGCCGCACATTCCGGGGGCGTGAGCAGCGAGGTATCGACCTCCAGATCGTAGATGCCGGGGTTGTGGGCTTCGTGCTGCCAGCGGAGGACGGGGTCCGGCGCGGGTTCGCCGTCAGCGGCGGAGAGGAAGTTGGTCTCGCGCCGGCGCTGCAGGATGACGGGGAGCGGGCAGTGAACGCCGACGAAGAGCACGGGCAGGCCCGCGAGACGTGCCGCGCCATCGCGGTGCACGTGGAGCGGCACGGAGTAGGCATCGTGGCCCGAGAGATCGACCACGACATTGAGGCCGTGACGCGCGTGGGCGGCGATGGAGTCGTAGAAGGCGGCGAAGGCGGCGCGGACGAACGGCTCGAGATCCGGGCGTTCGCCGCCCGGCCGGAGGCCGATGCCAGGGCGGTAACGGACGGGGGTCATTCGCATGAAGCCGTCGACGCCAAGGTTCACCCAGGGGCCCGCGAACGGCTCCGGGATCGCCTCGGCGATGCTGGTCTGCCCGGAGCGGGGCGGGCCGTTGAGGACGACCACCTGTCCCACGCCGGCGGGCTGCTCAGACATGCGGGGCTCCTTCGCTCAGTCGAGGGACGCCTCGAGCACATCGAGGACGGCGTCGATGGCCTGGAGGGAGACCGGCCGCCAGGCGCCGCCGATTCGCGCGAGGGCATCCCGCCATTCATCTTCGCGCATCGCCACGAGGATGCGGCGGAACGCGCGGAACTCGGCATCGACATCGGCGCGCAGGCCGAAGTCGGCATCGCGCGTGAATTCACGGGCCGCCTCCTCGGCCGAGCCGTAGAGGGAGCGGAAGTCCTGGTGGAAGTAGCCATCGAGGAAGTTCGCGAGTGCGGGGAAGTCGGCGGCGGTCGGACCGTGGGCCATCAGCGGTCCTCCGGGTAGCTGGTGAGCACATACCAGCCGGGGCCGGCCCAGCGCAGCACCACGACGGCCGACTTCACGTCCCGGGCGACGGACGAGCCCTGCCGGACGCTGCGGCCGATGACGGTGGGCATCGTCACCCGCAGGACGAGGTTGGGGTGGGAACTCGCCTTCTCCCAGCTCGTGACCTTCGCCCGTTCGTTGCGAAGGGCCATGCCCACGGTGCGCTCGGCCGCGTCCTGGTCGGTGTACGAGGAGGCGGCGGAGATGTCGGGCTCGCGGCGAAGGCGGTCCCGGAGCTCTTCGTCGGACTTGCCGACGTGGCGGGCAAAGGGTGTGACCGCCACGCGCTTCGTCGGCGTCGAGGTCGCGCAGGGCGGAGGCGGCAGCGGTGGAGGGCGTGCGCGTCCGCGAGGGCGCGGGGGTGGCGGTCGCGGCCGCCGGGGTTCGTGTTGGCACGCGTGTGGCGCCGGGGACGGGAGTCGCCGTGCCTTCGGCTTCCTCGCGGGCGGCGGTGCGTTCGGCCGCCACGAGGGCGTCGTCACCCGTCCCGCCGCTGCCGCCGGTGAGCGCGGAGAGCGCCCACGCGCCGGCGGCGAGCACCGCCAGCGCGACAAGGATGGGGATCAGCGCGCGAAGACGGCTCGACACGCTGGCAAGTGTACCGGTGCGGCTGTTCCGCGCCCCAAACTACCCGCCGCTGCGGAGGAAGGCATCGACTTCGCGCAGGAAGGCGGCGGGCTGGTCGTGGTGGATCCAGTGCCCCGCCTCCGGGATCTCGACGGTGCGGAGGCCGCGGATGTGGGTTTCGGGCGCGGGATGCTGGCGCCGCCGTGACGCGGATTCGCCCCCAAGGAGCAGCAAGACCGGGCAGGTGATGGCTTCCCAGAAGGCCGGGAGTTCGCTGCGCCGAAGCTCCATGGAGGTCCGGCCGTTCACCCAGAGGTCGTACTTCCAGATGAAGCCGCCCTCGACCGCGCGGGAGGCGTAGCCGGCGAGCCCGGGGAGGATATCGGCTGGGAGGCGGGGGTTCGCTTCCTTCATGCGCTGCTCGGCGGATTCGAGGTCCGCGTAGACGCGTGGTTCCTGGGTTTCGAAGGAGCGAAGGCGGTCGCCCCAGCGGCGAACCCACGCGGGCCCGACGCGGTCGTCTTCGCCGGGATTGAGGGAGTGCGTGCCTTCGATCACCACGAGGGAGGCGAAGTGCTCGGGGTATGCGCCCGCGGCGACGAGGCTGACGGATCCGCCGTAGGAGTGCGCGATGACGTGCGCGGGAGAGCCCACGGATTCGATGACCCGAACGAGGTCGAGGGCATTATCCGGGAGGCCGTAGTTGCCGCCGGGGGTCCAATCGCTGTCGCCGTGGCCGCGGAGGTCGAAGGCGACGACGTGGTAGCGGTCGCGCAGCGCCTCGGCCGTGCGGTCCCATGAACGGGAGTGGTCGCGGCCGCCGTGAACCAGGACGAGCGGGGGCGCGCCTTCGTTGCCCCAGTCCCAACAGGCGATGCGAACGCGCTGGGACTCAACGAACCGTTGCACCGGCGCTGTGGTCATCTCAACCTCCCGGGCGGTGGGTGGTGCCCGCCCCGACCGGGAAGGATGCCCGCTGCAGCGCATGCGGTCGACCCCGGGTCATTCGGGGAAGATCTGGGCGATGACGGCGCGGGTGAAGGCGGCGGTCGTCACGTGGCCACCGAGATCGGCCGTGAAAATCTCGAGGCCGAGGGTGCGCTCGACGGCCATGGCCATGCGGGCGCCAGCATCACGCAGGCGGGCGTCGCCGTGGCGTTCGGCGGCCCAATCGAGCAGCCACGCAACGGACAGCATCATCGCGGAGGGGTTGGCAATGCCGCGCCCGGCGATATCGGGCGCGGAACCGTGTGCGGCCTGGGCCATGGCGACGCGATTCGAGGCGTTGATGGAGGCGGCCAGGCCGAGGGAGCCCGTCAGTTCGCCGGCGAGGTCCGAAAGGATGTCGCCGAACATGTTCTCGGTGACGATGACGTCAAAGTCGCCGGGGCGGCGGACGAGATGGGCGGCCATGGCGTCGACGTGGGCGTCATCGACCGTGACGTCCGGGATGCCGGCGGCCACCTCGCGGCAGATGTCACGGAAGAAGGCCGTGGCGCGGAGCACGTTCGCCTTGTGGACGATGGTGACGTGGCGGCGGCGCGTCCGGGCAAGCGTGAACGCTTCGCGGGCGATCCGTTCGATGCGGGGCCGGCTGAACACGCCCATGGTGATCGCGACATCGGCCGTAGGCATGAACTCGCCCGTACCCTCGAAGGTGTTCCGGTCGGCGTAGAACCCCTCGGTGTTTTCGCGAACGATGACGAGGTCGGCATGGGTCACGCGCGCGGGGACGTTCCGGAACGTCCGTGCCGGGCGGATGTTCGCGTAAAGGTCGAAGTGCTTGCGGAGGAACCCGCTTGGGTTGAGCACGGCACGATGCTCGGCCGGGTAGGCGGCACTGTCGTGGGGACCCATGACCCAGCCATCCAGCCCTTCGAGGGCGCTGACGGTCGCGGGGGGAAGCGCGCTGCCGTGGTCGCGGATGGCGGCAAGGCCGACGGGCAGGGGCACCCACTCGACGGAGGTGCTCGCTTTGCGCAGCGCGGCTTCGGCGACGGCGATGGCCGCGGGAACGATCTCCGGGCCGATACCGTCGCCCTTGAGGACTCCGAGGCGAAGTGACGTCACGGGCGGGATTCTGCCACCCGCGGGCGCCGGGCGCACGGCGGGGTGCGATAGCGCGGCCCGGCCGAGGTCCGTAGGATGCGCGCCACGCAATCACGCCAAGGAGAGACACTCATGGCATCAGGTCCACTCGCGGGGATCCGCGTGTTGGAGTTCACCCAGATCATCGCAGGCCCGTTCGCCTGCATGATGCTCGCCGACCAGGGCGCCGAAGTGATCAAGGTCGAACCGCCCGGCGGGGAGCCGTGGCGCATCTACGGCCCGTTCATGCCGCTCGAGTCCAAGGTCTTCCAGTCGCTCAACCGCGGCAAGGATTCGCTCGTGCTCTCGGCGCAGGACGAGCGCGCCCAGGAGATCGTCCACCGGCTCATTCCGAACGTGGACGTGGTCGTCATCAACTACCGGCCGGACGTGGCGAAGCGGCTGAACATCGACTACGACACGCTTCGGGCGATCAAGCCCGACCTCATTTATGTCGACATTACCGCTTTCGGGCGGAAGGGGCCGTGGGCGCCGAAGCCGGGGTACGACATCGTCGTGCAGGCGGTTACGGGGCTCATGGCCGCCGATGCCAAGCTCGGGCCGGGCGGAAAGCCCGAGGTCGTCACGGCGACCGCGGTGGCGGACTACGCGACGGGGCTGACGGTGGCGTGGGCGGTGACGTCCGCGCTCTTCCATCGGGAGCGGACGGGGGA
The DNA here is from genome assembly GCA_016703545.1 of Candidatus Amarobacillus elongatus. GTDB lineage: Bacteria > Chloroflexota > Dehalococcoidia > Tepidiformales > Tepidiformaceae > Amarobacillus > Amarobacillus elongatus. The sequence continues at coordinate 264,330 of JADJBX010000001.1, forward strand.
GGGCCAGCTCGTCGAGGCGAGCCTCATGGCCACGGCGCTCGCCGTGCAGGGCAGCGCCGTGATGGAGCTGCCCGTGGCGGACGAGGTCCTGCGGAACAAGCTCCGGGACAGGCGCAAGGAGATCCAGTCGCAGGGCGCAACCTACGAGGAGATGCTCGCCGTTTCGCGAACGCAGCGGCAGGCGCCGAACATCTACTACCGGACGTACCGCACGAAGGACGGGGCGATCGCCGTGGGGGCGCTTTCGCCATCGCTGTGGGCGAAGGTGCGGAAGGCGCTCGAGACCGAGTTCCTCGGCCAGGCAGACCCGAACTACGACGTGATGAACCCCGAATACGTCGCCTGGGCGACGGAGCAGGTTGCGGCGATCGAGGAGCACGTCGTCTCGCAGCCGACCGACTACTGGATCGCGCGGTTCGAGGAGAACGGCGTGCCCGTGGGCCCGGTGCTCTTCGCGGACGAGATGTCGACGCACCCGCAGGTGGTGGCGAACGAGTACATGGTGGAGCTGGAGCACGAGCTTTCGGGGCCGCAGCAGATGGTGGCGCCCATTCTCAAATTCCACGCCTCACCAATGGCCGCGGAGACGGCGTCGCCCGTGCTGGGCAAGCACACGCAGAAGTGGCTGGAATTCGCCGGCTACACCGAAGACGAAATCGCGACCCTCTACGCCGATGGCGTGGTTGGGTAGGACACAGAGGAGAGCCGCGTACCCATGCTGAAATTCAAGCACTACACCGTCGCCGTGCACGACCTGCAGGCCTCGGTCGAGAACTACCAGGCCCGGTTCGGGATGCAGCCGACGGGCGAGAAGGCGTTCAACCGCATCGGTAACTTCGACTTCGTGCCGATGGGGTACGACGGGCAGACGGTGATGCACCTCATCTGCCCGGTGAGCGACGAGAGCCCCATCGCGCGGCTGATGAAGGAGCGGGTGAACCCGTTCAACCCGCACGGCGAGGGGATCTACCTGCTCGCCTTCGACACGGCCGACACGGACGCGTTCACGAAGCAGGTCGAGGCCGGTGGTGGCCGCGTGACGCGGGGCGCGCCGGGCACGACGAACGTCTGGGTCCACCCGACGGCATCGAACTTCGTGCTCATGGAGGTCTTCCAGAACCCGGTGTAGGGCCGGGCATGTGGCAATTGCCGGGGGTCGCGGCGGCGCATGGCCGCGCGTAGACTCCCGGGCAACCCCGCCCGAGGCGATCGTCATGCCGTTCATCCCGGTTCGCGACCTCACGACCTACTACGAAATCCATGGCGACGGCCCGCGCCTGCTCTACATCACCGGCACCGGCGGGGACTTGCGGCGCAAGCCCAGTGTGTTCGACGGCCCGCTGCCGGGGCACTTCACCGTGCTTTCGTATGACCAGCGGGGGCTGGGGCAGACGAGCCGTCCCGAGGCCGTGTACACCATGGCCGACTACGCCGACGACGCCGCGGCGCTCCTCGACGCCCTTGGCTGGGAGCGCTGCCTCGTGATGGGCGTCTCGTTCGGCGGGATGGTGGCGCAAGAGTTCGCGCTGCGGCACGGGGCGCGCATCGAGCGGCTGGTGCTGGCGTGCACGTCGGCGGGTGGCGCCCACGCCTCGTATCCGCTTCACGAATTCCACGGCATGGAGCCGGCCGCGCGAGCGGCGGCGAACCTGCTCGTCTCGGACACACGGAACGCGGCGATCCGGGACTCGGACCCGGCTCGGTTCCAGGCGATGGTTGATGACGCGGTCGCGCTGGCGGCGGTTGGGGCGAACGAGCCGGGGCGTGTGGAAGGCGCGGGCCGGCAGCTTGAAGCACGCCGCCACCACGACACCTACGACCGGCTGCCCACGCTGGGAATGCCGGTCTACATCTGAGGGGGCAAGTACGACGGGATCGCGCCGCAGGCGAACCTTGAGACGCTCCACCAGCGGATCCCGAATTCCCAGCTCGAGTTCTTCGAGGGCGGCCACCTGTTCCTGCGGCAGGACCCTGCGGCGATGGAGGGCGTAATCCGCTTCCTCAGGGGGACGTGAGCATCAGCGAACGATGCCCCCGACAGCCATGCTCGTGATGTCGGCGATGATCTGGTCGATGGTGCGGGAGCCATCGCGGCGATACCACCGCGGGACCCAGTTGCACATGCCGAGGATGGCGCGCGCGATGACACCGGGATCGACCTCCGGGCGGAAGGCGCCGGCGTCGACGCCTTCGCGGATGATGCGGACCCAGGTGGCGCCGTACGTGTGGTTCAGCTCGCGGATGTCGTCGCGTGCGTCGGCGGATTCGCTGCCCCTCCCGGGCTCCGTAAACCAGTTGCGCGATTCGGGGTAGTAGGTTTCGAGATGGTGGAGGTGCTCGGCGATGGCGCGCTTCAGCTTCGCGTCGGGCGCGTCATTGGAGTCCGCGATCTCGGCGAGGGCGGCGTTGATGGCCATGAGCCGCCGGCGCTGAACGAGGAACAGGAGCTCGGCCTTGCTGCCGACGTGGTAGTAAAGGCTGCCCTGGAGGACGCCGACTTCGGCGGCGATGTCCTCCATGCTCGCGGCATCGAACCCCTTTTCGGCGAACACCTTCGCCGCCGCTTCAACCAGTTGGTCTCGATCCCGGATCTTCGTCACAAGGTCCTCCGTGCACCGGCAAGGATTGTAGAGGCAAAAAGCGCCTTCGTTCCCGCTTGACGTGCCGCCTCCGATAACAATAATCAAACCGCGTTCGAATCAAACCCCCATTGATTCAATCGGCCACGAGGAGGGCACGTGAGCGACTACACGGTCAAGGACAAGGTAGCGGTCGCCGGCATCGCCGAGACGACCTACTACAAGCGGGGCGGCGCACCGATCAGCGAGATGCAGCTGACGCTGCAGGCGATCATCGCGGCGGCGGAAGACGCGGGTCTCGATCCCCGCCAGATCGACGGCTTCGCGTCGTACAGCAACGACCGGAACGATCCGCCCCGCCTGGCGGCGGCGCTCGGTTGCGACGACCTGAGCTTCTCCAACATGTTCTGGGGCGGCGGCGGCGGCGGTGGGTCAGGAGCGGTGGCGAACGCCTCCGCGGCGCTGGTCGCCGGATACTCGAAGTACGTGGTCGTGTACCGCGGGCTGGCGCAGGGCCAGTTCGGGCGCTTCGGACAGGGCACGCAGGCGAAGACGGTCTCCGGAGCGGGAGCGTACACCGCGCCCTACGGCCTCATGTCGCCGGCGCAGTCGTTCGCGATGCGCGTGCAGCGGTTCATGTACGAGCACAACGGCGGGCACGAAGCGCAGAAGGCGATTTCGCTGACCTCCTACGCGCACGCGCAGCGCAACCCCCGGGCCGTCATGCATGGCAGCCCTCTGAGCCCGGAGGCGTACGACGGCGCGCGCTGGATTGTCGAGCCGTTCCGCCTTTTCGACTGCTGCATGGAGAACGACGGCGCCGCCGCGGTCATCGTCACCACGGCGGAACGCGCCCGAGACCTGAAGCAGAAGCCGGCCTACGTCATCGCGGCGGCACAGGGTTCGGACTACCGCCAGGCGGCGCCGGCCCACAACGCCCCCGACTATGCGACATCGAACTTCAAGACGGTTGCGAAGCGGCTGTGGGGCATGGCGGGCATCGAGCCCAAGGACGTCGATGTCTGTCAGTCGTACGAGAACTTCACGGGCGGCGTGATGATGAGCCTCGTCGAGCACGGGTTCTGCTCGCCGGACGAAGTCGATGACTTCATGACGGTGGAGAACTTCCGGTTCGACGGGGGCAAGCTGCCGCTGAACACGAGCGGGGGAAACCTCGCGGAGTGCTACATGCATGGCCTGGAGCTGATTACGGAGGCGGTGCGGCAGGTCCGCGGCACTTCGACGGCCCAGGTGCCGAACGTCGACATCTCGATGGTGTGCTCGGGCCCGATGGTTCAGCCCGTAAGCGACCTCATCCTGCGGGCTTAGGAGGCGGCAATGACGAGCAACACGTTGACGACCGAGAAGACGAGCTACCTGCCGGAGGGGCTGCCGATGCCGGCGGCCTCACCGGACGGGCTGGACCAGCGGTTCTGGGATGCGACCAAGCAGCACGAGCTGATGGTGCAGCGCTGCGCCAGCTGCCAGACGTTCCAATTCGGGCCGGAATGGCTCTGCCACAAGTGCCATTCGTTCGACCTGGAGTGGCACAAGGTGTCCGGCCGCGGCCGGATCTACAGCTGGGAGCGGGTGTGGCACCCGGTGCACCCCGCGCTGAAGGGCGCCTGCCCGTACCTGGTGGTGCTGGTGGAACTGCCGGACGCGGGCAACGTGCGCATGGTCGGCAACCTGTTGGGGGACCCGATGCAGGACATCGTCATCGGTTCCGAAGTGCAGGTCGAGTTCGAAGACCACCCGGAGGCCGGGATCGCGCTCGTGCAGTGGCGGGTGGCCGGGTAGTCAGGGCTGAGTGCTGAGTGCTGAGTGCTGAGGAGTGGCCAGAGCACGCGGCACCCCGCGCGGTGAACCGCAGCAAGCTTGTCGAACCCGCGGCCAGTGATGGCCGCGGGTTCGTTGCGTTTGAGGCGAGGATTAGATTCCGCTGCCGCCGGAGACGGTGAGGATGGCGCCGGTGGTGAAGCTGGAGGCGGCGCTGGCGAAGTAGAGTGCGGCCCCGACGATCTCGTCCGGTTCGCCGCCGCGGCCGAGGGGAATGGTCGTCGCCGCGCGGGCGTTGAAGGATTCCATGTCCCACGCCTTGGCGATATCGGTGAGGAACGGGCCGGGGACGATGCAGTTGACGCGCACCTTCGGGGCGAACGCCTTCGCGAAGCCAAGGGTCATGTTGTTGAGGCCGGCCTTGGCGGCGCCGTAGGGGATGATGTTGGCGCCGGAGTGCTGGGAGGCGGTGCTGGAGACCATGACGATGGAGCCACCGTCTCCCTCGGCCATGCGCGTACCGACGATGGAGCTGAGGCGGAAGGGGCCCTTCAGGTTCACGTCGAGGACCTTGTCGTAGAGCGATTCGGTGACGTCGACGACGCGGTCGTAGAGGGGCGACATGCCGGCGTTGTTGACGAGGACATCCACGCGGCCGAAGCGCTTGTAGGCGGCCTCGGCGAGCTGCTCCACCTGGTCCCATTCGCCCACGTGGCAGGCGACGGGCAGGGCGGCGCGGCCAGTGGTGCGCTCCACCTCGGCGGCGAGCTCCTCGCAGGAATCGAGCTTGCGGCTGGCGATGATGACATCGGCGCCGGCGCGGGCGAAGGCGAGCACCATCGAGCGGCCGAGGCCGCGGCTCCCGCCGGTGACGAGGGCGACCTTGCCCGAGAGATCGAACAGCTGGTTGGCATCCATGGCGGGGAATCATAGGCGGCGGGCAGGCGAGACGCCTGCTGGCGCAACGGTCCAAAACCGCTAAACTCCGCCCACTTTCCCGCCCGGAATCGAGGCTCCATGGACTCCCGCCCGCTTCTCATTTCCAACGCCACGGTCTTCGATGCAACGGGGGGCCCGGCGCGCCCGAACACGAGCATCCTCATCGAAGAGGGGCGCATCGCGGCGGTGACGCCGGCAGCCGGCCAGGGCACACACGAAGGCGCGACGCTCATCGATGGCACGGGGAAGTTCGTGATCCCGGGCCTCATCGACATGCACGTCCATGTCGAGTTGAGCGGCGGGGAGGATGCGCTCCCGGCGTGGCTGGGGACGGGCGTGACGAGTGTCCGGGACGTTGGGGGCGCGCCCGCGAACCTCATCCCGCTGCGCGACGCCATCAATGCGGGCACGAAGACGGGCCCGCGCGTGTTCACCTATGGGCCGCTGCTCGATGGGACGCCGCCCATCTTCGGGGCGGCCGCGGGGGCGCTCGCGCCGCGTGGCGGTATCGACCCGGGGAGCCTCACGTGGACCATCGCCGACGCAGCGACGGCGGAGCAGGCGGTCGACGAGCTGATCGCGCGCGGCGTGGACGGCTTCAAGCTGTACGCGGGCCTCCGGCCGGACCTGGTGCGCGCCTTCCTTGAGCGCATCGACGGGCGCCTGCCGGTGACGGGGCACCTCTCGCGCACGTGGGCCTCCGAAGCGATCGAGATGGGGATCAACTGCCTCGAACACGTGCACGCGACCATCTACCAGGACGTGGTCCCCCCGGAGTTCCGCCATCCGCGGGAGGAGGGCAACGGCTTCATCCCGAACTACTGGACGTGGCTGAATACGGGCTGGGCGAACGCGGACCTCGGCGCGGACTACGTGAAGCGGTTCGTGGAGCTGCTGGTCAGCCGGGGCGTGGCGCTCAGCCCGACGACGGTGCTCATCACGGGCGGCATGGCCACGCGCGAGGCGCTGGACGAACCGGGGCTGAAGTACACGCCGCGGGGCCTCACGCAGCGGCGCGCGGCCCAGATGGAGCAGGCGCGGCGGCTCCGGGAGGAAGCGGAAAAGGCCGGACGCCCGCTGCCGCCTCCCATGGCGCTCGAAGGTGCGGACGCCGAGATGGGTCAGCGCGCACGGGCAAAGCAGCTCGAGTTCTTGAGGATGGTGTACGAAGCGGGCGGGACGGTGGTCCCGAGCACGGACGTCGGGGCGGCGCCGAACCAGGTTCCCGGCTTTTCGCTCCACCGGGAGCTGGCGCTGTTCGCGGAGGCGGGCATACCGAACGCGGCAGTCATCGAACTGGCAACGCGGCATGCGGCCCGAGTCCTTCGCAAGGACGACGAACTGGGCACGCTGGCGCCGGGGAAGCGCGCGGACCTGCTGCTGCTTACGAAGGATCCGCTCGCCGACATCCACAACACGCGGGCGATCGAGACCGTTGTGAAGGACGGGGTGGCGTACGCACCTCAGCCGCTGCTGGAGCGGGCGGTGGCGGGCGGCTGAGCCGCCCGCCCGGGTACTCGCCGTTCTTGAGACCGGGTTAGCGGTCCCAGAACTCCACCGTGCCGAAGCCGCGCACGGACGGCTGCCCGTCCTGGTTGACGATGAACAGCTCGAGGTCGGCTCGGCGCTTGCCGTCCTCTTCGTAGACGCGAGCGACAGTGCCGCCGATCTGGATGGTGCGGCCCTGCACATCAGGGCGGCGATGGGCGGCGCGGATGGCGCGCACGTAGCCGGCATCGCCGAGCCAGCCTTCGACCGCGCCGTAGAGGATGCCTACCTTGAGGGGGCCGGGAACAAGCATGCCCGGCATGCCCTGGGCCTTGGCGGCGGCTTCATCGAAGAAGAACGGCGGCGCGTTCCGGGGAGTTGGCGAAGTAGTTCCGCACGTGCTCGGGGCCGGGCGTCATCTCGCTGATGGGCAGCTCGTCGCCTTCCTTGAGGGTGGTGGGGTCGAGGCTCATCGCCGCCCCTCCGCGCCCGCCGGGTCGTAGTGCATGAGCGTGCTGGCGGTGCGCCCGACGATGGCGCCGGAAGCGTCGCTGAACTCCTGCTCGCTGCGCACGTAGAGGCCATGGCCGAACTGGCCGCCCAGGCGCTCGCTGATATCGGCGATACGCGACCGGGCCATCAGCCGTTCGCCGAGCACGAGTGGCCGCTCGATGGCGAACTCGTTGGAGACGAGCACGGACTTGGGGAGGAGGTTGGGGATGCGGATGTTGTCGCCTTCGGGCATGAGGCCGGTCAGGACGAAGCCGGGGACGATGCCGCCATCTTCGAGGGCGGGCACGTCGCCGCCGTAGACGCCGACGGCGCGGCGGACGGCTTCTTCGGTGACGACGGCCTCCCGCGGTTCGGTCGCGCGGCCCACGAGGGCGCGGATCTCATCGGTGAGGAGCGATTGGTCTGCCATTGCGAGGAAGCGTACGCGGGCCCGCCGCGGCCGACAAACCTCAGCGGATAGCGGCCGCCTGGGGTGGGGAACCAACCGTGAACGTGCGTTCGTCACTCCAGTTCCCCGGGGTGGTGCCGATGAGGGTACGCACCTTCCAGTGCCAGCGGCCCGTCATTCCGTTGGCGAAGGAGCTGAGCTCGGCGTGGTAGGCGCTCCCGCCCGAGATCTTCGTGACGACCGGCGTCTCGGAACCTTCGGGCATGATCCAGAGTTCGTAGCCGGTGACACCGGGGCAGGGGGACCACGCGATATTCAGCCAGCCATTTGTCTCGGCGGTATCGACGAAGCCGCCATCAATCGGGGTGCGCGGGGCGACGCGACAGAGGAAGGTGCTTTCGGTGGGGAGCGCGCAGGTGAGGTCCGGGTGCGGAAGCACGCCGGCGGTGGGCATGAACCAGGTCACGAGGCCGCGGCTCTCCTTCGCGATCTGGCGAAGGCCGGTGCCGTCCCGCTTCACGGCCCACAGCGCCTTGCCGGAGCCGCGCTCCAGGAGCACCCACTTCGCATCCGGCGCCCAGGTGGCGACACGGGTGAAGTCCCCGGATTCGTTGGCGGGAGGCGTGAAGATGACGACGTTGCCGCCATCCTCGACGCGGAAGACCTCGCCGCGGTCGCCGACGCCGAGCTGTTCGCCGTCCATCGAGTAGACCTGCGGCTGACCGTAGATGAGGACGCGCGGGGATTCGAGGACCGCGAGCGGCTCGTCGACGTTGCGGCGGAAGTCCACCTTCCGCCAGCCGGTGCGCTGCACTTCGGGGGTGTTGTAGGCGAGGGTGTCGCCATCGAGCCAGGAGACGTACGAGACGCCATGGTTGGTGGGCGGGCAATATGCGGGGCCAAGGCTCTCGCCGGCGGGAGTCACCCGCGCGATGCAGCCGTCGGTATCGACATAGGCGATGATGCCGGTCGAATCCAGCGGGCGAGTGGTCGCGGGCACCTGCGTGCTCGCGTCATCGCCGCCCGAACCACAGGCTCCCAATCCAAGGCTGGCTCCCACGGCGAAGGCCGCGAGCCCCAACCAGCGCGTTGCCCCTCGCACCAGTCGTTTCACGTTGGTATCTCCTCCACCACCACCGTACGGCCACCGGCGGAGTGAAACCGCCGCCGGTGGGGGACGTGGTCGCCGGCCGTTCGGCCGGTAGCGCGCGGGCCTTACCCGGCGGCGGGCGCCCCGGCCGCCGCGGTGGCGTTGACGATGAGCTCAACCGAGACATCGATCTCGGCCTTGATCGCGTTCTTCACGAAGCAGCCGCGCTCGGCGAAGGGGAGCAGCGCGCGGACGGTCTCTTCCGGTGCGGGGCTCCAAACCTGAAGCTCGATGGCGATCTGTTCGATGTACTTCGTCTCGTTCGCCGCCACCCACCCCTCGATGCGTTCGATGGGCACGTTCTTGCGGCGCGCGGAGAACTGGAACGAGATGGTGAGGCAGGAAAGGAGTGCGCCGAGGAACGACTCGACGGGTGCGGGCCCTTCGTTCGTCCCGCCCTTGTCGAGGGGCTCATCGAGGACCCACGAGTGCTCTTTTCCTCGCACGAGAATGCGGTAGGCGTTGCCTTCCACGACGTTCGTTAGTTCCCGGTTGCTCATGGGGACCTCCTTACTTCGCCTTGATCGCGGGCTTCAGCTGCGGCGACCAGAGCCGCCACTCGCCGTCTTCGAGCTTGAATTCGAACGAACGCTGGACGGCGGCGCCGCCGGGGCCGGTCAGCTCAAGGGCCACTTTGACCTCCTGGCCATCAACCTCGATCCCGCCGACACGCTGAAAGGTCAACCCTTCATCGCGGACGGTGTTCATGGCGTTTGTGACGGTCTGATCCGGGACGCCGGCGGGCAGCTGGGCTTTCGCCGCGGCCATATCACGCGCGGCCAGGGCCCGCAGGTAGTCCGTGCTCATCTGCGTGATGCGGTCGCGGTCGCTCTGCTGGAGCACGATGGGAGTGGCGTCATCTTCGGCGTCGTCACCACCGCAGGCGACCAGGAACGCGGCCGGGACGAGGGCGGTGATCGCCAGGACGGCAGTCAGAAACGGCTTCATCGGAGCCTCCAGGGGTCCGCTATCGCGGAGCAACGGGGTCCTAGGCGGGCACGCCGTGGGCGTGCACGAGGTACTTCATGGCGCCCTTGAACGCCTTGAAGTCGAGGGCGATATGCATGAGGGTGAGGGCGACGGCGATGACGCAGATCCACCAGTGGATGTCGCCCCATTCGCGGGTGGTGAAGCCCCAGAGCATGGTGCGCTCGCCGCGGCCGGGGCCGGTGGGCGTGAAGCCGGCGGGATCCCAGAGCAGGATGCCGGTGAGGGTCGCGGGCAGCCACGCGAGCACGAGAAGGATGTCGACGACGGCGCGGGACCAGATCCGCAGGCGGGTGTGGAGCGGGCGCCGATGGGACTGGCGTTCGAACTTGGTGGCGGCGGTTTCGGACATTGTCACGGTAGCCTCCAGGGGGATGTGATGTGCATCCACGAGGAGGATGGACTACCCCCGGGGGGTATAGAACGGCCGTCCGGCCCTGTGCAAATGGGACGGCCGTTCCAACACCTCAGGCGGGGGCGGCGACGGAGTCCAGGGCTTCGTCAGCTTCTCGCGCGCCTCGGAGGCGGCTTCGGCCAGGCCGTCGGCGGTGAAGCCAACGGCGATCACCCCCGGGTCCTGGAGGACGATGGTGGTGACGCCGGCGGGCTCTTCGAAAAGGGCGAGGCCACAGGGGAGGAAGGCGCCCACGCGGGGGTCGGCGGACATGGCGCGGTGGGCGATCCCGGGGTTGCAGGCGCCGAGAATGCGGTACGGCTTCGTTTCGACCCCCAGCTTCGTCCGCAGCGTCTGGGTGACGTCGACTTCGGTGAGGATGCCAAATCCTTCGCCCATGAGCGCGGCGCGGACGGTGGCCTCGGCCTCGGCGAGGGGAGCCTGGATGCGGTAGCTAATGACGGGTTCCACGGGTACCTCCGGGGGCGGGTTGGCTAGCTGGTGAGGTCGGCGGCGCCGCCGTCGATCAGGGCGGTGACGGGCAGGCCACGAGCGCCGAGCATGCTGGCGACGGTGGATGCCCGCTGGCCGCTCGCGCAGACGACGAGCACGGGCTCGTTCGGGACGGCATCGATCCAGGTGGGGAGCTGGTCGATGGGCCGGCGCAGCGCACCCGCGAGCGGTGACTGCTCCTGTTCGTGGGCGTAGCGGACGTCGAGGACAGTGGCGTTGCGGGCGATTGCGGCGCGAGCCTCCGCGATGGTGGCGACAGGCACGGATGCGACGGGACCGGTCCAGTCCTCGAACGCCATGGCTCCCGCCACGGTGTCATAGCCGATGCGGAAGAGGTCCGTCGTCGCCTCACGGGCGGCGGGGACACCGGGCGCGACAAGCGCCATGCGGGCGTTGAAGGGTACGAGCCAGCCGACGTAGGCGAGCATGGCATCGCTCTGTTCGATGCTGAACGCGCCGGGGACGTGGGCGGCGGCGAACTCGGCCCGGGGGCGGACATCGACGACGGGGACGCCTTCATGGAGCAGGTGCTCCAGCGCCGCCGGGGTGAGGACGGGCGGCCGCGGCGGTTCGCCGAACACCTTCGGCCCCTCCCGGTTGAGGGGGGCCATGTGCCTGTAGTAGCCGGGGATGGGAGCGGGTGTACCGAGCTGGAGAGCACGGAAGATCTCATAGCTCGCCGACACCAGGACGGGGTTGCGGCCCTGCTCGACGGCCAGGGGTGCGCGCCGCTCCATGCCCGCGCCGGTGGAGCTGCAGAACGAGCCCGCGCCGTGGGTCGGCAGGATCTCGGCGTCCCCGGTGAGCATGGCGGCGAGGCGGTGGCCGGTTTCCCACTGGAGGCGGGTCAGTTCCTCTTCGTGGTCGGGGCCGAGGAGGTCGCTACGGCCGGCGGCGGCCATGAGGAGGGCGCCGCCGGTGAAGGCGCCGCGGATGCCGCCGTCCTCGTCGATGGCGAGGTAAGCGGTGTGTTCGTAGGTGTGACCGGGGGCAGCCACGGCCCTCAGGCATCCGTTCCCGATGCGCACCTCCTCGCCATCAGCGACGGGGCGGTGCGGGAACTGGAGGCCGGCACCTGCAGGAGCGACGACCTCGGCACCGAGAGCCGCGAGTTCGCGGCCCCCGGAGATGTAGTCGTTGTGGACGTGGGTTTCGAAGACGAACCGGATGGTCGCGCCGGACTCGGCGGCTGCCGCGAGGTAGGGCCGCACGTCCCGCTGGGGGTCCACGACGGCGGCATCCTGGCCGGAGACCACCAGGTAGGAGGCATCTCCGAGGGCGTCGGCAACGAACTGGCGGATGATCAAGGCGCATCTCCGGGGCGGGTGTGGCGCGTCCGCGAACGGCGCGCCTGGCAATACTGTGCCCCATTGAAGTGTCCACCCCACGCGGGCGCCACGGGACAAAGGTTCAGGAATCCCGCGGCGATGGGGACCAGCCCGAACGCGGCCACCGCCAACCCAACCGCGCCACCGACCACGAACAGGCCGGTCCCGATGATCGCCGCCCCAAACGCCACCCGGGCGACCCGCCCGCCCGAGGAGGCCATGAAATTGGTAAACCAGTTGCCGGCGGGGAGTGTTTCGTTCGACATGGTGCTGTCCTTTCGTTCCTTACCCTGGGCTTAGTGGGCGAACCGCACGTCGGGGAGCATCCGGTCGGCCCAGCGGGGGAGCCACCAGGCGCGGTCGCCTGCGAGGTAGAGCACGGCGGGCACGAGCACGAGCCGGACGAGGAAGGCATCCACCATGACGGCGGTGCCGAGGATGATGCCCATCTCCTTCATGGGGAGGGGGCCAGCGATGGCGAAGGTGTAGAACACCGCGATCATGACGCCCGCGGCGGCCACGATCGGCCGGCCGGTGTGGGCGAGGGAGCCGCGCACCGCCTCCGCGCCGTCCTTCGAGCGCTCGTAGTGCTCACGGGCGGATGCGAGGAGGAAGACCGTGTAGTCCATCGAGATGGCGAACACGAGGGCGAAGAAGAAGAGCGGCGCCCAGCTGGTCAGGTAGCCCTGGCTTTCGAAGCCCATGGGTCCGGCGAGCCAGCCGTGCTGGAAGGCGAGGGCGCCCACACCGAAGGCCGCACCCACGCTGAGCAGGTTGAAGACGACGCCGGCCACGGCGATGAACACCGCCTGAAGGGCGAAGAGCAGGAGCAGGAATCCGAGCACGAGCACCGCGCCGATGACGAGCGGGGCCTTCGCGCTGAGGGTCGAATCGAGGTCGTGGTTTTCGGCCACGGGGCCACCCACGAGGACGCCGGTGGGGAGGGCATCACGAAGCCGGCCGATCAGTTCGAACGACTCACGGCTGGAGGGGTCGGTGGTGGCCATGGCCTGGATGAGGTTGGCGCCGGCGGCGCCGGGCTGGGGCGGGAACGCCATGGCGACGCCCTCGGTTTCGCTGACGATGGCGGCGACGCGCTCCGCGTCCTGGCCGGCCGGGACGACGATCTGGATGGGGCCGGGGCCGCCGGGGCCAAAGCTATTGGCGAGGGCCTGGTACCCCTCGCGGGCCTGCTTGGATTCGGGGAGGACGTTGATGCCGGGCATGCCGGTTTCGAGGCCAAGCAGCGGCGCGGACAGGCCCAGCAGCAGGGCGGTTACGCCCACGGCGTACACGGCGGCACGGGGCTGGATGCGGGCGGCGAAGCGTTCCCAGTACGGGCTGCGGTGGTCCCCGACGGAGTGCCACGGGAGGGCGAGGCGGTTGATCCAGCCGCCCAGGGCAGCCGGGAGCAGCGTGAGCGCGGCGAGCAGGACGAACGTGACGGCGAGCATCATCCCGGCGGCCATCGACCGGAAGGCGGGGATGGGCACGAGCAGCACGGCGGAGAGGCTGATGAGGACGGTGAGGCCGCTGAAGAGCACGGCCTTGCCGGCGGTGTCCATGGTCACGGCGGCTGCGCCGGCGGCGTCACCCGGGGCGGCGTGCAGCGCGCCCCGGTAGCGGCTGACAATGAAGAGCGCGTAATCGATGCCGAGCGCGATCGCGAACATCATCGCGAAGTTCAGCGTCCAGATGCTCAGGTCGGTGTAGCGCGTGATGCCGTAGAGCACGCCCATCGCCGAGACCAGGCCGGCGCCGGCCAGGAGCAACGGCAGTCCAGCGGCCGCGAGCGTTCCGAAGGCAAGCACGAGAATGACCGCGGTCACCGGCCAGGTGAGGAGCTCGGCCTTCATCATGCCTTCCTTGTTGACGGCATTGAAGTCGCCCCAGAAGGCCGGCGAGCCGGTAAGCGCGACCATGATGCGGTCGTCACTGAGGTCGCCGATGGCTTCGTTGACGCGCTCCGCGGCACGAACGGCCTCGGTGGGGTTCACCAGCGCGCCGGCCTGGAGCATGACGGTGCGGCCGTCCGGGCCGGGCTGTTCGACGGCGGGGCCGAAGGCGGGCTCGGTCGCGAGGACGGCTTTCGCGGCGGCGATGCGCTCCTGGAACGCGGGGTCTGATGCCGGGAGGGTGGCACTCTGCAGCACCACGGCGGCGGACTGGGACGACATGCCGCCGAATTCGCGGTCGATGACCTGGCGGGCGGCGAGGGAATCGCTGCCGTTGACTTCCCACATGGCGCCGGAGAGGGCGTGTTCGAGTTTCGGCGCGAACACGCCGAGGCCGATGGCCATGACCGCCCAGGCGATGATCACGGTACGGCGATGGCCGTGGGCCCAGCGGCCGAGGCGGGCAAGCGGGGAGGGAGTGGCTGTCATTCCTGCATACCTATGAAGTGATGAAATTGGGACGACGGGACGGGGAGACGCCGGGGCGCGGTCACCTCACTGCGAAGATGCGCGCCTCCTCGGCCTTCTGCTCTCGCAGGCGGTTACACACGAGGTCGCAGAGGTGAGCGATGCTGGGGTCGGCGATGGAGTAGTAGGCGGCGGTCCCGGCGGCCCGGCGAGCGACGACGCCCTCGCCGAGGAGGATCCGCAGGTGCTTGCTGACGTTCGCCTGGGTGGTGCCGAGGCGTTCGACGAGCTCGCCGACGTTGCGCTCACCTTCCTCCATCAGAGTGCGAAGGATGGCCAGTCGCGTCGCATCGCCGAGCACGCGAAACCGTTCAGCGACGTGCTCGAGGAGCTGAGGAGGCAGGTGTTCCGAGGTCATGGCAACACTTCATCACTTTAGAGTGATGAAGTCAAGGAAGCGCCGGCGAGCGTGATTTACCGCAGGCCGCCGAGCGGGGCGAACGGCTCCAGGTAGGCGAGATCGACCAGCTCGACGCCCGGGTGCTGGCGCGCGAGCTCGGCGCGCACGGGGTCGACGGTGTCCGCGTGCTTGCGAGGGCTGGGCGTGGGCAGGTAGTCGTCGTGGTGGCTGAGGACGACGCGTCGGGGGCGCAGGAGGTCGACTTCGCGCGCCATGAATTGGCTCAGGGAGCCCTGGATGGGCTCACCATCGATGTTGCCGCGGCCGGCGGCCGCGAGCAGGGCGACATCGGGCCGGATGTCACGAAGGATGCCGGTCCAATGGCCCGACGTGTCCTTCCAGAAGATGCGGCCCTCGGGGGTGTCGATGAGGTAGGCGAGTGGGCCGCCCTCGCCGCGGGGGCGGGGGTACGCGGAGATGATCCGCGCGGCGTCCGACTGGTCGCCCTGGCGGCGGGCGAAGCGGCGCTGGAGCACGGCGTTGCGGTCCTGCAGGGTCATCCCCTGCTCGCCGAGACAGATCTCGTCGGCGCCCTTGGTCGTGGCCCAGATGCACGAGTGCTGGCTGGGAAAGATGGTCACGAGGACATCCTCGGAGAGCCGGTACCGTTCGCCGCCTGCGACGGCCACGCACTGCTCTTCCGGGATCTCAAGGTCGCGCATGAGGCGGACGGTCTCGTGCGAGCCGATGATGGTGGCGCCGGTGTTCCGCGCGACACGGTCGCACCCGCCGAGGTGGTCGAAGTGGGAGTGGCCAACGAGGATGAAGTCGGCGCGGTCGATGTCGCTGGTGGAGATGCCCGTCTGGGGGGCCCCGGGCTCACGATCCATATAGGTATCGAGCAGGACGACCATATCGCCGATGGTGAGGCGGAAGGTCGCGACACCGAGCCATTCGATCGAGATCACGGGGCACCTCCAGGGGCGGTCAGGGGCGGGGAGGCGTGCTCCCCGCGGCGGTCTCAGGTGCCGGTGTAGTTCGGCTTGCGGCGCTCGGCCCGGGCATCGCGCGATTCCTTCGCGTCGTTCGGCGCGCTCCGGCCAAAGCTGAGGTGGTAGAGCTCGTTGCGGAGCCCGTCCTCGAGGTTCTTGTTGAGGTTCTGCTGGGTCACGCGCTTGGCGGCGCGGACGGCGATGGGCGGATGCTGGCCGAACTGGTTCGCCAGCGCGAGGGATTCGTCCATGAGCTTCTCGGCCGGCACGAGGCGGTCGAGGAGGCCGAGGCGGTAGGCCTCGTCCGCGTTCACGTCGCGCGAGGTCAGGATCAGGTCGATGGCGCGGCTGTAGCCGATGATGCAGGGCATGAACCAGCTCATACCGGAGTCCGGCGAGAGGTTCCGTTCGAGGAAGACGCTGCGGAAGCGGGCGTTCTCGGAGCCAACGCGCAGGTCGCAGCCAAGGGCCATGCTCATGCCCGCGCCGGCGCACACGCCGTTCATGGCGGCGATGGTGGGCTTGTCGAAGTTGTAGATGGCCATCGCCTGGCGGCCGACCCAGCTCCACTCGTCGAGCCGTTCGTTCTGGGTCACGGTGCGCTGCTCGCCGGCCGGCGGCGGGCCGGAGATATCGGCGCCGGAGCAGAAGCCGCGGCCGGCGCCCGTGATGATGACGGACCAGACGCTGTCATCGGCGCGGGCTTCGGCGAGGACCGCGAGGAAGTCCTGCTGGAGGCCGCGGCTGAGGGCGTTGAGCCGCTCGGGGCGGTTGAGCGTGACCACGGCGACGTGGTCCTGCCTGTCGTAGAGAAGGTTTTCGTAGGTCATGCCGGCTCCTTCGCGCGGTGGTTCGCGGCCGGCCGGCGGTGTGCGCCCGGCGGCGCGGTGCATCCGCTCGCGGCCGTGTCCCGGCTCGCTGCGGCGGTACCATACCCGGCGGCGGCACGCTGTCAACGCGCCGCCCCTGCACGCCGCCGTCCGTCCGAGATTCCCGAACGACCGGCGCCGCCGCCTCAGTGGTGTTGGCGGAAGTAGCCGATCGCCTCGGCCATCACCCGGCAATCGACTTCGTTGTAGGCGCGGACGTCCCGCATGAGGGGAAGGTCCATAAGCCGGCCGCCGTTCGCGCCCGCCTCACCATCGCACCACCAGGCGGCCACCATCGCACCCAGGCCGTCGGTGACGCCGTCGGGCCACTCGGTGGCGATGAGACCGTGCCGCTTGAGCCCCTTCGCAACCGTCTTGAGGCCGAAGCCCATGGGGCCCTTGATGACGACCGGCTCCACGCGCATCACGCGCGTGAGGAAGTCGTACCACGCCGGCTCGGGCCAGTTCGCCTGGCGATCCGGGTTCCGCTGCCGGGCGGATTCGAGCAGGCTGCTGAGGTTGACCGGCTCGGCGTGCGACCAGTGGAACACCAGCGGGCGGGCGACCTCGGGCGCGAGGCGGCGGCGGACCGCCTCCATGTGGTCGAGCCACGCCTCCACGATGTCAGCTTCGTCGGCCACCGACAGCCGATCCGTGGTGAAGCATTCGAACACCCACTGGCCGGCTTCCATATGCCCGCAGCCGATCATGAAGATGAGCGGCTGGCCGTTCTGCGCCGGCAGGTGGGCGAAGTCGTCGTTCAGGTTGTTCACCGTTTCGAAGTCGACGAAGAACTCGATCGCGCCGGGGACGCCCCAGGTCTCGCGGTCGGTGCGGATGCGCGCGGGCGAGACAGCGGGAGCCGAGGGGTCGCGGTTGACGGCGAGAATGGCATCGAGGGCGGCACCGCGACCGTTGTTGATGCCGGCATGGGCGGCACTCCAGCCTTCGGTCCAGCGCCGGTAGCCGAGGGCGCGGAGCTTGTCCCGGCCCACATCGCCCACCATCCAGGCGAGGCTGACGTCCTCGACGCGTTCCGCAATCTGGCGGACGGCGCTGCCCCACGGCTGGTTCTGGTCGTTCGACAGGTTCGGGAGCATGTCCGGGCCGATTCCCGCGACCGGATCCCAGCCCGCGCCCTCGCGGCGGAGGCTGCGAATCCACTGGACGGCATCCTCCACGACGTCCCGGAGTGGACGGTTTCGGCCGGCGGGAAGCGAGTCGTGGGCAACGGGAGCGAGGCGATCGAGACAGCTCTTGCTGCCCTCGTCGTTCGCGCCCTTTTTCCAGCCGCGGCCGAGCAGGTAGGCGTGCGGCGGCGTGAACCCCTGGATGCGTCCCAGCGCCTGGTTGTACAGCCAGACCTGTGCCTTGAACGCGAGGTGGTCGTTCCCTGCTTCCCAGTGCTGGTCGAACTGGAGCGTCTTGAACTTCACGTCCACCACGCGGTAGTGCCAGTGTGCCCCGCCAATCGCGGGCGCCCCCTGTTGCGCTTCGTCCGCGCTGAGCGCGTCCGGGAAGAGGGAGCGAAGGACATCGCTGCGAACGAGGAGGTCCGGCGCGCCGTACGTGCGGTTCTGGGGGTTGCGAAGGACGCCCTGGTAGATGACGGCCTCGCCACGGCACATGGCGGCAAAGGTGTCGTCGCAGGCGGCGAGCGACTGCGAATGGCTGAAGCCGCCACCCTGGAGCTGATACACGGCCACGCGCTTCGCGAGCTGCTCCAGGACCCCGGCCTCGAAGCGGCGGCCCTGCTGGAAGACAAACTCGCGGAAGTCGCAGCGGGCATCGCCCGGCGCATCGGGAACGAAGCCGCGATCGGCGCCATGCAGATGAAGCCAGTCCAGGAGCGGGTCCTTCAGGCACCAGTTCCGGGTGCGGCTGGCGGAGACCCATTCGAACCATTCGTCGCGCGTTCCGGGGAGCACCTCTCGCCCGAGGTCGTCGCGGACGAAAGCCGCGAAGCGGGTCACACCGTTCATTCCCACCGTGCTCACTTCAGTTATCACATCGTGAGTATCGGCAGAGGACGCGACACCTCGTGTCGCGCTATTCCTGGGAGCGCGGAGGAAGCGGCTTCGCCGGGTTTCCGGCCACGGTGACCCCGGGTGGGACGTCGCGGATGACGACGGCGCCGCCACCCACGACCGCCCCCGCGCCCACCGTGACGCCGGGCAGCAGGGTGGCGCCCACACCGATGAACGCCTCGGCTTCGACGGTGACGGCTCCGGCAAGGGTGACCCCGGGGCCGAACTGGACGGCTTCGCCGAGGACGCAGTCGTGGTCCACGGCGCAATTGGCGTTGAGGATGGAATAGGCGCCAATGCGCGCCTCGGGTGCGATGACGCAGCCCGCGAGGATGATCACGCCGGCGCCGATGGTGGCGCGGGGCGAGACTGCGGACATCGGATGGATGATCGTCGCGACCCGGCCACCGACGGCCACGATTTCGGGGCCAAGGGCGCGCCGCTGGCGGGCTCCGTTCGCGAGCACGTACGCGGCGCCAGATTGGAGGTGGCGGTTCCAGTGGCGAACGGGGCCGAGCACGATGCCGCCGGGTAGCTTCGCCGCGTTATCCCCATCGTCGAGGACGCCGACGACGGTGTGGCCGGCGGCGATGCAGGCATCGAAGGCGTCGCGGCCTTGTCCGCCGGGGCCCATCACAACAACCACATTCATCGGCGTGCCTCCGTTCGCGATGCCAGAACCAGCATATCGCTCACAGCCTTTCCGGCCCTAATTGCGGACCGGCGGACCGTTCCAATCGCAACGAACGCATCTATAATCAGCAACAGTTTTCCCCATTGGAGGATTCTATGGCTCTCGGGGTTATTCGGGCCGTGTGGGTCATATCGACCTGACGGCCGGGAACGTGACGTACGCGCCGATCCCGGAAGAGTGGGCGCGCAAGTACATTGGCGCGCGCGGCCTGGGGGTGCGGTACGCCCTCGAAGCCGGACCAACGGTGGACGCGCTTGGCCCGCAGAACGTGCTCTGCTTCATGAACGGCCCCCTCACCGGGACCGAAGCCAGCATGAGCGGCCGCCTCGCGCTCGTGACCAAGTCCCCGCTGACGGGAACGGTGACCGACAGCCACATGGGCGGCTGGAGCGCGGCACGGTTGCGCTGGGCCGGGTTCGATGGCCTCGTCTTCGGCGGCGCCTCGGACAAGCCGGTGTACGCCTTCGTGCACGACGGCACGGTGGAATTGCGCGACGCCTCCGATCTCTGGGGCAAGGGCATTCACGAGACCATCGCCGTCATGAAGGAGCGCCACGGCGCCGACGACCTGAGCGTGATGGCGATTGGCCAGGCCGGCGAGAACAAGGTCCGCTTCGCCGCATGGCTGAACGAAAACGACCGCGCGGCCGGCCGTGGTGGCACGGGCGCCGTGGCGGGGGCGAAGGGGCTGAAGGCGGTGGTCGTGAAGGCTGCCCGCGCGATGCCGCGAGCCGCGAACCGCGATGGCTGGAAGACCGCGCACGCGAACGGCCTCGCGAAAATCATGGATGAGGCGAACGTGACCTCGCCGCGCAAGGGCGGCCTCTCCGTGTACGGCACGAACGTGCTGATGAATATCACCAACACGATCGGAGCCCTTGGCGCGCGGAACAGCCAGGAGACGCACTTCGACAACGCCGAACTCCTCAGCGGCGAGTACGTGAACGACCACTACCTCATTCACGACCCGACCTGCCACGCCTGCCCCGTCGCCTGCAAGAAGGAAGTTGAGGTCACCGAAGGGCCGTTCAAGGTGAAGATGGAGAGCGTCGAGTACGAGCCGGCGTGGTCGCTTGGCGCGAACTGCGGCAACGACGACATCGCCAGCGTGGCCTTCATGATCGACCGTGCGAACGACTGGGGGTACGACGCGATCGAGATCGGCCAGGCGCTTTCGACACTCATGGAAGCGACGCAGCGGGAGTACGTGCCGGCCGGCGAAGGGTGCAACTGGGGCGACAAGGACCGGATGATCGAGATCGCCCGCATGGTCACCTTCCGCATCGGCATCGGAGACAAGCTGGCCGAAGGGATCGACGCCTTCGCGAAGTCGCTGGGCCATCCGGAGCTGGCGATGACGGTGAAGGGCCAATCGACGCCGGCGTACGACCCGCGCGGGATGAAGGGCATGGGGTTGGGGTACGCCACCTCGAACCGCGGCGCCTGCCACCTTCGCGGCTACAGCCCGGCGAGCGAGCTGGGGCTCATCGGCCTCAAGACGGACCCGCTGGACTGGCAGGGCAAGGGGGAGCTGCTGAAGATCCTCCAGGACCTGCACGCCTTCTCCGACAGCCTGGACCTCTGCAAGTTCAGCGCGTTCGCGGAGGGCGCCGATGAGTACGCCGAGCAGTACCGCCTCATGGTCGGGCTCGATGCCTTCGACGCCAACGATGTGCTCAAGACGGGCGAGCGCATCTACAACCTGGAGCGCTACTACAACAATCTCGCCGGCTGGGGTGAAGGTTCCGACTACCTGCCGACGCGGTTCACGGACGAGCCATCGACCTCGAAGGGGTCCGAGGGCCACGTCTGCGAGCTCGACAAGATGCTCGTCGAGTACTACCAGGTGCGCGGCTGGGAATCGGGCGTGGTTCCGCAAGAGAAGCTGCGCGAGCTGGAGATCGTCTAGCCCGGGTGGCCGATAGAGTGATCAAGGGGGCCCGCAACGGCCCCCTTTTTCTCGCGTGCCGGATTACCCGCCGCCGCGCATGAGCTTGCGCCGCAAGAGGGCGGCCACCTCCGGCTCGCGTTCCCCTTCGATGTCGATGAACAGCACGGGAACGCGGTAGCGGCCGACTGGCGCGGGCTCGCCGGGGACGAAGGCGAGCGACCAGCCATCACCGCGAAAGGCGCGCCCCTCGGTGTCGCCCTCGCCGCGGAGTTCGGCCCGAACGATTGCCGCGACCTCATCGGCGCGGATGTTGCGGACCTCAAGGCGCGTCACCCGCCTGCCACGGGCGGGAAGATGTCCACCGCGCTGCCCGCTGCGAGTGGGGTTTCGAGCAGCGCCAGGTGCCGGATTTCGCGCCCGTCGACGAAGACCTTCAAGTAGTCCCCGAGGGCGCCATCCGCCGTCCAGATGAGCGGGCCGAGCTTCGGAAACTGTTCCGTGGCGGCCTCGAGCAGGGCGCGGACCGTGGTATCGGCCGGGAGGTCGAAGGTGACCACCTTCGTGCCCGTGATCTGGCGAAGGGTCGCGTAGAACCGCACGTCCATCGCTCGATTCTACGCGACGGGCAGGGCGCGGCGGCGCTCAGGCGGAAACGGCGCCCGTCTCGCTGCGGCGCTTGAGGCCCTCGGCTTCGGTACGCATGGAGCGGAGGGCAACGCGCTTGAGCATGGGCGCCATGAGCGGGACGAGCGGCCCCTTCTGCTCGAGGCGGAGGGTCACGGAGGAGCCGCCGGTCGCGCGCGGCTCGATGCGATGGAGGGCGAGGGTATCGGCGCCCATGCCGCGGGCGCGCCAGGCGAACTGTCGCCCGGGCTCGATGTCGGTCACCTTCCAGACGAGCTCCTTCATCCGCGGCTGCTTCACGCGGGCGGTGCTGCCGAGACGGAACGGGCCATCGTCCAGCCGCTCGACGCGCGTCATCGAACTCGTCCACTCCGGCCAGCGTTCGACATCGGCCATGACGCTCCAGACGCGCTCCGGCGGGGCATCGATATCGATCGAAACCTCAAGGTCCATGTGCCAACCTCCTTCCCCGAGGGTGCGCTGCGCCGTGCGTGCTGACGTGAGGCGGCGGGCGTAGGGCTGCCTCGGACTTTGGACGGATATCGGCCCGCCGGTGCGATTCGTCGCGCGCGTGGGATTGGTCGCTCACGGCGCGCGACGTATGGTGTTCGCGGGAGTGAAGGAGGGAGCGCATGCCGTTCCGTGGCTGGGTGTTCATGCAGACGGAGATCGGCGCGCGAGAGCCGTGCTCGACGGCCTCAAGGAGCTGCCGCTGGAGGGAGCGACGCTGCTCGCGGCCGACACGATCACGGGGCCGCACGACCTCGTGCTTTACCTTGAGGCGGAATCGCCGGACCACCTGGCGAAGACGGTGCAGACCATCACGCTCAATGCCGAGGGCGTCGAACGAACGGTCACGTGCCACCGGATCGTGCTGGAGTGATTCGCTACCGCAGATTCTGGTAGGCGAGGTAGGCGCCGACGCCGACGGCGAGCACGCCCGACCACGCGATGCGCGGGTCGAACACGAGGAACTGCATCCCCCAGGCGATGGCGATGCCGGCGATGGCGAGCGCGACCACGATCGGTCCGCGCTTCAGGCCGGTGGCGAAGTCCATGATCTTCGTGAAGACCCAGGCGAGGCCGGCGCCCACGAAGATGGAGAAGAAGCCGCCGAGCGGGAGCGCCAGCGCCAGCCCGATCCAGGCGGCGCCGATGGCGATGCCCCCGAGGCTCGCCGCGAGGCCGCCCTTCACGAGCTGGGCCGTGCCGAGCGTGTAGATCGGCGACTTCATCACGCGCGCGCAGGACTTGCAGCGTGCCCCGACGGGGCTCTGGATGAGGCACTTCGGGCAGATCGGGGTTTCGCAGCGGGAACAGCGAAGCGCCGTTTCGACGCCGGGGTCGCGGGGACAATCAACGATCAGGGCCACTGCAGTCATGGTACGAACAACTTCACCAGTGATCACCGGGGTTACCGGATGTGTCACCAAGCGTACCGAATCCACGAAAACGGCCGGGCAAGCCCCCATACTGGCAGTAGCGCGGGGCCGGGAACGCGCCGAAGATCCCTGGTATGAAGCTGTTTCGGCGCCACGCGCCGCCACCCCCCGCGCCCAAACCCGACCGCGATGCCTTCGGGGCGTGGCTCCTCCAGCGCTTCGCCGGTGAGCGCGAACTGGCGGCGCTGACGTTCGCTGAGCTCGAACGGGCGGTGGCAAACTCCGCGTCCGTCGTCATCGGCGCCGCGTACTCCGCTCCGGGCATCTTCTCGGCGGAGGCGCCGGCCGATGTACGAGAGGAAGCGCGACTGGTGGCGCGGCACACGGCCGACGGCTTCAAGGCGGCGCTGGACGACCGCAAGCACACCGTCATCTGTTGGCCGTGGGAACACCTCGCGACGCGCCTGGCGTGGAATGCGACACGTGCGGGCAGCATCGACCAGGCGGCGATCGGCGGGAGTCTCGAAGCGATCAGCGCGGCCTATGCGACGCTCCACCGCGACCAGCTCAGCAGCGTCATCGAAGTCTGGGACCGGGTGGCTGCGGGCGTCCTGAGCCATGACCGGCCGGGCGCGAACCCGGATCTGCGGATCATGGGGCTGACGATGCTCGCTGCGTTCCAGGAGTCGAGGAAGCTGACCGCCCTCGCCGGCTAAACGCCCATCGCCCGGGCCACGGTTTCGAGCGCTTCGAGCGCCTCGTCGGTGCTGCGAAGGAGCACGTGCGAGAGCTCGGCGATCTCGGGGGGTGTTTCGGAACCTCCCGCCACACCCGCGAGGAGCACCTGCAGCCCCTCCTGCTGGAGCGAGAGCCCGGCCCGGAACATGGCGACATCGGTCCGGTCGTCGCCCATGGCGAGGATGGATTTCACCTTGAAGGCGCGGGCGAGCGCGGTGAGCGCGAGGTCCTTGCCGCCCTGTGCGTTGGGCAGGACTTCGAGGACCATCCGCCCCTCGCGCAGCCGCAGCTCCGTGGGCAGGTTCTCGAGGGCCTTGCGCAGCTGGTGCTCCAGTTCCGGAGTCTGGCGGAAATGGAACGCGGTCGAAATCGCCTTGCGTTCGACGTGGAGGTAGGCCGAGGGGACGGCGGACACGACCTTCTGCTCGACCCGTTCGAGGGCGGCGCCCAGGCGGACGCGGTCCACGCCGGGGAGGAGGTCGCTTTCGAAGGTGGTTTCAAGGCCGTGGCTGCCGATGACCACGACCCCTTCACAGGGGACGAGGCGGCGCGCGGTGTTAAGGTCTCGCCCCGTGATGACCGCGACGCGTGCCACCTGCGCCAATCGGTCCAGGACGGCGAGGGCGGGCGCGGGCACGCGGGCTTCGGCTGCGTGCGCGGCGATGGGGGAAAGGGTGCCATCGAGGTCCGTCGCGATGAGCAGGGGGCGACGGGACGCGGCGATGGTGCGGAACTGTTCGATGGCGGCAAGGCTCAGCATCGGGCTTCCTCGAGGTCGTTCAGGAATCGGGTCGCCCAGGCCCGGGCATCGCGCGAGCGGACCGCGGCGATGAGGCGGTCGCTGACGCGGGGCAGTTCACCGGTCACGGCGGCGCGGAGCGTGGCGTCCATGGCCGCGGGATCGAGGGGGTCAACCGTCACGAGTCCATCCTGTTCGAATCCGGCGAACGCGGAAGCCACGCCCGCACCCTTCCCCGTCACGATAACCGCCCGCTCTCCTGCGGGCCTCAGAGATTGGGCGATCACGGCCTGCAACGGGACCAGGTTCATCCCATCGGCGAGCGACGACGTAAAGATGACGTCAGCATCCCGCTGGAGGCCGACGACTTCGACCCAGGGGATGGAGCGGTGGACGTGGGTGAACAGGCAGCCGTTGGCGCGAGCGGCGGCACTGGCCGCGTCGGCGGCGGCTTCGACATCGTGGGCCAGGTTCTCGTACGCGGGCACGCCCGATCGCGTGGGGGCGGCGACGCCCGCGTAGCTGAAGTGGATTCCGCGTCCGTAGGCGCGGCGCACCGCGGCGAGCCGTTCGGGGATGCCCTTCGTGTAATCCGCGCGTTCGAGCCCGACCACGAGGGGGCGCGGCGGATCCGGGGTTTCGAACAGCGATATGGGCCCGGCCGCGCGCGACGGTGAGGAGTTCGTCGGCATCGATCCCGACGGGGTACGCCCCGACGCGGGTTTTGCGTCCTTCGAAGCTCAGGCACGAGCCGGAGGCGCGGGCGCCCACGCGTTCGGCCGCCTCGACGAAGCGAGCGACGTCGGCGTCGGATTGAAAGCCGGCAAGCGACGCGCCGAGGATGCCGCGGACGAACCGCTCGAAGTGCGCCAGGCCCTCGGCATCGAGCACCCGCTCGAGTACCGGCATGGACGGGAAGGGGGTGTGCAGGAAGAAGCCGATGGAGCCATCGACGCCGCGTTCGCGAAGCAGGCCGGGCACGAGGGCGAGCTGGTAGTCAGGCACCCAGATCGCCTCGCCGGCGGCGGTATCGGCGGCGGCCGCGGCGAAGGCGTCGTTCACCTGTTCATAGGCGGTCCATGCCGCGCCCGCGGGCGTCTCCGGGCGCGGGAAGTACGACGTGAGGTCCGGGAGCGGCAGGTCGATCAGGTGGAGGGCCGGCCAGAGGAAGCTGTTGGCGGTCTGCCGGTAGTGGCCGTGCCAGGTGTCATCGCTGAAGAAGAGGCGGCGGTGGCGCAGCGGCCCGTTGGGCGTGGGGAGGATTTCGAACCCGCGGCCGTCGACGAAGTCGCGGTCGAAGGGGCCACAGCCGGCGCCGATCCATGTCGTTCCGCGGGCGCCGTCCCAGCTCGCGATGACGGGGCGCACGGCCGCGAGCAGCCCGCCCTCGGTCGCGGGCGTTGCAGCTTCAGGGGCGCCGGGAGCCGTCACGTGATCG
This sequence comes from Candidatus Amarobacillus elongatus, assembly GCA_016703545.1. Classification (GTDB taxonomy): domain Bacteria; phylum Chloroflexota; class Dehalococcoidia; order Tepidiformales; family Tepidiformaceae; genus Amarobacillus; species Amarobacillus elongatus. The sequence continues at coordinate 290,545 of JADJBX010000001.1, forward strand.
ACGAAGGCGCGGTTGGCCAGGATCAGACCGGCGAATCGCTCCATACAGCCAGTATAGGGGTGGTCTCTCCGGGAGAAGCGCGCCCGCGATGGAGTTGGAATGTGGCGGCGCCCGGGGAGCGGACCGCCGCCTGCCACGCGTGAGTCCGCCTTGTTCGAAGCCGGCGGAGCCGATGCCAACTGCATTGGTGGACTACCCGCCAGCATTACGTTTGCATGACGAAGGGACGTGTCCGCGAACCTGCGCACACGTGGCCTTTCCTCCGCATCTGTCATAACAGTTGGCGCTCAGTCAAGGTGTGGGGGTACGCTCTGGCCGCGAACCGTCTGCCCCCAGGGCGGTTCGGAACTGTCGGAGGAACACACGCATGGTCAACAGCTGCCTCGACCGGCTGCTGACGTGGCGCGTGGCGTTGCTCGCGGTGCTCGCGCTTGGCGCGGCACCCGCGCTGCTGCTGCGTCCCGTCCCCGCTGACGCGGCCAACTGCATTGTCGCGCTCAGCTCGGGCGCCTACCAGGGCCAGAGCGGGGCCACCATTCCCATCATCGTCACGCGCACGGGCGACACCTGTTCGGGCACGTCGATTGTGACACTCGATTTCCAGGCGCTGACCGCCGTCCCGGGTGTGGACTACGTGCAGCCGGGACAGACGTCGCTGACGTTCACGACGGGCGACACCAGCAAGTCCCGCAACCTGGAGATCCTTCCAGGCGCGGGTGTCGGCAAGACGCTCCGCGTGACGCTGGGCACCAGCGGCTCGGACTTCACCGGGGCACCCTTCCAGGCCGTGATCACCATCAACCCCTCAACGGGACCGACGATCACGTCGGTGCAGCCGGCGTCTGGCGGGCTCAACGGTGGGCCGATCACGCTAAAGGGAACGAACCTGAGCGGCGTGACGACGGTCAGCCTGCCCAAGCTGGGCGGCGATGACGCAAGCGTCACCTGCTCGCCCATGACCGTCGTGGATTCAACGACGATCACGTGCAATGCGCCCGGCGGGCGCGTCACCAGCGGCGCCGCGGACATCCAGGTGATCGGGCCCCATGGCAACTTCACCCTCGCGGGCGCGTACTACTACACGAACGGCCCCTTCATTACGGGGGTCAGCCCGAACAACGGGGTGGTGAACGGTGGGACGCCGGTGACCATCACGGGCGGCCAGTTCCCGCTGGGGTGCGGTACCGTCCGCTTTGGTTCGGCGCCCGCGACGTCGTGCACGTACACGGATGCCTCGCACCTGCAAGTGACCGCGCCGCCTTCAGCGGGTGCGGCGAAGGTCCATGTGACCGTGACGGACCCTGCCACGGCGAAGCAGAGCCCGCAGACCAACGACGACTACTACACGTATTCGGGTGGCCCGGCGATCACGTCGATCACACCGAACTCGGGGCCGCCCGCGGGCGGCAACACGGTCACGATCGCGGGCAGCGGCTTCCAGGTGGGGAACACGCAGGTGTTCTTCGGCAGCACCGCCGCCACGACAGTCACCGTGAACGGGACGAACAGCCTGACGGTCGTGGTTCCGCCGGGCTCCCCCGGCACCGTCAACGTTCGCGTGCACGTCGGGCTCTTCGACAGCGCAGATGCCGGCCCGGGCGATGACTACGCCTACAGCGGCACCGCCATCGTGACAGCGGTGGAGAACGCGACATGCACGGCCTCGTGCCCCGCGGCGACGGGCCCCACGAGCGGGGGCACGCTCGTCCGGATCAAGGGCCAGAATTTCAGCGAGCCGTTCTTCGTGCGCTTCGGAACGGTGGTCGCGCCGCTGGGCACGGTTTCGCTGAAGGGGACAACGGAGATCACGGTGCAGTCGCCGCCGCAGCCCGCCGGCTCGGTACCGGTGACGGTGGTGTTCTGCCCGCCGAGCCCGGCGCCGTTCCCCTGCCAGAACGGGGTCGAGACGGCGAACATCGGCGCCCTCGGCCAGTTCACGTACGTCGCCTCGACACCGCCGAGCGTGACCAGCCTTTCGCCGGCGAGCGGCCCGATCGGCGGCGGGAACGTGATCACGGTCTTCGGTTCCGGCTTCTTTGGCGGCGGCCCGACGAACGTGACGTTCGGAACCTCGAGCGTCCCGGTCGCGTACACGGGTTCGAGCGCGGGGACGAACATCATCGTCAGTGACACCCAGATCAAGGTGACGGTGCCCGCGAAGGCGACCTCCGGCGTGGTCGACGTGACGGTCACGAACATGCTCGGGACGAGCACGGTAAGCGGCAGTGCGAACGACTACCAGTACGGCGCGGCGGCGGGCGCGACGGTGACGTACACGCTGTTCCCCGGGTATTCATTGATCACCTGGGCCGGCCTGGACAACGCGTCCATCGCGAACGGGCTGGGGGGCGTCGAGACGCCGGACAACCCGGCCACCAACGACGTTCGCGCGAACGTCGGCGCCGTGTACATGTGGAGCGCGACGGGGGTTGGCTGCCGCAACGGCGAGTCCGCGTGCTGGCTGGGCTACTTCCCGGGGGTGAACGTGCCGGGTGCGAACGACATCACGACGTTCCGCCAGGGGACGGCCTACTGGATCGCGGTGTTCCCGGGTTCCGGGACGGTGTCGTGGGTCATCGCTGAATCGTAAGCGCCGCCGTGTTGCGGTTTTCACACAGGGCGCCGGGTTCCGGCGCCCTGTTCCCAATTTTGATTGGCCGGTCCGTATGATCGGTCGATGGAACGAACGACACCTCCGGCGGTGGGCGAACGGCTCGACTGGGAAGCCCTGGACGAGCCGGTTCGCGCCCGGATCGACGCATGGCTTGGCAGCCCGGTCGTGTACGCGACGACACAACAGGGCGGCTTCTCGCCCGGTATCGCCGCGCGCCTGCGAACGGCCTCGGGACAGCGATTGTTCGCGAAGGCCGTGCGGGGATCGGTCAACAGCTATTCCACGAACATGCACCGCCGCGAGGCACGCATCCTCGACGCGCTGCCCCGCAACGCGCCCGTCCCCCGGCTGCTCTGGCAGTACGACGAGGGAACGCCGGACGGCTGGATCGTGCTGCTCATCGAGGATGTGGACGGGTGGCACCCGGCGCTGCCATGGAACGAGCACGAGATCGAGCGGCTCCTGGGCGCGATGGATGCGCTCGGGGACGCGCTGACGCCCTCTCCCGTGCGCAGCGACGTCGCCGAGGCCGTGTCCGATTGGGTGTTGATGACGCGGCCGTGGTGGGCGGAAATGGCGGCCGCGGCGCCGGCCGGGCTGGACGAATGGTCCCGGCGGAACGCGGGGGCGCTCACGGCTCTCGCGGAGCGGGCCCCCGAGGCCGCGGCGGGCGACACGCTCGTCCACCTCGACCTCCGCGGCGACAACATGCTCTTCACGGCGGACACCGTGCTCTTCGTCGACTGGGCACACGCCCGGACGGGCGCGGCATGGAACGACGTCCTCTGGCTCGCGCCGAGCGTGGAGATGCAGGGCGGCCCGCGCTGCGAGGAGCTGCTGGCGCGCAGTGCGGCAGCGGCGAAGGCCGCGCCGGACGACGTGACGGCGGTGCTGGCGGCGATCGCGGGGTTCTTCACCGCCTCGGCACTGGAACCCGCGCCCCCGGGGCTGCCCACGCTGCGTGCGTTCCAGGCTGCCCAGGGCGAGGTCGCCCGCCGCTGGCTCGCGGAGCGAACCGGGCTGGCGTAGCCGTCAGACCGCGAAGAGCTCGGTTTCGAGGCCGATCACTTCGGCGTCGAGGCGCCACTCCTGGATGGCGTTCGCCACGGCCTGCAGCTGCGAATCCGCGTGACGTGCGTCGTTCGAGACACAGGTGGCGGCAAGCGTGGCGTGCCCGGGGTCATCCAGGTCGGCGACCTCGGCGACGGAGGCGTTGAATCGCGTGCGAAGCCGCGCCACGAGCGACTTCACGATCGTGCGCTTCTCCTTCAGCGTGGCCGAGGGAAGGGCGAGGCGGATATGCAGGACGCCGACGGTGGCCGCCATGGCGTCAGAGGGTCTCCGGCGCGACCGGGGCTTCCTCCACCGGGATCGGCGGGAGGTCCTGCGGGCTCTCCAGGCCGAAGTGTTCGAGGAACTTCATGGTGGTTCGGAAGAGCCGTGCACGGCCGGGGCCTTCGGAAACGCCGACGGCTTCGACGAGGCCGCGCATTTCGAGCTGGGTGACGAGGCGGTCGCTGTTGACGCCGCGAATGGCCTCGATCTCGGCGCGCGAGCAGGGCTGCTTGTAGGCCACGATGGTGAGCACTTCGAGCGCGGCCCGGGAGAGCTTCTGGCCCGGGCCGGCACCGAGCAGCTGGTCGATGTACGGGGCGTAGTCGGGGGCGGTGACGAGCTGGTAGCGCTGTCCATCCTCCATCACGCGCAGGCCGCGAGCCTCGAAATCACGCGAAAGGACGCCAAGCGCCTTGCGCACGGCACCCTCGCTCACGCCGGCGGCGTTCGCGAGGGCGGCCAGTGGCTGGGGTTCGTCCGAGACGAAGAGGAGCGCTTCGATCACCCACGGCAGTTCGTTGGGTGCGGGAGCGCGAAGACCAGAATCAGTCATGCACGTCCGGTGCGCGGTCGCGATTGCGGAGGCCCACCGGTTCCGCAGGATAGACGGGCCGCTCGCCGCGGTCTACGTGCTGGGGCGCCATGCGCTCGGGGACGAGGCCCGCGGTGCGTTCTTCGCGGGTGCGCTTGACGGCGTTTTCGTCGTAGCGGACGCGGACGGCCGGGCGGCGGACGTTGTTCACGCCAACCTGCTCCTGGAGCGCCTGGCGCGTGACGTTCACGACGTTGGTGGTGACGTGCGCGATGCTCGCCCCCGGCTCGATCGCGACGCCGATATCCGAATCGACGGCGCCCTTATGGACGCGCACACGCGGCTCGGCGCGCGTGACTTCGGGGATGCGTTCGAGCTCGCTGGTGAGCAGCGCCTCGAGCGCGGAGCCGCGAACCTCGACGGTGCCGCCGTCGCCCTGGCGGAGGCGAAGAGCGGAATCCCGGCGGGAGTGCGCGGGAGTCATCGAAAGGTACAGCGAGTAGAGCGCGATCAGGGCCACGGCGCCCAGCGCCGCGGTGGCGATGAGCTTCGCCGTGTCCCCGGCGTCGAAGTCGGCCGTGGCGGTCAGGCTTTCGAGCGAGAGGTCCAGGCTTCGTTCGGCCCACAGGAGGGCGATGAGCGCGCCCGACGCGGCGAGGACGAGGAGGCTATTGAGTGCCAGCAGGAACCGGCGATTGGCGGTCATTCGACCCTCCCGGGGGAGTTCCCACACCCCATCAGCGTAGGGAGCGCCCAATCGCACAGGCGTAACACGACTCCGAAGGTTCTCACCCGTGCCATACACCGCGATGTAGTTATCGGTGTGACCGAACCATGCGCCCGCCTGGCCGTGGCCCGGGCGGTGCTCCTCCCAGAGAACAGGACGAGTGGTCCCTTCGAACCGTCGATGGAAGCGGGCCTGGAGCTCGGCGCCAAGGGCGAGGAGGCGAGCCATGCGCTCCTTCCTCACGTCGGGCGGGAGTTGGCCGGGCATGCGGGCGGCGGCGGTTCGCTGCCGCTGTGAATAGGGGAAGCAGTGGAGGCGGGAGAACTCGACCTCTTCGCAGAGTTCGAGGGTGCTCGCGAAATCGGCTTCGCTTTCGCCCGGGGAAGCCGGCAATGACGTCCGTGGTGATGGCTGCATCGGGAAGCATGGCGCGGATCCGAGCGGCCGCGGCCCGGAATTCCGCGGCCGTGTAGCGGCGGCGCATCGCGGAGAGGACCCGTTCGCTCCCGGACTGCAGGGCGAGGTGGAAATGGGGCATGAGCCGCGGGTCGCCCCAGAGCGCGAGCAACGGGGGCGTGATGTCCTGGGGCTGGAGCGAACTGAAGCGGATGCGGGGCGCCTCGGTCCGTTCGAGGAGGGCGGCGATGAGGTGGTGTGGAGCGAGCGGGGTGGGCAGGTCGCGGCCCCATGCCCCGAGCTGCGTCCCCGTGATGACGACCTCGCGGGCGCCCTCCTCCACCACGCGTGCGACCTCGGCGGCCACCTGCGCGGGCGTCCGGGACTCCTCGCGGCCGCGGGTCCGGGGCACGATGCAGAACGCGCAGACGTCGTTGCAGCCTTCCTGTGCCTTGATGAAGGCGCGCGCCATGCGTCCCTCGGCGGGGGCGGGCGCCGGAGAAGACGCCGGGCCGCGAGCCGCGAGGAAGCGGACGAGAGCGGCCTTGTCGGTATCGCGCGTGCCACCGACGAAGTCCGCTCCCAGCGCCTGAACGGCCTCGAACCCGGCGCTTTGGGGGAAGCAGCCCGTGACGGCGACTGCGGCCCCGGGAGCGAGGCGGCGGACGGAGCGGACGAGACGGCGCGACTTCTTGTCGGCGACGTGGGTCACGGAGCAGGTGTTGACCACGAACGCGTCCGCTTCGCACACGTGGCCGACGACGTCGAACCCGGCGAGGCGGAGGGCGCCGGCAATCTCGTCGCTGTCGGCGAGGTTCAGCTTGCAGCCGAGGGTGAGGACGGCCGCGAGCGGCCGCGAGCGCACTTCGAACGGCATACGGCGAGGATAGGCCACGGGGGTGCGAAACGTCAGGCGAGGCGGGCGCGAAGCTCATCCTCCGAGAGCGGCACATCGAACAGCTTCAGCCTGGAGGTGGCGCCGGAGACGAGCACGATGTCGCGCGCGGGGAGGCCGAGGGCGCGCGCGAGGAGCCTGGTCACGGCGGCGTTGGCGGCCCCATCGGCGGGCGGCGCGGTGACGCGTACGAGCAGAACACCATCGGCATCGAAGCCGGCGATCCCGTCGCGGCTGGCCCTCGGGGTGACGCGAACGGGGAGCCGCATGGAGGAAGCGTACGCCGGTGCCCCGGCTCGCGCGCCCGGAGCGGTCCAAACCGAATTCAATTCGTGCCATAGACACTCCCTGTTTTCCGGTGGCGAGTTGTGTATGCTTCGGCGCCGGGCGGCGACGGCCGCCGGGAGAGACGCATGGCTGGGGCACTTGAGGGAGTCCGCGTGCTGGACTGCACGCAGATCATCGCCGGTCCGCTGTCGGCATCGCTGCTTTCGGAACTCGGCGCGGAAGTGGTGAAGATCGAGCCGCTCGAAGGTGAGCCGTGGCGGTTGCAGGCGGAACTCCTGCCCAAGGAAAGCCGCGCGTTCCTGACACAGAATCGCGGAAAGCTCTCGCTCGCGGTCGACCTGAAGCACCCGGAGTCGCCCGAGCTGCGCGACCGGCTTATTCGCTGGGCGGACGTGGTCATCACGAACTACCGGCCGGGGGTCGCGGAATCACTGGGGCTGGGGTACGACGCCGTTCGCGCCATCAATCCGAGCGCCATCTACTGCGAATGCACCGCGTTCGGGAACCAGGGCCCGAACGCCCAGCGCCGCGGGTACGACATCGTCGCGCAGGCGGTCAGCGGCGTGGCGACGTCGAATCCGCACATCCGCGACGGCATTCCCCAGATTGTCGGATTCGCGCCGGCGGACGTGGTCACGGGCGTTTCGATGGCGATGGGCATCTGCGCGGCACTCTATTCCCGTGCGCAGACGGGCCAGGGGCAGCGCCTCGACGCCAGCCTCCTTGGCACGGCGATGTTCCTGCAGGCCGGAGCGCGGGAGATCCTGGCGCTGGATGGCGATACGCGCGCCGCGTGGATTTCGCAGCTGGACGAGATGCGATCGCGCGGCGCCTCCATCGAGGAGTTGTATGCGGCGAAGCGTGCACGCGCCCCCGAACTGACCGGCAACGTGTACTACCGCATCTATCAGACGAAGGATGGCCACATCGCCGTCGGGTGCCTCGGGCCGAGTCCGCGGGCGCGTTTCCGCCAGGCGTTGGAGTTCCGGGACGCCCGCTACGAACCGGGGTTCGAAAGCACGCCCGAGAACGTCCGCCGCGTGGGCGAGGAACTCACCGCCCTCTGCGAATCGAAGATGCGGGCCGAGAGCTCCGAGTACTGGCTCACGCGGCTCGACAGCCTGGACATCGCCTGCGGCCCGCTGAAGTTCGTCGAGGAGATGGCCGACGACCCGCAGGTCGCCGCGAACGAGTACCTCGTCGAATACGACCACACGCTCTTCGGCCCGCTGCGGGGTCCGGCGCCCGTGGTGAAGATGTCGGGCACGCCCACGCGGGTGCAGCGCGCCTCTCCCGCCCTCGGCGAGCACACGGACAGCATCCTGTGCACGCTGGGCTACTCTCCAGAAGCGATCGCGAAGATGCGCGACGGCAGCATCGTGGGGTAAGGGAGCGGGCGAATGGGCGGTACTAGAACATTTGTTTGCGATGCCGTAGCATGCGCCCTGAGGCGAAGGGGAGGGCTCGATGCCCCCTCCACAGACGTGCCTCCTGGCGGGTGCAATGGCTGAAGCCGATCGGGCTCGAGCTCTCGAAACGGCCCTGGGGCAACTGGAGAAGCAGTTCGGGCGCGGGGCCGTCATGCGCCTCGGCGACAAGCAGCAGCTGCTCGTCAGCTCCATTTCCACGGGATCGCTGGGGCTGGACATCGCCCTCGGCATCGGCGGCATCCCGCGCGGACGGATCACCGAAATCTACGGCCCCGAGTCCGCCGGCAAGTCGACGGTTGCCCAGCACGTGCTCGCTGAAGCGCAGAAGGCGGGCGGTACGGCCGCCTACATCGACGTCGAGCACGCTCTCGACCCGACGTACGCGCGGGATCTCGGGGTGCGGATCGAGGACCTGCTCATCTCGCAGCCGGATACAGGCGAGCAGGCGCTGGAGATCACCGAGGCGCTGGTGCGTTCCGGTGCCATTGACGCGATCGTGATCGACTCCGTGGCGGCGCTGGTGCCGCGAGCGGAGATCGAAGGCGAGATGGGCGACTCGCACATGGGCCTCCAGGCGCGGCTGATGTCGCAGGCGATGCGCAAGCTCACGCCGATCATCTCGCAGACGAGCACGGCGGTGATCTTCATCAACCAGCTGCGCGAAAAGGTCGGCGTGGTGTTCGGCAACCCCGAGGTGACGCCGGGCGGCCGCGCGCTGAAGTTCTACTCGTCGGTGCGCATCGAGCTGCGGCGCGTGGACTCGGTGAAGAAGGGCACGGACGTCATCGGCAACCGGGTGAAGGCGAAGATCGTCAAGAACAAGGTGGCGCCGCCGTTCAAGCAGGCCGAGTTCGAGATCATGTTCGACCAGCCGCGCGGAATCAGCCGCACGGGCGACATCATCGACCTCGGGGTGGAGTACGGGATCGTCACGAAGGCCGGGGCGTTCTACAGTTATGGTGACCTGCGCATCGGCCAGGGCCGCGAGAACGCCAAGCAGTTCCTCGCGGACAACACGGAACTCTGCCAGGAGATAGAATCCGACGTACGGCGCGAGGCGCACGTCCCGGGGGTCAAGCCCAAGGACGAGCCGAAGGCCGCGGCGCAACCGGAAGCGGTTGCCGCGAAGCGCTGACGCTCAGAGGCGTATGGACGAACCTCCCAATCCGGTCATCGCGAGCATCCGTTCCGCCGGGCGTTCGCGCATGCGGCTCATCGTGCTCGATGACGGCCGTGAGTTCGTGTTCTGCGATGAGGCGTGCGAGCGCGCCGGGGCGCGCGAAGGCATGGCGGCCACGGAGGCGCTGTTCGCGGCGCTGATGGCTGGGAGCAGCGGGTGAACGGCCACGAGGCGGCACTGCGTCTGCTCTCCCACCGCGCACGTAGTGAAAACGAGATGCGCACCCGGCTCGGGATGCGCGGCATCGCGCCGGCGATCATCGAGGAAGAGATCGTGCGGCTGCGGGACGCAGGCCTGCTTGACGACGAGCAGTTCGCGCGGGCATGGGTGGAAGACCGCAAGCGATTCGCCCCTCGCGGTCGGCGAATGCTGCGCTACGAGCTCCTGGGGCGCGGTATCGAGCCTGGAATCGGTCGATGCCGTCACGGGCGACATCGATGACGCCGACACGGCGCTGACGCTCGCACGGGCGAAAGCGCGCGGCAGCATCGCGAACGCGGACTGGGAGACGTTCCTCGCCAAGGTCGGCGGATTCCTGCGGCGCCGCGGCTTCGATTACGGCGTCTCGACGGAGGCGGCGGGGTGGGCCGAGTGCAGCCGCGGAGGGAGGAGTGGACGCCTGATGCGGGCGGGCCGGGCATCTCATCCGCGGAGCTTTTCATGTGGATTCTTTGACGCGCCGGGATGCCGGGCGTAGCATCGACGGAGTCACACCGGCCCGTGGGCCGGTTGTTTTCGTTTGCCATGACACGGCTAGTAACCCACGTGGAGATTACGGATGTCGGCGATAATCGGAATTATCGTCGGCCTCATTGCGGGATTGCTGGTGGGCGGCGGCGTGGCGTTTTTCGCCCGCAAGCGCGCCGATGGAACATCACTGCAACAGGCAGAGGAGCAAGCCAGCCGCATACTCGCTGAGGCCGAATCGAAGCAGAAAGAGCTGCTGCTCGAAGCCAAGGAAGAGAACCTCAAGGATCGCCAACGCTCGAAAACGAATCCGCGAGCGGCGGGCGGAAGTGGCACGCGTCGAGCAACGGCTCACGCAAGGGAAGAGAACCTCGACCGCAAAGCTCGAGAGCGATGGAGACGCGACCAGGGCCTGCGGACCGGGAAGCCCGTATCGAGGAGAGCCGCGCGGAGGCGGAAGCCACCCGGCAGAGGCTGCTCGGTGAAGCGGAGGCGCTCCGCCAGAAGCAGGCTACGGAGATTGAGCGGATCGCGGCGATGACGACCGCGGAAGCGCGCGACTACCTCCTCGGGCAGGTCGAAATCGAGATTCGCGACGAAGCCAGCCGCCGCGTGCGCGAAATGGAGAAAGAAGCCGAGGCCACGGCCGGCGCGCGCGCCCGCAAAATCATCGCCACCGCGATCCAGCGGTACACCTCGGAAGTCACCGCCGAGACGACGGTGTCCGTCGTGCAGATCCCCAGCGACGAGATGAAGGGCCGCATCATTGGCCGCGAGGGCCGGAATATCCGCGCCATCGAAGCGGCCACGGGCGTGGACCTGATTATCGACGACACGCCGGACGCGGTGACCGTCAGCGCCTTTGACCCGGTTCGCCGCGAGGTCGCGCGCAAAGCGCTGTCGTCACTCGTGCAGGACGGCCGGATCCACCCGACGCGCATCGAAGAGGCGGTCAACAAGGCCCGCCGCGAGGTCGAGTCGACGATGGCGGACGCAGCCGAGGCGGCAGCCGTCGAGGCGGGCGTGTTGAACCTGCACCCCGAAGTGCTGAAGGTGTTCGGGCGGCTTCGCTACCGCACGAGCTACGGCCAGAACGTCATGCGGCACTCCGTCGAGACGGCGCACATCGCGGCGATGATCGCGCGGGAGATCGGCGCCGATGTTGACGTCGCGCGCACGGGCGGGTTCCTCCACGACCTCGGCAAGGCCATCGACCACGAAGTCGAGGGCACGCACGCGATCATCGGCGCGGGACATCGCGCGGCGATCCGGGTGAAGGACGCTGTCGCGCACTGCATCGAGGCGCACCACGAAGAGGTCGAGCCGTCCTCGGTGGAGGCGGTCATCGTGATGATGGCCGACGCCATCAGCGGTGGTCGGCCCGGAGCGCGCCGCGAGTCGCTGGAGAACTACATCAAGCGGCTCGAGACGCTCGAGGGGATAGCGAAGGGGTTCAAGGGCGTGGATTCGGCGTTCGCCATCCAGGCGGGCCGCGAATTGCGGATCATCGTGAAGCCCGAACAGGTCGACGACCTCGAAGCGATGCGCATCGCGCGGGACGTGAGCCAGAAGATCGAAGAGACGATGGAGTATCCGGGGCAGATCAAGGTGACGGTGGTACGCGAGACGCAGGCGCACGGAGATCGCCCGCTGATGCGGATGCTCTTCCTTGGGGACATCGTCGGGAGCTGCGGACGGGACGCGGTGGTGGCGACGGCCCAGGCTGCGGCGGGAGCTCTCGCTGGACTACGTCGTGGTGAACGGCGAGAACATCGCCGGGGGACGCGGGATCACGCCCGCGACCGCCGACGACCTGTTCTCGTGCGGCGTGGATCTCATCAGCGGGGGCAACCACACGTTCAACCACCGCGAAATCTACCCGTACCTCGACGAAACGCCCGGGATCGTCCGGCCGCTGAACTACCCCGCTGGCGCGCCGGGCCACGGCGTCGCGACCGCCGGCGAGCTCACGCTCGTGAACCTGATCGGCCGCGCGTTCATGGCAAGCGACTACGACGACCCGTTCCGGGCGGTGGACGAAGCGCTCAATCGGTGCCGCCGGGCCAGTTCGTGCTGGTCGATTTCCACGCCGAGGCCACGAGCGAAAAGCAGGCGATGGGCTGGTACCTGGACGGACGGGCGACGTGCGTCGTCGGGACGCACACGCATGTCCCGACGGCGGACCAGCGGCTGCTACCCAGGCGGCACGGCGTACTGCACCGACGCGGGCATGTGCGGCGCACGCGACTCGGTGATCGGCGACGAGGTGGACGCGGTGCTTTCGCGGTTCCTTACGCAGATGCCGACGCGCCTGCCGCCGGCGAAGGGCATCGCGCAACTCAACGGGCTGCTCATCGAGGCCGACGACACGACCAGGCGCGCGCTGAGCATTCGCCGTCACGACCTGGTTCTGGAGTAGCAGGGAGGTTGGCGATGGGTTCGAAGGGGACTTCCACCTCCACAGCACCGCGTCGGACGGGGTGCATTCGCCGACGTGGGTGATGGAGACGGCGGCGGCACGGGGCGTGCGTGCGCTTTCGCTGACCGACCACGACACGACGGACGGGCTGGACGAAGCGCGGCAGGCGGCGGCACGGCTCGGGCTGCGGCTCATCCCGGGGATGGAACTGAGCACCGACTACCAGGGCGCCGATGTGCACCTCCTGGCCTACGGCTTCGACCCCTCCAATCGGGAACTGCAGGAGAAGCTGGCCTGGCTGCGGAACGGGCGGCTCGAGCGCACGCGGAAGATCGTCGACATCCTCGCGACGATGGGCGCGCCGATCAGCATCGAACGGGTGTACGAGATCGCCGGCGAGGCCACGGTCGGCCGGCCGCACATCGCCCGCACGCTGGTGGAAGCGGGCCACGTGACGTCGGTGCAGGATGCATTCGACCGGTTCCTTCGCAACGGCGGCCCGGCGGATGTTGACCGCGTGAAGTTCGGCCCCCGCGAGACGATCGAGCTCGTGCACGGGGTCGGGGGGGTGGTGTTCTGCGCCCACCCGGTGTTCATCGGCACGGGATACCCCGAGGTGCTCGCGCAGTTCGCCGAATGGGGCCTGGACGGCATCGAAACCTACTACAAGCACTACGACGCGGAGACGGTCGAGGCGCATCGTGCACTGGGTAAGCGGCTCGGGCTGATGCGCTCCGGCGGCAGCGACTACCACGGCCTCGGCAACCCGGACGACCGTGACATCGGCGATTTCGGGTTCGGCGACGAGCACGTGGACGAGTTCCTGGCGTACCTCGACGCGAAGGGCGTCATCACGGACATGGGAGAGACGGCGTGACCATCGAGGCCGACGAAATCGAAGCGATCATCCCGCACCGCTACCCGTTCCTCCTCGTCGACCGGATCGTCGAGATCGAAGTGGGCAAGCGCGCGGTGGGCATCAAGAATGTGACCGCGAACGAATGGTTCTTCGAAGGGCACTTCCCGGGGCGCAAGGTGATGCCGGGGGTGCTGATTGTCGAAGCGCTGGCGCAGGTGGCGTGTGTTTCGCTGCTGAAGGGCGTGGACATGGCGGGCAAGACGCCGCTGTTCGGCGGCATCGAGAAGATGCGCTTCCGCAAGCCAGTCGTGCCGGGCGACCAGCTGCGGCTGGAATTCACGCTCGAGGCGCAGCGCGGCCCCATCGGCAAGGGGTCCGTGAAGGCGACCGTCGATGGGAAGCTCGCCGCAGAGGGCACCATCTCCTTCGCGCTCGTGGACGCACTGCGGCCCCGCGGGTGCGGGCCATGGCGCGGAGGGCGGGGCAACACCCCGCAGCCCTTCGATGAAGGCGAACTGGTCCGGGCCGGCGCTGTGGAAAAACAGGCCGGTGAAGCCGAGATCGAGAAATTGGCGCGCGAAGGCGACGTGCTCGGCCGGGTCATCGGACATGCACATGCTCTTCAGCATCGCCTCCTGGCCGACGAGGGCGCCGTTCTCGGCGGACTCAGCGGGGGTGTAGATGCGGTGCCGGAAGAGCGCGGGGATCGCGGTGCCAGCCTTGTACTGCTTGCGCGGCGCGGGGGCTGCCAGACGCTCACCTCGATCAGCTTCGGCATCACGGCGGGGTCCTTCCCGGCCTCACGCGCACCGGCCTCGAACTCGCCGAGGAGTTCCCTGTAGAACGCTGGCTCCTTGCCGCCAACGGTGAGCAGCCCGTCGCCGACGCGGCCGGCGAAGCGGGCACTGGCGGGCACCGACGACCCGACGTACACGGGCGGCGCCTGTTCGGGACGGGTATACAGCTTCGCCTGGTGTGTCTGGTAGTAGCGGCCGCGGTGGGTCACGGGGTCGCCGGCGAAGAGCTTGCGCAGCAGTTCGACCGCCTCTTCGACGCGGCGCTGCCTCCCCGTGTGGCCCGGCCAGAGTCCGGTCGCGGAGTATTCATTGAGTGCTTCGCCGGTGCCAACGGCGACGAAGGCGCGGCCGGGCGCGAGCTCGGCCAGGGTGGCGACGGCCTGCGCGATGATGGCCGGGTGATAGCGCAGAATCGGCGCCGTAAGCCCGGTGCCGAGCTGCATACGCGTGGTGCGAGCGGCGGCAGCGCCAAGCCACGTCCATGCGAAGGGCGACTGTCCGGATTCGTCCCAGGGGTGAAAGTGGTCGCTGATGCTGGCCGCTTCGAAGCCGGCGTCCTCAGCCGCGGTGGCCATTTCGAGGAGTTCGCGCGGCCCGTACTGTTCCGCGCCGGCCTTCCAACCAAACATCGCCATAACGCCACCTCACTACCCGTTTTTCCCAGCTTGGGTAGTGAGCGGGGGCGGCGGCATTACCGCCGGCCGCCCCGCCTTTCGAGCGTCTGACGTTTTCCGCCTACTTCACGTGCACTTCGGCGCAGAGCAGTTGCACGCGCGTGAGGGCGATTTCGTCGCTGTCCTCCTTGTAGCGGAGGCGCACGCCGGTCATCACGCGGTCACCGCTGTCGCACACGAGGGAGGCGGTTTAATCGTCCGCCTCGGTGCGGTCGAAGAGCCAATCGCCTGAGAACCCGGCGTTGTTGATCTTGACGGACCGGGTGCCGCCACGGGTGGTGATGACTTTCTCTCCGCACCGCACCTGGAGGTCCTTGATGTACCGGTCGGAATCGATGCGGAGGCCGGTCATGAAGCCGCCATCATCGGCGCACCCTGGTCGCGCACGTAGTCGGCGTCGAACCAGCTC
Organism: Candidatus Amarobacillus elongatus; assembly: GCA_016703545.1. Lineage (GTDB taxonomy): Bacteria > Chloroflexota > Dehalococcoidia > Tepidiformales > Tepidiformaceae > Amarobacillus > Amarobacillus elongatus. The sequence continues at coordinate 305,787 of JADJBX010000001.1, forward strand.
GCGCCTTCGATGTACAGGATGTCGTCCGGCCAGCTGACCCGCTCGCTGTCGGTCTTGTCGGCGATGTTGCGGCAGGTGAGGGTGATCTGCGCGATCGAGGGGTAGAGGCCCCACGTCGTCTCCACCGCCTCCACGTTGGCGACGTAGTACCCCGCCGGGCATTCGAGGTCATGGGAGTCGAGGCTGCTGGAGTCCTGGCTCGATGAGGCGTGCTGGTCGTCCACCCGAGTAGCGCCAAGATCGAGCGCGGAGGCCGCGGCCGCGACGCCGAGGGCGCCAATGCCGAGCACGCTCGCGGCGCCGAGAACCCCGAGTTTCCAATTCATGAGTGATACCTCCCTGGTCTGTTGCGGGAGGTATGGGGCGAAGGGCGGCGAAGGTGCCGCGGCGGGAACACGCGGCGACGAATCGCGCACGGCGGCGCAACCGGCGGACGCGAAGCGGCCGGCCCCTCGGGGCCGGCCGCTTCGGGCGCCAACGGGAGGTGCGACTAGGAATCGCGGCCCGGGATCTGGAGGTCCGCCGGGGGCGGGGCCGGGTTCTGAACGCCGTTCATGAGCTGCGCGGGCACGAGCTGGCGGAGCTCGTCGAGCGACCACTTGCCGTGCTTGTAGATGTTCTTGAACGGCGGGTACATGTCCTGCAGGAGGCCGACGTGACCACCCGCGACCTGGAAGATGCGCCCGTTGATGTTCCACGCCTCATCGAGGAGGAGGTACACGGTCATGGGCGCGACCATGTCGGGGCCGCGCATCGGGTCCGCTTCCGGGGCCTGGACGGGCGCGGGCGCGGCGCCCGCGGCCGGGGCGGGGGCGCCACCGCCGGCGATACCGCGCGACGCGCGCAGTTCGCGGGCGGACTGGGGAACGGTGGCGGTGAGGCGGGTCGCGGCGCCGGGGGCGATGCAGTTCACGGTGACGCCGTAGCGGCCAAGGTCGCGGGCGGCGACCCGGGTGAGGCCAGCGACGCCGGCCTTGGCGGCGCCGTAGTTGGCCTGGCCCGAGTTCCCCTGGAGGCCCGACACCGAGCTGTAGTTCACGATGCGCCCATAGCGCTGCTGCCGCATGAGGACGGCGGCGGGCTTGATCGTGGTGAAGTGGCCCTTGAGGTCGACGCGAATGACGTCGTCCCACTCCTGCTCCGTGAGGTTGAACACCATGCGGTCGCGGAGGATGGCGGCGAGGTTGATGAGTCCATCAAGGCGGCCGTAGCTGTCGAGGGCGGAGCGGATGACGCTTTCGCCGCCCTCCATGGTGGAGACGTCGGCGAAGTTGGCGACGGCCTCGCCGCCCATCTTCTTGATCTCCTCGACCACCTGCGCGGCCGGGCCATTGTCGGTGCCGGAGCCATCGGGGTTGACACCCGGGTCGTTGACGATGATGCGAGCGCCTTCGGACGCCGCGAGGAGCGCGCATTCGCGACCGATGCCGCGGCCGGCGCCGGTCATGGCGATGACTTTGCCCTCGAGCAGATTGGCCATTTTCAAACCTCTCCTTTTAAACGCCGAAGGGCGCGACCAGGTCTCCCCGGTCGCGCCCTTCAGAGATTCCATCGAGCCCGGCGGGGCTAATTGAACACCACCGTGGCCGTGCCCGGGGTCGTCTTCTGGCCCTGGGGGTTCTCGGTCCAGATTTCGAGGTCGACGAGCTTCCGGCCGTCGGCTTCGTACTTCCGGTGACGATGCCGCGGCAGAGGATGTCCTCGTTGGGATAGTCCATGGCGCGGTACGAGCAGCCGAAGGATTGGATCTTGCCATTGCGGCCAACCCAGTCGTGCAGCAGCTGGCCCAGGAAGGCGTTCTTCAGGGCGCCGTGGACGATGATGTCCTTGAGCTTGTTGTTCTGCGCGAATTCCTTGTCGTAGTGGATCTGGTAGAAGTCGCCGGAACCGGCGGCCCAGACCACGAGCTGCTGCGTGGAGCAGTTCTTCTTGAGTGTCGGGATCTCCATCCCTTCACTCACTTCGTCCCAGGTAGCTGCCACTGCTCTCTCTCCTTAGTAGCGGATGCTGGTGCCGGTGGTGACGGCGACCACCTTGCCGTTCTGGTTGGTGTACTCGGTCTTGTTGGTGGAGATGAGCAGGAGGCCAAGCGAGGCGCTCGGGGACTCCACGACATCCGCCAGGTAGCTCTGCGAGGTGAGGGTGTCGCCGGCGCAGATGTCGTCGAAGTACTCGATGACGGTGCCGCCGTTGAGCACGCGGTTGAGGGGCTTCTTGGGCTGAGGGCCACCGCGACCGGCAGGGCCGGCAGCCGAGGCGGCCGCCTTGCTCGGGTCCCAGATGGGGGTCCCGAGGTAGCCGGGAGGGCAGGGCAGGCTGCGGTAGCCGGCCTTCTTCGCCTCTTCTTCGTCGTAGTAGATCGGGTCCGTGTGGCCCACCGCGCGAGCGAAGAGCCGGATCTGGAGCTTGTCGACTTCGAGCTTCGTCGGCGAGGACTTCTTGCCGATCGCGTCGAGCATCTCCTGACTGATGAGTTCGAATTTGTCCGCTTCGGACATCCATTGCCTCCAAGAGGGTGGGTTTGACGCGGACGAAACAATACGGGAACCGGGCAAGGGCGTAAACCGACGCGGCCCAAGCACGAGGCACGGGAAGCAGGAAGGGACGACCGCCGCCGGGAGCGGGACCGCGGTCTAGGGGATTTACTCCCGGGGAACGCGGGAACACGAGCCGCGAATCGGGGAAGCAGGGCATACGGGAGACGGCACCCGGACCGGTACCCTCGGCCCAGTGGTGAGGACAGACCTCGCCACGGAGGACGAAACATGGGTACTGGTTCCCCGATCGGGCAGATTCTCGAACGCTGGAACCAGATCCCCCGTGGGCGGCAGATGGCCCTCGCGGGCATCGTGGGCGGCACGATCGTCGTCTTCTACCTCGTATTCATCGCCTCGTCGGCCCCGAACATGGTGACCGCGTATTCGGGCCTGGACCCGGAGGACGCGGCCTCGATCGCGGCGGAGCTGCAGAAGGCGGGCATCGCGTATGACCTCGGCGCGAACGGCACGACCGTGTCGGTGGCCGCCGAGAAGGTGGGCGAGGCGCGCATCAAGCTGGCCTCGGCGGGGCTGCCACGAAACGGCGCGAGCATCGGCTTCGAGGTGTTCGACAAGACCAACTTCGGCGCCACGGACTACGTCCAGCAGGTGAACTATCAGCGCGCGCTCGAAGGCGAACTGGCGCGCTCCATCAATTCCATCGACTCGGTGAAGGCGAGCCGAGTCCACCTGGTGCTCCCAAAGGAGAGCGTCTTCAAGGAAGACCAGGACAAGACGACGGCGAGCGTGCTCCTGCAGCTGAAGGCGGGGCGGGACCTGACGCAGGACCAGGTGCGCGGCATCACCAATCTCGTTTCGAACTCCGTACCCGGGCTCGCCTCGGGCGGCGTGACGATCATGGACCAGACCGGGCACGTGCTGTTCGACGGTTCGACCTTCGACAACCCGTTCTCGACGGGCGCGAGCGCGACCCAGATGGACCTGCAGCGCAAGTACGAGACGGCGCTCTCGCGGGACGTGCAGGCGACGCTCGACAAGGTGGTCGGGGCGGGGCGCAGCGCCGTGACGGTGCGAGCGAAGCTCAACTTCGACACGGTCACGAGCAAGGCCGACACCTTCGGGACGGCGGCGCAGGCCGTGCCGCGCAGTTCCAGCTCGGTCACCGAGACGTTCAACGGCAGCAACCTGAACGTGGGCAACGTCCCTGGCACGGGCACGAACGGTGCGGCGGCGGGCGCGGGTACGACGGCGAACGGCAACAGCACCTATTCGCGCACGGAAACCACGACCAATAACGAAGTGCCGCGGACGGAGACGACGACCGTCCGCGCGCCGGGCGCACTCGACCGGCTGAGTGTTTCGGTCGTCCTGGACGAAAGCGTGACCGCGGCCCAGGAGCAGGCGCTCACGAGCGCGGTGGCGGCGGCGGTCGGCATTGACCAGACGCGCGGCGACACGCTCAACGTCGCGCGGTTGCCGTTCGACGCGAGCGTGCGCGAGGACCTCGTGGGCGCCGCCGGCGACGGGCTGGGGCAGTACCTGCAGTACCTGAAGCTGATTCTCCCGATCCTGGCCGTGGCGCTCGCGTTCGTGCTCGTCACGCTGTTGTTGAAGTCGCTGAGCAAGCGGCAGCTGGCGCTCACGGCGCCGAGCCAGCACCAGCTGGCGCTGCAGGCGGCCGCGGCCATCCCTCACCGGTCGCTTGGGCCGGCGGCGCCGCTGCCGGCGCTGGAAGCCGCGCCCGACCCCGCCGAGGAGCGGGTCCACACGCTTGCCGCTCAGAACCCGCGCGCGGTCGCGGATGTGGTTCAGACCTGGATGCGCGAGGAGGACGCCTAAGGCGCCATGCCGCGCGAGGATAAGCTTTCGGGACGCAGAAAAGCAGCGGCGCTGCTCATCACGCTGGGCAAGGAGCGCTCGGCGGAGGTGCTGCGTCACCTGAGCGACGACGACATTGAGCGCCTGACGTGGGAAATCTCCGCGATGGGCGAACTCCAACCGGAGCAGCGCAAGGAAGTCATCGGCGAGTTCCAGGACGCGGCGGTGGCGCGCAACGTCATCTCCCTGGGTGGGTTCGAATTCGCCGAGGAGCTGCTGCGGCTGGCGCTGGGCGAAGACAAGGCGACGGAGCTCATCGATCGTCTTTCGGCGACGTCGCCGACGGTGCCGTTCGGGTTCCTGCGGCACCTCAACGTGCAGCAGCTCGTGAACTTCCTCGGGAACGAACACCCCCAGACGATCGCGCTGCTGCTTTCGTTCCTGCAGGCGGAGAAGGCGGCGCAGGTGCTGAGCACGCTGAGCGCGGAGATGGCGGCGGACGTGGCCCAGCGTATCGCGCTCATGGACCGCGCGAACCCGGAAATCGTGACCGAGGTGGAGGCGGTGTTGCGCCGCAAGCTGAGCGCGGTGCTGCAGCCGGCGCGTGAACAGCAGTCGGTGGGCGGCCTGGACGTGCTCGTGAACCTGCTCAAGAAGTCCAGCCGGATGACGGAGAAGACGATCATCGAGGCGCTGGAGGACAACGAGCCCGACCTCGCCGAGCAGGTCAAGAAGCGGATGTTCGTGTTCGAGAACGTGGCGCTGCTCGATGACAAGTCGATCCAGCGCATCCTCCGCGAGGTCGAGGTGAAGGACCTTTCGCTGGCGCTGAAGGCGACGCCGGAGACGGTGAAGGAAGCCATCCTGCGGAACATGTCGACGCGCGCCTCGGCGATGTTGCGCGAGGACATGGAAGCGACGGGGCCGGTCCGCCTGCGGCAGGTCGAGGAGGCGCAGTCGCGCATCGTGGAAGTCATCCGGCGGCTGGACGACGCCGAGGAGATCGTGATTGCACGCGGTGGCGATGATGAACTCGTCGGTTAGGCCCGGCCGGGTGTACCGCCCCGCGGAGGGCACTGACGACGTGTTCGTGCTCGGCGAACGGTCGCGCGAGGAGCTGCCGACGCCGGGAGCGATGGCGACGGCCAGCGCGCTCCTGGCCGCGGCGGAGCAGCGCGCCGCCGAGATCATCGCCGAGGCCGAACGGCAGGCGGCGGCGATGGTCAGCGACGCCGCTGGCCACGCGGGGTCGTTCCGGGACCAGGGATACAACGACGGCTATTCCCAGGGGCGCGCGCAGGCGGAAAACGAGATCGCGCAGTACGTGGAGCTCGCGCGCCAGGCGGCACAGGCGGGCGAGTCCATCCGGCGCGGGATCGCGGAGCAGTCCGCGGCCCTCATCGCGCGAGCGGTGATGCTCGCGACGCGGCGCATCGTGGGCGAGTACTACGAGAGCGAACCGGGCCGGACCGCCGCCGCGTGCGAGGAAGCGCTGCGCGCCGCCGCCGGCCAGGATGTGCTGAGCATCCGGGTGAACCCGGCGGTCGCGGACGCGGTGAGCGCGCGCGTGAGCGATGCCGCGCGCTACCTCCGGCCCGACGAGAGCATCGAGATCGGCGGGTGCATCATCGACCTGCGGCACGGGACGCTCGACGCATCGCTGGATGCGCGGCTCTCCCTGATGGAGCTGGCGCTCGCCGCGGCCAGTGGTGACGAGTCGTGACCACAAGCGCACTCAAGGCCGTCCTCGAAGCAGCAGCGAGCGCGGAGGTGCACCGGCGCACGGGCAGCGTGCTGCGCGCGTCCGGCGAGATGGCGATCGTGGCTGGCCTGAACCTGCGACCGCATGAGCTCGTGTTCATCGAGGACCCCGCGGGGCGGCCGCTCGCCGGTGAGTGCGCGGGCAGCCAGGGGCACCACGCGACCGTGGCGATGCTGGACCGCGGCACGGTTGCGGCTGGGGCACGCGTGCTCGCCACGGGGCGAAACGCGAGCGCACCCTCGGGCGGCCAGCTGCTGGGGCGCGTGCTGGACGGGCTCGGGCGGCCACTGGACGGCGGCCAGGAGCTGGTGGGCGTGCGCTGGACGCCGGTGCACGCGGAACCGCCGCACCCCCTCGACCGCGAACCAATCATGCGGAGCATGCCTTCCGGCGTGCGCGCCGTGGACGGCTTCCTGACCCTGGGCAAGGGCCAGCGCGTGGGCATCTTCGCCGGCTCGGGCGTGGGCAAGAGCACGCTGCTGGGAATGCTGGCGCGCGGCACGGCCGCGGACATCACCGTGATCGCGCTCATCGGCGAACGCGGCCGTGAAGTCCGTGACTTCCTTGAGCATGACCTCGGGCTGGACGCGCTGGGGCGCTGCATCGTCGTGGCCTCGACGGGCGACAACCCGGCGGCGATGCGGCTCTGCGCGGCGCGGACGGCGACGGCGATCGCGGAGGCGTTTCGCGCGGAGGGCAACGACGTCCTGCTGCTGTTCGACAGCCTCACCCGCGTGGCGATGGCGCAGCGCGAAATCGGCCTCGCGGCCGGCGAACCGCCGACCACCAAGGGGTATCCGCCGTCGGTGTTCAGCCTGTTGCCGCACCTGATGGAGCGCGCCGGGCCTTCGGCGGAGGGCAGCATCACGGCCATCTACACCGTGCTCGTGGATGGCGAGGACATGGATGAGCCGATCGCCGACATCAGCCGCGCGACGCTCGACGGCCACATCGTGCTGAAGCGATCGCTCGCGAGCGCGGGGCATTACCCCCCGATCGACGTGCTCACGAGCGTTTCGCGCCTTATGGCGCGCGTCGCTTCGAAGCCGCACAACGAAGCGGCGCGCCGTCTGCGCGGCCTGCTGGCGGCGTTCCAGGAGGCGCGGGACCTGATCTCGATCGGCGCGTACGTGCGGGGCGCGGATGCGGAAGTCGATCGCGCCGTGGACCTGATGCCGGCAATCAACGCCTTCCTTCGGCAACAGCCAGAGGATGTGACGGGCTACGACGACGCGGTCGCGCAGCTCCTCGGCGTGGACCCCGAGTTCGCGCCGCGACCGGCGGAGGAGGCGTTCGATGGCACTTTCGGCACAGCGGCTGAAGCGGCTGGTGGCGCATCGTGAGCGGCTGGAGCGGCTGCAGGAGCAGGAACTCGCGGGAGCGGTACGGGTGCTGAGGATTCGCCAGCAAGCCCTCGATGCGGCGCGTGCCTCCCGGCTGGAGTTGCTGGCGACGGACCCCGGCGCGGACCTGGCGGCGCGGCAGGGCGTTGTCGACTACCTGCAACGGCTGGACCGGGAGATCGCGGCGAAGGACGCGGCGGTGCGCCATTCGCTGGAGGACGTCGATGCCGAGCGCGCGACGCTGCGCGAACGCAGCCGCGACCGCAAGGCGATGGAGTCGCTCCTCGAAAAGCGGGTGGAGGAAGAGCGGGTGGAACGGAACCGGGCCGACATCCGCAGGCTGGATGACGTCGCGGGACGCCGCTGGTTCGATGCGAACGGGGTGGCGGCGGCCGCCGACACTGGAGGCAGGGAATGAACACGGGCCCCCTGGGCGATTCGACCATCGGCACGGCACGGGCATGGCTGACGGGGCTCTCGCGCCGCCAGCAGGCGATCAGCGACAACATCGCGAACATCGACACACCCGGGTACGTGGCGAAGGAGGTGCCGTTCGAGCAGGAACTGCAGCGGGCGATTGGCACGGGCAGTTCGCGCCTGGCGACGACGGACGCGCGCCATATCGCCGCATCGACGTCGTCGCGGAACCAGCTGGGGATGCAGGCGGCGCAGGCGCTGACATCGCAGCGGCGCGACGGCAACAGCGTCGACATCGACCAGCAGATGGTCTCGCTCGCGGAGACGCAGATGCGGTACCAGGCGGCGGCGAGCGCCCTCAACACGAAGATCGCGACCCTCCGGAACGTCATCCGAGGGGCCTAGTCCGGTTTCGGGAGGACAGTGATGGGATTGATCAACGCGATGCGCGCCACGACCTCGGGCCTGGCGGCCCAGCGGGTGCGCATGGACACGGTCAGCGGCAACGTCGCGAACATCGACACGACGCGGACGCCGGACGGCGGGGCGTACCGGCGGCACGTGGTGAACTTCGCGGCCGCGGACAACGGGATGCCGTTCGCGAACCTCGTCGCGAAGTTCAACGGGCAGGCGAGTACGGGCGTGGTGCTGACGCAGGTGACCACGGACAACGTGAGCCCGATGCGCGAGGCGTACGACCCGGCGAGCCCGGACGCCAACGAAGACGGCTACGTCGAGCTGCCGAACGTGGACCTCGTGACCGAGATGACGGACCTGACGAGCGCGAACCGTTCGTACCAGGCGAATGCGACGGTGCTGAACGCCATTAAGCAAATGGCCCTACGGGCTTTGGACATCGGTAATCGGTAAGGCGCGCAGGCAGGCGTAGGCGGAAGGAAGGCCAAACCATGGAGATCGGACGCATTCAGGGGGTGGGCGCACCGGCGCAAGCTGGTATGGCGGCAGGGAAGCCGGCCGCCGGATTCGCGGACTTGCTGGGGCAAGCAATCGGTCAACTCCAGTCGGTGAGCGATTCCGCCAACACGAAGGTCAGCGCACTGGCCACGGGCCAGGACGTGGACCTCCACGACGTCATGATCGCCCTCGAGTCCGAATCACTCGCGATGAGCCTCGCGACCACGGTGCGGAACAAAGCGGTCGAGGCGTACCAGGAAATCTTCAGGATGCAGATGTGACGGTTTCCATGGTCGAACTCAGCCCCGTCGCGGACCCCGCGGCTCTCGGCGGCATTTCGCCGGCCCAGGGCGCGGGCAGCCAGCCGGCGGATGGCGGGTTCCAGGCGCTCCTCGGCGCGCTGCTCGGGCAGCCGTCCGGCGCGAACATGGCGGCGATGCCGCCCACCGAAGGCCCCACCGCCGAGGCGGGGACCCCGAAGGACGACGGCGAAACAGCGGCGGCCGCGCTCGAAAGCCTCGCGGCGCTGGCGTGGATGCCAGTGGCACCGGTCCAGCCCGCTCCCGCCACGCTGGTGACGGCGACGCGGGAAACGGCGGCGGAGGGCACAATCCAGGGCGCGCTCGGTGTCGATGCTTCCGCCCTGCCGCCCGTCCCGGGCCTCGGCTCGGGCGCGGTTCCCAGCGAGCCCGGGGAGCCGGTGATCGACGGACCCGCGGTCGATTCGAAGCCGCAGCAGCCGCCCTCGGAGGAGACGGCCACGCCCGTCGCCCCGCAGGCAGCGGCGCCCGCCCCGGCGGCGGCCGGCGCGACGGAGACGCTCGCGGCGGGCGACAGCAGCGTGATTACGCGGGCAGCAGCAGCGGCGGGAACGCCCGAACGGCCTTCCGGCACGACACGCAGGACGACGGGCCTCGAGCCAACCACCGCCGAGGCGGAAGCCCCGGAATTCGAACCAGAAGCCACGAACGGCAACGATGCCGTTCCTCCCACCGAAGGCGTGGTCCGCAGTGACGGGAACGCCATGACGACGGTCGCGCAGCCCGCGGCCACGACCGGGACCCCGGCGCCGGATAGCGAAAGCGACGGGAAGCCGGCAATGGAGATTCGCGCGGTGGAAGCACCGCGAGCGGGAGGCCCGCCACTGGTCGGCGGCGCCGAAGACGCGGCCCCGGTCACCGAGGCTCGCCCGGCCCCGCCCTCGGCGCCCACCGAACAGGTGGCGCGCGCGGTCATCGAACGGGTGACCGACGGCGGCGGCGAAGCCGTCATCCGGCTGGACCCGGCCGAACTGGGTCACGTTCGCATTCATGTCTGGACGAGCAGCGATGGCGTGCGCGTGGAAGTGCACGCGGAGCGCCCGGAAGCGGTGGCGCTGCTTCGCAATTCGACCCCGGACCTGACGGCTCTGCTGAGCGGCCAGGGGCTGGACCTCACGAACGTGTACGTCGGGCTCGGCGGGCGGGAAGCGGGCGGCGGCGGACAGGATGGCGCGCCATGGGCCCAGCGCGGGCAGCAGCCGCGCAACGGCGAATTCGCAAGCATCCTCGGCATTGGGGACCCGGGCAGCGTGGAACGGCACAACCGCCTGCGCTCGGCCTACAACCCCGATGGCGCACTGCTGTACCGGATTTAGGCGGGGAGCAAGGACATGGCACTCGATGTCGACCCGATCACCAGCCTGAGGAACACGACCTACACGCCGGCGCCGAAGGCGACGCAGGACCTTGGCTCCGTCGACTTCATGAAGCTGATCATCGCGCAGATGCGGAACCAGAACCCGCTGGAGCCGCAGAAGGACACCGACTTCATGGCGCAGATGGCCCAGTTCGAGGCCCTGAACCAGACGAAGGCGATGGCCGCGGGCGTGAAGGTGCTGCAGGGCATGCAGGAGCTCTCGAGCGCGGCCGGCCTCATCGGCAAGACCGTCATCGGGAAGCAGGTGGAGGCGATCGGGATTACCCGGGACCAGGTCGGGCGCGAGCTCTTCGGACAGCCATTCGAAAAGCTCAGCAGTTCCCAACGGGTCTCCGTGAACCAGGACGACCGCGTGATCGCGGCGGCCGCCGATGCGCAGAACGCCGGGGTGGAAATCCGCGGCGTGGTCGAGCGTGTGGCGATGGGCGCCGACGGCATTCCGATGCTGATGATCGGCGGGCGTGCGGTGGACATGTTCACGCTGGCGGAGGTGCGCTGATGGCGCTCCAGGCCGGCGGAGTGTACGGGCCGGGTGCGGCCGGGCGGTTCGCCGCCCCCGCGGGACCCCGGCAGGCCCCTTCGGGGAGTTCGTTCGAACAAGCGCTCGGAAGGGCGCAGGAAGATATCCGGCTTAGCAGGCACGCCCAGCAGCGCATTGACCGGCGCGAGCTGGGGCTCGATTCCGCTCGTATGGACCGGCTCAGCACGGCCATCGACCGGGCCGCCGAGAAGGGCGCACGCAACAGCGTCGTCATGCTCGATGGCCTGGCCGTGGTCGTGGATGTCCGCGAGCGAACGATCGTGACGGCGCTGGACACGGGAGGTGGCGGTCAACGCGTGTTTACGAATGTTGATTCCGTCGTCGTTGGCTGACGGCGGCGCCGATGGGCCGGTCCGCTTGACGGAGGCCCGATTTCGAAGCGTCGAGGGCTGACTCCCCAGGTGGGGGACGAAGCAGGCGCTCACCAGTGAATCCGGCGAGAGCTGCCGGAGGAAGGGATCGGACCCACTATGATGCGAGCACTCTTTTCCGCGATTTCCGGCATGAAGAACCACATGAGCTTCATGGACGTCGTGGGTAACAACATCGCCAACGTGAACACGATCGGCTACAAGTCGAGCCGCGTGACGTTCCAGGACATCCTTGGTCAGACGCTCAAGGGGCGCCAAGCTCCCCCAGAACGGGCGCGGCGGCACGAACCCGGCGCAGATCGGCCTCGGCATGAACCTCGGTGGCATCGACACGATCATGACGCAGGGTTCGATCCAGTCGACGGGCAAGCTCACGGACTTCGCTATCCAGGGCGACGGCTTCTTCGTCGTCTCCGATGGCCAGCGGAACTTCTTCACTCGTGACGGCGCCTTCGACATCGGCGTCGACGGCGGCCTCGTGAACCCGGTGACGGGCCTCCGTGTCATGGGCTGGACGGCGGACACGACGGGAGTTGTCGACACGCAGACGCCGCTGACGGCCATCGAGATTCCCTTCGGCACGCAGGTGAGCGCGCAGTCCTCGACGGAGATGCGCTTCGCCGGCAACCTCGACGCTTCGATGGCGGTCGGGCAGGCGGTGAACACGACGGTGACGGCGTACGACTCGCTCGGCGTCGCGCACTCGGTGAAGGTGACGTTCACGAAGATGGCGCCGAACTACTGGGCGGTGCGCGACAGCGCGACGCACGCCTCGTTCACCCCCGCCCCCACGGGCGACTTCGCGGCGGCTGGCGCGAGCGTGACGGGCAGCCCGAACACCCTGCGCCCCGGCACCTGGAACGTGACGATGACGGCGGGCACGCTCTCGGCGACGTTCACCCCGGCGACGTTCACGCCTCCCGCGACGTGGGCGGCCGGCACGCCGGAACCCGCCATCACGGGCAGCATCTCCGCGAACGGCACCAACACCACCCTCATCCCCGGCGTGACGATCAAGGCCGGCGCAACCGTGGCCGCGGGCACGATGGCGATCGAAGTGGCCCAGGGCGGTACGTCGCCGACGCCGGTGGAATTCAGCACGAACGGGCAGTGGGCCGGCACGAATTCGCTCCCGACGATGACGATCGACGTGAGCGCGACGGGCGCCTCGACGCCGCAGAACGTGACCCTGGACCTCACGAGCCTGACGCAGTTCGCCGGGCAGAGCCAGGTGAACCTGACGAACAACGATGGCTTCCCGGCGGGCGCGCTCGTGAGCTTCGCGGTCGGCAGCTCGGGCGAGGTCTCGGGCATCTACTCGAACGGCTCGAACCGGGTCATCGGGCAGCTCGCGCTGGCGAACTTCGTGAACGCGGGTGGCCTCATGCGGGCGGGCCAGAACCTCTGGAACCCGAGCGCGAACTCCGGCGACCCGATCATCGGGCAGCCGAACTCGAACGGCCGCGGCACCGTGAACACGGGCACGCTGGAAGGTTCAAATGTGGACCTGGCGCAGCAGTTCACGAACGTCATCGTGGCGCAGCGCGGCTTCCAGTCGTCCTCGCGCGTGATTACGGCGAGCGACCAGATGCTGCAGGACCTGGTGAGCATCATCCGCTAAGGCACATGACGAAGGGCGGCCGGGGTGACCCGGCGGCCCTTTTCCCATCCACAGGAGGTCGCCGCACCGGCACCATGTTCCCGACATCGAAGCTCAACCGCGCGAGCACGCTCGCCACGCTGCCCCTGATGGCGCTGGCGATCCTGTTCTTTTCGCGTATGGACCTGGGCAACCGGAACACCGAGCCGCCCACCGAAGGGCGGCTCGTGGTCGCCAATCTCCGCGGCGAAAGCCTCTCCCTGTTCGAGCTGACGAAGGCGGGCCAGCCGGAAACGGCCACACTCGCGCTCCAGGGGCCGGTCCACGAACTCGCGGTGGTGGACGGGCGCATCTATGCCACGCTTGGACGCGGGCAGCACCTGGTCGAAATCGCGCCGGGCATCACCGGCGTTCTTCGCTCCCTCGCACTGGAGGGCGAGCCCCACGGGATCGCGGCCGCGGGGGACACGTTGCTCGTGACGCTGGACCGGGCGAAGACCCTGGTACGCGTGCGGCTGACCGATTTCGCCGAGTCCGGACGCGCGGCCACGGGCGACACGCCCCACACAGTGGCCGCGGACGGCGACGCCGCATGGGTGACGGACGCGCGCGACAACCGGCTGCGGCGCATCGCCGCCGACGGCACGGTGACGGTGGCCGAGACCGGCGCGCTGCCGGAGAGCGTCGCGGTCAGCGGAGAGTACGTGGTGACCGCGGACGCGGAGGGCGGCACGGTGAGCGTGTTCCACCGCAGTGACCTTTCGCTGGTGAAACGAATCTCGCTGGGCGGCCGGCCATCGCGGGTGGTGGCGACGGGCGCCGGGCAGATCGCGGTCGCGCTGAATGGCGGCTCGCACGTCGCGGTGATCGATATGGAGGCGCTGCGAGTGGAGCGGCGGGTGCCGGTCCTGGCGATGCCGGACGGGATCTGCGTGAGCCCGTCCGGGGCGTACGCCGCGGTCGTTTCGAACGCAACGGACTCGATCCAGTACTTCTCGCTCCCAGACTGGCGGGCTGCGGGGTTCCGCGCGGCGGGCGATGGCCCGGGAAGTTGCGTGTGGCTGCCCTGACGTGGGTGTTGACCGCGTATCGGCAACGCTGCAAGTATCGGAGCATGACGAACGGGCGCAGGACGCGGTGAGCCACGGCAGCTGCCGGCAGGGTGGCCGGTTCTCCCGCTGCCACGAGGCGGCGGTGGATACCTGCCAGTACTGCGGGAAGCCGTTCTGCGAACAGCACAAGCACCACATCGGCGGGCACGAAGCGGTGTGTAACTCGAAGCGGTGCGTGGCGAAACACGAAGACCTGGCGCAGCACCTCGAATACCGGGCGCGGGTGCGGCAGCGCAACCAGGCCGGGCTCTGCGGCATCGAAGAGTGCGGCCCGCACCCGACGACGGAGTGCTCGCTCTGCCGGGGCCACTTCTGCGAGCCCCACGTCCGCAGCCGGATGTACCCCACCCGCGAAGGCAAGGTCATCATCGACCGGCCCGTGGGGTGCTGCGACTGGTGCTGGAAGCGGCGCAAAGTCTGGAATCACTAGGGCGAACGGCGCGTGAACAACGAAAACGGCCGGGAGAGTGTCCCGGCCGTTCTGTGTTTTCGTGCGACGAGTGTTACTCGTCGTCCTCGCCGTAGCGGCCCGCGCCGCCAAGGCCGGGACGCGGAGGAGGAGGAGGAGCGGGCGGGCCGCCGGCATCCTCGGTGCGGCGGACCCAACCGCGGCTGACGCCGCCAATGGGAGCGCCACCGCTGCGGCCACCGAAGTCGCTGCGCTGGCCACGGGGCTGACCGCCGCCGCCGCCGCCGCCGCCACCCTGGCGCGGACCACGGTCGCCGCCGCCGAAGCCGCCGCCACCACCGCCGCCCTGGCGCGGGCCACGATCGCCGCCGCCGAAGCCGCCACCGCCACGCTGCTCGCGCGGGCGGTCGCCGCCGCGATCACCACGAGGGCCGCCGCGATCGCCACCGCGGTCGCCGCCACGGCCACCGCCGCGCGGGCCGCCACGGCCACCGCCGCCGCCGCCACCGGCCGGCGGCTCCTCACCGAGGAGGACGGCACGGCGGGAGAGGTTGATGCGGCCGAGGTTGTCGATTTCGCTGACCATCACGGTCACTTCGTCACCGACGGCGACTTCGTCCTCGACGGTCTCGACATGGTCTTCGCCGAGCTGCGAGATGTGGACGAGGCCTTCCTTGCCGGGGAGGATTTCGACGAAGGCGCCGAAGTTGAGGAGGCGCGTCACCTTGCCGGTGTAGATCTCGCCGATCTTCACTTCCTTGGTGAGGCCCTCGATCATCTGGATGGCCTTGCGCGCGACGGCTTCGTTGATGCCGCCGACGAACACGGTGCCGTCTTCCTGGATGTCGATGGTGGCGCCGCCGGACTCTTCCTGGATCTTGCGCACCATCTTGCCGCCGGGGCCGATGATCGTGCCGATCTGGTCCTGGAGGATGTTGATGCGGTACATCTTCGGGGCGAACTCGGAGACATCGGCGCGCGGCTCGGGGATCACTTCGAGCATGCGACCGAGGATGTGGTGCCGTGCGTCACGGGCGCGGTCGAGGGCGGTCGCGAGCAGCTCGCGGGAGACGCCGCCGATCTTGATGTCCATCTGGAGGGCGGTGATGCCCTCGCGCGTGCCGGCGACCTTGAAGTCCATGTCGCCCATGAAGTCTTCCTGGCCGGCGATGTCGGTCAGGACCTGGTAGTTGCCGTCGTCGCCCATGATGAGGCCCATGGCGATGCCGGCGACGGGGGCGAGAATCGGCACACCCGCGTCCATGAGGGCGAGGGTGCTGCCGCAGACGCTGGCCATCGAGGTCGAACCGTTCGAGGACATGATTTCGCTCACCACGCGGATGGCGTAGGGGAAGTCGTCCTCGGTTGGGATGACGGGTTCGAGGGCACGCTCGGCGAGGGCGCCGTGGCCGATTTCGCGGCGGCCGGGGCCGCGCATGGGACGGGCTTCGCCAACCGAGAACGGCGGGAAGTTGTAGTGGTGCAGGTAGCGCTTGGTCGCGTCCGGCGAGAGCGTGTCGAGCTTCTGCACCATCGAAAGACCGCCGAGGGTGGCGATGGTGAGCGCCTGCGACTGGCCGCGCGAGAAGAGACCGCTGCCGTGCGTTCGCGGGAGGACGCCGACGTGAACGTCGAGGTCGCGGATCTGGGTGACGGCGCGGCCGTCGGCGCGAACGCCCTGTTCGAGGATGCGCTTGCGCATCGCCTTCTTGATGACGTTGTAGAGGGCGTCGCCGAGCTCGGCATTGGTGAAGCGCTCACCGAAGTTCGCGACCAGCTCCTGGCGCAGGGCCTTGTTGGCGTCGCTGCGCTCGCTCGCGGCGCTGCCGACGACTTCGTCGATGCGCTCCTTGAGGTATTCGGCAACGGTGTCGTAGGCGTCCTGGTTGTCGACGTGGGCGGTGAAGGGCTTCTTCACGGGCGCCGCTTCAGAGGCGATCTGCTCCTGGAGGGCGATGATTTCGCGGTTGGCGTTCATCGCGACCTCGATGGCCTCGAGAACGGCTTCCTCGGGCGCGCTCCGGGCGCCGGCTTCGACCATGACGACGGCGTCGCGGGTACCGGCGACGATGATGTCGAGGTCACCCTGGTCGGCTTCCTGGAACGTCGGGTTCACGACGAACTGGCCATCGATGCGGGCGACGCGCACGGCGCTGACGGGGCCGAGGAAGGGGATATCGCTGATCATCAGGGCGGCGCTGGCGCCGACGGTGATGAGGGTATCGGGCTGGTTTTCGCCGTCCGCCGAGAGCGTCATGGCGACGATCTGCACTTCGTTGCGGAAGCCCTTGGGGAAGAGGGGGCGCAGGGGGCGGTCGGTGAGGCGCATGGCGAGGATGGCCTCGTTGCTCGCGCGGCCTTCGCGCCGGGGGAAGCTGCCGGGGATCTTACCGACGGCGTAGAGGCGCTCTTCGTAATCGACGGTGAGGGGGAAGAAGTCCACGCCCTCGCGTGCATCGGCCATCGTCGCGGTGACGAGAACGACGGTGTCGCCCTGGCGGACGGTGACGGCGCCGTTCGCCTGCTGGGCGAGGATGCCGTACTGGATGGTGAGGGTCTTACCGCTGACTTCGAGTTCGTAGGTCCTGGGTTCCATGTTGTCTTTCTGCTTCTACTTCCGCTTGTTGCCCGCTGATTCCAGCGAGCAGTCACGCCCCGCGCGCATGGCACGCGCCGAGGGGCTGGTGTGGAACGTCCCGCTGACCGGGGGACGCCGGCAAAGGTGAGGGGTTGGTGTGTCCAGGCAATCGAGGTGGGCCGCCTCGGGCCCCCTTCCCGGTGCCACGGTGGTCCGGGAATCTGACGAACAAAAGGCCTCCGCTACTTGCGGAGGCCGAGGCGGGCGATCAGTTCGCGATAACGGTTGACGTCGCGATTGTTGAGGTAGCGGAGGTGGCGGCGGCGCGCACCAACGAGCTTCAGCAGGCCACGACGGGTGTGGTAGTCGTGCTTATTCGCCTTGAGATGCGTCGTCAGGTACTTGATCCGCTCGGTCAGCACCGCAACCTGGACCTCGGGCGACCCCGTGTCACCGGCGTGGACCGCATAGCTCTGGATCAGTTCGTCTTTTCGATCTTTCGTCAGCAACCTTCTTCTCGACTCTTCCTTTGCCTATCTTGTGAACGGTTCGAGCCTAGCACAGGCTCGCGTGCTACGGCAATTTCATGGAGCAACCCGCGCTGTTCCTGCTCTCGGGGCTGCCCGGCGCCGGAAAGACCACTTTCGCACAGCAGCTCTGTTCGCGCACGGGTGCGGAGCATGTGGAGAGCGACGCCATTCGCCGCGGCATCGCCCCCGAGCCCCGCTACACCCCGCGCGAAAGCGGCATCGTCTTCGCCCTCGCGGAGCGCGCGTGCGGGCCGCGATCGCGGGCGGACGGAGCGTGGTCCTCGATGCGACCAACCTCACCAATCGCGACCGGCGACGGTTCGTGCGGGCCGCGGCGGAGATGGAGGCGACGCTCGTCGCCATTCGCGTCGTCGCGCCGGAGGAGGTGATCCGGGAGCGGTTGTCGGGCCCGAGGGCGGGGCATTCGCAGGCGGGCGTCGCGGTGTTCGAAGCGATGCGCGGACGGCCACAGCCGTTTCCCTCGCCCGTGCTGACGGTGGACACGCGGTTCCCCATCGCGCCGGCGGTGTCGCTGGCGATACGGCTCGCGGGGGGCTAGCTGCTGGCCAGCCGGTGGACCCCGTCGCCGGGACGCGGCACCGGGGCTGCCGCGGGCCGGGGCGGGAGCGTTCGTTGCGGCGGACGGTTCCTGAGCAGGCGGGCGAGCTCACGGTGGAGGGACTCCAGGTCGAACGGCTCGGCGAGGAAGGCGTCCTCGGCGCCACGCGGAGGCCGCGCACCGGCGGAGACGAGGAGGACCGGAATGCCTGGCTGGCGGTCGCGGGCGGCGGCGATCACGTCCGCGGCGTCGGTGTCGCCCAGGTCGGCTTCAACGACGAGCGCCCGGAAAGCGCGCTGCCCGAGCGCGCGGGCGTCGGCCGAGCTGCTGGCTTCCTCGGCGGTGTACCCCATCAGGCTCACACCGAGCCGCATGAAGCGCCTTGCTGCCGCTCTCCGGTGCACGATCAAGATCTGAGCTGCCACGGTGATGCCCTTCCCCTTGCCACCCAGTCCTCACCCTACCGAAGGACGGGCCGAGCCGAGAATACGCATTCCATCGCAATCACATATCGACTTCGCGATGGTTAAGGCTCGTGGCGCTGGTGGCTCACGGGGCGTGGGTGCGGCCAATGGGGTAGGCTGGATCGAATCTCTCCTCCCGGAGGCCTTTATGAAGCAGTATTCGGCGCCGCCCGCGCTGACCATCGACCCCAAGAAGAGCTACACCGCCACGATCGAAACGACGGCGGGAACGATGACGGCGGACCTGTTCACCGACGATGCGCCGAACACGGTGAACAACTTCGTGTTCCTCGCGCGCGACGGCTATTACGGCGACGTGATCTTCCACCGCGTGATCAGCGGCTTCATGATCCAGGGCGGAGACCCGACCGGGACGGGCCGGGGCGGCCCCGGGTACCGCTTCGCGGACGAGCCGGTGAAGCGGCCGTATGCCCGCGGAACACTGGCGATGGCGAACGCCGGCCCCAACACCAATGGCAGCCAGTTCTTCATCATGCACGCGGATTACCCGCTGCCCCCGAACTACACGGTCTTCGGCAAGCTGACCGCGGGCGAGGACGTGCTGGACGCGATCGCGGGCGCACCCACGGGTGCGCAGGACCGCCCGGTGGCGCCGGTCACCATCACCAGCGTGACCATCGCCGAGGCGTAACCGCCGTCGCTGTCGCACAATGCATGGGAGCCCCGTTCGCGGGGCTCTTTTCGCGCCCGGGGCGGAGTGGGTTAGTCGCTCTCGACAGCCTCGCCAAGGAGGTGCGCACGGGCCTCGGCGACCAGGTACAACGAGCCCGTGATGCAGATCAGGTCATCGGGGCCGGCGTGCGAGAGCGCCGTATCGAGGGCCTCGGCGACATCCGGTTCGGCCACGGCGGCGGGGCCAAAGAAGCCAACCTCCTGGATCATCGCGAGGGGGTCGTACGCGCGGGGGCTCTTGAACCCGGTGCAGATGATGAGATCGGCAAAGCGCGCGAGCTTGTAGGCGATGGCCTGCACGTCCTTGTCGCGCATGGTGCCGAGAATGAGGAAGCACCGCTTCCAGTGGAAATAATCTTTGATGGCGGTGGCGAGGGCAGCGGCGCTCTCGCCGTTGTGGGCGCCATCGGCGACGATGAGCGGCTTCTGGCCCATGACCTCGAGGCGCCCGGGCACGCGCGTTCGGGCGATGCCGTCCGCGATCGCCTGGTCGCTGATGGCGTGCCCGCGGACGCGCAACGCCTCGGCGGCGGCGACGGCGGTCGTGGCGTTGTCGACCTGGTGGCGGCCGAGCATGGGGGTGCGCAGCTCGCGGGTGCCGTGCGGGCCATGCAGCCGGAACGACTGCCCGAACACGAACTTCTCGAGCACCTCGGCTTCGTACTCCGCGCCCACCTCGATGAGGTCGGTGCCGAGGTCGTCGCAGCGGCGGCGGATGACCTCGGCGGCTGCGGCGTCGCGCTGGGGGGCCATGACGCAGATGCTGTTCGGCTTGATGATGCCGGCCTTGTCGCGGGCGATCTCCTCGCAGGTGCTGCCGAGGATGGCGGTGTGTTCGAGCGAGATCGGCGTGATGACCGAGACGTCCACGGTGTCGAACACGTTGGTCGTATCGAAGGTGCCACCGAGCCCAACTTCGACCACCTGCCAATCGACGGGTTTCGCCTGCGCGCGGGCGAGCCAGAAGAAGAGAGCGGTCATGATGCCGAAGGTGCTGACGTTGCCGTGGACGCTCTCCCGCTCGGCCTCGACGGCGGGGCGGATGGCCTCCAGGCCGGCGGCGAACTCCTCGCGGGAGATGGCCTCGCCATCGAGAGCTATGCGTTCGGTGTAGGAATGCAGGTGGGGGCTGGTGAAGGTGGCGGTGGAGTACCCCTGCCAGCGAAGGATCGCCTCGATCATGGCCGAGGTGCTGCCCTTGCCCTTCGAGCCCGTGATATGGACGGTGTTGCGCCCGCGCTGGGGGTGGTTGAGCCGTGCGAGTAGTGAACGCATGGAGTCGAGGCTCATGGCGGGATCGGCGGAGCGCTGTACGCCCCGTTCGAGATCGGTGAAGGAGAGCAGGTAGTCGATGGCGGAGGGGTAATCCACGGGAGCATTGTACGTGGCCGCGCCGTGGCCGCGCCTCGCTGTCCATAGGGAGAAGCGGGGTAGAATTTCGGCCCACGAACGGAGGAATCGATTGAAGGTTGTCGAACACACGGGGCCACTCGCGGGCGTCGTTGTCCTTGAATTCACGCAGATCATCGCCGGGCCGTTCTGCTGCCAGCTGCTCTCGGACATGGGGGCCTCGGTCACCAAGTTCGAGCCGATCGGCGGCGAACCGTGGCGCGCCGGGGGCGCGCCGATTGTGCCGACGGAGTCCCGCGTCTACATCGGCCTGAACCGCGGCAAGCGCTGCATCGAAATGGACCTGCGCCAGCCGGAAGCGCGCGAAATCGTGCACCGGCTCATCCCCGAAGTGGACGTGGTCGTGATCAACTACCGACCGGGGGTGGCCGAGTCGCTGGGCATCGACTACGACACGCTGAGCGCGCTCAACCCGCGGCTCATCTACTGCGAAAACACGGCGTACGGCCGCACCGGACCCCTGTCGCGCGCCGGCGGGTACGACATCGTCGTGCAGTCGTTCACGGGCCTGATGGCGGGCGAAGCGAAGATGCAGGGCGAGGTGCCGACCTACATCTACCCGGCGATCGCGGACTTCGCGACGGGCATGCAGATGGCGAGCTCCATCTCGGCCGCACTGTTCGCGCGGGTGCGCACGGGCCGCGGCCAGCGCATCGACAGCACCATGCTGGCGACCGCGCTTTCAATGCAGACGATGAGCTTCAACTGGATCGACATGGTCGACGACGACGTGCTGCCGGCTTTGCTGAGCGAACTGAAGCAAGCACGCGCCGACCAGAAGTCGTTCCAGGAGCAGCTGGCGATCAAGGGGAAGTACCGTCCCGCGGCCGCCGCGAACGTGTACTACCGCGTGTACCAGACCGCGGATGGCTTCGTGACCATTGGTGCGCTGAGCCCCGCGCTCCGCGACAAGGTGGTCGCGGCGACGGGCATCCAGGACCCGCGCCGGATCGGCGAGGGCGCCTGGAACATGCAGCTGGAGACGTTCGGGCCGGAGGCGCAGGCCGCCATCGTCGAGCAGGCGGAAGGCATCCTGCGGAGCAAAACGACGGACGAATGGATGGCCATTTTCACGCGCCACGGCGTCCCGGCGGGCCCGCTCAACTTCCTCGAGGAGCTGTTCGACCACCCGCAAACGGAGGCGAACGGCCTGACCGTGGATGTCGAGCACGCGATCCTTGGGCATATGCGGATGGTGGGGCCGGCATTCCAGATGTCCGATACGCCGCTCGCGGCACAGGGCGCGAGCCCGACGCTGGGCGCGCACACAGACGAGGTGCTCGCCGAAGCGGGGCTCGATGAGGCTGCCATCGCCGCGCGGGCGGCCGGGGCGGGAGGGGGCGGCGGCCCTCGGCGGCTCCGCCGGCAATAGGGAGCGCCGGAGGATCGCCCGCCTGCTGGTCCTGGCGATCAAGGGGGGGCGGGAAGACGCGCGGCGACTAACTGCAGGCGGCGCACCGCCAGCACCGTCGCGAAACTGCGCGCGGGCGAGTCTAACCCGCTCGATCAGACGGCGGCGGCGGTGTTCGCCGCTTCGTCCGCGCTATTCTTGACCACGAGCACGCGATCCACGCGGCGGCCGTCCATCGCCATCACGCGGAACTGGTAACCGGGGACGTTGACGCGGTCCCCGGCGCGGGGGATGCGTCCGAGGCGGGCCATGATGAAGCCGCCCACGGTGTCGTAATCCTCATCGGCGAGTTCGGCGCCCGTGGCGTCTTCGACATCCGCGATCAGGGCGAGGCCGCTGAGGAGCAGATTGCCCGTGGGCAGCGAGCGGACGGTATCGGTGGGCTGCCCGGATCGCCCGCCGAGCCAGCGGCCAAGGAGGCGGTACAGGACCTCGTCGGCGGTGAGAATGCCGCTGGTACCGCCGTGCTCATCGACCAGTACGACGATCTGCACCTGCTTGGCGCGCATCGCGGCAACGGCGACTTCGACGCTCACGGACTCGGGGATGGCGACGACGGGCCGCACGAGCGATCGCCAGCCACCTTCGCCACGCCGCACCAGCGCGAGCAGGTCCTTCGCATCGATGATGCCGAGGATGTGGTCGAGGTCCTCTTCGTAGACGGGGTAGCGCGTGTGCTGGTGTCGCTCGACGACGTTCAGCACCTCCTCGAGGGAGTCGTTGGCGTCGATGGCGACGAGCTCGGTGCGGGGCACCATGATCTGATTGGCCTGGATGGCACTGAATTCGAGGGCGCGCCGGGCGAGGAGCAGCTCGGACGTGGAAAGGAGCCCCGCCCGCGCGCTCGCCTCGATCACGAGCTCGAGCTCCTCGGGTTCGAGGGTCTCTTCCTCGCCGCTGGAGGAGTTGACGCCGAGCGGCCTCACGGCGAGCCGGCCGGCGCGATTGAGCGCCCAGACGAACGGCCCGAAGATGCGCGCGAACACGGTCACCGGCGGCGCCACCCAGAGCGCGACACCTTCCGTGCGAGCCAGCGCGAGCGACTTGGGGGCGAGCTCGGCAAAGACGATGACGAGCGTGGTGACGATCGCGAAGGCGATGATCGTGGCGACGATCGTCGCGGCGGTATCGCCCACGAGGTCGCCGAGGACGGCGTCAATGGGGGGTTCAATGATGCCCGCGAGAACGGGCTCGCCAAGCCAGCCAAGGGCAAGGCCGGCCATGGTGATGCCGAGCTGGGTCGCCGCGATGGACCGATCGAGGTGCTGGAGGGTGCCGAGGAGGAGGCGCGCGCGGCCCACGCCCGAACTCGCTAACTGTTCGACGCGCGAGCGGCGGACCGCGACGAAGGCGAACTCCGCCGCGACGAACAGGGCGTTGATAAGGATGAGGACGACGACGGCGGCCAGCCCAATTGCGACCGCCCAACCTTCTGACACGCGGACATCGTAGCAGGCGGCCACCGCGCGAGCGCGACGCGCCGGAGCGGGCGATACTCCGCCTATGAACGATACCGAGGAACTGGCACTGTCGGCCCAACTGCGAGAGCTGGCCGAAGCCGTCGCGCTTGAAGCCGGGGAGCTGCTCCGAACCCGCGCCGGCAGCGTTCGCACCGATGTCGGGACGAAGTCGACGGTGACGGACATGGTGACCGAGGTGGACCGCGAGTCGGAGCTGCTGGTTACGCGACGGCTGCTGGCGGCGCGCCCCGGCGACGGCATCACCGGGGAAGAAGGCACCGCGCGCGTCTCCTCGACCGGCATTCACTGGGTGATCGACCCGCTCGACGGCACCACGAACTACATCTACGGCTTCCCGGCGTATGGCGTGAGCATCGCCGCCGAGCGCGAGGGGCGGCCGATGGCGGGCGTGGTCTTCGATGCCGTCCGCGGGGAGCTGTTCTCGGCAGCCCGCGGCCACGGTGCGACCCGCGACGGCCAGCGGATCCGCGTGAGCGGGTTGGCGAACCTCTCGATGGCGTTGGTGGGAACGGGGTTCGGGTACCTGCCCGCCCGGCGCGAGCACCAGGGGCGGGTCACCGGGTACGTGTTGCCGCGGGTGCGCGACATCCGGCGCGGAGGTTCGGCGGCGCTGGACCACTGCTGGGTCGCGTGCGGGCGCCTCGACGCTTACTACGAGCAGGGCGTGCAGCAGTGGGATTACGCCGCGGGCGCGCTGATCGTCGAGGAGGCGGGCGGGGCCACCGGCGGGATCGTCCAGGGAGCGTTGGCGGGCATGCGGTTCGCGGCCGGCCCGTCGCTTTTCGAGCCGTTGCGCGCGCTCGTGCTCGAAGCCGAGGAGCGCGCACCGAGGGCGAGCTGATGCGGGTGCTCGTGGCGCCGCAGGAATTCAAGGGGAGCCTTACCGCGGAGGAGGCGGCCGACGCCATCGCGGCAGGCATCGCCGAGGCCCAACCGGGATGGGCAATCGACCGCCTGCCGATGAGCGACGGCGGCCCCGGATTCATCGATGCGATGCGGCGGGCGGTCCGCGGAGACACCCACGGGGCCGTTGTTCACGACGCGCTCGGCCGCCGCGTGCTGGGCCGTTACGTCACGTTGCGCGGCCGGGCGACGGCGGTCGTGGAGGCGGCGCAGGCGAACGGACTGGGGCATGTGGGGCCGGAGGAACGGGATGCATTGCGCGCCGACACGTTCGGCGTGGGCGAGTTGATCCTGCTGGCGATGGAGCACCGGCCGGCCACGCTGCTCGTGGGTGTGGGCGGCAGCGCGACCACGGACGGCGGCGCGGGGATGGCGCGCGCGCTCGGCGCGCGGCTCCTCGACGCCGCCGGGGACGACCTCGAACCCGGGGGCGGCGCACTCACGCGCCTCGACCGGATCGAGTGGAAGCGCCCGGGGGCCATCGCGGGCGTGGATGTGGTGGTGGCGACGGATGTGACGAATCCGCTGACGGGTGCGAACGGAGCCGCGTTCGTCTTCGGCCCGCAAAGGGAGCGACGCCGGAGCAGTGCGCGACGCTCGATGCGGCCCTCGCACACTTCGCCGCGGTCGTGCGGCGGGACCTCGGCGTGGATGTCGAGCATCTCCCGGGCGGCGGGCCGCGGGCGGGCTTGCCGCCGGGACTGGTGGCGTTTCTCGGTGCGCGCGTGGAGAGCGGCTTTGATGTGGTCTCGGCGGCGACGAACCTGCCCGCCCGGCTCGCCGCCGCGGACCAGGTGGTCACGGGCGAAGGCAGCTTCGATGGCCAATCGCGGCAGGGGAAGGTCACCGGGCGGGTGCTCGAACTCGCGGCGGGGATGGGGAAGCCGTGCATGGTGTTCGCGGGGCGCGCTCCGGGCGGCGGCGCGCGCACCCTGGACGAGGTGGAGGACGACCCGGGGCGCCGGATGAACGAGGCCGCCCGCGCGCTGCGCGAACTCGCGCGGCGCTGGGCGGCCGGGCAGGTCTGAGGCCCCGCTCAGGTTAGCGGCGGCGCGGCCATCCCATGATCATGCCGCCGGCCAGCAGGCTGAGCGCCAGAATGACGAAGGCGGGCACGAACCGGCCACCGTGCCCGGGCGCAAGAATGCCCGAGCCGGTCACCGGCGGCAGCGGCGTCGGCGACGCGAGCCCGCCGGGGTCGATGCTGCCACCCGGGGTACTCCCGGCCGGGGGCGTCGGGGTCAGCAGGTCGGTGCGGTCGATCTGGCGGGTGGGGCTGGCGGTGGTGGTCGGGATCGGCGTCTGGCCAGGGACGGGCGTGTTCGTGGGTGTGTTCGTGGGCGTCGGCGTCTGAAGGCGCAGGGGGTCCCGCGTGGACGTGGATGTCGGCGATGGCGAGGGGTCCGGGCCGGGGCCGCGCACGACCTCGATCTCGTAGTTGGTCAGCTCGTTCGCGGGCTGCAGCACGGTGAGGAACAGCGGGCACACGAAGGTGCCGCCCACGGGGATGGAGTAGCGCAGGCCGCCGGAGGCGACCGTATCCCCGCCGCTCTCGGTGCAGAGGGCGGCGACGGTGGCGGCGTCCAGGCCGCCGGCGACGATGTCGAGGTCGCTGATTTCGCAACCGGTGGTGTCGCAGCCGAAGAGCTCCTCGCCATCGAGGCCGCCGAGCTGGACCTGGATGGGTCCGGTGCCGATGTTCGTGACGCCGAGGAAGAAGACGCACCCGGCGTAGGGGTAGGCGCCCGTGACCTGGAGCGACATGCCCGTGGATGTGAAGGAGGCCGTGCAGGAGACGATGGCGGGCATCGGGCCGCGCGGAGGCGGCAGGTCCGGGCCGCCGTAACGGTACGTGGCGAGCCCCGTCGACAGCGGCACCGCGTCGAAGGAGACGATCTCGTACCCGGCGCCGTTGCCGGGAGCGGCGACGGATGACGCGCCGGCCGCGAAGGTCGTGGTGTTGGCGCGGGCGTAGAGCCGCCACTCAGCGGTTGGGCCGGCGGCGCGGCCGCGTCCCGTGGTGCCGATCAGCACCAGCACCGCCGTGAGCATCACCCCAGCGAGCAGAACCAGGCGGACGTTGCGGATCATCGCTCTCCCCTCCCCATCCCCGAATGTGCCCGCATTCGCTACTTCACCACCGTGGTTGGGTATTCGAATGCGCCACCAGGATTGGTGCGCGGCGTGGGCGTCGTTCGCGGCGCGGGCGTCGCGGTCGGCGTCGGCGACGGCGCCTTCGTCGGTTCGCTGGGCGCGGGACCCGCGCCGGTGGTGGTCGTGGTCGTGGGGACCGGCGTCGGGGACTCGGTCGAATCGGTGGTTTCGGCGGGCGCGTCCAGCACCGAGGCGGAGCCGGAGCCAGCCAGGCGCGCACCCTGCGTGCAGCTCTCGGGCCGCGGCACGGTCACGATGCCCGCGTCGATCGTGGACTGGCCGTCGCCCGCGTGGATGAGGGCCTGCACCTGCTCGGTCGGGATGGACGTGCCGGCGACGGTGAAGCTGAAGGTGACGTTCGTGAACGGCCCGGCGCCCACCTGGTTGCCGGCGTCCCACTTCACCTGGTACTGGCCGGTGGTGTTCTTGGGCGCATAGGTCCAGTTCGCGGGCTGCGTGTGCGCGGTGACCGTGTCATCGGGCTTGAAGCAGACGGGCAGGGCGAAGTACGAGAGGTCCTTGTTCGCGCATTCCGGCGAGCCGTTCTTATCGCCACCGCCGTTGAGCGTGTAGGTGTAGGTCGTGGTGGCGGATGGCCCGGAACCGGAGGTCGTGACGGTGCCGCCGGTGACGGCGAGCGGCTTGCAGGCGAAGGCGCCCGTGGTCGCGGAGCCGCCGATGGTGAGGGTTTCGGACCAGAGCGTGGACGCGGGGCCGATCTGCGAAAGCCCGAACATGGTCAGCCCGAGCGTGAGCATCACGGGGGCGGCGAGGCGGCTCGCGAGGCGGACATTCCTTCGCAGCGCGCGGCGCAGGTACTCGTTCATCGCAGCCTCCCCAGTCCCTGCTGGAACTTCAGCGGGACCCACCCGAGCTTCGGCACATCGAACACAAGGCGCCCCAGGATCTGCTCGTCCTTGACGGGCATGAGGTCGGCGGCGTTGTTGTTGTCGCCCTTGAAAATGAACTCGCGTCCGCCTTCCTCGCTGGTCCGGATTTCGATCAGGCGGTGGAGGACGCGCTGGCGGTTGGGCATTTTGTAGAGCACGACATCGCCGACGCGGATGTCGTCGGCTTCGACGTCCTTCGTTACGACCATGGCGCCAACCTGCAGGCTGGGCTCCATCGACTGGCTGGGGACGAACGACGGCAGGTAGCCGAAGAAGCCGAAAGTGCTCCAGAAGATGAGCAGGCCGACCACGGCCGTGACCACCCAGGAGACTGACGGCAGCGAGAAGCGGCTTGCGGGTTCCGTCGCGGCGGTTGCGTCCTCGGCGCCGAACATGCTCTCGGCAATCCAGAGCCCCATGGCGGGACCGGCGACGCCGGCGAGGGCGAGGATGGGCCAATCGGCGACGGGCAGGATGGGAGAGTAGTAGGTGAACACGGTGAGGGGCGCGCTCACGAGGATGCCGGCCCAGATGCCGCCGTAGAGCACGAAGAAGCCAGCGACGAGGCCGATGGCGGCGGTGGGGATGAAGGCGCCGCCCCAGAACTCGGTCTGGGCGCGCACTCCCTCGGGCTGGAATTGCGAGGTCGTGAACTGCAGGGAGGTGATCAGGATCGTCGTGGCGATAATGGCGAGCGTCATGTGGCGGCGGCCAAGGTGGCGCAGCAGCGCGGCGCGCGACGCCTCGGCGGCGACCAGCGGGACGCCCGCGAACAGGAGATTGAGCAGCAGGAAGCGTGGCGAATGGGACATCGGGGAGCGGCCGAATTCGGCCACGATCCCGAGGAGCATCTGCAGCGACATGATGAAGATGCCGACGATGCCGGCCACGAAGAGCGCATCGCGGGTGGCGATGTCGTGTTCGTTGGAGGCGGGCGGGGCGTGGCGGAAGGCGTACCACGCGATGGCGGCGGCGGCGGCCCACCCCAGGACGCCGATCACATACGGCCCCATGAGGCCATCGACCCGGCCGGGAACGACCTTGTGCTGCCAGCCGTAGGCGGCGAGCAGGGCGGCGACGACGGACGGCGCGAACAGCCACGGGTGCCGCGTGAAGGCGGAATCCGCTCCGCGGCGGAGAGCCATGGGGACACTCACGACCGTCATCCGTCTGCTCCGGGTGGTGGCGGCGGGGGAAACCCCCGCCGCCCACGTTCGTTAGGGATGGGCGACCGGCGTCACCGGTTCGTTCTTGGGCGTGTAGCACCCGGACCAGCCCGATTCGTTCCACTGGTTGAACTGGAACGTCATGCGGACGCGGTACGTGGTGTTTTCGGCCGCGGGTTGGCGGATGCCGATGAACAGGTCCCCGGCGTTGCGATCCCCGGTGTGGAGCTGGCACCCGAGCCCGTTCACCCACCGTGTGTAGATGGGCGCGGTGTTCGCGGTGCTGGTCCAGGGGAAGGTGACCGGGTTCAGGTTCCGGCAGTCGGGCTGCTGGAAGCCGCCGCTCGCCGTGCACTCGATGTGCAGGTCGTCGAAATCGCCATCGTTGTCGAGGTCGAAATCGAAGAACTCGCGCTCGACGTGGACGGGGACGTTCCCGATGTTCTGGACATCGACCTTGCAGTCGACGGCATACCCCGGGTACCCGTTCGTGATCGTCAGCGTGAGCGAATCCGACGGCGTGTTCGTTCGCGTGAACGAGCCCACTTCCTTCGCGACGTAGTAGTAGCCGTCATCGAAGTACTCGCCTTCGCGGTCGGCATCCTCGGATTCGTCGCACTGGAAGCGGCTGAACGTGACGTCCAGGTTGCCCGTTGCGACCTGGGCGTTGACCGCGACATCTTCGTACCAGAGGGAATACGCCGCGCCGGTGAGGGCGGTGGCGATAACCGCGAGCACGAGGAGGAGGCTGGTCTTTCGTCCGAGACCTTTCATGGGTCTCATTCCTTTCGTGTCCAGCCCGCCGCCGGGGGCGCCGGCGGCGGGCGTTCAGACGATGCCGATCGCGCTTACGCGCGGCCGATCACGGGCCGTAAGGCGCTTCGTTCCACTGGAACGCGCGGTACACGGCGGAGAACTTGTAGAACGCGTTCTCGACGTTCGCCTGGTCCAGGATCAGCTTGAAGCGGCAGACCAGGTCCTGGCCGTCGTGAATCTGGACCGGGGCGTTCGGGCCCGTGTTGATCTGGGTGTTCACCGTCGCGGTCGCAATGGCGCCAAGGAAGGCGGTGCAGGCCGCGGGCGAGCCCGGCGCGAGGCCGATGCTCCACGGCGCCGAGGCAGCGGGCACGCACGTGGTGTACGTGTTATCGGTGCAGGACTGCAGCGACACGCTGGTCAGGGCGATGTGGAACGGGATGCCGCCGTCGTTGTGGAGGTCGATTTCGAACTCGCAGCCGGCGTACGGGTAGAGGCCGCCGAGCGTGAGCGAAACCTGGTTGTTATCGACGGTGTCGTTGGCATTCACGCCGTTGGCGCCGTAGGTGCCGATGGCGCCGTGCAGGTGGTGGCGGGCTTGCCCGACGGGAAGTCGCCGAAGGCGGCGTAGTTCGTCGTCACCATGGTGGCGACGCTGTCCGGGTTGGCGCCGACCTGGGCGACAACCGGGCGGCCGTTGCCGTTGCCGGAGGTGGTGGCGAAGTTCGTCCCGTCCCACGGGTGGAACGAGGCGTCGGCATCGAACTTGGCGGTGCTGACGTTGGCGGTGACCTGCAGGTCTTCGTACCAGAGGGCGTAGGCGGCGCCGACGAGTCCGAGGGCGACCACGGACAGCATCATGAGGACGCCGGTGTGACGGAAAGCCCGGGTCATAGGGAGCTCCCTTCAGGGGTGGTGGGGGCCGCGGAGCGCGGCCCCCGGGTCGGCGGGATTAGTTGCCGTACGGGGCTTCGTTCCACTGGTACGCGCGGTACTTGGCCACGAACTGCCAGTTCTGGTTCTCAGCGCCCGGGTTCTGGTCGAGGATGATCTTGAAGCGGCAGTTCAGCGTCTCGTTCTCGTGAAGCTGAAGCGGCGTGGTGGCGCCCCCGATCTCGATCGCCGGGTTGGTCTGCGGCGAGGTCACGCCGACGTTGATCTGGTTGCTGCCGGCGTATCCAGGCGCGTTTCCGCCGTTGAAGCCGTGCAGCTCATTGCCGTTCACGAGGACCTTGCCGAAGGTGTTGCCCAGCCACGCAGCGCAGGCCGCAGCTGGGCCGGCATGGCCGGATCGAGGCCGGTGGACCACGGAACGCCGCCATTGACCGGGGTCGAGCAGCCGGTGCCAGGGCCGGTGCACTGGCACATCTGGAGGCTGGTGACCGCGAGATGCATCGGCACGGTGCCCTTGTTGGTGATGTCGATTTCGAACTCGCAGCCGGCATACGGGTAGAGGCCGCCGAGGTTCAGCGTGAGGACGTTGGTATCGCCGACATCGTTCGCGCCCGCGGCGTTGCTGGTGAGCGCGCCGGTGCAGGTGGTCTGCGGCTTGGCGCCGAAGTTGGCGTTCGTGAAGTTGGCGTAGCCCTGGGCGCCGTTCGTGAAGTGCCGGTTCGAGTCGCCAAGTTCAAGGTAGGTGGCCGCACCCGAAGTGAGCGAGCCCCATCCAGTGGGCGGCTTGGCGACGACGGGCACGCCGTTGGTGCTGTTGGCGTGGGTGACCGGGTCGTGGAGCGACAGGTCGACGTTGAAGGTGCCCGTGCTGACGTTGGCGGTCACCTGGAGGTCTTCATACCAGAGGGCGTAGGCGGCGCCGACGAGGCCGAGGGCCAACGTCGAAAGCACCATCAGTACCCCGATGTGCCGGGATGACTTGCGCATGGGTTCTCTCTCCCCTTGCAAAGGGACGCAGTCGCCGGGCGCGCGCATCGGCGGCCGGCGGTTCGAAAGGAGGTGGATTCCTGTTCTGCGCTCTGGGCCCTGGTTCGCTCCTTTCCCGGGCCGCAAGGGAGAGGTTCTCCGCGCGAAAGCGCACGGAAGTTGAGGCCACGATTCCGAGCGGGAATGCTAGAATCGGGGCCGCAAGGTGAGCCGCAATTTCCCCTTGCGCCTGGGCTCCGTGCGGTTCGCTGCCGCCGGAGCCCTCTTTCGTTGGAGGGATTCAGTCCTTCGTTTTCGTCTTCCGGGGGGCCTTCATGTGCGAGGGTTTTCCCTGACGTGGCCAGACAGTGCCAAAGGTGTCTGAACGGTGTCAACACCAAACGTTTACCCCGTGATGGCCCGTTTGGACCTTGCGCACTCAACCGCGTCAAGAGGTGACGCGTAGCAGCTCCGTGGCAATTACCAACGGAAATAGCCCCATCGGGGCTGCAGATTCGAGACGTTGCATAATCATCGCGTTTTCTAAAAGAAGACGGGGTATGCACCATTCCCGCTTAATAAAGGTCGAAATTTCCCCAGCCGGGACGATCCTTACCGTCCCGGCCAGGTGAATTCGCCTCCAGGGGTGGTTCGTGGCGTCCCCGTCACGCGCGGCGTGGCGGTCGGCGGGGGCGTGGCGGTGCGGGTCGCGGCGGGCGAGGGCGTCGCCGTGGCGGGCGCGGTGGGCGTGACGACGGTGGGCGTCGCGGTCGCCGGGGTGCCAACGCCGGCGACGGTGCTGGCGCCGCCGCCCACGGCCCGCGGCAGGCCGCCGCCGGTCACCGGCGAGGGGCCGGCGGGGGTATGGTCGGGCCCGTGGCGGGCGTCCTCGTCCGGGTCGGCGGCGTCGTCGTCGGGGTGGTGGTCGTCGTCGCAGGGCGATTCGCAGTTCACGATGGTGTTGACGCCGGAGCTGCCGTTGCAGGCGTCGGCGTTGGCGCCGCCATCGATGGCGTCGGCGCCGGAGCCGCCCTGGATGGCGTCGTCGCCCGTGCCTCCATCGAGGCGGTCGGCGCCGGTATCGCCCCAGAGGCGGTCCTTGCCGGGGCCGCCGGCGATGGTGTCGTTGCCGGCGCCGCCCTTGAGGGAGTCATCGCCGAGGTCGCCGCTGATGGCGTCGTTGCCCTTGCCGCCCCTTGATGGTGTCGTTGCCATCGCCGCCGAGGATGCAGTCGTTGCCATCGCCGCCGGTGAGGCGGTCGTTGCCGCCGTTGCCGATGATGATCCAGGGGCGGGAGTCGTGTTCGGGGGCCTTGAAGGTGTCGGGACCGGGGCCGCCGGTAAAGACGTGGTCGAGTGCGACGGGGCCGGTGAAGCCGAGGGCGGTGCAGGCGAGGGGGATGGTGGCGGTAGCCAGAACCACACCGACCGGAGATGTCGTGGCCGGGCGATGAATGGGAGCGAAGCCCCATCCTGGCGCGGGAAGGGCGGCGAACTGCGATAGGAGCAGGAGCGCCGCACCGGAGAGCCCGAGAGCGCGTTTCATTGTGTCCCCTCCTCCAGCACCCCCGGCACCGGCGCCTTCGACCCTGAACGCCGTCCAGACAGGATTCTTTCGGGCCGCTCCCCAGGCGATGAAGATGAGCACACAGCTCACGCCGACGAAGAACATGGTCGTCCGGCTCACGTGCGTGGCGACGAGACCCAACGGCGGCGGAACCGTGAATCGAACCGTGCCGAGCACGGCCTCGGTACGGAGTACTGGTCCGGTTCGGGGTTAGCATCACCCTTGGTATAGAACGTGCGGGGCGCGTAATCCCACTTCTCGCTCAGGAACTTCTGGTCCCGATCGACGAAGACGGAATGGACATCGGGACCCGATTCGATCTCTCGAACGCGGTGGACGACGGTGAGGCCGCCGGAAGTCTTGTAGGCGATCACATCGCTGCCCGCGACCAGCCGGGGTTCGAGCGCCTTGACGGCAACCACATCGCCCTTCTCGAGGGCCGGCTCCATGCTGCCGGAACGGACCTGGTAGAACCGGTATCCGAGCAGCTGCAGCCCGATGTACGTCGCAACCAGCGACAGGACCAAGAGCGTGACCACGGCGAAGAGGAGACGAGACAGGATGCGCCGGATATCGAGCCGGTGTGCAGTCCGGACCGCAGATGATTCCATGGCCGTGTCTCCTCTCCGCCAGTGATCAGCTGCCAGAAACAATGAAGGTGGCCTGGACCACACCGCCGGTTACTCGACACGTCGGCGTTGTTCCGGCGGAGTCGATCTTCAGCATCAGGTCTCGACCTGTGTCATGGTTCTGGCTGTCTACTGGGAAACCGAACCCCACGCCGATCTCGACGTCCAGTCCATTTCCCAGCCGGTAGTCCCAACTTCCGCATGTGGCGATGAGCTGTGCGCCGTTCAAAACGACGCTTAACTGCGTCACCTCATACGAGTAGTTCGGGTCATGGGCGATGACCGCGATGTTGTCGACCCTTCGATACACGCCGTCGGCGGGCATGTTGTTCACGTGGTCCTTGAGGTTCACGTCTACGTCGAAGGTGGGGTCGATTACATCAACGGATTTGCTGAGGCTCGACACGTTGACCGGAGCAAACGCCCAGGTTGTGCCGACCGCGAAGGCCATCGATGCCAGAAGGCACCCGGCGATGCCGAGGGACCTCCGTCTGACCTGGCTCATGGTGGCAGTCCCATCCCTTCAGGAAGTGCGACGGAGCCGTCCGTCGCACTTCCGCTCTCGACTAAGGGTTAGGGGATCTGGAAGGTCGCCTGCACGGTCGCGCCGCTAACCTTGCAGGTCGCGTCGGTACCGGCAGCCGGGATCGCCAGGCGGAGATCGTATCCGGTCGACGTCGCGACGTTGGGCACCGGCACACTGATGACGCCGGTGTCATCGATGTTTCCGCTCAACGAGTAGTCCCACGATCCGCACGTCGCGATCACCTGCGAGCCACCACCGGTGATCTGGAGGTTGGTGAGGTTCCAGCTGTAGTTGGTGTCCGTCGTGCTGTGCTTGAGGTTCGCGACGACCTGCGGTGCTCCGTTCGCAACGATGCCGGTCTGCGTCTGGACCGAATCCAGTACCGGGTTCACGGGATCGATCACGTCCACATCCTCGCTCGCGTCGGTCGTCACGTACGGAGCAAAGGCGAAGGCGCCGGTGATGGCGGTGGCGCCGAAGGCCGCGAGGGCCGCGCCAAGCAGAAGCGTGCGCTTCTTAAGCATGTTGTTGTTCCTCTCCTGAAGTGCCGTGGGCCGGGCGTGGCGCGGGAGCGCGCATGCCGCGGCGATGGGTGCCGATGGGGTCGTTCCTGGTGTCGCACTTGGAATCTGCCCTGGACCGTTCCTTTCCCGGGGCAGCAAGGAGAGGTGCCGTCGGAGCGCGTTCGTCCGACAGGCCAAGGCGTCGACGTCCAGCCGGTGCTAGACTCGAACGCGCAAGGCTGGGCTCATGTTCCCCTTGCGCCGGCCCCGGGCAGTTGCCGCTGTCCCGGGGCTTTTCCGTGCCAATGGTTCCGCCGGAGTCCGGGTCCGCTCGTAGGGAAGAACCCTTAACCGGACCGCCGCCTGACGTGCCGCAACAGTGCGGCAGGCCCAAAAGCATGTCAATCCCGGTTATCCACCAAAAGTCCGCCGAATTATTCCCCTGGGGATGAAGCGGACAACACATGACGCATTCCTATCCCCATTCTCGTTACCGTACGAAATGGACTGCATCCTCCTCAGATTCCACGATGATCATAATCGCGAGTTTTGTGAAAGTTCCCGCCCCTTACCTGGCCCCCACGATCGAAATCGAGTCCCAATCCATACATCTGTACGACATACTCGGGGCCCTGGTGGGGTGGCACCGGGCGTTGCGAAACCATCACTGGCGCTGTGCGCCCGGACCGGTATAGTAGGGCAGTTACTTACCAATGGTATGGAGGCTGTGATATGTCAGAGGTCGTGATTTCGGTGCGCGATAACGGTCCGCTCATGGTCAAGGGTGGCGCCATCGTCGAGGACGGCGAGGGCAACCGCTGGGAGGTCAAGGAGACCGCGTTCCTGTGCCGCTGCGGGCAGTCGGCCAAGAAGCCGTTCTGCGATGCCGCCCACAAGGGCTGTGGCTTCGAGAGCGCGCCGCGCGTCGGCTAACGCGCGCGGGGTCTCGAAGAACGAGGGGTGCGTCGTGGCGCACCCCTTTTTCGTGCGCCGGCCGAGGCAGGCAGCGGTAAGATGCCGCGCATGGAACTGTCGAGGATCGGGGTCACGATGGCGGGGGCGGGGGGCGACCCTTCGCGGCCGGCCCGCGTCCAACTGAACGACGCGTATGTGCGCGCGGTGGAGCGCGGCGGCGGCCTGCCGATCCTGATCGCTCCGGGGGCGCCGGAGGCGGTGATCGCGGGATACCTGGACCTTATCGGCGGGCTGGTGCTCACGGGCGGCGGCGACATCGACCCGGCGTGCTACGGCGAAGCGCCGCACGCGACGGTCGCGGGCGTTTCGCAGGCGCGGGACGCGATGGAGCTGGCGGTGGTACGTGGAGCACTGGCGCGTGGACTGCCGGTGCTGGCCATCTGCCGGGGGATGCAGCTGCTGAACGTGGCCCTCGGCGGTTCGCTCATCCAGCACATCCCGGCTGCATTCGTGGGTTCGCAGCACCAGCAGGAGGAGCCGCGCGACGCCGTGACGCACGATGTGCGGCTGACGGCGGGATCGCTGGTGGCCCGCGTGTGTGGCGCGGCGGCGTTCCCGGTGAATTCGATGCACCACCAGGCGCTGGGACGCGTCGGGGACGGACTGGCGGTCACGGGGCACGCGCTCGACGGGGTCGTGGAGGCGTGCGAGATGCCGGGGCGGCCGGTCCTCGGGGTGCAGTGGCACCCCGAGGAGTTGGCGGCGCGGCCGGAAAGCACGCGCCTGTTCGAATGGATCGCGGCCGAGGCGCTGTCTCGCTCCCGGTAGGCGGGGACTACACGGTGGCGGCGTCGATGTGCCGGGCCGTGTCGGTGTAGTGGCGAAAGCGCGTCACAAGCCCGGCGTCATCGAAGGTCCAGAGGTGGAACTCCTCGTCGCGGAAGCGCTTGCCGGTGGTGCGCACGGTCGCCTCAATGGCGACTTCGACACCGACCTGGCGTTCGCCGGAAAGCATGTCAAGGACGGCGAACTCGTGGATTTCGAATTCGCCACCGACGACGGCGAAGAACGCGGCGGCGCCCTCCGGGCCGGTGCGCGGCGCGAGCCAGGGCACGCTCGCGGCCTGCGCGGAGTTGGCGGCCCACTGCTCCCAGCGGGCGCCAGGGGCGATGTGGGGAATGATCGCGCCGACATCGCCGGCGCCGAACGCCTGGTAGATGCCCTGCACGGTCTGGAGGTTGCGCTGGGAGGTGGGAACGGTGTCGGTCGACGGCATCGGGGACTCCGGAGGGTGATACGCGTAGTACGCGCGCTCGCCAGGGAGTGATCAGCCGTCAACCGCTCTCTCAGCTCAATTCGTAGCGCGGGGGCTCGATCCACTCGGAGCCGGGCGGGTTCTCCTGCGCACGGATCTCCGCGCGGCGCTGCTCGTCCTCGTACTTGCGGGCCTTCTTGATGACCTCGGCGCGGACGCGGGCGTGCTCCTCCTGGCGCGCCTGCTTCGCCGCGTTCGGCCGGCGAGGCTTCCCGGCGTACACCTTCAGGCGGCCTTCGTCCTCGAGCTGGCGAAGGTGGGAGCGGACGTTGTTATCGGCGGCGCGGCGGAGGCGCTTATCGATGTCGGGGTAGAGCTGAAGCATGATGTCCCAGCTGGAGAGGGCGCCGCCACCTTCGAGCACGCCGAGAATCTGGCGTTCGCGCATGTCGCGGTGCTTGACGTACTGCTGGAGCCGTTCGCGCGGGTCGTGGACGAGGGGGCCGTGGCCGGGGCAGATGACCTTCAGGTTGGGGAGTTCGAGCAGGGTCTTGAGGCTGCGGCGGTAGGCGCCGAGGTCGCCGACGGTGGTCGTGCTGGAGCCGAGCAGGGTATCGCCGGAGAAGAGCACGCCCTCCTCTTCTATGTAGTAGCAGATGGAGTCGGTGCTGTGGCCGGGGGTCTTGAGGACGCGGACGCGGATGCCGCCATCGAGGTCGATGACGGTATCAGGGGCGAAGGTGCGGACGCCGGTACGGGGAAGGCGGCCCTTGAGGAGGGGGACGGCGTCCTTCGCGGTGACGATCTCGGCCTTGAGCTCTTCGCGGACCCACTTGAGGTTGCCGGAGTGGTCGCCGTGGTGGTGGGTGATGCCGGCGAGGGCGATTTCGGTCTTCTCGACGGCGGCGAGGTATCCCTTGAGCATCCAGCGGTAGCGCTCCATGGTTTCGCCGCTATCGATGCTGAGGGTTTGGCCCTTGCCCACGAGGTAGATGGTGGTGAAGTCGGGGTGCATGGGGTTGGCGTCGGGGACCTGGACGGCGCGGACGGAAGGGGAGACCTGCATGGGCACGCATCCTACCGGAGCGGCGAGCGGGGCGCGCGAGTGGAACGGCCATCGCGAGCGCGATCTGGATCGCAGAATATTCATTGCCGCGCGCGGGAGGGGCTGATACTATCCCGCGCCAGATACGAGGGGTGTGAGGGGATGTTTCAGTTTCCAAAGTGTCGCAAGTGCGACGATGGCGACCTTGTGCCGTTCTCAGACTTCGGCAGCCAGGGAGCGCCGATTCACTTCAAGGCCTGGGTGTGCACGAACCCTGATTGCGGCTACAACATCAAGATCCGCAACGGCGAGCTCTACATCGAGGAACCGATCAACGACGGCCAGTACCACGTGGGCAACCGCGCGCGGTAAGGGGAGCGGGGCCTGCGCGCGCCGGGAGCGCGGCGCGGGCCTGTGCTAGACTGCACGAGCAATGCAGGCCAACAAGATCTACCAGCCGATCCGCTTCATCTCGACACCGACATCGACGAGGAGCTTCAGCAGAACGTCCTGATTTCGTCCGTCGACCAGGTGCTGAACTGGGCGCGGCGGTCGTCGTTGTGGCCGGCCATGTTCGGGTTGGCGTGCTGCGCCATGGAGATGATCGCGACGGCGATGCCGCGGTACGACATCGCGCGCTTCGGCGCGGAGATCTTCCGCGCCTCCCCTCGCCAGGCGGACCTTCTGATCGTGCCGGGGACGGTGACGTGGAAGATGGCGCCGGCGGTGCGCCGCGTGTGGCTGCAGATGCCGGAGCCGAAGTGGGCGATCGCGATGGGCGGGTGCGCCATCATGGGCGGCCCGTTCGCGTATGCCTATAGCGTGACGCCGGGCGTGAACACGCTGCTGCCGGTGGATGTGTACGTGCCGGGCTGCCCGCCGCGGCCGGAATCGCTGCTGACGGGCCTGATGCTCCTGCAGGACAAGATCAAGCAGGACACGATCGGGAAGCAGTGGCAGCGCCGGGATGTGGAACCGCAGTTCCACCGCTACCTGCCGGACGGGGACCCGATCCGCAAGGAGCTCGAGACGTTGTGGCCGCCGTACCTGGACTACGGCAAGCCGTTCACCGGGCCCGCGTTTCCCCGCTAAGGTTCGAAGACCGAGAATCGCTCGTATATGACGGCGCCTGCAGGCGCCTGCAGGAGGCAACGCATGGCTAAGGCAAAGTGGGAAGAAGTGGAGGCGCTCGCGGCGCCGTTCTTCGATGCGGGCGAAATGCCCGAGCGCGGCGACCTGATCGAGCGGGCGTACCAGGTGGACGCGAGCGACGACGTCATCGATGCCCTGGACACGCTCCGCGGGCACCCCATCGCCTCGCTCGAACAGCTGAAGGAGCTGCTCACGGCGAACGCCGCGCTGGAGTAAGGCGTTAGTGCTGAGTCCTGAGTGCTGAGTGCTGAGTTGGCGTCGCGAGCGGTTGATTACCGAGAGCCGACGGCCAATGCCAGTCAGCGCTGGGAGTGAGAATGGAACGGGAGGCCGCGTGCGGCCTCCCGTTCTTTGTGTCTCTGGTGCCGTGCCTGTTAGAGCCGGCAGGCACCGGCGAGGGAGCTGAGCGCGAGGTTGCGCCGGCCGTAGGCCTCCATGTCGAGGAAGCCGTTTGTGGTGTAGCCGAGGGAGATGCCGGACTCGGGGTCGCCCCAGCCGATCTGACCGCCGGCGCCGCCGTGACCGAAGGCACGGGCGGACGTGTTGTGGCCGAAGCCGCGGAGGTGGGCACGCCCGTCACCACCGGCGACGACCACGGCGAGCGCGCGATTGATCGGGATGCCGTGGATCTGGTCGACGTGGCGTTCGGTGGTGCGAACGGTGGTGGCGAAGTCGATGGTCTCGGCCTTCATGATCCGCTTGCCGTCGTGCGTGACGCCGCCGTTGAGCAATGGCTGGTAGAACATCGCGAGGTCCGCGGCGCGGGCGATGCCACCGCCGCCCGGAACGCCCACCTTGCGGACCTCGGGGCGATTGAAGTTCAGGATGGCGTCCGGTGTCACTTCGCCCCAGCCGCCCGGCGGGGGTACCGGCGGGACCATGTGCAGGACATCGGCGACCCGGCTGTTCTCCCTGTCGGGGAGGCCGATATAAAGGTTGTCGAGGCCCATGGGGTCGAGGATGCGTTCGCGAATGAAGGAGCGGAACTCCTTGCCGGTGCGGCGCTCGATGATCTCGGCGAGCACCCAGTGCGCGGTGGTCGCGTGGTAGATGAACTGTGTGCCCGGTTCGAAGTTCAGGCGCCATTTCGCGAAGCGCGCCAGGCGGGTCTCGCGGTTGTCCCAGTCCTCGGCGCGGAAGGGCGCCATGGGGAAGCCACCGATGTGGAGCATCGTCTGCTCGACGGTGATGACTTCCTTCCCGTTGGTCCCGAACTCGGGAATGATGTCGGCCACCTTCTCGTCGAGCCGGAGCAGGCCATCCTCGAACAGGGTCCAGACGGCGGCGGCGACGATCGCCTTCGTCGAGGAGAAGATGACGTAGAGGGTGTCGTCGGTGACGGGGTGGAGTTCGCCCTGGATCGCGGCCTTGCCGAAGGAACGGAAGCCGGCGAGAACGCCGCCGCGCGCGACGGCAACCTGGCAGCCCTGGAGGGTGCCATCGTCGACGTCGCGCTGGGCGCGGGCAAAGACGGCCTCGAGCTTCTCGCTATCGATCCCGACATCCTCTGGTTTGGCGGCAATGGGAAGGGGCATGGTGCTCTCCTCGGCGTGATGCGCGGCGAACGATAGAGCGTGGCGCCGCGGGAGGAAAGCAGCAGCTGTGGTTACAGGGGCAGCAGCCCGCGGCGGGCGGCGGTCATCACCGCCTCTGTGCGGCTGGCGGCGCCCAGCTTCGCGAGGACGGTGCCGACGTGGAACTTCGCCGTGTGTTCGGAGATGCCAAGCCGGAGGGCGATGGTCTTGTTCGGGAGCCCGGCGGCCATGAGCGCCAGCACCTCGCGCTCGCGAGGGGTAAGTTCGCCGCTGGTACCGGCGGCCACGAGGGGTGGCGCACCGGCCGCCAGGCCGCGCAACATTCGCGGCTCGAAAACGGCGAGCCCGGCGGCGACGGCATGGACGGCGGCCGCCAACTCGGCGGGACCGGATTCCGCCCCGAGGATGGCGCGTGGCACGGGCCGTTCGGCGAACGCGGCGAAGGCATCGTCGTCGTCGCCCACGAGGACGGCGGGGACATCGGGGACCACGTCGAGATCGGCGAAGGCTGTCGCTTCGGCGACGATGACGTCGAAGGGGAGGGGGGAGAGGTCGAGGTCGGCGGGGGCGAGGTCACCCGCGACGGAGATACCGCGGCCTTCGAGCAGCGCGCGCAGGCCCGCGCGCACGGCGGGCGAGCGGGCAACCACGACGACGGAGGGACCGGGCTCGGACATGAACGCCTTTCACTATGACGCGGGAGGGGCGCGGTGTGCGCCCCTCCCGCCGTTCAGTTGCGGGCCGCGGGTTCGGCGACGGCTTCGACCAGCCGCCCTCCCCGGAGCAGCGAGAGCGACACGGGCGCGCCCGGCCGCATCCGGCGCAATGCACGGGATGCCGCGTCCACGCCTGTCGAACCCCCGAGGGCGAGGACGACATCGCCGGGAAGCAAGCCCGCCCGCTCGGCGGGACTGCCCGGGGCGATGGCGGTCACGAGCAGCCCGTCGGCCGTCGCGGGCGCACCCGCGGCGATGGCGCCGCGAATAACGGCGGGCCGGGCGACGATCCCGAGGAACGCCTGACCGGGCACGTCCCCGGCGAGGAAGCGCTCGACCACGTGCGCCGGGACCGCGACGGCCATGCCGCCGGCGATCATGCTGTTGATGCCGATGACGCGGCCGCCGGCATCGGTGAGCGGGCCGCCGGAGTTGCCGGGGCCGAGGCGAACTTCGGCACGGACGGCGTCCTCGAGTTCGAGGCCGCTTTCGAGAACGGCGGGGCCGGTGCCGAGCACCACACCCGCCGTGATGACGCCACGGCGGCCCCACGGGTTTCCGATCGCGAAGGCCAGAGTGCCCGGCCGGACGGAGCCCGCGGGTGCGGGCACCGCGGCGGTGAGGCCGGCGGCGTCGATGCGGAGCGCGGCGAGATCACGTTCGGGGTCGCGGGCGGCGATGGTCGCGGGGAAGACGCGCCCATCGGCGAGCTCCACGGTCGCCTCGGACCCGGGAGCGACGTGATGATTCGTTATGACGAGTCCGTCGCTCCCCCAGACGGTGCCGGAGCCGCCCCCTGCATCACTGCGGACCGCGACGAGGATGTCGCCGAGATGGGTGGCGAGCGTTTCGAGGGCGGGACCGAAAAGACGCGCGTCCAATGGGCCCTCCTACTCGCGTTCGCCCACGGTGACGGTGACGATCGTGGGTTCTCCGCCGCGCAGGACGGCGATGGCGAGGGGTTGGCCGACGGACTCGGGACCCAGTGCAGCCTGGAGCATCTCTGTGGCCGTAGCGCTGATGTCGCCCAGCCTGAGCAGGATATCGCCGACCAGCAGGCCGGCGGCGTCGGCGGGACTGCCGGGCTCGACGCCCACGACCAACAGGCCCGTCTCCTGGCCGTTCGCTTTCGCGACAAGGGTCGCCGGGAGGGCGGTGGGCTGGCTGCCGATGCCCAGGTACCCGCGCTTCAGACGCCCGTGGCGGAGGAGGGATTCGACGATCGTCTCTGCGGCGGCGATGGGGATGGTGAGTCCGCCGCCGCGGCCGAGCCGGGAGCTATTGATGCCCGCCGCCCGGCCCTGGGCGTCGACCAGCGGGCCGCCCGAGAACCCAGGGTAGAAGGTAGTGTCGCTGCGGACGAAGCCGGCGACGGTACCGCCGGTGAACGTCCGCCACTGGCCGCCAACGGCACTGACCACGCCGAACGACGCCATCGGCAACCCTTCGCCGGCCCGGCCGAGGGCGAGCACCAGGTGCCCGGGGCGGACGGCGGGTCCGCGTTCGATGGGAACGAGGGTGGTGTCGGCGATGCGGAGGACGGCGAGGTCGGAGCCGGGATCGCGGCCGGCGATGGTGGCCTTCACTTCGCCGCCGCCCGGCAGGACGACGGTGATGTCGTCCTCGCGTTCGAGGACGTGGTCGGCGGTGACGACGACGCCGGCGGCTTCCCAGGCGATGCCGGTGGCGGGAAGGCGGCGGCGGGCGGCGACGGTGACGATGGAACGGCCGGCGACCTCGACGGCGTCGGCGAG
Organism: Candidatus Amarobacillus elongatus; assembly: GCA_016703545.1. Classification (GTDB taxonomy): domain Bacteria; phylum Chloroflexota; class Dehalococcoidia; order Tepidiformales; family Tepidiformaceae; genus Amarobacillus; species Amarobacillus elongatus. Next base: position 348,723 of record JADJBX010000001.1, read on the forward strand.
CGCGTCGGAGAGGGCGGTGAGGGGGTTGGTGTTGGCGTCTGCCACGGGATCCTCCAGCGCGACGGATGGCGCTCTTCGAGGATGCTGCGGCGTGGGCGCCCGGGGCATCACCCGTTCGGGCAGGTGTGGGGCTGGCGAATCGGGGAGTGCGAGGATGGCGGGAAACTGAAAACGGGGTCTGCACAATCGCAGACCCCGTTTTCGAGGAGGGGGCGGCCCGCCGCCATGAAACGGGCCGCCCGGAAAGCCGGTCCCGGTCCCCGTCGGGGCCGGCCTACTCCGTCACCATGATGGCCGTCACCAGGCCAAAGAAACCTGCCGGGCTCTCCGCGTGGGAGAGGATGTGGCAGTGGAACGCCCAGACACCGGGTTCGGTGCACTCGACGATCGTGTCGTAGCGGTTCCCGGGCGGCACATCGATGGTGTCGCACAGGTACGGCGCGGACAGCGGCCACCCGTCGATGCCGATGACCTGCATCGGCATGCCGTGGAGGTGCATCGGATGGTTCATCATGCCCTCGTTCATCCAGCGAACGAGGAGACGCTCACCCTTCTTGGCGGTGATCAGCTCCGTCGCCGGGAAGCCCTTACCGTTGATGGTGAAGCCGAGGGCGACGTCATTGAGGACGAGGATGATCTCCTTGTCGTGCTTCGGGATATCCGCGGCGTTGGCCGGGTCGACGATGAAGGCTCCGAGAAGGCCGCGGTTGACCTGGTCCGCGGAGTCGTGGTGCGAGTGGTACATGTGCGGACCGGAGTTCCGCAGGGTGAACTCGTACGTGAACGACTTGCCGGGCTCAATCGGATCCTGGGTGAGGTACGGAACGCCGTCCTGCTTGTTCGGGACGTAGAGGCCGTGCCAGTGCACCGCGGTCGATTCCGGCAGGTTGTTCTTGAAGTTGATCTTGACCTTGTCGCCGACCGTCCCGCGAAGGATGGGGCCGGGGATCATCTTGTTGTAGCCGCGGCCCTTTTCCTTCTGGCCGGGAATGGTCTCCCACTCGACATCGTCGATCGTGAGGTCCCACACCTTGACGCCATTCTCGATGCGAGGAGCGAGGGGCACGTTGCCCTTGCCCTGCGTGATCGGGGCCTTGGTGTTGTTGGCGAGGTACTGGTCGATGCCCTTCTTGTGGTCGGCGTCGATCTTCTGCCAGTTGCTTTGCTGCGACGCGGCGACGGTGCCGCCGGACGCCGGAGTGTTCGCGGTCGAGGACGACGCCGACGGGGTCCGGAACTCGGGCGACGCCGAGGTGGTTTCCGCCTTCTTTTCGTCGCTGCACGCGGCCGCGATGAGACCGCCGGCCATCGGGACTACCGCCGCGCCGGCCGCCGCCTTCTTGAGAAAGCCACGCCGACCGAGCCGTACGGTTTCGATCGAATCACTCATTACTTCCTGTCTCCTCCTGCGCGGACCATGGTCGGGGGAGCCGGGCCGGGGGAGGATGGTCATAGGGGCCCGAACGACGGGGCCTTACGGTCATTGGTGACGCCTATCACAAAGGTTGCGCCGCCTATTGCGAAGCTAAAGAACAGGCATTTCAAGGCATTACCAACGGTTCCGGTACGGCAATCACAGGCCCTCCGCCCGCCCCGTGAGGCTTTCGGGCTCGATGCGAAATGTGACGGCGTCGGCGAGCGTGGTGCGATGGCCGTGGGGCGCCGTCACCGCCGCCGGGTTCCCGGCGAAGGCGCGCACGAGGAGCAGGCGGGTGTGGGCCTGCTCGTCGGGGTCGGAGAGTTCGCGGAAACGGCCGCGCACCAGGACGCTCCGCCAGTGGTCGACCTCCTCGACTTCATCGGCCTGGAAGGCGACGTGGGGCCAGCGGCGGAGGAGCTGGAGCTTGTGCCCGGGAGAGGTGTGCGCGTGGATGACGCCGCCGTCGTAGACGAAGGACATGGGGACGATGTACGCCCCCTCGGCGTCGCGAACCGCGATGCGCCCGACCCGGGCGCGGGACAGGAGTGCTTCGCACTCCCCGGTCGAAAGCTCGCGTAACACGCGCGCACCCCTTTCAGCGGATGCGGGGACTACTCGAAGGACAGCTCGACTTCGGTGACGCCACCGAGCGAGAAGGAGGACTCAATGCGCAGGCCCGCCGCGCGCAGCTCTTCGAAGGGCTGGCCGTGCAGCGAAGTCACGCACGTGGTGAACCGTTCGAAGCCGCGCTGTACGGCTTCGAGGGCAAGCTGGCGGAAGACCGCGATGACAACCTCACCGCGGAGGTAGCCGACGTGGGCCGCGACGGCGAGCCGGGCGGGCCCCTGCGCGGCGGCGGGAGCGAGCCAGCCGGCGGCGAGCACGTCGTCCTCGCCGCTCACCGCGATCACCTGGGGAATGGCGGTGGGTTCGCCTTCGGCACGAATGTGGCCGCATTCATCTCGGGCGCCCGGGCCGCTGCAGAGGAAGCGGACCCCGGGGCTGGCCAGGAACACGAGGATGCTCGCCGCATCATCGGGCGCAACGCGCCGAACGGTTACCAGGCGGCCGCCGTCAAGTTCGACTTCCGCCTCCGGTGCTCGCGGGGGGATCTGCGTGGTGGCCATACGTCGATCTTGAGGGCCGCTTGGCCACTTTCAAGCGTCCACATGGCCCCCCCTGAAGGACCGGTGGGGCCTCAGTCACAACGAAAGGGGGTCGCGGTGGGGCCCATTGGCGATGAAGGGGGCCCCAAACGACCGTCACGGCGGCAACGCCGCGCCCTCCACGATGGTCACGAACTTCTCAGGGGCAACACAGTGAACGAGTTCGCATCTACTTCATTCCTCGTCCCGTTGGACGGGTCGAGCGCGGCGGAGCACGCGCTTCCCTGGGCCCGGGCGCTCGCCGCCGCCTACGGATCCCGGCTGGTGCTCATGCACGTCGTCGATGACCGCGAGGCGGGCCGCGATGCCGCGGTCAAGGCGCGCGACGTCTTTGTCGGGTACGCGGCCGAAGTCGCGGCACGTGAACAGATCCCGCTCGGCGAAGGTTCCATCGAGACCGGCTTTGGCCCGGCGGCGCCGGCGGTCCTCGCCGCGTCCGAGCAGGCGGGCCTCGTCGTCCTTGCATCTCACGGGCGCGGCGGGTTCCAGGCAGCGTTCCTCGGCAGCGTCGCCGACAAGATCGTGCGCGGCGCTCGCGTTCCCACGCTCGTCGTCCCCGGCACCGGGCCGGTCAGGGGGCCGGGCGAAGGGCCGATCGTCGTGCCGCTCGATGGCTCGCCGGAAGGCGAACGCGCCCTGGCGGTGGCGCGGGACGTGGCCGAAAAGCTCGGCCGCGAAATTGTCCTGCTGCGCGCGTATTCGGTGCCGCCCCCTGCGGGCGCGGAATTCGCGTACTACCCGGCCGATTGGGCAACCCAGCTGGAAGAAGCGGCGGCGGCGTACCTGGCGGAAGTCGCAAAAAGCACCGAGAAGCCGTTCGTCGTCCACGGGCCGGCGGCGCAGGCGGTCGTCGACCTGGCCGAGAGCACGGATGCGTCCCTGGTGGTGATGGCATCGGGTGGTAAGGGGCTGGCGCGGCGGATTGCGCTCGGGAGCACGACCGATCGCGTGCTGCATTCGCTGCACCGGCCGCTGCTCATCCTTCCGCCCGCACACGAATAATCGCAACCCGCGCCATGGAGGTTCCCCCGATGATTGTCCTCGTCCCCATTCCCCTCGACGACCCCAATATGGTCCCCGCCGTGATGCCGTCGGTCCGCCGGCTGGCATCGCTCGCGCCGGGTTCCGAGATCCGGCTGATGAGTGTGCTGGACCCAAAGGCGGTGCACGGCGTGTCGACCTCGGAGTTCGGGCAGGCGCCCCCGGTGGTCGCCGGCAACCGGCAGCTCTCGCCCGGCACGTCGCCTCGCGTGGTCGAAAGCCACGGTGAGGCGCAGGAGCGGATGCACCTGGAAGCGTCGGAGCAGCTGGAGGCGATCGCGCGCAAGGAGCTGGAAGGAGTGGGGGTGACCGTCTCGGTCGCCTGGTCCGGCCACGCGGCGGACAAAATCATCGAAGTCGCGGCAAGCGGTGCCGCGGATGTGATCGTGATGGCCACGCATGGCCGCACGGGCCTGAGCCACTTCCTTACGGGGAGCGTGGCGGAGGCCGTCATCAGGAAGGCGGATCGGCCGGTGCTCGTCATCGGCCCGAACTGCGCGACCTGATTTCCCTGTGTCCTCTCCCCCTTGCATTTGCCCCTGCAAGGGGAGGGGTTCTTCCCTCTGAACGGCCGGCCCTGGCGGGGCCGGCCGTTCACTTTGTCCCGCGTTAGCCGGCGACCGCCGCCATGCGGTTCAGGGCGGCGATGTACGCCTTCGCGCTGGCGACGATCACGTCGGTGTCGCTGGCGCGGCCTGTCCACGTGCGGCCGCCTTCCTCGAGGCGAACGGTGACCTCGCCCTGGGCGTCGGCGTTCTCGGTCACGGCCTTCACGAGGTACTCATCGAGGCGGACGTTGACGCCGGCGATGGCATTGATCGCCTTGTAGATGGCGTTCACCGGACCGGTCCCCATCGCGACCTCGGTGCGTTCGCCCTCGGGCCCGGTGAGCGTGACCGTGGCGGTGGGGGTGATGTGGTCGCCGGTGGTGACCTGGACACCTTCGAGCTGCCACCTGCCGAGTTCGATGCCGCCGAGGTTGTCGTTGACGATCGCGATCAGGTCGCGGTTATCGACCTCGATCTTCTTGTCGGCGAGCTCTTTGAACTGCGCGAACGCCTTCGCCAGCTGGTTTTCGTTGAGCTGGTACCCGAGGCGGGCCATGTGGATCTTGAACGCGTGGCGGCCGGAGAGCTTGCCGAGGACCAGCGTCTCCTCCGCGTTCTCGCGGGGCATGCCGATCTCGGTGGGGTCCATGATCTCCCAGGTCTCGCGCAGCTTGAGGATGCCGTCCTGGTGGATGCCGGAGGCATGGCGGAAGGCGTTCTTGCCGACGACCGCCTTGTTCCACTGCACCTGGATGCCGGAGTAGCGCTCGACCATCTTGGAGGCGGCCCAGATTTCGCGGGTGTTGATGTCGGTGTAGAAGGGGAGGAAGTCCTTGCGCGTCTTGATGGCCATCACCACCTCTTCGAGGGAGGTGTTGCCGGCGCGTTCGCCGATGCCGTTGATGGTCAGCTCGACCTGGCGCGCGCCGTTCTGGATGGCGGTGAGGGTGTTCGCCGTGCACATGCCGAGGTCGTTCTGGCCGTGGAAGCTCACGCGGCACTTATGGATGTTGGGCACGTTTTCGAAGATCGCGCGGAAGAGGCCGCCGAGCTCCTCGGGGATGGCGTAGCCGACGGAGTCCGGGATGTTGATGGTGGTGGCACCGGCATCGATGCAGCGTTGCACGATCTGGAAGATGAAGCGCGGGTCGGCGCGGGTCGCGTCCATGGGGCTGAATTCGACGTTGCTGGTGTACTTCGCGGCGTGGCGAACCATCGCCTCGGCCTGCGTCAGCACCTGCTCGCGGTCCTTGCCAAGCTGATGGGCCATCTGGATGTCGCTGGAGTTGATGAAGACGTGGATGCGCGGCTCGGCGGCCTCCTTGACCGCTTCCCACGCGGTGTCGATGTCGCTCGCGACGGCGCGGGCGAGCGCGGCGATCGTGGGCCGGCGGACCTCGCGGGCGATCGTCTGCACGGCTTCGAGGTCACCGGGGGTAGAGCAAGGGAAGCCCGCCTCGATGATGTCGACGCCCAGGCGGTCGAGCTGCCGGGCGATTTCCAGCTTCTCCTCGGGGGTGAACGCGACGCCGGCGGACTGTTCGCCGTCGCGCAGCGTGGTATCGAAAACGTAGATCTTCTCGGTCATGGGTCTCCTCGTGGGGGAACATGGTATCGCGCGGACGTTCGTGCGGCAGGCACGGCGGCGCGCGATGAGAGATTTGCGAGGAACGGGGAGGGCCGGCCGCGACGGGGGCGGGCCCGCGAGGGAAGCCTAAAGAGCGCGCCCCGGTGAGTCCGGGGCGATAGGCGTGTCCTCTCGGTGTCGTGCGGAAGTGCGCATCGTGGATGAAGTATCGGGTGCCGGGAGTGCGACCGCACGGCGGGGGGGGGGGGGGGGGGGGGGGGGGGGGGGGGGGGGGGGGGGGGGGGGGGGGGGGGGGGGGGGGGGGGGGGGGGGGGGGGGGGGGGGGGGGGGGGCGGGGGGGGGGGGGGGGGGGGGGGGGGGGGGGGGGGGGGGGGGGGGGGGGGGGGGAGAGCCGTTTGTGAGGTCATGGCGCGCAGTGGCCGGGACGCACGAACGCGGCGGACAGTTTGTCCGCCGCGTTCGAAGGTCGAGCGGGAAAGAACTCAGGCCGTGACGGGGACGCCCACGCGCACCACCGGGATGGCGGCGCTGGCATAGAAGTTCGCGACGGCGCCGCCCTGCAGCAGGTTCGAAACGAACACGCTGCCTTCGCGCACGCGCTCGGTGACCGAGGCGGGCGCGCGGAGGGTGGTGACACCGTCCGTGATCTCGATGATGTCCTCGTCGCCAATGCCGAGGCGCGCCGCGTACTGCTCGCTGACCTGGATGCGGTCGTAGCGGTGCAGGCGCTCGGCCTCCGGGTGGCGGGCCGCGGCGGCATCAAGCGCGGTGTAGAGGTCGCGCGCGCTGACGATGCGGATCCCGTCGCCCGCGGCGATGGCATCGACGGGGACGATGGTGGCCTTCGGAGCGGCCGGGACCTCGAGCCGGGTGCCTTCGCCGAGGATCAGGTCCCAGGAGGCGGCGTACCGGGCATCGTGGCTCACGACCTCGCCCATGGCGGCGTCGGCATCGGCCGGCATCGCCAGCCCGAGCGCGATCCCCAGGTCCCGGAGCAGCTGGAACATGGGCTGCGCCTCGCCTTCGGGAAGGATGGCGGGCGCGAGCTTTTGCGTGCGGTGGTCGGCCTGGGTGAAGGTGCCCGCGCTGGCGTAGGCCCTGCCCTCGGCGAGGACCGCGGAGGCGCGCTTCACGGTATCGGAGGCAACGCTGTCGATGGCGACGATGGTGCCGATCGCGTCGAGCACCGCGGCCGCGCCGGGGAGGCGCATGGTCGGGTCTTCACGAACGACAAGCAGGCCGGCGAGGCCGGCGAGCGGGTCGGGGCCGCCCGCGAGGGTGACGCCAATGTCCTGCAGGCCGTGGACGTTGACCTCGGCCGGGAGGATGGCGAGGTGCTCGGACGCCTGGGCGCCGAAGAGGGCGACGGCGAGGTTCGCCGCGCCGGCCGCCATGGAGCCGGCAACCGCCGGGCTCACGGGGTTGGGAGCACAGAGGATCATCGTCTCGCCGGGGGCAGCGGCCTTGAGAATCTCAACGGCGGTCGCGAGCGCGGCGGGCGGGTTTCCGCCCTTCACGGCATCCGCGAGCTGCGCGGCGGCGAGACCCTCTTCGCCACCGTGCGGGCGAACCCAGGCGGCGGCGAAATCGACGAGCTCGCTGCGAAGGGAGCCGATGACGAGGACGCGGGCGCGGCCGCGAACGGCGGCATCCTTCACGCGGACGCTGAGAACGTTGTGGCTCTCCTCGAGGTCGTCGGCGATGACAACAACGGTCTTCGCCGAGGCCACCTTCGTGAGGTCGCCGGCGGTGCGCCAGGTGCCGAGGCGGGCTTCGAGGGCGGTGCGGACGGAGCGCATGACCGGCCCGAGAGCCGAATCGGCGGCGGACTTGAACGCTTCGGCGGCGATGCGCTTCGCCAGCCACGCCTCTTCGACGGTGGCGGTGGCGCCGACGAGCACGCCAACCTTGCCGCGGCTTGCGGCGTCACGCAGCTGGCGCGCGGCCTCGGCGATGGCTTCGTCGGTGGTGACGGGCACCTGGATGGCGCCGCGCCGCACGGAGTGCCTGGAAAGCCGTTCGCGGGGCTTGAGCGAATCGTAGTGATAGCGGCCGCGCACGCAGATCTGGTCTCCGGAGACGGGGTTGCCCGAGGGGCTGGGGCGAACGATGTTGCCGCGCCCGTCCTTCGAACCGATCTTGATGCTGCAGCCGATGGCGCAGGAGTCGCAGGTCGTGGTGGTCCAGGTGTCGGACTTGGCCACCCACTTGTTCGGGTGCTCCATAAGCGCGGCGGTGGGGCAAACGTCGATGCAGGCGCCCGAGAAGTCGCAGTTGCTGTCGTGGATGGCGCCGCCGCTGCCGAAGGCGATACGCGTATCCCAGCCGCGCCCGGAGAGGGTGATGGCGCCGGTGTGGCGCTTCTCTTCGCAGGCGCGCTGGCAGCGGGTGCAGATGATGCACATCTGCGGGTCGAACTCCATGAACGGGTTCGCGCGGTCCGCCGGGGGCTGGGGCGTCTGGTACCAGGAGCGCTCTTCGCCGACCCATGGCTCGTAGCCGGACATGCCCACCATCTCGCAGGTGGCCTGCAGTTCGCAGCGGTAGTTCTTGGAGCAGGTGAGGCATCGATGCGTGACCACGTCGTCGCGGAGGCAGATGTCACCGGGGTGGCAGTGCTCCCGCCGGTGGCAGGTCAGGCAGCGGTCGCTGTGGTTGGCGAGGATGATGGAAACGACGGCCTTGCGGGCTTCCTTCAGCTCCTCGGAGTTGGTCGTGACGACCATGTTGTCCTGCACCTGCGTCGTGCAGGAGAGCTGGAAGCCCGGGGGGCCCTGGACATCGACGAGGCAGGAGCGGCAGCCGGCATACGGTTTGAGGCCATCGATGTAGCAGAGGTTGGAGATGTAGACCCCGTTCTGCTTCAGGACTTCCACGAGCTGTGCGCCCGCGGGCGCCTCGATGGTCTTGCCGTCGACGGTAATCGTTGCCATTCGGAAACCTGGAAGCCGGGCGCGGAGGCCCAGCGAAGATGCCGAGTCAATCTATCAGATCGTGAAGCGTTGCACGAACGGCCCCCTGAGGGCGTGTTTGGCGGGGCGGCGCCGGGGGGCGGGCAGGGGCGCGGCCGGATGCAATTCCCCCGCGACCGGTGGAATCGGGCCGATGGCCGGGTGCGAAGGGCCTAGAGGCGGTGGAAGTCGGCGTCGGGCGCCGGAGCCTTCATGCCGTTCGGGTACGTGTTGTCGTTCCGGCCGAGGAAGCCGCGGGCGACGCGCGTGAGGGCGTGCTTGTCGCGGTACATCTCGTCGAACACGTAGACGGCGTCGTCGAGTGGGCCGCCGGGCTGGATGGCCTCGTAGGGGCAGGCTTCGGTGCAGAGGCCGCAATACATGCAGATGCGGAAGTCGATCTCGTAGCGGTCGATATTCCGGCGGCCTTCGGCGTCCTGGCTGGTGGCGACGAGGATGCAGCCATCGGGGCATGCCTGGGCGCAGGTGCTGCAGCCGGTGCAGCGCTCTTCGAACCAGAGGAGGTTGGTGCGCGCGTAGACGGGGACGTCCCGCGTCTCCTCCGGGTACTGGAGGGTGGCGACCGGGCGGAAGAGCGACTTGAGCGTGAGGCTCATGCCCTTGGCGATGCCGGAGCCGTAGGCCATGTTCATCCCCCGCCGGGCACGTTTCCCGCACCCCAACACCGGTGAGTCTAGCAAAGGGAGGATTGTGACGCCAAACACGAGGGACGCCGGGCAGGGATTCGGGAAAGCCCGCATGTTGTCCCCGTTCCTCCACCGGCCGGCCACGGGGAACGCAACCCGGCCTGCCGATACTTCGCTCGCATGGGCGATAAGACCATCCCCCGGTGGCGGCTCCTGGGCAGGCTGCGAAACGGCGGCGAGGCGCCGCCGGCGCTCGCGGTGGGTGGCGCGGAGGCTCCCGTCCCCGCCCGCAGGCAGGACCTCGTGGACCGGCTCGCCCTTGAGATCGCGAGAAGCGAGCGCTCCGGCGTCCCCGTGTCGCTGGCGATTGTCGAATCCGTGCGGTTCGGCGAGGACGCCGACGGGATGGCGCTGTTGCCGCCAGAGACCGCGCTTGCCCACCTCGACGGCGTGCTTGGGCGGGTTGCCTGGGGCGGCGATTACGTCACGGGGCTGGAAGGCGGACGGTTCGCCGTGGTCCTGGCCGGCTGCGGCAGGGACCACGCGGCGGCGTTCGGCAGGCGGGTCTCGCTGGCGGCGGGCAACCGCCCGCTGACGTCCGCGCGATTGGTGATGACCGTCACGATGGATGCGATTGAGTACTCCCGGGCGAGGCACCATGGCCCGGAGGCGTTCCTTGAGGCGGCGACGGGGGACGGTCCTTCGGAGTTCATGCCCTCGCCATCGGCGTACGCGGAGCTGCGGCGGGCACGGCGGGCGGACCCCCACGAGCTGCGGCGCCAGCTGGGGCTGAAAGCGCCGGCGGCAGCCGAGAAGGCCCCGGGACGGCTCGCGCGCGGCGTTCGTGCGTGACCTTCGCCACACGACAGGACACCTTCGGTCGATGGATACTTGGGGGCGCGGCGGACCGCGTCCAAAGGCGGCCGCGCTAGAAAGCAGAAGATGACTCCGACGGCGCGTTCCTGATCTCCTTCGCACCGGGCGCGGCGGATTTGACATCCGCGGGCGCTCGCGGGGTGCGAACGGCCCCCAAGAGATCAGGGAGAACGAACGATTGGGAACGGACGAATTCCGTTGCATCCGCTGCCGGCGGGTGGTGAGTACGAGCGTGCTCGGCACGGCCCACCGGAACCACTGCCCCAACTGCCTCTGGAGCCGCCACCTGGACGTCAGCCCGGGCGACCGGCGGTCAGAGTGCGGTTCGAAGATGGAGCCGGCGGCGGTGACCGTGGACCGCGGCGGCGAGTGGGCGATCATCCATCGCTGCCTTGGGTGCGGCGTCCTGCATGCGAACCGCGTGGCGGGGGACGACTCGCTCGTGGTGCTGATGGCGCTGGCTGCGCGGCCGCTGGCTGCGCCGCCGGTGCCGCTCGAATTCCTGCCGGGCTCGTGATGGCAGACACGCGAAAGGGGGCGCCTTGCGGCGCCCCCTTTCGCGTATTGACCGCCGGCGAAGGCTAGGCCTTCGCCTTGCTGGCGAGGTAATCCTTGAGGGTCTGGCCGGAGCGCCACATGGGCTGGGCGCCTTCGAGGCTGGTGATCTGGTCCCAGTTTGCCTGGCACCATTCGGCGTCCTTGGGGTCTTCGATGCCGGGCTGCACGCCGGGGCCCTTGACCATGACGGCGCGGCTGAAGTTGCCGGCGCCCGCCTCGATCACGAGGCCGCTGTCCTGGCACTCCTTCGAGACCATGTAGACGACGGCGGGGGCGACGAGCTCCGGCTTCAGGCGATCGACCATTTCCTGCGGCATGACCGTCTGGGTGAGGCGCGTGCCGGCCACGGGGGCGACGGTGTTCACGTTCACGTTGTACTTCGCGCCCTCCTGCTTGAGGACGTTCATGAGGCCGAGCATGGCCGTCTTGGCCGCGCCGTAGTTGGCCTGGCCGAACTGGCCCCAGATGCCCGAGGACGAGGTCGTCAGCACCACGCGGCCGTACGACTGCTGGCGGAAGACCGGCCAGGCGGCGCGCAGGACGGTGAACGAGCCCTTGATGTGGACGGCGAACACCTTGTCCCAGTCGTCTTCGCTCATGTTGTGGAAGGCGACGTCGCGGAGGATGCCGGCGTTGCAGATCACGACATCGAGGCGGCCGTAGGTGTCGATCGCGGTCTTCACCATGTTGAAGCCGCCGTCGTAGTCGGCGACGGAGTTGTAATTGGCGACGGCGTCGCCGCCCATCTCCTTGATCTCGTCGACGACCTTCTGGGCGGCGGAGCGATTCTCGCCGACGCCGAACGGGTCACCGCCAAGGTCGTTGACGACGACCTTTGCGCCACGGCGGGCAAGGTCGATGGCATAGGCGCGGCCGAGGCCGGCGCCGGCACCGGTGACGAGGGCCACCTGGCCTTCGAAGGAAAGAGTCACGGAACACCCCTCTGAGTAAAACGGCGCCAAATCTGATTTGAATTTGGCAGCCGGGCTCAGAAAAGTGTCTCACAGCATCGGCGATGGGGCACATCGCGCGAGGTGCTACCAGGGGAGCTTGCTGACCTCGGCGGACATGCGCTGAGCGCCCGCGCCGGCGGAATCCACCATCTGACGGAACCACCCTTCCGTGCTCGCGACGCGCCAGGCGAGGGTCTCGCTCGCGCTGCCGTCGAGGTTCTCGCGCAGGCGCAGCACCGCCCTGGGGTTGAACACTTCGTCGCGCGCCTCGGCGGAATGGAGGTGATCTTCGACCCAATCACGGAGCACGCCGTGGATCCACTGCTTCTGCGGCGGCGCGTAGGCGAGCTTGTCCTTCCGGTCGATGATCGGGTCCGGCACGATGCCACGCATGGCCTCGCGCAGCGCGACCTTGGTCACGGCGCGGTTGAGCAGCAGGTCGGGCGGGAGCCCGAAGGTGTACTCGACGAGGCGATGGTCCAGGAATGGAAGGCGGACCTCGCGGCTGAACGCCATGCTGTTGCGGTCGGCGTAGCGCAGGAATTCGGGGAGCTGCGTCGTGGCCTGCCAGCGGACGAGCTCGTTGCGGAGGCGGTCCGGGAACGGCTCGTAGGTATCGACGTGCGCGGGCGAGTACTGGCGGTGGAGGTCCGGCGAGACGACCTCGCCGGAGCGGTAGTAGAACTCGGCGAGGTTGTCCCGGAAGCGCGAGGGCAGCAGGTAGTAGGCGGCGAACAGGCCGGGCTCGGCGAGGCCGCCGTGGTACCGCCGCAAGAACGCGAAGAGCTCGCGGCCAACCTTGTCGACGCGGCCCTGGCGCAGCCAATGCGCCCAGAACATCCCGTGGGACTGGTCGTAGCCGGCGAGGGACTCATCGGCGCCCTGCCCGTCGAGCAGGACCGTGGTCGCGTTCTCGCGCGCGAGGCGCATCACGCTCCACTGGGCGAACGGGCTCGCGCTCGCCATCGGTTCTTCCTGGTGCCACTGGAGGGTGGCGAACTCCGATGCGAAGCCCTCGGGCTCGACCCATACGGCGTGCGAATCGGCGTCCACGTGCCGGGTCACGGCTTCGATGAACTGGCCCTCGTCGTGGGTGCGGGAATGGAAGCGTGCGCTGAACGTCTTCTGGTGGACCGACTGGACGGCCTTCTGCGCGTTGATGGTGGAGACGATGCTCGAGGAATCGAGGCCGCCGCTAAGGCTGCTGCCCACGGGGACGTCGCTGCGCAGGCGGATGCGAACGGAGTCGAACAGCAGCTCCCGGTACCGTTCGATGGCGCCACGGGCGCTGCGGGGCACGGTGGTCGAGGTGGCGTGCCAGTAGCGCTTCTTCTCGCCGCGGCCGTCGGCATCAATCACCAGGTAGTGCGCGGCGGGGAGGCTTTCGATGCCCTGGAAGAACGTCTCGTGGTCGAGGTCGAGGTCGCCACGCGAGACGTAGCGGAAGACGACCTTGCGGTTGGGAACGCGGAGCTCGGGGCGGACGGCGAGGATCGCCTTCATTTCGCTGGCGAAGACGACGCCCCGGGCGGTCCGGGCGATGTACATCGGCTTTTCGCCGAAGCGGTCCCGGGCGAGGAAGAGTTCGCGCTTTCGGCCATCCCAGAGGGCGAAGGAGAACATGCCGTTGAGGCGCTGGAGGCAGTCCGTGCCCCACTCCTGGTAGGCGCGAAGGACGGTCTCCGTATCGCCCGTGGAGCGGAAGACGTGGCCGAGGTCCCTCAGCTCCTGCCGGAGCTCCACGTAGTTGTAGATCTCGCCATTGAAGATGAGGCTGAGGTTCGCGAAGTCGTCGACGAACGGCTGATCGGAAGCGGTGGTGAGGTCGATGATGGCGAGGCGGGTGTGGCCGAAGCCGATACCGGGGGCGAAATAGGCGCCATCGCCGTCGGGGCCGCGGTGGCGCAGCGTGGCGACCATGGCCTCAATCTGGCCAGGGGGCACGGCCTCGCCGCCGGTGCGCATGATGCCCGCGATACCGCACACAGGTCCTGCATCCTCCCCGAATCCGCCGCGTCGGTGTCCGGGCGAATGGTACCAGCGGGTACAGCAACCGGGTAGGGAAACTCGGGAAAACGTGTGCGAACTGCAGATCCGGCGGTCGCTCTCTCGCGTATAGTTGCGGCGATGCCGGGAAACATGTGGGACATGGGCCCAGAAGAAGACGACGAACAGGACGAAGACCTGACGCTGCAGCTGACGCGCGTCTCGGCCTCCCCCACCGACGACCCGAAGGTGTTCAAGGTCCACCTTGAATCCACGAGGGGCACGATCGAGGGAATCCTCCACCCCGTGGAAGGCGGAACCGGCGCGGTGATCTGCGTGGGCGGCGCCATGGGCGGCTTCGATGGCCCGGCCGACTCGCTCTATCCCCGCCTCGCGGGGCTGCTCGCGCCGAAGGGCGTGACGACGCTCCGGATCGAGTACCGGCAACCGAACAACTTCGAGGAATGCGTCATCGACGTGATGGCGGGCTGCTCCTTCATGCAGGGGATCGGCGCCGAGGACCTGGTGCTGCTGGGGCACAGCTTCGGCGCGGCCGTCGTGATCAAGGCCGGCGAGCTCTTCCCGCGAGTGCGGGGCGTGGCGGCGATGTCGCCGCAGCTGCACGGGACGCGGCAGGTCCAGCAGCTCGGGCGCCCGCTGCCTGCTCATCCACGGGACGTCCGATTCCATCCTCGATTCCGAGGCGAGCGAGGACATCTACCGGCGCGCGCAGGATCCGAAGCGGATCGTGCTGTTTGCGGACACGGGGCACTCGCTCGTCCAGGCGAAGGCGCAGATTGACGCGCTGCTCACGGAGTGGATCCCGCAGCGGCTGAACGATGACCCCATGCAATCCGGGCGAAGCGAGTACATCGCGGACGGCGCCTGAGCGGACAGAGGGAAGGCCCGAAGGGCGCGAGAATTCGCGATTGGGCCAGTAGCGCAACGGTTAAGGGCTGTGGTACGGTACGCCTCCGCTGATGGGGAGGTAGCTGGCGGCGGGGTGACCGGGCGTAGTCGAGGCTAAGAAAAGGGGCTTGATGCCATCTCCCATTGCATCAAGCCCCCCACCGCCGCGAGGCGGTTGTCCTTCCGGACAGATTAGCGCGCTCGGTTAGTCAGCTACCTCCTTTCAGCCAATCTCGCCACCGCCGCACCCTCGGCCCGGACGCTATTGAGCGACCGGATGTTGCGCCGAAGGAACGCCGGCAGTTCGGCATCTTCCACGCTCTGAACACCCGGCAACCCGTAATCCACGATGCGGCCGATCGTCTGCGGGTCGGGCATCGCCTGGACTTTCGGCGGGAAGCCGGTCGCAATCACGGTCATCAGCACTTCCTGGTCGAGCGACGGGTCGACCACGGTGCCGAAGATGAGGTTCACATCGGGGTCGACGACCTCGGTGATGACGCGGGCGGCCATGTCGAGCTCCTTGAGCTGGAGCCCGCCGCCGTGGGCGATGCTGAACAGGACGTTGTGCGCGCCATCGATGCCCTGGTCGAGCAGCGGCGAGCTGGTGGCCATGCGGGCGGCTTCGGCTGCGCGGTTGTCGCCGCTGCCGCGGCCGACGGCCAGGAGCGCGGGGCCGGCTTCGCTCATCACGGTACGGACGTCATTGAAGTCCAGGTTGATGGAGCCGTTCTGGCTGATGATGTTGGAAATCGACTGAATCGCCTGCCGCAGGACGTCGTCGGCGGTTTCGAAGGCGACATCGACGGTGCAATCGGCCGGGCAGATTTCGAGGAGGCGGGCGTTGGGGATGGCGATGAGCGTGTCCACCTTGTCCCGCAGTCGGGCGATGCCTTCCTCGGCCTGCTTCATGCGGCGGGCGCCTTCCCAGGTGAACGGCTTGGTGACGACGCCGATGGTGAGGGCGCCGCAATCCTTGGCGATTTCAGCGACGACGGGCGCCGCGCCGGTGCCGGTGCCACCGCCCATGCCGGCGGTGACGAACACCATTTCGGTGCCGCGGAGGAGTTCGTAGAGCTCGTCGCGGCTCTCGTCGGCGGCGCGTTCGCCGCGCGTGGGGTCACCGCCAACGCCGAGGCCCTTGGTGAGCTTTTCGCCAATGCGGATACGGTTCGGCGCGGCCGAGGACATGAGCGCCTGGGCGTCGGTATTGCAGGCGACGAAGGTCACGCCGGGGATGTGGGCGGTGACCATGCGGTTCACGGCGTTGCAGCCGCCCCCGCCCACACCAACGACCTTGATATCGGGAAGCAGTTCGGATTCGTAACGGTTGCTCAAGGCCCTCTCCTTAGTACCTCTTGCTGTTCGTGGACGACGGGGCGGGTTGGCCCCCGTGCGGGGCCGCCGTGCGGATGGATCAGTTGGGCATAAGCGCACGTCCCAACGAGGCGATGCGGCGGAAGACTCCGCCGCCAATCGATGGCATGTGGAAATCGGGGCCGCCGCCGGCGCCGGACACGACGGGCTCCGCTACCCGTTCGCGACCCGAGAGCGCGTATCCGACGAGCCCGATGGGCGTGGCATAGGCGGGCGTCCCGATGAGGTCCGAGAGACCCGAGTACCCGTGAGGGCGGCCGACGCGGGCGGGGAGCCCCAGCCGCGCTTCGGCGAATTCGGCGAGGCCGCGGAGGCCGCTGCTGCCGCCCGTGAACACGATGCCGGCGGCGATGCGGTCCAGGTACCCGGCACGCTTCAGCTCCAGCGCCACCATCTCCAGGATCTCCTCGGTGCGCGCCTGCAGGATTTCGCACACATGCAGCAGGGGAACGACCTTGAGGCTCTGGGTGCCGAAGGCCTGGATCTCGACCGTTTCGTTCGTCTGCGCCGGGTCGGCGTAGGCGGCGCCGTACTTGCACTTCAGGTCCTCGGCGCTTTCCCAGGGGCAGCGAAGGACACGGGCGAGGTCGTTCGTGAGCTGCTGGCCGGCGACGGGGAGGCAGGCGGTATGGGCGATGCTGCCTTCGTCGTAGACGGCGATGGAGCTGGTGGCGCCGCCGATATCCACGACGGCCACGCCCTGGTGCTTCTCCTGCTCGTGCAGCACGCTCGTGGCCGAGGCGAGAGATTCGAGGACGATGTCATCGACCTGCACGCCCGCGCCTTCGACGGTCTTGGCAAGGTTCTGCACGGCCGAGACGGCGGCGGTGACGATGTGGACCTCGGCATCGAGGCGGCCCGCGTGCATGCCGATCGGATCCGTCACCGGGTCCGTCCCTTCGAGCCAGTAGCCGCGGGGGAGCACGTGCAGAACCTGCCGGTTGGTGGGAATGGCGACCTGGCTCGCGGCTTCGAGGACACGCGCGCGGTCGTCCAGCGAGATTTCGCGGCCACGGTCGGGGATGGCGATGATGCCGCGATTGTTCTGGGATGTGATGTGGTTGCCGGAGATGCCGACGACGGCGCTGAGGATGCGCATTCCGCAGGCGTGCTCGGCCTTCTCGACGGCGATACCGACGGCTTCGCGGGCGGACTGGATGTTATCGATGACGCCGCGGGACGAGAGGCCGGCGGCCGGGGCGACGCCCACGCCGAGGACGCGTGTCTCGCCGAGGTCGCCGACATCGCCCACGATAACCGTGACCTTCGTCGACCCGATGTCGATGGATGCTGCGGTGCTGCGTCGCTTCATGGCGTTCCTCCCCGGTCGGGCGACTTCACTGCACGACCGGCCGGTTCCCGAACCGGAGGTCGATGGTGTTGTAGACGATGCCCCGCTCGGCGGCCTTGCGTTCGACGGCCGCCCAGCTGGCGAGCTTGTAGGCGATGGAGCTGGAGTCCCCCAGCAGGGCCACCTGCCCGGATTCGGTGGTCACGCGGACGCCCTTGCCGGGCAGAAAGGCGACTTCGGTGACCCTGGTGCCGAGCTCTTTCGGCAGGCTGGCGTAGATCTCGGCCGCGGCATCGACGGCCTGGTAATCGACGCGATCACCGGGGCGGCGCGAGCCCAGGGCCGAGCTCTTGATGACGGGCGAGCCAGGCGGCATCTCCCACTCACCGAGGACGATGCCATCGCGGTCGACGACGTAGCGGACCCCACTCTGCTCCCAGACGCCCCATCCCTGCCGCTCGACGACGGCGATGGTGACGCTGTCGGGCCAGTGGCGCTGAATGTGGACTTCCTTCACGAGGGGCACGGCCGAGAGTGCGACCTGCGCGCCGCCAAGGTCGGCGTTGAACATGCTCTCGCCCGTGAGCCCGGCGCGTTCGACGAGCGCATCCGGGTTCACCCGCTGCGTGCCCTCGACCGTTACGTTCTGGATTTCGAAGTAGGAAGAGCGGAAGACCCACCAGCTGCCGCCCGCGGCGGCCGCGAGCACGGCGGCGAGGCTGAGCGCGACGATGACCCTCGTGGTGAGCCACGCGCCGGGCCGGAAGCCGAAATCGCGGTGGTCGGGTTCGGCGCCGATGACGCCCGCGCCCTGCCCGCGCGGCGGAGGAGCGGCCTTTCGCGCCCCCACGGTGACGATGCCGGTGCGGCGGACGATCGCGCCCTTCAGCGGCCGCTTCGGGTACGAACCGCCGCCACCAATGACGTGCCGGTCGCTCATCGGCGTGCCCTCCGCGCGTGGCGCTGGAGGCCGAGGTCGAGAATGCGCGAGAGCAGGTCACGGTAGGAGAGGCCGGACGCCTCCCAGAGCTTCGGGTACATGCTGATGCTCGTGAAGCCGGGGATGGTGTTGATCTCGTTGGCGACGACGGCGCCTTCAGCGGTTACGAAGAAGTCGACGCGGGCGTACCCTTCGCAACCCATTACGGCGAACATCCGCAGCGCGAGCTCGCGGACGCGCTCGACGACCTCGGCGGGCAACGGTGCGGGAATGTGCAGCTGCGTCGTGGAGGTCGCGGCGTACTTGCTTTCGTAGTCGTAGAACTCGCGGTCGGGGACGATCTCGCCGACGGTGCTGGCCTCCGGGTGCTCGTTCCCGAGAACGGAGCATTCGATTTCGCGACCCCTGATCTCCTCTTCGACGACGGCCTTGTCGTCGTAGGCGAAGGCAGCGGCGAACGCCTCGCCAAGGTCCTCACGGGAACGGGCGCGGGTGACGCCGACGCTGGACCCGCCGTTCGCGGGCTTGATGTAGCACGGGTAGCCGATGGTCTGTTCGATGTAGTCGCGCGCCTGCTCTTCGTCCGCGGCAGCGTCCCAGGAGCGAAGGACGGCGTAGCGGGCCATGGGGATGCCGGCCTCACGGAAGAGCGCCTTCATGAGCGCCTTGTCCATGCCGATGGCGCTCGCCGCGACACCGCAGCCGGCGTACGGGAGGTTGGCCATTTCGAGGAAGCCCTGCATCGTGCCGTCCTCGCCGTAGGTGCCGTGCACGAGCGGGAACGCGACATCGCAACCGGCGAGCGCATCGAGGGCGGCGGAGCTGGAGAGCAGCGACGCGCCGCCGCCGCGGAAGGCGGTGTGGCCGGCCGCGAGCGACTGGAGGGTCTGTTCCGGGGTGAGCCAGGCGCCGCTGCGCGTGACGCCGAACGGCACCACCTCCCAGCGGTTGGGATCGAGCGCCTGCATGACGCTGCGTGCGCTCACGATGCTGACCTCGTGCTCGCCCGAGCGCCCTCCGAAGATGACCGCCACTCGCTGCCGCACCATCACCACTCCCCCACAAAGGCGACTTCGCGCTCGAGTTCGACGCCGAACTGTTCGCGCACGCGGCGCTGGGCCTCGGCCACGAGCCAGGCGACCTCCTCGGCGCGGGCGTTGCCGTAGTTCACGAAGAAGTTGCAGTGCTTGTCCGAGATCGCCGCGTCCCCGCGCGTGGCGCCGCGAAGGCCCACGGCGTCGATCAGCTTCCAGGCGGGCGAGCCGGGCGGGTTCTTGAACATCGAGCCAGCGTTGCGGCCCCGCGGCTGCGCGGTGAGGCGCTTCGCATCGTGGGCGGCGGCGCGCGCGAGGAGCTCGGGGGCGTCGGCGGGCTGCAGGCGCAGTTCGACGGCGAGGACGGTCCGGCCCGCGAACTGACCGCGGGTGAAGGCGCTCCCGCGGTACACGAGGCCGAGGGCGCCGGCGTCGATCCACTCATCGCGGCCGTCCCGGTCGAGGAGGCGGACGCGCGTGAGGACGTCGCCGAGGCAGCCGCCGTAGGCGCCGGCGTTGTAGACGACGGCGCCGCCGAGCGTGCCGGGGATGCCGATCGCCCAGGTAAGGCCGTCCAGGCCTGCGCGGCACATCTTGCGGGCGAAGCCGGCGAAGCTCATGCCGCTTTCGACCTGCCAGGTCGCGGTCCCGGCCTCGGCTTCGCCGCGCGCGCGGTTATCGATGACGACCCCGCGGATCCCCCGGTCGGCGACGAGGATGTTGCTGCCGCTGCCGAGCACGAACACGGGGACGCCGGAGTCGGTGGCGGCGCGGGCGGCCATGGCCAGCCCGGCGGCATCGCGCACGGTCACGAAGAGGTCGGCCGGGCCGCCGACGCCGAATGTGGTGTGGCGCGACAGGGGCTCGTCCCGGCGGAGGTCGCCGTACTGCATGAGCGTGGCCACGAGGATGTCGATGCTCGTCATCCCAGCCGCTCCAGGATCATCGGGCCAACTTCCGTCACGTCGCCGGCGCCGATGGTGAAGATGACATCGCCCGGCTGGGCCAGCGCGATCGCCTCGTTCGCGGCTTCGTCGAAGTCGGCGGCGTAGTGCGCGCCGGGATCGGTGATGGCCTCGGCGAGGTCGCGGGCGGAGCGCCCGGGGAGCGGGGCTTCGCGCGCGGCGTAGGTTTCGAGCACCACCATCTCATCGAGCCCTTCCCAGCAACGGGTCCATTCGTCCCAGAGGTAGGCGATGCGGCTGTAGGTGTGGGGCTGGTACACGCCGATGAGGCGGCGGCCGGGGAAGCGGCGCCGCGCGGTGGCGATGGTGTTGCGCACCTCGGTCGGGTGGTGGGCGTAATCGTCCATGACGAGGACGCCGGCGGCTTCGCCCTTGCGCTCGAAGCGGCGGCGCGCGCCCCGGAAGCTCGCGACGGCCGACGCGATGGTCCCGAACGGCACACCCGCGTGGAGCGCCACCGCCGTCGCGGCGAGGGTGTTGAGGACGAAATGGGTGCCCGGGATGGGCGCGTGGAGGTCGCCGACGGGGGTGCCTCCGCGGGTCACGGTGAAGCGCGCGCCGTCGCCGGTGAGGGCGATGTCGCGGGCCATCCAGTACCGGACGCCCTCGATGCCGTACGTCTCGTGGCGAACCGGGTCATCGCCCGCGATATCGCTCACGCGGCGGGCGCCGGGGTCGTCGGCGCAGCACAGGAGGAGGCCGCCTTCGCGAACCCTGTGCGCGAACACGGCGAACGCTTCGTGGTACGCCTCGGGCGTCCCGTAGTAGTCAAGGTGGTCGGGTTCGACGTTCGTGATGACGGCGACTTCGGGGTCATACTCGTGGAAGGCGCGCTTGTACTCGTCGGCCTCGACGACGCACCACTCGCCATCGCCCCATGCGGCGTGACCGCCGAGGTCGGGGCTTTCGCCGCCGAGCAGGTACATCGGGTTCAGACCGGCTTCCTTGAGGATGAAGGCGACGAGGCTGGACGTGGTCGTCTTGCCATGGGCGCCCGCGACGGCGATGACGCGCTTCCCCTCCATGAGGCGGGCGACCATCTCCGCGCGGAGGATGACGGGGATGCCTCGGCGGCGCGCCTCGACCAGCTCGGGGTTCTCCTCGGGAGCGGCCGCGGTGGTCACGACGAGCGCGGGGTCGCCCAGGTACGCGGCATCGTGGCCTTCGAAGACGCGCGCACCCATGCGTTCCAGGCGCGCCGTGAACTCCGACGGGCGGAGGTCGCTGCCGGTGACGGCGATGCCGCGTTCGAGCAGCAGCTGGCCGATGGCGGACATGTGCATGCCGCCGATGCCCACGAGGTGGACCGGTCCGACGATGGGCTCGCTCATCGCTTTGCCACCTCCAGGAGGACATCGACGATGGCGCTGGCGGCGCCGGGCCGGGCGAGGGCAGCGGCGGCATCGCGCATGGCGGCGAGCCGCGCCGGGTTCGAGAGAAGGCTTTCGGCCAACGCGGTCAGCCCCGCGAGATCCGCTTCTTCGAGCACGACGGCGGCGCCGCCATCGGCGAGGAAGCGGGCGTTATCACGCTGGTGCCCCCCGGCGAAGGTGCCCGGCACGAGAATCGACGGGAGCTTCGCGGCGGGCAGTTCGCCGAGAACGCTGGCGCCGGCGCGCATCACCGCGAGGTCGGCCGCGACCATGATCGTGGGGAGGTCCTCGCGGAAGGCGGCCGGCTGGTAGCGCGCGGCGAGGGCGGGTTCCAGCGCGTCGCGGAGATCCTGGGCGCGCGGCGCATCGGCGGGGCCGGTGACGTGGAACACCGTCACCGAGGGCAGCAGCGCCGGGAGCGCGGCGAAGATAGCGGCGTTGATCGCCTTCGCCCCCTGCGTGGCGCCCGCGACGACGAGCACGCGCGCATCGCTCGCGAGACCGAGCGCGGCGCGCGCCTGCGACCGATCCTGTTCGAAGAAGGCGGCGCGGACGGGGTAGCCCGTGATGACGGTCTTGCGCGCGGGGAGGAACGCGAGGGCGGCCTCGGCGGTCGTGGCCATGCGCGTCGCAAGCCGGGTTTCGGCGCGAACGGCCCAGCCGGGACTCACGTCCGGCAGGTAGACCACGAGCGGGCGGCGCAGGAGCCGGGCGGCGACGCTGGTGGGGAAGCTGGCGTAGCCACCGGTGCTGAACACCGCATCGGGGCGGAAGGCGCGCAGGCTGCGCGCCGCGGCGAGCGTGCCGCCCGCGAGCCGGAGCATCGCCTTCGCCAGTGAGAGCGGGCCCTTGCCGCGCACGGCGGCGGCGGGCACGGGTTCAAAGGGGATGCCCTTCGCTTCGACGCGCGCCCGTTCGCCACGATCTTCGGGGCCGAAAAACCGCACGTCGGCGTGGATGCCGCGGGCGAGGAGCGCGTCGTAGACCGCGAGCGCGGGGAGGATGTGGCCGCCGGTACCGCCGGCCGTCAATGCCAGTCTCATGCCCGCCTCCTGCGCACAATGCGGCGGTGGTGGGCAGCTGCGTCGGGGTCATCGTACGCGCCGCGGTCCTGGTGGCGGGAGATGCTGATGAGCACCCCCATCGCGAGCATGACCGCGGCAAGGGCGTTTCCACCGAAGCTGAGGAACGGCAGCGGCACGCCCGTCAGGGGAATCACGCGGGTGATGCCGCCGATGTTGAGGAGCGCCTGCGCGGTGATCCAGGTGGTGATGCCGGCTGCGACGAGCATGCCGAAGTCGTCGCGGCAGCGGCGGGCGACCTGGTAGCCGCGAATCATGAGGAGGATGTACAGCCCCAGCACGGCGACGGTGGCGATGAAGCCGAGCTCCTCGCCGATGATGGCGAAAACGCCGTCGGTGTGGCTTTCGGGGATGTAGAAGAACTTGCCGCGGCTGGCCCCGAGCCCGAGGCCGTTCCAGCCGCCGTTGCCAATGGCCATCACCGCCTGAAGCGTCTGAAAGCCATGGCCGCGGGGGTCAGCTTCGCCATGGAAGAAGCCGGTGAGGCGGTCGGCGCGGTACCCCTGGAGGGTGGCCAGCATCACAACCGCGAGCAGGCCGGCGGCCCCGAGCGCGAACATCTGCACGAGGGACGCCCCGGCGACCCAGAACATGGTCACGGTGATGACGAGGATGATCATCGTCGTGCCAAGGCTGGGTTCGAGGATGATGAGGGTGGCGACCAGGCCAATGATGATGACGAAGGGGATGAGGCCGCCCTCCCACGTTCGCACCTGCTCCGGGCCCTTGCTCTGCAGCCACGCGGCCACGTAAAGGATGACGGTGAGCTTGGCGAATTCGGCGGGCTGGATGGTGAGGTCGCCGGCGCCGATCCAGCGGCGCGCGCCATTGCCTTCGACGCCGACGACAAGGACGGCGATGAGCATGAAGATCGTGATGAGCATGATGGGCATCGCGTACCGCCGGTAGATGCGGTAGTCGATGCGCATCGCGACGACCATGAGGATGGTGCCGGCGATCGCCCAGATGAACTGGCGGAAGATGTAGTAGTTCGCATCGCCGAAGCGGGCGAGGCCGATAACGAAGCTGGCGCTCCACACGACCACGAGGCCGGTGATGGTGAGTGCGGCGGCAAGCGCGATAAGCGCGAAATCGGGGCGGCCCGGGGCCCAGTCACCGGTGCGTGGGGCTGCGGCCATCACGCCACCTCCTGAAAGCCGGGAAGGGCCCGGACGAGTGCGCGGAATGCTTCGCCGCGGGCTTCGAAGTGGGGATACACGTCGAAGCTGGTCCCGGCGGGCGAGAGGAGCACGGCATCGCCGGGCCGGACGCGGGCGGCGGCCTCGGCGACCGCGTCCTCGAGGTTCTGCACGAGCACGCAGTCGGCGACGGCGGAGCCCATGGCCTCGCGGAAGAGCGCGCCGGATTCGCCGAAACAGATGACCGCGTGGCAGCGCTGGCGGACGAGCTCCTGCAGCCCATCGAGCGGGAGCTTCTTGTCGCGGCCGCCGAGCAGCAGGACCACGGGCTCGGTGAGGGCGCGCAGGCCGGCCATCGTGCGCTCGGGCGAGGTGGCGATGCTGTCGTTGATCCAGGTCGCACCGCCGGCCGAACCCACGACTTCGAGGCGGTGCGGCACGCCGGGGAAGGCACGGGCGGCGCGTGCCATGGCGTCGGCGGGGAAGCCGGCGGCATCGGCGATGGCACAGGCCATGACGACGTTCGCAAGGTTATGTTCGCCACGAAGCAGGATGCCGCCGCGGTCCAGGATCGCGCGGGAGCGGGCGCCGCGGCGCGCGATGATGTCGCTGCCGTCGAGCCAGGCGCCGTCCCCTTCCACTTCGCCCCCTGATGGAGGTGCGCGCGAGCTGCGCGCGCACCGCGGGGATGAGGCCGATGCTCGTGTCGTCGTCGATGTTCAGGATGGCGGTGTCCGCGGCGGTCTGGTGCGCGAGGAGGGTCCGCTTCAGCCCGACGTATTCGTCCCAGCGGAACTGATCGAGGTGGTTTGGAGTCACGTTGGTGATGGCGCCGATCGCGGGCGAGCGGTCGGTGTACTGGAGCTGGGTGTGGCTGATTTCGAGGATGACCGTGGTCGTGGGGGTGATGTCGCCAAGGCGGCCGAGCAACGCCTCGCCGATGTTTCCACCGACGACATGGTCGATGCCGGCCTCTCGCGCCATCGCGCCGACGAGCGCCGTCGTCGTGGACTTGCCACTGGAGCCGGTGATGCCGATCACGCGGCCGGGGACGAGCTGGAGGAAGAGCCGCATCTGCGAAGTGATGGGAATTCCGAGCTCGCGGGCGCGGACGAGCGCCGGGTCGTAGCGCAGCACGGACTGCGAGACCGCCACGAGGTCGAAGCCATCGGGATCAAGGAGCGGCCCGCCGGTGACCACGCGTTCCACTCCCGGCGGCGGAGCGGCCTTCGCGGCGGCGAGCTGGGCGGCCGAGCGGGTGTCGGACATGGTGACGGCGGCGCCGTTCGCCACGAGCCAGGCGGCGAGGTCCCGCCCTTCGATGCCGAGCGAGTACACGAGCACGCGGCGGCCGCGCACGGAAGGAACGCCGGCGGAGGCGGTCATTCGGGCACCGCCAGGGCGAGCGCAACGCCGAGCATGCCGGCGGCAATGGCGACGAGCCAGGCGCGCGTCACGATCTGGGTTTCGGCCCATCCACTGAGTTCGAGATGCATGTGGAAGGGAGCGCGCTTGAAGAACCGCTTGCCACCGGTCGCTCGGAAGTAGGCGATCTGGATGATGTTGGAGAGGGCTTCGATCACGAAGACGATGCCGATGACGGGCAGCAGGAGCCACTGGCCGGTCATCAGGGCGAGGACGGCGAGGCTGGACCCGAGCGCGAGGGCGCCGGTATCGCCCATGAAGACCATCGCGGGGTGGGCGTTGTACCAGAGGAAGCCGAGGTTCGCGCCGGCGATGATGAAGGCGAAGGTGGCGACGAACTCCTGCCCCTGGATGAAGGCGATGATGCCGTAGGCGATGAACGCCACGAGGGTGGTGCCGCCGGCGAGGCCGTCGAGGCCATCGGTGACGGCGACGGCGGCGGTGGTCGCGACGATGGTGACTGTGGCCACCAGCAGGTAGAACAGTCCGAGCTGGTAGTGCCCCTGCCAGGGGATGTTGATGGACTCGACTTCGATGTGGTCGTAGAGGATCCAGGCTGCGCCGGCCGCGAGCACCGTGGTGAAGGCGATCTTGAAGCGCCAGCTGAGGCCGGTCTGGCGGCGCCCCTGGAGCGTCCCCATGTCGTCGACGACGCCGGCGGCGCCGGTGATGCCGATCATGGCCATCGGGAGGAGAATCGAACGGTGGTCCCACCAGTCGACCGCGACGGCGGCGACGAGGAAGGTGGGTGCCCAGATCATGAGGCCGCCGAAGGTGGGAGTGCCCGCCTTCTTGGTGTGGGCCGCGGTCTGGTATTCGCTAATAGCCTTGCCCATCTTCTGGGCTCGCAGGTAGCGGAGGATGGGGCCGCCGAGCACGACGGCGAGGCCGAACGTGATGACGCCGGAGACGAGCGCGTGAATCACGGCGCAGCCTCCAGTTCCGGGAGGATGGTCTCGAGGGCCTCGCTGCGGCTGCCCTTCACGAGGACCGTGTCCCCCTCGCGGAGCTGCCCCGCGAGGAAGGCGGCGCCTTCCTCCTTGGTTGCGAACCAGCGGGTACCCGAGAGGCCGGCCGAACGGGCCGAATCCGCGACGATGCGGCCGAGTTCGCCGAAGGTGACGAGCGCGGTGCAGTTGGCCGCGGCGACTTCACCGATGCGGCGGTGCTCGGCCTCGGCGTGGTCGCCGAGTTCGGCCATTTTGCCGAGGAAGGCGATGGTGCGGCCGCCGCTGGCGCGCTGCGCGCCAAGCATGGCGAGCGCGCCGGCGACCGAGGCAGGACTGGCGTTGTAGCGGTCATCAATAAGGGTGGAGCCGTTGCGGCCGCGAAGTTCGCGCGCGCGCCCCGCCGCCTCGCTCTGGCGGACGCTGTTCGCGGCATCGAAGAACGAGACCCCGAGGGCCATGGCGACGGCCATCGCGGCGACGGCGGCGGGGACGGTGTGCTCGCCCGGCAGGGGGGTATCGACGCGGGCCTGCTTCGCCCCCGAGGTGACGAAGAAGCGCCCCCCGGAGAGCCCTTCGCCGTGGTAGTCGGACCAGGTGAGAAGCGGGCGCGGGGCGGCGGCTTCGAGGCCGCGGCCAAAGGTGATGGTGCGGCAGGCCAGGCCTTCGGCGCCGGCGGCAATGCGCGGGTCGTCGACGTTCAGGACGGCGGTGCCGTTCTCGGGCAGCCAGCGCGCGAGGCTCAGCTTCTCCTCGGCGATGGCTTCGATGCTGCCGAGCTTCTCGACGTGCGTGAGGCCGATGTTGAGGACGACCCCAACCTCGGGCTCGGCGATGTCGCACAGGAGGGCAATTTCGCCCTTCGAATCCATGCCCATTTCGAGCACGGAGACCTCGTGCTCCTCGGTGAGGGAGAGAAGGGCGAGGGGGAGGCCTTCGCGCGAGTTGAAGTTGCCTGTGCTGCGATGTGTCCGGAAGTGGCGCGAGAGGACGCCGGCCGTCATCTCCTTGGCGGTCGTCTTGCCCACGGTGCCGGTGATGCCGACGACGTGCGCGCCGCAGTGGCGCCGCCACGCGTGCGCGAGCTGGCCGACGGCGCGGGTGGGGTCCGGTGCGACGATGACGGTTTGGCCGGGCCACTCGCCTTCGGGGCGGCGCCCGCAGATGGCGGCGACGGCGCCGTTCCGGAGCGCGGCCGCGACGTAGAGGTTGCCGTCGGTGTTCTCGCCGGGGAAGGCGGTAAACAGGTCACCCGGGGCGACGTTGCGGGAATCGGCGGCGCCGCCGGTGATGGGCGTGTCCGGGCCCTCGGTCACCTCGTAGCCGTGTTCGCGCATGGCGCGGGCGGCGAAGGCGGTCGTGAGGGTGGTCATCGCCGCACCTGCTTGTTCACGTCGCTGGGGAGGACGTTCAGGTAGTTCAGCGCGTCATCGAGGATGGCCGCGGCGACCGGCGCGGCGGCAACGCGGCCGGTCAGGAGGTCCTGGTTCTGGTCCAGCTTCACGAGAACGATGAGGCGCGGGTTGTCGGTCGGCGCGAACTCCACGAACGACGCGATCTGGCGGTCGTCGTAGCCGCTGGCGACGGGGACGTTGGCGGTGCCGGACTTGCCGCCGGCCGTGTAGTTGCGCGGCTGCATCGGGTCCGGCCAGCCGGGATTGACGACCTTTTCGAGCATCATGCGAATGGTCGCGCTGGTCTGCTCGGAGATGACCCGGCCCTCGACCGTGGGCGCGATATCGTGGCGGACGCCTCGGCCATCAATCGTGGCGGCGACGAGGTGGGGCTTCATGAGCAGGCCACCGTTGATGCAGGCGGCGATGGCGGAAAGCATCTGGATGGGAGTGACGCTGATGGACTGCCCGAACGACTGCGTCGCGAGGTCGACCGGGGACCACGGGGGGTCGAGATGCTCGTCCCCGGGCTTACGGATGATGCCCTCGGCTTCGCCCGAGAGGTCGATCCCGGTCGTCCGGCCGAAGCCAAACGCGTCCAGGTACTTATGGAAGAGGGGCTGGCCGAGCTTTTCGACCATGAAGACGGCGCCGGTGTTGATGGAGTTCTGGAGCACACCGGTCATGGTCTGCACACCGTAGACACGGTCGTCCCAGTTCTTAATGGTCACGTCGTACAAACGGATTTCACCCGTGTCGACGTACGAGGTATCGGGCGTGACGAGACCCTGGTCGATGGCGGCGGCGGCGGTCACGACCTTCATGACGGAGCCGGGCTCGTAGAGGTCGGTGACGGCCCGGTTCTTCAGGAGCTCGACCTGCTTCTTGTCGGAGAGGTCGAGGGAGCTGTACTTGAGGCCGGGGCTGCTGGCGAGCGCGAGGATTTCGCCCGTGTGGGGGTCCATCATGATCACGGAGCCGCCCTGGGCGCGGTGCTCCTTCACGGCGGCGTCGAGCTTCTGCTCGGCCATCTGCTGGAGGTAGCGGTCGATGGTGAGGACGAGGTCCTGCCCGGGCTGGGGTTCTTCGACCACGGAGCGGCCGAAGGGGATGGGATCGCCGGTGGTGTCGCGTTCGTAGACGGCCTGGCCGGGCTTGCCGAGGAGTTCGCCGTTGTGCGAGAGCTCGATGCCCGCGAGGCCGGTGTTGTCGAGGCCGGTCAGCCCGAGGACGCTGGCGCCGACATCGCCTTCGGGGGTGACGCGCTTGCTGTCGGGCAGGAGGACGACGCCGGGGATCTCGGCGGCGGCGATTGCGTTGCCGGTGGCGTAATCGACGTCGCGGGCGACGAGGACGTCGCCATTCTTGCCGGCGACCATGGCACGCAGGGCCACGGCATCCATGCGAATGAGGCTCGCGAGCTGCTGCGATGCGGGCCCGGAGCGCTCGGGAGCGCGCCAGGTGCGACCGCTGACGTACACGTTCCAGGTATCGACGGAGGCGGCGAGGACGTTGCCATTGCGGTCGAGGATGGAGCCGCGGCGGGCGTAAAAGGTGGCGTCGGCGGTCTGCTCTTCGCGGGTCTGCCGTGCGTAGGCGCCATGCTGGATGACCTGCAGCTGCACGAGGCGGCCGAGGATAACCAGGGCGAAGGCGCCGAGGAACGCAGCGGGCAACCAGACCCGGCGAGTGCCATGCCCTCGCTGTGCCATCCGAACGCGCCTCCTGCCGGCTGGCGGGGGAGCCTGGCCGGCGAACGGGATTACTGCCCCAGCCGCACCCACTTCAGAAGTGAATGCAACCAGGATTCGGGCTCGTCCGTTTTGGGGGCGGGCCCGGGGAGATACTCGGCGGGGATTTTGGCCGGGGCTGGCCCCGGCTCATCGATCGTCACGTAGATGGGTGTTTCGGCGGGCCCGAGGCCGATTTCGGCGGCGCGCCGCTGGATGCGCGGCAGCGAAGTGAGCTGCGCGACATCGGCTTCGAGGAGGCGGATATCGCCATTGATGCGAGTCTGCTCGTTCTGCAGGCGCTGGACATCGAAGCCGCGGCTGGTGGCGGTGCTGTTCTGGAGCACCGGCAGCATGGCGGCGAGACCGGCGATGACGATCGCGGCGAGCACCCAGCCGTTGAACCCGGGGAGACGGACGGGAACGGGGAGGGAGCGGCGCTGGCCGTAGGGCTGATTAATCGCGGCCACGGTTCCTCCTCCAACGGTGGGTGACCCGCGTGGTGCGCGGGATGGTGAACGCGGTCCGCGGGGACCGCATCGCGGGCGGCACGGTTATCGGATCCGTTCGGCGGCGCGGAGTACGGCGCTGCGTGCACGGGGGTTGGATGCGACTTCGGCCTCGGAGGGGCGGACAGCCCGCCGCGTGAGGTCGCGCAGGGTGGCGACGTGGCCACAACGGCAGACCGGGAGGCCGGGGGGGCAAAGGCAATCGACGGCTTCGCGTCGGATATACTGCTTGACGATGCGGTCTTCGAGAGAATGGAAGCTGATCACGACGAGTTTCCCGCCGTCGTCGTGACCGGTTCCAGGGCCGAGCAGGCTGTGGGCTTGCGGGAGGCCCGAGTCAAGGCTGTCGAGTTCGCCATTGACCCGGATCCGGAGCGCAAGAAAGACCTTGGTGGCGGGGTGAATTTGGGTTCGGCCTTTCGCACCCCCCACAGCCTGCCCGACGGCACTGGCCAGATCCCACGTCGTCCTCAGGGGACGAGCGCGGAGGATGGCGGCGGCGATGCGGCGCGATGCGCGCTCTTCGCCATACCGCCAGATGAGGTCCGCGATATCGGCCTCATCCCATTCATTGACGATTTCGGCGGCGGTCAGGCCCGGCGTGCGCTGATCCATGCGCATGTCGAGCGGCCCTTCCTGGCCGAACATGAAGCCCCGTTCGGGGGCGCCGAACTGCAGCGAGGAAACGCCGAGATCCATGAGGATCCCGTCGGCCCGGTCGATGCCTTCCGCGGCGGCCATGGCGGCGAGATCGCGGAAGTTCCCGTGGACGAAACTGATGCGCCTCCCAAACGCCGTCAGTCTCGTCCGCGCGAACTCAAGCGCCTCGCGGTCCTGGTCGATGCAGAGCAGGCGGCCGGCCGGGCCAATCGCCTCGGCGATGCGCTCGCTGTGGCCACCGAGCCCGGTGGTGCAATCAATGTAGGTCCCGCCTTCGCGCACGGAGAGGTAACGCATGGTCTCTTCGAGCAGGACGGGCGTGTGGGAAGGTGCGAGCGTCATGACGGTCACGTTACTCCTCCCCTTCTTCGTCCAAGGCCTCGAGCGTGTCGCGGTCCCAGATTTCGTAGTGGTCGTTCATGCCAACGACGACGACCGGGCTATTGGGCTTGAGGCCCGCGTATTCGACGAGCCGGGCGGGGATGTTCAGGCGGCCCTGAGCATCCTTGTTCACCGGGTCCGCATTCCCGAAGAACTTGCGGATCTGGATGCGGCCGCTCCGCGTCGACGGATCCACGGACCCTTCGAGCCGGGCTCCTTCCGCATCGAAGGCCGCCTGTGTGTAGACGGCGATACAGCGGTCGGCGCCGGCGGTCAGGATGGCGGGGCCATCGAAGAACGGCCGGTAGCGGGGCGGCATGGGGACGCGGCCCTTGTCGTCGAGCTGGTAGGGAACCTGGCCGATGAAGCCTGCCATTGCCCTTTGCTCGCCCCTTCGTTCGTCCGGGCGGGGGATGCTCCCCTGGGGGCATATCGTGGGATGATTCCCCACGCGTCCCCAAATTCACCCACGCAGACCTTATCTTCCCCCACTCCGGCGTGTCAACAGGGTCTTTGAGCATCTGGGAACCATCGCCCTTACCATGTGGCGCGTGGCACGCATCGCGATCCTGACCGCTTCCGACAAGGGCGCCGCCGGCGACCGCGAGGACGCCAGTGGCGACCTGGCGGAGCGGCGCTGCCGCGAGGGCGGCCACGACGTCGTGGCGCGCGCCATCGTGGCGGACGACCGCGAAGCCATCGCCGCGAAGCTGCGGGAATGGGCCGACGCCGAGCTCGCGGACTGGGTCATCACGACGGGCGGCACGGGACTCACCGAACGTGACGTGACGCCCGAAGCGACGCGGGACGTCGCGGAGCGTGATGTGCCGGGGGTGCCAGTGGCGCTCTGGCTCGAAGGGCTGAAAAAGACCCCGTTCGCGGTTCTTTCGCGGGGAATCGCGGTGCAACGCCGGAAGACGGTGATCGTGAATCTGCCGGGCAGCCCGAAGGCGGTGGCGGAGGGGATGGACGTGCTCCTGCCGCTGTTTCCCCACGGGACGCGGCTGATCGCGGGCCCGATGGAGCACGTCACGCCCGCCGACAGCGGCCGCGAGTGAGGCGCCGAGCGGTGGGGACGGGTGGGGACGATCGCGGCGTGGTGGGGGATCTGACGTGAGAATCGATGTCCTGACGCTCTTCCCCGAGGCGTTCGGGGGACCACTGGACGTTTCCATCATTCAGCGCGCCCGCGATGACGGGCTCCTGGACCTCCGGCTGCACCAGGTGCGGGAGTTCGCGACGGACCGGCACCGCAGCGTCGACGATTACCCGTTCGGCGGCGGCCAGGGGATGGTGATGCGCGTGGACGTACTGGACCGCGCGCTGGCGTCGGTGCGCGCGGAAGCGCCCGAACCGGGGCTCGTGGTGTTCCTTTCGCCCCAGGGGGAACGGCTGACGGACGCGCTGGTGCGGGAGCTCGCGCGTGAGCCGAGGCTGATCCTCGTGTGCGGGCGGTACGAGGGCGTGGATGAGCGGTTCGTGGAGCACCGGGTGGACCGCGAAGTCTCCATCGGCGACTACATCCTCACGGGCGGCGAACTGCCGGCGATGGTCCTCATCGATGCCGTCACGCGGCACGTGCCGGGCGCGCTCGGGGACGAAGCCAGCCCGGAGGAAGAGTCGTTCGCGGAGGGACTGCTGGAGCACCCACAGTACACGCGCCCGGCCGAATACAACGGGTGGACCGTCCCGGACGTCCTGCTGAGCGGCCACCACGCGAAGATCGAGAAGTGGAAGCGGGAGCAGCGGTTGGCGCGAACGCGAGAACGGCGGCCGGATCTGCTGCCACCGGAAGCGGGGAGTTAGTCCGCGACCGGGCGTTCCTCGCGGATCCGCGAGGTGACTTCCTCGACGTCGCGGACGGCGAGGAGGCGGCGTGAGCGGGGGTTTCGCCAGTCACGGCGGCGCAGCGTGTTCGTACGGACGTCATAGACGCAGAACCGGTAGCCGCGGCGTTCGAGGAGCGCGGCGATGTACCCCGTGGCCGCGCGGTCATTCGGCAGATCGACGAGCCAGGCGAGCGGGGTGCCGCGGGCCATGAGGGCATCGGCGCCGGCCAGGATTTGCGCGGTCTCGGCCGGGGCCTGGAGGATGGCGATATCCGGGTCGCGTTCGCCGACGACCGAGTCCAGGGGCGGGTACGGCTCATCCTGGCCGTCGGTTTCGGTGGGCTCCGCCGAACGCACGGTCACCTGGTCGAGCTCGTTCAGGGCGAGGTTCGTGGTTAGTTCGTCGAGCGCGGTCCGATCCCGTTCGAGGGCGATGACCTCCCCGGCGGCGCCCACCTGGCGGGCCAGGAACAGCGTCATCACGCCGCCGCCGGCGCCGACGTCGACGGCGAGGTCGCCGCGGCGGAGGTACTGCTCCAGGAAGGCGAACTCCCAGCGGTCCGGGCGGCCGAAGTAGTAGGCGCGGGCGGCAGCGGTGCGGTGGAGCGGCAGTTCGAGCCAGAGCCCCTCCCAGCGCACGATAAGGGGCTGCTTGCGGATGGCGCGGTGGACATGGTGTGCGAAGAAGCGGCCCACCGCGGCGGCACGTACCGTCCAGCGCGCCTCGACAGCGGCAAGGTCACGCACGAACGCCCAGGTATCGCCGCCGAATCGCATACGAGCATGATCGCACGAGTTGGCGGAAACGTCGTACGGGCGGTGCCGAGCCTAGCCGCCGTACTCCCAGCCGAGCTGTTGGATGGTCCATGCGGGGTCGCCGCCGCGCACGTCGCCCGCGATGACTTCGCCGGTGTACTGGATGTGGTCGCCAACGGGGTGGGCTTCGACGACGCGGCATTCGAACCAGGCGACGGACCCTTCATAGATGGGGACGCCGGTGTTGGGGGCATCGAAGAAGTGGTGGTCGCCAAGCTTGTCGCCGGCGACCTCGGCCGGGCGGGTGTACTGCGTCAGGATCTGCTCGCTATCGGGCGGGACGAGGCAGACGCTGAACGCGCCCCCGGCATCGATGAGGCGGCGGGTGTGGGCATCGGTCTCGACGAACACGGTGTAGAGGCGTGGTTCGAAGGAGCACTGGCTGCCCCAGCTCGCGGTCATGAGGTTGCGGTCCTCACCGGAGCGGGAGCCGACGAGGAAGACGCCATACGGCTGGGCAAGAAGGGCGGCGGCGGTGGCGTCGGGGACTTCGGGCATGGGTGCGCCTCCGAGGTGGGCTTTCTTCGAACGTAGCACCGCCGGCGGAGGGCGGCGCCATTCGTTGCGAACCTGCAAGGCGCGGGTATCATCGGCGGCTCAGGAGAGTGCAATGGCAACGGTGCAGACGGTCCTCGGCCCCATCGACGGCAGCGAACTGGGCGTGACGCTCAGCCACGAACACGTGCTGGTTTCCATGGGCAACGACGCGAAGGCGTACCCGTGGCGGTTCGACTGGGAGGCGACGCGCGCCAACGCCATCCGCGAACTGAAGGAAGCGAAAGCCGGGGGCGTGGACAGCCTGATCGACCTGACCACGCCGGACCTCGGCCGCGACGTGCGCTTCATCGCCGACGTGGCACGGGAATCGGGCGTGCACGTGGTGGTGGCCACGGGCATCTGGCGCGACGTGCCGCGATCGTTCTGGACGCGCGACCTGGACGAGATCGCCGACATCTTCGTGCGCGAAATCGAGGTGGGCATCGAGGACACGAAGATTCGCGCGGGCGCCATCAAGGTTGCGAACGACATGGGCGGCGTGAGCCCGGAGGGCGAGCGGATCCTCCGCGGGGCGGCGCGAGCGTTGAAGCGGACGGGCTGCCCGATCAGCACGCATCACTGGGCGCCGGAGGAAGTGGGGCGGCGCCAGGTCGAGATCTTCCAGGAAGAGGGCGCGCCGATGGACCGGATCTGCATCGGGCACAGCGCCGATTCGACGGACGTGGGGTACCTGGAGGAGCTGCTGGAGGCGGGGGTGTGGCTCTCGATGGACCGCTATCCGGGGTCGGCCGGGCGCCCGAACTGGGAGCAGCGGAACGCGACGGTGAAGGCGCTCATCGACCGGGGATGGGCGCACCGGCTGATGCTGGGGCACGACTACGCGCCCGCGGCGGTGCTGGCCGGGCAACCCCAGCCGCCGACGAACCAGCCGACGCGGTACCTGTTCGTTTCGACGGTGGCGGTGCCGGCGCTGCTCGCGCAGGGCGTCCCGCAGGAGACGATCGACCTGATGCTGCGAGATGTCCCGCGGCGGTTCCTGACCGGCGAGGAGTAGGCGCGAAAACGAGACCGGCGGCCCTGTGGGCCGCCGGGTGGTTGAGCATGAGCGGGGAGTGGGCGGTCAGGTACCCGCGTAGATGTCGTCGTTTCCGCAATCGCGGCTGGAGACGGCGTCCTCGTTCCAGCCCGCCCGCTGCATCTCCGGGCCGGGTACGGCGTCGCGCGCGTCCTCGGCCGGCCGCTGGATAACGACCGGAGCGGCGCCGGCGTCGTGACCGATGTGCGTGATCACGACCGCAAGCAGCGGCAGGGCGGCGAATGGCAGGGGAAGCAAGAGCGCCAGCAGCGCCGGTCGTTTCACGGAAGGACTCCTTTACCCGCGAACTGATCCTAGCACAGGTGACAAGAGGTCATGATGTGCGGCGGCCAGAGGTCCATCGAAGGCGCATCGAAAGCACCGTGCCGAACGCGGCGCCGAGGCAATCGAAGCCGACATCGAACAGGCTGGAGTCCCGGCCCGGCACGAACGACTGATGGTACTCGTCCGAGAGGGCATAGAGGGCGCACGCCAGCCAGGTGACGAGGGCGGCACGGCGCGCGCCCATCGCCGGCCACGTCCCCCGGACCGCGGGAAAGAGCAGGAGCGCGAGAACGAGGTATTCGCCGGTGTGCGCGAGGTCGTGGCGCAATTCGCTGCTGGAGGCGCCGGGGGGTTGCGAGAGGCTGGAGAAGAGGAAGATGAGGCCCGCCCAGGCGAGCACTGGGATCCAGCGGCGCATCGCCACACTGTGGGGCGCGGGGGCGTGCGCGGTAGGGGTGAACGGTAGGGCGGCGCGCGGCATACTGGAGGCTCGCGGCGGCAGTCCGCGCGGGATGCAGATGTCCCTCCCTTCATTCACCGCCATGCAGCTGAGCGCGGGCGCGCCCGGCCCCGAATCGGCCCTTACCATCGGGGTGCTCGATGGCGTGCACCTTGGCCACCAGGCGCTGCTTCGCCGGCTCTCGGATGAGGCGCGCAAACGTGCGCTCACGCCGGGCGTGGTCACGCTCCACCCGCACCCGCTGACGGTGCTCCGGCCCGAGACACGTCCCAGCTACCTGACCTCGCTCGAGGACCGGATCGAGCTGTTGCGCGCGGCGGGCGCGGACTGGGTCATCCCGCTGACGTTCACCTCCGAGGTCTCGGAGATCACCGCCGAGGAGCTCGGGCGCGCGTTCTACGAGAAGCTGCGGATGCGGCTCATGGTCCTGGGACCGGATGCCTCGTTCGGGCGCGGTGCGCCAAAGGACACCCCGGACCGGATGCGGGCGCTGGGCGCCGAGCTCGGGTTCGAAGTCGTGCAGATCGAACCCCTGATGCACGACCACGAGCGGTATTCGTCCACGGCCGTGCGCAAGGCGCTGGGCGCGGGCGATATGGAACGCGTACGCGGGCTGCTCGGGCGGCCGTACCGGCTGGCGGGCCCGGTCGTGCACGGGTTCGAACGCGGACGGACGATCGGGTTCCCGACGGCGAACATCAGCGTGGCGGCCGACCGCGCCCTACCCGCGTTGGGGGTGTACGCGACGCGCGCGACGGCGGGCGGCCGCACGTGGATGGCGGCCACGAACATCGGCACGCGCCCAACCTTCGATGCCGGGCACATCTCCATCGAAACGCACCTGATCGACTTCGAAGGGGACGTGTACGGCGAGCGGATGGCGATCGACGTCGTGCACCGCATCCGCGCGGAGCGGGCGTTCTCGGGGCCGGACGAGCTGGTCGCGCAGATCAAGAAGGATGTGGAATCGGCGCGGGAGGTCCTTTCGCACCATGAGTGACACGAAGCCGCGCACGATGGCGCCGGTCGAAGAGCAGTTGGCGACGCTGATGAGCGGCGTGGAGTACGGCGACGAGACGCTGCGCCGGCAGATGGCGCGCGAACTGCGCTCGCTGCTCGAACAGGACCGCCCGTTGCGGGTCTACCTCGGCATCGACCCGACGGCGACGTCACTGACGCTGGGGCACACGGTGCCGCTGCGGAAGCTGCGCCAGTTCCAGGAGTTCGGACACCACTGCATCTTCCTCATCGGCGACTACACCGCGCTCATCGGCGACCCCAGCGACAAGAACAAGCTGCGCCCGATGCTGACGCAGGAGGACATCAAGCGGAACGAGCAGACGTACTTCGACCAGGCGGCGAAGCTGCTCGACCCCTCGAAGACGGAGCTTCGCCACAACTCGGAGTGGCTGGGCGCGTTGAGCTTCCCGGACATCATCTCGCTGATGTCGAAGTTCACGGCGGCGGAGATGCTGCGGCGCGACAACTTCCGCAAGCGCTGGGACGACGGCGACGCGGTATACCTTCACGAGTTCCTCTACGCCCTGATGCAGGGGTACGACGCCTTCGCGCTGGAGTGCGATGTGCAGGTCGGCGGCACGGAGCAGCTCTTCAACCTGATGGCCGGGCGCAAAATCCAGGAAGACGCGGGCCAGCGGCCGCATGTGCCGGTGACGCTGCCGATTCTCGTGGGGCTCGATGGCAAGGAGCGGATGTCGAAGTCGAAGGGCAACCACATCGGCGTGAGCGACAGCGCGAACGAGCAGTACGGCAAGGCGATGTCGATCCCGGACGAGGCGGTGCTGGACTTCTTCGTGCTCGCGACGAACGTGCCGCGCACGGAGCTGCCGGCGATTCACCACGAGATCGGCCAGAACCCGATGGCGGCGAAGAAGCGGCTGGCGCGCACCATCGCGAGCGAGTTCTGGGGAGAGGCGGCCGCGGACGAGGCGGCCGCGGAGTTCGAACGCACGGTCCAGCGCAAGGAAGCGCCGGCCGAGATCCCGGAGCACGCCGTCTGCGAGGCCGACACGATGCTCGATGTGCTGGTCGCGGCGGGCGTGGCGGCATCGAAGCGCGAAGTGCGGCGGCTATTCGAACAGAACGCGGTCACGGTCGAGGGATCGCCGGTTGCGCCCGGCGACGCGGCCATCGCGGGGATGGTGGTGCAGGTGGGAAAGCGCCGCTGGTTGCGGCTGGTTTAGGTTCGGCCGGCACTTCTTCGGTGCGTCTCGATCATTCCTGACGGCATGGTGTCAGGAGGCGGCAGGTAGGCTGGCAGAGCCATGACCATGACTCTCACCCGTCCTCGAACCTTGCTCGACGCCTTTCCGCACTCGCCGGCGCGCGAACTGCTCGGCTTTCACCTGTTGCAGTTGGACCATCGTGGGCACGCGAGCGTGCGGTTCGATGGCAAGCCCGAATTCACGGACCCCGCGGGCTACCTCCAGGGCGGCATCCTGACAGCAATGCTCGACGAAACGATGGGGCCGGCTGCGTGGGCGGCCTGCGGCGGCGAGTTCTCGCCGCTGACGATCGATGTGCATGTCGTCTTCCTCGCGCCCGCACGGCCGGGCCCGCTGTTCGGCGAAGGTGAGGTGCTCCAGGTGGGCAGGTCGCTCGCGTTCCTCTCGGCGGTGCTGACGGACGCGGACGGGCGGCCCGTCGCGCGGGCGAGCGCGAGCGCGCGCATGGTTCGCGCGGCGGCGACGGATTCCCGCGGATAGCGTCAGGCAGAGGCGAGGGCGGCGCAGGCTTTGCGTACCGCATCCGAGAGGGAGCGGGCGCGAGGGACGTTCGTTTCGTCGCCGCGGAAGCCGTTGGGGATGAAGACCATCGCGGCATCGAGGTCCTTGTCGGCCCAGCAGATGGAGGTGCCGGCCCCGCCGTGGCCGAAGGTTCGCTCGGACGTGCGCGAACCGAAGCGGAGGTTGTTTCCGCCCATGCCGCCCAGGTTGAACCCAAGGCCGCGGCGCATCTCGAGGCCGAGGGCCGGATCGAGTTCGGCGTCCACCTCCACGGCGGTGGCGAGCGCGACCGTTTCGGGTTGGAGGATGGATTCGCCTTCGAGGGTGCCGCCGTTCAGCAGTGCGCCGTAGAAGCGCGCCATGTCGCGCGCGGTGGACACGCCGTTCGCGGCGGGCGTGATCGACTGGAGCACGTCGAGGCGGTTCATGGTGCGTCCGAGCCAGAAGTCCGGGGCGTCCTCGGTGGCGTGCACGCGCGCGACGCGACGCGCGAGGTCGGCGTCCGGGAGGCCGGCGTAGGTGTCGTCCATGCGCAGCGGGCCCGTGATCTCCTCGCGGAGGTAGCGCGGGAACGGGCGGCCGTCGACGCGGTGAATGATCTCGGCGCAGACCCAACCGTGATTGATCGCGTGGTAGGCGCTGACGCTGCCGGGAGCGTATCGCGGGGTGAGCTCTTCCATTGCGGCGACCACGGCTGGCCAATCGCCCCAGCGCGAAGCCGGGAGCGGCGGCGTCTCGGGGAAGCCACCGCGGTGGGTGAGGATGTGCCGGACCGTGACCGCATCCTTGCCGTTGCGCGCGAACTCCGGCCAGCACTTCGTCAACGGATCGTCGAGGCCGATGCGGCCGCGTTCGACGAGCTGCAACACGGCCATGGACGCCAGCGGCTTCGTCGACGAGAAGAGCACGAAGAGCGTGTCGCGTTCGACGGGGGTGCCCTGCTGGGTGTCGGCGATGCCGGCGTGCAGGTCGAGGACGAGGCGGCCGGCGCGCCAGACGGCGAGGGAGGCGCCGGGATGAAGCCGTTGCACGCTGATCTGCTCGCGAAAGAGGCGTTCGACGGGTTCGAACGCCTCATGCTGCATGTCGGATTCGGTCACCACGCACCCCCGCACTCGGCTGTGGGAGCGACTTTACGCGGGCGCGACGAAAAGCTGAACCTGGAGCTGAACGTTCTCCTCGACGGTGACAAAGCCGGCGATGTCGGGCTTGGTGATGCCGAAGTCGCTGTACTTGAACTCGGTGGTGGCAAGGCCGCTGAGGATGTTGGTGGCGGCGTCCTTCTTCACCTGCACCTTCCAGGTGACCTCCTTCTGAACCCCGTGCAGGTCGAGGATGCCGGTGAGCTGCATTTCGACCTCCTGCGCGGTGAACTCCGCGGGAAGTCCCACGAGGCGCGTCGCGGTGAACGTGGCGGTCGGGAACTTCTGCGTTTCCAGTGCCTGGTGCATGCGGCTGTCGCGGCGGGACTGGTCGCTGGCGATGGAGGCTAGGCCGACGGTGAAGGTGGTCTTCCGCGCGGGGTCGAGACCCTCCGCCGTGAAGTGGAATTCGCCCCGGACTTCCTTCGTGGTTCCTTTGGCGACGGACGTCGTGGGGAGGCTGGCAAGCTTTTCGGGGGCGAGGTACCAGGCCGAGCCCTGGCCTTCGACCACGCGGTAGCTTGCACCGCGCAGCGACGACAGGCCGCCGCCCGCGCCCGTGGATGCGGCGGGGGCCGAAGGAGCGGGACTGCCGCCGGGGGCCGCGCTGGCCGCGGGGGATGGCGAGGCCGCGGCAGCGCGGCGCACGTCGTCGGTGACGTCGGCGGCCACTTGCTGGGCCTTGTTGTCTTCCCGGATGAAGAAGTACCAGCCGGCGCCGGCGGCGGCCACGGCAAGCACGGAGAGCAGCACCAACCGGCCGAGCAGCGAACGAAGGAAGAACATGCGGTCCTCCGGAGGCGATGGCCCCTCGCGATGGGTACGAAGGAGCAACAGCGCGGGGATGCGACGGCCGTAAAGGCGTGTTCACGCGGGCGGGCACCGTATGCTGCGCGCGTGTGGCGCGGGCTGGGGGCAACGCTGGGGCTTTGGGCTGTCGGCGCCCTCATGCTGCGTGCGATCGTGGTGCCGCCGGAGCGCTGTCCGCCCGTGACGGCGACGAGCGCGCTCTCGGCCACCTACGCCGCCGCCGACTGGATCGCGCGAGTGCAGCGGCCCGACGGTTCGTACCTGTATGAGTACGACCGCGACCGCGGCGAGGAGTCGCTGGGGTACAACGTCGTGCGGCACGCGGGCGTGACCATGTCGCTGTTCCAGCTCGCGGCGGCCGGCGGCGATGGAGCGATGGAGCCCGCGGATCGCGGGCTGCGATGGATGCTCGATCGCCAGTACCGGCACGCGGACTGGTCGGCGCTCCAGGACCCGGTCGACGGCAGCGTCGATGTCGGGGCGAGCGCGCTGATGCTCGCCGGGCTGGCGCAGCGGCGGCTGGCGACCGGCGACGTCCAGTACGACGGAATGATGCGCGCGCTTTCGCGCTACCTCGTGGCGATGCAGCTCCCCGATGGGGCGTTCCTGAATTCGTGGGACCGCGAGGCGAACGCGCCAGACCCCCGCTTCCGCTCCAAGTACGCGACGGGGGAGGCGTTCTGGGCGCTGGCGATGATGCACGCGATGTTCCCCGGCGAGGGGTGGGACGCACCCACGCGAAAGGTCGCGGACTACCTCTCGCTGCACCGGGACGAGGTCGAGAACCAGAAGTTCCCGCCGTGGGCCGACCAATGGGCGGCGTACGGACTCGCGGAGATGGCGACATGGGACGCCGCGACCGTGCCGGGTGGAGTGCGCCTGAGCGCCGACAACGTGACGTACGCTCGCAGCCTCGCGGAACGGTTCGGGTTCCTGGTGCGGGCCGAATCGCAGCGCACCGATGGCACCTGGTCGAAGCTCATCCACGGCCGGCAGGCGCGGGCCGCGGGCATGGGCACGTGGGTGGAAGCGCTGGGCTCGCTGTACCGCCTGTCGCTGGCGGAGCCGCGGATGGCGGATATGCAGGGGAAGCTGCGCGAACGGCTCGTGTGCAGCGCCGGCATGCTGGTGGACCGCCAGGTCACGCCAGCGGAAGCGGCGGGGGGCGCGCACCCGATCGTGATCGAAGGGGCATGGTTCACGGAGGGAGTGACACGCATGGACGACCAGCAGCACGCGCTTTCGGGGTTGCTCCGCAGCCGCCTGGCGATGGGTGCGGGGGAGCGGACGGAATGAGCGACTGGCTGCGGCTTGCGGTCGTCTTTCTCGCGGCGGTGAACCCGGCGGCGGTGGCGCTGGCGGCGTGGGCTCCGTCCCGGCCACGAGCGCGGGCCGCGGAGGCGGGCGTCACCGGGCTCGCGGTGGCGGCGGCGTTGGTTCTGGCCGCGGCCCTCGGGGCGAACCGCCTGCTCGATGCGCTGGACATCGCGCCGGAGACGTTCCGCATCGCAGCGGGGCTGGTGATGCTTACCGCGGGGGCGTACGCGGTGGCGCGGGCGCGGGTAGCGGCAGCGGCGTTCGAGGACGGGTGGAAGGGTGGGATTTCGCCGCTTGGCCTGCCACTGCTCCTGGGTCCGGCGGTGGCCGTGGCGGCGCTGAGTTACGGGGCCGATGAAGGCGCCGCGAAGACGTTCGCGGCGGCGCTTCCCGCGCTTGCCCTCGCGGCGGCGTTGACGGTGGCGCGGCCACACCGCTGGACGGCGCTTGCGGACGGGGTGGCGAGGCTGCTTGGCGCGGGGCTGGTGGCGGTGGCCGCGGGCCTCATCGTCGAAGGTGTGCGGGACATCTAGGGCCGGGCCACGGGTGGCCCGGCCCTGGAGGCGTCGTTCCCTAAAACTCCATGATCGCGCGGCCCGAGATCTGGCCGCGCTCGAGCGCCGTCGTGGCCTCGTTGATCTCGTCGAGCTTGTAGCGCGCGGTCACGAGCGCGTCAAGGTCGAGATCGCCTTCCTTGTACCAGCGCAGGAACATCGGGAAGTCGCGCTCGGGGTTGCACGACCCGGCGAGGCTGCCGATGTACCGCTTTTCGTTGGTGAGGATGTCGCGGGCGGAGAGGGTCACGTCGGTCTGGGGTACGCCGACGAGGACGGCCGTGCCGCCGGGGAACTTCGCCGTCGACCCGGAGCGGGCGGCGCCGAGAATCTGCTCCATCGTCTTCGGCACGCCGATGCAGTCGAAGGCGAAGTCGACGCCCTGGATGGGCCGGCCGGCGAGATTCGATTCCACCTCGTCCAGGGTGAGCTTGCCGATCTCCGCGACGGCGTCGGTGTCCCGGGCGTTGACGCCGTGGGTGGCGCCGAACTTGCGCGCGAAATCGAGCTTCGCGTCATCGAGATCGACGGCGATGATGGGGTTCGCACCGATGACAGCGGCCGCGGCGATGGCCGACAGCCCTACGCCGCCAAC
Organism: Candidatus Amarobacillus elongatus; assembly: GCA_016703545.1. GTDB lineage: Bacteria > Chloroflexota > Dehalococcoidia > Tepidiformales > Tepidiformaceae > Amarobacillus > Amarobacillus elongatus. Next base: position 391,741 of record JADJBX010000001.1, read on the forward strand.
ACCAAACACGGCCACGCTCTGGCCCTTCTGGACGCCGGCGGTGTAGCAGACGGCGCCCGCGCCGGTCATGACGGCGCAGCCGATGATGGCGGTGACATCGACCGGGACATCGGCGGGCATGGCGACGACGTACTGCTCGTCGGCGATGGTGATGTCGGCCCAGGTGAAGACGTTGCCGCGGGCGATGGTGCCGTTGCCGAGGTCGATGGCGGCGGCCTGCGGGGCGCGCGTGGAGGTGGTGGCATCGCGGCGCACCCAGGTGACCATGACGCGGTCACCTTCCTTCACATGCGTGACCTCGCTCCCTTTCTTCATGACCACGCCCGTGGACTCATGCCCGAGGACCTGGGCGTTGCCGGTGCGGGGGCGGTGCATCTGGTGGAGCTGCGAATGGCAGATGCCGCTGGCGAACTGCTTGACCACGACCTGGTGCGGCCCGGGATCGGGCAGGTTCACCTCGTGGATCTGGAGCGGGCCCGGCTCACCGGGAACGACAACGACGCGCGCGGGCGTGGGCATGGGGGAGCCTCCTTAGCGTGCGGGGGATTCTAGCGAACGCGGCAGCAGTCTGCTCAGAGGGGGCGCGCGGGCGGAGCCGGGTTCGCGGGATTCGCGGCGGTCGCGCCGAGCAGGGCATCGCGCATCTGCGCGGCGAGGTCGGACATGCCCCCGGGCGTGTAGGGGATGAAGACGGCGTTGGTGTGGGCGGAGGCGCCGACTTCCTTCAGGGTGTCGTAGTGCTGCGTCATGAGGACGAGCTGCATGATGCTCTCCGGGGTCGTGCCGGGAATATCGGCGGCGAACTGCCCGACGGACTCGCGCAGACCGTCGATGATGGCGCGGCGCTGGTCGGCGATGCCCTTGCCCTGGAGGGCCTTGCTCTCGGCTTCCGCCTCGGCGGCCTTCACCTTGAGGATCTTGTCGGCCTCGCCGCGCTCGGCGGCGGCTTCCCGCAGGCGGCGGGCGGCGTTGATTTCGTTCATGGATTCCTTGACGCGCGGATCGGGTTCGATGTCGGTCACGAGCGCCTTGACGATGACGTAGCCGAAGGTGGCCATGACGTCGGCGAGCTCCTCGCGCACGGCATCGGCGATCTCGTCCTTATGTTCGAAGACATCATCGAGGGCGATGCGCGGCACGCGGGCGCGGACGGTATCGAAGACGTACGCCGTGATCTGCGTCGCGGGCTGGTCCAGCCGGTAGAACGCGTCGTACACCTGTTCGCGCGTGACGACGTACTGGACCGAGACGACGACATGGACGAACACGTTGTCGAGGGTCTTGGTCTCGACCTTGACGTCGAGCTGCTGGACGCGGAGGTTCACGCGGCCCGCGACGCGGTCGATGAACGGGATCTTGATGTTGAGACCGGGCCATGCGACGCGCCGGAATTTCCCGAAGCGCTCGAGCACGGCGGCCGTTTGCTGCTCGACGGTGAACACGAGCGAGAAGACGACGACCAGCAGGATGACGACGATGACGCCGAGGACGATGAGGACGCCCAAAATCGGATTCCTTCCGTGGAGGGCCGACTCGCCGTGGCCGCTCCCGGGCGGCCGCGGGGCCGCCCACGCGGGGAGGGTACACGGTAGGCGGAGGGTTGGAGCGGTGGGGCCATCGCGAAGGGGAGGGAAGAGGTATTTCCGCCCGCGTTTCCCCGGGCTTCTCTAACCCATAGGATCAGTGCGTGGTAGGTTCATGGGTAGCCCTCAGAGGTCGGTAATGAAGGAACTCGGGTCCAGGCTCATGCGCGCCCGCGAGACGCGGGGGCTCACCCTGGAAGACGCGGAACGCGATACACGCATCTCCCGGCGCTACCTGCAGGCCCTCGAAACGGAGCAGTTCGAGGTCATCCCGGCGCCGGTATACGCGCGCGGGTTCCTCCGTTCGTACTCCCAGTACCTGGGGCTGGACCCGGGGGAGATGCTTTCGCTCTTCCCGAGGGACGAAGAAGAGCTGCCACCGCCCGCGCCCACGCCGAGGAGAGCCTCGGTGAAGGAACCGCTGAGCGCGGTCGGGCCGGCGCGGCCGGTATGGCGCAAGCCGTCTCCGCCGGGCAGGCGCTCGGGCGAATCACAGGACTTCAGCGACGACGAACCGATCGGTGCGGCGCCGCCGCGCGGCCGCGAGGCGCCTTCGCAGCCCCCGGGCCGGCAGCAGCCCACGCGGCCGCAGCCTTCGCGGCGGCAGGACGCGCAGGAGGCGCCGTGGGAGCCGACCATCGGCATCGATATCGGTGTCCCGGCCCCGGCGCGCAAGCTCAAGGCGGACCCGGCGGCCCAGGCGCGCACGATGACGGTCGTGCTGGTCGCGGTGGGGGCCATCGCGGCGATCACGCTGGTCGCGTTCCTCATTTCGCGGCTCGGCGGTGATGACAACGGCGGTACTTCCGGGGGCCTGTTCCCCGGGAACGACGCGCGCACGACGACGGGGCTGCCGACGCTGGCCACGGGCACGGGCGCATCGGCGACGCAGCCTTCGGGTGGCGGCGCGAATACGGCGGTGGCGGTGGCCGGTGTCGAACGCGGCAAGGTCCCGGACGTGCGCAACCAGAAAATCGACCAGGCAAAGACGATGATGACGGCGGCCGGCTACATCGTCCGGGAGCTGCACCAGCCACACGCGGAGGCCAAGAACACCGTGTTTGAACAATCGCCGGCGCCTGGCGTCGAGTGGGCGGTCGGGTCCGAAGTCACCCTCGTCGTGAGCGACGGCACCTGATGGCCGTTCCGCGCACGTACCACCTGGTCACGCTCGGCTGTCCCAAGAACGACGTCGACAGCGAGCACCTCGAGCGGCTGCTGACGGGAGGCGAGCTGCTGCCCGTGATCCAGCCCGAGCAGGCGGACGCCATCATCGTGAACACGTGCGGGTTCATCGAGCAGAGCCAGGCGGAGTCGATGGGCGCCGTACAGGCGCTGGCGGCGGGCAAGCGCGAGGGGCAGACCCTCATCGTGGCCGGGTGCATGACGCAGCTGTACGGCGGCGAAGTGCGCGCCAACGTCCCGGGTGTGGACCACGTCTTCGGCGTCGGCCAGTGGCAGGACGTGGCGAAGCTGCTGAGCGTCGATGTCACGGGCATTCACGACATCCCCGAACGTACGGCGAAGGTCGTGGGGCCGAGCGCGTACCTGAAGATCTCCGATGGCTGCGAGGCGCCCTGTACCTTCTGCGTCATCCCGCGGATCAAGGGCGGGCTGCGGTCCGCGCCGGCGGGGATGCTCGTAAAGGAGGCGCAGCGGCTGACGGCCGCCGGCGCGAAGGAGCTCGTGCTCGTCGCGCAGGACCTGACGGCGTGGGGTGAGGACCTGGGGATGCCGGTCGCGAGCGGCCTGCCGGGCCTGCTCCGCATGCTCTCGGAGACGGTCGGGCGGGACGTCTGGCTGCGGCTGATGTACGCCTACCCGAGCCGCGTCACGAGCGAACTGATCGAGACGATGGCGGCACTGCCGAACGTGGTGCACTACCTCGACGTGCCGTTGCAGCACGGGAGCGAGGCGACGCTGCGGCGCATGAAGCGTCCCCACAACCTCGAGAAGGTCCATGGCTTCATCCGGGAGCTGCGCGCGGCGATGCCGGACATCGTGCTGCGGACCTCGTTCATCGCCGGATTCCCCGGGGAGACGGACGAGGAGTTCGAGGAGCTTCTTGGGTTCGCGCGGGAGATCCAGTTCGACCATGCCGGCTGCTTCCTGTACTCACGGCAGCAGTGGACGGGCGCCTTCGAGATGGCGGCGCAGGTTCCAGACGAGGTGAAGGCCGAACGCCGGGACCGCTTCATGCAGCAACAGCAGCGCATCGCCGCGAAGAAGGCGCGCCGCTTCGTGGGCAAGACGCTGGAGATGCTCGTCGAGGGCGAGGGCGAGACCGAGGACAACACCCCGATCGTGGCCGGGCGGACGTACCGCGAGGCGCCGGAGGTGGACGGACTCGTATTCGCCTCGGGCAACGCCGCGCCGGGCAGCAAGGTGCTCGTGAAGATCGAAGAGGCGGGCGACTACGACCTGTTCGGGCGGGTGGTTCGCAAGAAGTAGCTTCGGTGGTTCCTCGCGGGGAGCGCGCGGCCGGTTCGTTCGCAACCGGGCCGAAACAATCAGTGGGTATGATGGTGGCGGGCAAAGAACGTGCCTGGAGCAGCCATGTCTGAATCGTCGAACTACGTCATCTCGGCCTGCCGGGAGAACGACGTGAAGTTCATCCGCCTCTGGTTCACGGACATCGTCGGCGCCCTGAAGAGCTTCGCGATCACGGTCGAGGAGCTGGAGAAGGCGCTCGAGGACGGCATGGGGTTCGATGGATCGAGCATCGAGGGGTTTGCGCGCATCGACGAATCGGACATGATCGCTCGGCCAGACCCGACAACGTTCCAGCTGGTGCCGTGGCGTCCGCGCGAACAGGGCGTGGCGCGCATGTTCTGCGACATCCACATGCCCGACGGCCGGCCGTTCGTCGGCGATCCCCGGCAGGTGCTCAAGCGGCAGCTGAAGCGGGCGTCGGACCTTGGGTACACGTTTTATGTAAGCCCCGAATTGGAGTACTTCTACTTCAAGGACGCGAAGGGCACGGAGCCGCTGGATCGCGGCGGGTACTTCGACCAGACGGCGGACGCGGCCGCGGACCTTCGCCGCGAGACCGTGCTGACGCTGGAGGCGATGGGGATCGAGGTGGAGTACAGCCACCACGAGGTCGCGCCGAGCCAGCACGAGATCGCGCTGCGGTACACGGACGCGCTGACGATGGCGGACAACGCGATGACGTACCGCCTCGTGGTGAAGGAGATCGCGCTGCAAAACGGCGTGTTTGCCACGTTCATGCCCAAGCCAATCGAAGGCCTGAACGGCAGCGGCATGCATGTCCACCAGTCGCTGTTCAAGGGCGAACGGAACGCATTCTTCGACGCCGAGGACCCGTACCACCTGAGCGCGGCGGCGAAGGGGTACATCGCCGGGATGCTGCACCACTCGCGGGCGATGACGCTCGTGTGCAACCAGTGGGTGAACAGCTACAAACGGCTGCTGCCGGGGTTCGAGGCGCCGGTGTACCTGAGCTGGGCGCGACGCAATCGCAGCGACCTGATTCGCATCCCCGAATACAAGCCAGGCCGCGAAATGCACACGCGCATCGAGTACCGGTCGCCGGACCCGGCGTGCAACCCGTACCTGGCATTCGCGGCGATGCTGGCGGCGGGCCTGGACGGCATCGAGAAGGAGATGTCGCTGCCGGCGCCGGTGGAAGGCAACGTCTTCGAGATGTCGGACGTGGAACGGAACGCGCGCGGCATCGGGATGCTGCCAGGGAGCCTGATCGAAGCGATCGAAGCAGCGGAACAGTCGCCATTCCTGCGGGAGGCGCTCGGTGACCACACGTTCGAGAGCCTGATCGCGAACAAGCGCATCGAGTGGGAGCGCTACCGGCGGCACGTGTCGGATTTCGAACTGACGGAGTACCTGCCGGTCCTGTAGCGAATGTGAAGGCGCCCACACGCGACGGCCGCGGCGGTTGCGCCGCCTTCCGGCACGGGCGCAGAGTAGACGGGCGTGCGAAGGCGCCATCGCGCGCTGGAGGTCGGCATGGAGACACAGGAAGAGTTCCCGGACCTGATGCCGGAGATCGATGACGCCGTGAACGGCATGGGACAGGGGTTCGTGCAACGCCTGATCGAGCGGATGGGCGGACTGGCGAACGCGGAGGCGGTTTTCGGGCGGCCAGTCGAGCACGAAGGGGTCAAGGTCATCCCCGTGGCGCGCGTGATGTGGGGCGCGGGGGGCGGCGGTGGGGCCGACGTAAAGGGCTCCGGCGACAACGCCAAGACTGACGCCGGCAGCGGTGGCGGCGGCGGCGTACACGCCTCACCCGTCGGGTACATCGAGATTTCGCATGGACAGGCTCGGTTCGTGCGCTTTCGGGACCCGCTCCAGTTCGCGGGCCTCGGCCTCGCGGCAGCCGTCAGCGTATGGATCGTCTTGCGAGCGCTCCGAGGCCTGTTTCGCTAACGGGTGAGCCCATGCGGCGGCGCGTTTCCCGGCGAGTGCTGCTGAGCTGGCTACCGCCGGCCGCGTTCGCGGCCTGCGGCGGGCGAAGTTCCGCGCCGGCGGCGACACCGACGCCGTTGCCGACCCTGCCCGCGGGCACGACGCCCGTGGTGTCCGCCACGGCCATTCCCACCAGCACGGCCACGCCGTCACCCTCGCCGCCCCCCACGGCTACCGCGACGGCAGCCGTGGACGCGCTGCTGCCCGTGGGATTCCCCATCGACCCCCGAACGCGGCTCGGAATGGTCACGGGGGCGGTCGGCGCCAGGACGATTTCGTGGGATGCAGGGCCCGCCGCAGAGGAGTACAGCCGCGCGGATCAGCCGTCGGGCGACCCGGAACGCGCAAACCGGTGTGGCTGGAACGCCCGCCTGCACGTCGAGTACGAAGGGCAGCCGGCCGTGGACTGGTACGTCCGCGGGGTGCCCGTGACCGCGACGATGGACGGGACGGCGACGCTGCTCATCAACACCGTCGCGAACCCGTTCGACGTGTACGGGGTGCCGCGAGAGGCGTACATCGGGAACCCGGACCGGTCACGCGCGCCCATTTCGCCATTCCCCGGGCCGGGCGGCGGGCAGGGGGTGTTCGTACGCATCGAGAACGCGGCCTACCGGACGGACTCCGCCCACCTGGAGCTCGCGCCGACGCTTGCACACATCCCGAAGGACGCCTGGGTTGCCGGGTTCGCCGCCGACGCGGGCGCACTCTCGCGGCAGTTCGCGGCGCTGCGCGACTTCCGGACGGCGACCGCGGTCGCGCGATGGAGCGTGAAGCGGGGGGATGTGATCGGGGTGACGGGCGACACGGGGTACAGCGAGGCGCCGCACCTGCATTACGCCATCCGGCCCGTGGGGCAAGAGAACGCCCTGTGCCCGACGCGGGAGGTGGGTTTTTCACGGTCGGGCTGGCTTTTCGGCGCGCCCGGTTAGGAGACGCGCGGGTATACTGCGGCGCTATGCCAATCCCTCCCAACACTCCCGGCGCCTCCGCGCGCTACAGCTTCGATGTGGCCGTCGTGGGTGGCGGCATCGCGGGTCTTTCGGCGGCCGTGCGGGCGCGCGAACTGGGCGCGAGCGTCGTGCTCATCGAGAAGGCGCCGGTGACCGGGCGCGGCGGGAACACGCGCTTCGCCGATGCGCAGATGCGCTTCCCGCACGAGGCCGACGAGTACGGCGTGCGCGACTACACCGTGGATGCCATGTACGCCGACCTGATGCGGATTTCGCGCGGCCGGGCGAACGAGGACCTCATTCGGACCCTTTGCGAGAACGCGCGGGAGGCGGCCGAGTGGCTGACCGGTCTCGGGCTTGAATGGGAGAAGGGGTATCCACACACGGCGGGGTACCGGCGGAGCCCGAAGTCCGGCGGATCCGGGCTGGTGGACCTGCTGCACCGGCGCTTCGAAGGGCTTGGCGGGACCGTCAGTTACGAGACCGGCGCCGTGGACCTGATCGTCGATGAGAAGCGCACCGTGCGCGGCGTGCGCGCGCATTCGCCCGAGGGCGTCATCGATATCGAGGCGGCGGGCGGCGTGGTGCTGGCCTGCGGCGGGTTCCAGGCGAACGTGCAGATGCGGGTGCAGTACCTCGGACGGTATGCGGATTCGCTCATCCTGCGGGGCAGCCGGTACAACACGGGCGAAGGCCTGCGCATGGCGATCGACGCGGGGGCGCAGCCCGCGGGCCAGTGGGGCGATTACCACAGCGCCGTGCTGGACGCGCGCTCGCCGCGGATCGAATGCGGCGTGACCGCGCTCTACAACTACCAGATGGGCATCTTCGTGAACCACGATGGGCGCCGCTTCCTCGACGAGGGCGAGGACTTTCGCGACCACACCTACGTGAAGTTCAGCAAGCACATCGTCGAGCAGGCGGGCGGCGAGGCGTGGTGCATCTTCGACCAGCAGGCGTACCAGCGCGAGGAGTTCGCGCGGGCATGGCGGCCCGTCGGGGCGCCGTTCGAAGCGGGCAGCATGAAGGAGCTCGCGCAGCTCATCGGCGTGCCGGCGGAAAACCTGCTCGACACGATCGGCGCCTTCAACAACGCGGTGCAGCCGGGGGAGTACGACCTCGATCGGCTCGATGGGAAGCGGACTGAAGGCATCGTCCCGGCGAAGAGCAACTGGGCATTGCCGCTGGACAAGCCGCCGTACATCGCGATCCCGGTGACGGGCGGGATCACGTTCACGTTCGGCGGGCTGAAGTGCGACACGCGGGCGCGCGTCATCGACACGCGCGGGCAGGTGATGGACGGCCTGTACGCGGCGGGCGAGACGATGGGCGAGATCTTCTACTACAACTACCCGGGGGCCAGCTCGGTCATCCGGGGATGCGTCTACGGGCGGATTGCGGCGGGCGATGCGGCGGGACGCGCCGGCATCGGCGCGGCGGGATGACGCTCGCGGAAGGCAGCCGGGACGTGGAGGAGAACGCCTTCCCCCTGAGGCAGCGACCTTCGTGGGACGACATCTTCGCGCGGATGGCGCGTATCGTGGCCGAGCGTTCGAGTTGCCAGCGGATGCAGGTCGGCTGCGTCGTGGTGTCGCGGGATTACCAGCGGGTGCTGGCGTTCGGCTACAACGGCAATTACGCGGGGGGGCCGAACCAGTGCGACGACCCGCGAACGCCGGGCCAGTGCCAGTGCATCCACGCCGAGGTGAACGCGCTTCTGAAGTGCGACAACAGCATCAAGGACAAGATCGTCTACACGACGCACTCACCGTGCGTGATGTGCGCGAAGGCGATCGTGAACTCGGGGGCGAGTGCCGTCGTGTACCTCGAAGGGTACCGCTCCCTCGATGGGGTGGAGATCCTGCGCAAGGGCGGCATCCACTGCGTGGATTGGAGTGCGGCGGAATGACGATCGAACTGTTCTGGATCGATTCCATTTACGAGGGGCGCGTGGCGGTCTGCACGCGGCCGCGAGGCGGGAACTTCCTGCCGCACGACATGGCGGCGCTGCGCGCGGCGGGGATCGACATCCTCGTGTCGGCGCTCCCCCACCCGGAGGCGCACAACCTCTGGCTGGCGGACGAAGAGCACCACGCCACGGAGGCCGGCCTGGAGTTCGTCCACTTCCCCGTGCCGAACCTGCTCACGCCGCCCTTCGAGGCCGCCGCGCCGGTGTTCGAACGGCTCGCGCACGAGGTGCGCATGGGGAAGTCGGTGGCGGCTCACTGCTATGGGGGCGTGGGGCGCTCGCCGCTGATCGTGGCCTCGATCCTGGCGTTGCTGGGCGAAGACCCGGAGGAGACGTGGGACCGGATCGCGGAGGCTCGCGGCCGTGAGGTACCCGACACGACGATCCAGCGGAAGTGGGTCACGTCGCTGAAGGTATACTACGAAGGTGAGCATCGAAGCGCCCGGCCGCACGTCCCTCATCATCGTCTCTGATTTCGTCTGCCCCTGGTGCTATGTGGGCCTGAGAGAGGTGGAGACGCTGATGCAGCGCCACGACCTCGCGGTCCGCTTTGCGCCGTACCTGCTGGACCCATCGACCCCGCCCGAGGGGAAGCCGCGCAAGCCGCAGACCTCACCGGATAGCCCGCCCTCGGCGCTGGAGCTTCGCGGCGAGTCACTCGGCATCACGTTCTCGCGCGGGCGCACGTTCACATCGAACAGCATGCTGGCCCACCAGGCACAGGAGTTCGCCGCCGAGTACGAGGAATCGCACCCGGGGATGGACCCGCTCGCCTTCCACCGCCTGATGTTCAAGGCGTACTTCACGGACCTGGAAGACATCGGGACGATCGACACGGTGGTGCGAATCGGGGGGCAGGCGGGCCTGCCCGAGGCCGAGCTGCGCGAAGCCCTGGAGAGCCGCCGCTACGAGCAGCAGGTCGAGGATGGGCTGGGGTGGGCGCGCGCGGTGGGCGTGACGGCCGTCCCAACCTTCGTGTTCGCCGAACAACTCGGCGTGGTGGGCGCACAGGACCAGGCGGTGTTCGAGCAGGCGCTCGCGCAAGTGAAGCGATAGGGGATACAGACAGGAGAAAAGAGAAAGGAGAAAAGGGCTGGAGCGCGGGCTCCAAGCGCCTTTTCTTCCTTCCCCTTTTCTCTGTTCGCTATTCGGTGAGGCGGCGGTAGAGGGCGGGGAGGCGGCTGGGGAGCGCCTCGATATCGGCCACGACTTCGTAGCCCATGTCCTCGCACATCGTCTTCAGGTAGTCGTGCCCGGCGCGGTCGACGGTGAGCGCGAACGGCGTGATGCCCTCGCGCTTGGCCTCGTTCAGCGCCTGCTTGGTGTCATGGATGGCGTACTCCTTTTCCGTGCGGTCGCGCCCGTACCCATGGTCCTGGGGGCGGCCGTCGCTGAGGAGGACGAGGATCTTGACCTTCGCATCGGTCAGCTTGAGCTTGTGGGTCGCGTGGCGGATGGCCGGGCCCATGCGCGTGGAGCGAATGGGGACGACCTTGTCGAGCCGCTTCTTGATGGGCGCATCGAGGTGCTCGTCGAAGTCCTTGATGACGAAGAATTCGACGTTGTCGCGGCCATAGCCGCTGAAGCCGTAGATGCCGTACTGGTCGCCGATGGTTTCCAGCGCGGTCATGAGCAGCACCGTCGACTCCTTTTCGAGGTCGATGATGCGCTTGGGCGGCGCCGTCAGTTCCTGGCGGCGCTTGCTAACCCACCAGCTCAGGTACTTGCGCGGATCGTCGCAGTAATAGTCGTCGACGTACTTCTTCTCCTTCTTGTTGATCTCTTCGTCGGTGCTGGCGGACATGTCGATCAGGAAGGCGACGGCGACGTCGCGCTCGATCTTGTTGCGGCGCCAGTAGATCTTCTCGTTCGGGTTCACGCCGGCGCGCTTTTCGATCATCCATTCGATGGCGGCATCGAGGTCGAAATCCTCGCCCTCGGGGAGGCGCTTGATCTTGCGGAAGAGCTCGGGCTTCATGAGCTCGAACTGCTTTCGCGTCTGCGCGACGAGGCCGGCGTGCTCGCGCAGCGTGTTCTCGTAGAAGTTGTCTTCGCCCTGTTCGAGCTTCTGTTCCTTGACCGCGCACCAGCGAGGCTTGTAGTCCTGCGCGCGGAAGTCCCATTCGTCGTAGTAGTACACGGTGATGATGGGAATGAGGGGCTCGTCCCCTTCGCCCTCACCGGTACTGTTATCGCTTGAAGGATCGCCCTGCTTGTCGGACTTTTCGCCGCTCGGGGTGCCGGCTTCCTTCATGAGGTTGGTCATGAACATGCCGGTGGTGGAATCGAGGTCGCCTTCCATGAGGGCGTCGAGATCGAAGTCCATACTCTTTTCGAGGAGTTCCTTGAGCTGCTCCTCGGTGAGCGGAGTCGGTGACATTTCGCCGGCGTCGCCGCCCTGCGCGTTTTCGCGCAGCTTCATGAGGAGCTGGACGAGCTCGGGCTTAAAGTCGCCGCGGTAGTCGACGTCCTCGGGGCTCGCATACTGCTCTTCACCCTGGCCGACGTCGCCGGGCTGCATCTCCCCGGATTGGCCGCCGCCGAGCTCGCCGGAGGCGTCCATCATGGAGCGCTCCATGCCTTCCATGGGCTCGACGGAATCCCACTCGATGTCGTCGTTGCCTTCGAACACGTTGGGGATGCTCATGGCGAGGGTGTAAAGGCGGAGGGTGGCCTCGGCGGAATCCTCGACGAGCGCGCCATCGACGTCGACCGCGTTCAGGAGCCCGAGGCCCTGGGCCATCTCGGTCTGGCGGTTCGAGGGGAAGAGGATGGCGCTGGCGCCATCGAGGCTCGCGCGCACGAGGTTCTCGACGAACGCGGTGCGCAGGGGCATCCGGCGGATGTCGGGGCGGTGTTCGAGCGCGGCCTTCTGCATGCGCTTGAGCGGCTTGCGGATGCCGCCGTACTCGCGCCGGATAGCCGCGTCGATGCGCCCGTCCTCGACCACGGTAAACAGGTCACTGGCGAGCTGGCGGTCGGGGAAGAGGTCGAAGAAGCGCTCGATATCGGTGACCGCCGCGTTCTCGCGGCCCTCGACGAGCGCGGCGCGGCTGTCTTCGAAGACGGCGGGCGGCGTCGCGAAGCGGAATTCGAACGAGCCGAATTCGAGGCGAGCGGCCTGGTGGGTGGCGAACACCTTGATGGCGGCGAAGTTCTCGTCCTTCTCGGTGTACCGCTCCATCACCTCGGGCAGGAAGATGGTCGTGCCCTCGGTGCTGGCCTTGCCCTGGTCGACCCAGCCGATGCCCTTTTCCGTGAGGGTGGCGGTGGTCTGGATGCTGAGGTTGCGGCCGGTGAGGGCCTTGCAGTACAGGCGGAGGATTTCGCCGACCTTGTTCAGCTCAACGCGGGCCGAGAGGGTGTCGAGGATATCCTCGCCGCGCGTGGACTGGAGGCGGAAGTAGGCCTCGCCGCCGTCGTGGCTCTGCTGGAGGATGCGGAGGCCGGCCTGCTGCCATGGCTCCAGCTCGTCAATGCGGATCCGTTCCAGGACGCGTGGGACGCTGGTGACGAAGTCCATGGCGGCGAACGACGAGTACGGCGAAAGCTGCTCGGCGAGTTCGATGACGCGGTGGTGGTCGTCGGGTTCGAGTTCGCCCAGCGCCACGGCGGCGTCTTCGAAGTACTGGAACGCGGAACGGTTGTGGCCGCGCGCGACCTGAGCCGCGAGCAGGAGGTACCGCTCGCGCATGGGCACGTGCACCTTTGTGGAGGAGGGCGGCGCCGCGTTCGAAATAGAGGCGGGAATCGGCCCAGCTGGATTGCGCGAGTTCGACGGCGAAGGCGATGTAGGGCAGGCGGTCGTCGTCATCGAGGCGCGACATCACGGCCGGGGCCTGCGCGAGGCAGGCGGAGGCGAGTTCGTAGCTGTGGCGGGAGAGCTCGTCGATGAACAGGACGAGGCGGCTGACCTGCTGCAGGCGCAGCACCGGGAAGAGCTGAGGCCCGAGGTCGTAAAACTGCGAGGCGAGCGAGGAACTCTTCCAGTTCCCCTTGTAGAGGCGCCGGCCGAGGTCGGCCCACTGGCGCAGGTGACCGGGCCCGAGGGCGCCGACGGCGGCGGGCGAGGACCGCAGGAACGAGACGGAGAGCGGCGCGGATTCGGCGGCCATCTGGATGGACTCGCGGCCGAGGGTCTCGAGGGTCTCCCATGTCATGTTCCCGGGCATATCGGCGCCCGCGCGGAAATACTCGACGGCGGCTTCCCAGGAGCGCAGGGAGAGGGCGGTCAGTTCGACGCCGGTCTCGGTCCAGGATTGCAGCTGGTTCGGGGAAAGCCGAGTGGCAAGAGCACGGAGGCCGGCCTCGAAGTTCTGCTGCAGGGGTGCAGGGAACCCGGAGAGCCGCTCCTGGTTGCGGGCGAGAAGGTCACCGACGACGCTCATGGTTGTCCCTCCGGGACGAGTTCCCAGTTCCGTGTTCCCAGTTCCCGGGACGACGGGGTGTGTTCGAAGGCTACGAGCCCGTCGGGATCGTACGCGCCGGGAAGTTCTCGAAGCCCCGGGCCAGGTTGGTCCCGGAGAACGGAGCGGCGCAGGCCCGCAATGACGCGACCGACCTCGCGGCTCTGCTCCGACAGCTCTGCGTGAGCGACGGCCTCGAGGTACCCGACGTCCAGTGCGACGTAGAGATGGGAGCGGACCTCGGCGTTGGACGCGCCGGCAATGTCAAGGAATCGAGCGAACTCAAGGGGACGCCTTCGCTCGAAGCCTTCGGCGATATTGGCCATGACCGACACCGCGGCGCGCTGCAATTGGGATGCAAGCCCGGCATCGCGGGTAAAGCCGCCCGACCGCGTCGCGGTATAGATGGCCGCGGCTAGCGCGCGTGCCTTCTGCCATGCGATGAGGTCTTCGAACTGGCGAACCTGCACCCTGCTTGCCCCCTTGCTGGAACAGCCTCCCCGGCGCCCACGGGAACTGGGCACCGGGAACTGGTTACTCAAAGATGCTCGTGACCACCTCTTCGATGCTGCGCTGGACTTCCTGGTCGTCCGTGAGGGACCAGGTGACGGCGACCTGGCAGGCACGGCGGGCGGGGATGCCGTTGACCATGAGGCGGGCGGCATAGATGAGCAGGCGGGTGGAGACGCCCTCGCTGAGGCCGTGCTCGCGCAGGTTACGGACCTTCTCGCCGAGCTTGGCGAGGTCGGTCGCGGTCTGCTTATCGACGCCCGATTCGTGGGCGATGATTTCGGCTTCCTGGTCCTTCGGGGGGTAATCGAACTCGATGGAGATAAAGCGCTGGCGGGTGGAGTGCTTCAGGTCCTTGAGCGCGCTCTGGTAGCCCGGGTTGTAGGAGATGACGAGGAGGAACCCATCGGCCGATTCGATCACCTGGCCCAGCTTTTCGATGGGCAGCAGGCGGCGGTAGTCGGTGAGGGGGTGGATGAGGACGGTGGTGTCCTTGCGGGCTTCGACGACTTCGTCGAGGTAGCAGATGGCGCCGACCTTCACCGCGCGCGTCAGCGGGCCATCGACCCACTTCGTGCCATCGGTATCGAGCAGGTAGCGGCCGACGAGGTCGCTGGCGGTGAGGTCCTCGTGGCAGGCGACGGTGATGAGGGGCTTGCGGTTGGCGCCGCGGGTATGCCCCAGGCGCCATGCCATGTGCTCGACAAAGCGCGTCTTGCCGGCGCCAGTCGGGCCCTTGAGCAGGACGGGGATCCGCTGCGCGTAGGCGGTTTCGAAGAGGGCGATCTCATCGCCGATGGGGAGGTAGTAAGGCTCCTCCTCGACGTTGTACTCCTCGACGGCATGAATGAGCGCGCCATCCGGCGTGGTAATGACTTCAGCCACTGCTGCCTCCCCGGCTGGCTTCCCCCAGCCGCCCTTCGAGATTGGTCCATTCCTCCTGGACACGCGCCTGGAGCGCTTCCAGCGAGCCGTTGTTTTCGATGACCACGTTCGCCTTCGCGGTGCGTTCGGCGTTCGAGAGCTGGGAATTGATGCGTGCGCGGGCGGCGGCTTCATCGAGGCCGTTCCGGCTTTCAAGCCGCTTCACGGCGAGATCCGGCTCGACGACGACGACCCAGATCTCGTCGGCCAGGTCTTCCCACCCGGCTTCGAAGAGGACCGCGGCTTCGAGCAGTGCGAGCCCGTTGCCTTCGCTCGCGAGCTCGGCGAGTTCGGCGCTGGCGAGGTGGCGGATGCCGGGCCAGACGATGTCCGTGAGCTTCTTCAATTCCTCGGGCTTGCCGAAGACCTTGCCGCCCAGCACGCGCCGGTCGATGGTTCCGTCGGCGGCGACGAGGTCATCGCCGAAGGTGGCGACGACCGCCTTGAAGGTGTCGGTACCGGGGTCGTAGGTGCGATGGCCGAGGATGTCGGCATCGATGACCGGCACGCCACGCTCCTTAAAGAAGTTGGTCACGGTGGACTTCCCGCTGGCAATGCCGCCAGTGAGGCCGATGACGTGCACGGGCTACTCCGGAGTTGGCTTCGTTTGTGGACAGTTAAGGATAGGGCGGAGGCGGCCGGGCGGCAAACCGCGCCCGGGCCCGTCGATGCCGCCCCTATCCCGCCCGCCAGCTGACGACACCGAGCGGCGCGGCGTGCCACCCGAGCGACAGGCGGCCCGCTTCGTCCTGCACGGCGATCTTGTCGATCATGTCGTGGAGACGCTGGTCCTTTTCCGAGCCGGGCGCGACGAAAAGCTGCTGGCGCATACCGACGACCAGCGCCTCGCGTGAGGCGTACGTGGCCGCGGGGCGTTCGAAGAGGGCCACTTCGCAGAGGCGGCCGCGGGCGAGCTGCAGCGCCAGGAACTCGGGCAGCGCGGGCAACAGCTCGCGTGATTCGCCGTGCACGCCGGGCCAGAAGAGGCTCGCGGGGGTGGCGGGCGCTTCGGCCAGCAGGACGGCGACGCACATGCGCCGGGCGGACATCTCCATCTGGTCCAGGAACGGCCCGATCGCCTCGATGTCGTACCCGACGTGGGAGATGAAGGCCACGTCGGCGTGGACCGTGAGGGCGGAGGTCGGCCATTCGGTCTCGTGGATGGTGATGTTGCCGATGCCTTCCTCGGCCATGGCCTGGCGAAGCACCGCGCGCATGCCGTTCGAGGGCTGGACGGCGATGACCTCCTTCGCCTCCAGGGCGAGCGCGAGGGAGTAGCGGCCACCGCCGGCTCCGATATCGAGCCAGGTTTCGCCCGGCCGTACGAGCGTGCGGAGGTGGTTGAGGACGGGCTCGTCGGTCCGGCGGGGGTCGGCGCGGAAGCTGCTGGCGACGGGCGCGTAGAAGTCGGAGGGGGGCGCGGGTTCGCGCATCCGCTCGGCCTGGTCGCGGTTGGCGCGCACGCGCGCGGCCCACGCCGAGAGAGCGGCTTCGGAACCGGGGGAAAGGGCATCGGGAAGCGTCGGCATGGGCGAAGTATGCGTCGCGCGCGTCAGTCGAGCACCGGATGAACGAGAGGAAGGAGAAAGGAGAAAGGAGAAAAGTGGGCCGGGATGCCACGGGCCGCCGTCCGGCGGGCTCGTGGCGCTCAGCACTCAGCGCTCAGCACTGACCTTTAGCTGTAGCGTTCCTCGCGCCAGGGGTCGCCGTAGATGTGGTAACCGTAGGTTTCCCAGAAGCCGGGGCGGTCGCTGGAGAGGAACTGGAGGCCGCCGACCCATTTCGCGCTCTTCCAGAAGTAGAGGTGGGGGACGACGAGACGCATGGGCCAGCCGTGGTCCTTCGACAGCGGCTCGCCGTTGTGGGTGTGGACGAAGAGGACGTCGTCGCGGAGAAGGTCCACGAGGGGCAGGTTGGTGGTGTAGCCGCCGTAGCTGTGCACCATCACGTACCGGCCTTCGGGCTTCACCTTGAGCTTTTCGAAGAGCGCCTTAAAGGGCACGCCCTGCCATTCGTTGTCGTACTTGCTCCAGGTGGTAACGCAGTGGATGTCGCTGACATCGCTGGTCTGGCCGAGGGCGTTGAATTCGTCCCACGTGAACTCGAGCTCTTCCTCGACGAGACCCCAGACCTTGAAGCGCCACTTGTCGAGGTCGATGCGGGGGACGCTGCCGTAATGGAGGACGGGCCAGCCGGTGGTGAGGTGCTGGCCGGGTGGGAGGCGGAGCTTTCCATCGGGGCGAAGTTCCGTGGTTGCGGGTGTCGCCATGGCGGCCGGTCTCCTGCGTGGATTCTCGTGGGTGTCTTGAAAGCGTAGCCGCTGGGGTAGCGGGTTGCGAGCGCGAGGTGCCGGGACGAGTGCGGGGGCCCACCTGGCGAAGACACCGTCGTGCCCCCCGCCTGAAACCGTGCGCCGGGCTGGTAGTTTCTCGCTGTTCACCGGGTTGGCCATTCAGGGCGCTCTGCGCGGGGGCCTTCTGAATCTGGCGGTTGACGGCCGGGACCGGCGCGTTCACCCGCCCGCCCCCATCTGCAACCGGCGAGCCACCCTCGCTCCACGGGCAGTCAACGCCATCACTCCATCGTTACTTCTGTCACGGGATGTACCCCGAACGGAGACGAAAGTGACCACGACGCCCAACACCGCGATTCAGACGACGAACAGCGCCGCCGAGCCGTGGTCGCTGTCCGCCGAGGGGACCCTCCAGGACCTGCTGGCCGAGCATCTCGTGCCGATGCCGCTCTGGAAGCGCGCGATCGACATCATGGGCGCGCTGGCGGGGATCATCATCACGCTTCCGCTGCTGCTCGCGATCGGGATCGCGGTGGCGCTGGAATCGCCGGGCGGGCCGCTCTTCCGGCAGGTGCGCATCGGCAAGAACGGCAAGGCGTTCAACTGCTACAAGTTCCGGACCATGGTGAAGGACGCCGACGCGATGAAGGCGTCGCTCATGGACCAGAACGAGGCGAACGGCCACATCTTCAAGATGAAGAACGACCCGCGCCGCACGCGGCTGGGCGTGTTCCTGCGCAAGAGCAGCCTGGATGAGCTCCCGCAGCTCTGGAACGTGCTGAAGGGCGACATGAGCCTCGTGGGGCCGCGGCCGCCGGTGCCGGGGGAAGTGGCGCTGTACACGCCGGCGCACCTCCGCCGCCTGACGGTGGTGCCGGGCATCACGGGCCTCTGGCAGGTGACCCTGCGCGGCCACCACGACTTCGCGGACATGGTGCTGCTGGACACGCAGTACGCCGAGAACCTGAGCTTCGCGCTCGACGTGAAGATTCTTTTCCGGACCGTCACGACGGTCCTCACGGGCAGCGGCTCCTGCTAAGGGCTGCGGCCCGGGCCAGTTCGAACCGTAAATCAGGATAGGCCGGACCGGGGACGCGAAAGCGTCCCCGTCGCCGTGCGACTGGCGTGGCGCGAGAGGCACGGAGGCAGCGTGATTCCCCGAAAGTTCGCAGAGATAGCGTTCCGGCGGTGGTGGGTGTTGCTCATCCCCACGGTGTTGGCGCCCGCCGTCATCCTCACGTTTCAGCCAAAGAAGGTCGAATACGCGTCGGTGGCGACGGCCTGGGTTTCGCGGATCGAAGGCGTGGAGACCACGGGCACCTTCGGCCAGCCCACCGATAGCCAGACCACACCCGCGGGCGCGCAGGTGCAGGTGCTCGGCGATCTGCTGCAGACGGGGGCGTTCCGCGACGAGGTGGCGCTCGCCTCCGGGCTCACGATCGAGGGCGCGGACCAGCGGGCACGCGAGCAGGCGGGCGATCTCATTACCGAACGGGTGCAGGTGTTCGAAGTCGGGCCGAACCTGATGGGCGTGCGCGTGGTCGCGCCGACGGCGGAGGGCGCCCGGGCGCTGGCGGCCGCGGTCATCGCCAGGTTCCAGGAGCGCGCGCTGGCCGAAGGGGCTCGCGAAGCGCAGACGGTCGTCAGCTACTTCGAGAAGCAGCTCGCGCTGGCGCAGGACGACCTCGCGAAAGCACAGGCCGAGGCGGCGGCGTACATCAAGGCGCACCCCACGGCCGCGGACAAGACGAAGGTGGATGTCGACTACCAATCGCTCCAGGGGAAGGTCGATTCGCAGACGAAGGTGGTGGACCGGCTGCTGGAGAACCTGCAGGACGCGCGGCTGAACGCGGCGTCGGCTTCGAACACGGCCTCGGCGACGTTCAACGTGCAGGACCAACCGTCGCTGCCGCTCCTGCCGATCGCGGAATCGCGCACGCAGAAGTACGGGTACCCGCTGGCGGGGCTCGTGGTGGGGCTGAGCATCGCGCTGGGGTACCTGTACGCCGCCTACCGCCTGGACCACACCATCCGATCGCGTGAGGACGTGGCGGGGCTGCCCGTGATGTTCCTCGGGGCGGTGCCGGAGCTGAAGCCGCGGCACCGGCTGCGTCTCCTGCGGCGCGGGGGCGGCAATTTCGCACGCCGGGTCGCTGTTTCGATCCCGCCGGCGCCGGAAGCGGCCGAAGGAGAGGCGGCATGATTCGCGACACCTACCGGCGGGAGCGCGAGGAGCTGCTTGAGGCGATCCGCGAGATCCAGTTGCTCTCGGGGCTGACGGAGCTGCGGTTCACCGAACCCATGACCAACCACGAGCCGCTCGCGCTCGCGGCGAACGGACCGGGCTTTCGCGGCTTCAAGGCGATGCGCGGGTCCGGGCACCCGCGGCCGCCGGCGGTGCGCGAGCTCTCGACGCCACGGTCCGTGGCCATCGGGGTGACGAGCCCCGGGTACGCGGACGGCAAGACGACGGTCGCCATCGCCCTCGCGAGCTGCCTGGCGCAGGATTTCGCCGCGCAGGTCACCCTCGTGGACGCCGACTTTCACACCGCGTCGGTCAGCCTCGAATACGGGCTGGAAGGGCGAAAGGGGCTGGCGGACGTGCTCGACGGCGAGGTTTCGCTGCCGGCGGTCACGCACCGGTTTCTGCGCGCCCCGCTGAGCGTCGTCACCGCCGGCACGGCCGCATCGAGCCCCTCACGCATCGCCCGGAGCGAACGGCTGGTGGAGCTGATTGACGCGATGAAGGCGAACAGCGGGTTCGTCGTGATGGACCTGCCGGCCACGCTGAAGTCCATGGCGGCGCCAGTGCTCGCGCAACGCTGCGATGGCGTGCTCATCGTGGTGCGCGACGGACGGACCACGCGCAAGGAGCTGGAGCGAACGCTGGAGCTGCACAAGGACGCGAACGTGCTCGGGATCGTGCTGAACCGGCGGACCTCGCGCATCCCCGGGTGGGCCGAGCGTCTGTTCGAACTCGCAAGCTGAGGAGGCGCCATGATCGCCATCGCCATTTTCGCCGCCGCGGGCACGGCGCTCGCGATGCGGCCGGTGCGGCGCCTGTTCCCTTCGGAATCGCTGGCGGCGCTGGTGGTCACGGGCGCGACGATGATCGCGCTGCTGGCCGCGGGCCGCGCGGGGTAGCGAAGTGAGCGCGATCGGCGTGCGGCGCCGCCCGGTACCCATCCCCTGGACGGTGCTCGCCGCGCTGGGCTGCACGCTGGGTGCGGTGGTGGGGGCGGCGAGCGTGCTGGTGGTGGGCCCGGCGGCGGCACTGGCTCCCGTCGTGGCCGCGGCGCTGGTGTTCATCGCCCTGCAGCCGCGCATGAGCGCGAACGTGCTCTTCGCCGCGGGCATCGCCTTCGATTCGCGGGCGACGGACGTGACGAAGCCGCTCGCGCTGGGGCTGTGGCAGTTCCCCCACTCGATCCAGTCCTCGCTGCCGCTGACCGTGAATCCGTTCGAGGTGCTGCTGACGCTCGTGACGGCCTCGGTTGTGGCCCGGCCTCGGGTGCGCCCGGCCACGCCGCTCCCGGGACTGGTGCGGCTGATGCCCGTGGTCCTTGTCGCGGGGGCAATCTACGGGCTTTCGCGGGGCGCGCCGGGCAACCTCGTCTACCACGAGACACGGGGGCTGGTGTTCGGCGCGATGGCGTTCGTCGTCGCGTGGCGGATGCAGCCATCGGCGCGGGATGTCGCGCGGGTGACGGTTGTGGGCACGACAGCGCTCGGGCTGCTGACGATCTTCCGCTACGTCACGACGCTGGCGGGCGGCGGTTCGGGCATCGCGATGGAGTTCTGGTTCGAACATGAAACCGGGCTGCTCCTGAGCGTGGGGGGCGTCCTCGGACTGGTGCTGCTGGTGCGCCTCCCCCGGGACCGCGACCGCGCCCTCGCGGCGCTGTACGTGATCCTGATGGCGGCGGCGATTCTCGTGACCGGCCGGCGGAGCGCCATCCTCGTGATGCTCGTGGGGATGCTGGTGGTCACATGGCTGCTGTTGCCGAAGCGAACCGTGCTCCTGACGGCGCTGGGCGTGCCGCTGCTGTTCCTGAGCGCGGTCTACCTCGCGGTGTACTGGAACGGACACAGCGGGCCCCTGGCGGAACCGGCGCGCGCCGTTCGCTCCCAGTTCCAGCCGGACGCGCGCGACGAGAGCTCGGATCTGTACCGCGAGAACGAACGCGAGAACCTGCAGCGCACGCTCCAGAAGAGCCCGGTCTTCGGGATTGGCTTCGGGCTGCCGTATACCCGTTACGTGGACCTTCCCGTGCTCGACTTCTGGCCACTGCAGTTCTACACGCCCCATCAGAACATCCTCTGGCTCTGGCTGAAGATGGGCATTGCCGGAATTTCCGTGTTCGCGGGGGCGTGGGTGTTGGCGTTCTCGCGCTGCGTGCGTGGAGTGCGGGCGGTGGCACGGCGTGCCCCCATCCCGGTGATGGCGATTTCGCTCGGCGCCGTGCTGGTCATGTACCTCGCCTATGCGCGGGTCGACCTCGCCTTCGCGGGCGTGCGCAGCAGCGGGCCGCTGGCCATCGCGCTGGCGCTCGCGTTCATGCTGCCGGCCGAGCCCGCACGCGAGGAGGGCGACGATGAGTGACACTCCCCTTGCGGTCGACGTCATCATTCCCACGCACAACCGGCACGCGCGGTTGGAGAGCACGCTGCGGTCGCTCGCTGCACAGACGTTCCGGGAGTTCGCGGTCATCGTCGTCGATGACGTGAGCGAGCCGCCGGTGCCGGCGCCGGCGGTCCTGGAGGGCGGCATTCCCGTGCGCGTGCTGCGGACGACGGCGCGCCCCGGAGCGCGAAGCGCCGGGCCGGCGCTGGCGCGGAACCTCGGGCTGCGCGCCGCGACGGCGCCGCTGGTCGCGTTCCTGGACGACGACGTCGATGCCGCCCCGGACTGGCTCGAACGTCTTGTGTCGGCCGGTCGCGAGCCAGGGACGGCGGTGTTCGGGCCACTGCTGGCACCCGCGGGCTGGCGCCCCACGCCCTGGAACGCATGGGAGGCGCGCACGCTGGCCGTGGAGTACCGCCGCATGCGCGACGGCAAGTACCCGGCGGGGTGGCGGCAGTTCTTCACGGGCAACGCGCTGGCACACCGCGAGGAGCTGCTGGCGGCAGGCGGCTTCGACGAAGCGTTCACCCGCGCCGAGGACATCGAACTGGGCATCCGGCTCGCGGCTCGCGGCGTGCGGTTCGTCTTCGAACCCTGCGCGCGGGGCTGGCACGATTCGCGGCGGACGCTGGAGAGCTGGTTCCGGATTCCGCGCGAGTACGCGCGCTTCGACGCCGAGATCGCACGCAAGCACCCCGAACTGGACTGGCTGGCCGTCATCGACCTGGAGCTATCGCGGCGCAGCTTCGCGCTGCGGGCGCTGCGTCGCGCGTTGCCGGCGCCGGTGCTGCGGCGGGGCGTGGCCCGGGCGGCGGCGCGCACGTCACAGGTGCTGTTCGCGCTCGGGTTCCAGGAGGTGGCGATGCACGGCCTGAGCCTCGCCTACGACCTCGAGTACCAGGCCGCGTTCGCGAGCCTCCCCGGCCCGGTGCGCGGCATCGAACGACCACACAACCGTTCCGTGGCGGCGGGAGGACAGGAATGAGCGAACGCGACGGCACCTGCCTGGTGTCGATTAGCTACACGCGGGCGGGGACCGAAGAGGTGCTGCTGGACCTCGCGCGGGGACTGGCGGCCGACGGCGAACGCGTCTCGGCGGTAGTCCCGGGTGAACCCGCGCTCGACGGGCTCGTCGCGGACCTGCGTGCCGCGGGGGCACGGGTCGTGCGCGCGGGCCACTTCTTCGGGCCCGATGTCAGCATCCCGCGGAACGTGCGCGAGCTCCGAGCCGCCTTCGTCGAACTCCGTCCGCGGACGGTCCACGTCCACACACCGTGGGTGGGGATGGGCAAGGAGGCGGTGGTCGCGGCCTGGCTCGCGGGGGTGCCCTATCGGCTGCGAACCGAACAGAACCCCGTGCCCGACCGGCTCCACTGGCGGCAGCGGCTGTCACTCGCAGTCACGGACCGGCTGGTCCACGGCATCACGTTCGTGAGCAGCGGGAATCGCGACAGCCACCTGCGCAACGCCGGCCGAAACCGCCGCAAGTGCGTGGTCATTCCGAACGCGGTCCGCCCGGCGCCCCCCTCGCGGGACCGGGACGCGGTGCGCGCCGAACTGGGGCTGCCGCCCGAGGCCGTGATCGCGGTAATGGTGGGGCGGCTGGAACGTCGAAAAGGGCCGCTGGACTTCGTGCACGCGGCGGCGGAGGCGGCGCCGCTCGCGCCCGAGCTGCGGTTCGCGATCGCCGGTGACGGTGAGATGCGTATCGACACCGAAGCAGCGATCGCCGCCGCGGGGCTGCAGGACCGCATCCACATGCTCGGGCACCGGCCCGACATCCGCGCGCTCCTCCCGGCGTTCGACATCTACGTGCAGCCAAGCCACTACGAAGGACTCTCCGTGGCCATGCTCGAGGCACTGGCGGCGGGCTTGCCGATGGCGACAACGGACGTGGACGGCGTGGCCGAAGTGGCGCCCGGCGGCGATGGCGCGCTGATCGTGCCCATCGGCGACGCGGCGGCGCTTGGCGCGGCCGTCGCGCGGCTGGCCAGCGACGCTGCACTTCGCCGGGAGTGCGCGGCAACGACGCAGCGCCGCGTGCTCACCGAGTTCTCGGTCGAGGCCACATACCAGCGGTACCGGCGGTTCTACGAGCGGGCGACCGCGGGGCGCGCTCCGCACCACGGCACCTCCCGGGAGTTCGCGAAATGACAAAGCCCCGCCTCGCCCTGTGCCTGGAACAGACCCTCGGGCATCGCGCCCACGGACGGAATATCGAGGAAGCGATCACGGCGGCCGGGGTCGAGGCGGATATCGTGCGGGTGGAGTACCCGGAGCGGACGCGCCTGCCGCTGCCATGGGCCATCCGCGGCAGCGACATCGCGCGGCGGATGTTGCGAGCCCGCCCGCCCGCCGATGTGACGTTGTTTCACACCCAGACCGTAAGTCTCTTCGCGCCCCAGGCCGTGCGCGGGGGGAAGTACATCGTCAGCCTCGACGCGACGCCGCTGCAGGTGGACGCGATGGGCCACTGGTACCAGCACGGCCAGCACCACAGCGCGCTCGAACGTGGCAAGGGTGCGTGGTACCGCGCGGTCCTTGCGCGGGCGGCGGGGGTGGTGGCGTGGTCGGAGTGGGCAGCGGCCTCGCTGGCGGCGGACTACGGCGTGGACCGCGCGCGCGTGCTCGTGGCGCACCCGGGGGCGGGGCCGTCGTTTTTCGACCTCGAACGCGAACCCGGCCCATTGCCGCGAATCCTGTTCGTCGGCGGCGACTTCGAACGCAAGGGCGGGCCGGACCTGCTGCGCGCCTTTGAGCAGCTGCGCGGGAAGGCGGAGCTGGTGCTGGTCACCGGGCACCCGGTGCCCGCGGCCGAGGGCGTGCGCGTCGAGAGCGGCGTGACACCGGGAAGCGACCGGCTGCACCGCGCGTTCGCGACGGCCGACATCTTCTGCCTGCCCACCTATGGCGATTGCACATCGGTGGCGATCGGCGAGGCCCTGGCCGCCGGGCTGCCGGTAGTGACCACGACGGTGGGGTCGAACACGGATACCGTGCGCGAGGGCGAGACCGGGTTCCTCATCCCGCCCGGCGATCCCGCGGCGCTCGCGGAGGTGCTATTGCGACTGGCCGAGGACGCCGGGCTGCGCGAACGGATGGGCGCCGCGGCGCGTGCCGACGCCCGCGCGCGCATGGACGCGGCGGCGAACGCGGGGCGGATCATCGAGTTCATGGAGGCGGCGGCATGAGCATCCGGCTGGCAGTGAGCGCCACGGAAGCGGAGACGGCCCGCCTCGCTGCGAACGGGCCGCGGAGGGACTTCCTCGAACTCGCGGCGCGGGTTGGCGCGCGGGTGCGGTACCGCGACGACGGCCCCCGGCGGGCGGGCCTCCGGGGCCGCCTGCTCGGACCGCACATGCGGCAGGCGTGGGCGCTCGCGGGGGAGACCGAGCCCGGGGACACCCTCTTCGCGGACGGCGAGCATGTGGGCCTGCCGCTCCTGGCGGCGCTCGCGCTGCGGCGGCGGCGGCCGGAGCGGGTGGTCATGATCGGCCACCTCGTAAGCCGCCGCTGGAAGCTGCCGTTGTTCGCCCTCGCCACGCGGATCGGGACGACGGGAACGATCGTGCTGCACAGCGTCGAGCAGGACCGGCGGCTGCGCCGCTGGATCGGCGGGCGCTGGCGAACGGCGCTGGTGCCGTACCAGGCGGACACCGCCTTCTGGACGCCATCTCCGGGCGGCGAGGACGGAACGCCGCTGATTCTCGCGGTGGGGTCGGAGAACCGGGACTACGAGACGCTCGTGCGCGCGGTCGAGGGCCTGCCGGCGCGGGTCGTTATCGCCGCCGGGAGTCACTGGGCACGCTCGCTCGCGACCGCCGGGGAGCTGCCGGCGAACTGCGAGCACCTGTCTCAGCCGCTCGATTTCGCGGGCCTGCGGGAGCTGTACCGGCGCGCGGCGTGCGTGGTGGTGCCGCTGCACGACGTCGCGAACCAATCGGGCGTGACGGTGATGCTGGAGGCGATGGCCTGCGGGGTGCCGGTGGTGGTGACGGCCTCGCGCGGGCAGCGCGAAGTGACGCGGGGGCCGCTGGTGCGCGCAATGGGTGAACCCGACGCAGCGGCGACCGCCGACCGTGGCCCACAGGTGCTCGCGCCCTCGACGGAGGCGTTCGTCGACAGCGGCCTCTATGTGCTGCCCGGTGACGTGCGCGGACTCCGGCGGGCGCTGGAAATGGTTCTCGGCGACGCGGGGCTACGCAGCCGCCTTGGAACGGAGGGGCAGCGCACGGCGGAACGCTTCTTCACGCTCGAACGGTACGTGGCGAATCTCGCGAGCTGCCTTGGTGTGGCCGAAGACGAACGGGCCGGGGAACGCGCGGCGGCGGCGCACGGCGAGGCGGCCTGATGGGCCCGTTCGCGGTGGCGGGAACGGCGGCCACGGCGGTCGTCCTGGCGCATGGTTTGGCGTGGTCGGCATTCGCGCTGGTGGCGCTGCCACGGCCCGGGGCGCTGCCCCCCGCACGGCGGCCATGGCGGCTCGCGGTCATCGTTCCCGCGCACGACGAAGAGGCGATGCTGGGCGGCACGCTGGCTTCGCTGCGCGCCGCGGCGTATGACCCCGCGCCCGAGATCATCGTGGTCGCGGACAACTGCGGCGACGGCACGGCCACGGTCGCGCGCGAACACGGCGCGACGGTGCTGGAGCGATTCGACCCGGAACGGCGCGGCAAGAGCTACGCGCTGTCGTTCGCGCTCGCGGCGCTGGCCGAGCGCGCGGAGCCGCCCGAGGCGGTGTGCTTCGTGGACGCGGACACGACGGTGGCGCCCACGTTCTTCGCAGCCGTAACGGCGCGACTGGATGGCGGTGCGGAGGCGGTGCAGGTCCACTACGAAGCGGCCGCGGGCGATTCGCCGCTGAGCCAGCTGCGCCACCTGGCGTTCCTGCTGGTCCACCACGCGCGCCCACTCGGCATGGCGCGGCTGGGGTTGGGGACGGGTCTGAAGGGGAACGGGATGGCGTTCCGCTGGCACCTCATCCGCGACGGCTTCGAAGGAAGCGGGATCACCGAGGACGCGGCGATGACGCTGGCGCTTGCGAAGCGCGGAGTGGCGGTCGCATTCGAGCCGCGCGCGTGGGTGCGAGGCCACATGGCATCGAGCTACGCGGGCGCACGGGTGCAGGACGAACGCTGGGAGGGGGGCCGGTTCGGGCTCGCGCGGGAGGCGCTCGCCGCGGCGGCTGCGGCGCTATCGAAGGGGCACCCTGCCACGGCAGCGGCGGCCCTGGATGTGGCGACGCTGCCCCTGACATTGCTGGGGGCGCTGGCGGCCGCGGGGGCGGTGCTGGTGCTGGTTGGCGGTGGCCCGGCCTGGCTGGCGGCGGCGGCACCGATCAGCCTCGCGACCTACGCGGCGGTTGGACTGGCGGGTGCGCGCGTTTCACCGCGCGAACTGGCCGCGCTGGCCGAGGCGCCGCGCTTCATCGCGCACAAGCTCAGGACGTACGCCAACCTTGCCACGCGCCGGGGACCGGCGGGGTGGGAGCGCACGACACGCGAGTAATCGGGCGCGGCCGGTCTCAGGCGGCGTGCTCGGCCTTCGCCCGCGCGGTGCGAAGGCGTTGCAGGCTGCGTTCGCGACCGAGAAGCTCGAGCGAATCGAACAGCGGGAGGCCGGTCGCCTTACCTTCGACGGCCACATAGAGCACCGGCACGAACTTCCGGAGCTTCTGACCGAGCGTGGTCTCCAGCCCGCGCACCGCGGCTTCGATCGCGTCCTTCGCCCAGCGGTCCTCGGCGAGGGCATCGAGCGCGACAAGCGCGGCATCGAGGATGGGCAGCGCATCGGCCACGTTCCCGCCGATCTTCTCGGCAAGTGCGGCGGCGTCGTACTCGGGGGCTTCGAAACCGAAGAGGAACGCAGCCTGTGGTCCGATCTCGTCGAGGCGGGCGACGCGTTCCTGGAGCAGGGGCGCGGCTTTGGCGAGCATCGCGGGGTCCAGCGGCCGCGCAACCTCCTCGGGGGCGGTGCGCTCCGCCCAGCGTGTCACGGTGCCAATCCAGGCATGCGGCGCGATCTGGCGGATGTAGTGGCCGTTGAGGAAGTTCAGGCGGTCGATATCGAACACGGCCGGGTTGGGGACGACCCGTTCGAGGGAGAAGTTCCGGGTGAGGTCCTCGACGGAGACGATGCTGGTGGTTGCGTCCAGGGACCAGCCGAGCAGGGCGAGGAAGTTGATCATCGCCTCGGGCAGGTAGCCGTTCCGGCGGTAATCGAGCAGCGCGGTATCGCCGGTGCGCTTGCTGAGCTTCTTGTGGTCCGGGCCCATGATGAGCGGCAGGTGGGCGAACTTCGTGGGCTGCAGGTCGAGCGCCTCGTAGAGCTGGAGGTGCTTGGGAGCGCTCGAAATCCACTCCTCGCCGCGGATGGCGTGCGTGATCTGCATCGCCGTGTCATCGACGATGAGGGCGAGGTGGTAGGTCGGGTAGCCATCGGACTTGAGGGCGACGAAGTCGTCCTGGAGAGCGTTCTCGAAGGTCACGCGGCCGCGCACGAGGTCGTCGAGGACGGTGACGCCCTCCTTCCGCATCTTGAAACGCACGGTATGGGGTTCGCGGGAGGCGCGCTCGGCGGAGACCTCGGGGGGGATTTCGCGACAGTGGCCGTCGTAGCCCGGCGGCTGCTTCGCGGCGGCCTGCGCGGCACGCATCTGGTCGAGCCGTTCGGCCGTGCAGAAACAGCGGTAGGCGCGGCCGCTCGCAATCAGGTCGTCGGCTGCCCGGCGGTACAACGGCAGGCGCTCGGACTGGGTGTAGGGCGCGAAGGGCCCGCCGACATCCGGGCCTTCATCCCATTCGATGCCGAGCCAGCGAAGGCTTTCGAAGATCGCCTCGACGGACTCCGGGACGAGCCGGTTGCGGTCCGTGTCCTCGATGCGCAGGAGGAACTTGCCACCATGGGCGCGGGCGAGGGCCCAGGCGAACAGCGCGGTGCGGATGTTGCCGACGTGCGGGTCGCCAGTGGGGCTTGGGGCGTAACGCGTGCGGACGATATCGGCCACGGCTCGAACTCCGGGGTGCCTCGCGGACGACGTCAGGCGGGCGCGCCCTCGGCGCGAGTCGCTTCGCAAGGCATGGTGTACGGCAAGGCTACGGTTTCAGCACCCATCGTGCGAACGGCCTCGCACATGTCGGGAGGCAGCGGCGCGGTGACGGTGAGGGTGCCGCCCTCGGGGTGGGGGACGGTGATGCGCCAGGCGTGGAGCAGCTGGCGACCGGGGCCCGGGCGCCCGTAGACCTTGTCGAAGCGCACGGGGGCGCCCACGCCATCGAGGTGGACGCGAATCTGGTGAGTGCGGCCCGTCTCGGGTTTCACGAGGACCAGCGAGGTCTCCTTGTCGGAGGCGAGCACTTCGTAGTTGGTGCGGGAGGCACGGCCCTTGCGGACGATGGCCATGCGGGTGCGGTCGCCGGGGTGGCGCGCGATGGGGGCGTCGATGACGGCGCGCTCCCGTGGCGGGTGGCCGTCGCACACGGCGATGTAGGTCTTGTCAGTTGCGCGGGCTTCGAAGGCGGCGCTGAGGGCGGCCTGGGCCTTCGGCGTCTTCGCCAGCACGAGCACGCCAGTCGTGTCCTTGTCGAGGCGGTGGACGATGCCGGGCCGTTCGGCGTCGAAGGAGGACGCGTCGGCGCCGAGGCGAACGAGCCACCATGCGGCCACGCATGGGCCTTCGTCGCCAGGGGCGCCGTGCACCGCGAGCCCGGCGGGCTTGTCGATGACGGTGAGAGCGGAGTCCTCATAGAGGACGGGGAGGTCGAAGGCGACGTCGGACGCGATGTGCTCGATGGGAGGCACTTCGATTTCGATGGCGGAGCCGGTCGCGACCTGGTGGGAGGGCTTGCGGGCGACGGCGCCATCGACCGTGCAGTGGCCGGCGGCGATGAGCCGCTGAAGGCGTACGCGGCTGAGATCCGGGAGGGCCGCGGCGAGCGCGGCGTCGAGGCGGCCGGCGTATTCGGCTGCTAGTCGGTGGACTTCGATGGTTCGTTCTCCTGCATGAGGAGCGTCCAGAGCAGCGCGACGACTCCGATGGTGATGGCTGAATCGGCGACGTTGAACGCGGGGAAGTTCGGCACCTTGAGGAAGTCGA
Source organism: Candidatus Amarobacillus elongatus (assembly GCA_016703545.1). Lineage (GTDB taxonomy): Bacteria > Chloroflexota > Dehalococcoidia > Tepidiformales > Tepidiformaceae > Amarobacillus > Amarobacillus elongatus. Next base: position 421,547 of record JADJBX010000001.1, read on the forward strand.
CGACTTCGCCCACGCGAACGCGGTCGATGAGGTTGCCGATAGCGCCGCCCAGCATGAGCGCGAGACCCACGCGCATCAGGGGGTGGGCGAAGCCGGGATTGAAGAGGAAGACGACAATGGCGGCGCCACCGATGACGCTCGTGACGACGAGCAGTGGGCCGGCGCCCTGGAGCATGCCGAAGGCGGCGCCGGAGTTCGTGATATGGACGAGACGGAAGAAGCCGAGGTCCCAGATGGCGGTGCCGTATTCGATTTCCTGGCGGATGATCCACTTCGTGAACTGGTCGAGGGCCACGACGGCGACCGCGACGAGGACGAACCAGGCATCGCGCGGGTGCACGGCGAAGCGGCGGGGCGCGGGCGCGGTATGGCGGGCGGTGACGTCTTCCACGGAACCATCGTACGGAACGGCGGACGTGGCGTCGCCCCGCGGCCGTTCAGGGCTCTTTCACGCGAAGGCGCCCGCCGGATCGGCGGGCGCGTTCGCATGGGTGTCACGGGATGCGCATCAGGCCTCGATGAACTCGGGGGTAGCCGACCCTTCGGCGCCCGGGCGGCCGATGCAGCGGTATTCGAACCCGGCGGCGCGCATGGCGGCAGGGTCCAGGTAGTTGCGCGTGTCCACGAGGACGGCGCGCTCCATGTGGGCGGCGATGGTGTGCCACGGCAGCGTCCGGAACTCCGGCCAGTCCGTGGCGAGGACGACGGCGTCGGCGCCGGAGGCGGCTTCGACGGCGTCGAGGGCAACGGTGGCGTGCGGCGCGAGGGCCAGCAGGCGGGCGGCGGGGACCACGGGGTCGACCACCGTGACGTGGGCGCCTTCGAGGTGGAGCAGGTTGGCGAGCTCGATCGCGGGGGAGTTCCGCAGGTCGTCGGTGTTCGCCTTGAACGCGGCGCCGAGGACGGTCACGCGGCGGCCTTCGAGGTCGCCGAGGGCCTGGCGGACCTTCTGGACGGCGCGGAGGCGCTGGTCGTGGTTGATGTCCATGACGGAGCGCAGGAGCTGCGGGTGGGCGCCGTGAACGGCGGCCATGTGGGCGAGCGCCTTCACGTCCTTGGGGAAGCAGCTGCCGCCCCAGCCGAGGCCGGCCTTAAGGAACTGCCCGCCGATGCGGGTGTCCATGCCCATGCCGCGGGCGACCTCCTCGACGTCAGCGCCAAGGGTTTCGCAGATGGAGGCGATCTCGTTGATGAAGCTGATCTTTGTCGCGAGGAAGGCGTTGGAAGCGTACTTGATCATCTCGGCGGTACGGATATCGACGCGCTGGACGACCGGGTAGAGGGGTGCGTAGAGCGCGGCGACGCGGTCCATGGCCTCGCGGTCATCGGACCCGAGGACGACGCGGTCGGGCTCCATGAAGTCCCTGATGGCGCTGCCTTCGCGGAGGAATTCGGGGTTCGAAACCACGGCGATGGAGCGGCAGCCGGCGCGTTCGGCCATGCCCGCGACGAGGTCGCCGGTGCCGATCGGGACGGTGCTTTTGTTGACGATGATGGAGTGGTTCTTGAGGCGGGCGGCGACGGTGCTGACGGCATCGCGCACGGCGCGGATGTCGGCGGCGCCTTCCTGGGCCTCCGGGGTGTTGACGGCGATGAAGACGATGCGCGCGTCGAAGACGTCGGGGTAGGTGGCGGCGAAGGTGAGGCGGCCGGCGTCGATGCCGCGCCGCAGGAGGTCTTCGAGACCGGGTTCGTGGATGGGGCTCCGGCCCTGCTGGAGGAGCGCCACGCGCGAGGGGTCGGTATCGATGCAGTGGACGGTGTGGCCGAGTTCGGCGAAGCAGGCGGCAGACACAGCCCCGACGTACCCACACCCAATGACCGCGATGCTCGTCACTTCTCAGCTCCTGGCGGGATGACCCCGCGTCACTGGTAACGATGAGCGTGAGCCGTTGATTGCCTGTTGAGAGGCGGTGGCAGGCGGGTTATTGGCCAGTGGCCGAAGCGGGGGCGCCTCCACTCGGGGTGCGGCGGGCGAGGGCGGCCGCGTCGGACACCTCCATGGGGCCGTGGCGGAGGCGGTCGGTGGCCACGCGCGCGGAGACGGCCGCGAAGGCGGGGACGTCGTCGAGCAGGTACCGCCGCCAGAGACGCCCCGGGTCCTGCGCGAGGCGCGCGACCCACTCGGCGCCCACGGCCTGCAACAGCCGCGGTGCGCGCCGCTTGATGCCCGCGTAGAAGTCGAAGGTCCCGCCCACGCCGATCCAGACGGCGCCGGGGGCGGCGTCGAAGTGCTCGGCCGCGAACCGTTCCTGGCGGGGGCACCCGAGCGCGACGAGCACAACCTCGGGGCGCGCCGCGGCGATGACCGCGTGGTGGTTCGCGAGTTCCTCGGCGGTGAGGGCACGGAACGGCGGGCAGATCTGGAGAACGAACTCGATGCCGGGGTAGCGGGCTTCGAGCGCGCGCGCGCCAGCGGCCGCGACCTCGGGGGAACTGCCATAGGACGCGAGGCGAAGGCGTCCGCGTTCGGAGCCGAGGCGGCAGAGTTCGGCAACGAGGTCGACACCGGTGACGCGCCGGGTGTGGGTGCCGCCGGCGAGCCGGGCAAGCCACGCGACGGGGGCGCCATCGGCGACGACGAGGCCGGATGCGGCGAGATCGGCCCGGAGGACGGCGTCACGGCGGGCCCGGGCGACGAAGTCCAGGTTCGCGGTGGCAACGCGCAGGCCCGCGCCGGCGTCGATCGCTTCGATGCAGAGCCGGCCGGCGTCCTCGAGGTCGCCGTTGAGCACGCTGAGGGGGCCGACGGGGACGTGGGCGGTACGGGGGGCGGGTTGGAGGATGTAGCGTCGCATGGTTCAGCTCGCGAGCTGCCGGGACTGCTCCCCGGCCATGCGCAGCGCGTAGCCCACGGACTGCTGCGAGACGATCTCGAAGGGCAGGCCACCGGCGTCGCGGAGCTTCTTGCGGATGTGGGAGATGTGGGTCTTGAGGAGAGCCGCGTCGGGGTCGTCGAGCGATTCCCAGCCGAACACGAGCAGCCGGTCGATGGGCGCGATGTTCGGGTGGTGCTGGCAAAGGGAGTACAGGAGGCGGCGTTCCAGGCGCGTGAGGGGCAGCGCCTTGCCGTTTTTGGTGGCGGCGAAGGCATCGAGGTCGACCTCGAGGTCACCAAGGCGGATGCCGCCGGAAGGGTGGCCGGGCGTGGCGCGCGCGCTCGCCCATGCTTCGAGGCGCAGGACCGCTTCGTACGGGTTGTAGGGGCTGATGATGACGTCGTTGGCGCCGGCCTTGAGCGCCATGATCGGCGGGTTCGAGGGCGACTTCTCGGTGATGAGGAGGATGGGGATCTCGGGAACTGACCGCGCAGGCGCACGAGCGCGTCGAGGGCGGCGCTGTCGATGTCGGGGAGGGAGACGATGGCGGCGGACGGCTCGAAGGGGAGCCTATCGAACAGGCGCTGGATGCCTGGGACGCAGACGGGCTGATGGCCGCGGCGCTGGGCGACGAACATCAGGAGGTCGGCGGCGGCGGGATCGGGCTCGGCGATCGCGAGGCGCATGGGCGGTCTCCGGCGGGCTAGACGGGCGTGAAGCTGTAGCCGACGCCGTGGACGGTGTGGATCATCTCCTCGTTGCCACCGGCGTTACGGATCTTCTGGCGGATGGAGCTCACGTGGCCCTTGAGGAGCGTCGCGTCGTTGACGTTCTTGTAGCCCCAGATCTCCTCGGACAGGAACGCGTGGGAGAGGACCTGGCCGGGGTAGCGAACGAGCTGGCAGAGCAGTTCGAATTCGAGCCGCGTGAGGTTGAGGTTGATGCCGTCGAGGTAGGCGGCCTGGTTCGTGACATCGAGTTCGAGGCCGAGCGCCTGGATGCGCTGCGGGGCCTGTTTCACGGGCACGCCGTTGCTGTTCGAACGGCGCGAGACGGCCCGCACGCGAGCGAGGAATTCGCTGGGGTGGAACGGCTTCGTGACGTAGTCATCGCCACCCGCGTTGAAACCCGCGACCACATCCGAGGAGCGGTCGAGGGAGGAGAGGAAGATGACCGGGAGGCCGGGTTGGGTTTCGCGGAGCTTCTTGCAGACATCGAGGCCCGAGCCATCGGGCAGGAGGACATCGAGCACGGCGAGCGAGGGTTGCTTGCTCGCCGAAAAGCGCAATGCCGCCGAACCGGACCCCGTGACGACGACGTCGTGGGAGTCGCGTTTCAGCGTCTGCGAGATGATCTCCGCGTAGTCCTCATCGTCTTCGACAACCAGGACGAGCATGCGGGTTCCTCCCTTCGTGCCTGGGCCGCGGCGCGAGCGGGAGCGGCGGCCCTGTGCTTTCGAGGGTTGCCGCGCACCAGCCGCCGGACATGCCGCGAGCCTTCGCAAGAGGTATCGGCAGGGAGGGGCGGGCTCTTGACGGACAGGTGGGGGCGAGAGGCATTCGCCGGCGAGGTGCAGGTGGGGCGGGCACCGGATGTCCACGGATAGCCCCGCCGATCAACCAGCGTGCCACCCGATCTCAACGCGACGGCGCCCGGCAGCTGGCAAGCTCCGGCGAGGATCGGAGGGAACTATGGTCGTCGCCGCAAACCGGCCTTCGCCGGCGGGCATCCAGCCGGGGCTGACGGCGCTCGTCGTCTACCTGCGGCCAGCGCCGCGCGGACGGCTGCTGACGACGCTGGCGGAACTGGGGATCTTCGTCACCGAATTCCAGGGGCCTTCGGGCTTCCGGGAGCAGGCGGCCCGGATGCGCGCCGATATTGGCGTGCTCGTCGCGGGCCCCGCGACGAACCACGGGGACGTGGCGCGTGAGCTGATCGAACAGGTAGGGCCAAGCCTGATCGTGTGTGTCCCCCCGGGGGTGGACCCCGGTGAGTACATGGAACTCGGCGCCATGACGGCGCTCACGGATGACGAGCTGGGCGATGTCGCGCGGCTGGCGGTGGTGGCGCAGCGTGCACGGCTGATGCGGACGTCGCCGCGGGCGCCCTGCGACGGCATCGTGTTCGGCGACGTGGAGTTGCGGCTTTCGCCCCCGGCGCTCCGGCGCGGGCGCGTGTCGGTGCCGCTTTCGCGCTCGGAGCGGGAGGTGGTTCGCGCCCTCGCGGCGAACCTGGGCCGGCCCGTGTCGCAGGCGGAACTGGAGCGGCATGCCTGCCCGGGGGTGCCCGCGCATCCCGGCTTCCTGAAGGCGGTGGTGTTGCGGGTTCGGCGGAAGGTCGAGGAGATCGGCGGGGACCCGCTGCTGCTGCGCACGGTCCGCGGCTTCGGCTACATCCTCATCACGTGAGCGGCGGGGCGGCGGTTCAGGGAGCGAGCGGGAGGACGACCTCGGCGGCGTACGTTTCGCCGCGGCGGGAGGACGTGAGGCGGGCACCGAGGCGGTGCGCGAGTTCGTGGGCGATGTAGGCGCCCATGCCCGCGCCGTGATGGCGGCCACGGGCCGCCACGCGGTTTCGCACGGCCACGACGAAGCGGCCGTCGCGCTGGCGCAGGCTGACGCGGATGTCCTTCGCGGGCTCGCCGTGGTCCAGCGCGTTCGTGATCAGCGTGTGGACGAGTGCCTCGAACTGCTCGCGTACGCCATTGGTCTCCAGCACGAGGACGCCTTCCTGCATGCGCAGGCGGACGTGCACATCGAGGCCGCGAAGGTCGTGGACGAGGTCGCCGACGACTTCGGCGGGGCGGTAGCGAACGGCGTCGGCCTCGCAGGCGCGGTTGAGCTGGAAGACCTGGCCGGCGGTGCGCAACATGCGTTCGGTGGCGCGCACGATCATTTCGCAGCGGGCGCGGGTGGCGTCGTCGGTACAGTCATCGGCGACTGCGCGCGCGGCCGTGGCGACGAGGCCAAGCGGCGAACGGAGTTCGTGGTAGGCGAGCGCGACAGGGTCGATGGTTGGCGCGATCACGGCAAGAGCACCCCACGGGAGCACCGCCACGAGATGCGAGCGGTGCGCCGCCAGCGGCCCGGCGCCGCGCGACCCGCTTTCGCGGCCGGCGGCGCGCGGTGCGCCAACGGGATCTTTCCCACCTGATGATCGGAAGGTCCCGGGTGCGGTGCGGCGGCGGAACGGTGACAGGCCGGGGTCAGCGGCTCGCGCGGTACAGGCGGACCGGGTCGGGGATGCCCTTCATCAGCACCGGCCCGAGCTCTTCGAAGGCGACGGCGGCCGGCTGACGTTCGAGCGCGGCGACCGTGGGCTCGGAGAGGACGACTTCGCCGGGGCCGGCGACGTCGACGATGCGGGCGGCGACGTTGACATCGTGGCCGACGATGTCGCCGCGGCGGGGGGTCGGGCGGCCCCAGTGCATGCCGATGCGCACCCAGAGCGGGAGCATCGAATCGGCCGAGTGGAGCTCGAACCGCTCCTGGAGAAGGAGAGCAGTCTCGACGGCGGCGCAGGCGTCATCGAACCAGAGCAGGAGGCCGTCGCCGAGCTCCTTGATGAGGCGGGAACCGCCGGGCAGGCACGACTGGACAATGCTCTCCTGCACGCCGAGGAGCTCGAGCGCTTCACCGTCGCCGCGGATGGCGGTGAATTCGGTGAACCCCACGATGTCGGTGAACATCACGACGCCGGCGAGCACATCGGGCGAGGCGGCCGGCGCGGGCATCAGGCGCCCACCACTTCGAGTTTGCCGCTCAGGGTGGAGACGTTGACCTCGCAGTCCTGCCCCGGCGCGAGATCCAGCCGCTGCCGGCCGCTCATGGTTCGGAAGCGCGTGCGGGGGTGCACGGCGGCGGGAAAGGTGAGGGTGACGCCGCCGGAGATGGTCGAGGCGGAGGCGTCGAAGGCGCCGCTGAGGCGCGCCTCGATGTTGCCGCTGACGGTCTTGAGTCGGATCGGGCCAGCGGCCTCGGCGATCTCCATGCGGCCGCTCACGGTGGAGAGCTCCGCCTTCATGGTGCGTTCGGCGGAGAGGCGGCCACTCTTCGAGGACATGCGGCAGCCGCCTTCGCCGCAGCGCTTGATTTCAATGCTCCCGGAGATGCTGCGGAGGTCGGCGGCGAAGGCTTCCTCGACTTCGATGTGTCCGCTCGCGGTGGAGACGGAGACGCTGCCGGCGCGGCCGCGAACCTCCACCCGGCTTGAGATTGCGCCGCAGAGGATGTCGGTGCCCTCGGGGCAGCGCACTTCGACCGCGCCGTGCGCCTCCAGCAGGACCTGCCCGTCCTCGCCGGTGGACACGCGGGCATCGCCCCGTTCGACGACGATGTCGCCGCGCTCTTCGGCGGTGACGAGGATGCGGCCGGAACGGCTATTGATGCGCAGGCGGACGCGGCCGCCCCGCGGGATGGTGACCGTTGGGTCAGGCATGCACAACCTCGCCCCGAATTGTAGGCCGCGCGGGCGGCGGGCGTTCTGTTGCGAGCGTCACACTGGCGGCGCCGCACCGTCCGGGCGATGATCCGGCTGGCCACGCGTTCGGCACTCAGGAAGCGGACGGGGGTGCCGACCATCGCAGTATGAACATGTTGAGTGCGCTAAGCCCGGCTTCCGAGCCGATCGACCCGCTGGACCCTGGCGCGACGATCCGGGCGCGCGTCGCGGTGGCGGCGCAGGTGAAGGTGATGGACGTCGCGAAGCAGATGGGCCAGGACCTCGTGGCGTTGCTCGACCCGGCGGTGGGAAACAACCTCAATCGGAGCGCGTGAGCGGATGCGGCTGCGAGCGGCGCGCGGTACCCTCCCCCCATCGAGATGAGTTCGACGCCGCACGGGCGTGCGGCGCGTGGGGGAGCACCGTGGCCATCCGTGAAATTGACGCCGCCGCCATCACCGAGGCGGTCGCGAAGCTCGCCGTGGAGGCGACGCATTTCCTGCCCGAGGACGTCGAAGGCGCCATTCGCGCGGCGCGGGGCACCGAACGTTCGCCACTCGGCGTGCAGATCATCGACGAGATCCTGGAGAACGCGGAGATCGCGCGCACGCGGATGTTGCCGCTGTGCCAGGACACCGGCAGTGCCGTCGTCCACGTTGAAGTCGGGCAGGACGTCCACATCAACGGCGGGTACCTGATCGACGCGATCAACGAAGGCATCCGCAAGGGGTACGGCGAAGGGTACCTGCGCAAGTCGATCGCCGCCCGCCCCTTCAGCGCGCGCACGAACACGAACGACAACACGCCCGGCATCATCCACACGGAGATCGTCCCGGGCGATGGCGTCCGGCTGCTCTTCATGCCGAAGGGCGGCGGGTGCGAGAACATGTCGCGCTACCAGAACTTCCTCCCCGGCATGGGCAAGCAGGCCGTCATCGACTTCGTGTGCGAAACCGTGGACATGTCCGGGGGCAACCCGTGCCCGCCGCTCGTCATCGGTGTGGGCATTGGCGGGACGGCCGAAAAGGCGATGACGATGGCGAAGCATTCGCTCTTCCGCAAGATCGGGTCGCGGCACGGGGACGACGAGGTCGCGCTGTTGGAGGACGAGCTGCTGGAGGCGGTGAACGCGCTCGGCGTGGGCCCGCAGGCGGTGGGCGGATCGACGACCGCGCTCGACGTCTTCGTGGACACCTACCCGACGCACATCACGGCGCTCCCGGTGGCGGTGAACATCCAGTGCCACAGCGCGCGCACGAAGGAAGCGATCCTCTAGGGCGGCCGGATGGAAACGGAGACGGTCGAGCTTGCGCTCCTCCCCGCGAGGGAGATCGATACCGCGGAAACGGCGGCCGTGGTGAACGCCGCGTTCGCGCGCTATCCGATCTACCACGGGACGCGCACGTCTCCCGAAGGTCTGCTCGCCGAGTCTCCCGCGGGGGCGGAGTTCCTGCAGATCCGGCGGGATGGCCGGCTCGTGGCGACGGCGATGCTCTGCCCCGCCACCGCGCTGGAGGTGGACGAGGACCCGTTCGAACCGGAACAGCTGCCGGGCTCACTCTACTTCGGCCTTGCGGCGGTCGCGCCCGATGCGATGGGCGGCGGGTACGGGCGGCGGCTGCTGGCGGAGACGGAGCGGATCGCGCGCGAGCGAGGGTACACCCGCGTCGTTCTTTCAACCGTTCGCGAATTCGGACTCGTGGAGTACTACGGACCGCTCGGGTACGAGGTCGTCCGCGAGGTGACGTACCCGGCGGGCCACTTCGATATCGATGGCGAACACCATCACTGCGGCATGGTGAAGGCGCTGTGACCATCATCCGCCCGGCCCGCGCCGGCGAAGTGGCGGCCGCCACGGCGGTCATCAACGCCGCGTACGTGGTGGAGGCGTTCTTCAAGGTGCACCCGGACCGCACAGACGAGCAGGAGATCGCGGCACGCGTGGCACGCGGGCAGGTGCTGGTGGCGACCGAGGGGGACGCGATCGTGGGGTGCGTGGCCATTACGACCGAGCCACCGGAAGGGCGCTTCGGCATGCTCTCGGTGGCGCCGGAGCACCAGCGCCGGGGCATCGGGCGGCAGCTCATCGAGGCCGCCGAGGCGCGGTGCGCGGCGCGCGGCTGCGACTCCCTTTCCATCGAGGTGGTCCACCTTCGAACCGAACTGCCGGCGTTCTACGAACGGTTCGGGTACGCCGTGACGGGGACGGCACCCTTCCCGGTCCCGGAGCAGCTCTCGCAGCCGGTTCACTTCTTGATTCTCTCGAAACCGCTGGCGGCGACGCCGGCGCCAGTTGCACAGGAGGCCGCGCCATGGGCGCCAGCATCGCACTGACCACTCCGCTCACCGACGCCGTCATCGACGGGCTGCAGGTCGGCGACCACGTCACCTTCACGGGCGTGATCTACACGGCCCGGGACGCTGCCCATAAGCGGCTGATCGAGCTCAAGACGAAGGGCGAGCCGCTGCCGTTGGACCTCACCGGGCAGGTCATCTACTACGTGGGACCGACGCCGCCCCGGCCGGGCGCGGTCATCGGTTCGGCGGGCCCGACGACGGCGATGCGCCTCGACCCCTATACGGAGCCGATGCTCGACCTCGGGCTGAAGGGCATCATCGGCAAGGGCGGACGCGGCCCCGCGGTGCGCCAGGCGATCAAGGACCATCACGCGCTGTACTGCATCGCGGTGGGCGGCACGGGCGCGCTCCTGAACCGGCACATCAAGAAGGCGGAAGTGGTGGCCTTCGAGGACCTTGGCACGGAAGCGATCCGGCGCCTCGAAGTCGAGGGCTTCCCGGCGATCGTCGTGAACGACTGCCGTGGCGGCGACCTCCTCGAGGAGGGCAAGCTCCAGTACCGGACAAGCGCCCGGCCGATCCCGGCGGTGAAGGCTCTTGGGGGGTAGGGGAAGTGCCGAGAGCTGAGTGCTGAGTGCTGAGGGTGGCCGGGCGCGGGGAGGCTATCGGCTATCGGCTATCGGCAATCGGCAAACGGCATTACTCGGTTGCGGGTGATGCGGAAATGGCCTGGTGCATGGCGTTGAGGGCGTCGGAGACCATGCGGAAGAGGGTGCCCTCCGGGTAGGTGCCGAAGGCCTGCGGCTCGCCCGCGGGCAACCCGGTGAGTACAGCCAGTCCCTCTTCGACGCGGGTGACGGGCCAGATGTGGAACTGGCCGGCCGCGATTGCTTCCTGGACGTCGGTGCGGACGCAGAGGTCGACCGCATTCACCGCGGGAATGATGACGCCCTGCGTGCCGGTGAGGCCGCGATCGCGGCAGAGGTCGAAGAAGCCCTCAACTTTTTCCGTGACGCCACCGACCGCCTGGATTCGGCCGAACTGGTCGACGGAACCGGTGACGGCGACGTCCTGGCGCATGGGGACGTCGGCAAGCGAGCAGAGAATCGCATAGAGCTCGGCCGACGACGCGCTGTCGCCTTCGACCTCGTCGTAGCTCTGTTCGAAGGTGAGGCTGGCGCTGAAGGCGAGCGGACGAGACCGGCCAAAGGTACCGGACAGGTAGCCGCTGAGGACGAGCACGCCCTTGCTGTGGATGGCGCCACTGCGTTCGACCTCGCGTTCGATGGCGACGACGCCGCGGCGGCCGATGCCGACCCGGCAGGAGATACGCAACGGGGTGCCGAATTCGTGCGCGCCCACCGAGTACACGGCGAGCCCGTTCAGCTGGCCCACGCAGGCGCCTTCGGTGTCCACCCTCAGCGTGCCTTCGGAGATCATGCGGCGGAGGCGGTCGGGGATGAGGCCGGCGCGATCGCCGCGGCCGCGGACCGCGGCGGCGACATCGGCGCCACTCGCGATAGCGGCTCCGCGCATGAGGGCGACGTGCGCCGCCTCCCGCACGAGGTCGCCGATGGCGCCGTAGCGCGTGCTCACGCGGTCGTTTCGCTCGGCGAGGCGGGCGCCGTACTGGAGCAGCTCGGCGATGGCCTCGCGGTCGAGCGGGGGCAGGGCAGCGGATTCGCAGATGCGGCTGGCGAAGGCGGCGTAGGAGCGTGCCGCATCGGCATCGAGCACGACATCCGGTTCGAATTCGGCGCGGATCTTGAACAGCTGCGGAAAGTCGGGGTCAACGAGTTCGAGGAGGGCGATGGTGGCCGGTTCGCCGATGAGGATGACCTTCGCGGAGAACGGGATGGCGGCCGGCGACAGGTTCACGGAGGGAAGCGTGAAGAGCAGGTCGGAGAGCCCCTCCACGCGCAGCTCGCGGGTCTTCATCGTGCGCTTGAGCATCAGCCAGGCGCGCGGGTCGGCGGCGAGGTCCTCGATTTGCAGGATCAGGTACCCGCCGTTCGCGCGATGGAGAGCGCCGGGACGGAGATGGGTGAAGTCGGTCGTGAGCGCCCCGAAGTGGGCTTCGTAGTCGATGCGGCCGGCGATGTTCTGGTAGGTGGGGTTGCGTTCCTCGATGACGGGTGCGCCGGGGTGGCCGTCCTGGGTGGTCACGAAGAGGTTGACTCCGTAGCGCCGGAGAACCTCCTCGCGCTCCGCGGTGACCTGCGCGACGAGCTGGGGCGGCATCTCGCGCAGGGCGGCGGACGAGAGCTGCTTGAAGCGTTCCAGGTTCGCGAGGATGTCGGCCTCGATCTCCGCGATGTGCGATTCCATGCCGTAGGCGCTGTAGCGCGCGCGGAGGTCATCGATGGCGTGGCCGGTGACGAAGCGCGCGACGTCGCGGTCGAGGGCCTCCATGGCCTCGTGACCGCGCGCATCGAGGCCGCGGATCTCGCGCAGGGTGGCGGCCACGAGTTCCTCGACCCCTTCGCTGCGCGCCTGCAGTGATTGCCGGATGTCGGGGGGAAGGCCGGCGATGACGTCGGGGGAGATCGGGCGCCCGTCCTGACCCAGCGGGAGGATGGCGAATCCCATGGGAGTGACGTTGACGGCGAAGCCCTGGAGGGAGGCGCTGCGCTGCATCTCCTCGATCGCCCGGTCACGTTCCTTTTCGAGTGGTTCGAGGGTCGTGTGGCTGCGTTCCTGGTAGGAGTCGCTTTCGAAGGCGCGCGGAATCTCCTTGCGGCAGAGGTCGGCGAGGCGGGCGAGGTCCCTCTGGAGCTGCGCGCCCATGCCCGCGGGCAACGAGGCCGCCCGCGGCCGAAGCGGGTCGGTGAAGTTGTAGAGGTAGATCCAATCCGGAGCGGAGTCGCGCTTGGCGGCGAACTCGTTCACGAGCAGGCGGACGGCGGTGCCGCGGCCGGAGGCGGATTCGCCGGAGACGGCGATGTTGTACCCCTCGGCGGGGATGCCGAGGCCGAAGCGGATCGCCTCCTGCGCGCGCGATTGGCCGCTGACGCTGGTGAGCGGCGCGATCTCCGCCGTCGAGGAGGGGAGGAGCGCGAGATCGATACGGGCACGAACGCGGTCGGCGGGAAGTTCAGTGACGGCGCTCCCGACGGGGGCGGAAACGCCATTGGGGGATGTAGACATGTCGCCTCCGCGGCTGGCTCAGGGGGATGTGGTCCCACGGTAGCCGGGCGCGAAGGCGTGGTTCACGGTCGTGGGGCCGGGATTGGCGGGGAGGGAAGGCCGGTCGGGGGGGAGGGAGGACCGCGCGGTCCCCGGGCCCGGGTGGGGCGCCCGGGGGGGGGGGCCGGGGGGGGGGGGGGTGGGAAGAGCTCGATGACATCCTCGTGATCGGCATCCGAGTACCAGCTCCAGTTTCAGGGCCCGCAGATCCTAACCCCGTCCTGTCCTTGGTTTGGGGGGGGGGGGGGGGGGGGGGGGGGGCCGCCCCCCCCCAGGGGGGGGGGGGGGGGGGGGGGGGGAAAACGGGGGGGGGGGGAACAAAAAGGGGTCTTCTTGCTATCGGCAGTTGCAGTTGCGGATCGATCCCTGGCGGCGTCGGGGGGGGCGGGGGGGGGCGGCGCCCTCCCCCCCCCCGGGGGGGGGGGGGGGGGAAAGGCGCCCCCCCCGCCGCAGGGGGGGAGAGTGCCGCGTTGTCCGCCTGTAGCGCGGCGCCGAGGACCGTGTCCCGCGCCAGGCTGCGATCACGCCGCGCGTGCCGGCGGTGGCTCACGCGGCCGCCCTTCGGGTCGGTGGTGACTCGGGCGGTGAGTTGATGACGGCGACGGTGTTGGCGGCGATGGCGCGTTCGATCGTCGGGCGGATGTCCTCGGGCTTCGTGACGCGCGCGGAGAAGCCGCCAACCATTTCGCCCATGCGTTCGTAGTTCACCGGGAGCAGGGCGGCGATGGGCGGGGCGTCCGGGGCGAACATGCGGTCCTGGATGCTATGCCCGGCGATGCCGCCGTTGTTGGAAATCACGAAGACGACGTTGGCGCCGACGCGGGCGGCGGTTTCGACCTCCATGGCGGCCGCCCCGAAGGCGTAATCGCCGATGACGGCGACCGACGGCCGGTCAGGCATCGCCAGTTTCGCCCCGAGCGCGTACGGCACGCCGGTGCCCATGCAGCCGGTCGTACCCGAGTTCAGCAGGGCGCGCGGGTTGTATGCGGGGAGCACGGCGCGCGCGACGCCCATCGTCATCTCGGCATCGACGCTGACGTTGACGTCGCGCGGGATGGCGTCGCGGATGTCGCGGAGGAGGCGGTAGTGGTTGATGGGCTCTTCGTCCGAGGCCATCTGCTCGGCGATGGCGGCCTCGTTCTTCGCGGCGTCCTTGCGGAGGCCATCGACCCAGCCGCTGCCGGCGGAGGCGAGCGTACGGCCGGCGAGGGCCTCGACCACGGCTTCCACGCCGAGCGCGCAGTCGGCGACCATGCCGACTTCGACGTCGGCGGCGCTCGTCATCTCCTCGGCGATGATGTCGACCTGCGCGATGCGGACGTTCGCGGCGAAGCGCGGGGCACGGCCGAACTGGAAAATCCAGTTGAAGCGGCCGCCGACCATGAACACGACATCGGCGCCCGCGAGGGCGGACGAGCGGGCGGCATTCATGAACATGGGGTTGTCATCGGCGATGACGCCGCGGGCGGTGGGCGAGGCGACGTACGGGATGCCAAGGTTCACGAGCCGGGTCAGCGGTTCGGTGGCATCGGCCCAGCCCGCGCCCTTGCCGACAAGGATCAGCGGGCGCTGGGCGCCGGCGAGCATCGCGGCAACGGCCTCGGCCGCCTTCGGGTCCGGGTGGGGCCGGCTCATCGCGGGTGAGGTCTCGCGGTAGCGGATGCTGTCTTCCTCGACGCGGCGGCGGACGACGTGGCCGGGGAAATCGAGGTAGACGCCGCCGGGGCGGCCGTTGACGGCCTTCGCGAGCGCGAGGTGCACGAGCTCGGGGATGCGGTTGGTGCTATCAACCTGCGCGGTCCACTTCGAACCGGGACGGGCGAAGGCGACCTGGTCGGCCTCCTGGAAGCCGCCGAGGCCGCGGGATGCGCCATCGGTGGAGCCGCCGAGCACGACGAGCGGCATCGCGCTCTCGGTGGCGACATGGAGGCCGGTGACGGTGTTGATCATGCCGGGGCCGGAGCCGGCGATGACCACGCCGGGCTTCCTGGTGATGTAGCCCCAGGCCGAGGCGGCGAAGCAGGCGGATTCCTCGTGGCGGCAGTTGACCACCTTGATGCCCGCTTCCTGCATCCCGGCCATCGCTTCGATCATCGGGCCGGCGACGACCCCGAACGCGACGTCGATCCCGGCGCGCTTGAGCTGGCGTCCGACGAGCTGACCGCCGTTCACTTCCGACATCGATTCCTCGCAAGCCCGGTGTGGGCGGCTAGATAGTACCCGCTTCCTTCATAGCGGCGATCTTCTCCCAGTCGTAGCCCAGCGCGAGGAGCACTTCCTCGGTGTGCTGCCCGAGCTCGGGCGCCGTGTGCTGGGCGCCGACGCGGTTCTTCGACATCCGGATCGGCGAATTCACGACGCGCACGGGCCCGAGGCTGGGGTGCGGCAACGTGACGATGT
Organism: Candidatus Amarobacillus elongatus; assembly: GCA_016703545.1. Taxonomy (GTDB): domain Bacteria; phylum Chloroflexota; class Dehalococcoidia; order Tepidiformales; family Tepidiformaceae; genus Amarobacillus; species Amarobacillus elongatus. Next base: position 436,690 of record JADJBX010000001.1, read on the forward strand.
ACTCGTTGGCGAGCACCTGCGGCTCCTTCGACACGGCAAGGTAGTCGTGGACCGGGCCGCAGGGGACGTCGGCGGCCTTCAGGCGGCGAAGGTTCTCCTCGCGCGGGCGCTGCGTAAACGCGCGGTCCAGCTCCTGGAGCAGCTCCACGCGGTTGACCTGGCGATCGCGGGCACTGAGGAAGCGGGGATCGGTCAGCAGATCGGGGCAATCGAGCGCCTGGCACATGTTCGGCCACCACTTGGGGTCGAGGATGCCGATCGTGAGGTAGAGGCCGTCGGCGCTGGGGAAGTAGGTGAACACGGGGTTCTGGCGCTGGGGCGTGGGCCCCTGCCGTTCGCCGCGAAGGAAGCCGGTGAGCTGCAGCGCCTGGAGCGCGACCTGCGACCCGAGCAGCGAGACATCGACGTGCTGGCCGATGCCCTGGCGTTCCTTCGCGACGACCGCGGCGCAGATGCCAAGGGCGAAGACCATCGCCCCCACCTGGTCGGCGAGCCCGGAAAGCGTCGATTGCGGCGGCTCATCGGGGCCGCCGCCCTGGTTCGACATGATCCCGCCCATGCCCTGCCCGATGATGTCGAACGAGGGGTCGTTCGCGAGCGGGCCGACCGGACCGAAGCCGGAGGCGGAAGCGGTGATAATGGCGGGGTTCAGCTTCGCGAGGGAGTCGTAGTCGAGCCCGTAGCGCGCCATGGTGCCCGGGCGGAAGTTGTCGGCGACGACATCGACGTCCGGGATCAGGCGGTAGATGATTTCGCGCCCTTCCGGCTTGCGGAGGTCGACGGTGAGGCTGCGCTTGTTGCGATTGTGGGCTTCGAAGTAGGAGCACCAGCCGTCGGGCTGGAGGCCAAGGGAGCGGCCCAGGTCCCCGCGCGCGGGCTCTTCGACCTTCAGGACGTCGGCGCCCAGGTCCGAGAGCATGACGGTGGCGTACGGGCCTTGCTGGTAGCGCGTGAAGTCGAGGATGCGGATTCCATCGAGGGGTCCGGGCATGGCTTTTCCTCCGCGGGGTTGTGCAGTCGCGCATTCTACGCACGCGCACGAATTGTTGACATTTCCGTTTCCGGGGGGGGCGTGACGGGTGCTGTTAACATCGGTTAACGGAGGCAGGAGACCATGCGAGTCGTGCTGGATCCTGGGGACGTGATCGCGGTCATCGACGTTGGGTCGAACTCCGTGCGGCTGCTGCTCGTTCGCGAACTGAGCGCCGTCGCGTTCGAAGTCATCGACGAAGAGCGGTTCGATGCGCGGCTTGGGCAGGGGCAGCGCAACGGGATGCTGACGGAAGCGGCGATGGAGCGCGGCCTGCAGGCGATACGCGTGGCGCACGAAATCGCGGCGGCGATGGAACCCGCGGCGATTGTCGTGGCGGGCACGGAGGCGCTACGGCGGGCGCCGAACGCGCAGGAGTTCATCGACGGTGTCCGGGAGCAGACGGGGCTGACGGTTCGGGTGTTGAGCACGGCCGAAGAGGGTTACGCGAGCTTCCTCGGAGCGATCAACAGCACGGGCATGCGTGACGGGTACATGGTGGACATCGGCGGCGGGTCGCTGGAAGTGATGCGCGTGGCCGACGGGGTGCTGGCGGAAGGCCAATCGGCCCCGCTCGGCGCGATCTACTCGACGGAGCGGTACCTGGGCGGCGATCCGCCGACATCGAAAGAGCTGCGGGCGCTGCGCAAGGCGGTGCGCGAGCAGATCCGCGTGCAGCCGGGACCAGGAACGCTGATCGGGATCGGTGGGGCGGTTCGAAACCTGGCTCGGATCGAACGGCTCAAGCGAAAGTACCCGCTGCGGCGTCTGCACGGGCTCGTGATCCCGCGCGTTCGCCTGCACAGCCTCGCGGAACAGTTGGCCGGGGCGACCCACGACCAGCGCCGCCGGATGCCGGGCGTGAGCACGAACCGCGCGGACATCCTCCCCGCCGCGGCCGTGGTCATCGACGAGGTGATGGCGATGACCGGCGCGAAGTCGCTGATGGTGGCGGGGCAGGGGCTTCGCGAAGGGCTCGTGTGGCAGCAGATCCGCGGCGAGGGAGCCGTACTCCCGGATGTCCGGGCGGCGAGCGTGAGCGGCCTGCAGCGCGCGAACGGTGTGGACGAACTCGCGGCGGAGCCCGTCGTGGCGGTCGCGACGCGGCTGTTCGAGGCGACGCACGCGCAGCACGGCCTTGGCGCGCAATGGCTGGACCTGCTGTGCGTGGCGGCGCGCATCGCGGGCATCGGCATGCACGTCGACTACTACAACCGGGACCGCCACGCCGAGTACCTGGTCCATAGCGGCGACCTGCATGGCTTCAGCCATCGCGAGATTGTGCTGCTGGGCGCGACGGTACGGTGGGCGATCTCGGGGACACCGGACCTGACGCCCTACAACGCCATCCTCGAACCCGACGACCTGCGCGCCGTGGGCGTGCTGACGGCGTTGCTGGGGACGGCCGCGGCCGTGCGGCGGCGGAAGCCGTCGCCGGTGCTGCATTTCGCCGCCGAGGCGACCGCACACGGCCTCGACCTGCGGATCGGGGGCGCGGCCAGCGTGGAGGCCGAACTCGTCGCCCTTGGACGCCAGACGCGGCGGCTGGAGGCGGCGCTGCGAGTGCCGGTGAAGGTAAGCGTGACGGCCTAGGAGCGCGCTCCGCGGGCGATCGCGCGCAACGCCGAGGGCTGGACCAGCCATTCAAGCGTCCCGGCGCCGGCCTGTGGCCCCCCCGCGAAGCTGACGAGCGCGGCGCCACCCTTCTTGAAGCCGGTGTTGAGCACGCCCTCGTCACCCGTGACGAGCAGCGAGAGCAGCTCGGTGAGGTACGGTTCGTGGCCGACGGCGATGACGCTGGCGGCGCCGCGGCGGTCGAGGGCGCGCACGAAGGCGCCGTGGTCGCCGGTGGCGAGACTGCCTTCGATGTGCAGACCGCCCAGCCCGAAGGCCGACACGACGATATCGGCCGTTTCGAGGGCACGAGCGTAGGGGCTCGAGACGACGAGGGTGGGCGCGACGAGCGCGCCAAGCCCCGGGGCGGCGGCCGCGAAGCGCTCCCGTCCGGCGGGTGTCAGGGGGCGTTTGGAATCATCGGGCCACGCGGGCCCGCGTTCCTCCGCGATGGCGTGGCGGACGAGACACAGCTCCACGTCAGGGCGTTTCCGGTGTGGGTTCGAGGTTCACGAGAGCCAGGGACGCGATCTTCCATTGCCCCATGACCTGCTTCCAGACGAGGCCGAGCGTGGCCTTGCCGAGCGAGGATTCGAAGGTGGCGTGGAAGAGTTCGCCGCCATCTTCCTGCGGGCCGAACTGGAGCAGCTGATAGCCGCTGATGTTGGGCATGTTCGCGAGTGACAGGCCGGCGCCGCCCTGCGGGACGAGCTGCATTACCTGGGCGAGGGCCTCGGGCGTGATGTCGCCCATGAGCTGGGCCAGGTTGCCGGTCATGACCGCTTGCGCGGTTCGCTCCATCGCCTCGCGGGCGGTGCCGGAGCCCTGGGTCACTGGCCGCGCTCCGCCAGGTCGGCGATCTGCCACTTGCCGGCGTTCTCTTCCCAGCGGCTCCAGATGGTGCGGTTGCTAGCGCCGATGTACGTGATCTCGGCTTCGTTATTGCCCATGTCCTTCACTTCGAACGAGGTCGCGGAGATGGGGTTGGCGGCGAGGCCCATGACCTTGGGCAGCACGGCCGGGGTGAAATCGCCCATGAGGCCGGCCATGTTGCCGCTGACAACATCCTGGGCGTGACGGGCCTGCGTTTCCTGGAGTGAAGCCATTGCGAGAATCCCCCTCGCTTCCGCGTTTCCGGGCGGTAAGCGCGGCGAGCATACGGGCGCGCGCGCGAACGCGGCAAGAAGCGCGCTAGCATCGCGGTATGGGTCCGGTGAATTCCATCGACGCGTTAGCAAAGGCAACGGCTGCGTGCCGGCGCTGCCCGGGCGTGCGACCGGGCAGCGCCGTGCTGGGACCGGCCAACGGCGGGGTCGCGGCGGAGGTCCTGTTCGTGGGGGAGGCGCCGGGACGGCTGGGGGCGGGACGAACGGGGGTGCCGTTTTCGGGGGACGAGTCGGGGAAGCGGTTCGATCAGCTGTTGGCGAGTGCGGGGCTGAGCCGCGAACGCGTCTTCGTCGCCAACGCCGTTCTGTGCCTGCCGCTCGACGCGCAAGGACGGAACCGCACGCCGACGCGAACAGAGGTCCGGGCATGCGCGCCGTGGCTGACGGCGATACTGGGGCTCGTAGGGGCGCCGGTGGTGGCGGCACTTGGCGCGACGGCGCTGGCCGCTCTCGGCAGTATCGAGCCCCACGGGCTGACGCTCGGGAAGGCGGCGGGGAGAAGCCATCCCTGGCACGGCCGCGAGCTCGTGCCGCTGTACCACCCGTCCAGGCAGGCGGAGATTCATCGGCCGTGGGCGCGGCAGATGGAGGACTGGCGGGCGCTCAATGGCGGCTGATTGTGTGAGCGGCTACTGGTTCGCCCAGGCGATGCGCTCGTCGACCCGGCGCTCCATCGTCTGCGTCACGGGGACGAAGCCGTGGCGGAGCCAGAACGGCGCGCCGCTGGGGTTGCCGCTGGCGAAGTGCAGGGTGCAGGTGAGGTGGCCCTGCTCGCGAGCCCAGCGCATCGAATGCTCGAGCAGTTCGGTGCCAACGCCACCGCCGCGCACGGCGCCATCGACCACGCCTTCAAAAAGGTAGACGTCAGTCGCGTGGGGGACCACGAACGGGGTGAAGCCGGGGCGCAGGAACGTCTGCATGCCCGCGGGGCGGCCATCCTTGTGCGCGACGAAATAGGGGGTGGCGGGGTCCTTCAGGGCCTCCACGTTGAACGCGCGGGCGGCGGCGTGCGCTTCGCGAATGATCGGCCAGAACATCGGGGCGGTGGCGTGATGGAGATCCAGGGTGTGGGCGAGATCCATGACGACGTCGATGTCCTCGGCGCCCGCCTCATGGACGGCGATGCCGGGCACGTCGCCGATCATGACGGGGCCGGTATCGCGGGTGGCGGCGGTGAGGGTGCGGCCAAAGCCGAGGTTCACCCACGCCTCTTCGATGGCGCGATCGCCAGCGATGATCTCGACGCGGTGAATGAAGTAACCCTGGCGCACGGCATCGGCGGCGATCTCGGCGTACAGCAGGCGAACGACGTCGGTGGCATCCTCGCCGTCGGCGACGGCGTGCCCCTGGTAGCCCATCGAAAGCGAATGGGGAGGGATCCACTGGGCCATCATGGCGTCCGGCGGGAAGAGCATGTGGTCGGCGAGGAGGAAGCCGACGAGGCGGCCGGCGCGGGTGGCGGCGACGGTCTGGGCGGCGCCGCGCAGGGCGCCATCGAGCACTTCCGCCCAGATTCCCGCGTCCTCGAGCTTCCCGGAGAGCATGGGCAGGCGGGCGCGGTCGGCGCGGTGGCGCCCGGCGAGGAGTTCGGCGGCGGCGGGAACGTCGTCGCTGGAGAAGGGGCGAATGGCGATGCCAGGCATGGGAACGCTCCCGGCGGCAAGGTAAGGGGAATCCTATAGGTAAAATAGGGGATCTGCCGAGGTAAAGGATTGTTACGGCCATGTTTCGGGGTTTGTTACAATCAAATGAACAAGTCGCTGGAGGCCCCCGAACCCATGACCGTTGTAGAGCATCCGTCCGTCTCCCAGGCCAGTGCCCACCTGTATGAGGCCCTCTCCCACCACTTCGGTCCGCTGGACCTGAGCGCCACCGATCCGGTGGTGCGCGCCATTAGCGAGTACGGCCAGCGCTGCCGCGAACATGACGAAGAGGGCATGAAGGCCGCGAGCGCGCACGTGTACGAGGCGCTGACGCATCACTTCGGGCCGCGCGACTTCGGCGCGAACGACCCGGTGATGTTCGCGCTCAGCGAATACGGCCAGGCGTGCAAGGAAGCCGGCGTCCGCAAGTAACCTGCCGGGAACCCACAGACGAACAAAGGGCGCACCCCGTGGGTGCGCCCTTTGACGTGTCGCCGGGGTGCGGCGGTCAGTCCTCCGAGGACTCCTCCCGGACGACGGCGGCGAGGCGTTCGAGGGTGTTGAGCTTCTCCTCGCGGCTCCCTTCGAGCTGGACCGCGAGGGTGTTGATGCCTGCCTTGTGGTGGGTGCGAACGCGCTCGCGGATCATCTGCTCGGTGCCGATGAGGTTGGTCTTGAGCACCATCTCCTCGGGCACGGCGGCGGCGGCCTCGTCGCGCTTGCCTTCGAGCCAGAGACGCTGCACGTATCGCGCCTCCTCGTCGTAGCCGGCCCGCTTGTAGGCGTCGTTGTAGAAGTTGTGCTGGGCCGAACCCATGGCGCCGAGGGTGAATGCGAGCCCGGGCCGGCGGGGAGGAATGAGCTTCTCCACGTCGTCGGAGAACTGCACAACGCCCGCGGCGACCTGCAGGTTCACGTCCTTCAGGGAACGGCCCGCCTTCGCGGCGCCAGCGGCGATGTGCGTGGTGAAGACGTCCGCGTGTTCGGGGATGAAGGAGGTGCCGAACCAGCCGTCGGCGAGTTCGCCGGTGAGGGCGAGGCCCCTGGGGCTGAGCGTGGCAAGGTAGATGGGGAACTCCGTCGGCTTCGCGCCGCTGCGCAACGCCTTACCTTCGCCCCCGGGCAGGGGAAGGGTGAAGTACTTGCCGTTGTAGGCGGCGCGCTCACCGCGGCTGATGATGCGGACGATTTCGATGGTTTCGCGCAGGCGCTGCTGCGTGCCCTTGAACGGGACGCCATGCCAGCCTTCGACCACCTGCGGGCCGCTGGCGCCGAGACCGCAGATGAAGCGGCCCTTCGACATCGCGTTGAGCGCCATGGAAATCATGGCGATGTTCGCGGGGGAGCGGCTGGCAACCTGCATGATGCCGGTGGCGAGCTGGGCGCGCTTCGTGTACGCGGCGAGAAAGCCGACGGGGGTGGCGGCATCGTAGCCCCACGTCTCGGCGGTGGTGATCACATCGACGCCGGCGGCCTCGGCATCGGCGGCGAAGCGGGCGCCGCCTTCCCAGTCGTCGTCGTTGGTGGGGCGGAATCCAATAGCAAGGCGCATGGCGAGTTCCCAGGTCCGGGTTCCCAGTTCCCAGGGGGAACTGCGTCGGCGAGGGAGGATACGCGCGTGCGCCGCAAGTGGACAGTTCCGGGCGCCCTGCCGGCCGGTTCCCCGGGGCGGCTCTCTTTTTATTAGATAGAGGGACCCGCACCCGGAGGGCGAGGGTTAGCAGCCGGGGAGGCGGTCCCGGAGCGCATCGAGGAGGTTCGCGATGGGGACACGAACCTGCGACTGGGAGTCGCGTTCGCGGATGGTGACGGCGTCGTCGCCCGGCGTGTCACCTTCGCCGACCGTTTGGAAGTCGACCGTCACGCAGAGGGGCGTGCCGATCTCGTCCTGGCGGCGGTAGCGGCGGCCGATGGACTGCGTCTCGTCGTACTGGCTCATCCAGTTCGGGCGAACGAGGTCGTACACGCGGCGCGCGGCCGGCTGCAGCTTCTCGTTCTTCGAAAGCGGCAGGACGGCGACCTTGATGGGGGCGATGTTGGGCCGGAACTTCAGCACGACGCGCTTCTCGCCCTTCTCATCCAGCTCCTCGTTGTAGCTTTCGAGCAGGACGACGGCGAAGGTGCGGCTGAGGCCGGCCGCGGGCTCGATGACCCACGGGACGACGTGCTGGTTCGTCTCTTCGTCGAAGTAGGTCAGCGGGTGGCCGGATTCCTTGCCGTGGGCGCCAAGGTCGAAGTCGGTGCGGGCGGCGACGCCTTCGAGTTCGCCCCAGCCCCAGGGGAAGAGGTACTCGATATCGGTGGTGCCGGCGCTGTAGTGCGAAAGCTCCTCCCTGGCGTGCTCGCGAAGGCGCAGGCGCGACGGGTCGATGCCGACGCGGTCGATGTACCAGTTCAGGCGCTGCTGAATCCAATCCTGGTGCTGCGCGAGGTAGCCAGAGATGTCCGAGCGGTCGGCGGGGGGCTTGCAGAAGTACTCGAGTTCCATCTGCTCGAATTCGAGCGTGCGGAAGATGAATTTGCCGGGGGTGATCTCGTTCCGGAAGCTGGTGCGCGTCTGGGCGATGCCGAAGGGGAGCTTGCGGCGCATCGACGAGACGACGTTTTCGAAGTTCACGAACATGCCCTGGGCCGTTTCGGGGGGCAGGTAGGCGGTGTTCTCGTCGTTGGCGATGGGGCCAACCTGGGTTCGAACATCATGTTGAACATGCGCGGCTCGGTCAGTTCGCCGCCGTCGTTCGGGCAGATGATGGCGCCGTTGGCGTCGCGCTTGATCTCGCCGTAGGCGCCTTCCTCGAGGTGGTCCATGCGGAAGCGCTGCTGGCACTTCTTGCAGTCGACGAGGGGGTCGGTGAAGTTGGCGACGTGCCCGCTGGCGACCCAGACGCGGGGGTTGGTGATGAGCGCGGCATCGAGGCCGACGACGTCGTCGCGTTCGCGGACCATGGAACGCCACCATGCCTCACGGATGTTGCGCTTGAGTTCGACGCCGAGCGGGCCGTAATCGTAGGTGTTGGCGAAGCCGCCGTAGATCTCGGCGGAGGGGAAGACGAACCCCCGGCGCTTGGCGAGCGAAACGATGGTATCGAGGTCTGCTGCGGGCACGATGCTGTTCCTGTGGAGTCTCGCGAGCGGCGGCTCCGCCCGCGGATGAACGACCAATGTAGCGCAGGAGCGGGGTAGTGGCTGCGCGCGGGGCTGGAGCGTCGGCGTGTGTGGGCGCAGGATCGAGGAATGACCCGCGTACCGCGTCTCTACGTGCCCGGGCGGCTCGCGCCCGGACTTGCCGTGCTCAACAGCGACCAATCGCGGCGGCTGGCCGATGTCGTGCGGCTGCGCGAGGGAGACGAATTCCGGCTGTTCAACGGCGACGGCAAGGAGTGGAAGGCGGTGGTCACGGGCATCGCCAGGGGGCAACTGCACGGGCAGATCGTGGAATGCGTGCGCGAGGAACCGCCCCTGCCCCTGGTGATCGAGGTGTGGTGCGGGCTGGTGCGCCCGAACCGGTTCGACTGGGCCATCGAGAAGTGCGCCGAGGCGGGAGCGGACGTGGTCCGGCCGATCGTGACGGCGCGGGCGGCCCGGGGGGACGGATCGTCGGAGTTGCGGCAGGAGCGCTGGGCGCGCATCGCGACGGAGGCGGCGGAGCAGTGCGGGCGGCTTTCGTTGCCGGTGGTGGAGCCGCCGGGCCAGTTCGCGGATCTGCTGGGACGGCACCGGGGCCCGCTCCTGCTCGGGGACGCGGCGGGCTCACCGTGGCCCGACGCCGCGCGGGCGCTGCCGGAGCAGGGGCGGCTGGTCATCGCCGTGGGGCCGGAGGGCGGGTTCACGCCGGATGAGGTAGCGCGGGCGAAGGCGGCGGGGGCGCAGCTGGCACGGTTCGGGCCGTATGTGCTGCGGACGGAGACGGCGGCGGTGGCGGCCGTCGCGCTGGTGCGGTCACTCGGGCGGTAGCGGCTCTTCGGGGGAAGCGCAGGCAGGTTCGATTTCGCGGCACCAGAGGATGAGGCGGCCACGGTCGGGGACGCCGGCGAGCAGCTTGAGCTCGGAGACGTAGCCCTCCGCCGTGCGGACGACGAGATGCAGCGCGTCGGAGATTTCGACGTTGGAAGCGCCCGTAGCGAGGAGAGAAGCAACTGCGCGATACCGAGGCGCCAGTGGCACCCAACCGGTACTCATGGATAGGGACCTCCGCTCACCCGCCGGAGGCACGGAATCAAGATGAGCGAGGGCGCGGCAAGCAACCCGTATTGCAAAACATGGAAATGCCGAGCGGGCTCGGTACGTTCATGAACATGTCGACCGAATAGTCTTCGTTGTGCGCCCGGGTATGTGTACCAGAGCGCCGACTGGGCCCAGGTCGGCGGTTCACCTTCGAGTTCGCTCCTGGGCAGTCATCAGATTTTCGTAACGGGTCACGGCGGTGGCCAGATCGTGGGGACATCACAGTGAGCACGAGGACACGAGTGAAGGCGTTGGCGCTCGCCCTGGCGGGAGCGTCCGTGGTCGCGGCCGTGGCGGTTTCGTTCACGGACCTCCGGGGAGGAGGCGGTGGAGCGCCCGAACTGACCGCGGCCGCAGTACCGGACACCCCCTCCACGGGCGGCGAACCAGTGAACCGGGCGGCCGAGGTGGGCGCGCCGGGTCCGGGAGGGTTGGCCCGCGTGGCGGTCGATGATCAGCAACGCGAGATCCCGAAGGGCGAACGTGGGAGGCTGCTCGCCTCGGCGCCGGCCGAGCAAGCAGCGATTCTCGGGGACGGCGTGGTAACGCGCGATGAGCTCGCCACGGCGAACGACGAAGCTCGGTCGTGTGCCACGGCGGCCACCGCAGGCCTGACCGGGGTGGTATTTGACTCGCCCCAATGGGACGGCACGAACTTCCGCTGGGGGTTCAACGCCCCGACGCGGGAGCTGCTCGCCGCCGCTGGTGCGGAATACGACGCCTGCCACGCCCGCTACGTTTCGGTCGTGAGCGAGGCCTGGTCGATGGCGAAGGCGTACGAGCGGCTGATCCCCCTCTGGCGCGCGATGGCCACGTGCATGAACGGCGAGGGTGTCGCCGTCGCGGCTGACGCGGACTGGAGCGAGATGATGGACGCGGAACGGGCCGCCGGCCGGGACGGGCTCGTTTCGGTGTGCACCGTGCGAGCACAGTCCGCAGCCCCCTGAGCGCTTCGAGGCTGCCGCTGCGAACGGCGCCCGGGATGTCCCGGGCGCCGTTTTTCGTATGAGCGGCGCGCCATAAGAGCCTGTTTCGGGGGAGGGGGCGGGTGTAGACTGAGCGCCCCAGATGTTCACCCATCTACACACTCACACGGAATACTCGCTCCTCGACGGCATGACCAAGATGGCGCCGCTGATGGAACGCGTGCGCGAGCTGGGCCAGGAATCCGTGGCGATGACGGACCACGGCGCGCTCTACGGCGCCATCGACTTCTACCGCGAGGCGACGGCGCGGGCGATCAAGCCGATTATCGGGGTGGAAGCGTATGTCGCGCCCGGGAGCCGGTTCGGGCGGGAGAAGAGCGACAGCTCACCCTACCACCTGCTCATGCTCGCGCGGGACATGACGGGATACAAGAACCTGCTGGCGCTCGTCACCAAGGCGAACCTTGAGGGGTACTACTACAAGCCGCGCATCGACCGCGAGCTGATCGAGCAGCACAGCGCGGGCATCACGGTGCTCAGCGGCTGCCCCTCGGCGGAGTTCCACCGGCGCGTGCAGGAGGGCGACCGCGAGGGCGCCATCGACGTCGCGAAGTACTACCGCGAGGTCTTCGACGGGCACTACTACCTCGAGGTGCAGGACCACGGCGACGCGAAGTTCACGCGGCTGAACCCGGCGATCGCGGACATCGGGCGGGAGATGGGCATCAAGGTGGTGGCGACGAACGACAGCCACTACACGCTCCCGAACGAGGCCGACGCGCACGACACGCTGCTCTGCATCGGCACGAACGCGACGGTGGACCAGCAGGACCGCTACAAGTTCGACGGGCGCGGGTATTACGTGAAGAGCGAGCAGGAGATGCTCGACCTCTTCCCCGGCGCGCCGGAGTTCATCAGCAATACGCAGCTGGTGGCGGACGAGTGCAACCTCGACCTGAAGTTCGAACGCACGCTCCTGCCCGAGCCGCCCATCCCGGCTGGGCGCGACAGCGCGGAGTACCTCGCGGAGCTGTGCTTCAAGGGGCTGCACCGGCGCTTCGATGACGTGACGCCGGAGCTGGAGCAGCGGCTCCTGTACGAACTCGACGTGCTCAAGCAGACGGGGTTCACCGACTACATTTATGTCGTAAAGGAGATCGCGGACTACGCCCGCAAGTCGGGGATTCGCATGGGGGTCCGCGGGTCGGCGGCGGCCTCGCTGGTGCTGTACGTGCTCAACGTCAGCGACATCGATCCCGTGGCGAACCGGCTGGTGTTCGAGCGCTTCCTGAACATCGAACGGCGGGAAATGCCGGACGTGGACTTCGACTTCGCGGACGACCGGCGCGACGAGATGATCCGCTTCGCCTACGACCGGTACGGCAAGGACCGGGTGGCGCAGATCATCACCTTCGGGACGCTGGGCGCGAAGGCGGCGGTGCGCGACGTCGGACGCGCGCTGGGGATTTCGTACGCGGAAACGGACCGGGTGGCGAAGCTGGTGCCGAACGCGCTGCACATCACCCTCGCGGATGCGCTGGAGCAATCGGCGGAGCTCAAGGAAGCGGTGGCGACGGACCCGAAGGTGAAGCGGCTGGTGGAGACGGCGCAGCAGCTGGAGGGGGTGGCGCGCCACGCGAGCACGCACGCGGCGGGTGTCGTGATTTCGCGCGACCCGCTCATCGACCTCGTGCCCCTGCAGCGCCCGAACCGCGGAGATGAGACAAGCATTCCGACGACGCAGTTCGCGATGGAGCAGGTGGCGAAGATCGGCCTGCTGAAGGTGGACTTCCTCGGGCTTTCGAACCTGACGATCCTCGGCAAGGCGGTCGATCTCATCCGGGAGACCACAGGGACCGAGCTGGACCTCGTGGCACTGCCCGACGGCGACACCCGCACGATGGAGATGCTGAGCAAGGGCGAGACGTTCGGGGTGTTCCAGCTGGAATCCGGCGGCATGCGGCGGTACATCCAGGAGTTGCAGCCCACGAACATCGCGGACCTCTGCGCCATGGTGGCGCTCTACCGGCCGGGACCGACGGAGCAGATCCCCACCTTCATTAAGGCGAAGCATGGGCAGGTGGCGATCACCTATCCGCACCCGGACCTGGCGAACGTGCTGGACGAGACGTACGGCGTCATCGTGTACCAGGACCAGGTGCTGCTCATCGCGCGGCAGTTCGCGGGGTACTCCCTCGGCCAGGCCGACATCATGCGCAAGGCCATGGGCAAGAAGAAGGCCGAGATCATGGCGGCCGAGCGCGAGCGGTTCGTCTCCGGCGCGATCGAGAAGGGGTACACGAAGCAGGACGCGGACGCCGTGTTCGCGCTCATCGAGCCGTTCGCGGGGTACGCCTTCAACAAGGCGCACAGCTGGAGCTACGGCACCATCGCGTACCAGACGGCATGGCTGAAGGCGAACTACCCGGTGCAGTACATGTGCGCGCTGCTGGCGCTTTCGAAGAGCGCGCCGGACCCGTTCGAGCGGGTGGCATCGGCGGTGGCGGAGTGCTCGAAGCTGGGCATTGACGTGCTGCCCCCGAACGTGAACGCGAGCCAGGAGAACTTCAGCGTCGAGCCCCGGGGAGACGGATCGCTCGCCATCCGCTACGGCGTGGGCGTGGTGAAGAACGTCGGGGCGGGCGCGGTCGAGGGGATCATCGGGGAACGCGCGAAGAACGGGCCGTACCGGGACATCGAGGACTTCTGCAAGCGCGCGGACCTTTCGAACGCGACGAGCCGGACGCTGGAAAGCCTCGCGATGGCGGGGGCGATGGACGGCCTCGGGTACGACCGCGGCACGGTGGTGGCGCACGCGGAACGGCTGATGACGTTCGCGCGCAAGGAGCGGGAGCTGCGCGAGAGCGGCCAATCGACGATGTTCGACCTGTTCGGAAGCCAGGTGGCGACGCCGATGCCGGGCCTCGAACTCGACCCGAGGCCGGTGGCGCAGGACGTGATGCTCGGCTGGGAGAAGGAACTGCTGGGCATCTACATCTCGGAGCACCCGTTCCGGGCGGCCGCGCCGGGGCTCGCGCAGTACACGTCGCACACCCTCGCGGACCTGTCGATGGAGCTCGCGGGACAGACGGTGACGGTGGGCGGGCTCGTGACGCGCGTGCAGGCGCGGGCCACGCGCGATGGGCGGCGGTTCTACATCGTCGACCTCGAGGATCTCTCCGGGACGGCCGAGGTCACGGTCTGGAACGACGCGATCGAACTCACGGGGGAGCAGGTCTGGGCCGAAGGGCAGGTGCTGCTGATTTCGCTGGAGTGCCGGGAGCGGGCGGAGCGGCTGAACCTGAACGTTCGCAAGGCAGCCCCGTACGACACGACGCAGGGGACGGTGGTGGGGTTCGCCGCGGAGCAGTGGCAGGTGGAGCAGCCGCGACAGCGCCGCCAGCCGGCCGCGGACCGTGCGCCGGCGGCCGCGCCCGTGGCGGCGCCGGGCCCTTCGGCACAGCAACAGCGCAACGGTGGCCCGCCGGCGCGCAACCACCAGCCGCCGCCGCTGCCCCCGGCGGCGACGACCGAGGCGTCGCGGCCCGGTGTGCAGCCGCCCGTCAGCGGCGATGCGGCGCGCCTCATCCTCACGCTGTACGAAACCGAGAACACCGTCGCCGATGAGGCGCTCCTGAAGGCGGTCGTGGGCGTGCTCAAGGACCACCCGGGCAAGGACGAGGTGCGCCTCGTGATCCATGACACGGAAGGCCACGACAGCGAGTTCGACCTGCAGCGGTGCGAGGCCACGGAGGACCTCGCGCGGAGCCTGCGCGGGCTGCTTCGGCAGGCGGGGAATGTACGGCTGACGGGCGGGCGGATGGTCGGCGTCGGGTAGTCCTGGCGCCAGGGACGCGAGTGCGTCCTTCCGTGAGCGAACGACAGGCGTGTCACCGGCCGGTGGCCATTCGGTAACACCGTCTACGACCGGCGGCCGGCGATTCCGATGCTGAACACATGAGGATCCGTGTTCGCCACCTCCTGCTGCTGGCGGTGCTGGCTACCGTGCTCCTGCTCCCGGGCAGCGCCGGCGCCGCTTCGTTCAACATCGCCTCCGAGACGTACTACACGCTGGACGTGGCGGCCGGGCGCATCACCACGCGCATGGAGGCGGAGGTCGGTTCGGCCAATGCGGCGGAACTGAAGAGCGTGGTCCTGGTGGCGATGCCGGGGGCGACGAACATCGCCGTCACCACCGAGGGCGGCGCGGCGCTGCAGTTCAAGGCGACGCCGGCGAACCTCGCCGGGGGTGTTCCCACGCTCCTGAACGTGACGCTCGAGAAGCCCCTGAAGGGCGCGCTGCGCGCGAACCTGGTCCTGACCTACGACATTCCCGCGCAGGACAACGAGGTTCTGCACATCGAGAAGGGCGCGATCGAGGGCCGGTTCGCGAGCCAGGGCCCGGGTTCGTTCGTGTACGTGGACGTACCGATCACGTCGGACAAGTACTTCGAGCCGGGGTGCCTCCTTGCGGCGTCGCAGCCGGGGGCGGTGAAGGATGCCGCACGCGAACGGTGGATTTGCGGCGACGCGGCGCTGATCACGCTGAACACGAACGACAAGGAAGTGCTCAGCAAGTGCGCGCAGGGGGACGACCGCTGCCGCCAGCAGGCCGAGACCTACTTCAATGCCTACGCGCAGACCATCACCGACGCCAGCCTGATCGGCCTGCTCGAAGGGACGGTCGACCTGCAGCGCGGCCCCGTGATGCTGACCCTGAAGTACTTCCGCCGCGACCAGGCGTGGGCCGACAAGCAGTTCGCGGTGGCGAAAAAGGCGCTGCCGATGCTCGAGGCGACGTACGGCTGGGGGTACCAGTTCGACCGCATCCTCATGCGGCAGTCGCACGCGATCGAGCAGGTGGGCGCCGCGGGCCTCGCGTTCTCGGACGAGGGCCAGGTGTTCATGGCGAAGCAGGGCGACATCGACGAAGAGGTGACGGTCCACGAGCTGGCGCACCTCTGGTCGGGGTACCAGCTGGAGACGAGCTGGCTGTGGGAAGGGCTCGCGGAGTATGGCCTGCGACGGAACGCCGGCACCCTCGGCATCAAGCCGCGCGATTGGCGATGGACGACCTTCGGCTTCAAGGATCCGCTGGCGACGTGGTGGGGCGGCTCGAAGGTAACCGAGCCCTACTACTGGTATGGCAAGGCGGGGACGTTCTGGTTCGAATACGAAAAGGCGATCGGCGGACCCGCGGCGATGACGGCGGTGCTCGCGCAGATGGACGACTATCAGCAGCGCTGGCCGCTCGACGGGCGCTGGTTCATGGACCGGGGCGAAGAGGTCAGTGGCAAAAACCTGGACGCGCTCTTCCTGGAGTGGGTGTGGGTGCCAGACGTCGCCAAGTCGTTCCTGGGCGAACGGCGCGCGGCGCATGACCAGGTCGCGGCTCTGACGGCGCGGGCGGCGACGTACGGGTTCGCGGGCGTGCCAAAGGACATCCGGGCGAACCTCGACGCGTGGACGTTCGGCGCGATCGCGGGGCAGGTGACGCAGGGCAACCGCGTCCTGGATGCCTACTCGGCGGCGCAGGCGGCGGCGGTCGAAGCGGGACTTCCTCCGAACGACGGCGGCGTGGCGGCGGCGTGGCCGACGCAGACCCTCGCCGGCATCTCCGGGGTCATCGACAACCAGCGGCAGGCGATCAAATCGATCGTCGAGGGCCGGAAGGCGATCGCGGGCCGCCCGGCCGAGGACGGATCGTGGAAGAAGATCGCCGACGCCGAGGCGAAATACGCGACGGGCGACTTCGAAGGGGCGCAACACGCGGCGACGGGCGCGAGCACGTTCGTCCAGAACTACGCGGCGGCAGGCAAGATGATCCAGGTCGCGAAGGAGAAGCAGGCGAGCTTCAAGCCGTCGTTCTTCACGCGCATCGGGATGTATTGGGCCGACCCCTCGGGGGATCTCGCGAAGGCGGAAGCGGCGTACCTCGCGGACGACCCGGCGACGGCGCTGAAGCTGGCGAGCAAGGCGTACGACGGCTGGAAGGACGCGCAGCAACGCGGCATCGCGCGGCTCGCCATCCTGATGGGGTTGATGTGCGCGCTGACCGTGGGCACCTGGTGGCTGATGAAGAAGCTGGACCCATCGGGGAAGGGCGGGAGCACGGCGCGGATGGGGCACTACATCGAGAAGTCGGAGACGACCTCGCGGTGGAAGGATTGGGAGAACACGCGCTAGGCCGCGGGCGAGGTGTACGAAGCGGAGGGGCGTGGTAAGGTACGGTTCGTGGCGCGTTCGTCTAGTGGCCTAGGACGCCGCCCTTTCAAGGCGGAGATCAGGGGTTCGACTCCCCTACGCGCTACCACAGAGTGACGGTTAGAGCCGGGTTCAGCGAACGCTGAACCCGGCTCTTGCGTTTGGGGGGGTGGGGACGCGACCTCGACGGCGAGCGTTGACGGAGCCCTCTTCTGCAGCCCAGGCGCGCTCGCCTTCGCGCCCCTGGGGCGGCCGTGCGGGGGTTAGAGGGCGGCGAGGGTGAGGGCGGTGACGTAGAGGCCGAGGCCGTAGACCGCGTGGGTGCCCAGGTTGCGGAGCCGGCCCGCCAGGGGGTTCGGGGTTTTCGAACCCGCGATACCGGCGCCGAAGGCGGGCTGCATGATGAACCACGGGGCGGCGATGGAGCCGAGGCCGACCACGAGCGGGGGCAGGATGCCGGGAGATTCGAGCCAGGCCGAGCCCCAGACGGCGACCACCACGAACGCGAACGCGATGCCGATGCCGTAGTGCGCCGCCCAGCCGAGGGGGCGTTCGCCGCGAACGGGGCTGGCGGCGGCGATGCGGGGATGGGTGAAGCGCCCGCGGCGGAAGTGGCCGATCCAGCGGCCCAGGAGCGCGTAATCGAGCGTGGCGATGTGGAGGCCCCGGCGCAGGGCCAGGCTCCACAGGTCGATGAACGCGGAACCGCCGACGCCGATGAGCGTGGCGCGGGCAACAAGTTCGACGGTGGCAGTCATGGCATGGACTCCTTTCGGGAGGGAGCTGCGAAAGCCGGCGAGGGGCGGTGCTTCCACCCCTCGCCGTGATGGCCTAGGCGTCGCGGCGCTGGAAGGCGATGTAGGCGGCCCCGACCGAGGCGAGGAGCCATGCGGCGGCGATTGCGGCGCCAAGGAGCGGCGCGGAATACGCGGGCGTCGATTCGATGTGGCTGACGGTGACGCTATCGATGCCGTTGCTGGGGAGCAGGCTGAGGATGTGCTCCTGGAACCAGGTGGGAACGAATTCGCCGAAGATCTGGGGGAGCCAGAGCAGCCCGAGGGCCGTGGTGATGCCGCCGGCCGTGCTACGCAGGAGCATGCCGAAGGCCATGCCCATGATGGGAAAGAACGGCATGGCCAGGCCGAGGCCGAGCACCATGTGGAGGGCGTCGCCGTCGGTGAAGCTGGCGGTGGGCATGCCGGTGGCGCTGAAGACGGCCTGGGAGATGGCGAACATGCTGACGGTGGTGGCCACCCCGGCGACCGTGACGATCGCGGTGACGAGGGTGAGCTTGGCGAGGAAGACCTGCCGGCGGTCGGGGGTAGCGGTGAGCGTGAGCCGCATGGTGCCGCTCGCGTATTCGCGGCTAACGGTCAGGACGCCGAAGACGGAGTAGACGATGAGGCCGAAGACCGTGCCGACCATCGAGGCGGTGATGGGGCTGATGTCGCCGGACCAGGTGTCACGGGTGCTGCCGAGGGCGATGCCGACGATGGCGGAGGTGGCGACAGAGAGGAGGTATCCGAGCCCCAGGGTGATGTAGGTGGAGCGGAGGGTGGCGAGCTTGAGCCACTCTGAGGCGAGGGTGTTGGCGAAACGGGTGTCACGGTTCACGGCGCCCCGCATGCGGCGGGTGTTGGCGGAGATGGTGGCGGTGGTCATGGTCAGTTCTCCATCCGGGTGGGGGCGAGGACGCCCGGGGCGACGGCGGTGGCGGCGCTGCGGGCGCCCTGGTACTCCTGGCTGCCCTGCGTGAGCTCCATGAAGGCGGCTTCGAGGCTGGCGCGGCGCGGTGCGAGCTCGTGCAGTTCGAAGCGGTGTTCGGCGGCGAGGGCGCCGATGCGATCGGCCTCAAGTCCGGTGACGATGAGGGCGTGCTCCTCATGGCTGATCGCGGCGCCGGCGCCCTGGAGCACGGGAGCGAAGCGGGCAGCGTGGGGCGAAACGACGCGAACGTGGCTGCCGGTACTGCGCCGGGTGAACTCGGCGATGCTGGTATCGGCGATGAGCCGGCCCCGGCCGATGACGACGATGTGGTCGGCGGTTGCTTCCATTTCGCTCATGAGGTGGCTCGAAAGGAGGACCGTGCGGCCTTCGGCGGCGAGCTGCTGAAGGAAGCCGCGGATCCAGCGGATGCCTTCGGGGTCGAGGCCGTTCACGGGTTCATCGAGGATGAGGATGTCGGGGTCGCCGAGCATGGCGGCGGCGATGCCCAGGCGCTGGTACATGCCCAGGGAGAAGCCACCGACGCGCCTGCCAGCGACTTCGGTGAGCCCGACGAGGTCCAGCACGCTGGCGACGCGGGATTCGGGGATGCCGCCGGCGCGAGCGATCCAGGCGAGGTGCTGCCGGGCGGTATGTCCGCCGTTGGCTGCTTTCGCATCGAGCAGCGCGCCGACTTCGCACATGGGCGCGGGAATGTGCCGGTACGACCGGCCGTTCACGGTGACCTCGCCGCTGGTGGGGACATCCAGCCCGAGGAGCATGCGCATGGTGGTGGTCTTGCCGGCGCCGTTGGGCCCGAGGAACCCGGTGACGACGCCGGGCCGCACCCGGAACGAAAGGTGGTCGACGGCGACGGTCTCGCCGTACCGCTTGGTGAGGTCTTTGACTTCAATCATGGCTTTCTTCTCCTGGTGCAGGGCAGACCTGCCGAATCGAGATGATTGGCACGCCGATATCGCGGACCCGGTTGAGGAGCCCGTGGAGTGCCGACTGGTCGGCGAGCGTGCCGGTGAGGGTGGTGGTGCCGTCGGGGAGGTGGGTCAGCGTCATATCCTCGAACCGGCCGGACCAGCGAGGATCGAGGTGGCCCCACAGGCGGATCTCGTAGAGCGGCGAATCGCAGCGCGAGCCCGAGCAGCCGGCTGCTGTCATGGTGTGTCCTCCTTTGGCGGTCCCGGCTCGGGGCCGCCGCGCAAGACACACTCTGCGGTCGCGGCGAAAGCGCGCCTTCACCCGGAAGGTGCAATCGGGGGGTGCACATCGGGGGTGCAGATGGCCGCGAGCCGGGCGGGTGGTGGGAAGATGGAGGCTACCGGGGCGGAGCCGTGATTGTGATGGCCGGGTAGCTGCCGTCGGCGCTGACGATGACGGCGATGGATGGTCCGTCGACGACGTTGGGACTGAAGTTCCGGGCGAACAGGAGCCAGGTGCCGGGTGTCAGCCCCAGCCGGAACCTCCCGTCCGGTGCGACGCTGTTCGACCAGGCGGTCGCGCCGTCGGACCGAACGGCACGGACTCCCGCTGCCGGCCCGTCCGTGATCTCGCCCTCGAGCACCACCGTCGCTCGGGCGTACCGCAGTACGACCGGCTCGCCGCCGGGGACCGTGGCCGCGGCGGTCACGTCCACTTCGACGAAGAGGTTGTACCCCTCGCAGCCGCCGTCGGAGAACCAGTTGTTCTGGGAGCACATCACACCCACCGCCGCCACCCGGTAGGTCCCTGTCTCGACGAGCGAGGCGGTGAACCTGCCGTCATCACCGGTGGTCACGTCGGTCCTGAAGGCGCCCTTGATGATTGCGACGTCGATTCCGACAACGGCGGACCCGTCCTGGGTGGAGGCACGCCCTTCGAGCCTGAACTGCCCGGCGACTGGCGTCGGTGTGGCCGTGGGCGTCCGGACGGGCGTGGGCGAGGGGGGGGTCCGCGGCCGTGGGCGCGGGGGCGGTGGGTCGGGGGACGGGTTCCTGTTGGTGGCGGTTGGGGCGCGTGGGGGCGTCGGGGTGGCGTTGGGCGGCGGGGCGTGGTGCCGCAGGTGGCGTTCGCGTGGCGTCGGCGGGTGCGGTGGGCGGACGCCAGGGCGGCACGGTGGCGTCGGGCCCGGGCGGGGGAGGCGATGCCGCTGCATCGGACCGGTCGCTCGCGTCAATGATCCCGACCACGACGCCCTGCGTGAGAGTCATCCAGATGATGAACGCGACCGCGCCCGAGAACGCTGCGAAGAGCGCGAAGAGGATCTGCTTCCATGGCGACTTGCGCCCTGCGGATGCGGGTTCGGCTGCCAATGCAGGAGCCACATCGGGGTCTGGCGCCGCCCCACGCCCGCCAGCGAGGGCCATGAGAGGTGGAATCGGGCACGGAGCGGGCGACCGGCCCACCGGGCGCGGGTGGTCCGTGGCGTCGGCGACGCCGCAGCGCGGCGCCCCTTGGCCCGGTCCCACCATTCGACCACGAGGTTGTGGAAGAGGATCGCGACGAACAGGCCACCGGTCGAAGCGCGTCTACGTCCGGGCGGGCTGCGGCCCGACATACGGGTGCCGATTCGGCCGTCGCCGCAGCAGCAAGAGTGCGCCTGACAGGGCGAGGCCCTCGCGGAGTCGAAACCCGATGGTCCCGCTCAGCGCGACGAGACCCGTCCCCGCGATGACGATCGCGAGCAGCCCCGCGACGGGCGCCGTTCCGTCAATCGAGAAGCTGCCCTCGACGCGCTGGACCTCGTCGCACATCGCGCCGAAGGAGAACGAACAGTCGCTTGTGATGTGGCCAGTGGCCGCCACCTCAGTACCACCAACGATTTCGACGCCGATGGGCTCGCGCGCGGTGAGGTCGCTGTAGCAACCCGGAACGCTCAAGGAAACCCAGGTCATGCCCATGGTCGTGAGGAGCACAAGGAAGATGCCGGACGAGACGACGCGCGAGGCCGAGGGCCGAGCAAAGACGCGGGTTGTTGGATTGGCGGCTTGAGTCGCCTCGGCCGCCTGCGGAACTGGACCTGTCGATGCGGAGGTGGGCATCCGCGGCCTCCATCACTGGCCCCGGGTACAGCGATGATCCGAGTCTGGGACCGGCGGCCAGGGCATCGGCAGGGTCCTAAGGGCTACCCTCGACTCCGCGAACGGTCCTTTGTCATGCCAGCGATGCGGGGGCCAGAGCCGGGGCGGGCGGCGGGCGGTTTTAAGATGGGTATCCTCGCGCGGTCGCCGATGTGGAGGCGAAGGGTGAGGAGCAAGGCATGAGTGCACACGATGGGAGCGGTGGGCGGCCGGGGTCTCAGATGGTGGACGAGCGGATTGCTGCGTTCGCGGACTGGCGCGGCGAGACGCTGCTTCGAATGCGGCGTTTGATCCAGGAGGCGGACCCGGAGGTCACGGAGGATGTGAAGTGGGCGAAGGCGACGAGCCCGGGCGTGCCCACGTGGTCGCATGACGGGATCATCTGCACGGGCGAGACCTACAAGTCGGTCGTGAAGCTCACGTTCGCGAAGGGGGCTTCGCTCATGGACCCGGCGGGCCTGTTCAACGCGAGCCTCGAAGGGAACACGCGCCGTGCAATCGACATCCGTGAGGGCGAAGAGGTCGATGCGGCGGCGTTCAAGGCGCTGATCCAGGAGGCCGTTGCCCTCAACGTCATGTCGGCGGGACGCGGCGGGCGGCGGCGCGGCAGCGGGACTTCCACGTGGCGACGCCTGGCCCGCTCATTCGGTCGCGAATGTCCACGAGCCGGCACCGCGCCGTATCGCACGCGACGACCTGCCGCTCAGCTATCGGCGCTCGCTGAGCGGGACGTTCTCCTGCCTCGGAGCGGGGGTGGGGTGCGGCAGCCCCTCGCGTACGTGGCCGCCATGTTCGGCCAGGTGATCCGCCTGCGCGGCGTACAGGCTCCAGATATCGAAGAAGCCTTCTCCCCAGAACCGGGCGCCGAGGCCAAGGTCTTCGTCCGTAAGCGTTTCAAGGGTGCGAAGAGCGGCCGCATAGGCGGCCTCGTAGCTCTCTCGCAGCCCGTTCACGGTCTGCCCTCGGGCGCCGCGGCGCGCGATCATGGCGCTGGCCGGGTCGCGGATGACGCGCGGGAAGTTGTACATACCCTTCCCTCTTCGTGCCCGGGCGACCTCTTTTGGCAGCGCCTCCAGGCTCCAGACGAGATGGTAGAGGACAGCGCCGATCGTCCACGCCGGATTCCCACTTGGCCGTCGCAGGTCACTATCGGAGACGCCGTCCAGAGCGCGAGGAACGACTCGCGAGTGCGGGCGAGCAGCGGTTCGAGCTCGGTGCGGTGGTGGTTCGTATCAGTCCCGTGGTCGACGGCCGTTCGCTCTCGGGTGCCCTGACAGCGACACCCCGGAGCCGGGCCAGCGGGGTGAGCAACCAGGCGAGCCCACGGAGAACCGGCCACGGCGGGCTGACCGGTCGAATGGCGTTGCCCATCGAAGGAACGAGCACCGCGAGCGCGAGCGGCGAGGGCATGCCACGCTCGTTGATTCGCCCCTCTCCTGCGAGTTGGAACAGCGTCCGGAAGAAGCGCTCGCTGTCGAGTGCCGGCCGGAACTCCTGGAGGTAGTGCGCAACCTCGTCGCCGCCGTTCCAGAAGCAATGCCGTGCGCCTGCCGGGATGGTCACCACTTCCCCTGCGCCTGCAATCCGGACGGTGCCCGCGAGGTCGAACGCGAGGCGTCCGGAGAGGATCTCGAAGCGGCTCTCTTGGAAGGGATGCGTGTGCACCGGTTCCTTCGGCCCTCCCGGCTCGTGGTAGCACTCCACCTGGAGGAGTTCGCCGTTTGTCTCGCCGGCTGTCTTCCGAAAGATCATGCTCTGGCCTGTTCGCGGGTTCCTGATCTCAGCGGGGATCGCCACGGGCCCCTCCTTGTCGGCATTCAATTCGTTAGATGTCACGTCTGATTGACTGGATGAATCTTACGACGGAAACTGAGGCTGTCAATACCAGGGGAGCCTCCATGCCCGAAAGCCCCGCCCGCCGGTATCACTCTCCCCAACGGGACGACCAGGCAAATGCGACACGCCGGTCAATCCTGGAGTCCGCGGAACGACTGTTCGCGGCGGTCGGATTCGCAGCCGTGACCATGCAAAAGGTGGCAAGCGAGGCCGGCGTGGCCCTCGCGACCGTCTACTTCTACTTCCCGGGCAAGGCGGCGCTGATCGCGGCGATGGCGGAGGCGATCGCCGCCTCGCCGGAACTCAGCGTCGAGCAGGTGGAAGGGGAGGCAGATCCATCGACCCAACTGAAGGCCGGGGCCGCGATCATCCGGACACTCAACGAGCGCGCGTGGCTGGTCACGGACATCCTGCGAAGCGCCCATGGGACCGATGCGGCGTTGGAACAGGCATGGGCGCTGTGGCAGCAGCGGCATCTCCATGCGATGACACGGGCGGCGGCAGCGCTGGGAAATCGCGGCGCCCTGCGCAAGGGCCTCACAACGGAGCAGGCAGCCGACATCCTCTACGCCCTCGCGGGGACGGATGTGTACCGGAGCCTCGTGCGCGAACGCGGCTGGACACCGGAGCGCTACGAGCGCTGGCTCTTCGAGCTTGCGTCCCTCGAACTGCTCGGCGCGCCGCCCGGTTCGGGCTCCCCCGGCGACTGAACCGGAGAGGGGTGGTGCTCAGCGGGAACTTCGGTGCCATTTCCTTTGAGAGGCAAGGCCCGCTGTGAGGTATTCCCCTGGCTGGCCCATAAGCATCCCTGCCACGCGCTCCACACCCCGTCCGTAACCGCGTTGAGTCGCGTGGCCCTCCAGGGACGCGGCCGCTCCATACCGGGTCGCTCCCCGTGCGAACCCGGTCACGGCAGCGCGAGCACGTCCGCGGCGGCGTGGGCGAGGGTGCGGAGCTCGTCTGTCCGCTCGACGTCCCGGATCCAGACCGCGGGGAGCGCTTCGAGGCCGAGCCTTGCGCCGAGTAACGCGCCGGCGAGGGTGGCGATGCTGTCGCTATCCCCCGATGCGTTCGCACCCTCAAGGAGCGCGCCGACAAGGTCACCTTCATGACGGGCGACGACGAACATCGCGGCGGCAATGGCTTCGTGTGCGGACCAGCCCTGGAGGCGTTCGAGGACGTCATCCGGGTCCGCGTTCCTGTATGCCTCGGTGAGTGCGGCTTCGGCCATGCTCGCGGTCCCGGCGTCGTGCCGCCCTGCCGCCTCCACCATCGCCGAAAGGACCGTCGCGGGCGAACTACCGCGGACCTCGTGGGCGACGCCGACGGCCATGGCGGCGCAGGCCGCGAACGCGATCGGGGCCCGGTGGGTCATCCGCGAATGTTCGACTGCCCAGTGCTCGGCGCGCTCGATATCGGCATGGAAGAGCAGGCCGAACGGGTAGGTACGCATCACCGATCCGCAGCCGCCGGCATCGAGCCCGCCACCCTCGCGCCAGTGCGTACCGGAGCGCAGGCGCCGGGCGCCGCTCATGCAGGAGTTCCCGGGTGCCCGGTGACCGCCTTGCGGTTCCACGCTCCAGTGGGCGAACCCGGCGGCGATCTCCTCCGTCAGGGGATCCATGGCGGCGGCGCTACCGCCGTGCCCGACAAGCGCGCGCAGGACGATCTCGGCCATCTGCGTGTCATCGGTGTACGGCGCGAACCGTCGCCCGTCCCGCTCCCACCAGCGTTCGAAGCCCATCACGCCGGATGGGCCGTACTGGTTCAGAATCGCCTTATGGGAGAGGAATTCCGTGGCATGACCGAGGGCATCGCCCACGGCGGCCGCGAGGACGGCACCCAGGACCCGCGAACGCGCCACGGCGGGCCCTCCTTCGAACTCCTCGATGAAGCGCCGCTGTTCGCCTGTCGCAGGACAATCCGGTCCACGGGATGTGGCGAGGGCGGCGAGAGCCGTGGCGGCATCGTGGCCCTTGTAGCGGACGACGCATCCGCCAATCGTCCCGGCCCGCCCGAGACCGCGCTTGCTCTGTATGACCACGTTCTCACCCGATGCCGCCCAGCCCGCGATGCGCGAAACGAGAGCGGTCACTTCCGGCAGGTCATCGGGGGTCGAGCCGTCCGGAATCGGCAGGCGGTGGAACGCCATCCCGGCAGCCTGCGCCGCCTCCCCCAGCCCTTCCACCTTCAATTCGGCGAACTCGGCGTCTTCGAGGAGGCAAACGAGGTGGTCCGCCGTGAACTCGTTCCGCAGCCGCGCGATGTCGGCCGAGAGATCGCGGTCCCAGGAACCGGTGGCGTCCGCCTGCTGCCCGCCCGGTGCGAACGTCAGCCCGACCTTCCCGAGCCACGGGGTGGGCAACCAGTCGACACGGATGGGGCCGGAGTCGGATGTCTTCATCAGGGATGTATTCCTCCGCCTGATTCTATGCCTCGGCGGCGAGGCCATCATCGCAGGACGACGCGACAGCTCCTGTCGGCGTTGCCCCGGCCACCCTTTCGCGTCACCGCGATGCCTTCTCGCGCGTTCGCTGATCGCGGAGCGCGACGTCCGCCCGGGCCGCTTGTCGCCCGCCGCACCCTTACGTGCGCGGTGGTTCAGTGAGTTCGATGACGTTGCCGTCGGGATCGCGGTAGCGGGCTGAGCGGCCCCAGGGTTGGGGGATGGGGCCATGGATGACCTCCGCCCCGGCCGCCACGGCGTGCTCGTGTGCCCGGTCAAGGTCGTCGACACGGAAGCCAAGCTGGGCCGCGGTCGTGACCTGGCCGGCTTTGGCGGCGTACAGCGCGAAATGGAAGAACGTGCCCTCGCTCCAGGAGCGGGCGGCATGGCGGCCGCCGATCCACCGGTCGTCGGCGTCGTGCTGCGACAGGTGCAGGTCGATGCCGAATGCGTCGCGATACAGCCGGACGGACCGGTCGAGGTCGGCGACTTCAAAGACGATGGCGACGGGACGGGCGTTCGCATCCATGACAGGTGGGATTCTACGTGCTCGCGGGTGGGGGCGGGGGTGGGGCCGCCCCCTGTTGGGGTGCGCGAGGGGAGCGAGGATCAGGCGGCGAGAGCCTCCTCGGCGGCCGGAAGGGCGCCCGCGGGCTGGAGGTCGCCAGTCGCCTCGGCGGGGGCAGCCCGGCCAGGGAGGAAGAGGGCAGCCGCGACGATGGGAACGAGGAGGAGGACGGCGCTGATCATGAAGCCGATGCCGATGGCGTCCACGAACCCGGCGTTCGCCACCTGGAGGACCCTGTCCGAGAGCTCGGGCGGGAGCGAGCCGGCGAGCGCGTTGGCCACGCCGAGCCCTTCGCCCGCGCCGTGAACGACCTCGGCGGGCATGTTCCCACCGAGACCATCCTCGACGCTGGAGCGGTAGGCTCCGCTCACGATGCTGCCGATGACGGCAATACCGAGGGCGGCGCCCAGCTCGCGGCAGACGTCGTTGACGGCGGAGGCCACGCCGGCCTCATGGCCGGGAACGGAGGACATCACGAGGTCGGTCAGCGGCACGAGGCCGAGGCCGCCGGCGAGCCCGAAGAAGCACATCGTGGCGACAATCTGGAGCGTGCTGGTGTCTGCGTCGATGAACGACAGCATGCTGAGGCCAACAGCGCAGGAGGTCATCGCGGTCACCACGAGCACCCGGGCGCCGAGGCGCTTCACGAAGACTCCGGAGAGCGGTGCGCCCACACCCATCGCAATCGCCACGGGGATGCCGAGGACGCCGGCTTCAAACGCGGTCCGGCCCTGGACGAACTGGTAGAACTGCGTGAGGAAGAAGAATGTCACCGCCACGCTGAAGAAGACGAGGCCGATGATGACGACCGCGGCGGTGAACTGGCGCTGCTTGAAGAAGTGCAGCGGCAGCATGGGATTTTCGGTGCGCCGTTCGGTGACGACGAAGGCGATGGCGGCGACGGCGGACGCCATGAAGGAGCCGAGCACGACGGTGGACGTCCAACCCGCTTCGCCACCTTCGATGATGCCGAGCACGAGCGCGGTCAGAGCCACGGTGCCGAAGACGGCGCCGGGAATATCGAGGCTGCGAGTCCGGGCGTCGCGTGATTCGGGGATGAGAGCAAGCCCGGCCAGCGTGAGGGCGACGGCAGGAATGTGGAGCCAGAAGACCGTCTGCCAGTCCGTGGCATCGACGACATAGCCGCCAAGAGGCGGGTCCGAAGCCCATCGCGAGCCCGGTGACACCGGTCCAGATGCCGATGGCCTTCGCGCGTTCGTGAGCGGGGAAGACGTTCGTGATGATGGAGAGCGTCGCCGGCATGATGAGGGCGCCGCCCATGCCCTGGAGAGCGCGGCCGATGATGAGCTGTTCTGAGCTGGTCGAGAGCGCGGCGACGGTGGCGCCGAGGCCGAAGATGCCGAGGCCCACACCGAACCAGCGGCGCCGGCCGAAGAGGTCGCCGACGGCGCCGCCGACCAGGAGCAGCCCGGCGAGCATGAGGACATAGCTATCGACGATCCACTGGAGCTGGGAGGTGGACGCGTCGAGGTCGCGGGCGATGGAAGGAAGTGCGGTGTTGACGATGGTGTTGTCGGCGAAGAGGGTGAACGCCGCGAACGAGACGACGCCGAGGATCCACCAGCGCCGGGGATGGCCGGCGCTTTCCTGGGCGCCGGCGGGGGTCGAGTTGCTTGCCGCGATTGTCATGGGGTTGCCTCCGATTGGAATGCCGTCATGGTCCGTTCGGTGGCCTGGGGGCGAATCGCTCGCAAGGGTGAACACGCGGGTGAACCCGAGCCGCCCGGAGGGGTGAGCAAAGGGGAGAACGTGGCGCGGGCCAGCACACGACGGGGTGAGGCAACGGCAGGCTCGCATCTTGGCGGCCGCGGGATGAAGAGCGATTGGGCGGACGGTTAGACGAGCCCGCGCGCCCGCGCGGCGGCGATGGCCTGGGTACGGCTGTGCACGCCGAGCTTGCCGTACACGTTGCGGAGGTGCGTCTTCACGGTATCGAGCGAAACGACCAGTTCGTCTGCAATCTCGCGATTGGACGAGCCGATCAGCAGCAGCCGGAAGACGTCCTGTTCCCGTTCGCTCAGGTCGTCGGGGCCGCTGATCCGCTGGCGAGCGGCGGCGGCCGTAGCCTCACCCGCGAGCAACAACACGCCAGTGGCGTAGGACGCATGGGGGCCCGTCACTGCCCGCCGAAGCATGGCCAGGGCAGGCTCGCCTTCGTCCAACAGGGTCCGGACGTACCCTTCGCGCTCGGCAAGCGGCAGGATCGCGGCGAACGCAGCCAGCGCCTCACGCTCGTCCCCCCGGCGCCATAGGGCGCACGCCCGCAACAGCGTCGCTTCGAGCCAGCGGCCGGCTCTCCCCGCAGCGAAGGCCGCGTCTGCGACGTCGCCCAGGAGCGCGAGGATTCCGGCGCCCGCGGCGCCCTCGGCGATTCGGACCCGCGCGTACACCAGCCGGGCCTGCTCCCAAACGAAGTCGTGCTCGGAAGCAGGCGGGAGTTCGAGCGCCTCGGCCCACCGCGACGAGGCCGCCAGATCTCCAAGAAGGAGGTGAAGGTGCGCGGCGAGGGTCGGAAAGAAGCGGATGCCCTGCACGGTCTCGACGGGCCGCCCCCGCTCCTGAAGGGCTTCGATGGAGGCGCGCGCTTCCGCGAACCGGCCATCGGCGATCTGCACTCGGGCGAGCGTCGCCTCGGGAGGGACGAAGAGGCCGGCGGCGGAACCGGGCGCTCCCAGCGCGAGGCAGCGGCGCGCCTCATCTTCCGCTTCGTCGAGGTCGCCGCGCTCGTAGCGCACTTCGGCCAGGGTGCCATGGAGCATCCCGAGCGCGGGGAGCGCGTTGCGCTCGTACGCCTCCGAGAGCGCGGCCCGGGCGTGGCGCTCGGCGTCGTTCAGGGCTCCGGAGAAGGCGAGCCGGTAGAACTCGATGACGTTCAGTGCCGTGGCGCCGCTAAGATGGCCCGCTTCGTAACAGCGCCGGGCGGCCAGTTGGATTTCGGACCCCGGCGGCTCCTCCCCTGGCGCCCAGGCTTCGAACAGGACGAGCCACCGCTTCATTCCGAGCCAGGCTCGGACGAGGGTGTCGGTACAGGTCCTTTCGCCCTCATCCAGGAGTGCGAGCGCCTGGCCGGGGTTGCCGCGGTAGCGTGCGATGTAGGCACGGGCAAGGAGTGCGGCGCCGCGAAGATATTCCCGTTCGCCTTCGGGTAACGCGTATGGGCCGGGACTCCGTCCCGCGAGGACTTCCTCGGCCTGCTCGACCATCTCGAGGGTCCCGGCCAGGCGGCCGCCCAATGCGAGCGAGAGGGCGACCGGGACGGCGAGCCGGGGACGATGGTGCATCTCCTCGCGGGGGATGGCGTTGAGCCACGTCTCGAACCCCGGCGTGAGGATCTCGCCGCGCAGCGTCGCGCTCGGCATTCCGCGTTCGATGAGGTCCAGCGCCCATGTGTCATCGCCGGCGAGGAGCGCGTGCGGGACCGCCTCTTCGATGCTGCCTTCGTCAGCGAGCCATTCGGACGCCTTGCGGTGCAGGGACCGCACCTCGCCCGGGAGGCGCTCCTCCAGCAGACGGCGAAGGAAGTCGCGAAAGAGGTGGTGATACCGGTACCAGCGGCCATCCTCATCAAGTGCGACGGTGAAGAGGTTGGCGCGGTTGAGGGCGGCGAGCCTCGATGCACTCCCACCGAACCCGGTGACAGCATCGCAGAGTGGCCCGGAGAGCCGCTCGAGAATCGCGGTTCGCAACAGGAACGCCTGGGTCTCCCCGTCCTGTGCACCGAGTACCTCTTCGCCGAGGTAGTCGAACACGAACCGGTGCGAGCCACCGAAGGTACGAACGAACCGGTCCGGCTCGAAGGCGCCGCGCGCGGCCAGTGCCGCGAGTTGCAGCGCTGCGCCCCAGCCTTCGGTGCGGGCCTCGAGCGTTTCGACCTGCTCCGCGTCCAGGCCGAGCCGCTCCACCCCGTTGAGAAGCTGGTCCGCTTCGTTCACGGTGAAGCGCAGGTCGTCGGCGCGGACTTCGAGCAGGCGGCCCCGGGCTCGGAGTCGCGCCAGCGGGAACGGCGGATCGCGCCTGCTCCCGATGACCAGGTGCATGTTCGCGGGCATGTGTTCGAGCAGGGATGTCATCGCCGCGTGGACCCGTTCGGATTCGACGAGGTGATAGTCGTCGAGCACCAGCACCACGGGCCGGTCGAGCGCGCTGACGTGGTTCGCGATCTCCACCACGAGGGCCTCCAGCCCGAGCTCGGGGGCGGCCGTCATGGCCCAGGCGCGGCGCGCGGCCTCGGCGAGATAGCGGGTGAAGTGGTCGGGATCGCTATCGGACTGGTCGAGCGAAATCCAGGCCGCGGCGGCAGTCGCGCTAACCCGTTCGTACCAGGCGAGCATCAAGGTCGACTTGCCAAAGCCCGCGGGCGCCGACAGGAGCGCCAGGGGCACGTCCAGCACGCGATCGGCGAGGTCGGAGATGCGCGACCGCGCGAGGCTTCCGTACGCGCGGGGCGGCCTGAGCTTCGTCTCAAGCAGAGTCGGGGGCGGATTCACGCTGGGATCCCTCGGGGCAGGTTTCCATCGCCATCGTACGTGGCTCACCGTCGAAGCGCCGTCCGGGGAATCACCCGCCGCACTCACCCGTCGGGGTGATTCAGCGGGCTCTCGCCGGCGGCACGCTGGAGCCATCAACTGCAGGAGTACGGAAATGGCACTGGCGACCTGGTGGTACGAAGACGGGCAGCCCGAGATGGCGCTCACGGCCGGCATGACCGTGGAGTCGCCCGAGGAGAACGACGTTCTCGCGGCGGTGGCCGGAGTCCCCATCAAGGACCTCCGCCGGCGGCGGGCCGAAGGCCACCGCCCCTACCTGATGTCGGTGGATGGCGAACCAGCAGGCTATGGCTGGGTCGCGGGCCAGTCGTGCGAGATCGGCGAGCTCGGGCTCGCATTCGCACTGCCGGCGGGGAATCGCTACCTCTGGGACTTCGCCACGCTGCCGGCGTTCCGGGGCCGCGGGGTCTACCCGGCGCTACTTTCGGAGATCGTCCGGCGTGAATGCCCGCCCGCGACGAGGCTCTGGATCATCCACGCGCCGGAAAACCTGCCGTCCGGGCTCGGCATCACTCGCGCGGGGTTCCAGGCCGTGGCGGAGCTGTCCTTCGACGATGCCGGGAACGCGGCACTCGCACCGGTCGACCCGCCGGAGCGGGGGCAGGCGGCCGCGGCACTCCTCGGTCTGCCGCTCGTCCATGACCAGCTCGACCCCTGTTGGGCATGCGGCGGCTGCACCTGCGACCACACCCCGGGCGCCGCCGGCAGCTGCGCGTGCGCGACCATCCGGGCCGCGGGCCCTGACGTTGGGCGAGCAACGGCGCGCGGCGAGATGGCGATGACCCGGTGGGCGAGCCGGTTTCGCCCCGCCGGCTACGGTGCCGGACGCGGGATGCCGGCGGCCGGCGATGATCCAGGCGGCGGCGACGACGATGACGCCGGCGAGGAGGCCGAGCAGCAACACCTCATCGAACGAGAGTCCGTCGATGTTGGGCTGCAGGTCCTCCTCGGTCGCCCACCCGAAGAACACCTCGCTGATCACGAGGCCGCTGACGAAGTAGGTGACGCCGGCGATGAGCCACATCCGGTGCGTCCGGCGCCAGGTGACGGCCTGGGCAACGAGCGCGAACGCGGCCGACATCGCCAGCAGGACGAGGAGACCTCCGGGACCGAGATCCCATTCCACGGTGCCAACTCCTTGCCTCGGGGGGCGAGATTGATGTCCCGCTCGAATGGAGTCCATCCCTTCGGTCGCGCCCGTGGAAGGGGCATCCGTCCCTCGTTTCCCGATGCGTTCGGACCCCACAGGCAGTGGCCAGTCGTGTTTGGATGTTGCGCGCATCGCCGGTCCGGCGGTGCGCCGTCCGGCCCGGTTGCCGCGGGTCCGTTGACCCTGATGACGCATTCCAGGCGGGTAGAGACTGACAGGCGGAGGGCTCGCAGACAGGGGCATTGGAGGTTTTGAACGATGGTTCAGAGCACATGGTCCCGCGGTTCCAGGGCGGCGCACCAGGGGCACTCGGCCACAAGGTTGCCCGAGCCAGTGAGACAGGTGGCATGGTTCTCTGGAATCAGCCTGCTGGCGTTCCTCACACCCTTCCTGTTCTCGTCACTCCTCGATCTTCAACACGACCTCTACTACCTCCTCTACTTCGCCATCACGCTCGGCGCGCTTTCCCTCTATGTGAAGGTCAACGGCGTGGACGTGGTCGCGGCGGCAGCGAGGAACTGGAAGCTGAGCCTCGGCGTCGGGCTGGCGGCTACGGCCTTCGTGGTCTGGAGCGTCCTCGCTCGGCTGGATTCCACGCCGCACCCCGGGGGCCTGTACTTCGCGTTCGAAGTGGCCTGGCGCGGCGTGCTCTACGGCATCGTCGATGCCCTGCTGCTGAGCGCCTTCCCCGGGATGGTGGTCTGGCAGGCGATGGGCGGACAGGTGGCGGGACCGGGCCGGAAGCTGATGTACTCCGCCAGCACACTGCTGCTCGTGATGGTGATCACGGCGGTATACCACCTCGGGTATGAAGACCTCCGGACGTCCGAGGGAATCCGTAACCCTGAGATCGGCAACACCGTGATTTCGCTTCCGGTCATCGTTTCGACGAACCCCGTCGGGTCCATTGTGGCCCACACCTCGATGCACCTCGCGGCGGTCACCCACGCGTACGAAAGCGAAGATCGGCTGCCACCCCAGGTTTCGGCCGACTGACGACGACGGCGGCACAACGCGGAGACGTGCCGGAAGCACGTCTCCGCTTCGACATGGCGACGCCCCGGACGGTTCGGACCGCGCCCGGGGCGGGAAGATGGCGAAGGCCGGGCGACGGACGGGCCGATTGCCTGCTGCCCACCCAGGTTCCACACCCGGTATCATCGTCAGTCGGGGGTGCTGTTGGCCGCGCTGGAGGAACTGACCGTAGGGGCGGTGGTCGAGGGAGCGGGGCCCGTTCGCTGGCAAGTACGTGGCGCCGGTGAATTCGGCGGACGTCCCGGACGATGGCCGTGCGGCTGGTGGTGATCCTCGCCGCGCTTTCCGTTTAAGGACCGGGAGCCGCAGGACCCGCCGGCAGTGGTCTGGCTGAAGGACGTTCTCGATCACCGTGGGAACGCGCCGCGACTGCACCGGAACATGCTCGTGTTCGCGGCCTTCGACGAGAACGCACACGAGGACCTGATGAATAGCGCGAAGTCCTACCTCGCGTGGAAGTCGATTGTGGACGAGAAGCGCCAGCTGAACCTCGACGAGAACCAGGTGAAGCAGGCGACAGAGCAGCGCGACAACGCCCTGCACTCGGTCGATGCGCAACTCGCGAGGGGGTACCACTGGGCGATCGTGCCGCAACAGCGGCCGGTCCAGGCGAATGGAAAGTGGACCATCGGCGAGGAAACCCTGGACGCGGTGAATACGGACGGCCAGCTGTCGTCCATGGGCGCGCTGGCGCCGCGCATGGCGGCGGCGCTCCAGTCGAAGGGCCAACTGGTGGGCGCCTGGTCACCGATCTTCCTTACGCAGGAACTGGAGCGCTGGTTCTGGTCACAAGGGTTGGAGCACGTGTCCGCGAAGCGATTGTGGGAAGAAAATTTCTCCCGGTACGTGTACCTCCCGCGGCTCGGCAACCGCGACGTGTTCATGAAAGCCGTGCAGGACGGCGCGGCGGGGCAGGAGTTCTTCGGGTATGCCCTTGGCATCGAAGGGAAGAAGTACCTCGGGCTGAGTTTCGGACAGCGGCCGCAGACGGTTCTCCTGGACGACTCCGCGGTCATCGTCCGGAAGGATGTCGCGGCGGCCGCGGTCGCGATGCCGGCGACAGGCGGCCAGGAGGCTGAGGGCCAGGAGACGGTCGTAACGGGCCAGGGATCGGGCTCGACGTCCGAAGCAAGCGGGGGACCGGCGGCGACGCCCCGGACGAAGGTGATGCGCCGCTTCTACGGTTCGGTGAAGCTGAACCAGCTCAAGGTCTCCTCCAGCGCGGGGCAGATCGCGGATGAGGTGGTGAAGCACCTCGCCGGGCTCGTGGATGCGGAGGTGGAAGTGGTCCTGGAGGTGCGGGCGACGGTCCCGGGCGGGTTCCCGGACACGGTTGTGCGAACCGTGAGCGAGAACGCGCGCACCCTGAAATTCCAGGCGTTCGAATTCGAAGAGGACTAGACGCGATTACCGTCCGCTCCGGGCGGTGCGACGGAAACGTAAGTGACACCCCGGGCATTGATGAGGGGACTACACAAGGACGAAGAGGAGCCGTTCCTCCTAGCCTGAGTGGGAGCTGAGCAATGCGAGGAGTGTGACCGTGCGAGAAGTTCTTCCGCCGGGGCCACGGGATGGCTTCGTTGTCGAAATGCTCGACCGTGCGGTCGACCGTTGCCACCTGACTGGAGTGCCGGTAACGGTGGTACGAATCCCGGGGGCGAGCCTCGGCGCATCGGGGCTTCGGAAGCGAACGCTCCGTGACACGGACATCCTGTGCGAAGACGGTGCCCAAACGTGGGCCATCCTCGGACCGGGCGCTGGGGCGGAACAGTCTCTGCAGGGTCTCTTAGACATGGCTGCAGAGCAGGGCGTGTCGACGCTCGATGTAGCCGAGTGGACCATCCAGGTCGCTGACGCGGCGGGACTGCTGGCGACGCTCCGTCCGATGGCCGCGGTCTCGGACTCGGCTGTGGCCCGCGCGGCCTGAGTTACCCTTCTTCGCCCAGCCGGTCAGCATCGTCGTTCTCCGGCGGGGCGTCGTCCTGGGTCGCCGCGTCTTCCGAACCAGTGGACTCGTCCGCGCTGACCTCGCCGGCGGGCCGGGGAGGCTCCCGGTCGTCACTGAGGAATCTAAAACCGCCCTGGATGTGGGCCACGGCACGTTGCAGGACGTCCGAATTGGCGAAGACCCAACGCGCCCACCCCCCAGGCGGCTCCGATGGCGGCACGGTCACACGGAAGAACTCCTGGCCGGGTGGGACGATCCCGTCGCGGACGAACTTTAGGACGCCACCGATGCCGTGGTTCTGTTCGACGGCGAGGAAGAACTCGGCTCCCTCGAGGTATCCCCAGGCCGATTCCAAGTGAAATAGGTCGGCTTCGGTGCCGAGGCCAGCGGTTTCGAGGCACTTGAGCGCCACCCAGTTCGCGAACCCTTCGGAAAAGAGCCTTCCTCCGAAAATCGTGTCGCCATCGTCCCGGAGGCTGGCATGGAAGTTCGGGACGCCGGCAGTGGAATCGCGCTGCCACTGGTGTGCATATTCGTGGCCGACGGTGGCCAGGAGGGTGGCGTACTCCAGGCCCTCGGAGACATGCACGATGCCGTTGAAATAGCCGAGGATGCCCTCTTCGGAGGGCGGTTCGAACATAGCGATGGCTGGCTCATCCAGGCGGATGCCAAGAACGCCCGGGAAGACGCGGTCGGTCACAAATCGCCTTGTCTCGCGAAGCACGTCTTGACCTTCGTTGGAGCGGGAGAACCGCGTGGAGAGCCGCGCTCGCGCCGAGGCGAGCACGGGAACCTCTTTCCCGGCGATGGATGCGAGGGCAGCCATCACGTCCGCCTTGGCAGCCCAGTCTTCAGGCTTCCGGGGGCGGGCGGAGGCAAGCGTGGAACGGCAACATGCCTCGCAACCGTTGCTGCACGGGCAGGACGTGAGGATGTCCCAGGCCAGATTGCCCCAGTCTGTCAACATCTGATGGGCGGCTTCGACCACGCCTATGCCGCCGGCGACCAACTCGACCAGGTAGATATCGGCTTCGGGGCCGGGGAGCACCGCGAAGTCCCGCCAGTCGGAGCGGACGACTCCTGGCAGAGCGTGCTCCAGCAAGGCAGCGAGCGTGACGAGCGTTTCCAGCGAGGGCGATTCGGAGAAGGTGAGCTTCAGGACGCGGGGCCGGATTTCGACGATCGGACGGGGATTGAGGGTTATCGGGATGGCCTTTTCGCCGAAGTCGAAGTCCGCGAACCGAATGATGGAATCGAGTTCGATACGAAGCTGTGCAACACCGGGCGTGGCGGTCACGCGGCCGTTGTCGGTCGATTGCTCCCATGCCCCGTCACGAAGCCACGCGAGCTTGATGCGGGCCGCGGATTGCACGGAGGGGCCATTGGCGAGAGACGTAAATGCGGCGCAGATGGCCATCGTCCGCCAATTCGACGGAATGCGTCGCGTACCTGGCGCCATCGATCAAGGTGAGGGCCCCGGCCCCGCCAAAGCGGAGTGCCTGGAGTGCAGGCAGGGCGATGATGGGGCCGTTGTGATTGTTGGAGGTGCCGTCGGCAGGAAGGAAGACCTCAACGTCCCGCGTCCCGAAGCCCCCAAGAGAGACAGGGCCCTCCACCACGCGCTGTTGGCGAGGTTCGCTGTTAGCTCCCGGGGGGTGTGGCTTCGAACGGCTCCGTGGCTAGTCCGGGGATAGACTGCGTGCCGAGCACGGCATCGAGCAATTCCAGGGATGGTGCAAGGCCGCGCTTCACCGCGCTTCGGAGATAGCGGCCGGCCCGTTCGCCCTCGATGGGTGCTCCTGGCAGCGGCGGCTGGGCCGGCGACGTTCAGTGCCGCGAGACCGCCCGTGAGCGCCAGCCGCCGGTAATATTGGTGCAGCGGCAAGAGCGGAGTGATGACGATGCATCCCGGTACACCAGCACCACTCCCCAACGAGCGGCCGAGCCAGCGAAGCCGCGACGGCTCGTGAGGAAAGCCGCAGAGGATGAGGTGGTCCCGGCCATCGAGTTGGAACTCAAGGGATCGATCCGAGAGGGAACCGTAGACGGGCGAATCGGTGACATCATCGGGGATCGCATCCAGCAGATTGACCACGACAGCCGCTTCCGGAAACGTGCCGAATATCTCCTTGGCCTCAATGAAGAAGGGGCTCCG
Source organism: Candidatus Amarobacillus elongatus (assembly GCA_016703545.1). Lineage (GTDB taxonomy): Bacteria > Chloroflexota > Dehalococcoidia > Tepidiformales > Tepidiformaceae > Amarobacillus > Amarobacillus elongatus. Next base: position 473,978 of record JADJBX010000001.1, read on the forward strand.
GTCGAGTTGACACTGCGCCGGGTCCAGGTCCCACCGGTATCGAGGGTTCCAGATGGCGATGTCAAAAGGCGCGGTTGGGGGTCCAACGTCCACGACGTGCAGCACTTGCTTATGGAGGCCAAGCAATTCGGTGATGTGCGCTGTATCACCGTAGGACGGTAGCGACACGGCAACGAACTGGGGGCCGCCGCGGACGGGGGCTGTACCGTCAATCCTGTGCGCGCTGCCACCTGAAGCCAGGGCCCGCAATCGCAAGGCTCGGAGAGTTGTAGAGGCTCGCCGGAAGGCTGCCAGACGCATTACGGGGAATCCAGTGGAATCCCCGAGCGCAAGGAACGCCCACTCAGTCGACAACCGGAGCATGGAGCCCCGCAGGTGTTCATAGAACGATATCGCCGTGCGTTCTGTCGGGGCGCAAACCAGCATCGTTTCCCCGCGCCGTACCCGCTCGGCGAAGAGAAGGGTGAGCTCGTCTGTCAGTGACCGGGTGTTAGCGGCGTGAACGAGCAGATGCTGAAGGGCCCCCGACGCATCGAACCGCGCGTTGCCTGGTCCCAGCATCTGCCGCATCTCGGAAAAGTCCGGGGCGGGCCGAGTCATTCCTGAGCGCTCCAGGTGAGAGAGCTGACCCCGATTCATCGTCGCGGGGCGGAGGATCAGCTCCAACTCCGACCGCGGACGACCATCCCGCGCTGTCGGTGGCCGCGGGATGGTGACATTGACAGCAGCAGGCACGGTAAGGAGATGCAACGTTACGGCGGCCACGAGCACCGCGGGCATGACGAAGATGCCAAGGGGCCACTCGCCCGTGAGCGACGGCTGCGCTGCGACCATTGCTAGGAGGCCCGAGACGAGCCACGGCAGCAGCTCGGCGCGCGTGCCGGGGGTGAGCAACCGGATCGTCGACTCCGCCACACCGGACGGGGCAACCGCGAGCCGGCCAGACCAACGCAGCCAGAGCGTCAGTGCGCTTGCGGCATAGACCAACGCGACGGACACGAGGCTGACGGCCCGCCAGGCCATGCCATCGAGGTCGAAGATGTACGGATATCGAAGGTCAAAAAGCCACTCGAGCAGAATGACCGTGGCGACGACGGCGAGGGTCACACCTCCTCCCGGCAACCAGAGGAGCGCCAGCTCTTCTCGCCTTTGAGCTTGGGAGTTGAGCATGTCAGACCGGAACCGGAACCGTGTAGAGCGCGCACCAGCCAACCGAGTCGCAATCGGGGATGGTGCAATGCGTGGGGGCCCGTTCTTGTGCAGGCCTCGCGCCGAGGTCGACGACGCGGGTAAGCACTGTAGGCCCACCTCGCGTAGGACGTTGCGATCGCCCTCCCGAATCAGGATTCCGCCCGCTTCGCGGCGTTCGGCGGCGTGCAATGCCTCCCAAACGGTCATGTCCAGTGCCGCTATAGCGCGGCCAAGTGGCCGTTGGCATCGCAGGTCCGCGTCCTCCAGTGCTGCCGTTGGAGCGTTGGCGGGAACCGAGGGGCGTACTCGAATACGCTTCCCGAGGACCCGCTCGCCGTCGTCGAGCCAATCCCGCACGTCCGTCAGGTACGAATCAAGGTGTTGCCGGAGCGTGCTTGCCGCATCCATGCGGCGGATAATCTCCATTTCTCGTTGGAAGGCGACTCGGCGGGCTTCAGCCAGGTAAGGCGCGCCGGCCGCGGCGCGCACTGCGGTGAGGGCGCGTTCTATGGCGACCGGGATCCGTTCGGCGCTGGCCCGGCAGGGTTCCACCATTCCTTCGCGGAACCGGCGCTTGAACTGCGTGAACGGTTGCCAGTACCCCACGAGCAGGACGACAACGACGAAAAGCGTCACGACAGCGACATGGGCGAGGATGCGAAGCCTACAGTCCGACGTCGCGGCGCCCACCCAAAGCGAAAATGCGGGAAGCGAAAGCGCGAAAGTGACGATTGCGAGGAGCAATTGCAGCGCACGGTTGACCGAGGAAGCCTTCATCCCTTCGACGTCCGCGCGGCACGCCGCCAGTAACTCTCTGTGGCGGGCGAATTCAGAGGCAGGCACATCGTGGGGCCTGGCCTGCGCTTCGGCTAGGACGGCGTCCACCCCTCGACGAATCGCCGAAGCGTATTCGCCACGCCACCACCATGAGGGGAATGTTTCGTCGAGCTCTGTTTCCCGGGCAGCGTTGGGCGTCGCCCAGGTCGCCGGCCCGAGGTCGCTAGCCACCTGCTCCGCCTCCTGGCGTGCTTCTTGTTGGGAGTACGCGAGCCTCTGGTCCGCCTCTCGCTCGTAGGCTAGGCGCGCTCAGCGGCGCTCAACTGCTCGATCATCCACTCGCGCTGCTGTTGTTGGCTGAATCGGATGGAGTTCCCGAAGGTGGGCGGCTTCATGATGAGGTCGTCGATGGGCTGAACGGTGGGGGGCTTCGACCATGCGAGAAGGCGCCCGGCGGCAGGCATCGATGCGTAGGCACGAACCACGGAATCCGCGTGTGCATCGTCGGGCGGGCGGGCATGGAGCCGTGCGAGAGTACCGGCAATCGCCTGCACGGCCATCGCCAGCCGTTCGACTGGCGCACGAGTCACTTCGACGGCAGCCTCTATCTTATGGACGAAGTGAAGCCCCCGTCTCCGGGGAAGGACGTCCGGGACGTGGATCTTCCGCTCTTGTCGAGCGTGGAGGAGCACCCAGATGGACGCGGTTACCTGCTGGACAAGCGCGCTGAGGCGGTCGTCCTCGTTCTCGTCGGCGAGCAGTGTGGCGTCCACGGGATAGACCGAAACAGACCGCGGATCGGGCAATGCACCGAGCTTTTCTGCGAGCGGCTTGAGCACGGAAAGGTCGCCGGTAGTGGGGACACTCACCCAGAGGTGCCAGTGCTGTCCCACGTTCCGCCAGGGGCCGTCGGAGCCATTGGCGGCGGCCTCGAGCTGGTCAAAGACCTGGACGATCCGCGCGAGATCGCTCACAACGAAGATATCCAGGGAGGCCGGCATTGCATCGGCGAGCGAGCCGTGTGCCCTGCGGACGGCGTCGCGGGCGGCCGTCGCGTGTGCGACGTCGGTCGCCCTCGGGATGTTCGTTAGGAACGGTGTCTCCGGGAGTGGGCGCCGCGCTCGATCGCTTCCTACGTTGGTGACAGCCACCAGCGGCAGGATGCGCCGGTGATCGGCGAGGAACCTGAGCATGCTGAGCTGCTCGAGCACGCGCGTTCCGAAGTCCTCCACGCCGAAGATCGGGGATTCGAGCGTCATAGCGCGGGCGCCACGCCGGACTGGATCCACTCGGTCACGGTCTCTTGCTGGGCTAGGTAGAGTTCCTGCTCCGTAACGCGGGCGCCTCCCTCTTCGAATGCGGCGTCAAGCCTGCCGCCGACCTGTTCGACGGTCTTCTGATAAATGTCCTTCTTCTGGGCCGGAGCATCAGCGCGAGGCGCTCGGAAACCTCCGCGTAGATGGCCCTGGCCAGCGCTGTCTCCTTGATCACCATCTGCACCGCGATGATCCGCGTGCAGCCTTTAAAGGCCAATTTGAAAGGAGCCACGGCGGCGTTGCGCATCGGATTGACCTCCACGACGAAGCCGACGTCATCGAGTGAGGAGCCGGGGACACCGGTCTGCAGCGGCGTTACCACACCGAGGGCTTCGCCGACGGCCCAGGCCCAGAGCGCGCCACGTGCTCGTGCCTGCTGTTCACCCCGCGGAAGCAGCGCCGCAAACCGCTTGTCCGTCCAGATGGGCTGTGAGTGCGGATTGCCGCGCATGGCCATCGCCTCCTGTTCGATGGTCTCCCAGTAGGCTCCGTGGACAGCCTCGAACGGGACGCCGGTGACGATCCGGATGAACGACACGCGATCGTCTAGCCCGGGGGCGTTCTCGAGCTTCAGGCCAGCGAAGCCTGTGGCGTTAGCGATCAGCCCCTGGACCCAGTTCGTGGCGTTCGCCACTCCCTAAGTCCATGGCTCAGCTTCGCGGTGTCGGTCACAGCCATGGCCGACGGGTATTCGGCGGCGCCGTGGGCAAAGATGCGCTGCTTGTTCGGCGTCCACGCTGCGCCACTGACGCCCTTGAGCCGGTCGAAGACAGCCTGCATTGCCTGCGCAGGCCATTCGCCTTCCCCGCTCTTAAGGCGGAGGGCGTCCCAGAGGGAGACGTGATCGAGCTTGCCGGCGCATCGCTTTCTCCCGTGCGCTTCAAGCGCCTCCCGGAAAGCGACGAACTCCGTCTCAAAGTTGGCCGGGCTGCGATAGTAGTCGACAAGCAGCTGGGACCAGGGGGTAGTGTTTCCATCGGTAAGCCCGGCATCGAGCTCGGCCGGTTCCGGCATGGACAGTTCGGGCGAGTTCAGCGGAGGCACCACGAAGATGTGCCGCGCGTCGTTCGAGACGACGCTTTGGACGGCTCCCGACGCGTCGGCCGAGACCAGAGAAAGCACGTAGCTGTTCGCCCGCTCGAAGGCATCGCCAAGCTCCTTCGCACGGGCGCCCACGAACCCAAGGACCCTACTCAGCTCGTCGTGCGTGGCCCTGACACGGGCAGCCCGGGCCGCCCCCTCGCAGGCCTGCCTGACAGTGTTCGCACCCTTCCTTGCCAGGCTGGGATCATCGAGGCTCGCCAGTGCGGCCGTGTACTTCTTTTCGACGTCATTTGATTCGTGGAGCAGTTCCTCTCGCTGTTCCCTGGCAAGGTCACGAGCAGCGCGGAGGTAGCCCTCGGCGCTTGCAATCCGCTTTCCGTCCTCGACTTCGTCGCCGCGCAGGCGACGGTAGACTTCGGCCTCCAGCCTCTTCCAGAGCTCCTCACGGAGGGCGTTCACGCGCTGCTCGTTTCCCTGAGTGAGATTCCTGACCGACGCCCGGAAGTGGTCGATCGTCTTCGCTGATTGCACGCCCCTCGCCGACCGTTGGGGATTCAGGGAGGCCCAGGCGGTTGGCGAGGTCCCCGCGCGAGATCGTGGAGAGGAGGGAGGCGTGCCCGACCTTCTCCGACTTCTGAGAAGCGCCGTAATCGGCGGCGAAGTAGGCGGAGAGGAGCCGCCGCGAGTACTCGCGACCCATGGCCTCCGCCAGCTCCTCCCGCGGGAAGCGGACCTCGGCAACGGCCACGGAGGCGTTGCGCAGGGAGTATGCGGGATTGGCCATCGCGCCGGCCATGAAGCCGGCGAGGCCGACCTGTGCATCGGCCGGCAACGCCGAAGCGAGAATCAGGTCACCGCCGAGGCTGAACACCTGGTCACTATTGAATGTCCGGCCGTCCTGGGTGACGTGGTTGAGGTGGAAGACCATGTCGAACGGCGGGGCGTCGAAGTTGATAGGAGTGTTGCCCTGGAACCACGCCGGCGAAACACTGGCTCGCTCCGCGAGCGAGGCGGTCTGCCAGAAGTTCAGCTCCTGCAGCGCGGCCAGCTACCGGCGCGATTCCTTCGCCATCATGGGAACGTGGGCGTTGACGGTGGCGCTCATCGCCTCGGGTGTGATCAGGCAGGCATACACCTGCGGCGTGAGGCCCTGGACGGCGCGCCGTACCTCGTTGGCAACAGTCGGGATGATTCCGCTTCCAGTGCCCCCTGAAACCGAACCAACCACCCAGATGATCGGATCTCCCCCGCCATCCACGGCATTGGTCACCTGCTGCATGACGGGTGCGAAACGAGTGCTGAACGGCTCATGGAACGATCGAACGAAGTACCCGACCTTGCCACGGAAACGATCGGCGCCCACGCCCCCAACGCCGATGCTCGCGATCGGTCGCCCCATATCGAGCCAGTCGCCGACGCGGTGCGGGCTCCCCTGGTGGATGCCTTGAACGTCGCCCCAAAGGTTCGGGTGCTGCTCAGATCCCATTCACGGGCGCCGAACTCCGTTAACAGCTCTTCCCGCATCTCCTGGAACTTGTCGTTAAGACCGGGGTAGTCGAGGAGGAGGATGCCTACCTTGGCGTTCTCCGGGCTGCCCTTCTTCAATCGCCGGCAGAAGGCGGAGGCCACGGCGATGCCGGTCCCGCCAACGCCGATCACAATCGTTGCCTGCATGGTTCGACCCCCTCCGATTCCCTATTTGATGTAGAGCCTGGTCGGTGCCTGATCCGCCTCGCTGATGGTGATGGAGCCTTCGCGGCTGATCCCGACGAATTCGCCCTTCAGGTTCCGATAGTCAGCCTGTGCCGCGCCCGACCCGATATATCGCGCCTCGAGGTTCTCCCGGTCGCCGCGTAGTTCGAGTCTTCCCATGAAGGGCGGACTCGCTTTCGAGCCGTCGAAATGGGCGACGCGGCTGAAGCGGCCCTGTTCGAGCCGGAAAAGTGAGGTTCCATCGCTGATGTTGCCGGGCACGCGCGAGAAGATGGTTCTCGGGAGCACGATCGGCGCGGCAACGGTGGCGAGGAGCAGGAGCAGAGCGGGCCAGACCCACACCGGTACGCAGCCCGGGCCGCCATCAAACCAGCTATCGCATACGCAGAGGACCTTCAGGGTGAACGGCTCCACGGTGCCTGCGGGGCCGGCCGCCCCACGAGGAACTCCCGCATCCGGCGACCATGGCGACCCCGAGCCATTCGCCGGCTCCCTTCGGCTCGAGCGTAAAGGAGCCGGCCTCAGTGCCGTCGGCGGCATACGTGACGACGCCCCCGAGCTTTTCGCCCGCGATTCCGCAGGGGCTGGCCGTGGCGCCCACAACCGTCACATCGAAGGGCTTCCCTTCGGTTGCGCGGCTGCTGCTGGCCTGGAACGTTGCTGGAGGGGGCGCGGTTACTTCGATGACGGCGCCCCGCACCGTGGCGGCATTGCCAGGCGGCGGATCGACAGTGACGTGGTAGGTCCCGGCCTCGAGGAGCCGCAGGTTTCCTTCCCACCCGGCCGGAGACGCAGTGAGCGCTACCTTCCTCGGCGCTTGTCCGTCGCGAACCACTTCCAGACCCTTGACGACGACGGGCAGGCCACGGGGATTATCGGCGACGACGCGGACACCTGTTTCGGAACACGCCTCGACGCGCGCCGCGGCCGTTCCCTCCGGCCCAACGCCTACGGTGAGTTGGGGACGGCGCGGTTCGATGGTGATTCCTCGAGTCTCGGTGGCGAGTTCGAATCCCGCTACCAGGGGAACAAGGCTGTACTCGCCGGGGCTGGCAACGGTCAGGTTCGCCGTCTGCGGCGTGGAGCCGGGTGGACGCAATGCGACCGGGTAGCCCACCTTCACACCGCCGGCGTCGCGCACCTCGATTGCGATCGATGCATCGGAAGCAGCCTCCAGCGGAGTAACGGAGACAGATACACCGAAGGGCTCTCCTTCGACCGCTCGTAATGGTGCCGTGAGCTGAAGGCGGATATCGAGGTCCACAAACAGGCGGCGGACCTTCGCGTTGCCCCCGCCACCCAGGCGCCATGCCCCCGCGGCCGGGCCGCTCGCGCGGTACACGTGCAGCCCGCCGATGGAGGATTCGCGCGTGGCTCCTGCCGCGGCAGGCCCGGAAAGCACGACGGGCCCCTCGGTGACAACCAGAAGCTCACGCGTGCGGGGCGGCACCTGGAATGAGTGTGGCAACGTGACGATGTCGGCGCTCGACTCACGCAGGTGCGACAGGCGCGTCAACACCTCGATGTATCGGTCCGGAAGCTCGGAGGGGTTCAGCGCCTCTGAAGCAAGGCCGCCCGTGTCAGTTGAGAGGCGGCGAAGTCGGGCCAGGTCCGGCAACTCGCAAATGTCGCGACCGGCGCGGTTTTCTGGGCGACGCTTAGCGCGATTGAGTAGATCGGGGACGACCGTGCTTTGAATTCGGGGAGAGTGCCAGGATGCTCGCCCAGTACCCATCGAGTGCCGCTGGTGTCGCGCTGATGGTGCTCGCGCAGGGGGCGCCGTCCGTCAGCAAGACGACGGCGCGCCCGTTGGCACCGGCGGGGGACGCGATCCAGCTCCTTCAGGGCGGACTGAAGCCCCGGCAAGAGGTCCGTGGTGTTCCCCGTTCTGGTCCGGCGCGGGCAGACGATTGCTGCGCACTGATTCGAGCGCGTCCGAGCAGCAACCCGCCCCGAATCAAACCCGGCGAGCACGCGCGAACCGCGAGAGAATTCAACCACCGCCACGCGACCGCGGGAGCCATGAGGTCAATGAAGAGTTGCCCGGCATCCACCCCCAGGTCCTTCGCGTCGCTGACCTCCATGCCCGAGCTGGCATCCACCAGCAGCAGCACGTCGATGCCCGCCGGGCTCTGTGCGGCCGCGCCCGGCGTGCCACCGCCAGCTACCGCCATGAGAAGAAGCAACAGCGCCCCGAGCATTGCCGCGCGCGTTCGTCCGTGGTTCAAGTTCCCGCCCGATAGATTCCCGAAGTGCGCGGAGTCTACTGGACACCATCTGGCAACGCCATATGCCAAAGAGTAACCGCGTGGGATTCTCGTTGGCATCCACCTCCCCACCCCCACACCTCGGTCCCCCGCGTCCCCGGCGGGGGGGGTTGACCTTGCAGTCGCTGTAAGGATTAGGGTGGGCGGGTGAATGTTGCTGCTGCTGCTCGCGCGGCCGGAATTTCGCCTTCGGGGCTGCGCTGGTACGAGTCCATCGGGGTGTTGCCGCCCGCGCCGAGGGGCGAGAACGGGTATCGGACGTATTCGGCGCGCGATGTCAGCCAGCTGCGGCTGGTGATGACGCTGCGCCGGTTGGGGCTTACGGCGACGGAGGCGGGGCGGCTGGCGCGACTCAGCCTGGAGGGTGGGGTCGACGGCAACGAGTTGCCGGCCGCGCTCCAGCGCCAGCGCGAGACAATCGCGGAGCGGCGTGCTGACCTGGACTGGCTGGATGGGGAGCTGCGCGACCTCGAGGCGACGCTGAAGGCGACGTCGCGCCCGGGCGGGGGGAGCGGCGCGCGCCCTGCGCCGATCGCGGTGCTGTTTCTCTGCAACGCGAACTCGGGCCGCAGCCAGGTGGGGGAGGCGCTGCTGACGAAGCTGGGTGGCGAGCGGTTCGCGGTGCAATCGGCGGGAAGCGACCCCGCGCCGGTGAGCGACCTTGCGGTGACGGTGCTCGCGGAAGTGGGCATCGACTGGGGCCGGGCGCGTTCGAGGCAGGTCGCGGAGGCGCGCGGGCCGTTCGACTACGTCATCGCGCTTTCGGATTCGATGCGGGAGACGTGCATCGCCATCGAAGGGCCGCACAGCACGCTGCACTGGCACCTGCCAGACCCGGGCGGGGTCCCGGGATCGCTGGAGGAACGGCTGACGGCGTACCGGCGGGTGCGGGATGAACTCTCGCGCCGCCTTGTGCCGTTTGTGGAACTTGCGCTGCGAACGGCGGCGCCCGAACACCTATTCGCTACTTGAGGGGGTCTCCAATGGATGAGCAGGTTCACGTCCGGTACATGGTGAGCGACGTCGCGAAGTCGGTGGCGTTCTATACGGAGCACCTTGGCTTCGCCGTGGAAACGAACTTCGCGCCCGCGTTCGGGTCGGTGACGCGCGGCAACCTGCGGCTGCTGCTTGCGGGGCCGCAGAGCTCGGCGGGACGGCCGATGGCGGACGGGGCAGTGCCGGGCCCGGGCGGCTGGAATCGCCTCCACTTCATCGTGCCGGACCTGGAGGCTGAGGTGTCGCGGCTCAAGGGCGAGGGGTGCGAGTTCCGCAACGAGATGATCTCGGGGCCGGGCGGATCGCAGATCCTGCTGCTGGACCCCTCGGGGAACATCATCGAGCTGTTCCAGCCGGCCGGGCAGCGGTAACACCGGGGCGAGCCGGGGCTACGCGAGGATCTCCACCTCGTGCCGGCTGAGGCGGGCCGGGTCGGCCGCGAGTTCGATTTCGACCACGCGGCCGTTCTCGATGGTGAAGCCGAAGACGACACGGGGTGTTCCGCCGGTGGCCCAAACGCCACCGGGCACGCCGTCGATGAGGGCGAGCTGCGCCGCCTGGGCCTGGCCGGCGAACTGCCTCGCGACGGCGTCGGCGCCGCGGAGTTCGGCGGTGAGCCAGCCGCTGCGGGCGCCCATGCGCAGGGCGGCTTCGTCGCAGCGAAGGGCGACGTCGGGGTCGAGGACGGACAGGAGCGCGTTGAAGTCCCCGGCGCGGGAGGCCCTGAAGAACGCCTCGACGATGTCCCGGTGGCGTGCGGTGTCGAGGGCCTGGTCTTCGTCCGTCGCGCCCTGGACGCGGCGGCGCGCGCGGCTGGCCAGCTGCCGCGCCGCGACCGGGGAACGATCGACGATGCCAGCGATCTCATCGAACGAGACACCGAACACGTCGTGGAGCACGAATGCGACGCGTTCGGCGGGGGCGAGCCGCTGCAGGACCGTGAGCATCGCGATGCCAACGGACTCGGCGAGCAGCGCCTCGCCCTCGGGGTCGGCGGCGTCGGGGAAGGCGTCGCCATCAGCCGCGAGCGGCTCCTCGCGCCGGGAGCGGCGTGCCCGGAGCATGTCGAGACAGACGCGCGCGACGACGGTCGTCAGCCAGCCCCCCAGGTTGCCAACGTCACTGGTATCGGCGCGGTTCAGTCGCAGCCACGCTTCCTGGACGGCGTCGTCTGCTTCTCCGCTCGATCCTAGCAGGCGATAGGCGACGGCATGCAGCCGGGCCCGATCGGCTTCGAAGCGGCGCGCGAGTGATTCGTCGTCCATCGGTCACATTCTCCCACCGGGATGCGTCACACGGATGACGGGCCTCGAAGGCTCAGCCCATGAGAAGGAGAACAGCCATGAAGATCAAGCTCGCCAGGATTTATGTCAATGACCAGGAGCGGGCACTCCGCTTCTACACGGACGTGCTCGGGTTCACGGTGACGGCCGACTACTCCCAGGGCGGGTACCGCTGGCTGACCGTGGCCTCGCCGGAGGAGCCCGAGGGAACGGCGCTGCAGCTGGCCCTGAACGACAACCCGGCGGCGAAGGCGTACCAGCAGGCGATGTTCGAACAGGGCCAGCCGGCGGCGATGTTCTTCACGGACGACATCGAAGGGGACCACGAGCAGCTGTCCGGGCGCGGGGCCACCTTCACCCTGCCACCGACGAAGGTCACGGGGTCGACCATCGCGATGCTGAACGACACGTGCGGCAACCTGCTGCAGCTTTCGCAGCTCACCTGGCAGGGGTAGGACGGCGCGACGGCACGCGGTTGTCCCGGGCTGGCGCGTCCCCGCGCCAGCCCCGGGAAAACGGCGGCCGGACAGGAGATACTGTTCGAAGCGAGAGCGGCAGGGTGGCGGGCGACGGCCGGTGACCCGGTGTCTTTGATGGAGACAGGATGAGCATGACCACGAGCGCGGAATCCAGCACGCCGGCAGCCCGGCCCGCCGACAGCCACGACGTCATCCGCGTACAGGGTGCGCGCGAGAACAACCTCAAGGATGTCAGCATCGAGATTCCGAAGCGCCGCCTGACGGTGTTCACGGGGGTTTCGGGCTCGGGCAAGTCGTCGCTGGTCTTCGCGACCATCGCGGCGGAGTCGCAGCGGCTGATCAACGAGACCTACAGCGCCTTCGTGCAGGGGTTCATGCCGACGCTCTCACGGCCGGAGGTCGACGTCCTGGAAGGGCTGACCACCGCGATCATCGTCGACCAGGAGCGGTTGGGGGCGAACCCGCGATCGACGGTAGGCACGGTAACGGATGCGAACGCGATGCTCCGCGTGCTCTTCAGCCGCATTGGGCAGCCCCACATCGGGTCGTCGAACGCGTTCTCGTTCAACATCCCATCGGTCCGCGCCGTCGGCGAGATCACGGTCGAAAAGGGCGGCGGCAAGACGGAGACGCGCAGCTTCACGCTGAACGGCGGCATGTGTCCGCGCTGCGAGGGGATGGGGTCGGTCAACGATATCGACCGGTCCCAGCTGTACGACGACAGCAAGTCGCTGAACGACGGCGCGCTCACGATCCCCGGCTACACCGTCGATGGCTGGTACGGCCGCATCTTCAGCGGCTCCGGCTTCTTCGACCCGAACAAACCGATTCGCGACTTCACGGAGGCGGAGCTGCACGACCTGCTCTACAAGGAGCCCACGAAGATCAAGGTCGACAACATCAACCTGACGTACGAAGGGCTGATTCCACGCATCCAGAAGTCGTTCCTGTCGAAGGATGTGGACGCGTTGCAGCCGCACATCCGCGCCTTTGTCGAGCGGGCGGTGACGTTCACGACCTGCCCGGAATGCGAGGGCACGCGGCTGAACGCGGCGGCACGGTCGTCGAAGGTGGGCGGCATCTCCATCGCCGAGGCGTGCGCGATGCAGATCACGGACCTCGCGGAGTGGGTGCGGTCGCTGCGGGAGCCGTCGGTGGCGCCGCTAATCACGTCGCTGGGGGAGACGCTCGAATCATTCGTGGAGATCGGGCTGGGATACCTGAGCCTGGACCGGCCGTCGGGGACCCTCTCGGGGGGCGAGGCGCAGCGCACGAAGATGATCCGCCACCTCGGGTCGTCGCTGACCGACGTGACGTACATCTTCGACGAGCCCACCGCGGGCCTGCACCCGCACGACATCCAGCGGATGAACGGCCTGTTGCTTCGGCTCCGGGACAAGGGCAACACCGTGCTCGTGGTCGAACACAAGCCGGAGACGATCGAAATCGCCGACCACGTGGTCGACCTCGGCCCAGGGGCGGGCACCGCGGGGGGCCGGGTGGTGTTCGAAGGCACGGTCGAGGGGTTGCACGCGAGCGGGACGGTGACGGGGCGGCACCTGGCGGACCGTGCGGCGCTGAAGCGCTCGGTGCGGACGTCCTCCGGGGTGATGGAGGTGCGCGGAGCGAACGCCCACAACCTCCGCGATGTCGATGTCGACATTCCGCTCGGGGTGCTGGTGGTGGTGACGGGCGTGGCCGGATCTGGCAAGAGTTCGCTCATTCGCGGGTCCGTTTGCGGCCGGCCGGGCGTGGTGGCGGTAGACCAGGCGCCGATCCGGGGTTCGCGACGGAGCAACCCGGCGACATATACCGGCCTCCTGGAGCCCGTGCGCAAGGCGTTCGCGAAGGCGAACGGTGTGAAGCCGGCGCTATTCAGCGCGAACTCGGAGGGCGCGTGCCCGGCGTGCAACGGCGCCGGCGTTCTCTACACGGACCTCGGGATGATGGCGGGCGTGACGACGGTCTGCGAGGACTGCGAGGGACGGCGGTTCCAGGCAGCCGTGCTGGAGTACCGCCTGGGCGGCCTGAACATCGCCGAGGTGCTGGACCTGCCGGTGGATGAGGCGCTGCGCTACTTCAGTGACGGCCCGGCACGCACCCCCGCGGCGAAGGAGATCCTCGACCGGATGTCGGGCGTGGGGTTGGGGTACCTGCGCCTTGGCCAGCCGCTGACCACACTCTCGGGCGGCGAACGGCAGCGGCTGAAGCTCGCGACGCACATGGGGGCGGAGGGCAGCGTCTACGTGCTGGACGAGCCCACGACCGGGCTCCACCTGGCGGACCTGCAACAGCTGCTCGGGCTGCTCGACCGGCTGGTGGATTCCGGGAAGTCCGTCATCGTGATCGAGCACCACCAGGCGGTGATGGCACACGCCGATTGGATCATCGACATGGGGCCCGGGGCGGGCCACGACGGCGGACGAGTGGTGTTCGAAGGGACGCCTGCAGCGCTGGTGGCCGCGAAGTCGACGCTGACCGGGGAGCACCTGGCGGCGTACACGGGAAGCTGAGAACGCACCCGGCGCCGGGGCGAGTGACCCCGGCGCCGGGCGTGGCCGTCAGATCGCGCCCTCGGGTTCGGGCTCTTCGCCGAGGAGGCGCCGCATAAGCGCCTCGCCTTCGACATCCAGGTTGGGGAGGCTGCGGTTGAGCCACGACGGCAGCCACCAGGCCGCGCGGTCGAAGAGCGCCATGACCGCGGGAACGATGATGATCCGGACGATCGTCGCATCGAGCAGCACGGCCACGGCGAGGCCGATGCCGAACATCTTGATGATGACGTCGTCTCCGAGAACGAAGGCGCCGAAAACGCTGATCATGATCAGGGCGGCGGCGGTGATGACGCGGGCGGAGGAGGCGAGGCCGGTAAGGACGGCGGCGCGCGCCTGCCCGCCGTTGTGGGTGTACTCCTCGCGGACGCGGGAGAGGATGAACACCTCGTAGTCCATCGAAAGGCCGAAGAGGATGGCGAACATCATCAGCGGCAGGAAGCTGACGATGGGAACCGAGTTTTCGACCCCGATGAGGCCCGCGAACCAGCCCCACTGGAAGATGGCGACGACGACCCCGAAGCTCGCGCCGATGCTCAGGAGAATGGCGAGCGCCGCCTTGATCGGCACCAGGATCGAACGGAACACGACCATCAGCAGGAGCATCGTGAGGCCGATGACGACGGCCATGAACATGGGCAGGGCGTCGGTGAGCTTGTCGGAGATGTCGATGTTCATGGCGGTATTGCCCGCCACGGCAACGTCCACGCCGCTGCCGCGGACGGCGGGCGGGATGACGTCGTCACGGAGGCGGTGGACGAGGGTGGCGGTGCGGGCATCAGCCGGCCCGGTACGGGGCACGACCGCGAGGATTGCGGTGTTGCCAGCGGCGTTGCGAATCGGCGCGCCAACGTTCTGCACGCCCGGGTCGGCGGAGACGGCGTCGCGCAGGGCGGCGAGCGTGGCGTCGGCGTGGGCGGCGCTCGTGAGGTCGACGACGAGCGTGAGCGGGCCGTTGAAGCCGGGCCCGAACCCTTCGGCGAGGGTGTCGTAGGCCTGGCGCTGGGTGGTGGCCGCGGGCTCGGTGCCGTCGTCCGGCAGGCCGAGTTCCATATCCATGAGCGGGATGGCGAGCACGGACATGACCCCGAGCCCGGCCGCGAGGAACGGCACGGGGTAGCTGGTCACGAGGCGGGCGAAGCGCGCACCCAGCCCGCTGCTGGAATGGGGGTCCTCGCCGGTGGTCGCCTTCATGCCCGGCAGAGCCCACTTGTCGATGCGGCGCCCGGCGATGCCGAGGAGCGCGGGAGTGAGGCTGACGGCAATGAGGACGGCGATGAAGACGGTGCCGGCCGCGGCAAGGCCCATGACGGTGAGGAAGGGGATGCCCACGACGGCGAGGCCGGCGATGGCGATGACGACGGTCATACCGGCGAAGACCACGGCGCCGCCCGCGGTGGCGTTGGCGCGCGCCGCGGCCTCGGGAACGTCGTGGCCTTCGGCGAGGAACTGCCGGTGACGCGTGACGACGAAGAGCGAGTAATCGATACCCACGGCGAGGCCAATCATCGTGGCGAGGGTCGGCCCCGTTTCGCTGATGTCGACAAAGGCGGCGGTGACGGTGATGCCCATGATGCCGATGCCCACCCCGATAAGGGCGGTGATCAGCGGCAGGCCCATCGCCACGACGGAGCCGAAGGCGAAGAGCAGCACGACGACGGCGACGGCAAGACCAATCATCTCCGAGGCGGGCGGATCGCCGCGCTGGGCCGCCGCGATTACCTCGCCGCCGAACGTGATCTGCGCCGCGGGGGGCGCGGCCTGCACGAACGCGTCCCGGATGCGGGCGACGGTCTCGGGGGCGACTTCCTGCGCGGCGGCGGCGAAGCGGACCTCGGCGAAGGCGATGCGCTCGTCCGGGGTGATGGTCACGGCCGCGGCGAGTGCCTCGGCGGAGGGCGCCTGGCCCGGGGTGAAGCCGGGCGCGGGGATGACCCCGTCGAACGCCTGCACATCGGCGTAGACGCCCACGAGGGCGCTGAACTCGTCCTCGGAGAGCTTTCGGCCCTCGGGGACCTCCGCGACGACACGCATGGTCGAGCCGGACTGGCTGGGGAAGCGTGCGGAGAGGAGGTCGAGGGCCTGCTGGGATTCCGTGCCGGGGAGGTCGAAGCGCTGGCTGGTCTCCCCACCGAGCGCCTTCGCCGAGACCACGACGGCGAGGAGGATGGTGACCCAGGTGAGAAGCACGAGCCATCGGCGCCGAACCGAGAATCGACCGAGGCTGTAGAGCAAACCGGCCATACGGGGGCAGGTCCTTCGAGGAGAATACAGGCATTGTAGGCCGCTTGTGTCACTGAGTGTCAAATAGATTCTTGAGTGCTGGGACCGGCACAGGGTACAATCGCCGGCGTGACCGCCATTACGACCCACGAACCGGGGTTGCGCGAACGAACGCGCAGGGCCGTGCGCTCCGAGCTCATCGAAGTGGCGATGGACCTGTTCGGGGAGAAGGGGTTCGACGCGACCACGATCGAGGAGGTGGCGGCGGCGGCCGGGATGTCGCGGCGCAGCTTCTTCCGTTACTTCCCATCCAAGGAAGATGTCGTGCTCGGGCACCTGGACGACCTCGGCGAGGCGGTGGCGGCGGCGCTGACCGCACGGCCCGAGGGCGAGGACGCGTGGACGGCGCTGCGCCGCGCCTTCGACGTGCTCATCGCCGACACCGAGGCGGACCCAGCGCGGACGCTCGCCCTGATGCGGATGCTGGACACGAGCGCGGTCCTGAAGGCGCGGTTCCTCGAGCGGCAGATGCGATTACAGGAGCCGCTGATCCCGGAGATCGCGGCGCGGCTCGGGCTGAAGGGGAGCACGGGCGGGGTTGATCCGCGGCCGCGCGCGGTCATTGGCGCGGCCCAGGCGTGCATCGAGGCGGCGCTGGAAGCGTGGATGGCCGCGGATGGGGCGCCGCCGGTCCGGGATCTGCTCGACGACGCAATGCGAGCGGTGCGGCCCGGGTCCCTGTAACCCGCGGGCGCTGGCCCGAAACGGGCTTCCGGGAGCGCGAGAAGGCCGCCATCGCGGGCGGCGGCTCGTGATTCGCCACCGGAACGGGAGGGTGCCGGCGCCCGCTACCCCGGCAGGCCGGGGCAGCGGGCGTGGCGAGGGGGAAACTCGATCAGGCGTCCTTCCAGTAGTACGGGATCGTCTCAGTGCCGAAGCCGTACCCGGTCGTGCGGTAGTCGAGGACGTTGCGCATGTTGGGCTGGTAAACGACCCAGCCGATGCCGGCGCCGCCCTGGTGCGGGATGTACCACATGTGCTTGGCGTTTTCGCGCTGGATCTCGGCCATGATCTCCTTGCGCTTCGCCTCGTTCAGTTCGCGGGCCTGGTCCTGCGCGAGCTTCGCGAGGGTCGGGTCCTTGATCCGGCTGTGGTTGAAGGAGTTCTCCGAGAAGAGGCGCAGCGGGATGCCGCCGGCCTCGGGGAAGGCGGACTCGGGCCCGAAGGCGATGCCCTTGAAGTCGCCCACGAAGGTCTTCGTGCTGTACTTCGAGGGGTAGTCCTGGACCTCGGTGGTGGTCTTGATGCCGATGGCGTTCAGGTACGGGATATTCGCCTCGGAGAGCGTGTCGAAGGTGGCGCCGTACACGCGGGTGTACTGGTACGTGCTGCTGAAGTCATCGGCGAAGCCGGCGGCCGACATGAGCTTCTTCGCCTCGGCGACGTTGTACTGGAAGTTCTTCGCGCTCTCGCCCTGGGCCGCGCTCTTCGGATCGAGCCAGAAGCGGGTGTGACCGGCGGGGATGACGCTGTTGTAGTTGATGGGGTGGTCGAGGCCGGCCGCGCGCAGCTTGTTCACTTCGTACGCGAGGTCGGTCAGGGCATCGCGGTCGATGGACATCGAGATGGCCAGGCGGATGCGCTCATCCTTGTTCCAGGGGGAAGCCGGGTCGGGATCGAGGTAGATCCAGCTCTGGCTCGTGCTCAGCGCGCCGAACACCTGGAGGTCCTTGATGCCCTTGCGCAGGGCGATGAGGGTCTCGGCGTTCGGGCCTTCCTGGTCGGTGTTGCCGGCCTGGAACTGGGCGATGCGGTTGGCGTATTCGGGCACCACGCTGAGGACGACTTCGTCCATGAGCGGGAAGCCGGTGTTCCACCACGTGGGGTTCTTGCGGAACTTCCAACCGACGGTCGGCTGGTAGCTGGTCATGATCCAGGGGCCAGTGCCGATCATCTGCTGGGCCGGGTTGAAGCGGCCATCGGCTTCGACCGGCTGGATGTGCAGCAGGCTGGCATCGGCGAGCAGGTCCGTGAAGGCGGCCGAGGGCGCCTTCAGGCTGAAGACGATCGTGCTCGCGTCCGGGAACTCGACCTTGTCGACGACGGTGTTGAACTGCGCCGCATTGGTGTTCTTCAGGTCGGTGGCGCGGCCCCAGCTGAACTTGATGTCGTCGGTGGTGAGGGCGCGGCCGTTCACGGGGGCGACATCGTGGAACTTGATGTTGGGCCGCAGCTTCATCGTCCACTTGAGGCCGTCAGCGCTGGTTTCGAACGTCTCGACGAGGTCACCGGTGGGGCGAACGTCGGCGGGCTTGATGCCGGGGCCGGCCTTGTACATGAACAGGCGGCTGTAGGCGAAGGTAGCCGGCATCTTGCCGAGGTAGCTGAAGTTGCCATAGGGGTCGATGGTCGGCGCATCGCCAACCTGGGTCATGCGGAAAGTGCCGCCGCGCTTGGCTTCGGCGAACGGGTCCTTGGGCGCCGCGGTCGGGTTCGCGCCGGGGGTGGGAGTGGCGAGTCCCTGGAGCCCCGAGACGTCGTCTTCGTCGGAATCGCCGCCACAGCCCACGAGGGCGAGGCTGGCGCTGCCGGCAACCGTGGCGCCGGCGCCCTGGAGGAATCGACGGCGAGTGGTGCGCGAGCGGCTGGTCCAATAGTTCACGTTTGCAATCCCCTTCAAACGCGCCGGTACGATTATCAAATTCACTTTGATTCGGCGAGAACTGGTTACACGCGCGGCACCGAAACGAATCAAACGTCGAATCGGGCACCTTGGTGAATCGAATCACCACGCGCGACAGCCGGGCCCCGGGGGTGGGCGGCGCCGCATGCACGGCGACCTTCACACTCGGCGGAGCACCTGGATGAGGTAGTGCTTGCGGTCGAGAGGGTTCGCGTCGAAGCCGCGGCGAACGGGAGCGATGCCTCGCGGCGGCGGGGGTCGCCGCACCGCGCCGTTCGAGGCGTCAGGTCACGGAGGCGGGGTATTCGGCCTGGCAGTAGCCGTGATTGCAGTAGCCGCCGGGGTTCCGTTTGAGGTACTGCTGGTGGTACGGCTCGGCGTAGTAGAAGGGACCGGCGGGGACGATCGTGGTGGTGATTTCGCCGTAGCGGCCGGCGGTCAGCGCCGCCTGGTACCGCTCCAGCGACGCGCGGGCCGTGCGCTCCTGCGCCTCGTCCTCCACGAACAGGGCGGACCGGTACTGGGTGCCGACATCGTTGCCCTGGCCCATGAATTGGGTCGGATCGTGATTCTCCCAGAACACCTTGAGCAGGTCTTCGTACGCCGCGGTCGTGGGGTCGAAGATGACGACGGCGGCCTCGGCATGGCCGGTTCGCTGCGTGCAGACCTCTTCGTAGGTTGGGTTCGGGGTGAAGCCGCCGGTGTAGCCGACGAACGTGGAGTACACGCCCGGCACCTGCCACATGAACTTCTCGGTACCCCAGAAGCAGCCCATGGCGAACGTGGCGCGCTGGAAGCCCGCGGGCCAGGGGCCGGTAAGCGGCGTGCCCAGGACAAGGTGCCGGTCCGGCACGGGGACTGGCGTGTCGCGGCCGGGCAGGGCCTCGGCGGGCGAGGACGGCAGGGGAAGGATGGCGCGCTTGAAGAACATGGGGGACCTCCGGCGGCGATGGCGCCGCTGGTGAAATGATACCGGGACGGGAAGGGGCTGTGGCCGTCGCAAGAGGGCGAAGGCCCGGGTCAGCGCACGAGGGCAATCAGGACCGTGAGGGTGAGCATGCTGGCGAAGGTGGAGGTGACGACGGCACGCGTCACGAAGGTGGGCACGGCGCCGAACTCGGTCGCGAGGATAGTCGCGATGACGGCCGTCGGCATCGCCGCGAGGACGACCAGCGTGTCTCGCGTGATGCCATCAAGTCCGAGCGCGAGCGCGGCCGCGTAGGCGACCGCGGGGCCAATGAGCAGGCGTCCGGCGTTGACGACGAGCACCTCGGAGAGGTGTTCCAGCGAAATCGCGCGCTGCACCTGCAACCCGAGCACGACCAGCATCGACGGTACGGCTGCTCCCGCGAGCGACGAGATTGGCGCGTCGAACGTCTTGGGGATGTCGATGGCGAAGGCGTTGACGAGCGCGCCCGCGGCCGCTGCATGGAGCGCGGGGTAGCGCAGCGGCGCGCGCAGGACCTCGCCGCGGGAACCGTGTGACGCGGTGGAGGCGATCGCGATCCCGGCGGAGTTGGCGAGGGCGGACCCGGCAACGAAGTTCATGACGGCGACCTGGAGCCCGGCATCCCCAAACGCGAGCTGCGCCACCGGAAGGCCCATGTTACCCACGTTCGGGGTCGTGGCCGCCAGCGCGACGGCGGCCCGGAGTGGCCGCGGGTGGCCCGAAAGCAGCGAATACACCGTCGCCGCGAGGTACATCACGATGAATGTCGCGCCCATGACGGCGAAGATTCGAAACGAAGCGCCCGCGGACAGCTTCGTTTCGGACAGCGAATGAAACACGAGGCAGGGACTGAACAGGTAGAACACGAGCGGCGAAAGCCCCGAGACGGGGACGGCGCGCCAGCGGCCCACCAATCCGCCCGCCACGGCGACAAGCGCGACCGGGAGCACCACCTCGAGGAAGTCGGAAAGCACGGACGAATAAGACGGGAGAATAGCGAAAGGAAAAAGGGGCGAGCGCTACGGGACGAGCGGACGGAACAGCTCGGTGCGCCAGCCCGCCCGATCGGGGGTGGTTTCGGGGCCGACGGCGTAGGTCTCGCGGAGGGATCCGTCAGAGGTGTGGCCGGATGCGGCGAGCCAGGCGTCGAACTCGGCCCAGCCCTCGGCGAGCCCTTCATAGCCGCCGTGATAGGTGGTGCGGGCGACGCGGGCCGCGGGGATTTCGGCGCCGGTGACGCGGCCGCTGTCGGCCACGGGACCGGTGACGGGAACGCCGATCTCGAAATCCCAGACGTCGGGGACGATGCGGTGGTGAACGGCGAACCATGGGCCGGCGGGGCCCACGCCCTGGGCGGCGACGGCGGCCATCAGCTCCGTGTACGCGGGCCCCATCTCGACCTGGATCTGGTCCTTGGGGATCAGCAAGCGGATGACCGCGGCGGGAACCGCGGCAATCTCGTCGATGACGGGGGGCTCGATCATGGCGGACGTACCTCCTCGAAGAACGGAGATCATGGCATGGGAGACCACGAACGAGAAGTGCCGGTGGCACACGCGGCGCTACAGTGGGTTCGTGGATGATGCGTGCGGAGGAACGGCGGCAGCGGCGGAGGCCTTTGCGCGCTTCGGAGTTCCCGGCGCCCTCGGTCAGCCCTGCGCGGACGGCTGGAGCGCGCGCTGGCCGGTGACCGGCGGGGAACGCCCGCTCACGCTCGTCCGCCTCGGGGATGACGGCGGCGCGTGGTTGTTTGCGGTCACCCGGCACATGAGCGCCCGGGGCTGGCCCGTGGAAACGCCCCTGAACGGCCCCGGAGGGCCGGTTGTCACCGCGCAGGGCGTGCCGTTCGCGCTCCTGCAAGGTGCGGCGGGTGAGCCCGGCGACCGGAGGAGCCGCGCGCATCAGCACGTGCGCGGGCGGCTGCTGGCGCGCTTTCACCGGGACGCGGCGAGTTTCGCCGAGCGCGAGCAGCGGCTCGGTTTTGGCCGGGCGTGGGAGCTCGACCTTTTCGTACGCCCGCGGGCCGACAGCTTCAACGCCCTGCTCGCCGAGTTCGCGGCGGAACAGCGGGACCTTGCCTGGGCGCTCCGGCGCGAACGGTATCGCAACCTGCGGGAACTGGCGCGGATGGGGTACGGGAGAGCGACTCGACGCTGATTCACGGGCACTTCGGCGGCGACGGGCTGCTGTTTCGCGATGGTGCGATTGCCGCCGTCCCGGCGCTGGACCTCGTCCGCCGGGATTCGGCGATGTTCGACGTCGCGGTCGCGCTGGCACTGGAATGCGCGGACCCCGGCGGCGAGGCGCTTGACGCGGGGCTGGTGCACGCCTTCATGGCCGGGTACGGGGCCGGTGGCCGGCTCGCCATCGAGCAGGCCCGGCTTGTGCTGCCGCTGGTGCGGGCGGCGTACACCTGGCAAGGGATGGCGGCGCTGCTGTCGTGGAAGGCGGGCGGCGGCCCGGACGCGATCGAACGGCTGCAGCGGATCGCGGAGCGCCGGCTGCCCGCACTCGATGCGCGCCGCGTGGAGCTCACGGAGGCGGTGGAGGCGGCGGCCGGCTAGCGGTACGCGGCGGCCTGAATACCGTAGAGGTCGGCGTAGGTGCCGCCTCGGGCCATGAGCTCCTCGTGGGTGCCGAACTCCGCGAGTCTCGCGCCGTTGAGGACGACGATGAGGTCGGCCATGCGCACGGTCGAAAAGCGATGCGAGACGAGGACGGTGATGCGGCCGTTGCCCGCGAGCCCGGTGCCCTCGCGGCGGCGGCGGCGTAGCGTTCGAACAGCGCGTGCTCGGTCTCCGCGTCGAGGGCGGCGGTGGGCTCGTCGAGGACAAGGAGGAGGGGGGCATCGCGCATGAAGCCGCGGGCAAGTGCGATCTTTTGCCACTGGCCGAACGACACCTCGACCCCCTCGGGCCAGGTCGGGCCGAGCTGGGTTTCGAGTGCCGCGGGAAGGCGGGCGACCACGTCCTCGGCGCCGGCCCGGCCCACGGCGGTGACGACCGCGGGCTCGCTCTCGTAACGCGGGATATCCCCGACGGCGACGGAATGGCGGGCGCGGAATTCGAACCGGAAGAAGTCCTGGAAGGCGCCCGCGATGCGTTCGCGCCAGTCCTCGGCGCGGATGCGGGCGAGCGGCACGCCATCGACGCTGATGCCCCCGGCGGTGGGCTCGTAGAGCTTGCAGAGGAGCTTCACGAGGGTGCTCTTGCCCGCGCCGTTTTCGCCGACGACGGCAACGACCGCGCCTGCGGGAATGGTGAAGGTGAGATCGTCGAGGACGACGTGCCCCGTGCCCGGGTAGGCGAAGGAGAGGTGTTCGACGCGTATGCCATCGCGGAGGGAGGCGGGGGCGGGAAGGTCCTCCTCGCGGGTGACAGCGGCGGCGTAATCCTCCAGCCACGCGAGGCGCCGCGAGCCGTCCATCCAGATGCCGCGGAGGAAGCCGATTTCGCCGACCGTCGCTCCGATATATGAGGAAAGGCGCGCGCCGGCAGCGAGCACAAGGAGGACATCGGCGGGGGGCGCATCGATGCCGGAAACGACGAAGATGACGGCGCCGGTGTAGCCCGCACCGAAGACGGCCCAGGCAAGCCCCTGCCACAGGGCGGAGCCCCAGCGCGCGGCGGCGACGGGTCCGTACCATCGCTCCCAGGCTGCGCGCCGGCCGGCCGCGATGCGCGTGCCGATGCCCGTCACACGGACCTCCTTCCCCGGCGGCGCCGCGGTCGCGAGCGTGAAGTAGTGGCGGGCGAGACGCTTCGCCGATGCCCCGCGCTCCTCAGCGGCGCGTTCCACAGCCGGCCGCCACGTGGATGCGAGCACCGTGGGCACCGCGCATAGACCCAGCAGGAGCAGCGCGGGGTGAATGGAAGCAAGCAGCGCGAGCACGACCACGAGGCGCAGCACCCACCCCGCCGTGGTGAACAGCGACATGTACAGGTGGTCGAGGACGAACACCTGGTCGCGAAGGACGGCGAGGCGGTCGAGGTAATCCGGGCGCTCCTGGTGGGCGATGGTCGAGACGGTGGCCTGCAGCCGCGCGACGTGCGCTTCGAGCGCGATCGTGACGCGGTCGCGGAAGCGGCGCTGAACCCGGACGCTGATGGTCGCGAGGAACCAGGTTCCGGCGGTGGAGGCGGCGAGGCCGCCCGCGGCGATGAGCAGCAGCGTGCGGTCGGATTCGAGCACACCCTGGCCCAGCAGCTTCAGCCAGAGCGCGAACAGGGCATCGGGGACGGCGGCGAGCAGCGACAGGAGGAACGCGGCGAGCAGCAGCCGGGGCTCGTGACGATAGCCGAGTTTGCACAGCCGCCACATGGAGGAGATGGCCGGCGGAAGGTCGTCCGGGAGGCGGCGGGAGCCCGCGCCCGCGTCAGGCGAGGACGTCATAGGTGACCCCTTCCTCCTCCTCGAACCGCTGTGCCTGCAGGTCGAACATCGTTCGATACCGGCCGCCGAGCGCCATCAGCTCGTCGTGTGTGCCCAGCTCGACCACGCGGCCGTGTTCCACGACGCAGATGCGGTCGGCGTGCCGGACGGTGGAGAAGCGATGGGAGATAAGGATGGTCGTGCAGCGGCGGGTGGCCTGGAGGATGCGGTCGAAGATCTCGGCTTCACCCCGGACGTCGAGCTGGGCGGTGGGCTCATCGAGGAGGACGACCCCGGCGCCGAGTTCGACCGCGGCGAGGGCACGGGCAAGGGCGACCCGCTGCCACTGCCCGCCAGAGAGGTCGGTTCCGCCCTCGTACCCTCGCGCGAGGATGGTGTCGAGGGATGCGAGGCTGGCGGCGCCGGCCTGCTCCAACGCGGCGACCACCGCGGCTTCCGGCGCGCCGGAGGGGGCGACGTTGTCGCGGAGGGGAAGTTCGAAGCGGATGAAGTCCTGGAAGACGGCGGTCACACGTTCGCGCCAGCCGGCGACGTCGAACTCGCGCAGGTCCGTGCCGTCGACCTCGATTGCGCCGGCCTGCGGGTCGTAGAGGCGGCAGAGGAGCTTCGCCAGGGTGGTCTTGCCCGCGCCGTTCTGGCCGACGATGGCGATGGACGTGCCTGCCGGAATGCTGAGGTCGAATCCATCCAGGACGGGCGTCGAGGTGCCCGGGTAGGCGAAGGTGACGTCGCGGAAGTGGATGGCGCGGGAGGGAAGGCCCGCGGGGGACTGGCTGCCCATGGGGAGCGCGCCTGCTTTCGCCATCGCCGGCTCGAGGCGCAGGGCGGCGGCCACGGGCGCGGTGACGCCATCGAGCGCCCAGTTGATGCCGCCAAACGCCACGCCGCTGACGCCGACCGCCACCTGCGCGAAGACGACGGCGCGGTCGAGGGCCAGGCGGCCGTCGGCTGCGGCATCGGCAAGCGCCCAGAACACGACGGCGTTGGCCACGGCGATGATGAGCACGCACCAGATGACCGGCCGCTCACGGAGGCGCGTGGCCTGGTACTGGAGTTCGTGCATCCGGCGGCGGTTGGTGACGAACCGGTCGATCGTCCAGCCCACGAGTCCGAAGACGCGAATCTCCTTGGCTGCCGGCGGGTCCACGGCCATGCGGTAGGTGCAGTCGGACGTGCGCTGGGCCTGCATCACCTCATCAGTGTTGCGGTCCCGCCAGATGGAACTTTCGCGCAGAAGGAAGTGCGTCGAAAGCCAGGCGGGCACGAGCAGCAGCGGCGCCCACCAGGCGAAGCCGAACAGCACGATCGACGCGGCGAGGCCCGCGAGCAGTTCGAACAGCCCGTTGGCGACGAAGCCCATGGAGATGAAGAGCGGCGGGCCGGTCATGCCGAGGTCGAAGTCGCGGGCAAGGACGAGATCGCCGGAGAGGCGCGGATCCTCGAGGTGGCCGACGCCCGGTGGGTTTATGCAGGCGGCGGTCAGGCGGTCGTAGAGGTACGCGGCGGTGCGGTCGCCGAGGTTGGAGCTGAGCGCGGTGTGCAGCGGCGAAAGCACCTGCATCGCGACGAATACCCCGCCGACGACGGCGAGGGGCGCGGTCAGGCTTTCATCGCGCTGGACCGCGCCGATGAGGAAGCCCATGGCGATGGCGAACAGGGCGGGGAGGATGGCGCGCAGAAAGAGCACGGCCCACCACCCGGCGGCGAGCCCGCGGTCGGCGCGCCAGAGAGCGCGCACAAGCTGCCATTCCTGGCGGCCGGTAAGGCGACGCATCCTCTCCCTCCGAGGAGCAGCCCGCCATCACCCGCTGAACGAACGCCCCACGGTGCCCCGGGGCGGCCGTCCCACCTGGCGGGTTCGAACGGTGAGGCAGCATGGCCGCGCGCGGTAAGGCGCGTCAAGGGGAGCGTGTCACTCGCAGCGCAGGACATGGGGAGCGAGAGCGCTGCCGCGGCCAAAGCCTGAGGACCACGAGGGCACGCGCGGGAGAAAAAGGCCCGGGGCACGAGCGCGATAGTGGCGGAGAATTGTCGAGGCCCATACGGACGCGGTTTTGGCGCGAACCGGGCCCGGCGTGGACGTGCCGTTCTGGTACCGGTTTCAGAATCCTCTTGTTTCACGCGCAATTCGTGGCGTCTTAAGGCATTGGAACAGGTCTGGCGATTCACACTGGTGGTAAACTCGGGGCCATGAACAGCACGCTTGCCGCCATTCTCGACACGTCGGGCGCCCGCCCGAGCCTTCGCGACGCCCAGGCTGTCCGCCAGCAGATCGACGACGTCGTTCGTCTGGCTGTGTTCGGTTCGGCCGAGGAGAAGGCGCTCGCCCGATATGCCATTCACGCGGCCGCGCCGCAGCTGGGCGCGGTCTCGTCGTCGATCGCGGGGTTGTACGCGGCGCGGCCGTGGCGAAGTGAGCGGTTTCACGGCGCCGGCGGTCAACATCCGGGGCATGGCCTACGACATGTCCCGCGCGCTGTTCCGGGCGATGAAGGCCACGAACGGCGCCTGCACGATCTTCGAACTCGCGCGTTCCGAGATGGGTTATACCTTCCAGGATCCGTCGGAGCTGGCCTCGGTGGTCCTCGCGGGCGCCATCGCCGAAGGGTACGAAGGGCCTGTGTTCATCCAGGGCGACCACTTCCAGGCGAACGCGAAGAAGTTCGCGACGGACGCCGAAGGCGAGACGAAGGCGCTGGAGGACCTGATTGAGAAGGCCATCGCGGCGCAGTTCTACTGCATCGATATCGACGCCTCGACGCTGGTGGACCTGAGCTTCGATAAGGTGGCGGACCAGCAGGCGCCGAACGCGCAGCTGACGGCACGGCTGGCGAAGTTCATCCGCGCGCACGAGCCTGCCGGGGTGACGGTCTCCATCGGCGGCGAAATCGGGGAAGTGGGCAAGCACAACAGCACGGTGGAGGAGCTGACAGAGTACGTCGACGGCTTCCGCGCGCTCGTGGGGCCGGGCTTCAAGGGCGGCATCGCCAAGGTGAGCGTCCAGACGGGGACGAGCCACGGCGGCATCCCGCTGCCGGACGGGACGATCGCGAAGGTCGCGATCGACTTCGACACCCTGCGCGAGATGTCGCGGGTGGGCCGCGAACGGTACGGCATGGCGGGCGCGGTGCAGCACGGCGCCTCGACGCTGCCGGACGAGCTGTTCCACCGCTTCCCGGAGGTCGAGACCGCGGAGATCCACCTCGCGACCGGGTTCCAGAACATGATGATGGACAACCCGCGGTTCCCGGCGGACCTGCTGGCCGAGATGCACAAGTACTCCAACACGGAGCTCGCCAACGAGCGCTCGGATGGGGAGACGGACCTCCAGTTCTTCTACAAGACCCGGAAGAAGGCGTGGGGGCCGTTCAAGCAGCAGACGTGGGACATGCCGGCGGAAATCCGGGCGGAGCTCGGGAACGAACTCCAGGCGAAGTTCGAGTTCCTCATCCGGCAGCTGAAGGCGAACGACACGCGCGAGATCACGCTCAAGCACGTGGAGCAGCGCGTGGTGGAGATGGAGCCGCCGAAGCTGGGGTAGGGCCAGGCAAGGGCACGCGTTATCCGCTTGCGACGCCATTACCATGGGCCTTTACCTTTGCTTCGCAACACCGGCGATACGGTGGATTCCAGATTGAAAGCAGGGGCAGAGGCATGAGAGTGCTCGTCGTCGAAGAGTAAGAGCCGATCGCGAGCGCGATCGAACGCGGCCTCACGACCAAGGGCTACGCGGTAGACGTGGCATACGACGGGCAGGCGGCGCTCGAAAAAGCGAGCGTCAATAACTACGACGTCGTGTGCCTGGACCTGAACCTGCCTCGCATGGATGGGCTCGAAGTGTGCCGCCGGCTCCGGGAAGACCGGTTCGCCGGCGGCATCATCATGCTCACGGCGCGCAGCGCCATCCGGGACCGGATCGAGGGGCTCGACAGCGGCGCGGATGACTACCTGGTGAAGCCGTTCGCGTTCAGCGAGCTGTTGGCGCGCATCCGTGCGGTCACCCGGCGCGAGGGCGGCCTGCGGGAGCCGGTGCTCAACACGCGGGGGCTGGAGCTCGACCCGAACACGAACCGCTGCCGGCGCAACGGCAAGGAGATCCACCTCACGCCCAAGGAGTTCGCGCTGGTGTACTACCTCGCGCGGAACGAAGGGCGTGCGGTGCCGCAGGAAGAGCTGCTCGAACACATTTGGGATGAACATGCCAACCCGTTCACGCAGACGGTGAAGGTTCACATGAACAACCTGCGCCGTAAGCTGAATGACGGGTTCGATGACCAGCTCATCGAGACCATCCGCGGGAAGGGATACGTCCTCTAGGGTGCATCTGCCTCCGTTCACTCGCACCGTTCGCTTCCGGCTCACCATCTGGTATTCGAGCCTGCTGCTCGTCTTCGGGGTGGCGTTCGTCGTCGCCCTGAACCTGGCGGCACGGCTGGATCGGCCCGAGGTGTACACCGTCGCGGGGTACGAGTATCAGCCGATCCCCGTGGGCGGCGGGCGTGCGGTGCTGGCGCCTTCGGCGGTCAGTCTCGAGGAAGTGGAAGACAGCCTCTACTCGCAGAACCTCGACCGGCTGAAGGTTTGGTCGCTGTTCGCGGTCGTGGGTCTGGCGATTGCTTCCGGAGTGGGCGGGTCCGCGCTCTCCTGGATGATGTTGCAGCCCGTGGCGGACATCACGCGGGTGGCGTCGCGCATCGGGGCGACCAACCTGCACCAGAGCATCAACCACGAGGGCGCCGACGACGAAATGAAGGCGCTCGCGGACACGTTCGATTCGATGATCGGCCGTCTGGAGCAATCCTTCGAGCAGCAGCGGCAGTTCGTGCAGGACGCGTCGCACGAGCTGCGAACGCCGCTTGCCGCCATTCGCACCAATATCGAAGTGACCGAAATGGATCCCGATGTGAGCGTCGAGGAGTACCGGTCGCTGCTCGAAACAGTGAAGACGCAGACGGCTCGCCTAACGCGGCTGAGCGAGGACCTGCTGCTGCTCACCACGGCGGAGCGGCAGGTGGAGTTGGAGCCCGTTTCGCCGCTGGCCCTTGCTCGTGAGGTCGCGCGCGAACTGGCGCCACTCGCGGCCATGCGCGACGTGCGGCTGAGCATCGACGGCGACGCGACGGTGGAGGCCATGGCGAGTGGCGACCTCCTCTACCGGTGCGTCTTCAACCTTGTGGACAACGCGATCAAGTACGGCGGCGAGCATGGCTCGGTCACGGTGCGCGTGGCCCGCGAAGGCGGCGACGTGTCCCTGCGTGTCAGCGACACCGGGCCGGGGATCGAACCGGCGTTGCTGGAGCACGTGTTCGAGCGGTTCTACCGCATCGACCGGGGCCGAAGCCGGCGCGAGGGCGGGACCGGGCTCGGGCTTTCCATCGTGCGCGAAATCGTGCGCAGCATGCACGGTGACGTTCGCGCGGAGTCCGTCCCGGGGCAGGGTTCGACATTCGAGATTACGTTGCCGGCGGCGCCCGCCGACGCGCAGCCGGCCGCGGCCGAGCGACTGGTACTGGGTCACGCCTAGGCGCCACGGGTACGCCAGGCGACAGCCGCGACAAGCGGAAAGCCGCCTGTCTTGACCCTCACGGAGGGCGCCGATAGGTTGCCCTGTGGGCCGGTAAGCCTCCGCACGGCGGAGCCGGGGCCCTTTGTGGCCTACTGGGGCACGAGCTTCGAAGGAGTCGCTTCTTGACTGGCCTGCTCGACACCATCTCCGAGCCCATCGGACCTTCGCAAACTGACCCCGAGCAGGTTCACGCGCTCGCCGAGGAAGTGCGCGCGGCGCTCGTCGACACCGTTCACTGCATCGGCGGGGGCGGCCACCTGGCGTCGAACCTCGGCGTGGTGGAGCTTTCGATCGCACTCCACCGGATGTTCGATTCGCCGCGCGACAAGATCCTCTGGGATGTCAGTCACCAGATTTATGTACACAAGATGCTCACCGGCCGCCGGGAGCAGATGAACACGATCCGCCAGTACGGAGGGCTGTCCGGCTTCGCCGACCGCGGCGAGAGCGAACACGACGCGTTTGGAGCGGGTCATGCCGGGACGTCGATTTCGGCGGCGCTGGGCATGGCCGTGGCGCGCGACCTGCAGGGCGAGGACTACCACGTGGTCGCCGTCATCGGCGACGGCGCGATGACCTCCGGGATGGCACTGGAGGCGATGAACCACGCGGGCCACCTCCACGAGGACCTGATCGTCATCCTCAACGACAACGCGATGTCGATTTCGCCCAACGTCGGCGCGCTCAGCCGGAACGTGAACAAGCTCCGCATCGACCCGCTGTACCGGAACGCGAAGCGCGAAATCGGCAGCATGGTCGAGCATTTGCCCCTCGGACGGCAGGCCTGGGACGCGGCCAAGCGGGTCAAGGCGAGCGTGCGCGACCTGCTCGTGCCGGCCAGCTTCTGGGAACAGTTCGGCTTCGAGTACTACGGCCCGATCGATGGGCACGACATCGATGAGATCGAGGCGACGCTCAGCCGCATCAAGAAGGTGCGCACGAAGCCAGTGCTGCTGCACATCCTGACCGAGAAGGGCCACGGCATCCCCGAAGCGGCGGCCGACCCGATCAAGAGCCATAGCGGCACGTACTGGATGAAGAAGCCGCTGGACCCGAGCCTGCCGGCGCCGCTGCCCACCTACAGCCAGGTCTTCGCGCAGGCCACGCAGGAGCTCATCGAAAGCGATCCGCGGGTCGTTGCGGTCACGGCGGCGATGCTGGAGGGCACGGGCCTCGCGCCGGTGCACGCGAAGCACCCGGACCGGGTCTTCGACGTCGCGATTTCCGAACAGCACGGGGTGACCTTCGCCGCCGGGCTGGCGACGCAGGGCATCCGGCCGATCGTCGCCATCTACTCGACGTTCCTCCAGCGCGGCTTCGATTCTGTCGTTCACGATGTCGCCGTGCAGAACCTGCCGGTGGTGTTCGCGATGGACCGTGCCGGCTTCGTGGGCGACGACGGGAAGACGCACCAGGGGTTCATCGACACGAGCTACATGCGCTGCCTGCCGAACATGGTGGTGAGCGCGCCGAAGGATGAACGCGAGCTGCGCGACCTGCTCTACACGGGCGTCCACCACGACGGGCCGTTCTCGCTGCGCTACCCGCGCGGCACGGGTTCGGGCGCGCCGACGGACCTGCCCATGCGCGCGATCCCCATCGGCCGGGCGGAGGTGCTCCGCGAGGGGGCGGATGTGACGCTGTTGGCGTTCGGCGCGACGGTGCTGGAGGCGGTGAAGGCGGCGGACATTCTCGAAGAGCGCGGCATCATGGCCACCGTCGTGAACGCGCGGTTCGCGAAGCCACTCGACGAGGAACTGATCCTGCGGCTCGCGCGGACAACGGGCGGCATCGTCACCGCGGAAGAGAACGTGCGCGCGGGCGGCTTCGGCGAAGCAGTGCTCGCGGTGCTGGCGGACAACGGGCTCGCAGCCACGGTCATCGACACGCTGACCATGCCCGACGCCATCGTGGACCACGGTCCGCAGTCCGTCTTCCGGGCGCTGTACCAGCTCGATGCGGCCGGGATCGCCGCGAGGGCGGCGGCCGCGCTGGCGGCTCGAACGGCGGAGACCGCGACCGGCGCTCCCGCCTTCGCCCACGCATAGCAGTGGCCACCCTCCCGACGGCTGTCCCCGAAGTCCTCGCCCGGTACCGTGAACCGCTGGAACGCGCCCTGCGCGAGGCTGTGGGCGATGAACCCCCCGCGCTTGCGGCGGCGGCACGATACGTCCTCGGCTGGGAAGACGAACATGGCCGTCCCGCGCACAACGCGGGCAAGCGCATCCGCCCTGCACTCTGCCTCCTCGGCGCCGAAGTGGCGGGGGGCACGGTCGAGGACGCGATGCCGGGCGCCTGCGCCGTCGAGCTCGTCCACAACTTCTCGCTGGTGCACGACGAAGTGCAGGACCACGACGCCGAGCGGCACCACCGGCCGACGCTGTGGGCCCTGCTGGGCGAAGCCCAGGCCATCAACGCCGGCGACTTCCTCTACACGCGTGCCGTGCAGGCGATCAGTGACGGCCCCGGCGACCCGGGACGGCGCATGGCCGGCCTCTCCGTTCTCAATCGCGCTATCCAGGCCATGATCGGCGGCCAGTGGGACGACCTCGACTTCGAGCGCCGGGAGTCGGTGCATGTCGAGGAGTACCTGGCGATGGTGGCGGGCAAGACGGGCGCGCTGCTTTCGGCCCCGCTGGAAATCGGGGCGCTGCTGGCGGGCGCGGACGCGGGCTTCGCGGCAGGCCTGGGCGCGTGGGGAAAGCAGGTCGGCCTCGCGTTCCAGGCGCAGGACGACTATCTCGGCACGTGGGGCAACCCGGGGGAAACGGGCAAATCGAACAGCAACGACATCGCGCGCAAGAAGAAGACGCTGCCCATCGTCTACGGCATGGATAGCGCGGACGCCCGCGCGGCGATTCTCGGGGCGTACGACGCGGAGGGCGACGTGAGCGCCAATGCGATCGCGCGCGTGGTCCAGGCGCTCGAAGTGGCGGGCGCGGATACGGCCTGCCGGGAGATGGCGGCCGAGTACGCGCATGCGGCGGACGCGCTCCTCGACGGGCTGGGATTGCCGGCCGAGACGCGCGCGCTCCTGCGGGACGTCGCCCGCTACCTGGTCGACCGCGCGGGTTAGCCGCCGGCGCCGGGCTCGAGGACTGTCGTCTCGCACGGCGGGAGGATGGAGAGGTGAGCCATGTGGTGGCCCTCCCGCGCGCCGTGCCAGTGCACCTCACCGGCGGGGATGTGGACGATGTCGCCGGCCAGGACGGCGTTGTCGCCCTCGGGGCCGCCCACGATCCCGGCGCCTTCGGTGATGTACAGGATCTGGTCGGCGCTGTGGATGTGGGGGTGGTTCTTCGCACCATCGACGAAACGCACAAGGCCCACGGTGACAGCGGGGCTGGTGGCGGCATCGATCAGCGGCCGGGAGTAGACCTCGCCGACGAAGATGGGACGGTTCGCGCGCTGCTCGGGGGAATCGCTCACGCGGACGACGTGCATGGCTGCTGGCTCCGTGGCTGGCGGGCGAGGCCGCCGGGTGGTGGCGCAAGTGTAACGCTCCCACAGGACCGGCGAACGCGAACGGGCGCCTCTCGCGAGGCGCCCGTCGGGTTTGGAACGTGGGAAGCGAACTAGCGCTTCGTGAACTGCGGCGCCTTGCGCGCGCGCTTGAGGCCGGCCTTCTTCCGTTCCTTCATCCGCGAGTCACGGGTGAGGAGGTTTTCGCCGCGCTTGAGGGACGGCTTGACCAGCGGGTCGGAAGCGACCAGCGCGCGGGCGATGCCCATCTGGATGGCGCCGGCCCAGCCGGAGATGCCGCCGCCTTCGCACTTGATCTGCGCACTGAAGCGGCCTTCGCGACCGGTGCGGCGCAGAGGCGAAAGAACCTCGGCGCGGTGGATATCGCGCGAGAAGACTTCCTCGATCGGACGGCCGTTGATGACGACGGCACCGTTGCCCGGGTAGAGGCGAACGCGCGCGACGGCGGTCTTGCGGCGGCCGGTCCCGTAGAAGTACTGCTGATCAGCCATGGTGATTACTCCTCAACCGCCTGGTGCTGGGCCTGCGGGACAGCAAGCGGGCGGAGGCGCGGGGGCCGGGCGGGTTCGGTCACGACGGGCTGCGCCGCGCGCGCCGTGCGGGCCCGTTCGCTGCCGATGATTTGCGACTGGTGCGGGTGGTTGGAACCCTTGTACACCTTGAGGTGCTTGCCAATCGTCTCGCCCAGCGGGCCCTTCGGCAGCATGCCGCGCACGGCCTGCTCGAGCACGCGCTCCGGGAAGCGGGCGAGCTGGTCGGTGTAGCTGCGCGTACGCAGGCCGCCCGGGTACCCGGAGTGGCGATGGTACTTGATCTGCTCCGCCTTCCGGCCCGTCACACGGACCTGGGAGGCATTGATGATGATGACGAAGTCGCCGTCATCCAGGTGGGGTTCAAACGTGGGCTTGTGCTTGCCACGCAGGAGGATTGCAGCCTCCGTGGCGACACGGCCCAGCGGGCGGCCGGCGGCGTCGATGACGTGCCAGTCGCGATAAATCTCCGAGGCCTTCATGCGGACGGTCGTATTCATTGAGCGTATCCCTCGTCGTACCACACATGCCGGAGGCAAAGGCCGGTCGGGGGGGCGGTAGGCCCGATGGTCCCCGGTGCGGCCTGCCCGAGCAGGCGGACGAAATCCTCCACTTCCAGCGACCTCCGTCCCAGCCGGATGAGCGCGCCGGTAAGCCGGCGAACCATCTGGGGCAGGAACGCGTCCGCCTCGATATCAAACAGGAGCGCATCGCCCTGGCGATGCCACCCTGCGGTGAACACGGTCCGGACCGAAGTCCGGCCGGGTTCGAGTGTCCCGGAGCAGGCGAGGAAGTCCCGCCTGCCGGCGAGTGCGGCGGCTGCGCGCCGCATCGCATCGAGATCGAGGTCGCCCTCGACGAACCATGCGGTGCGGCGAAGCAGCGGGTCGCGCACTGCGCCGTTCCAAACCGTGTAGCGGTATCCTCGCCGCCGGGCCCAGCGCCTTGGATCGAAATCCGGGGGCGCGGTGCGGACGGAGCGGACCGCTACATCTTGCGGCAGATGGGCGTTGAGTGCCCGTTCCACCGTTCGGGGCTCATGCCGCGTTTCCGCGGTGAAAGCCGCCACCTGTCCGATGGCGTGGACACCGGCATCGGTGCGCCCCGCCATCGCCACGCGGGTGGGCGTTCCAAAGAGCGCCAGCGCCGCGGTTTCCAGTTCTTGCTGGACGGTCCTCGCGTTCGCCTGCCGTTGAGAGCCTGCGAACGCCGTACCGTCGTAACTTATGGTGGCCGCGAACCTGGTCGCGGGCACGGATGTCAGGCGCTGGTGGCGCCGGTTTCTTCCTCCCCGGCGGTGGCCTCGGCCGAATCGGCCGCGGTCTCCTCGAGAACGTCCTCCGCGGCTTCCGGCGCCTCCTCGGCGGCGGCGGCAACGGGAGCGGCGGCAACCGCGGCGGCCGGTGCTGCGGCGCGGGCAGCCGTCGGGGCGGCGGTCACACGCTGCGGGCGCGGCGTCGAAGGTGCACCGGCAAGGTCCACCAGCTCGATCGTCGCCATGCGTGCGCCATCGCCGCGGCGCGGCTCAAGGCCGGTGATGCGGAGGTAGCCGCCCGGCCGGTCCTTCATGCGCGGCCCGATCTCGTCGAAGGTCTTGCGGACGACGGCGGTATCGAACACGAAGCGCATCGCCTGGCGGCGGGCGTGAACATCGCCGCGGCGCGCGAGGGTGATGATGCGCTCGGCCATGGGCCGGATTTCCTTGGCTTTCGCCTCGGTGGTGGTGATGCGCTCGTACCGGAGGAGGTCGGTGACCAGGTTCCGGTAGAGGGAGGTGCGATGGGCGGTATCGCGGCCAAGATGGCGGCCGCTAACTCGGTGGCGCATGGCGGTTAGTCCTCGTCATCGGCGCCGAGCAAATCGTCGTCGCCAACCTCTTTCAGTGCTTCCTTGAGTGCCTTGCCGAGGGCGCCGAGGCTCTGCTCTTCGTCTTCCTCATCGAGGATGACGGAGCTTGTGCGCACGGAGCCGGGACGGCGAGGCGGAACGCCACGGGCGGCGGCGGCAACGCCACCACCACGACCGGCGTCCGGGATGGGCTTCAGGCCTTCGGCGTCGGGATCGATGTACCCGAGTTCGATGAGCCGGTCGCGCAGTTCGTCGTACGACTTACGGCCGAAGTTGCGCAGGCCGAGGAGTTCGTCCTCGCTCTTTTCGAGCACCTGGCCCACCGTCATCAGGCCGCTGCGCTTGAGGCAGTTGTAGGCGCGGACGGAGAGGGCGAGGTCCTCGATCGGCGTGTTGTAGCGGTCCGGGGCCATGATGGCGCCGGCGCCCGTCGAGCTGATCATGCCGAGGACGGGGACGTCGGGACGGCCCATCTGGCTGAACAGCGAGAACTGCTCCATGAGGATGTCGGCGCTCTGGCCGACGGCATCGACCGGCGCGATGGTGCCATCGGTCCAGACTTCGAGCTCGAGCCGGTCGAAGTCGTTCGACTGGCCGACGCGCGTCTTCTGGACCTTGTAGTTCACCTTGCGAACGGGCGAGTAGATGGCATCGACCGGGATGATGCCGATGACGTTGTTCTCCGCGAGCCCGGCGGGGCGGTACCCCTTGCCGAGGCCGGCATGCAACTCCACGTTGAGGCGCGCGGAGGCATTATCGAGCGTGGCCAGGTGCAGTTCGGGGTTCACAACCTCGAAGTCCGCGGGGACCTGGAGGTCGCCTGCGGTGACTTCGCCGGGGCCTTCGACATCGAGCGAGAGGGTGCCAACGCGGTTGCTGAGCGCGCGCAGGCGGACCTCCTTGATGTTGAGAAGGAACTCGGTGGTGTCCTCCTGCATCCCGGGGATGACCGAGAATTCGTGCTGCACCTGGTCGATACGGACCGAGGTGATGGCGGCGCCTTCGAGCGAGCTGAGCAGCACGCGCCGAAGGGCGTTGCCGAGGGTGATGCCGTAGCCCGACTCGAGCGGTTCGGCGACGAGACGGGCATAGCCCTCCTCCTCATCGACGACCGTGAGCTGTGGGACGACCTCATCCGGCATCTGCCCGATCAACTCCGTGGAATCCATCATGCTTGCGCTTGCCTCAACAGTCGCATGGCGCCCACCCGGCGATTACCGCGAGTAGTACTCGATGATGACGTTTTCGTTGAACAGGTGCGTTTCGCCCTGAGCGACGGTGGGGACGCCGGCGACGCGGCCGGTCATCCCGGCGGCATCGAGGGTGAGCCAGGACGGGGAGTTCTTGGACTTGATCCCGTCCTGGACGATCTTGTAGTACTCGCTGCGGAGGCCGCGGGCGGTGAAGCTCACGACATCGCCTTCCTTGAGGTGCGCGCTCGGCACGTCGAGCTTGCGGCCGTTGACGGCGATGATGCCGTGGCGGACGAGCTGGCGGGCCTGGGAACGCGAATCGGCGAAGCCGAGGCGGTAGACGATGTTGTCGAGCCGCGTTTCGAGCAGGCGCACGAGGTTTTCGCCGGAAACGCCGGGGCGGCGGATGGCTTCCTTGTAGTAGCGCACGAACTGCTTTTCGAGCACGCCATAGGCGACGCGCGCGCGCTGCTTTTCGCGCAGCTGCAGGCCGCGGTCGCTGACCTTGCGGCGGCGGGCCGGGCGCGGGCCGGGCGGGTTGGGGCGCCGATCGAAGCTGCACTTGGGAGTGAAGCAGCGATCGCCCTTAAGGAAGAGCTTTTCGCCGTGCCGGCGGCAGAGGCGGCAGACGGGACCAGTGTATCGAGCCATGCGGCGCTCCTAGACGCGGCGCCGCTTGGGCGGGCGGCAGCCGTTGTGGGGAATGGGGGTGACATCGCGAATCGCGGTGACGGTCAGGCCCGTCGCCTGGAGCGAGCGGATGGCGGCTTCGCGGCCGCTGCCAGCACCGCGCACGTAGACCTCGACGGTCTGCATGCCGTGCTCCATGGCGCGGCGGGCGGCGTTTTCACCGGCGAGCTGGGCGGCGAAGGGAGTGCCCTTGCGGGAGCCCTTGAAGCCGGAGCCGCCGGAACTCGCCCACGAAATGACGTTCCCGTTCGGATCGGTGAGCGTGACGAGCGTGTTGTTGAAGGTGCTCTTGATGAACGCCTTCCCGCGCGGCACCGACTTTCGTTCGCGGCGCTTGAGGCGCCGTTCGCCGCGGGCACCGCCCTTCTGACCCTGTCGCTTCTGGTCGGCCATAGCTTACGTTGCCTCTTACTTCTTTCCTGCGCGCTTCTTGCCGGCCACGGTCTTGCGGGCGCCGCGCTTCTGCCGTGCGTTGGTGCGGGTGCGCTGGCCGTGAACGGGGAGGTTCCGGCGGTGGCGCTGGCCGCGGTAGCAGTTGATCTCGACGAGGCGGCCGATGTTCTGGCGCACCTCACGGCGAAGGTCGCCTTCGACGACGTAGTTCTTGTCGATGAAGTCGCGGATGCGCAGAGCTTCCTCATCGGTCAGCTCGCGCGCCTTCTTATCGGGGTTCAGGCCGGTCGCGGCGATGATCGCCTGGGACCGGGTGAGGCCGATGCCGTAAATGTACGTCAGCGCGATTTCGAGGCGCTTTTCGTTGGGAAGGTCGACGCCGGAGATGCGTGCCATCGTTAACCCTGCCGCTGCTTATGCTTGGGATTTTCGCAAATGACCATGACGCGGCGGTGCCGGCGAATCACCTTGCACTTGTCGCAGCGTGGCTTGACGGATGCCTGAACCTTCATGTGCCTGTCCTCAATTCTGGCGAAGCCGGCGAATGAAACCGGGGTGTGACGGGCTCGCGCCCTGGGCCGTGGGAAGCGAGCGCGTGGACGTGGATGGCGCCGAAACGGTGGGATGTGCCCCTGCCGAACCGTTACCTGACCCTGCGTCCTTCTTCGCCATACACCTGCTTTCCTCGAAATGGTTGCCTGTTATTGTCCCGTGAACTCGCGCAATCGACTAGGGGAGCGTCAGAATTTCCGCCTCACGCCCTTCGCGAATAGCGATTGTATGCTCGAAATGACAGCACAAGCTACCGTCTTTCGTTCTTACAGTCCAGCCATCCGGGCACTCTTCCGTGTCCGGACCCCCGATATTGACCATCGGCTCGAGCGCCAGCACCAGGCCGGGCCGCAGTTCCGGCCCCGCGAAGCGGCTGCGCACGTTTTCGACGTGCGGCTCTTCGTGCATCCGCCGGCCAACGCCGTGCCCGCCATAGCCGCGCACGATGGAGTACCCACTGCGGCGGATGCGATCCTCGATGGCGCCGCGAATGTCGTTCAGCCGGTTCCCGGCGCGGGCGGCACGAATGCCCTCCCAAAGCGCTTCCTCGGTTGTCTCCATCAGGCGCTCGGCCTCGGGGGAGACGGTGCCGACGCCGACGGTGATGGCCGCATCGCCGACGAAGCCCTTGTACGTGGCGCCGAGATCGAGGCTGACGATGTCGCCTTCCTTGAGTTCGCGGTCAATGGGGATGCCATGGACCAGCTGCTCGTTGATGCTGATGCAGATGTTCGACGGATACGGCGGCTGGCGCCGCTTATCCGGCGTGTACTGGTAGAAGGTCTCTTTCGCACCCTTGCGCTTGAACTCGTCCCGAACGAACTGCTCGATCTCCAGGAGGTTGAGCCCCGGGCGGATCATTTCGCGGATTTGAGCGAGGGTCTGGCCTACGATCTGGCCAGCCTCGCGCATAATCCGCAGTTCGTCATCGGTCTTGAGCTCGATCATCTACCCGATCGCCTCCAGGAGGCTCTCGGTGACGGCGTCGAGGAGCGCAGGCCGTCGATCTCGCGGAGCGAGCCGCCAGCGCGGTAGTGCTCGATGAGGTCGGCCGGGGGCTTCTGCTTCTCGAGGCGGGAGGCGACCACCTCGGGGCGGTCGTCGTCGCGCTGGTACAGCTCGCCCGCGCAGGCGTCACAGACGCCGGCGGCCTTCGGCGGGTCGTTCCGCTCGTGGTACAGCTTGCCGCACCCGCGGCAGATCCAGCGCCCACCGAGGCGCGCAACGAGCTCGCCATCGGGGACGTTGATGAGCAGCGCGCGGTCGATCCGCGTGCCGCGCGCTGCGAGCGCTTCATCGAGCGCCTTCGCCTGGACGACGTTGCGGGGGAAGCCATCGAACATGGCGCCCTTCTCGGCGTCGGGGCGGGAGATGCGCTCGAGCAGCATCTTGATCGTGACTTCGTCGGGGACGAGGTCGCCGCGATCCATGTAGGTCTTGGCGAGCTTGCCGAGTTCGGTCTCGTTCTTGACGTTCTCGCGGAACATGTCGCCGGTAGAGATGTGCAGGAGCTGCGTCGCCGTGGCGATGCGCTGCGCCTGCGTGCCCTTGCCGGCACCGGGTGGCCCTAGCAGCACGATGAACACGTTAGCGAATGAACCCTTCGTAGTTACGCATCAGAAGCTGAGCTTCCAGTTGCTTCATGGTATCGAGCACGACGGCGACCACGATGAGGAAGCCCGTGCTGGAGATGGTGAGCGCCTGCACATCGGTCGCGAGACCAACGAAGAACGGCAGAATCGCGACGAAGCCGAGGAACAGCGCGCCAGCCCAGGTAATGCGGGTGACGACACGAAGCAGGTACGCCTCGGTCGGCGGTCCCGGGCGAATGCCGGGGATGAACGCGCCCTGCTTCTGCAAGTTCTTCGCGATCTGCTGCTGCTGGTACTGCACCATCGTGTAGAAGAAGGTGAAGGCAACCACCAGCACGAACAGCAGGAGCCAGTAGGGACCGGTACCGCTGCCGCCGCGGCCGCCCTGGAAGTTGTTCACGAAGAAATCCGCGATCGCTTCGACCCAACCGCCCGAATTCGTGAAGTACGAGGCGAAGGTGGCGGGAAGAATCATGATCGAGAAGGCGAAGATCAGCGGGATCATGCCGGCCATGTTCACGCGCAGCGGAATATGGCTCTGCCCCTGCTGCCGGTACATTCGTCCACCTCGGAACGCCGAGCGGGCGTATTGCACGGGCACTCGCCGCGTCGCCTCCTGGAAGAAGACCACGAGGAAGATGAGGGCCAGCGCGAACGCGAGGATGGCGATCACGCCGAGGATCGACTCGGTCGAGATGTTCGGAATGAGGCTGGGGAGGCGAGCGACGATGCCGCCGAAGATGAGCACGGAGATGCCGTTGCCGATGCCGTTCTCGGTGATGAGTTCGCCGAGCCAGACAAGGAACATGGTGCCCGCGCACAGCGTCAGCAGGGTAGCGAACGTGCTCAGGGAGTGTTCGGGGAAGCCGAAGTCCTGGACGACGTTGCCGCCGCTCTGCTGGTTGATGAACAGGATCTGGCCGTACCCCTGCACCGCGCACATGGGGACGGCGAGCCAGTGGGTGTAGACCTGCAGGCGGCGCCGCCTGCTCGCCTTCTTCGCTCAACGAGCGCCAGGCGGGCACGAGCGGGTGAGGATCTGCACGATGATCGACGCGGTGATGTACGGGTACACACCGAGCGCGGCCACCGACAGGTTTTGCAGCGCGCCACCCGAGAAGATGCTCAGGAAGTCGAGCAGGGAGTTGTTGTTGAAGGCGTTCTCAAGCGCGGTGCGGTCCACGTTCGGGATCGGCACGTGGGCGACGAAGCGGAAGACGACCAGCATCGCCAGGGTGAAGACAAGCTTGCGCCGCACGTCTTCCTGGCGGAAGGCGTCGACCATGGCCTGCAGCAGGCGTGGGCGCTGGGCGGCCTGGACACTCATCGGAGACGCCGGCTCTTTTCGAATTCAAGGACGGTGGCGGTACCGCCGGCCTGTTCGATGGCCGCCTTCGCGCTCGCGCTGAAGGCGTGCGCGGAGATGGTGAGCCCCTTCGCGAGCTCCCCTTCGCCGAGGATCTTCACGGGCTGGCGCTCATGCTTGAGGACGCCGGCGGCGCGAAGGTCGTCGGGCGTGACGGTGCTGCCGGCCTCGAACCGATCGAGGGCGGCGATGTTGACGGGCTGGTAGGCGACCTTCCACTTGTTGTTGAAGCCGCGCAGGACGTGGTACTTCCGGGACGTGGGGAACTGGCCACCTTCGAACGCGTCGTAGGGGGCCTTCTTGCCGCTGCGGGCCTTCTGGCCCTTCATGCCACGGCCCGAGTAGGTGCCATGTCCGGAGCCATTGCCGCGACCCACGCGCTTCTTCGCGTGCGTCGCACCTGCCATTGGGCGGAGCTCATCGGCGCCGATGCGCATGCCGGGTCCTCCTGGCCGGTGACGAGGTGGGTCACGGCGTAGATCCTGCCGCGCCGCGCCGGGCTGTCCTCGTGCTCGACGGTCTGGTTCAGCCGCCGGAAGCCAAGGGCACGAATCGTGTCCTTCTGATCCTGCCGGTAGCCGATGGCGCTCTTGGTGTAGGTAATGCGGACGGTCGCCACGTCAGCTCCCCCTGGCCACGGCGAGGCGCCGTTCGCGGGCGCCGCGCGGGTCGCGCAGTTCACCGAGCCCCTGGATGGTCGCGCGGGCGACGTTGATGGGGTTGCGGCTGCCGAGCGACTTGGCGAGCACATCGGTGACGCCGGCGGACTCCATGATCGCGCGCACCGCCCCGCCGGCGATGACGCCGGTACCGTGGCTGGCGGGCTTGAGCATGACGCGGGCGGCGCTGTACTCGGCGATGAGGGGGTGGGCGATGGTGCCCCCGTTCATCGGGATGCGGACCATGCTGCGGCGCGCGAGGGTCGCACCCTTGCGGATGGCCTCGGGCACTTCGTTCGCCTTGCCGAGGCCGATGCCGACGCTGCCGTGTCCATCGCCGACGACGATGAGGGCACTGAAGCTAAAGCGCCGGCCGCCCTTGACGACCTTGGCGACGCGGTTGATGTAGATGACCTTTTCGGTCAGCTCCTCGGGGCCGCCATCGCCCTGGTCGCGACGATCGCGTTCGCGTTCTCCAGCCATTTAGAACCCCAATCCGGCTTCGCGGGCGGCATCGGCGAGAGCCTGCACCCGGCCATGGTACTGGTAACCGCCGCGGTCGAAGACAACAAGCTCGATGCCGTTGGCCTTGGCGCGTTCGGCGACGGCCTTGCCCACGGCCTGGGCGCGTTCGGTCTTCGTCTTGCCCTTCGTGGCGGCGACGATATCGGCATCGAGGTCACTGGCGGCGGCGAGGGTGCGGCCGACGGTGTCGTCGATGACCTGCGCGTAGATGTGCGCGGAGCTGCGGAAGACGTTCAGCCGGGGCCGAACGGGCGTCCCGGAGACGCTCTTGCGCACGCGCGTGTGGCGGCGGTGGCGGGCGAGGGTGGACGTTGCTTTCGCCATTACTTGCCTACCTTCCCGGCCTTGCCAGCCTTGCGGCGAACACGTTCGCCCTGGTAGCGAATGCCCTTGCCCTTGTACGGCTCGGGGGGACGCAGCTTGCGGATGTTGGCGGCCACCTGGCCCACCTGTTCCTTGTCGTTCCCGGTGATGAGGACGCGGGGGCCTTCCACGGAGAAGACGATGCCCTCGGGCGGGTTGACGATGACGGGGTGGGAGAAGCCGAGCGCGAGCTGAAGGTTCGAACCCTGCATCTGCGCGCGGTAGCCGACGCCCTGGACTTCGAGGGTCCGGGTGAAGCCGGTGGTGACGCCCACGACCATGTTGTTCAGGAGAGTCCGCGAGAGGCCATGGAGAGCTCGCACGGGGCCTTCATCGCTGGGGCGGGTGACCAGCAGCGTCCCCTCCTCGCGCTCAATGGAGAGCACCGGGGGGAACGTGCGGGCGAGCGAGCCACGGGGGCCCTTCACGGAGACGGCGTTGCCTTCGCCCAGGGTGACCTCGACGTTGGCGGGGACGGCAATTGGCTGACGGCCGATGCGCGACATAGCGGTTTGCCTCCCTTACCAGACGTAGCAGAGAAGCTCGCCGCCGACGTTCTGCCGGCGGGCTTCCTGCCCGGTGAGAATCCCCTTCGGGGTCGAAAGGATGGCGATGCCGAGGCCGCCATAGACGCGCGGGATCTCGCTGCGCTGCACGTAGACGCGCAGACCAGGCTTGCTCACGCGCTGGAGGCCCGTCAGAACGGGCTGCTTGCGGCCGCCGTAGTTCAGCTCCACCTTCAGGCTCGGCTGCGGCTTCCCATCTTCGGCAAGCACCGCGAAATCCTTGATGAAGCCTTCTTCCTTCAGGACGTTCGCGATGGCGACTTTCATCTTCGAGGCCGGCATCGTGACCGCGTCGTGGCGGGAGAGCACCGCGTTGCGGATGCGGGTCAGCATGTCGGCGATTGGATCATTCATGCTCATGGCATTACCCCTCTGGCGTTTGCTTTCGCACTTACCAGCTGGACTTGGTCACCCCCGGGAGGAGTCCCCTGTGGGCGAGTTCGCGGAATGTGATGCGGCTCAGGCCGAACTTGCGGATGTACCCCTTCGGGCGCCCCGTGATGACGTCACGGTTGTGCACCCGCGTGGGGCTGCTGTTCAGCGGCAGCTTGCGCAGCTGCGCGTACAGCTCATCGACCTTCTCCGGGTTCTCCCAGGAGGCGCGGAGCTCTTCCTTCAGCGCCGCGCGCTTCGCGGCGTACTTCTCGTTGAGCTCCTTGCGGCGAAGGTCGCGATTGACGATGCCCTTCGATGCCACGTCGTACCTCCTAGTTCTTGCGGAACGGCATGCCGAGGAGTCCGAGAAGCTTGCGCCCCTCTTCGTCCGTCTTGGCCGTCGTGACGATGGTGACTTGCAGCCCGCGCACCTTGTCGACCTTGTCGTAGTCGATCTCGGGGAAGATGAGCTGCTCGCGAAGGCCGAGGCTGTAGTTGCCGCGGCCG
Source organism: Candidatus Amarobacillus elongatus (assembly GCA_016703545.1). Taxonomy (GTDB): domain Bacteria; phylum Chloroflexota; class Dehalococcoidia; order Tepidiformales; family Tepidiformaceae; genus Amarobacillus; species Amarobacillus elongatus. Next base: position 518,051 of record JADJBX010000001.1, read on the forward strand.
TCGAACGCGTTGGGATTGAGCCCCTGGAAGTCCCGGATGCGGGGCAGGGCGGCGCTCACCAGGCGGTCGAGGAACTCGTACATGCGAGGCCCGCGGAGGGTGGTGGATACGCCGATGGGGTTGCCTTCGCGCAGGCGGAAGTTCGCGATCGACCGCTTGGCGCGGTTGATGAGCGGCTTCTGCCCGGTGATGGCGGAGACCTCGTCGGCGGCCTTGTCGAGCGCGTTGGCATCGGTGAGGGCTTCGCCCATGCCGATGTTGACCACGACCTTCGTGAGCTTTGGGATCTGCATCACGTTGGCGTAGTTGTACTGCTCCCGGAGGGCAGACAGGACTTCGGAGTCGTACTTTTCCTTCAGTCGCGGCGGCATTATTCGATGTCCTCTCCGCTGCGCTTGCCTACCCGGACGTAGCTGCCGTCCTCGCGGCGGCGGAAGCCGACGCGGGTGGGCTGCCCGTTGTTCGGGTCGATGAGCATGACGTTGCTGACGTGCAGCGGCGCTTCCCGTTCGATGATCTGGGACTGCTGCCCCTGCTGGCGGGCGCGCTGGTGCTTCTTGATCATGTTCACACCCTCGACCGTCACGCGGTCGGACTTGGTGTTCACATGGCGGACGGTGCCGCGCTTGCCCTTGTCCTTGCCGGCGATGACGACGACGTTGTCGCCGCGCTTGATCTTGGCGGGCATTACAGCACCTCCGGCGCGAGGGACACGATCTTCATGAAGTTGCGGTCGCGCAGTTCGCGCGCCACGGGCCCGAAGATGCGGGTGCCACGCGGGTTTTCGCCGTCGTTGGCGAGCAGCACGGCGGCGTTTTCATCGAAACGGATGTAGGAGCCATCCGGCCGGCCGTACTCCTTGGTGACGCGAACGACGACGGCCTTGACGACGTCGCCCTTCTTCACGTTGGAGTTCGGCTGCGCCACTTTGACGCTGGCGACGATGATGTCGCCAGGGCGGGCGTAGCGCCGCCGGGTGCCGCCCAGGACGCGGATGCAAAGGAGCGATCGCGCGCCGGAGTTATCGGCCACCTTGAGGCGGGTTTCCTGCTGAATCACGCCTGCACCTCCGACTTCGGAGCGAGCTGCGTGGTCGCCTCGATGTCCTGGCCGATGGTGCGCGGGGCGACATCGGCGACATCGCCACGGGTGAGGACTTCGATCACACGGAAGCGCTTCTCCTTCGAATAGGGAGAGCATTCCTGGATGCGAACGACGTCGCCAAGGCGGCAGGCATTCGTCTCATCGTGGGCCTTGTAGCGCTTGGTCAGCGACATGACCTTGTGGTAGAGGCGGTGCTTCTTGTGGCGCACGACGGTCACGACGACGGTCTTATCCATCTTGTCGCTGACGACGGTGCCCTGGAGGACACGTTGATCTCCCATGGCTATTCCTCCCCGGCGACCTGGAGCTCGCGCTCTCGGCGGATGGTGCGCAGACGTGCGATGCGGCGCCTGGCGTTGCGGAGTTCGCGGTAGTTCTGCAGCTGGCGGCTGGCGTGCTGGAACCGCAGGGTGAAGAGCGCGCGATAGGCTTCGCCAATCTCACGATCCAGCTGCTCGTCGTTCCAGCGACGAATTTCCTCGGCTTTCCGTTCGGCCATCGCTATACCACCGACTCGGCGCGCTGCACGATCTTGGTACCAATCGGCAGCTTATGGGAGGCGAGGCGAAGCGCTTCCCGGGCGACAGGCTCCGGCACGCCGGCGATTTCGAAGAGGATGCGGCCGGGCTTGACCACGGCCACCCACTTGTCGGGCGCGCCCTTGCCGGAACCCATGCGGGTTTCGGCCGGCTTCGCCGTCACCGGCTTGTCGGGGAAGATGCGAATCCAGACCTTGCCACCGCGCTTCATTTCGTGGGTCATGGCGCGACGGCAGCTTTCAATCTGGCGCGAATCGATCCAGGCGGCGCCTTCGGCCTGCAGGCCATATTCGCCAAAGGCAACGTAGTTGCCGGCGATGGCCTCGCCCGCGCGGCGTCCGCGGTGCTGCTTGCGATGCTTGACTCGGCGTGGCTGCAGCATGGCTACGCATCCCCTCGCTGGACAGCCTGCTGCTGTTCCATGGTGATTGCGGTATGCGCGGGACCGGTGGCAACCGGCTCCGGCGCGGGCGCTTCGATGCGCGGCTCCGGCACCACGGGCTCTTCCTGGCGGCGCTCCTGAGGGCGCTCCGGCAGAACGATGCCCTTGAAGATCCACACCTTCACGCCGATGCGGCCGAAGGTGGGTGGGCCTCGGCGATGCCGTAGTCGATGTCGGCGCGAAGCGTGTGACGCGGGACCTGGCCCTGCGTCTCCACTTCGCGGCGGCTCATTTCGGCGCCGCCGAGGCGGCCCGAGATGGCGATGCGGACACCGAGGGCGCCGCGCTGCATGGTGCGCTGCACCGACTGCTTGATCGCGCGCCGGAAGGCGACGCGGCGCTCCAGCTGGTCGGCTACGGAGCGTGCCACCAGGTAGGCATCCAGTTCCGGGGTGCGGATTTCCTGGATGTTGACGCGCACGCGGCCGCCACTCGCCCGTTCGAGGCTGTTGCGGAGGTCTTCGACCTTCGCGCCGCCGCGTCCGATGACGATGCCGGGCTTCGCCGTGTGGATGGTGATCGTCACGAGGTTGGCGTTCCGATCGACCTCGACGTGGCTGATGCTCGCGTCGGGCAGTTCCTTCAGCACGTGGCGGCGAAGCTCAAGGTCCTGGTGAAGGCGCGCCGTGTAATCGCGCTCCGAGAACCACTTCGACTCCCAGTCGTAGAGGATGCCGAGGCGAAAGCCGTGCGGGTGTACTTTCTGTCCCATTTATGCCCCCCGCTCGTCGAGGATGATGGTGATGTGCGAGGCGCGGCGCAGGATCGGGCTCACGCGGCCACGAGAACGGGCCTTGAAGCGGCGATTGGTCCGCGCCTCGTCGGCGTAAGCACGCTTGACGACGAGGTCATCGACATCGAGATCGAAGTTGTTCTCCGCGTTGGAGGCGGCACTGAGGACCACCTTCGAGACGGAACGGGCGTGCGGCGACTGCACGTAGCGCAGGAGCGCGAGCGACTGGTCGACGCTGAGGCCCGGGAGCCGATCGAGGATCAGGCGGGCCTTGCGCGCCGAGACGCCAATGTCACGGGCGGATGCACGAACTTCCACGTTAGCGCTTGCCTCCCTTGACCTTGCTCTGGCGGTCGCTCTTGGAGATGTGCCCACGGAAGGTCCGCGTCAGGGCGAATTCGCCGAGCTTGTGGCCAACCATGTTCTCGGTGACGAAGACCGGCACGTGCCGGCGGCCATCGTGGACGGCGATCGTGAGACCGATCATGTCCGGGAGGATGGTCGAGGCACGCGACCAGGTCTTGATCACGCTCTTGTTCTGGGCCCCCCGCATGGCGAGCACCTTGTCGAGGAGCGAGGGGTGAACGAACGGCCCCTTCTTAATGGAACGTGACATGTCCTACTGCTCCTACCTGGTGCGGCGCCGCGCGATGAACTTGTCGGTGCGCTTGTTGTTGCGGGTGCGGTAGCCGAGAGTCGGCTTGCCCCACGGGGTCTTCGGTCCGGGCATACCGACGGGCGCCCGGCCTTCGCCACCACCGTGCGGATGGTCGCGGGGGTTCATCACCGAGCCTCGGACCTGAGGGCGCCGGCCGAGGTGGCGGGTACGGCCAGCCTTGCCCAGCTTCACGAGCGAGTGCTCGGCATTGCCCACCTGGCCGACGGTCGCGCTGCATTCGATGCGCACGCGCCGCATTTCGCCGCTGGGCAGGCGGACGAGGGCGTAATCGCCTTCCTTCGCCATCAGCTGCGCGGCGGTGCCGGCGCTTCGCACCATCTGCCCGCCCTTGCCGGGCGTGAGCTCGATGTTGTGGACCTGGGTACCGGTCGGCAGGTTCGCGAGCGGCAACGAGTTGCCAACGCGCACTTCCGCGGCGGGACCGGAGAGCAGGTTCGCACCCACGGCGAGGCCGTTGGGGGCGAGGATGTACCGCTTCTCACCATCGGCGTACTGGAGCAGGGCGATGCGGGCGGTGCGGTTCGGGTCGTACTCAATGGCAACGACCTTCGCCGGCACGCCGCGCTTGTCGCGCGCCCAGTCGATGATGCGGTAGAGGCGCCGGTGACCGCCGCCGCGATGGCGGACGGTGATGCGGCCCTGGTTGTTGCGCCCGGCGTTCTTCTTGCCGAGCGATTCCACCAACGACTTCTCGGGCTTCTTCTTGGTGATTTCCGAGAAGGTTTGCCCGCTGGCGTTGCGGCGACCGGGGGACGTGGGCTTGTACTGCTTAATGGCCATGGCCTAAATCCCCTCGAAGAGTTCGATCTTGTCGCCGGGCACAGAGCGTGACAATCGCCTTCTTCCAATCGGGGCGGTTGGTCACTTTTCGGCCGAAGCGCTTGGGCTTGCCCTTCATCTTCATCGTGTTCACCTCCGCCACGCGCACGTTGAAGGCCAGCTGGACGGCGTCCTTGATCTGGTTCTTGTTGGCGCGAATGTCGACTTCGAACACGTACTTGTCGATTGCGGTAAGCAGGGTCGACTTTTCCGTGATGATGGGACGGAGCAGGACGCCGTACGGATGCAGCTCCTTAGGCACTTGCGACCTCCTTGCGGCCGCGATGCGGCTTCAGGTTGACGCCGCCCCAGAGCGTTTCGATGGCCCGGACGGCGTCCTCGGTCATCACCACGTGGTGGGCGTTGACGAGGTCGACGACGTTCAGGTTCTGCGCCGGCAGCGCCTTGAGGTTTTCGATGTTGCGTGCGGCCTGGGCAAGCACGGCATCGTGCTCGCCGCTCACGAGGAGAGCGCGCCGGGCGATGCCGTTCGCGGCGAGCGCGACCTGCATGCTCTTCGTCTTGCCATCGGCGGGCAGGCCGCCCACGACGATGATCGAGCCATCGGTCGCGTGGCTGCTGAGCGCCGAGCGCAGCGCGAGGCGGCGCATCTGGCGGGGGAGCGCCTTGGCGAAGCTGTGGGGCTTCGGGCCCATGGCGACGCCACCACCCACGTGGTGGGAAGCGCGAATCGAGCCCTGGCGGGACGCGCCGAGGCCTTTCTGCTTGCGGGTCTTCTTGGTGGAACCTTCGACCTCGCCGCGGCGCTTGGTGTTCGCGCCGCCGGCCCGCCGGTTCGCCATCTGCGTGACGTAGGCCTGGTGCAGCACGGCGCGGTTCGGCTCGATGCCGAAGACGTCGTCGGCGACATCGATCTCACGCAGCCGGGCGCCCGCCGCATCAAAGACGGGGAGCTTCATTTGGACACCTTCCTGGCCGAACGCACGCGCACGAGGCCCCCGCGGGGGCCGGGCACGGAGCCGGCGACGAAAATCACGCCCTCGTCGTCGTTGCGGGCGAGAACCTCGAGGTTCCGGACGGTGGTCTGGGCGGCGCCCATGTGACCGGCCATGCGCGTGCCCTTGAAGACGCGGCCCGGCGTGGTGCCGGAGCCGATCGAGCCGGGGGCGCGATGGCGGTCGCTCTGACCGTGCGTGCGGGGGCCGCCGGCGAAGTGGTGGCGCCGAACGCCACCCTGGAAGCCGCGGCCCTTGGAGGTCGCCGTCACGTCGACCTTCTCGCCGGCCTCGAAGAGGTCGGCCTTGATCGTGTCGCCGAGGCTGTAGCTGGCATCGCCGCGGACGCGAAACTCGGCCAGGTGGCGGAGGTTCCCCGCGCCAGAGGCGCGGAGGTGTCCGGCCTCGGGCTTGTTCAGCTTGCGGGTTTCCGCGAACCCGACCTGGACGGCCGAGTAGCCGTCCTTTTCGGGGGTGCGGAGCTGGGTCACGACGCAGGGGCCGACGAGCACGGCGGTCGCGCCACGGAGGCGGCCCCGGTCATCGAACACCTGGAGGGTGCCCAGCTTGCGGCCAAGAAGTCCTTCGATGGTCATGGCTACAGCTTGATCTCGATGTCCACACCGCTCGGGAGCTGAAGGCGCATGAGGGTGTCGACGGTCTTGGAGGTGGGCTCGAGGATATCGATGAGCCGCTTATGGGTGCGGATCTCGAACTGCTCCCGCGAGTCCTTATAGATGTGCGGGCTGCGGATGACGCAGAACTTCTCGATGGAAGTCGGGAGCGGCACCGGCCCTGCCACCGCCGCGCCAGTGCGTTCGGCAGCTTCGACGATCTGCCGCGCCGACTGGTCGATAAGGCGGTGGTCGTACGCCTTCAACTTGATCCTGATCTGCTGACGTGCCATGGCGCCGTCCCTCTTCTCGTAGTTACTCGCTGACCTTGGTGACGACACCGGCGCCGACGGTCCGGCCGCCTTCGCGAATCGCGAACCGCAGCCCTTCCTCGATCGCCACCGGCTGGATGAGCTCCACCGCCATCACCACGTTGTCCCCGGGCATCACCATCTCCACGCCTTCCGGCAGCTTGATGGATCCCGTCACGTCCGTCGTCCGCAGATAAAACTGCGGCCGGTACCCGTTAAAGAACGGCGTGTGCCGCCCGCCTTCTTCCTTCGAAAGCACGTACACCTCCGCATCAAACTTCGTGTGCGGCTTGATCGACCCCGGCTTCGCCAGGACCTGCCCCCGCTGCACGTCGTCGCGCTCAATGCCGCGCAGCAGGCACCCCACGTTGTCGCCCGCCTGCCCTTCGTCGAGCAGCTTCTTGAACATCTCGACACCCGTCACCGTCGTCTTGCGCGTCGGGATGAGGCCGATGATCTCGATTTCCTCGCCGGTCTTCACAATCCCGCGGTCAATGCGGCCGGTCACTACCGTGCCGCGGCCCTTGATCCCGAAGACGTCTTCCACCGGCATCAGGAACGGCTTGTCCAGCGGCCGCTCCGGCGTCGGGATGTAGTCGTCCACCGCGTTCATCAGGTCCCAGATGCACTTGTATTCCGGCGCCCCCGGGTCCGTCGACGCCGATTCCAGCGCCTTCAGCCCCTGACCCCCGGATGATCGGAATGTCATCCCCGGGGAACTCGTAGCTCGACAGCAGCTCGCGAAGCTCGAGCTCCACCAGCTCCAAAGCTCCTCGTCCTCCATCATGTCGACCTTGTTCAGGAAGACCACCAGCGCCGGCACTTCCACCTGGCGGGCGAGGAGGATGTGCTCCCGCGTCTGCGGCATCGGGCCATCCGGCGCGGCCACCACCAGGATCGCCCCGTCCATCTGCGCCGCGCCCGTGATCATGTTCTTGATGTAGTCCGCGTGGCCCGGGCAGTCCACGTGCGCGTAGTGCCGCGCCTCCGTCTCGTACTCCACGTGCGCAATCGCGATCGTGATGCCGCGCGCCCGCTCTTCCGGCGCGTTGTCGATCGAGTCGAACGCGCGGAACTGCGCATCGCCCTTCAGCGCCAGCACCTTCGTGATCGCCGCCGTCAGCGTCGTCTTGCCATGGTCCACGTGGCCAATCGTCCCCACGTTCACATGCGGCTTCGTTCGCTCGAATTTCGCCTTCGCCATCGCTGTTCTGCCTTTCCTTGTTCCTGTGTTGGCCTAGACGCCGACTGCCTGCTTGGTGAGCGTGGCAGCAATGTTCTTCGGGACTTCCTCGTAGTGGTCGAATTCCATCGCGTAGCTCGCACGGCCCTGGCTGAGGGAGCGCAGGTCCGTGGAGTACCCAAAGGTCTCGGCGAGGGGGACGTGGGCGTGGACGATCTGCGTCTTGCCCATGGACTCGGTGCCCATGATCATGCCGCGCCGCGAGTTGATGTCGCCGACGACGGCGCCGAAGTAGTCCTCCGGGCAGCGCACTTCGACCTTCATGATCGGCTCGAGGATGACGATGCCGGCCTTGCGGGCGGCTTCCTTCACGCCGATGGAACCGGCGTTCTTGAAGGCCATTTCCGACGAGTCGACGGCGTGGGTCTGACCGTCGAGCAGCGTGACCTTCACATCGAGCACCGGGTACCCGGCGAGGATGCCGCTCTGGAGCGCCTCGCGGGCGCCGGCCTGGACGGCGGGGACGTATTCCTTCGGAACCGAACCACCGACGACCTTGTTCTCGAAGACGAAGCCCATGCCCCGCTCCAGCGGCTCGATCGAGAGCTCGACGACGCCGAACTGGCCGCGGCCGCCGGACTGCCGCACGAAGCGGCCTTCGGCCACGGCGCTCTTCGTGACCGCTTCGCGGTACGAGACCTGCGGGCGGCCCACATTCGCGGCCACCTTATGCTCGCGCAGCATGCGGTCGACGATGACTTCGAGGTGCAGCTCGCCCATGCCGGAGATGAGCGTCTGGTTGCTCTCCTCGTCGAAGGTCCAGTGGAAGGTCGGGTCCTCTTCGGCCATCTTCATGAGCGATTCGCCCATCTTGTCCTGGTCTTCCTTGCTCTTCGGTTCGAGCGCGACGCGGATGACCGGTTCGGGGAACTGGATGTTCTCGAGGATGACGGGGGCATCGAGGGCGCAGAGGGTATCGCCCGTGAAGGTGCGCTTGAGGCCGACGGCGGCGGCGATGCCACCGGCGTAGACCGCGTCGACTTCCTCGCGCTGGTTCGCGTGCATCATCAGCACGCGGCCGATGCGCTCGCGTTCGCCCTTGGTCGAGTTCAGGATGCTCTCGCCGGCCTTGAGCACGCCGCTGTAGACGCGGAAGTAGGCGAGACGGCCGACGTAGGGGTCGGTCACGATCTTGAAGGCGATCGCGGCGAGGGGCTCGTCGTCCTTTGCCGGGCGCTCGACTTCGCCCCCGTGCTTCGGATCGACGCCCTTGACGGGGGGGATGTCGACGGGGCTCGGGAGGTAGTCGACGACGGCATCGAGCATGAGCTGGACACCCTTGTTCTTGAGGGCGGAGCCGCACAGAACGGGCGTGGCGAGGTTCGCGAGCGTGGCACGGCGGATGGCGCCCTTCAGCTCGTGGACGCCGATCTCGTGGCCTTCCAGGTAGCTGATGGCGATCTGGTCGTCGACGTTGCCGATGCCTTCGATGAGCTTCTCGCGCGCCTCGGCAGCGCGGGCGGCGTAGGCCTCGGGGATGGGACGGCGCTCGGGAGCATCGCCCTTATCGCCGCCGAACCACCACCAGCACTGCTCGACGAGGTCGATGCAGCCGTCGAATTCGGATTCGGAGCCAACGGGGATCTGGACGGGCACGGGGTTGGCGGAGAGGCGGTCGACCATCATGTCGACGGTGCGCCAGAAGTCCGCGCCGGTGCGGTCCATCTTGTTCACGAAGGCGATGCGCGGCACGCCGTAGCGGTCGGCCTGGCGCCAGACCGTCTCGGACTGGGGTTCGACGCCGGCGACGGAGTCGAAGGCGACGACGCCGCCGTCGAGGACGCGCAGGGAGCGCTCGACTTCGGCGGTGAAGTCAACGTGGCCGGGGGTGTCGATGATGTTGATGGAGTGGTCGTTCCACTCGGCGGTGGTGGCGGCGGAGGTGATGGTGATGCCGCGCTCGCGCTCCTGCTCCATCCAGTCCATGGTGGCGGAGCCTTCGTGGACTTCGCCGATCTTGTAGGTCTTGCCGGTATAGAAGAGGATGCGTTCGGTCACGGTCGTCTTGCCCGCGTCGATGTGGGCAATGATGCCGATGTTCCGGATGCGTTCGATATCGAATTGGCGGGGCATGGACTTCTAACCTCTGCCGGCGGGGCGGGGACGGCCTACCAGCGGTAGTGGACGAAGGCGCGGTTGGCCTCCGCCATGCGGTGCGTATCGTCGCGGCGCTTGATGGCGGCGCCGGTATTGTTGGCGGCATCGAGGAGTTCGCTGGCGAGCTTCTCGGCCATGGAGCGGCCGCCACGGGAGCGGGCCGAATTCAGCACCCAGCGCATCGCGAGAGCGATGCGGCGGTCGGGGCGAATCTCCACCGGGACCTGGTAGGTGGCGCCGCCAACGCGGCGGGGCTTGACCTCGAGGACGGGGGTGGCGTTGCGAATCGCCTGGCTGAAGACGTCCAGCGGGTCGCGGCCGGTGTTGGCCTGGATGCGATCGAAGGCGCCATATACCACACGCTCGGACGTGGACTTCTTGCCCCGCGTCATGAGCTTATTAATGAGGATCTGGACCTGGACGTTGTTGTACCGCGAATCAGGCGGGGTTGGGCGCCGTTCCGGTCGATTGCGTCGGGCCATGGCTCAGTTCTCCGTGTACTTCGTAGCATCCAGGCCCGCATGCGCGGGCCCTTCGAATTAGCGGCGGCCGCCGCGGCCCTGGACGACCGGGGCGTTCTTGCGGGTGCCGTACTTGCTGCGGCCCTGCTTTCGGTTGTTCACGCCGGTCGCGTCGAGCGCGCCACGGACGATGTGGTAGCGCACACCCGGGAGGTCCTTCACGCGGCCACCGCGGACGAGCACAACGGAGTGCTCCTGCAGGCTGTGGCCTTCGCCGGGGATGTAGGCGGTCACTTCGATCCCGTTGGACAGGCGAACGCGGGCCACCTTGCGCAGGGCCGAGTTCGGCTTCTTGGGGGTTTGCGTGCGGACCTGGGTGCACACGCCGCGCTTCTGGGGGGCGCCGGACTTGCCGGTTTCCTTGCGAAGCACGCCCGTGTGGGCGTTGAAGGAGAAGAGGAGCGCGGGAGCACCCGACTTCTTTGCCTTGGGCGTGCGGCCCTTGCGGACCAACTGGTTAATGGTCGGCATTCCTGCGTCCCCTGCGTGCAGCGTTTGCGGCCTCCGGAGAGGCCTGTGAAGGCGAACCTTCGTCGAGTTTCTTTTGGGCACGAAAACAGGCCGTGGAGCCTGTCCGTGAACAGCGCCCTTGCCGCATCCGCGGCCCGGGCCGTCTTCAAGCACTCAGCTTCGCGACCTGCCGAACGTTACCAGCCGGCCTGTGCAATAAGCGCCGAATTGTGAGAGTAGCATAAGGGAGGGTGCTGTCAACTTTGCCGGCCGCTCCGCCCCGGCTCCGTCCCATTCCCACGCCGCATCCCCGCCGTTCCCCGGATGATGGGCATCGCGAGCATCACAGGCAAGTGCGGCCCCCTGTCCCGGACTGCCACCGGGTGGACTCCCCCGGCACCCTTTGCTCCCGGCCGGGAATGCCGTTGTTCTATGCAGGTGGCCCTCCTGACCAAAGGGCAGCCAGCGACATGTCCTCCCCGTCGCACGCGGGACGCGGTCCGGGGTCCGCAAGGGCCCCGGGCCGCTTTCGCATTTCGAGCATCCCCCGCGGGCGGGTGCTCGATTCGCCCGAGACCGTCCAAGGTCCGGTGTGGTTCTCGCTGTTGAATGCGTGGTATGGAATGGGTAGGGTTTGCCCGCGGGTATGCGGCATGGCAGCATTGGGCTAACTGGCCGCCGGGAACAGGAGCGCAGGTGAGCTACCCACCAGCCGACGAGGAAATGACTGGCGTCTGCCCGTACCTCGGGCTCGCCGACGACGCCGACTCGCATGCGACGTACGCGACGGAAGCGCACCGCTGCTACCGCCTGGATAACCCGACGCGCATCGCCGCGAACCACCAGGAAAGCTACTGCCTCGGCGAGAACCACGTGGGATGCCCTGTGTATAAGGGCGATGGCATCGGCGCGGCCGCACCGGCGGCAGCTGCCGCGGCGGCGGGCGCGGGTGCGGCCACCCGGGGCCGGGGAGCGGGCCGGCCATCTCGAGAACCGAAGCCACTGCCCGGGCGCGCCCCCCGGGCAGCCGCCGGCGCCGCGGGAGGCGAGCGGCCCCTGCGCAAGCCCCCCACCGGCAGCATCGGCCCGCGGCCCCGCCCGGGCGGCATTTCCATGCCCGTCGCGACGGCCGGGCTGTTCGCGCTCGCGATTGTCGTGGTGGCGCTCGCGTTCTTCCTGCAGAGCGCGCTTGACGACGATGGCGGCGGGAGCCTGACCCCGGCGCAGGTGAACGCGACCAACCAGGCCGCGAAGCCCACGACCGCGGTCCCGCAGCAGACGCAGGCGGGCGGCACGACCGTCCCAGGAACGGGCACGCCGGGCGCAGGGACGACGCCGGGGGCGAGCACGACGCCGCGCACGGGCACGCCGACCAGCGGGGCGAAGGAGTACGAAGTCGTCTCCGGGGACACGTGCGGCGCGATCGGGGAGAAGACGGGGATTGATTACCGCCAGATCCTCGCGAAGAACGGCCTCACGGAAGATTCGTGCACGCGGCTGCAGGTGGGCCAGAAGCTGCTGCTCCCCTAGGCGAAGGTCCCCTTAGCGCTTCTCCCGATTGCCGAAAAGGGCGCCGTAAGCGTTGCGCGGACAACGTTTACCGGCGCCGCGGTTTACATGGATTTTACGTTCCCCTTGCCTCCCATGCGGGTTTGACAGCTTTCCCACGGGTACGGTCAGGCTGCTTCCAATGCAGTTGAGAGGTGCCTGTGTCTAACAGACTCGTTGATCTCCGATTGATGTTCGTCCTTCTTGTAGGGGTTTTCGCGCTGGCGGGCGCGGCGCCCTCCACCTCCCGGGCGGCGGGGGAGGAGAACCCCATCTCGGCGACGGCCCTGAAATACGTGGGTACCCACGGGGGCCAGTGCTGGACGTTCATGCAGCAGGTGGTCTTCGAGGCGACCGGCAAGCGCGTCGGGAACGATTACCGGGCGGGCTATTTCGAAGCCGGCGCGGTCGAGGTCTCGGCGAGCGAAGCGCGTGCCGGGGACATCATCCAGGTGGCGGACGACGACGATACGAGCCCATGGGCATCGTACCGAGGCCTGCACACCGCGATCGTCCTCGAGAACCTGGGGAACAACCGCTTCAGCGCGGTCGATTCGAACCAGAACTGGGACGAAATGGTGCGGCTGCGGCCGAATTACCAGCCGTACGCGCTGGCGGCGGCGAACGGCCTCGATGTGCACATCTACCGGATCACGGCCCAGGGCGCCGCGCCTGCCGTTCCGGTCTCCTTCCAGCCTGGCGACGCCGCGACGGTGGCGCCCGACTCCGGCTGCCTGAACCTTCGCAGCGAGCCCTCGCTCAAGGGCACCATCCTGACCTGCCTGAAGGCCGGCACGGCGGCGAGCGTCGTGAGCGCGCCGGTGACGGCCGATGGCCACACGTGGGTGAAGGTCGAGGTGGCGGGCAAGACGGGGTGGGTCTCGGCCCGGTACCTCGCGAGGGTGACGACGCCGGCGACGGCGGCGGCAGCGGCAGCGGAACCGCCCGCGGCCGCGGCAACAGCCCCCACCACCGAGGACGTCCCGGTGGCGGCGAAGGAGCCGGCCCCGGTGCTGGCCCGCGTCGACAACAGTCCCGGCTGCCTGCGGGTGCGCAAGGAGCCGGGCACGGCGGCGGCATCCTCGATTGCCTGCCGGCCGCCACCGCGGTCTCGATCGTGGACGGTCCCGTCGACGCCAGCGGCCTCGCATGGGTGAAGGTCGTGGTCGAAGGGCGGGTGACGGGCTGGGTGGCGAGCAGCTTCCTCATCAAGTAACGGGCGAACGGCCGGCGCCGGTTGACCCCTGTGCCGGCTCGCCGCACCGTTTGGGCGTGAACGCAAACGGGCCAACGGTGGCAATCATTGGCGCCGGCCGCACAGCGATGTCGCTGGGGCCGGCGCTTTCGCGCGCCGGGTATCGCGTGGCGCTCGTCTCCAGCCGAAATGGGGCATCGGCGGCCCGCCTGGCGGCGGCCACCGGCGCGGGGACCATGGTGGTGAACGCGGAGCGCGCCGTGGCGGCGGACATTGTCTTCCTGACCGTGCCGGACGGGGCGATCGCGAGCGAAGCGCGACGGCTGGACGTGGCGCGCCGGGCAGGCGGTCGTTCATTGCAGCGGCGCGCTCGGGCTGGAGGCGCTGGCGGCGGTGCGGGACGCAGGCGGCCTCGCGGGGTGCCTGCATCCCCTGCAGACGTTCCCTTCGCGCGAACCGGCGCCCGAACGGCTCGCGGGGGCATGGTGTGGGGTCGAGGGCGACGGCAGCCTGGAGGAGACGCTCCGCGGGATGGTCACGGCCATGGTTGCGCGGCCGTTCTCGCTGGCGGGGGTGGACCGCGCGACGTACCACGCGGCGGCGGTGTTCGCGAGCAACTTCGTGGTGGCGCTCATGGCCGCGGCGGGCCGGGCGTGGGAGGCGGCGGGTCTGCCCGGGGAGCTCGCGCGGGAGGCTCTCGCGCCGTTGCTGCTGGCCAGCGCCTCGAATGCGGCCGCGCTGCCATCGCTCGCGGCGCTGAGCGGACCCGTGGCACGCGGGGATGCGGGCACGGTCGCGGGGCATCTCGCGGCCCTGGAGGCGGAGCCCGAGCTTCGGGCCCTGTACGTGGAGTTGACGCGCGAACTGCTGCGGTTCGCACCCACGGACCTCGCCGCGCGGGGAGTGCTCCTCGAGCTCCTGGGGTAGCGGCGCCGCGCGCGCGGCGCGTATGGTCGCGGCACTACGAGCAGTGAGGCAGCGCATGTTCAAGGGTGTGGACCACGTCGTGATCGCGGTGAAGGACCTCGATGCGGCGATCGGCCGGTACGAGACGATTTACGGCACCGGCGTCAGCGACCGCAGCGATTCGCCCGCGGCCGGAATGGCGATGGCGTTCTTCCGCTTCGGGGATTCGTACATCGAGCTGGTTTCGAACACGGGCGACGCCGGGCCCATCGCCAAGCGGCTGGCGGAGCAGGGCGAGGGCGTGCACCTCGTCGCGATGAAGGTCGACGACATCGACGCGACCGTGGCGGAGCTGCGCGAAGGGGATCCGGCTCGTGGGCGACCCGGGGCCGGGGAACCCGGTGAAGGGCCAGGTGTTCATCCATCCCTCCGTAACGGGCGGCGTGCTCACGCAGCTGGTCCAGCGGTAGTAGCGGCGCGGAGCGGCGTGGAGGTCACAGTCGAGGTGGCGGGGGCGGAGGAGAAGCCGGTGTTGCACCGGCTTCTTCAGCTGTACCTGTACGACTTCACGGAGTTCATCGGAAGCGAGCTCAGCGCGCACGGGGAGTACGAATACCCGTACCTCGATCACTACTGGCGGCCGGCGGCGAGCGAGACGCGGGTACCCTACCTGGTGCGCGTGGACGGCCGCCTCGCGGGGTTCGCGCTGGTGCGGCGGGAGGGCGAGGGGCCGTGGACGATGGCGGAGTTCTTCGTCCTGCGGCCATACCGCCGGGGTGGCGTGGGGGCGAGGGTGGCGAAGGCGGTGTTCGAACGGCACCCGGGGGCATGGAGCGTCCATGAAGTGCCGGCGAACGTCCCCGCGCAGGCGTTCTGGCGGCGAGTGATCGGCGAGGTGACGGGCGGGGTGTTCGCGGAGGAGAGCGACCGGAACGGCGTGACGCAGCGGTTCGCTCAGCCGTAGGCATGGATGGGGTCAGGAAGCCTCAAAGAGGTCGCGGATGGTCACCTGACGGAGATGAGCGCTCGCAGCAGCAGGGCGGCGGCGTCGAGACGCCCGCCCGGGGGGGGGGCCGCCCCCCCCCCCGCGGGGGGGGGGGAGGGGCCCCCCGGGCGGGGGGGGGGGGCCCCCCCCCGCCCCCGGGGGGCCCCCCCCCCCCCGCGGGGGGGGGGAAGGCCCCCCACCCCGAATTCCACTCGGTGGACGGGTGGGTCTACCAGCGGGGAAGCCACAGCAGCGTCAGCTACTGGACGCCGGGCACATGACGCGACACACGCCCGCCACCGGGATCGAGGTTGCCGGGACGCAGAAAGGAGAACCCAACGATGCGTGACACGCTGCACTCCAGGCGGCTCATTGTCAGCGGCGGTGTGATTGCCGCGCTGCTCGCGGGGCGCGATCGGGTTCGTTCTCTCACCGGAGACGCGGGCCAGTCCGAGAGCTCCGGACGGGGACAGGTGCTGACCCCAGATGCCGCGCTCGAGGAGGAGGCGCGGAAGGCCTCTGCGCTGGCGGGATTCGAGGTGGTGGCGCCGGTCCTGCCAGCGGGCTTCCAGCACACCGGGACGAAGGTCGCCGCGCCGGAAAACGGCCCGGTTCGCGAGGTCTCGATGGCGTTCAAGGGGCCGCCGTTTCCCATTTCGATCACGCAGTCGTCCGTGCCCGTTCGCCCGACGAACGCGGAGGCGTTGCCCAGCCCCGTCGCGGGCGCGGAGTTCCTCCGGGCGACATCGGAGTTCGGCTTCACGGGGTATTCGCTCATCACGAAGACGCGGAGCTACGAGCTGCTGGTGGAGACGAAGTTCGCGATGGACGAGGCGGAGGTGGCCCGCATCCTGGCGTCGATGGTGAGGTAGCCTCAGTCGATGTCGTACTGCCACGCGGGGATGCGGCCGGGGAGGCCGATCTCGGCGTGGTGGTGGGCGACCCAGACCTGACGCGCCTGCCAGTGCTGCGTGTAGCTGGCGTAGCCATTGCGGCGCTCGTCGACCCACTTCCAATCCGCCCAGGTGAGCAGCGCGAGGTCGAGGTCGCGCCGGGCGACGAGGCGGATGGCCTCCATGGCGGGCGTGCGGGTTCGCTTGCGCTTCTCGACCTTGTCGGCGAGCAGGATGATCTTGGCCAGCATCGGCATTTCGGCGAGCCCGGCGGTATGGTCGCGCACGGCGGCGAGGCACCTCGTCGTCGGTGACCGCGAAGCGCTCGCGAAGGACGACGGCGGCCAGCGGCCCGTGGAGCATGATGGGCGCGGCCTCGTCCTCGGGCCCGATGGGGATGCCGGCTTCGCGCGAAAGGCGCAGCAGCTCCTCCGGCCTGTGCGCGCGAAAGAGATCGTGGCCCCAGGTGGCCAGCTCGGCGCGCCCGGGGTCCACATCCCAGTGGCGGGCGAGGTCGAGCGCCTCATCGAGGACGCGTCGGACGTGCTTGAGGAGTCCCTCGGGGCGGGATTCGAACTGCCTCTGATGACGGCCTCGAGCTGGGAGCGAATCGCCTTCGCCATCAGCCTTCGGGACCGAGCGGGCGGCCGCCCACGAGGTGGAGATGGAGGTGCGCGATGGTCATGCCGGCGGCCTCGCCCACGTTGAACGCGAGGCGGTAGCCGGAGTCCTTGACGCCTTCGATGGCGGCGACTTCGGTGGCGAGTTCGAACATGGCGCCGAGGGTATCGCCGTCTTCGAGGCCAAGGTCCTGCGCCCAGGCGATGTGCCGCCGGGGAATGATGAGCGCGTGCACGGGGGCGCGCGGATTGATATCGCGGATGGCGAACGCAGCGGCGTTCTCGGCCACGCGGGGCACCTGAACGTCGCCCCCAGACATCTTGCAGAACAGGCAATCGCTCACGCCGGTCTCCTTCGGCGGCGATTGTACCAGCGCGGAGGGAACGTTCAGTCGAACAGCGGGCGGACGAGGTGGCGCTGGATCTTGCCGCTCGCGGTGGCTGGAAGGGAGGCCGTCACGAGGTAGCGCCGGGGCAGCTTGTAGGGGGCGAGGCGTTCGCGGAGGAAGGCGTTGAGGCCCGCGGCGGGTCGTTCCCGGGGGTGCGAAGGACCACGGCGGCGGCGACGACCTGGCCCCAGCGGGCATCGGCCACCCCCACGACGGCGGCTGCCGCGACATCGGGATGCTGAAGGAGGTGACCCTCGACCTCGGCGGGGTAGACATTTTCGCCCCCGGAGACGATGAGGTCGTCACGGCGATCGAGGACGTAGAGGAAGCCATCCGCGTCCATGCGGCCGATATCACCGGTGTGGAGCCAGCCGTCGCGGAGGGCACGGGCCGTGGCGGGGGCATCGCCGAGGTAACCGGGGGTGACGGTCGCGCCCTGCACGAGGATCTCTCCGGGCTCGCCTTCGGGCGCATCGATGCGGACGCGGGTGCAGATGAGCGGCTTGCCCGCGGACCCCACGTGGGCGAGGGCGTCCCCGGGGGAGAGGGTCGTGACCTGCGATGCAGCTTCGCTGAGGCCGTACGTCTGGAGGACGGGGAGGCCGCGGTCGAGCGCGCGCAGGAGGAGGTCGCGGGTGACGGGGCCGCCCCCCACAAGCACGCCACGGACGGCGGCGGGATAGGGGAGGTCGTCGGCGTCGAGCATGCGCTGGAGCATGGTGGGAACGACCGAAAGGAGCGTGACGCCATCCTCGCGGAGTGCGCGATTGACGGCGTGCTCATCGAACGCGGGGTGGATGAGGACGGCGGTGCCGTAGATGGCGCTGCGCAGGACGATGCTGAGGCCGCCCGGACACCCATGTTATAGGCGGAGGCGGCGGCGCTCGCGGCGACGTTTTCGTAGGTGAGGATGGCGCCCTTGGGGCGGCCGGTGGTGCCGGAGGTGTAGATGATGGCGTGCGCGGCATCGGGCGCGTGCGGCGGGACCTCGGCGCGACGCACCGGGAACGCCCCGCCGCCGGCTGCGGCGGCTGCCAGGGACAGGGTGGCGGTACCGGCGATGGAGGCGGCCGCGGCCCCGAGCGCGGCCGTGGCATCGTGCACGAGGAGGAGCCGCGCGCCCGAGTGCTCCAGCTGGTAGGCGAGTTCGGCCGCCGTGAGCCGCGCGTTCAGGGGGACGAGGACGGCGTGAAGGCGGGTGACGGCGTGGACGGCTTCGACGAATTCGAGCGAGTTGACGGCGAGCAGCGCGACCCGGTCGCCGGCGCCCACGCCCTGGGCCCCGAACCGCCCGGCGAGCGCCGCGACGTGGGCGTCGAGCTCGGCATAGGTGAGGGTCGTGCCATCGGCGAGGACGACGGCGGTGGCGGCGGGGAGGGAGTCTGCGCGATGCGCGAGCCAGTCCGGGATGGGGGCCGTCAGCGGAGCACCTCCTGCCACGGACCGGTCGCGTGGGCGTCGAGCGCGGCAGCGTCGAGGGAGACGCCGAGGCCGGGGATGTGCGGGATGCCGGGCAGCGTAACCACGCCCGAAATGACCGGGGGCACGCCAGTGACGAGATCGGCGGCGAGGCGGGCATGGGTGGCGATGCCGCAGGCGGGGCGGGGAGCATCGAGGGTGCCCGCGAGGTGCATCGCGAGAGCGGTGGCGATGCCGGCATCGAACGTGGTGGTGACGATAGCCTCCACGCCGGCGGCGCGGGCGGCGGCGAGAATGGACAGCGCTTCGCGGAGGCCGCTGGCCATCGGTTTGACGACGACCGCATCGATGGCGCCCGCAGTGACCAGCGCCTCGAACTCGGAGCGGGTGCGGCAGCCCTCGTCGGCGGTGATGCGGACGGCCGAGGCCGCGCGCAGGCGGGCAAGCGCAAGCGGCCCGGCGGCGGGCGGCAGCGGCTGTTCGAGCAGTTCGACGCGCGCGGCGGCGAGGGGGGCGAGCATGGCGAGGGCAGCCGCTTCGTCCCAGGCGCCGTTGGCATCGGCGCGAAGGCGGACGTAGGGCCCGGCGACCGCACGCACGGCCGCGAGCCGCTGGCGGTCGTGGTCGAAGCCGACCTTCACCTTGAGGGTGGTGAACCCGTCCTGGACGGCCGTGCGCGTCTCCTCGGCGGCGCGCATGGGGTCCGGGTTGTCGATGACGGCGTTCGCCTCGATGGCGGCGTCCGTATCGGGGAGGGGGCGAAGGAAGCGGTGGAGGGAAAGGCCGTCGCCACGCGCGAGGAGGTCGGCGATGGCGGTTTCGAGGCCGCAGCGCAGGGCGGCGATGGAGCCGGGGTGCCCTTCGGGAAGCGATGGCAACGCCTGCCAGAGCGATTCCGCGGGCTGCGTCAGGAGCGCGGGCGCGAAGGCCGCAAGGAGGGCCGCGCACTCGTCCGCGCTGCCGCCGGTGTACGAGGGCAACGGCGACGCCTCACCGAAGCCGCACACCCCCTCGATGTTCTCGGCGACGATGAGCAGGCCATCCCGGAACTCCGCCGTGCCGTGCGCGGCCTGAGCCGCCTGCCGCAGGGGCAGGCGGAACGGCCGCCAGGCGATGCGGGCAAGCGGGGTCATGTGCGAGACACCGGGTGCGGCACGGCGGGGATTCCGCTCAGCCGCGCCGCGGGAACTTCTTGGGGTCGGCGAACTCCGGCTGGCGCTTCTCGAGGAACGCATCCCGGCCGTGCTTCGCCTCATCGACCATGTAGAAGAGCATGTTGGCGTTGTGGGCGAGCTCGGTGATGCCAGTCATGCCATCCAGTTCGGCGTTGAACGAGGTCTTGATCATGCGCAGGGCGATGGGGCTGAGCTGGAGGATTTCGCGCGCCCACTTCACGCCCTCGGCTTCGAGCTGATCGAGCGGGACGACGGTATTCACGAGGCCCATGGCGAGCGCTTCTTTCGCATCGTACTGGCGGCAGAGGAACCAGATTTCGCGCGCCTTGCGCTGGCCAACGAGGCGGGCGAGCTGGATCGCGCCGAAGCCGCCATCGAAGCTGCCCACGCGCGGGCCGGTCTGGCCGAAGCGGGCGTTGTCGGCGGCGATGGAGAGGTCGCAGATGACGTGCAGGACCTGGCCGCCACCGATGGCGTACCCGGGCACCAGGGCGATGATGGGCTTGGGGATGGAGCGGATGAGCTTGTGGAGGTCGGTGACGTTCAGGCGGGCGACGTTGTAGTCACCGACGTAGCCGCCGTGGCCGCGCACGCGCTGGTCACCGCCGGAGCAGAACGCCCGGCCGCCCTCGCCGGTGAAGAGGATGACGCCAACCTCCGGGTCCTCGCGGGCGCGGGCAAAGGCGTCGATCAGCTCGAAGACCGTCTTCGGCGTGAAGGCGTTGTGAACTTCCGGGCGATTAATGCTGATGCGGGCGATGCCCTCGGTCTTCTGGAAGAGGATCTCTTCGTATTCGACGACGGTCTGCCAGGTGACGGGGGCATCAGCCATTGGGGACTCCGATTCGAGGGTTTGGATGAAATCGAGAACAAGCGCGGCCGCCTCGGCTGGGCGCTCGGACTGCGCGGCGTGGCCCGCGCCGGGGATGGCGGCGAAGCGGGCGTTGGGCATCGATTCGGCAAGCAGGGCGCCGGTTTCGACGTACTTCGTGTCGAGGGCGCCGGCCATGATGAGCGCGGGCATGGTCATGGTCGCGAGGCGGTCGTGGAGGGCGGTCTGGGCCCCGGCGCCCATGCCGCGGAGGCTATTCGCGAGCCCGGTGACGCGGTTGCGGAGGCGGCCCTCGCGGATGCGTGCGCGAGCGGCCTCGGGAAGCGCGCGCTGGGAGGCGAAGAGGGGAATCGCTTCCCAGTAGTCGATGAACGCCTCGACGCCGTCGCGTTCGATGCCGCGCGCGAGCAGCTCGTCGGAGG
The DNA here is from genome assembly GCA_016703545.1 of Candidatus Amarobacillus elongatus. Lineage (GTDB taxonomy): Bacteria > Chloroflexota > Dehalococcoidia > Tepidiformales > Tepidiformaceae > Amarobacillus > Amarobacillus elongatus. Next base: position 538,943 of record JADJBX010000001.1, read on the forward strand.
AGACGCGCGCGACGCGGTCCTCGACGCATTCGATGCCGGGCGAAGCGCCGATGGTGAGCAACGAGCGGACGTTCGCGGGGTACGCGTTCGCCAGCTGGAGCGCGGTGCGGCCGCCCATGGAGTAGCCAAGCCAGTGGGGACGCTCGAAGCCGAGGCGGGTGACCGCGGTGACGATATCCTCGATCGCGCGCTCCATGCGGTAGTGCTCGAGGTCGTCGGGGGCGTCGGATTCGCCGTGGCCGACGATATCGACGGCGATGGTGGTGAGATGCCCAGCCAGCCGCTCGCCGAACTCACCCCAGGCACGCGCGGAGCCGGTGAAGCCGTGGAGCAGCACGAGCGCGGGGCCGGAGCCGGCGGTCTCGACGTTGAGCGCGAAGCCGGGCTCGATCGGCACGCGGGTCATGCGGGGGCAACCTCAATGGTGAAGGCGGCATCGGCCGCGGCCTTCCACGCCTGCTGGTGCATGGCGACGTTGGCGGCGCGGTCGGTGGGCAGCTCGACGATGTGGAAACCGCCCCCGAGGCCGGCGGCGAGCGCGGCGCGGAAGGCATCCCAATCGCGCGCGACGGTGTACTTCGCGCCGTACAGGGCGGCCGCGTGCGCGAAATCGAGACCCGTGGGCGTGGCGAACCACTCCTCGAAGAGGGTCGGGTGCGACGCCTGCGGGAGGTAGTTGAAGATACCGCCGCCGTTGTTGTTCACGAGGACGATGGTGAGGTCGAGGGTGTGGCGGCGGGCTGCCCAGAGGCCGTTCAGGTCGTGGAACAGGGAGATATCGCCGATCACGAGCACGACGGGGCCGCGGCGGGGGCGGCGGCAGCACCGAGCGCGGACGACACCACGCCATCAATGCCGTTCGCGCCGCGGTTGGCGACAAGGTGGAGCGGCTTCTCGCTGGCGGCGATGAACGAATCGAGGTCGCGCACGGGCATGCTGTTACCGGCGACGATGGTGGCGCCGGCGGGCAGGGCCTGCTGAAGCTCGGTGAAGACGCGGCCCTCGAACGGGGCGTCGAAGGCGTCGATGTGGCCGCGCAGGACGTCGCGTGCGACGGCATCGGAGGCCACCCAGCCTTCGACCCAGCCCGGGTCGGTGCTGGACTCCCACTCCAGCATGTCGGCGAGGATGCGGGCGACGGCGGCGGGTTCGCCAGAGACGACGGTGTCGGCGGCGAGATTGGGGTCGCGATAACCGCCGGGGCGGTCGACGAGCACGTAGGGCACGCCGCGGAGGGCAGCGAGCATCCCGTTCAGCGCCTTCGAGGTGGGCGGGCCGCCGAAGTGGATGACGGCGTCGGCACGGACCTCGGCGATGCGCGGGTCGCGGACGATGGCGTCGAAGGAATCGAGGACGAGCGAGCGGTCGTGCGGGCCGGTGCGGAGGCCGGAGAGGCCATCGGCGAAGATGGGCGCGCCGAGCCGCCGGGCGAGGAAGGCGATGTCGTCGCCGGGGAGGCCACCAGTTTCGGGGCCGGCGATGATAACCGGGCGCCGCGCCCCGGCGAGCCGCTCGGCCGCGAGGGCGACCTCGGCCTGGGCGGGGACGCTGGCGCTGAGGCCGACGGTGGTACCGCGGTTGGGACGGGTATCCGGGCCGGGATGCGTGGCGGGCGGCGCGATCAGGGGTTCATCGAACGGAACGTTGAGGTGCACGGGCCCCGGCAGCGGCCCAAGGGCCATGCCGGCGGCGCGAGCGGCGTGCATGCGGAACTGCGACGCCTCGTTCGCGAACCCGAGCGGCAGGGGCAGATCGAGTGCCATGCGGACATGCGTGCCGTAGATGCGGAGCTGGTCGATGGTCTGCGCGGCGCCCCGCTCGCGGAGCGCGGGGGGACGGTCGGCGGTGAGCACGACGAGCGGAACGCGGCTGAGGTTCGCCTCGACGATGGCCGGGAAGAAGTTCGCCGCGGCCGTGCCCGAGGTGCAGACGAGGGCGACGGGGCGCCCCGTGGCACGCGCCAACCCGAGGGCGAAGTAGGCGCCCGAGCGCTCGTCGAGGTGCAGCCACGGGCGGACCGCCTTCTGCTCGGCGAAAGCGACGGTGAGCGGGGTGGAGCGGGAGCCCGGGGAGATGGCGCAATCGGTGACGCCCGCGGCGGCGAGGCCGGCAACGAGCGCGCGCGCGGCGGCGGTGTTGGCCGCGGCGATATCCACTAGCGGCCGGCCTGCAGCGCTTCGGCGAGTGGGCGGAACTTCAGCTCGGTCTCGGCGACTTCGCGTTCAGGGTCGGAGTCGGCGACGATGCCGCAGCCCGCGAAGAGGGTCGCGTCATCGCCCACGACGCGGGCGGTGCGCAGGCCCACGGCGAATTCGCCTTCGCCCGCGAAATCGACCCAGCCGAAGGGGGCGGCGTACCAGCCGCGGTCCATCTTTTCCAGGCGGCGGATGGCGTCGAGGGCGGGCTGCCGGGGCCAGCCGCCGACGGCGGGCGTGGGGTGCATCGCGCCGACGAGGTCGAGCACGTGAACGCCGGGCTTGAGGCGGGCGGTCACGGGGGTGTGGAGGTGCTGGATGTTCGCGAGCTTCATGATGCGGGGCCCGGGCGGGCACTCGATCGATTCGGCGAAGGGCTGGAGACCGGAGGTGATGGCCTCCACGACGACGGCGTGTTCGAGGCGCTCCTTGGGGTCCGCGAGGAGGCCCTCGGCGAGCACGGCGTCCTCGGCCGGGGAGGCGCCACGACGGCAGGAGGCGGCCAGGCTATCGGCGCGCGCGCAGCCCGCGGCGGTGGCGACGAGGCGCTCGGGGCTCGCGCCGAGCCAGGTCGCGCCGGGGACATCGAAGTGCCAGACGAAGCAACCGGGGTAGCGGGAAGCGAGCTCGGACACCGCCGGTTCGGGCGTGAAGCCGGGGAGCGAAACGCGCTTCTGGCGGGCGAGCACGGTCTTGCGGTAGGCGCCGGATTCGAGCTCGGTGCGAGCGGAGGCGACGGCGCGCTGCCAGCCCATGGCGTCGAGGCCGCCGCGCGCGTGGTCGGCACGGGCGGCGGCAGGCTCGCGGACGGTGGCGCCGCTGGCGACACAGGCGGTGGCGGCGAATTCGCCTTCGGCCACCTCGGCGACGATGACGCGGGGCAGGATGAACTGCCAGCCGCCGAACGGCTCCCATTCGGGGTCCGGGTTCGCCGGGGCCTGTTCGAAGGCGAGGCCGCCGAACAGGCGCGGGCGAGCGGCGGGAAGGATTTCACCGGCGGCTTCGAAACTGATCCCGGAAAGAGCGACGCGCGCCTCTTCGATGCCCTCGGAACGGGGGCCATACCAGCGCCCGGCGACACCAATGCCAAAGAGGCGGGTGCCGCTGGCGGCGTGCTCCCACGAGACGACGGAGGCCCGGCGCAGGGCGGGCAGGCCGCCCTCGGTGATGGCGCGCACGAGTTCCGGGGGGAGCGGCGCGGCGACGACGGTGCAGCGGTCCGCACGCCGGGGAGCGAGCGAGGCGAGGAACGAATCCAGGGCGGAAGAGGCGGCGGAGTGGAGGATGGCGGACGACATCGAAACCTTTCGGGCGCCTTCCCCGGGGTCAGTCCCCGTCACGGCGAGCGAGAGTCCCGCAACACAGCTTGGCGGCACGCACAGCCCCGGGCAGTGGGGCTGCTCACCCATGTCTAAGGTTTACGCAAAGAGCACGTACTGTCGAAGGAAGCGATCGAGCGAGGTGTAGAACTTCTCAATCGTTTCGGCCTTGCGCCAGCCGTGCCCTTCGCCTTCGTACACGTGGTATTCGTGCGGAATGCCCCGGGCGCGGAGGGAGGCGGCGATGCTGTCGCTCTGCTCGCGCGGAACGACGCGGTCGATATCGCCCTGGAAGAGCGCGACGGGGTCGCTGATCGCGTTCGCGGAGAAGATGGGCGAGCGTTCGCGGTAGACAGCGGCGGCCTCCGGGAGGGGCCCGAGCATGGTGTCGAGGTAGCGGGCTTCGAACTTGTGGGTGTCGGCGGCCAGGGTGAACTGGTTGGAAACGCCGAACATGCTGACGCCCGCGCGGTAGAAGCCCTGGAAGCGGACGAGGGACAGGAGCACGGTGAAGCCGCCGGCGCTGCCACCCATGATCACGAGGCGGGAGCCATCGGCGAGGCCTTCGCGCACGAGGTATTCGGCGCCGGCGCGCGAGTCCTCCACATCGAAGATGCCCCAGCTCTCCCGGAGCTTGAGCATGTAGTCGCGGCCGTAGCCGGTGCTGCCGCGGTAGTTCGGATACAGGACGGCATAGCCGCGCGAGGTGAGGAACTGGACCTGCGCGGACCAGGCGGCGCGCGCCTGGCTCGTGGGCCCGCCGTGGACGAGCACGACCAGCGGCGGGGCGCCGGTGCCCACGAAGCTACCGTTGGCGGGCGCGTAATACAGGCCGTGGGCCGGCTCGCCATCGAACGACGGCCACGAGATGGCACGGGGCTCGCTGAGGACGTCGCGCGGCGTGATCTCGGGGTCGCTGCGACGGATGACGGTGACGACCGGCGGGCGCTGGTGCAGCTCCATGACGACGACGCGCGGGGGTTGCTGGCCGCCGGACCCGATGAACGCGAGCCGCGTGCCGTCGGGTGAGACAGCGGGCTGCGTGATGGAGGTGTAGCCCGCGTGGCGCGAGGAGAGGTCGGTGAGGTCGCCGGTGGAATGGATGAGGGTGAGGCTGTCGAAGGCGTCCTTCGAGCGAACGGCGATGGCGGCGCCGCCGGGGAGGGCCGCGACGCGGTACTGGCCCTGGCTCCACGCGGGCTCGCCGAAGTCGGAATCGCCCTCGGTCAGTTCGCGCACCTCGCCGGAGACGAGGTGGCGGCGGTAGACGTGGCCCCAGCCGGAATGGTCGGACACATAGAGGAGCGAGACGGCGTCAGGGGTGAACTCGGGCTGGTAGATGGCTGTATCGGGGCCGCCAGCCTCCACGGTGGCGGAAATGACGACGGGGAGCCCGCCTTCGGGGAACGCGAGGTGCGCGAGCTTCAGGCGCGTGCCGTCCCAGGGCATGTTGGGGTGGTCCCATTCGATCCAGGCAATCTGGTCGCCCTCGGGGTGCCAGGCCGGCTGCATGTAGAAGTCGCTGCCGGTGGCGAGCTTCGTCGGCCAGTGCTTGCCGGCGGTGTCGACGACCGCGAGGGCGTCCACGTCCTCATAGGTGTGGACGTAAAGCAGCCAGCGGCCATCCGGGGAGACGCGAGGGGTGGAGGCGGCCCCGAAGGCGGGGGTGATGGGCCGCGGCGAGCCGCCGGCGAGCTCCTGCCGGTAGATGCGCTGGTCGTGCTGGGCGACGAAGTAGGCGGCGCCGTGGGCGAGGGTGAAATCGCCGCCGCCATAGCCGACGAAGGCGCGCACGGACAGGTCGCCGGGGGTGAGGTCGCGCGGGGCGCCACCATCCTCCTGGACGACGAGGACGCCGCGGTCGGAGCGCCCTTCGACCCAGCCAAGGGGTACGGCCGTCGGTGTCCCAGTGGGGCTCGGAGAGGCGCATGGAGGCCGCGAGCGACCTGGGGGTGATGGGGCTGCTCCAGAGGCCATACATGCGCTGCTCGGGCACGGGACGCTCCACGGGGAGGGATGGCCTCGATGCTAAGTTACCGGTCTGAAGCACACCACAATGCGCCGCCACGACGGGGCGGGCGGTCCGGCCGGTGGAGCGCGGTCAGGGGCGGGGGGTGAGGCTGGGCGGCCCGGGGTTGCCCGGCGCCGTGGGCGTCGCCGTTGGGGAGGCGGGCGCCGGGGTGCTCGTGCGGGTAGGGGTCGCCTGCTGCTGTGTGGCGGTGCGCGTCGGCGTCGCCTGGGGGGTGGGCGGCGTGGCGCTGGGTGAGGGCACGGTCGTGGGCGAGGGCGATGGCGCCGGCGTATTCGTCGCCGCCGGGGGCCGTGTGGGGGTAGTGGTGGGCGTCGTGGCGACGGTGGCGGAAGGCGCGGGCGTGGGGCTGGCGCTGCCCGCGTTGCCGTCGTCGTTGTTCGAAAGCAGGACCGCGACGGCAATGCCGGCGCCCGCGGCGAGGAGCACGACGCCGGCAAAGATGGCGGCCGTGGTCGCGCCGCGACCGCCGGTCGCGGGGGGCGGCGGGAGGGCGGCGGCGCGCTGGACCCGCGCCGTGGAGTGGCGTGTGGCCGCGCGCGGCGCGGGGCGCCCGACGGGCGGCAGCGCCGCCACGGGAGCGCCGCGCTGGTGCGAGCCGCGCAGGGCGGCGGCGAACTCGGCAACCGTGGGCCAGCGGCCCGCGGGGTCGACGGCGAGGGCGCGCGCGAGAGCCGATTCGAGAGCCGGCGAGGCCTCCGGCACGATGGTGCGCAGCGGCGGCGCGGCCTGCGCCAGCCGCTGGCCCGCGACCGCGGCCGGGGTCGCGCCGGCGAACGGCAGGCGGCCAGCGACGAGCTCGTAGAGGGTCAGGCCGAGCGAGTAAACGTCGGAGCGGGGGTCCGGGGCGGCGCCCTGGATGACCTCCGGGGCGAGGTAGGCGAGCGTCCCGAGGATGTCGCGGGCCTGGTCGGGGGTCATGGTGCGGTTCACGGTGAGCGAAACGCCGAAGTCCGTGAGCTTCGCCGCGCCCTGCTCGTCGACCATGAGGTTTTCGGGCTTGATGTCGCAGTGGATGACGCCGGCGCCGTGGGCGTATTCGAGGGCGGCGGCGGCCTGGAGGCCGTAGCGAAGCGCCTCGGCTTCGGTCAGGCGGCCGCGCGCTTCGAGCAGGCCGCGAAGGGAGTGGCCGTGGACGTATTCCATGACCAGGTAGGGGCGGCCTTCGTGTTCGCCGGCATCGTGGACGGCGACGATGTTGGGGTGTTGCAGGCGCGCCACGAGGCGGGCTTCGCGGGCGAGGCCGCTGGCGAGTTCGGCGTCTTCGTCGCGGAGGATCTTGAGGGCGACCCAGCGCGCGAGGCGGCGGTCCTCCGCGAGCCACACTTCCGCCATGCCCCCCGTACCGAGGAGCCGTTCGAGGCGGTATCGTGAGTCAATGATGGTTGAGGGTTCCAAGCGGTAGTGGCTCTTTCGCAGATGGCCGCGGGAGCCGTGTCCGGGAGGCGCAACGCCGAGGCGATGCTGGTGCTCCTGAGCGCCGGGTTCCTCGCGCTTGCCTGGCGTGCGCTGGAGGCCGCGGGGTTCGATTTTCCCACGGGCTCTGGAAGGATCCTAACGCAATTCCTGTTTGTTGCGGGTCTCGGACACGTTGCACTTCGCATCGTCGCGCCGCGGGCGGCGCCGGTGCCGTACGCCGCCGCGATCATGCTGACGGCCGTCGGGCTGGCGTTCGTGACGCGGCTCTCGCCCCCTTCGGCGCAGGCCCAGGCGAACTGGGCAGTCGTGGGGGTGGCGCTGATGGCGGGCGGCGCACTGGCCGCGCGCCGCTTTGATGAGCTTCGCCGCTGGAAGTACTCGGCGGCCGTGCTCGCGGTGGTCGTGCTCATCGCGACGGGCCTCTTCGGGGAGACGCGCGGCGGGGCGCGGCTCTGGGTGACCATCGCCGGACAAACGGTCCAGACCACCGAGATCATCAAACTGTTCGTCGTCGTCTTCCTGGCCGGGTACCTCGCCGACGAAGGGCCGTGCTCACACTGCCGCGGATGCGGTTCGGCGGGCGGACGTACTCGGCCCTGCCCTACCTCGCACCGCTCGTGCTGACGCTGGTGGCGGCACTGGCGGCGCTGGCGCTGCTCAAGGACCTTGGCACGATCGCCATCCTGCTGCTGCTGACGATGGCCGTTCTTTATGTCGCCACGGGCCGGGTCGCATTTGTGGTCGGGGGATTGCTGTTGCTCGCCGCCACGGGTGCGTTCGGGTACTTCGCCTTCGACCACGCGCAGACGCGCATCGACGTCTGGCTGGACCCGTACGAAGACCCGGACGTGACCGGATACCAGACGCTGCAGGGCATCTACGCGATCCAGGCGGGGGGTGTGACGGGCGAGGGGCTGGGGCTGGGCGAACCCGACATCGTGCCCGCGGTGCAAACCGACTACATCTTCTCCGCCATCGCCGAGGAACTGGGGCTGGCGGGGGCGATGGGGGTGGCGATGCTGTACCTGGTGCTGCTCATCGCCGGGCTGCAGGTGGCGCTGGATTCGCCGAGCGGTTACGGACGGCTGCTCGCGAGCGCGATCGCCTTACTCATCGCCATCCAGGCGGCGGTGATCATCGCGGGGAACCTGCGGATCATCCCGACCACGGGCATCACCCTGCCGTTCGTGAGCTACGGCGGGTCGAGCCTCGTCGTGAACTTCCTGATGGTGGGGATGCTGCTGGGCATCTCGGAGGCTTCGGCGCGAGAACGGCGCTAGCCGCTCAGGGCAGATAGCGAAGGACGACCGCGCCGAACACGACCTTTTCGCCGCCGCGCAGGGGAAAGCCCCGGCCGTCGACGGCACGGCCGTTCACGAGCGTCCCGTTCGTGCTGCCAAGATCGGAGACCGTCCAATCGCGGCCGACGCGCATGATGGCGGCGTGGCGCCCGGAGACGGAGGGGTCGGCGAGGACGATGCCGTTGCCGCCATCGCGGCCGATGGTCATTTCGCCCGCGAGTTCGAACTCGGCACCGGGGTGGAGCCCGGTGGTGCCGGGGGTGATGACGACGAGGCGGGGTCCGCCGCGCGCTCGCGACGGCGCCGGGGCCGCGGCACGGCGGGGGCGAAGGCCAGACCGCAGGACCACGCCCGCGAGCAGCACAAAGAGGAAGACCATCCCGATCAGCGCGAGCCGCAGGACCAGCAGTTCGGTGGAGTCGCTCACCCGGATTCCTCGAGCCAGAGTTCGACGTCGCCAAGCATCACATGTGCGCCCGGTTCGAGCAGCACGCGAGCGTGGCGCTGGCCATCGAGGACGATGCCGTTGCGGCTCTGCGCATCGACGAGTTCGTAGCCATCGCTGGTGGCGTGAACGATAGCGTGTTCGCGCGATACGGCGAGGCTGGCGAGGACGAGGTCGTTCGCGGGTCCGCGGCCGATGGTGAACGGAGTGTGCGTGAGGCGGACGCGGCCCGTGCCCGCGACGACGAGCACGGCATCGCCGGCACGGCGGAGGCGGCGGGTGGCCCCCGGCTGGGGGGCCGATGGCAGCACGGCGGTATCGGCGAAGAGGGCGGTGACGCCCGGGAGGCCGGCGGGCACATCGCGGGAGGCTTCGAAGAAGAGCTGGCGGGCGCCGATACGGCGAAGCCCTTCGCGCGCTTCGAGGGCGTCGAGCGATCGATGCAGTTCGCGTTCGAGCAGGCGGAAAGCGGGCCGGAACGAAGCGTGGTCCGCCGGGTTCAGGGTGAGCACGACGCGATTCGGGGCGACCCCGTCGCGCGCGGCCGCGGCCACGGTGTTGGTCACGCGCTGGATGATCTCGGCCGGGTGGAGTGCGTTGCCGGAAAGCGAGCGCGCGGTGCGTTCGAGCAGCCGTTCAATGGCGTGGAGGGGGTTCTCGGTCATCGCTTGAGGGCCGCGGCGATGACCTGCCCGGCGATGGGCGATGCGACCTCGCCGCCGCGACCGCCATCCTCCACGACCACGGCGATGGCGATGGTGGGGTTCTCGGCGGGGCGAAGGCGATGAACCAGGCGTGGCTGAGGCCGTCGCGGCCGGTCTCGGCGGTGCCCGTCTTGCCGCCCACGGTAATGCCGGGGAGGGCGGCGCCGCGCGCCTGGCCGTTCGCGACGACGGAGACCATGAGCTCCTTCAGGGTGTTCGCGACGGCGGCATCGAGGACGCGGCGGGAGGCGGACTCATCAATGGCGCGGGTGTGGCCGCCGGTGGAGGCGGAGAGGCCGAGGCGGGGCTCGACGAGCACGCCGCCGTTCGCGACCGTGGCGGCGATGAGCGCCATCTGCAGGGGCGTGGCGAGGATTTCGCCCTGCCCGAAGGCGGTGGTCGCGAGCAGCACCTTGTCGCGCTTCGATGTCCCGGGAACGACCACGCTCGTGCCCGTGTCGAGCGCGAAATCGATGGGGCCGCCGAATCCGAACTTCGCCGCGGTGGCGAGCAGGCGGTCCCAGCCGAGCGTGACGCCGACCTGAGCGAAGATCGCGTTCACGGAGTAGGTGAACGCGGCGGAAAAGGGGTAAGTGCCCACGCCCTGAGCGGTGTTCGCGCAGTTGATGTCGAACCCGTCGATGGTGATCTTGCCGGGGCAGTTCACGGTCGTGCCGGGATCGATGACGCGGTTTTCGAGCGCGGACGCGGCAGTCACGGTCTTGAAGGTCGACCCGGGGGTGTAGAGGCCCTGCGTCGCGCGGTTGAGCAGGGGAGACGTTTCGTCTTTCAGGAGCGCTTCGCCGTTCTCCGAGAGCCCCCCCGGGTCGTAGGTGGGAACGCTGACCATGGCGAGGACTTCGCCGTTGCGGGGATCGAGCGCGACCACCGCGCCCTTGCGGCTGCCGAGGGCCGTGGCCGCCGCCGCCTGGACGACCGGGTCGATGGTGAGGCGGACGTCGTTGCCCTTGATGGCGGTGCGTCGCAACTCGGCGTCTACCGCGTCGCGCCAGCCGGTGCCCCCGGCCTTCCCGGAGAGTTCGCTATCGAAGGCGAGTTCGGCGCCCTGCGAACCGTAGCGGGCATCGATGTAGCCGACGGCGTGGGCGACGGAGGCGTCGTGGTAGTGGCGGGTGCCATCGGGGAGGGATTCGACGAGCACGTTGCCGTCGCGATCGACGATGCGGCCGCGATTGGGGTCGGTGAAGGCGGCGAGGATGCGGGGATTGGTATTCTCCTCGGCGAGGTCGGTGCGGAAGACCTGCCAGTAGGCGAGCGCGGCGAAAACGGCGAGGACGCTCATGAGGGCGACCGCACCGGTCACGCGGACGCGGCCTTCGAACGCATCGGGGGCGAGCATATGAGGATGATACGCGGAGGGGTGAGCAGGAACGTAACGAACGGGGCAGGGGGTGTTAGGTGCTCCTCTTTCCGAAGGAAACCCGTGCTGTTCGCTTGCCGCGAAACATCGTGCTAGAATCCCGCCGCAACACCGGGCAGCCTTGCGTTGCCCGCCGGCCCAGGCGGGACGGAAATACAGCGAAAGGGACACCAACGGCTTATGGACCTCGGCCTCAGCGAAGAACAGGAACTGCTGAAGAACTCGGCGCGCGAATTCCTCGAGAAGGAGTGCCCGGAAGAGCACGTCCGCGCCATGGAAGAGGATGAGAAGGGCTACAGCCCGGACCTCTGGAAGAAGATGGCCGACCTCGGTTGGCAGGGCCTGATGGTCCCGGAGAACTACGGCGGCGCCGGCTTCTCCTTCCTGGACCTCTGCGTGCTGGTCGAAGAGACCGGCCGTGCGCTGCTTCCCGGGCCGTTCATCCCGAATCAGATCGCGGCGTCGATTCTGCTCGCCGCCGGCAGCGACGACCAGAAGGCGAAGTACCTTCCGAAGCTGGCCGATGGCAGCGCGATCTTCACCTACGCGTTCACCGAGCCGAGCGGCCGGTGGGACGAGCAGGGTGTGCAGATGGCGGCGACGGCGAACGGGAGCGACTTCGTGCTGAACGGCACGAAGCTCTTCGTGCCGGATGCCAACGTGGCGGACTACATCATCACGGCGGTCACGCTGCCGGGTGGTGGCATGGGCGCGGCCGTGGTCGCGCGCAGCGCTGTCGAAGTGACCGTCCTCAAGACGATCGCCAGCGACAAGCAGGCTGAGGTCGTGTTCAAGGATGTCGCGGTCGCGGCCGGCGACATGATGACGATCACGGCGGAGTCGGGCCGCACGATCCGCAACCAGGCGACGTCCCTCGAATGCGCGTACCTGGTGGGTCTGGCGCAGAAGGACTTCGAGATCTCGGTGAACTACGCCAAGGAGCGCGTCCAGTTCGGCCGCCCGATTGGCTCGTTCCAGGCGATCCAGCACAAGGCCGCCGACATGGTGACCGACGTGGATGGCATGCGCTTCATCATGTACAAGGCCGCCTGGGCGACGAGCGAGAACGAAGCCTCGGCGGACATGGACGTGGCGATGGCGAAGGCGTGGTGCTCGGATGCGAGCCGCCGGGTCGTGGCCCATGGCCAGCAGATCCACGGTGGTATCGGCTTCACGAAGGACTACGTGATCCAGCTCTTCTTCCGCCGCCAGAAGCGCGCCGAGCTCTTCTGGGGCGACGCGGACTTCCACCGCGAGCGCGTCGCGCAGATGCTCGACATCTAGTCGACGTTCCGGAGCAATCCAGGGGTGAGGGCCGGCAGCAATGCCGGCCCTCGCTTCGTCCCCGGGTGCTAGGCTAGGGGCGATGAAACGGGCATTCGGGATGGGGTTCGCCGTGCTGGCCCTGAGCCTCGCCGCTTGCGGCGGTGGTGGTGGCGACGACAAGAAGGAGACCGCGACTGCCCGCAAGCCGGGTACGGACGCGGAGTACGTGGCCAGCATCTGCTCGGCCTACCGGACGTTCACGGCGGAGATCGACGCAATTCTGAAGAAGCCGGCGGAGCTGCGAACCGCGCAGGATGTGACGGAGCGGCTAAGCCCGCCTGTTTCGAAGCTGGCGCAGGCGTTCGCCGACGCGAACCCGCCCCCGGACCTCGCGGAATGGCACCAGCAGGCCTCGACCGAGCTGACGGAGTCGGTGAACCGGTTGAAGAGCGGCAAGCTCGATGCGGCGGCGGCGCTGGGAGTGAACCCGATCCCGGCGGTGCCGGGCGAAGTGGCGGCGAGATTGAACGGAGTTGCCGCGAATAATGCCGATTGCCGCACCGCCGGGTTCGATTTTGCTCGCGAGTGAGAGAAATTACCTGAAGTAACGTAACGACCGTGCCGTCTATGATGGCGTGGGCCGCGACGGAGCCGGCTCCAACAACAACAGGGGAACGCAACTGATGGTTTTTCGGACGCGGCTGGCCTGGCTCCTGCTGGCGCCTGCAATGCTCGCAATGGTCTTCGCCGCGTGCGGTGGCGGAGATGACGACGACGGTGGCGGCGGCGGCGGCACTGGCAGCGACGAGGCGTTTGTGGCTTCGATCTGCAAGTCGTTCAACACGTTCAGCACCGACCTCGACAAGGTGATGAAGGATGCGTCGTCCCTGACGGACGAGAAGGCCGCAGCGAAGAAGTTCGCGGAGCCGTTCGACAAGCTGGCCACGAACTTCGCGAACGCCAAGCCCCCGAAGGACCTCAAGGATTGGCACTCCGATGCCTCCAAGGTGCTCAAGGATGCGGCGAAGGCGATGAAGGACGGCGACCTCGCGGCGCTGGAGAACCTCGACGATCTGCCGGACCCGCCGTCGGGCGCTTCTGATCGGCTCGAGAAGATCGCCAAGGACAACAAGGACTGCCAGGCGGCGGACTTCGCGTTCGGCGAGTAACCGGCTCCACCAGGAACAATCAAGAAGGGCGCCCGGTGGGGCGCCCTTTTTCCGTGCGCGACTGCAAGGGGATTGGGAGCCAGTGGCCGGGGCGCACATTCGGGGGACGCCGAGCCCTGCCTAGCATCGACAGGAACCACTCTCGTTTCCAGGTCGTGCTTATGTTCTATCGCTTGCCTCGCATGTTTCTTGCCGCGGGTGTCCTGCTCGGGGTTGGGCTGGGCGGGTTCGTGGACGGCATCGTGCTCCACCAGATCCTCCAGTGGCACCACATGCTGACGGCCGAAGGCAGCTTCCCTCCGACGAGCGTCGATGGTCTCAAGGACAACACGCTCTGGGACGGCCTCTTCCACGCCTTCACCTGGCTGGCAACAGCGGCCGGCCTGGGTCTGCTCTGGAATAGCGTGCCGGTGCACCGGCGGGGCTGGGGCCAGGTGCTCGTCGGGCTGCTCGCGTTCGGCTGGGGCCTATTCAACGTCGTCGAAGGGGTGGTGGACCACCAGATCCTCGGCATCCACCACGTGCGCGACGACGTCCCGGACAAGCTCCCCTGGGACATGGCGTTCCTCGGCATCGGCACGACGCTGATGGCCGCGGGGTATGGCGTCGCGCGCGGGGGAATGCGCCGCGCGAACTGCGAAACCGACGAACCCAGCCCGGAGTACGGCGGACGGTCGTCGCATGCCCCTTCGCGCTAGAGCCGGGGCGGAGGTGCGGACACTGCATGCCGTGCGGCTCGGCGGGGTCGCGTTCACGCTTGCAGTCACGGCCGTGTTCGTTCTGACGCTGCGTGGCGGACACACGCATGGCGCGCTCGTCGTTTCCAATGCCGGTGGCGACACCCGCGTTCCCGCCGCCGGCGCCGCCCACATCCAGGCCGGCGAGTACCAGTTCGCGCTCGAACGGACGGACGGGGGCGCGCACGAACTGGCCCTGACCGGGGGCGAAAACGGCACGCGGCTGCTGGGACGCGCGGTCGCGGGCGGCGCCGCCACAGTCGCGCTCGCACCCGGTTCCTACACCATCGTATGCACGACCCCTGGGCACGAAGCCGCCGGGATGACGTACCGGGTCGTCGTCGTCCAATAGGGCGGCCTCTTAGCGGAAGGCCCCATAGAGCGCGACGCACCCGAACACGACGAACAGGCCGGCCGCGGCATAGGAGATGGCACGCTGGGGAAGCCGCTTGCCAGCCATGATGCCGACCGCGATGGCCGCGGCATCGGCGAGCACCATGCCGAACGTCGACCCCAGCCAGACGCCGACGATGTTCGCGTCCCGCCCCGCAAGGGACACGGTCGCGAGCTGCGTCTTGTCGCCGAGTTCGGACATGAAGAAGGAGATGGTGACGATGCCAAAGGCGCCGAAGGCGGGGGACTTGCGGGCGGGCCCGTCCTCTTCGTCGAGGCGGTCACCGCGGATGCTCCAGGCGGCGAAAGCGAAGAAGGAGAGGCCGACGATGGCGAGCAGCACGCGCTCGGGAAGCAGCTCATCGAACGCGCGGCCGATGGCCACGGAACCAAGGTGGACGACGAGGGTGGCGACGGTCACGCCCGAGAGGACGACCCACCATCGGTAGCGGGTCGCGAACCAGAGGGCGACAAGCTGGGACTTGTCGCCGAGTTCGGCCACGAAAATGAGGGCGGTGGAAAGAAGAAAAGCCGACATCACGATCCTCTCGTGTGCCGGCATGAGGGGGACGACCTCGGCCGGCACACCGTTGTGTGCTGGCCGAAAGTCTCGCCCGCTCCCATCGGAAGCCACGCCGCCGCCTGCAACGCAGGAGCATGTCGACGACGTGCGGGGGGCTACTCCCCTTCGGTTCGTGCCGAGTGTAGCACGCCGTCGGGATTGGGGTCCCCGGGTGGGTGGAGGCGAGATGAGCACCCAGGGCCCCCGCGGGGAGGGTCCGGTCGGCCTTGATGCGCGGCGCGGCCGGACCGTTACTGGACGGGTGCGAGGAACCGCCGTCGAGCTGTATTGGATGCCGGTTGGAGCGGGAACGCCGCGGCTTCAGCGGGCCAGCCTCCGGCTCTGGGAAGCGTTCGAGGCAGCGCGGGCACGACGCACGCGGATGGTCCTCTACCACTCGGCGCTCAAGCTGCACACCGAGGGCCGCACGCGCACGCTGGAGCTGATGCCGGCGTTCATCGACAGCGCGTCGCCACCGCTCCTCACGGGACCGGTGGGGGCGGGGCTGGCGGGCCGCCTGCGGGTCTTCCGCTACCAGCTGGTCTGCACCGAGGTGGAAGCGCTCCCCGACGAGCAGTGGGCGGTGGAGAGTCCGCAGGTGCTGGCGCAGGACGAGAGTGTCGCGCGCGCGATCATCGCGCTCGCCCCGGCGGTTCCGCCGTACACCTGGGGCCGGCGCGTCCGCGGGACAAGCGAGATGTGGACGTCGGACTCGGCGATCTCGTGGCTGCTGCTGCGCGCGGGCGTGGACCTGGCGGCGATGCACATTCCCGCGGGCGGCCGCGCGCCGGGGTGGGAGGCGGGGCTGGAGGTGGCGGGTCGCGGGCTCTACTAGATAGAGATTGGTGGACGCAAGAGGGGCCAGGCGTCGTTGACGCTGTCACACACGTTGCCCACCGAGGCTCCTCGATGTCCCATCGCGGTCCAGGCCGTGGCGACGCGCGGAGTCACCATCGGATGGGTCCTCACCGACAACGCCGTGAACTACCGGGTGTCCCGTGCGCTCTTTTGAGACAACCCATGAGCGGATCGCTGACCGCCAGCCATGGCTGCCGAACCCTGAGGCCGTTGTTCGGTGACGCAGAAGAGGCCCGCTATGCGGGCCCCTTCTGCGTACCATCGAACAGAGCTCCAGTTCGCACTAGCGGCCAGCGGCCAGCGGCCAGCGGCGAACGGCGTCCTAATCTTCCTTCTCGTACTCCTCGTAGTACTCGATGCCGAGGTGCGTGATCTGCTCCTCGCCCATGAGCCACCGCAGCGTGTTCTTCAGCTTGGTCTGCTGAATGAACAGGTCGTGCTCCGGGTACAGCTCCGGCGCGTGCTGCGGGCTCTTGAAGTAGAACGAAAGCCACTCCTGGATGCCCTTCATCCCCGACCGCTGCGCGAGGTCGAAGAACAGCGCCAGGTCCAGCACGATCGGGGCGGCGAGGATGGAGTCGCGGCAGAGGAAGTCGATCTTCAGCTGCATGGGGTACCCCATCCAGCCGAAGATGTCGATGTTGTCCCAGCCCTCCTTGTTGTCCCCACGCGGCGGGTAGTAGTTGATCCGCACCTTGTGGTAGACATCCCCGTAGAGTTCCGGGTACACGTCCGGCTGGAGGATGTATTCCAGCACGCCGAGCTTCGACTCTTCCTTCGTCTTGAAGCTCTCCGGGTCGTCCAGCACTTCGCCGTCCCGGTTGCCCAGGATGTTCGTCGAGTACCAGCCGGCGAGCCCGAGCATGCGCGCCTTCAGCATCGGCGCGATGACCGTCTTGAGGAGCGTCTGGCCCGTCTTGAAGTCCTTGCCGCCGATCGGCACGCCCCGGTCGTTCGCCAGCTTCACGAGCACCGGGATGTCGACCGTCAGGTTGGGTGCGCCATTCGCGAACGGCACGCCTTCGAGGAGCGCGGCGTACGCGTACAGCATCGAGGGCGCGATCGCCTCGTGGTTCATCTCCATCGCCGCCTCGAAGTCCTCGAGGTTGCGGTGGCAGTCCGCCTCCTGCATGAAGATTTCGGTGGAAGCGGCCCAGACCATCACGAGCCGGTCGCAGCCGTTCTCCGCCTTGAAGCGGCGGATGTCTTCGCGGATCTGGTTCATCAGCTCCAGCTTGTTCGCACCCGTCTTCACGTTCGTGCCATGCAGGCGCTTGACGTAGTACTGGTCGAACACTGCCGGCATCGGCTTGATCGTCTGCAGGAACTCCTTGATCGGATCGAGGTGCTGATGCCGATCGAGCACGCCCGCGTTCAGCGCCGAGGCGTAGGCGTCGTCCGGGATCGGGTCCCACGCGCCGAAGACGAGCTGGTCGAGGTTGGCGAGCGGAACGAAGTCCCGGATGAGCGGGCTGCGGTTCTCGGTGCGCTTGCCGAGGCGGATCGTGCCCATCTGCGTGAGCGAACCGATGGCCGCGCCGTGGCCCTGGCGCGCGTTTCCCACGCCAGCGATGAAGGTGGTGGCAACGGCCCCAAGGCCAACCACGAGAACGCCGAGCTTGCCCTCGGCGGGCGCGACAGTCTGAGCTTGCATGCTGACGAAGTCCTTTGGTTCGAGGATGACGGAACGCTGGCGGGCGAGGGACATCAGCGGCCGGTGCCACTGCGCCGGGATGCGCCCGGTTTTCGCCCAGTGCTGGATGGTGCTCTGCCGCTTGCCGAGCAGTTCGGCGAGCGCCGATTGGCCGCCGAAGCGCGCGATGATGCGCTGGGCGGGGTTCGCGGTATCGGTCACGTCCTGCATCCTAACGAAATTTTCGTTTGGCCGCCAGTGTGAGCGTGGCTGCATTCGTACTTCGAACTACTCCCCGTTCCCACGCGCAGCTACGACGGAGATTCGTCTCACGTGCCGCGGGGGAATCCGTTCGCCGAATTGCGAGGGCTCAACGTACGCGCCCCGGAAGAGCCGGTTGCGCGATGCCGCCGCTCCCCGCCCCATATGCATGCATCGCAAACACAAAGACGCCCGGCCAATTGGCCGGGCGTCTCGTTCGTTTCGTTGGCCGGGGGTTAGAGCTTTTCGACTTCCAGGAAGTCCAGCGTCACCGGTGTCTCGCGGCCGAACATGTTCACCAGCACCTTCACTTTCCCCTTCTCCGTGTCGATTTCGTCGACGGTACCGACGAAATCCTCGAAGGGGCCGGTGATGATGCGCACGTTCTGGCCGGCGATGAAGCCGACGCGGACGCGCGGCTGCTCCATGCGCATCGCGCGGAGGATGTGGCTCACCTCATCCGAGGAGAGCGGAACCGGCCGCGTGCCCGAGCTCACGAAGCCCGTGACCCCGGTCGTGTTCCGGATCATGTGCCAGGCCTCGTCCGAATCCGGGTCGCCTTCCTTGAGGGTGATCGTTTGGACGAGCACGTACCCGGGGTAGAGCTTTCGCTTCACCGTCCGGCGCTGGCCCTCGCGGATCTCGATCTCGTCTTCGGTGGGGACCACGACGTGGAAGATCTTGTCGCGGGCGTCGGCCTGCTCGACGGTGCTCTTGATGGCGTGGCGGACCTTGTTCTCGTGCCCGCTGTAGGTATGCAGGAAGTACCAGTTCCGGCCCGGGGAGTTGATCTCCTCGTCCGTCAACTGCTCCTGTTCGGCCATGTCGTCGTCCTTGCGGCGGCGCACGGGAGCCTTCCGCTTGGGCGGGGTCGGCTCACCCGAGAGGGCGGAGTAGGAGCGCGGTTCGTTGCTCATAGGCTTAGAAGAACAGCTTTTCGATGGCCCACCCGAAGGCGAGATCGAGCCCGCCGAGGAACAGACCCATAATGCCGGCCACGATCGCGACCACCGTCGTCAGGTAGCGCGTCTCCGCGAACGACGGCCAGGTGACCTTCCGCAGTTCCGAGACAATATCGGCGATGAACGAAGGCTGGAGCTTCGCGAGCGAAGCCAGCGGGCTACGGCGGCGGGCGGGAGCAGCCTGCGTTCCACCCGTCGTCGCCCGCGATGCAATCGGGGCGGCGGCCGGGCGGGGCAGGTTCTCGCGAACGCGCCGCGGTCCGGCCTCGCCCGAAGGCGTGCCGGCACCAGGGGTGGCTTCAACGCGGCGTCGCGGTGTTCGTGCCATCGGTGTTACCGGGTCTCCCGGAACACCACGTGCCGCCGGAGGCCCGGGTGGTACTTCTTCAGCTCGATGCGCGCCGAATCGTTCCGGCGGTTCTTCTGCGTCGTGTACCGGAACACGGGCCCTTCCGTGCTCTGCAGATGAATGATGATGCGATCGCCCTTGGCCTTGGCCATGGCTCTACCCTCCCCGCCTCCCGGCGGTCTACTCGCTGACCTTGGTGACGACACCGGCGCCGACGGTCCGGCCGCCTTCGCGAATCGCGAACCGCAGCCCTTCCTCGATCGCCACCGGCTGGATGAGCTCCACCGCCATCACCACGTTGTCCCCGGGCATCACCATCTCCACGCCTTCCGGCAGCTTGATGGATCCCGTCACGTCCGTCGTCCGCAGATAAAACTGCGGCCGGTACCCGTTAAAGAACGGCGTGTGCCGCCCGCCTTCTTCCTTCGAAAGCACGTACACCTGCGCATCAAACTTCGTGTGCGGCTTGATCGACCCCGGCTTCGCCAGGACCTGCCCCCGCTGCACGTCGTCGCGCTCAATGCCGCGCAGCAGGCACCCCACGTTGTCGCCCGCCTGCCCTTCGTCGAGCAGCTTCTTGAACATCTCGACACCCGTCACCGTCGTCTTGCGCGTCGGGTTCAGGCCGATGATCTCGATCTCCTCGCCGGTCTTCACCACACCGCGCTCGATCCGCCCCGTCACCACCGTGCCGCGGCCCTTGATCCCGAACACGTCTTCCACCGGCATCAGGAACGGCTTGTCCAACGGCCGCTCCGGCGTCGGAATGTAGCTGTCCACCGCGTCCATCAGGTCGCTGATGCACTTGTACTCCGGCGCCCCCGGGTCCGTCGACGCCGATTCCAGCGCCTTCAGCCCCGACCCCCGGATGATCGGAATGTCATCCCCGGGGAACTCGTAGCTCGACAGCAGCTCGCGAAGCTCGAGCTCTACCAGCTCCAAAAGCTCCTCGTCTTCCATCATGTCGACCTTGTTCAGGAACACCACCAGCGCCGGCACTTCCACCTGGCGCGCCAGCAGAATGTGCTCCCGCGTCTGCGGCATCGGCCCCTCGGGCGCGGCCACCACCAGGATCGCCCCGTCCATCTGCGCCGCGCCCGTGATCATGTTCTTGATGTAGTCCGCGTGGCCCGGGCAGTCCACGTGCGCGTAGTGCCGCGCCTCCGTCTCGTACTCCACGTGCGCAATCGCGATCGTGATGCCGCGCTCCCGCTCTTCCGGCGCGTTGTCGATCGAGTCGAAGTCGCGAACTGCGCGTCGCCCTTCAGCGCCAGCACCTTCGTGATCGCCGCCGTCAGCGTCGTCTTGCCATGGTCCACGTGGCCGATCGTCCCCACGTTCACATGCGGCTTCGTTCGCTCGAATTTCGCCTTCGCCATCGCTGTTCTGCCTCCGGGCTTTGTTGGGTGGACCGAGAAGTGAGGCCGGCGGCTCAGCGGACGCCGGGGTATGTGTACTGGAGCCCTCATCCAGATTCGAACTGGAGACCTCGTTCTTACCAAGAACGCGCTCTGCCAACTGAGCTATGAGGGCGCTGGCTGCTAGCTGTGAGCTCCTCGCTCGTGATTGCCGCACCGGCACCCGGTGCGCGTGGAACAGGGCGGACGGCTAGCAGGCCGTGTACCCAGGAGAGTTGGTGGAGAGAGCAGGATTCGAACCTACGAAGCGCGTTGCGCGGCAGATTTACAGTCTGCTGCCATTAACCACTCGGCCATCTCTCCACGATGGCGGCGCCGCCGAAACGGCACCCTGCGTTGGAGCCCGAGAGGGGACTCGAACCCCTAACCGGCCGATTACAAATCGGCTGCGCTGCCAGTTGCGCCACCCGGGCCCGGGTCCTCTCGTAAGAGCCAACACAAAAACGATCCGCCGGAGCGGATCAAGAGCTAAGTATGGAACCGCCCTGCCTCAATGGCAAGGCGACAGAATCTCCCGCCTTCCGTTCAGGCTCGCCCCATTTCGCCCCGCCGCCACGTCCGCCACCCCTTGTGGGCTGCGTCCGCGGCAAGCACCGC
Organism: Candidatus Amarobacillus elongatus; assembly: GCA_016703545.1. Taxonomy (GTDB): domain Bacteria; phylum Chloroflexota; class Dehalococcoidia; order Tepidiformales; family Tepidiformaceae; genus Amarobacillus; species Amarobacillus elongatus. The sequence continues at coordinate 559,941 of JADJBX010000001.1, forward strand.
CGGTATCGCCGAAGCCGCCACCACCATGCCCGCCGCCGTCGGCGGTGCGTGGTCCAGCAGCTTCGCCAGCGGCGGCACGAACAGGAACGCTCCCGACAGTACCGCCTCCACCGCCACGGCGGCCACTAACCCGCGGTTCGTGCCCCAGCCCAATGCTCCCGGCCACACCGTCGTGCTTCGGCAGGCGAAGGCGTTCGCGAACTGCCCGAACACCACCGCCGTGAACGCCGCCCCGCTGGCCTGCAACAGCACGTCGCCGGCCGGGAACGCGTCGCCCGGCCGCCACCCCGCCGCCAGCATCACCGCCAGGAACGCCGACATCTCGACCGTCGCCTCCACCGGCCCCAGCACCCCGAACACCCGTGTCAGCACCTTCCGGTCGAGCAGGTGCCGGCCCGGCAGCGGGTGCCGCACCGACCTCGCCGTCGGCTTCTCCGCACCCAGCGCGAGCGCCGGCAGGAGGTCCGTGCCGATGTCCAGGCACAGCACCTGGAGCACGCCAATCGCCAGCGGGAAACGCCCACCGGAGAGCGCCCACACCACGAACGGCGTCAATTCCGCGACGTTGTCGGTGAGGTGGTACGTGAGGAACCGCCGGATATTCGCGAACGTCGAGCGCCCCTCCTCGATCGCCGCCACGATGGTCGCGAAGTTATCGTCGAGCAGTACGAGGTCCGCGGCCTCCCGCGCGACGTCCGTCCCCGATCGCCCCATGGCGACGCCGATGTCCGCCTCGTGCAGCGCCGGGCCGTCGTTCACGCCGTCGCCGGTCATGGCCACGACATGGCCGCGCGCCTTGAGCGCACGCGCGATGCGCAGCTTGTCTTCGGGCGAAACCCGTGTGACCAACACGCCGTCGCGGTCAACGAGCGCGCCGAGCAGCTGCTCATCCGCGGGCAGCGCCCCGCCTTCAACCACGATGGAGCCCGGGACCGCGAGCCCGCACTCCTTCGCGATGGCCAGTGCGGTCGCCGGGTGGTCGCCCGTGATCATCGCGACGCGCACGCCCAACGCCCGGCAGGCGGCGATGGCGCCGCGAGCCTCCGCCCGCGGGGGGTCTTCGAAGGCCGCCAGGCCCAGGAGCGCCAGGTCGGTTTCGGCGTCCTCGGTCGAGGCGGGCCGGTTGCCGGCGTCCCGGCGCGCGATCGCGAGCACCCGAAGCCCCCGGGCCGCGAGCTCCGCCACGGCTGCACTCGCGGCACCGTGCTCTCCCCGGCAGCGCCCGAGCACCGATTCCGGGGCGCCCTTCACGTAGACGGCCTGCCCCGTCGCCACCGACATCCGCTTCCGGCCGGCGTCGAAGGGGAAGCGCGCAATCGCGGGCTCGCGGGCCTCGGCCGCGTCCACGTCCACCCCCAGGCGGAGCGCGAGTACATGCAGCGCCGCCTCCATCGGATCGCCGCGCGGCACCCAGTCATCGTTCGTTCGCACGACCCGCCCCGACGACGCGCGGCACCCGGCGAGCGCCAGCGCCGCCAGGTCCGGCGCCAACCCGGGCGGCGGATCGAGGGTTGCATCCGGGTCGTAGCCGTTGGCCGCGATGCCGAACTCCCCGGCCGGCGTCCACACCGCGACCACCGACATCTCGTTCATCGTCAGCGTGCCCGTCTTGTCGGTGCAGACGAACGTCGCGGAGCCGAGCGTTTCCACCGCCTCCAGGCGCCGCACGAGCGCGTTCCGCCGAGCCATTCGCTGGGCGCCCATCGCCAGCGACAACGTCACCGTTGGCAACAACCCCTCCGGCACGAGCGCGACGGTTACGCCGATCGCGAACAGGAACCCGTCGCGCCCGGAGGTGCCGACGAGGAGGCTGATCCCGAAGAAGAACGCGCCCACTCCCAGCGCCACGGCGGCGACGATGCGAACCACGCGGTGAAGTTCGCGGGCGAGCGGCGTTGGCTGCCGCCGTGCCGCCGTCGTCAGCCGGGCGATGCCCGCGATCCGTGTTCGCGCCCCCGTCGCTGTCACCACGCCCGTGCCCTCCCCGGAGGTCACGAACGTGCCCGCGAAGGCGGACTCTCCCGCCGCCGGGGTCGCCGGTACGCTTTCGCCAGTCATCGCCGAGGCATCGATCGCCAGGCCGTGGACCTCCGTCAGGAGGAGGTCGGCCGAGATCCGGTCCCCCGCGGCGAGCAGCACGAGGTCGTCCCGGACGAGGGTGGCGGCATCGACCTCCGCGGCACGGCCGTCGCGCAGGACCGTAACCCACCGCGGCAGGAGTGCGCGCAGCTCGTGCGCGGCCCGCTCCGCCCGGTGCTCCTGTGCGAAAGCGAACACCCCGTTGACCACCACGACCGCGAAGATGGCGATGCCAAGTTCCGGCAGCCCGCCACGATCGCCAGCGCGCCCGCCGCCCAGAGGAAGGCCGCGAAGAAGTGCACGAATTGCGCGGCGAGGTGCCGCCATGCGGGTACCGACGGCGGCGGTGGCAGCACGTTCGGGCCATCGGCCGCGAGCCGGCTGCCGGCCTCCTCCGCCGTCAGCCCCGCGAGCCGGGCCGGCGAGGTTGCCATCGCACCCACCGTACTCCCCGCCGTCGCGCCCTCGCGCATCCCGCCGGGCCCGCTCCGGCAGGCCATGCGGCCCTGCGGCCCGTCAGGTCTGGCCGTTCGGCGGTGCAATTGACGTGTGGTGCAGACTGACGATGGGGCCTCAGTTCGAGCAACCTGAGGAGTAGCCATGGACAGGAAAGTCGGAGTCGTTACGGGTGCCGGGGGCGATATCGGCATCGCCGTCTGCGAGGAGCTCGCCCGCCGGGGCGTCGGCGTCCTCTGCGTCGATCGCACGCAGGATTTCGCGGACCGCGCCGCCGCCGCCATCCACGCCCTCGGCGGCATCGCCGAGACGGCCGTCGCCGACGTTTCGGTCGAAGGTGACGTCAGTGGCTATGCCAGCCGCTGCCGCGACATCTGGGGCGAAGCGAACTTCTTCCTCAATCTCGCCGGTATCGAAGGCGCGCAGGCCCCGCTGATGAGCTACCCCACCGACATGTGGGACCGCGTGATGGGCGTGAACGTCCGCGGTATGTTCCTCGGCCTGAAGGCCATGTTCCCCCTGCTGCACCATGCCGATACGCCCCGCATCGTCAACATGGCATCCACCGGTGGCCTCTCCGCCACGCCCATGCTCGCCGCTTACGGCGCCAGCAAGCACGCCGTTATCGGTCTCACGAAGACCGCCGCGATCGAGTTCGCCCGCTACGGCATCGCCGTCAACGCCCTCTGCCCCGGCCCCGTCGAGGGCACGATGATGGGCCGTATCGCCCAGGGCGAAGGTGGCAAGGCGTACGAGCGGTACGAAACCACCACGCCCCAGTGGCGCTACGGCAAGCCGCTCGAGGTCGCGCAGCTCGCGGCCTACCTGCTGCTCGATAGCCCCATGTACATGACCGGCCAGGCCATCGGCCTCGATGGCGGCCTCACCGCCGTCTGACCACCTCCCCCGGGAGGAAGGAGGGGAGCACATGACTCTCTCGCGACCCGTTCGAGTTGGTTCCTACGACCTGCTGCAGGACTTCGAAAACACGAAGGCGAGCGTTCGCGTCTTCCGCATCCGTGCGGAAGAGCATGCCGTCCATCGCCACATGCATGCGAAGTCCACGCAGATTTACATCGCGCTCCAGGGCCGGGCTCTGATCGAAATCGACGGGGTGTTCACGCCGCTCGAGCCGTACGGCTGCATCTCCGTGCCCATTGGGGCGTACCACAGCGCCCAGCCTGCGGGTGACGAAGAGGTGGTCCTCATGAACATCTCCACGCCGCCCCTGGGCCCGGACGACCAGGCGCCCGCCGGTCCCCCGCCCTCGCGCAACGACTACACGCTTCCCACCGAGGGCAGCGACATCGACGACTGAGCGCGAAGGGCGGCCCAGCTGGGCCGCCCTTCGTCACAGCACCAGCCGCATCTCATTGGTCTGGCCAAAGCCGAGCTTCTCGTAGAGTGGCCGTCCCTCGTCGCTGGCGTGCAGTTCCACCGTCGCTAACCCCTCCGCGCGCGCCCACCCTAGAATGTGTTCCATCAGCATCCGCGCGAGTCCGCGGCCGCGATGCTCCGGGTTCGTGTACACGTTGAGGACGTAGGCCACACGCGGATGGGTACCGCGGAGCCCGGGGTGCCGCGGCTTTTCCCAGCACGCCGCCCCCGCCACAACGCCGCCGTCGCACTCCACGAGCCACGCGTGATACTCACCGGACGCGAGCCGTTCGAGCACCCACGGCGCGAACCGCTCGCTCATCTCCGCCCGCGTTTTCGGGCGTCCCGTCGCCCATGTCGGCGAACATCAACGCCCGGTGCCGCGCCATCGTCTCGATGTCCGCGGCCGTTCCCGGCCGCAGCGTGTACTCGCTCACGGGGCGGCGATGGTGGCCGTGCCGCGCTCCGTGCGCGCGTACTTCTTCACCGGCGTCAGCACCAGCGGCTCCATCTCCGGCGCGTCGTACGAACGCCGCACCTGCTCCGCCGGTGGCTCCCCGTACGCCGTCGACCGCTGGTGCGGCACCCGCCCGATGGACCGGATAATCTCGTCCATCCGCTCGGGCGGGAGTTCCTGGCCGTGCTGGGTGCCCGCCGCCCGCGTGATGCTTTCGTTCATCAGCGTCCCGCCGAGGTCGTTGCAGCCCGCCTGCAGGCACGCCTTCACGCCCTCGACCCCCATCTTCACCCACGACACCTGGATGTTCGGGATGTGCGGGTGCAGCACCAGCCGCGCAACCGCATGCATCAGCACCGCCTCGCGGAAGGTCGGGCCCTTGCGTGCCCGCCCCTTCAGGTAGATGGGCGCCTCCATGTGGACGAACGGCAGCGGCACGAACTCCGTGATGCCGCCCGTGCGCTGCTGCAGTTCGCGCAGCGTGATCATGTGCCGCGCCCAGCTCTCCGGCCCGTCGATGTGCCCGTACATGATGGTCGACGTCGTCTTGAAGCCCACCCGGTGGGCCTCCTCGATCACCTGCACCCACTGCGATGCCGAGATCTTGTCGGGGCAGAGCGTCGCCCGGACGCCGTCGTCCAGCACCTCCGCGGCCGTCCCCGGCAGCGTCCCAAGCCCTGCCGCCTTCAGCTGCACGAGGAAGTCGTGCAGGCTCACGCCCAGCGTCTCCGCCCCCTGCCACACCTCCAGCGGAGAGAACGCGTGCACGTGCATGTCCGGCAGCGCTTCCTTCACGGCGTTCGCGATCGCCAGGTACGTCTCGCCCGTGTATTCGGGGTGGATGCCGCCCTGCATGCACACCTCGGTCGCGCCCCGCGCCCACGCCTCCCGCGCGCGCCGCACGATCTCCTCGGTGCCGAGGTCGTACGGCTGGCCGCGCAGGTTCTCGCTCAGCTTCCCCTTCGAGAACGCGCAGAACTGGCATTTGAAGTAGCAAATGTTCGTGTAGTTGATGTTCCGGTTCACGACGTACGTCACGGTGTCGCCGTTCACCTTCTGGCGCAGACGGTCGGCCGCCTCGCAGACGGCGAAGAAGTCTTCGCCGCGGGCCCGGAACAGCCGCGCGACCTCGCTCTCGCGCAGGTCTTCGCCCTGCTCGGCGCGCGCGATCAGCTCCCGCACATCCCGGGAGACGTGCTCGCGCCTCCGCGGCTCATGGGGCGTGAGCACGTCCTCGTACCCGGCCGGGATCGCCGTCAGTTCGCCCGGCGACCACTCCTCCGTCCGCGCGAACCCCTCCGCGTCGAGCGCGCGGAGCACCGGTGTACGCAGCGCCTCGTCGAGCCAGCGGTCCCCGTCCCTCGCGTACGCGGGATAGATGGCAAGCCGTTCGGTGAGCACCTTGCCGCAGGCGGCCGTGTTCTGGCGCAGCTCCTCGAGATGCGGCCACGGCGCTTCCGGGTTCACATGGTCCGGGGTCACCGGCGACACGCCGCCCCAGTCGTTCAGCCCCGCTGCCGCCAGCCTCGGATAGAGGTCGTAGCTCAGGTTCGGCGGCGCCTGGATATTCATCTCCGCGCCGAACACCACCCTCGCCAACGCGATCGTCCAGAGCAGGTCGTCGAGGTCCGGCTCCGGAGCGTGCTCCATCTTGGTGCCGGCCTTCGCCCGGAAGTTCTGCACGATGATCTCCTGGATGTGCCCGAACTCGCGGTGCAGCGCGCGCAGCGCGAGGAAGGCGTCGACCCGCTCGGCCCGCGTTTCGCCGATGCCGATGAGGAGCCCCGACGTGAACGGCACCGCGAGTTCGCCGGCGTACCGCATCGTCTCCAGCCGCACCTTCGGCCGCTTGTCCGGGGACCCGTGGTGGACCTGTCCCTTCTGGTGCAGCCGGTCGCTGGCGCTCTCCAGCATGATCCCCTGCGAAACCGTCACCCGGCGGAGCGCGGCGATCTCGTCGCGCGTCATCACGCCCGGGTTCGCGTGCGGCAGCAAGCCCGTCTCCTTCAACACCAGCTCCGCCATCGCCGTCAGGTACGAAATCGTGGTCTCGTGCCCCAGGCTCGCAAGCTCCTGCTTCGCCACCTTGTACCGCAGCTCCGGCTTATCCCCGAGCGTGAAGAGCGCCTCCTGGCACCCCGCCGCCGCCCCCGCCCGCGCGATCTCCAGGACCTCATCGGGCGTCAGGTACGCGCGCTGCCCCGGCACCGGCGGCTTCGCGAAGGTGCAGTAGTGGCACACGTCGCGGCAGAGCTGCGTCAGCGGGATGAACACCTTCCGGGAGTACGAGATCACGTTCGTGTGCGCTTCGTCGCGCATCGCCGATGCCGTCTCCAGCAACGCGTCGAGCGTCGCGTTCGCCGCCAGGTAATGTGCTTCCTCGCCGGTGGGGAGCCGGCCCTGCCGGGCCGCCGCGAGGATGCCGCTGCTGCGGAAGTCCATGGTCCACCTCCGCGCGCCCGTCTTCCCGGGAGGGGGTCAGTTCAGTTCTTGTATCTACCCCGTCGCGTTCGTATCATATCGCAACTGACCGCCGGGGGAACCCATGCCGCGAAAACTGCGATGCCCCATTGCCGCCACCCTCGAGGTCGTTGGCGATCGCTGGACGCTGCTCATCATTCGAGACCTGCTGCGCGGCCACACCCGCTTCTCCGATCTCCGCGAAACCGTCGAAGGCATCCCGCCAGCCATCCTCGCCGCCCGCCTCAAGCTGATGGAACGCGAAAAGGTCGTCGCCCGACGCCAGTACAGCGACCGCCCGCCGCGCTTCGATTACCACCTCACGGGCAAAGGGCACGAGCTCGGGGTCGTCGTCGGCGCGCTCGCGGCCTGGGGCGAAAAGCACTCGGAGCATGACCTGCAGCTGATTGATGGTGAATGCGGTCACGGCGTCGCCGTCGTTTACCACTGCCCGACGTGCGCGCGTCCGTCGCCGCGCAGCCGCGTCCGTTTCGTCGAAGCCTGATCGGCACGCCAGCGCAGGCGCGCAAGCCCCCACCCGAGGATGGCGCAGGCCGCGCCCGCGACGAGGCCTCCGACGAGCACCGGCGCCACGAACTCGCTCATCGCCGCGCCCGATGCCATTTGCGCGTACTTCACCAGCGCCACGTTCCCGGCGAATCCGATCGCGAACCCCCACATTGCCCACTGCGCGTCCCGCGGGGATTGCCCCACTCCCAGCTCTTCGAGCACCCCCTGCAGCGGCCCCTTCGGCTCCTCGGGAGTCCCGCGGCGTGCCGCTTCCTCCTCCAGCGCCGCAATCAGCTCGTCGACCAGTTCCTCGGGGATGTCGTCGAGCAGCCGCTCGTACTGCTCCAGTTCGTCGCCGGTGAAATCGAACCCGGCAGGGCCAGCGGGTGCGCGGCTCGCCGTGCGCGGGCCCGGGACGTAGGCGGCCGCGGGCGATGCACCGTGCGGCGCACACTGCTGGCAGCGGTCCATCCCCCGTGACCACTCGTCGAACGCCAGCCCGCGTCCGCACCGCCCGCACCGTGCCCTGACGAGTGTGTCGTCCACCTTAGCCCTCCGTCGGGGGCGTGCCCTCGGTTGGGGGCCGCGGAGTGGCGGTGGCGGTTGCCGTCGGGGTGGCCGTCGCTGTTGCCGTGGCCGTGGCGGTGGCGGTCGCCGTCGCCGTCGGTGTGGGCGTGCTCGTGGCCGAAGCTGTCGCGCTCGCGGTTACCGTCGGCGTCGGTGTCGAAGCCGCCGTGGTGGGCGTGCGCGTCGGCGTGCCCGGCCGCGGCGTATTCGTCGGGTTCACCTGCGCGATGCTCGTCGGCGTGACCGTTCGCGTGCCGGTGACCGTCGCGGTCACCGTCGGCGTCGTTTCGTCGAGGAACTTGCCCTGCTGGTCCTGCGCCGCGAGCACCTGGCTCGAAGGCGTGTCCAGCAGTTCCAGTCCCGCGCCCGCGCCCTGCAACTGCGAAAGCAGCTCCGGCAGCCGCGAGGCGGCGTTCTGGCCCGGCGCGGCCGGCGTCGCGACCGCGCCCTCCGGGGCATAGCCCAGGCACGCGCTCCCGGCCAGGGCGATCGTCGCGAGCGCTGGCAGAGCGAGCAGCCGGCGTGCGTTCTTCATGTTCCCGAGGGTAGGCCCGCCGCTTTCGCTGGCACATCGGGAGCGGTCCCATAGGGAGGGGGGTGAAGTCCGTAAGGGTCACCCGGGCAACCCCATGCCCGCCGCCCTCCGCCGTGGCGCGTATGACGGCGGGCCATTCTTCGCCGGCTACCGGCCCGGGTAGCTCACCCCCAGCCCCGCGCGCGCGTCCGACTGAATGCCGTACTGCGGGATGGGGTACCGCAACCCGTTGCCACTCAGCCGCTCCATGCCGGCGATGGCGCGCGGCAGGTACTTCGGCGGCATCGCCATCAGCAGTTCGTCATCGAGCACGCCCCCGTACCGGCGCTCGGCGAAGCAGGGGATGGCGAGGGCTCGGTTCGCCCGTGGTCAGGGCCCTCCCCCACGAGTCCGCGCAGGCCGATTCGCCGACCACGCTCCATTCGAACTTCCGGTACCCCGACCACTGCAGCCCGTTGATCAGCAGGATCATCTGGCCCGGCGTCGCGTAGATGAGGCAGACATCCGGCGGGTTCAGCCGCCCCGAGGTCAGCGGCGAAACGGCCATCGCTTCGAACTCCCCGTAAGGCACCACGTCCATCGCCGCCTGGTGCGCCGCCGAGTCCTCCAGCGTCTCGAACCACACGCCCTTCATCGATTGCCCCGAGAGCCACTGCTCGTCCTGCGGGCGGAGGCCGATGACCGCGCCGCATTGTGGCCCGGCGAGGTCCTCGTTCGTGATGCCCACGGTCCACCCGAGGCGTGCCGCCTGCGCCACCACCTGGTCCGTCGTGTGCTTCGCGGTGGGCCGCCGGATCTTCGGGATCGCCTCCATCTCGGCGCGGGTGCGGAACATCGACATCCCGATGGGCGTCGTCTTTAGCCGCAGCAGCCGGTTCAGCGCACCCACGAGCGCCTCCCAGTCGTACTGCTCCGGCTCCTCGCTGATTACTTCGTCGAGACCGATGGTCGTCATCCCGTGCCCTCCGCGCGTTCGCTTTCGCGGACGATACGCCGAAAGCACTGCCGCGGCGCAGCGAAATCAGGCGGCGGCGCCAGCAGGTGTCGCGCAATGCGTGCATCATTCCGCGTAATGCGGTCCCCGCTCCCCATCGCCGCCGTTTTCGCGTCCGCCGCAATCGTGGCCGGCTGCGTGACCGCCGAGCCCACGCCCGGCGCATTGGATTCCGCGGAGGCGAGCGCCACTGGCACCACGCGTGCCGCCGCCACCTCGACGCCCGCCGCTGCGGCCACCCTCCCGGCGTGCCAGTGGGCCGACGTTTCGCGCGTGGTCGATGGCGACACCATCGTCGTCCGCATCGCCGGGACCGAGGATCGTGTCCGCTACATCGGCGTCGATACCCCCGAGACCGTCGACCCTCGCAAGCCCGTGCAAGCGTTCGGCCCCGAGGCGACCGCGCTCAACAAGTCCCTCGTCCAGGGCCAGCGCGTCTGCCTCGAAAAGGACATCACGGACCGCGACCGGTACGGCCGACTGCTGCGGTACGTGTGGCTCGCCGATGGCCGGCTGGTGAACGAAGAGCTCCTGCTCGCCGGCTTCGCCACGGTGGTCACCTACCCGCCCGACGTGAAGTACGTGGAATCCCGCTACCTCCCGGCACAGCGTGCCGCCCGCGAGGCCGGCCGCGGCCTTTGGGAGTAACGGCGTAACGGCTTCACATACCGCCGCCGCCTGAAAGGGATCCGCAACCTCTGTTAAGGTTCCCGCTCTTCGCCTCCGCCGACGCCGCGGGCATACTGCGGAAATGGAGCCACTCGTTCTCGAGGTCACGAAAACCGAAGGTGGCTGGGCGCTCGTCTACGGCGATCGCCTGCCCTCGGTCGAACGATTCGATAGCGCAACGTCTGCCATCGAACGCGCCCGGCGCCTCGCTCGCGCCGCCGGCATCCTCGCGCAGATCCGCATCCGCGCCCCCGGCGAAGCAACGGTCTCGGAGTGGGTGCACCCCACCCGGTCCGGCGTCCCCTCGATGTCCTGAACCCCAGGGAGCGCCCCATGCCCGACGGCCTCGCCCTGCTGCACGCGTTCCCGCTCGACCACACCATGTGGGCGCGGCAGGTCGAGGCGTTCGGCGGAACCATCCCCGTGGTCGCCCCGGATTTCCCCGGCTTCGGCGGCGCCGCCGATGACCGCTTTCCACCCACCACGGATGGCGCCGCCGACGCCGTCGCCGACGCCATGACCCGCGCCGGGATCGATCGCGCTGTGCTTTGCGGGCTCTCCATGGGAGGCTACGTGGCGCTCGCGTTCCTCCGGCGCCACCGCGGCCGGGTCCTCGGGCTCGTGCTCGCGAATACCCGCGCCGATGCCGATGACGAAGCGGCGAGCGATCGCCGCCACGCCCTCGCCGCCCGCCTTCGCTCCGAAGGGAACGTCCTCGCCGAGGCGCCCCCGCCGCTGCTTTCGCCCGCCGCCCCCGCCACCCTGGTCGCGTCAGTGAAGGCGATCATCGCCGCCCAGCCGGCGGAGGCCATCGCTCGCGCCTCGGAGGCGATGGCGGCGCGCCCGAACTCCCTCGGGGACCTGCCCACGATTGCCGTCCCCACCCTCGTCATCTCCTCGGCGGGCGACACCCTCATTTCGCCGCCCATCACGCGCACCGCGGCCGGCGCGATTCCCGGCGCGCGGTTCGAGATCATCCCCGGCGCCGGTCACCTGTCCAACATGGAAGCCCCGGAAGCGTTCAACACCCTCCTCCGGGACCACCTGCGCCGTTGCGGCCTCCCAACCTGATCGTCCGCGACCCTTAGTGCGGCACCCCGAACAGCTGCCACCCCGGCCGCGTCGCCCCTGGGCCCAGCTGGTCGCGCAGCAGCCCGCGGCCGTGCGGTACAAGCAGCGCCTTCTCGATGGCCCACTTCGAAAGCCCCTGCACGGCTTCCATCCGCTCCATTTCCTGCAGGCTGAAGAATCCCACGTCGCGGATCTCGTCGCCGTCGCACTTCGGGTCGCCGCCGACCATTTCGAGGCGGAAGACCACGTACATGTTCGTGCTTGGCCCGGCGCCGGCGCCGCCCAGCAGGTGGCGAAACGCGAGCACGTCCCGCACCACCGCCGTCACGCCGGACTCCTCCAGCACTTCGCGTTCGACGGCCTCGGCCAGCGGCTCGTCATGCTCGACGTACCCGCCCGGGATCTGCCACGACCCCGCGAACGGCTGCCATCCGCGCTGCACCAGCAGCGCCCGGTCGTCCCGCAGCACGACCCCGGCACAGCCGATGGAGAAATCGCCGAAGTGGATGAATCCGCAGCCATCAGCCGGGCAGGCGGACCGCTCCCGCCCGCCATCCAGCTTCGATATCAGCGGCGTCGCACACCGCGGACAGTAGTTCATGAGCCCCATCCCGTTTCTCCTTTCCCCTTTCTCGGTTCTCTCACTCCGAGGCCATCGCCCGCGCCATCCGCTCCAACCCTTCGTTCAACAGCGCCCGCGGAGTGCCGAAGTTCATCCGCACGAACCCGCTGCCCTGTGGCCCGAAGTTCGCGCCATCGCCGAACGCGACGCGTGCGTTGCCAAGGAACCACGCGGCAGCATCGTTCCCCGGCGCCCCCAGCCCGTTGCCGTCGATCCATGCGAGGTACGTCGCCTCCGCGGGGTACAACCGCAGCTTCGGCATCCGCTCGGCCACGACCGCGGACACGTGGTCGCGGTTCGCCGTGAGGTAGGCCGTCAGCTCCGCGAGCCAGTCATCGCAGTCCCGGTAGGCGGCCGTCATCGCCGTGTAGCCGAGGATGTTGACCGCGCCCACCATCCCGGCCTTGCCGCTTTCGAACCGTGCCCGCAGCTCCGGGTTCGTGATCACCGCGATCGACGCCTTCAGCCCCGCCAGGTTGAACGTCTTGCTCGGCGCCATCAGCGTGATCGTGCGCTCCGCAATCTCCGGCGAAAGGCTGGCAATCGGCGTGTGCACGCTTCCGCCGAGCGTCAGGTCGCAGTGGATCTCGTCGGAGATGATCCACAGGCCGCGGTCCAGGCAGATCTCCGCGAGTTCGCGCAGCTCCTCGGGCGAAAACACCCGCCCCACAGGGTTGTGTGGATTGCACAGGATGAACGCCCGCGTCGTCTCATCGATTGCCGCGCGGAAGCTGTCGAAGTCGATTTGGTACCGGCCTGAGTCGCCCCGCACCAGGAACGCGTCCCGCCGCTCGATGCCGTGATGCGTGTACGCGTTCAGGATGGGCGGGTACGAAGGCAGCTGCACGACGACACTCTCGCCCGGCTTCGTGAGCGCCCGCAGCGCCGCATTGAATCCGGGGATCACGCCGGGGATCGGCAGGACCGCGTCCTGGGGCACCGTCCAGCCGAATCGCCGTTGGAGGCGCGCCGTGAATGCGTTATGCAGCTCCTCCTGCGCCAGCCCATACCCGTAAAACCCCTGCTCCACCCGCGCCGCCAGCGCCCGCCGGATAGGCTCGGGCGATTTGAAGTCCATGTCCGCGACGGGCATGGGCAGCACATCCGGCTCCACGCGCCCCCACTTTGAGCTATCCGTGGACCGGCGGTCGTACACCGTGTCGAAGTCGTAAACCATGCGCGCTAGCCTACACGCCCTCACCGCCTCCGTGGCCGCCGCGCCGCGAGTTTGCGCGCAAACCTCCGCGCCAACAGACCGGCTCCTCCCGCGTTCGCATCCAGCGTAACCATGAATTCGCGCACGCGTGCTCCCGCTCGTAACACTCCCGATCTACGATCGAAACCGGCGACCGATCTGCCACACCCCGGCAGGCGCCACGGAGGACGCAGTTGCGTATTGGTATCCTCACCGGCGGGGGCGACGTCCCCGGCCTGAACCCGTGCATCAAGGCCGTCGTGAACGGCGCCGACGAGAACGGCTGGGACGTGGTCGGCATCCGCCGCGGCTGGGCCGGTCTCCTGAACTTCAACCCCGAACACGATTCCGCTTCCGAGTGGATCGACCCCCTCGACCGCAAGCAGGTCCGCACCATCGACCGCTACGGCGGCACCCACCTCCACACCTCCCGCACCAACCCCCAGCGGGTCCGCGCGAGCGACCTCCCCGCCTTCCTCAAGGAGCAGTACCCGTTCGCGGAAGGCCAGAAGACGGTCGATTGCACGCCGCACGTGCTCAACGTCATCAACCAGCTCGGCCTCGACGCGATCGTGGCCATCGGCGGCGATGACACCCTTTCGTACGCCGTGCGCCTCCATATGGAAGGCGTCAAGGTCATCGCCATCCCCAAGACCATGGACAACGACGTCTATGGCACCGACTACTGCATCGGCTTCAGCACCGCCGTCACCCGCAGCGTCGACCTCATCAATGCGCTTCGCACGCCCACGGGCAGCCATGAGCGCATCGCCGTGGTCGAGCTCTTCGGCCGCAACAGCGGCGAAACCTCCCTCATCTCCGCCTACCTTGCCGACGTCGACCGCTCCCTCATCAGCGAGGTCCCGTTCGACATCGAACGGCTCGCCGAGCTCATCACGGCGGACCGGAAGCGGAACCCATCGAACTACGCGATCATCACCGTCTCCGAAGGCGCCTCCATGGCCGGCGGCCAGATCATCGAGTACGGCCAGGAAGATGCGTACGGCCACAAGAAGCTGGGCGGCATCGGTGTCGTTATCGGTGATGCGCTGAAGAAGCTCACCGGCATCGACATCGTGAACCAGCAGATTGCGTACCTCATGCGCGCGGGCGCCCCCGACTCGCTCGACCGCATGGTCGCCACCTCGTACGGGCGGCTCGCGATTGGCCTCATCGGGCAAAACCACTTCGGCCGCATGGTCGCGCTGCAAAGCGGCGTTTACACCACGGTGCCCATCGAGACCTCCGGCCTCGGCACCAAGCGCGTCGATGTCGCGGAGCTGTACGACAGCCAGGAGTACCGGCCGAAGGTGAGCCACCTCCTCGGCAAGCCCATGTTCCTTTACTAGGAAGCAGCCGGGGGCGCGCGAGCGGCGCGCCTAGGCCGGAGCCGGGCAGGTGGACTCGTGCCCGGCTCGCGACGGATTGGCCCTCATGGTCCGGGCGACGCTTCCGCGGATCCCCGTCTACACTCGAAGGCAGGCGCCGATGAGCGGCCCTGATCCCGCCTTCGAGGTACCTCCATGCACTTCCGTTCCCGCTTCCTGCTGATCCCCGCCCTCTGCCTGCCCCTTGCCCTCGTGGCCGCGGGCTGCGGAGGCGATGACGACGACGATTCCGGCTCTTCGCTCGATCGCGCGACGGTCGAACCCACGCGTGCAGCCTCGCCCGCCGCCGAGCGCTCGGCCACACCCGCGGGATCAGCCGCGGCGGCCACGCCCGCCGGCTCGCCCACGGCGGCCGCCTCGGCCGCCCCGCGCACGCCCACCATCGCGCCCCTCCGCTTCGCCGCCGCCGACAAAGTCATCGACGCCGCCGCGAAGGATTACACGGCCACCATCACCACCGCGAAGGGCGAAATCACCCTCAAGCTCTTCGATGACCTCTCCCCGAACACCGTGAACGTCTTCGTGTTCCTCGCGCAGAAGAAGTACTTCGACGGCATCACCTTCCACCGCATCGTCAACGGGTTCGTTGCCCAGGCGGGCGACCCGACCGGCACGGGCGCCGGTGGCCCGGGCTTCGAAACGGAACAGGAAGCGAACAACCTCAAGAACCAGGCCGGCTACGTTTCCATGGCGCGCGCCGCCGGCTCGACGAAGTTCGGCAGCCAATGGTTCATCAACCTCGCCAACAACGGCTCGCTCGACCAGGACGCCCCGAACCAGAAGCGGTTCTATCCTTTCGCGCAGGTCACCAGGGGCATGGACGTGGTCACCCAGCTCCGCCAGGGCGACCGCATTACCTCCATCACCATCACCGAGACGCCGCAGGGCCAGTAATCCCGCCCGGCATTACTGGCGAACGAAAAAGGGGGCGATGCGGGCATCCGCATCGCCCCCCGTTCGCGTGCCGCGCTTAGCGCGGCGCCATCCAGCTTTCGAGGATGGCCCGCTGGCGGTTCAGTTGCGTCGCGGTCACTCCCGGCGTCAGCCGGACCGTTTCCGCCGCCGCCACGGCATCGATGAATCGCATGTCCGCGCGCCGGTCGCCATTTGAATCGACCATCATGTCCCAGGTGAAGGCGCCGTTCGCGAAGTTCAGCCACACGGCCAGCAGCTGCTGGTCGAACAGCTCCGTCGCCGAGCTGTTGCGGTTCGTGAACTCGATGTCCCACGCCCGTGCGAACGTCGAGGCATCGTTCACCTCGTCGAACACACGGCTCATGTACCCCGTGATCTTGAGGTAGCACTGCAGCGTGCTGCCGAAGAAGTCGGGGTTCCCGCCCTGGTGCGTGACGAAGTAGTAGAACTGCTCCTCCCAGTACCGGGGTCGCTGCCACAGCCGCTCGGTCCCGGTGATGATCACCGTCGCCTGCTGCGACGCGTTGCCGAGGTCGTCGTCCGCCGCCGTGAACGTCGTCGTGTACGCGCACGCCGAACCGAACGCGTGCGACGCGGCGAAGCTGACATCGCGCGGCTGGATCGAAGGACTGGGCAGCGCGTCCGCTCCCGGCGGGTTGACCAGCGAATTCATCAACGACGCCGGACGGCCGTCGCCCCAGTCCCACGTGAGCAATAGGTCGTCACTCCCCGGGTCGGTCGCGCGGGCCTGGAACGACAGCGATCGTCCCGGGCGCGAGATGAGCGTGGGCACTCCGTTGACCGTCACTGCTCCGGTGAGCGTGATGGACGCCGCCGGATTGGTGTTGTTCACCTGCACCTGGATGGTCGTGCAGGGGTTCGTGTCGTCGTCGGTGGCGCACAGCTGCACCGTGAACGTCCCGTTGTCGCCGTAGACATGCGGCGCCGAGAACGTGAGCGTCGCGTTCGGCCGGCCATTCTCAAGGGTGCCCGTGAGCGTCTCGAGCGGGCTCCCGTCGCCCCACGAGATCGTCCCCGCCAGCGTCTCCAGCCAGCCGGGGTCGGAAATCGTCCCCGAGACCGTGAGCGTCGTGTTCTCGCCTGTTGGCGCCGCCGTCGCGTTGATGGACGGCGCCACGTTCGTCACCGTCACCGTCGCCGTGTCGGTTGAACTCCGCCCCTGCGAATCGGTGACGCACAGCTTCACCGTGAACGTCCCGTCCTGGCCCACCGTCGTGAAGTCAGGCGTCGAGTCGTTCGCCACATCGTCGCAGTCGCCGTCGTTATCGAGGTCCCACGCGTACGTGGCGATGTCGTTGTCCGGGTCCGTCGAGCCCGTGCCGTCCAGTTCGACGTTCGTGCCTTCCTGGGTGGTATAGGGGCCACCGGCCTCCGCGGTCGGCGGGCCGGCGATGACGATCCGGAAGAAGATCGTGGCCTCGTCGTCTTCGGAATCGCCTTCCTGGCGAATCTGGACGCCGCATGTGCCGTTGATGTCGTCACCCGTGATCGCGCCGGCCTGGTGGGCCATGCACTTCGCGATGTCGACGTCCACCTCGATGTCGAGGTCGTCCTCTTCGCCCGTCTGGTCGATGTCCGCATGCTCATCCGAACCGCGGGTGGTCACGAGGTCCTCGTACAGGCCGTCGTGGTCGTAGAGCGAGATCTTCACCTTCACGATGCCCGAGGTCGGGACGGCGTTCCCGAATCGCCAACCCGGCGTGATGTCCGAGTCGTTCAGGATGTAGTCGCCGCGGTTGCGCGATTCGTAGCCGTTGATCGTCACTCGCGCGAAGAAGTCGGCGTTGTGGCCCCCGACGCAAATGGGAGCGCACGTCTCATCCAGCGCCTCGCCATCGTCGGCTTCGTCGTCGATAGCGCGGTCGATCACGACCGACAGCGTCGGCTGCCGCTTCGCGGTCTCTTCGAACACCATCATCACCGTCGCCACGGCACGGATGCCCCGCAGGTAGGAATACTGGCGGATAAGCGAGAGATCGCCGTCGCCGTCGTTGTTCGCGCCGGTACACACCGGCACCGGCCCGAGGTCGCAGCCGTCGTTGTCGGCGAGCTGGCTCGTCTCCACCGGCCGCGCGGGCAGCGTCGCGAAGATCGAGCCCATCAGGCCGAGCGGGTCGTTGCTGTCGCCGTCGAAATCGTCCGAGGCAAACCAGTCCGCGACCTGGTTCGTCGTGTACAGCAGCCAGTGCAGCGGATCCGGATACCCCGGCGGCACGACCAGCCGACCCAGGGTCTTGATGTAGTCCTTCTCCGTCTGACTCAGCTTCGCGTTCGCCGGCGGGTCGCCCGGCTCGTCCATCCACACGTGATAGGAGTCGTCGTCGAGGCCGCCAGTGATGTCGGGGAAGATGTTCGGGTGCGGGTCGTCATGGACGTGCGCCGGCACCGTGTTGTCCTCGTAGTGGTGAATCACATGGCCCAGGTAGTGGTAGGCGAGATGCTTATCGCCGTTGGCGTAGGCGCCCAGCGCAAGCAGCCACAGCGCACGCACCTTCTGCCACGAGTTGTTGAACTCCCCAAGGAAGTACTCGTCCGCATTGTTCGTCGGCGATTCTGGCCCGAGGTCCACATCCCAGAAGTGCGTCGCCGTGACGAGCACCTCCTGAGCGAGGCCGTAGACGTGGTCGTGCTCATCCTCATGAGTGATGCCATTCTTGATGTCATCGAGATACAGCACGATCTCGTCTTTGTCGGCCCCTTCGGGGAGGAGCGGGATCGCTTCCCCGCCCATGTACTCATGGATGCAGGCGCCCCCCGAGCAGACGTTGTAGGCCGTCGCCGACCGTTGGTTGACCAGGAACAGCAGCCCCAGGATCGCGGTGAGGACGAGGGCGGAACCCGTCGTCCAATTGATTGCTCGCGGCCGCATCGCACGCTCCCAAATTGGAATGAGGGCACAAACTACATTCCGAACCGCCGATGTCAATATCACCAGAGCGCTGTGGGCGGGAGGTAAAGAAAATATAGGTAGCTCAAACGGCATAGCCCCCATGTCCGAGGGCGAGGGGGCGTTCGGCGGGGCAATCCTCCCGCTCCTCTGGAGCCGGGGGGCTGCCGGGTGCCGGCCGGAGGTGTGCCCCGACGTTCACGTTTCAATCCTCACCCGCCTGTGAAGGCGGGTGCTGCCGCCAACCCGCGATCCTTCGCCGCGTCCAGCGCCACCATGTTTCAATCCTCACCCGCCTGTGAAGGCGGGTGCTGCTCGGGAGCGGATGCGGCAAGGGCAGTTACAAGCAGTTTCAATCCTCACCCGCCTGTGAAGGCGGGTGCTGAAACGCCCAGAGCCCGGCCCACTGAACACGACGTGTTTCAATCCTCACCCGCCTGTGAAGGCGGGTGCTGCTTGCCGGCCGACTCGCCGGCTCTGCGAGCAACCACGCGTTTCAATCCTCACCCGCCTGTGAAGGCGGGGTGCCTACTGATCGGCGTGCGCCGATCAGCGGAACCGGCAGTTTCAATCCTCACCCCGCCTGTGAAGGCGGGTGCTGCTGCGCACGGACGATGGTTCCATCCGCGCCATCTTCGTTTCAATCCTCACCCGCCGGTGAAGGCGGGTGCCCTGCCGTAATTCCCCGACGGGGCGCGTAGCCACCGGCGCCCCTAAGTTTCAATCCTCACCCGCCTGTGAAGGCGGGATGCTGCATCCGGCGGCTTCGCGGGAGACCGTGACGGTGTTTCAATCCTCACCCGCCTGTGAAGGCGGGTGCTGCTCCGGCAGAAGCTGCGTCTTAATGTCAGCGTGAGGCGACTCTTGTAACGAGTCGCATGTGGGTTTCAATCCTCACCCGCCTGTGAAGGCGGGTGCTGCGAACGTGACGCTGGAGCATGATCTTGATCGTGCGTCGCGTTTCAATCCTCACCCGCCTGTGAAGGCGGGGTGCTGCTCGAATCTTGACCGCCTGGGCATGGGGGCGGTGGAGGAGTTTCAATCCTCACCCGCCTGTGAAGGCGGGTGCTGCGCGGGATCAATGACCATCGCGATGGACGGAAGGTTTCAATCCTCACCCGCCTGCAGAAGGCGGGTGCTGGCCTGGTGGCGGGAGTCACTGCCCCGATGGCGGTGTTTCAATCCTCACCCGCCTGTGAAGGCGGGTGCTGCTTGGCCGACAGCTCCGAGGGCCGCCCGGCGAAGAGACGTTTCAATCCTCACCCGCCTGTGAAGGCGGGTGCTGCGGCGGATCCCCCGCGATCAGCTGCGGTCCACCGTTGGAGGTTTCAATCCTCACCCGCCTGTGAAGGCGGGTGATCAGCCGTTTCAATCCTCACCCGCCTGTGAAGGCGGGTGCTGCCTCGATTTACCGGGCCACGGGCGTGCCGCTCGGGTGGCCGTTTCAATCCTCACCCGCCTGTGAAGGCGGGTGCTGCCCATCCCGTTCGCGTTCGGCGTCGCCGCGCACACGTTTCAATCCTCACCCGCCTGTGAAGGCGGGTGCTGCCTCGAACGTGAGGTAGTAGGTTTTGCCGATTTCGTTTCAATCCTCACCCGCCTGTGAAGGCGGGTGCTGACTGCCAACCAGCCGGTCCAGCAAGTCGCCGATTCCGCGACGTTTCAATCCTCACCCGCCTGTGAAGGCGGGTGCTGCCAAAGCGCACGTGGAAATCGTCTGCGCCAGACACGAGGTTTCAATCCTCACCCGCCTGTGAAGGCGGGTGCTGCATTATTGTTCCCGACGGTTCGGCACCGCTTTCCTGCCGAGCGCCTGTTTCAATCCTCACCCGCCTGTGAAGGCGGGGTGCTGCGCTTGGGCGGACGCGGGCAGGGCGGCACCAGGGCCGTTTCAATCCTCACCCGCCTGTGAAGGCGGGTGCTGCCGGCTATAGCCGGACTCAGCGGGCCAGAGCCGCGGTTTCCATCCTCACCCGCCTGTGAAGGCGGGTGGGCCTGCTCCGACAATTGTGCGACTAGTTTGCGGACGCGACGGTTTCAATCCTCACCCGCCTGTGAAGGCGGGTGCTACACCGGCTGTGCGATGAGACTTGCCTCGAAGGATCACACGAAAGTTTCAATCCTCACCCGCCTGTGAAGGCGGGTGCTGCCGTACCGGACAGCGTGTCTGATTTCCAATCAGTTTCAATCCTCACCCGCCTGTGAAGGCGGGTGCTGCTCTGCCTGTTCTCCGCGGCTGGCATCCCCGCCGTTTCATCCTCACCCGCCTGCGAAGGCGGGTGCTCAAAAGCCGCTGACGAGCGTCGCTGTACCTCCGGCACGTTTCATCCTCACCCGCCCGTGAAGGCGGGTGCTGCTCTGTCACGGCCCAGCCTCACGACACCGTCTCGCGTTTCAATCCTCACCGCCTGTGAAGGCGGGCCGGACCGCGCTGCGACACCCCCTTCCGGCGTGCGGCATCGATGTTTCAATCCTCACCCGCCTGTGAAGGCGGGTGCTGCTGGCTCGTCAAGATGCGTGCCGCACCATAAGGCGTCGTTTCAATCCTCACCCGCCTGTGAAGGCGGGTGCTGGCAATCTCCCCCCGGTTCAGCGGCGGCCGTGGCCTACTCGCCGTTTCAATCCTCACCCGCCTGTGAAGGCGGGTGCTGCCAACCCCGGCCTTCCGAGACCCCGTGCCGAGGCGTCGTTGTTTCAATCTCACCCGCCTGTGAAGGCCGGGTGCTGCCCGCAAATCGCGGGACGCTCCCCCCAAAACGCGGGTTTCAATCCTCACCCGCCTGTGAAGGCGGGTTGCTGCCGCTCCGCGGGCCGTGGGCGCTGAACGGGCGACGGTTTCAATCCTCACCCGCCTGTGAAGGCGGGTCCTGCTGGGCGGCGTGTGCGGCTGTTCGACGGCATCGTGTTTCCAATCCTCACCCGCCTGTGAAGGCGGGTGCTGCGCGGTGGCGGGCTTCGCGGGAGGCCCTCGGTGGCGTTTCCCCTCACCCGCCTGTGAAGGCGGGTGTTGCTACGACCTGGCGATGGGGAGCGACGGGGACCGCGACGTTTCAATCCTCACCCGCCGGAGGCGAGTGCTGCCGGAGCCCTGCCTTGCGTTCCTTCCGGACGTTAGTCAATCCTCACCGCCTGTGAAGGCGGGTGCCGCTCGGCGGCGCCCGCGGGCGGCGCGGCAAGGCCGTAGATTCCCGTTTCAATCCTCACCCGCCTGTGAAGGCGGGTGCTGCCCTCTGGCAATCGGTCGGGGCAGTTCGCGGGTTCTGGCGGTTTCAATCCTCACCCGCCTCTGGGGCGGGTGCCGACGCGCGCTCGTGGCGAAGACGAAGTCGCGCCGTTCATGAAGGTGTTTCAATCCTCACCCGTCTGTGAAGGCGGGTGCTGCCCGGGAGTAGCCCGGGGGCCACGAATTCGGCGCCTTCGGTTTCAATCCTCACCCGCCTGTGAAGGCGGGTGCTGCGAGTCGCCATTGATCCCGCCATCCGCAACCGTCCAGAGTTTCAATCCTCACCCGCCTGTGAAGGCGGGTGCTGCACGCACCGGCCCTGCAGCTCGTCAGGCAGGCGCGTTTCAATCCTCACCCGCCTGTGAAGGCGGGGTGCTGCTGAAGGTGGCGGTCGATTGTCTGAGCCGCCACGCCTCGCGGTTTTCAATCCTCACCCGCCTGTGAAGGCGGGTGCTGCTCCTCCTGGATGAACTCCAGCACTCCCTTGAGGGGTTTCAATCCTCACCCGCCTGTGAAGGCGGGTGCTGCACACGAAATTCTCGCACCATGAACCGTTTCAACGCTGTTTCAATCCTCACCCGCCTGTGAAGGCGAGCGTGCCGAGGTGTGCTGCGCGGCGACGAACGCGATCCAGGCGTTTCAATCCTCACCCGCCTGTGAAGGCCGGGTGCTACCAGTCAGGATGAGGCCACGCGCCGCCCGCGTTGCCCTGTTTCCATCCTCACCCGCCTGTGAAGGCGGGTGCCGCCACGCCGGAGGCGCCGTGCAGACAGCATAGGGCGGGTTTCAATCCTCACCCGCCTGTGAAGGCGGGTGCTGCTACGAGCTCGCGGAGCGGTGCGCCGCGGATCCTGGCGAGCGGTTTCAACCTCACCCGCCTGTGAAGGCGGGTGTCCGCTCCCTGCCCGCTTCGCATCCGCCGAAGGCCACTGCCCTGAACATCGTTTCAATCCTCACCCGCCTGTGAAGGCGGGTGCCCGCAGGTTCGCGGCCCTCGATGTATCGGCGTTGCGGTTTCAATCCTCACCCGCCTGTGAAGGCGGGTGCCTGCCCATCGGACCTGCCCCTGGCGTCTCGTCGGGCCAGTGTTTCAATCCTCACCCGCCTGCTGAAGGCGGGTGCTGCCTGGGGTACAGGCCGGGAAGCGCCCTTGCGACCGGTTTCAATCCTCACCCGCCTGTGAAGGCGGGGTGCTGCCATGGGTATGGGCGCAGGGGCAGCAACCGCCGTTTCAATCCTCACCCGCCTGTGAAGGGGGTGCTGCGCAATAGCTCTGGATGGCTACGGAATGCAGTTTCAATCCTCACCCGCCTGTGAAGGCGGGTGCCGCCCGCACCCGCCCAAAGGAGCACGCCTGAACGTCGTTTCAATCCTCACCCGCCTGTGAAGGCGGGGTGCCGCCCGACACCCCTCGGGCGCTCATGGATCGGCTGCGGTTTCCAATCCTCACCCGCCTGTGAAGGCGGTTGACAGTGCTGCTCCCGAGGGCGGTTCTCACCGGGCCTTGTTGAAAGTTTCAATCCTCACCCGCCTGTGAAGGCGGGCTGCTCACGACAGCAGGCGCGTGCCACGTCCGGCGGTAGTTTCAATCCTCACCCGCCTGTGAAGGCGGGTGCTGCGGAGCCAGCCCGCCCGCAGCGAGCAGCGGGTGATCTGGTTTCAATCCTCACCCGCCTGTGAAGGCGGGTGCTGCCATTTGGGACGGATCCGCGACGGGGCCCACGCTACAGTTTCAATCCTCACCCGCCTGTGAAGGCGGGTGCTGCGACGTTCCGGCTGATCGGGGTGCACTGATGCCGGGCAGGTTTCAATCCTCACCCGCCTGTGAAGGCGGGTGCTGCTGCGAGGGCCAGCCGGGATCGGCCAGCGGTTTCAATCCTACCCGCCTGTGAAGGCGGGGCCGAGGAACTCGTTTCAATCCTCACCCGCCTGTGAAGGCGGGCGCGCGGCTCTTACCGAGACCTTGCTGGGGGCGGCGGCCACCCGCCCGCGGGCGGGGGGCGGACGGGCACGCTCACCTTCCAGCGTGGTTTCAATCCTCACCTCCCGCCTGTGAAGGCGGGTGCTGCCTCCAGGAGGGGAAGTTGTCCGGACTCGGGGTTGGAGCGTTTCAATCCTCACCCGCCTGTGAAGGCGGGTGCTGCTAGAACGGCGGTTTCCTCAGCGGTTTCAATCCTCAGCCTGTAGGCGGGGTGCTGCCACCGTGAGGGGGCGTAGCAGGATGAATCTCCCTGCAGGGGTTTTCAATCCTCACCGCGCCTGTGAAGGCGGATGCTGCGCTCGTAACGAGGTCGCATGGAAAGCGTGGTTTCAATCCTCACCCGCCTGCGAAGGCGGGTGCTGCATCGAGGAAATGACTGGAGGCGTCAGTGTAACCGTGTTTCAATCCTCACCCGCCCCGTGAAGGCGGGTGCTGCCCGTCCTTTGGGGGTGAGGCGTGGATGGCGGCGGCGTTTCAATCCTCACCCGCCTGCGAAGGCGGGTGCCCGACTGGCCGCGGTGCGGGCGCCTGCGCCCCGCGGCGTTTCAATCCTCACCCGCCTGTGAAGGCGGAGTGCTGCCGGACCGTGGGTGGCGACGGCGGCCACCGGCGGCCACGACTGTTTCAATCCTCACCCGCCTGTGAAGGCGGGTGCTGCCTGAGGCTGAGCGCGCGGAAGCGGAGATCTCGCGGTTTCAATCCTCACCCGCCTGTGAAGGCGGGGTGCTGCCATCGAGCCAGCCCGCCGTGACCAGCGCCTCGACGTTTCAATCCTCACCCGCCTGTGAAGGCGGGTGCTGCAGTGGATGGGCTCGAATTTCCAGGGCCCGGCCCCTGAGTTTCAATCCTCACCCGCCTGTGAAGGCGGGTGCTGCCTGAGGCTGAGCGCGCGGAAGCGGAGATCTCGCGGTTTCAATCCTCACCCGCCTGCGAAGGCGGGTGCTGCCGGCTGACGTTGGGCACCGAGCTCATGCCCGCCGTTTCAATCCTCACCCGCCTGTGAAGGCGGGTGCCACGCCCGCACCGGGCTGAAGTCGGCGAGCTCGCGCTGGTTTCAATCCTCACCCGCCTGTGAAGGCGGGTGCTGCCGCCCCAGACGACTGCGGCGGGCCATCGGCGGGAGCGTTTCAATCCTCACCCGCCTGTGAAGGCAGGTGCTGCGGCAGTCCGCGCGGGCCGTCTCCGCTACGTAGCGACGTTTCAATCCTCACCCGCCTGTGAAGGCGGGTGCTGCCTCCCCGCGAGGGTTTCGGGGTCCACGGTAGGAGTTTCAATCCTCACCCGCCTGTGAAGGCGGGTGCGCCTGCAGAGGTGTACTGCGCGGCGACTGGCCAATCGGCGTTTCAATCCTCACCCGCCTGTGAAGGCGGGTGCTGCCCGGGATGAAGGTGCACCTCGTACCGTGCCCCGGCGTTTCAATCCTCACCCGCCTGTGAAGGCGGGTGCCTGCCAAAGTCCTCCGGTGCGTCGCGACGCGCGCGATCTCCGTGCGTTTCAATCCTCACCCGCCTGTGAAGGCCGGGCTGCGCGTACGCCCAGGTCCGGCGCCTTCTGACCACGGGTGTTTCAATCCTCACCCGCCTGTGAAGGCGGGTGCCGCCGCCAACGCTCACTTGCAGGAGCACCTCCGAACACCTCGGTTTTAATCCTCACCCGCCTGTGAAGGCGGGTGCCAGCACCGCCGCGCTGGCGCCGCCGACGGCAGCGTTTCAATCCTCACCCGCCTGTGAAGGCGGGTGCTGCACTTCCCGCCAGGTTCCCCCCAGGTCGTCGGTTCTGGGCGAGGTTTCAATCCTCACCCGCCTGTGAAGGCGGGTGCGCGACGACTCGAGGGCGGGATCAGGCGCCCCCACAGAGTTTCAATCCTCACCCGCCTGTGGAAGGCGGGTGCTGCGCCGAGTGCAAGCTGCGCCGCCCGCCGGAGTCGTGGTTTCAAGCCTCACCCGCCTGTGAAGGCGGGTGCTGCCGAGCACCACCGCCACGGCCGGGCCCGCCGCCGGCGTTTCAATCCTCACCCGCCTGTGAAGGCGGGTGCTGCCCGGAAGGCGGCCTCTGGCGGGGCCGACGCATGGTTTCAATCCTCACCCGCCTGTGAAGGCGGGTGCTGCTCAACGTGGGCTACCGGCCTTGCGGCCCATACTGTTTCAATCCTCACCCGCCTGTGAAGGCGGGTGCTGCACCGGGGGCCCGGAGGTCAGGTGGACCAGACGTTGCAGTTTCAATCCTCACCCGCCTGTGAAGGCGGGTGCGCCTCGCGGAGGGCCCCACGGGCGACGTCTTTGGTTTCAATCCTCACCCGCCTGTGAAGGCGGGTGCTGCCGTGGGGTGCACTGCTCGGGCACCTCCGAACGCGTTTCAATCCTCACCCGCCTGTGAAGGCGGGTGCTGCCATGCGCGCGGACGCGATCTTCGTCAAGGCCCTCAAGTTTCAATCCTCACCCGCCTGTGAAGGCGGGTGCTGCATCTCGCCGTCCATGGAGCTTTTGACGTCGATGTTTCAATCCTCACCCGCCTGTGAAGGCGGGTGCTGCCGGCGACTGCGGGGATTGTCTCGCGGGGTTTCAATCCTCACCCGCCTGTGAAGGCGGGTGCTGCCAACCCGCCCTGGCGCTAACGGGGCCAGGCGCGTTTCAATCCTCACCCGCCTGTGAAGGCGGGTGCTGGCGCCAAAGCGCGGCGCACGTGGCAAGGATGTCGCAGTTTCAATCCTCACCCGCCTGTGAAGGCGGGGTGCCGCGTCGCTGGGCCTGCCGACGGTTTCAATCCTCACCCGCCTGTGAAGGCGGGTGCTGCCGAAGCGCGCGCCTCATGATCTGTCCCGCCGCTAGAGGAGTTTCAATCCTCACCCGCCTGTGAAGGCGGGTGCTGCCTGACGACGGTCGTGCGGTCGCTGACGTGGAAGTAGTTTCAATCCTCACCCGCCTGTGAAGGCGGGTGCTGCCTCGTGGGCTCGACCATCGCGTGGCCGGGTACGCGTTTCAATCCTCACCCGCCTGAAGGCGGGTGCCCGCGGCCCAGGCGCGCCCGGGTCGCGGGTTTCAATCCTCACCCGCCTGTGAAGGCGGTGCCGCGCGTGAACGCTACCGCACGAGGGCGAGCTCGGTTTTCAATCCTCACCCGCCTGTGAAGGCGGGTGCTGCCTGGCCGTGGCGCCGATGCAGGTGTCGCCGCGCTCGTCGTTTCAATCCTCACCCGCCTGTGAAGGCGGGGTGCGCCCGCCACCTTGGCGCCGGGTCCACCGGGCATCCCGTTTCAATCCTCACCCGCCTGTGAAGGCGGGCGCTGCTGCCAGCTCCACGCCGCGGGCATGCCGCGTGTTTCAATCCTCACCCGCCTGTGAAGGCGGGTGCTGCTCGGGAGCCGATGCGGCAAGGGCAGTTACTGGCGTTTCAATCCTCACCCGCCTGTGAAGGCGGGTGCTGCTCGCACACCCCGTCGAGGTCCGCCCCCGCGTGCAGCGTTTCAATCCTCACCCGCCTGTGAAGGCGGGTGCTGCGCCAGCACTTATTGCTGTGGACCTTGCCGAAGTTTCAATCCTCACCCGCCTGTGAAGGCGGGTGCTGCCCCGTACTTCTGGGAACCCACGGCAAGCCCGTTTCAATCCTCACCCGCCTGTGAAGGCGGGTGCTGCCCCTTGCCGCGCAGACGGCCGCCCATCGGCACAACCCGGTTTCAATCCTCACCCGCCTGTGAAGGCGGGTGCTGCGACATACGGCGTGGACGAATGCGCCACCGCGAGTTTCAATCCTCACCCGCCTGTGAAGGCGGGTGCTGCCCAACCTGATCGCGCTCGCGTAGGCTGGCCGCCGTGGGTTTCAATCCTCACCCGCCTGTGAAGGCGGGTGCTGCAACAAGGGCTGCACCCCTCGCATCCCTGCCAAATGCCCGTTTCAATCCTCACCCGCCTGTGAAGGCGGGTGCTGCGGTAATTTGCTAGGATTTGGAAGCTTTGCGAGCCGATAGACCGCCCCGGCCGTCCACCGCTCGCTTCGAGCCCGGCCACTTCCGTGCCTCCTCGAAGCTGCGGCCTCGCCGCGAACCATCCCGCACTACGCGCACAACTTCCATTCAGCGCACATTCCCCTTACAAGATAAGCGGTCCTCGCAGGTCGTGCTTCGGCTGCACCCCTGCAAGGAAGGTGAATTGACCGTGCGGCTCGCGCAGGCGGTAGATGCGGAGGTTGTCCTGCCGCGGGTCGATCGCCCTCAGCAGGTCCCGCTTCAGCAATTCGTACTGCACGTCGTTCACAATGCATTCGAAGACGGACTTCTGCACTCGCTGCCCGTACGCCTGGCACACCTGGGCGACCATGCGCAGCCGCCGCTGCCCCAGGGCGGTCGTGGTTGAAACATCGTAGACGACCAACACCTCCACCTCACTTCCCCACGAAGGCGGGATAGTGGGGCATGTCACCTCTCAGGTGGCGCCAGCAGTCGCGCCTGGATGTGGGGCACCAACCCCAGGGGGCGTTGTTGCCGCAGGATGGGATGGGACACGAGCACCTCCTTTCGCGTTTGGTAGGCGGCGATGACCGCTCGCCGTCCGGTGTCCGTCAGCAGGACTCCACCGCCCGGCGTCACCTCGAAATCGCCATCATCCAACATCCGGCGGTTCACCAGTGCGAGCGCGAGCCGGTCCGCCATGAGGGGCCGCAGTTCCTCCATGAGGTCCAGGGCCAAAGCCGGCCTGCCGGGGCGGAGCCCATGTAAGAAACCCACCTGGGGATCCAGTCCCGCGCCCTCAAGCGCGGCGGCGCACTCTCCGCGGACGAGAGCATAGAGAAACGAGAGCAAGGCGTTGGCCCGGTCACGCGGTGGCCGGCGCGTGCGCCCCTGGAGTTCGAATGCGGGGCCCACCCGGACCATGTGCCCGAAGACGCCGAAGTAGGTCCGCGCTGCGTCGCCCTCCACTCCTCTCACCCCATCCAGTGAGCTCGCGTCCTTCAGGCGCATGAGCGATCCGGCGAGGCGGGCGGCGGCCTCCCGGAGTGGTTCGTAGTGGGGGCCTTGCCCTCGCTCCCGCGCAGCGCGAAGGAGCATCAGACGGCTGTTTTGGATCTTCCCCGCAACGAACTGCCGGGCCAGCGCAGCCGTCCGCGCTTCGTCGGACAGCGCAATGTGCTGCGCCCGTCGAAGCAGCACATTGCCCGATACGGGCGGGTCCAGGCGGCCTCGGAACCGGCCTGCCCGTGTCAGCCATGTGATCGAACGCCCATCTCCACCGCACCGGAGGATGAGGAACGGGCTCAGGCTGACGTTCCCGAACGCCACGATGCCATCCAGGCGGACGAGCGGGATCCTGAGCACGGTTTCGTTCTCCACCGTCACGCGAACGGCGTCATGGTCAAGGTTCGCTCCGGCGCCCTGCGTCGTCAGGTAGAGCGTGTTGAGCAGCTCAAACATCCCCATCATCCTCCGGTTCGAGAGCTCGCGGCCAGAACAGCGCACCCTGGTATCCCCGCAGCCGCGCCGGCTGCGCGACCACGGACGGCAGGCAGACGTTGATGAGCGAACAGGAAGGGCAACGGGCGTCATCCGCGGCGGGAGGCAGTTCCTGTCGCTCGATTTGCCGGCGGACGCCTTCGATCGCCGCCATGGTGCGGTCCCGCAGGGCGGCGTCGAAGGCAACGGGTTGGCGGCGGCGCGTCGCGTGCGAATAGAGCGCTCCGCCGGGAACGCTCGTCGCGAACATCTCCTCGAGACAGAGAGCCTGCGCGCAGAGCTGGACCGCGGCGTGGCCCCCGGAGAGCGCTCCGACCTTGTACTCCACGGGGAACGGCCCCGTCTCCCGGAGTTCCACCAGGTCCGCCCGGCCGAAAAGACCGAGTCGCTCCGACCAGAGGGGCATGCCGCGGAGAAAGCGAACGCCCGGAGCGGTGGTGGCAGGCCCGGTATCCACTCGCTCGTGCGCCAGCCGCCCCGGGCAGTGAACACGTTGTCGTCGAACGTCTGCTCGACGTGGATGAGTGCGCACTGCCGCTCGCAGTAGGAAAAGTGTTCGAGGGCCGAGAGCGGAATGTCGATCCCGCCCTCGGCCCCCTCCATGCTCCCGGCCACCAGCCCTAGACGGCGAGACGGGTCAGCGTCACGCCTGCTGGCAGGTCGCCATCACGGACCTTCACCTCGTAGTCGGCGAACGAACGGGGCGCCGCGGAGGCCGACCCGGCCACTTCGATGAGCTCGAAGAGCGCGTGCGCGGGAGCGTTCCCCAGGCCGCGCGGATCATCGTGGGTGAAGACATAGATGCCCCGGCATGCCATCTCCCCGCGCGCGGCCGAGCGGTCCAGGTCCCACGTGTTTTGGAGCGCCTCCCAGAACAACGCGAGGTCCTCCGGTTGGACGCCGTTGTCCTTCGCGAACCGGGCATTGAAGAAGCCGTGCGCGCGGTAGAGGCCGTACGGCACGTACGCCTTGCGGCCCATGGTACCCGTCCGTTCGGCGCCGTCGTCCTCGTTCGCGTTGGCCGCCTGCTTCGAATTCTGCGCCGGCCCGACGATGCTGTGGTCCAGGACGACGATCGGGTCGATCGAGTTGGCGAACGTCAGCTGAATGGGGCCGCGGACCTGCCCCGCGTTGAACTCCTTCATGCTCATGACGGCGCCGAACATGCGCACGTCGAAGAACTCGTCGCACATCCACTCCTTGCCGGTCTTCGCTTCCACCTTCGCGCCCTTGCCAGCGCGTTCGTTGAACACACGCTCCCGGCGCGGCGTCAGGAACTCACCGTGCTGCACGTAGATCTTGAAGCGCTGCTCCTGCCCGCGCGCCGTGTCCACGTAGTCGCGCACCTTGCGCTTGATGGCCACGTCGGTGACCAGCCCCTGCATCGTTTCCGGGTCCGTGCGGGGCAGGTTGCCCGCATCCGGGTCGCCGTTCGGGTTGCCCTTCGAAACGTCGAAAAGCAGGACGAAGTCGTGACGGCGGGTGACATCGGTGATGATCGTCGGGATTTCCATGATTACTCCTCCTCGGGCAGGGATTCGCCCTGCGTGGTGTCGGCATTGGTGGCGCCGGCGCGGCGCGCGTCCGCGGCGGCCCTCGCTTCCGCCCGGCTGGCGGCACGCTGGTGGTAGTACCCGAGGGCGAAGAGCCCCTGGTCCAGGGTCGTCAACGTCCGCGGAAACCCGGTCCGCCCGTTGATCTCGTCGAGGACTTCCTCGACCCGGCGCTGGATACCCCGGTAGGTACCAGGGCGGTCCCGTTCGAGCTTGGCGAGGTGCGGCTGGACGCCCCGCAGCAGTCTCGGAAAGACCGACGCAGGGGCGCTCGATGCGGTGCCGTAGAAGCGGTCAACGATCGTCGCATTGATGTTCGGGTTGGCCGCCCGCTGCGCCTCCTCAAGTACCGCGAAGAGCCGCCCGCATTGGTAGCCAGGGTTCGGATTGTCGGGCGCGAGTGAACTCATGGAATCCTCCGGGATCAGGTGGCGCGTCACGAGGACGAGCCGGATGAGGACAGCCGTCGCATAGCGAACCTGCTGCTCCGAACGTGCACGAAGGACTGCCCGTTGGAGCAGGTCTATCGGCAATGGCGACCCGGCCAGCGCGGCGCGAAAGAGCGTGCGCGGCACGGGACGCGGCAGCTGCGTGAAATCGGCCTTGCCGCCGCGGATCGGCAGGATCGCCGTGCAGAGGGACCAAGCCCCAAGGGGAGGTCCATCCGTCGCGTGCCACTCATCCGCCATTCGCTGGGCCTGGAACCACCGCGCGAGGCTGGCCTTCGCATCGCCAACCGTCGTGTCGATCCAGTCCCGCACGGCCACGCGCGATCCGCTGGCGGTGAGCGTCGTGGCATAGAACGCGTCCGCATCCACCGCCGCAGGGGAACCGCCCCCCGCCACGCTCTCGAGCAGCGACTTCACGTCCCCCGGCTCGGGCTTGTCCAGGAAGCTAAGCGGCGAAAAGCCGGACCGGGAACGCGTCCAGAAGAGCGTGATCGTGGAACCGACGACCAGGCGCGTCGACTCGTTGCGAACGAGGTCATTGAGCGCCCGCGCGTAGGCACGCGCGCACTCCCGGCACGTCGGCGCGATCAGCGACTGTTCGAGCCCGTACGAAAGGAACGCCTCGTTATTGGCGGAGACGACCTTCAGTTGCTGGTCCGCGACGGGGCGCGGAATGGAGATGTCGACGGGGTGGATTCGGGCCGGTTCGCGGAACTCGCCACAGACCAGGCACTGCATCGTCGCCGCTTCGGCCGCCCCCTCCTCGGCCGCCGCGCACCACGCCGCCACCTGGTCGACCGTGATCGTCGATCCCTTCGCAGCCAGTTGCGGAGCGATGAGCGCCCACGCCGCACGGACCTCCGGCAGGTCGATGAGCCGCACGCCGTCGACTTCGAAGGTGACGTAGTCGGAGGGTTTCGCTTCATCGGGGATGGGAGGGGAGAGCGGGTTCTCCGCCAGCCACGCCGCCACGCGTTCCAGGGCTGGCAGCCCCGTCACCCGAGCGCAGCCCTCGATCAGCGTGCGGAACTCCAGCAGCAACTCGGCAGAGCGGGCAGGTGTCGCCGAATCGGTTCGGCCCAGCACCTCCAGCTTGTCAGCCAGCAGCTGCGGCTTCCACTTCTGACCCGAGCGCTTGAGCGCGGGCACGAGCATCTCCAGTCCGCGGTCCGCCTTCGCCCCTTTCCCGTCCGACGTCCGGATCCATGTAGCGGAGCCCCCGTCGAATCGGAGCACCCATGGCACGTTCTTGCGTTCGTACTCCGCGGGAGCGGCCGCGCTTGCAGCGTCACCCTCTGAGCCAGCGGCGAGGCTGCCGCCCGCGTCGTAGTACTCCTTCAGCTTCTGGAGAAGCATGTCAGCCCTCCTCGAACCGCGGCGGGACGCGCAACACGCCGTTCTCCAGATGCGCACGGAACAGCCGGGGCCGCGCCCGGGCGCCGCCGGGCTCGTACTCGAGGTCCAGCAGCATCGGCCCCAGGTCCTCGGTGCGGGCGATGGGGACGTCCGTCGTGTCCGGTTCGCCGAACGACGCGGCGAACTCCCGGCACCCCAGGTATGGCGTCGAAAAGCACTGTCCGGCGGTCACCCGCCGCCGGAACTGGTCCCGGTACTTCGCCACCGGGTCGGTCGCGCCGGGCCGAAGGCGGATGTTGGCTCGAATGACGTACGCAACATCCCGCAGGGCAAGTGTGTGGCGTTGAGCGCGATCACTGGCGGCGTCGTACCCGCCGCTCGCTCCGAAGTTCGCCGCCACGCGCTCCGTTTGGCGGCTGTTGACCTCATTTCGGACGAACGAGGCGTAGGCAATGTCCCGGAGGACATGGATCTCCTCGACGACCCAGTCGAATTGCGGCTTCCAGAAGATCGCTTCCAGCGCGCCGCGCGCGGCCGAGGGCGTCATCACCGGGTAGGTGACGCGTTCGACCTTCATCTCTGGCCGGGTGAAGCAGGCGAGGCTGCCCCACACTTTGACCTGGACCGGTGTTTCGGCATCGGTACTCCCACTCCTATGTCGGGGGCCGTGGCTGGCGAATGCGTGAGTACGTTGGGGACTAGCCGCTCATTCGTCCTCCTTCGCGCCCTCAGGGAGTACGACACCCGTGGCGGCGTCGTACTCTCCAGTCCATAACCCGAGGCCGGTGGTAACGGGCTCGATCATTCCCGCCCGCCGCCAGCGTTCCGCCTCGGACATGCGGAACGAAACCAAATAGGGCTGGAGCCGGCGCAGGAGCTGCCGTGCTCCCGGGGCACCGGCTCGCAGCCGTTCGAGCGCGCCGACGACGAACTGGCGCTCGCGCTTCGTCCCGTAAAGCACGGCCACGCTCTCGGATGGCTCGATGAGCCGGAAACGGCTCGCCACTTCCGGATAGTCGAACTCCGCACGCAGTTTCTGGATCCCCCGCCCGTCGGTGTCGACGCTGCGGAAGAGTTCCTTGAAGTACTCCGTCTGCACCTCCGGCCGAGCGATCGCGTCATCTCGGTCCAAGAACCGGCGCGAAATGCTCGCGGCCGTCGCGTAGTCGCCCGGTGGCATGCCGCCATCCGGTGGCACAAAAACAACGACCTGGCCTCCGGCCGGCCCGAGCCTGCCTTCCCGGTTGCATCGGCCCGCCGCCTGAACGATCGAGTCCAGGGGGCCCACCGCGCGGTAGACGACGGGGAAGTCGAGGTCAACGCCTGCTTCAATTAATTGCGTCGACACGAGCGGGCAGGGGAGCCCCTCGAGAAGTCGCCTCCGAACCTGCGCCACGACTGCCGCACGATGCCGTCCGCACATCAAGGTGGACAGGTGGGTTCCCTCCGGCGGCAACGCTGCGAAGAGGTCGCGTGCTTGCCGCCGGGTATTCAGCACCGCCAGGACCTGCGGCCTGCCCCCAAGCTCACGCGCGAACGCTTCCCATCCCTCCGGGGGTTCCTGCCGCCACTCGTACCGCACCCGTTCGAGGGCGGCGAAGTGAATCCCGTAACCGGGAACGATTTCCGTTGCCCGGAGTGCGGAAAACGAGCGGATGCTCTCGAACGCAGGTTGGGTCGCCGTCGAAAACACAACCGTCGTGCCGTAATGCGTGGAGAGTTCCGTCAGCACGGCGAGCGCCGGTTCCAGCAAGCCACGGGGGAGGGTCTGTGCCTCGTCGAGAACGATCACGCTCCTGGCAAGGCGGTGCAACTTGCGAGTGACCGAGGGCGACCGCCCGAGCAAGCTTTCAAACAGTTGCACTGTCGTGGTGACCACAACGGGCGCGTCCCAGTTCTCGGATGCGAGCTTTTCCCATCCGTGGTCCCTCCCGTCGCCGCCATCACTCACTCCGGAGTGGTGCTCAAGAACGGCGCCGGCCCCCAGCACCCGGGCGGTACTCCCGCGCCGTCTGCTCCGTCACGGTGATATAGGGAACGGCTACCACGACCCTTCGAAGGGCGTGGCGCCGGGCATGGTGAAGCGCGAACGCTAGGCCGGCCCGCGTCTTGCCACCCCCGGTCGGGACCGTCAGCCGGAAGAGGCCCGGTGCGTGTCCGGCGCTTTCCAGGCAGGAGGCAAGTACCTCAGCCCGAACCCGGTTGACTGGCGTGTCTGGCCGTAGCGCCGCCTCTGCCTTCTCATTGGCGTCGAAGGCGTCACGCAGGCTCCTGATGTCGGGTTGGTCGCTGGAGCGGCGGACACGTCGGGCCGCGTCGAAGTGGCTTTCCGTATCGAGGTAATCCGCGTCAACGAGCGCGGAGAACAGCATCCGGACGAAGAATTCTGCCTCTCGCGGCTGTTGGACCCATGCGGGCAGCGGAATCGTCCCCGGCGGTTCGATGTCGGCGAGCACCGAGCGGGCAAGCACAAGCGCTTCCTGCGCCGGCCGCGTCAATCGCACGTCGGCGATGAACCCTTTCAGTTCCGCTTCGCGAACGAAGGCCCCCATGGTGCCCTTGAAGGGCGAATGCCCCCAACTCGAGGTGCCGGGCGGCAAGTAGCGTGCCCGCCAGCTTGTGGTCGGGTCCACCGCGAACGCCAGTCGCCTCCGCCTGCAGCAGGTAGGCTTGCCACGCGGGGTGCAGCTTGCCGAGGTCATGCCAGAGTCCCAGCCAGCGCGCCGCGTCCGATGCGCCGAATGGCTCAGCGAATTGCGATGCCAGCCGTGCCGTTTCGCCGAGGTGATCCGCAATGGTGTGTCGATTGCCGTAACCGTTGGCTGAATGAGCCCACATACCGCTCCTCCTTCAACGAGCGGGATTATGGCTCCGAACCACGTCATATCCTGTCGCCCGCTGCCAGGCAGAACCCTTCACTTCCGGTGGCTGCGCCTCTGCGGGCCGGTCGGGCAGACGTATCCACCTGGCAAACGCGCAGCCTGTCAGTGGGTTATAGGAGAAGCTGCGGGCCGTGCTGGTAGCGCGTGGGCCGCGCAACGCCACGGTCCCCAAGCGCGCACGTCGGGTGTACCGGGAGGGGGATTCGAACCCCCATGCCTCTCGGCTGCCGAGTTTAAGTCGGCTGCGTCTGCCGTTCCGCCATCCCGGCTCGAAACCGATCCGACGCAAAGAGCATGACCGCAAGCCGCCGTTGGAGGCAACGGTCGAATCGCCCGCACGTCACAGCCCGACGAATCCGGCGGCGAGGACGAGGCCACGGCGCCCGCCGGGATGGTGTACGGTGATAGGTGCTACTGTCCTCGGGGTTGCGACGGATACGCCGCGAAGATTCCGGGGTTCACGGCGGGCCCGGTCACCGGGCCGAACGCAAGGGAGCGATGTGAGAAATCAGCCCCAGCACTCGCAGTGGATCTCGACCGCTTCCCAGATGTGCGAGGCATGTGCCCGGCGAGCGTGCGGTTCGTGCCCGGGTGTGGGTTGCGGCTGTTTCTCCGCCTTCGAGGCCTGGGAGGCGTACCACGCCGCCACCATCAGGCCGATCACCCGGGGCCGGGACAACTGGACGTCCGAGACGGCGGTACCGCCGCCGCATAACGCGTACCGAGGGCGGCACGAGCGCAACCTCGCGTACCGCCTCGGCGCCGACGGGAGCCGTCAGGGCTCGTCCTGAAAGCTCCCCGCCGCGTTCACGCCTTGTCCTGCCGCGCGTCCCTCTGCTGGTCCAACTCGCCCTCCATTTGGACGCGCATACGCTGCCGCTCGTCCTCGTCGATGGTCATCGGGGGCGCCTTCGTCGATTCCTTGCCGGGATGAGCGGCGAGCCACTCCTCGTGTGTTTGCTTGCGACCGAACAGCTTTTGCAGGAGTGTCATGATTATCCTCGTTCTCTTGTAATGAGTCTCTGCTTGCAGCCTACTCCCCATGCGCAAGGGGCGCTCGGAACGAAAATGGCACCCTTACCCCCGGCATAATCGCGGGGCCCGCGCCGCAGCCATTGTGTTGGCGAACTCGCATCCGTCGACCGTGGGGTCACTATCGTCTGCGAGCGTCCGCCCCTATCCGGATTTCAGCCTTCAGGCGGGACCGCGGCCCCACGGCGCACCTGCGTGCGCGATCGGCAGCCGCACGGCCTTACCTTCGACTCTCTGAAGTGTCCAGGTCCGCTCCCACGGGTGCGCCAATCTGAGGCAAACCGGGAGTCGGCATCCGCTTAGCGGCGGATGGTGCGGAGGGCTACGAGGTGCCAGGTGACGCCGATGCCAACGAGCGCGAGGATGCCTTCGACCCACCACGTCTCCTGGAAAAACCAGGCGGTGACGCCGAGGCCGAGCCAGAGGGAGCCAACCGACCACATCTTCGTGCCGAGGGTGGCGCCGCGCTCTTCCTTGTATTCCCGCAGGTAGCGGCCGAAGACGCGGTTCGTGGTCAGCCAGCGGTAGGCGCCCGGGGAGCTCTTGCCGAAGCAGGCGGCGGCGCCGAGGAAGAAGACGGTGGTCGGCAGGAGCGGCAGAAAGATGCCCGCGACGCCGATGCCCACGAGCAGCGCACCGGCGGAAAAGAAGAGCCAGCGTACGATCCGGTGCCGGTCTGGCGTGGAAGCTTCCAATTCTGCCATTTCGAGGGCGGACGTGCGCTGCATGAGAGCTTCAGTATGACAGGCCGGGAACGTGCTGTCAGCGCCCGTTGCGCTGCACATTCGCGACGAATCGGGGCGCCACCGGCTCTCCACCGTGCTCCCCCGTAGCCTTCGCCGGGGATAGGCTTGACGCATGTCTGTGACCCAGGAAGCCCTCGACGCCGTCGCTCTCAGCCGTGCGGAGTACGACCTCCTCGTGGAGCGCCTGGGGCGCGAACCGAACGAGGTCGAACTCGGCATGTTCGGTTCGCTCTGGAGCGAACACTGCGGCTACAAAAACAGCAAGCCGCTGCTTTCGCTTTTCCCCACGGGCGGCGATCGCATCCTCACGAAGGTGGGCGCGGAGAACGCGGGCGCGATCGATATCGGCGATGGGTTGTGCGTGGTGATGAAGGTCGAATCGCACAATCACCCGTCGGCGATTGAGCCGTACCAGGGGGCGGCGACGGGCGTGGGCGGGATTGTGCGGGACATCTTCGCGATGGGCGCCTACCCGGTGGCGATTCTCGATTCACTGCGTTTCGGCCCGATCTGGGACACGCAGAATCGCTTCCTGTTCGACGGCGTGGTTGCGGGCATCGGCGGCTACGGGAACTGCCTCGGTATCCCGAACGTGGGTGGCGAGGTGTTCTTCGCGGCCGCGTACAACGGCAACCCGCTGGTCAATGCGATGTGCGTGGGTGTGGCGGAGACGGCGAAGCTGCTGAGCGCGAGCGCGCGGGGAGCGGGGAGCGCGCTGCTGCTCGTGGGTTCGGATACGGGCCGCGATGGCATCCACGGGGCGAGCGGGCTCGCCAGCCGGACCGACCCCGAGGCGCGTTTCGAGGAGATGCGCCCGGCGGTGCAGGTGGGTAACCCGTTCATGGAGAAGCTGCTGATGGAGGCGTGCTACGAACTCGCCTCCCAGCACGGGGATTGGGTGGTGGGGCTGCAGGACCTCGGTGCCGCGGGGCTTACGAGCTCCGTCGTGGAGTGCTGCGCGAAGGGGCATTCGGGCGCACTCCTGGACCTTTCGCGCGTGCCGAGGCGGGAACAGGGCATGACCCCGTACGAGATCATGCTCAGCGAGAGCCAGGAGCGGATGCTCGTCATCGCGAAGCGCGAGCACGTCGACGATGTGACGGCGCTTTTCCAGCACTGGGAGCTCCACTGCGAGGAGATCGGACAGGTCACCGAGGGTCACGAAGTGGTGATTCTCGACCAGGGGGTCGAGGTGGCGCGGGTGCCGGTCGACATCGCGACGGACCCACCGCTGTACCGCCGCCAGGGCGTGCCGCCCGAGGAGCTGGCGGAGCTGAATACCTTCGACCCGGGCACGCTACCGGACCTGGAAGCGACAGGGGCGACGGATGCGCTGCTCCGGCTGCTGGCGCGGCCGAACGTCGCGAGCAAGCGGGGTGTGTATCGCCAGTACGACCAGCAGGTGTTGAATAACACGGCCGTGCAGCCGGGTGGCGACGCCGCGGTCCTGCGGGTGTGGGGGACCAACCGGGGCATCGCGCTGACGACGGACTGCAACCCGCGGTACTGCTACCTGGACCCGCACATCGGGGCGGCGATCGCGGTGGCCGAGGCGGCGCGCAACATCGTCTGCACCGGGGCAGCGCCGGTCGCGATCACGGACTGCCTGAATTTCGGCAACCCCGAGAAGCTGGACGTGTACTACCAGCTTTCGCAGGCGGTGCGGGGCATCTCCGAGGCGTGCTCGACCTTCGACACCCCGGTCGTGAGCGGGAACGTCAGCCTTTATAACGAAACCGCGGGACGCCCGGTGTACCCGACGCCGGTGATCGGAATGCTCGGGCTGCTCGATGACGTCTCGCGCCACCTCCACTCCGGGTTCCCCCAGGAGGGATCCGCGGTCTACCTGATCGGAGCGGGCGTGGAGCAGGAGGCGGCGAGCCTCTCGGGTTCGGAGTTCCTCGAATCCGAACACGGGCGCGTCGCGGGGCTGCCCCGGGTGGACCTCGCGGCCGAGGCGCGGCTGCAACAGCTGACGCTGCGTCTCGCGGGCGACGGGCTGCTGCGGAGCGCCCACGACTGCGCCGATGGTGGCCTCGCCGTCACGGTGGCCGAAAGCTGCATGATCGGCGGCCGGGGGTTCGCGGGCGACGCCGAGGTCCCGGGCCGGCTGGATGCGGCGCTCTTCGGGGAGGCGCAGGGACGGATCGTCATCAGCCTCGCGCCTGATGCCGAAGGCCGCGTGACGGAACTGGCACGGGAGTATGGCGTGCCGGCGACCCGTCTCGGCCGCACAACCGGCGACGACGCGTTCACGTTCGGGCCCGTTGGCACGACGGTGGGGGCCCTCAAAGCCGCCTGGGAATCGCTCGTCGACTAGGCTCGGGCGAGCGCGAACGACCCACGGCGGGTCGTCGCCACGCCGGAACAGGGTCGAAGGCGACATCGCGCGTCGCGAAATTGCCCTGATGCGCGCGTAAAGCGCCCCGAACGCTAGTCGCTATGGCCGAGGGCCGAGATAGGCATGAGCAGGGCGACGAGCTCGTCGTCGGTCATGGCGGAGACGCGGTCCCCGATTTCCGCTTCCGAGACGGGCGGAGCGCCGGTGCCGGTGAGGCGGGCGGCGAGCATATGGCTCTCCAGGTAGGCCATCGCGAGGGACATCATTTCGCCCCGGCCGAGGGCACGGAGCGAGCTGGCGCCCTTCTGCATTGGTGTGGGTTGCATTCGCGCACCTCCATTTATATAGAGGGATGATCGCCTCCCCGTGGCAGCGCCGCGCTCGCCGGATGGGCCGAATCGAAGCGGCCGCACGGCCCCCGACCAAGGCGGTTGTGCGGCGGGCGCCAGCGCGACCTACACTCGCTTCCATCGCGATTGGGGAGGAGTGACCAGAGGTGCAGACGGCGTTCTACGAAGCGGACCCGTTCAGCGGCAGCAAGGGCGAGCATTATGCCACGATCGAGTCGGACTACCGCTGGGAGAAGGGCGACGAGGTGTGGATAGAGGCGCGCGGGCGGCGGCTGAAGATGCGCATCACATGGGTTCACGTGACGGTGACGGACACCGGGGTGAGCCGTGAACTGCTCGGGCTGAAGCTGTAAGCGGCTGGCCCGGCAGGCGGACCAACGGAAACGGGGCTCGCTTGCGCGAGCCCCGTTGGCCATTCGAGTCCGGAGGACGATTACCGGCGGCGGCGCGCCACGGCGAGGGTACCCGCGCCGGCGACAGCGGCGGCGGCTGCTGCAGCCGCGACGAGCAGCCCTTCATGCACGCCGGAATCGCCGGTGTCGGCGAGAACGCCGGTACCGGTATCGGGGGGCTTGATGACGTCGGGGTTCACGCGCGGCGCAACCACGCTCAGCGTGGACGCGCACTGCAGCACGCCGGCCGTCACATTGACGACGAGCGCGCCGGGCGAGGTGCCCGCGGGCACGGAAAGGGTGGCCTTGCCATCGGCGCCGGTGACGCCGGAGGTGCCACCCGCGACGCTCACCGGGACGGCGGCCGCCGGCTTGCCATCGGCAAGGAGCGTGGTCACCGTGAGGGTCGCGGTGCTGTTCGTCTGCACATTCGTGCTCGACGGGGTGACGGTGCACACGCCGAGGGGGGCGGGGTACTGAGCGGCGACGCTGCTCCATCCCATACCGGCGACGGTTGCCAGGGCGAATCCGGCGCCGACCATAACTCTCAGCCGCATCGTGGCTCTCCAACGGGGATTAAGTTCGGCCATGCTAGTCCTACCCGGACGCTTATTCAAGCGTTACCCACCAGCTACTGAGATACAACGCACATTCCACGGACGTTCAGGGGTGCCCGCGCCACCCCTGCTCAACCGCTTTCGCGACGGATCGTGACGCAGGTTACTGGGGGGAACGGCGGGTGTAGCCGTACGCGTAGCCGTACCCGTAGCGGAAGTGGCGCTTGCGGTCCGAACCGTTCAGGACCACGCCGAGGAGCGGTTTGCGGCCGGCACGAACGGCGGCCACGGTCTCCTCGAGGGCGCTGCGGCGCGTCTTCCACTGGCGGGCGACGAGCAGCACGCCATCGACGAGCGGCATCCAGAGCGAGGCATCGGCGAGGCCGAGCATCGGTGGGCAGTCGATGACGACGATGTCGTACATCTCCGCGAGTGCGTCGATGGTGGCCTTCATCTTGCGCGAGCTGAGGAGCTCGGTCGGGTTCGGCGCAACGGGACCCCCGGTCAGCACCGATAGCGATTCGCCCACGTGGTTGATGAACGCGGGAAGCGCCTGCGGATCGACCAGGAAGGTGGACGTGAGGCCCGAGCTGTTCGGGAGCGAGAAGTAGCGGTGGGTGTCCGGCTTGCGCAGGTCGCCATCGACGAGGAGCACGCGCCGGGACGATTCGGCCAGCGCCTCGGCGAGGTTGGCGGCGGTTGTGCTCTTGCCTTCGCCCTGGCCGGGGCTGGTCACGAGCAAGACCTTGACGTCGCTCGCCATGAGGGCGAAGGCGAGGCTCGCCTGCACCTGCCGGTAGGACTCGACGAGGTCGTCGCCGGGGTCGGCGGAGAGGATGCTGGGGACCCATTCCTGCTTGTCGGCGCCCTTCGGCACATCGGCGAGGAGGACGCTGCCGAGGTACGGCACGGCCAGCCGTTCGATGTCCTCGCGCTCCTTCACGCCATCGTCGAAGTACTCGATGAGGCCGACGGCGGCGACCATGACCATGAGCCCCAGCACGAGGCCAAGGATGACATTCACGCGGGGGTTCGGCCGCACCGGGTCCTCGGGGGCGAGCGCCTTCTCGGCGACGAAGACGGTGTTGATCGTCGTTCGCGTCTCCGACCCGGCGAGCTGCGCCTCCTCGACGTACCCGGGGAAGAGGCCGGCGACGGTGTTCGCGATGAGGGCCGCGCGATCGGCGTTGCGGTCTTCGGCCAGCACTTCGATCAGCTGCGTCTCGGGCACGGCATCCGCGGAGACCTTCTTCTGGAGGGTCTTGATGTTCGTGTTGCCGAGGATCTGGGCGGCTCGCTCGAGGTTGTTCGAGGTGGTCACGAGCTCGGCGTAGGTCTTGGTGAGGGACTGGCTGCCCTGGATATCCTGGAGGGACGGGGCGGCCTGATTTTCGCGCTGATTCACGAGGATCACGGCGCGGGCCTGGTACACCTTGTCCATGCGCGTCGTGAGCAGGTAGGCCGCTCCCCCCGACAGGACACATCCGAGCACCACCACCAGCGCCCACCGCCGGGCGACCTTCAGGTAGTCACGAAGCGTCATCGGTTACCTCTCGTCACCGCTGCAATGCTAGCACCCGCAACTTTCGCGGCGCGAACGGGCGCGGCCGCAACAGCCGTCCGAATGAGATATCGACACCGAACGGCGCGGGCGGTAGCCACCGGGAAAAGCACAGGAATGGCGCGTGCTGGTGATGCAGCTCGGTACTGAATCGCTCTCTCCGCCGAAGGTCGCATGTGGGGGCTTTTCGTAGAGGTAACAATGTGAAGGGTTTCTCTTGACCAAATTTGTCGCGGACTACAAGGTGTGCGCATGGTGGCAACTCGGGAACAGATCGCGCCGCTGAGGCTGGGGAACCAGCACGAACCCGATTGGGCTGTTCCCGGGCACGACGCCAATCCGCAGGCAAGCATGGATGCGCCGGCGAGCATGGAGCACGCCGAAATCCCGATGCCGCACTGGAAGCGGGCGTTCGACATCGTCGCCGCGAGCGGATTGCTGCTGATCGCATTGCCGTTCATGGCGCTTATCGGGGCGATGGTGGCGCTGAGCTCGCGGGGCGGCGCGGTCTACGCACAGACGCGCATCGGGCACGGCGGACGTGCCTTCACCTGCTACAAGTTCCGGACGATGGTGCGCGACGCGGACCGCATGAAGCCGGCGCTGGAAGACGGCAATATCGCGCGGGGCCCGCTGTTCAAGATGCGGTCGGACCCGCGCTGCACGCCCATCGGCACGGTGCTGCGAAAGACGAGCCTGGACGAGCTGCCGCAGCTGTGGAACGTGCTCCGGGGGGAGATGAGCCTTGTTGGGCCGCGGCCTCCGCTGCCTTCGGAAGTCGCGCTGTACGAACCGCACCACTTCGCCCGGCTGACGGTGGTCCCGGGGATGACCGGCCTCTGGCAGGTGACGGCGCGCAAGCGGCACGACTTCGCCGACATGGTGGTGCTCGACGCGCAGTACGCCGCGACGCTGGGCCCGCTGACGGACCT
The DNA here is from genome assembly GCA_016703545.1 of Candidatus Amarobacillus elongatus. GTDB lineage: Bacteria > Chloroflexota > Dehalococcoidia > Tepidiformales > Tepidiformaceae > Amarobacillus > Amarobacillus elongatus. The sequence continues at coordinate 602,941 of JADJBX010000001.1, forward strand.
GGGCATCCTGTTGAAGACCCTGCCGACGGTGCTCCGGGGCGACGGATCCTGCTGATGCTCTTCCGACAGGAATTGTCCGTTATGATCGGACGGACGACCCCCGGGGCAGGACGCACCGGGCGAGGGTGAGTTCCATCCGCGTTCTCATCGCAACTTCGCAGTACTGGCCCGAGATCGCCGGGAACGCGCCATACGTGAGCGGACTGGCCGAAGGGCTGGCGGCGCGCGGACACGGCGTGACGGTGGTGACCGGCTATCCGCACTACCCACAGTGGCGCCGGCAGGGTCCGTTGCGGCTCGCCTCGCGGGAGCGGCGTGCTGGGGTGACGGTGCGGCGGCGGTGGCATTATGTCCCGCGCGAGCACTCGGCCGCTCACCGGCTGCTGTACGAAGGCACGCTCACGGCCGGCGGGCTCACGGCGCTCGGGCTCCGGTCGCGAGCCGATGTCGTGATCGGGGTGGTTCCCAGCCTCTCTGGCGCGGTGCTCGCCGCGACGGCCGCGGCCGTGTACCGCAGGCCGCTCGTGCTCGTGTTCCAGGACCTGATGGGCCGCGCCGCGGAGCAGTCCGGGTACGCGGGCGGGTCACGCGTGGCGAAGCGGCTGAGCCGATTCGAGCTGGCGCTGGCGCGGCGCGCGGCCGCAGTGGGGATCATCACGCCCGGGTTCCGGCAGTACCTCGAGGCCGGCGGCGTGGCGCCGGGGCGCATCCACCGGGTGCGGAACTGGCACCTGGGGGAACCTTCGGCGCGCGACCGTGCGGAGACGCGGGCACGGCTCGGCTGGCCCGAGGACGCGTTCATCTGCCTGCATGCCGGGAACATGGGCCACAAGCAAGGGCTTTCAAACCTGGTCGAAGCCGCCCGCCTGCTGCACGACGGAAACGTGCGCATCGTCCTCGCGGGGGATGGCAACGAACGTCAGCGGCTGGAGCGCGAGGCTGAGGACCTCCCCGCCGAGCGCATCGCCTTCCTCGGACCGCAGGCGCCGGGCGACTACGAGGCGATGCTCGCGGCGGCCGACGTGCTGCTCGTGAACCAGCTCCCGGCGGTCTCGGACATGGCGCTGCCAAGCAAGCTGACCTCGTACTTCGCGGCCGGGCGGCCGGTCGTGGCGGCGGTGGCCGCCGAAAGCGAGGCGGCGAGGGAGATCGAGCTGGCGGGGGCGGGCATCGTGTTGCCCGCGGGTGAGCCGGCGCAGCTTGCAAGCGTTCTCCAATCGCTACACCACGAGCCCGCGAAGGCCCACACCTCGGGGAGGCCGGCCGGGCATACGCGGCGAGCGCGCTCTCCCGGGATGCGGCCCTCGCGGAGTACGAGGCGATGATCCGTTGGGCAACCGGGGACCGGCGATGAGCAACGAGCCGCGCCGCGCGCTGATCACGGGGATTACGGGGCAGGATGGGTCGTACCTGGCCGAGCTGCTGCTCGCCAAGGGGTACGACGTCCACGGCCTGCTCCGCCGCTCCAGCACGTTCTCCACCGACCGCATCGAGCACCTCTACCACGACCCCCACGAAGGCGGCCCCCAGCTGACGTTGCACCACGGCGACGTCCTCGACACCAGTTCGCTCGTTCGCGTGCTGGCGAAGGTTCAGCCGCATGAGGTGTACAACCTCGCCGCCCAGAGCCACGTCGCCGTCAGCTTCGAGATGCCCGAGTTCACGACCGACACCGTCGCCATCGGCAACCTTCGCATCCTCGAGGCGATCCGCGAGGCCGGCATCGGCTGCCGCTTCTACCAGGCCGGCAGCTCGGAGATGTTCGGCAAGGTCGCCGAGACCCCGCAGAGCGAGCGGACCCCGTTCCACCCGCGCAGCCCGTATGCCGTCGCGAAGGTCTTCGCGCACCACATGACCGTGCACTATCGCGAGGCGTACGGCCTGTTCTGCGCGAACGGCATCCTCTTCAACCACGAATCGCCGCGCCGCGGGGAGACGTTCGTCACGCGCAAGGTGACCCGCGCGGTGGCGCGCATTGTCGCGGGCAAGCAGGAGAAGCTGTTCCTCGGGACCATGCACGCGCGCCGCGACTGGGGGTTCGCACCCGAGTACGTGGAGGCGATGTGGCGCATCCTCCAGCACGACGAGCCGGACGACTTCGTGATCGCGACGGGCGAGACGCACTCCGTGGCGGAGTGGGTGGAGGCGGCGTTCCGCTCCGTCGGCGCCGAGTGGCGCGAATTCGTCGAGCACGACCCCCGCTACGACCGGCCGGCCGAGGTCGACCTGCTGCTCGGCGACCCCTCGAAGGCAAGGAAGGTCCTGGGATGGGAGCCGAAGGTCCGCTTCGACGACCTCGTGCGCATCCTCGTGGCAGCCGATCTCAAGGCTGAGGGGCTCAACCCCGAGGGGGTCATGCGCGATGCCTGAGGCGTGGGCGGGAAGCCGTGTGGTTGTCACTGGGGGCTCGGGCTTCCTCGGCCGCTTCGTCGTGGAGGAGTTGCGGGCGCACGGGGCGGCGGAGGTGTTCGTGCCCCGTTCGCGCGAGTACGACCTGCGGGACCGCGACGCCATCCGCCGCATGCTCGCCGACGCGCGGCCGGACGTGGTCATTCATCTCGCGGCCGTCGTTGGCGGCATCGGGGCCAACCGCGAGAACCCGGGCCGCTTCTTTTACGACAACGCGATCATGGGCATCGAACTCATCGAACACGCGCGGCAGGCGGGCGTGCGGAAGTTCGTGACGGTAGGGACGGTGTGTTCGTACCCCAAGTTCGCGCCCGTGCCATTCCGGGAAGCCGACCTCTGGGACGGGTACCCGGAGGAAACGAACGCGCCGTACGGCCTCGCGAAGAAGATGCTGCTCGTGCAGGGCCAGGCGTACCGGCAGCAGTACGGCTTCAACGTGATCCACCTGCTCCCGGTCAACCTGTTCGGGCCGCACGACAACTTCGACCCCGAAAGTTCGCACGTCATCCCGGCGCTGATCCGCAAGTGCGTGGAAGCGCGCGACGCCGGGGCGGCGGAAGTGGAGTTGTGGGGCACGGGAGCGGCCTCGCGCGAGTTCCTGTACGTCGAGGACGCGGCGCGCGGCATCGTGCTCGCAGCCGAGCGGTACGACGGCGAGGAGCCGGTGAACCTGGGCGTGGGCCACGAGATGAGCATCCGCGAGTTGGCGGGCGCCATCGCGGCGGTGACGGGGTACCGGGGCGGCTTCCGCTGGGACCCTTCGAAGCCGGACGGGCAGCCGCGCCGGGCACTCGACACCACACGCGCCCGTGAGCGGTTCGGGTTCACGGCGGCCATCCCCTTCGAGGAGGGGCTGCGGCGAACGGTCGAGTGGTACGAGCGGACGCGCGCCGCGGGCGACGGAACGGGCTAGCGCCGTGACGCGCCGCGCGATGCCCTTCGCCCGGCGCCATGCCGAAGTCGCGTCGTCGATCACGGCGGGGCTGCTGATCCAGGGGTCACTGGTCGTGAGCGGGCCGCTCGGCGCGCGCATCCTGGGGCCCGAAGACCGCGGCCATCTCGCGCTGCTGCTGATACTGCCGGCCATCCTCGCGCACATCGCCACCCTCGGGCTGCCCCTGGCCATCACGTTCCAGGTCGCGGCCGATGGCGGCCACGCGCGGCCCGTGTTGCGCGCCCTGGGCTGGCTCACGGCTGTGCCGGCGCTGGGGCTCGGCGCCGCGAACGCCCCCTCTTCGTCCTCGTGGTCTACGGCGGCGACGCACGGTACCTGCTCGTGAGCGGCCTGGTCTCGGCGGCATTCGTGCCCGCATGGGTGGCGCACCAATACGGGCTCGCGCTGCTCCAGGGCCTGGGCCGACGTGCCTGGTTCCAGGCGCTCCGGGTGTTGCCTTCGCCGCTCTACTGCGCCCTGCTCGTGCCCCTGTTCCTTGGAGAAGGGCAACGGCTGCCGGAGGTGATGACGGCGTGGGTGGGGGTGCACGTGCTCGGAGCGGCGGCGAGCCTCTGGGTGGGCCTGCGCGGGCTGCCCGCGGCCACCCCGGGCGCTCCCGCCGCGGCGGAGCTGCGCCGGTTCGGACTGCGATCCATGGTTGGCGCGATCTCGCCCATTGAGACGTTCCGCCTGGATCAGTTGCTGGTCGGGCTGTTCCTTTCTCCGGTGGCCCTGGGCATTTACGTGGTCGCGCTGGCGTTCGTGAACCTGCCGCGGTTCATCGCGGCGAGCATCGGCGCTGTCGCGTACCCGCGCGTGGCCGCGGCCGTGGCGAAGGATCGCGCGTTGGCCGGGCCGATCGTGCGGCACCATATGCGGCTGACGCTGCTCGTGGTGGTGCCCGTGGCGGCCGTGGCGATCGCCTTCGTGCCGCTGGTCATCCGCGTGTTCTTCGGGGAGGAGTTCGCGGAGGCGGGAACGACCGCGCGCATCCTGCTTGCCGGCGCCGTGCTCTTCTCCGTGGACCGCGTCCTCGGCGACTGCGCGCGTGGAGCCGGCCTGGGCGCGATCGACACCGTGGCGGAGGTGGCGTCGTGGGCTTCGCTGCTGGTGGCGGCGGCGGTGCTGGTCCCGGCGTTCGAAGCGAACGGCGTTGCCGTCGCCCTGGGCATCGCGGGCGCCGTGAGCCTGGCGGTGCTGGCCACACTTTGGACGCGGGCCGAGGGCACGCGGGCCGCCAACGACGGGCGGGCGGCGCCGGAACGTGCGCTGCGTACGCAGGACGGCCGATAACATGGCACGTATGGCAGTCCGCGCGTTCCCCATGTCGGCGCCCCGGGTGCCGCCGCGAGCCGCGTTCGCGGTGGCGGCGCTGGCCGTGGCGGCGCTGGCGGGCGGCGCGGTCGCGCTCGCGGGGATGTCGCTGGAGGCGGCGATGCTCGTCGCGTCCGGGGCGATCCTCGCGGTGCCATTCCTTCGCGCACTGCACCTCCGCACCTTCGACCCGTTCGAACCGATCTTCGTGGCGGTGGCGGCCCACGGGACCATGTTCGTCATCCGGCCGGCGTCGGAGCTGATCCGGGGTGACCTGGTCTACGTCCGGCCGACGCGCATCATCGATATTTCCGGGACGATGGACACGGTCATCGGGCTGGGGCTGGCGGCGTCGGCGGCGATGGTCGTGGGGTATTACCTGCCCGTTGGCCCGCGGATTGCGCGACGGCTGCGGCCCCCCACCGCGCGGCTGCACTCGGATTCGCTGCTGGCCGGGGCGCTGCTGACCGCGCTTATGGGGATGGTGCTGTTCGGCCTGTTCCTCATGACCTCGGGCGGGACGGCGGCCATCCGGTCTTTCCTCGCCGGGCGGGATATCTCGCAGGTGGGGTTGTTCCGGCAGTCGACGGGGTACCTCTACTACGGGCCGTTCCTGCTGATTCCCGCGGCGTTGCTGGCGGCGGCGGCATCGCGGGCGCGGCGCGACCTCGGCATCCTCGCGGTGGCGGCGGCGATCGCGGCGATGCTCCTTGTCATCGCGGTGCCGACGGGCAACCGCATCTTCATCCTGCCGCTGGCGGGCTCGCTGGCGACCTACTTCTACGTGTCACGAGGACGGCGGCCGGCCGCGGCTGCGGTGGTGGTAGTTGCCATTGGCGCGCTCCTGGCGTCGCACGCGCTCCTGTTGGCACGCGACGCACGGGGCGACGGCCTCAATGCCGCCATCGTGACGACGTTGACGCACCCATTGGAATCGCTGGACCCGATTACCACGCAGGCCGACGCGGAGATGGCGCCGGCACTCGCCGGGGTTATCGCCGTTGATTCGGTGAACCCGGCCAGTACCCACGGGTTCGCGACCATTGGCGACACCTTCGTACGGCCATTACCGCGCCTCTTGTGGAGCGAGAAACCGCTCGCCGCGCGGCACCAGGTCATCGAGAAGACGTGGCCGATCGAGTATAAGGGCGGCTATGCGAACCCCGAATTTTCCATCCTGCTGTACTTCTATCTCGATGCTTCGTACATCGGCGTCGTGCTCGGAATGCTCCTGGTGGGAATTCTCCTGCGGCTTCTCTACGCGTCGTTTCTGCTGCACGGGCAGAGCGAGGTGATGCAGCTGGCGTTTTCGGCGCTGCTGCCGTTCATCCCCATTCTGTTGCGCGACAGCCCGACAGACACTGTCGTGAAGCTGGCGTTCTCCGTCGTGCCGCTCGCCGGAGTGTGCTGGCTGGCGACAGACCGGCGGCGCGCGGCGGCTCCCGGCACCGAGGGCGGGTGGACGCCCACCACCCGTTGACCGCGCACCGATGAAGCGCCTCCTTCACGTGATCCATTACCCCGTGTTCGGCGGGCCCACCAACCAGGCGCTGCGTCTGGCAGCGCCCCTGCGCGAACTGGGGTGGGAGACGCTCGTACTGCTCCCGGACGAACCCGGGAACTCCGTCGCAAGGCTCGCCGAGAGGAATGTGGAAACGGTGACGCTGCCCCTGCACCGGCTGCGCGCGACCCCCGACCCACGGGTGCAGGCGCGATTCCTGGCGGGGTTCGTGCCAGAGGTACGAGCGATCCGGCGGTTGCTGCGGGAGCGAGCCATCGACCTCGTCCTCGTGACGGGTCTGACGAACCCGCATGCGGGCTTCGCGGCGCGGGCGGAGGGCATTCCCGTGACCTGGCAGCTGGTGGACACCCGCCCGCCCATGCTCATGCGCCGGGTGCTGATGCCCGTGGTGACGGCGCTCGCGGATTCGCTGATGACGACGGGGCGCGAGGTGGCGCGCGTCCACCCGGGCGCGACCCGCTTCCGGCGGCGGCTGGTCCCGTTCTTCCCGCCGGTGGACGTGGCCGCCTTCGCGGATAGCCCCGCCCGGCGGGCCGCGGCGCGCGCGGAGCTGCGTGTCGACCTTGGCGCCTTCCTCGTGGGGACGGTCGGGAACATCAACGCGCAGAAGGGGCACGAGTACCTCATCCGCGCGGCCGCGCGAGCGCGCGAGCGGGTGCCGAACCTCGCGCTGCGCATCCTCGGGGCGCGGACGCCCACGCAGGCGCGGTACGAGGAACGGCTGCGGCGCGAGGCCCGGCTGCTCGGCTTCGACCCCGACCTGGTGTTCGTCGAGCCAGGGAGCCGGGTGCCGGCACTCCTGCCCGCGTTCGACCTGTTCGCGCTCACATCCGTGCCGAATAGCGAGGGGATCCCCACGGCGGTGCTTGAGGCGATGGCGGCGGGCATCGCCGTCATCACGGTGGATGTTGGGGCGGTGCGAGAGGCGGTTACGACGGAGACGGGTATTGTGGTGCCCGCGGAAGACCCTGTGGCCGTGGCGGCGGCGATCACGGCCCTTCATGGCGACACCGACCGTCGCGCTGCCATGGCGGAAGCCGGGCGCCAGCGGGCGTGGGCGCACTTCACGACGCGCCAGACCGCGGAGGCACACGCGAAAGCGTTCGCGATCGCGCTGGCGCGAAAGGCCCGGCGGCCGACGGCCCATGGTGACGGGTAGGGTTTTCGGGGCGGGACTGAAAGTGGGACCAATGGATACCGGATCGGTGCGCCACATGTCCGCAGATATTTTCGCTTTGTTATGGGATAGTTTCGGAGAAAAGGTGAGCCTGTTCTTTCTACTGAATTCGACCAGGGGCACGAATTCACCTATCGCCGAATCCCATTCGGGGTATCTTCATCAGAACAGGCAAAAAGATGACTAACACCCCAACAACCCGCGAACAGCTGACCAATACGAGGCGCAAGATCGTGCTCACCCTGAAGCAGCGGGGGGAGGCGAACGCGGTCGAGCTGGCCGAGGCCCTTTACGTCACGGTGAGCGCCATCCGGCAGCACCTTGGGCGGCTCACGGGCGAGGGGCTCATCGCCTACCGGGAGATCGGGCAGGGGCCGGGGCGCAGGCGCCGCCTGTACCACCTCACGCCCGCCGCCGAGTCGCTGTTTCCGAATGGGTACGAGGAGCTGCTCACGCGGCTGATGACCTTCGTCCAGCGCGAGAATCCGGCGATGCTCGATCGCTTCCTCGAAGACGAATGGCGTTGGCGCTCGGAGCGCGCGCGGCGCGGGGGCCCGCCCGCGGGGATCGATGCGCAATCGAGGGCGTGGCCCAGCTGTTCGCGCGCGACTCGTACCTGCCGGAAGTCGATGGCGCGGCGGGCCACGAGATCCAGTTCCAGCACTGCCCGATCTTCGCGGCGGCTCGCATCTACCCGCGGATGTGCGTGGCGGAGCTGGAGTTCATTCGCGAACAGATCCCGGACGGGCAGGTGGACCGCACGGCGTGGCGGCTCGACGGCGCGAGCGTGTGCCAGTACCAGGTGGGAACGCGCTAACGGCGCTCCCTCGGGCGAGTCGTTCGCACGAGTGACGTACGGGGCAGGCGGTTGGCGGCGCCTTAGCGCTTGCGGCGCCAGCGGCTCCAGTCGAACGGTTCGATGCCGTCGTCGGTGAGCTGCCAGATGGTGGCATCGGCTTTCCCGCCGCTGATTTCGAGGAAGCCGATGGTGCCGAGCTGCGTGTTGAGGTTGTGCGGGTAGGTCGGCGAGCCGGGGTTGATGCAGAGAATGCCGTTGACGGTGTCGATGGCCTCGACGTGCGTGTCGCCGTATACGAGGACATCGAGCTGGCTTTCGCCGAAGTAGCGCTTGAGGGCGCGTTCGAGGGTGACGTGGGGCGGGTACTCCGGGATGGGCACGTCGTGGGTCATCCCGACCTTGAGACCGCCGAGCGTGAGCACCCAGGATTCGCGCATGCGCCAGTGGTCGGGCTGAACCGGGCGGCCACCCGAGCCGTCCTCGCCGTTGCCGCGCGCCGCCCACAGGGGAGCGATGTCGTGGAGCTGGTCGAGTACGAAGAGTTCGTGGATATCGCCGGCGTGGAGGATGGCGTCGACGCCCGCGAAGGCATCGAAGACCTGGGGCCAGAGCTCGGTGCGTGATTCCGGGATGTGCGTATCGGAGATGAGTCCGATGCGCAGCGTGTCGCGCGTCGCCAATTCGAGAAAGTCGTCCACCGTTGCCCCCTGTCCCGTGGTCGTGCCGCCGGATAGCGCATCGTGCCGCGAGCGGGGCGGATGTGCCAACCCCCTCGGCGGGCGGCACGCGGCGCGCGCGGCTGGTATAACTGGCCGACCATCACGCGGAGGCCAGTCATGGCGCGCATGCGATTCGGCGTCTTCCTCGCACCCCACCACCCCGTTGGCGAACACCCGACGCTGCAGCTTCAGCGCGACCTCGAACTCGCCGCGCACGTCGCTCGCCTTGGCTCCGACGAGTTCTGGGTGGGTGAGCACCCCTCCGGCGGATGGGAAACGATCGGCTCGCCGGAGCTCTTCCTCGCGGCCGCGGGTGAACGGACGCAACGCATCCGCCTCGGGACCGGCGTGGTGTCGCTGCCGTACCACCACCCGTTCACGGTGGCGGCGCGCATCGTCCAGCTCGACCACCTGACACGCGGCCGCGCGATGCTCGGCGTGGGGCCGGGAGCGCTGCCGTCGGACGCGATGATGCTCGGCATCGACCCGGCGACCCAGCGCGACCGTATGGACGAGGCGACCGGCGTGATCCAGCGGCTGCTCCGGGGCGAGACGGTGACACACAAGAGCGACTGGTTCGAACTGAACGAAGCGCGGCTCCAGATCCTGCCGCTGCAAGATGAACTGCCGATGGTGTCGGCTTCGAGCGTGAGCCCGGCGGGAATGAAGGTCGCGGGGAAATACGGCATCGGCGTCATCTCGGTGGCTTCGAACAGCGTCGAGGGGCTGGCGGCGCTGCCCACGCAGTGGGGCTTCGGCGAGACCTACGCACAGGAAAACGGCCAGGTCATCGATCGCCGGAACTGGCGCGTGATGACGCAGTGGCACATCGCCCCCACGCGGGAGCAGGCGATCGCGGAGGTGGCCGACGGGATCAAGCAGTGGCACAACCAGTACAACGTTGATGTGCTCGGCCGGCCGAACGCGAATTACGTGGAGGACGGGGCGGTGATGGCGCGCGCGATGATGGCGAACGGGTCGGCGATCTTCGGGCCGCCAGAGGACGCGGTCGCGCAGATCCGGAAGCTGCAGGAGATCAGCGGCGGGTTCGGGACGGTGATCGGCTTCGCGCACGACTGGGCGGGCCGGGGCGAGGCGATGTTCCGCAGCTACGACCTGTTTGCCCGCTACGTGATGCCGAAGCTGCAGGGACTCACCGCGGGCGTCGAGGAGAGCGCACGCTGGGTGGGGGCCGCGAAGGGCGAGCTCATGCAGGGCGCCGGCCAGGCGATCCTGAAGGCGATCCGCGAGCACAACGCATCGCACCCCCAGCAGCAGAAGAAGGAAGCGACGGACGGGAGCGTGGTCGCCTTCGGCAAGGAGTAGCCCGGCCGGACATCCCGCCGGGAACGACAACTAGCTCGTCATGCCGCCGAGTCCGACGAGCGCGCGGGCGTGCTCCATTTCGCCCAGGTGGCGGATGCCGTGCTGGAAGACGAAGCATTCCAGCGCGTGGAGGCGGCGGAAGGCGCCCGGCCCCACGACGATGGCGCAGAACGTGTTCGCGAGCGGCGGGGGCATGGACGGGAAGATGACCTCCGCCAGGCGCTCCGGGGTAAGGGAATGCAGGACGCCCTCGGTCTGGGCGATGACGGCGGACTGGTAGGCGCGCCACGCATCGAAGTCGCCGAGGCGGAGGTGCTGCATCTCCTCGACGGTCTGCTCGCGCCCGAGTTCGTCGACATTCACGCCGACCTGCGCGGCCCAGCCGTCGCGGCTCCAGAGGGTGTCCTGGGTGAGGAAGATGCGGCTGATGGATTGGTCCTGGCCGCGCATGTAATGGCTGAGGCTGAAGGCGATGGGGAGAACGCCGTCGCGCTCGAAGTGGTTCACGTGCTCGAGCGTCATGTCGCTGACGGCGCGCTCCCAGAGGATGTTCATGGCGCGGACGCGGCCGAGCAGGTTCTCCATGAAGACGTCGTCCAAGTTCGGAATCCCCCTCGTCGTTTGGGTGCAGCCTACGCTTCGGCACCGCACGCTCCAGTGGGACGGCGTGTGTGAATGGGTCCACGGAAGAGGGCCGTGGGGGCCCTATCGCGGGGCCGCCCTCCGTCCCACAATGCCGCCCGATGGCACAGCAGGCGATTGAACTGATCCTTCTTCGGCAGTGGGCGAGCTACCTGACGGTGCCCCTCCTGCTGGTGGACCACGAGGGCGTGCTGCTGTTCTTCAACGAGGCCGCGGAGCGCGTCCTGGGGCAGCGGTTCGAGGACGCGGGCGACCTGCGCGCCGAACAGCTGGCCGACCTGTTCAACCTCCAGTACGAAGATGGGGAGCGGCTTTCGCCGGTAGAGCACCCCCTCGGCATCGCGCTGCGCGAGCGGCGGCCGGCGCACCTGCGGATGCGGATGCGCGGGCTGGACGGCTCATGGCGGCTGATCGAATCGACATCGATGCCGGTGGAAGCGCAGGGCTCGCGGCACCTGGGCGCCTTCGCGATGTTCTGGGAGGTTCCACAGCCGTGAAGGTGACCCTCTGGGGGACGCGCGGTTCGATCCCCAGCGCCGGGCCGGAAACGGTGCGGTACGGCGGGAACACCGCGTGCGTGGAGGTGCGAGCGAGCGACGGGTCGTTGCTGGTGCTGGACGCGGGGTCGGGGATCCGGCGGCTGGGGGCGACGCTGGCGAGCGAACGGCGCATCGACCTGCTCCTCAGCCACCTGCACATGGATCACGTCCAGGGGCTCGGGTTTTTCGCGCCATTCTTCCGGCCGGGCGCGGAAGTCCACCTGTGGGGCCCGTCGTCGACGGACCAGCGGATGCGCGAGCGGCTGGCGCGGTACCTTTCGCCACCCCTGTTCCCCGTGCGCATTCGCGACCTGCCGTGCGCGCTGAGCATTCACGGGCTGACGGAGGACCCGTTCGCGCTGGGGCCGTTCCGGGTCACGGCGAAGCTCATCTGCCACCCGGGCGGCACGCTGGGATACCGCATCGAAGAAGGCGGCCGGGTGCTCGCGTATCTGCCGGACCACGAGCCGGCGCTGGGGGTGCGGCACTTCCCACGGGAGCCGGAATGGACGTCCGGGTACGACCTGGCTCGCGGCGCGGACGTGCTCATCCACGACGCGCAATACGCCGACGGGGAGTACGCCGACCACGAGGGGTGGGGGCACAGCGCGATGTCGCACACGCTCGCGATGGCCTCGCTGTGCGACGTACGGCGGCTGGTGACGTTCCACCACGACCCCTCGCATTCGGACGACTTCCTGGATGCGCTGCACGAGGACGCACTGAGCTGCCGGCCGCCGTACGAGCTGGTGCCAGGGCGCGAAGGGCTCACGCTCGAGGTGTAGAACCCACTGGGACGGCTGCGCCGGGGGCGCTAAGCTCCGCGCCATGCCCTACGCACATGTGAACGGCGCGACCCTGTACTACGAACAGCACGGCTCGGGACCGGACCTTGTTTTCCACCACGGGGCCGGCGGGAATCACCTGTCGTGGTGGCAGCAGGTACCGGCGTTCGCGGAGCGATACCGGGTGACGGTGTTCGATGCGCGCGGCTGGGGCGTCTCGCGCGGGGACATGGCCGTGGGCCGCTTCGTCCTGGGCACGGACCTGATCGCGCTGATGGAGCACCTCGGGATCGAACGGGCGCATGTGGTGGCGCAATCGATGGGGGGACGGGCGGTGGCGGGGCTGGCGCGGCTGGCGCCGGGGCGGATCCGGTCGCTGACGCTATGCGGGACGACGGCGGGCGCGACCAACGACCGCGTTCGCGAACTCCAGGACGAACTGCGCGACGAACGTGGCGAGGGGGGGCTGCGGGAACACGCGCTGGCGAAGCCGTTCGAACGCGCGAACCCGGCACTGGCGCACCTCTACCGGCAGATCAACGCGCTCAACCCGAAGCGGCCACGGGGCTTCCTCGGCAGGCCCCCCGCGACCTACCGGGGGTCCATGCACGGGCCGTTGGCGTCGGTGGGCGTGCCGATTCTGTTCATGGTGGGCGAACACGATCTGATCACGTCGCCGGAGATGATCCGCGAGGCGCACGAGCTGATTCCCGGCTCCCGGATGCACGAAATCAAGGGCGCGGGGCACTCGGCGTACTTTGAAAACCCATTGGAATTCAACGCCGTCCTGGCCGGTTTCCTGGACGGCATTCCCGGGGAATGACCGTTCGCCCTAAGGGTATTGGTGGACATCGGGTTGCTCGCACCCGTAGGGGCGGTTTATGGTCTAGTCCTTATGGACTGGCTTCGAAGCCTGCTCAACTGGCTTGGTTCGCTGTTCTCGCGCGGGTCGCGGGACGACGAGGGATGGATTGAGCCCTCGAACGTCATCACGCGGGCGATCCTCGCGATGGACGACGAACTGCCGCCGGTGATGGAGCCGGTGGTGGCCGAGGAAGTCGCCCCCGAGCCGGAGCCGACGCCCGAACCGGTCGTGGAACCGGCCGCCGCGGAGGTGGCCGCGCCGCGGAAGAAGAGCGACGAGACCGAGGAAGAGGCTGAAGAACAGGCCGCCGAGCCGGCTGCCGAGGAACGCGCCGCCTAGCCCCGCCGCCGCCACAATCCCAACCGAACGCGCCCTCCCGAACCAGGAGGGCGCGTTTTCGCGTGGCGCGGCTACCACATCGTCTTCGTGTAGCCCGCCTCGAGGTAGGCATCGACCTGTTCACCGGGCTGGTCGAGCGCGAGCTGCTCCTGGAGCATGCAGCCGGCGGAGGGGATCTCGGAACGGTCGATGCGGGCTGCGGGGTCCCAGAGGCGCGAGCGGCGGAACGCCTTCGCGCAGTGCAGGTACGCCTCCTCGACCGTGACGACGATGGCGAGCGCGGGCGGCCTGCCATCGACCGCCATGGACGTGAGCAGTGCGGCGTCGCGCGTGACGGCGGCACGGCCATTCACGCGAACCGTGTCGTCGCTGCCGGGAATGAGGAACAGGAGCCCCGCACGGCCGGTCTCGAGGATGTTGTGGATGGAGTCCATACGGCGGTTGCCGGGGCGCTCGGGGATGGCGAGGTGGCGCTCATCGAGGACGTGGACGAACCCGGGGAGGTCGCCCCGGGGGCTGACATCGCCGCGGCCGTCCGCGCTCGCCGTGCCGAGCAGCATGAAGGGCGAGCGCTCAATGAAGCGCGCGAAGTTGTGGTCGATGCGGCCGATGTCCTTGCGGCGGGCGCCATCGCCGACGGGGCCGGCGAGCGCCTCGATGTCGTGGATATCGTCGACGGTGTCCAGCAAGGCGCCGCTCGCGAGTTCGATGTGCCCCATGGGAATCCTCCTCCGTTGTGGCGGAGGATTCTCGCATATGCGGGGGCAGGGCAGGGTCAGGCAGGGTCCTTTTCGGGCAGCCCCCAGCGGCCATAGGTGCGGGCGAGTTCGCGCAGCCATTCGTGGCGTCCGGCCGGGAGGTCGGACCAGCGGAAGCGCCAGCCCCAGTTGCCATCGGGTTCGCCGGGGACGTTCATCCGCGCTTCGCTCCCCATCCCCAGCACATCCTGCATCGGGAGGATGGCGAGTTCGGAGACGGATCGGTAGGCCATGCGGATGAGGTCATCCGGGGCAGGCGTTTCGCAGGCGAGATACCGGCGGAGGTTCGCGAGCTCCAGGTCGCCGGCGGTCGCGAACCAGCCGGCGGTGGTGTCATTGTCGTGGGTGCCGGTGTACATGACGGACCGGGGATCGAGGTTGTGGGGCAGGTAGGGGTTCGCGGCATCGTCGCCGAAGGCGAACTGGAGCACCTTCATCCCCGGGTAGCCGAGGCCGTCGCAGAGCGCGCGCACCTGGCGCGTGATCACGCCCAGGTCCTCGGCGACGACGGACAGGGGGCCGAGGGCGGCCGTGAGCGCATCGAAGAGCGCGCGCCCGGGGCCGGGCACCCACGCGCCGTTGACCGCGGTCGGCTCATCGGCGGGGATCTCCCAGGCGGCTTCGAAGCCGCGGAAGTGGTCCAGCCGGAGGACGTCGACCTGCGCGAGGGCCCACGCCAGGCGGTCGCGCCACCAGCCGTAGCCATCGCCGGCCAGCGCCTCCCAGTCGTAGAGGGGGTTGCCCCAGCGCTGCCCGGTGGCGGAGAAGGCATCCGGTGGGACGCCGGCGACGGACACGGGCCGGCCGTCGGCGTCGAGCTTAAAGATGTGCTGGTTCGACCACGTGTCCGCGCTGTCGTGGTCGACGAAGATCGGCATGTCGCCCATCAGGGCGACTTCGCGTTCGTGGGCATAGCGGCGGATGGCGGCCCACTGGCGATCGAATGCCCACTGCACGAACTCGTGGAGGGCGACTTCGCCGGCGAGCTCCTCGCGCGCGGCCTCGAGGGCGGCGGGCGTGCGCCGGCGCAGGTCGGCGGGCCAATCCAGCCAGCTCACATCGCAGTACTTGCGGCGCAACGCCATGAACAGGGCGTAATCGCCGAGCCAGTGGGCGCGGGCGCGGAAGTCGCCGGCTTCGTGCGATCGGCCCTGACCGCGCCAGCGGTCGCAGGCGGTTCGCAGGAGGATCTCGCGGCGGGCGGCCACTTCGTCCCAGGGGACGCGGCCCTCCTCCGGAAGGCCGGCGGCGGCGAGGTCGCCGTCATCGAGGAGGCCGTCGTCGCGAAGGAGCTCGGGCGAAATGAGCAGCGGGTTTCCGGCGAACGTGGACCGCGCGGCGTACGGCGAATGCCCCGCCCCGGGAGGTGCGAGCGGCAACACCTGCCAGAGGCGCTGACCGGCACTCGCGAGGAAGTCGACGAAGTGGTAGGCCGCGGGCCCAAGGTCCCCGATGCCGAAGGGGCCGGGGAGGGAGGTGGGGTGGAGCAGCACGCCGGCTTTGCGCCGTTCGGGATGGTCAGCCAAGGGAGCGCCTCATGCCTTCAAAGCGTGGCGCATCACTTCCTGCTGGTCGAGCGGCGGGACGCGGCGCCACTCTCCTTCCCATCGCAGGAAGCCCGGGATTCACCGCCCGCGGCGGCATCGGCGCCGGAGCGGCGGGCGCGGGCGCGATCGCGGCGCTCGGCGCCGCGGCGGGTGATGAGCTTGCTAAAGCGGCTCTCTCGGCCGCTGGCGCTGCGCTCCTGGTAGAGGAAGGCGAGCTTCTTCTCTTCGAACTTGCCGAAGAACTCGTCCCAGGAGATCTCGGTGAGGCTGGCCTTGCCACGGTACCCGGGGTAATCGATGCGGAGCAGCCCGGCATCGCTCTTGCCGGCGGTACCCTCGACGGAGGCGGGGTGACCTCCGCGCGACTCAACCCACTCGCGGATCGTCTTGTGGTCGGTGGTGACGGTGGCTTCGCCGTTTCCAGATGCAGGCATGGGGCCCTCCCGCAGCCACCATAGCCAGAAGGGCCCGGCCCCCGGAACGGGGAGCGGGCCCTTCGAAACGAACGTGCAACGGCACTCGCGGGGAGGAGGCCGATGGCGCAACCGGGTGGCCGAAAGGGCCGCCTGGCGCTGCTACTTGCTCGGGTCCGGGGTCATGCGCAGGTACGGCTTGACCTCGGTGAACCCCTTCGGGAAGAGGGTCGCGGCGTCTTCGTTCTTGATGGTGGGAAGGACGACGCAGTCGTTGCCGGCCTGCCAGTTCACGGGGGTCGCGACCTTGAACTTGTCGGTCAGCTGCAGCGAGTCGATGACGCGCAGGATTTCGTCGAAGTTCCGGCCGGTCGAGGCGGGGTAGGTGAGCGTCAGGCGGAGCTTGCCCGCGGGATCGATGACGAACACCGAGCGAACGGTGCTCGTGGCGCCTTCGCCCCCTTCGAGCATGTCGTACAGAGTGGCGACCGAGCGGTCGGCGTCGGCGAGGAGGGGGTAATTGAGGGCGGTGCCCTGGGTCTCGGCGATATCGCCCACCCACTTCACGTGCGAATCGAGCGGGTCGACGGAGAGGCCGATGGGCTTGACGTTGCGCCGGTCGAATTCGGGCTTGAGCTTCGCCACCATGCCGAGTTCGGTGGTGCAGACGGGGGTGAAGTCCGCGGGGTGGGAGAAGAGGATCGCCCAGCTATCGCCCTTCCACTCATTGAAGTGGATGGGGCCCTCGGTGGACTCCTGCGTGAAATCGGGTGCCGGGTCGCCCAGCCGCAAAGACATGTGCTCTCTCCTTCGAAATCTTGGCGCTTGCCGCGGGGCCGGAAGTCCCGGACGGGCGCGCGCATCGCACCCAAGAGTGTGCCCGCTCGGGCGGGGATTGGCGATGGCCCCGGCCACATTGCGGGCGGGACGGCGGCTAGAATGCCGGGGTGAAGCTTTCAACACGGGGCGATTACGGGGTGCGGGTGGTGCTCGAACTGGCGCGAGCGGGGCGAGGGGCGCAGCTCCCGGCGGCGGAGCTAGCGGACCGCTGCAAGGTCCCACAGAAGTACCTGGGGCACCTGCTGCTGGACCTGAAGGCGCACGGCATCGTGAAGAGCATGCGCGGGCCGCAGGGCGGCTTCTCCCTGGGACGCCCGGCCTCGGAGATCACGGTGGGCGAGGTGGTGCGGGTGATGGATGGCCCGCTGGCGCCGATCCAGTGCGCGAGCCGGACGGCGTTCGCGCCCTGCCCGCAGGACCGGTGCCAATCGGAGGAGACGTGCGTTCTGCGGGGGCTGTGGCTCGAAGTGCGCGACGCCATCTCGGCGATCGTCGACACGGTCAGTTTCGCGGACCTGGCGGCGCGCCCGGGGACCCCGGCCGCGCCGCGCGCGACGTACGCGATTTAGCCTTCGGCGGCGAGCAGGCTCTCAATCGCCTCGACAACCTCGGGGGCATCCGGCACGGTGCGCGGGCCGAAGCGCGCGGCGATGCTGCCATCGCGCGCGACGAGGTACTTCTGGAAGTTCCAGGTGACGTCGCCGCCGACGGGCTCGGGCTGCGTCGTGAGTTCGCGGTACAACGGGTGCATCGCCTCGCCGGTCACGGCAATCTTCGAAAACACGGGAAAGGTGACGCCGTAGTTCCGTTCGCAGAATTCGGCGATCTCGGCGTCGGTGCCGGGCTCCTGCTCGCGGAAGTCGTTGGCGGGGAAGCCGAGGATGGTGAAGCCACGGTCGTGGTACTGGTCGTACATGGCCTGGAGCTGGGTGTACTGGGGGGTGAGGCCGCACTTGCTGGCGACGTTCACGATCATCAGGACCTGGCCCTGGTACTTCGAAAGCGGCTCGGCCTGGCCGTCGAGCCGGTTCATGGTCAGTTCGAACAAAGGACTTCCCTCCAATAGTTGGCTCGTAGCATAGCCGCTCGGCGTGGGCGGGCGGCGAATGCGTTGTCGGCGCGGGCGGGCAGTCCGTAGTATTCGCCGGGCACCGGCCGCTCGCCGGGGAGGAAACGAGATGGGAATCGAAGCACGGTACGGCGATGTGGCGGTCGAGGTGCGGCCGGACGGCGTGGTCGTCCTGGAGATTCAGCGGCCGCCAAACAACTTCTTCGACGCCGCCCTGATCGGCGCTCTTTCGGACGTGTACGAGGCGATCGACGCGGAACCTTCGAGCCGGGCGGTGGTGCTGGCGGCGGCGGGGAAACACTTCTGCGCAGGGGCGAACTTCTCGGCGCAGGCGGCGGGCACGGCGCCCACCGCGCGCGACACGAGCAACGACCTCTACATGCAGGCGGCGCGGCTGTTGGAGGCGAAGACGCCCGTGGTGGCGGCGGTCCACGGGGCGGCCATCGGCGGCGGGCTCGGGCTGGCGTGCTCGGCGGACTTCCGCGTGGGG
Source organism: Candidatus Amarobacillus elongatus (assembly GCA_016703545.1). Lineage (GTDB taxonomy): Bacteria > Chloroflexota > Dehalococcoidia > Tepidiformales > Tepidiformaceae > Amarobacillus > Amarobacillus elongatus. Next base: position 621,428 of record JADJBX010000001.1, read on the forward strand.
TGCACCGAGACGCGGATGGCATCGAACTTCGCCCAGCTCGGGTTCCACCACGGGTTCGGGTTGACGATCACGCTGCCGCCGATTGTGGGGCAGCAGAAGGCGCTGGATATGCTGCTCACGGGGCGGCGGCTCGACGGCGAGGAGTCGTACCGGATCGGGCTGCTGGACCGGCTGGTCGCGCCGGAGGAAGTACGCGCGGAAGCGATCCGGTACGCAAGCGAGATAGCGTCCTCGGCGCCGCTGGCGGTGCGCAGCATTCGCGCGACGATGCGGGGCAACATCGGCGAGCGGTATCGCGCGGCGACAACGCACGAGGGCAAGGAGCAGGCGTGGCTGCGGGGGACAGAGGACTTCCGCGAGGGCATCCGCGCGAGCGCGGAGCGGCGGGCGCCAAACTTCCAGGGGCGGTAACGGCCGCCACGTTCGCAGAGACCACGAAGCCCGCGCAATGCGCGGGCTTCGGCGTTGTGGAACGGGCTGGTGGGCGGTACTGGACTCGAACCAGTGACCTCGTCGGTGTGAACGACGCGCTCTAACCATCTGAGCTAACCGCCCCAGAGGTTCCCCAGTATGCGGCGGCAGCCCCCCGCGTTCAACTTGCGGGGGCGATCTCGACGACCATCTCGACTTCGACGGCGATGCCGTTGGGCAGCGCCTGCATGCCGACGGCGGAGCGGGCGTGCCGGCCGCGTTCGCCAAAGAGATCGATGAGGAGGTCGGAGGCGCCGTTCATGACGCGGGGCGGCTCGCCGAACTTCTCGGTGCAGTTCACGAAGCCGAGGAGCTTGACGATGCGGACGACGCGATCGAGGTCGCCGATTTCGGCCTTGAGCGAGGCGAGGCACTGGATGGCGGTGAGGCGGGCGGCTTCGTAGCCGGCATCGAGATCGAGGTCCTCGCCGAGGCGGCCGGTAACGTGGGTGCCGTCCGGGCGGCGCGGGCCGTGGCCGGAGATGAAGACGAGGTTGCCGGTGGTGACGGCGCGCACGAAGCGGAAGTCGGAGGGGACATCCCAGGCGGGCGGGAGTTCGATGCCGAGTTCCTTGAGGCGATCTTCGACGTGCATTCGTGCGGGTTCCTTTCGCCGGTAGGCAGGAACAGGATAGCGTGCTTGCACCTGTGGAAGAGCAGGACGTATCCTTTAGGCAGGCTGCAGTGAGTGTGAAGCGCAGTCTCCCCGCGGCGAACCGCCCACCGTTTCGATTTCCCCGACGATTCCCGCAACATTTCCCCCGATAAGAATGGCATTGGCAGAAGAGCACGCTACACCCGCACCCCGCGCCGCATCGCGGCGACCCCGCCGGAGGCAGGCCCCCCCGCCCCCTCCTCAGATGATGGACATCGAAATGGCCGAGCCCGAACCAGGGCAAAACGGCCTGATGGCTCCATTGAATATCGCCGCGCTCGAAGCGATGCCCCGTGAGGAGCTGATCGAGACAGCGCACGCGCTCGGGCTGGAAGACGCGATCACGCTGCGCAAGCAGGACCTGATCTTCCGGCTGCTCCAGGAGCAGGCGGAATCGCGCGGGAATATCTTCTCGGGCGGCTTCCTTGAAGTCTCGGACGATGGGAACTACGGCTTCCTGCGCGGCGAATCGATGCTGCCAGGGCCGCACGACATCTACGTGTCGCAATCCCAACTGCGCCGGTTCGCCCTCCGCCCGGGTGATTACGTCACGGGCCAGGTGCGCCACCCCAAGGACAACGAGAAGTACTACGGCCTGCTGAAGGTCGAGGCCGTGAATGGCATGGACCCGGAGACGGCGAAGCGGCGCCCGTACTTCGAGAACCTGACGGCCATCTTCCCGAACCAGCAGCTGAAGCTGGAAACCACGCCAGACAACCTTACGCACCGCATCATCGACCTGATCGCACCGGTCGGGAAGGGTTCGCGCGGGCTGATCGTCTCGCCCCCGAAGGCGGGCAAGACGATGCTGCTGAAGAACATCGCGAACGGCATCGTCGCGAACCACCCGGATGTGCACCTCATCGTCCTCCTCATTGGCGAACGCCCGGAGGAAGTGACCGACATGCAGCGGTCGGTGCGCGGCGAAGTGGTATCGAGCACCTTCGATGAGCCGGTCGAGGATCACACGCGGGTCGCGGAGATGGCGCTGGAGCGCGCGAAGCGGCTCGTCGAGGGTGGGCAGGACGTGGTCATCCTGATGGACTCGATCACGCGGCTCACGCGCGCCTACAACCTCGCACTTCCACCGAGCGGCCGGACGCTCTCCGGCGGCGTGGACCCGGTGGCGCTGTACCCGCCGAAGCGCCTGTTCGGCGCCGCCCGCAAGTGCGAAGAAGGCGGTTCGCTGACCATCCTCGCGACGTGCCTTGTCGACACGGGCTCGCGCATGGACGAAGTGGTGTTCGAGGAATTCAAGGGCACGGGCAACCTGGAACTGCGGTTGGACCGGCGGCTCGCGGAACGGCGGTACTACCCCGCACTCGATATCCAGGCCAGTTCAACCCGGCGTGAAGAGCTGTTGCTCGACGAAAAGACTCTCAAAGGCGTCTACCTTGTGCGCCGCATGACGGCTATGATCTCGCAGAACTCGCCTAACCAGTTGGAAGCGACCGAACGGTTGCTGGACCGGCTGACGCGAACGAGTTCGAACGAGGAGTTCCTCACCAGTCTCAAGACCGACCTTTAGGCCGGAGGCGGACCGAGGGAGGAACGAGGCGGTAATCGGGGATTGCCGTCATAGCCTGCAAGGAGGACCCGGAGCACAGTCAGGCTGGGCCTCGCCGCGGCGACGGATCCGCTCCCGCTCCAGGCTGACCCGATTCCGGCCATGGGTAACGAAGGAACGCGTGCGCGCTCACACGCGCATGGCAAACGACACGGACGGATGACCGTCCACCTCGTCGTCGTGACGCTGGCGGTGCTGGCTGTCACGTTCGCGGCGAGGTTCCCGTCTCCCTCCGAGGCGACGGCCGCGACCACCCCTCAGTTCGTGTTTTCCGGCGTCGCCGGCTCCGCGCAGTCCCGCGTCGACACCTATTTCCGCGCCGGGCCGAGCCTCCAGACGCGCGATTCGATTACCGCACTCGTTGCCCGGCCAGATGTCGCGAGTGTGCGATCCGCGGGTGCGATTTCGCCGGTTTCCAGCTTCTCCTCGGGTGTGTCCATCGCGACGGCGGCGTCGGGCGAAGCGGGCGCGGGGATCAAGCCGCTCGCCGATATCGTGGACCCGCAGAAGCCGTACGCGGTGTACGAGGCGAGCGCCGGCGACACCGTGGGCGGCATCGCGAAGCAGTTCGGCATCTCCGTGCGCACGTTCCTCGAAAACAACCCGACGGTCCCCGAGAACTACACGATCAAGGTTGGCCAGCAGTTCATCGTGCCCCGCAAGGACGGCATCCTCTACAAGGTCGGGCACGGGGACACCGTGGACTCGATCGTGGCGCAGTACGACAACATCACGGCGGGCACGGTCATCGAATTCCGGCCGAACGCCATCCGCGACCCGAAGGCGCTGCAGCAGGGCGAATACCTGCTGCTGCCGGGAGCGACGGTGAAGCCGCCTCCGCCACCGCCACCACCCCCGAAGGTGACGACGCCCTCGGGCGGCGGGACCATTACCGGCGGCGGCAGCGGGCCTCGACCGGGCGGCAGCGGCAAGTTCGTGTTCCCGCTCGCGCGGTGGCACGGCATCAGCGACCAGTTCGGTTCGCCCCGCGGCGGCGGCACGTACCACACGGGCATCGACCTCGACCTGTTCGGCATGCACCACTCGAACGTCTTCTCGAGCTGCGCGGGCGTGGTGACGAAGGTCGAGTACCTGACGTACTCGTACGGCTACCACGTGATCGTGGACTGTGGCGAAGGCTGGACGACGCTCTACGCGCACTTCGACCAGATCAACGTGTCGCCGGGGCAGCGGGTGAGCCAGGGGACGCTGCTGGGCATCTCGGGGTTGACCGGCTTCACGACTGGTGAGCACCTGCACTTCGAAATCCGGTTCCAGGGCGCGTACGTGAACCCGGCCGACTACCTGCCGTTCTAGTCCCACCCTGAGACTCCGGTCCCCCGTTTCCACTGCCCCCGGGTATCGCCTCGCGTTGCCGAGTTCGCGCAGGAAACGGCCGTGCGCGCGTCCCACGCGTGCGGCGCGGCGCGATCGACGGGCGGCACATGGGCCCGGCGGGCGATTGGGGGTTTTGTCGGCGCACGGCTGTCATCGTGCGGGCGGGACGATGCGGCGAACCACCCGCCCTCTCACATTCACGCCGGGCGTGGCTCGCCGGGTGTCACGCCGTCACGCGGTCCGTGAGCCGGTACACACGATGCCCGCGGCTCACGTCCCGAGGTGGACCGCTCCCCGGGGGCAGCAGCGTCGACCAGGAACGCGCCGGGTCAGGGGGCCTGGTAGGTGATGCCCACCTTCGCGAGCTGCGCCTCAAGGTCCGCCTTCTTCACGCGGCCCGATTGCATGCCCCGGAGCACGCCATCCTTGTCGACGAAGAAGGTCACGGGGAGGCCGCCACCCACGCGATAGTGGTCGGCGACGTCGCCGTCAGTATCGAGCACCGCCGGGTAGGTGGCTTTGAGGGAGTTCAGGATGCCCGCCGCCTTGTCCTGCGACTCCAGGAAGTTCACGCCGAGGACGATCAGTTCGCCGTTGGAAGTGTCCATTGCGTGCTGGAAATCGGGGATCTCTTCCTTGCAGGGGTCGCACCAGCTCGCGAACCAGTTGAGGATGACGGCCTTGCCGCGGTAGTCGGAGAGCTTGCGCACGGTCGTGCCATCGCGCACGTCGAGCAGGGCGAAATCCGGGGCGGGCTGCCCTTCTTTCGGCCGCTGGGGGTCAATGGGCCCGAGGCCGACCGAATTGCCACTCGGGGTCTTGCCCGCGAGCGCGAACTCCTGCGCGGTCGTGATCTTCCAGGTGTCGCCGATGCGGTGGAGGTAGACGGCGTCGTTGAGGTCGGTGCCGCCGACCTTGCCAGTGACCTTCACGCCCGCCCACGCGCCGTCCTGCACAAGCTTGAGCACCTTCAGCGACTGCACGGACGCGGCGTTGGCGGCGAAGGCGGCATCCTTCGAGTCCCAGGGCGCGGGAGCGTAGCCGACATCGGCGATCTCGGGATCGAGCAGCGCCTGGTAGGCGGCTGTGTCCTTGCGGGCGATCGCGTCGTAGAGGGATTCGACGGTTTCGACCTCGGAGGGGGCGCTTTCGCCGCCGCCCGAGAGGAAGAGGAAGGCGCCGACCGCCACGGCCACGACGATGGCCGCGCCGAGCATGAGCGGTCCCATGGCCAACCGCGTCCGCGAACCTGCCTGCGTCATCGAAACCCCGCCTGCGACACGCGCCACTCACTGGCGGCGAACGGTGCACACCACGCAAGATGGTAGCAGGAGCGTCGTTCATTGCCTGTTAATGACGGACCGCAACCATCGGGACCAATGGCTCCTGTTACCGCGACCGCAACGGTGCTCGTCGTCGAGGACGAAGAAACGCTCCTGTTCACGCTTGCTCACAACCTGAAGCGCGAGGGGTACACCGTGCTCACGGCGTCGCGCGGGGATGACGCGCTGAAGCTGGCGCGGGAGAAGACGCCTGACCTGATCGTGCTCGATGTCATGCTGCCGGGCGTCGATGGGATGCAGATCTGCCGGCTGCTGCGGCGCGACACGCGGGTGCCCATCATCATGCTGACCGCGCTCGGGGGCGAAGGGGACCGCGTGGCGGGGCTGGACACGGGCGCGGACGATTATGTTGCGAAGCCATTCGGGATGCGGGAGCTGCTGGCGCGCATTCGTGCGCTCCTCCGGCGGTCCGGCGCGCGCGTGGAACCGGACCTGGGGCCGGCGGCGGTGCATTCCGGAGACATTGAAGTCGACCGCGAACGGCGGGAAGTGCGGCGCCGGGGAACTGTACTGCGATTGAAGCCGAAGGAGTTCGAGCTTCTGCTATTCTTCGTCCAGCATCCGGGACGCGTATTTTCCCGGGAGCAGATCCTGGATGAGGTGTGGGGCTACGACTTCTACGGAGGACCCCGGACCGTTGATGTGCACGTCCGCTGGCTGCGCCAAAAGATCGAGGACGATCCCGCCGAGCCGGTGCGGCTGCGCACGGTCCGCGGCAGCGGTTACATCTTCGAAGGCTAAGGGGCGATGAGCGGGCGGCTGGCCCTGCGCGGCGGGGCGGTGGCCGTGCTGGGCGCGCTCGCGGGGCTGTTCGCCGGTGCCCTTGCCATCCCGACGGGGCGCACCTGGCTCGAACTGCTGCTCGCGGTGGGGGCGATCACGCTTGCCGCGGCCGTTGGGTACCTGGGCCTGCGGGAGTCGTCGCGTGCGGTGGAGGATGTTTCGCTCGCGGCACGGCGGCTGGCCAGCGGCGACATGGGCGAACGCGTGGCGATCTCGCTCGGGCCGGCCGCGGGCCTGACGCAGAGCTTCAACGCGATGGCGCGTCAGCTCCAGGCGTTGCTGGCGACGGTGGCGGCGGAGGAAGCGCGCCTGCGCGCGGTGTTCGACGCCTCCTCCGACCCCATGATCGCGGTGACCGCCGACACAACCGTCTGCTTCCTGAACTCGGCCGCGGAGCGCATCTTCGGGCTCGCGCCGGAGACAGGGTTGAACCGCCCGTTCATCGAAATCGCCCGCGACTTCGAACTCGACGGGCTGCTGCGGCGGGCGATCGCGGACGGCCAGGAGGGAGCCACGGAGGTCATCACCTTCGGGCAGAAGCGCACGCCCCTGCGCGCCGCGGCGTTGCCCATCCGCGACGGCGCCGCATGGTCGGTGTTGCTGACACTCACCGACCTGACGGAAGTGCAGCGCGTCGACCAGGTGCGGCGGGATTTCCTGAGCAACGTCTCGCACGAGCTGCGCACGCCCCTGGCGGCGATCCGGGCGCTGGTGGAGACGATCGAAAGCGGCGCCGTGGAGCCCGGCGAGGAAACGGATGCGTTCCTCGCGCGCGTGCGGCAGCAAGTGGACCGGCTGACGCTGCTGGTGAGCGAGCTGCTGGACCTTTCACGGATCGAATCGGGGGCGGTGGAGCTGGTGCCCGAGCCCGTGGACCTCTCGCAGCTGTTCGCGGAGGCGTCGTCGCTGATGCGTCACCGGCTGGACGCGGAGGAGCTGCGGACGGAGTTCGACAGCGGCCCGATGGTGGTGGAGGGAGACCGGTCGGCGTTGCTACGCGTCGTGTGCAACCTCGTCGACAACGCCATCAAGTTTAGTCCGCGCGGCGGGACCATCCGCGCGAGCGCACGTGACGAAGGCGACCTCGTGGCGTTCGAAGTGCGCGATGAAGGGCCCGGTATCGCCGAAAGCGACCTCCCAAGGGTCTTCGAACGGTTTTATAAGGGCGATGCGTCGCGCGCGAACTCGGGCGTGGGGCTGGGGCTGGCGATCGTGAAGCACATCGTGCGGGCGCATGGCGGGACGGCCGCGGCGTCGAGCCCGCCGGGTGCGGGCGCGGTGTTCACGGTCCGGCTGCCGCGTCACTTCGTGGCGACGCGCCCATCGCTTTCGCGCACGGCCTGAGCGCTATGGAGTTCGCTTCTGCAGGCGGACGGTGCCTCGCATTGCGTTGAGGTCCAGGTGCGGCGCATCGGCGGGCGCGCCGACGGTTCGAACCGGCGCCATTGTGGAATCGAGTTCGAATTCGGAGTTGAGCTTTCCGGAGCCATCCAGCAGGAAGTGCTGCCCGGCGGCGAGCGTGAGCGTGATGTCCCCGCTCGATGTGGTGGCGGCGATCGGCCCGCGCACCCAGTTCACGACGATGTTCCCCTGGCCGGTGACGAGCTCGAGCCGGGTGCCGTAGGGCACGGTGAGCTGCACGGTCGGACGGCCGAGGCCGGCGGGGCCGGGTTCGCGCCAGGTGCGGATGGTGATGGTGTCGCCCTGGCGCTCCATGCGGGATTCGAGGCGGGTGAGGTCGTCGTAGGCCTCGCGCTCGGTATCGCCGCGGCCTTCGCGGACGATGGTCGCCAGCACCGTCGTGTCCCGCTGGCCCATGATGGAGATGTCGCCCGTGAAGTTCTCGACGCGAACGGTGCCGGTGGTGCGCATGGGGAAGGTCTGGTTGATGCGCTCGGTGACGACGAGGGTGTCGCCATCGCCGGGGACGAAGAAGCGGAGGACCGTGAACAGCACGATCGCCATGCCGGCGGGGGGGAGCACCCACCAGAAGCGCCGGTACCCGGGCGCGAGGTCCAGGTCGGCGAGGTTCATAGGCCCTTGAGTTCGACGCGCCTGCCCGTGGCGGGGACGACCTCGCCGATGCGGAACGTGTTGGGGACGGCTTCGAGGACGTCGGCGGCGTCGGCGGGATCGACCATGAGGACGAGGCCGATGCCCATGTTGAAGACTTCGTACATCTCCTCGGCCGCGATCTCGCCGCGCTGCTCGATGAGGCGGAAGATCGGGAGGACGGGCCACGTCTTCGTATTGAAGACGGCAGTGACGTCGGCGGGGAGGATGCGGGGCACGTTCTCGACGTAGCCGCCGCCGGTGATGTGGGCGATGCCGTGGACGCGGTCGAGCACGGGGTCGATGGCGGCGGCATACGGGAGGTGCGTCGCGAGGAGAGCTTCGCCCACGCTCTGGCCGCCGAGCAGCGGGGGGCGCTCATCGAGCAGGCGGCGGGTCTCGTCCAGGGGTTCGCCGTCGGCGATGTGGAGGGCCTTGCGGGCGAGGGAGAAGCCGTTGGTGTGCAGCCCGGAGCTGGGGAGGCCGATGAGCACATCGCCCGCGCGCACCTTCGAGCCATCGATGATGCGGTCGCGCTCGACGACGCCGACGATGAAGCCCGCAAGATCGAAATCGCCGGGGGCGTAGACGTCGGGCATGTCGGCGGTTTCGCCGCCGAGGAGGGCGCAGCCGGCATCGGCGCAGGCGCGGGCAACACCCTCGACGAGGGTCGTCTTCTGGTCGTTGGTGAGGCCGTTGCCGGCGATGTAGTCGAGGAAGAAGAGCGGCTTCGCGCCGCAGGCGAGGATGTCGTTGACGCTGTGGCCGAGGATATCGGCGCCGCAGAGATCGAGGCGGCCGGCGGCGAGTTGAACCTTCACCTTCGTGCCGATGCCGTCGGCACTGGCCGCGAGCACGGCATCGCGGTACCCCTCGCCAAGGCGGAAGAGGCCGCTGAAGGGGCCGGCGTCGCTCAGGACCTCGGGGCGGCGTGCCTGGGCGAGGATGCCCGGCAACCCCGCCGCGAACCGGCTGCGCGCCGCGATATCGACGCCCGCCGCTGCATAGGCTTTCTGTTCGGTCACCGCGTGGCCTCCCCGCTCCTCATACCCCCAAGACTACATTCCGGGAACGCGAGGGGACAGCGAGCCACGCGGCGGATGCGGCGGTTAGTAACGGCCGCCGAGCTTGGCGTGGTCCCACGAATAGACGTCGACGGGGTTGATGCGCACGACGACGCGCTTGGAGGCTGCGCGCAGCTGGCCCTCGGAGGGCGCATCGGAGAGCGGAGCGCCGCTGTACTTGTGGCCGACGAGGCCCATGACCTTCGCCGTCTCGGCGGTGTCCTCGATGATCTCGGCCTGGCCCTCGATGACGACGCCGCGGAGTTCGTTGTACGCCTTCCCGGATTCGAGCATGCAGGTGATTTTGGGATTGCGCTTGAGGTTGAGGATCTTCTGGCTCTTGCCGAAGGTGGTGAAGTGGAGCTTGCCATCGACGACGACGTACCACATGGCGACGAGGTGGGGGTAGCCGTTGTGGCCGATGGAGGCGACCTGGAGGGTCCACCCGTCGGCCATGAACTGTGTCATTTCCTCTTCGGTCAGAGCGATCTGGTTACGGCGGCTGGGCATGGGTGGCGCCTCATCGGGGTGTAAGATGCGGCAAATCTACAGGTCCGCGGACTTCGATACACCCTTCCCGCGGCAGGAGTGCACGATGTCCGGTGAAACGTTTCATAGTGGCGAACGGGCCATGCAGGACCAGCATGATTCGCGCCGGCTCGCCGACGCCATCCATCGCGTCACGGTGCACGCGGAGTTCACGGACAACGACCGCGCCTTCATCGCCCGCATGCCCATGTTCTTCCTTGCCACGAGCGACGCCGCTGGCAACCTGGACTGCTCCTACAAGGGCGGGGACCCCGGCTTCGTTCGCGTAACCGGCACGAGCACGCTGGCGTTCCCGAACTACGACGGCAACGGCATGTTCATGAGCCTTGGGAACATCAGCGAGCACGCGCGCGTGGGCACGCTGTTCATCGATTTCGAACGGCAGAGCCGGATGCGCGTGAACGGCACGGCGAGGGTGTCGTTCGACGACCCGCTCCTGGAGGAATACCCGGAAGCGACCGCGATCGTGCACGTCACTGCGGAGCAGATCTTCCCGAACTGCCCGCGCTACATCCACAGGATGGAGCTCGTTGAACGGTCGGTGTTTGTGCCGCAGGCTGGATGCGAGACGCCCGAGGCCGGGTGGAAGGCGCACTTCGCGGACGCGCTGCCCGAGACTCAGCGGCGAAAACGCGCCGGGGACGCCTGATGTCGAACAACCACGCCCAACTCCTCGTTCCTCCACATGGGAAGAAGTTCGAACTCGGGGAGTACGCCCCGGGGTACAGCGGCGACCTCGACCGGGCGCGCGCGGAGGCCGAGATCGTGGGGTTGCGCCTGCGGCTGAACGACCTGCAGGACCTGCTGTACGCGGACCGGCGCTATAGCCTGCTCATCGTCCTCCAGGGGATCGATACGGCGGGCAAGGACGGCACCATCAAGAGCGTGTTCCAGCAGGTGGGGCCGCTCGGCTGTTCGGTGGCGAACTTCGGGGTACCGACGGACGAGGAACTGGGCCACGACTTCCTCTGGCGGTACCACCAGCGCACGCCGCGCAAGGGGCAGGTGGTCATCTTCAACCGCTCCCACTACGAGGCCGTGCTGGTCGAGCGGGTGAAGAACCTGGTGCCGAAGGAGACGTGGCAGGCGCGTTACGAGCAGATCAACCAGTTCGAAGCGCTGCTCGTGTCTTCGAACACGGTGGTCATGAAGTTCTTCCTGCATATCTCGAAGGACGAGCAGCGCGAGCGGCTGCAGGAGCGGATCGACAACCCGAAGAAGAACTGGAAGTTCCGGGTGGGCGACCTCGACGAGCGGAAGCTGTGGAGCGACTACCGCGACGCGTTCGAGGACATGGTGGCGAAGTGCAACACGCCCGCGGCGCCGTGGCACGTCGTCCCTTCGGACCGGAAGTGGTACCGGGACGTGGTGGTGGCGAAGGCGCTGATCGAGCGGCTCGAGGCGCTGGACCTCCACTACCCGCCCGCGGAGGAAGGGATCAAGGGGCTCAAGGTCGAGTAGCACGGCGAGTGCTGAGTGCTGAGTGCTGAGTGCTGAGTGCTGAGTGCTGAGGAGCGCGGGGGATCAGTGCGCGGAGATCAAGGGTGGGTGGCCCGGAGCTCGCGGCGGAAGGCGATACCGCCGCCGGGGCCTTCGCCATGCAACGGGCGCAGTCCCATCCGGCACCAGAAGTAGACGGAGAGGCCAAGGTGCGGCGGCGCCCAGGCGGTAAGGGCGTCCCACGGCCCGCGTTCGGCAGCCTCGCGGACGAGGCGGGCGGTCTCGGAGCCGAGGCCGTAGCCGCGTGCGGCGGTGTCGATGCAGAGCGCGTCGACGAAGAGCTCGCGGCCGCGATCCTCGAGGCGCACGTGCCCGGCGGCGAGACCATCTGACAGGCGGACGATGCGCAGGGAGCCGTCGCCGGCGTCCTCGATGCGCACGCGGGCGCCCTGCAGCGGCAGGTCCAGGATCACTCCAGCCATTCCCGCACGCGCTCCGCGACCACCGGCGATGCAGCCTTGATTCGCGTGCAGGGCGGGAGTGCATCGACGAAGGCGCGCCCGTACCGCTTTTCCGTGAGCCGCCGGTCGAGCACGGCAACGACGCCACGGTCGGTGCGGTCGCGGATGAGGCGGCCGAACCCCTGGCGGAAGCGGAGGATGGCCGAGGGAAGCGAGTACTGCTCGAACGGGTTGGCGTACTGCTCGCCCCGGGCGCGCTGCACGGGGTCGGTGGGGACGGCGAAGGGCAGCTTCACGATGATGAGCTGGGAGAGCGCTTCCCCCCGGATGTCGACGCCTTCCCAGAACGACTGCGCGCCGAGGACGACGCTGCGCGGGTTCGTGCGCAGGTTTTCGGTGAGGTGGCGCGGGTCGCCGTCGACGCCCTGGGCGAAGACGTTGATGCCGGCGGCTTCGAGTTCGGGCCGGATGAGGGTGGCCACCGCCTGCAGCGCGGCATGGGAGGTGAAGAGCGCGAGGGTGCGGCCCTCGGCGGCGCGCACGAGCCGCGTGATGACCGGCGCAACCGCCTCGTTGTAGCCGCGGTCGGACGGCTCGGGCACGTCCGTGATGGCGGCGAGCAGGGTCGAGGACTCGTAGTCGAAGGGCGAACCCAGTTGCAGCGTACGGGGCGTTTCGAGGCCGATGCGCTTTGCGGCGTACTCCATGCTCCCGTTCGCGGCGAGGGTGGCGCTGGTGGCGACGGCGGTGCGGCGCTTCTCGAAGAGTTCGGCCCAGAGGCGCGGGCCGACATCGAGCGGGGCCGTGTTCACCGAGGCGGAGCCGTCGCGTTCGCGGGCGAGCCAGGTGACGGAGCTGCCGTCGGTCGCATCCTGGAGGAAGGCGTTCAGCAAGGAGCGGAGGTCCTCGACCTTGCGGCGGGCGGTGTCGACCTCACCGGCGATGGCGTCGGGCTCCTCCGTGGTGGCGCCCTGCATCACGAGCTGGGAGGCGGTCTCGGCGCGCGCGTTCACTTCGCTGAGGGCGCGATCGAGGTGAACCCATGCGGCGTTGGCCGCGGACCACGTGGGGGAGGCGCGAACGGCGGCATCGAGCACGACGCGATCGTCGTCGGTGCCGCGCGGGACGTGCGCGGCGAGCGTTTCGAAGGTGGGGGCGAGCAGCTTCGCGGCGGCGCTCACGGCCTGTTCGAGCGCGGCGGCGGCCATGGTCACGCCACCCTCGGGGAACTGCTTGAGCAGGGTGACGACGCCGCCCTCGCGCTGGTCCCGCTGGCGAGGGCGATGCAGCCCTTCGAGCGCCTCGGCGAGGAGGCGGCGGCTGACGGTGCCGCCAAACTGGCGTGTGGCCTGCTCCTCAAGGTTGTGGGCCTCGTCGATGATGAGATGGTCGAATGCGGGGAGGACGGCGCCGCCGGCGGCGACATCGGCGAGCAGCAGCGCATGGTTCACGACGATGAGGTGGGCGCTTTCGCCCGCCTTCCGGGCGCGCTGGAGGAAGCACTTGCCTTCGCGCACCCAGACGGGCTGCTTCGCGAGGCAGTCCGTGTCCTGTGCCGAGAAGCGCTGCCAGGTGACGAAGTCGTTCCTATCGAGGCTGAGTTCGCTGCGGTCGCCGGTCTCGGTTTCGGGGAGCCAGAGGAGCATGCGCGTGGCGAGCTGCGCGAAGTCGGGGTCGCCGAGGTTCGCCATGTAGCTCGCCATCCAGCGGCGAACGCAGAGGTAGTTCTGGCGGCCTTTCAGGAGGGCGGCGCGAAGGTCGGCCTCGTCCTTCATCTCCCCGGCGGCCACGATGATGCGGCGGAGGGCGGGGATGTCCTTGCGAATCAGCTGCTCCTGCAGCGCGATGGTGTTCGTGGAGATGACGACGCGTTCGCCGTTGCGGAGGGCGTGCATGGCCGCGGGGAGGAGGTAGGCGAGGGACTTGCCGACGCCGGTGCCGGCCTCGATGAGCCAGTGCCCGCCCTCGGCCATGGCGCGGCGTACGGCCTCGGCCATCTTCCCCTGCTCCTCGCGTGCTTCGAAGCCGTCGAAAACCGACGGGGCGGCCGCGAGCGCGCGTTCGAGTTCGCCCTTGATGACGACCTGCCGGAGGTCCCGCTTCTGGAGGGCTTCGAAGGTGGGGGCCGGGCGGATGGCGGGGAGGCTGCGTTCGCCCTGGGGCAGCCCCTCCCATGCGCGCCCGGCGATGAGCTCGGCCACAACGGGATCGTGCAGCCAGATGAGGCGCGCCATCTGCAAGCGGGTGTCCTCGGGGATGGCGGCGGCGCGGCTGAGCAGGGCGGCGAAGACGGCGGCGGCGGTGCGCGCATCGGGGAGGGCGCGGTGGTACGTCTCCACTTCGACGCCGAGGTGCGCCGAGAGCTCCTCCAGGTTGCGCGGCTGCCGTTCCGGGATGAGATGCCGGGAGAGGACGACGGTATCGACCTGCGGCACCGTTTCGACGAGCACGCCCTCACGGCGCAGGTACCCGAGGTCGAAGCGCACGTTCTGGCCAACGACGGGGCCGTCGCCGATGAAGCGGCGCACCTCGGCGGCGACGTCCTGGATGGCGGGAGCACCGGCGACGTCCGCATCGGTGATGCCGGTGAGGCGAGCGACAAATGGTGGAATGGGCCGGCCAGGATTGACGAGCTGCTCGTAGGTTTCGAGGACGGCGCCGGTCTCATCGAAGCGTACGGCGCCGATTTCGGTGACTCGGTCGTCTTCCGCGAGGCCGGTGGTTTCGAGGTCGAGGGAGACGAAGGTGCGCGTCACGATACGAACACTCATGCGAACCGGGGCTGTTGTCCACCCGCGAGCCATAAGCACGGCCCGCCGGTGAAGGCGGGCCGCCGGAGGTGGCGATGCCCATGATGCGCCGCGCCCGCGCCACGTCCTGTCGCCGGGGGAACAGCGGGCGGGAGAGCGATCGTCAGCGGCGGAAGCTGTCCACGGTGCGGCGGATGCCGTCCTCGAAGGACACCTCGGCCCGCCAGCCGAGCGCCTCGCGCGCGAGGGGGCCGAACCGGGGCTCGGCCTCGATGCCCACCGCGTCCTTGAGCGTGCGGAAGATCGTGTTCACGGACGTACCTTCGCCGACGCCGATGTTGAGCGTCCTTCCGCCGCCCTTCGTGAGCGCGAGGACGTTGGCGCGGGCGATATCGCCGACGTAGATGTAGTCCTTGAGCTGTTCGCCGTCGCCGTCGATCGTGCAGGGCTCACCGGCGAGCAGGCGGCCCGTGAAAATGGCGACGACGCCGGCTTCGCCGTGGGGATCCTGGCGCGGGCCGAAGGCGTTGGAGTAGCGGAGGATGGTGAAATCGAGGCCATCCATGCGGCCCTTGAGGGCGATGTACATCTCGCCGACGAGCTTGGACATGCCGTAGTTGGAGACGGGGCGGAGGGGGTGCGTCTCGGCGATGGGGAGGGCGTCGGGGTTGCCGTACACGGTGCCGCCCGAGCCGGAATAGATGAGCTTGCGTGCCCCGTGGCGGACGCAGAGGTCGGCGATGCGTGCGGTGCCACCGCCGTTCACCTCGAGGTCGTGGACGATGTCGCCGGCGCTGACCTTCACGCTGGCCTGGGCGGCATGGTGGTTCACGACCTCGGGCCTGAACTCGGCGAAGATCCGTTCGGTCTCGGCGGAGTGAATGTCGACTTCGTGGAGGACGGCGCCCTCGGGGACGTTGGCGCGGCGGCCGGTGGCGAGGTTGTCGATGACGTGAACGTCGTGGCCCTCGGCGAGATAGGCCTCGACGACGTGTGAGCCGATGAAGCCGGCTCCGCCAGTGACCAGGATGCGCATCGAGAATGCTCCCTTTGAAAAGAGAATACGGGGGAGGCCGAAAGAGGGAAGGGAAGGATCGGTGCGTTCGCCCTTACGGAACCATCCGATACGCGAATGCCACGCGGGGGACGCACGAAGCCCCTCGCGCCGGGTGGCACGAGGGGCTCGCGGGTTCTTCCGGGTTGGGGGCCTAGCTGTGCGAGAGCCGCTCGTCGAGTTCGCGCACGCGGGCGCTGAGCACGGAGAGCATCTCGACGGCGAGGTCCGGGTTGTTCCGGAGCTCCGCCAGGAAGTCGGAGCGCATCAGGGCGATGCAGTCGACGGCGGTATCGGCCTTCACGGTGGCGCTGCGGCGATGGTTATCGAGCAGGGCCATTTCGCCGAAGAAGCCACCGGCGGAGACCTTCGCGATCTCGGTCCCGCCGCGCAGGACGGAGACGGTGCCCTTGTCGACGAGGAAGAAACCGACGCCCTCTTCGCCTTCCTTGAAGATGACATCGCCGGCCTGGAAGCTGCGCTGGCGGGCGAACTTCTCGATGCGCTCGAGGGACTTCTTCGGGAGGTCGCGGAACATGGGGACGGCGGCGAGCGCGTCCATCGTTGCAGTCATGGCTGGGGTTCCCTTTCTTTCCGTTGCAGCTTCAACCGTTCGGGCCCGGCATCCGTGGGCGGATTCTATGAGTGCCGGGGATGCGCGGCAAGAAGCTCAGGGGCGAACAATAGCGAGAATGGCGGCCCGGGCCTGGTCGATACCGACGACTTCCGTGTTGAACGTCAGGTCGTAGTTCTCGGGCGTCTCGTGGTCGAGCTTGTAGAAGCGGCGGAAGTAATCCGCGCGAGCGCGGTCGGAATCGGCGACCTTCTTCGCGGCCTCGACGCCGACGATGCTTTCGTTCTTGGCCAGGCGGGCGGTGCGCGTCTCTTCCGGGGCGGTGACCATCACGCGGAGCAGGCCGGGGTGGCCGGCGAGCGGGATGCTCGCGCCGTGCGCGACGATCACGACGTTGCCTTCGGCGGCCGTCTCCTTGATGACGTCGACGATGAGCTGTTCCCAGTGGGGTTCCTCGGAGGGCACGATCATCGGGATTTCGGCGGCGCCATAGAGGCCGCCGGTGTTGGCGCGGCTCATGTTTTCGAGGATGCGGCCGATGAGGTCCTTGCGGGCTTCGACCTTGCCGACCTTGTCGCTGCTGACGCCGGCGGCCTCGGATGCCTTCTGGATGATCTCGGCATCGACGTAGCGAAAGCCGAGGTCCTTGGCGAGGGCCTCACCGAGGTCTTCGCCACCTGCGCCGAGGGTGCGGGAGATGGCGATCACGGTGTACTTCATGGGGGACTCCTGGGGGCGATTCTGGGGCCGCTCATTTGTACAGCAGTTGTGGGGCTGCCGCGAGCCGCGCTTGCGTGATCCCGGGCACGGGGACACACTCGCGGGCGCGACGGATGGGCGGCTGCGCGCGCAGGAGGGTGACATGGCGGACTCATTCAACTTCCGGCCGATGGTCTCGCTCCCCGAGGAGCTTTCGGGGGTGCAGGGGGTCTGGCTCTGCGTAGAGCGGAACATGGTCCTGATGCAGGTCTCGGAGGGGCAGCCGAAGCTGCCCGAAGGAGGCCATCCCCGCGATTTCGGTCTCGAAAGCCACCATGAGCACTTCCTCGGGCTGCTCGACGGCGTGCCCGTCTGGGCCGCGGGCATGGACGAGCCGGTGCGCTCCGACGACTTCCAGGCGCAGAACCTGTTCTCGCTTTCGGCGCACCTGGACTCCGGGACGTGGGCGCTGGCGGGCCGCGCCGTGCAGATCGTCGAATGGCACCGGACGCACCAGTTCTGCGGCCGCTGCGGCGAGCGCACGGAGCTGGCGCAGGGCGAGCGGGCGCGGAAGTGCCCGGCCTGCGGCCTGCTGAACTTCCCGCGGCTCGCGCCGGCGATCATCACCCTCATCGAACGCGGCGACGAAGCGCTGCTCGCGCGCGGCCGGAACTTCGGCAACCCGATGTACAGCACGCTCGCGGGGTTCGTGGAGCCGGGTGAAAGCATCGAGGAGGCGGTTCACCGCGAGGTGCGCGAGGAAGTCGGCGTCGAAGTCACGAACCTGCGCTACTTCGGGAGCCAGCCGTGGCCGTTCCCGCACTCGCTCATGATCGGGTACCACGTGGACTGGGCATCCGGGGAGATCGTGATCGACGAATCGGAGATCTCGGATGCGAAGTGGTTCCGGGCGGACGACCTTCAGAACATCCCCGGGCCGATTTCCATCTCCCGCTGGCTCATCAACGACTGGCTCAAGCGGCAGGGGAAGTTGTAGGGTTCGCGACTGGATCGCAGTTGTCGGTTGAAAGTGCGAAAACCGCTCATTGCCGGGGACCGCACTGCCGATGCTCATCCAGTGACGGAGGCGCAGGTGGAGGACGAAGCCGCGATGCTGCGCGCGCAATTGCGCAGCCTGCGGGCGGAGTTCGACCAGTTCCGCGACCACCTCCCGGACGCGCTCGTGGAAGCGGACATCGCGACCACACGGCTGACGTACCTGAACCACATGGCGACGCTGCTCTTCGGGTACACGCCGGAGGACGTGGCCGCGGGGCTCGAAGGCACCCGCCTGCTGGGACCAGAGGCCGCGGCGCGTGTCCTGCGGGAGGTCGAGCACTACACCGCGGAGTCGCTGCGCACGGGCACGCCGTACGAGCGCTCGTGGGGGCCGCGCTTCGATGGCATCGGGCGGCACGTGACGGACCTCGCGGAGAGCTTCCCGGAATACGCGGAACTGCTGGGCGCCCTCATGCCCGGGGGAGCGGTGACGCCGCGCTTTTCCATCGGCACGCACACCGTGCTGGACGTTCGCGCGGAGCCCGTGAACCCGGAGAGCCCGGAGGCCGACGGCATCGTGGGCGTGGCCGTGGACGTCACGGAGCTGGTCCGCGCGGAGGCGGCGCTGCGGCAATCGCAGAAGCTGGAATCGCTGGGGCAGCTGGCCGGGGGTGTCGCGCACGACTTCAACAACGTGCTCGCCAGCGTGCTTGGCGTGGCGACCATGCTGAAACGGTCGCCGGGAATTCCGGAATCGGACCGCGAGAGCCTCGAGATCATCGAAACGGCGGCCCTGCGGGGGGCGGAGATTAGCGGCCGGCTGCTGGCGTTCGCGCGCGGCGGAGAGCGGCCGTTCCAGCCCACGGACCTGCGGGCGGTGCTGCGCGAGGTGCATGGGCTGGCGCACCACACGATGGGGCCGGGGGTGACCATCCGCATGGAGCGGCCCGCGACGGAGATCGTGGTGCGCGGGGATGCCGGGCAGCTCTCGCAGGCGCTCCTGAACCTGGTCCTCAACGCGCGCGATGCGATGCCGGGCGGTGGCGTCATCACCCTCGCGGCGACGGTCGAGGAGGGGGATGCGGTGGTGCGCGTGGCGGACACGGGCACGGGCATGACCGCGGCGACGGCGGCGCGCGTCTACGAACCGTTCTTCACGACGAAGCCCACGGGGAGCGGAACGGGGCTGGGGGCGGCGATCGTGTGGCGCATCGTCCAGGCGCATGGGGGCACGATCGGCCTGCAGACGGCCCCGGGCGAGGGCACGGTGTTCACGATCCGGATCCCGGTATACAAAGTCGACGTTGTGTGACGAAGTTCGCGGACGAGGGGGCGCACGAGGCGTAGCCTGTCCCGGGCCATGACGATGCACGCACCGGCGCGATTGCCGGCTTCCCCGGACCCATCCACCCCACCCGCCCTCGCGGTACGCCAGCTGAAAAAGACCTACGGCAGCTACGAAGCCGTTCGCGGCATCGACTTCGAGGTGCGCGAGGGCGAGATCTTCGGGCTGCTCGGGCCCAACGGCGCGGGCAAGACCACGACCATCGAGATCATCACGGGCCTGCGGTCGCTTACCTCCGGGAACGTCGAGGTGTTCGGCGTGGATATCGCGCGGGATGCGGCGAACGCGCGCGCCCGGATCGGGATTCAGCTCCAGGAATCGGACTTCTTCGAACACCTGACGCTGGCGGAGCAGCTTTCGTACCTCGGGGCGTGTTACGGCATGCGGCCGGACACGTCCGCGCTGCTCGGCTACGTCGACCTCGCGGACCGGGCGAAGTGGCGGCTGAAGCAGCTCTCGGGTGGGCAACGGCAGCGGTTCGCGCTCGCGGCGGCGCTTGTGAACGACCCGCCGCTCGTGCTTCTCGACGAGCCATCCACGGGGCTCGACCCCACGGCCCGGCGGCAGCTCTGGGGGCTCATCCGGGCGCTGCGCGACAACGGGCGCACCGTGCTGCTTTCGACCCACTACATGGAGGAAGCGGAAGTGCTGTGCGACCGCGTGGCCATCATGGACAGAGGGCAGGTGAGCGCGATCGACACGCCTGCGAACCTGATCCGCGACCTCGTGGCGACGGGCTTCAAGCGGCCGGTCGAAGTGCGCGACGCGACACTCGAGGACGTGTTCATCCACCTCACGGGGCACGGTTTCGAGGACGAAGCAGAGCCGGCGGCCCCGACGGCCGGCCGCCGTGGCAAGGGAGGCCGGTAATGGCAATCGCACAGGGCGCTCCGATGTCGACGTCCGTACGCGTGGGCACGCCCGCCGTGCGCGGGTTCCAGGCGACGCTGGTGAGCGAAATCAAGAACTTCTGGCGCGAGCCCTCGGCGCTCGCGTTCACGCTCGGGCAGCCGTTCCTGCTGCTGCTCATCCTGAACACCTTCGATTTCCATGTGACCCTGCCCAATGGCGAGGAGCGGCCGTACCTCGACCGGCTACTGCCCGGGCTGATCGCGTTCAACGGGCTGAACGTGGGGCTGAACTCGATCGCGTTCACGCTGTCCCGATACAAGGAGCGGGGCGTGCTCCGGCGCATCCGCGCGACGCCGGTGCCGACGTACGCGTTCCTCGGTGGGGTCATCGTCAGCCGGCTCATCATCGCGCTGGCGGTGACGCTGATTACGTACCTGAGCGGGGTCTACATCTTCGGGGCCGAACTCGAAGGAAGCGTGCCGCTGCTGGTGGCGATGGCCACGCTGGGGTCGCTCTCGTTCGTCGCGCTGGGGATCCTGATGGTGGCGGTGGCGAAGCGGGAAGACGACATCCCGCCGCTGTTCATCCTCATCCTCATGCCTTCAATGCTGTTCTCGGGCGCGTTCCTGGACCGCTCGGGCCTGCCGGATTGGCTGCACTGGATTACGAACGGGCTGCCGTTGACGTTCCTCACGAACGCGGTCCAGGAGATCGCGAACCTCGGCGGCGGCGTGGGCGACATCACGACCGACATCCTGGGGCTCGTAATCTGGGGCGTGGCGGCGACGGCGATCGCGAGCTGGCGGTTCCGAATGGCGTAACGCTGCCGGGCGGAGCGCGCTGGGGTATGCTCCCGCCACGCAAACAGGGGGCAGACAGATGTTCATCGCCATGAACCAGTTCCAGGTGAATGAAGGACGGGGCGCGGAGTTCGAGGAGGCGTGGCGCACACGCGAGCGGCGCCTGCAGGGCGTGCCCGGGTTCCGCGGCTTCGCGCTCCTGAAGGGCGACGATGCCGGGGATTACGTCTCGCACACGACGTGGGCCTCGCGCGAGCACTTCCTGGCGTGGACGCAGAGCGACGCGTTCCGGCAGGCGCACGCCGGGCGCATGGGCGAGGGCGTGCTCGCGGGACACCCGCGGGCGCGCTTCTACGAGGCCGTGCTCGAAGAACCGGCGGCCACAGCGGCCCCGGCCTCCTGACCATGGCGGCGGACGCGGAAGGGAACCCGCTGCGGCCCGAGCACTTCAAGCGGTACGACGAATCGCCGGACCCGGAGTTCTACGCGCAGCCACGGCTCGTAACGCACATCGACGATGCCGCCATCGCCGCCGCCGGTGCGTTCTACGCGCGCGTGCTCCCGGCGGGCGGCAAAGTGCTGGACCTGATGACGAGCTGGGTTTCGCACCTGCCGGATGCGTCCCGGTACACGGGTGTCGCCGGACTGGGGATGAACGCGGAAGAGCTCGCGGCGAACCCGCAGCTGACCGAGTGGGTCGTGCATGACCTGAATGCGAACCCCGTCCTGCCGTGGGCGGACGGCGAATTCGCGGGCGCCATCGTGACGGTTTCGGTGCAGTACCTGACGCGCCCCGGAGAGGTGTTCCGGGAAGTGGGGAGGGTGCTGCGCGAGGGGGCGCCGTTCGTGGTGACGTACTCGAACCGGTGCTTTCCCACGAAGGCGGTGGCTGCCTGGCAGATGCTCGATGACCAGGGGCACGCGGAGCTCATCGGGCTGTACTTCCGCATGTCCGGGGCGTTCGGCCCGGTAACGGCGTACAACCTCAGCCCCAATCCCGGCCGCAGCGACCCGCTGTACGCGGTCGTGGCGCATGCCGCGAAGGCGCCGGCCGGCAACGAAGAAGCGGCGGAGGGTAGCCCCTCCGCCGCTTCTTGCCTTGCCGAACGAGCCGCCTAGTACGCGGTGGCGTAGCTGTAGTCGTTGTATTGCCAGCCCGCGGCACTCCGCGTCCAGAGGCGGACGTAGATGGTGCCCTGCCGCGGGACGCTCGTGCTGAGCGACGTGTTGAGCCCCTGGGATCGGCCGTAAAGGTTGTTCGAGCCGGGCGTAGTGCCGATGTAGAAGAAGTACTCCTGGGCGCCGGCGACGGGGGACCAGACGAAGGTGGCCCAGCCACCGCGAAGGGTGGTGCCGCCCGGCGGGAGCGTCAGCGACGCCTTCGTACCCACGCTGCCGAGGTTGGCGGCGGTGTATTGGTAGTCGTTGAACTGCCAGCCGCTGGCGGAACGGGTCCAGAGGCGCACCCACACGGTGGAGCCGTTCGTGGGCAGGTTCGAAATGGTCGCGGTGCGGTTCAGGCCGGTGCTCGAACCGTAGAGGTTGTTGGCGCCCTGGGTGGTGCCGGCGTAGGAGGAAGTACTCCACCGCACCCGTACCGGCGGTCCAGGCGAACGCCGTGCTCGCGCCGGGGAGGGTCGAACCCGCGGCGGGGGAGGTCATGTCGGCCTTCGTGGCCTGGACCGGGGTCGCCGTGGGCGGCGGAGGCGGCTGCGTGGCGGTGCGAGTCGGGGTTGCGGTGGGCGTGGTGCCGCCACCACCGCCGCCGGTGCCATCGACGACGAGGCCGAAGTCGGTGGTCCAGTACCAGTTGTACGGGGACCCGGCGACCTGCTCGCGGGCGATACCGATCACCTTGTAGCTGCCGTTGAGCATGTTTGCGTTGTGGCCGGCGCTGTTGCGCCAGGCGTCGAAGGCCTCGGCGGCGCTGTCCCAGTTGGTGCCGGCGGCGATGTTCTCGCCGGCGCCGCCCGGGTAGCCGCAGTCGGTCGCGCGCTGCGAGGGCGAACGGCCGAGGGAGTCCGTGTGGGAGAAGTACGCCTTCGCACCCATGTCCTGGCTGAGCCAGGCGGAGGAGCGGTTGAGGTTGGTGGAGATGGTGAGCGGCCCGAGGCCGTTCTGCGCGCGGTAGTTGTTGATAAGGCCGAGGAATGCGGTCTCCTCACCGTCGAGGGCCATGGAGCCGCCCGTGCAGTTGGTGAGTGCCTGGGCATTACTCGGGAGGGTGGCCACGAGGGCGGAACCGAGCGCCGCAAGGCCGACAAGCGAGCCGGTGATGAGGCCCATGGGCCGGAGCCGGAAGGTCATGAAGAAGTCCCCTGGTGGGCGGCTTGTTTTGTCCGCCGCCCGCCAGTCCATTCGACCCTCTGCGTGTCAAACCACAGTGTGATGCGTGTAAGGCCGTTGCAAAATCAACGCAATAGTCCCAATTCTTACCTTGATTTTGCACGGGAGTTACACCGGTAATCCCAGATTGAGGTTCCATCACACGAGGAGAGCACACATAATGCTCTCGTCTTGCTAACTTGCCGGAGGTGACGGTGGTACTCCCCCGCACACGGTCATCCCACCGGCGCCAGGCGGCGGCGCTTGCGCTGCTCGCTGGCGCATCCCTGTTCGCCGGGCTGTTCGCGCAGCCGGCGGCCGTTCGCGCCGCGGGCGCCACGTACACGGTCGCGAAGGGCGAAACCCTCAGCCAGATTGCGGACGACCTCGGCATCACGCCCGAGGCGCTGGTGCAGGCGAACAACCTCAAGGACCCGGACCGGATCTACGCGGGTATGGTGCTGCGCGTGCCTTCGGCCGCGGCGCGGTCGCGGCGTCGGTGCCCGGCGAGCGGCCGCGTACACACCGTGCGCGCCGGCGAAAGCCTTTCGGGTATCGCCGACCAGTACGGCGTGAATCCGGCGGCGATCGTGTCGCTCAACGGGCTCGCCGATCCGGACCACATCGTCGCGGGGTTGGACCTGCGCATCCCGGGGGGCGGCGGCGGAAGCGCGCCCTCGCCTTCGCCCAGTAACGCCGGCCTGCGCCGGTACGTGGTGCGGCCGGGGGACTCGCTTTCGGGGATCGCGGACCTGCTGGGAACGACGGCGGAGGCGATTGCGGCGGTCAACGGGATCACGAACCCTTCCCTCATCCAGGTGGGGCAGGAACTGAGCATCCCGGCGGCGACGCGCACGACGGTCTCGACCGTGAGCCACGCCGAGGCGCGCGCGGCAGTCGTGGCGGCGGCGAACGAGTTCGGGATCGAGCCTTCGATTCTGCTGGCGATTGCGTGGCAGGAGAGCGGCTTCCAGCAGCATGTGGTGAGCAACGTCGGCGCCGTGGGCATCATGCAGCTGCTGCCATCGACGGCGGTCTGGGCCGTGGACTTCCTGATTGATGGAGGGCACGGCTGGCAATACAACGCACGCGACAACGCACGTGTGGGAGCGGCGGTGTTCCGGGACCTGCTGGACAGCGCTGACGGCGACGTGCGGCTCGCACTGGCGGCGTACTACCAGGGCTGGGGAAGCCTCGAACGGTTCGGGTGGTTCGACGAGACGCACGACTACGTGGACAACGTCATCGCGCTTTCGGCCGAGTTCCGCTAGCGGGCGCTCGGCCGGGAGCGGGAGTCAGTCGGGGTCGTCGAGCATGGTCGGCGGCTCGGGCCCGATGAGGCCGTGCTTCGCGGAGTACTTTTCGACCACAACGATCAGCAGGAAGAAGGGCACGAAGGCGGCCGCGGCCACGGCCGCCCACCACGACGGGATGATGGCCAGCAGGATGGCCGAGGCCGAGGTGAAGCCCATGCCGATGATCGAGAGGATGCGCCCGGCGAGGACGTAGGGCGTGACGGGCGAGTTCATACGCCCATCTTCCGTCCCACGTCCTTGACCGTCTAATCCGGGGCGGTTGCGGCCGCCGGCGCCGCGGCGGGAGCGGCCTGACGGGCCACGGGCTCGGCATCGAACATATAGCCGATGCCCTGGAGCGTCTTGATGATCTGCGGGTTGCCCGGCTCGGGCTCGAGCTTGTGGCGAAGGCGCGAGACCCACACGCGCAGGTACTGGAGGTCGTCCCGGTACTCGGGGCCCCAGACCTTGCTCAGCAGTTCCGCGTTGAGGATGACCTTGCCGGCATTGGAGGCTAGGTGCTGGAGCAGCAGCCACTCCGTGCGCGTGACGGATACCAGTTCGCCGTTGCGCTTCACGAGACGCCGCGTGAGGTCGATTTCGACTTCGCCGGCGCGAACGACGCGCTCGCTGTCCTGGCCACTGGTGCGGCGGAGGACGGCGCGGATGCGGGCGCCGAGCTCTTCGAGGCTGAACGGCTTGACGATGTAGTCGTCGGCGCCCAGTTCGAGGCCGCGGACCTTGTCGGCGTCCTTGTCCTTGGCGGTAACGAGGATGATTGGGGTGTTGGTCCGCTCGCGGATGCGGCGCATGACTTCGAGGCCGGTGATCTCGGGCATGACGACATCGAGCAGGACGACGTCCGGGCGGCGCTCCTCGACGATGCGGAGGCCCTCCTCCCCGTTGGAGGCGGTCATCACGCGAAAGCCCTGCGCTGTCAGTTCGAGCTTCATGAGGCGAAGGATCCCGGCTTCGTCATCGACGGCGAGGACCAGTGGTTCAGTACTCAAGCAGCGACCTCCTGGGGTTCGCACAACAGCGGATCGCGCAGCCGCTTGCTGACCGCGCTGGTGCAAGCATGGTACGGGAAGCGCGGGTGCGGCGATCGGCCGCGGGTGGCCGTGGAAGCCATCGATACGCTATTGCAAGCCACGCTCAGCCGTGGCGTGGGGAGACGCGGCCATCCTCGGGTGGTTGGATCACCGGATCGAAGTGGTGGTCCAGGTGCAGCCAGATGACGCGTGAATAGCGGAAGGAGAGCGGGATCTGGAGGATGAGCTGGATGGTGGGCAGGCCAATCACCCAGAGCGGGGAGACGCCCATCACGAGCAGCGGAATCCAGTAGGCCGTGGAGACCAGCCCGAAAAAGTAGCTGGCGTACATGGCGCCATAGAAGTAGCCGAACTCGCGCTGATAGACGAGGCCGCAAACCGCGCACTCGGGGTACATGGACATCAGCCCATGGAAGACAGGACCTTTCCGGCAGCGCGGGCAGCGCTGCCGGATGACCGCCCAGAGCAATCCCATGGGGATAGTTTAGCCCATCGTTTGCACGTGTTCCGGCTCGATGCGGTAGATGACTCGCTTGTCCGCGTCGTTCCGGTAGGGGTAGGAATCGAGGCCCATGTACTTCTTCGCCATGGCATCGATGTGCGCGTCGGCGCCGTCGGTCGTCTTGCCGGCGACGCGGCCGCGGACCTGCACGTAGCGATAGGGGTTGGCGCCATCGAACACCGACAGGGCGACGCGCCCGTCGCGGTCCAGGTTGCGGGCCTTCTGGCGGCCGACCACGGTGTTGATCACGAGGGTGTCGCCATCGAGGTCGATCCAGACGGGCGTGTTCTGAGGGGAGCCGTCGGGCATGAGGGTGGCGATGTGGGCGAAGTTCTTGCCCTCGAAGATGTCACGGTGGGACTGGGGGATGCTTACCATTCGTTGCCTCCTTTTGGATAGGAAGCGTAACGAATTGTCGCGTATCGTTCAATGGAACGGCGAGCCCGGCGTCGCGGCAGAGTGCTCGCAATTGGCGCGCGATGGCTCAGGTGGCGAAGCGGCGGCCGAGGTACCCCAGCTGATCGGCGGCCTCCTCCAGCTCGGCCTGGAACCTCGGGTGGGCGATTTCGATGAGCATGCGCGCGCGTTCGCGGATGGTGCGGCCGTGGAGGTTGCGCGCGCCGAACTCAGTCACGACCCAGTGGACATCGCCGCGGGTGGTGACGACGCCGCCCCCCGTCGCGATCTCCGGCGCGATGCGGCTCACGGTGCCGCCCTTCGCGGTGGAGGGGAGCGCGATCACGGGGATGCCGCCGTCGCTGCGGGCGGCGCCGCGAATGAAGTCCACCTGCCCGCCGATGCCGCTATAGAACCGCGGGCCGATGGAGTCCGCGACGACCTGGCCGGTCAGGTCGACCGTGAGGGCCGCGTTGATCGCGCACATGCGGTCGTTCTTCGCGATGACCTCGACGTGGTTGGTGTAGTCGACGGGGCGCAGTTCGACCTCCGGGTTGCGATCGAGGAAGCGGTAGACGTCCTGACTGCCCATGGCGAAGGCGCTGACGATCACGCCGGGGTGGAGGCTCTTGCGGGAGCCGTTGATGACGCCGGCCTTCACGAGCGGGAGCAGGCCATCGGTGAACATCTCGGTGTGGACGCCGAGGTCCCGGTGGCCGCGGAGGGAGGCGAGGATCGCGTTGGGGATGGCGCCGATGCCCATCTGCAGGGTCGCGCCATCGGGGACGAGCTTGGCGACATGGTGGCCGATGGCCTCGGCCTCGGGGGTGGGCGCGGCGATGCCGTGGGTGGGCAGCGGCGCATCGACGACGACGGCGAAATCGATCCAGGCGGCAGGCAGGACGTGGCCGCCCGTACGCGGCATCTGCGGGTTCACCTGCGCGACCACGACCTTCGCGTGGCGGGCGGCGGCGAGCGCGCAATCGACGGAGACGCCGAGGGAACAGTTGCCGTCCTGGTCGGGCGGGGTGACGTGCACGAAGGCGACATCGAGCGGCAGGGCGCCACCGGGGGCGAAGAGCGACGGGATCTCGGAGAGGAAGATCGGGGTGTAGTCGGCCCGGCCATCGCAGACGGCGTCGCGCACGTTGGGGCCGATGAAGAGCGCGTTGTGCCGGAAGTGGCCGGCCATCTCGGGAGCGACGTAGGGCGCGGGGCCATCGGTGTGCATGTGCACGAGCTCCACGCGCGCAAGGTCGTCCTTGCGCTGCATGAGGGCGTTGATGAGCGCATGCGGGGTGGCGGCGCCGCCGTGGATATAGACGCGGTGTCCCGAACGGACCTCGGTGACCGCACGTTCGAGGGTGACGAACTGCATGTGGGGCCTCCTGCGAGCCTCCCATTGAGGTTCGCCGAGTGGGCGTGACGGACGCAAGGCCCCGAGCCGGGAGGAACCCCGCAGATCTGGCCGGGGGCGCCCCAAAAAGTGGAGGGGAACGAAACGGCAGGGGCCCCGGCGGCATCGCCGGGGCCCCGAAATCAGGCTGCCAACGGAGGGTTCAGCTGCCGTCCTTCGCGAGCATGACGGCGCGGATCTTGAACTTCTCGAGGAAGCCCGCGAAAAAGCCCGACTGCACGGTGTACGTGCCGCCGGTAGCGGCGGCGCCGGTGACGGGCTGGCCGATGATGCCCTGCACGGAGTAGGGCGACTGCGAGCTCGTGCCGCCACCGCCGTAGGCGAAGACGGAGAGATCCCAGCCGCTGGCGGACTGGGCGAGGGCGGTGAGGCAGAGCGCGAGGGCGGCGAGGGCGGCCCCGCCCGTGGCCATCACGCGCGCGCTGCTCACGGCGCCGCCGCCTTCACCACGATCACGTTGAACCGGCTGCCGTTGGGCAGCGCGAGGTCGTCGTAGATGATCCAGCGGTTCGCGGTGCAGCCGGCGACGTTGTACGCGACCGCGACGTCGGGCGGCATGGTCACGCCATCGCCGGCGCCGGTGACGACGAGGATGGCGGCGGGGTCACCGTTGGCGTTGGCGTTATCGACGACGGTGGCCTTGTCGGCGAGGCAGGTGTTGCCGCCCGTGACGGCGGTGTTCACGGTCTGGACGAAGGCAGCGCGGCCGGCGGCGGTACCGGAGACACGGATGCCGCCATCGAGGTCGAGGGCGACGGGGCCCTTGAGCTTCGCCGCCGACCCGGTGCCGGCGTTGGTGATATCGAGAACGGCGGCCGCGGGCGTCGCACTCACGGTGAGCGGGAAGGCGATGGAGCCGGCGGTCTTCGCGTACAGGGCATACGGGGTCGAGGTCACGGCCTGGCGCGGCGAAAGGGCGGTGTAGGCGCCCGTGGACGTGCCCGGACGGACGGCGATTTCCATCCAGCGGGCGTCTCCGTTGAAGGCGGAGGCGCCGAAGTCGAGGTTCGTCACGAAGATGCCGTTGGTCACGGTGACGTCGGCCTTCTCGACCACGCCGCCGACGCTCGCGCCGGCGATTTCGTCGTCGTAGAGGACGAAGCGGAGGTCGTAGACGCCGTTGGCCGGGTTGCCGCCGTCCGTGAGGCGGCCCTGGTAGGTGAAGCCGCTGCTGAGGGTCACGGCCTGGGCCTGGACCGAGCCAGACGGCGCGGGGTCGGCGCCCCGGGCGAGCACGACGGCGGGCACGGTAACGAGAACGGCCGCGGCCGTGGCGGCGAGCAGGAGTGGCCGGCGTATTGGCATTAGTTCCTCCGTTATGTGGTACCGGGAGTCGAGCCGCAGTATACGCCGCACCAGGGGAATGTGCTCAACGGAATGAGCACCTTGACACAATTGACCGTTCCAAAGGTGAGGATTACGGTCGGCACGCGGGCCCTTTTTCGGCCCCGCGGCAACCATGATGGACGTACACAGTACGCAGCTACCGTTTCCTGACCGGCCGTGCTCCACGGCCGGTGCGAGGGGTCGTCGTTGGCCGAGGACACTGTCACTCGCGACCTGCAGGATGACGCTCGCTCCCTGATCGAAGGGGGCGAGTGGTCGAAGGCCGTCGCCCTCGTTTCTTCCCTTCACCCCGCGGACCTTGCCGACCTCGTGCTCTCCCTGGAGGAGGACGGGCGGCGCGAGTTCCTCGACCGCCTGCCCACGGACCTCGTCGGCCAGCTGTTCGAGGAGGTCGAGGACGACGAGCTTCGCCAGCTAATCCGCGGCGTCGGCGTCGAGGACCTCCCGGCGGTGCTGGAGGAGGTCGAGGACGACGTCGCGGCGGACGTCATCCAGCAGCTCGAACCCGAGGAGCAGGCGGAAACGCTGGCGCAGCTCGACCGCGGCGAGGAAGTCGCGGAGCTGCTGCAGTACGGGGACGAGTCGGCCGGCGGCATCATGAGCCGCGGCTACGTGGCGCTGAACGAGAGCATTTCCGTCAACCAGGCGCTGTCGTACCTGCGCGTGCTGCGGCCGGCATCGGACCGCGCGTACTACCTCTACATCATCGATAGCGGACGGCGGCTCATCGGCACCGTCTCGATTCGCGACCTGATCGTTTCGGAGCCTTCCACCCGGCTGGGGGAGATCACCCTCCGGGACGTGCACGCGGTTTCGACCGAGACGGACCAGGAAGAGGCGGCGCGCCTGCTGCAGCGGTACAACCTGCTGGCGGTGCCCGTGGTGGACGCCGACGGGCGGCTCGAAGGCGTCATGACCGCCGATGACCTCATCGACGTCCTGCAGGAAGAAGCGACCGAGGACATGTACCGCATGGTGGGCCTCGGCGACGAAGAGCGGGTGTTCAGCCCGGTCCGGCTTTCGGTGAAGCGCCGGCTGCCGTGGATGATGGTGAACCTCGTGACGGCGTTCGTCGCGCGCGCGGTCATCGGGCTGTTCGATTCCTCGCTTGGGAAGGCGACGGTGCTGGCGCAGTTCATGGCGGTGGTCGCGGGGCAGGGCGGCAACGCGGGCACGCAAACCGCGACCATCGCCGTCCGCAGCATCGCGCTGGGCGACCTCGACGTGCGGGATGTGCTGCGGGCGTGCCGGAAGGAGATCCTCGTCGGCATCGCGAACGGCTTGGCAATTGGGACGGTAGCCGGGGTGGTCGCCTTCGTGTGGAAACAGAACGAGACGCTGGGTGTGGTCCTCGGGACGGCGCTCTTCCTGAACATCGTGGCGGCGACGCTCGGGGGCGTGCTCATTCCGCTGGGGCTGAAGTCCATGCGCGTGGACCCCGCGCTGGCGGCGAACATCTTCGTGACGACGGTGACGGACCTGATGGGGTTCGTGTTCTTCCTTGGGCTGGCATCGATCGTGATCAACCGCATCGCCTGAGGGCGATCAGCGCGTGCCGGGGAAGAAGGGGAATTGGGGCGAGCGGAGGGGTTCGAACCCTCGATCTTCTGGGCCACAACCAGACGCGTTAACCACTACGCTACGCCCGCCACCTGTATCCAATGGTAGCAGAGGGCCCGTTCTGCGGAAGTGCGGGCGGCGCCTGGCCGGCAGGATGCGCGCTAGCCCACGCGGGTGCCCGGCGCCGGCGGCACATCGACCACTGGAGGCGATGGCGGAGCGGTGACAGGCGGGAGGGGCGGCGTCTGCGTGGGCGGCAGCGGCTCCTGGGGCACCGGGGGCCGCGGCGGCGTGGGCGTGGGGTCCAACGGCTCCGGCGCGCGTGGGGGGATGGTCATGAAGAGGGAATACCCCGGCTCGCCGAAGGCGAGCATTCCCAGCCCCGGCGCCGGAACGGCAACGAAGGTCGCGGACGTCATCGTGTGAGTGTCCGGCGCGGCGGCGGTAGGGAAGATGGGCGGCAGGGCGATGGGGATTGCGAATTCGTAGAAAGAGCGGCCAGGAGAGCTTGCGTCGCGCTAATGAGACTGAGTATCATCTCGCTATCGATACTTCATCTCATATGGAGCGCCCCATGCGACGTCTCGCCCTCCTGGCTCTCACCCTCGCGGCTGCCCTGGTGCTGCCGTTCGCGGCCGCCTGCGGGGGCGATGATGGCGGCGGCGGCAGCGGCAAGCTCTCGGTGATCGCGACGATCGCGCCCGTCGGGGCGCTGGTGACGGCCGTGGCGGGCGACGATGCGGACGTTCGCGTGCTGGTGCCCGCAGGCGTCGATCCCCACGACTACGAGCTCAAGGCGTCGGATCGGCGGGCCGTGGAGCGCGCGAAGGTGCTGTTCCGGAACGGGCTGGGCATCGACGCATTCCTCGACAGCGCGATCGCCGACAGCAAGGGCACGGTGATCACCGTGACGGACGGCCTCGCGCTGCGGGCCGCGGACGGGAGCGCGCACGCAGCGGGGGACAGCCACGACCACGAAGGGGAGGACGACCCGCACGCCTGGCACGACATCGACAACGACCGGGCGATGGTGCGCGCGATTGTCGAGGCGCTGGTGGCGGCGGACCCGGCGCATGAGGCGGGGTACCGGCAGCGCGGCGCCGCGTACGACCAGCGGCTGACGGCCGTGGACGCGGAGATCCGTGCGCTCATCGCCACCATCCCGCCCGCCAACCGGAAGGTGGTCACGAACCACGACGCGATCGGCTACTTTCTCGACCGGTACGGGCTGGAGTTCGTTGGCGCGGTCATCCCCGGGACTTCGACGCAGTCGGAACCATCGTCGAAGGAGATCGCGGCGCTGGTGGACACGATTCGGCGCGAAGGGGTGAAGGCGATCTTCGCCGATAGCTCCGTAGACCCCAAGATTGCGCGGCAGATCGCGGCGGATACGGGGGCGCGCATCGTGGACGACATCTACGGCGATTCGCTTGGCCCGGCGGGCTCGGGCGCGGAAACGGTCGACGGCATGCTGCTTTCGAACGCCCGCAGGATCGCGGAGGCGTTGCGATAGCCGCGCACGTACTCGAACTGGAGGGTGTGGCGGCCGGGTACGGCACCACCTTCGAACTGCGCGGCGTGAGCTTCACGGCGCGCGGGGCGACGTCGTTGGGCTGATCGGCGCGAACGGCAGCGGCAAGAGCACGCTGCTCAAGGCGATCGCGGGGGTGCTGCCGACACGCTCGGGCACGGTGACGCTCGATGGGGCGAACGTCCGCGAACACGCCGCACGGGTCGCCTTCGTGCCACAACGGGAGGACGTGAACTGGGACTTCCCGGTGACGGCGCGGGATGTCGTGCTCATGGGCCGCTACCGCATGGCCGGATGGTTCCGCCGCCCCGGCCGCGACGACGTGCGGCGGGCCGAGGCGGCGCTGGAGCGCATAAGGCTCGCGGGCATGGGGAACCGGCACATCAGCCAGTTCAGCGGTGGCCAGCAGCAGCGCATCTTCCTTGCGCGCGCGATCGTGCAGGAGCCGGCGGTCATCCTGCTGGACGAGCCGTTCACCGGAATCGACGCCCAGAACCGCGAGGTGCTGCACGGCGCGATCAGCGATTTCGCCGCATCGGGGATGGTCGTGCTGATGGCGACCCATGACCTGGACGAGGTGGCGCAGACCTGTTCGCACGTGTGCTGCCTGCGAGGGCGGCTCGTCGCGTTCGGGCCAACGGCGACGACCTATACCCCCGAGAACATGCGCGCGACCTTCGGCGGCCAGGTGGCGGTGTTCGCATGAACGCGCTGACGGAGCCGTTGGAGTACGCCTTCATGCAGCGGGCACTGATCGAGATCGTGCTCGTGGGGTCGCTCTGCGGGCTGGTGGGGTGCTTCGTGGTGCTTCGGGGGCTGGCGTTCATCGGGGACGCACTCGCGCACGCGGTCTTCCCCGGGGTCGTGCTCTCGTACATGGCCGAGAAGAGCATCCTCATCGGCGCGTTCGTGTTCGGTGCGTTCACGGCGCTGGGGGTCGGCATCCTGGCGCGCAGCCGGCGGGTGAGCGAGGACTCGGCGATCGGGGTGATCTTCGCGGCGTTTTTCGCCGTCGGCGTGGTGCTCATCAGCCGCGAAGCGGGGTTCAAGAAGGACCTGGGTTCGCTGCTGTTCGGGAACGTGCTCGGCGTTTCGCAGAGCGACGTGATGTGGACGGGGATCATCGCGGCGGTGGTGGCGGGGCTCGTGCTGCTCTTCCTGAAGGAGTTCACGCTCGTGGCCTTCGACGCGACGATGGCGCGCGCCGCGGGCTACCCGGTATTCGCGCTCGACCTGCTTTTGCTCCTGCTGGTGGCGGCGACGATCGTCGCGAGCCTGCAGACGGTGGGCAACATCCCCATTCTCGCGCTCCTCGTAACGCCGCCCGCGACGGCACGGCTGCTCACCGACCGGCTGGGGCGAATGATGCTGTACAGCATGGCGACGGCAATCGGGAGCGGGATCGTCGGCCTGTACATCTCGTACCACGCCAACACGGCGGCGGGCGCGACGATCGTGCTGGTTGCGACGGCGGCGTTCGTGGTCGCGTTCGTGGTCGCGCCGGACCATGGGCTGCTCGCGGGGTGGCTACAGGGACGCCGCGGCAAGCACCACGTGCACCATTACCACCCCGTCGACGAGGAAGTCGGATAGCGGCGGAAACGGAACGGGCCCGCGGGGTGATCCGCGGGCCCGCACGTGGAAAGCCGGGTGCCGTCGTCAGGCGACGGGGCAGGTATCCGGGAGCGAGGTCTCCCATGAGGAAGGCGTCGATGCCGCGGGCGGCCTGGCGGCCTTCGGCGATCGCCCAGACGATGAGCGACTGGCCGCGCGTCATGTCGCCGGCGGTGAAGACACCCGCGACGCTGGTCATCTTGTTCTCATCGGCGCGGACGTTGCCGCGTTCCGTGAGTTCGACGCCGAGCTGTTCGAGCATGCCGGGCTTCTCGGGGCCGAGGAAGCCCATGGCGAGGAGGAGGAGGTCGCACTCCTCTTCGAACTCGGTCCCCGGGATCTCCTTCATCACCGGGCGGCCGTTCTCGTTCACGAATTCGACGCGGATGCCGTGGAGCTTCTTGAGCACGCCGTTTTCGCCGCTGAGGCGGGTGGTCGAGATTGAGTAGTCACGGGTACCGCCTTCTTCGTGCGCGGAGGAAACGCGGTAGACCATCGGGAAGCTCGGCCACGGCTGCGTCTCCGGGCGGCTCGAAGGCGGCTTCGGCAGCAGCTCGTATTGCAGGACTTCAGTCGCGCCCTGGCGGAGGGCGGTGCCGAGGCAGTCGGCGCCGGTGTCGCCGCCGCCGAGGATGATGACGCGCTTGCCCTTCGCGGAGATGAATTCGCCCTCGGGGATTTCGTCGCCCGCGTTCCGCTTGTTCTGCTGCGTCAGGTACTCCATCGCAAAGTGGACGCCCTTGAGGTCACGGCCTTCGACGGGGAGGTTGCGGGGGTTGGCGGCGCCGCCGGCGAGGCAGACGGCATCGAACTGGGTTTGCAGTTCGCGCACGTCCATGTCGACGCCCATGTGCACGCCAGGCTTGAAGGTGACGCCCTCGGCCTCCATCTGCGCGAGGCGGCGGTCGAGGAAGCGCTTCTCCATCTTGAAATCCGGGATGCCGTAGCGGAGGAGGCCGCCGATGCGGTCGTCGCGTTCGAAGACGGTCACGTCGTGGCCGGCGCGGGCGAGCTGCTGCGCGCAGGCGAGGCCGGCGGGGCCGGAGCCGATGACGGCGACGGTCTTGCCGGTGCGGAAGGCGGCGGGCTGCGGCTTCACCCAGCCCTCGTCCCAGGCGCGCTCGATGATCGTGAGCTCGACCTGCTTGATGGTCACCGGGTCGTTGTTGATGCCGAGGACGCAGGCGGATTCGCAGGGCGCCGGGCAGAGGCGGCCGGTGAACTCGGGGAAGTTGTTGGTGGCGTGCAGGCGGGCGATCGCCTCCTGCCAGCGGTCCCGGTACACGAGGTCGTTCCAGTCCGGGATGATGTTCCCGACGGGGCAGCCCTGGTGGCAGAAGGGGATGCCGCAGTCCATGCAGCGGGCGGCCTGGTCGCGAAGGCGCTGCCTGGGGAAGTCCTCATAGACCTCGAGCCAGTCGTGAACGCGCTCGCCCACGGGGCGGCGGGTGGGAGTCTCGCGGGAGAACTCCATGAAACCGGTTGGCTTAGCCACGGGCAGCCCCCACCGCGGGGCCAGCCTGGCCCTCCTGCTGGCCGGCGTTCTCGCGAGCCTTGCGCTGCTCGTTGAGGACGCGCCGGTATTCGTTCGGCATGACTTTGACGAACCGCTGCGCGGAGGCGGGCCAATCGACCAGCAGGTCCTGGGCGACGGTGCTCCCGGTGTATTCGATGTGGCGTTCGAGGAGGCCG
Source organism: Candidatus Amarobacillus elongatus (assembly GCA_016703545.1). GTDB lineage: Bacteria > Chloroflexota > Dehalococcoidia > Tepidiformales > Tepidiformaceae > Amarobacillus > Amarobacillus elongatus. Next base: position 656,955 of record JADJBX010000001.1, read on the forward strand.
TGGACGAGTTCGAGGTCTTCGTGCTCTTCCAGGCGCTCGAGGCTCACCATCTCCATGTTGCAGTGGTTCGCGAAGGTGCCGTCCTCGTCGTAGACGTAGGCGACGCCGCCGCTCATGCCCGCGCCGAAGTTTCGGCCGGTGCGGCCAATGACGACGACGCGGCCACCGGTCATGTATTCGCAGCAGTGGTCCCCGGTACCTTCGACGACGGCGACGGCACCGGAGTTGCGAACGGCGAACCGCTCGCCGGCGACGCCGCGGACGAAGGCGGCGCCGCTCGTCGCACCGTAGAGGGCGACGTTGCCGATGAGGATGTTCGCCTCGGGGACGAACGTGGCCTCGGCGGGCGGACGGACGATGATTTTGCCGCCGGAGAGGCCCTTGCCGACGTAGTCGTTGGTGTCGCCGATGAGCCGCAGGGTCATGCCGGAGGGCACGAAGGCGCCGAAGCTCTGGCCGGCCGAGCCGTGGAAGGTGATGTCGATGGTGTCATCGGGCAGGCCGTTATTGCCGTAGCGGCGGGTGAGCTCGCTGCCCGTGATCGTGCCGACGGTGCGGTTCACGTTGCGAATCGGGATCTCGAAGGAGACGCGCTCGCTCCGTTCGAGAGCGGGCTCGACGCGCGCGAGGATCTCCTGGTCGAGGGCCTTGTCGAGGCCGTGGTCCTGCGGGATGACGCAGCGCGTGGCCACTTCATCGGCGAGGGCCGGGCGGTAGAGGATGGCCGAGAGGTCCAGCCCCTGGGCCTTCCAGTGATCGACGGCGCGGCGCATATCGAGGATGTCGCTGCGGCCGACCATCTCCTCGAAGCTGCGGAACCCGAGCTGCGCCATGTACTCGCGCACTTCCTCGGCGATGAACCGGAAGAAGTTGACGACGTGCTCGGCGCGGCCGGCGAACTTCTCGCGCAGGACCGGGTTCTGGGTGGCGATGCCCACCGGGCAGGTGTCGAGGTGGCAGACGCGCATCATGACGCAGCCCATGACGACGAGCGGGGCGGTGGCGAAGCCGAACTCCTCGGCCCCAAGGAGGGCGCCGATGACGACATCGCGGCCGGTCTTCATCTGGCCATCGACCTGCACGACGATGCGGTCGCGGAGCTTGTTGAGGACGAGCGTCTGCTGGGTCTCGGCGAGGCCGAGCTCCCACGGGGCGCCGGCGTGCTTGATGGAGGTGAGCGGGCTGGCGCCGGTACCACCGTCGTACCCGGAGATGAGGACGACGTCGGACTTGGCCTTCGCCACACCCGCGGCGACGGTGCCCACGCCGACCTCGGCCACGAGCTTCACGCTGCACGCGGGCACGCGGGTTGGAGTTCTTGAGGTCGTGGATGAGCTGGGCGAGGTCCTCGATGGAGTAGATGTCGTGGTGCGGGGGCGGACTGATGAGGCCGACGCCGGGGGTGGCGTGGCGCACCTCGGCGATCCACGGGTAGACCTTGTGGCCGGGAGCTGGCCGCCCTCGCCGGGCTTGGCGCCCTGCGCCATCTTGATCTGCAGCTCATCGGCGTTGACCAGGTATTCGCTGGTCACGCCGAAGCGGCCGGACGCGACCTGCTTGATCGCGCTGCGGCGGAGGTCGCCGTTGGCATCGGGTTGGAAGCGGCGGCGGTCTTCGCCGCCTTCGCCGGTGTTGCTGCGGCCGCCGATGCGGTTCATGGCGATGGCGAGCGTCTCGTGGGCCTCGGCGGAGATGGAGCCGTAGCTCATTGCGCCGGTGGCGAAACGCTTGAACAGCTGGTCCGCGGATTCCACTTCCTCGATCGGCACGGGCTGGCGGTCGGCCTTGAAATCGAAGAGGCCGCGGAGCGTGGCCATGCGCTCGCTCTGCTCGTTGACCATGCGCGTGTATTCGCGGAAGACGTCCATCTGCCCCGTGCGCGTCGAATGCTGGAGGCGGAAGACGGTCTCGGGGTTGAAGAGGTGGTACTCGCCGTCCCGGCGCCACTGGTACTGGCCGCCCCAGTCGAGCTCTTCCAGGCCGCCATCGCGATCGGGGAAGGCGCGCGCGTGGTGGGCCATCGCCTCGACGGCGACCTCGTCGATGCCGATGCCGCCGATGCGCGAAACGGTCTTCGTGAAGTAGCGGTCGATGAACTCGTCGTTCAGGCCGATGGCTTCGAAGATCTGGGCGCCGCGGTAGCTCTGGATGGTCGAGATGCCCATCTTCGACATGACCTTGACGACGCCCTTCTTGATGGCCTTGAGGTAGTGCTTCGTGGCCTCGTCCGGGGTCATCTGGACTTCGAGGTAGCCCTCGTCCAGGAGGTCGTGGATGGTGTCGATGGCGAGGTACGGGTTGATGGCGCCGGCGCCGTAGCCGATGAGCAGGGCGAAGTGGTGCACTTCGCGCGCTTCGCCGGTTTCGAGGATGAGGCCGACCTGGGTGCGCTTCTTTTCGCGCACGAGGTGGTTGTGCAGGCCGGCGACGGCGAGCAGCGCGGGAATGGGCGCGGATTCGGCGGTGACGCCGCGGTCGCTGAGGATGAGGACCTTGGCGCCGTTGGCGATGGCGCGGTCGGCCTGCGCGTACAGCTCCTCCATGGCCGGGGCGAGCCCGGCGGGGCCGGCCTTGGCGGGGAAGAGGATGGGCAGGACGGTGGCGCGGAGCGCGGAATCGCGCAGCGCCTTGAACTGCGCCAACTGCTCGTTATCGATGAACGGCGACTCGAGGCTGATGAGGTGGCAGCTTTCGGGCTCGGAATCGAGGAGGTTGCCCTCGGGACCGATGACCGTCTTCACGGAGGTCACGAGCTCTTCGCGAATGGCATCGAGCGGCGGGTTCGTGACCTGGGCGAAGAGCTGTTTGAAGTAGTTGTAGAGCGGCTGGGGGCGGTCGGAGAGCACCGCCAGCGGCGTATCCGTGCCCATGGAGCCGAGGGCTTCCTCGGAGTTGCGCGCCATGGGGGTGAGGACGTACTTGAGGTCCTCGACGGTGTAGCCGAAGGCGAGCTGCTGTTCGAGCAGCTGCTTGCCGCCGAAGGAGGCCACGGGCTCGCCGGGAGGGGCCGCATCGAGCGGGAGAAGGTTGTTCTTGAGCCACTCGCCGTAAGGGCGGTCGGTGGCGAGCTTATTCTTGAGTTCCGCGTCATCGATGATGCGGCCTTCTTCGAGGCTGACGAGGAACATCTTGCCCGGCTGCAGGCGGCCCTTGTGGAGCACGCGCTCGGGCTCGATGGGGAGCACGCCGACTTCGGACGCCATGATCACCAGGTCGTCCTTGGTGACGTAGTAGCGCGAAGGGCGGAGGCCGTTGCGGTCGAGGACGGCACCGATGTTCTTGCCATCGGTGAAGGCGACGGAGGCGGGGCCGTCCCACGGCTCCATCAGGCAGCTGTGGTATTCGTAGAACGCCTTCTTCTCGGCGCTCATGGACTCATGGCCGCTCCACGCCTCGGGGATGAGCATCATCATCGCGTGCGGGAGCGGGCGGCCGGCGAGCACGAGCAGCTCGAGGGCGTTATCGAGGCAGGCGGTGTCGCTCCCCTTCTCGTCGATGATGGGGAGGATCTTGTGGATGTCGTCGAAAAGCGGCGAATCCATGAGCGCTTCGCGCGCGGTCATCCAGTTGATGTTGCCGCGCAGGGTGTTGATTTCGCCGTTGTGCGAAACCATGCGGTAGGGGTGCGCGAGCCGCCAGCTGGGGAAGGTGTTCGTGCTGAAGCGGGAGTGGAACATCGCCAGCGCGCTGATTAGGCGGGGGTCGCCCAGGTCCGGGAAGTACGCGCGGAGCTGGGTGGCCGTGAGCATGCCCTTATAGACGAGGGTGCGGCAGCTGAGGCTGGCGAAGTAGAAGTATTCGTGGTCTTCGATGCCGTAGCGCGCGATCGCCTTTTCGAACCGCTTGCGGATGACATAGAGCTTGCGTTCGAAGGCGTCGTCATCGGCGACCTGGCTGTCCCGGCCAATGAAGACGTGCAGCATGGACGGCTCGACGGCGCGGGCGGTGGCGCCGACGTCGCTGTTGTTGGTGGGCACATCGCGCCAGCCGAGGAGGTGCTGGCCCTCTTCCTCGACGATCGCCGTGAGGAGAGCCTGCGCCTGCTGGCGGGCGCGGGGATTGGGAGCCGCGAAAAAGAGGCCGACACCGTAGTGGCCGGCCTCGGGGAGGCGGATGCCAAGGGCGGCGCATTCACGACGGAAGAACTCGTGCGGGACCTGGATGAGGATGCCGGCGCCATCGCCGGTGTTCACTTCGCAGCCGCAGGCGCCGCGGTGGTCCAGGTTCTCGAGGGCAGTGAGGCCGTCGGTGACGATCTGATGGGAACGCTGTCCCTTCAGGTGCACGATGAAGCCGACGCCGCAGCTGTCGTGCTCGTGCCGAGGGTCATAGAGGCCCTGGGGGCCGGGCTGTCCGGGGTGCACCATGTTCTTCAATCCAGCCGGGACTCCCAAACCGTACCGATCTCGGGGAATGCGCGTAGCCGAGGCGGTGCCGTTGTGCGGCTGTCTCCCGCGATTGTGAAACAATTCCCAAAGTATGAGGTGCGGCTTGGTGAGCCCCCAGTATAACAGCCGCGTCAACTCGCCCGTCGAGGTCTGATTGTTTCGGGCACATTAACTCCAATACGCCGCATCGCCCCCGCTTATGACGCGTCGAGGAGGCTCGGCCGCCACCGTATACTGGCGGGTATTCGCTCCGGAGGACCGCCATGACCGAACCGTACTGGACGCCTGAACACCTTGAGGAGGTCGTGAGCGCGCGTGCGCGGATCCTCGGGCCCGCCGTGTGGGCGGCCGCCGCGCCGGACCGCGGTCCCGTCATTTCCTTCGCCGGCGGGCTGCCGGACATCCCGTCGCTCCCGGGTGATCTGCTCCTTCGCGCGACGAAGTGGGTCGTGGAAAACGACGAGAAGGAAGCGCTGGAGTACAACGGCACGTTCGGGCCGCGGCCCCTGCGGGAGGCGATCGCGGAGCGCTCCTCGAAGATCGAAGGCATTCCCGTCTCGGTGGACCAGGTGATGATCGTGTCCGGGTCGGCGCACGGCATCGGGATCATGTGCGAGACGCTGTTGGACCCGGGCGACACGGTGCTCGTGGAGAGCCCGAACTTCCCCGGGAGCATGCGCACAATCAAGAGCTTCGGCGCCACGCAGGTCCCCATTCCCATGGACGAGATGGGGATGCGCGTGGACGTGCTGGAGGAGGAGCTGAAGAAGCTGGCGGCGGAGGGCAAACGGGCGAAGTTCCTCTATTGCATTCCGACGCACCAGAATCCGGCCGGGTGCACGCTGCCGATGGACCGGCGCGAACGGATTGTGGAGCTGGCGCGCGAATACAACACGTTCGTGCTCGAGGACGATGCCTACGGGGAGCTGTGGTTCGACCGCACGCCCCCGACGTCGCTGTTCGCCCTGAGCGGCGGCGACCACGCGGTGAAGATTTCGAGCTTTTCGAAGATCCTGGCGACGGGGTTGCGGCTGGGCTGGACGATGGGGCCGGCGTCGCTGACGGCGCGCATGGCCGCGCTGCGATACGACATGGGGTCGAGCGCGTTCCTTGGCCGCGTCGTCGCCCGGGCGATGCGCAGTGGGGAGCTCGACGCGCACATCACGGACCTGCGGAACATCTACCGGCGCAAGCTGGAGCGCGTCGAGGACGGCCTCCAGCGGTACTGCTCCGACTACTGCACGTACACGCGGCCGGACGGGGGATTCTTCCTCTGGTTGATGCTCCGGCCCGGGATGAGTTCGCGCGATGTGCAGATGGCGGCGAACGCGCGCGGCGTGATGGTGGGGCAGGGGCCACAGTTCTTCGCCGACGGCGTGGCGACGAACCACCTGCGGCTGGCGTTCAGCTATGTGGCGATGGAGGACATCGAAGAGGGGCTGCACCGGCTGGGCGAGGCGATGGCGGAGGTCGCGGCGAACAGCGGAGCGAAGTAGGACGCCGCGCGTTCGCGCGTCCGGTTCGTCGCTTCACGGGTGCTTGCGTATACTTCGCTCCCTCAGGGGGATTGCCGTGCTGTTTTCCGTTCGCCTTGTGTCTCGCCAGCCCGCCGAGATGGCGGCCGAGGCATGGCAGGGCATCGTCGCGGACCAGCTGCGCGCGGTGAAGGCGCAGTACGACCAGGGCAAGATCCGCGCGATCTACCGGGAAACGGGCGTGGGCGTCCTCGCGATTTATGACGTGGCGGACGCGCGCGAGATGGATCAGCTGCTCGCGGGCCTGCCGATGTCGCGCTTCTTCGTGGATACGACGGTGCACCCGGTCTGGGACATGGCCCCGACCCTCCAGGGGCTGTAGCGCGATGACGCACGTCAGCCCCGAGGACTTCCGGGGGGCGCTGGGATCGTGGGCGGCGGGCGTGGCGGTGGTGACGACGCGCCACGAGGACCTCGTCTACGGCATCACCGTTTCGAGCTTCGCGTCGCTTTCGGTGGACCCGCTGCTGGTGCTGGTGTGCCTCGCGAACACGAACCGCATCCCCGGGATGATCCGGGATTCCGGCCGGTTCGCGATCAGCATGCTCGCGGACGACCAGGAGGATGTCTCGCGGTATTTCGCGAGCTCCGGGCGGGAGCCGGCGCTGGATTTCGAGGGCGAATTCGGGACGATCGAGTGGCACACGGGGAGCCCGATCATCGATGGCGCGATTGCCCACCTCGATTGCGAACTGCATGAACTGCTACCCGGCGGCGACCATACGATCGCGGTCGGGAGGGTGCTCGGAGCGGCGTTCGACGCGGGCAGGAAGCCACTCGTCTATTTTCGGCGGGGTTACCGCCAGGTCGTGTTGGAGTAAGCGCGATGGCCGTGAAGGTACTGATCGAACGGAGAGTCCTGCCGGGGCAGGAGCGAAGGGCGCTGGAGCTGCTGCGCACGCTGCGGGCCCAATGTCTGCAGGAACCGGGCTATATCAGCGGGGAGACGCTGCGGGACAGCGAGGACGCGCACAACATCATCGTCATCAGCAGCTGGTTCGGACTGATGGATTGGCGGCGATGGCACGCATCGGCCGAGCGCAAGGCCATTGAGACCCAAATTCGGCAGCTATTGGTCGCTCCCGAGCGGGTGCGGGTACTGCTTGAAGGGTTGAGCGAGAGCCACTCCGGGGCGTAGCGGGCCCGGTTTTGCGCGTGCGCGAACGTGCGGGGTAGTATCCCCTGCGGAGGTTGTGGCTGTGTCTCCTGCGCTTGCCTTCCTTGGTGTGTCGATCCTCGGCACCTGGGGTCTTGCTTCGATTGCCCTCATCGCTGGCGGCATCATCATGCTGTTCTTCCCAGGCGATGCCCAGGTCGACGGCGACAACGTGCTCGGCGGCCTTGTGCTGCTGATCGCGGGTCTCGGTTCCATGGGCGCGATGGTCCAGGTGACCATGGGCCCGCTGCTTGGGATGGATCCGCCGCTGCCCGTCCCCGCGAAGAAGAACGTGCCGGCATCGCGCCTCACCCGCTGGGTGAAGGCCGGCCTCCTGCGGGACTTCCCGGACGGCACGCCGAAGGAGATCCGCCTGCGCAGCAAGCGGGTCCTCGTCATCCGCCAGGGCGATACCGCCTCGGCGATGAGCGCCCTCTGTTCGCACGCGCGCCTGCCGATGGCGGGGCTGCCGGGTTCGCCCGTGAAGCCGATCGCCGTCCGGGACGGCTGTGTGACCTGCCCGTTCCACGGAGCGATGTTCGAGGCGGAGAGCGGGCGCGTGGTGCGCAAGCCGTTCGATAGCGCCTGGAACAACGCCCACCCGTTCCTCGGACGGTTGCAGGCGCCGCTGTTCAAGCTGCTTTCCGCGCCACCCGCGCCGAAGTACCTGAAGCCTTCGATGGACGCGGAGACGATGCAGACCTACCCGGTGCGCATCGAAAACGGGGAGATCGAGGTCGGGCTGCCGGCCGGCCAGGGCGGGCTGCGACACGGCCGAACCCCAGCCCGGGGCGTACCCGCGGCACGCCGTCGCAACCCCCCGCTGCCTGCCTGATGCCCGCCCTCAATAAGTCGGCGCCGGGTCCACCAACGCGGCTGCCTCGCGCGGACGAAGGTCCCGGGAGGGCGCGGGGCGGCCCGCCGGGGGGGGGGCCCCCCGGGACGCCGGGGGCGGGGGCGTGCTATAGTCCCCGGGCAATTCAGGGAGGCGACTGGTGGAAGAAGAACAGAGCCTGTTGACGGACGAACACCGCGCGATGATCGGCGTCCCCGGCGAGCCGGCGACGGTGGTCGTGCGGGAAGAGGATGCGCGCCGCATGCGCGATGTGCTGGGGGATACGGACCCGCGCTGGGCCGATGGCACGGGCATGGCGCCGCCGTACGTGATCGCCCACTTTGGTGGCCGCGGCAATCGCGGCGGCCCGACGATCCTCCCCGGGGGCATCCTCACGCAGCAGGAATGGAAGTTCACGCGGCCGTTCCGTATCGGCGAGGAACTGAAGAGCGTGGGGCAGGTGTTCGACATCCGCGAGCGGCTCGGCGGCCGTTACGGCCACAGCGTGCTCGTGACGACGAGCACGGACTACTACGACGGCGATGGCAACCACGTGGGCGCTTCGCTGCTCACGGTGACGCAGTTCGACCCCGCGCGCGCGGGCAAGGGGGGCAGCGAATGAGCCGCTACTTCGAGGACGTGCAGGTCGACGAAGAGCTGGAACCGGTGGAGAAGCTGCCGACGGAGGACCTGGCCATCGACTTCTTCGGGCGTGGCAACCCCACGAACCCGGCGTTCGCCGATGCGGAAGCGGGGCGGCGCATGGGCATCGGCGGGGCGCTCGTGCCGGGCGCGCTGAAGATGTCGTGGATGACGCAGTACGTGAGCGACTGGGCGGGGCCGGAGGCGCAGATCGCGAGCATTCGCGTGGCGTTCCGGCGGCCGGACGTCGCGGGCCGGCCGCTGATCCTGATGGGCCGGGTGGTAGATAAGCGCCAGGACGGCGGCAAGAACATCGTGGAACTGGAAGTGGTGACGGTGGCGGAAGGCCAGCCCAGCGTGCGCGGGAACGTGGCCGTGGAGCTGCCCGCGCGAGGGTAATTCCGCGGGCGAAAGCGGGGCCGCCGCGAGCCGGCGGCCCGTTGGCATGAAGGCGAAATTCTCCACTCCGCTGCTGTAGCGCGAGTCCGGCGGCCGGGCAGGCACGATGTGTTTGCCAGCGGGCGGCCCCCAACGCGCCCCGGCGGAGGAGTGCGAGGATGACCTTCCTACTGGAATGGCCCGGGGGTTCGTGGCAGGACACGCTCCGCCTCACGGGGCTGGTGATCGGCCTGTACTGGGCGGCGCTGTGGCTCGCGGTGACGTTCTGGGCCGCGCGCGATGCGCGTATCCGCAGCGGCAGCTGGACGTTCAGCATGGCCGCGGTGTTGCTCGTCGGGCTCGGATCGCTGCCCGGCCTGGCGGTCTACATGCTCGTCCGGCCTCGTTCGACGCAGCGCCAGCGGTACCTGCGAACGCTGCAGGAAGAAGCGCTCCAGCGGCTGCTTTCGGACGAAGAACACTGCCCGGCATGCAAGCGGGTGGTGCGCGCGGAATACCTGGTCTGCCCGGCGTGCCTGATGCAGCTCAAGCGGAGCTGCCACGCGTGCAGCAAGCCGCTCTCCGAGGATTGGCAGGTGTGCCCGTTCTGCATGGTGCCGGCGAACGAGACAGCGCGGCCCCTGGGCGGGCGGCGCGCGGCCGCGGCACGGCGGGCGGTCCCGGCGGCGGCCATCACGGTTACGCCCGCTCCCGCGGCGCCCACGCCTGCCCCGGCGGCGGCGGTCTCCCAGGCGCCGAGCACGCTCGCGAGTTAGCAGCCCGGGCGCAATCCCCGGCTTCGCATCAACCAACCGGTGCGGCGCCCTCCCTCTTGGAGGGCGCCGCGACGACAACACCGCAACGAGGCAAGGAGGCAGGTCATGGCTCTCTTCGCGATTCGATCACGGCGCGTGACGCCGGCCGCCTTCGTGTCGCTGGTGTGTTCCTGGTGCAAGTGCGAAGTGGAGGAACTGGGACCGCCCGGCACGTTCACAATGTGCGCGCAGTGCCTGGGCTGGCTCGATGACTCCGGCACGCTCGCTCCACGAGAGGCGGAGGAGGTTACAGCCGCGGAAGCTCGTCCATGTACTCCGTGACGTCGAAGTCCGGCATCTCGTGGTCGAGCCGGAAGAGCGTGGCGGGGCCTTCGAACGAGACCTGCCACGCGAACTGGTGCCCGGATTCGCACCAGAATTCGACGCGAATGACGGTTCCCACGCGGTCGGCTTCTGACTCGGGGCGGGTGGCAAAGCCGACGCCATCGGGGGCGACTTCGACGACGTCGCCCATGCGGTCCACCTCGACCCTGCGCGGGTGCACCCAGGTGGATTCGCGGCGCTGAACCGGGCAACGCGGGCAGGCAACGGCCAGGGAGGTCGAAAGGCTCGCGACGAGACGGTCTGCAGGCACGTTCGCAACTATAGGCCCGGCATACCGCTGCGTCTTCCAGCGTATGGCAGACTCCCGCGCGCACTAGTCGTACGCGCGGGAGTCTGGTTGTGGCGCGAGGAATGGGCGCCGGTTAGAGGAGCCAGACCAGCAGCAGAACGATGACGATGACGGCGAGCAGGCTGCCGCCGCCGTAGGCGTAGGCGTGGCCCTCTTCGCCGCTCGTGAGCTCCTCGATGCGTTCGCGTGCGGTCTCCCTATCCATGAACGAACCTCCCTTGGTGGTACGCCCATGGTGCGAAATCAGGCGATGCTCGCGCGTTTGCGATCGCGGCCCTCGGATTACGCGCCAATGACAGTTCCCGCTGGCCACGCTGCCGAAAGGTCCGGGGCGCTCGCTGTTGCGCTCGCGGGGCACCCGCGCCCATAGGGTGGGCGGGCGGAGGGAAGCTGCATGGCAGGGCGACGTTCGACCCGGGTGCGCGAAATCGCACGAGAAGTGCTTGGATACGACCGGCTGCGGCCGGGCCAGGAGGAGGCGATTCGCGCCGTGCTGGGCGGGCGCGACACGCTTGCCGTGCTCTCGACCGGGTCCGGGAAGTCCGCCATCTACCAGCTCGCCGGCGTGCAAATCGAGGGCCCGACGGTCGTCGTGTCGCCGCTCATTGCGCTGCAGCAGGACCAGGTACGCGCGATCGAGGAACAGGAGCTTGGCGGCGCCGTGGCCCTCAACGCCTCCATGAGTGACGGGCAGCGCGAAGCTGCGTTCGCGGCCATCGAAGCCGGGCACGCCGAGTTCGTGTTCCTGGCGCCGGAGCAGCTGGCGAAGCCCGACGTGGTGGCGCGGCTGGCGGCGGCGGGCCCCTCGCTCTTCGTGGTGGACGAGGCGCATTGCATCAGCCAGTGGGGCCACGACTTCCGGCCGGACTACCTGGGGCTGGCGCGGGCGGCGGAGGACCTCGGGCGGCCCGTGATCCTCGCGCTCACGGCGACGGCGGCGCCACCGGTGCGGCAGGAGATCGCGGCGCGCCTGGGGATGGAGGACCCGGCGGTGGTTGTGCGGGATTTCGATCGGCCGAACATCGCGCTGGACGTGCGGAACGTCGCGGATGACGACGCGAAGCTCACGGCCCTCCTCGACGCGCGGCCCGGCGGCGAGGGTGCGGCAATCGTGTACGTGGCCACGCGGCGCGCGGCCGAGTCCGTCGCCGCCGCGCTCACGGGTGCGGGGCTGCCGGCCGCGGCGTACCACGCGGGCATGGCCGCGGGCGAACGGACGCGCGTACAGGAAGGGTTCATGGCGGGCGAACCGCCGTGCGTGGTCGCGACGATCGCCTTCGGCATGGGCATCGATAAGCCGGACGTGCGGCTCGTCGCGCATTACGACATCAGCGATTCGCTGGACGCGTACTTCCAGGAGATCGGCCGGGCCGGGCGCGACGGCGAAGCGGCGCGGGCGCTGCTGCTCTACCGGCCGGAGGATCTCGCGTTGCGGCGGTTCTTCGGCGGCGAATCGGAGTTCGAACCCGAGGAGCTGGAGCAGGCCGCGGCGGAGGCGGGCGGCGAACGGGACACCGCGGCACTGGCCGAGCGGCTGGAGTGGCCGGAGGCACGCGTGAAGCGGGCCCTGGCGCTCCTGGGGGTCGCGGAGGAGGGCGAGGACACGGTGGCGGGCGCGCTGGAGGCACAGGAGCGGCGGCAGGGGTACCTGCGGACGCGCATGGAGATGCTACGCGGGTACGCCGAGACGCGCGGATGCCGGCGGGAGTTCCTGCTGTCGTACTTCGGGGAGCCGTTCGCGGGGCCGTGCGACAACTGCGACAACTGCCGCGAGGGAACGCCAGCCGCGCTGGAGGTTTGCGAAGGACCGTTCGCGCCCGGCACGGCCGTCCAGCACGCGACGCTTGGGCGCGGCCAGGTGCTGCGCTACGAAGGGAACAGGGTCTCGGTGCTGTTCGAGGAGGCGGGGTACCGCACGCTCGACCTGGAGATCGTCATCGGCGAGGGGCTGCTCGTTGCCGCGGGGGAGTAACGCGAATGCCGGCGGCGCGGCGCGCGGCCGCGGCGGCCTCGGCCAGCTTCGCCACGGCGAGCTCGAGGGCAAGATCGTCGTCGACTTCGCCGAGCTTAGGGAGCCGGTCCGCTTCGACAAGGGTCTCGAACGCGGCAAGCAGACCGTCGTGGCCGAGCAGCTTCGCGCGGCGGATGGCGGCGTCGCGCAGGCCAGGCCACGGCATGTTCATGGCCTTGCCGATCTCCTCGGCGCTGACCCCCTGCTCGACAAGGTCGACGATGGGCACGAGGCGCCGGTAGGCGTTGATCAGCAGCCCGAGCAGGGCCTGCTCGCTCTCTCCCTTCGCAACGAGCGCGTCGAGCACGGAGAGCGCCTGCAGCAGCTGGCCATCGAGCACGGCGTCGGTGAGGGCGAAGACGGCGAATTCGCGTTCGCCGGAGCAGACCTCGTAGACGTCGTCAATCGTGGCGTCGCGGCCGAGAGTGTAGAGGGCGAGCTTGTCGAGTTCGTTCGCGATGGCGAGCGTCTCGCCGCCGGTGAGGACACCGATGAGGGCGATAGGATCCTCGGCCGTGGCACGGTCCCATTCGCCGCTGGCCGGGTGCGCCTGGCGGGGCGGGCCGGGGCGGAAGCGCAGGCCGCGCACGGCGGCCTCGTCGCGGATGTAGCGAATGAGGCGGTCGCCCTTGAGCTCGGCCTTCTCGGCGAGGGTCACGCCTGGCAGCTTCTTGAGGGCGGCGAGCAGCGCGTTCCCGGCGGCGAGGCGGGCGTCCTTGAACACGAGGATGGTTGTCGGTGGGAGGCCACGCTCGATGGCCGTCAGGAGCGGCGCGAGGGGTTCGAGGCTGCGGCCACCGCGGCGGCCCTCGCCCGGCGCGGACTCGAAGCGCGAGAGCAGATGGTCGACGACAACGAGACGCGCGGGCGAGAGGAACGGCGGGGAGAGGACGGCACCGGCGATCTCGGCGGGTTTGGCGTCGCGGCCATCGAAGACGGTGAAGTTCGTGGCGAGCATGCCCGTGCCGCCGTCGGCCTTATCGCGCAGCTGCTGGAGCTCGCGGTCGATGGCGAGCTGATCCGCACCGTAGAGAACGATGATCACCGGGCGAGTGTAGAGCGCGGCCGCAAAAACCGCTCAGGCGGAGGTGAAGCAGGCCTGGATGGCGCGAGCGAGATTGGGGTCGCCCGTGAGTTCGCCGACCTGCTCGGCGGGCGCCTGCCCGCGAACGAAGGCGAAGAAGCCGCTGGCCGTGGTGCGAAGGTGGAGGTCGGCCGTGGGGGTGGCGTTGCGGCGGGGAAGGAGGTGTCCGTCGCGGATTTCGAAGGTCCAGGCGGTGCAGTTGGTGGATTCGGCGATCTCGACGACCATCGTGGCGGCGATTTCGACGGCCTTTTCGGCCTTGAATGCAAAAGTAGGGATTACACGTACGACGAAATCGGTGGTTGCCCCCGTGTCGGGATCCTCGGGGTCAAGCGAGCCTACGTGCTGCTTCGCCCAGTCGATCAGCGACTGAAGGACCGGCCGCACGGCCCAACCCTTTTCGGTGAGCGTGTACTCGATCTGCGGCGGGAGGCCTTTGCGGTGATGCCGTTCGACCAGTCCATCGTCCTGGAGCCGCTTGAGGCGGTCGGACAGGACGTTTGGGGACATGCCCTGGCAGCTCTCCTGGATTTCGGTGTAGCGGTGCAGGCCGGACATGAGGTCGCGGAGGATCAGCAGGGTCCAGCGGTCGCCGAGGATATCGAGGGCGCGGGCGATGGTGCAGGGATGGTTGTAGGACTTCCGGTCGTTTTGGCCCGTGCCGCGGGATTGGTAAGTGCCGTTAACGCTTGCAGGCATGCCTTTACCCATTCGATAGCACCGAGACTATTGACTTGATAGTGAGGGGTGGTATGCTACCACTACGAAAACGATAGCTACAGCACTACTCTCACAGAAGCGTACCGGACACGCTTCGGGCGAGTCAACAAGGGAAGGAGTTACCAAGATGCCCGACACCACCGTCCAGACCCCTGTCGCCCAGGCTTCTCACTCGGATCACCTCCACCGCTGGCGGATCGATGAGCCGAACGGGCCGAAGAGTGCAGGCGTGTGCAAGATCTGCGGCCAGACCAAGGAATTCCGCAACTGGCTGTCCGACATGGACTTCATCACCAACGAAGAGCACCGGATGGCGGCCTAGCCGCTGCTCCGATTTCGGCGAGCGTCCTGTCCTCTCCCTCGGCGCTCGCTCGCCTCTCCAATCGCCGGCCTCCCTCTCCAGGGGGCCGGCGATTTCCGTTTGCGGGCTAGATGACCTTGCGGTCGCGGAGGTGCGCGACGTCCTCCGGCGCGATGCCGAGCAGCTCGGTCAGGACTTCGTTGGTGTGTTCGCCCAGCGCGGGTGCGCCGCGTTCGACCCTTCCCGGGGTCGCGGTCAGCCGGGGGACGACGCCGGGCTGGAGGACGGAGCCGTACTCCGGGTTCTCCACGGTCAGCACCTGGTCCCGCGCCTGATAGTGAGGGTCGGAGAGGATGTCGCTGGTGGCGTAGACCTTGGTGGCGGGCACGCCGGCAGCATCGAAGGCGTCCTGGCATTCCGCGAGCGTGTGCAGGGCCACCCACTCGCCGATGATGGCGTGGATGTCGGCGTGGTTCTCCATGAGCGCCTTCCGCGGGGTGAAGCGCGCATCCCGCACCAGTTCGGGGCGGCCGATCGCCTCGCAGAGCCGCTCGAAGGCGCGCTGGGTGGTGGCGTTGATGACCAGGTACTGGCCGTCGCTGGTTTCGAACTGCTCGGCGGGGATGACGCCGGGGAAGTAGTTGCCGGAGCGTTCGCGGTTCTGGCCGCTGCGGCCGTAGCCACCTGCGTGCATGCCGCTCATTCGCCACACGGCTTCGTACAGCGCGACATCGACGTCCTGGCCGCGGCCGGTGCGGCGGCGGGCCTCGAGTGCGGCCAGCGCGCCAAAGGCGGCGAACGTTCCGGCCCCGTAATCGGCGACAAAGTAGCCGGGGCGCACGGGCTGGCGGTCCGGGTAGCCCGTCACGTAGGTGATGCCCGCGAATGCGAGCGCGACCCTATCGAAGCCCGCGCGGTCGCGGTAGGGGCCGGTCTGGCCGTAGCCGGAGATGCGCACGCAGACGAGGCCGGGGTTCGATTCGCGCAGGGCGTCCGGTCCGATGCCCCAGCTTTCGAGGGTGCCGGGCCGGAAGTTCTCCACGAGGATGTCGGCGGTATCGCACAGGCGCCGGAAGAGGGCCTGTCCTTCGGCGTGGTGGAGGTCGATGGTCACGGACTTCACGCCGCGGTTGTCCTGTGAAAAGGAGAGGTTGTCGCGATTCGGGTCACCGATGCCCGGCTGTTCGACTTTGATGACTTCGGCGCCGAATTCGCCGAGCAGGGTGGAACAGTACGGGGCGGCCAGGATCTGGCCGGTGGTGATGACGCGGATACCTTCGAGGGCGGCGGGCGTGGAGCGTTCGTGCATGGCGGGGCGATACTACCGGCCTATGGCCGGGGGCGGAAACCGCGAGACGTTCTACGACCGGGTGTACGAGCTGGTGCGCCGCTGCCCGCCCGGGCGGGTGATCACCTATGGGCACGTGGCGGTGGAGCTGGGGGCGCCGATGGCGTCTCGCGCGGTCGGGTACGCGCTCCACAACCTGCCGCCGGGCAGCGACGTGCCGTGGTGGCGGGTGATCAACGCCTCGGGCGCGATCAGCTTCAAGAACCGCGGCGCGCAGGCCGACCTCCAGCGGGAGCTGCTGGAACGCGAGGGAATCGCCTTCGACCTCGAAGGGCGGACGGACCTGGGGAGATTCCGCTGGTGGCCGCAGGAGGATGCGGGCGCCCCCGGCACGGAACCGGGTTAGAGCAGGTTCCGGTAGATCGAGACCTGGCTCGTGAGGAACACCATGCACTCGCGCGTGGCCTTACGCAGGGCGGCGAAGTCGGCGTCCTTCTGGGCCATCTCGTCGAACTTTTCGAGATCGGCGAGGGTGTCGAACTCGGCCACGACCTGGATGCCGCTGGTCTGACCGGTGACGGCGGTCCAGACGCTCGTGACGGCATCGATCCCGCGCTGCTTCTGGTATTCGAGGGCGAGGGAGATGGCGAGCACGAACTCACGGTGCTTGCCGGGCTTCACTTCGCCGCTGAGGGTGCGCATGAAGCGGCGCGGCGCCGTCGCCTCCTCGGAGGAGTAGAGCCCCTCGGAGTGGTAGGCCATGCGGTGGATGGAGACGTCGTTGTGGTCGAAGAGCATGTTGGTGCGCACGCCGCGGCGAACGGCGGCGAAGCTCGCATCCTCCGATGAGAGGTCGGCGAAGCGTTCGAGGTCTTCCATCGTGTTGAAGTCGCTGGCGATGACGACGGCGTTCGTCTGGCCGGTCATCGAGCCCCAGATGGTGGTGCGGGCGCGGATGCCACGCTGCTCCTGATGCGTGCGCGCTTCGCGCATTGCTTCGAGGAAGCTGGCGGTCTTCCCCTGGTCGATGATGCCGGCGAAGATCCTTCGGTACATGGCTTCCTCGTGCGCCTCGCCGGTGTGCGCGCCGGTACGGGCAGCGCGAGTTTACCAGAGGCGGGCCTTTGCATCGCCGGGGTGCTGCTCAAGGGGTGAGCACCCACAGCCGATAACGTTACGGAGTGCGCCTTTTCGCGCCATCGCAACGGAGATCTGCATTGGAGACGACCTTCGCCCGTGTTCACCGGTGGCGGCCGGCGCCGGGGCTCGCGCGCTCGCGCGACGTCATCCTCGCGGTGGCGCTGCTGGCCGGGTTCCCCGCGCTGTTCGTGCTATTGCGCGCGTTCCCGGCCATCGACCTCACATTCGGCTCGGGGAGTTCGCACTTCGTGGTCGTGAGCCTGGTGGCGGCGCTCGCGGCGGTGCTCGCGCTCGCGGTGCTGGTGGCGGCGCAACACGTCCCCGATGGGCGCACGACGCTGTTGGCGCTGGGGTTCGTGGCGATGGCGACCATCTTCCTCGCGCACGGGCTCGGCACCTCGCCGCTGTTCGACCAGCGCAGCACGAGCGGCGCGCACGCGGGGCACGCCGTGACCGCCCCCGTCACGTACGGCGGCGTTGAGGAGGTGGCGGCGCCCGTGGGACCGCCGCCGGGGCTGGAGACGCGAATCGCGCGGCTGAAGGTGGTCGGCTATTCGGCGCAACTGAGCCTGCTCGTCAGCGCGGTGTTCTTCGCGCTCGCGACGGTGGACCTCCCGGAGCGGGTGAGCCGGTTCATTGTGCGGCGGCGGCTGGCACTGGCGGCGGTGGTTGGCCTGGCGCTGACCGCGCACCTCGCGGTCGCGCTGTGGTGGCCGAAGACGATGAGCCCGCTGCCGCTGGCGACCAACCCGGTGCGGCTCATCGTCGCGGGGCTCGCGATGAGCGCGCTGTTCTTCGCCGGCGAGCGGTTCCTGCAGGCGCACCGGCTCGCGTACCTGCCGTTGCAGGGGGCGATGGCAGCGGGGATGGGCCTGCTCATCGAAGCGCAGGTGTTCATGCTCGAAGGCGAGCTCTGGCACGTGTCGTGGTGGCTGTACCACTTCGCCATGCTCGCGGGGTTCCTGCTCGCGGCGGGGTCGCTGTACTGGCAGTACCGGGTGACGGGCGACCTCGGCGCCATTGTCGAGGGCTTGTTCCTGCGGCGGCAGGTGGCGGGCATCCGTTCGCGCGATCCGCGGGCGATGCACGCGTTGGGCGCTGCCATCGCCGCCAAGGACACGGAGACCGCCGGGCACATCGAGCGCGTGGGCGAACTGACGGTGATGGTGGGCGCACGCATGGGCATCGCGCGGGACCGCATGGAGCCGCTCCGGCTCGCGGGCCGGCTGCACGATATTGGGAAGCTGGGCGTGCCGAACAGCATCCTCCGCAAGCCCGGCGCGCTCACGCCCGAGGAGTTCGACGTCGTGAAGCGGCATACCGTCCGCGGCTGGCATCTTGCCGTGCGATCGGAAGCGCTGGCGGGGGTGGCCCCGATTATCCGCGCTCACCACGAACGGATGGACGGGCGCGGCTACCCGGACGGGCTGAAGGGCGATGAGATCCCGCTGGAGGCGCGGATCGTGGCGGTCAGCGACGTCTGGGACGCGCTCACCTGCGACCGCCCGTACCGGAAGGCGATGGCGTGGCAGGCGGCGGCGGCGATCATGGCGAAAGACGCCGGTCCGCACCTCGATCCGGACTGCGTGGAGGCGCTGTTCGAAGTGCTGGGACTGCCGGACCTCGCGCGGTTGAGCGACCAGCGGAACGACCCCACGGAGCTGCGGCGAGCCGCCTGACCCACCGACGGGGCACCTCCGGACCTGCCCGGGGCTTGCACCTCGGGTAGACGATGGCGGCATGGAACAGGGCGAACTGGTCCGGTGGCTCGCGGCGCCCGGCGTGCTCCCGGGGAGCGCGGACGGGGTGGAGGTGCGCGAGACGCACGCCTCGGTGGTGTTCCTCACCCGCGAACGCGCGTTCAAGCTGAAGAAGCCGGTGGACTTCGGGTTCCTCGATTACAGCACGCCGGGCCGGCGGCTGCGCATGTGCCGCCGAGAGGTCGCGCTCAACCGGCGGCTGGCGCCCGGCGTGTACCTGGGCGTGCGGGCGGTGCGCGAGGGCCCCGGCGGCGCGCCGTGCATCGGGGGCCGGGGGCGCGTGATCGACCACCTTGTGGAAATGCGCCGACTCGCGGACGAGGATTCCCTGGCGGCACGACTGGCCCTCGGTGAAGCCGGGGAGGCGGAGTGCCGGGCAGTCGCCGCCGCTATTGCCCGGTTCCACGCCACCGCCCCCGCGGGGGAGGCGCGCCGGGGGCGCGTGCCGGCCGTGCGCGTGAGCGTGATGGAGAACTTCCGCCAGCTCGCCGAGATGCCCGGCGTGGCCATGCCGGCCGAATTCCAGGCCGCGCTGCGGGCGAAGGCAGCCCGGTTCCTTCGCGACTCGCGCCGGGTGCTGGCCGCCCGCGCGGCTGCGGGGGCGGTGCGCGAATGTCACGGCGACCTGCGCGCGGAACACGTCTACCTCACGGCGGGCGACGGCATCGAGGTGATCGACTGCATCGAGTTCAATCGCCGCCTGAGCGAAATCGACGTCGCCGCGGACATCGCCTTCCTCGTCATGGACGTGGCGGCGGCCGGCCATTGGCACGAGGCAGGCGCCATCGCCGAGGAGTATCGCGAGCGGTCGGGCGACGCGCTGGAGGGCGTGTTGGAGTTCTACGCCGCGTACCGGGCGGTGGTGCGGGCGAAGGTGGCGGGCCTGTTCGCATCCGGCCACGCGCCCGATGACCCCGCCCGTGAGAACGCGCTGATTGAGGCGAGGCGGTACGCATGGGCCGCACTCGAGTTCGCGACGCCCCCCCGCCGCCCGGTCCTCGCGATCACGGGCGGGCTGACGGGGACGGGGAAGAGCTGGCTGGCGGAACCGCTCGCGGCCGTGCTCGCGGCGGAACGGCTGAACGCGGACCGCGTTCGAAAGGAGCTGGGGGCCGTGCCAGCAGGCGTGCGCGTACCGGCCGGTCCCGACGAAGGGCTCTACCGGCCGGAGATGAACGTGGCGGTGTACGGCGCGCTGCTGGAGCGGGCGGCGACCGCACTCGCGGCGGGTCGCAACGTAGTGCTGGACGGGACCTTCCGCCGCGAGGGGGACCGCGCGGCCGCGGCCGCGGTCGCCGCCGCGGCGGCGCGCTGTTCTTCGCGATCGAATGCACCGCGCCTGCGGAAGAAGTGAGGCGCCGGCTGGACCGGCGCCAGGCCGAGGGCAGCGACCCATGGTCCGACGGGCGGTGGGAGGTGTACCTCGCGCAGGCCGCGGCTGCGGAGCGATGGCCGGAGAGCGACGGGGCCGCCGGGATCCGCGTTGACACCACGGCGCCGCGCGTCACGGTGCTGGACGCCGTGCTGACCGCGATGGCGGGCACGTTCGGGCTGCTGGACGACTGAGGGGGCGGGCCCGCTCGCGCGAGCCCGCCAACGTTTGTGCGGGCCTACCCGGGGATCGCGGTGACGATGGACGGGAGGCGCCGCGCGAGGATGTCGGCGGCTTCGGCCACCATGTCGTAGAGGATGTCGGCGGCCGGCCGGGACTTCGTGAGCATGCCGGAGATCTGGCCGGCGGCGTTCATCATGAGGTCGTCGCGGCCGGCGGCTCGTACGGAGTTCAGGAGGTCACCGGTGAGGGCGCCCTGCAACCCCATGGGCATCGCCGGGATGCTCGCGGCCTCCCATGCCTCGATGAGCGGGTTCGTGATGTTGCGCATGGTCTTGCCGCTGTAGAGCTTCGTGATGCGGGTGTCTTCGTCAGTGGCGGCGAGGATGCGCTGCTTCTGGATCTCGGGCTGGTTCGCTTCGTTCGAAACAAGGAAGGCGGTGCCGCACCAGACGCCGATCGCGCCGAGCGCGAGGGCGGCGGCGAGCCCGCGGCCATCGGCAATGCCGCCGGCGGCGACGACGGGCGTCGGGGACACGGAGTCGACGACCTGGGGGATGAGCGCCATGGTGGCGACGCGGCCCGTATGACCGCCCGCTTCGGTCCCCTGCGCGACGACGACATCGACGCCGGCGGCAGCGACGCGCTTCGCGTTCTTCGTGTTGCCGACGAGGGAGAGGACCTTCGTGCCGTTGGCGTGGAGGCGATCGAGCCAGGGCGCGGGCGTCCCGAGCCCGGCGGCGAAGACGGGCACCTTCTCATCGATGACGACTTCCATCTGGTCATCGGACATGCCGCCGCCCTGGCGGCGGTTCGCCAGCGGGCTGTTGACCTGCTCGACGGGCTTCCATTCGATACCGAGGTCGTCCGCGATCTTGCGCATGCCGGCCTTGCTGGATTCGGGGATCAGTTCGCGGGGGTCGCGTGGGATTTCACCGCTGGCGGCGCCCCCGAGGAAGTTCGACGGAAGGAGGAGGTCGACGCCGAAGGGCTTATCGGTCATGGAACGCACCTTCGCGATCTCCTCGCGCAGGCGGTCGGGGCTGAAGCCGGCGCCACCGATGACGCCAAGGCCGCCGGCATTGGAGACGGCGGCGGTGAGCTCAGCGAGCGCGACGGCACGGGAACCGCCGCCGACGGGACCCATACCCGCGGAAATGACGGGGTACTCGATGCCGAGGAGGTCGCAAAGGGGAGTGCGCAGGATGGGCCGGGCCATGGAGGGAACCTCGCGGTGGTGTGGCCGCGACTATACGCTCAGGCCGGGAAAATGGACGCGAGTGGGAGGGCGAAGCCGGGGACGTCGAAGGAGGCGTCGTCGCTCGTGAGGACGGCGCCAGCGCCGTGGGTAGTGGCGGTGCCATCCGGGCGGCGAACGGTGATCTGCTTCCGTTCGGGCCAGACGAGCCAGACCCTGCGGGCGCCTGCCGCGAAGTACTGGGCGACCTTGTCCTCGATGTCGGTGGCGATTTCGGAGGGGGAGATGACTTCGACCGCAAGGTCGGGCGCCATGGGGACGAACTCGGGGCCGAAGGACTCGCCGCCGAGGCGCGCGAAGGAGATGAAGGCGACATCGGGGAGGGCCAGGCATGGGGACCACCCTCCCGCGCACGAGCTCCGTCCTGGTCTCTTCGCAGTCCGGAAGTGCGGCGTACTCGGCGGCGGTAAGCAGGGTCTCGACGCTGGTCATGGGGAGAGTATATACCGCAGCGGCATGGTGAGGGTCGCGACAAAACCCGCAAGGAAGGGGTCTGGCTGTTCGCGCGAGGGATATGGCGTGTGGCCGACGATGCCGGGAACACCGCGCGAAGGAGGCTTCGAGATGGCACACAACGGACCGCACTGCGCCCACTGCAACGTCGAGATCCAGGACCGATCGTCGATGGTGGAGCGGAACGGGAAGCAGTTCTGCTGCAACAACTGCGCGATGGCGATGAGCAGCGGCGGCTGAATGCCAGCCGCGGGAACGGGAACGGGCCGCCCATGTAGGGCGGCCCGTTCGCGTGTCCGAGGTGGCGAAGACTAGAACGCGACGAAGCGGACGTTGTAGATGCCGTCGATGGCCTCGATGTCGGCGAGCTGCTCCTCCGAGGGGCGTTCGTCGACGGCGATGAGCATGAGGGCGCGGCCCCGGCGGCCGCGGCGCCCCACCTGCATGGAGCGGATGTTGATATCGAAGCCGCCGAGGAGGGTGCCGACGCGGCCAATCATCCCGGGTCGGTCCTCGTTATCGCAGGCGAGCAGGAACGTGCCGCGTTCGGGGATGAGGTCCACATCGAGGGCGTTGAGGATGACGATGTGCGGATGGCCGTGCTGGACGGTGCCGGCGACGGTGACCTCGGCGTCGGTGGTCTGGACTTTGACGTGGACCAGGTTATGGAAGACCTCGTGCGAGGGCTTCATCCGCTCTTCGATCTGCCAGCCGCGCGACTGCGCGATGAGATTCGCATTCACCATATTCACGTTCTCCTCGCTGATGGGGCGAAGGAGGCCGCGGATGATGGAGGCGCGCAGCGGCGTGACGTCGTGCTCGGTGATTTCGCCGTAATACTCGATCTCGATGCCCGTCAGCTTGCCGGTGACGAGCTGCGTGGCGATCGCGCCGACCGACTCGGCAACGGTCATGTACGGCTGCACGACCTGCAGGGTCTCGGGCGCGAGCATGGGCGCGTTGACGGCGTAGCGGGCGGGCTTGCCGGAGAGGATTTCGACGATCTGCTCGGCGACATCGAGGGCGACGCGCTCCTGTGCTTCGGCCGTGCTGGCGCCGAGGTGCGGGGTGACGATGATACGCGGGTCGCCGAGGAGCGGGTTATTGGGGTCAATCGGCTCGGCCGTGAAGACGTCGATGGCGGCGCCGGCGAGCTTCCCGGACTTCACGGCCTCGGCGAGCGCGGCTTCGTCGATGATGCCGCCGCGGGCGACGTTGATGAGGCGCGCGCCGTCCTTCATCTTCGCGATCTGCTCGGCGCCGATCATGCCGCTGGTGGAGGCGGTGAGGGGCGGGTGCACGGTGAGGAAGTCGGAGAGCATGAGGAGCTGCTCGAAATCGACGGACTCCACGCCCATGGCCTTCGCGCGCTCGGCGGGGACGAAGGGGTCGAAGGCGAGCACCTGCATCTCCATGGCGACGGCGCGGCGGGCGACTTCGGAGCCGATCTTGCCGAGGCCGACGATGCCGAGGGTCTTGCCGCGGAGCTCGGTGCCCATGTAGTCCTTGCGGGCCCACTTGCCGGCGCGCATGGAGGCGTCGGCCTGGGGGACGTGGCGGGCGAGGGACATGAGGAGGGCGATGGTGTGCTCGGCGGCGGCGACGGTGTTGCCCTGCGGCGCATTGACCACGATCACGCCGCGTTCGGTGGCGGCGGGGATATCGATGTTGTCGACGCCGACGCCCGCGCGGCCGACGACGGTCAGCTTCGAGGCGGCTTCGATCACGGGGCGGGTGACCTTCGTCTCGGAACGAACGACGAGGGCATCGTAGTTGCCGATGATGTCGACGAGGGTGTCCTGCGGGAGGCCGGTCTTCACATCGACGTCGCCGACGGCGCGAAGCATTTCGATGCCCTCGGGGGCGACGGGATCGGCGATGAGGATGCGCGGGCGTGCTTCCGTGGGCATGGGTGCGTTCTCCTTGAGGGCAGCGAGGGCGAAATCAACGGCTGCGGGGATGCGTGTCCGGCCGGAGTCCCAACGGCTGATGGTGGCCTGGTCCACGCCGAGGGTGGTGGCGATGGCGGCCTGGGAGAGGCCGAGGCGGCTGCGGGCGGCGACGAAGTCGCTGGCTTCCATGTATGCAGAATGCATGAAGAACGTGTTTCATGCAAAGTGCATGGCGGCCTGCGGCCGCCAGTTCCCCGTTGGCGGCCACTGGTTCCCGTGGCGCAGGGTGAGCGCGGCGAAAAGGGGATGGCGGTTGGCCATCCCCCTGGATTGGTTGCGACTGTGGACTGGGTCAGGCGGCTATTTGGTGACGGAGGAAAGGATGCGGATCGCCGCGGCTTCGCTGATGGGACCGGGGGTGGGGAGGGTGACGATGAAGCCTCGGTCGGCGGTGAGAAGGGTGTACTCGACGAGTGGACCGGCGGTGACGCGGTAGAGGTCCTGGCCGGCCGTTGGCGCGGGCAAGCGGTTCGCTGGGCTTTCGTCGCCGGGGAACTGGAATCGGGAGCCGACGTACAGGAGCTTGAACCACTCGGACCCCTTCTCGTATCGCGCCTCGATCCGCGTGGGCAGGCCCGACGTCGGGAACGGAGGCATGGGGAGAATCGTGAGGGAGACGAGGCGGTAGCCTGCGGGTGGTGAGCCGAGCGGTATGGCCGCACCGGAGGCCTTCTCCGCCGCAGACGCAGCTTCAGCCGCGGAAGTGAAGGTAGTGATCTGCGGCGGTTGGCCGTTGCGCTGTTGGGACGCTCCGCACTCGCCAGGCACCAACCCCCACGGTCGCTACGAGGGCCACGCGGGGCCCGTGAGGACCGGGCAGACCCGGCCAAAGCATTGCTGGTCCCCGCGCGCGGCAGCGCGCTGCGCACCTCGAGCAGGAGCCCACACAATGTGATGTCGTAAGAGTAGAACGACTGCTGGTTCCACGCCGATAGAGCACCGAATCGGTATGAGTGATTCGGATTGTTGCCGACAACCCAGAATCGGACCCACTGGGGCGGGTGGGATGTTCCTGCCATAGAAATCGACGAGGTCCTGCCGGTGTTGACATCTGCGCTATACGCGACGCCGTGCCACCATGAGTACGCCGGAGTACGCGCCGTGGCCGGAAGATGGACCGGCACTTCCGGTGTTCCAGCCGGAATACACCGAACGGACCTCGACCTGGGAGGCCACGGCGGTCAGTACGCCGATAGCCATCGGCAACACCAAGGCGAGCCCAACGACGATGATGAATCGCTTGTTGGTGACGCTCGGGCTATTCAGGGAACCCTCCTGCGTTAGTGCGCCGAAGGTAGACCAGCCTCACGTACCAGAGACGAGCTATTCTGCGGAAGTTTCCACCGAGGGTTCTGGCAGGTATTGTCAGGCGCTGAAGACCGTCCCAAGGCAGCACGAAAGGGCTGCGGCCCAGACCTGACGCCTGAGTGCGTTCATGCAGGGGAACAATCGCATTCTGGACTCTTTCAAAGGGGGCCGGTCGGCGGCAACCGTACGCTCGCGATCCGCAACCTCCTCTGCGCTCCCCGCCCGGGGACGACTCTATTCGAGGGACTGCCGTCCGCCTGTGGCACCGGGGGGGCTGCCCCCTTTGTGATAGCGGCCGGGGGGGGTAGCGCGCTTCGGCGAGCAGCTTCTCGACGACGTCGAGGGCTTCGACGAGGTCCGAGTGCTGGAAGTAGCCGAGGTGGCCGATGCGGAAGATCTTGCCTTCGAGCTTGCCCTGGCCGCCGCCGAGCACGACGCCGTGCTCTTCGCGCGCCTTCTTGCTGATGGCCTTGCCATCGACGCCTTCGGGCCACCAGATGGCGGTGACGGTGTTCGAGGCGTACCGCTCGTCGACGGGGACGAGCTTCAGGCCGAGCGACTTCACGCGTTCGCGGGTGTAGTTCCCGGCGGCTTCGTGGCGGGTGAAGATGCCTTCGAGGCCTTCGGCGCGCATCAGCTCGAACGCCTTGTCCATCGAGTAGTAGACGGTCATGGCCGGGGTCCAGGGGTTCTGAAGCTTCTCCAGGGAGTCGCGCGTCTTCGCTGCATCGAAGTAGAAGCGCGGCATCTTCGCCTCGGCGTTCGCCGCCCAGGCGCGCTC
Organism: Candidatus Amarobacillus elongatus; assembly: GCA_016703545.1. GTDB lineage: Bacteria > Chloroflexota > Dehalococcoidia > Tepidiformales > Tepidiformaceae > Amarobacillus > Amarobacillus elongatus. Next base: position 682,946 of record JADJBX010000001.1, read on the forward strand.
GCTCAGCCAGACGAAGGCGAGGCCGGGGGGCACCATCCAGCCCTTCTGCGAGCCACTGACGACGACATCGAGGCCCCAGCGCTCGGCCGGGCAGGGGACGGAGCTCATGGAGCTGACGGCGTCGACGATGATCAGGCGGTCGCGGGAGCGGACTTCCTTCGCGATCGCCTCGAGGGGGTTGGTGACGCCGGTCGAAGTCTCGTTATGGGTGACCATGACGGCCTTGATGTCCTTGTCGGCATCGAGGCGGCGGCCGACTTCGGCGGGATCGATCGCTTCGCCCCACTCCACGGCATAGCTTTCGATCTCGGCGCCGTAGGTCTTCGCGATGCTGCGAAGGCGGTCGCCGAAGGAGCCGATGGAGCAGGCGAGCACCTTGTCGCCGGGGCTGAGAGTGTTGACGACGGCGGTTTCGAGGCCGCCCGTGCCGGACGTGGTCAGCGAAAGGACATCGCTGTTCGTACCGAAAACCCAGTTCAGGCCGTCAGTGACGCGCCGGATGATCTGGGCGAACTCGGGACCGCGGTGGTTCATCATGGGCGCGGCGCTCGTCTGCAGGACGTCCTTGGGGATGGGGGTGGGGCCGGGAATGCGGAGGTTGACCAAGGAGTGGCTCCGGGGGAGGTGAGTGCGAATCATCGTCGAACGTGCGAATAAGCCGGTCAACCAGCGAACGAGCGGCGCTGGTGCGAATCGTGTGCGCTGAGGCGAGAAGGCCCCGCCCGCGCGCCTCCGGCGATCGCACATGCGGCGGATCGTGAATCGTGTCAGGTTCGAAATCGTCCGGAAGGCGTGGGGGAGGGGCTCCGAGGGGGAGTGTGTGTTACGACTCATCGACGGTCCCAATGGAGCGTTGCCGCCGCAAATCCGGAGATCTATAGTCCCTGTTGTTACGGATTTCACAACCGTAGCGGGTGACGATGACGCTCGAAATCCCAGAGGTCGTGATTAATCGTTTGCCGGTGTACGCACGGGCACTGGCGGCGCTCGCGATGGACGGGGAGACGGTCGTGAGCTCGCAGACGCTGGGCGAGCGGCTGGACGTGACGCCGGCGCAGATCCGGAAGGACCTCAGCTACTTCGGGCGGTTCGGCAAGCAGGGCCGCGGGTACAACGTGCTCGGTCTGCTGGCGAAGCTCCGAGAAATCCTGGGATTGGACCGGAAGTGGCGGGTGGCGCTCGTCGGTGTCGGGCGGCTCGGGCAGGCCATCGCCGAGTACGGCGGGTTCGAACCGCAGGGGTTCCAGATTGTCGCCGTGTTCGACAGCGACCCCGCGGCGATTGGCACGACGGTGAAGGACGTGGTGGTGCGCGATTCCGCCGACCTGGACACGTTCCTGCGCCAGAACCCGGTCGATATTGGGGTCGTGGCGGTTCCGGGGCACGCGGCGCAGCAGGTGGTGGACCGGCTCGTGAGCGCGGGCATCCGCGCCATCCTGAACTACGCCCCCATGACGCCGCACGTGCCGGCGGAGGTCGCGGTGCGCAACATCGACCCCGTTCTCGCAATGCAGAGCATGACCTTCTACATCAAACGCCAGGACCCGATGGGCGCGAAGTAGGCGTTGCGGGGCGGGGGCGGGCGGACTAGAGTCCGGGTCCGGCCCCATGTTTGGGGTGCGAGTTCGGGCGAGGTGAGGACCGGTGCGGCAGAGGCTTCTCGCGGGGTTGGTTGTGGCGATGGTTGCCGTCGCGTTCGTTTCGAGGGTGGGCGGCTCTTTCGCGGCGCCGGCGGGCACGACGCCACGCGCGGTCCTGCCGATGCTCGCCGCGGACTTCGGGGACGATTCGGACACGAGCCAGAAGTAGGCGGCGCGGTCCTCAGCGGCAGGTGTCGGTGCGTGGGTCCGAACTGGCCACGACAGACGGCGTCGTGCCCGCGACCCAGTTCTTCCAGATGTCGAAGAAGGTGACCGGCTTTGCGCCGCCGGGGATGGCGACGCCGTAAACGGTCTCGTTCGCGTAGATGGTGTAGTGCTCCGGGCAGGTGGGGGCGTAGACGCCGGGCGGGGTCGTGACCAGCTGGCGCTCTTCGCCCTTCGCGACGGCCGCCGGGAGGTCCAGCAGGAACTGGCGCAGCTCCGAGGCGAAGGTGAGCAACGTGAGCGGGCGGCCGGCGAGGGTGTAGCCGGCTGCGATGATCTCGCTCGAGATGAGGCGATCGGTGAGGCCCATGCGGACGAAGTAGGGCGTCGTGAGGTGGTTGGCCATTACGTGCTCGACGTCCGTGCACAGCCACTCGGTGCCAGGGCGGTTGCGGGCGTGCCATTCGACGCAGCTCTCATCGAGGTGGCGATTCAGGGCCTGCGTGTCGCGTGCGGAGACCGCGGTCTCGTAGGTGCAGCGGCCGTTCGTCCTGCACGCCTCGGTGGCCCCCCACCCGAGCTTCGAGAGGTCCGGGGTGGTGGCGGAATCGATGAGGCCGCGGACGATCGGCCGGTTGGGGCCAGCGGCCAGTAAGGCGGCGACGCGGTCGAGGTTGAAGACCACACCGACGCCGCCCGCCGAGCCGCCAGCGAATACGACCTCGGCGGCGTCGGAGAGGTCGGGAAGCGGCGTGCGGGTGCGAACGTACGTGAGGGGCGCGGTCCCGGGGTCGCGGTTGAGGGGTCGCGAGGGGCGGCATCCAGCACGAGCGAGGCCGGTCATCGCGATCATGTACTCGACGGGCTTCCCCGTGGCGGGGTCGTTCGCCTGCACGGTCAGGGCGGGCGCGCGGCCGGACCAGAGGTCGCTGGAGCAGTAGCGGACGAAGACCTGGTTCCAGTTGGCGAACGGGTTCTCAGGACGACGGGCGAAGATGCCATCGCCGGGATTGGCGTTGCCGGCGGCGTCGGTGCTCATGTTGGAGGAGTCGAAGTTGGTATCGACGCCACACCACCGGTTCGCGCAGTCCTGCGGCGTGGCGCAGCTGCCGCCGCCGGCGAGGCCAATGACCCAGCGGTTGCGGTTGGCCTCACCTTCGTAGGGCCGGAAGAAAAGGACGGCGGGCGAGCCGTCGTTGCAGATGGCGCGCGGAAAGAGCGCGATGTCGATGTCGTGGCGCTGGAGGCCCGGGGTTGAGGTGCCGGCCTGCCCCGACGGGCCGCGAGCGGGCACGCGGCAGCTCAGCGCATCCTCGATGGTTGGCTTGAGAACGACGGCGGTTTCGCGCGGGACGGCGGTCGGGGAGGGGGCTGCCGCCGTCGTGGGCGAGGCCGGGCTCGCGTTGGCCGTGGCCGGGGCCGCGGTAACGCCATCGCCGGGGGTGGGCGAAGGTGCCGCGCCACTCCCGGAACCACCGCAGGCCGCGAGGAACAGGCCAAGCGCCAGGGCGGCGACAACAAGGGTGAGGGATCCTGCTCGCACGCGAGCATGCTACGCGATTTTCGGCCGCCGCCGGGCGCCAGTGTGGTGCGATCCACACTGACGCTGTCTCCGCCGTATGACGGATCCGGTGTCCGGGAAGCGCCGCGGATGATGGGAGGCGAAGCAAGACAACGAAACGACCGCGAAGGCGGCGACGGAGGAACCCCGGATGTCACACGCAACGATCTCTGAAGCCAGCGCCAACGAGCTCGTGGCGCGGCTTGTCGATTCGACGCTGGCGACCATGGACGTGCTCGCCATCTACCTCGGGGACCAGCTCGGGCTCTACCGGGCACTGGCCGAAGGCCCCGCGACGGCGGCGGAACTGGCCCGCCGGGCGGGCATCGATGCCCGCTACGCTCGCGAATGGGTCGAACAGCAGTCGCTCAGCGGCATCCTGCGGGCGACGCCGGAGCGCGATGGGGAGCATCGCTTTTCGCTGCCGGACGGCTACCGCGAGGTGCTGGTCGACACGGGCAGTCTGAACCACATGGCGCCGATGGCCCGGTTCCTCGTGGCATCGCTGGGGCACGGACGGGAGCTGGTCGAGGCGTTTCGCACGGGCGGCGGCGTGTCGTGGGACGACCTCGGCGATGACGCGCGCGAGGCCCAGGCCGCGCTCAACCGGCCGATGTTCGAGCAGCTCCTGGCCACGGAGTACCTGCCTTCGGTGCCGGAGGTGCACGAACGGCTGACGGCGCCGGGCGCGCGGGTCGCGGACATCGGTTGCGGCTACGGCTGGTCGAGCGTGGCCATCGCCCGGGGGTACCCGGAGGTCCGCGTCGACGGCTTCGACGTCGATGAGCCCTCGATCCGCCGGGCGCGGCGCATCGCGGAGGAACGGGGGCTCTCGGACCGGGTGCGGTTCGCCTGCATCGATGCGAATTCGGTGGGGGGCGGCGGCGCGTACGACGTGGTGACGGCGTTCGAATGCCTGCACGACATGCCGGACCCGGGGAGGATGCTGCGCACGATGCGCCGCCTCGTTTCTCCGTACGGGAGCGTGCTCATCGCCGACGAGCGGGTGGCGGACCGGTTCGATCCGGAGAACAACGACCCGGTGGAGCGGCTGATGTACGGCTTCAGCATCGGCTGCTGCCTGCCGTCGGCGCGCGTGAACGGGTCGGACGTGGCGACCGGGACGGTGCTGCGGCGGCCGGCGCTGCAAACGCTGGCGGAGGAGGCCGGGTTCCGGACGGTCGAGGTGCTCGACATCGACCACGAGATGCTGCGGTTCTACCGGCTCGCAGCCTGACCCGGAAGCATGGACGAAAGGACGGGCGGGAGGCATACGAGTGCCTCCCGCCCACTCGCCTTCACGCGGTGCGCGTGAACGTCATCTTCATGAACTCAACCCAGCCGTCCGGGCCTTCAGCCTGCGAACGCATGATGTAGGTGTTCGGTCCGGGGATTTCGACGATGTCCTGGAAGTGGGCCACGCCGCCGGAGCCGTCCATGCTCGGGCCGTCGGAATTGAGGACAAGGCGGTTGGCGGCGGCATCGAGTTCGCCTTCGTACACCCAGAGCTGAGGCATCATCGACGAAATGAAGGTGCCCACGAAGCGGGCCTTCGCGGGGTCATACCCGAGGCTGATGATGTTGTAGTGCGGCCCGTGTTCCTGCTGTTCCACCATGTTGCCGACGACCCAAACGTCGCCGAGGGTGCGAAACGACGTGGTGCCAGAGGTCAGGAAGGGCGGGTCATCCGGGGCGCCCTGGGCGATGCTTTCGAAAGTCCATTCGCCGACCAGCTGCTGGAGCCACTGGTGTTCCCTGGTTGGTTCTGGGTTCAACAGGGACTGCCTCCATCGAATTGTGGCAGTCCAGCGTAGCACAGGAGGCTATACAAACCCCTACGAATCGATGGCACTGGCGGGGAGTGTTCAGGAGAAGGCGCGTTAGCGTTCCGGGGTTGGGAAGAGGCCGATGAGGTTCTCTTCCTCGGTCGGCAGGCTGCGCTTGATGACGTCGAGGTGGTCGAGGGCGATGCCGGCGCCGATGGCGACGCACTCCAGCGGGTTGTCCGCGACGTAGCAGGGGACGCCCGTCTCCTGCGTGAGCAGCTCGTCCATGTGGCGCAGGAGCGCGCCGCCGCCCGTGAGCATGATGCCGCGATCGATGACGTCGGCGGCAAGCTCGGGGGGCGTCTTTTCGAGGACGGCGCGCACGGTCTGCACGATGGTGCCGAGGCAGTCCTGGATGGACTGCGAGACTTCAGTGCTGTTGAGGGTGATGGTCTTGGGGAGGCCGCTGAGCTGGTCGCGGCCGCGCACCTGGGTGCTGAGGCCCTCATCGACGGGGAGCGCGCTGCCGATGGCCATCTTGATTTCCTCGGCCGTCTTCTCGCCGATGATCAGGTTGTGGCGGCGGCGGACGTAGGCCATGACGGCCTCGTCGATGCGGTCGCCGGCCATGCGCACCGATTCGCTCACGACGATGCCGTAGAGGGAGATGACGGCGGCTTCGGTGCGGCCGCCACCGATGTTCACGACCATGTTTCCGCGCGCGCTGCCGATGGGGATCTGCGCGCCGATGGCGGCGGCGAGCGGCTCGGGGACAAGGTGGGCGGGCTTGCGGGCGCCGGCCTGCTCGGCGGCGTCGCGCACGGCGCGCTGCTCCACGCTGGTCACGCCCGCGGGCACGGTGACCATGACTTCGGGCCGGATGAGGTTGAAGCGCCCGGCGATGACGCCGATGAAGTAGCGCAGCATCGCTTCGGTGGTGAGGTAGTCGGCGATGACGCCGTCGCGCATGGGGCGAATAACGCTGATGGAGCCGGGGGTGCGGCCCTGCATGGCGCGCGCTTCGTTGCCGACGGCGACGATGGCGTTGTCGCGATTATGTCGCGCGACGACGGAGGGTTCGTTCACGACGATCCCCTGGCCCTTCACATATACGAGGATGTTGGCGGTCCCGAGGTCGATTCCCGCCTTCTTGGGGGTCATGAATTCGAAGGCCATTATTGGCGCTCGATGGAGACGCCGAGGCCACGCAGCTTGTCGGCGAGTTTTTCGTAACCGCGATCGAGATGCGACACGTCGTCGATGATGGTCTCCCCGTGGGCGACAAAGGCGGCGAGCAGGACCGCGGCGCCGGCGCGGACATCGAGCGCGCGGACATGGGCGCCGTTGAGCTGCGCCTTGCCCACCACGATGGCGGACGAGCCGGTGCTGACAATTTCCGCGCCCATTTTGCGGAGCTCGCCGACGTAGAGCATGCGGTTATCGAAGACGCGTTCGTGGATGATGGAGACCCCGTGAGCCTGCGTGAGCATGGCCGCGAGCGGCGCGTGCAGGTCGGTGGCGAGGCCGGGATAGGGCAGCGCCTGGAAGTTGACGCCGCGCAGGTGGCCATCGCTGGCGACGCGGACGCAGCCTTCGCGTTCGGTGGTGACGGTGGCGCCGGCGTCGGTCAGCTTCGCCCAGAGGGCGTCCATGACCTCGACGGGGGCGCCATGAAGGCGGACATCGCCGGCGGTCATGGCGGCGGCGACGGCGAAGGTCCCGGCTTCGATGCGGTCGGGCATAATGTCGAGGGTGGCGCCGTGAAGCCGCTGCACGCCATCGACCTCGACCATCTGCGTGCCGATGCCTTCGATGTGGCCGCCCATGGCGTTGAGCATGTGGCAGAGGTGCTGCACCTCGGGCTCGGTGGCGGCGTTGACGATGGTGGTGTGCCCGCGCGCGAGGGCGGCGGCCATGACGACGTTCTGCGTGCCCGAGACGGACGGGTAGTCCATGAAAATGCGGGCACCGCGCAGGCCGCCATCGGGGGCCTCGGCGACGTACCGTTCGCCCTCGCGGCGGATGGTCGCGCCCATGGCGTGGAAGCCGCCGAGGTGGACATCCAGGGGGCGCTGGCCGATGACATCGCCGCCCGGGGGGACGGACGACGCGCGGCCGAGGCGGGCGAGCAACGGGCCCATCACCTGGAACGACGCGCGGTTCTCCGTGATCAGCTCGCTGGGGGTTTCGACCTTGCCGACGGTGCCGCCCAGGAGGCGCAGCGTGTTCGGCGCCGTCCATTCCACGCCAGCCCCGAGGTTGGTCAGCAGCTGCGCGAGGGAGCGGGCGTCGCTGATCTCGGGGACGTTATTGAGGACGACGGCGTCCTCGGTGAGGAGCGAGGCGCACATGGCGGCGAGGGCGTGGTTCTTGGCCCCCGATATGGGCACGTCACCGCGCAGGACGGCGCCGCCCTGAACGATGTACCTCGGGCCCCGGGGAAGCGTTGAATTCATGCGATGTGTCAAGGATAGGGCGTGGGGGGTGAGCGTTCCACCGCGCCAGCGGCGGGAATTGCATTCGGCGCGCGGCCGTCACGGGAACGCAAGGCGGCAACGGCGCCGGAGAGGCAACGAGCCCGCCGGTGAGGGCGGGCTCGCTGGAATGAACGGATGGGGCGCGACGGTTAGACGCGCGGCCGGCCGTCGGTGCGGCGGCGGCGGCGGTCCGCGACGCGAAGGCGCAGCAGCGACCGCTGCAGCGCCGCGGCGGCACGGGCCATGTCGACGTCGCGAACGTTCTGCTCGCGGGCGCGGCGAAGGCGCTCCTCCGCGCGGGCCCGGGCGGCCTCGGCGCGGGCGATGTCGATCTCCTCGGCGGGCTCGGCGGCATCGGCGAGGATGGTCACGCGGTCGTTGCGGACCTCCATGAAGCCGCCGGTCACGGCGAAGGGCTCTTCCTCGGTGCCGCGCCGGAAGAGGAGTTCGCCCGGCTGGAGTGTGGTCATGAGCGCGGCGTGCTTGGGCAGGATGGCCAGCTGGCCTTCCGTGCCGGGCGCGACGAGGACATCCACACCCTTTTCGGTGCGAACGATGCGTTCCGCGGTGACGATTTCTACCGTCAGCGGCATGGGGTTAGCCTCCGGCGAGGGTTCGGCCCTTTTCGACAGCCGTGTCGATGTTGCCGACCATGTAGAAGGCCTGCTCCGGCAGCCCGTCGTGCTTACCTTCGAGGATCTCCTGGAACCCGCGGATGGTGTCCCGGATCGGGACGTACTGGCCGGGGGTGCCGGTGAACTGCTCGGCGACGAACATCGGCTGGGTGAGGAAGCGCTGAATCTTCCGGGCGCGGGCCACGGTCAGCTTGTCCTCATCGCTCAGTTCGTCGATGCCGAGGATGGCGATGATGTCCTGCAGGTCCTTGTAGCGCTGAAGCACGCCCTGGACGCCGCGGGCGATGTCGTAGTGCTCCTGGCCGACGATGCGAGGCTCAAGTGCGCGGGAGAACGAGGACAGCGGGTCCATGGCGGGGAAGAGCGCCTGCTCGGCGAGCGAGCGCTCCAGCGCCACGACGGCGTCGAGGTGGCCGAAGGTCGTCGCCACGCCCGGGTCGGTGTAGTCGTCGGCGGGCACGTAGATGGCCTGGAACGACGTAATCGAGCCCTTCTTGGTGGACGTGATGCGCTCTTCGAGGTCGCCCATTTCCGTGGCGAGCGTGGGCTGGTAGCCCACGGCCGAAGGCATGCGGCCGAGGAGCGCCGACACTTCCATGCCCGCCAGGGTGTAGCGGTAGATGTTGTCGACGAAGAAGAGGACGTCGCGGCCCTCTTCGTCACGGAAGTACTCGGCCATGGTGAGGCCGGTGAGGGCGACGCGAAGGCGCACGCCGGGAGGCTCGTTCATCTGGCCGAAGACCATGGCCATCTTCGGGAGCACGCCCGATTCCTTCATTTCGTGCCAGAGGTCGTTGCCTTCGCGGGAGCGCTCGCCCACGCCGGCGAACACGGAGAAACCACCGTGCTGGCGGGCGATGTTGGAGATGAGCTCCTGGATGACGACCGTCTTGCCCACGCCGGCGCCGCCGTAGAGGCCGACCTTACCGCCGCGGACGAGCGGGGCGATGAGGTCGACGACCTTGATGCCGGTTTCGAGAACGGAGGGGGTGGTTTCCTGGTCCTCGAAGGGGGGCGGAGCGCGGTGGATGCCCCAGCGGGGGCCGCCTTCCGGCGCCGGGAGGTTATCGATGGGGTTGCCCAGCACGTTGAACATGCGGCCGAGCGAATTCTCGCCGACGGGAACGGCGATGGCGGCGCCGGTATCGATGGCGCGCGCCTGGCGGCGGAGGCCGTCGGTCGAGTCCATGGCGAGGCAGCGAACCCAGTTGTTGCCGAGGTGCTGCTGCACTTCGGTCACGAGGGCGGTCCCATCGTCGCGGATGATGTTCACGGCGTTGTTAATCGCCGGGAGGTGCTCGGGCGGGAACTCAACGTCGATCACCGTACCGATGATCTGGATGACGCGGCCCTCGGTGGATGGAGCTGCCATAACCATGGATTCGACCTCCAGGGAGTCCTGTTACTGCTGTTCCGCGGCGGCATTGCTGCCGCCGGCCATAACCGGGGCCTGCCCCGGGCTGGTTCCGATGGTGGCGAGGGTACCGCTCACGCGGCCACCTCAAGGATATCGCCAATCGCGATGTCGCTGAGCGAATCGAATTCGCGGTCCGGTTCGCCCAGGTCAAGGCCGCGGGTGTACTCCGTGCGTACGGCCCAGCAGCGCATGCCCGCCGCGCGAGCGGAGGCGATGCCGGCGGGAGCGTCCTCGATGGCGAGGCAGGCCGATGCGGGAAGCCGCAGCCGCTTCGCCGCGAGCAGGTAGATCTCCGGATCCGGCTTGCCGTTCGCGACATCGGAGCCAGTAACGACTTCGTCGAACACGCCATCCAGGCCGATGCGCGCGAGGCAGGCATCGACCCATGGCCGGCGCGACGAAGACGCGAGCGCGATCGGAACCTGCCGTCGATGGAGGTCCAGCACGAGGCAGGTGGCGCCGTCGAGCGGCTCGGCGTGTTCGCGGTACTGCGCGAGGATGAGCTCGTTGTAGCGCGGGGAGTAGTGCTCCGGGCCGTGAGCGAAGCCGAAATCGCGGACCATTTCGGACCAGCCGGCCTTGGTGCCCATGTACGGCTTGTACTCTTCGAGCGTGATCTGGCGGCCTTCGGGGGCGAGGAGCTGGTTCACCGCGGCGAAATGCAGCGGCTCGCCGTCCACGAGGACGCCGTCCATATCGAAGATGACGGCCGATATCCGTTCCAGCCTAGGCCCCCTTGAGCGCCTCGACGCCGCCAACGATGTCGAGCAGTTCCTTGGTGATCTGCTCCTGGCGCGCCTTGTTGTACGTGAGCGTGAGTTCGCGAGTGAGGTCGTTAGCGTTGTCGGTCGCGTTCTTCATCGCGACCATCTGCGCCGACTGGAAGCTCGCCGCGTTCTGGAGGATGGCCTCGTAGATCTGCATCTCGATGTAGCGCGGGAGGATGCGTGCGAGCACGTCCTGTGGCGACGGTTCGAAGATGTACTCCTCGGCCAGGTTCCCGGCGGCGGCCTCGTCGTTCACGGCCGGCGGTTCGATGGGCAGCAGCTGCCGCACCACGGGCCGCTGGACGGCCGTCGAGACGAAGAGCGGGAAGCTCACGTAGACGCGGTCGACGGTGCCGTTCAGGTAGTCGTCGATGATGATGCGAGAGATGCCGAGGGTGTCCGACTGCGTGGGATAGTCTCCCAGCTCCGTGAACTCGGCGGTCAGGTGCTGATGGGCGCGGACGAAGAAATCGCGGCCCTTCTTGCCCACGGCGACGACGGAGACGGGCTCGTGCTGCATGGCGACGAAGGTGCCCGCGGCGCGGTTGAGGTTGGCGTTGAGACCACCGCAGAGGCCGCGATCCGGCGTGATGTGAAGAACGGCGATGTTCTTGACGGGCCGGTTCGCGAGCAGCGGGTGAGCGGCGCCTTCGCCGTCACCGGATGTGCTGGCGAGACCCGCGAGCACGACGCGAAGCTTCTCGGCGTAGGGCTGCGCCTGGGTGGCGCGGTCCTGGGCGCGGCGCATCTTCGATGCGGCCACGAGCTGGAGCGCATTCGTGATCTTCGCGGTGTTCTTGACGCTCCCGATGCGTCGTTTGAGCTGGCGGATCGTCGGCATTGGCGTAATCCCGTCCGGGGGTGGTGGGGCCGGGCGGGGCCGCCCGGCGCGCGGGGGCGGGCGAACCGCCCCCAGCCGTCAGCGGGTGCCGGGCCCCTAGAAGGGGACCGTCGTCTTGAAGGTAGTGATGACCCCGCGCAGCTTCTCGGTCAGCTCCGGCGTCATGACGGGGCTGGCGGCGATGTCGCGCAGGACTTCGGGGTTGTTGCTGGCGAGGAACTTGCGCAGGCCGTCCTCGAAGGGGCGAACCTTGGCCACGGGCACGTCGTCGAGCATGCCGCTGGACAGCGAGAAGAGCACCGCCACCTCTTCCGCCATGGAAAGCGGGGTGAACTGGGGCTGCTTCAGCAGCTCGGTGGCGCGCTGACCGCGCTCCAGCTGGCGGCGCGTGGCGGCGTCGAGGTCGCTGGTGCCGAACTGGGCGAAGGCCTGCAGCTCGCGGAACTGCGACATCTCGCCCTTGAGGCCGCCGGACACGGTCTTCATCGCCTTCGTCTGCGCCGCCGAACCCACGCGGCTCACGGAGAGACCGGTGTTGATGGCGGGCCGGATGCCGGCGTTGAAGAGGTCCGACTCCAGGTAGATCTGGCCGTCGGTGATGGAGATGACGTTCGTCGGGATGTAGGCGGACACGTCGTTCGCCTGCGTCTCGATGATGGGGAGAGCGCTGAGCGAACCGCCAGCTTCGAGGCGCGCGGCGCGCTCGAGGAGGCGGCTGTGGAGGTAGAAGACGTCGCCGGGGTAGGCTTCGCGGCCCGGCGGGCGGCGGAGGAGGAGCGAGATTTCGCGGTACGCCCAGGCGTGCTTGCTCAGGTCGTCATAGACGATGAGCGCATCGCGGCCGGACTCCATGAACTCCTCGCCGATGGCGCAGCCGCCGTAGGGGGCGAGGTACTGGAGGGCGGCGGCGTCCGAGGCGTTGGCGGCCACGACGATGGTGTGGTCCATCGCGCCGTTCTCTTCGAGGAGACCGACGACCTGCGCGACCTTACCGGCCTTTTGGCCGATGGCGACGTAGATGCAGATCAGGTCGCCGCCCTTCTGGTTGATGATCGTGTCCAGGGCGATGGCGGTCTTGCCGGTGGAGCGGTCGCCGATGATGAGCTCGCGCTGGCCGCGGCCGATGGGGAACATCGCGTCGATGGACTTGATGCCCGTCTGAACCGGCTGGTTCACGCTCTGGCGAAGGGTCACGCCGGGGGCGATGCGCTCGATCGGGCGGGTCTTGGTCGTGTTGATGGGACCCTTGCCATCGATCGGGCGGCCGAGGGGGTCGACAACGCGGCCAATGAGGGCGTCGCCAACGGGAACCTCGATGATGCGCCCGGTGCCGCGGACTTCATCGCCTTCCTTGATGTCGATGTAGTCACCAAGGACGACGGCGCTGACGGATTCCTGTTCGAGGTTCATGGCGATGCCCATGGACCCGTTCGAGAATTCGAGCAACTCGGAGTACATGGCGCCGGAGAGGCCGTGAACGCGGGCCACGCCGTCGCCGGCTTCGATCACGGTGCCGACGTCCGTCGTGACCGTGCCGGAGCCGAAGCCCTGGATCTGCTCCTTCAGGATGGAGGCAATCTCTTCAGCGCGTACTGCCATCGCGGCGCACCTCTCTCTTCCTCAAAACCAGCCTGAGCGGGGAGCTCAGATGGCCCCTTCCAACTGCCGCCGGAGCTGCCGAAGCCGCGTCCGGACGCTTCCATCGACGATGCGATCGCCGACGCGGAGGACCGCGCCGCCGATAATGGCGGGGTTGACCACCGCGGTGGCGGTGACCCGCTTGCCGAGCTGGCCGGAGAGGCGCTGCTCGATGGCTTCCACCTGCGCGGGCGTGAGCTCGACGGCGGTGGTGATCTGTGCGTGTTCGATGCCCTGGTGCTCGTCGGCGAAGCGGTTGAAGGCGTCGCTGACGGCGCGGGCATCGTAGCTCCGGCCCTTCGAGATCAGCAGCTTCGCCAGGTTGATGGCGAGGGGCTGGATATCGAGGACGCGGTCCACCATGGCGTAGCGGGATTCGAGCGGGAGGCGCCCGTCCGCGAGGACGGACGCCGCACCGGATTCGGCGAGCACCTCGGCGATATCGCCGAGGTCGGCGCGCCAGCGGTCGATATCGCCGGATTCACGGGCGAGTTCGAACGCGGCCTGGGCATAACGCCGTGCTGCCTGGAGGTCAGCCATGGTTAATTGGTCCCGCTGAAGCTGGAGTTGGCCAGCGCTTCATCGATGATGCGCTGGTGGGCGGTGCGGTCGAGCGATTGACCGATGACCTTCTCGGCGGCCGAGACGGTGATATCGGCGAACTCGCGGCGGAGGTCGGCGACGGCGCGGTCGCGTTCGAGCTGAATCTCGGCGCGGGCGCGTACGAGTGATTCCTCGCGGTCGCGGTTGGCCTGTTCGCGCGCTTCGGCCTGGATGCGCGTCGCGATCTGCTGAGCACCCGCGACGACTTCCTGGGCCTGGCGCTGGCCTTCCTGGAGCTGCGAGGCGATATTCGCCTGCGCCTGGGCGGCCTCGGCGCGCGCGATTTCCGCGGCGTTGAGGCCTTCGGCGATCTTCTGCTTGCGCTCGTCGAGCATCTTCAGGATGGGCTTGTAGGCCACGAGCCTGAGGATGACGAGCAGCAGGAAGAAGTTCGCTACCTGCGCGATGAGCTGGGGCAGGTTCAGGCCGAGGGCTTCAACTGCCTTGTCCATGCGGGCGCACCGTCCCTTTCTTCGTTGTTCCGCACCGGGGCGCGGGAGACTAGATGACGAACGCGATGATGAGCGCCGAAAGGAGCGCGTAGATGCCGATGGCTTCGGCGAAGGCGACGCCGAGAATCATGTTCGTCTGAATGGCGGCGCGGGCCTCGGGGTTGCGGCCGAGCGCTTCCATGGCCTTGCCAACGAGCATGCCGATGGCGAGGGCCGGGCCGATACCGCCGACCGCCATGGCGATGGCGGCGCCGATCGCCTTGGCGGCGTCGGTCTCGAGGATGACCATGAACGGGAGAATGCTGAGGATGTCCATGAGCGTGCTTCTGCCTCCGTTGCGCCCTCTCCATGGCGCGGGTTTCCAGGTTTGCTTGCGAACAGGCCCGGGGGCCTGGACTGCCCGTTAGGGTGGTGGTTAGTGCGCGGCCGCTGCTCCGTGCACGTTGTGGGCATCGGCGCCCGCGTCCTCGCCGTGGTGCCCTTCGTGGTGCTCATCGTCGCCGTGGTGTTCCACCGCGCCGACCGCGAACACGAGCGTGAGGAGCGCGAACACCGCGGCCTGGATGAAGCCGACGAACAGTTCGAGGCCATAAATGATGTCCACGAACAGGAACGGCATCAGGAATGTCAGCATCAGGATGAGGACTTCGCCGGCGAAGATGTTGCCGAAGAGGCGGAAGGTGAAGCTGATGATGCGGATGAACTCCGAGAGCAGCTCCAGGATGCCGACGAAGGCGTTCACGCCGTTGAGGTTGAAGAACTTCTTCAGGTAGCCAAAGCCCAGCGCCTGGAAGCCCCAGAACTCAATGCAGAGGAAGGCGACGATACCGAGGGCGAGCGTGTTGTTCACGTCGCTGAAGGCGCCGCGGAAGAGCGGGATGACGAGGCCGAACTTCTTCGCGCCCTCGAAATCGATGCCGGTGATGGTTTGATGGAGGGTCGGGCTGGCGAGGCCGTGAGCGGCCTCGGCGCTGCCGTGGTCGTCGGCGGCGTGCGCATCGCCGAGCAGGATGTGCGGGCGGCCATCGTTGCCATCGAGGCGCGCGGCTGCCGCGGCGACCATCTCGGCGGACGGGTGCTCGAGCTCCTCGTCGGTGGCTTCGAAGTCGGCGAAGTGCTTGGCGACGAAGACGACGTAGCGGTCGAGGGCTTCGCCGGGGGTTTCACCTTCGAAGACCTCGAACTCGATCGCCTTCGTGCGGGGCATGGCGGTGATGAGGCCGCCATCGCCTTCCATGATCCAGCCGCCGAAGCCGTCGCCTTCGATGTAGTGGCCGTCTTCGCCGAGGACGAGGTCGTGGGGGTGCTCGGCGGTGATTTCGTGGAACACGTGGTGGTGAACGTCTTCGTGCTTGCCGAAGGCGTTGAAGAACGGCATCAGGCCGAACCAGTTGTTGCAGATGACGAAGAGGAAGATGGTCGCGACGACCATGAAGAACTTGCGGCCGTTCTTCTCGCCGGCGATCTCCTCGACCTGGCCAACGAGGAAGCCGATGACGGCTTCGGCGAAGTTCTGAATGCCGGAGGGCATGAGCTTCATGGAGCGGGTGGCGCTCCAGAAGAAGAGGATCATGAACGCCATCACGACCCAGGAGGTGATGAGGGTGTTCGTGAGGTTCAGGGGGCCGACTTTGGTGATGACTTCAGCGGGGACGATGATTTCCGGCTGAGGACCCTGCGCGACGACAAGGCCGATCCCAAGCCAGACGAGGACACCGACGAAGGCGGCAAGGCCGATAACGAGCTTCAATTCAGCGTTACTCCGTTGGCCCGGTCCCAAACCGGCGCATGAAGGGCAGGAGCATACGGATGCCCCCGACCATCGCGACAGCGAGTCCGATCGTGATCCCGACGAGTGTCAATACGGGCTCGAAACCGGTTGCCGCGTCGGCCCAACGGCCAATCACGACCCCGAGGATGATACAGGTGGCGAAATACCACCCGATCCCAAGCAGGTAGGCAGTTGGCACCATCCAGCTGCCCACAGCCGCCTCCCCAGGCGCCCGGTCTCCAGACCCGGCGCATCATAGCCAGATTGTGAATCAATGCGCAACCGACCCCGAGGGCCTCGCGCGGCTATTTTCTGGGGTCGCCGAAGTCCTCGAGATCGAGGCTTTCGATGAAGTCCTTGAAGGCGCCCAGGCGTTCCAGTTCGGCCGGATCGACGGGCCGGGAGGATTCGCCGACGCTCACGGAAGGCTGCGGCTTGCCCTCTTCATCGAGTACGACGCCGGCGCGATCGAGCACGGTTTCCTCGGCGAAGATGGGGGCTTCGACGCGCACAGCCAGGGCGATCGCATCACTCGGGCGGGAATCGATCTCCATCGTTTCGCCGTGCACATCGAGGACGATGCGGGCGAAGAACGTGTCGTTCGAGATGTCGTTCACGAGGATGTAGACGACGCGGCCGCCGAGCTGCTCGATGAGGTTGCGGATGAGG
The DNA here is from genome assembly GCA_016703545.1 of Candidatus Amarobacillus elongatus. Lineage (GTDB taxonomy): Bacteria > Chloroflexota > Dehalococcoidia > Tepidiformales > Tepidiformaceae > Amarobacillus > Amarobacillus elongatus. The sequence continues at coordinate 699,348 of JADJBX010000001.1, forward strand.
TCGTGCGTGAGGGGGCGGGCGACGGTGACATCCTGCAGGCGCACGGCGATGGCCTCGGCCTCCGCGGCGCCGATCCAGATCGGGAGGTACCGGTCGGCATCTTTTTCGCGCAGGATGACGACGCGCTGGTAGTTCATCATGCTGAGGCGAATGCTTTCAATAGTTAGCTCTTTCACGTTCGCACCGCCTCGGTCGGATCCGGCTCTGGATTCATGGTAGGAGCGGCCTGATCGGCGAGTCAATGGACCAACGGGCGGGGTTCGAATCCGGTTCAGGGGATGGCGCCGGCGGTGCGCGCGGCGGGCCGCCGCGAGGGCCGGAAGTTCAGGACCGCCGCGGCCGCAATACAGGCGGAAACGAGAGCCATCACGGGGGTCACGCCGACCTGGTCGGTGAGCGCGCCGGCGGCGAGCACGGGCAGGGCGGAGGCGAGCGCGGAGAGCGCCGCCTGCGTGGAATTGACCCTCCCCTGGAGATGCAGCGGGACGCGGTCGTTGATGACGGTTTGGGCGGCGACCGAGACGGTGGCGTAGGCGAAGCCGAGGGGGAAGGTGGTGACCATGGCGAGGACGCCGCCGCCATCGAAGCTGCCGATATCGACGGCGCCGAGCCAGGCGAACATCCCGTAGCCCGCGAGGAACTCGGCCTCGGGGTTGACGAACGTGATGAACGCGCGCAGCGGCACGAAGAGGGCGAACCCGGCCGAGGACAGCACGGAATGCGGCACACGGTGCGAGAGGAAGCCGGCGGTTCGCAGGCCGAGCGCGATGCCGAGGACGGCCGGCATCAGGACGACGGCGCCGACATCGACGGGCAGGCTCAGGACGCTCGTGAGGTACCCCGGGATGAGGCCGGCGATGACGATGATGGCGGCGGAGATGACGGTGAGTTCGATCGCGGCGTGCATGACGAGGGGGTCGCGTTGCATGGCGCGCCAGCCGGCCTTCCACCAAGCGCCTCCAGCGTCGGCCGATTCGCCGCCCACTTCGACCCGGGCGGGCGGGTGGACGCGCCCGATCAGCACGGCCTGCACGGCCGCAAGCACGAACATCACGGCACAAAGGCCGAAGAGGACGTCGGGAGTTTCGAACACGCGCAGGAGCAGGGGCGTGAGGACGCCGAGGCCGACCACCTGCGCGGCGCCGCCGACGGCGTGGCTGATCGCGTTGGCGCGGGCGTAATCGGCGCGGTCGACGATGGCGGGGAGGACGGTGCCCTCCGCGGTGGCGGCGAACTGGGTGAGGGTGGAGACGGCGATGGCGACGATGAAGTACGTCTCGACGCCGCCCGAGCCGCGAATGAACCAGATGCAGATGGCCGCCCGGGCGATGTCGCCGAGGAAGATGACGGGCCGCCGGGGGAAGGTATCGGCGACGGCGCCCGCGGCGATGCCCGCGACGGTGGAGGGAATGACCAGGGCGAGCACGAGCAGGCTCGAGAGGAAGGCGCGGTCCGTTTCGCGAACGATGAGGAGGACGAGGGCGAAGTTCAGGCAGTTATGGGCGACGCGCGACCAGAAGCGCGTGTAGCTGAGCATGCGGAACTGACGCTGCTGCCAGGGGCCGCGCGCGTGGCCGCTAGTCGGCGGCGGTGGCGGAGACGAGTGACTTCGCACGGGATTCGAAGCGGCGCCGGTCGAGGAGAACGCGGCGGGCGCAGGTGGTGCACTCGATGCCGATATCGGCGCCGGTGCGAAAGACGCGGAAATCGAACCCTCCACAGGGATGCGGGCGGCGCATGCGGTAGACCTCCCCTTCGCGGACGGTGGGGATATCCATGTCAGAGGGGTGCGAGCGCGGCGGCGTTCAGTTCATCGCGAAGCTGGCGGGCGGCCTCACGGGCGGCCTCGGCGAACCCCGGACCCTCAGCGGCGTACATGATGGAGCGGCTGGCGTTGACGACCATACTGCCGGGGACGGCGCCGGCGGCGGCGACGACATCCTCGGCACGGCCGCCCTGCGCCCCCACGCCAGGGACGAGGAGGGTGACGGCGGGGAGGAGTTCGCGGACGCGGCGCAGCTCGGCCGGAGCGGTCGCGCCGACGACGAGGCCGACGGCGGGGGACCAGCTCGCGGCGGTCACGGCGACGTGTTCGAACAGGAGCGTGCCGTTGGCGAGTGGCTGCTCCTGGAACTCACGGGAGCTCGGGTTCGAGGTGCGGCAGAGGACATACACGCCCCTGCCCTCGTAGGCGAGGAACGGGGCGACGGTGTCGAGGCCCTGGTAGCCGTTCACGGTGACGGCGTCGAACTTCCAGATTTCGAAGGCGGCGCGAGCGTACGCCTCGGCGGTGTTGCCGACGTCGCCGCGCTTGATATCGCCGATGACGGGGATGCCCGCGGGGATGGCGGCGAGCGTCTCTTCGAGGGCGCGCAGACCGGGGATGCCGTGCTGTTCGTAGAAGGCGATGTTGGGCTTGTAGCAGGCGGCGTAGGGCGCGGTGGCGGCGATGATCGCGCGGTTGAATGCGGCGAGATCCTCGATGCGGTGCTTCTTGAAGTCCGGGTCGAGGCCCACGCAGACGAGGGTGCCGGCTTCACGGCTGCGTGCGGCGAGCCGCTCTGCATAGCTGGTCATGAGATGGCCTCCGCGGGGTGTGAGGCGAATCCGAGGCGTGCCATCACGGCCCGGAACGCCTCGCGATCGCCGGTGACGATGAGGTCGAGCGCGCCCGCCTGGGAATCGGGGGCGGCAAGGTCGTTCTCGTGGAGCACGGCAACCGCGCGGCGGGCGACGGCTTCGCTGGTCTCGACAGTGGTCACGCCGGGGAAGCGCGCGACGACGTCCTCGGCGAGGAAGTGATAGTGGGTGCAACCAAGGACGACGGTATCGGCGCCGGCGGCGATGGCGGGGCCGAGGATGCGCCCGATGGTCTCGCGTGCGGCGTCGGTGCCCGACTCGCCACGTTCCACGAGTTCGGCGAGACCGTGGCCGGGGACGTTCTCGATGGTCACGCCGCGGCCGAATTCGTCGACCACGCGTGCGTAGAGTTCGCCATCGAGGGTGCCGGGCGTGGCGAGGATGGCAACGCGGCCGGAGCGGGACTTCTGGGTGGCGGGCTTGAGGCCGGGGACCATGCCCACGAATGGCACCGGGAAGGCGTCGCGGAGGTCGGCGATCGCGGCGGCGGAGGCGGTGTTGCAGGCGACGACGATCATCTTGCAGCCGGCGCCGGCGAGCCGGTGGGCGATGGCGAAGCTGCGCTTGCGCACCTCGGCCGCGGGCCGGGGGCCGTACGGGAAGAATGCGGTATCCGCGAAATAGATAACGCGTTCGTGGGGGGCGAGGCGCTGGAAGTCGCGGAGGACGCTGAGGCCGCCAACGCCGGAATCGAACATCCCTACAGGCCGGGGATCCATCGCCGGTAAGCATAGCACCGGATGCGCGGACGCCGAGGCGGCGCGATGCTACCGCAATGCTGGAACGAATCGACCTGGCGATGCTGCCGGCGGAGGCCGAGGCGATGCCCTCGGAGGCGTACATCGTCGTCGATGTGCTGCGCGCGACGACCACGATCGCGACGCTGTTCGCGGGGGGGATGACGTCGCTCATCGCGGCGGGACGGCTAGAGCTGGCGCGCCACCTCGCGGCAGCCGAGGGCCGGCTGCTGATGGGCGAGGTGGGCGGCTTGCCGCCGGCCGGGTTCGACTTCGGCAACTCGCCGGTGGAGGCGGCCGCGGCGCCGGTGGCGGGCCGGGGCGGGGTGCTCTTCACGACGAACGGGACGGCGGCGCTCTGCCTGCTGGCGGGCCGGGGCGCGGTCTTCGCGGGGGCGGCAGCGAACGCGACAGCGCTCGCGGCGTACGTGGCGGGGCACTTTCGCAGCGCGACGATCGTCTGTGCCGGGAACGCGGCGGGGGCGCGCTTCTCGCTCGAGGATTTCGCGGCGGGCGGGTTGCTTGCCGGCGCGCTCTCGGAGGCGGCGCCGGGGGCGGCACTGGGTGACGCGGCCGCCCTCGCGCGGCACACCCCGGACCTCGCGGACCTCATCGGCCTTTCGGACCATGCCGCCATCGTGCGCGGGCTCGGGTTGGCCCACGACATCGACTTCGCGAGCCGTCTCGACACCTCGGCGGCGGTGCCGATGGTGGTGGCGTGCGGAGATGGCTGGGCGCGGATCGAGGCAGTTATGACCTCGGCGGGCTAGCGGCGGCTCGTTTGCCAGCGCTGTTCGAGGTCCGCGAGGGCGCGGGCGTCGGGTTCGCGGCCGGCGTACCGGGCCTGCTCGAAGGCGGCGGTGATGTCATCCGTCACGGGGGTCGCGAGGGCACTGCGAAGCCCGGGGGCGATCTCCTCGGGGGTGTCGCCCGGTTCGCGCGTGAGGCCGGACCGGCGGGCGTGGTCGAGCGTTTCGAGGTAGAGGCGTTCAGCGGATGACGCGGGCGCCGGGGCCCGCGAGCGTGAGCCGCGATTGAGGATGTTGCCGAAGAGCGAGCGGAGGTCCTCTCCCACGCTGCCGGAGGTGGAGCGGTCGCCGAGTTCCTTGTGCAGGCGGCGGGGGTGGCGGCGCAGGCGCATGTACCAGGCCACGGCGCCCGCGAGGATCGCGAGCACGATGACGAGGCCCACCATGCGGAAAAGGATGTTGATGAAGGTGCGGAAAGTGGAGGGGTCGGAGCCACCGGCTTCGTCGCCGCCGCGAATGGGTTGGCGGGCCTCCTGGGCGAGGTTGGCGAAGGGGTTTTCGTCACCGAAGAGGAGGCGCATGACGGACTGGATGATCCACGCGAAGGGCGTGAGGATGATGGTCAGGACGATCTCGATGGTGCGGCCGAGGATGGCGCCGATCGTGGGGCCGGCGATGCCGAAGAGCACGCCGAAAACGATGACGCAGAGGATGGTGGCGCCCACGGTCGCGGCGAGGAGGGCGGCGGTGATACCGCCGGCGCGCAGCTCGCCAATGGTGGCGCCGCTCATCGCGAGCTGCGAACAGGCGAGGGCGACGACGGCCACGGCGTAGAACGCGACGCCCGCGCGGGCGACTTCGCCGGAGCGGTCGGTGGCGGCGCCGATGACGACCATGGTCGTCACGAGCAGGAACGGCACGCCCACCGTGCGCGGCATGAGTTCGAGTTCAATCTCCTCGGCGGCGCGGGAGGAGGAGCGGGCCCAGAGGGCGACGGCGAGCACGGCGCTGAACAGCAGCGGGAAGCGGCCGCGGACGGTGTCGCCGGCATCCCGGGCGAAGTCGGTGATCCAGGAGAGGTCCCAGATGGCGACGTCGCCTTCGAAGCTGAGGCGGAGGGAGCCGACGATGGCCACGTAGGCGACGACGCCCGCGATGGCGGCGGAGACGCTAGGGGAGAGATCCAGCTCCTCGCGGGCGCGCATGAGGCCGAAGGCGAGCAATCCAAGGAGTACGAACAGCCAGCCGCCCATGGCGTGCGGCGTCTCGTGCGTGCCGAGGCCGGCCATCAGTTCGGCCCCCGTGTAGAACGCGAGGGCTTCGGCGGCGAGTGCGGCGACGACGGCGGCGGCGGCAATCACGCCGGAGCCTGCGCTGGCGAGTGACGGCCGCCGATGACGGTCACGGGGAGGCCGGGGGGCAGCGCCGGCGTGACGCGGTCGGTGGTGGCGACGACGAACACGCGGTGGCCTTCGTCCTGCAGGCGGAGCAGCACACCCGCGAGCGACTCCGGCACGAGCGCGGCGACGCACACGATGGTGCTGCCCGCGGGGATGCGGTTGCCTTCGCGGTGAAGGGTGCCGGCGAGGTCGCCGAGGGTGAGGGGCTGGATAACGGCGAGCGCTTCGAGCACGCGCGTCAGCTGGTCGCGGCTGCGGGAGGGTGCGAGGCGGATGGGGCGGTCGGCGTTGGGGAAGGAGCCGTTCGCCATGAGGCCGACGGAGTAACGCTGCCCGGCGGCCCACACGGCGATGGACGCGGCGGCGGACACGGTGAACTCGAGGTCGTCCTTGAGGTACCCCTCCCAGGCGTGTTCGAGGGTATCGATGTTGAGGACGACGTAGAGCTGCTGTGTCGCGCTCGGTTCGTACACGCGGGAGGTGAGCTCGCCGTGGCGGGCGGTGGCCTTCCAGTCGATGCGCTTGAGCGGGTCGCCGGGGCGGTAATCGCGCAGGCCGGCGATGCGCAGGGGATCCTCGAACACGCGGTTGCCGCCCTTTCGTTCGCCGAACGGGCGGTCGGCGGGGAGGCCGAGCTCCGCCATCGAGACGACCCGCGGAAAGACGATGAGGGCGTCGGACGTTCGATCCTCGATGGTGCGGGGGAAGACGCCGAACAGGTCGCCGGACTTGATGGAGCCGGGCCCGACCTGGTGGTAGCCGCGCTCGGAGGCGTGGATGTCGTACTGCCAGGTCCGTTTTTCGTACCAGCCCATGGCGCCGCGCTTCACGAGCCAGCTCAGCCCCGGGACAGTGGCCGAGGCGAGCATTTCGCCTTCGACCGTGATCGGATCGGCGAGGGCGAGGCGCCATTCGTACCATGGCAGGGGCAGGAGTTTGCGGTTTTCGAGCTCGACTTCCAGCCGCACGGATTCGCCGGTGAAGGCGCGGTGTTCGCCGAGCCGGCGGACAAGGGTGACGCGGTCAAAAAGGTGCCGGGACCAGACGCGGCTCACCCCGCCGATGATGATGATGACGAACCCGACGCCGGAAATGGCGGGTTCGGAGGCCCCGAAGCCGACCAGGACGAGCAGCGCGCCCACGAGGAGCCAGGCGTCGCGAAAGGGCATGTCAGGACTCGACGGGGACGGGGACGCGGCGAAGGATGTCGGCGAGGAGCTCCTTCGTTTCGCGGCCGCGCAGGCGGGACTGGCTCGAAAGGATGAGCCGGTGCGGGAGGACGTGCGGCGCCATCGCCTTCACGTCGTCCGGCAGGACGTAGTCGCGGCCGTTGATGGCGGCGTAGGCGCGCGCCGAACGGAAGAGCGCGAGCGACGCGCGCGGGCTGGCGCCAAGCTCGAAGGCCGGGTCGTCACGGGTCGCGCGGACGAGGCGGACGGCGTAGCGGCGGACATCCGGGGCGACATGCATGTGGCCGAGGGCGGCGGCCAAGCGCACCAGCTCGTCGCCGTCGATGACCGGCGTGAGCGCATCGAGCGGGCTAGTGGATTCGAAACGGGCGAGGATTTCGTCCTCGTCGTCCTCGCCGGGGTAGCCGATTTCGAGGCGGAGGAGGAAGCGGTCGAGCTGGGCCTCGGGAAGCGGGAAGGTGCCTTCAAGCTCGACCGGATTCTGGGTGGCGAGCACGAGGAACGGCCGCGGAAGGCGGGTCGTGACCCCTTCGACGGTCAGCTGGCGCTCCTCCATCGCCTCGAGGAGGGCGGCCTGCGTGCGCGGGGTGGCGCGGTTGATTTCGTCCGCGAGCACGACCTGGGCGACGAGCGGACCCTCGCGGAAGGCGAACTCGCCGAGCTTCTGGTTATAGAAGTTGATGCCCGTGATGTCGGCGGGCATGAGGTCCGGAGTGAACTGGATGCGGCGGAAGGAGCACCCGAGCGACCGGGCGATGGCGCGTGCGAGGGTGGTCTTGCCGGTGCCGGGGACGTCCTCGAGGAGGATGTGGCCTTCGCAGAGGAGGGCGACGAGCGCGAGACGAACGACCTCGCTCTTGCCGACGATGACGCGCTCGATGCTCGCCTGCATGCGTTCGGCGGTGGCGCGAATGGCATCGACATCGGCGGGCGTAAGCCGGTTGGCGGCGGGTGCGGTCACGCGGGGCAGTCCTCCTGAGGCCGGGAATGCTACGCGAGTGACGGTGCGCGCGCGAACCGGCGTTCAGAGAGGGTACGCGGGGGAGTGGTTGTTGGTTGTCGGTTGTCGGCCGTACCCCGTACGCCGCGGGCCGTCGGCTCTCGGCTCTCGGTGTGGCCATGGCGGAAGCAGGGCGCGGCGGAGGACGAAAGGGTGGGGGCTCTAGCCCATGCTCTCCACGTCCAACTCCTCGCGAACTTCGATGACGCCGGGCACGCGGGCCGCGACCTCTTCGGCGTTCTCGGCATCATCCAGGTCCTGGACGAGGCCGCGAAGGCGGGCGATGCCGCGGTACACGTCGACGTCGACGTCAAGCGCGGTGGTGGCGGAGTCCTCGCGCAGCTCGCGGCGGATGGCGTCGGCGATCGCTTCGTCCCCGATGGTACCGTCCGAGGAGCGGTCGACCTCAATGGAGTCCATGGAACTGAGCTGGAGACCACCGATCACCTCGCGGGAGGTGCCAACGGGATCGGTGGGCGGCACGAAAACGGCGTCGCCTTCGGAGACCAGGTCCTCGTCCATGGCCGAGGTGGGGCCGGAAGCGGACCAGCCGTCGGTGAGGTTGGTCTCGCGGGACTGGTCCTGGAAATCGCCGGCCTCGAGGGATTCCTCTTCGAAGCCGGGAGTGCCGCCGGGGCCGCCCTGCAGGTCCTGGTCCGAAATAACCAGGCCAGCGGTTTCGCCCGCGAGGACATCGGTAACGTCGATGTTGTCCTCGACATCGAGGGCGCCGGCGGCGTCGCGGGCGAGGTCGAGGATGGCGTCGCGCATCTCCTCGTGCGAAACGAAGGCGGTGACGACGAGACGGCCGCCATCGCGCTCAAGGGTGACGGGTACGCCGACCGTGTCGGTGATGGTGCGTTCGAGATCGGCAATGGTGGCCATCGGAACCTCCCGGCCTGCATCACAGGCACAGGCACAGCGTGGCGCGCGGGCCGGGAAAGGCGAATAACAGGCGATGGCGGCGGCGTTGAGGGGCTATGCGATGCCGAGGCGGCGGTCGTTCTCGCGCCAGGCGATGTCATTCAGGAGCATGAGGCCGCCGGACACGAGGGAGTGCCCGCCGAGGAGGATCGGCTTCGGGGCAGCGACCACGGCCTTCGTGAGCTGGCGAAGGAAGTCATCCTCGATGGTGGCGGGCTGCATGAGGTCGCTGCGGAAGCGGTCCTCGCGAGACGGTTGGATGCCGAGGTGCGCTTCGAGGACGCGCGTATCGAGGACGACGGCGTCCCCGAGTTCGCACAGGCGGGCGACGAAGCGCTTCACGCCCAACTCCTCCAGCAGGAAGCCGAGGACGGACCGGGGGCGGTACCCGGGGGGCGCGGTGGCGAGGCCCCGCTCTTCGCTGATGACGCGCTTGCGGCAGGCGGTCTCGCGTTCGAGGTGCTGCCAGGTGACGGCCCCGACGCGTCCGGCGATGACCAGCTCGGCCTCGCGGTCGCAGAGGACGCGCATAACGGCGCGGTAGGGCGCGAGGGGGAGGTGGTCGCGGGGCAGGGCGGCGGCGAGTGCGACCGGGAGCGTCTCGTCGAGGGCGAGCACGGCGAGATCGGCGGGGGTATCGAGGTCGAACTGCGTGGCCGTGCTGCGGGGGAGGTTGATGGCGGCGAGGCCCGCGTTGTCGCGCAGGCGGCGGGGAAGGAAGTTGTCGCGGGGGAGGTCCCCGGCGCGTTCGATGGCGTCACCGGGCCGGAAGGCGGTGATGTCGGCCGAGTAGAAGTTGTTCGTGACGAAGCGGTCCGGGCCAGCCTGGAGTTCGCGCAGGAGATGGGCGAATTCGGCGGCGCCGAACAGCGGGATGCTGCCGGAACCCATGACAGCGGGCGCGGCAAGCCCGTACCGGGCGATGACGCCGCGCAGGCGTGGCCCGAACGCGAACGGCTCCCCGGGGCGATCGGGATCGATGAGGACGCCGGCGGGTACAGGCTCGAAGGCGGCGGGATCGTCCGTCGCGATGATGACGGCTCCGAAGCCGGCGGCGAGGGCGGCGGCGGCGGCCTGGCGCGCGGCGGCGACGCGGGCGGTGGCGAGGAGGCGTTCGGCCTCGCCGCCGCCGGTCGCACCGTGGAGCATCACAAGCACGGGGCGCACGTAGGGCATGGGGGCAGCGTAGGGGTGAGTGGCGCGACGGGCGAGCGGGACGCTAGAAGTGGCAGTTCCATCGGCACCGCGGGCATTGGGAGCGGTCCATGCGAAAGGGCCACCCTTGCGGGTGGCCCTTCGTGGTGAGTCCGGGTGCGAGGGCTACTCGTCCTCGCTGTCCTCGTCGCCGCCGATGATGATGTCGTCGTCGTCGAGGTTGCCGCCGATCTGCTCGTCGTCCTCGTCGAGGAGTTCGATGACACGGCGCTGGGCGATGCCGCCGGTGAAGCCGCCGGCTTCCTTCTCGGCAAGCATGCGCTCGAGCTCTTCTTCCTCTTCGAGGAGGAGGGACTCGGGCAGGTCGAGCTCGGCGATGTGCTCGCGGCGCGGGACTTCGATCTCGGAGCGCGCCGGGATGAGCTTGCCGATGATGACGTTCTCCTTGAGGCCGACAAGCCGGTCGACGGTGCCGTCGATGGCGGCGTTCGTGAGCACGCGGGTAGTCTCCTGGAAGGAGGCGGCGGCAAGCCAAGAGTCGGTGTTGAGGGAGGCCTTGGTGACGCCGAGGAGAACGGGCTGAGCCGTCGCGGGCTCGCCGCCCTCGGCGATGATGGCGTTGTTTTTCTCTTCGAACTCGCGGCGATCGACGAGGTCGGTGGGAAGGAAGCCGGTGTCACCGGGGTGGTCCACCTTCACGCGCCGGAGCATCTGGCGGGTGATCACCTCGATGTGCTTGTCGTTGATGTTCACGCCCTGGGACTTATAGACCTTCTGGACTTCATCGACCATGTACTCGCGCACGAGGTCGCGGCCCTGGATCTGGAGGACGTGCTGGGGGTTGCGGGCGCCTTCCGTGAGCTGGCGGCCGGCGGTGATGTACTCACCCTGCTCGACCATCAAGCGGGCGGCCGCCGGGATCTGGTATTCGCGCTCTTCGCGCTCTTCGTAGATGACGGTGAGGCGGTCGGCCTTCACGCGGACGGTGCCGGAGATGCGGGAGACCACCTGGTTCGTGAGGGCGACGGAGTTCGGCTCGACCGCGGCGCCCGCGGCAAGCACGGCGCCGGCGACGACGTGTTCGCCGTCCTTGACCCGAACCTCGGCAGCAGCGGGGAGCGGGTACTCCTCGACGAGGCTGTCGGTGTTGCTGACGCGGACGATGCGGCGTTCGTTCTCCTGGGCGACATCCACGATGCCGTCGATTTCGCTGATGATGGCCTCGCCCTTGGGGGCGCGGGCTTCGAACAGCTCTTCGACGCGGGGGAGACCGGACGTGATGTCGGTCTGGGCTGCGGAGGCGACACCGCCGGTGTGGAACGTACGCATCGTGAGCTGCGTGCCCGGCTCGCCAATGGACTGGGCGGCGATGATGCCGACGGCCGTGCGGAGCTTCACGAGCCCGCCGCGGCCGAGGTCACGGCCGTAGCAGAGCGCGCAGATGCCGCGTTCGGCCTCGCAGGACATGGGCGTGCGAACGAGCACGCGGCTGATGTTCAGCTCATCGACGCGGGTGGCGACATCCTCGTCGATCTCCTGGCCGCGTTCGCAGATGACCTCACCGGTCTCCTCGTCGGCGACGGCGAGCTGCGCGTAGCGGCCGAGGATGCGTTCGCGGAGGGATTCCATGGCGGCGCCGCCGCGGTCCCGTTCGATCCAAAGGCCACCCGTGGTGCCGCAATCGCTTCGAGGATGATGACATCCTGGGCCACGTCGATGAGGCGGCGGGTGAGGTACCCGGAGTCGGCGGTACGGAGGGCGGTGTCGGCGAGACCCTTGCGGGCGCCGTGGGTGGAGATGAAGTACTCCAGCACGGTGAGCCCTTCGCGGAAGGAACCGCGAATGGGGAGCTCGATGACCTTGCCGTTGGGGTCGGCCATGAGGCCGCGCATGCCGGCCATCTGGCGGATCTGGGTGATGTTGCCCTTGGTGCCCGAGCTCGCCATGTAGTTCAGCGAGCCGTATTCGGGCATGCGCTCCTTGATGGCGTTCTCGATCTGCTTGGTCGTCTCGGACCAGATGTCGACAGTGCCCTGGTAGCGCTCGTCCTCGGTGATCAGGCCCATCTGGAACTGGTCGACCAGCTCATCGACGCGGATGTCCGCCTCTTTGAGGAGTTCGGGCTTGTTCTTGGGGACCTGGATTTCGTGGATCGCGATCGTGATTCCACTGCGCGTGGCGTAGTGGAAGCCGGTGTTCTTGATGCGGTCCACGATCTCGGCCGTGCGCTCGCCGCCGAGTTCGCGCCAGCAGAGGGCGACGACTTCGCGGAGGTGCGGGCGGTCCATGCCGTCGTTCTGGAACGGGAGTTCCTCGGGAACGACTGCATTGAAGATGATGCGGCCGACGGTGGTCTCGAACAGGCGCGCGCGGGATTCCCGGCGCTATCGAGTTCGGGCTGCATGGTGCGGCCGTTGGCGGTGATGGGGCGGCTGGTGCGCACGCGAATGGGCGCGCGCAGGTCGACCACGCCGAGGTCGAAGGCGAGCTTCGCCTCTTCGAAGGAACCGAAGACACCCTGCTCGGGCTGGCGATCGGACTGGGGCTGATAGCGGCCACGACCGTTGGGGTCGATGTCCGTCATGTAGAAGCAGCCGAGCACCATGTCGAGGGACGGGGCGACGATCGGGTTGCCGCTGGCGGGCGAGAGCAGGTTCTTCGTGGAGAGGAGGATCTGCTTGGCCTCGGCCACGGCCTCGCGGCTCAGGGGCACGTGTACGGCCATCTGGTCGCCGTCGAAGTCGGCGTTGAAGGCCGAGCAGACGAGCGGGTGCAGCTGGATGGCCGAGCCGTCGATGAGCACGGGCTGGAACGCCTGGATGCCGAGGCGGTGGAGCGTGGGGGCGCGGTTGAGCAGCACCGGCCGGTCGCGGATGACCTCATCGAGGACGTCCCAGACCTGGGGATGCGCGCGCTCGACGAGCCGCTTGGCGCTCTTGATGTTGTGCGCGAGGCCCTTGGCCACGAGCGAGTGCATGACGAACGGCTTGAAGAGCTCAAGCGCCATGCGCTTGGGCAGGCCGCACTGGTTCAGCTTCAGTTCCGGGCCGACGACGATGACGGAGCGGCCGGAGTAGTCGACGCGCTTGCCGAGCAGGTTCTGGCGGAAGCGGCCCTGCTTGCCCTTGAGCATGTCGGACAGGCTCTTGAGCTTGTGGTTGCCGCTGCCGCTGACGGCACGGCCACGGCGGCCGTTGTCGATCAGGCTGTCGACGGCTTCCTGCAGCATCCGCTTTTCGTTGCGAATGATGATCTCGGGGGCGCCGAGATCGAGCAGGCGCTTGAGGCGGTTGTTGCGGTTGATGACGCGGCGGTAGAGGTCGTTCAGGTCGCTGGTGGCGAAGCGGCCGCCATCGAGCTGGACCATCGGGCGGAGGTCCGGCGGGAGAACCGGCAGGACCTGGAAGACCATCCACTCGGGCTTGTTGCCGGAGTTCTTGAGCGACTCGACGACGTTCAGGCGCTTGGTCGCCTTCTTGCGGCGCTGGCCCGAGGCGGTGAGGATCTCGCCCTTGAGCTTGATCCGCATCGCATCGAGATCGACGCGTTCGAGGATGCGCAGCACGGCCTCGGCGCCCATGCCGGCCTTGAAGATCTCGGGCCGGCCGGGCTGATTGAGCAGGTCCGAGAGCTCGCGGTAGCGGCTCTCGGTGAGGAGCTGAATCTGATCGTCGGCGATCGGGTCCTTGAGGTCCTCAAGGTCCTGGATGCGCTCGCGGTACTGCTGCTCGATCTCGTCGCGGAGCTGGCGCTCCTTTTCCTGGAGCGGGTGCAGTTCGTCGTGGAGGCCGGCCTTGGCGTCATCGAGGGCGGAATCGGCGACGAGGGACTCGGCGTCCTTCATGCGCACGGTTTCCTTGTCGAAGGCGTCGAGCTTCTTCTTGCCCTCGCGTTCGACGCGGTTGATGACAGTCTTGGTGACCTTGATGCCGGCTTCGAGCACGACATCGCCGAGGAAGTTGATCTCGTGCGGCATGGGGGTACCCATGGCGGCTTCGACTTCGCGGGAAGCGCGCTCGACGCTGGCCTGGAGGGCCTCGCGGGAGATGGCGCGCTCGGCTTCGATGCGCTGCTGCTCGACCTGGACCTTGCCCTGGAGCTCGGCGTTGGCGGCTTCGAGTTCCTGTTCGAGCTTTTCACGGCGCGGCCGGATGTCGGCGACGCGTTCCTCGACGGCGTTCGCCATCTCGTTGCGGAGCCGCTCGAGTTCGCGTTCGCGCGCCTCGGAGTCGACTTCGGTGACCAGGTACTGGGCGAAGTAGAGGACGCGCTCGAGGTTGCGCGGGGAGATATCGAGGAGCAGGCCGAGCTTGCTCGGGGTGCCCTTGACGAACCAGATGTGGCTCACCGCGCTGGCGAGCTCGATGTGGCCCATGCGCTCGCGGCGCACCTTTTCACGCGCCACTTCGACGCCGCACTTGTCGCAGATGATGCCCTTGTAGCGGACGCGCTTGTACTTGCCGCAGTAGCACTCGAAGTCCTTGGTCGGGCCGAAGATCTTCTCGCAGAAGAGGCCGTCCTTTTCGGGCTTGAGCGTGCGGTAGTTGATGGTCTCGGGCTTGGTGACCTCGCCGTACGACCAGGAGCGGATCTGCTCGGGGCTGGCGAGCGAAATCCGAACCTGGTTGAAGTCGTTAACTTCGAGCATTAAAGAGGTCCTCCTCCCGTTCGAAGCCGGACAGGTTGATGTCCAGCAGGGGCATGTCGTTGGAGGTTTCGTCGATGAAGGAGACCGCGCCGCCATCGTCGTTGGAGACTTCGACGGAGAGGCCGAGGACTGGAGTTCCTTCACGAGCACCTTGAACGACTCGGGCACGCCAGGTTCGAGGACGTCCTCGCCCTTGACGATCGCTTCGTAGGTCTTGACGCGGCCGACGACGTCGTCGGACTTCACGGTGAGGAGTTCCTGGAGGATGTGGGCGGCGCCGTAGGCTTCGAGCGCCCACACTTCCATTTCGCCGAAGCGCTGGCCACCGAACTGGGCCTTACCACCGAGCGGCTGCTGGGTGATGAGGGAGTAGGGGCCGGTGCTGCGGGCGTGGATCTTGTCCTCGACCAGGTGGATGAGCTTGAGCATGTAGATGTAGCCGACGGTGAGCGGCTGATCGAACATCTCGCCGGAGCGGCCGTCGCGGAGCGTCATCTTGCCGAACAGGGGCGGCGCGACGTTGGTCTCCTTGTAGACCTTGAGGGCGGCGTCCTCGAGGTCCTCGATGCTGGCCTTCTTGCCGGTGCGCGGCCGGCGTCGTTCAGCCAGAGTTCGAGGCAGGCGCGCTTGGCGGCGCCTTCGACGGGCTGGATGAACACGGGCCGCGGGTCGTACCCCTTCTCCTCGAGCCAGGCGATGGCGCGGTCCTCGTCGTACCCGCGCTCTCGGGCATCGATGAAGCGGAAGGCGCCGGACTCCTGGGCGATCCAGGCGCGGGCGAGGGCATCGTCGATCGCGCCGTCGGTGGCGCCATCGAACACCGGGGTGAGGGCGCGGAAGCCGAGGGTGTTCGCCGCCCAGCCGAGGTGCGTTTCCAGCACCTGGCCGATGTTCATGCGGCTCGGCACGCCGATCGGGTTCAGGATGATGTCGATGGGGGTGCCATCGGGCAGGTAGGGCATGTCTTCCACGGGAAGGATGCGGCTGATGACGCCCTTGTTCCCGTGGCGGCCGGCCATCTTGTCGCCTTCGCTGAGCTTGCGGCGCTGGGCGATGCTGACGCGGACGAGCTTGTTCACGCCGGCGGGCAGGGACTCATGGTCGTCGCGGCTGAAGACCTTGACGTCGATGACCTTGCCGCGTTCGCCGTGGGGCACGCGCAGGGAGGTGTCCTTCACCTCGCGGGCCTTCTCCCCGAAGATCGCGCGGAGGAGCTTCTCTTCCGCGGTGAGCTCGGTTTCGCCCTTCGGGGTGATCTTGCCGACGAGGATGTCGCCTTCGCGAACCTCGGCGCCAATGCGGATGATTCCGTCCTCGTCGAGGTCCTTGAGGCTGTCCTCGCCGACGTTGGGGATATCGCGCGTGATTTCCTCGGGGCCGAGCTTGGTGTCGCGGGCCTCGACTTCGTGCTTTTCGATGTGGATCGAGGTGAACTTGTCCTCGCGGATCAGGTTCTGCGAGATGATGATCGCGTCCTCGAAGTTGTAGCCCTCCCAGCTCATGAACGCGCAGAGGACGTTCTGGCCGAGGGCCAGGTCGCCACCCTGCGTGCTGGAGCTGTCGATGAGGGGCTGCCCGGCGGTGACGCGCTCGCCGCGAAGGACGAGGGGGCGCTGGTTGAGGCAGGTGCCCTGGTTGGAGCGCGTGAACTTGACGAGCTGGTAGGTCCGCTGGCCGTTGTCCCCGAGGTCGGGGTTGTCGTAGCGGATGACGATGCGGCTGCCGCTCGCTTCCAGCACTTCGCCATCGCCATCGGCGACGGTGACGTGGCCGCTATCGACGGCGGTGCGGCGTTCCATGCCCGTGCCCACGAGGGGAACCTCGGGGCGGACGAGCGGCACGGCCTGGCGCTGCATGTTCGCGCCCATGAGGGCGCGGTTCGCGTCGTCGTGTTCGAGGAACGGGATGAGCGCCGTCGCGACCGACACCATCTGCTTCGGGGAGACGTCCACGAAGTCGACTTCGTCGGGCGTGACCGACTTGAAGTGGCGGTGGTCGCGGGCCTCGACGCGGTCGGACAGGAAGTGGCCGTTGGCATCGAGAGGCGTGTTCGCCTGCCCGACGATGAAGCGGTCCTCCTCGTCGGCGGTGAGGTAGGCGATGTCGTCGGTGACGGCGGGGCGCAGGGGCACGTTCTGGCCGAGAGCGCGCAGCGCCGGGAGCTGAGCTTCGGTGATCTGCTCGCCGGCGGCGACGATCGCCTTGCCACCATCGTCGAGCACGTCGCGGCTGACGCGGCGGCCGGCGATGCCGGGATGGTCGGGCGAGAGCGACTTCACGACGCGCCGGTAGGGCGTTTCGATGAAGCCGTAGTCGTTCAGGCGCGCATACGTGGCGAGGGAGCCGATGAGGCCGATGTTCGGGCCTTCGGGCGTCTCGATGGGGCAGATGCGGCCGTAATGGCTGTGGTGCACGTCGCGCACATCGAAGCCGGCGCGGTCGCGCGAGAGGCCGCCCGGGCCGAGGGCGCTGAGGCGGCGCTTGTGGTTGAGCTCGGAGAGCGGGTTGGTCTGGTCCATGAACTGGGAGAGCTGGCTGCCGCCGAAGAACTCCTTCATGGCCGCGACGACGGGCCGGATGTTGATGAGGGCGCTGGGCGTGGCCTCTTCCGGGTCCGTGATGGTCATGCGTTCGCGGACGACGCGCTCCATGCGGAGGAGGCCGACGCGGAACTGCTGCTGGATGAGCTCGCCGACGGCGCGCACGCGGCGGTTGCCGAGGTGGTCGATGTCGTCGGCGCCGCCGCGGCCATCGGTCCCACCCTGCCCGTTATTCATGCGCACGAGTTCGCGGATGATCCGATGAGGTCCTGCTGGCGGAGCCAGCGCTGGCGCACTTCGTTCGCGAGCTGCAGCCGCTTGTTCAGCTTGTGCCGGCCCACCCGGCCGAGGTCGTACCGGCGCGGGTTAAAGAAGAGGGTGTTGATCAGGTTGCGGGCATTTTCGAGGGTGGGCGGATCGCCCGGGCGGATGCGGCGGTAGAACTCGAGGAGGGCCTCGTGCTTGTTCGCCGACTTCGTGCCTTCCTTCGAAATCGTCGTCGTCATGAACTGGTGGACGTCGCCGGTGTCGACGTCATCGAAGAGCGCGAGGACGCGCTCATCGACGCCAAGCTCCATCTCGAGCTCGCGCAGGGCGGCGTCGCGGGCCTTTTCGGCCTCCGCGGTGCCGGTCGCATCGAGGGTGTCCTGGGCGGCGAAGAACTTCGCGAAGCGCGGCTTATCGCGGTCGCCGGGGAGGAGGCCGGGGATATCGATCGCGCGAACGAGGATCGAGACGGGGATCTTCCGCTTGCGGTCGACCTTCACGGCGACGAGGTCACGGTTCGAGGTTTCGAATTCGAGCCATGCGCCGCGGTTGGGGATGAGCTTGGCGAAGCAGAGGTTGCGGCCCGTCGTCTGGTCCTGCTCAAGCGTGTAGTACACGCCGGGGGAGCGGACGAGCTGGGACACGACGACGCGCTCGGCGCCATTGATGATGAAGGTGCCGCGCTTGGTCATCAGCGGGAAATCGCCGAAGAAGAGCCGCTGCTCCTTGATCTCGCCGCTTTCCTTGATGGTGAGCTCGACATCGACGAAGAGGGGCGCGGCGAACGTGTTGTCGCGTTCGCGGCACTCTTCCTGCGAATGCTTGGGCTCCCGGAACTCGTAGTCCGAGAAGCGGAGCTCCATCTTGGAACCGGTGAAGTCCTGGATGGGGGAGATTTCGTCGAGGAGTTCCCGCAGGCCGGGCTTGGTCTCCTCGCCGGGAACGGGTTCCCGGATGAACCAGTTGAACGAATCGAGCTGGATCTTGATGAGGTCGGGGATGTCGAGGACGTTCGGAATACGGCCGTAGGTCTGCACGTCGAGGGGGACAAAGCCCCCCGGCCGCACCACGTCACGCGTAGTGGTCATCCTGTCGTCGTTCTCCTTCAGGACTTCAGAGCGGGGCAAAAAGGGATAGGGGCAAATGGCCGGGGACGAGGTAGTTCTCTGGGCATAGTTAGGCGAGCAGCCAGCGTACCAGTTGCGCGCCAGCCGGGTCAAGCCGCCGTGGAGGAAGCGTAACGGAAAGATGGCGCGGAACCAGCCGGGCCGCGCACGAGCTCCTCATTTGGGAACGCGCCCATCATAGCGGGGGGCTGCAACGGGGTCGAGAAGGACGGAGCCCGTGGTGAACCGATTCCACGGCCTGCGCGGACACAAGAGGAATGGCGCCCCTTCGGGCGCCGTTCCTGGTGGTGTGCTGGCTGCCGGCATTAGCCGACGGGAGCGGGCTCCCGCACGGGTTCGATGCGCAGGCCTTCGCCATCGTCCGGCCCCTTGCGGTCCACGACGACGGTGTCCCCGGTGGCGAACTCACCGGCGAGCAGCATCTCGGACAGCTTGTCCTCGATGGCGTCGGAGATGAGGCGGCGCAGCGGCCGGGCGCCGAAGGCGTGGTCGTAGCCCTTTTCGCCGAGCCAGTCCTTCGCCTCGGAGGTCACCTCGAGCATGATGCCCTTGGTGGCGAGCTGCTTGGTCACGCCGACGAGCTCAAGCTCGACAACCTTGCGGATGTCCTCGCTGCTGAGCGGCCGGAAGACAACGGTGCTATCGATGCGGTTCAGGAACTCGGGCCGGAACACGTTCTTGAGTTCCGTGAGCACCTTCTCCTTCATCCGCTGGTAGCGGTCCTCGATGGTCTTGACCTCGTCGCTGGTGCGCTGGAAGCCCAGGCCCGAATCGCGCTTGATGAGGTCGGAGGCGACGTTCGAGGTCATGATGATGATGGTGTTGCGGAAGTCGACCTTGCGGCCCTTGGCATCGGCGAGGCGGCCCTCGTCGAAGATCTGGAGGAGCAGGTTGAAGACTTCCGGGTGCGCCTTCTCGATTTCGTCGAGGAGGATCAGGCAGTACGACTTGCGGCGCACGGTATCGGTGAGCTGCCCGCCGTCGTCGTAGCCGACGTACCCGGGAGGGGCGCCGACCAGCCGCGAAACGGTGTGCTTTTCGCTGAACTCGCTCATGTCCAGCTTTATCATGTTGTCCTGGCTATCGAACATGAATTCGGCCAGCTGGCGGGCGAGGTGCGTCTTGCCGGACCCGGTGGGGCCGACGAAGAGGAACACGCCGATCGGGCGGCGCGGGTCCTTGAGGCCGGCGCGAGCGCGGCGGACGGCGCGGGCGATCGTCTCGATCGCTTCGTCCTGGCCGATGACGCGGCCGCGAAGCTGGTCTTCCATCTTGAGCAGGCGGGCGCTCTCCTCGCTCGCGATGCGGGCGACGGGGATGCCGGTCCACATCGAGACGACTTCGGAGATGTCCTCTTCCGTCACGACGGGGGTGGCGATGCCTTCCTCCCCTTCTTCCCACTCGCCCATCTCGTTGATCTTCTCCTGCAGCTTGAGTTCGCGATCGCGGAGTTCCGCGGCGTATTCGAACTGCTGGGCGGAGATCGCCTGGTCCTTTTCGCGGCGCAGGCTTTCGAGGCCCTTCATCGCTTCCTTCAGGGAAGGCGGCGTGGCGGCGCGGCGGATGCGGACGCGGCTCGAGGCCTCGTCGATGAGGTCGATCGCCTTGTCCGGCAGGAACCGGTCGATGACGTAGCGGGCGGAGAGCTCGGCGGCGGCCTGGAGGGCGGCGTCGCTGATCTTGAGCTTGTGGTGCTCCTCGTAGCGCGGGCGGATGCCCTTGAGGATCTCCACGGTCTCCTCGACCGACGGCTCCTCGACGATGATGGGCTGGAAGCGGCGTTCGAGGGCGGCGTCGCGCTCGATGTGCTTCCGGTACTCGTCGAGGGTGGTGGCTCCAATGCACTGGAGCTCTCCTCGTGCGAGGGAGGGTTTGAGGATGTTGGCCGCATCGACGGCGCCCTCGGCGGCACCCGCCCCGACGAGCATGTGAAGCTCGTCGATGAAGAGGATGCAGTTGCCGGCGCCCTTGATCTCCTCGATCACCTTCTTCAAGCGCTCTTCGAACTCACCGCGGTACTTGGTGCCGGCGACTAGCGAGCCGATGTCCAGGGTGAGCAGGCGCTTGCCCTGGAGCGTCTCGGGGACATCGCCACCCACAATCCGCTGGGCAAGCAGCTCCGCGATGGCGGTCTTGCCCACACCTGGCTCGCCAATGAGCACGGGGTTGTTCTTGGTGCGGCGCGAGAGGATCTGGACGACGCGCTCCAGTTCATTGGAGCGGCCGATGACCGGGTCGAGCTGGGCATTGCGAGCGGCCTGCGTGAGGTCGATGCCGAGCTGGTCGACGGTGGGGGTGCGGGTCGCCTGGCGGGCGCCCGCGGTCGCGGCCTGCGGCGAGGACTGGCTGAGGATGCGGGTGGTCTCGGCGCGGACGCGTTCGAGGTTCACACCGAGGCTTTCGAGCACGCCGGCGGCGATGCCTTCGCCCTCGCGAACGAGGCCGAGGAGGAGGTGTTCGGTGCCGATGTAGCTGTGGGTGAGGCGGCGTGCCTCGTCGACGGCGAGCTCGATGACCTTCTTGGCGCGGGGGGTGAGGCCGATTTCGCCGAGAACGGTGCGGTCGCCGCGGCCGATGATGAATTCGACCGCGGAGCGGACCTTATTGAGTTCGACGCCGAGGTTGCCCAGGACCTTGGCGGCAACGCCATCGCCTTCGCGAACCAGTCCGAGGAGAATGTGCTCCGTGCCGATGTAATTGTGGTTGAAGCGGTGCGCTTCTTCCTGCGCGAGCGTGAGCACACGCCGGGCGCGCTCCGTGAACTTATCGAATCGATCGGCCATTGCTTTCTCCCAGCTGACTAGTCACGGCCAGCACGGCTTTAGGTTGCCTCGCCAGAGGCGTCCTCCGCTGCGGAAGCTACGTCCATCTGCGTTGCGGATCCATCAGTGTCCCCACTCTCATCTTGCGAGGGGGAACCCGCATCTGTCTCGTCCGGGGTGCCTTCCGCCGTACCAATATCCTTGAAGGGGCTGTCCCCGGCGTTGCCGAGGGCCTGGGCGAAGGCGTGGGCGAAGGCGCTTACGGGCTCGGGATCGCGCGCGACGGCGCGTTCAATGGCTTCCTGGGTGGTCCGGGGTTCCGGCCGGCGCGGGGTTTCGCGCGCGGGGAGCCCGAACTGTTCGCGGACATCGTCGGGGTAATCGAGCACGGCGCCCTGGGCATCGAAGACGAAGCCCATGGCCTCCGCGTCGTTGCGAGCCTGGCGGAGGCTCAGCCCGAGGCGGTGGCGGTCCTTCTCGATGCGTACCAGCTTCACCGGAACGATGTCGCCTTCCTTGACGACGTCCTTCGGGTGCTGGATGCGGCGGTTCGAGAGTTCGGAAATGTGAATGAGGCCTTCGACGGGCCCATCGAGCCGGACGAAGGCGCCGAACGCCATCAGCTTGGTCACGCGGCCGATCAGGATCTGGCCGATGACGAAGCGATTGACCGTGGTGTCCCACTTCTCCGGCTGGGCCCGCTTGAGCGAGAGCGAGATCTTCTTGGTTTCGCGGTCGACCTTGAGGATGTACGCCTTCACGACGTCGCCGACGTTGTAGAGGTCCTTGGCCTTCTTGCCGCGTTCCCAGGTGAGTTCGGTCATGTGGGCGAGGCCGTCAGCGCCGCCGAGGTCGACGAAGACGCCGAAATCGGTGATGGAGGAGACGCGGCCCTCGCGGATTTCGCCTTCCTTGAGGTCGTCGAGGACCTTGTCCTTGGCGACCTTGCGGTGCTCCGCCATGGCGGCGCGTTCGCTGAGGATGACGCGGTTCCGCTTGCGGTTGAATTCGACGACCTTGAGGCGGATGGGCTTGCCAACAAGGTTGGCGAGCTGCCCGACGGCCTCGGGGTCATCGCGGCGGACGCTGTCGACCTGCGAGAGGGGGACGAAGGCGTTGACGCCTTCGACGTTGACGAGGATGCCGCCCCGGTTGTGGCCGGTGACCTGCGCCTCGAAGATTTCGGCGGATTCAAAGCGGGCCTGGAGGAGGTCCCAGCCTTCCTCGCCACGGGCGCGGTCGAGGGAGACGATGGGGTGCCCCTCGGCGGAGGAGGGCTGGAGCACCATCACCTTGACGGTATCGCCGGCGCGGAGCTTGGCCCGGCCATCGACCCCGAGCGAGAGCATCTCGTTCTGGGGGATGAGGGCTTCGGTCTTGGTGCCGACGTCGACGATGAGGCCATCGGGTGAATCGCCCATGACCATGCCCTCGACGATTTCGCCGCGGCGAAGGCTGCCCGATTGCTGAGCAGCTTCAAGGTCGAGGAGGGCCCCCATATCCATTTCTTCCATGGGGGGGTTGGGCTGGGCGGTATCAGTGGACAACTTGGGCTCCGTTTGGGGGCAGATTCGCCCGGTGAGGGGAGAAGGGCCCGAGGGTTGGGGGATGTTCGAATTCGATTGTAGCAGCGCGGGAATCTTGTGCGAAAGCGCAGGGAACCTGCCCGGGCGGGCAGGCCGTTCGCGCGGCCCTTTCGAAGCGGAGACAAAAAAACCGCGCCAGGCGCGGTCTTCATTGTTTGTCCCGGCGGCGGCCTATTTTCCCACCCAGTTGCCCGGGCAGTATCGTCAGCGCTGAGGCGTTTCACTTCCGTGTTCGGGATGGGAACGGGTGGGACCACCTCGCTCTAGCCACCAGTGAGATGAAGTATGGCACCGCCTTCGCTAAGCGCAACAGCCCCCGCTCTTCACCTTTGTGAATTTTCGGCGGGGTTTGAACAATGCGCCCCAAAACGGCATGGTGCGCGCCTATGAGGTCCCTCTTCCTCCTGATCCTCGGAATCGTCGCCGGGGTTTTCGGCACCATCCTCTGGACGACGCTCGACCCCACGCTCGACAGCACCGAGCCGGAAACGGCGCTGGGCGGCAATGCGCGCATCTCCCTGAGCGAAGACGCCCTCGCCACCGTCATCAAGCAGAACCTGGAGGACCTCCCCGGCGCGAGCGACATGCGCGTCTCGACCGATATCCGCGAGGACGGCATCGTGGCGGTCTCGCTGACGGTCGGCACGGGGGCGCTGGCGGTAAAGGCGACGCTCGAAACCGACCCCGACGTCGTCGCCGGACGGCTGAAGCTCAACGTGGTGAGCTCGTCCCTTGGGAAGGTCGCCCTGCCGGAGGACATCGTCGAACGCATCGAGCGGCCGCTGCAGCAGCGGCTCGACGACCTCTCGGGGGGGTTGGAGTACACGCTCCGTTCAATCTCGACGGCCGAGCACCGGCTCACGCTGGAGATCGAAATCTAGCGGTCACTCCTTGCCCCCGCCGGGCAGCCTGCCGCACTACCCGGTCGTGGATACGCCGATGATCCGGCCGATGACGAACGTGAGGCCAGCGGCCGAGAGGCCGAACACGAGCATCCGGCCGCCCGAGAAGAGCACGCCCCGGCCGGTGAAGAGGGTGGTGACGGCGCCGGCCAGGAACAGGGCCGCACCCGCGGCGATGGCGCTCGCGGCCGTGGCGGCGGCGCCCCCGCCGAACATCCACGGCAGCAGCGGCACGGCAGCGCCGATGACGAAGAGCACGAACGACGTGATGGCGGCGACCCAGGCGTTCCCCGCTTCATCCGGGGACATGCCCAGCTCCTCGCGAGCGAGAGTGTCCAACGCCGATTCCTTGTTCTTCATGATGTGGCTGGCGAAGAGGGCGGCGTCTTCGCGTGGCAGGCCCTTCGCCTGGTAGATGAGGGTTAGCTCTTCTTCCTCTTCCTCGGGCAGGAACTCCAGCTCCTCGCGTTCGATGGCCATCTGGCGTTCGAACGATTCGGCGGAGCTGCGGACGCTGATCCATTCGCCGAGCGCCATGGAGAAGGCGCCCGCGAGCAGGCCGGCGAGGCCGGCGAGGAACACGACATCGCGCCCGGGGTCGGCGCCGGCGACGCCCATGACGAGCGAGAGGTTGGACACGAGGCCGTCGTTCACGCCGAGGACGGCGGCGCGGAGGGCGTTGCCCGAGCTGCCGCGGTGGCGGCCTTCGAGGCGCGCGATGGAGCCCGCGCTGGTGGCGCCGGCATGGCCCCGGGAGAGCTCGCGGAAGAGGCGTGCGTGCGAGCGCTCCTCGGCGGGGAGGTTGGCCGCCACGGCCTCGGGCTGGTTGTCGTACATGCCCGTGGCATCGACTTCCATGGCCGTGACGATGGGGGCGACGGCGTGGGTGCCGAAACGCCGGGCGAGCCACCCGAGGACGCGCACACGGCGGGAGGGTTTGAAATCGGGGACAGGGGCGCCCGCTTCGCGGAGCTTTGCCGCCCAGAGCTCCTTATGGCGCTCCTCGCTGACGGCGAGCCGCTGGTAGACCTCGCGCAGGCCGGGGTCCTTCTCGGCGGCGGCGAGGAGGTGGTAGAGGGCGGCGCCATCCACTTCATCGCGAAGGTTCGAACGGTACCGCTTGATGTCGTCCGGGGAGACGCGTGAAGGGGTGTCAGAGGGCATGGGGAGAGCTTAGCGCGTGCGCGAATTCAGCCCCAGAGGCGAATGGGGTGGGGCCGGGCGGGCTGCCCGGCCCCGGTTTGGTCATTCGGGGATGGCCAGTTCCTGGCCGGGGTAGATGAGGTCCGGGTTGTCGAGTTTGTCCTGGTTCGCCTCGAAGATGCGCGTGGCGCTGGAGGCATCGCCGAAGTACTGCTGGGCGATGCTGGAGAGGGTTTCGCCCTCGGCGACGGTGTGGGTGCGGGAGGCGGGGGTGTCGGGGTACTGCGGCTCGAGGTTCGCGCCGCCGGCGTAGG
The DNA here is from genome assembly GCA_016703545.1 of Candidatus Amarobacillus elongatus. Lineage (GTDB taxonomy): Bacteria > Chloroflexota > Dehalococcoidia > Tepidiformales > Tepidiformaceae > Amarobacillus > Amarobacillus elongatus. Next base: position 724,432 of record JADJBX010000001.1, read on the forward strand.
CCATCGACCCCGAACCGGAGGATGCGCCACCGGAAGGCGCGCTTCCCTGCGTGCTGTCGGCCGGGAGGTCGCGGTCGACGGGCGTGGCCGCCTGTGAGCGGGTATCGCTGGGCAGGGCGACGGGTGCTTCGCCGGACTCGAACTGGCCGGTGGTGCTGCCACCGGTGGCCTCGAGTTCGCCACCCTCGGCCTGGTCGACGTTTTCGGATTCCCTGGAAGTCAGGTACTGCGACATCGTTGGCTCCTTGAAATGAGTCGTGGAGCCAGTCTCGCGAACGGTCACCAATGGACGCGCGATACGGGAGCGGAGGCGGCTTGCAGTTCGCTCACGGGCGTCGGCGAAGGCGCGGGCCGCATGCGCAGGAGGCTGTAGATGGGAGCGGGAACGCCATCGGCGAGCGCGCCCGAGAGGTACCAGAGCAGCCCGAGCGAGGCGCCGAACAGCAGGATCATGCCGGTGATGCCGACGATATCGAGCGCGAGGCTGTCGGGGCCGGCCTGGCTGAAGATCGTATCGCCCCAGACGGCATACACGAGCAGGTTCCAGGTGCCGTGCAGGAGCACACCAGCGCCATAGCCGAGCAGGTACCTGGGGTTGCCGCGAAAGAGGCCGTAGAAGCCGAGCGCCGAAAGGCCGGAGGCGAGGCCGTGCATGGCGGCGGTGCCGGCACGGGCGGAGGCGAACCACCACCACTCCGTGCCGATGGTGCGGTCGGCGAGGGCGTCCGGGGAGATGGCCCCGAGGCTGTTCACGAACGTTTCGAGGAGGTTGAAGCCCGTCCCGGCGAGCACGCCCCAGACGAAGCAGCGCGCGGCGTTGCCGTGGCGGAAGAAGAAAAAGCCGACGAGCATCCCCTTCCAGAACTCCTCATTGAGGGGCGCCACGATGGAGAGCGCGGAAATATCGAGGAAGATGCCCCAATGGCGCGGGAGCGCGAGCACGGCGGAATCGAGGTTGCCGGGGATGTCGTGGGCCGAGACGAGCCAGGCGGCCATGAGGCGGATGTAGAGGGAATTCACGATGCCGGCCACGGAGGTCGCGCCGATGGCGCCGTAGACGAAGCCGCTGGTCCATTCGCGCCAGCTGATCGGCCAGCACCACGGGTTTGCGCGGGTGTACCGCCCGGCGACGACGGCGGCGATTGCGAGCGAGGGGATGCTGACCATGGCGACGTTCGTGATGGGGAAGAGCCACGGGAGGCTATCGGGGTTCATCGCGATGAGCTGGCCGATGATGACGCAGAAGGGGAAGAAGGGGAGGAGGAAGGGCGCCCAGCCGAAGGGCATCGGGCCCGACGAGGTGCCGCCGAGGGCCGAGGTGGCCTGCACGACGAGGAAGCCGCCAAGCAACAGGTAGACGATAGCGCCACCGGCGGCGGCGTTGATGAGGAAGAGCCGTTCGTCCTGGTCGGCGGTGTCGATGGAGAGGAGGACGAGGGGCCAGCCGAGGCCCGTAACGAAGGCGAACGCACCGGCGGCCGCCGCGAACCCCGCAACCGTGCTGCGGCGGCGGATGGGGGCTACTCCCCTTCGAACCTGGTAATGGTGCCGGCGGCGACGACGAAGCGGCCGGCGGCGCGCGTCATGACGTCGCGTACGCGGTCGGGCTCGGCGGTCGTGACGATGGTCTGCTGGAAGGTGTCGAGGAACTCCATGACGCCGCGGCGGCGGCGCGCGTCCAGTTCGCTGAGGACGTCGTCGAGGAGCACGACGGGGTCGTCGCCGAGCGCGCGGCGGAGGTAGCTGGCCTCGGCGATGCGCATGGAAAGCGCCGCCGTGCGCTGCTGCGCGCGGGACCCGAAGTCGGCGGGGAGGGCGTTGATTTCGACGATGACGTCGTCGCGATGGGGGCCGACGAGGGTGGCGCCGGCGTGGATTTCGCGGGTGCGCAGGCCGGCGAGGGCGCGCAACATGCGCGCGGTCCACTCGGTCTCGTCGATCGGGCAATCGTGCTCGTCGAGGCCGCCGACGGCGGGGCGGTAAGTCATCGAGAGGGTTTCGAGGCCGTCGCTGAGGCGGTCCATGTGGAACTGGGCCTGCGGCACAAGGTGGCCAAGGGCATCGGCGCGGGCCTGCATGATGATGCCGCCGCTGTGGGCGAGCTCCTGGTCCCAGAAGTTGAGTTCGCTGGCCGAGGCCTCGCGCGATTGGACGCGCTTGAGGAGCGAGTTGCGCTGCTGCAGCACGCGCGCGTACTTCTGCATTGCGCGCAGATACCCGCGGTCGACCTGGGAGATCATCATGTCGAGGTAGCGGCGGCGAAGGAGCGGGGGGCCGGCCGCGATGTCGATATCGAGCGTGGTGAAGAGCACGGCGGCGAGCTGGCCCACGGCCTCGGAGGCCCGTCGGGGGACGCCGTTCACGCGCACGCGCTTGCCCGCGCGATGGCTGGCGTCGGTGGTGCGCCCGACGATGGCGACTTCGAGCATGAGGTTGCCGGCGGAGCGTTCGACCTGCGTGGCGAGGCGCGCGACGGGGAACTCGGTGTGCAGCAGGTCGCGGCGGACGAGGTCGGCGTCGCTGCTCGCGCGACTGCTGCGGAGGGTCGAGAGCAGGTAAATGGCTTCCAGGAGGTTGCTCTTGCCCTGCGCGTTGTCGCCCACGACAAGGTTTATACCGCGGTCCAAGCGGATGCGACTGCGCCCGTAGTTGCGGTAATTGACGATCTCAAGGTCGAAGATGAACACGGCGTATAGCAAGGATAGCCGAGATCCTTCGGCCCTGTCTCACTTTTTTTGTTTCCGAAGGAGAGTGTGCGAGCGGTCACACAACCGCGGGGAGCGGCGCGGGCAGCGGCGCGACGGCGAAGAGGCGGACGCGCTCATCGAACCCCTTGAGGGCGACGCGGCCGCGATCCTCGAAGGCGAACCCACCGGCGGCGCGCGTGCGCACAGCCTCGGAGACGAGCACCTCGCCAGGCGCGGCGCGGCCACAGACCCGCGATGCGAGGGAGACCGCGAGGCCGAAGAGGTCACCTTCGACGGGGATGGCGGAGCCGGCGTGAAGGCCCATCCGAACGTGGAGTTCACCGCCGCCCGGGGCCTCCAGGGGAAGCGCGCCTGGACGGCACAGGCAGCGGCGAGCGCGGCGGCGGCATTGGGGAAGCTGGCGAAGGCGCCGTCGCCGAGGTGCTTCACGTACGTGCCTCCGGCAGCCGCGACCTCCGTCTGCAGAATTTCGTCGTGGCGGAGCAGGAGCGCGGCCCAGGCGTCGTCGCCGATGGAACGGATGACCGGGGTGGAATCGACGATGTCGGCGAAGAGGAAGACGAGGTCGCGGGCGGCGCCGGGGCGGCGGGGTGGTGGTGCGGCCTCGCCAAGGCCGTGTTCGGTAGCAAAGGCGGCGGCGGCGGCCGGGGAGGCGATGCCGAGCCGTTCGAGCGCCGCGAGCGAGGCGCCGACGGTCCGCGGCGCGAGCAGGAGGTTGGCGGCAATCGCCGCGGGGTCGCGGCCGGCGGCGAATTCGAGCAGCACCTCGAAGGCGGTTTCGGACAGGCCGCCGGGGTAGAAGGACGCAGTCCCGGCGGGTGCCGGGAGCGCCATGCCGTTCGCCCGAGCGAGGTCGGCGGCTTCGGCGAGGAGGGGGCCATGCCGAGCTCGCGGGCGAGGGCCGCGCCCTCGGCGAGGGCGGACTGCGCCGCAGGGGAACCGGGGCCGGGCACGCGCGCCAGCCCGAGGAGGGCGCGCGCGAGCTCGGCCCGCGCGCCCGCCGCCCGGCATTCCGGCCACGGCGGCTTCGAAGAGTTCGCGGGCGTCCCCGGGGGAGCCGAGCAGCAGAGCGGCCTCGGCGCGGAGGCGCGCGACGGAGGACCCGGGGCCGGGAACGAAGGCGAAGCCGCCCCGCGCGGCGGTGGCGAGGAACTCGGCGGGGAATTCCGCGATCGCGGGGAGGGCGAGTGCGCGTCCGAGGTCGATGCGGGGGGCGATGGCGGCGAGGATGGTGGAGCTGGGTTCGGCGCGCCAGAAGGCGAGGCCGGGGCGCGCCTCGATCTCGGCGCGAACGGTGCCGGCCTCGCCCGAGGCCGCGCGGGCCCCGGCGAGATACGGCCACGCCCCCGCCACCCCGCTCGATTCGGCCAGGAACGCGGCGGCGTCGAGCGATTCGGCCCACTGTCCGCGCGCGGCGCGCGCCGTCGCCAGGGCGGAGTACACGAGCGGGCCGGCCCACGAGTAGTCGGAGCGGGCGATGAGGGAGCCGGCCTCCCGGGCGAGACGCTCGGCGGCGTCGAAGTCGCCGCGGGCGGTGGCGATGGAGACCCGGCCGGCGATGGCGAACGCGGTGATCGCCCAGTCGTGGGTGGCGCGCGCGGCGGCGGCGAGCTCGATGGCGCGCTCGTCCGCCTCGTCCAGCCGGCCCATGCCGAGGAGGGCGATGGGGAGGTTCTGCATCGGCCAGCAACGGAGCCAGGGATCGTCGATCTGTTGGGCGGCGCCGCGGGTGTTGGCGAAGTGCCGGGCGGCCGCGGGCACATCGAGCGCGAGCAGGCTGGCGAGGCCCAGCGCGAACTCGGCGCAGGAGCAGGTAGGGTCACCGAGTTCGCGGGCGAGGTCCAATGCCTCGGTCGCGAGGGCGAGGCACTCGGGGCGGCGGGCGGCGTAGAGGCCTCGGCCCATTCGCACATGACAAGTGCGCGGGCATGGGGCTCGCGATCGCCGGCGGCGTCCATGAATTCGCGGTACGGGCGGTCGTCGAGCGCTTCCGCGGCGAGGGCGCCGTGAGAGATGGCGCTGCGAATCCAGCCCTCGAGGGATTCGGCCCAGCCGCGGAGGTCGCCGCACTCGCGGAAGGCGTCGATGGCGTCGGCGAAGCGGGAGCGCATGCGGGGCACGTCGAGTTCGCGGTAGTGGGCGAAGGCGGAGTTGTAGAGCAGGCGGGCCCGCGCCGTGGGAGGCAGCGCCGCCGCGTACCCGGGGGCGGCGAGCGCGGCCTCGAAGTAGCGGGCGGCTTCGCCCCATGCGCCGGCGGCGAGCGCTTCGCCCCCCGCGATGGAGGCGTGGAGGCCGAGGAGGTGGGGGTCCGCAGCGGACCCCGCCTGGAGAAGGTGGTGCGCGATCGCCATCGAGGGCTCGCCGGCCTCGACCAGGCGCGCGGCGATGGCGGCATGAGCGGCGGCACGCCGGTGTGGCGGCACGGTGTCGGCGACGGCGCGGCGGACGAGCGGGTGCGCGAACCGGAACGCCTCGCCCGCGGGCACGACGAATCGGTGGGCGAGCGCTTCATCGAGCGTCTCGAGCGCCGATTCGAGGGGAACGCTGGCAAGGAGGGTGAGCCGTTCGGGGGTGAATTCGTCGCCGGCGAGCGCGGCGAAGGCGAGGATGCGGGTCTGCTCGCCGGGCACGGCCTCCAGGCGGTGCGCGATGGCGCGCGACAGCTCGCGAGGGAGGGGAAGGGTCGCGGGGTCGGTAGTGGCCGCGAGCTGGCCATCGCCGGCGGACAGCGCGCCCTGTTCCGCGAGCGCGGAGAGCGTTTCGAGCAGGAGCAGCGGGTTGCCGCCGGTCACGTCCTGGAGGCGGTGGAGGAGGGCGGGAGCGCAGGTGGCGCCAGTGGTTTCGCGAACAAGGTCGTTGAGGCCGATGGAGCCAAGCCCCGCGAGGGGGACATGGCAGGCGGCAGGTTCACGCCGGAGCCGTTCGAGGACGTGGGCGAGGGAATCGTCGGGCGCGGGCGGGCGGCACAGCGCGACGAACGCGACAGGCACGGGCTCGCCGCCGGCGGCGAGGTCGATGAGACCGGCGGCGAGGTGCAGAAACGCCTGCAGGGCGTCGGGCTCGGCCCAGTGCAGGTCGTCGATGACGAGAAGCAGGGGACGGCGGCGAGCGAGGGCGGCAACGGCGCCGGGAAGCACGCGGTGCAGGGCGGAATCGTGGCGGTACGCCCCGGGAGCGGCCACCGGGGAAGGGGCCGCGGCGGTGAGCGCCTCCAGTGCGGCGGCGGCATCGTCGCGGCTGGCGGCGGGGAGCGAAGGGAGGGCGTCGCGCAGGCGGGGAACGAGGGCGTCGGCGAAGGCGAGGTTGGGCGCATGCCCGCCTTCGAGGAAGCGGCCGGCGGCGACCTGCATGGCGGCGCTTTCGGCCAGGGACTGGAGTTCGCGGGCGAGGCGGCTCTTTCCCATGCCGGCCTCGCCGGTGATGACGGCGATGCGGGGCTCGCCGGCGCGCGCGGCATGGAGGAGGGCGCCAAGGAGCGCGACCTCGTCGTCGCGCCCGGCGAGGGTGGCGGGGATCTGCAAAGCCGTCAGTGCCGCCGCGCCCACCGGGAACTCCTGCCGCCCAACACTGGACGTCATCCTAGGGCGGGGCCGGGGCGCGCCTCAAGCGAGGCGCATCACAGTTTGGCGCGGTCAGGCCGTGGCGAAGGCGGCGCGGAGCGCGGCGCCGGCATCGTCGTGGGCCTTGCGAGCGGCATCCACGCGCGCCTGCATGCCGAAGTAGCCGTGAATGAGGCCGTCGTACCGCACACATTCGACCTGGACGCCGGCTTCCTTCATCCGTTGCGCGTACGCCTCGCCTTCGTCGCGAAGGGGGTCGTACCCGGCGGTCTGGACGAGGGCGGGGGGCAGGCCGGAGAGGTCCGGGGCGAGCAGCGGTGACGCGTACGGGTCCATGCCGTCGAGGTCGCGGGTGAGGTAGTGGCCCCAGAACCAGCGCATCGACGCCTCGGTGAGGAGGTAGCCGTTGCCGTTCTCGCGAATCGAAGGGGTGCCGTAGCTGTGGTGCGTCACGGGGTAGATGAGCATCTGGAAGCAGATGGCGGGGCCCTTGCGGTCGCGGGCCATGAGGGCGGTGACGGCGGCGAGGTTGCCGCCGGCGCTATCGCCGCCGACGGCGATGCGCGCGGGGTCGATCCCGAGGGAGGCGGCGTTGGCGGCGACCCACGTGAACGCCTCGTACGCGTCCTCGACGGGCGCCGGGTACTTGTGCTCGGGCGCGAGGCGGTAGTCGACGGAGATGACGACGGCCTTGCTGTTCATGCAGAGGGTGCGGCAGGCGCCATCGGCGGAGTCGATCGAGCCGATGACCCAGCCGCCGCCGTGGTAGTACACGAGCGCGGGCAACGGGCCGGCGGGCGGATTCTCGGGGCGGTACACGCGGACGGGAATGCCGCCCCCGGGACCGGGGACGACGGTGTCCTCGGTGCTGGCGACGGGGTCGAGGGGGGCCTCGACGCGCATCATCTCCATGAAGGCGCGGGCCTGGGGTGCATCCATCGTGCGGAAGACGGAGAGCCCGTCGGCAAGGCCGGCCTGGGCCATGGTAGCGAGGGTCGCCGCGATCTGAGGGTCGAGAGCCATGGGGGACATCTCCGCTGTTCGGTGTGGATGCGGAACCATACTCGCTCCCCGGTATGGGGAGCGAGCAGGCGGCGATCAGAGCTAGGAGACGAGCGTGCCGAGCACCCGTTCGAGGCGCTTGAGGTCGCCCTGGGGCATGCCGATGACGGGGAGGTCGACGCCGAGCTGGCGGCGCTCCTCGATGCCAAGGGCGACGGTTTCGAGATCGCCGTAGATGGCGGTCTCATCGAGCATTTCGTCGCCCATGGCGGCCATCAGCTCGTCGTGGGTCTGGAAGGGCATGGGCTTGTGCTCTTCGCCCGCCTGGCGCATGGCCGCGACCTGCGGGCCGAAGCCGTTGCGGGTGAGCATGCGATGGTAGAAGTCGCCCATGTTGGTGACGTACCAGGAGACGGGGCCGGCGGCGAGACGCTTTGCGCGGGCCGGATCCTCGTCGATGACGGTGGTGAGGCTGGCGATGCATTCGACCGCACCGGCGTCGCGGCCGGCGCGGGCGGAGCCCTTCTGCACGGTGGCGAGGCCATCGCGGAACTTCGACTTCGGCCAGTAGATCGGCATCCAGCCGTCGGCGACTTCGCCCACGATCTGCATGCTCTTGGGGGCAATGGAGGCGATGTAAATGGGGATGTGGTTGCGCACGGGGTTGAAGAGCAGCTTGAAGCCGCGCTGCAGCTTGAAGATTTCGCCGTCGTAGAACACCTTCTCGCCCGCGATGATCAGGTTGATGATCTCGCAGTACTCCTTGATGCGCTGGAGCGGCTTCTCGAACGGCTGGCCATGCCAGTGCTCGATGACGCGGGCGCCGGAGGTGCCGAGACCGATGATGACGCGGCCGCCGGAGAGCTCATCGAGCGTGGCGTAGGTCATGGCGAGGACCGCGGGCGAGCGGCCGTAGACGGGCGCGATGCCGGTCCCGAGCTTGATCTTCTCGGTCTGCAGGGCGACCTGCGTGAGGAGCGAGAACTGGTCGCGTCCCCAGGTCTCGGCGGTGAAGACGGCTTCGACGCCGACCTCCTCGGCGATCTTGATGCGCTGGATGAGATCCTTGGTCTGGTCCGGGGTGCCGGCGAAGCCGACGGAGAGCGCGAGGCGGCGAGCCATCTGCGGGTCCTTCGTGATGAGAGTCAATCGGCGATTCTGAGGGAGATTCGAAAATCTCTCAACCGCGAGCGAACGGCAATCAGGCCTGCCGCCAGTGCCGGGACGACGGGATGAATTCGTACTCCTGGTCCAGTTGGGGAACGACGGGGTGGTAGCCGGCGGCGGTGAGCCTGGCGGCGAGCGCGTCGGCGGCGTCGGGCTCACCGTGCGCGAGGAAGATGGTAGGGGGCTTGTGCGCCGCGCTCTTCACCCATTCGACCAGCCCCTCTTCGTCGGCGTGCGCGGAGAGGCCGTCGACGGAGATCCAGTGGCAGTTCACGGGGATGTCCTGGCCGTGGATGCGCATCGTGCGCTGCCCTTCGAGCAGGCGGCGGCCGCGGGTCCCGGCGGCCTGATAGCCGACGAGCACGAGCAAATTCTTGTCGTCGCCGACGAGGCGGGCGAGGTGGTGGAGGATGCGGCCGCCGGTGAGCATGCCGCTGGAGGCGATGATGATGCGCGGCCCGTCGAGGTCGTTGAGCTGCCGCGATTCGGCGACGGTGCGGTGAAGGCGCACGCCCGGCGGGAAGAGCCGCCCGCGGCGGGGTTCACCCGTGCCGGGGTCGAGTTCGCCGGAGGTGAGGTGGCGCTCGTAGATCTCGGTGACATCGGCGGCCATGGGGGAGTCGATGTGGATGGGGATGCGGGGCAGTTCGCCGCGATCCATGAGGTCATCGAGCATGAGCGTGACGAGCTGCGCGCGGGCGACGGCGAAGGCGGGGATGAGGATCGTCCCGCCGCGCCGGATGGCCGCGCCGAACGGCTTGCGGAGCTGCTCCTCGAGCGGCGCAGGGTCGTGGTGGCGGCCGCCGTAGGTGGATTCAAGGACGAGGGTGTCGCAGAGGGGCAGCGGCTCGGGGTCGATGTGGAGGGGCATGTCGTGGCGGCCGACGTCGCCGCTGAAGACGATGCGGGTGTGCCCGTGCTCGCGCGGGGTTTGGACCTGGACATGCGCCGAGCCAAGGATGTGGCCCGCGTTATGGAAGGTGGCGGCGAAGCCCCCGGGCAGGTCGACTTCGCGGCCATACGGTACAGGGCGAAGGTGGCGGAGAGCGTTCTCAACGTCGCGCGTGTTGAAGAGCGGGAGGGCCGGGTGGTGCTTGCTGAAGCCCTTGCGGTTGGCGAAGTCGGCGTCCTCCTCCTGCAGCTTGGCGGCGTCCATGAGGACGATGGGGGCGAGTTCGGCGGTCGCGCGGGTGCAGTAGATGGGGCCGCGGAAGCCATCGCGGACGAACCGGGGGAGGTAGCCGCAGTGGTCGATGTGGGCGTGGGTGAGGATGAGCGAATCGACGGCGCGGGGGTCGAAGCCGGTGCGCCGCCAGTTCATTTCGCGGAGGTTCTTGAGGCCCTGGAACAGCCCGCAATCGACGAGTGCCTGGTGCTGCCCCGCGGTGAGAAGGAAGCGGGAGCCGGTCACCGTTCCCGCGCCGCCGTGGAATCCAAGTGTGAGCGTCACGGGCTCATCGTGTCGGGCCCGGCGCCGCCCGGCAAGGGACGTTAGACCGCGAGATCGACCCCGAGAACGCTCGGGGCAGTCGTTCCGGGGGCGGGCGGAACGGGTTCGAACGGTGCGGCTCCGGCACTGGTGTCGCCCTCATCGTCTTCCGACCAGAGTCTGAAGAAGGCGAAGGCGGCTTCGTCCTCGGCAGCGTGGTCGCGGCCGTCGCCGTCTTCGCGGAGGCGGCGCCGGACCTCGATGGCAAGACCGCCGCGGGCGGCGAGCACCTCGGCGGCGGTCAGCGGGCGGCCCGTGCCATCCGGACGCGGGGCGAGGGTGACGAACGCGGGTTCGAATGCGGAGAGCGACGGGTCTCCGCCGCCGTCGGCCCCGGCGGCGATGGTGAGCACCACTCCCGGGAGGCCGGTGGTGTGGCCATGAGGTGCGAGCAGCAGCGGCTCGCCCAGCCGGGCCGCAAGGCGGCGCCCGCCCTCGCCCGACAGGTACTCGCGGGGGACGGTGAGCGTGATGGTCACGGCGAGGTCCCGGCCGTCGGTGGTGCGAAGGACCGTGGACGCGCGAAAGACGGCGGTCGCGGGGTCGCCGGGAGCCTCGGCGGGGACGAATGCGAGGCGCACGCCAGGGTTGGCGGCGCCGGCGGAGGGGCCGGGGGCGGTGAGGGCCCGCACGAGCGCCGCGAACAGGCGGGGCGATGTGCCACCGGTCCCGGTGGGGGCGAATTCGGCGGACGCCGCGGCGGCATCCTGGGCGGCGCGGGAGATGCTGGCGGTGTCGGCGGCGGCGCGAAGGCGGGCGGGGGTGGCGTGCGGGGCGCGCAGCGCCTCGCCGGGGGTGGCGGGGCCGGCGGCGCGCTGCCCCGGGAGGGTTGGGAACGAGGACTGTTCGATGCGCACGGGCACCCGGCCGCGGAATGGCTATTACCGGAGTATCGGCGGAAGGCCGGGGGAGTTGAGAGCGCCTGTCGGGATTCGCCCTCATAATGGCGCGATGCGTGCGGTGCTCCGAACGGCCAGGGCCGCCATTATCGCGGCGGAAGCGGTCGCGGTCGGGATCTCCCTCTACGAATCAGCGGTGATGGTGGCCGGGCGGTCACGGGAGCCGCGTGTGCCCGCGCCGCCGCCACGGTTGCCCCGCTTCGCGCTCATGATCTGCGCGCGGAACGAAGAGCGCGTCGTCGGCGGGATTCTGGAGACGCTGCTGCGGCAGGACTACCCGACGGCGCTGTTCGACGTTTTCCTTGTCGCCCACAACTGCACGGATGGAACGGCGGACGTGGCGCGGCGGCTGGGCGCGTGGGTGATCGACGCCACGGACACGCCGCCGGGCAAGGTCGAGGCGATGCGCCTTGGCCTGGACGCGATCGGCGAGGGGTACGACTTCATCGGGGTGTTCGACGCCGATTCGCGCGTGCCGCAGGGGTTCCTGCGGGCGGCGGCCGACGCCACGGACGGCGAGCAGTGCGTCCAGATCGAAACCGTTCCGCACCGCACGGACGATTGGCTGGCGACGGGGTACGGCCTCGGGCGGCGGGCGCGAAACCTCTTCTGGTGGCAGCCGCGTGCGCGCCTCGGCATGGGCACGACGGTGAGCGGCAGCGGGTACTTCGTGCGGACGGAGCTCTTCCGCGAGATCCTCAAGGATGCGCACACGATGACGGAGGACCTCGAACTCACCGCGGGGCTGTACGCGCGCGGCGAGCGGGTGTCCTTCGTAAGCACGACGACGATCGAGGTCGAAGAGCCGCACCGGTTCGGGGCATCGCTGCGGCAGCGGTCGCGCTGGGTGCGTGGTCACTTCGCCGTGGTGCGCTCGTACTGGAAGCCAATCGGTGCACGCGCGGTGCGGGGCGACCTGCGGGCCTTCGATATCGGGCTGTATCTTCTGTTCCCGACGCGAGTCATGACGCGATCGGCGATCAGCGCGGCCTGGCTGCTGAAGCTGGTGCGCGGGCCGGGGCTGCCGCAGCCGTTGCTCACGCTGGCGATGCTGGCGGAGTGGGCCCTGCCCGCGGCCATCGCCGTGAGGGCGCGGCTGGTTCCCCTGAGCATCGGGGGGCTCGAAGCCGCCGTCCGGCATGGATTGTTGAATCTGCTCTGGTTCCCCATCGGCCTGTGGGCGCTCGTGACGCCGGGGAACCGCAGCTGGGACCCGGTGCCGCGTGCCGCGGCCGAGGAGGAACTGGATGCCGTCATCACGACCGGCCCGGCGGCCTGAAACGCGGGCGCTCGGAGTCTTCATCGCCGGCACGGCGGTGCTCGCGCTGACGTGGCTGTTCGGGTTTTCGCTGCGCGCGCCCATCTGGTCGGAAGACATCGAGAACGTGCGGCGGTCGGGGCTGTTCCGCATCTATGGAGGCGGTTCCGAGGACATGGTGAACACGGCGCTGCTCATCATGCTGCTCTGCGGCGGCTATCTCGCGGCGCTGTGGGGGCTGCGAAAAGGGTTCCCGCGTTCGTTCCCTGTGGCCATCGCGGGGTCGGTGGTTGTCATCTTCTGCGTGCTCCCGGTGGCGCCGCTGACCTCGCCGGATGCGGCGCACCTGGCCGCCGACATTCGCACCTTCTACCGCGGCACCGACCCGACATCCCGGGAGGGGGCGCCGAACAAGCAGGACGACCCGGTGGCGCGCGAAGTACGCGTCTTCGATGACTCGCCGAGCGGCTACGGGCCGGTGGCGTACGCGGTCGGCGGCATCAGTCTTCCGTTCGTGGGGGACTCGCTGCGCGGGAACGTGTACGGGGTGAAGGTGGTCGCGGCGCTGTTCCTGGTGGCGACGGGGATCGCGACGGCGTTCGTGGCGCGCAAGCTGGGCTACGAACCGGGGATGGCGATGGCGTACGTCACGCTGAACCCGCTCGTGCTCTGGGAGTTCGTGGCGGATGGCCACAATGACCCCATCATGACCGGCTTCGGGATGGCGGCGATCCTGCTGGCGGTGCAGGACCGGGTGCGCTGGCGGCTCGCGGCGGCGCCCCTGGCAGCGCTTTCGGTGCTCGCGAAGTACGCGATGATCGTGGTCGCGCCGGTGTTCGCGGCGTGGTGGATCGAGCGGCTGCGGCAGAATCCGCCGGGCTGGATGCCGAAGCCCATTACGGCGCTGCTGCCGTATGCACGGCCGTTGATGGCGGCCGCCGCGGTGTGCGCGGGCGTGCTGGTGGCGCTGGTGCTGGGGATGGACCTGCTGCGGAACGGGGCCGCGGGGCCCGCGACGGGGCTTACCCGGAACACGCCCTGGACCTTCCTTCGCGACTGGTTCGACACGAAGGAACGGGAGAACTGGGTGTTCGGCGTGTGCTACGCCGGCGTGGCCACGACGGCCGGGCTGATCATCCTGCGCCACCGGCTGGAGAACGCTCGGGACGCGATGGCGGCGGCGGCGCTGCTGATGGCGATCTTCCTGTTCGCGCTTTCGCCGAACCTGCGGCACTGGTACCAGCTGTGGGTGCTGCCGCTCATCGCGCTGGGCGGGCGGCGGTGGCTCATGGCCGGAGGCATCGCCTTCTCGCTGGGCGCGTTCATGACGATCCTCTCCCTCAACTGGCAGGGCGCGATCCAGACCGACATGGGGATCAAGAACCCGGTCGACAATTCCGTGATGGCGCTCTGGGTGCTCACCATCTCGGTGGCGCTGTTCACCTGGTACCGCGACCGCGAGGCCGAGCGGCGCTCCGCGGAAGCGGAGGCACGCCGCGCGCAGCGGCGCGTGCCGGGGCGCGCGGCGCGGGCCGGGGCGCGGCGCTGATCGCCGAGGTTTCGCGGTAGGCGGCCCGGGGGCACAGTAAACGCGGGGGGAACCGCCGGGCCGATGCTCGAGCTGCTGCTACTGGTCCCGCTGGGCGTGGCGGTTGGCGCGTTCGGAACGCTGGTGGGCGCCGGCGGCGGCTTCGTGCTGGTCCCCGTGTTGCTCCTGCTCTACCCGGACCGCGACCCCGAAACGATCACTTCCATGTCCCTGTTCGTGGTCTGGGCGAATGCGACCTCGGGCACGCTGGCCTACGTGCGCCAGCGGCGGGTGGACTACTTCAGCGGCATCTGGTTCGCCATCGGGACGTTGCCGGGAGCGGTGGCAGGGGCGCTGATCGTCGGCTACATCCCGCGGCGGGCGTTCAACATCATCTTCGCCGCGGTGCTCATCCTGCTCGGGCTCTTCCTGTTCTTCCGTTCGCAATCGACCGCGATCCGTGCGCCGCTGCAGGGCAAGGGCGTGGTGCACCGGCGCATCACCGATGCGAACGGGTCGACGTTCATGTACTCCTACCGGCTGTGGCAGGGCGTGGCCATCAGCACGGCCGTCGGCTTCATGTCGAGCCTGCTGGGAATCGGCGGGGGCGTGGTCCACGTCCCGGTGATGGCGACCGTGCTGCACTTCCCCGTGCACATCGCGGCGGCGACGTCGCACTTCGTGCTCGCCTTCATGGCGCTGGAAGGCACGGGGGTGCACCTGGCAACGGGCGCGCTGGGATGGGACCAGGCGCTGGCGCAGGCCTCCGCCATCGCACTGGGCGCCATCCCCGGCGCACAGATCGGCGCGCGGCTTTCGCACCGGCTCCACGGAGGGATCATCATTCGCGCGCTGGCGGCCGCGCTGATCCTCGTGGGCGTGCGGCTGGCCTTCGCCGCCTTCTAGTAACTCCTCTCCGGCTCAGGAACTGGATGCGCCGGACCACGGGTAACTGACGTTGCCGTCCTCATCGACAACGGCGATGGGACGCTGCGTGGCCTCGATCGCCTTGTCGAGGGTGGCGCCGCGAAGGCGGTCCATGAGGCCCGGCTCGGACATCGCCGCGGGAAGCATGATGAGGTCGACCCCGTGCTGCTCGGCGTACTCGGCGAGGCCGTTCGCGCCCTTCTGGCTCGGGAGCCAGCCCCACGCCTGGATGCCTTCGTCGCGCGCATGGCTAACCTGGTCGGCGATGGCGTGGCGGCCGGCGGCCTCGAGGTCCGTGGGGTCGAGGAGGTCGGGGTACTGCTCGGCGGCGCCTTCGCCCGACCATTCCGTCGGCGTGGGGGCGGCGAGCAGCTGGGCGGCATCGATGTCGTAGAGGATGAGGCGTGCCTGGGCGGCCTTCGCGGTCTCCTCGGCGGCCATGCGCAGGGTGTGGTAGCGGTCGTCTTCGGAAGTGTAGGCGAGGATGCAGGTGGGGCTGGTGCTCATGGAGTCTCCGGCTGGCCGAACGTGGCCCGTACCCCGTTTGTACGGCGCGGCGCGTGCCGGTTTCGCGGAGGGGCCGGGGCGCTGGCGATGCAAACGAATCGCAGGCGAGCCATGCGATGGAATTGCGAGACATGGTTCGCGGGGCCGGGCATTGCCGCGCCGGGAACACTCGTACGCTGACAACAGGAGGATCGAATCCGATGACAGCACCCCTTGTTGGCCGCTTCCGCGTGCTGCCCGGGACGCCGTACCCACTGGGCGCGACGTGGGATGGAAGCGGTGTGAACTTCGCGCTCTTTTCCGAGGGGGCCGAGGGCGTGGAGCTCTGCCTGTACGCGCCCGATGGAAGCGAGTTGGCCCGCATCACGATGCGCGAGCAGACGGACTTCGTGTGGCATTGCTACCTGCCCGAGGCGCGCCCGGGCATGCTCTACGGCTACCGCGTCAGGGGACCGTACGACCCCGCGAACGGGCTCCGGTTCAACCCGAACAAGCTGCTCATCGACCCGTACGCGAAGGCTATCTCGGGCGTGGTGGAGTGGTCGGAGGCGATGTTCGGCTATCCAATCGAGGGCGGCGAAGACCGCGATCTCGAGTTCGACGATGAAGACAGCGCGCCCGGCATGCCGAAATCCGTGGTGGTGGAGCCGGCGTTCTCCTGGGCGGACGACCGGCCGCCGAAGACGCCGTGGCACCGGACGGTCATCTATGAGGCGCACGTTCGCGGCCTGACGATGCTGCACCCGGAGATCCCGCCGGAGCTGCGCGGCACGTACTCGGCGGTGGCGGACCATCGCATGGTGCGCTACCTGAAGGACCTCGGGGTGACGGCGATCGAGCTCATGCCGGTGCATCACTTCGTGCACGACAAGCACCTGGTGGACCGCGGCCTGCGCAACTACTGGGGCTACAACTCCATCGGCTACCTCGCGCCCGATGGCCGCTACGCCTCGGACCGGCGGCCCGGCCGGGTGGTGGACGAGTTCAAGACGATGGTGAAGACGCTCCACCGGGCGGGGATCGAGGTCATCCTCGACGTGGTTTACAACCACACGGCGGAGGGGAACCACCTGGGGCCGACGCTCGCCTTCCGGGGGGCGGATAACCGTTCGTACTACCGGTTGGTGGACGAAGGCCGGTTCTACATGGACTACACGGGGACGGGGAACACGTTGAACATGCTCCACCCCCGCGTCATCCAGCTGATCATGGACAGCCTTCGCTACTGGGTGCAGGACATGCACGTGGACGGCTTCCGCTTCGACCTCGCGGCGACGCTTGCCCGCGAACTGCACGCGGTGGACCGCCTGAGCGCGTTCTTCGACATCATCCACCAGGACCCGGTGCTCTCGCAGGTGAAGCTGATTGCGGAGCCGTGGGACATCGGCGAGGGGGGTTACCAGGTCGGGAACTTCCCCGTGCTGTGGGCCGAGTGGAACGGGAAGTACCGCGACACCATCCGCCGTTACTGGAAAGGTGACGAGGGGACGGTGGCGGAACTGGGCTACCGGCTGACGGGCAGTTCCGACCTGTACGCGACGAACGGGCGGCACCCGTACGCGAGCATCAACTTCGTCACCGCGCACGACGGGTTCACGCTGCGCGACCTCGTCAGCTACAACGACAAGCACAACGAGGCGAACGGCGAGGAGAACCGCGACGGCAGCGACGACAACCTCAGCTGGAATTGCGGCGTCGAAGGGGAGACCGACGACCCGGAAGTGAACGCGCTGCGGGCACGCCAGCAGCGGAACTTCATCACGACGCTGATGCTTTCGCAGGGGACGCCGATGCTGCTGCACGGCGACGAATCGGGGCGGACGCAGCCCGGCAACAACAACGTCTACTGCCAGTACAACGCGATCAGCTGGCAGCAGTGGGACCTCGGAGAGGGGCAGCAGGAGCTGCTGGAGTGGACGCGGCGGGTGGTCGCGTTCCGCCATCGCCACCCGGTCCTGCGGCGCCGTAACTACTTCCGGGGGCGGCCCATTCGCGGCGAGGGGATCAAGGACATCAGCTGGCTTCGCCCGGACGGGACCGAAATGGAGGAGGGCGACTGGCAGGACCCGGAGCGTCGCACGCTGGGAATGTGGCTGGCGGGCAGCGCCGCGGATTTGACGGACGACGAAGGGATGCCGGTGCGGGACGACAACATCCTCATCCTGCTGAACGCCCACCACGAAGGGTGCGAATTCGTGCTCCCCGCGGCGGCGGGACGGCGCCAGCGCTGGTCACTGGCGCTCGACACCGTCCACCCCGAGGCGGAGGAAGGGGCCACGAACCTGGTCGCCGGGGAGCGCTTCGTGCTGGAGCCGCGATCGATGGCGGTGCTGGTGAACACGCCGGACCGAGCACGGCGAGGAGCCCCGGGCGGGGCGTGAAAGGGCCGGGGGGCGTGGGAGTCGGCGCGTTAGACGATGAACGACATCGCGACGATGAAGCCGATGACCACGGCCCCCACACCGGCGACGGTCAGCAGGTCCTTGTGGACGTAGCTGTAGTCCCGGTTCACGTGGTGCTGGCGGTGGTGGGCGGCGGGAGCGGCAGGGGCGCGGCGTCGCGAGGCGGCGGAAAGCGGGGTGCCTTCGAAGGCGCCTTCGGCGGTCGCTTCGGGCCGGGGCAGGGCAGCCGCCGGGGCGACGCGGCGCCGCCGCTGGCGTGGTTGGCGTGCGGTCATGCTTGCGATGCTACTCCCGGCGGGGGGAAGACTCCAGCGTCCGGGAGGCGCGAGGCGAGTCCCAGCGGGTCACAGGTGAAGGAAGAGGCGAGTCTCGTCGCCGTCGACTTCGAGGCGATCGACCAGTTCGCGAATGGCGGACTGGAGCGTGGCGAAATCCATGGATTCCCAGTCGCGCGCGACCCTGCGGCGCAGGGATTCGAGGTGGCGGCGGCGCTCCTCCTCGGTTTCGTGGGCGGCGAGCCGTTCGCGGGCGGCGGCAAGCTCGTCCTCGAGGGTGGCCTGCTCCTGCACGAGTTCGCCGCCGAGGGCGCGCATCCGTTCGAGCGTGATGTGGCCGTGGGCGGCGTCGGCCACGAGCTCCTCGACGTGCCGGCGGGTGCGGCGCATGCGGCCCTCGACGCGCTCCACCTGCGCGGTGAGATCGAGCACGTAGGAGCTTGCGTTGCCGGCGCGCCCGATGCGCGCGACGGTGCCCGGCGCGTCCTCGGCGAGGAGGTCGCGCAGCTTCGCCTCGAGCTCGGCGGCGCGCTGGGTGTTGTACTCGCAGGCGTTCTGATT
This sequence comes from Candidatus Amarobacillus elongatus, assembly GCA_016703545.1. GTDB lineage: Bacteria > Chloroflexota > Dehalococcoidia > Tepidiformales > Tepidiformaceae > Amarobacillus > Amarobacillus elongatus. The sequence continues at coordinate 742,715 of JADJBX010000001.1, forward strand.
GGTGCGGCTTTCGCACTGGTAGTAGCGGTAGCCGGAGGACTTCGTCTCGCCGTCGCGGGTGGTCCACTTCTGGCGGCGGGAGACGCCAATCATGCGGTTGCCGCAGCGCCCGCAATAGGCGATTCCGCTGAGCAGGAAGGGGACGACGGTGCGCTCGCCGCCGCTGGAGCGCGCGCGCTGGAGGCGGTCCTGGACGCGGCGGAAGTCCTCCTGCGAGACGAGCGCGGGGTGGCTGCCGGGCACCTTTACGCCGAAGCGGGCGTAGGTGCCGAGGTAGGTGCGGTTCCGGAGCATGTCGCGGACGGAGACCATGCTCCAGCGGCCGCCGCGGCGGGTGCGCATGCCCTCTTCGTTCAGCCGCCCGGCGATCTTGCGGATGCCGAGCTCCTCCTGGAGGTAGAGCCGGAAGATGTAGCGAACGACGACGGCCTCTTCGGGCACGAGTTCCAGGCGGCGGCGGGGGCCGACGCGGTAACCGAACGGCGGGCGGCCAAGTGCTTCGCCGCGGACGGCCTTGCGGCGCATGGCGCTGCGCACCCGTTCGGAAACGGGCGTGCCCTCGGCGTGGTCGGCCCACGCATCGATGAGTTCGCGGGCGGCTTCGCGCCCGGTGTGGACGGAGATCACCTGCACGCCAGTGTTCTCGATGGCGAGGAGCGCCATGGCGGCGTGGCCGAGATCCGGCCCAAGGGCGCCCGCGCCATCGACGGCGACGACCATGAACCCCCGGCCTTCGCGCTGGAGGTACTGGAGCATCTGGCGGAGGCCGGCGCCGCGCGGTTCGCTGTCGGCGGTATCGAGGAAGGTGGCGGCGACTTCGTACCCTTCGCGGGCGCAGAAATCGAGGAACGCCTGGTTCTGCTCACCGACGGTGCGCTTCACGCCGTTGCGGCGGGCGCCTTCGACGAAGTAGCCGACAGCCTGCATGCGGCTACCCGACCGCGAGGATGCGTTCGCAGTTCGGGCACTGCGCGATATCGGAGATGGAGAGGGCCTTGCGGCGGACGCTATCGGGGACGGAGACGCGGCAGCCGCCGCACATCCCGCCGGAGAGGCGGCTCACGGCCATGCCGCCCTTGCGGCGGCGCAGGTCCTCGTACAGGTGGAGGGCGCGCGGGGGGATGCGGGTCTTCTGCATCTCGCGCTTCGCATCGGCGCGCGCGATGGCGTCGCCGAGGCGGAGGCTTTCGTGGCGCAGTTCCTGTTGTTGGAGCTGCCAGCGCCCTTCGAGGACGCGTGCGCGACGCTCGCCGTTGGCGGCTTCGCGGTTGACCTTCTCGGCCGTGTCGAGCGCCTCGATCAGGGCGTCCTCGACGGTGGCGCGGGTGCCCTTGAGGGTGTCGACCTCGTGCTGGAGGTTCGTCAGCTCCTTGGGGGAGTGGATGGAGCCGTCGTAGAGCTTCTTTTCGTCGGCGGCGATCTTGTCGGAGAGGGCCTCGACTTCGCCTTCGAGGCGGCGCTGCTCGCGGCGGGAGGTTTCCTGGCGGGCGCGAATGGCGGCGAGGTCGCGGCGGGCGTCGTTCAGTTCCTCGTCGCCCTGGAGGCGGCGCTCGGCATCGGCGAGGGCCGCGCGGAGGGCGGCGGCTTCGTCGTCGAGGGACTGCAGGGTGAGGATTTCAAGTACCTGGGACATAGGCTAACCGTAGCGCAAAGGCTAGCGATGCAGATTCCGGGCGTAAACGGGGGAGCGTCCCGCGTGGGGGCTTTCCCCGCAATCGTCACGCAATCGAGGCCGTTATGGCTCCCTGCGGGCGGAGCGGCGGGGAAACGGGGAGCGGGACGGGTGGGCCATGTGGCTATACTGGGTGAACCTCCACCCGCGAGGCATAGCCATGTTGTTCAACGTATCGGGGCTGCTGCGCTCACCCGTGGGCACGGTACGCCACTACACCCTCGAACCAGAGCGGCCCGTCCATGCAGGATCCGTCGAACTCATCCGCACGCCCGATGGCGTGCTGGTGCGGTGCGAAGCGGATGTGCTGATGGATGGGGACTGCGCCCGGTGCCTGGCGCCGTTCGGGTACCGTGAGCACATCTCCTTCGAGGAGATTTTCGTGCAGCAGGTGGACGTGCTGACGGGACACCGTTTGCCGCCGCCGGAGGATGACGGAGCGTTCCTCATCTCGCTGAACCACGAAATCGACATTACGGAGGCGGTGCGCCAATATAGCGAGACGGCTGCAGCGATGCAGCCACTTTGCCGTCCGGACTGTCCCGGGATTTGCCCGGAGTGCGGTCAGGACCTGAGCATGGCGACCTGTACCTGTGACCGTGCGCCCGTGGATTACCGCTGGGCAGCCCTGGCAGGATTGAGGCAAGCCGCGAATGGGTAACGACCTGAAGGAGACCCTCTATGCCGCCGCTGCCAAAGCGGAAGTATCCGAAGTCGCGCCAGGGGAAGCGGCGTTCGCACCTGGCGATCAAGCTGCCCCACGTGGTGGAGTGCCCGAGTTGCCGGGCGCCCCAGCTGGCGCACCGGGCGTGCCCGGTCTGCGGGAAGTACCGCGGGCGGGCAGTCATCACGATGCCGATCGACGAGCTCGAGAGCTAGCGGCGGCGACCGGCCCCGTGGCCGCGTTTCTCGCATTCCAGGAGCCGGCCCGGCGGACGCGTGCCTTCGTGTTCCCGGGACAGGGCGCGCAGTCCGTGGGCATGGGCAAGGATCTCTACGATGCTTTCCCCTCCGCGCGGGAGCTGTACGACCGTGCGGATGAAATCCTCGGGTTCAAGCTGAGCAAGCTCTGCTTCGAAGGCCCGGAGGAAGAACTCCAGCAGACGCGGAACACGCAGCCGGCGATCGCCGTCACCAGCCTCGCGCTGCTGAAGGTGGCCACGGAGCTGACGCCGAGCCTGTTGGAGCGGCCCGCCTTCGTGGCCGGCCACTCCCTCGGGGAGTACTCGGCGCTGGTGGCGTCGGGGGCGCTTTCGTTCGATAACGCCATCCGGCTGCTGCGCGCGCGTGGCGAACTGATGCAGGCGGCGGGCGAAAAGAACCCCGGCACCATGGCCGCGGTCCTCGGACTCGACCTCGCCGACTGTGACGACGTCTGCCGCGAGGCGGGCGCCGAGATCTGCAACGTCAACGCTCCCGGGCAGATCGTCATCGGCGGCCGGCGGGAAGCGGTGGTGCGCGCGCTGGACTACGCGAAGGCGCGGGGCGCGGCCAAGGTCATCCCCCTGAGCGTGAGCGGCGCCTTCCATAGCTCGCTGATGAAGCCGGCGGCGGAGGGCATGGTCCATCACGTCGGTGTCGCGACGATTACCGAGGCGGAAGTGCCCGTGGTGCTGAACTGCACCGCGACCCCTTCGCGCGAGGAGCTGGCGTTCCGTCACGAGCTCGTGGACCAGGTGGCAAGCCCGGTGCAGTGGGCGCGCACGGTGGAGTACCTCGGCGAGCAGGGCGTGGACACGTTCATCGAGTTCGGCCCCGGCCGGGTCCTCACGGCCATCATCAAGCGCATGCTGCGCAAGGCCACGTGCGTGAACGTGAACGACGCCACGACGGTAAGCGTTCCGCTCTAGACACCACCACAGGAAACGAACCATCGGGCCTCCTTCGGGAGGCCCGATTCTTGTCCCCCGGTGCGGGCGGGGGCGGCGCCGTGGCAGACTGGCCGCGCACACAATGGAGGAAGAGATGGGCAACCTCGAAGGACGGGCCGCGCTGGTCACGGGCGGATCGCGGGGCATCGGGCGGGCGATCTGCCTGGAGCTGGCCCGCGAGGGCGCGCGCGTGGCCGTGAATTACAACACCAACGCGGCCGCCGCCTGCGAGGTGGTTTCGCTCATCAAGGAAGCGGGCGGCGAAGCCGTGGCGATTGCCGGCGACGTCTCGAACGCCGATGCGGCCGCCGCGCTCGTGAGGGGCGCGGTCGAGGCGTTCGGCGGGCTGGATATCCTGGTCAACAACGCCGGCATCACGCGGGACCGGCTGCTCATGCGCATGTCGGAGAACGACTGGGACGAGGTGCAGAACACGAACCTGCGCGGGACGTTCCTCGTGACGAAGGCGGCGATGCGGCCGCTGCTGCGGTCGCAGGCGGGGCGGATCATCATGATCACGAGCGTGATCGGAGTGATGGGGAACCCGGGGCAGGCGAACTACGCGGCGGCGAAGGCGGGCATCATCGGCTTCACGCGCGCGGTCGCGCGGGAGGTGGCGTCGCGGGCGATCACGGTGAATGCGGTCGCGCCGGGGTTCATCGAGACGGACATCATCGCGCCGATGTCGCCGGAGGCGATCAAGGCGGCGATGGGGCTCATCCCGCTGGAGCGCATGGCGAAGCCGGATGAGGTGGCGCCGCTGGTGGCGTTTCTCGCGGGGGACGGGGCGCGGTATATCACGGGCCAGTGCATCCACGTGGATGGCGGTATGGTGATGGCGTGAGCCAGCCGCACCGGGTGATCCGCCAACTCGTCGTGGAGACGCTGTACGAAGCCGAGACATCGGACCACCCCGCGCGCGAGGTGCTGGAGCGGCGGCTGACCGAGGCGCAGGCCGAAACGCCGGAACTGGCGGAGGCGAAGCAGCGGCGGCGAGCGGCGCGGATGCTGGAGGGCGTGCTGGAAGCACGGGAGAAGGCGGACCTGCTGATCGCGGAGGCGGCGCCGAAGCACCCCGTGGACGCCATGGCCATCGTTGACCGCAACATCCTGCGGCTTGCAATATGGGAACTGCTTTCCGGGCCGTCGGTTTCGGTGGCCGCAGTGGTCAACGAAGCCGTGGAGCTAGCCCGCAGATATAGTGGGGAGAAGGCGCCCGCTTTCGTGAATGGGGTGCTGCGAACGGTAAGCGCGCAGATCGAAACCGCCCGCGCAACGCAGCCGGGCTCGTAATCCCAATAAAGCCTTCGCCTAGGAGAACCAACCAAGTGTCGACAGTATTCGAACGGGTCCGTGCCATCGTCGTCGAGCAGCTCGGCGTGGAAGAAGAAGAAGTGGTTCCCGCCGCGTCGTTCGTGGACGACCTGAACGCGGACTCGCTGGATCTCGTCGAGCTGATTATGTCGCTCGAAGAGGAATTCTCGACGGACGCCAACGGGCTGGAGATCCCGGACGAAGACGCGGAAAAGATCGCAACCGTCCAGGACGCCGTAGATTACCTGAAGGACCACGGCGTCGAAGACAAGTAGGCAGCGCGCGGCCGAGCCGAGTCCCGGCGCGCGGCGAGGAGGCTGACCCTGGAGTTCATCGGGATCGGCTACCAGGAACTCCTGCTGATTCTGGTGCTGCTGCTGGTCGTGGTTGGCCCGGAGCGGCTCCCCGGCATGGCGTACCAGATTGGCCGCGCCGTGCGCACGATGCAGCAGTATGCGCGCGCGGTGCGAGACGAATTCGGCGGCGAAATCGCCTACATCGAAGAGCAATACAAGACGGTTCGCGGTGAGGTCGACCAGGCCCGCCGCGAGCTGCGCGATCAGCAGGTGCAGCTTGAGGGCGAGATGCGTGACGCCGCGGCATCGCTCCAGGTGCCAGAACTGACCCAGTCCGGGGGCACGGCCCTCAACCCCGTGAAGGTGGTCGAGCCTTCGACCCTGACGATGGAAAACGCGGCGGCGCTTTCGGAGTACGGCATGCCGGATGACCCGAAACCCGCTGCGGCAGCGCCCAACGGCGAGGGCAAACCCCCCACGCCGCTGGTGTTCTAAGCGCCGTGGCGGTCGAGGCTTCCCCCCTGTTCGGGCCCGAGAGCGGCGGCGGCGAGATGACGCTGATGGAGCACCTCAAGGAGCTCCGCAACCGCGTCATGGTCTCGGCCGTGGCGTTGCTGCTCGCCACGCTTGTTTCGTTCTACTTCTGGGAAACGATCATCGGCTGGCTGCTGGTGCCGGCGCGTGAGGAGTACGACCCCAACTTCGGCCTTGCCGTGTTCGGCCCGACGGAGACGATCGGGGTGCTGTTCAAGGTCGGGTTGTACGGCGGGATGATCCTCGCCTCGCCGGTCATCGTGTACGAGCTGCTCGCGTTCATCGTGCCGGGGCTCACCGCGAGCGAGCGGAAGATGCTGCTGCCCGGCCTGCTTGGCGTGGTGGTGTTCCTGCTCGCGGGGATGGCGTTCGCGTACTGGATCATCCTGCCTGCGTCGTTGGGCTTCCTGCTGGACTTCGGCGGCGACAACTTCAACCCCCTGATCGGCGCGAAACAGTACATGGACTTCGCCCTCCAGATCATCTTCTGGGTGGGCGTGTCGTTTGAGCTGCCGATGGTGCTCGCGCTGGCGGCGAAGCTGCGGCTGGTGCGTGCGCGGCAGCTGCTGAGCTTCTGGCGGTACGCGGTGATCGTGATCTTCGTGATCGCGGCGGTGGTGACGCCGACGCCAGACCCGCTCACCCAGAGCATGGTCGCGGGCCCGCTGCTGCTGTTGTACTTCCTCGGCGTCCTGTTCGCGTGGGCACTGCAGCCGAAGCGGAAGACGGAGGAGACCGGATCGTGACGCCCGCGCCCGGCCGTTCGGGCCTGCTCGCGGCCGCGACGGGCGCCGGCGGGGGCTTCTTCAGCGGGCTGACGGGGGTTGGCGGCGGCGCGATCATGGTGCCGCTCATGACCGGCGTGCTGCGGATGCGCCAGCACACCGCGCACGGCACCTCGCTCGTGGTCATCATCTTCGCCGCCGGGGCGAGCGCCGCGGTGTACGGCCTGCGCGAGGGCATCGCCTGGGCGCTCGTCGCCTCGCTGCTGCCGGCCTCCGTTGCGGGCGCGTACACGGGCGCGCGCGTGGTTCAGCACGTCCCGGCGATGCGGCTGCGCCAGGTCTTCGGCGTGTTCGTCCTGCTGCTTGGGCTTCGGCTGCTCCTTTTCCCCGGCATCGAACCGTTACTCGCCGTGTCGGGCGTGCGTGAGGTGCTGGCGAGCGCCGCCATCGGGTTCGCGGGCGGCTTCCTCTCGGGAGCGCTGGGCGTGGGTGGCGGCGCGATCTTCGTGCCGGCGCTGGTTCTCATCCTCGGCGCCGGCCAGCACGAGGCGCAGGGCGCATCGCTCTGCGTGATCGTGGCGGCGGCACTGGTGGGGGCGGCGACGCACCGCCGTCACGGGTCCATCGATATGCATGTCGCACGCTGGGTGGCGATGACGGCGGTGCCGGCCGGGATGTTCGGCGCGTGGGTCGCCTCCGGGCTGCACGCGGCGACCCTGCAGCGGGTGTTCGCGGCGGTGGCGGTGGCGGTCGGCATCCAGGTCCTGACGACGGCGACGCTGACCCTGCGCCGCGAACGGCGGGAGGCGCTCGCGCTTCCCGGCGCCGTGGAGGGCGCGGCATGAACGTGGACGCTGCCGCTGAACGGCTCTACGAACGGGTGCGCACCTGCGACCTCTGCCCGCTCTGGACGACGCGCACGAACGCGGTCCCGGGCGAGGGGCCGCTGAATGCCGAAGTGATGTTTATCGGGGAGGCGCCGGGCGTGAACGAAGACCGGCAGGGCCGGCCGTTCGTGGGCGCGGCGGGGCAGTTCCTCGACGAGCTGTTCGCAGCCGCTGGGTTGAAGCGCGACGGCGTGTACATCTGCAACGTGCTCAAGTGCCGGCCGCCGGGGAACCGCGACCCGCAGCCGGGGAGATCGAGGCGTGCCGGGACTACCTCGATGAGCAGATCGACATCCTCGATCCGCTGGTCATCGTGACGCTGGGCCGGTTCTCGATGGCCAAGTTCTTCCCGAACCAGGCGATTTCGCGGATTCACGGGCAGCCGAAGGAGGTCGCGGGGCGGTTTTACGTGCCGATGTACCACCCGGCGGCGGCGCTGCACCAGGGGAGCCTGCGGCAGGTGATCCTCGACGACTTCGCGAAGCTGCCGGCGCTGCTGGAGCGCGCCCGAAAGGCGCAGGTGCACCCCGCGCCGCCGTTCCCGATGGCGTTCGCGGAGGCCGCGAGCGCCGGTCCGGCAGCGCCACTCGCACCACCGCCGGCGGCGCCGACGCCGCCCGAAGCGGCGGCCGTGCCCGCGAGCATGGCGACATTCGAACCCGAGACGGCGAGCGCGCCCGAGCTGGCAGCGCCGCCTCGATTGGCTGAAGCACCGGAACATCCAGAACCGTCAGCGCCGCCCGAAGCGGCGACGGCGGGCCGCCCCACACAGATTCGTCTTTTTGACTGAAGGAAAGAGTAGAGCCAATGGCAGGCACCGCACTTCGCGTAATTCCCCTCGGCGGTCTCGGCGAGATCGGCCGGAACATGATGCTGCTGGAATACGGAGACGACATCATCGTCGTCGACGTGGGACTGATGTTCCCGGAGGAGGAGATGCTCGGCGTCGACCTCGTCATCCCGGACTTCACGTACCTGCGCGAGCACGCACACAAGCTGCGGGGGGTGTTCCTCACGCACGGGCACGAAGACCACGTGGGCGCGCTCCCGTACTTCTTCCGCGAATTCAAGTGCCCGGTGTACAGCAGCAAGCTCACCGATGGCCTCATCCGCGTGAAGCTGAATGAGCACCGCCAGCTGGCGCAGGCGGAACTGCACGTCGTTAAGCCGGGCGAATCCGTCCAGGCGGGCGTCTTCGAAGTGGAGTTCTTCACCGTCGCGCACAGCATCCCGGACGCGTGCGGGCTCATCATCAAGACGCCGCTGGGGCCGATCGTGCACACCGGCGACTTCAAGCTGGACCACACACCGGTGATGGACCAGCACACCGACCTCATCCGGCTCGCGCAGGTCGGCGCCGAGGGCTGCCTGCTCCTGCTGCGCTGACTCGACGTATGCCGAGCAGGAGGGGTACACGCCGAGCGAGCAGCTCGTCGGCGAGGCGCTGCGGAACATCCTCGTGAACGCGAAGGGCCGCGTCATCGTCGCCACCTTCGCGTCGCTCATTTCGCGCGTTCAGCAGGTGGTCGACGCGGCCGTGTTCACGAACCGGAAGGTGTTCGTCACCGGCCGTTCGATGATCGATAACGTGGCGATGGCCCGGCAGCTCGGGTACCTGAACGCGCCGGACGGCGTGATCGTCGGGGTCGAGGAGATGCGCAACACGCCGCCCTCGAAGCTGGTGGTCGTGACCACGGGAAGCCAGGGCGAGCCGACGAGCGCGCTCACACGCATGGCGAACGGCGACCACCGCCACATCACGATCCAGGAGGGCGACACGATCGTCATGTCGGCGACCGCCATCCCGGGGAACGAACAGGCGGTGTATCGGAACGTGGACAACCTCTTCCGGCTGGGCGCGGAGGTCCTCTACAACCGCGTCTCGAACATCCATGTGCGGGGCCACGCAAGCCGCGAGGAGCTGAAGATCATCCAGGGGCTGCTGCAACCCGAGTACTTCGTCCCCATCCATGGCGAGTACCGGCACCTCGTGGTGCACGCGCGGCTCGCGGAGTCGGTGGGCGTGCCGAAGGGGAACGCGTTCGTGATGACGGACGGCGACGTGCTCGAAATCGATGAGGACGAGGCGCGCGTGGCCGGGCGGGTGCCGGCGAGCTACGTCTACGTCGATGGCACGGGCATCGGCGATGTCGACCAGCAGATCCTGCGCGACCGGACGCACCTTTCGACGGACGGCGTGGTGGTCGTGATGGTCGCGGTCGATAAGCAGACGGGGAAGCTGACGCGCGCGCCGGAGATCCTGAGCCGGGGCTTCGTCGATGTGGAGGAGCGCGAGGACCTGCTGGAGCGGAGCCGCACGAAGGTGGCGGACTGCTTCCGGGGGGCGGAGCACTACGCGGAGTTCGGGGACATCAACGGGAAGATCAGGGACGCCCTGAGCAAGTTCCTGTACGATGAGACCCGGCGAAGGCCGATGGTGCTGACGGTGACGGTCGAGGTCTAGTCGGCGCTTTCCAGGGTGTTTTGGACCGGCGGCTCGCGGGGTTTGCCGCCGGGTGAAGGAGTGTGCGCATGACGGCACGCGCACGGACAACGCGACCCCGCGCCCGCCGCGCCACGAAACGGCGTGGCTTCGCGCTGCATTGGCCTCGTGATTGGAAGCGGCACGGCGCGACCGGGGCGGCGATCGTCGCCGTCTGCATTGTCGCGTCCGCGTTTCTCGTGGACTTTGGCGCCGTCACGGCGGGCGGCCGCGATTGGCTCATGGAGACGTTCGGCGCCGGGCTGGTGATCCTCGCCATCCTGTCGGCACTCGGGGGCACGGCGCTATCACGGCGGCTGTACCTGCAGCGCGGCGTGTTCGCTCGGCAGGCGTCGGGCGTGCTCGCGCTGGCGCTGTTCGCATGGGGTGGGCTTGGCCTGAACCACGTGAACTGGACCGCGGGCGGTGTCCATTTTTCCGAAGTGACCCTCGGCGGGCGGATCGGGCACGCCATCGTCTCCGGCCCGATGGGGTTGGTGGCGTGGGCGAGCCTGTTCGTGCTCGGCATGGCGCTGGCGGCGCCGCGGCCGACGCGCTGGTTCGCACGCAACGCGCCGGAAGGGGTGCGCTACGCATGGCAGCGTCGCTGGCCGCACCAGGCGGCGGCGGCGGCGGGGCGCTCCTTCCTCGCCATCGGCAAGGGAGCGGTGTCGCTTGTGGCGTTCGCGTTCCACCGCCCGGGCGATGACGCGGAGGACGACACCCCCGTGATTGGCGGAACGCTGCGGGACCGGCTCGACATCTCGCCGGCGGCCTCGCACGAGGCCGAGCCGCGCGTCTTCCGGCCGAGTATCGACCCGTCGTCGCCTTCCTCGGCGATGGGAGCGGGCGCGGCGGCGCACTTTAGCGCCTCGAGCGTGACCGTCCTCGAACGCGAGCCCGTGGCATTCGAAGCGCCGGAAGCGGATTTCGCGGACGAGCCGGACGAGGACGCCGGGCAGCCGGACGAGACAGTGGCGCTCGTGGATGCGGGAGAAGACGGGGAGGAAGAGCAGCCGGAACAGCTCGCATTCATTCTCGGGCGGCCGGGCGGATGGGCGCTGCCGGACATCGGGATGCTGCACGCGCCGCAGATCAGCCCCAGCCGGCGGCACGACAACGCCGCCCGCGCCCAGCTCATCGTCGATACGCTGGCGAGCTTCGGGGTGGACGCGAGCGTGGTCGAGGTGAACGAAGGGCCGACGGTGACACAGTTCGGGGTGGAGCCGGGCTGGGAGGTTCGCTACAAGGAGCTGCAGCTCAAGGACGAACAGGGCAAGACGCGCGTCGGGCCCGGCGGACGGGCGCAGACGGAACGGGTGGAGGTCTCGCGGACGCGGGTGCGCGTCAACAAGATCACGGCGCTACAGAACGACCTCGCGCTGGCGCTGGCGGCGCCGAGCCTGCGCATCGAGGCGCCGGTCCCGGGGCGCGCCATCGTGGGCATCGAAGTGCCGAACGACAGCGCGACGGTGGTCACCCTTCGCCACGTGATGGAGACGAAGGAGTTCACGGACCTGGAGCGAAAATCGAAGCTGGCGATCGCTCTGGGGAAGGGTGTCTCGGGGACGCCCGTGGTGGCCGACCTCGCGCGGATGCCGCACCTCCTCATCGCGGGGGCGACGGGCAGCGGCAAGAGCGTCTGCATCAACGCCATCATCGCCGGGATCATGATGAACGCGACGCCGGACCAGGTTCGCTTCGTGATGGTCGACCCCAAGCGGGTGGAGCTGACGGCGTACGGCAACATCCCGCACCTCGCGTTCAGCGAAGTCATCGTGGACATGGACAAGGTGGTGGGGACGCTGCAGGCCGTCGTCTCGGAGATGGAGGCGCGCTACAAGAAGTTCGAACAGGTGGGCGTGCGGAACCTGGAGGCGTACAACCGCCACCCGCGCGTGATGAAGAAGCTGCCGTTCTGGGTGGTCATCATCGACGAACTCGCGGACCTGATGATGGTGGCGCCGTTCGAGGTCGAAAAGCTGCTCTGCCGGCTGGCGCAGCTGGCGCGCGCGACGGGCATCCACCTCGTGGTGGCGACGCAGCGGCCCTCGGTGGACGTGGTGACGGGCCTGATCAAGGCGAACTTCCCGACGCGTATCGCCTTCGCGGTGACGTCGCAGACCGACTCGCGGACGATCCTGGACATGGGCGGGGCGGAGAAGCTGCTGGGCCGCGGCGACATGCTCTATATGCCCACGGACGTCGCCAAGCCCATCCGCATCCAGGGGGTGTACGTCTCGGACGCCGAAGTCGAGCGCCTGGTGGAGTTCTGGACGGATGAGCGGTTCAGCGAGCTCGCGCCGGAGACGGCGGACGACCTGCTGGAGAAGGCGCTCGTCGAACTGAACGGCGGCGAGGACATCGAGATCGACGAGGACGAACCGATCGTGAAGCGCGCGCGGGAACTGGCGATGGAGCACCAGCGGGTGTCGCCGTCGCTCTTCCAGCGGCGGCTGCGAATCGGGTACGTCAAGGCGGCACGGCTCATCGACCTGCTGGCCGACGAGGGAATCATCGGCCCGCGGGAGGAAGGCGAATCGCGCACCGTCCTGGTCCGGGCGGGTGACGGATTCGATTGATAGACTGACTGCGATGGTGAAGACGATCCGTGGAATCCTGCGACGTGGCGAAGGCGAGAGTGTTCCTCCGCCTCAGCCGCCGCACGAACACTGCCTCTCCTGTGGCGCCGACCTCGAGGGATCCCGTTCGTACGAACGGTACCGCGTGTGTCACGCGTGCGGCTTCCACTTCCACCTCTCGGCGCGCGAACGGCTGGCGACGCTGCTCGACCCGGGGAGCTTCGACGAATCCGACCGCGGCGTCACCGCGATTGACCCGCTGTCGTTCGCGGACCGCCACTCGTACCGGTCGCGCGTGATTAGTGCACAGCGGCGGACGGGACTGGCGGAGGCGGCGCTAACGGGCCGCGGGACGATCTTCGGCCGCGAACTCGTGGTCGCCGTGGTGGACTTCGCCTTCCTTGGCGGGTCCATCGGCGTGGCGGCGGGCGAACGGCTGGCGCGGGCGTTCGAAAAGGCGGCATCGCGGCGCGTGGCGGTGGTGACGGTCTGCTCGACCTCGGGGACGCGGATGCAGGAGGGGCTGCTGGCGCTGATGCAGGCGCCGCGGGTGGCGGCGGCGGCGCGCCGGCACAGCCGCCTCGGGCTGCCGCACATCTCGGTCGTGACGGATCCAACGACGGGATCCGCTTACGCCGGCTTCGTGAACCTCGCGGACGTGATCATCGCGGAGCCGAACGCGCTCGTCGGCTACGCGGCGCTGCGGGCGCTGCAGGAAGAGGCGGGCGACGACCTGCCGGCAGGGTCGCACACATCGGAATCGCACCTGAAGGCGGGGCTGATCGACGCGGTGGTGGCGCGGCCGCAGCTGCGGGACACGATCGCGCTGCTTCTCGACCTGCTGCAGAGCGACTACCAGCTGAGCGCGGGCACGCAGGTGCAGCACGGCCATCTGCAGCACACACCGCACGGGGCGTGGGCGCAGCTCCAGCTTTCGCGCCACTCCGAGCGGCCGACGGCGCCGGACCTCATTCCGCGCATGACGACGTCATTCTTCGAACTCCACGGCGACCGCATGGGCACCGACGACCGGTGCGTGGTCATCGGCGTGGCCTCCCCCGCGGGCGAGGCAGTGGTAATTGCCGGGCAGAACCGGCCGCACGCGGCGGGCGGCGAAGCCGACGGCTGGGTGCGGCCGGGCGGGTTCCGCAAGGCGAAGCGCGCGATGGAGCTGGCGGCGAAGTTCAACCTGCCGCTCGTCACGCTCGTGGACACGGCGGGGGCACACCCGGGGATCGAAAGCGAACAGGCGGGACTGGGGCACGCGATCGCGGAGTGCATGGCGACCATGCTCGAAATCCCCGTGCCCACGGTCGCGGTGATCATCGGTGAGGGCAACAGCGAGGGCGCGATGGCCATGGCCGTCGCCGACCGCGTTCTGATGCTCGACAACGCCGTGTACGAGGTCATCCGGCCGGAAGAAGCGGCCCGCATCCTCTTCGGGGAACCCTCCAAGGCGGGCGAAGCGGCCGAACGGCTGCGGATCACGTCACACGATTGCCTGCGGCTCGGGATCGCGGACGCGACGGTGCCGGAGCCCGGTGAGGGCGCGCACACGGACCACCAGGAGACCGCCCAGCTCGTGCGGCGGGCGGTCATTCGCGAACTGACACGGCTGCAGCGGCAGCGCCCGAAGAAGCTTTCGTCGAACGGCGGTACGACCGGTACCGCGAGACGGGTTCCACGCGATCGTGGGTGCGGGGGACGCTGGAGCGGCGGCTCGCGCACCTGTTCGACCGCCTGGGCGCGGCGAAGGACCGGCTGCGAGGGCGGACCTCCCCGTTCCGGCGCAAGGACGAGTTGGACGAGACCGACATCCCGGTGTGAGGCGGGCCGGGCGGAATGCCCGGCGGCCGGCGCGCGCGGCCGGGGTGGGTTACAGGCCCTGGTTGAAGTCGGAGAAGCCGAAGAAGCTGTTCAGGCCCGTGAGGCGCCCGTAGTACAGGAGCACGCCCACGCTCAGGAGCATGACGGCGCTGGCGACTTCGATGATCCCCGAGTAGGGCGCGATCTTGCGGAAGAACTTCTGGGAATCGGAGAGCATGAGGCCCGTGACCAGGAAGGGGATGCTGAACCCGGCCGAATACGCGACGAGCAGGTAAGCGCCGGTCCACGCGTTCGAGGACTGCCCCGCGAGGGTAAGGATGCTGCCGAGAATCGGGCCGATGCAGGGCGTCCAGCCGAGAGCGAAGGCGCCGCCAACCAGCGCCGATCGCCCGTAGCTCACCTCGCGGTGATGGCCGACGTCGGCGGTGAAGGTGCGCAGCAGGAACGGGAGCTGCAGGTAACCGGCGAAGCGCAGCCAGGCCGCGAGCAGTACGCCACCGAGGAGCGCGAGGCCGGGGCGGTCGCCGCGCAGTTCGGCGACTTCGGCGGTGAAGAAGAAGACGGCGGTCAGGCCCAAAAGGAGCCAGGCGGCGCGCATGGGCGAGGCGCGGCCGCGCGGCGGGATGAGCACGACGCCCATCAGCATCAGCAGCACGCCCGCGACCTTCTGCAGCTCTTCGCGGTTGTCCTGGAAGAAGTACGAGCCGAGGAGCCCGGCACTGGTGCCGAGGATGATGAAGATGAAGGTCAGGCCGGAGACGAAGGCGACGGCGTGCGTGAACGTGACGCGGCGGTTCACGGAGATGCGGCCGCCCTGGATGCTGCCGCCGGAGATCTGGGTGATGTAGATGGGCACGATGGGCAGCACGCACGGCGAGACGAACGAGAGCACGCCGGCGGAGAACGCCAGCAGCGGGCCCGCCGGCCCCTCCAGGCTGAAGCTGTCACTGGTCAGCGGGCCGAGGCCGAATGCCGCGAGGGGGACGAGGATGAGCGCTGCCAGCACGCCGTAGATCAGCGTGCGCGTCGAGAATTGTCCGCTCCGGGATGCGTGCCCCTGCGTCGCCACGTCCACTCCCCTCGTGTCTACCGACCATCATAGTGGGCCGGGGGGAAGGCGCCCGGATAGGGCCAAAAGGCGGAAGTTGGGGTTACCCGCTCGCCTTCGGGGTTAGGGCGCGAGACCTCGCGGTGAACTCGCGCGGGGCACGCCGTGGGCCACCATGGAGGTGGCGAGCGGCGGCCGCGACCGGAGACGGCCGCGGCCATCCGCGAGGTGTGCCCGTTCGACGAAGGCTAGGAACCGGCGACGGGACGGGTGTGGGGTGCGTTCGCATTGGCGCCGCGGAAGTCCCGGAAGGGGCCGTCGCGCCATTCGAGCGCACCCTTGAGGCCGTCCTCGCGCAGGCGGCGGTTCCACTCCTGGGCGGCCGGGCGATGCTTGCTCATGGCCTCGACATCGGTGCCGGACATGAGGCCGGTGCGGATGCCCATCGCCTCGTACTGCCGGTTCACCGAGCGCTTGGAGTACAGCAGCATGTCGTTGTCGATGTTGGCCATGCGGCGCGCGAACCGCTCGGTGAAGGCAGCCAGTTCGGCGGGCGCGACGGCGTAGGTCGCCCATCCCATGGTGGCCATATCGCGGCCGGAGAAGGAATCGCCGACGTAGGCGAACTCGCGCGCCTTCGTCATCGGCAGGTGCCACGGGGCCCACATGATGTCCATGGTGCCCATGGCACGCACGGGCGGGTACCCGATCTGCGCGTCCTCGGCGACGATGCGGAAATCGCAGAAGCTGGCGAGCTCGGTGCCGCCGGCGAGGCAGTACCCCTGCACCTGCGCGACGACGGGCTTGGCGAGCTCCCAGATGATCCAGTTGCCGAGAAGGACGTGGCGCGACCAGTCGTAGTGCGCGGGATGGGTGGTGTTGGTGTCGGGGAGCATGGAACGCGGGTGGACGTACTTCGAGCCCTCGGCGGCGGCGCGCGACGGGGAGAGGTCGTACCCGGCGCTGAAGGCGCGGCCGTTGGCGCGGAGGACGATGACGCCGACGGAACGGTCGGCCTCGGCCTCCTTGAGGGCGTGGAAGAGTTCGCCGCGCAGGTCGTTGGAAAGCGCGTTCAGCTTCTCGGGGCGGTTGAGCGTGATGAACGCGAGGCGTCCGTCGGTTTCGTAGAGGATGTGGTCGTAGGTCACGGTGCGCTCCGGGGTGGTCTGGGGCGCAGTCTACGCGGGGGCGGGAAGGGGCGGGAGGTGGCTACTCGCCGCCGCCGTCGTCGCCGGCGGGGGCATCGTCAAGGGCGGGGGCATCGAGCCCAAGGAGGCGGAGGCGGGCCCGGTCGTACGCTGCCTTGGCGCGCGCCTCGCGGTTGAGCAGCCCCTTGAGCTGGTCGGGGCGGAGGCGCTCGTCCTCCAGAAAGACGCGATGGAGGTGGTCGACCTGCTTGCGCCACGCGTCCCACGCCGCGCGATAGGCGGCGGCGGTCTCCTCATCGGCGAACGGCATGGAGCCCCTCCGTCACGTGGAAGCGCAAGGCCCCCGGCTCAACGCCGCGCCTCCACACGCGGATCGACGCGGATGGTACCGAGGTATGTGAAGGCGATCTGGAAGTTGTCGGTGTCCTCCACGTCTTCCTTCGCCTCTTTCATGATGCTGACCACCTGGCCGGCGCTCTGCTGGTAGAGCCTCCCCGCGGGGGACTCGCGCAGTTCGCGAACAATGGACTCGTTGTACTGGCTGAACTCTCTCTCAGAGGCCTCGGTCTTCTCCCCGGCCTTGACGACGGACTTCGAGAGGTTCTTGTCCGTCGCCTTCAGCCGGGAATTGACGATGCCCCGGAACATCTTCTTCAGGACCTTGGTTTCACGAAGCGAGTCGGCGACGCCCATCCAACGGTCGCGCGATTTCCCGGCGCTGGCTGTGTTCCTGGTCGCGCGATCGCGGGACGCGAACGACCGAAACAGCGACTTGGGGGCGCGCTTGACGCCCTTATTCGTCTCCTGTTGGACGATCTGCCGGGTGGCCTCGACCAGCGTTTCCCACGCACGGACCCCGGGCTCGTAGGAACGCTCGCTGAGCAACCTGTCCATCTTCCCGGGTGCGTCCTCTGGCTTCGAGTTGACGAAGACGGAATCGAGCTTCTTCACGGCACCCTTGAGGTGGTATCCCGCCTTCTTCAGTTCGGGGCGATTTCCGCTCGTTGTCGCCTTCCGGCTGCTGCTCGCCCGGAACCTGGTTGTTGCCCTCCTGCGGGACGACGTCGCCCTGATTGCCCTCGGTGTCCTCTTTCTCGTTCTGCTCTTGCTCCTGCGGCGGATCATCGCGCTGGATGACGTCGCGCTGGGCGAGGGTGGGGTCGGTGAGGCGGGCGATGTGGTTCGCGACGGCACGGTTCCCGGCGATGTTCTGCAGGCGGAGCATGTCGGGCGCGCGCAGGAGCTGGGGCGCGTTCTGCGCGTGGCGGATCAGCTGCTCATCGCTCGTCTCCCCGAGCGTGCGCCGGCGGATGCGGCGACGGGACGAGTGGTCATGCGAGGGAGCGGTCCGCTGGGGGGCGCGAAGAGTGGAGGGACGATTGGCCACTGGTCTTCTCTCGGGCGATGGCGCCGCCCCGGTAGTCTACCGGATTCGCTCGCGATCGTTGTACCAGCGCGATGAAGAAACGGAGACGAGTACGGCCGCGGGCGAAACTTCCGAGGGCTTTCGAGGGCTTTCGAGGGCTTTCGAGGGCTTTCGAGGGCGCGGGGTACGGTATGTTGGGAAAACCAAAACGGACAGGCGCGTTGCCTGTCCGTTCGTCTTGGTTTGGTAGCGCATAGGGGATTCGAACCCCTGATCTCCGCCTTGAGAGGGCGATGTCCTGGGCCGCTAGACGAATGCGCCGTGCATGCAGAATAGCGCAGAGTACGAAAACCGGGCAAGGATTCACCGTGAAGCTTCGCTACTCCATCGCCGCCGTAATCACGGCCATCGCGCTCAGCGCCAGCCTGGCGTGCTCGCACGGGGATTCCAGGCAGGAGGCCGGCGAGACCCGGGACCCGGCGCTGCCCACCGCGCAGGCGCTCCCGGACGATTTCGCCAGAGTGCTGGCGGAGGTGGCGGCGGTGCGCGAGCTCCCGGCGCCGATGGGGATGAAGGTGGGATTCGTGCCCCGGTCCCAGGTGGTCGCGCTGCTCGATTCGCTCACGACCGACGAAGATCGCCACTCTTTCGCGACCACGACGACGCTGTACCGGCTGCTCGGGCACCTGGGGAAGGAGCAGGACTTCCTGAGCGTGTATCGCAGCTTCGGCGCGGCCGCCGTGGCCGGGCTGTATTCGCCGCTGGAGGATACGCTCTGGGTGGTCAGCGACGAGTCGAACCCGGCGTTCGCGAAGCTGCCGGCCCAGGAGAAGGAGACGCTCGCGCACGAGCTTGTGCATGCGATCCAGGACGGCGCCTTCGATTCGGTGGCGCAGTACCGGTCATCGCCGACGACCTGACGCGCGAGCCTCTCATGACGGCGCTGGTAAGGGGACGCGATGACACACCAGCACCGTTGGGCGCAGAAGCACCGCCGTTCCCGCGGGAACGGGCGCGGGCCGGGCGATGCAGGGCTGCTCCGGTATCGCCGCATGCCGTGCCGCCATCGCGCGCCGAACTG
This sequence comes from Candidatus Amarobacillus elongatus, assembly GCA_016703545.1. Lineage (GTDB taxonomy): Bacteria > Chloroflexota > Dehalococcoidia > Tepidiformales > Tepidiformaceae > Amarobacillus > Amarobacillus elongatus. The sequence goes on from JADJBX010000001.1 coordinate 761,548, forward strand.
CTCTCTTCCTATACGACGGGCGGAACTGTAAGGATGGCTGATCGCGGCTCGGAGCCGCGGGGGTAACGGCACTGTTCCGGTCGCTTCCGCGGAACACCTCCTACGTCTTGCACCCGGAGCTGTTGAATTCGGAGTGGAAGGCGGCGGCGGTCTCGCTGCCGGACCTCTCGAAGGCGCTGGGAAACGGGTTCACGCGCGAATCGGGGGGTACGTTCGGGGAGTTCTCCCTGCGGAACTGGCTGCAATCGCGGCTGAAGGCGCTCGACGCGGCGAACGCGGCGGCGGGCTGGGACGGCGACCACTACGACGTGTACGTGAGTGGCAAGGAGAGCGTCGCGGTGTTCCGTCTGCGGTTCCGCGACGAGGCGGAAGCGCGCCAGTTCGCGGAGGCGCAGCAGGCGTACCTGAAGGCGACCAACGCCGCCCCGGCCGGCGGCGACGCGCGCGTGGTGGCGACGCCGGACGGCATCGCGACGGCGACGACCGGGGTGCGCGGGGTGGAGGTGGTATTCACGCTGGCGAACTCGCCGGAGCTGGCGAAGCGGGCGCTGGACGCGCTCTCGGGAAGCTGGTTAAGGTAATAACATCAGTCCGAAGACATAGCCGAGACAGTTCGAGAGCCGGGTAACGGTGTAGGCACTGCGCGGTCCCCTCGGGCCTCGCAAGCGCTGCTCCAGCCATGAGTTCCATGAAGAGGAAGAGGGTGCCCCAGTAGGATGCTGTCAGCACCAAACCTACGGAGATGCACCCTGTCTGAGTTCACTCCTGCCCGCCACGGGCGGTGACGCCGTGAGAGTATTCGGACTTCCCGGCCAACTGCTTCGTATTGCCCGCCGTGACTGGCCTGACTCTCAGCCCCGCTGCCTTGCGGCGCCTGCGGATCATCGACTGGCACCTTTCGCCAACGGCGAGAACGTAAGCAAGACCTGCCGCCACTTCACCATCGCTCGCCAGACGTTCTATCGCTGGCTCACGCGCTACAACCCCAACGACCTCCGCTCGCTCGAGGACCGCAGCTCTCGGCCGAAGCACTGCAAACAGGCGACCTGGACGAAGGAGGAGATCCTCGCCGTCAAGGCGCTCAGGGAGCGCTACCCGGCCTGGGGAAAGCTCAAGCTCGTGGTGCTCCTCGCTCGCCAGGGCCTGCCGCACCTCAGTGGTCCAGGGTGGGACGCATCCTCGCGTATCTAAGGCGCACCCGGCAGCTCCTCGAACCGCTGCGTCGCTTCTCCGCCCGGCGGCGCCAGTGGAAGCGCCAGTACGCCACCCGCAAGCCGAGAGGATACGAAGCGAAGTTGCCCGGGGACATCGTCCAGCTCGACACGATGGACGTGCGCCCGGAGCCGGTCGTGCTGAAGCAGTTCACCGCCGTCGACGTCGTCAGCCGCTGGTCCGTGCCCACCATCGCGGGCAATGCCACGGCGACACTCGCCACGAAAGCGCTTGACGCGATCATCGCCCGCAGCCCCTTCCCCATCCGTGCCATCCAGGTGGACGGCGGCTCGGAGTTCATGGCCGGCTTCGAGGATGCCTGCCAACAGAAGGGCATCCTTCTCTTCGAACTGCCGCCACGCAGCCCCAAGCTCAACGGCCGGGTCGAGCGCGCGAACCGCACCTACCGGGAGGAGTTCTACAACTGCTCCGATGCAACCCCCACCGTCGCGGGCTTCCAGGGCCATCTCCGCCGCTGGGAACACACCTACAACCACCTCCGCCCGCACCAGGCCCTCGGCTTCCTCACCCCCGCCGAGTTCCTCCACCGCAACTTCAACATCTCACCAGCCCAGGGAGTGTCACTAACGTCGTGAACCAGCACAGGCACTTCCTCTTTGCCGCTTCTCCGCACACTAGCCCCACCTGCGCCGGCGAGCCCGGCGCCACCGGAGTCGTACATGCCACTGGTCATCGGTCTCACCGGATCCATCGCCGCGGGCAAGTCCACCGTCGCGTCAGATCCGTCGATAACGGCGCCGTCCACTGCGACGCCGACAAGCTCGTCCACCGCCTCTACGATCCCGGCACTCCCGGCTTCGAAAAGGTCGTCGCCCACTTCGGCGAGGACGTCGTCGGCCCCGATGGCTACATCGACCGCAAGATCCTCGGCGCGAAGGTGTTCGGCAAGCCCGCCGAGATGGCCGCCCTCACCCGCGCCATGGGCAACATCAGCGAAGCCATCCAGAAGGAGATCGACGGCTGGCGCGCCACCCTCGGCCCGAACGACCTCGCCGTCATGGAAGCCGTCAACCTGCTTGAGCCCGGCTACTGCATGTGGTGCGACCAGGTCTGGCTCATCGGTGTCGATGACGACATCGCGAAGCAGCGGCTCGTCGAGACCCGCGGAATGACCGAATCCGAGGCCGAGCAGCGCATCAAGGCGATGGTCCCCCTCGCCGTCCGCGCCCCCGGCGCCGACTTCGTCCACAAGAACAACGGCACCCCGGACGAGCTGCGCGCGACCATCCAGGCCGAGATCGACCGCATTCGCGGGCTCCACAAGGAAGGCACGCTGCCCGAGGCCGTGTCGCACACCTGGTGGCCGAAGTTCGCCGAAGAGCGCAAGGCCGCGATGGAGAAGGCGGCCGCCGAGAAGGCCGCGGCCGAGGAAGCCGCGAAGAAGGCCGAAGCCGGCGCCTGACGCAATCCCTCCGGGGCCGGGCGCACCGCCCGGCCCCGGCAGAACGCGCACTACCCCCCGGCGAGCTTGACCCTGTGCCCGAGCGCGCCCAGCTCCGCGGCCAGCCGGTCCCGGTGGTCCCCCTGGATGAGCAGCGTCCGTCCCTCGCGCACGCCGCCGGCCCCGCACTGCTGCTTCAACCGCTTGAGCATCGCGTCGAGTTCCGCCTCGCTCCCGGGCAGTCCCGTAATCGCCGTCGCAGTCTTCCCGCCGCGGCCCTTGCGGTCCCGGAACAGCCGCACGACGCCGTCATCCGGCACAGCCGGCGCTGCCTGCGGCCCCTGGCCGCCCTTGCGCGCTGGACCCTGCTTCCGGGGTGGCTCCGGCGGCCGGACCCGGCCCGCGTTCGTGCCGTCGGTCGAATACACAAGGCGTGAATCGCCGTTCCCTGCCATGCCGCTCACTGTATCATCGCCGGTGAAACCGGCCGCGCCGGCGGCCACGGCACCCTCGTCCCCCGGAGCCACAATGTCCTATTCCGATGACGTCCTCGCTGCCGGCGAGGCCTTCGCCGCGTTCCTCGAAACGCTCTCGCCCGAGGCCTTCCGCCATTCCCCGTCCCCGGAGGCATGGTCCGCCGCCGAGATCGCCGGGCACGCCGCGGAATTCCCCGTCACCTTCGCTCGCCAGTGCGTCGCCCTCGCCGCGACCCGCGGCCTCCACGTCGGCCGCGCACTCGATGATCCCGGCCGCCTCGCCGCACTCGAGCGCACGCGTGGCATGTCCCCTGCCGAGGCCGCCGCCGCCATCCGCGCCGTCACCGCCGAGGCCGCCGCCACTCTCGCCACCGTCCCCGTCGACGGATGGGACGCCGTCGGCGTGCACCCACGGTTCGGCGAATTTCCGAATCGCCGCATCGCCGAGGAGTTCATCCGCGACCACCTTCGCGGCCATCTCGCGGAGGCTCGCGCCGCTGCCGCCGCCGCCGTCCCGTAGGCGTATAGTCCGCTCCCGCCACTCCACCGCATCGGGAGCCCCATGGACCTCGCGCCCGTCTTCGCCGAAGCCCTCGATATCCTCGTCCGCTACCTCCGCATCGATACCTCGAACCCGCCCGGCAACGAAAAGCCCGCTGCCCGCTTCCTCGGCTCGCTGCTCGAAAGCGAAGGCATCGAGTGCGAGTACATCGAGACGCAGCCCGAGCGCGAAATCCTCGTCGCGCGCCTCCGCGGCGATGGTTCGAAGCGCCCGATCATGCTCTGCAACCACACCGACGTCGTTCCCGTCGAAGCGCAGTACTGGGACATGCCCGCCTTCGAAGGCGTGGTGCGCGATGGACGCGTCTACGGCCGTGGCGCCATCGATATGAAGGGCTGCGGCGTCATGCAGCTCATGGCCTTCCTCCTCCTCCATCGCAACCGCGTCCCGCTCACCCGCGACGTCATCTTCTGCGCCGTCCCGGACGAGGAGGCCGGCAGCACCTGGGGCATGAAGTGGCTCTCCGAACACCGCCCCGACATTTGTGACGTCGAATTCGAGCTGAGCGAAGGCGGCGGTGGCGCCGACCGCTTTGGCGGCGAGGATGTCCGCCTCTTCAACGTCGCCACCAACGAGAAGTCCATCTGCTGGCTGCAGCTGACGGCCGTGGGCACCCCGGCCACGGCAGCCGCATCCACCACGACAACTCCCTCGTGCACCTCATGCGCGCCCTGCTGCGCCTCGAGGAGTGGAACCGCGGCATCACCTTCACCCCCGATACCACGGCGTACATCGACCGCCTGGCCGAGGCCGGGCTCATCCCCCCGCGCTCCGACATGCCCGCCCTCGAAGCCGCGATCAGCCGCGGCGGCGAACTGCAGGCCGCGTTCATGAACACCCTCAACATCACCGAGCTCCGCAGCGGCATCAAGACGAACGTCATCCCCGCGAAGAGCTGGGCCGCCATCGACTGCCGCCTCCTCCCCGGGCAGGACCGCCACGCGTGGCTCCAGCAGGTCCGCGACGTCGTCGCCGATGACCGCATCACGGTCGAGTTCTACCGGCCGGGCGAACTCGAGCCCGTCGCCGTGCCCTGGGATACCGAGCTCTTCCACGCTATTCGCGCCGTCATTACCGAGGCCATGGAAGACGCGGTCGTTGTCCCCTCCATGACCATTGGCGCCACGGACAACCGCTTCTTGCGCGTCCAGGGCATTCCCGCCTACGGCTTCATCCCCTGCCTCATGAGCAGCGCCGAGCGCGCCGGCTTCCACGGCAACAACGAGTTCATCACCGTCGACAACCTGAACATGGGCGTCGAATTCATGTACGAGATCGTCCGCCGCGTCGCGAGTCAGCCCTAAGCGGAGCGCGCACGAAAACGGGGGCAGCCAACCGGCTGCCCCCGTTCCGCGTGTGCCTGTGGCCCGCCCGCGAAGGGCTGGCCCGGCCATGGTCGCCTACTTGCGGCGGGTGACCGCCGCGGCCGTCGCGCCCGCCCCGAGCGCAACGCCGCCGAGCACCGTCAGCAGGAGCCAGCTCGTCTCCGCGCTGCCCTCCGTGCCCGAGCCGGTCGTCGGCGGGCGCGGCGTCGAGGTCGCGGCCGCCGTCCCCGTCGTGGTCGCCGTGGCCGTTGCCGTCGCGGCGCCACCGACCGTCAGGTTCAGCTCGCTCAGCTTGAAGTTCGCCCACTGGCCCGTCTGCGCCGCCTGCACGCCGTTCACCAGGAAGGTGACCGTCGCGCCATCGGTGCCGCAGCCCGCGTTCGTGCCATCCGCCGCCGGCACGTCCACGACGTAGCGCGACTGCCCGGCCTCGATGAAGACCGCCGCCGAACCGCAGTTCGCCGCGCCCACCTTCGCCTGGATGGATGCGCCGGCCGGAGCCGGGGCGCCATTGATCGTCACCGAACCCGCGAAGCGGGACGGCGGGTTCGGCGGAGCCTGCGCGAAGGCCACCGCGCTCGCCGCGATCGCCCCCGTTGCCGCCAACGCCAGGATCGGCATGCGAATCCAGGATGCTGTCATTCGTTCTCTCCTCACGTGCTATTTACCCCTGTGCCACGGTCCATACGATAGACCCTGACGTGCTCGTTGCAATCCAGTACGCCTGGCCCTTCGAAAGCGTGCTGAAGTCGTTCGCTCCAGGCACCCCCTCCGAGCCAGGGAAGTACGCTTCCCACTTCTGCTGCCCGCCGTTCCAGCGGAACATCGCCGTCACCGACGAGAAGATGTTGTTCGTCGCCGGGTTGTCCGGCGTCTCGGTGCCCTTCAGTGCGTTAGCCGCGCTGATGCCGTCGATCCCGCTCCACGCCACAAGGCTCCAACGGAACGTCAGCGTGTAGCTCGTCGTCGCGCCCTGGTACGTGAACTTCGTCTGCGCCCCCACCGGGCTCGCACCCAGCGGTCCGTTGACCACCACGTCCACCGTGCCCGTCCCCGCCGGGGCCGTCACCGTGATCGACGTGGCCGTCGCCGTCATCGACGTCCCGGCGGTGCCGCCGAACGTCACGCTCGTCGCGCCGAGGAAGCCGGTCCCGGTGATCGTGACCACCGTTCCCGCCTGCCCCGCCGTCGGGCTGATGCTCGTAATCGCCGGCACCGTCGCGCCGTACGTGTACTTCGCCGTCGCAGCGGCCACGCTCGTGCCGAGCGGCGTCGTCACCAGCACGTCCACCGTGCCCGCGGTTCCCGCCGGCGCGACCACCGTCAGCGACGTATCGGTGACGTTCGAAATGCTCGTCCCCGCGACACCACCGAAGGTCACCGCGGAAGCATTGGTGAACCCGGTGCCCGTCAGCGTCACCGTCGTGCCGCCCGTTGTCGGGCCGCCCGCCGGGCTCACCGCCGTAACCGTCGGCACGCCCGCGTAGGTGAACTTCGCCACCGAGGACGTCACGCTCGTGCCGCCGGTTGCCGTAATGATCACGTCAACCTGCCCGGCCGTGGCGCGGGCCGGCGTCGTCACCTGCAATGACGTGTCGGTCACGTTGGTGGGGTTCGTCCCGGCGACGCCTCCGAAGGTCACCTGCGTGGTGCCCGTGAAGCCGCTGCCCGTGATCGTCACCACGGTCCCGCCCGCGAGGGGGCCGCTCGCCGGCGTCACCGACGCGATCACCGGAACCGTCGTCGTGGTGTAGGTGTAGGTGCCACCAGCCACAACCGGGCTCTGCCCAGAAGGCGTCGTCACCTGCACGTTCACCGCTCCCGCCGCGTGGGCCGGCGCCGTCACCTGCAGCGACGTGTTCGTCACGTTCGTGATGTTCGTCCCCGCGGAGCCTCCGAACGACACCGCGGTCGTGCCCAGCAGGTTTGTACCCGTAATCGTGACCACCGTGCCGCCCGCCGTCGTCCCGCTCACCGGCGAAAGCGACGTGATCGCCGGCGCCGGAGGCAGTGTGTACGTGAACGGCAGCGCGTTGCTCGTGCCGCCCGCCGTCACCACCGTCACCTGGGCCGCGCCCACCGCGTGGGCGGGCACCGTCGCATTAACGCTGCTCGCGTCCACGACGAACACACTCGTTGCGGGCACGCTGTCGAACATCACCGCGGAAGCGGTAGTCAGGTTCGTCCCGGTGACAGTCACCGAGTAACCGCCGGTCGTCGTCCCCGTGTTGGGCGAAATCGTCGCGATCGTCGGCGCCGCCACGTATGTGAAGTTGACGGCCGCCACGCTCGTCTCACTTAAGCCGTTCGTGACCGTCACCTGGACCGGGCCCGCTGCCGCACCCGCGGGCGTCGTGGCAGTGATGGTCGTGTCGTTGATGACGTTGCACGACGTTGAGTTCACGCCCCCGAACTTCACCGCGCCCGGGTTCCCGGAGCAGTTCACGGCCGGAGAAGCCATGAACCCGCTGCCCGTAATCGTCACCAGCGTTCCGCCCGCCAGCGGGCCGATCGCCGGGCTCACGCTCGTCACCGTTGGCGCCGCCGCAAACGCCGGGGTGGCACCCAGCGCCAGGAGTGCCACCAGTGCCGCTGCCAATGCCGCAAGCCGCATCACTGCTCCGCGCCCCGTCGCGCGCTGCATTCCCTGCATATCGCTTTACTCCTTTTGCGTGACTCCACCGCCGGGATTGGCTTTACCGATCGCCGGTCGGCGCTGCGCTCACGCACACGCTTTCTCAACAATCACAGCCATCCGTCCCACGATCAGCCCTTTGTTTGCCGTTACTTTGTTACAGGAGCGTCAAATTCGCCAACACTTTACACAGGCCATACACAACTCCGCGTGTTCTCCTGGCAGATCGCACCGAATGATGTCGCTCACACACGCCCTCGTCCCTTCCCTCTGACTCGCACAGGTACCTCGTCCTTCCGCGCCGTTGGGCCAAGTGGTCTGGCGCCGTGCACCGGTCGCAAGCGCGGGACCGCACGATTGATATCATTGCCGGGACCGCCCCCACCGGCGGCTCCGGGACCGCATGCAGTACCGCAGCTGGAAGGCCGCATCCTTCGTCATTGGCCACCTCCCCGCGCGCGCGGCGTACGCCCTCGCGGCGCTCATCGGCGTCGCCGGCTACTACTGCTGGCCGCGTGGCCGCCGCGCCATGCTCCGGAACTTCCGCCACGTCCTGCCGCACGCCGCACCCGCCGAAATCCGCCGCGTCGCCCGCGCGTCGCTCGTCAACTACTGCCGCTACCTGGCTGATTTCATCCAGTTCCACCGGTTCACCGCCCGCGACCTCGTCGACATCTGCCACGGCGAGCCCGCCTTCGCCGGCCTCGATGCCGTCCTCGAGCGCGGCAAGGGCGCGATCATCGTCTGCATGCATTTCGGCAACTGGGACGTCGGAGCGGGTGCTGCCGCCGCCCGCGGTTACCCCCTCACGGTCATCGCCGAAACCTTCGCCGACCCCCGGCTCGACGCAATGGTCGTGGGGGCCCGCCGCCGCCTCGGCATGAACGTCGTCGCCATGGAGCGCGCCGCCCCCAGCATCTTCCGCGCGCTCAAGGCGAACGGCCTGCTCGCGCTGCTTATCGACCGCCCCGTAAGCGGCGATGGCGTCACCGTCGAGTTCTTCGGCCGCCCCATCGATGTGCCCGCCGGCGCCGCGCGCATCGCCCTGCGCACCGGCGCGGCCGTCGTCCCCGTCGCCTTCGCACGCCAGCACCCCACCCGCCGCGATGTCTCCGTTTTCGCCGATTTCAGCGTCTCCCCCGAACGCACCGGCGACGACCGCGAGGACATTCGCCGGCTCACGCAGGCAATCGTCCACGCCCACGAGCGCTTCATCCGCGCCCACCCCGAGCAGTGGTACAAGTTCCAGGAGATGTGGCCCCGTATCCAGGCCACGGCTAGCGCATGAGCCGCCGCACGATCCTGCTCATCTGCATCCCCGTGCTCGGGCGCTTTCCCGCGCTCTCGTACCCGTTTGGCTGGTTCGCGGGCTGGCTCGCCTGGAGCCTTCGCCCGTCGCTGCGGCGCCGCCTCACCCGCACCATGCTCCCCCTCTGCGGAGGGAACCGCCGCCTCGCCCGCCACGCCGGCATCGCCGCCTGCCGCAACGTCGCCTGGTACTGGATCGACCTCTGCACCCTCCGCTACCGGGACCTCTCGCGCGTCGAAGGTGACCACCTCCGGCTCGTCAACCCGCAGCGGCTCTCCGTCCTCTCCGAACCCGGTCCCGTCATCGTCGTCAGCGCCCACACCGGCAACGCCGAACTCGCGATCCAGGCGCTTACCTACCGCGGCCGGCCGTTCGTCGCGCTCGTCGAACCGCTGCAGCCGCGCGATTTCGCGCGCGAGCTGCTCCGCCTCCGCTCCGTCGCCGGTGGCCAGTTCCACGAAGCCAGCTTCGGCGGCCTGCGCGCCTGCATCGAAGCCCTCGAATCCGGCGGCCTTGTCGGCGTCATGGGGGACCGCGACATCCAGGGCAGCGGCATCTGCGTCGACCTCTGCGGCCGCAGGGTCAAGCTCCCGCGCGGCCCCTGGGACCTTGCGCGCCGCACCGGCGCCACCGTCCTCCCCGTCCTCAGCTCCCGCATCCGCCGCGACGACTTCGCCGTGTGGGTCGAAGAGCCGTTCCGCGTGGCGCAATCCGCCGACGCCGAGGCCGACATCCGTGAAGCCATCGAACGCTGGTGCTCCATCCTCGAAAAGCACCTCCGCCGCGACCCCGCGCAGTGGACCGTGCTCGAGGATTTCTGGGAGGTTCACCGCTGTGGGGAAGGCTGACCTCCACCTCCACACCTCCGTCTCCGACGGCATGTACTCCGTCGCGCGCCTGCTGGAGCACGTCGAGCACACCCTCGACCTCGACGTCATCGCCGTCACCGACCACGAGGACGCGGCCGGCGGCCAGCGTGCCCGCGAACTTGCCGCCCAGCGCGGCTACCGCGTCGAGGTCATCGTCGGCGCCGAAGTGACCACCCGCCACGGCCATCTCCTCGCGCTCAACATCGAGACGGCGCCCAAGAGCTTCCGCGGCGTCGAAGTAACGCTCGAGGCGATTCACGAGCAGGGCGGCATCGCCGTCATCCCCCACCCGTTCAGCTGGCTCACCCGCTCCTCAGCGAACGGACCGTCGCCCGCATCCTCCACCGCGACGAACCGGGGATAACCTTCGACGCCATCGAGCTCGCGAACCCCAGCCCCACGGGCCGTGCCACCGCCGCTCACGCCGCTCGTCATAATCGCGCCTGGCGCCTCCCCGTCACCGGCTCCTCCGATGCGCATCACCTGCCCCACGTCGGCACCGGTTGGACCGAATTCGATGGCACAACTGCCTCCGCCCTGCTCGCGGCGCTTTCCTCCGGCGCGACCGTAGCGGTGGCCTCGCGGTATCCTGCGCTGCGGGAGGTCGGCATCGGGCAGACCCTGCTCGGGCTGGCATGGGGCTATTCGGCGACACCACGGAAGATGTTGCGCCGCACACCAATGGAGAAGCCGCAGGCATGAGGATCGCCCTGGTCTCCCCGTACGACTGGTCGGTGCACGGGGGCGTCACCAACCACATCAAGCATCTCGCCGACCGTTTCCGGGACTGGGGCCACGATGTCGTCATCTTCGCCCCCGCCTCCGACCCCGTGACCGCCGCCGCCGAGTGCCACGTCCTCGGTAAGCCTCGCAGCCTGCGCGTCAGCGGGTCCGTCGCGCGAATCACCTTCTCGTGGAAGTCCCCGGAGGTGAAGGCGGTGCTGGCCGAGGGCCAGTTCGATGTCGTGCACCTGCACGAGCCGCTCATGCCGCTGCTCCCCTACCACTTCCTTCGCTACAGCAGCGCCGTCAACGTCGGCACCTTCCACGCCTTCAAGGAAGGCGGCAACCGGTTCTACGAATACACCACGGCCCTCACGCGCCGCTGGTTCCGCAAGCTCGAAGGGAAGATCGCCGTTTCGCCCGCGGCAGCCGGCCTCATCACGCGCTACTTCGCCGGCTACTTCAACATCATCCCGAACGGCATCGACTACGCCCACTTCGCCGGCCCCGCCGAGCCCCTGCCCGAGTTCATGGACGGCCGGTTCAACATCCTCTTTGTCGGCCGGCCGGAGAAGCGCAAAGGGCTGAAGTTCCTCCTCCGTGCATATCTGTTGATTCGCCGCGTGGAGCCGAACTGCCGCCTCATCGTCGTCGGTGCCGGCGATTTCTCGCGCTACGAGAACCTCTTCCGCACCTTCGACGACGTCGTCTTCCGCACGAACGTGCCGTTCTCGGAGATCCCGCGCTACCACCACAGCGCGCACGCCTTCTGCTCGCCCGCCACAGGCAACGAAAGCCAGGGCATTGCCCTGCTCGAGGCGATGGCCGCCGGCGTGGCCGTGGTCGCCAGCAACATCGAAGGTTTCGCGACGATGATCACGCACGAGGAGGAGGGCGTCCTCGTGAAGCCCCGCGATTCCGAGGCGATCGCCACCGCCCTGCTGCGGTACATCCGCGAACCCGCCTTCCGCCGCGCCATCGCCGCCCGCGGCCAGGCCCAGGCCGAGCACTACAGCTGGGACCACATCGCCCACCGCGTCCTCAGCTATTACGAACGGCTGCTGTACGAGAAGCGCCAGGTCGAAGAGGTGCGCGCCCGCCGCCACCACACCGCCGTGCGCGCCTGACCGTGTCCCCCGCCTTCCAGCCCAGGCCGGGCGCCGGCATCCCGCTGGCGGTGCTCGCGTTCGGGCTTGCCCTCGGCGCGGGCGTGGCCATCGCGAACGGCCTCGAATTCGTCGCCGCCCCGCTCGTCGCGGCTTCGGCGGCCGTGTGTGTCGTCGCCGCCGGCGGAGCACGCACCGGCTACCCCGCCGTCTTCATCCCCATCGCCGCCGCCTGGTCCGAGGCAGCGGTCTTCGCCAGTGCGGCCTGGCTTCTCGGGGGCGAAGGGAACCACGCCGCCGCCTTCGGGGCGTTCGCAGCGACCACTGGCGCCCTCGCGCAGTCCTACACCGTCGCGCGTGGGGCCGTCGTTGGCGTGGATGTCGCCGAAGGACCAGTGCGCCAGGCCGTGCGTGCCGCGCTGCTCGCCGCCGCCCTCGCGTTGGGCGTCCTTGAAGCCGCCCTCTGGCCCATCGCCGTGCTGGCGCTTGGCAGCGCGCTCCTCACCTTCGCCCGCCTGCTGCGCGCCCTCGCCCCTGCCCGCGGCGGCGGCTAATCGCGATCAGCCCGGCTTCCACACCATCCGGTCGTGCCCCGTCGCCATCGCGTTCAACGACCACAGCTCAATCCGCCACGGCGTGAGCTTCAACACCCCGAATGCCGGGTCGTCCGGGCCGTGCGTCCAAATCGTTCCCGGGTCGTACCCGTACGGTTCCGGGTTCGCCTTGAAGACGTCCCACACGCGGCGCCGCGTCTCCGGCGCGTCCTCCCACTCGGCGCGGCACTCCGCGTGCACCTGCTCGTGCGAGGGGTCCCAGTAGCTGCACGAAATCCACGGCGTCGCGGCGAGATGCTTCGCCTTCAGCGAATTCCGCATCGTCAGGATCCAGCCCGTCGTCCCCTCCCAGTTTGGGTGGAGGATTCGGGATCGCGGCCGCCCCTTCGTATCAACCGTCGCGACGGTGCACCACGCGATGCGCTGCACCCGCCGGTCGAACTCCGCGCGGATCTCGTCGAAGTCATGGGTCACGGTCATGGATCGGCCTCCTGCGGGTGCCGCAGGAAGGTACCACAGCGCACCGGGCGTGCCGAGCACCGGGCACGGTGGCGACGTCAGGGACGAGGGTTACGCCGGGGAGGATTCGCCGATCAGGCCACGTCGCCGGGACACGCGGCCGCGGTTTCGCACGAAGGCTTCGCTTCACGCCCCCAGCGCGACGCCCAGCCGCTCAACGCCAGAACGATCTCCTGCAGCTCCGTGCCCTTCTCCGTGAGCGCGTACTCGATGCGCACCGGCGTTTCCGGGTACACCGTGCGCGACACGATCCCCTGCGCCTCCAGCTCGCGCAGCCGCTCCGAAAGCAGCCGGTCCGAGAGGCCGGGCACGTTGTGCAGGATGTCGGAGAAGCGCAGCGAGCCGCAGAGCATGCTGCGCACGATCGCGCCCGTCCAGCGGCGGCCGATCAGTTCGACAGCGGATTGGAAAACCGGGCAATACGGGGTGAGAGCGTCGTTGTGGCTCATCGCGGGGGCGGCCATACATCTATCCTACAGCAAATCGCGGGGATTCGAACCGGGCCTTTCTGTTGCCTCCGTCACGCTTCTCAACCATCGCGCAACCCTTCTGAAACACCTTCTCCCCCCTCGCTTGAGGGGATTCCCCGATATCGGAATCCGCACACCCCGATGTGTAATAGGGATGCGCCCGAAGAGGAAATCATCATGGCAGGCTGGAGTGCGGAATACGAACGGCCACCCGGGCAGGGGACGCCCAGCGGCGGGAAGCGCCCACCGATGATCCCCACGCGCCCGCGTAATCTGCTGCTGCTCATCGCCGCGGCCGCGGCCGCGAGCCTGCTGGCGCTCCTCCGCACCCCTCGCACCGCCCACCGCCGCCGCCGCCTCGCGGCCGCCGTGGACGCCCTCCCCGATACCCTCTTCGTCGCGGATGCCGGCGGCGCCCTGCACGGCTGGCACTCGCCGGGCGAGGACCGTGACGCAGCCACCCTCGCGGAAGCCATGCCCGCCGTCGCCGCGGGTTCCCTGCGCGATGCCTCGCGCCGCGCCATCGAAACCCACGCCCCACAGCAGCTCGACGTCGAGGGCGCGAACGGCGAAGTGCTCCAGGCCCGCATCACCCCTATCGGCCAGGACGAGGTCGTCGGTATCGTGCGCGACGTCACCTGCGAGCGCCGGGCCGAGGCCAACCGCGAAGCCGAACGCGGCCGGCTCGCCCAGGCCGAGCGCCTCGAGAGCCTCGGCGTCCTCGCCGGCGGCATCGCCCACGACTTCAACAACCTCCTCGTTGGCATCCTCGGCAACGCCCAGCTGGCCATCACGATGCTCGACCCCGCGGACGAACCCGTCCGCGAATCCCTCGAGGACATCGTCCGTGCCGGGCGGCGCGCCTCCGACCTCACGAGCCAGATGCTGGCCTACGCCGGCCGCGGCCGCTTCGCCTTCGAAACCCGCGACATCGGCGCGCTCGTCGCCGAGACGGTTGCCACGATTGCGCTGCCGCCCGGGGTCGCCCTCTCGCTCTCGCTCCCCGACCACCCCCTCGAGACCGTCGTCGACTCCACGCAGATCGCCCGCTGCGTGACCGAGCTCGTGCGTAACGCCCTCGATGCCCTCGTCGCCGGCCAGGGCGCCATCACCGTCGCGGTCTCCGAGACCATCGCGGACGCCCGCGCATACCCGGAGGCGCTCCGCGGCGCCGGCTTCGAAGGTGGCCGCTGCGTGCTCATCGAGGTCCGCGATAACGGCGAAGGCATGTCCCCTGAGTTCGTCGATCACGTCTTCGACCCCTTCTTCACGACGCGCTTCCCCGGACGCGGCATGGGGCTTGCTTCCCTTCTTGGAGTGGTGCGCGCCCACGGCGCCGCCGTTGCCGTCGAAAGCGAACGGGGCCGCGGTTCCACCTTCCGCCTCTGCCTGCCGCTGCCCATGGCGAAGCGGGACGCGACCACGGCTGGTGCCGCTTCCCATCGCCCCGCCACCGTTCTCGTCGTCGACGACGAACCGCACGTGCGCGATGTCACGGCTCGCGCGCTCGGCCTCTCGGGCTACACGGTGCTGACCGCCGAGAACGGCAGCCTCGCACTCGACCTCTACCGCGAGCACGCCGACGAAATCGACTGCGTGGTGCTCGATCTGGCGATGCCCGGGATGGATGGCGTGCAGACGTTCGATGCCCTGCGCGAGCTGCGGCCCGATGCTCGCGTCCTCGTCACCAGCGGGTCTGGCGCCGCCGAGGCCGCCGCGCGCTTCGATGGCCGCGGCCCCGCCGGCTTCCTCCAGAAGCCGTACATGCTCCCCGAGCTGCGTGAGGCCGTGCGCGGCGCGCTCGGCGCCGGCTCCCCGGAGAGTAACCGCCGGGGCCTCGGGCCCGTTCCCTCGCCGCCCGAAGCCCCGGTTGCGATCAATACGGCCGCACGGCCGCCCCGGATTCCTCCCCTCGCCGCCAACGCGCTTCGCCCCCCGCCCCCATAATGGCGCTGGCACCTGCCCATGGGAGACTCGCTCATGCCCTGGATCGTCAGCATGTTCATCGCGGCTATCGTCTGCTCCGCGATCTTCTTCGTCGGCCGCACGATTTCCCGCGCCACCCGTGATGGCGACCCCGCGGGCAGCCGGGGGACAATCATCCGCGTCGCCGCCGTCGGGCTGTTCGTCGTCTGGGTTGTCGTGCACACCGCCTCGGCCAGCATCCGCCAGGTGCCTGCCGGGAACGTTGGCGTGGTGTACGAATTCGGCTCCATCGTCGGGCAGAAGGGCGAGGGCCTGCAGTTCATCGCCCCGTGGCAATCGATGCGCCGCGCGAGCGTGCAGGTTCAACGCCACCGCTTCGAGGAGGTCGCGGCCTTCTCCAGCGAAACGCAGGACGTCTTCCTGACCGTCACCGTGAACTACCAGATCAGCCCCAACGCCGTCCAGGGCCTCTACCGTAACGTCGGACCCAACTGGTTCGACCGCCTCATCGAAGCGCGCGTTGTGAACTTCGTGAAGGAGGAGACCGTCAAGTACGCCAGCGTCGACGTCGCTCCCCGCCGCGAGCAGATCCGCCAGGCCGTCCGCGAGCGCCTGACGAACGAACTCCGCCCCTTCTCCATCAGCATCGCCGACTTCCTCATCGAGAACATCCAGTTCCGCGAGGAGTTCAAGCAGGCCATCGAGCAGAAGCAGATCGCGACCCAGGACGCCCTCCGGGAGCAGGAGCGAGTCAAGCAGAAGCAGTTCGAAGCCCAGCAGCAGGTCGAAACCGCAAAGGGCGAAGCCGATTCCAACCGCATCCGCGGTGAAGGCCAGGCCGCCGCGAACGCCGCCATCTCGGCGTCGCTCACCCCCGCCGTCATCCAGTTCCAGGCCCTTCAGAAGCTGAGCGACAAGATCCAGATCGCCCTCATCCCCAGCGGGCAGGGCATCATCATCGATCCCACGCAGCTCTTTGGGACGTTGGGCACCGCCTCCGCCTCCCCCACCCCGTCCCGCTAGCGCACGGTGCGAGCGAAGGCCGCCATCGCCTCGTACGCCTCCACCGGGTTCGCGCCCGGGAGCTGCGGGATGGCGGCGACGAAATCGGTGACGCCGGCTTCGCGGTACGCCGCGAGGCCGGTCTCGATCACTTCCTTCGGCCCGGCGAGGGCCACGTCCGCCGGGCCCTCCGCCCCGCCGCGGTCCAGCGCCGCCCGGTACGAGGGGATCTGCCCGTAGTTCCGGAACGCCGCCGTCACGGCCTCCCGGGCCGTCTCCGTGTTTCCATTCAGCGCCACCGGGACCATCGCCACCACCCTCGGCGCAGGCCGGCCCGCTGCCTTCGCCGCCTCGGTGAGCGCCGGGACCGCGAAATCGCGCAGGTAGGGAAGGCCGCCCATCCAGGTCACGATCCCATCGGCGTGCCGGCCGCACAGCCGCAGCATCGCCGGGCCCAGCGCCGCCACCAGCACGGGAGGCTTCATCGGATTCGAAACCGCCAGCTGCGCGTTCACGCGGTACTCCGTGCCACTCATCTGCACCCGCTCCCCCGCGAGCAGCCCGTTCAGCACCGAAAGGTACTCCCGCATGTGGGGCACCGGCCGCGAGTAGTCCAGCCCCAGGACCCCCTCGACCATCATCTTGTGGCTCAGGCCGATGCCCAGCGCCAGCCGCCCGCCCGTCGCGTCCTGCACCGTCAGTGCCTGCCCCGCCAGCATCACGGGGTGGCGCGGGTATGTGGGCACCACCGAAGTCCCCAGTTCGATCCCCGAGGTCGCCCCGCCCGCGATCGCGAGCACCGTCAGCGCGTCCAGGCCCGTCACCTGCGGCAGCCACGCCGAGGCGAACCCGGCCGCCTCCGCCTCCACCGCCCGCCGCACCAGCCCCGCCACCCCCGTCAGGTCGCCCGGCATCGAGAGCATCACGCCAATTCGCATCACTTCTCCTCCGAGGCGGCCGTCGCCTTCGCGTACACCAGCATGTGCCGCCCCGATTGCGGCCGGAACCAGTCGCGCGCCGGCAGCCGTTCGAAGCCAAGCCGCTCATACAACCGCTGCGCCGCCATCATCCGTTCCTGCATCGAAAGCACCAGCCGCGTGGCGCCCTCCTCCGCGGCGATGCGCATTGTGGCCTCGATCAGGCGCCGCGCCACCCCCTGCCCCCGCGCGGCGATGTCCACCGCCAGCTGGCGCGCCTCCAGCTCCCCTTCCTGGGCGATGAGCGTGTACGGCGTCCCCGGCGGCACCAGCAGGATCGTCCCCACGATGCGGCCCGAACCCGCTTCCTCCGCCACCAGCAGGCGCGCCGCCTGCGCCCGGTGCGCGACATCGCCAAACGGGTTCATACCCACGGGCGTGAACCCTTCGCCAATCCACACCGTCGTGAGCAGCGACTCCACCGCGCTCGAATCCGCGGGCGCCACCGGGCGGATGACGAGTTCGGGAGCTTCGGCCATGCGTGCCCTCCAGGGGAAGTGCGCCCGAGGATAGCAGGCTCCCCGCGTTCTTCGCCCGCGCGCTGCCTCAGATCGCCAGCTGCATCACCATCGTCGCCCGGATCGTCGCCCCCACATCCAGCACGGTCGTCGCCCGCGTGGCCTCCACGTGCACGTGCGACCCCTGTGCGCACCCCGAGTCGTACTCCAGCCCCGAGGCCGGCCCCATCCTCCCGACCACCGTCCCCGGCGCCACCACGTCGTCCACCCGCACGAGCACGGGGTCCATGTGCGCGTACAGCACCCACGCGCCACTGTCGCGCCATGCGCCCCCGGCCTGCCGGTGCTCGATCCGCAGCTGCACCTTGCTGCCGCCATCCCGCAGCTCACCCGACCGGCACGCCGGCCCGATGATCATGACGACGCCGCGAACCTCCGAACCCTCCGGCACGGCCACGTTGAACGCGATCGGCTGTCCGATGCTCTCGGCGCCGAGCACGTCAAGGTCCATCGAACGCGAACCCCCGTACGGCGTGTGGTGCCGCTGGTTCGAAGATGACGTGACGCGCGTATCGCCGTCGAACGCGACCGGGTTGAGCACCTCGATCGTGCCCGCCATCACCCCCGCGCCCGGCAACCGCAGCACCTGGTTCACGCTGATCACGAACGGCTCGCGGATACCGTTGGCCGCCGCGATCTCCCGCCAGTTCAGCCCCAGCCGCGTCCCGATGGCGCTCAGGCTGTCCCCAGGCATCACGGTATAGAAGCTCGCGCCCGCGGTCGTCCCGACGCGGTCCTCCGCCGGCTTGCGATCGTGCTCGGGCACGTCCACATCGAGCCCCGGCGGCTCCTCGTTGACACTGCGCACCCCATCCGCCGAGATGAAGTCGCCGTGGACGAAGCCCGCCCCCAGTGGCGAATCCACCTGCCGCCAATCGCCGTCGCGCGCCGTGATGCGCACCACCTGCCCCTTCGTCAGCAGCCCGACGATTTCCGCCCCGGTCGATGGCTCGCGCCGCAGCCGCAGCCCGTCGTCAGCGGTGACCGTTGCCGCACGATTGCCCATTGCACGCCTCCCTCGCATATCCGCACCCGGGGCGGGGCACGTGCGCGATTCTAGCCCCAATGGCGAATCGAAATGCCAGCGAGGGCGTCACGCTTCACACAGCGCCCGGTGCGCAGCCGCGCAGGACCGCCTTCGCCGCCTCCAACCCCGGCCGCACCCCAACCACCCGCACAATCGCGAGGTCCAGCCCCTCCGAAAGGCGCGCGAGTGCGGCCGGCGCGCCGGCGGCCGGCCCGTAGTAGCCCATCTCCCGCAGCAGCTCCTCCGGGAACAGGTCGACCAGCTCCGCCTCCGCTGCGCCGGCGTCGCGGCGCTCCTCGATGCGTGTGAGCGGTGCATCGAACCCCATCCGCCGGAAGTGGCCCCGGTAGCCGTGGTCCTTCGACGCCCCCGGCCGCGCCAGCGCATAGCCGATGAACGCGCGCACGAACGCTCGTCGCGCCGCGTCCACGTCGTCGTCGATGCATACGCGGATGTACTCCGTCACCCGCACCGCGGCGGGGTCCCTGCCGGCGCGGTCCGCGCCCGCCGCAATCGCCTCCCGGACCTGTGCCCGCATCCCCGGCGCCGTCCAGTTCAGGCTCACGCCGTCGGCCAGCTCGCCCGCCAGCCGCAGCATCTGCGGCCCCAGCGCCGCCATGTACAGCGGTACCGGTAGCGGCCGCCCCGTGACCTGCAGCCCCCGCAGGTGCACCACCTTCCCGTCCAGCGAGACGGCCCGCCCCGCGAGCAGCCCCCGCAGCGCGGTCATGTACTCGCGCATCATCGTCACCACCGGCCACGCGGGCAGACCGTACGTCGCCCGGTACTCCGCGCCGTAGATGCCGCCGGTGCCGATCCCCAGCGTGAAGTTCCCGCCGGCGATTTCGTGCAGCGTGCCCGCCTGGTGCGCGAGCGATTGCACCGTCCACAGCGGCGCCGGGATGACCGCGATGCCGACGGGCAGCCCCTCGCCCGCCCACTGCCCGCACACCTGGAAGCCGTCGCGCGTCGCGGGCCCGCTCGGCGTCCACGCGCTCGCGTAGCCGCTTGCCTTCGCCTCCCCAACCAGCTCCCGCTGCTCCGCGAGCTTCAGCCCCAGGCTCGCGTCGATGCCAATGCCGTACTCCATGCCCGTCCTCCCTCTGTGGTCCGAACGCTACCGCCCGGCGCCATCCGCCGCCACCGCGCTTTCGAAGGTGACCGGCCCGCCGCTACCATGAGCCATGCCTCCGGCTCTGCCCGCGCTCGATGCCGTCGCCGCGCTCGCCGCCCTTCGCGGCCCCGGGTTCGCGCACGTGCCGCGTGCCTTCGCCCCCGCGGACATCGCGACGCTCACCGCCTCCGTCATGGCCGAATACGACCGGCTGGAGGTGCTCATCGCGAATGAAGGGGTGGACCGGGCGGCCGCCGGGCTACCCCCGGGAACCCGCTACCAGCCCGCCGCCGCCTCGCTCGGCCTCGATGCCATCCCGGGCTGGCGCGATCTCCTCGGCATCGTCCCGGCCACCCTCTGGCGGCTCGCGCCGGAACTCCTCGGCGGCGAATGTGCCATCGACGTGGATATCTCGTGGGCCCGCCGCCAGTACCCGCCACACCTCCGCCGCGCCGGGCAGGCTCCGCACATGCTGCACCAGGACGGAGCCTACGGCGCCACCTTCGCCCCCGGGAGCACGCTCATGCCCATGCTCGTGTTCTGGATTCCGCTCACCGAAGCCGGCATCGAACGCCCGGGAATCGAGTGCATCCTGGAGCCGCAGCCGGAGCTGGTGCCGCTCGCCGCGCTCGCCGATGCCGCTGCCGAAGTCCGCTGGCCCACCGCGAAGCGCCTTCGCCCCAGCATGGCGCCCGGCGGCGTGCTGCTCATCGCCGGCCCCCATCTGCACCGGACGCACGTGACCGCGGACATGACCGGAATACGGACGTCCCTCGAAGTGCGCGTGGTCCCGCTGCCGCTCTCGCCGCGCCTTGCGGGGCACACGACGATGACGCTCCCGGGGTGAGGCGCCGGGCTGCCGGGAACTAGGGCTGGACGAGCTGCGATACGCGCAGCGGGAACGTCGCCAGCACCTCGTACATAGCGCCCTGCGTTGTCAGCCGGCTGCGCATGAGCGAAACGTGCGTCGTCCGCCAGGAGGTCTGCGGGACATCCATCTTGCCCACCGCGACCTCGATCTCCGCCCGCTGCCGTGTCGAGATCTCGTCGCGCACGCGGCCCAGCGTCAGGTGGGGCCGGAACGGCCGCCGTTCGGGTTCGAAGCCGACCACCGCGAGCGCCGCGTTCACCGCGCGCACCAGCGCTTCCAGCCGCAGCACATCGCCCGCGATGCCGACCCACATGATTCGCAGCCCTTCGCGCCCGCCAAACGTGCCGATGTTCGAGAACTCGAGTTCAAAGGGCGAATGCCCGACAACCGCTTCCTGGATCCCCAGCTTGATCGCCGGCAGCTGCCGCACCGGCACTTCGCCAAGGAACTTCAGCGTGACGTGGACACCCTCGGGGCGAATCCACCGCACGGCGCTGCCGCTTCGGCCTTTCAGCGTCTCGATGATCTCCCCGATCGTCTCGCGCGCATCGTCCGGGACTTCACAGGCGACGAAGAGCCTGACGTGATCGGTAGCCGTGTTCATGGTTGGTGCGATTCCGAGAACAGAGTAGTCGCGTTTCCGCCACACACTGCAAGCGCGAACTCGCCCGGGAGCGACGCCTTCAGGCGTTGCAACTGACGACGCGGCGAAAGCAGCGGGTAATCAGAGCCAAAGAGCACGCGCTCCGGACCAGCGAGATCCGCGAGACGCGCAACACTTCCCGTATCATACAGCAGGCTTACGGCCGCCGTATCGAACCAGACGTTCGCCAACGACGCGCGCACTTCCGGCATCTCCAGGTAAAACGAAAGCCCGCCCCCCAGGTGCGCGGCCACCATTCGGGCCCGCGGGTGCGCCTCGGCCAGTTCGCATAACTCCACCGCCGTAATCCCCCCCGCCTTGCCCGGGTACCGGTGCCCCACCGGTTCGCTCACATGCCAGAGGAGCACCGTACCCGTTGCTTCCGCAAGGTCCGCAAGGGTGTGCCCCTGCGGTCCGAGAGGGTCCCAACCCTGGTTCCAGGGCCGCAGTTCGCCGAATCCGCGCGCACCCGCCGCGATCGCGTCCTCCGCCGCCGCGCGCCACCCCGGCGCCGCCGGGTTCACCGTCGCCAGCGGGATGATTCGCCCGCCCGCTTCGCCGGCGGCTTCCAGGATTGCGCGCCCCTGCGCGGCGCACTCCTCCGCGTCCGCGAACGCGAATCCCGCTACCACCGCGCGCTCGATTCCGGCGTCATCCATCGCCGCCAGCAGTTCCGGGGCCGTCGCCATCTTCGCCGCCGGGTCACCGTACAGCTCGGCGAAGGTGGCATCGCGCTCCGCGAGCACGGCCCGCCGGTCGCGCTGCTCCGGGGCGAAGAGGTGCGCATGTGCATCGACGACGGGCACGCGCCAAATGCTAACAGGGTGGGCAAGCCCGGGAGCCCCGTTCCCAGGACCGCTGCACGGTGGCAACCGACGACGAAGGGGCGGCCCCATTGGGGCCGCCCCTTCGCAGATGTCCACCCAGGTCCAGTCCCAGCCCCCCGGGGGTTGCCCCTCTGGGAACCGGGCACGGACGACCGGGAACTCGAACGAACAGCCCTAGGGCTGTTCGTTCGACATAATAATCGTGCCGCTGGCCGCGAACATGCCGCCCACGCCGTGGCAGACCGACAGCTTCGCGCCCGGAACCTGCGCCGGCGCGATGCCCCGCATCTGCCGCACGCTCTCCTGCAGCGCGTACATGCCGTACATGCCCGAGTGCATGTAGCTCAGGCCACCGCCGTTCGTGTTGAGCGGCAGCTTCCCGCCCGGGCGGGTGTTCCCCGCCGCGATGAACTTGCCCGCCTCGCCACGCTCGCAGAACCCGAGGTCCTCGAGGCCGTAGATCGGCAGGTGCGCGAACGCGTCGTAGATCATCAGGTGATCCACGTCCTTGTGCGTGATGCCCGCTTCCTCGAACGCCTTCTTGCCCGAGACCCGGAACGCCTTGGAGGTCGTGAAGTCCTCCATCTGGCTGATCATCGGCGTCTCGACGCTTTCACCCGTGCCGACGACGTACACCGGCTTGTTCGGGAAGTCCTTCGCCCGCTCCGCCTTGGTGAGGATGAGCGCGCCGCCGCCGTCGGTCACGAGGCAGCATTCCAGCAGGTGGAACGGGTACGCGATCATGCGCGACGACAGCACGTCCTCGACCGTGATCGGGTCCTTCATCGTCGCGCGCGGGTTCTTTCCCGCCCACTCGCGCTGCACCACCGCCACCATCGCCAGCTCTTCGTGCGTCAGCCCGAAGTCCTTCATGTAGCGAAGCACCGGGATGGTGAACATGCTCGGCGGGCCGGCGATGCCGTAGGGCGATTCGAACTGCCCGTTGACCGTCGACGCGCCGCCGCCGAAGCCGCCGCGGCCGATGCCGGACTTGCCGCTCTCGCCGTGAGTGATGAGGACGGTGTTGCACAGGCCTTCGTTGATCGCCGCCGCCGCGTGCCGCACGTGCAGCATGAACGAGCAGCCACCGACCATCGTGCCATCGGCCCAGGTCGGCGTGATGCCCAGGTACCAGGCCACTTCCATCGGGCTCTGGCCGGCGCAGGCCACGCCGTCAATGTCCTTGGGCGAAAGGCCCGCGTCCTTCATGGCGTTGAGGGCGGCATCGGCGTGCAGGCCGAGCTGCGACAGGCCCGGGATGAGACCGAGTTCGGTGGTCTCCGCCGCGCCGACAATGGCAATGCTTCCGGGCTTCACGCGCCACCTCCCACGGGGCGGAAAATCGGCAGGCTGATCGTCTCCGAGGCTTCCTCGGGCGCCATCTCCACCGGCATGTCCAGCACCAGCGCTTCCGGCGTCTGCTCGACTCCGCTGATGTTCGTCATCATCTTCGGGCCTTCATCCAGCTTCACCACCGCAATCGCGTACGGACCCGTGAACCCCGGCGCCGGCCGCTGGTTGATGACGTAGCTGTGCAGCGTCCCACGGCCGCTCGCCTTGAAGGTCGCCACATTGCGCGACCCGCACGACGGGCAGAACGGGCGCGGCGGGAAGTACGCCTGGGCGCAGCCAGCCTCCTGGCAGCGCTGGAGCCGGAGTTCGCCGGCCTTGACCCCGTCCCAGAATTCCTGGGTTTCGGGCGTGGGCTGAGGGATGGGTTTGCGCGGTGCAGCCAAAGAGTGGCCCTGCCTTTCCTGAAGTGCCGTTCACGAGGGATTCGCTGAACGCCTCGAAGCATCCGTGATTCTTCCCTACGCCGCACCCCCGGGCAACCCGGTCGTTCACCACGTACGAAAGAGTTTTCAAAGTGCCTTTGAATCGACCGCGCCACTGTACCGCCCCGCGCTCACCCGGTACAGCCGCCCCGCTCCCCGCTCGCTCCCCGGGGGACGCCAAAACGCGCCGCCGGGCTGTCCGAGCGGCGTGCGCGCCAGCGGCCATGATGGGATCCTTTCGGCCCTACGCGGCGAACTCCAGCTGGTGCCCGCGTTCCACGAACGCCGCCGCACCCCGCGGCAGTTCGATGACCCCCTTCGCGCCCCGCCCCCCGAACGCGATGCCGATCCAGGGCCGCACTCCGCGGGACACCTTCGTCACGCGCGCGTCGCTGTCGTAGAACACGGCGTCGATGGCGAACCGCATGAACATCATGTGGATGGAGCCGCACGGGCGGATGTCCAGCCCTTCGCCCTCCGCCAGCGGCGCCCGCAGCATCAGACCCCGGAAGCGCGTCCAGGCGTTGTCCGCCGTGTCCGCGTGCTCCGCCACCACCTGCCCCGCCGAGACATCGACGATCCGTGCCATCCCTAGAACGCACCCTTCATCTGGATGATCGCCGGCCCGCCGATGACGATCAGGATCGCCGGGAAGATGAACAGCACCAACGGGAACACCATCTTAATCGGCGCCTTGAAGGCCGCCTCTTCCGCGCGCTGCTTCCGCTTCACCCGCATCACCCCCGTCTGCACGCGGATGACCGAGCCGATGGAGATGCCCATCTGTTCCGCCTGCACGATCGAGTTCACCAGCGAACGCAGCTCCTCCACGCCCGTGCGGTCGGCCATGTCGAGGAACGCATCGCGGCGCGTGCGGCCCATCGTGATTTCGCGCATCGTCCGCGTCAGCTCCTCCGCGAACGGCCCCTTCACCTTCTCAATCACCCGCGAAAACGCCGCGTCGATGCCAAGGCCGGCTTCCACCGAGGCCGTGATCAGGTCGAAGGCGTCCGGCAGCGCCCGCCAGATCTCCTTCTGGCGCCGCTTGATGCGCCCCGAAATCCAGACGCGCGGCCCGTAGATGCCGAAACCCATCGCCACGCCGTACGTGATCAGCAGGTCCTGCCCCGTCTTCCCCAGGGCGGCCATGTACGCCACCGCGAGCAGCGGCACCAGGCCGCCCGTAATCGCGACGATGAGGATGAGCTGGCCCGTCTTCATGTTCAGGCCGGCCTGCTTCATCGCCGATTCCAACCGCTCCGACATCGTCGACGGCAGCACGCCGTTCGCCTTCGACGACAGCGCCTTCAGCACCGGCGCGAGCACGCGTGCCTTGAACGCGGCGTCCGGGTCTGGCACCTCTTGCTTGCCCGGCCGGACGTACCGCAGGCCGCCGAGGCGCGCGTCCATCGGGTCGCCCTCCGGCTGCCGGTAGAACAGGCCGTAGGCCGCGAGCGTCACCGTGATAAACGTAGCGAGCGCGATCAGTGCTTCCACGGGCCTATACCTCGATGTTCACGATCTTGCGGATGACGGCGAACCCCAGGATCTCCATCCCGATCGCCCCACCCAGCATCATTCGCCCCAGCGGGTCCGTGAACAGCTTCCCGGTGAACTCGGGGCTGATCATCATGAAGATGATCCCGAGGCCGATTGGGATGCCGCCGATGACGTACCCCGTCATTCGCTGCTGCGACGTCAGTGTTCGGATCTCGCCGCGGATCCGCTCCCGTTCGCGCATCGTGTGCGCCACGTTGTCCAGGATCTCCGCGAGGTTGCCGCCGACGCTCCGCTGGATGAGCGTCGCCGTGATGACGATGTCGAAGTCCGGGCTGCCCACGCGCTGGTTCAGCGCGCTCAGCGCCTGCTCCACGCTTGCGCCCATCGCCGTGTCGCGCAGCGTCCGCCGGATCTCCGTCGCCAGCGGGTTGGGCAGCTGGTCCGATGCCGAGTCCAGCGCCTGGATCAGGCCGAAGCCCGCCCGCAGGCCGCTCGCCAGCATCTGGAGCATCTCCACCATCTGCGCTTCCAGCTTCCGCGTGCGGCTCGAAATCCGCCGCTTCAGCCAGAACCCCACCGCGAGGAAGCCCAGCGGCAGACCGAGTATGCCCAGCTGCGGAATCGGCGAAACCATCAGCCCGATCAGCGTCATCGCCGCGCCGAAGCCCGCCCGCAGGATGAAATACTCCCGGGCGTTCAGCGAAAGCCCCGCCCGCTCCAGCTGCACCGTCCACTTCTGGATGATGTTCGCCGAGACGAGGTTGACCCCGCCGAAGTTCACCGAGGCGCGCTTTCGCAGGCTCAGCCCGCCGCTCGCCGGCAGCCCCGGCGCGCCTTCCATACTCTTCAGCCGCGTCAGCCGGCCCATCGCCTCGGCCGATTGCCCGCCGAAGCCCGTCGCCCACAACGTCAGCGTCGTTGCCGTCGCCCCCGCGAGGAGGCACGCCGTCAGAAGCGCGATCATCCCAACCCTCCCTTGCGGTACCCCGGGTCGAACAGCGTCGCCGGCAGTTCGATGCCCGACATCTGGAACTTGTGCAGGAACGAAGGGCGAACCCCCGTGGGCTGCATCGATCCGACAACCTTCCCGTCGTCGTCGACCCGGTCAAGCTTGAACAGGAAGATGTCCTGCAGCGTGATCGTGTCCCCTTCCATGCCGCTCACCTCGGTCACGTGGCTCACGCGGCGGCTGCCGTCCTGGAGGCGCTGCACCTGGATGAAGATGTCGATGGCCGAGGCGATCTGCTCGCGAATCGCACGCGCCGGCAGGTCCATGCCCGCCATCAGGACCATGTTCTCCAGGCGGGCGAGGGCGTCGCGCGGCGTGTTCGCGTGAATCGTCGAAATCGAACCGTCGTGGCCCGTGTTCATCGCCTGCAGCATGTCGAAGCACTCTTCGCCGCGGACCTCGCCAACGATGATCCGGTCCGGGCGCATGCGCAGGCAGTTCTTCACGAGGTCGCGCTGCTTGATCTGGTTCTTCCCCTCGATGCTCGCCGGCCGCGCCTCCAGCGTGATCACGTGCTCCTGCTGCAACCGCAGTTCCGACGGGTCCTCGATCGTGATGATCCGCTCCGTGTTCGGGATGAACGCCGACAGCGCGTTCAGCAGCGTCGTCTTACCGGTGCCGGTACCGCCGGAGATGATGATGTTCAGGTGCGCCCGCACGCACATCGCCAGGAACTCCGCCGTCGCCTCGCTCATGGCGCCCACGGCGATGAGGTCCGCCATCCGCATCTTGTCCGCCCGGAACTTCCGGATCGTGATGCTCGGCGCCTTGGGCGATGCCGGCGGAATGGTGATGTTGACGCGGGAGCCGTCGGGAAGGCGCGCGTCCACCATCGGGCTCGATTCGTCGATGCGCCGCCCGAGCGGCGCCACGATGCGCTCGATGATGCGCATGATGTGCTGCTTGTCCCGGAACCGCAGCGGGCTCCGGTAGATGCGCCCGTCCTGTTCGAAGAAGATCTTGTCGAGGTCGTTGACCATCACTTCGCTGACGGAGGGGTCTCGCAGCAGCGGTTCCAGCGGCCCAAGCCCCAGGACTTCGTCGGCGACGGCCTCCACCAGCTCGTCGCGGGTCGCCCCGCCAAGCTGAATCTGCTCCTGCGCCACGATTTCGCGCGCCGCGCGGATGACGGCTTCGCGCTGCTGTTCCGCCGGCAGCCCTTCCAGGCTGCCATGCTCCAGCTCCTCGATGAGCAGCTCGTGCAGCCGGATCTTCGCCGCCTCGATTTGCGGATTGCCCCGCGCGTCGCGAGGTCCGCCCTCGCCGGGCCTCCCCTCGCCGGCCCGCCGCCGCGGAGCCGGTTGCCCGTCCGCCGTGGCCACGGGCTGGTTCGTCGGCGGGATCTGGCGGCGTTCGCGGAACGGCACGGGCGCCGGGCTCGCGGGAGCGTCTCCCGGGTTCGCCCGGTTCTGCGGCGGCGCCGCCGGAGTCACGTCCGGCCGCGCCTCGTCGTGCACCCCGCCCCAGCTCCGCCGCGGCGGCAGCTGGCCCGAGGGCCTCAGCAGCCGTCCATCCGGCGCGCTTCCGGCGGGCGGCGTCTCCGGCCGCATCGCGAGGTTGCCATCCGAGGGCGGCGGCCCGCCCTGCCCGTCCGGGCCCTGCGCGCCCATCCGCCGCCGTGCGCTCGACCAGCCAAAGAGCCGGCCCTCGGGGGGTGTTTGCCGTTCAGAATCATCCGCCACAGCCGGCCTCCTCTCGTTGCTGTTCGCCGTTCACGCGCCGCTCTTCTTGGAGTTCGGTCAGGCGCTCTTGCGGAACAGGGGCCGCAGCAGGTTCGAGAGCGGTCCGCCGCCGCCCCCGCTCGCCTTCTTCCCCTTCTGCTTCTGCTGCCGCACGCCCGCCAGCGCTCGCGCCATCTCCCGGATTTCGAGCGAGACCTTCGTATTCGGACGGCTCATCACAATCGGGCGGCCCAGCTGGGCGGCCTTCACCACTTCGTTGTCCTGCGGAATCCGCCACCAGAGCGGCGAGTCCAGCGTCCGCTCGACATCCTTCTCCCGTACGCCTGTGTCCACGCCCGCCCGGTTGAGCACGACCTTGATCCGCTCTTCGTCGTTCCCGAACCGCTCGTGCAGCATCTCGAGCGCAAGGACCGTGTCCTTGATGCTCGCCATGTCCAGCGTCGTCACCAGCAGGATCATCGTGCCGACCTCAATGGCGGCCGCGACGATTTCATTGAAGGTGCCCGGGTGTCCAGGATGACGAAGTCGTGCGTCTGCGCGAGCACGTCCACCACGTCGCGGACGTGCCGCGCCGTCAGGTTCCGCCAGTCGCTGGGGCGCGTCGGCGCCGGCAGGATGTGCACCCCGGACTCGTGCTCGACGAGGTACTCCTTGAGCGACTGCCGGTCCACGTTGTCCAGGTTGCGCGCGAGGTCCGCGATGGATCGCTCCACTGGGATGTCCATCGTGATGGCGACGTCGCCGAAGCGCGTGTCCATGTCCACCAGCGCCACCGATTGGTGCGCTTCACCGGCGAGCGCCACGGCCAGGTTCGACGAAATCGTCGTCTTGCCGATGCCGCCTTTCGCCCCGAAGACCGTGATGATCGTCCCCTGCGGGATCGGGTCATCCAGCTCTCCGCGCCGCCGCATCCCCTCGCGCTCCTTGCGTTCGAGCACCTTGATGATCGACGCCTCGAGCTCTTCCGGGTTCAGCGGCTCCTGGAGGTAATCCGATGCCCCCGAGACCATCGACTGCCGCATCAGCCGGATGTTCGCCTCCGTGGAGAACACCACGATCGGGAGGTCGGGCAGCCCGTCGTTGATGCGCGAAAGCGTCTGCACCGGCCGCACCAGCGGCTCCTCGATGCGCATCAGCATCACATCGGGCCGCAGCTGGAACGCCAGGGTGAACGCCTCGACGCCGTACCCCGCCGCACCCGCGACGGAAAAGCCCAGCATCGTCAGCGTCTTCTGAATCTCCGCGCTGCTTTCCCGGTCCGGGTCGATCACGATGACCTGTGGAACCCTCGCCATTGCCTGTCCTCCACCATCGGCGGCGGCCCGCTCTGCGAGCCGCCCGTTACTTCCGCATCCCGTTGACCCGGGCGCTTGCGCGCCCACGGGCGCCTGGCTACTTCTTCTTCTGCGTGAACACGTCCTCCAGCGACCAGAGCTGCGCACCCTCGATCGCCTTCGCGTCGCCCTTCTGCCGCGGCAGAATCCGGTACTGCCCGACTTCGTCCTTCATCGCATCGATGATTGCCACCTTCGCCGCCTGGTCCACCGGCAGCGCGAGGGTGATGGAGATGGCCTTCTCGTACGTGCCGAGGTCCTTCTCCTTGCCCGGGTCCACCGCCCCGCTCGAAGCGGCCGTGCCCGTGGTCGTGGTCGTGCCCGTGCCCGCCGTCGCTCCCGGCGTGCTCTCCCCGGCCGCCGCCGTCGTGCCCGCCGCCGCCTTCGCCTTCTGTGCGTCCGTGTTCACCACGACCTTCACCAGCGTCTGCGAAACCGCCAGCACCTCGATGTCCGAGGCGAGGATGCCCGCGATCACGTCCGGCTTCTCCGCGCCCGTCAGCGGGTCGATCTTGCTCAGCGTCGTCAGCCCCAGGATGTCCACGCGGTCGCCCGGCTGCGGCAGCCCCGCCGCGATCCAGGCCTCGTGCGGCACCTGCAGCGAAAGCGCCCGCATCCCCTCGGGAATCTTGTAGGCGAGCCCGGCCTGGCCTCGTACGTCGTCACCTTGGCCGCGAGCACCTGCTCACCCACCACCGCCGGCGCCGTCGTGACCTTGCCGACGAGCTCCTCCGTGCGAGTCGCCTCGAAGCGGCCCTGCAGCAGCGCCGCCGCCGGCACCGTCTTCGCTTCCAGCATCGAACTCGTGATCTTCTCGCCCGCGCCCACGTCCCGCGTGAACACGAGGACGGATTCCGCCCCGTTCCCCGCATTGAGCGCCTGGTCGAGCGTGCTGTCCTTGGCGCCCCGGCTGTTCAGGAACGCGAACATGAGCGCCGCGCTCAGAATGCCGAACACCGCGGCGAGCATGAGCACCCCGCGATTCCGGCTCGAACCGGCCGCGGCTGTGGAAGCGATTGAAGTACGTGGCATCGCTGGATCTCCTCCCCTAGCTGTATCGACAGCCCCACTCCACCGGCACAGGGCCGCAACCCCTCTTGACCTTCCCGATCCCTGAGAGACGGAACGGCCGCCCCCTGGGGCGGCCGTCCTCGTCTCCAGGCGCCGGCGGTCCCGGCTACTGGGTTAGCTGAATGTGCGTTTCCGCGGCGATGTTCTGGAACGCGTCGTCCAGTTCCGCCGTCGTTGGCGACTTGAAGTACTTGCCGCCCGTCAGCTCCGCCACCGCCTGCAGGTTGGCATCGTCGACCGCCGTCCCCAGGCCGATCGTGTACAGCGTTACCCCTGCCGCCTTCAGCCGGTTGGCTTCCGAGGTCAGGTGCGAATATGCCGTCGACGTTCCCGGGCTCTGCGGCGAACTGCACGACCCGTCGTAGTTCGATTGGCTGTACGTCGCGTTCTGGCACACCGTGTTCGTCATACCGTCCGTCAGCAGGACGACGATCTTCTTCGAATTCATGCGGGCCCCGGAACCGGTCGAGATTCTCCGCCCCAGCGCCGCCGCGTAGGCGATATTCGTACCGCCCTGCGGGACCAGTATCGAATCCATCTGCGAACGGATCGTCGAGAAGTTGCTGATCAGGTTGTAGTTGATCGTCCCCGAGGAGGAGAACGATGCCAGCCCGATCTTGTCGTACGCCTCATTGAAGAAGTTGGTGAAGTACTTCGCGTTCGAAATCATCGAGTCGAAGGGCTCGTGGGGTCCGTTTGTCGTCGTCGTCGCCTGGTAGGGCGCCGCCTTGTCGCAATACGGCTGGTCCGGGCTTGGCGCCGTGTCCGTCCCGTGCAGCGCCCAGATGTACGCCCGCGCCGTGTCCGCCGCGTTCGTGCTGCCGTGGTGGTACGCCTTCAGCGTCGGCGTGTTCGCCGCGTTGTTCCATTGCGCCCGCGTCACCGTCAGCTGGTTCGCGGCGACGTTCACCGCCGTGATCTTGAACAGCTCGTCGTCGATCTGGATCATCCCCGCCCGGGGGCTGCCGCCGCCCGATGGCGTGCGCTGCCAGTACGGCGTCGTGCTGTTCCAGCCGTCACCGAAGTTGGAACGGTTCGTCGACGACGAGGTGCTCGTGAACACCCGCACGTCATTGAGCGTGATCGTGATGCTGCTGCCCGTCGATGCGGAGATGTCCGCCGCCAGGCGCGGGAATGCAAACCCGCCCGCCGGTATCGAAAGGCGTCCCGGGCTCATGAGGTAGATGGAGTTCGCGTTCTCCGTTTCCTCATAGCTCGCCATGCACATCGACCCCGAGATGTCGAGGACGAGGGCGATGTCGAGCACCTGCGAAGCCGCCGTACCCGTCGCCGAGACGTGCCACTTATTGATACCGAACACCCGCGCGAAGAACGTCGGGATATCGGCCTGGCCGGTGATATTCACGGCCTTGTTCCCCGTGGGGAACGTCGTCGTGAAGCTCACGTTCTGGCCCTGGGCGGTGATGAACGTCGCGTTCTTCGTCCAATACGAGGTGGCCGCCGCGGATGCGGCGCTCGTCCCGTTCGGCATGTCCTGCGCGGCTGCCAGTGCCGCGGCGTCCACCGCCGCCTGCATCTGCGTCCGCGCCCAGACGAGCCGGCCCACATCGATGCTCAGGGCCACAAGCCCGATGAGCCCGATGAGCCCGGCCGCGAAAAGTGGCAGAGTCTGCCCGCGTTCGTCTCCGCCGCGGCCTCTGCCCCGAAACCTGCTCTTGATCGATTGCATGGCGTGGTCCCTTTCCGGGTGGGTGGAGGCACGTCGCACCCTGGTGGACACATGGTCTGGTTCGTTCGAACGGCCGGCACCGGGCCGGGCTTCACTCGAGGCGCATGAACGACGTCGATGCGATCGTCGGCGCGGAGATGCTGCTGCCCCCCACGAGCGCCATGATGTTTCCGATCGGCGTCACGTATTGGAAGTTGAAGGCCACCCGCACCGACGTCTCCGACCCGCGCCTGCCCTGCACATTCGTCTTCGTCACGCTCACCTTCGAGGCGTCGATGGCGCAGTTCGAGGTCGAGGGGTAGCCGCTGCAGAAGCTGCCGTACAACTTGGCGTCGATCGTCGCGTTGTCCGATTGCACCGCTGCCGCCCGCGCGCCCTCGCGCGCCGCATTCGTCACCACGAGCCACGTGTAGTAGCCGCGCCCGAAGTCCACCAGGCCGAACAGCAGGAGCAGGAACACCGGGAGGATGAGCGAGAACTCTACGAGTGCCTGCCCCTTCTCTCCGTCTCGCCAGCTCCGCCGCCCGCGCGCGGCATGTTTGCCCATGGCGCCGTCGTTCCGCGGTTCGGTCATCGTGGTTCCCTCGTTTGGGCTGGTGGCCCGGATGTGGTTCGGGGGCGGGATGGGAGAGACCCATCCCACCCCCGGTGTCTTCGCGTCCACGTCCCCAACCGGGGACGGCGCTGGACCTAGAAGGCGGCGTTCACGCTGCCGAGCGCGCCGTTGATGCCGCCACCCAGGGTCTGCAGGGCGGCGATACACACGACAGCGATGAGGGCGAGGATGAGGCCGTACTCGGCGAGGCCCTGGCCTTCTTCGTCGCGGGTCTTGGCGGCCACGTACTTGCGGAGCGCCCAGTTGTGAATCTTCGACATGGTTTCCTACCTCTTCCTGTGGTGGGGCCCCTGCCCCTGGCTGGGTGTCTCCTCGTTCTTGTGCCCCGGGCCTCCCCGGCCATCTCCAGTGGCCAGCCCTTGCCGTTCTCCCCGCGGCGCCCCCTCTCTGGTGCGCTCTTGCGGTTCCTCCGGTTTGGGACCGGTGCTCTTGTTGAGGAGCTACTAGCAACTTCGTCCATCGCCAGCGGGACTAAAGGCGGGTTACCCCTTGTTCACCGGCCCTTCCCCCACCGGTCTGCTTCCGTCGTTTCCCCCGGCCTCTCCCGCACCTGGCGGGTTGCATTCCGGGGAGCTGGCCGTGCTGGCCCGGCCACCGCCGGGAGCGATCCCCCCGTGCGGTCCTCCCGCACCGGGCGTTTCGCCCCCCGTTATCTCCAGATTCGACCGCCGCCCCCATACCCACAGGCCATCGCTCTGCCGATGTTCAATTCGACACGAACGACGAAGGAATCGCCGCATGGCCGCACGCGCCGCCGCCGAACCCCGCACTCAGCCCCGCATCAGCCTCGCCGCCTTCCTTCAGGACGCGGCGCTCGTGCTCGTTTCCACCCTCTTCTTCTGGGCGAACCTGCGCGAAGCCCTCGATGGCCACCTGCGCAACATCCCCTTCGCCTTCGAACAGGGCCTGCTCGTCTTCATGTTCCTCAGCCGCCGCCGTGCCATCGCCACCAGCTCCCGCCCCATGGATTGGGTCGTCGCCATCGGCGGGTGGACCGCCCTGCTGCTGCGCCCCCACGACGGCGATTCCCTGCCCCAGCTCGTTGGCACCGGCATCCAGGTCGCCGGGCTGTGCCTCGTTTTCGTCGGCTTCAGCTACCTTGGCCGCAGCTTCGGCGTGGTCGCCGCCAACCGCGGTTTGAAGGTCAACGGCCCCTACCGCATCGTTCGCCACCCCATCTACTTCGCCCACTTCGTCACGATGTCCGGCTATATCGTCGGCAACCCAACGCCCTGGAACATCGCCGTCTTCGCCGTCACCGCCGTGTTCCAGGTCCTTCGCATCCGTGCCGAGGAGCGCATCCTTTCGGATACCGCGAACTACGCCGAGTACCGGCAGCGCGTGCGCTGGCGCCTGCTCCCCGGCATCTGGTAGAGAGCACCCATTCCGACCGTTCCGGCCGCACCCGTTACACTGCCCGCATGGAAGTTGCGAACGAGATCATGGTCCGCGGCATCGTCGTCGGGGTGTTCCAGGAGAACTGCTGGGTCATCGGCAATCGCCGCACCCGCGAGGCCATCTGCATCGACCCGGGCGATCAGCCCGACGAGATCCTCGCCCTCGCCCGCGACATGGGCGTCGAGATCAAGCTCATCGCCAACTCCCACGCCCACATCGACCACGTGCTCGGCATCCGCGGCATCCACGCCGCCACCGGCGCGAAGTTCCTCCTCCACCACCAGGACCTGGACCTCCTGCGCGATGGCTTCGGCCTGTCCGCCGCCCGCTTCGGCCTCGACCCCACCCAGAAGCCCCCGGACCCGGACGCGTTCGTCGAGGACATGGACGTCGTCGAAGTGGAGGGCCTGCAGCTCAAGGCAATCACCACCCCCGGCCATACCCCCGGCAGCGTCAGCTACTACGCCGCCGGCATGCTCTTCAGCGGCGATACCCTCTTCCGCGGCTCCATTGGCCGCACCGACCTCCCCGGCGGCGACCTCGCCCAGGAGATGACCAGCATCTGCGACCGCCTGCTCACCCTCCCGGACGACACCATCGTCCTGCCCGGGCACATGCAGGAGACCACCGTCGCCTTCGAAAAGCAGAACAACCCGTTCGTCCAGGAGTGGCGCCGCCACCTGGAGTCCCTGAGGGGCTAACGGCGGCCCCTCGCGTTACGACGCCGCCGCGAGCGCCTTTCGTACCTTCGGCGCGAACGGGCTGAACGAAAACCATCGCGGGAACGCCCGTACCAGCGCCGGTGGCCCTTCGATCCCGAACGTGCCGGCGCGCATCGCCTCCGGGATGGTGATCCGGCCCATCCAGACGCGATGGAGTTCCCGGCTCGAAGTGCGTACCTCGAGGTCGATCTCGAAACCCGGGTGCTTGATGCACGTCTCCACGTCGTCCGGGCCGATCACCAGCCAGATCCGCTCCGTCGTGCCGCCCGGGCAGGTGAGGATGAACTCCGCCACCACGCGCCGCTCCGGCACGCGCTCGCGCAGCACCCCGCGCCGGAACCGCCACATCAGGTGCGTGTTATCGAGCTGGTCGTCCCCCGGGTCCTGGAAATACGCCCAGCGAATCGCCCACTCCCCGAGCGCGAACACCACATCCTCCAGGTCCGCCCCCGCCGGCGTGAGCCAGTAGCGCGGCCGCCCCGCCTGCTCCTGCCGCCGCTCGACGATGCCGTTTCCCACCATCTGCTTCAA
This sequence comes from Candidatus Amarobacillus elongatus, assembly GCA_016703545.1. Lineage (GTDB taxonomy): Bacteria > Chloroflexota > Dehalococcoidia > Tepidiformales > Tepidiformaceae > Amarobacillus > Amarobacillus elongatus. The sequence goes on from JADJBX010000001.1 coordinate 796,943, forward strand.
CCGCTCCGAAAGCAGCGTCCGGGAGATGTGCGGGATGCCGGCCTGGATCTCGCTGAAGCTGTGCGCGCCCACAATCAGCTCCCGCAGGATGAGTGGCGTCCACCGATCGCCGAGGATCTCCGTCGCCATCGCCACCGGGCAGTACTGCGTCGATTCGTCCATGCGTGCGAGTGTGCCCCAGGTCGCACAGCCGCCGCCAGTCCGTTTTCTGGACTTCTGAGCCCATGTCCCCCGCCCCTACGGTGGAATCAGCACATGGAGGACAGACATGATGACCACACTCGTTCCCGATTCCCTCGCCCCGTTCCGCACGCTCGATGAGATGCTGGCCGAGGCCATGCCCACGATCGCGCGGCACGCCGCCCGCCACGACGCGGAAGGCACCTTCGTCGAGGAGGCGTACGCGGCCCTGAAGTCCGCGGGCTTCCTCGCCGCCGCCGTGCCGCTCGAACTGGGTGGCGGCGGCGCCGGCCTCCCCGAGATGGCATGGGCCCACCACGACCTCGCCCTCGCCTGCGGCAGTACCTCGCTCGCTGCCTCCATGCACTCCCACAGCGTCGTCACCCTCGCCTGGCGGTACCGCCGCGGCGCACCCGTCGACAAGACCCTGCGCCGCGTGGCCGCCGAGAACCTCGTTCTCGTCTCCACCGGCGGCTCCGATCACGTCCGCCCCTCCGCCGTCGCCCGCCCCGCCGAGGGCGGCCTCGTCGTCAACGGCCGCAAGATCTTCGCCAGCCAATCGCCCGTGGGCGACGTCCTGGCCACCTGGGCCGTGCTCGAAGGCGACCAGCCCGAGATCGTCGGCGTCAGCATCCCCATGAACGCCCCCGGCGTGGAGATCCTGCCCACGTGGGACGCCCACGGCATGCGCGGCACGGGCAGCAACGACATCCTCCTGAACGATGTGTTCGTCCCCGAGGCGGCCGTTGGTGCCCGCCGGCCCTACGGCCGGCTGGACCCGCTGATCCGCATCGCGCTCATCAACGGCCTCGCCATCATCACGGGGACGTACCTCGGGCTCGTTCGTGCCGCCCGGGACGAGGCCGTCCGCGCATGGGCGGGCCGCCAGCCGTCTCCCGGCACGCAGCACCTGGTGGGCGCCGTCGCGCATGAATACGAAGCCGCCCGCCTCGCCTTCGAGGGCGCCCTCGCCCGTCTCGGCCCCGACCCCGAGTCCACCTTCGAAAACTTCCTCGCGGTCCAGCACGCGAAGCGCGCCGTCAGTACCCACGGCGCTCGCGCGATCGAGGCAGCCTTTGAGGCCATCGGTGGCCGTGCGTTCTACCGCTCGTCACCGTTGGAGCGCATCGCCCGGGACTTCCGGGGCATCAACCACCATCCCCTTACGCCGGAGGCGTTCACGCGCTACGCCGGGCACGTCGCCCTCGGCGGCGACCCCGAGCTCCTCGAAGGGGCGGGTTAAGGGCGCGCCGTCGCCAGCCCACCGATACCCCGGCCCCCCGCCCGCTGACGCCCGCGTTCGCCGCCGTGCCCTCCAATGGGGAGGGCGCGGCGAACGCCGCGGCCGCGAAGGAGGTTCTCATGCACACCTGTGACCGGTGCGGACAACAGATCCAGGGCGACGCCCTCCAGTACAAGGACCGTAGCTTCTGTTCCCAGGACTGCCTTACGTCCTTCAAACGCGATGAAGCCGGTGCGTCGCGCTGACGCACCGGCTTCACCGGGTACCTGCCGGGAACAACGAACGGGGCCGATTCGGCCCCGTTCGCGTGTGTGAACGTTCGGACGAGGACTAGACGCCGGGCGTCACTTCCTTCGTCGCCTTCTCGTGGCGAAGCAGTGCCTCGAGCGTGAAGCCGAGGTCCGCCTTCTCGCACAGCGAGCTGCAGTACGTCATCTTCAGCGAGGAACTCGGGGACTTGCGCCAGTCATAGCGCAGCCCGCAGCGAGCGCACACCTTGATGTTTGCGAGGCTCATCCCGGTTGCACCGGGGCCAATAATGGGCGTTTCCACGTTCCCTCCCCACGTCCTGAGTGGTGTCCACTTCTAGAACGTAGATCCAGCGTAGAAGGTTCCCTCCGCTGCCGCCACCGGCGTAACCGCGGCTTGGGAAAGCGCCCTTGTTAGGCCGCCGCCGTCTTCGACTCGACCCGCAGGATCGTCTCGATCGTGAACCCCAGGTCCGCCTTCTCGCAGAGCGACCCGCAGTACGTCATCTTCAGCGACGAACTCGGGGACCGCCTCCAGTCGTACCGCAGACCGCAGTGCGCGCAGGTGACGATGTTCCGGGCGTCGAAATCACTGATGGTTCCCATGGCGTTCCTCCCCCGGGCCTTTCCCGGCCCTGTGTCAGGTTGGCATGGCGGCCTCGGGTGGCGTACCGCCGTTAGGAGCAGTTTCCACCCGACTTTCGGCCTAAATTCCCCTACGCCGCCAGCAATGCACGCCATGCCGGGCGCACCCGCGTGAAGTCGTAGAGCAGGGTCTCGATCGTGAACCCCAGGTCCGCTTTCTCGCACAGCGACCCGCAGTAGGTCATCTTCAGCGAGGAACTTGGCGAGCGCCGCCAGTCGTAGGTCTGGCCACAGCGTCCGCAAATCCGGATCGGGGTCTCCATCGGTCTCCTCCGCACGGGTCACTCCCGGTGTCTCATCGGGAACGGCCGTGCACCAATCATCGGCACGATGCCCACCCATCGGCACTACGGGTTTTCGCCGATCCGTTGCAGAACCGCACGGGGATTACCCTTATGCGAGCAGAAGCAACTCCCCTGACTTCTTTCCCCGCCACGGGGCAACGCCCCTGACACGTTCCATAACGCGAAGGCCGGGGCGAAAATGCCCCGGCCTTCGCGAAGGATTCCACCGGCGCCCGCGCCGTCAGACCTTGAGCGCTATCTCCCGCAGGCGCTGCATCGCCCGCGCGCGGCGCTGCTGCGCCTCCGGCAGCTTCGCGATCTCTTCCTCCGCGATGGCGAACCCGTACGCCCGGTACGGCTCGATCTCGCCGTCGGTCAGCTCCCGCATCCACTCCTTGCGCTGGAACGCCGCCTCCACGTACGGCGCCAGCTCCTCCGCCTTCTGCCGCGTTCGCGCGTCCTCCTGCTCCTTGAACTCCGGCATCACGTCCGATGCGAACACGTTCAGCGAATCGCAGATGTCCTCGTGACGGTTGTTGCCGCCCTGCTGGATGAACACCGTCTGGTCCACGCCCGCCGCCGCGAACTCGCGCAGGTGCGCGCGCATGCTCTCCGGCGTGCCGATGCCGCCCGTGCCGCCGCCCATGACTTCCGTCCCCAGCGCGTCGCGCACCGCGATGTACTTGTTCCAGATGTTCGTCCGCCCCGGCTTGTGCTCGCCGAAGTTGTAGTGATGCCCCAGCGCGAACTGGAAGAAGCGGAAGCCGTCGAGACCCCGCCGCGCCGCCTCGGCCGCGTCCGGGTGGCACGAAAAGCTCGTCACCATCGCGACGTTCGGGTTCACCGCATGCCCGATCGGCACACACTCCCGCTTGAACGTCTCGTAGTAATCATCCACCCACTTCTTCGCCTCCGCCGGGTCGACGAACGCGAACGTGAGCGCGCCGATGCCCAGCTGCGCCGCAAGGTGAATCGTGTCCCGGTTCGAACACGCCACCCACAGCGGCGGGTGCGGCTTCTGCACCGGCTTCGGCACCACGTTGCGCACGGGCATCGAGAAGAACTTGCCTTCGAAGCCCGGGTACGGGTCCATCGCCAGCATGTTCGCGACCTGCTCGGTCGTCTCCCGCCACATCGCGCGGCGCTCCGCGGGGTTGATGTTGAACCCCTCCAGCTCCGCCCGCGAGGCCGATTCCCCCGTCCCCCACTCCACCCGGCCGTTCGACACCAGGTCCAGCGTGGCGATCTCCTCGGCGATGCGCGCCGGGTGGTTGTAGTTCGGCGGCATCAGCTTGATCCCGTGCCCCAGCCGGATCCGCTTCGTCCGCTGGCTCGCCGCCGCGAGGAATACCTCCGGCGCCGACGAGTGCGAATACTCCTCCAGGAAGTGGTGCTCCACCTCCCACGCGTAATCGATGCCGAGGCTGTCGGCGAGTTCCACCTGCGACAGCGCGTCCTGGAACAGCTTCAGTTCGGCGCCTTCGCCCCATGGCCGGGGAATCTGGTGCTCGTAGAAAATGCCGAACTTCATTCGTCTCGCCCTCCTGCTGGGGCCGCACCATACCAACCAGTTTGAAATCCGAGAAGTATTTGCCCTTGATTACCGTCGCGGGCGCTGCCACAATCCCGCGCACGCCGCACCGGGTTCCCGGTCACGCGCTAAGGAGGTCATGGCCGAACGGGATTCGAGCCCTCACCGGCGCCCTTCCGTTCCTCCATTGGCACCCGGACCGCACGCGACGTCCGTTCCCACCTTCGCCATCCACGGAGTGCACGCCATGCTCAATCCGCCCCCACCGGAACTCGTCCTCACACCCCTCGAGGCCGCCATGGCGGAGTTTTTCAAAGCCAGCGCCCTCATGGAGCCGCTCCGGCTCCGCATCTGGGATACCGAGGGCCTGACCGTCACCCAGCTCCGCCTGCTCATGCTCGTCTCTGATTCCCCCGGCATCTCCAACGCCGAACTGGCCGACCGCCTCTACATCACCCGGCCCTCCGTCTCCGCCCTCCTCGAACGGCTCGAACGCGGTGGCTTCCTGCGGCGCGATATCTCCCCAACCGACCGCCGCGGCATTTGCATCAAGCTCGAGGACCGTGGCCTCCGCGTCTGCTCCCAGGTGTCGAACGAAGTCCGCGATTACGCCGCCGGCCTCATGAAGGACCTCAGCGACGGCGACCTCAGCGAGCTCCAGCGCGCCCTCTCGAAAATGGTCGAAGCTGGCCAGCGCCGCCGTGCCCTCGACCTCGAATCCGAGAACGTGCCCGTGGGCGAACTGGTTCACGCCTCCGCGAGGTAGTGGGTATCGCGCACCGCCCGTGAGAAGTGCAGCGCCTCCTCGGCGTCGTACCCCAGCGCGATAAGCGACTGGCGCATCAGTTCGAGCCCGCCTTCGTACTCGGGCACCACGACCTCCGCCGCGCCCAGGCCGCGCAGCACCGCCACCTCGCCTGCGTCGCGCGCCCGCACGATGATCCGAACGGCCGGGTTCAGCCGCCGCGCGTTGGCCACGCAGAGCAGCGCCGTCGACTCATCCGGCACGCACACCACGAGCAGCTTCGCCCGCTCGATCGCCGCGAGATGCAGCACCTCCACGCTCGCCGTGTCGCCCCAGATGGCCGGGATCTTCGCCTCCGTGAGCTGCCGCACCAGCGAGAGGTCGCTATCGATGGCGAGAAACGGGATCTCCAGCTGCCCGAGCGAATGCCCCGTGAGCTGCCCAACCCGCCCATACCCCGCGATGACCGCGTGCTCGTTGAGCCTGTCCGGCGACTCCGGCAGGGGACCCTGCCGGTCGGCCCATCGCCAGAGGAAGCCCGCACGCCGGAACACCCGCTCCCACGCCGGGATCCCCGCGAAGGTCAGCGGGTTGAGCGTGATCGAAATTGCCGCGGCAGCGAGCACCGCGTTGTACGCCGGCGCGCCCATCAGCCCGCCCTGCACACCTTCCCGGGCGATGATGAACGAGAACTCACCCACCTGCGCGAGTCCCGCGCCCGTCACCAGCGCCGTCCGCGCGGGATAGGGAAACGCCGCCGCGATCACCGCCGTCCCGAGTCCCTTCACCACGAACACGATCAGGCATGCCGTCGCCACCAGCCCCGGGTGGTCCCGGAACACCGCGGGGTCCAGCAGCATCCCCACGGAGACGAAGAACAGCACGGCGAACGCCTCGCGCAGCGGCACCACGTCCGCCGCCGCCTGGTGGCTCGTCTCCTTTTCGCTGACCACCACGCCCCCAACGAACGCGCCGAGCGCGACGGAAAGACCCGCGGCCGCCGCCCCCGCCGCCACCCCCATCGCCACGCTCACAACCGCGAGGATGAATAGCTCCCGCGAGCCCAGCCGTGCCACCACCGCCAGCAGCCACGGCACCGCGCGCGCGCCCGCGGTCAGCACGACCACGAGGAACACCGCCGCCACCGCCAGGTCGCGCCCCGCCGACCGCGCGAACGCCTCGAGTCCGCCCGCCTCGAGCGCGGGCAGTACCGCGAGAATGAACACCGTCGCGATGTCCTGGACGATCAGCCAGCCAATGGCCACCCGCGCATGGACCGAGCCCATCATCCCGCGCTCTTCCAGCGCGCGAACCACGACCACCGTGCTCGAAATCGCGAGCGCGAATCCGAGGACGGTGCCTTCGCGTCCCCCGAGCCCGAAGAAGCTCGCAGCCCACACCGTCGCCAGCGTGACCAGTGCCATCTGGATGAGCGCCCCCGGGATCGCCACCCGCCGCACCGACCACAGGTCCCGCACGTTGAAGTGCAGGCCCACGCCGAACATCAGGAAGATGATCCCGATCTCCGCCAGCTGTTCGAGGGTCGCGATATCGCCTTCGTACCCCGGCGTGAACGGGCCGATGACCACCCCCGCCGCCAGGTACCCGACAATCGGGGAAAGCCGGACCATGCGCGCGCCAAGGCCGCCGGCGAAGCCGACCCCAAGCGCAACCGCAACCTGCTCGATGAGATGGACATCCGCCACGGCACCAGCGTAAAGGCCCGGCCGTCCCTCCGCGAACGTGCGGCGCTACGCCTCCGTTTCGGCGCGACGCAGGATCATCCCGCGCGCGGCCTCCTTCGCCGGCTCGCGCATCGCCACGAAGAACATCACCGCCGCCACGACTCGCCCGCCGCCCGAGAGCGCGAACGCCGCTTTATACCCCATCGTGTCGACCACCACCCCGCCCAGGAACGGCGCCAGGAAGAGCGCGAAGAACACGCCCGTGTGGAAGATCGCGACGAACTCCTCGCGATTCTCCTCATGCGTCACTTCGAGCAGCAGTTGGAAGTTGGCGAGGTTGAACGCCGACCAGATGAACCCGCCAAGCATGTTCGGCGCCAGCACCAGCCACGGGTTGGAGATGCCCAGCCACATCAGCGGCAGGACGGGCATCGTCACCAGCGCCGCGCGCGTGAGCCAGAGCGCGCCTCGCCGTGCCATGACGTCGCCGAAGTACAGCTGGCCGATCATCCCCGCGAACGCGGCCGCCGTGGAGAGTAGCCCGACCTCGAAGTTCGACGCGCCGAGGTCGTTCTTCAGGTAAACGTTGAAGAACGGGCCCGCGATCATCGTCGCGAACTGGAGGACGAAGGTCGCGGCCAGGAAGGTGCGGAAGTGGCGGTCACGCGCTGCCGCCAATGGCCGGAACCGCTTGCCCGCCCGCTCCGCCGCCGGCGCGCGCGGGGGCTCCGGCAGCCGTGAGTACACGAAGGTGGCGCACATCCCCAGCCCGAACGAAACCCCGAGCGCGACCACGTACCCGCCCGGCATCCCCAGCCAGTCGAGCAAGAGCCCGCCGAGCGGCGTGATCGCCAGCGTCGCGAGGTTGATGGCGACGTTCCGGGAGGCGAAGTACCGCGACCTCGCCCCCGGCGGGATGATGTCGGCCGCCAGCGATGTCCACGCCGGGAGCGTGAAGTTCCCCAGGAACGCCCGCAGCGCAAACAGCCCGATGACGAGGTAGAGCGCCGTGTTGCCGCTCGCCAGCGCCACCGCGAACGCGCTCGCGAGCAACGCGAACCGCCCCAGCAGTCCCGCGAACAGGACCACAAGCCAGCGGCGGCTGCGCGCATGCCGTGCCGCCATCGCCCCCGGGTAGAGCGCCAGCACGCCGCCCAGGCTCTGGCTGGATGCCAGCAGTCCAATCTCCGCTCCGCCTGCCCCGAGTTCCGTCGCGAGCAGCGGGAGGTAGGCGAGGATGAACGCGTCCTGCGCCGCCGCGAAGAGCCCGTCCGCCCAGAACAGCCGCAGCGCCGAGGGCACCTGCTTCGGTTCGATACGCGCTCCCTCGAGATCCTCCTCGCGTTGGTTCAGGGCCAACCCCGCGGCCGCCACGCCGGTCATGGATTTCGCCAGTTGCTTCAAATCGCCTCGCAAGGGCCGAAAAGGGCATTACGAACTCATCGCATTGTCGAGGCTAACGCTCTAAGGTCACCCCGCGGGAGAAGAAGGAGTAAGCTTTCCTGGCATATCGGGTTCACCCCCCGTCACCTCGGGGAGTACTCGGGCCATACTCAGGGTTATGCCGAAAACGATTGCTCTTGTGCTGGTGGCCATGCTCCTGCTCACCGCCTGCGGCGGAAGCGGCAGCACCTCGCCCAAACCCACGGCCATTGCATCCGCAACGACCGCCGAGACCTCCCCCGTCGCATCGTCCCGCCCCCCGGCCACGCCCGGCGCATCCACACACACCCTTCGTCACGGCGCCCTCGAACGGAGCTATCGTCTCTATGTGCCTGCCGCGGTGGCCGCCTCGGGCGCGAAGGTGCCGCTCGTGGTCGCGCTTCACGGCGGCCTCGGCACCCCCGAGCAGTTCGCCGCCGCCAGCCGCTTCGAGGCCCTCGCCGATGCGGAGCACTTCATCGTCGTGTTCCCCGCCGGGGTCGAACGCACCTGGAACGGCGGCGCCTGCTGCCGGCCCGCGACCGTGCTGAGCGTCGATGACACCGGCTTCCTCGCCGCGCTCATCGAGCAGCTGCAGGCGGCTCTGCCCATCGACAGCGGGCGCGTGCTCGTGACCGGCCATTCCAACGGCGCCATCATGGCGTTCCGCCTCGCGTGCGAACGGCCGGACGTCGTGAACGCGGTGGTCCCGGTCGCCGGTTCGATCGAAATCGACCGCTGCCAGCCGTCGCGCCCCGTGCCGCTGCTCGATATCCACGGCGACGCCGACCGTAACCACCCCCTTGAGGGCGGCCAGGGTGACCGCTCCGTCGCGAACGTCGACTTCCGCTCCACCGCCGCCACGATGGCGGCCTGGAGCGCGGCCATGGGCTGCGCCGGGCCGCCGCTCACGCGAACGGAGGGTGCCCTCACGACGTCCGCGTGGCAGGGGTGCCGCGACGGCGCGCGTACGGAGCTGCTGGTCATCGCCGGCGCCGATCACCCTGGCCCGGCGGCGCCTCCATCGGGGTCTCCGGCGGCCGCCCATCACAGGCTCTCGATGCGAGCGCCGCCGCCTACCGCTTCCTGCTCGACGTAACGAAGTGAGCGGCGGGGCTTCGGTGGACGTCTGGTGGACCGGATCCAACGGTCCATTTCGATGGCCCCCGATGGCCCACGAAACCGCTCCGAAACGGGGTAAAACAGATCCATCGGGAGAGCGGGCGACGGGGCCAGACCACCACGGTGGGAGGCCCGGGGAACGGGAGGATTGAGATGCGAAGCACTATCCACGCCCTGTTCGGAGTACTCCAGGTTGACAGGTAGACCTGCGGGCGACAGCCCACAGGCGGCCTGACTGCCACGCACACGCCGGATGCAATCTCCTGAGCGGGAGGCCCGGCAACCCAACAGCGGCAACAACGAGGCAGACCGAGACCGCCGTTCCCATGCACCAACCACGAAGGCCCCGATTCCGGGGCCTTCTGCTTTGTCCGTCACCGGACCTCCGCCGATGCAGCGGTGGCGAACACACGAAGGCCCCGGGATACCGGGGCCCTTCGTCGCTGGTGCGATGCCGCCTCAGGCGTCCTTGAACACCCCCGGCACGAGCGCCTTCGCGTCCCGCTCGCCCCTCAGCTTCGCGACGATATCGACGACCGGCGTCGCGCCCAGGTCGCCCCCGCCGCGCACCCGCACCGCGGCCGCTCGCGCCTCCGCCTCCCGGTCCCCGACCACGAGCATGTACGGGATCTTCCGCATCTGCGCGTCGCGGATCTTCCCGTTCATCCGTTCGTTCCGCCCGTCGACCTCCACCCGCAGCTTCGCCGCGCGGAGCTCCTTCGCCACTTCCTCGGCGTACGCCACGTGCCGGTCCGCGATCGGGATGACGACCGCCTGCACCGGCGAAAGCCACAGCGGGAAGTTCCCCTCGTACTCCTCGATGAGCAGCGCCACCATGCGCTCCATCGTCGAAAGCACCCCGCGGTGGACGATGATCGGCCGCTGGCGCGTGCCGTCTTCGGCCACGTACTCCAGTTCGAACTGCGCCGGCAGATGGAAGTCCACCTGGATGGTCACGAGCGTCTCGTCCTTGCCCGCCGCCGTCTGGAACTGCACATCGATCTTCGGCCCGTAGAACGCCGCCTCGCCCTTCGCCTCGTAGAACTCAAGGCCGGACTGCTGCATCACCCGCCGCAGGAGCGCTTCGCCCATCTCCCACATCGGCGGGTTGTCGACGTACTTCTCCTTGTCGTCCGGGTCGCCGAGGGAGAGGCGGTAGCTGTAGTTCCGCAGCCCGAGCGTGCCGTACACCTCCTCCATGAGGTGCAGCACCCCCGCGATCTCCTCCTCCACCTGCTCCGGCCCGGTGCAGAAAATGTGCGAGTCGTTGAGCGTCATGATCCGCACCCGGCTCATGCCCGTCAGCTGCCCCGACTTCTCCCAGCGGTGCATGTTCCCCAGCTCCGCCAGCCGGATCGGCAGTTCCCGGTACGAATGCAGCTCCGATTCGTACACCATGATGTGGCTCGGGCAGTTCATCGGCCGCAGCGCGTAGATCTCGCCCTCGCGCTCCATGATCGGGTACATCGCCTCCTGGTAGTGCGACCAGTGCCCGGAGCGGACGTACAGCTCCTTCTTGCCCACGTTCGGCGTCACGATGTGCTGGTAGCCCCGTTCGATCTCGAGGTCCTCGATCCAGCGCATCAGCTCCCGCCGGATCGTCGCGCCCGCGGGCAGCCAGATGACGTGCCCCGGCCCAATGTTCTCGATCAGGTCGAACAGCTTCAGGTCGCGGCCGATGCGCCGGTGGTCGCGGCGGCGTGCCTCCTCCAGCTGCTGCTCGTACGCATCGAGCTCGTCCTGGCTTTCGAAGAGCGCGCCGTACACGCGCTGCAGCTGCGGGTTCTTCTCGCTCCCCCGCCAGTACGCCCCCGCAATCGACATGAGCTTGAACGCCGGGATCTCGCCCGTGTCGTTCACGTGGCCGCCGCGGCAGAGGTCCGTGAAGGCGGCGTGCGTGCACTGCGTCACGTTCCCCTCTTCCAGGTCCTTCAGGAGGTCGAGCTTGAACGGCTGCGCCGCCCACTTCGCCTCCGCCTCCGCCTTCGTCAGCGCCGACATCCGGAACGCGTGCTTGCCCGCGATCGAGCGCCGCATCCGCTCTTCGAGCCACACGAGGTCGTCCGCGTTCAGTGGCCGGGGCAGGCGGAAGTCGTAGTAGAAGCCCGTGTCGATCGGCGGCCCGATGCCCAGCTCGGCCTCCGGCATGAGTTCGACCATCGCCTCCGCGAGCACGTGCGCGGCGGAGTGGCGCATCCGGCTCAGGCGCTCCTCCTTCGGGAGAGCGGCGAGGTCGACGTGGGATTCGATGGGGTCTGCCATGGTTCTTTGCTCCAGGGGTTCGCGGCGAGCCGCGGGCGAATGCGCCGGTAGCGGGCTGGCGAAGGGGGCGCGCCCTCAGCCAGCCACGGTAGTCGCGCGGCCCGCCCCGCACCGGGTCGTGCCATTGGACACACGCAGTCGCGGCATCGCTGTCCCTCTGTTCCGTCCTGCGCGAAGGGGCGCGGCGTCGGTGCCGCACCGGATCCCGGGACGAGCGCGCGGGCTCGTGGTTCCACCCGGGTTCGCCGCCCGCGGGGCGGCCTCATCTCTGGCCGATGACGGGGCCAACCGTGCTCGCTTGGGGCGCGGATGCGCCGTTCGCGGCAGGCTCGCGGGTGGTGTTCGCCCGCCTTCTCGCCGCGCTTTCAGCCTGGGGCGCGAACTCTCTGGGGCGGCGGGCTACTCGTCCCGGTCATTGCCGATGCAGCGAGAATAGCACACGCTCCCGCCCCGCCGCCTCAGGCGTGCGCCAGCGGCCGCCCCCCGCCCCGTGGCGTTCGCCACGCGGCGTGTGCCGCCGCCGCCAGCCCGCCCACGAACATCGCCGGCGCCACCAGGAACGCCAGCAGGAAGAACACCCCCTCCTCGACGCCCACCAACCCGAAGACAAGGTTGTGGAGCACCACCCCGGCCACGAACAACGGCAGCGCCGCCACCGCAACGCGCAGGCAGATCGCAGCCCTGGCCCGCCATAGCACCAGCGCCACCGCCGCGGTCGAGAGCGGGAACCCCGCCAACATCCCGGCGACCGCGATCCCGTCTCCAACGCCCTCGGACATGGTGGCGAAGACGGCTGTCCCCGCCAGCAGCATCGCCGGTCCCGTCGCCGCCATCGCGGCCGCCAGCAGCCATCGTTGTCGCGTGTTCATGGCGCCCTCCATGGAGGTTCTCCATGGCGCACGCTGCACCCACCACGCACGCGCGAAAGCGGCCGGGCGGCTCGGATACGTGGGACCGAAGGACCGCCGGACGGGCCGGTTAGGGGCGCCCGGACCGGTTGAGGCTGTCCGCCGCCGCAAGCACCGGCTCGCGCCGCCCGGATGCCATGTCGTCCATCTCCAGCTGAACGTTGATCGGGTACACACCCGTGAAGCAGGCGTTGCAGAGGTCGTTCGCGTCCTGCCCCGTCGCCGCGTTCAACCCCTCCAGGCTCAGGTACCCCAGGGAGTCCGCGCCGATGTGCTGGCGAATCTCCTCGATCGACTTGTTCGCCGCGATCAGCTCCGCCTTGGACGCCATGTCCACCCCGAAGAAGCAGGGCGAAACAATGGGTGGCGAGGCAAACCGCATGTGGACCTCCGTCGCCCCCGCGTTGCGGAGCAACTGGATCACGCGCGGCGTCGTCGTGCCCCGGACGATCGAGTCATCGACCACGATCACCCGCTTGCCCCGCAGCACATCGCCCAGCGCGTTGAACTTCAGGCTCACGCCCGCCGCGCGAATGCGCTGGTCCGGCTGGATGAACGTGCGGCCAACGTAGCGGTTCTTCACGAGCCCTTCGCGGTACATGATCCCGGCTTCGCGGGCGTACCCGATGGCCGCCGGGATCGCCGAATCCGGCACGCCAATCACGATGTCGGCGTCCACGTGATGCTCGCGCGCCAGTTGCGCGCCCAACTCTTCCCGCACCGGGTAGATGAGTTTGCCGAGGAACTGGCTGTCCGGGCGTGCGAAATAGATGTACTCGAACGTGCATGCCGCCCGTTTCGGCATCGGCGCCACCGGCGAGAAGCTGCGAATGCCGCTCTGGTCGATCTGCACGACTTCGCGGGGCCGGACTTCGCGCTCGAGCGGCACGCCGAGGTGCTCAAGCGCGCACGACTCCGAAGCGACCACCCAGCCGCCATTGCCGAGCCGCCCGAAGCACAGCGGCCGCACCCCAAGGGGGTCGCGCACGCCGAACAGGACGTCCTTGGTCATGATCACGAGGCTGTAGGCGCCCTCGATGCGGCGCATCACGTAGTGGAACTTCTCTTCCCACGTGCCCGTGGGCGCCATCGCCAGCAGGTGCGCGATGAGCTCGCTATCGGCGGTGGATTCGAAACGCACACCCTGCGCCTCGAGGTCCTCGCGCAGCACGTCGGCGTTTGTCAGGTTGCCGTTGTGGGCGAGGGCGATCTGTTCGCCCGTCTCGCGATCCCGCACGAGGATCGGCTGCGCGTTGCACGCCAGCGACCCGCCGGCCGTGCTGTAGCGCGTGTGCCCAATGGCGATGTGTCCACGGAGGAACGCGAGATCCTCCTCGTCGAACACCTGCGAGACCAGCCCCATGCCCGTGCGAACGCTGAAGCTGTCGCTCCCGTTGCTCGCTGCGATGCCGGCGCTTTCCTGCCCGCGGTGTTGGAGGGCGTACAGCCCATAGAAGGTCAGCCGCGCAACGTCTTCGCCGGGGCCGTACACCCCAAACACGCCGCAGGCTTCTCGCGGATTATCGTCTCCAGGAATCACGCCGTGGCACCCCCTCCAAGCGCGTGACCGCTTCGCACCTCGTCAGTATAGGGGCCCGGCGATCGGGGCGGCAAAGGCGAAAGATAGGAACTTTCACTAGGTCCCAATCTCCGCACCCCCTTCAGAAGCGCCATCGCTGGCCGAAAGCGCGGTCCGCGCGGCCATTTACGGAATCGGAAGGGCTGGCCATCCTCGGGCGCATCAGCACCCGCTCCGCGCGGAAGACGCGACGAGGCCCCGCATCATGGCGGGGCCTCTCCGTTCGTCTCCCTCTCGGATTACGCCGTGATCTTGTCGACCTCGGCCATCTCCTCGGGCGTCAGCCGCCATTCCAGCGCCGCCACGTTCTGCGCGATCTGCTCCGGCGAAGTCGCCCCTGCGATCACGCTCGGCACGAAGCTCTTGCTCGCCAGCCAGCCCATCGCCAGGTCGAGGATGGAATGCCCGCGCGTCTGCGCGAACGTCGTCAGCTTCTCGATCGTCTCGAAGTTCCGGTCGCTCAGCATCCGCCCCGCGCGCGGACCCCACGCCGCCAGCCGCGTCCCCGCCGGCGGCTCCTGCCCCTGGGTGTACTTCCCCGTCAGCAGCCCGCTCGCGAGCGGGAAGTACGGCAGCAGGCCCACGTTGTACTGCTGCAGCGCCGGCACGAGGTCGCCGTCGATCTTCCGGTTGAGCAGGCTGTACTCGTTCTGCGCCGAGATGAACGGCGCGATCCGCTCGTATTTCGCCACCGCGTGTGCCTCCGCTGCCTGCCACCCCGCGAAGTTCGAATGGCCGATGTACCGCACCTTGCCGCTGCGCACGAGGTCCTCCAGCGCGCGCATCGTCTCCTCCAGCGGGGTCGACGCGTCCGGGCGGTGAATCTGGTAAAGGTCGATGTAGTCCGTCCCCAGCCGCTTCAGGCTCGCCTCGCACGCGGCCATGATGTAGCGCCGCGATCCGCCCGCCTTGTATGGCCCTTCGCCCATCGGGCTGCCGAACTTTGTCGCAACGATCACGTCCTGCCGCCGGTCGCCCAGCGCCTTCCCGAGCATCACTTCCGATTGGCCGCCGCCATACACGTCCGCCGTGTCGAACAGCGTCACCCCGAGGTCGATCGCTTTGTCGACGACCGCCTGCGTCTTCTCCTGGTCCAGCCGCATGCCGAAGTTATTGCACCCCAGGCCCGCGACCGAGACGCGCAGACCCGAGAATCCTACGTTCCTGAATTCCATCCCATGCCTCCGTTGTTCGGGAGGAAGTATACGAGCCATAAGCCGCTTACGGGCGGGGCGAAGTCGCCGCCGCGGCTGGCCACGGTGGTGGCGCCCCGGGCGGCGCCGGGCCCCACTGCCGCTCGAACCACTCGAAGGTCGAGGCATTGGCCGGGTGCAGGTCAATCACCCAGTAGGGGTCGAGCGCGTTCCAGCCCGCGACCAGTCCATCGAACACGAGCAGGCTCCCGTCGTCGTGGCGCCAGCGCAGTTCGAACACCACCCGCGCGTCCACGGTCCGGGGCTCACGCCGCTCCCAGGCGGCAATCAGGTCCCGGATCGCCGCCATCCCCTTGCGCGTTCGCCGCACGGAGGCCACGGCCTGCTCGAACGCGCGTCCCGCCGTGCCGGGCAGCGTGGGGTTCAGGAACGGCTTGAGCGGCGCCGGCACCAGCGCGAGCACCACTTCCTCCCAGTTCTCCACGTGCATCCGGAACGCCTCGGACGTCACGATCTCGAGCAGGTGCGGCCCCCGTTCGCTGTCGTGGAACGGCGGAAGCGGGATCAGGTCGAGCCGCCGGGCGTACGTGTTCCCGCCGATCAGCCGGCAATCCGCATCGAATACGAACAGCGGCCACGGCAGGCGCTCGGCATCCTCTTCCAGCTCCGCCGCGGAGAGGTAGAACACGGCTGCGTTCGGGTGGTACGCGACGTCGAGCCCCGACATCCAGCGCGCGATCCACGCCGGCTCCGGGCTCATGGAGAGGTCCTCGAGAATGAAGTTCGTCGTCGGCCCATCCATCTGCAGCGACCGGACGATCGTCATGATCGTCTCGCGCCGCGGCCGCCGCCGGGCTTTTTCGAGGCTGTAGACGCCATCGGCGGAGAGGCCGATCCGCGCGCCGAACTCCGCCTGCGAAAGGCCCAGCCGCTTCCGGAACGCGTGCAGCGCATCGTTCCACCGCACCGGAAGCTCCCGCTCCCAGTGCTCCCGCGAGCGTGCCTCGTGCGTTCGCATCGCCTGGTCAACCCACCGCCACGTCTCGGCGTCCGCCGGGTGCCAATCGAACGCGTACAGCGAATCGAACTCGCTCCACGCCCGGAACACCGTCTCGAAGCGCAGCACTGTCCCGTCGTTCACCCGCCACGTCACGGGGTGGCTGTTGCGCCACCCTTCGCGCCAGGCCGGGATCGTCTGGTAGAGCGTGAGCAGGTCGCTGAACGCGCCGGGGAACCGGTTCCCCAGGGCCATCATCATCTGCAGGAGCGGCGCGGCGCCCTGGCCCTGTTCCCCTGTCTCCGTGTCCGGCGGGCGCGAAAGGTGGGCCATCTTCCAGAACGACACCTGCCGCCCGATGAGGTCCATCCAGTTCAACAGGTGATCGCGGAAGTGCGGCGTCGCCGCCAGCCAGACCACGTTGCGCTCGCCGAGCGTCTCGAAGTGCTCGGCGAAGTTCAACTCCGCGACCGCCTCGGCCACCGAATTCCACGCGATGATGTCGTTGTAGTCGTCCAAAAGCAGGAACGACCAGCGGTACGCCTCCATCTCGTCCGCGTACGGCCGCAACCCGATGCGGCGCCGCTGCCGCAGCTCCGCGACGGGCTCGTCCGGCTCCGGCTCATACCCGGCGTCCGCGAGGACGGGCCGGCGGGCGTCGGCGGCCATTCCGAGCCCCTCGCAATAGCGGAGCAGGCTCTCTCGCCGCGGGTGCCGCAATCCCTTTTCCCAGGTCTCGATGCTGGCCGCCCCAGCGCCCGTCTTTGCCGCTGCCTGCGCTCGCGACCAGCCTCGCGCATCCCGTGCCGCCCGGATCGCCTCGCGCCAGTCCCCCATGGTCCCTCCAATTTCCATGCCGCTTCCTACGCATGGCGAATTGTGGCGTCAAGGCCCGGGGACATTCGATCAGAAGATACTGATTCAAGAACGACGCCGGCGTCCGCTCCATCGCCGGCATCGCCCGCACGAAAGCTAATCACGCTTAGAGCGAATGACCAAGAGGTGAATCCGTACTGCCGTCGGCCATGCCGCTCAGGTGGCCGGCGTCACGGGCTCGAAGAGATTCGCACGTACCCATGCCGCCGTCATATGCGGCCGCGACAGCGCGACCTCGTGCCGCCCCGTTGGCGCTACCCGCAACCGCCATCCGAACCGCTCCGCGACCGCGCGCACCGGGCCGATCGGGGCCGCACCGTCGCGTTCCCCGTGCAGCGCCTCGACCGGCACATGGATCCGCTCCGCGAGCCCTTCCACGTGCCCGGCGAAGATGATCGCCTCGATCGCCTCCGCGTGGCTCTCGAAGGTGTGGTGGAACCCGCCCGAGACCATCATGTCCGCGTGCCGCCAGGTCATGCGGCTCGCCACCGGCAGCCACATCCGCCTCGTTCGGTGGATCGCGACGCAGCCGGCGTGTGTCAGCTGGTGTTGGCGCAGCAGGATGTCGCGCACCCGCCCCCGGCGGCGCATGTGCGCTAGCCCTTCCGCGCGCGATCGGTACACGGGCAGGCCCGCAACCCCCACTCGCTCGAACTGCCCCGGCCGCCGTACCGCCAACGCCATCGCGACGATGCCGCCCATCGAATGCCCGAGGATATGCGTTGGCTGTTCCTGCTCCACAACCGGCAGGAGCGCGTCCACGACATCGTCGAGCTGGTACGAGCGCATTCCCCGCCCCTGCCGCCCGTACCCCGGCAGGTCCGGCGCGATCACCTCCGCATCATGCGAAAGCTCCGCCGCCAGCGCATCCCACACACTCCGCCGAACCAGGAACCCGTGCAGGAGCAGTAACCGCGGCCGCGCGCCATCGTTCATCGCCCCGATCGTCGCGCACCCCGTCCCCCGGCGCCAGCCCCGTTACCGCAGCGAACGGCCCCCGTCGATCGTCAGCACCGTCCCCGTCACGTAGCTGCTCGCGTCGCTCGCCAGGTAGAGCGCGGCGCCGGTGATATCGGCCGCATCGGCCACCCGCCCGAGGGGTACGTCCGCGCGCAGCGTCTCGCCCCAGCGGCTCGCGAAGAGGTCGCTCGTGAAGTCCGTGTCGACCCACCCCGGCGCGATGCTGTTCACCCGCACCCCCCGGTCCGCCCATTCCAGGGCCAGTCCCCGCGAGAGCGAATCCATTGCCGCCTTGGTCGCGCCGTACACGCTCAATCGCGCCAGCGGCTGCGATGCCGGCCACGGAGCTCATGTTGATGATCGATCCGCCCAGCTTCGCCTCGAACAATCGCCGCGCGATTTCCGCCGACCAGAAGAACGTCCCCCGCACGTTGATGTCGAACGCGGGGTCCCAGTCCTCGACGGTCACGAACTCGGCCCGCTTGTAGAAGCTGCTCACGCCGGCGTTGTTCACGAGCACCGTGACCGGCTGCAGCCGCCACGCCTCCTCCGCCGCGCGCGCGATCTGTGCCGGGTCCGCGTTATCGCACACCTTGCCGATGGCGTTCGGCCCCAGCGCCGCCTCCGCCTCGCGCAGCTGATCGGCGTTTCGGGCCGTGATCACCACCCGTGCACCCGCATCCACGAACGCCCGCGCAATCGCGAACCCGATCCCCCGGGACCCGCCCGTCACGACGGCGAGCCGGCCCTCCAACCGAAATGCGTCATCCATGCCCGGTTTCTACCATCCCCGCGCATCACCGTCGCGGCGCGCCCGCCGCTTACTGAAAGATCACGAGGTCGGGCTGGGGCGAAAGCGCCGCCACGTGCGCCGGCGACAGCAGGTTGACGTCCTCGTCATAAAACAGCTTGAGCCCACCGTGGGGGGCTCCATCCTGCGCGACGAACTGGTCGTAGTGCGCGAGTTTGATCCCCTGCCCGCCGAACCCGTCCATGTCGATGACGAGGTCCACCCCGGGGTACCACGCCAGCTCGCTCTTGTTGCGGATCATCCCCGGCGTGAACTGGTGCACCACCAGCATCCGGTTGCCGAGCCCGTGCGCCGTGATGTACTCGGACATCAGCCGCTGCGCCTCGTTGATCGCGCTCGCGTCCATGCCGCCGATGATCGTCCCCGGCGCGACCCCCGGCGGCATCGCCCACTCCGGGTCCACCGCGAGGTGCACGCGTGGATTCGCAAGGTATGGGAGCAGCCGCGGGATCTCCTGCCCCACCGTGCTGTGGCCCATCTGCACATCGAGGATGACAAGCAGGTCGTGCTCCTCCGCGAGCGCGAGCTGGTGGTCGATGGCGTCCGAGGGCATGCGCACCAGCCAGCTGCCGTCCGCGGTCGCCGCCGCCTGTGCCACGGCCGCGATCAGGTGCAGCGCGCCGATCGCGTGGCGGCCGCCGTTGGCCTCGTCGTACGCGGCCACTTCGCCCGCGAGCCGGGCGAGCATCTGCGCCTCGGTGCCTTCTCCAAGCACCCCGAGACCCGGCACGCCCGGGTACCCGTAGTACGCAACCACCTGGCAGTTTCGAAGCACGGAATCGCCGTCCGCGGGGCGAACGTCGAACCCGGAGACGTCGCCGCGCGGTTCGTAACAGCGTGCCGCGGCCAGCGGCGGCGGCGGCGTGGGAGTCGGCGTCGGCGCGGGAGTGGGCGAAGGGGCAAGGCCGTCCCGCGCGATGGCTGGCGCAACCGCGCGTCGCGTGAACCCCTCCTGCGCGCTCCCGGATTCCCCGAGGAGGGCCACCGCGATACCCGCCACGATGATCATCGTCGCGATGAACAGTCCCGCCGGTGTGCTCATGCTCCGAGTGTACCGTCGCCCGTCACCCGGTGCTTGGCCGCCACTACTTCCCGGCCGTCAGCGATCCCACGTCCTTCCACACCAGTTCCGCGCCCGAGTGGCCCGCCGCGACCATGATCCCGGTGGCGCCCAGGCCCGCCAGCACGGCCACCGCGTAGACCGCCGTCGGCGCCCACTCCGGCAGGTTCCAGCGCTTCCCGTAGCGCGTCACGAGGAACAGGCCGATCGCGGTCAGCGCGAACACGACGGCGAGGTTGCGGGCCATCTCGCCCTCTTCCGGGTGGTCGCCGAAGTTGACCCGTCCCAGCCCCTGCTCCCTCGCCACGTCCTTCACGCGATGCTCCAACGGCTCGCCGCTGCCCGCCGCGAGGATGGCGAAGAATGCGCCGCCCGCCGCGAGCAGCGCCACCGGCAGCGCGTACACCTGCCGCCACGGCGCCCGCCACCCCGTGACCACCAGCGCGAGCATCGCCAGCGGCACCAGCACCACCGCCGCATGCACGATGAGTGCGTGCGCCGGCAGCCCCATCAGCCGATCGATCTCCATTCCGTCCCTCCGCGGGCCGCGGTCGGCGGCCAACCCTGCATCATTCACGCACGGTGGTACGCGACGGGTAAGCGCCGATCGAACCTTCGCGCCCGGGCCTTCCGCGCCGTTTTCTCGGGCCGTGATTGACAGCTCGCGCCGGCCCCGGCGATCGTGACGGGCGCAGTCCCCACCCGGAGCAGCGCCATGTGCCGCAGCATCAAGCCCCTTCGCACCACGACCGGCCCCGCCTCCGATGAGGAGATCCTCGCCGCCGCCCTCCAGTTCGTTCGCAAGGTGAGCGGCTTCCGCACCCCCTCTCGGACGAACGAGGACGCCTTCGGCGCCGCCGTCGCGGACATCGCCGCGTCCACCACCCGTCTCCTCCAGTCGCTTCCTCCCAAGAAGGAGACGCCCGCCCGAAACTGACCCATTGGGCCCTTGCGCTCCCCCGGGCGCCCGCCCACGATGCGCGCGCCGGGCGTTCCCGGTGAGGCGGGCCGTGCCGGACTCTCTTCGCGTGCCGGGGTTCATCGCCATCGGCCTCGTTCTCCTCGCCTACTTCATGGCCGAATCGGGCCGCCTGCTGCTCGCGCTCGTCCGCCGTCACCGGCGCCCCCCTCAGGACCACGGAACGCTCCCGGCGATCGCCGCCACGTTCGTCTTCTCGGAGGTCGCGGCCTTCGCGCTCTTGCTGTTCGCGCCGCGCCTCGATTTCGCGGGCCGGTGGTGGGCCTGGCAACTCGCTGGCGCGGCCTGTGTCGTGCTCGGCGCGGCCATCCGTGCGGCCGCCGTCCGCGCCCTCGGCGAGGCCTACTCCCCGGTCGTGACCGTCACACCCGGCCAGTCCATCGTCAGTGGCGGGCCATACCGCCTTGTGCGGCACCCTGCGTACTCCGGCGCGCTCATCATGCTCGCGGGCGGCGGATTGGCCTCCGGCAACGCCGCCGGCCTGGCCGTCTGCGTCCTCGCGCCGCTCGTCGTCCTCATCGCGCGCATCCGCGTCGAGGAGCGAACCCTGCTCGCGGAACTCGGCGCCACCTACGGACGGTACATCCAGGGCCGCAAGCGGCTCATGCCGTTCGTCTGGTAGCCGTCTCCGCCGTCACCGGCCGTTCGCCCCTCAGCGTTCGCGCAGCCAGGCCGCGGCCATCGCCCTGCCCTCTTCCTCGCCCCGCTGCCGGTGCATCGCCGCTGTCCCATGGACGAGGTCGCCGAGGAACAGGCCCCGGTCCGCCGCCGTTTCATACGGCTCGTCCTGTCCGATGTACTCCACGTGCAGCCGCTCGCACACGGCCCGCACGCGGCGATGCAGCTCCAAGCGCGTCCGCTCCGCTTGCGCGATCGCTTTCGGCGATGTGTCGGCCGAGAGCGCGTTCTGGGGCCCCCGCACCACCAGCACGGTCCCCTCTTTCGCGAGCACCGTGCGCGCGCACTGCTCCACCACCGCCGTCACCGCGTCGACGCTGAAGTTCGCCTCTCCCCCGACGGTGCGCAGCAGCCAGCGCCGGCCGAAGTGGAACGGGCGGGATTCCGCGAGCCATCGCACATCCGCCGCCGCCTGCCCCGCGTCGGCCAGCTTCCCACCCACCGAACCCAGCCGCCGCTGCAGCTTCAGCGGCACGGAGCGGTACGTCACCCAGTACCCCGCGACCCAGAGGAGCACCAGGTCGGGTTCCGTCTCGTCCAGCCACCGTTTGAGCAGCCCCGGGAAGGCGGGCGTCGGCCACATCCGCTTGCTGATCGTCGCAGCCGGCTGCCCCGTCAGCTCTGCGAAAGTGCGTTCGGCCACCGCCGCCGTCCGCTCGCTCGCCGGCACGCGGTCGTTCTCGTCCTCGCTCGTGCCCAACCGGAGAATCGTCGTCATCGTCGCCCTACGACGCCGCGCGGCGGTCCCGCTTCGCCGCCAGCAGCAACAGAATCCCGCCGATGGGCGGCAACAGGAACGCCAGGGCGCTCGCGACGCCAATCGCCACTTCCAGCCGGCTGAGGTTCTCGGCGGCGAATTCCATCCCCGCCAGGGGCAGCAGCGGCAGCCCGAGCCCGATGAGCATCCACCCCGCGAAGCGCGGGTACGAAGGCGACAGGATCACCAGCGCCAGCAGTGAAATCGCCCCGAACGAGTACGCGAACGACAGGAAGTCGATCGCCTTACGGCTCAGCCCCTCTCCGTCGTCGCCGAAGTCGTCCTTCCCGATCCGGTACCCCAGCGCGCAGAGCAGGAAAAGCGCCGCCGAGACCGCCACGAGGATCGCGGGGAGTGCGAACGGGCGTGCACTCGAACCACTACCGTCGTGTTCCATCGAACTCCCCATCATCCCTGCCCGGCTCCCATGCGTTGGTTTCCCTACCGTATCGGCCGGGCGCATTCCCGGCCACGGCCGAATGGCCGCGCACGGCGAAGGCCCCGTCTCCGGGGCCTTCGCGATCTGGTGCATGGGGTCGGCGGTCTCGTTCTGCCTCGTTGTCACCGCTGGTGGGTTGGCCGGGCCTCCACCGTGGGAGCTGCATCCGGCGCGTTCGTGGCAGTCAGGCCGCCTGTGGGCTATTGCCCGGGGCCGGTCCTATCAACCTGAAGGACTCCGAACAGGGCGTGGATGGTGCTGCGCATCTCATTCCTCCTGTCCCCGCGGGCGGCCCGTTTCCGGTCCCTGGTCCCGCGTCCGCTCTCTCGATGAATCAGTTGTACTCCTCCACGAACCCCTTGCGCGGTCCATCCGGGCCCACTCCCATGGGCCGTTGGGACCCGTCCACCATCCCTCCACCCGGCCCGCCGCAGGCGCGCAAAGAAGGGGTGGCCGAGGCCACCCCTTCTTCCATCATGCCGTCGTCCCGTCTCCGGGCCGTGGTCCTACCCGAGCTTCTTGATCTCTTCGATCAGCGCGGGGACGACCTTCTTGTAGTCGTCGATGATCGCGAACTTGGACACCTTCACCATGTTCGAGTCGGCGTCCTTGTTGATCGCGACGATGTTCTTCGAACCCGCCATGCCCGCCATGTGCTGGCTCGCGCCGCTGATCGCGACGGCGATGTACAGGTTCGGCGAAACCGTCTTGCCCGTCAGGCCGACCTGCTGCGACGGCGGGTACCAGCCGAGGTCGCAGGCCGCGCGCGAAGCGCCCACCGCCGCGACCTTCATCGTCGCCGCGAGGTCTTCGAGCATCTTGAACGCATCGGCATCGCCGAGACCGCGGCCACCGCTGACCACGACCGCCGCGTCTTCGAGCTTGATGCCCGTCGTTTCCGCCTTCGAGATGCCGAGAACGTTGATGCGCGCCGCGCCGGCCGCGTCAATCGTCTTCGTCTCGCCGCCGCCCGCGCCGGCTTCCGGCGCGTCGAACGACTTGCCCTTCACCGTCACGATCTGCAGCGGCGCGGTCCAAGTGTGCTCCGCCCGAGCGTTGCCACCGAAGGCCGCACGCGTGGCCCGCAGGCGCCCGCCGTTGATCTTCAGTTCGACGCAGTCCATCGCCGCGCCGGTCTTGTTCGCGAACGCCAGCGCCGGTGCGAGGTCGCGGCCGAGGCTGCTCTGCGCCAGCAGAACGATGTCCGCGCCCGACTGCTCGATCGCGGCCTGGACGGCCGGCTGCAGCACTTCCGCCATGCCGCTCGCGAGGGCCGCGTTGGTCCCGACGTAGACGGTCGAAGCGCCGTGCTGGAGCAGCGCCTGCGCGCCACCCTGGCCGGCCACGAACGCCGACACCGCACCGCCGCCCTGCGACGAGAGCTGCTGAGCGGCGCCCAGCAGTTCGAGCGAGGATGCCGAGACGCCATCCGCGGCGGCTTCGGCAACAACCAGAATTCCTGCCATGTCGTCGGTGCTCCTTAGACCAGCTTCGCCGCGCGAAGCTTCTGCGCGAGAACGGCCGCCTTCTCTTCCGGCGTGTCGCCCTCGATGATTTCGACGTTGCTCTCCACCTTCGGCACGTACAGCGCCTCCAGCGGCATCGCGCGGTTGGCCGCGCCCACCTCATCGGCACCCAGGCCGAGGTCGGCGGCACTCCACACCTGCACCGTCTTCTTCGCCGCCATCATGATCTGCCGCAGCTGCGGGTAGCGCGGTTCGCCGAACTCGTTCGAAACCGAAACCACCGCCGGCAGCGATACTTCCACGCTCTGGAAGCCGTCGTCCAGCACTCGCTCGACCTTCAGGCCCGCGCCGCTGGTCTCGATCGCCTTCGCGACCGTCACCACCGGGATGTTCAGCAGCTGGCCGACACCCGTCGGCACCACGCCCATGTCCCAGTCCGCCGAAGCGCGGCCCATGAGCACGAGGTCCGCCCCGCCGAGCTTCTCGATCGCCTTCGCCAGCGCGTTCGCCGTCTGGAAGTTGTCGATGTCGCCGAAGGCCGGGTCGTTCAGGAGCACGCCTTCGTCGGCGCCCATCGCGAGCGCGTGCTTGATCGCGTCGCGCGCGGTGTCCGGACCGAGGCTGATGACGGTCACCTTGCCGCCGCCGGTTGCATCCTTCAGACGAAGGGCCGCTTCCGTGGCCTGCGGGTCATATGGGTTCACGACGGGCGCGATGCCCTGGGCGGGGATGACCTTCTTCGCCGCTTCGTCCACTTTGAACGATGCTGCCGGCGTTTCCGGGTCCGGGATTTGCTTGACGCAGACGATGATGTTCACGCGGTAGCCGGCCTCCTCGGCAGCCGGGGGCGCGCTGTGGCCACCGGCAGATTTCACTCGGTTGGGGTTCTGGAAACCGCACGGGATGGTACCACAGTCCCAACGTTTGTGAAATCTCGCACAGCCCCCCGGGCCGCCTCCTCCCCGCCCGCCGGGCCCTTACTTCTTCAGCTTCCGCTCGATGAACGCGATGTCCTCGCGCGCCTTCTTCGAGTGCGCCTTCCAGTCCGCCGCCACCTCGTCGTTCCCGAGCTTGTGCTCGCGCGAAGCCAGCTTCTCCTCGTGCTTCTTCAGCTGCTCTTCCTCGGCCTTCACTTCCGCCTCGAGCCGCGCGATGAGCGCTACGTAGTTCGCGACCGCCGCCCCCGAGGCCCGCGCCATCGCCGCTTCGTACGCCACGATCTTCTCCTTCAGCCGCGCAATCTTCGCCTGCGATGCCTCGACCGCGGCGCGTGATTGCGCGACCTTCCCCTCGTGCCGTGACTTCGTCGCCGCGACCGCCTTGAACCCGGAGCCAGCCTCGCGCTTCGCCTTCGCGGCGTCGCCCTCGCCCGCCGCCGCCCGGCTGCGCATTTTCTCCGGGTCCAGTCCGAGCTCCTTGAGCGCCTGCACCGCGAGCGCGTCGCCCGCGATGGCACGGTCATAGAGCGCCAGCGCCATCTTCCGGCGCTGCACCCCGAGGTCGCCCTTGAACCACTTCCAAAGCTTCCGGCCGAGCTTGTAGAGCATGATGCTCACACCCGTCACCGCGCACAGCCCGACGATGACGGCCGCGATCGCCCACCCCACGGGGTTCGTCGCGAGGGCGGCCAGCCCGACGCCCACCACCAGCGCCGCGATGGTGATGCCCGCCGAGGTGAGCCCCGTGATCGCCTTCAGCGCGCGGATCTTCGTCTTCGAATACTTCTGATTAATGGCGTATTGGATCGCGTCGATGAGGCGCGCGTCGCCCGGGTTCTTCGCCTTCAGGTCCGCCATCACTGTTTCGAGCGCGCGTGCCTTCCGGCCGGACGAAATGGCCGCGCGCACGTCCAGCATGCCCGCGATGGCGCCAAGGCCCGCCGCCACGTACCCCAGCACCGTGCCCGCCGTCTGCGCGCCCGTGCTCGCGGCCCCCGCGATCTGCATCCCCACCTTCGCTACCGACGAGCCGACGCTCGTCACCGCGCTCGAAATCGTCGCGACGGCCTTCGTGCGGTTGCCATGGCGCGTTCGCCGGTTCTTCGGCCGCTCGCCCACCGGCCCGGGGCCCCCCACCGTCCCCGTCGCCCTCGGATTCGCCCGCTTCGCTTTCGCCGTCGCCGTCCGCACCGGCCTCGTCCGCCGCGGGTGCCGCCGGCCCGCCCTGGAGACCGGAGGCGTATTCGGAAAGCGCGCCGACGCTCTCCGCGGAGGGTGCTTCGCCGTCCGCCTCGCCCTGGTTCAGTTCTTCGTGGACGATGGCGGCGGCGGCAGGCTTTCCCTGCACCCCGCCCACTTCCTCGCCCAGCCCCTGCCCCGCCTGTACCGCCGGCGCGACCTTGTCCCCGTCGGGGACGTCCTCCTCCTGGACGATTGGCGCGTCGGCGATCAGCTGCTGCGCCTGCGCGATGGCGGCGGAGTCGTCGTGCGAATGCGGCCCGCCCGTGACGTGACGCTGGACGCGTCCCCGTGCCCCGGGCCGCGGCGGCAGGGGCGGTGCGCCACTCGAAATCATCCGCGCGACCGCCCGGTTCCCCACGAGCGCCTGCATCTCCAGGAGATCCCCGCCCGCGCCGGGCACGCGCTCTGGCGCTACCGGCGCGGCCACCCGCTCCCTCGCCGCCCCCGCGGGCCGCGACGATGCCGGGTCGCGGTCAGCCCGCCTGGTCTCGATGCCCAATCACGTGTCCCTGCTGCCGACCGCCAGGCGCGAGTTTCGTCGGAATAATACGGCCTAATCGCGAGCCCTGCCTATGAGGCGCAACCCGGTTACGCGAACCGCGCGAGGCACTCCGCGATGTAGGTGATATCGTCCGGCGTCAACGACGGGTGAATCGGCAGCGAAAGCACGCTCTGCGAGGCCGCGTGCGCCACCGGCACATCCGCCTCCGCGCCCACCCCGAGATCCTTCATGATCGGCTGCTCGTTGATGCACAGGGGGTAGTGAATCGCCGTCCCCACGCCCACCTCCGCGAGCGCCTTCTGCAGGGCCTCACGCTTCTCGGGGGCCACGCGAATGGTGAACTGGTGGAACACATGACGGTCGCCGGGGCGCACCCGCGGCGTCTCCAACCCCGTGATCTCGGCAGCGTTCACCGCCGCCACCAGCGCCTCCGCGTTCGCGATGCGCGCCTCGTTCCACCCTTCCAGCTTCGCCAGCTGCGCGCTGCCGATCGCCGCCGAAAGGTCGGTCATCCGCCAGTTCAGCCCGAAGTGCTCGTGGTAGTAGCGCCGCTCCTGGCCGTGGTTCCGGATGATCCGCGCCATCCGCGCGACCTCGTCGTCGTTGGTGGTGATGATGCCGCCTTCGCCGGTGGTCATGTTCTTCGTCGGATAGAAGCTGAAGCAGCCGCTCCCGAAAGCGCCCACGCGCCGCCCCTGGTGCTCCGCCCCGTGCGCCTGCGCGGCGTCCTCCACCAGCGCCAGCCCGTGATCGGCGCACAGCGTTTCGAACTCCGCGATCCGCGCCGGGTGCCCGTACAGGTGCACCGGCATCACGGCCTTCGTGCGGTCCGTGATCAGCGCCTCCACCTTTTCGGGGTCGAGGTTGAAGTCGAACGGGTCGATATCGGCGAACACGGGTGTCGCCCCGCAGGCGATGATGCTCGTCGCCGTCGCGATGAAGCTGAACGGGGTTGTGATGACCTCATCGCCGGGCCCCACCCCGTGCGCCTGGAGGGCCACAATCAGAGCCGCCGTGCCGCTGTTCACCGCCACCCCGTGGCGCGCTCCAACGTAGGCCGCGAACTCCTTCTCGAACGCTTCCGTGCGGCTGCCCTGCGCGAGCTGCCCGCTGTCGAGCACGGCCAGCACCGCCGCCTTCTCTTCTTCCGAAACCAGTGGGCGCGCGATCGAAATGCTCCGAGGCGAAGTCGACATCAAGGGTCCTTCCTTCCGGCACGCGGCCTCGCTGCGGCAGGCCCTCGCGCGGTACACAACGAGATTCAGGATTCGAGAATACCGAGGCCATCCGCTGTGCGCTGGTAGCGCCGCCCGCATTCCCCGCAGGCCAGCGCATCGTCCAGCCGGTGCGCGCACTGGCACACCCACCCCACCTGCCGCCCCGGGTGCCCGATAACCAGCGCGTGCGACGGCACGTCCTTCGTGACCACCGTCCCCGCCCCCACCAGCGCCCACCGCCCGATCCGCACGCCCGGCAGCACGACCGAGCGCGATCCGATCGCCGCCCCGTACTCCACCGTCGCGCCCACGCACTCCCAGTCCGACGCCGACTTGAGCGACCCGTCCGGGTTGATGGCGCGCGGGAAGCGGTCGTTCGTGAAAACCACTTCCGGGCCGACGAAGACGCCGTCTTCGAGCGTCGTGCCTTCGTACACGCACGAGTAGTTCTGCACCTTGCAGTTCGCGCCGACCTGGACGTCGGCGCCGATATAGACGCCCTTGCCGATGATGCAGCCCGGCCCGATGCCCGCGTTTTCCCGCACCTGTGCCTGGTGCCAGATGCTCGCGCCCTCGCCGATGTTCGCGCGGTCGCTGACTTCCGCCGTCGGATGCACGCGGAACGTCACGGCGCCTTCTGCTCCTCGCGGTCGGCCGAAACGCCTTCCGCCTCGAGCGAGTACCGCCGCGAGACGAGGTGGATGCGCCGCCGCAGTTCATCGGCGTCTTCCCACACCAGCGCGGCAATCTCCTCGATCAGCCGCAAGATCTCCGCCTCCGTCACGTCGATGGACGCGCTCAACCGCATCACCTTGGGGTGCTCCGTCGGTGACATCTGTTCGAAGTCCGCGACGAGCTCCTCGCGCAACTTCTCGCCCGGGCGCGTGCCCGTGAACACCACTTCGATGTCCTGTCCGGGGCGAAGACCCCGCAGCCGGATGATCCGCTCGGCCAGTTCGAGGATGTTGATCTCCTCGCCCATGTCCAGCATGTAGATGTTGCCGTGCCCGCCGAACGTCCCCGCCTGGATGACCAGCGACACCGCCTCCGGGATGCTGATGAAGTACCGCATCATCTCCGGGTGCACCACCGTCACCGGCCCGCCCCGTTCGATCTGTGACATGAACAGCGGCACCACCGACCCGCGGCTGCCCATCACGTTGCCGAACCGCACCGCGGCGTACTTCGTCTTCGAAGCCTCCCGCGACAGTGCCAGCACCAGCAACTCCGCGATCCGCTTGGTCGCGCCCATCACGCTCGTCGGGCGGACCGCCTTGTCCGTCGAAATGAGCACGAACACGCCCGTTTCGTACGTGCGCGCCGCCCGGGCGACGTTCAGTGTCCCGAGCACGTTCACCCGGAACGCCTCCTCGGAATGTTCCTCCATCAGCGGCACATGCTTGTACGCGGCCGCGTGATACACGAGGTTCGGGCGCACCCGCTGGACAATGCGCGTGATACGCGGCTCGTCCACCACGCTCGCCACCCACATCTTCAGCGTCGTGTCCGGCGAAATGCGCGCGAGCTCGAACGAGAGGTCGTACAGGCCCGATTCGTTGTTATCGAGGATGTGCAGTTCGCGCGGCTGGAACGCCATCAGCTGCCGGCACAGCTCCGAGCCGATGGACCCCGCCGCGCCCGTGACCAGGACCGCCTGCCCCTTCACCGATTCCGAGCAGGCGGCGTAGTCCACCTGCACCGGCTCGCGGCCAAGGAGGTCGTCGAGCGTGATATCGCGCAGCGTGTCGTGCTGGCCACCAAGGACCCAGTTCTCGACCCCGGGGACGATCCGCACCGGGATCCCCTGGCGCTGGCAGTTGCCCACCACCTGGCGGATGAGCGAACCGCGCGCCCGCGCGATGGCGATCGCCACCACGTCCACGGCCTCTTTCTGGAGGACGCCGTCCAGCTCATCCACAGACCCCAGCACGCGCAGCCCGTGGATCCGCGTGTGTACCTTCTTCGGGTCGTCATCGACGAACCCCATGGGCTGGTAGTTCAACGCGGGGCTGTTCTGCAATTCCCGCGCCAGCAGCTGTCCCGTATGTCCCGCGCCCACGATCAGCAGCCGCTGCGAGGCGCTCGCGCTCCAGGGCATGCGAAGGAGCAGCCGCGCACGCATCTTCACCAGCGCCATCCCGGGGAAAATCAGCGCCCCCGCGATCAGGATGACCGAAAGCGGCAGGTCGCGGTCCCGGAGCCAGAAGTTGGCCGCGAAGGTAAGAAGCGTGACCAGCAGCACCGGTCGGAAGAGCGCGATGATGTCCCCGAGGCTGCCGTACGCCCAGACCGTCCGGTACACCCCGAACACCAGGTTCGCGAACACGTATCCGCAGGCGATGAACGGCACCACCCGCCAGGCGAACTCGGCGTTCGCTCGCGGCACGTCGGCGTCGAACCGGAGGAGGAGGGCGGCGGCATACGCCAGCCCCACCACCAGCATGTCGAGGAACGCCGCCGCCAGCGTGTGCAGCGGGTCACCGGTGACCATCCGGCGGAACGCGAAGCGATTCGTGCTCATCGGGCACCACTCCCGGCCGCAACCTGCAGCGCGGTCCTCAGGATAATGCCGAGATCGCTCAGGAGGCCGTGTTTCTGAACATATTGCAAATCGTACTGCATGATATCGGCGTACGCGAGATCCGACCGCCCCATCACCTGCGCCAGCCCCGCGATCCCCGGCAGCACGTCATGCCGCCGGTGGTACTCCTCCGGGTACTGGTCGACGATTTCGGGGATTTCCGGCCGTGGTCCCACGATGCTCATCTCCCCCTTGAGAACATTGAGCAGGTTCGGAAGTTCGTCGATCGAGGTCTTTCGGGCGATGGCGCCGAACCGCGTGATGCGCGGGTCCACCGCTCCGGGGGGGCTGAACACGAATTCGCCCCAATCCTCGATCGCGTACGTTTTCTCCTCGCCCGCCGTCGCGTGCCGCATTGTCCGCAGCTTGTACATCCGGAACGGCCGCCCGTGAAGCCCCACCCGCGTCTGCACGAAGAACGGGTTTCCCCGGAGCTCCAGGGCAAGGATCGCCGCGAACCCGCCCACCAGCACCAACGCCACGGGCGCCACCAGCAGCGTCAGCAGCACATCCATGAGCGACTTCGCCACGGCCGCGAGCGTATCGAACCCCTTCCTAATGGACGATCCGGGGATGCCCGCAACCCCCCGGACCTTAACTCGACACTCCACCGCACCCATTCGTCTGCCGTTCCATTAGAGAGGAGGGGTGCGCCCAGCACCCGCCCGGGAGGATGTCGTGGCGAACGATCTGCTGGTCCCTGTGCTTGGCCTCGGCCGCGGCGAAGGTACCCTCGTCGGCTGGTACCGCGAGGACGGCGAGCACGTCTCCGCCGGAGACCTCGTCTTCTGCTTCGAATCCGGCAACGTCGCCGTCGATGTCGAAGCCCCCGAGGACGGTTACGTCTGGCACGAAGCCTCCGCGGGCAGCCAGCCGCGATGGGGCGAACCCGTCGGCGTTGTCCTCGCCTTCGGCGAGACGTTCATTCCGCGCGAGGGCTCGTCCTTCGCTCCCGCCGCGGACTTCGACGCTCCGCCATCCATGGAACCCGCGGCCGAGCCCGAACCGGACGCCGACGAGTCGCGACGGTACTCCTTCGAAGAGTACGAAGTGCGCCCCGCGCCCGCCCCGTCCGCGCCGGAGCCCATCACCCCCGCCGCCCTCCCGCTCCTGCGCCGCCGCCACGACAACGAGCCCGAAGAGCCGGCGAACGGCTTCTGGGGCCCCAGCGCCCCCGGTGACCAAACCGAGTTCGATAGCCCCCTCCTCTGGCGCTCCGCCAGCGAAGCCTGGCCGTGGGGCCGCGATGACGACGGCCAGGCACGCCGCCGCCGCCTCCTTCCCGTCCGCCCCGTCTCCTCCGACGAAGATGACGGCGCCCCCGCGCCATTCGCGCCCGCCCTCAACGCCGAGGACGACTGGGGCGAAGACACCGATGGGACCCCCGAGGGCGAATGGGAGCCCGCGACCCCGTCGCCCGCCGCCTGGTCCGATCCCGGAGAGGGCGATGGCGAGGACGCGCCCCCGGCCGCCTTCCACCACCATCCCGCCCCACCCGTCGCGGAGCCGCGCTGGGACGACACCCCGCCTCCGCCCCTGACCTGGAACTTCGAACCCACGCCCGCGAGTGCCACGTGGGCCGAAACCGAGCCCGCGGCGGAACCTGAGCGGCTGTTCGACGACGGGCAATGGGAAGTGGTCGCGGAGCCGGCTGAGTGGGACACCCCGCTCCGGCCGCCTGGCCGCCCGCCCCCACGACTGCCTTTGCCTGGGACGCACCCGCCCCCGGCTCCCTGGCCGAGCGCATGCCCTCATGGGATACGCCGGAGGAGACAGCCGCACAGCCGCTGCCGCCGCTCGCCTCGGAGGACCCCGACGGCGATTGGCAGCCACTCTCCGAAGAGGTCGAACCGTGGCCGGCTGCCCCGTTCGCCCCGCCCCTTGAGCCCGCATACGCGGAGGCCGAAGCCGCCTTCGCTCCAGAAGCGCCGTTCGTGCCCGCCTTCGAGGCCCGCGGCGACGTCGTCGAACCGTGGGACGACCCGGCCGGGAATGCCGACCCCGTCGCCGTCACGCTGGCGGCGCCGGCGCGCGCGGCCGCCCTCTGGCTCCGAACCGAAGTGCCCGCCGCCGGCCTGGTCGAAGTGCAGCACCACCTGGGCGTGGAGTGGGGCGGCCCCGGCCCCGGCGTCGCCGTGCTCCTCGCCTCCGCCATGGGCCGCGCGCTCGCCGAGTTCGGCAACCCCGGCGCCGACGTGCTGCTCGACACCCCGGTGCGTCCCGAGGCCCACCGCGCCATCCTCCGCGCCGCCGGCGAACGGCCCATGCGCGAGCTCGTGGATGACGCCCTCAGCCACTGCCCGCACGACGCGCTGTTCGATTGCGCCCTCACCGACTTCGGCGCCGCCGGGGTCGATGAAGGGGTCGCTCCCATCGCCGAAGGCCAGCCCTTCGGGCTCGCCGCCGGCGCCGTCCGCGACATCCTGTCGTTCGTGGCCGGCCGCCCGGCCCTCTCGCCCGTCGTCACGCTGACGCTGTCCTACGACCCGGCGCTGGTCTCGCCGGGCGATGCCGCGTGGTTCCTGGGGCGCGTGCGCGCGCTCTGCGAAGCCCCGCATGCCCTGCTCGCCGCCTGAGCGGGCTACACTGGCCGTGGAACGCCCGCGGCCGCAGCAACCGAACGGGGAGGTCCCATGTCCGCCGCCAACCGCACCATTAAGGTCTACGAACTCGGCCAGACCCGCTACCGCGACGTTCACCTGCTCCAGCAACGGTTGCAGCAGCAGCGCCGCGAGGGTTCGGGCGTCGATTCGCTCCTGCTGACCGAGCACGTGCCCGTGTTCACCCTCGGCCGGGCGCACCCCGAGCCGAAGCTGCGCGTCCCCGAGTCACTCCTCGAATCGCAACACATCGAAATCGTGCCCACCGAACGCGGCGGCGACATCACCTACCACGGACCCGGCCAGCTCGTCGCCTACGGCATCGTCGACCTTCGCGGCTGGGGCTGCTCAGTTGTCGATTTCGTCAACGGCCTCGAAGACACCGCCGTCAGCGTCCTCGCCGATTGGGGCATCGTCGGGGGCCGTTCCGAACTCGGGCGGGGCGTCTGGGTCGAAGGCCGCAAGATCGCGTCCGTCGGCCTCAATGTGCGCGGCGGCGTCACCATGCACGGCATCGCCCTCAACGTCGACCCGAACATGGAGCACTTCCAGTACATCACCCCCTGCGGCCTCGAAAACGTCGTCATGACCTCGCTCTCCTACGAAGCCCACAAGGCCGTCCCCATGTCGCAGGTGATCGAGTCGTTCGTCTACCACTTCCGGCGCGTCTTCGAATGCCAGGCCGAAGAGGTCGACCTCACCCTCGGCCGCGCCGCCAGCTGAGGACTTCCCAACGACCGATTGGTCGCATACCCCTGAGCCTCTCCGAGGGCGGGGTTTGAGCGATGCACCAGGAAGAGGATTACCTTGAGCGGTTGACGGATCGAGAGCGGGAGGTTTGTGCGGCAATAGCCGAGGGCTTCACCAACCGTGAGATTGCCGACCTTCTGTTCGTCTCACCTGACACTGTAAAGTCGCACGTAGCCAGTATCCTCGGAAAGTTGGAGGTGAACTCCCGCGGCGAGGCAGCGCGGATGCATAGGAGAATCACCCTAAACAGGTGATGCGGCCCATATGTGATTGGCGCAAACTTCGCGCTGTGCTCAATCTGGGCATCGAGGACGGTTAGCGGAATGACTGTCGGATCTGTAGTGCGCGCAGGGATGACGCCCGCGCGCTCCCTATCGCAGCGGCGTTGGCCCTCACATTCCTGCCCCTGCTGTAGCGCTTGCCGCTTCAGTCGCGGATGTATTCACTCCTTGGGGCTCCTATGCTGGTGGAGCGAGCCTGAGTTCCAACAACGTAGTCTGTATGAGGAATGGCGTTCCGCATACCTACAGTTGGCAACATTCACTGGCGTCGAGTACCACCACCTACTCTTGGCCGAAGACTCATACGTTCAACTACCTCGACTGGTACGGCGGATCGTCGAGTCTGCCGTCGTACGTGGACCTGCGCTTTTGGCGAGCCAGGATAATCCCGCAGTCTGGTGGCACGATTTACACCGTGCTAGGGATCGTCGGCCAAGACTTTGAGGTCTATGACTACACTGCTTGGCTCAGCGTTTCCCAGCCATGGGCGAATTACCTTCCTCCATACGTCTACTCCGAAGTACGGGAGTTCACTGGGATCGAGTGGAATCAACAGTGCGGTCCGAGCACGTCCGTGCTCTACTGGGCACCCGGTTCCTACTAGTCGACCCCTGGGCGCCCGTTCGGAATCAAGGGTGCGCGGCTTCCCGGCAAGCCGTCCTCATGCTAAGAGTCCTGTGACGGAAATGGAGTGGTACTATGCTACAGCGTACATCTCGGCGGCTCATCGCCGCCGCAATGTCGGCGGTCGTTCTCACGGCCTCTTTGACAGCAGCTGCGCTTTTCGCCATCCGCGAGTCGGGGACGGCGGAGTCGGCGGAACGAATGCCGGTCAGTATCGTCGTCGAAGCCGGGGCTGACCGCGCTGACACATTACGGGCCGTGGAAAGCGTGGCTGGTATGCGCGTGCAGGTGGCTTGGCTTCCGGACGGCGTAGAGCTCACCGGAGCAAGCGTGACCCTTCATCCTAAACCGCTTGACTTCAAGACAACGGTACTCTCGGCAAGAGGCAGCGGACGGGCTTTTTCTTTGGAGCAGGCGAACAAGGCATCGGTCTTCGTCGGTGCGAACCAGGTGGGTGGTGCTCCTGCCGGCTTCACGTTCGTACGGGCTGAGGGATCTCCCGGCTTCACCACGTGGGGCCTCTCATGGGATACGGGAAGCGCGACACTGACGGCGACGTCTCTTGATCCGATGGACGATGCGACGGCTCTTCGGATTCTGCTCGGCATGGCTGGGCACGCCTCGTGACACGCCGAAGCCGTGAGCGCTCTTCGGTCTGCGCACTCTCGCCATCCCGCCGATGAGCAGCGTTCAGCTCCGCGGCCGCAAGCTCGCGCTCTCCATCGCCGCCTTCCTCGGCGTCGGCCTTGCCGTCCTCGCCGCCGCCGCCCTCCTCCTCAATGACGGCGGCGGCGATCCCACCCCGCCAACCCCGCCCCTCCGCCACGTCCCCCCCCCCGCGGGCACCCGCACCACCACCGATGTCAGCATCCCCGCCGGCGCCACCCGCGCCGACACCCTGCGGGAGCTCCAGCGGCAGACGGGCATCACCGTCACCATCCCCTGGCTTCCCGACGGAGCCGAAGTGACCGGCGTCCGCGCCACCGTCACCTGCCTCCCCACCTGCACCGAAACCGCGCAGCTCAGCGTCCGCGGTCCCGGCTCCTCCTTCGAGCTGGAGCAGCTGAACCGGCCCACCTCCACGAGCGGCGGTCTCGCCATCCCCGGCGCCCCTCCCGGCGTCGCCTTCTCCCGCGGCGAAGGCGCCCCCGGCTTCGTCACCTGGACCCTCACCAACGCCACCCACACCTACACCCTCGACACCACCCCCGGCCAGACCCTCGAACCCGCCACTGCCCTCCGCATCCTCCTGGGTATGGCGAGGTGAGTCGCCAGGGCCCGGTACCCCCATACCGGCGGCTCACCCATGGTCACTTCTCGGCACTGGGATCTGGTCACTGTCCACTGTTCCATGACGCGCTCCGCGCGTCATGGAACGATTTTTCTACTTCCCCTTGAAACCTCTGGCCTAACGCCCCCGCGCTCCGTATGCTTCGCGCCACCCCACGAAAACTCACATCATCCGCAAGGAGTGCCTGCATGCGTTTTGCCTACGACGGGGACATCGAGTCCTTCCGCCAGGAAGTCCGCGACTTTATCAAGGAGAACCTCCCCCCGGAGGAAGTCCGCCTGCGCCGCGGGTACGAAGGCGGCTTCGGCTCCTACAAGGAGGAGTACGACTACACGATGGGCTTCCAGAAGAAGCTCGCCGATAAGAAGTGGCTCGCCATGGCCTGGCCCGAAGAGTACGGCGGCGCCGGCGCTTCCCACCTCCGCCAGCTCGTCTACAACGAGGAGATGGCCTACCACGGCGCACCCGTCGGCAACATGGGCATCCAGTGGGTCGGCCCCGCCGTCATGCTCTACGGCACCGACGAGCAGAAGGCGAAGTTCATCCCCCGCATCGTCGGCGCCGACGACTGGTGGTGCACCCTCTACTCCGAGCCCGGCGCCGGTTCCGACCTCGCCGCGCTCCAGACCCGCGCCGTCCGCGATGGCGACGAGTGGGTCATCAACGGCCAGAAGATCTGGACCTCCGGCGGCCACCTCGCCGACTGGGGCTGGCTCGCCGCCCGCAGCGACCCCGATGCCCCGAAGCACCGCGGCATCACGATGTTCGTCGTCGACATGAAGTCGCCCGGCGTCACGGTGCGCCCGCTGGTCAACATGGCCAACCGCCACGGTTTCAACGAGGTGTTCTTCGAGGATGTCCGCATCCCGAACACGCAGGTCGTGGGCGAAGTCAACCGCGGCTGGTACCACATGGCCGTCGCCCTCGACTTCGAGCGCAGCGGCGTGGGCGCCTACGCCGGCGGCCGCCGCAACGTCGAGCGCCTCACCAACATCGCCCGTGCGCATCCCGAACTCGTGAAGCGCCGCCCGAGCATCCGCTACGAGCTCGCCGACCGCGTGACCGAGATCAACGTCGGGACGTTCCTCGCCTATCGCGTCGCCCACATGCAGGGTGTCGGCCTCCTGCCGAACTACGAAGCCAGCGTGAGCAAGCTCTTCGGCTCCGAGATGAGCCAGCGCATCTCCCTCACCGGCATGCACCTGCTCGGCATGGCCGGCGAACTGCGCGATGGCTCACGTGGCCAGGTCGAAGACCTCACCACCGCCTACCTGCAGTCCATGTCGAGCACCGTCGCGGCGGGCACCAGCGAGATCCAGCGCGGCATTATCGCCACGCGCGGCCTCGGCCTCCCGCGCGGCTAATCCCCGCCGTCGAACATCAACAGGAAGGGGCTCCCACTTCGGGAGCCCCTTCGTTGTTGTGTCGAACGCTATCGGCTTAGCCTCGCGCGCCCACCAGGTGGTAGCCGTTGCGGGAGGCAGCGCGCGCCGAACGCACCGCCGCCGGCACGCGGAATTCGCAGACCGGGTCCCCATCGAGCTTCCATGCCGTCCGCTCCACGTGCTCCGACTTCAGGTTCTTGCGCATCGATTCCAGTTCGAGAGCGCAGGCACGAGGCCATGCCGAGGAAAGCGCCAGCAGCGGGCAATGCGCAACCCGAAGGACAATGTCGTCGCCGTCCCGGTCGGTCGTGCCGATGTACCCGCGCGAAAGCGCGCCGGTCACCCCGGCCTCTACCTTCGCCTCGGTGCTGTCATCGCGCACGCGGCGCGCGTCCTCGGCCCAGAGCCGCTCCAGGCGGTCCTTGAACCAGGATTCCATCAGCCCGGGCACGGCGTTCTCCACCAGCGGCACCAGCTCCGAAAGCTGCACCCGCGAGTTGTCCGGGAACATCGCCTCGCCCTCTTGCGTGAGGCGGTACACGTGGCGGCGCCGGCCTGGCCCCGTCCCCTCCAGCCGGTACGAGATGAGCCCCTTCGCCTGCAGCTGCAGAAGCTGCGGCCGTAGCGCGCTCAGCGTCAGGTGGAGTTCCGCCGCAAGGTGCTGCACGTCCGCTTCGCCAGCCTGCTTGATCGCGACCAGCACCTGCAGCCGCGCGTTCGTCAAGGGGAACATCGCCGTCATAGCCAACCTCACATCCCGAATGCCTGCGCTGGCGCATGTTTTCTGCCGCAGGCCCCCAAAGCGTCGCCCGCTGATCACTCGCGTTCGAGGGCCGGTTGGCCGTTTTTCCTGCACCTTTCAGACGATAGACATCATGTGCGGGGGAACGATTCCCGGCCAACCCCCGGTCTCCGCCGATTCCACAGGCAGGCTTGCTCTTAGATTCGGCGCCAGATTGGCAAAAGAATACACGAAAAGTTTAGCGGATTTGAAAATCCGCCGATGTTGTGCACCCGGCAGTGGCGGGATGGCCGCTCTTTATGGATTTGTTAGGCCCGCCCCATCCGTCCCGGATGGGTAGACAAACCGGTATCCGCACAGGCGATCGCCCGCCAACCGGAACGCATCGCGCGAGACCGTGGACCCCGGGATCGAGTCCTCGAGCTTCCGCAGTTCCAGTTCGCAGAACCCCGGCCACTCGCGCGCGAGCCCCAGGAACGGGCAATGGTGCAACTCCATCCGCCCCGACGTGGCGTCACCTTCGACCCGCGCCATATACCCCGTCGCATCAAATGCGGCGCCAAGGTGGCCAAGCGCGGCTTCCGGCGTCTGCCCGCTCGACATCGCCCGGATATCCGCGGCGCGACGGTCGCCGGCCATTTCGAAGAACCGCTCCAACTCCGCCGGCGCCGATCGCAGCAACATCTGCGTGAGCACGGAAACCAGGCCACTGTTCTCGTTGGGGAACAGCCCCTCGCCGCCGTCGGTCAGGTGGTAACGGTGGCGCCGCCGCCCCGGCCCCTGTCCCTCCGCCCGGTGCGCGATCAGCCGCGCCGCCTCCAGCGAAAGCAGGTGCGCACGCAACGTACTCACCGAAAGCTTCAGATGAGCCGCAAGCTGCTCAACTGTCGGGTCCCCGAGGAGCTTGATCGCGAGGACCACTTCCTTCCGGGCCGGTGTGAGCGGCTCCGCAATCGGGTCTTTCAACGCTTCTCCTCCAACCCGCCGGCGGCCCCGCCCATCCTGCCACCCTTGTACTCCACCCGGCGGGGAAAAGGTATGTGGAACCGTCTTATCCGTCCATGCCCCTGCCACCCGCCGGCACCGCGCAACTACGCGATCGTGCCCCATAATCATCAGCCAGGCCGCCGTGTGCTGAAGGCCAGCCGCCCGGGAGGAAGAGCATGGACCCTCGCGTACGCCGTCTTCTCATGCTGGCCGTACTCGCCATCGCCGCGCTTCCCGCCGTGTCCGCATCGTCGCACCCACCCTCACATATCGACCAACGCCTCCAGCCTGAGCCCGCCTGCGATGCCACCGCCTTCCCCGTGGCGTCGTCATCCGCGAACCCCCTCCTGCAGGAGTTCATCCCGGCCGCCGACGGCCTCGGCGCCGTCGACCTCTGCCTCGAAGTGCCCGCCGAATCGGCGTCGTTCACCCTCGCCATTCGCCCCGGCCCCGTGACCGCGCCCGGCGCCGCGATCTCGTCCCAGATCGTGACCCTCCCCGGCTCCGGGCCACGCTGGGTCCATATCGAGCTCCCGGCCGCCGTTCCCACCGGCGTTGGCTCGCGATACACCATCGAAATCCCCAACAGCACGGCGATTCGCTGGCGGCGCATCTGCGGCGGCCCCGGCCCCGGCTGCGCCGTCGCCGGGCCCGACCTCTACCCCAACGGCGTCAGCGCACCGCCAGCCGAGACCCAGGGCGGCGACTTCGGCTTCCGCACCTACCGCTCACAGGCGATCGGCTTCGCCATCGGCCCGGCGGACCAGAAGCACACCGGCGACCCCCTCTGCCGCGCCTCCACGTTCCGCGGCAGCGCCTCGTCCTCGTCCCCCCTCCGCCAGGAGTTCGTTCCCCTCGAGACCGGCCTCGCCGCCGTCGACCTCTGCATCCAGACCTTCGACGACTTCACCCCCTTCCGCGTGCGCATCCGCGAGGGGACGGTCCACGACCCGGGCGACGTGATCGCCTCGGTCGAAGCCTTCTCCCTCGTCGCCGGCTTCCAGTGGGTGCGCGCCACGCTCGACCCCACCATCCCCCTCGATCGCTCCGCACACTACCTGATCGAAGTCCCCTCCAGCGTCACCTTCCAGTGGCGGAAGGTCTGCGGCACGACTGGCGGTTCCTGCACCACCATCGATCCCGATGGCTACAGCGAAGGCGTCTCCAACGCGTCTGATGGCGCCGACTTCGGCTTCCGCACCATCCCCGGACAGGTGCCCACGCACCTCCCCGGCACCGCCGACCAGCATCTCGACGGCGACCCGGCCTGTGACGAGGCCAGCTTCAAGACGTTCGTTTCGAACCCCCTTCCCGTGCGCCAGGAGTTCGTGCCCACGTCACCCGGCCTCGATGCCGTCGACCTCTGTCTCGAAGTCCCACAGGCGCCCGCGACGGTGACCGTGAACGTCCGCGCCGGGAACGCGTCGTCGCCCGGGCCCATCCTCGGCTCCGCCGAGGTCACCATCCCGCGCGAGGGCGTCCAATGGGTGCGCTTCGACCTCGCCGGCACAACCCCGACGACCCCGGGCCAGCTCTTCGTGATCGAGATCCCCGAGTCCACCGCCGTCCGCTGGCGCGCGACCTGCTCGCAACCCGTCGGCGGCTGTACCGCAGGCCAGCCCGACGCCTATGGACCGGGCGCCTCCAACCTCGCGGGGGTGGGCGATTTCGGCTTCCGTACGATTGGCGGGACGCCCTTCCGGCGCACCATCCCGTTCCTCGCGCGGACGCCCTGATCCGTCAGGCGGTTTCGAAGAACGGCTGCGCGGCGCCGCGGGCCACCAGCTCCGCGCGCAGATCCAGCATCGCCGTGTACGTCGGCACGACGAAGACATCCTCACCCGGCGCGCTCCCCGCGAGGATCGCGTCGAGGAGCGCCGCCGGCTCGTGGACCACGGCCTCGCAGCGTGGCCACCGGGCGTAGGTCAGGCGAAGGGCCATATCCTCGGCGCGGTCGCCGCCCGCCCAGCACCGCCCGACGCAGCCCGCCAGCACCTCGTAGTCGACGTCCCAGGTCCAGCTCACGTCCTGTCCGTCGGCGAACCGGTCGTTCAGCAGCGTCGCCACCTTCAGCCCGGCGCCGCCCACCGAGGCGAGCAGTAACAGTACCTGGTTCGCGCCCGCCGGGTTCTTGCAGAGCAGGAGGTGCAGCCGCCGTCCCTTCAGGTCCACGACT
Organism: Candidatus Amarobacillus elongatus; assembly: GCA_016703545.1. Lineage (GTDB taxonomy): Bacteria > Chloroflexota > Dehalococcoidia > Tepidiformales > Tepidiformaceae > Amarobacillus > Amarobacillus elongatus. Next base: position 838,290 of record JADJBX010000001.1, read on the forward strand.
TCCTGCCGCCCGAACGCCGGCTGCGCCGCCAGCACGCCCGCCGCGATCGCCGTCTCCGGCAGCCGCAGAACGCGCGCGATGCTCACCGCCGCGAGAGCGTTGTACACGTTGTAGATGCCCGTCAGCCCCATCCGCAGCGCCCCCACCCCCGGCACCTCGAACGATGCGTCTCCCAGCGACAGGCGCACGTCGCGCGCCTCCGTGTCCGGCGCCGGCCGCTGTCGCTCGCATCCGCGGCACCGCCAGATGCCGACGTGGGCGAAGTACCGGCGGTCGTACCGGTACGAGCCGCCGCAGGTACGGCACCAGCGCGCATCCGTCGCGCCCGCCGCCACCGTCGCGAACGCGTCATCGTCGAGGCCGTACCAGTGGACCGGCCCGCTCCAGCCCACGGCCAGTTCCGCCACGGACGGGTCGTCGGCGTTCAGCACGAGCGTGGCGTCGCGCGGTGCCTTCGCCAGCGCCTCCCGCCACAGCGAAAATACCGTGTCGACTTCGCCGTACCGGTCGAGCTGGTCGCGAAACAGGTTGGTGAACCCCAGCACCGTCGGCCGCAGATGCGGCATCGCCAGCGGCAGCGTCGCCTCATCGACTTCGAACAGCCCGTAGCTCGCCCGCGCGCCGGGGATCGCGCCCGAGGCCGAGGCCGCCCCCAGCAGCGTGCTGGCCAGCCCCCGCATCAGGTTCGAACCCTCGCGGTTGTGCACGAACGGCGCTCCCGCGGCCTGGAGGATGCTCGCGAGCACGCGGCTCGTAGTCGTCTTCCCGTTCGTCCCGCTGATGGTCACCCGGCCACGCGCCAGCTGGCCCGCGAGGTGCCCCACCAGCCCCGGATCCACCCGTTCGGCCACGAGCCCGGGGAGCGCCGTGCCCCCGCCGCGGCCCATGCGGCGCACCGCCACACCGGCGGCCTTGCCCGCCGTCACCGCCAGCGCCAGTCTCGGATTCACCCCCTCAGCGTACGGGCCGTCACCGCTCCCGGCACCTGCGCGCTATCCTGCCCGCGTGTCACAACGCCCGTGGAACCTCGCCCTCCGCTTTGCCCTCGAAGTCACGGCGCTCGCCGCGTTCGGCTGGTCGGCGTGGACGTTGGGCTCGGGGCCGATCCGGTTCGTCCTCGTAGTCGTTGCCGTCGCCGTGCCCGCGGCCATCTGGGCGATCTTCCGAGTCCCCAATGACGGCGGCCGCCCCATCGTCACCGTGCCCGGCATCGTCCGGCTCGCCATCGAAACCGACTACTTCGGCGCCGCCGTCGCGCTGCTTGCCGTGGCCGGCGCGGTGCTCCCGGCCGTACTCCTCGGCGGGCTCGTCCTGGCGCACTACCTCCTCTCCTGGGACCGCGTCGCCCGCCTGCTCGCGAACAGCCCGCTCGCTCCCGGTGCTCCATTCGGCGCTCCGCCCCGCTCCTGATAGTCTGCGGGCGATGGCCCCGTTCCCCGTGCGTGCCGCCACCGCGCTCCGCGCCACCTTCGCCCGCTCCCCGCTCGCCGGCGCCGCCGCCCTCAGCGTCGTGCTCACGGCGCTCCTCGCATGGCGCACCGACCTGCGAACGACCGGCACCGTGCTCTTCGCCGACCCGGGCTGGGACCGTCACCTCTACCGTGCAATGGCCTCGGAGACGCCGCTCGACTTCCACCTCGCGCCGTACTGCTGGCGCGTCCTCGTTCCCGCCGTGGCCGGGATCTCCCCATTCGGCCAGCAGGCCACATTCATGGCCACCTCCTTCGCCGCCGTGGCCGCCGCCGGTGTCGCGGTCTTCGCGCTCGTCGCGTTCCACGGCGGGACCGCGCGTGGCGTGGCGGCGCTCTTCATCTACTTCAGCATCGGCTGGGGCCCCAAGTACGTCCTCTCTGACTTCTGGCTCCCCGACCCCGTCGCCTTCGCCGCCGTGCCGCTCGCCGCGCTTTTCGCCTACCGCCGGCGTCCGCTCGCGTTCGCGCTCTGCCTCGGGATTGCCGTCCTCGCGAAGGAGAGCGCTCTTGTCGCCGCCCCCCTTTATTACACGCTCAATGCGCGCCGGCCGATCGAGCCGCACCTCGCGCTCCGCACCGCGGTCGCGGTCCTCCCCGCGGCCGCGCTACTTGTCGCGCTCCGCCTGCTCGTCGACTCCCGCAACGGCGACGACGCCTACATGGCCACCATGCCCGAGATCATCCGCCGCTTCCCGGACCTCTACCCGCCCTACGATTACCGCGACCTCGCCCGTCACATTGGCTACGAACAGCGCTGGCACTATTTCGGTTGGTCCACGCTCGAAACCTTCACCTGGCGCCCGTTCGGCCTTGCGCCGCTGCTGTTCGCGCTCGCCGGCGGCGTGCTGAACTGGCGGCTCGCGCTTCGCCTTCTCCCGTCGTTGCTGCTCATCTACAGCCAGCTCATCGTCGCCACCGATACCGAGCGGCTGCTGGTGCTGTGCTTTCCCTTCGTCGCGCTCCTGGCGTCCGAGGCCATGGGGCGCGCCGGGCGTGCCTCCGGCGTGAACCCGGCCGCCTTCGTCCCCCTGTTCGTGCTCCAGTGGTCCCTCCTGCTCTGGGACCCATCGGTCTACGTGCCGCCGCTGGCCGCACAGGCCGCCGTGCTCGTCGCGGGGCTGTTCCCGCCGGTGTTCCTCGCCGCGCGGTCCGCGCGCATGCAACAACGGGCCACTGGTCCCGTGTAATCTTCCCCACATCGCGAAAACTCGCACCCGGAACCGCTGGAAGGGCGCCCGCGGGGCGTGTAGAGTCTGATGGTAGTTGCAATTGATTGCAGCTGGCCCGCAAGCGGCGGGCCGCCGGGAGTATGCCATGGTCACACCGCCCTTCCTCCTTCACGCCCCCGACGGGTTCTTCTCGACCCCCGTCGCGCTCGCCATGTGGGCGGCGACCATCGCCGTGCTCGCCATCTCGCTGCGCAAGGCCGGCGAGGACCTCGATGAGCGCGCCGTCCCCCTGATGGGCGTCATGGCGGCGTTCATCTTTGCCGCCCAGATGTTCAACTTCCAGATTCCCGGCGGCACCTCGGGCCACCTCCTTGGTGGCGTCCTCGCGGGCGTCCTGCTGGGCCCGTGGGCCGGGACGATCGTCATGGCCTGCGTCGTCGGCGTGCAGGGGCTCGTCTTCCAGGACGGCGGTCTCGTCTCCATGGGCGCCAACATCTTCAACATGGGCATCGTCGGGACCCTCGGCGGATTCGCCCTCTACCGCATCATCGCCGCCGCCCTCGGTGGCGAACTCAAGGGCCGCCTGCCCGCCGCCGCCATCGCCGCGTGGGTCTCCGTCGAAGCCGCCGCCGTCCTCGCGGCCTTCCAGCTCGCCCTCTCCGACACAACCTCCCTCGGCGCCGCCCTGGTCGCCATGGCCGGCTGGCACGCGCTCATCGGCATCGGCGAGGCCGTCATCACCGTCGCCGCCCTCAGCTTCATCGCCGCCTCCCGCGCCGACCTCCTGGAGATGCGTCACATGCGACCCTCACGCCCGCGCACGGCCCTTTCGGGTGAACTCCCGTGACCGCCGCCAACGGCTCCGGTTCGTTCCTTCGCCGCTATCGCTGGGTGCTCGTCGGCCTCGCCGTCGCGGTCCTGGTCGTGCTCCTGCTCGCGCCGCGCGCCTCCAGTGACCCCGACGGCCTCGATCGCGTCGCCGGCGACCAGGGCTTTGAGGAGAAGGCCGGCGACAGCCGCTTCGAGTGGCTCGCCGACTACTCCATCCCCGGCGTCGACAACGAAACCGCGAGCGTCATCCTCGCCGGGCTCGTCGGCGTCGCCATCGTCTTCGTCCTGCCGATGGCGCTGGGCGCGTATCTGCGTTCGTCCCGAAAGGCGCGCTCCTGAACCTCGACCGCTACGTCGTTCGCGAAAGTCCCATACACGCCGCCGACGCGCGCGTGAAGATCGTCGCGACCGTGGGGTTCATCCTCGCCCTGAGCCTGCTCCCCGTCGGCTCCTTCATCGCCATCGGCGCGGCCTGGGCCGCCCTTGTCGCGCTGTCGATGGCCGCGCGCATCGGCCCCGTGCGCATGGTGCGTGCCTCGTTTGTCGCGCTGCCGTTCGCGGCCGCCGCCCTTCCGCTCCTCTTCACGAAGGACGGCGATGCCATCGGCACCATGGATTTCGGGCTGTTCGCGCTCACCGCGACGTGGCCCGGGCTCATCGCCGTCCTCACCATCCTCTTCAAGAGCTGGGTGAGCGTGCAGGCCGCGACCATGCTCATCTTCACCACCCGCTTCCACGACCTCATGCATGGCTTCGAACGGCTGCGCCTGCCCCGCCTCATGGTCGCCATCATCAGCCTCATGTACCGCTACCTCGCCGTCCTGACCGGCGAATCCTCCCGCATGATGCGCGCCCGCGCTGCCCGCTCGGCCGCACTTCCCGGCGCGAAACGCCCCTCCGTGCGCTGGCAGGCGAGCGTCGTCGGCAACATGGTCGGCGCGCTCTTCCTGCGCTCCTACGAACGCAGTGAGCGGGTCTATGTCGCGATGCAGGCGCGCGGGTACGATGGCACCATGGTTCGCCACGAAGCCCCGCCGCTCGGTCTCCCCGGCTTCGCCGCCATCGGCAGCGTGGCCGTCGCTCTCGCCGCATTCGAACTGGTTGCGTTCCTGTGGCTTCCCCGACCGTGACGGGCGGCGCGTCCGGCGCCGCATCCGCTCGCCCCGCCGTCGATGTCGACGCCCTCACCTTCACCTACCCGGACGGCACTCACGCCCTGCGCGGCGTGACCGCCCGCCTCGAACGCGGCGAGAAGGTGGCCCTCATCGGCCCCAACGGCGCCGGCAAGAGCACCTTCATGCTCCACCTCAACGGCATCAATGTCCCCCAGTCCGGCCGCGTCACCGTCGCCGGCCTGAGTGTGGACGATCGGAACGCCCGCCACGTTCGCGCCCTCGTCGGCCTTGTGTTCCAGGACCCGGATGACCAGCTCTTCAGCCCCACCGTGCGCGAGGATGTCGCCTTCGGGCCGCTCCACATGGGGCTGCCGCGCGCCGAGGTCGAGGCCCGCGTTCAGCGTGCCCTCGCGAGCGTCGGCCTCTCCGGGTTCGAAGAGAAGGCGCCCTACCACCTCTCGATCGGGCAGCGAAAACGGGCCGCCCTCGCGACCGTGCTCTCCATGGACCCCGAAATCCTCGTGCTCGATGAACCGTCGGCCGGCCTCGATCCCCGTGGCCGCCGCGAGCTCATCAACCTCCTCCGCGAACTCCCCCACACCATGCTCGTGAGCACCCACGACATGCGGCTCGTCGCCGACGTCTTCCCGCGCACCCTGATCATGGATGGCGGCCGTGTCGTCGCCGATGGCCCCACGGCGAAGCTGCTCACCGATGGCGCCCTGCTCGAACAACACGGCCTCGAACTTCCCTGAGCGGCGGCCTCAGCCCGCGGGCGCACCTTCGCGCAGCGTCTTCAGCTCCGCCTCAAGTTCCCGCATCTTGCGCCGGTTCGCGCGGTCCGTTTCGAAGCGCTCATTGATGTCCCGGGCGTGCGCGAGTGCGCCGATGACGGTGCCGCTGGCGTCCCGCACGATGGCGAAGCTCAGCTCGACGTAAAACGGCTCGCCCCCCGCGCGCGTCGCGCGCGTCGGCAGCGATTGGCCGCGGTACTTCGTATCGCCGGCCTCAAGCGCCCGGTCGAACCCCTTCCAGTGCGCCTCGCGGAACTGCTCCGGGATGATCAGGTCCAGGTTCTGGCCGATCGCCTGCTCCGCCGTGTGTCCGAACATCGCCGCCGCTGCCTCGTTCCACACCTGGATGTTCCCGTCGGTGCCCGCGAAAATCACCGCATCGGGCGCCTGGGAAACCAGGCCCGCCACCAGGTCCGCATTCACATCAGCCATCGAGCCCTCCTCGGCGGTCGCTCCGCCTGACTTCGACGCTACGCCATAAACGCGCGAGTTACCATCCTAATGCGCTCCCTCGGAGCCGCCTGCGTCCCGGTTCGCACGCGCGCGCTCCACGCTCTTGTAGAGCCGCCGCTTCCCCTCGCCCTGGTCCTCCGTGATGTGCGCCTCGGTGTTCGCCGCCCGCACCATGCGGTCCGAGTACGACGACAGGATGTGTGCCGTGAAGCCCTGCATCTCCTGCATCTGGTGGACCGAGTGCTTCATCATCCGCATCTGGAACGGGTCGTTCTGCGCCACCCGGCGCGCGTACGCGAGCGTCTCCTCCTCCAGCCGGTCGGCCGGGAACACGTCCGCCACGAACCCGTACCGCATCGCCTCCTCCGCCGTCAGAAAGCGGTTGTCGTACAGCAGGTGCAGCGCCCGCCGCGCACCGAGGTCCCATGGCACGCTGAAGTAGGCGAAGTTCGTCGCCAGGAACTGCGTCCCCTCCGCCGCGAAGATGACGTCCGTCGCCGAAGCGAGCATCCACGCCGCGTAGATGCAGCTCCCCTGCACCATCGAAATCGTCGGCTTGGGAATCCCCCGGATGTGCAGGTGAGGGTCCACATCCATCCCCCGCGTCCGCGGGAAGCGCCGCCCCATGCTCTCGCCCTCGTTCGCGGCGCGCATCTCCTTCGCATCCGGCGACCCAAGGTCGTGCCCCGCCGAGAACACGGGCCCTTCGCCCTTGAGGATGATCACGCGGACTGCGTCGTCCGCTTCCGCCTCCGCGAACGCGTCGACGATTTCGGCCATCATCTGCTGGCTCAGCGCGTTCCGGTACCGTTCGCGCGTCATCGTCACGAGGGCAATCGAACCCTCGTCCAGCGTCTCGTAGCGAACCCTGTCACCCATCTCTACACCCCGGCCGCCGCATGCCGCCACGGCCCGCCCGCATCCTAATGCGGCCGCGACCCGCCGTCAGCGCGGCTGCCCCGGCTCGCCGCCCGGTGCCGCCGAACAGAGTGCGCGAATCGCGGCCAGCGCGGCCTCGTCCACGTGCCGGCTTACCAGTACGGCATCGTCGAATCCCAACGCCGCCAGCGTCTTCAACCGCTTCGCTGCCTCCTCCGGCTGGCAGCGAAGGTGGAACGGCCCGTCGGGCGGCATCGGCTCGGTCTCGCGTTCGAGGTCCACCACGATGTTCGTCACCAGGGCACGCTTGCCGCCCGCCGCGCGAAACCGCCCGATGCCGTCCGCGAGTGTTTCCAGGCTCGTCTTCGCCGCCGACGCGATCCACCCGTCGTACTCCGTCGCCGCCCGCTGCACCCACCGCGACCCGCTCCAGCTGCCGATGAGCACGGGCGGCCCGCCCAGCGTCTCCGGCCAGGGGTTCAGGTTCGCCGCCCCCACCACCTCACCCCGCCACAGCGCCCGCATCGTCTCCAGCGACTCCCGGAACACCCGCAGCCGCGTCTCGTACTCCACCCCCACCGCCGCGAAGTCGTCCACGGTCGAACCGGCTCCCACCCCCAGCGTCAGCCTCCCCCTCGCGAGCAGCTGCGTCGTGAGCACCCGGTGCGCGAGCTCGACCGGGCGCCGCAACGGCACCTGCAGAATGCACGTGCCCACCTCGATCCGCTCCGTCACGTTCGCCGCCACCGCCAGCGCCACCAGCGGGTCCGGCAACATGAACCCCCGCCCGATCGCGTCGAACGCCCACAGGCTGTCGAACCCGGCGCGCTCAATCGCCTGGACGGTTTCGATGAAGCTGCCGCCGGTCAGCGGGCCTCCCCCGGCAGCGTTCATCGGCAGGATCAGACCGAGTCTCATGCCGTCACCTCCTGGCGCCGGGCGCCGCGCGCATTCTGCCCGATCCGTCCTTGCAGCGCGCAGCCTCCGTTCGCAAGGAGCGGTTGATGCGCTCGCCGCCGTACGGTCGAAGGAACAACCGCCGGAGGCCGCCATGTCCAGCGCCATCCTTCGCCGCCTGCTCCCCGCGTCCGAACTCGATCGCACCCGCCGGGAGGAGATCATCGCGGCCCTCAACCAGGACCTCACCTGCACCATTTCGCTCGCCATTAGCGCGAAGCAGGCCCATTGGAACGTCGAGGGCCCGAACTTCCAGGGGCTGCACGAACTCTTCGACGTCATCGCCGCCGAGGCGCGCGAATGGAGCGACCTCCTCGCGGAGCGGCTCGTGACCCTTGGCGGCACTGCCCATGCCACCGTCGAGGACCTGTCCGCTTCTGGCCTCCAGCGTTTCCCGAGGGATGAGCGCCGCTGGGACAGCCTCACCGGCTCTTTGCACGACCACCTCCTCTCCGCCGCCGAGTCCATGCGCCGCCACGCCCGCGACATGGAGGACGAAATGGCCACCCAGGACATCTACGTCGAAATCCTCCGGACGCTGGAAAAGCGCGCCTGGATGCTGCGCGCCCACCTCGAGGAGAGCCTCTAGTCACCGGGCGCCCCCGGGCGGGGGCATCCGCCGGGCCCGGGGTCTGCTACCATCGTGGGAGAGGTGCGCACATGCCCGAAACCCACCGGCGGACCGTCGAAATCCGCGGCGTCGAGATGATTGCCGAGGCCATGCTGAACAACTGCAGCGGCGTTTGGACCGCGACCGTCACCGATGCCGGCCGCGTCATCGCCACGGGCGCCGGCTCCAACGCCGAGGCCGCCTCCGCCTCGGCGGTCGAACGCGCCCGGGCGTCAGGTCCTATCGAGGCATCGCGGTAACCGCCGCGTTCGTCACCTTCGCCTCGTTCCTGGCGCCGGCACTCCAATCCCCGTTTTCGCTATTCGCGCTTGTAAAATTGCTTCACCGCGGAAGTCCATGTAAATCGCGCCGAGTGGCGTCATACACTCGCGAGTAAGTCTCTTACGTACAGGACCTCAGCGGATGCCACGGCTCTCGAACCTGCCCACCCCCTCACAGATGCGCGTCCTCGGCGCGATCAAAGCGGCAGGCGAGATCGGCGTCGCCGGCCTGTCCCACGTCCTCGCCGTCACCGAGTCCGGCGTACGGCAGCAGCTCGCCAATCTCGAATCCAGCGGCCTCGTCGAAGCACGTCCCTCGCGCACCGGCGGCCCCGGACGCGACCGCCTCCTCTACCGCATCACCGTCCTCTCCGACGACCTTTTCCCCGACCAGTCCAACGACGAACTGGTGAACCTGCTGGAGTTCCTTCGCACCCGGGAGCCCGGCCTCGTCGACGTGTGGCTCGAACGGCGCATGCACGAGTACGCCACCAGCGACCACGCCGGCGCCACGGGCGACCTCCCCGCGCGCCTCGCACATGTCGCCGTTCGCGCCGCCGCGCGCGGTATGGAGCTCGCCGTCGACACCGCCCAGGACGATGCCGCCGACTTCCGTGTGGTCCATTGCCCCATGTTGCAGCTCGCTCGCCGCCTTCCCGGCGTCTGTGAGGCCGAGCGCGCCGCCATGCAGGCGGCCATGCCGGGGTATACCCTCGCGCTCCTCGCAACCCGCGTGGAAGGCGAGCCCCACTGCGCATTCCGCGTCTCCCGCGAGCCGCTCGCCTCCTGAACCCCGTCCCGGCTACTCGTCGGCGATGACGACGAACTGCGCCGCCGGCTCCAGTCGCCGCATGCGGGCCAGCACCTCGTCCCGCCCGATTGCGGCGTCATAGCCCGTCGGCCGCCCCGCATCCGGGCGCCCCGGTTGGCTGATAAACCATTCGTTGCCCACCACGAATAACCAGTACATCGCAACCACCTGTCGCTTCCACGGTGCCCTACCTGCAACCTGCGCGGGGACGGCCGATCTCCCGTCTCACGAGGGCCTTTCGGCGGGGAAATGTGCCCGCCACCCTCGGGAAGGCTCCCCGCGCGGCCCGTGGCGCGCCCCGTCACGGCTCCGCTAAACTCTCGCCCATGACGCCCGGCGATATCCCCGAGTCCCCAGTCGCGGCGTTCGAAGCCGCCCAGGACCGCCTTCGCGCACTCGTCGCCGGTCGCGACCGGGCGGTGCTCATCGAACCCCCTCGGCCGGGAGCCTGGTGCGTGGTCGAAATCGTCCGGCACCTGCTGTTCGCCGAGCAGAAGCACCTCGGTCGCTACACCCCCTCGCGCGATTGGAACCCCCTCGGGCTGCCGCCCCACAACATGAACCCGCGCCGTCGGGGGCAGGCGGTCGAATGGGTCCCCACGCTCGACATCGATGAAGTGCTCGAAGCCTGGCGCACCGAGCACGAGCGGATTCGCCCGTTCCTCGATCCCGCTCGCCCCGAGATCCAGTCGACCCTCGCCGGCACCACCCGCCACCTCCGTTCCCACACCGCCGTGATCGAGCGCGTCCTCCGCGCGAGCCGCTGACTGCGGCCACCCGCCACGGCGCCCACCGGGGCGGAAGGCCGTACACTCCGAACGTGGCAGCCGCGCCTTCGCCGTCCCCAACGGTCCCGCCCCTCCTCACGACCAAGCTCTACGCCCCCCGGTGGCGTCCGGGCCAGGTGTCGCGCCGCCGGCTCGTCCAGCGCATCGCACGCGGGACGCAGTCGCGCCTCACGCTGGTCTCCGCGCCGCCCGGCTTCGGCAAGAGCACCCTCGTCGCGGAGTGGCTGGCATCGGCGCCCGAAGCGCGCGAGTCCGTGGGCTGGGTCTCGCTCGATGCCGGCGACAACGACCCCGCGACCTTCTGGGCGTACCTGGTTCGCGCCCTGCAGAGCGCACGTCCGGGCGTCGGTCAGGCCGCCCTCGCCATGCTCGACGCTCCCTCGCCGCCCCCCGTCGAGGTCCTGCTCGCCGTTCTGTTGAACGACATCGCCGCCTCCGCGGGCGAGATCGTGGTCGTGCTCGACGACTACCACGTCATCGAAAACGCCGCGATCCACGACGGGATGGCCTTCCTCATCGAGAACATGCCGCCGCGCATGCACGTCGTCATCGCCAGCCGCGCCGACCCGCCGCTCCCGCTCGCACGGCTTCGCGCCCGGGGCGAACTGGTCGAAGTCCGCGCCCGCGACCTCCGGTTCACCCCCGAGGAGGCCGCCGCGTTCCTGAACGGCGAGATGGGCCTCGCACTCCCCGACGACAGCGTCGCCGCCCTCGAAGCCCGCACTGAAGGGTGGATCGCCGCCCTGCAGCTCGCCGCCCTCTCGATGCAGGGCCGCGACGACGTTCGCGACTTCATCGGCGCTTTCGCCGGGGACGACCGCTACATCGTCGACTACCTCGTCGAAGAAGTGCTGCAGCGCCAGCCGTCCGCCGTCCGCGAATTCCTCCTCCAGACGGCCATCCTCGATCGGCTCAACGCCTCCCTCTGCGACGCCGTCACCGGCCGCGATGGGGGCCGGGCCATGCTCGAAGCGCTGGATCGCGCCAACCTCTTCATCGTCCCCCTCGACGACAAGCGCCAATGGTTCCGCTACCACCACCTCTTCGCCGATGTCCTTCGTGCCCACCTCCACGAAGAGAACCCGGCCGAACTCCCGATCCTCCACACGCGTGCGAGTGCCTGGTTCACCGCCGAAAACCTCCGAGTCCCCGCCATTCGCCACGCCCTCGCCGCAAACGACTTCGAACGCGCCGCCCTGCTCGTTGAGCTCGAATCACAGTCCTACGCCCTCAATCATCAGCCCGCCCGGCTCCTGGAGTGGCTCGCGCTCCTCCCCGACAACGTGATCCGCACCATGCCCGTGCTTTGCACCAACGCCGCCATCGCCCTCCAGGGGATGGGTGACCTCGAAGGCTCTCGGGCCCGCCTCGACGATGCCGAGCGGCTGCTGGCCGGGCCGGAAAGCGCCCTCGTCGTCGCCGATCCCGCCGCCCTCGACTCCGTCCCCACCCGTATCGCCAACGGACGCGGCTTTCTCGCCATCGCCGCCGGTGACATCGAGGCGACCGTGCGGCACGCTCACGATGCCCTCGCCCTCGCCCTCGAGGACGACTTCCACTGGCGAGGCACCGCCGCCTCCCTCATGGCCATGGCGCACTGGAAGCGCGGCGACCTCGATGCCGCCCAGCCCTATCACGCGCAGGGCCTCGCGAGTCTCGAACGGGCAGGCGATTTCGGCCTCGCCGTCTTGGATCGCCTGCGGCATGCCCGAAAAAGCACTGGCCTGGGCCGAAGCTCAGGGCCTCTCAACGTCCGACGAACTCGCCTATGGGCGGGAATACCACCACCTCACGCTCGCCCGCGCGCTCATCGCCAGGCACCGGCCCGGCTCCGACGCCGCGTGCGTCCGCCAGGCCCTGGACCTGCTCTCGCGGCTTCGGGCGGCCGCGGAAGCCGGGGGCCGCCGCGGCGCCGTGCTCGAAACGCACATCCTCCAGGCCATCGCCCACCACACCCTCCGCGACGACACGGCCGCCCTCGCGCACCTTGAACGCGCGCTCATCATGGCCCGGCCGGAAGGGTACGTCTCCATCTTTCGCGACGAAGGCCCGCCCATGCGCGACCTCCTTCGCAGCGCCGTCGCCGCCGGCATTGGTGGTGCCTACGCCGGCCGGCTGCTCGCCACCTTCGACGCCCCGTCGCCATCGCCCGCCCCGCCGCCCGGCTCGGCGAGCCTCGTGGAGCCGCTCACCCCGCGCGAGCTCGAAATCCTCCGGCTCATCGCCGCCGGCATGCAGAACCAGGACATTGCCAACCACCTCGTCATCAGCCTCGCGACCGTGAAGCGCCACATCGCCAACGCCTACGGCAAGCTCGACGTCAACCACCGCACGGCCGCCGTCGCCCGCCTGAACGAACTCCACCTCCTCTAGGCGGAGTCCCTCCACCGGGATCATGGGCGGGCAAGGTTCTTCAGCCCAGGCAGCCAGCTTGGCCGAGGATGGTCGATCGCCTCGAACGCCCCCGACCCAGGCTTCCCCCGTCCCGGCCATTCGTGGCCCAGGTCCTGCTGACCCGTAATACTGGGGTACTCACGCAGCGAACGCGGCGAAGCGACAAGGTGGTCGTGAAGACTTCCGGACGGCGGAGGAGGCTGAGGCGCTGCGAACGGGCCGCCGGGTGCCCTGCGTCGGCGAGGCAGCGTGGCCGACAATCTGAGCCGATGGAGTTCCCACAATGCGGAAGCTGATTGCGACGGTGTTCAACTACTCGGTCGACGGCCTCCTTGCCGACGAGGGCACCGACTTCTGGAAATTCTGTTTCGACCAGCCCGCCAACCGCGAGCCGAACGACTCCGCGCAACTCGAATTTCTCCGGAGTGCGTACGCGCACATCATGGGCCGCACGGCTTACGAGGGCATCTCCGGGTCCATGACATCGGGCAACGGCCACCCATTCGCCGCAATCCTCAATGCCGCGCCCAAGGTCGTGTTCTCCCGGACACTGAAGACGGCCGATTGGGCCAACACCACCATCGCCGCCGGTGATACGACCGAGGAGGTCGACAGGCTCAGGCTGGGTGGCGAGGGCCACATCGTGGTCTGGGGTGGGGTTCGCCTCTGGCGGTCGCTGCTGCGGCTCGACCTGATCGACGAGCTTCAGCTGACCATGTTCCCCTACGTTGCCGGCGAGGGCACACGGCTGTTCGACGGCGTCCCCAGGTCGTACCAGCTCGACCTGGTCTCCAGCGCTGCCTCGCCCAACGGCGTCATCGAGCTCCGGTACCTCCGGCACCGCTGACCACGGTCGGCGCGTTCGCACGGCGCTGCTTCCGCACGGTGGCCCGCCTGCGGGCCGGGTGGGGTCGCATCTGCGACTCGTCACCCGGCCAGGCCGAGGATGCGTTTCGCGCCGAATCTACCTCGCGGCGAGTCACCGGAGAACGCGGGCCAACAACGCTGAGGGGGCTGCCGATTGCGGCAGCCCCCTCGTTCGTTCGATCTGGTGCCCGGGTTAGCGGTGCAGGTCGAAGCGATCGAGCTCCATGACCTTCGTCCAGGCGCCCACGAAGTCGCGTACGAACTTCTCCTGGCCGTCGTCGCAGGCGTACACCTCGGCGATGCCGCGCAGCTGCGAGTTCGAGCCGAACACAAGGTCGACCCGCGTCGCCGTCCAGCGCGATTCGCCCGTCACGCGGTCCTTCCCTTCGAACACGTCCGCGAGCCCGTCCGGGTTCACGAAGGCGAACACCGACGACGAGGTCGGAGTCCATTCCGTGTCCATGTCGAGCAGGTTCACGAAGAAGTCGTTCGTGAGCGTCTCCGGGCGCTTGGTGAGCACGCCCAGGTTCGTTCCGCCGCTGTTCGCGTTCAGGACCCGCAGGCCACCCACCAGCGCCGTCATCTCCGGTGCCGTCAGCGTCAGGAGCCGGGCGCGTTCGACGAGGAGCTGCTCCGCGGGCTGCGGAAGCCCCGGGCGGAGGTAGTTCCGGAAGCCATCGGCGACCGGTTCAAGGACCGCGAACGATTCGATGTCCGTCTGCTCCTGCGAGGCATCCGTGCGGCCCGCCGTGAACGGCACGGCCACCTCGATGCCGGCGTTGCGCGCGGCCTTTTCCACAGCCGCACAGCCACCGAGCACGATCAGGTCGGCCAGCGAGACCCGTTTGCCATCCGTCCGCGAAGCATTGAACTCGGCCTGGATGCGCTCCAGCCCGGCAACCACGGTCGCCAGCGCGGCGGGATCGTTCGCTTCCCAGTCCTTCTGGGGGGCGAGCCGCACACGCGCCCCGTTGGCGCCACCGCGGCGGTCGGTGCCACGGAAGGTCGCCGCCGAAGACCACGCCGCCGAGACCAGCTGCGCCACCGAGAGCCCGGATGCGAGGATCCGGTCCTTCAGCTCGGCCGCCTCCTGCTCGCCAATGAGCTCGTGATCCACCGCCGGGACCGGGTCCTGCCAGATCAGCGGCTCTGCCGGCACAAGCGCACCGAGGTAGCGCGAGACCGGACCCATGTCGCGGTGCGTCAGCTTGAACCACGCCTTCGCGAATGCGTCCGCGAAATCGTCCGGGTTTTGGAGGAATCGCCGCGCGATGCGACCGTAGGTGGGGTCCATCCGCAGCGAGAGGTCCGTCGTGAGCATCACGGGTGCGTGGCGCTTCGCCGGGTCGTGGGCGTCGGGCACCGCCGTCGCCGCCTCCGGGTCCGTCGGTACCCACTGGGACGCGCCGGCCGGGCTCTTCGCCAGGTCCCAGTCGTACCCGAGGAGCGTCTCGAAGAAGCTGTTGTCCCACTTCGTGGGCGTGGGCGTCCAGGCGCCTTCGAGCCCGCTCGTGATGGTGTCGCCACCCTTGCCGCTGCCGTAACTGCTCTTCCAGCCGAGGCCCTGCAGCTCGATGGGGGCGCCCTCCGGCTCGGGACCGACGTTGCTCGCCGGGCCGGCGCCGTGCGTCTTGCCGAAGGTGTGCCCGCCCGCGATGAGCGCGACCGTCTCCTCGTCGTTCATCGCCATGCGCCGGAAGGTCTCCCGGATGTCCCGGGCCGCCTCCAACGCGCTGGGATTGCCGTTCGGACCTTCAGGGTTCACATAAATGAGGCCCATCTGGACCGCGCCGAGGGGGTTCGCGAGCTCGCGGTCGCCGCTGTAGCGCTCATCGCCAAGCCAGGTGCGCTCGGCGCCCCAGTTGATGTCCTCCGGGTCCCAGGTGTCCTCGCGGCCCCCGCCAAAGCCGAACGTCTTGAATCCCATCGATTCCAGCGCGCAGTTCCCGGCGAAGATCATGAGGTCGGCCCAGGAGATCTTCCGCCCGTACTTCTGCTTCACGGGCCAGAGGAGCCGGCGCGCCTTGTCGAGGTTGGCGTTGTCGGGCCAGCTGTTCAGGGGTGCGAACCGCTGCGTCCCCCGTGAGGCCCCACCGCGGCCGTCGCTGATGCGGTACGTGCCCGCGCTGTGCCACGCCATTCGGATGAAGAGCGGGCCGTAGTGGCCGTAGTCGGCCGGCCACCAGTCCTGCGACGTCGTCATCACTTCGACGATGTCGCGCTTGAGCGCCTCCAGGTCGAGCGACTGGAACTCCGCCGCGTAATCGAAATCGGCACCCATGGGGTCGGCCGAGGAGGTGTCCTGGCGAAGGCCTCGCAGGTCCAGCTGATTCGGCCACCAATCCCGGTTCGATGTCGTCATTGCTCTCTGTCCTCCTGCTGTTTGCATGCCGCGCCTCCCGCGCCGGGAGGACAGGAAAGCCCGGCCCAGGGGCCGGGATCCCTCATGGTGACGCCCGTCGCGATGGCCGGTGCCGGTGGGGTTGGTGCCGCCGGTGCGCGCCCGCCGGTTCCGCCTGTGGAGACGGCCCGGGCGTGAGCGAAATCGGCGCGCCGGTCCTCCTGGCGCCGGACCCCGGCGGACGGAGCCCTCAAGTCCGCGCGCTGCGCACCATCGACGAATCATGTTCGCCGCTTGCAAGGTGCGTCGCGCCGCATGCCGTTCCATCGTAACGCCCCCCATCCCCAGATTCACCCCACCCACCCGTAAAGCCGCCCTTCGGTTGCTCGACGCAACCAAAGCCGAGGTGCTTCTCGCGCAAGCGCAGGTCGCGCGATGCCAGCTCGCGGTGCGCCGCCAACACGTCATGCCCCCACAAATGCACGGCGGGTCGAGGTTCGACGCCAGATCGGCGGATCGTCAGTGCCAAGTGCCGGAATCCAACACCTTGATGGATCACGGGCGCCCGGACCCAGCGCCGCCAGTGGAACGGGGCGAGCCGGGAAGCCATACTGCGCCCGCAACGCCCCACATCGAGGAACTCCGCCATGACCAGCACGCCAGCCAGCCTCCACGCACAGGTTGCCTCCACCGCGGAAGCGATCATCGAAAGCGGGGCAATCTCCCCCAACGGCCACGGCAACCTGAGCCTCCGGCTCCCCGGGACAGCCGAGATGCTCTACTGCACCGCGCCTACCCTGAAGAACGTGACCGCCGACCAGATCGCGCGCATCAGCCTCGAGGGTGTGGTGCTCGAAGGCGACGTGCCGCCCATCAACCGGGCCGTCATCGACATGCACACCGCCATCTATAACGACCTCCCGGAGGCCGGCTGCGTGATTCACACGCACGCCCCGTACGCCACCGCGTTCGCCGTCGCCCGGAGGCCGATCGAGTGCTGGATCGAGGCCCTCGCCATGTTCGGTCTCGCCGATGGCGTCCCCCTTGCCGCATACGGCCCGCGGGGATCGGCACAGGCCGTGGCGAACATCCGGGCGGCCATCAAGGGAGGAGCGCCCGCGGTTCTGCTCGCCAACCACGGCATCCTCGTCTTCCATCGCACGCCCGAGCAGGCCGTCAACGTCCTGGGGATCGTCGAAGAGGCCGCGCGCGACGCCATCAACGCCATCGCCCTTGGCGGGCCGATCGCCGTCGAACCCGAGCTGCGCGCCGCCGCACTGCAACGCGCCGCCGCATTCGGCATCGTCCCCGCGTCCTAACCCCGCCCCCGCCCCCCGCCTCCGGCCGGCGCCGGGCGAGGTGGGCGAGGTGGGCGAGGTGGAGTCGATGGAATGGGGCGAAGTGCTCTGGCGGTCGGCAGGGAAGACGGCGTCGCCCCGTGGTTCGTGACCAGGCAGGTCCTACGAGATGGCGAGGGCGTTCACTCAGGGGCCAGCAGCAGCGCCCGCGACGCGGCCAGGGTCGAACCGTCTGGTCTGGGTTCCCGGGATGATGCGGTTGATCCGGTGAAAGACGGCCGGGACGAGATCCAACTCGCGTGCCACATCGCTTCGATCCAGGACCCGGAGGTTCGGGCTCGCCTCAACCATCACGCCCCCTCCAAATCCGGCAGCTTGCCGTGCGCCAGCTGGTCGTAGGCGTGGAGGACGTAGCGCTGGGTACGGTATTCGCCGAACTGCTTGACCTCGTTGCGCTTGAGGCCGGGGAAGGACGCGCTGGGGTAGGGAGCGTCGACAATCCACTCCAGGTCCTCGCGGTCGAGGTGGTAGAGGTGGGCGAAGATCGCGTCGAGCTCGCACTTGAGGCGGTGGCGGCGGGCTTCGTCCCAGGGGAACGGATCGCCGTCGTACCCGAGGTCGCGGGCGAACGGCTCCAGGTCCCACGCCGTGAAGGTCAGCTCCAGGACGCGGGGGATGACCAACTCGGCGTAGGTGATGCCTGCCGGGGCTTCAGCATCGAACTGATTGCGAGCCACGACTGGGAGTTGCTTGAGGATGAAAAAGCTAAGGTCAGTGCCGCCCACCGACGAACGGGCCGCGAAGTCGACTACCAGGCTGTCGAGCATTGCCAGCAACAGTGCGGCGTCGCGTGGGGTTTCGCCGTGAACCAGAGGCGCCCGGTCACTCATTCCAACACCCCCGGCAAGGGTCGCGATGACCGTGCGCTCGTCGGTGGCGCGGGTTGTCTTTCGGACGGTGAGGGCGCGGAAACAGTGATCACGGCCCCCTTGTGACCCAGAGCTACGGGGCCGATCATCGAGGCGATCACCGTTCGCTGGTTGGTGGCGGTCGTGATGAGGCGAATCACCAGACGCCAGTCCGGATGGCTGCGCCCTTGTGGCCCAGACCACTTCTGGGGAGGATCGCCACGAGAGTCGTTCGCTGGTCCGTGGCTCTGGCGATGAGTCGGATCGCCAGGTAGTACTGTCGCCTGTCGTCGAGCGTCCGAGCGTCCGAGCGTCCGAGCGTCCGAGCGTCCGAGCGTCCGAGCGCATCGTTCTGCCGACGTCGCCAATGTCAAGCTTCGCCGCGACCTCGGCGGCAGGCACCCAGTAGCGCGGGATCACCACGGCATCTGTGTTCGCCTTCTCCGCGGGGGTCATGTCGCGGGCGTTGCCGGCCTTCAGGTCCTCCTTACTCGCGCCGTCGAAGGTCGCGAAGCGGTGGTCGTACTGATGGAAGAGCTTCGCTTCGTAGAGCGGCAGGTATTCGCCGCCGTCAGCGTGGACGAAGATGTTCCCCTTGAGTGCGTAGCCCTCGCCCTCCAGCTCCTCCCGCGTGCGGAACAGGTGCGAGTCGTTGGACATGTGGAACATTGCCGAGAACTTCACGCCCCACGGGTTCTCCTCGGGTTCCAACCCGCGGGCTTCCTTCCAGAAGACGCCCGCCCGCCGGTACATCTTCCGCGCGATCTCGGCGTCCCGTTTGCTGCGGAAGACCGGGCAGGTGAGCGTGTTCGGGTTGAACAGCGCGAAGTCATCGGCGGTCAACGTGAAATGCCGCTCGGGCTCGCGCAGGTGGTCGATCGAAGTCGAAAAGAACGCGAAGTCCGCAGGCCGGTTATGGTCCGCCATGCCGCGCACCGTCAGCAGGCAGAACTTGATCCGTGAGTCGATGCCTTCGAACAGCTTGCCCCGGTTCTCGAAGTCGTACAGGCTGGAGATACGACCGGCAGCGAACTTCCCAAAGAGCGCCTTGGTTGTGTCGTCCGTGGCGATACCCGAGGGGCACACAATCCCCGATTGGCCGCGGCCATTGACAAGGTTGCTCAGGAGTTCGGCGAAGACGACGTAATAGTTCACATCCCCGGCGCCGCCCAACGGGTACCGCCCGCCCCGCCGCAGGTAGAACGACGTGCGTTCCGCCCGCGCCCGCGCCTCCTCGTAGGCGAGGCCCAGCCCCGGGTCGTCCCGCTCCATCTGCTCGATGAGCCGCTTCCGCGCCGCCGAATTCGCGGCGTCCGCCACTTCCGGCGCGCGTGTCGCGAAGAACTCCTTGTCGCTGAGCTTCACCTTCTCCCAGGGCGGGTTGCCGAGCATGCAGTCGAAGCCGCCCTTGCGGGCGTCGAACACCTCGGGGAACTCCAGCTCCCAGTGGAATGGCCGCACTTCTTCGAGCACCTTCGCCAGTTGGTGTTCGAACGCATTGCCCATCTTCTGTTCCCGGCCGGCGCGATGGTGGAGGAGCGTGGACTGCGTGGGCGGCGCGGGTGATTCGTCCCGCAGCGGCCAGAAGAAGGCGGCGGTCCAGAGGTCGGCGGCGCGCTTCTTGTGGGCCAGCTTCGCGGCGAACTCGCCGTATTCCTCTTCCTTGAGCAGCACGTCCTCGGGCGCGTCCTCCTCGAACTCGGCGATGGCTCGGGCTTCCTTCGCTTCGGCCGCGCTCGGCCGGCGGGCTCCAGACCCGTCGTCTCGAAGAGGCGCAGCTGCGGCCTTTCCAGCTCCTGGCGGTTCTGCTTCTTCACTCCTTCGCGACATCCTTGCTGTCGCCCTCGACCGGCTCGAACGCCTCGGTCGGGATGCCCTTCTCGATCAACTCCGCGGTCGCTCCCACAAGCGAGTTGCCGCACTTGATGTGGTGGTCGAGGAAGCCGAGCGGGCGGCCAGACTCGTGGCCTTCGAGCCACAGGGCGAGCCGGCAGAGGTCGACCGCGAGCGGGTTGAGGTCGACGCCATACACGCAGTGGGTGATCGCTTCGCGGATGCTGTGGCGGAGGACCGCGGGGTCAGGTTCGTGTTCGCCACTCGCCAGCCGCGCCAGCTCGCGCCCGATGCGCCGTGCCGCCGCCAGCAGGAAGTGCCCGCTGCCGCACGCCGGGTCGCAGACGGCAAGGTCCAAGAGCGCAGCGCGCTTCCCCGGCAGATCTGGCGCGCTCTCGACCGCCTGCTGGATCACCGGGTCGAGCGCGCTTCGCAGCAGCTCCTGCACCAGTACCGAGGGTGTGTAATACGACCCGGTGGTTTTGCGTTCGCCGCCGCTCGCAAGGGTGAACAGCGCGCGGCCCGCGCCGGACCGCAGCGATGGCTGCTCATCGAGCAGGCTTTCGTACACCGAACCGAGCTCCTCGACGTCGAGGTCGCGGTAGTTGATGCGCCGGTACCCGGACTTGGTCGGAGCCAGCGAGAGACCGCGCACCGCCGCCTTGAGGGGCGTCATTGCGGAGGTGCCGGCCTCCAGGTCCGGGACATACGCGTATCGAAGATGCCGCCGCCAAGCGCCGGGAGGCCGAGGCCCGCGTTGCCGGCGCGCAAGAGGTCGAACGCGACACGCTGTGCGCGCCAGAGGTCGTCGTGCCGGCTGTCGCCGCGGTCGAACCGGAGCCGCTCGCGCAGCCGGGAGACGGAGTAGTGCTCGTTGTAGATCTCCGTCCTCGGGCACTTGAACCCGCTGGAAAGAGCAAGTCACGCTCTTCGGCAACGAGCAGGAAGAGCAGCCGGTACACCACGCGGAGCAGCTGGCGGTAGTACCCGATGTCGTCAAGCTCTCCCCTCGCGAGCCTCGCGCGCAGCGCCTCGTTCTGCGGATAGTCGAGGAACCCCTGCCCGAGGGCTCGAATGGCGCCCTCCACCCCGAGCCGCAGGTCACCCAGCGCACGGGCGCCGCGGACGAGCGCGGCCTTATACCACTGTTCGAGGAAGCAAGCGTCGGTATCGCTCGTGCCCCGTGGCAAACGGCTCCGGTGTGCGACGAGCCAGAGCAGCGTGAAGTCCGCGAAGACTCCGCCCTCCATCATCCCTTCGAGGTCGAACTCCAGGTAGGCGGGGCGCGTGAGGCTGGCGTTGTCCCGCAGGATCCGGAGCTGGCGTCCGTTGCTGACAATGCCCCAGAGGTGGTCGGTTTCGTTCAGGTAGGACTGGAGGAACCCGTGTGGGCTCGCCTTGGGCCCCGGTGTCGAAGGGTCCGCCCTGTCGAGCGGTTGGCCGGCGGGCAACGAGGTGGACCGGCGGCGCGCCCTCGGCACTCGCCGCCCGGTGGGAGACGTGGAACGGCCGGCCGTTGACATCCTCCGGCTGCTGCCGGTAGTCGAGGTCGTCGTACCCGAGTTCGGCGAGCAGAGGGACGAGCCACTGCTGGCGCGTGATGCCAAGCTCCGCGCCCGGCCGGGAGCTTTCCAGCCGGGCCTTGAAGGCACCCCAGTACGCCTTGGCGTGCTCCCAGCTGCGGGCCGCGGCCTCGGTCAGGCGCGTCGATGCGGCAAGACGGTAGTCCCGCTCGGGGTTGAGACCGGGAAGGTCCTTCTCGCGAGGATCGGTAATACGGTCGAGCAGGTCCGGCGGCAGGAGCCCGCCTTCGGAACGCACGGTCGGACGGGAATCGAGCGGGCGGCGAACTTCGCGTCCCATCAGGCAACCACCGGGGCGATGATGTAGCAGCCGAGCACGTCGGCGGGCAGATGCGGCTCGATGTGGTACCGGACTTCCCTCGTCGTCAGGCCTGCGGTCTTTCGTACGCGTTCGTGGGCTGCAAGGAGCGCGGCGGCGCGTTCGTGCGCCCGCGCGGCGGTGTGCGGTTCGAGCGCGGGGATGGTTGCGATGGCGCTCTGCAGCCACGCCACGCGTTGCGCCTCCGGGACATTGCCGCCCGCTCTCGCACCGAGCAGGGCGAGGGCCTCGCCGTCAGGCAGCCACTCCGTCGCCCCGGCGTCGCCCCGGTATCCCACCACAAGACACTCCTCGGCGAGAAGTGCCTCGGTGTTGCCCCGCCGCGTGACATCGAGTTGGAACCGGAGACGGAGGAGGAGCAGCGTCGTGGTTCGCGTTACCGCGTTCGAACGGATGGCCGCGGAACGGGCCGCCACGCGTTCGCTCGCGCCTTCCAGGGCCGACCCCACAAGGTAGTTGGCGAGTGATTCCACGAGCGGATGGACCCTCGGGATATGGACTGCGTCCTGCGGCACCGGCAGGTGGAACCCGATCCGCCTGCGCCCCATGAGACCGCTGCCTTCTTTCACCGCGGCCGGGAGTTGCGACGCCTCGGAAAGGTCGATGAGGAGCGCGCTTCGGTCTTCGCCCAGGGGCTGCTGCAGCCGCGCCGTGGCTTCGCGCACGAACCGCTCCACATCGCTTGAATTCCCGAGCGCGCCCGATGCTTCACGCAGCTCAGCCAGTACTTCGTCCGGGTGCAAGGCGTTCTGCGCGAAAATCGTGCGGCTTCGCTCTTCACGCTCGACGGCCCGGTTCCATCCGAGCTGCTGCTCCGCCTGGTCGAATTCGAACTGCATTTGGCGATTGTCCTCACGCTTGAGGAGCACTGCCTCGAGGATGGCTTCGAGCACTCGGTCCGAATCCGTTGGCACCGGGACCGAAACGCCGAGCGTCTGGCGGATCTGCTCCGCCTTGCGAATGATCACTTTGAGGACCGCGCCGTCGACGGGATTGTCCTGCCCATAGACGAGGATGCTGCGAATCTCCGGCGATGGTTGAGCGTACCGATCGACGCGGCCATCGCGTTGTTCGTGGCGGGTGGGGTTCCAGCTCAGCTCGTAGTGGATGACGGCGTCGAAGTGCTGCTGCAGGTCGATGCCCTCGGAAAGGCAGTCAGTGGCGACCAGCACGCGCTTCGCCGATTCGCCGAGCAAGTCCACACGGGCGCGTGCTCTCATCGCAATGGCTCGAACGCGACTTCGGCGGTCAGGTGGTGCCAGAGCGACCTCTGTACCTGCACCAGGAGCAGGCGGTGATCCGGGCGGTCGCAGAGCGACGCAACCTGGTGGTTGCCACGGGCACAGGGAGTGGCAAAACAGAAAGCTTTCTCATCCCAATCATCGAAGAACTGTTCCGGCAGCAGCAGAAGGGCGTCCTCGGCCCGGGAGTCCGGGCTCTTCTCTTGTATCCAATGAACGCTCTCGCGAACGACCAACTCAAGCGGCTACGAATGCTGCTCGCCAGATCTCCGGAGATTACTTTCGGCCGGTATACCGGCGAGACACCGCAGACCCGAGCCGATGGAATCGCCGCGCTCCACGCCTCCCTTCCGGATGCCGCGGTGCTTCCCAACGAGCTGCTCGGGCGCGAGGAAATGCAGGAACGGCCGCCTCACATCCTGCTTACCAATTACGCGATGCTCGAGTATCTGCTCCTCCGGCCGGCAGATTCGCCTCTCTTCGAGCCATCGGGCGACCATGGCTGGCGCTTCATCGTTCTCGACGAAGTCCACTCTTACGACGGTGCAATGGGACTTGAAAACGGAATGCTTCTTCGGCGGCTGCGCGACCGTGTCGGGAGAGCCGTGGGGGACGTGCAGGCGATCGCCACTTCCGCCACGGTCGGAGGTATCGATGACCAGCCCATCGTCGCGCAGTTCGCTCAAGACCTGTTCGACCTGCCGTTCGAATGGGACGGCGTCGATCCGGCCCGCCAAGACGTGATCGTGGCAGCCCGGCAAGCGCCGGTGATGCCGCCGGTAGGCCATCCTGTCGATCTTCCGGCCGCGATTGCTGACGGTGACGACTCGTCGGCTGAAGCGCTCGTTTCGGATGGCCGAGTCCAAGCGCTCTTGCAGTCGCTCTGGCAGGGACCGATGACGCTCCAGCAGGTCGCGGAGGATATCTCCAACCCGCCCGATCCTATGCTCGCCGGGAACCTGGTGCGCCGGCTTTCCAGCCTGAACGATCCGGCCTCCGGCGTGCCGTTCTTACGCGCACGGTTCCATACCTTCGTCCGCGCACCCGACGGTGTGGATGTTTGCCTGCGCATCCACGCCGATGGCGCACCACGGGCGTTTCTCGAGCCCAGCGTCACTCCCGGAGTGTGGTGAGGGCGCCCCGGTCACAGAACTGACCACCTGCCGACGGTGCAACCAATGGCATCTCCGAGGAGTGCTCGGCGCTGACGGCTACCTGCAGCGAGCCGTCGACCGTGAGGACATCGACACTGCTGTCCGGTACTTAGCTCCTCGCGGTAGCGACGTGATCAACGAGGACGATGGTGACGACGAGGGACCGGCGAATCCCTTCGGCCCGGGTCAGCACGACGAAGAACACCTCCGACTATGCGTAGGTTGCATGCGATTGTTCGAGAGGGACTCCTGCACCTGCGCAGCCGCGCAGGTCGTGCAGGTCGTCCTTGCCTCGCGCACCAGCGGGGGTTCCGTCCGCTGCGTGAACTGCAACGCTCCGTCCAGCCAGCGAGGTCCCCGTCGCCTACGGCTCGGCAGCGATGCTCCGCCTGCGGTTGTCGCATCCGCTCTGTTCGACGCCCTTCCGCGAGTTCCTGACCGTCCCCGTTTCCTGAGCTTCGCCGACAGCCGCCAGGACGCTGCATTCTTTGCACCGTATCTCGAGCGCACATACAGCCGCGTCGCGCGCCGAAGGTTATTGCTGGAGGCGCTACGCAAAGGTTGGGCGATGGTGGACGGGGAGGGCCTTCGCATCAACGATCTGGCACCACTCATCCGGAGGGCCGCTGCGGCTCAGCGCTTCTTCGCGCCCACTGCAGGCGCACTCGAACAGACGGCAGTCGCCCAGGCGTGGATACTCGCCGAGCTCTCGGCGATGGATTCGCGCCAGTCGTTGGCCGGGGTCGGGCTTGCGGCGCGACGGCTCGCCCGCCCGGTGACATGGGCGGCTCCTGCGAACTTGCTCGCTCCACCGTGGTCACTGACAACCGAAGAAGCATGGCTCCTCCTCGAAACGCTGCTGAAGACCTTGCTCGATGACCAGGCAATCGCCTTTCCCGATGGGGTGAATCCTGCCGACGATGTCTTCAGCCCACGGAACAAGGAAGTAGGTTTCCGGCTTTCCGATCACGCGAACCACCGAGACCTGATGCTCCAGGGGTGGATCCCGAAGCAAGGCTCAAACGCGCGACTCGACTACCTCGACCGCCTGCTTACCCGGCTACAACCCGGATGGTCGCCTGAAACTCGGCGCGGCACCGCCCTCGATGCCCTTAACGGCCTGTGGCGCGTGGTCTCAGCTAGCACGGGTCCTCTTGGCGGGTATGCGATTGCCCAAGCCACCCGCAATTGGGTGCCTACTACCAGCTTGACAGCGGATACTGGGAGCTCTCTGCACCGAGTTCGCTCGCCAAGTGCGACGTGTGTGCGGCTATCGAGCACAGACTCAATTCCGGGAGTCTGCCCGTCGTACCGTTGCCAGGGCGAGCTCGTCCCGCTGACGGAAGCCCTTGCCCAGGACCACTATCGTAGCCTTTACGATTCCCCTTCGGGCGGTCGGCTCGTCGCCGAGGAGCACACCGCCCAATGGTCGGCCGCTGAGGCCGCTCGGGTCAGGGGCGCTTCGTCAGCGAAGATGGCGATATCAATGCACTCAGCTGCTCGACGACGTTTGAGCTTGGGGTCGACGTGGGGGAGCTGGAGGCGGTGCTGCTTCGGAACGTGCCTCCTTCGGCCGCGAACTACGTGCAACGCGCCGGCCGCGCAGGCCGGCGGTCTTCGAGCGTTGGGTTCATCGTCACCTTCGCGCAGTTGAGGCCACATGACACCCAGGCTTTCGACCGGGCCCTGGAACTCGTCGCTGGCCGCGTTCCGGCACCCCGGATTCCAGCTCGGAACTCGCGAATCATTCGGCGCCACGCGCATTCAGTCGCCCTCTCGCGGTTCTTGAGGCGGCTGGTCAGTTCGGGAGAGCCGTGGCCTCGTACGGTAGGCGCGTTCTTCGAACCGGACCCGCCCCCTTCGCCCTGTTCGCAGTTTCGAGAATACCTCGCGGCGCAGGATCCGCCGCTTCTCGACGAGCTGAGCCGCATTGTTCCGGCTGAGCTGCATCAAGAACTGGGAATCAACACCTGGTCCTGGGCGGAAGAACTGGCCGACGACGATCCTCTCATCTCGGCCCTCGCTCGGGCTGAGAGCGAGACGCTCAGCGATATCGAACTCTATACGGGACTGGTTGACGACGCCGCCGACCGTCACGACGGTCACGCCTTGAACCGTTTCAAGGCCGTGCTCAACACAGTTCGGACCGCCGATCTCCTCGGCATGTTGGCCGGACGCAACGTGCTACCGAAGTACGGCTTCCCCGTCGACGTGGTGCCCCTGCGTACGGCACATATCGCAATCCGTGAAGCCAAAGCCGTGTCGCTCGACCGGGACCTCTGCATTGCAATCTCCGAGTACGCGCCCGGTGCGGGTGTGGTAGCAGCAAAGCGACTCTGGGTCTCGGGGGGTCTGCATCTGCTGCCGAATCGTGCCCTGCCCGAGCGCGCGTACGCCGTCTGCCGCGAGTGCAACCGCCTATACCTTGAAAACAGACCTGGCGGCGTGCCCCCAATGCCAAGAACCAATCCGTGGGGGCACGCTGGTTCAGCCCCTCTTCGGATTCGTTTCGCGCGATCCGGACGTCAAGCCGTTGGGAGAAGAGCGACCGCAACGTCTGTACGCGACGCGCGTCCTCTTTCACGAGCTTGGTGACCCCACACCACGCGAAGCGCTTCTCGCTAGCGATGGCGGGCCTTCGGTCGTGGGACGGTTCTCCCGCCAAGGCTCACTCGCCGTGGTGAACGACGCTCGTGGTCGGCACTTCCGGCTTTGCCACACATGTGGGTACGCGAGGATTGGCGGCGTCGCCGGGGGCGGTCATCACCATCCTTCATCCGGTCGAACCTGCACTGGTACGCTGGTGAGCGCCGACATCGGCCACACATTCACCTCGGATATCGCCGAGTTCCAGTTCCCTGGACTTGTTCATGGCGACATCGCCTTCCGGGCATCGTTGCTCGCGGCATTACTCGAAGGTGCTCGGCGGACTCTTCAGGTGGGCCACGGCGACCTGGATGGGGTGACTTACCTAGAACACCAGACCCCTATCTTCGCGCTGTTCGATGATGTCCCGGGAGGTGCCGGACTAGCGCGCGAGGCGTACTCCCGCATCGACGAGGTGCTCGGATCCGCGAAGGTCGTGTGTTCATGTACCTGCGGCGAGCATAGCTCCTGCTATGGCTGCCTGCGCTCATACCGGAACCAGCACCAGCACGAACTCTTGGACAGAACCGCGGCCGCTGATGCGCTCTCAGCATTGGCACAGTCGAAAGCCGTTTGAAGCGGTTGAAGCGGTCAAACCTACTGCGGCCGGCCGAATCTTCGACAGTTCGTGAGCGATGATGAGCCAATCATGCCCTCAGGACCGGAGTGATCCGATCACCTTCGACATCCTCGAGTACCGTCCCATGGGTCGGGCGAATCCGTAGCCGTCCAGGAGTAGTCACGGAGGCCCACCCGTCGACGCCTCTTCATGCTCACGGCCCCCGCAAGTCGCAGCGTCTCGCGCCATCCGTTCGACCGCGAACCGCATCTGCTGTTCGTAGTCGTCACGGCGGCGCCAGTAGAACCATTCAGGAACTAGCGGCGCAGTCGTGCGCAGGTGGTGGATGCGATCCTGGATGGCTCGCAAATTTCCGTCGGGTGTTGTCTGGAGACGTTGGATCGCATCGAGCCATGCCGTCTCGATGTGTCGTTTCAGTTCCCGTTGAGAAGCGGCATGTTGGCGATGACTGCAGACCGCTTCGATTCCAAAGATGAACGCACCGGTAGACGGAAGCAAAGCCAGGACGAACTCCTCAAGGGAGAGGTCCTTCGCAATGCCCACCACGACTGTGCTCAAGGCGAGCGTCACCAAGCCCAGAAGTATCGTGTTCGAGTAGGCGTGGCGAAGAGCCGAGTCCCAGCGGAGATTCGACCGCTGACAGATGAGGACATCAAGTGGCCAGCGAATGCCGTCGGGAACGGCATACCAGTTTGCAAGGAGTCCACGGTCACCGCGAAAACGCTTCGCTGCTGCCGCTATGTCCTCAGCATCGATCTTCTCCCCCAGGAGCGGATTCCATTCCAGCGGGTAGACGGATGTGTCGAACTGCTCTTGGATGTTGGCGCCCGCTTGGATATGCCGCCGTTCCAAGAATCCGGCGAGCCACTGGACTGCCCCGACGATTGCACCGATGGGACCGATTGGGATCAGTAGGCTCGGCGCAAATGCTGTCGCGCTCAGGCCAAGGACTGCCGCCACTGCGACCGCCCAGAAGCGAAGGCTCCGCCACTTCTTTGCTTCAAGGTAACGCTGCCGCTGTGCCGCGAGGAGCCCGGTGCTCCAGCGGCTGTTCTGGCGCACCGGGATGGAGTCGCCCACCACCTGTGTTGGGCATGGCCCGTTGACCCCCGCGTCCGGTTCCCTTGCCTCGGATTCGGCGTCTATCAGCTTGCGCACTTCCACCCTCCGGAACTACGACAACGGAAACTGTGGCCCAAACAGCGCGCGCCAGGATCGCAGCGCCTCGCCAGTCTTGCCTTGGCGAGCCAGAAGGATGGCCTGGCTCACGTTGGCTTCCGCGCTCGTCAGTGCTCGCTTTGCGGCGTCCTTCTGAGCCAAGGCCATCGCGTCGCTCACCGCCGGGCCAAGCCCGCCCGGGTCCGGCCAAGCATCGTGGATGCGGTCGGCCGCGCTGGCAAAGAATCCCTTTAGCTCGTAGGGGTAGCCTCCAGAGAATGGGGGTACCAGCAGATCGAGTGCCATCACCTCGAGCAGAAACGACGGCGTGATCGGCCTTCCATTGTGTCGGTTCCACTTCTTGATCATGCGCACCAGCGGTTTCCACTCCCGGCTGTAAGCGTCATGCGCCTGGACGGCGAGGCGGGCGTGGGCTTCGGGGCTGGTTTCTATCCACGTCCCGAAATCAGCATCCGGGATCTCGAAATGGCCATCCCTGGGGAACCCAGGGACAACGTCGATGCTCATGACTTTATCGTCGGTCTCGTCATCCTCGCTAACGGCAACGCCGAAGTCGACCGTGACAGCCATCCGGTCGACTCGTACGTGATCCTGACCGTAGACGGACACCAGGCCTTCTTCGATCTTCCCCAGGATTGCGCTCGGGTGCTGGGTTCGAAAGCTCCTTTCGTCCTCATGGAGGACACAGAAGACATCGACGTCCTTCAGGGGTCTCGTCTTCGTCCATCGCGCGTAGGAGCCCGAAAGAAAGTCGCGCTCGACGCGCACGGTGTCTGCGACCACGTCCCGAACCTCCTTGTGACGACGCGAAACGTCATCCTGCTCGCGTGTGGTCAACTCCTGCCTGTGCTTGAACTTCGCGAACGCCTCCTCGATGGTCAGCATCACGACCTCCTCCAATACGCTGTGGATGTCGCTGCTCCGGCAGCGCCGATGGTTGTACCAATGCTGTGGCGAACGAAGCCGTCGGTGGAGCGGAGGGTGGTCGCCGACCACCCTGCCACGTCGGGGCAGCCCGGGTTCGTGGTGGTGAGCAGGCGATACTCACACTGACTGGGCCACAGGCCAGCCTTGCGGATCGCGAAGCGGATGGCGTCGGTGTCCACCCACATACTTCCGTCGCCGTCCCCGCCGTAGACGATGTCGAAGTCCCAGCGGCCGACAAGTTCACCGTCTCGTGGGTCGAAGACCTCTAGCAGCACCCTTTTCAGGTCTTGCGTGCCTAGCCAAGTCCGGATCCCCCGTTCCATCCACTCCCAGTCATTCGCAAACTTCGAGGGGTCGAGCCCGCTTTCGCGAATGATGTAGAGAATGGAACGGAGCATCTTGTCGGTGATGTAGGTGGTGGTATGGACGTAGAGGTTGGCTACAACGAAAGTGCTCATGGTCGCAGAAATGCCCCTAGGTCGATGGCACCGAGATCGGCGCGGTCCGCAGAGGACCGGTCGCTACCTTCACCTGCTGGGGCCTCGGCGAGATCGCGGGCAGTGACACGTGACGAGATACGCGCCAACGCCGCCGCTACCCACGACAGGTCTTCGGACGGGCACGGAAGAGACATCGCCCAGTTGCCGTCGGTTGGGCACCAGGAGAGCACATCCTCGTTCTGGCCTTCACCGAGGACGGCGTCCTCGTCGTACAGGCAGTAGATGCGCAGTCGAGGCCCCACCCCGTGGAGGACTATCGGGCTGTCCCTCATCGCCTCCCCTGCAATCAGCGACATCGCAATACCAGCGCAGTGCCCTAACTCCTCCCGTGCAGGCCCTTGCATCGTGACGAGGTCAGTGATGACCTTCCATGCCTCGGCGGCGGGACGAGCTGGAGTAGCGGCGACGCGCCTCGACACTACAGTGATGGTCACTTGGCGCCTCCTTTGCCTGGCTGTCCGAGCGCTTGCCGGGCGCGCTCGGCCGCCCGCGCGAGGTCGGTGGCTGATAGCCGGCCCGGGTCGAGTGCCGTTTGCTTATCGAACGTGCAGGCGGATGCCACAAGCGTATTGCCCGTACCGTCTCCGGTCCGGGCAATGGAATGGTCTCTACAAGGTCGGCCCGTGAAATGAAGGCGGAGTCGATAGCTCCCGGAAAGTTGCTGGTCGCGACGAAGAGCAGCCTCGGGTAGGCCGCAGCGAGATGATCGAGGCCTGCAAGAACGGCATCGGTTGCGCGGTGCACGTCAACGGGGTTTGCCTCCAGGCTCATCTTCGATCGGTCCGCCGCCAGCGCTTCCACCTCATCGAGCAGGACGATCAACGGCCCAAGCGCCGCCCGTTCCGCGACGACCTCGCCCAACAGCCGTTGAACGGCCTGCTGGCTCCGGCCAAGGCCCGCATTCATGAGCGAGTGCGGTTCCACCTCGAGGTACTGGAACCCTGCATCCCGACCGAAGGACTCCGCAACACGGCTGGCGAGCCCGCGGGCGAGGGACAGACAGGGCGTCCTCGGCGCACTGGTTGCTCTCTCGCCGGCCCGCTTCCGGAACCGCGCGATGCCACGGCCGAGCTTGAGATGGTCGTCCGTTCGGGCAGGGAGCATGGCTTGGTCACACTGGCCACGACCCAAGTGGCGGTGGACGTCGAGACCTGCCGGCTGTGGGGAGCACATATCTCCTTCGACGACCAGCCCGATAGCGGAACTCGGCAACTCACGCTGGGCCTTACCGCGCCAACCCCAACTCAAACTGGAGCCGGTCACCATTCGGAGGCAGATGGCCTCTCGCCCGTCTGCCGGGCAACCCGGGCCCGAGCCAGTCGGGGCGCCGCCGCAGAATGGAATCCAGCCTTCCAACGGCAACGGGCATCAGCACGAGCCGCCACTCGGACTGCCCGAGCTTCCACCACTCCGCTCGGTACCTGTCTCGGATCACGTAGTGGACGAACCGGAAGCGGAGCTGCCGCCCGACGGTGACGAAGATTCA
Source organism: Candidatus Amarobacillus elongatus (assembly GCA_016703545.1). Lineage (GTDB taxonomy): Bacteria > Chloroflexota > Dehalococcoidia > Tepidiformales > Tepidiformaceae > Amarobacillus > Amarobacillus elongatus. Next base: position 869,706 of record JADJBX010000001.1, read on the forward strand.
CCAGAGCCCGCCCCGCCTGCGAACCCGTCGGCACTGAGCCGCCAATCTGCGCTGCCGATGACCGATGAGGGCGAAGAGGCTGTCGCCGCGAGCGCGGGACCGCTGTTCAAGGTTCGCTGCTTCGGCTCCTTTCGTGTCGAGGCGGCCGAAGGCGAGGTGAGCGGGTGGACCATTCAAAAGGCGCGCGAGTTGCTCGCGTTCCTCCTCGCGCATGGCGGGGCGCCGGTCCTTCGCGAAACGGTTGCCGAAGCGCTCTGGCCCGAAGGCGACCTCGACCAGGTAGGCACCACCTCTCAAACGCGGCCTACTACCTTCGCCGCACGCTCGCGAGTGCAGCCCGGAGGTGGACAACCGAGTCCTCGTCACCGCGAACCAGCGATACCACCTGAGGTCGGGCCTGTTCCGTGTCGATGTCGACGCCTTCGACGCGCACGTCGCCCGGGCGGACAAGCTCCAGGGCTACGAGGCACTCGTCGAGTACGAGCGCGCCCTCGCCATCTACACCGGCGACTTCATGGGAGACGAAGCCTTCGAGTGGGCCGAGGTCTACCGGCGCGACTACCAGAAGCGATTCGTCACCGCCGCGCACCGCGCCGCCCGCCTGGCGTTCGACAGCCGCGACCCGAAGCTCGCCATCCGCTTCTACGACGCCATCCTCGCCCGCGACCCCATCGACGAAGAAGCCGTCCGCGGCATCATGCGCTGCCACGCCACCCTCGGCGACACCAACGCCGTCCGTCGCACGTTCAAGGCGCTCACTACTGCGCTAAGGCGGGAGCTTGAGGACGACGGTGCGGAGCCGCTGCCCGAGACGACGAAGTTGCTGGACGAGTTGTGTCCGGGAGTGAGCATGAACCGCTGACGGCGCGAACCAAGCCCGACGCCACCACACCGGGTTGAGCCGCGCCACGATCCTAGGCTCTCTGGAGGTCGTCCAGGAACTCCGACGGCAGGTCGCCGCTCGTCACGAGCAGGTGGTCGCGGGCGCGCGTGCACGCGACGTACAGCAGATGTCGCTCGGTCTCGTAGACCTCCTCCAGGCCGGCGTCGTCCGTCGCGGTCTCCATCCGTTCGAGCAGCGGTAGCACTTCGTCGTCGCATGCCATGACGACGACGGCGCGAAACTCAAGGCCCTTGGCGTGATGCATCGTACTGATGGACACTTGGTCGCCGTTGCCCGCCCCGACGTCCTTGTCGAGAACGCGGTGCTTGAAGCCGGCGCGCGACACAGCCGCCATCGCACGTTCAAGCTGCGCTTCTGATCGCACGAACACGCCGACCTCATGCGGCGCAACGCCCTGCGCGGCAACGCCGACCAACCACTCCGCTACTGCGTCGCTCTCTTCTTCCTCCGAATCGAAGGGCCGCACGGATGGCTCCGGACCGTTGAACGCCGACCCCGTGCCGCGGCGGTCCTCGGCGACCCCATCCAGGTCCGACAGCTCCTGTCCCAGCAATTCGGTCCGCCTGGCGACGTATCTGGTGGGATGTGCGGTAGTTTATGCGCAGGGTTCGCGAACGGCCGCGGACATCGACTCCGAGCGACTTCCAGGAGAACGGCTGCTGGAAGATCCGCTGACCGAGGTCGCCGGCGAAGAAGAGCGCATCGGGGCGTCCGCCGCCGACCGCGGCGAGGACTCGCAACTGCGGCACGCTAACGTACTGCGCCTCGTCGACCACGACAAAGTCGAACGGCGGGTTATTCAGTTCGGGCAGCCGCTGGGCGAGCCGGGTGAACATCTGCGCGTGCGTCACCATCCGTGCGGCAGCCAGGCCGTCGTACACTCGTTCGAAGACCGGCCAGATGATGCGACGTTGGGGCTCTGCCAGCCTGGTGCGCCGTCCCGTGCGCGCGATGTCGCGGTACTGCTCCCAGGTCTCGATCCCCCACGCATCGACCACCTGCTCCCACTCGCCGGCAAGGAAGTGGTGGCTGAAACGCTGACCTTCGATTGCCTTCGACGCCTCGGCAATCAAGGCATCGATCTTGTCACGGGTCGCGACCTCCCGACGGCGGAAATGCGCTGCGTAGAGACGCTCGCCGATGGCATCGAGCGCCTCTACCTCGAGGCGCTCCCCGAGCCGTGGCTCATTCCCGATCAGGCGACGGACTCGCTCGCGGAGCGCAT
>JADJBX010000002.1 GCA_016703545.1 Candidatus Amarobacillus elongatus
GACTCGGACGGGGCATTTCAGGCGCGGCCGCCCATGCCGCTCAATGAAGGCCCAGGCGAATTGTTCCTCCCAGTTACGGGTCTCGGCCGGTGTGAACGCTCTGCCGCGGCCGAAGCGCGGCCGCTGCTTGGTGTGCGCGGCAACCGGGAGGGTGAGCTCGAACGAAGTCATCGTTCGCCCGAACTGCGTTCTGCGAGCGTGAAGCCGCGAAGCGGTCCGGCGAAGATACGTCGCCAGAGCTCGTCCCACGCAGGGTTCGTCGGGCCTTCTTTCCACTCGGCCCGCATGGTGAACGGCTGTCGGTTTCGCTTCGCCATGGCGCACCCTATCGGCTTGATAGCTCGATGGTTGGGCACGCAAGAAGTGACATCAAGTGGTTAGAGCTAAACGATACCCGAATAGATACGCCCGCTGATGCGGGTTACAGAGACGGATACCGGTGCTGATGCAAAGGCAACGAGAGCGAGGCCTCGAGGCCTACGCGGTCCGCGCCGGCGCCGGCCGCCCGCGGCTACCCGCGGCGGCGCGGTGCTGGCGGGATTTTGAAGCTAACCCGGAAGGGAATCCCCCGGTTAGTACTCACCACTGTACGAACATCGGCATCACCACGTGCACGTACGTGTCCGGCTCCACGCCCTCGGGCGGCACGGGGCGGAAGACGCCTTGCGACGAGGGCGACGTCATCTCCAGCGCGACCTTCCCCGAAAGCGCGTTCAGCACGTCCTGCAGGTAACGCGCGTTGAAGGCGATCTTCGAGGCGTCGCCCGCGATGTCGGCGTCGATCTTGCCTTCGTTATCGCCGATTTCGTCCGCGCGCGCGCTGACCTTCAGTTCGCCCGGCATGCCCTGGTGCGAGGGCGCCATCTGCAGGCGAATGATGCCGCTGCCGTCGCGCGCGAAAATCGCCGCGATCCGGGCTTCGCGCTTGAATTCGTCCACATCGACGATGCACCGCGTGCTGTACTCGGTGGGGATGAGCTGGTTGTAGTTCGGGAACGTCCCCTGGATCAGCTGCGCGACAAGTTCCACTTCCGTGAGCGCGAACAGCACTTGCGTGCGCGACCCGTTGATGCGCATCTCCACCGGTTCGTTGCCATCGCCGATGAGCCGGCCCAGTTCCCGCAGGGCACGCGCGGGCACGATGATTTCCACCGCGTCGACGGGAGCGCCGGCGAGCGTGATGTCCGAGACCGCGAGCCGGAACCCGTCGGCCGAGGCGAGCGTCAGGCGCGTGCCGTCGGTCTTCATGTGCACGCCCGTGAGGACGGGCCGGGAGTCGTCGCTGGCGGCCGCGAATTCGACCCGTTCGATCGCCTTCTTGAGTGCCTTCGCGTCGAGCTGAATGGCGACGCCATCGCGCACCTCGGGGATGCGCGGGAAGTCTTCGGCGTCCATGGCATTGATGGTGGACTCGTTCCGCGCGCATTCCAGCTTCATCTGGCGGCTGCGGTCCGGGATCTCCATGGAGACCGTGGCGGGGGGCAGGGACGAAACGAAATCGCTGATGAGGCGCGAGGGCACCGTCGTGGCGCCTTCCTCGTCGACCTTCGCGCCAACCCATGCGCTCATCGCGATGTCGAGGTCGGTGGCGGCCAGCTTCAGCCGCCCCTTATCAGTCTGAAGGAGCACGTTCGCCGTGATCGGCAGCGTCGAGCGCGTGGCGACAGCGCGACCCACGATCGAGAGCCCGCGCTGCAGGTTTTCCTGGAGGACCTGTACTTTCACCTTCGTTCACCCGCCTAATCCGATGCCGCGATTATAGAGGCGAGGGATACCCGGGACAACTCGATTGCTTAGGCACATGATCATTTCCCCGGGGAGGTGCTGAATCTGCGACACCATCCTCCACGGGCCCGAGGTGCACATAACGCACGCGAATCGTGCGAATGTGGACAACGCACCACGTCGGCGAGGAAGCGGATGACCGACAGCCACCGCGACCGCATGCTCCGCGGCGAGCGTTCCCAGGCCGACGACCCCGAGCTCGCGTCGGAGCGTGCCACCGCCGCAGAGCTCTGCCGGCGCTTCAACGCCCTCCCGCCGGTCGCGTCTGGCGAGCCCCGTGCCATCCTGGGGCAGCTCCTTCGTGCATTCGGCCAACGGAGCGAAATTCGCCCGCCCTTCCCCTGCGACTACGTCCGCGCCGGTGCTGTCGTCACGTGCGACATCCCCGCGAATGTAGTCGCCGCGGGAAAACCCGGCCGGCGTCGTATGCGAACTCGAACCCGGTGGAGCGGACCTAGTTGGCAGGGGGCGGGAAGAGCGGGTTGTCGCCGCCGCCGCCCGGGCCGTCGCCGAACTGGTCGATGATCCGCTTCGCCAGCTCGTCGAGCTGGTCCTTCGTAATCCCCATGCGCTCCATCGTCTGCTGCATGAGGCGCTGGACCTCTTCGACATCCTCGCGGATGAGTGCCTCGGCCAGTTCGAGCTGCGTCTCCACGGCTACGAACCGTTCGCGCCGCTGCGATTCGTTCTCCGTCGTGAGGATGGTCGAAAGGAGGCGCGTGAAGAGGGTGCACGTGCGGGCGATGCGGATGCGGTCTTCGTGGGCCGGGGGAAACTCCCCCGTGACCGCCACTTCGAGCCCCGTGCGTTTGTCTGAGGCGACGTACTGCTCTGCCATCGCTTCGAGCGTAGTCAGCACCCTCGGGAGTGTCCAACGCGCTGGAGCGCCGCACTCGCCGCCGGCCCCTGTCTCCTTTCTCCTTCCTCCTTTCTCATCCCGCAGGGCCCGTTGTTGGTCAATCGAAATGGCGCGCACGAGCGGTGCAACTCCAGCGGCAAGCCGCGCACTCCACGATGAACGCACACTACAGAGGGGAGTACCTCCCATGGCATCCACCGCAAGCGAAACCCTGAACCCCGGAATGCCCGTGTACGACATCGCGGGCAGCCAGGTCGGCATGATCCGCGCCGTTCGCGGCGGCTACTTCGACCTCGACGCGGGCGAGCCCGGCTACTGGCTGAGCGTTCGCTACATCACCTGCGAAGACGGCCGCGGCGTCCTCACGCTGCCCATGCGCGAACTCGCCGAGCACCGCCTGATGCAGCCCGGCCTCGAACCCTCCAACGACATCGACCGCGCCGGCCTCGAAGACCACGTCATCGGCGACGAAGAAGCCCTCAGCGTGCGCGAACGGATGGAACGCGAACTGCGCGAACAGCGTGGGGGCGTGATGGACACGGGCCTGCGCGAAAACTAGCCCGCGGGCGGGATCGCCGCCTCTGGCCAGGCGTCGTATGCGGGCAGGTACGGCTTGATATCGATCACGGCCGTGCCATCGATCGCATCGAGGCCTCGCACCCGGAGCACCAGCCCATCGCGAGCCAGCAGCCGGACCGCCGAGACCCCGAGGTGGTTCGGCCGCAGCTGGCTGCGCGTGGCGAAGATGCCGTAGCGGCGCCCGCTCGCGAGCGTTAGCGCCTCCGGCTTCTCCGGCGCGTCCGCCGCCATATCGAGCACGAACACGATGATGACGTGGCTGTATGCCTCGATCCCCTCGATGCGCGCGCCGTGGTCCGGCAACAGCACGACCTCGCTCTCCACGCGATCCCACCCGTGCGGCCGCGGCACCGCCACTCCGTTCCGCACATGCGCGACCGCCTCGACCACGAACGGACCGGGCTGCGGTGCGCGGTGCTCCGCGGGCTTGCGACGAAAGAGCGGCACAGCCCGCAGACTGCGATAGGCTGCCATCGTGCGCAACGTCCCCGCCCGTCATCCTCGTCATGGGCGTCTCCGGCGCCGGGAAGAGCACGATCGGCGCGCTGCTTGCAGCCCGCCTTGGCCTCCCCTTTCTCGATGCCGACGACCTCCACCCACCGGCGAACGTGGAAAGGCTCGCCGCGGGCGTCCCGCTCTCGGATGCCGAGCGGTGGCCGTGGCTCGCGGCCGTGCATCGGGCCTGGCGCGACCGGGGCGGCGTGCTCGCCTGTTCCGCCCTGCGCCAGGCCTACCGTGCCGTCCTGTTCGAAGGGATCGACCCCGCGCCCGCCATTGTCCTGCTCCGGGTGGCGCCCGCCGTCGTGGCCGCTCGCCTTTCCGTCCGCGAAGGGCACTTCGCCTCCCCGCTCATCCTGCCGTCGCAATTCGAGGCGCTGGAGGAACCGCCGGACGCCATCACGGCGGGTTCGGGCCTCCCTCCCGGCGCCGCCGTGGAGGCAATCGTCGCCGCGCTCGGAACGGGCTCCTGAGCGGCCCGGTGCTTTCTCGCGCCTGTTCGCCGCAGCCTGTACCCTGACCCCCGTGAGTGTATTGGCGCTTCTCCCGTTCCTGGCGATCGACATCAACATCGACCCGACGTTCGCCGAGTTCGGCCCATTCCTGCTCACCTGGCATGGCCTGTTCACCGCCGTCGGCATCATCGGGGGTGTCTGGCTCTCCGTGTGGCTCTGCCAGAAGGACGGCATCCCCAGCGAGATCGCCCAGGAAATCGCCCTTGTCGGCGTCCCTTCGGCCATCGTCGGCGCGCGGCTCTTCTACGTCTTCGAGCACTGGGACCGGTTCAGCGGGGACCTGACGGGAATCGTTTTCGACATAACCGAAGGCGGCATCACGCTCTACGGCGGTCTCATTGGCGGCCTGCTTGGCGGCCTGGTGTACGCACTCTGGCGGCACTGGCCCATTGCCATCACCCTCGATTGCGCCGCTCCCGGCATGATCCTCGGCCAGGGCATTGGCCGCATCGGCGACTTCATTAATGGCGAGCACCACGCCACCGAGACCAGCCTTCCCTGGGCGTTCCGCTACACGAACCCGAACACCCTTGGCGAACTCGGCAAGGCCGTCCACCCGACCGCCGGTGGCTACGAACTGCTCGGCGATTTCCTCATCCTCGCCTTCCTGCTGTTCGTGGCGCGGCGTTACTTCCGCGCTCCGGGCTGGGTGTTCGCGTCCTATATCATCCTCTACGGCGCCCTCCGCTTCCCGCTCTCCTTCACCCGGCTCGATGAGCAGGAGCTCTGGAACATCCCGGTGCCGCAGCTCGTCAGCGTCCTTATCGTCGGCGCGGGCGTGATGCTCGCTGGCTTCCTTCCGCGGCACCCCGGTCCCATCACCCGCGAATACGCCGAGCGCGTCTGGGGTGTGGAGCCCGAGGATGCCCCCGGCGGCGGCCGCCCGCAGGCCGCCGGCGCCTGATGTCCGCGCCCGTCGTCACCCTGTACGGGCGCCCCGGCTGTTCCCTCTGCACCCAGGCCGACGAAATCCTCGCGCCGCTGGCCCGCCGCCTTGGCTTCGTCGTGCGCCCCGTGAATATCGAAACCGACGATGCCCTGCTCGAGCGGTTCATGTTCGAAATCCCCGTCGTGGCACTTGGTCAGCAGGTGATCGCGCGCGCGCCCATCCGCGCGGGATTCCTCGAAGATGCCCTCGTCGAGGCGCTCGGCAGGGGACGCTAAAGCAGCAGGAACGCCGCCAGCACCGCCGGTCCGACGATCCACACCAGCGCCGTGAGGCCGACCGAGATCATCGCGAACCCTTCGCTGCTGTCCCGCGGCGGCGCCCCCGCGTGCCCGATCGTTTCCCAGAGCGCGGCGAGCGGACCCTGCATGATCAGCGTCGCCCTCCGCCGCGCGACCGCCGCGCCCCGCAGCAGGATGCCCGCGCACAGGAAAAAGACCACGAACAGGATGCCGGCGGACACCGCCAGCAGCCGTCGGTTCGTGAAGTCCAGAGCGCCGAGGAACTGGAACGCCGAGGCCAGTGCCGACACCGACGCGCCGGCCGCAAGCACTGGCGTCAGCGGGCTGCCGCCTCCGAAACCGGGGGCGATGCGTTCAAGGTCCATGCGTGCGCGCGCCAGCTCGCGCCGGTCCGGCGTGCCCGGCGCGGCCTGGGACTCTCGTCGCGCGTACAGCGTCCGCAGGCGGTTGACGACGTCCTCGGCATACGAGCTCACGATGTACTCGGCGACAAACTCCACGGCGGGTTCGGCCAGTGGCTTCAGCGGGCCCAGCTTCGGCGCCCCGGCGTCGCGCGAGCCCTCGCGGTCGAGCACCTCGAGCGCACGCATGCACAGCCGGTGCGCCTCGGGGAACCGGTCCGGGACGGCGAGCGTCGTGCCAGCGGCGAGCGAGGCCGCGATCCGCAGCTCGGCCTCGGCGTGCCCCCCGGCCCGCTCCAGCGCGAGCGCCGCCACCTCGTCGGGGCTGCGGCGAAGGAGGCCGCGGGTTCGGTTCAGCTGGTCGCTCAGCTCATCGAGCAGCAGCTGGTCGCCCAGCTTCGCCTTCAGCGTGTCGATTCGCGAGTCGTCATCCAAGGTTTGGGGAGTATACGGGGTCAGGCAGACCGCACGAGGTGCCAGCCGCGAATCGCGGGCCGCTCGTTGAACTCATCCCGGCAGATGCCGCAGAGGCTGCCCCGGCGGCGCAACCCCGGCGATCGCACGGACGCGATCTCAGCGGGGGATTCCCCGGGGATGCCGCAGATCAGGCACGTTTCCCGTTCGCTGATCGCCTGTTTGCCGCACCGCGAACACACGGACACGCCCGCTCGCACGGAACGGTACTCGTGTTCGCCCGGCTCGCAATAGCGGTCAAGCCAATGCTCGACCCAGCTCGCCTGGAACGGCATGGTCCACCCCACCCCGGCCGGGCTCGTCCCGGCCGCCTCGCTGTTTGCCGCTCCGCTCTCCGGGTTCGAGTGGGAATCGCCAACTGAATGGCAGCCGCCCCAAGTCCGGCGAAGAGAACGAAGTCCCCAATACTGTAGATGTTTCCTCCATATCCCGGCAATGAGACGGAGTAACGATCCGACAGTGGCTCGAACCAGATGTCCTCGCGGGCGAGAACGATATCTTTCGAATAGGGGATTGGCTTGCCCACATCGTTCGTGGTGATTTCCGGGAAGTGGCCCGATGCCTCGACGGTCTCCAGCGCGATCGGCATCAACCCGCCGTGCGCGGCCATGGGAACGAGGTTCAAGAAGATGCCCGCCGAAATCAGCCACGCGCCGTGAATACGGCGAAACCGCAGCGCCAGCAGGCAGAGCGCGGCGGTGGTGGCGAAAAAGACCGCGCGGCGCGCGCCGGTCTCGATGTCACCTTCGCCCAATCCGCGTATCGCGAACTGCTGCACCACCAGCAACACCAAGCCCACGCCAAGCCATCGCAGGTCGCGGGTCAGAGAGACCCCCGGCTCGGACGGAGTCTGTGAGGTCGAGCCGGGGGTCACGCGGCTTACCAGGACTGGAACGGGGCGGCGCCAGCGATGGCAACGACGGCGAGGGCGGCGAGGGCGACAACGGACGAAAGGAAACGAGTCTTCACGGCAATTCCTCAGTGGGAGAGATCGCCGCGAACGTACCCCCGCGATTCTCACGATTCTCTCGCGAGCGTCCCATCGGGGAGCCTGTTTCTTACAAATGCATTGGAAAATTTCGGACGGAGGGAGAGAAAAGAGATCAGTGAAAGGAGAGAAAGGACTGTCGCCTGCGCCGGGCAGGGGCACCTCACCACTGGGGACTGGCACTGGGCCCTCGGACTGGGAACTCGCACCGGGGCCTCCGGCCCCCTAAACCGCCAACCCCGCGGCGATCGTCTGCCGCAGCCGTTCGAAGCGCGCCGGCAGGGGCTCGCCGAGCTCCTCGATGTGGCGCCGCTTGAACGTGTCGATGGTCTCCAGCGCCACCACCCGCTGTCCCGCGCGAGCGCGGCAGGCGGCCAGCTCGAAGGCGGCATCCTCGTTGTACTGATCCACGCGCAGCAGCCGTTCGAGGCAGTCCGCCGCTGCTTCGAAGTTCCCCTTGGAGGCATGATGCCCGGCCAGGAGCGCGAGCGCGTGCTGCGAATGCTCCTCGGTCTCGCGCCGCAGCCCCTCCGCCCATTCCTGAGAGGAACGGCCCGGCAAACGGCCCGCGGTACAGCTCCAGCGCTGCCTTGCACAGTTCGGCACGTTCGCTGGATCCGGCCGGCAGCTTCTGCGCCTCGGCGAGCTGGCTCTCGAACCGCTCGACGTCCCAGTCCCAGCGGCCGTCCGGGTTCAGCCGGTACGCCCCGTTTGTCTTGACGATGGACTCGGGGTAGAGCGCGCGCCGCACCCGGTACACGTTCGAATGGAAGGTGCTGTTGCACTTCTCGCGCGGCAGTTCCGGGTAGAGCAGCTCCACAGCCTCTTCCTTGCGGATGCCACCGCGGTGCGCGAGGAACACGAAGAACAGTTCCAGCGCCGTCCGGCTCTCCCACGCCTGCGTGTCCACTTCGTGGCCCGCCACACGCACCGAGAGCGTGCCGAGGCTTTCGACCTCGACCGCCGGGAGCGTGGACACGGCCTCGGCTTCGTCCTCCGGGCGGAAGGTAACCCGCCCGACGAGCTCCTTGAACGCCGGCGGAAGGATCCCCTGGGACGCCGCCCATTGCGCGAACATCGGGTGCTCGGTGACCAGCGGCCGCAAGTGTGCCGCGCGCCACGGCTCCGTGATGAGCGCCGCGACCTTCCGCAGCACGGGCTCGGCTTCGCGCCGGCGGTCGGCCTTGAACAGGCAGAGCGCCAGGCGGTAGTTCGCCGCCAGGAGGACTTCGCTCGCGCCCGCCTTCTTGAACAGCGCGATGGCGTCGCGCGCGGCGGCGATGGCGTCGGTGTGGCGCCCGTTCGCGGAAGCGATGGACGCCTGCTGCGTGTACACCGTCCCGAGCTCGTACGGGCTCCCGGAGTCCTCGGCGATGAGCAGCGCCTGCCGTACGAAGTAGTCCGCGCGCTCCAGTTCGCCCAGCCCGAGCAGCGTGCCCGCGAGCCCCGCGATCGACAGCCCCGCGAGGGTGGCGTCGTTCACGGCCTCGCTGCAAATGGCGATGGCGCGTTCCCAGTCCTTGCGCGCGTCCTCGTAGTGGCCCAGTGCGGCCTTCGCTTCCGCGAGCGACGCCGTCGCATACGCCTCGTTGCGCTCATTGCGGCACACCCGGCCCTCGGTGATCGACCGTTCGAGCACGGGAATGGCTTCCTCGAAGCCGCCGACCGAGAGATACGCCATCCCGAGGTTGTTCAGCACCCAGCCCAGGTTCGCCGTCCCGCGATGCGCGGCCCAGCCCTCCGCTGCCTTTTCGAGCGTGAGCACCGCCGCCGGCCCGTCGCCGCGCATCGCCATGAGCTGGCCAAGCGTCGAACGCGCGAGCAGCTCCAGGGACTGCATCCGCTGGCTCGAAGCGCACATGATCGCCTCGCGCAGCAGCTCCTCCGCGCGCGGGTAGTTGCTCATGCCGCTGAGCTCGATGTCCGCCTCCGCGTAGGCGACCTCCGCCCGGATGGCCGGGTCGTCGATGCCGAGGCGGTGCGCTTCGTCCAGCGTGGCGCGCATCTCCGGGATGCGCAGCTGCATGCGGTAGGCACGCGCCTTGCCCACCAGCGCGATGACGCGCGCCCCGTGCGGGGTGCCGAGATCGGCGGTGAGGGCGTCGGCTTCCTTTTCGGCTTCCTCGTGCTGGCCGAGGTGCGCGAGCAGACGTACGCGCAGCGCCCGCAGCTTCGGCCGTGCCATGAGCATCGCCCGGGGTACCCCGGCGAACGCGCGCTCCAGCAGCCGGAACTTCCCTTCCTGCAGGAGCATCGCGCCGTGCTGGTCGATGATCGCGGCTGCGGCATCCGCATCATCGAAGGCGCGCACCAGTTCGATGGCGTCGGCCAGGGAGCCGGCCTCGCTTGCGTGCTTGATGGCGGTGGTCGCGGCGGCGCGGAACTTTGCCGGCTCCGTCGTGCTGAATTCGCGCCGCAGGAACTCCCGCAGCAGCGGGTTCAGCCGCACCCCCGCCTCGTCCAGTGATTCGACGAGGAAGTCGTTCTCCCCGAGCCAGCGGCGGGCGCGTCCCCAGCCGTCAGCCCCCAGCAGCTCGATCGCGAGGTCGCTCGAGACCGTTTCGCACAGCCCCAGCGGTTGAAGCAGCTCCCGGAGGTCGGCGGGCAGCGGTCCCCACAGCTCCTGCGTCAGGTAGTTGCGCCAGGCATCGCCGAGGCCCGAGGCCGCGCGCGCGGACCCGCCCAGCAGCGCCAGTACGCCCATGGCCCACCCGGCCGACGCTTCCAGCACCTGCTCGGGCGAGGCCGCGGCCTCGCGCAGGTCGATGAGCGCGCGGATTTCGTCCAGCGTGAACGCGAGCGCTTCCTTGCCCACGAGGACGGCTTCCCCCGCCACGAGCCGGCGGTTGACCGTCGGCGCCTGGAACGGCTCGCGGCTGCACAACAGCAGTTCGGCGTCTTCGGGGAGCGCGACCACCAGCCATTCGAGCATCGCCGAGGCATCGGCTTCGGCGCCCAGCTCCTGCACGTTGTCGAGCACGATCAGCAGCGGCTGCTCGGATGCGTCGACCCGCTCCTGGAGGGCGTTCCCAAGGTACGAAAAAAGGTCGCTGAGGCGCGCCGCCGTGACGGGCGCGGGGAAGGCCGGGCCCGCGAGGACGCGAGCCAGCCGCTCCGCGAACACCTCGGGGCTGGCGCACGCCGAATCCAGCGCGACCCATGCCACCGAGAAATCAAGCTCGTCGGCGAACTGCATCGCGAGCGCCGTCTTGCCGCAGCCCGCGGGCGCCTGGATCACCGTCAGACCGTTGCCGATCGACTGGTGCAACAGCGACAGCGGACGCTCACGGCGAAGCAGCGGCTTACGGCCTCCCGGCCGCCGTTCCCCCACCGGGGCACGCACTGCTGTTCCCGTGGCCACGCTCACTCCCCAAGATTACTCGTTGGGATGCCGCCCTGCCAGTGGACGCGCGGTGTTAGTTCTTCGCCTGGATGTCCTTCAGCGCCAGCCGCAGTTCCTCGAGCAGCCGCTCGGCGGCCGGGCTCATGGGCGCGGGCGGCGGCGGGGCCTTCGCCGCCTCTTCCTTCTTCATGCGCGAAAGGAACAGGTTGATCGGCTTCACCACGAAGAAGAACACGATCGCCGCCAGGATCACGAACGACACCACGTCCGTGAGGAACGCGCCGTACGTGAACACCGTGTCCCCGAGCGAAAAGTCCAGGCTGCTGAAGTCCGGCTGGCCGCCGAACAGGGCGATGATGTTCATCAGGATGTTGTCGGTGAACGACTTCACCACCGTCGCGAAGGCGGTACCGATCATCACCGCGATCGCGAGATCGACCACGTTTCCGCGAAGTACGAAGTCCCGGAATTCCTTGACCATCAGATTCCTCCTGCTGGGCGCTGGCCGATGATAGTGACCGGCCGATCGCCCCCGCAATCCGAAATCGTTGCGCGGCGCCCCACCTTGGGAAAACTAAGCGGAATCGGCGTGAGTGCGGCACCAGGCCAGCAGCCCATCGGCCGGGAGCGTGTTCAGCACGCGCTCCGCGGGAACCTCGCACTCCTCCGCGCGGGCCGTCCCGAATGGCAGCCACGAAAGCTGGCCCGGGGCGTGTGCGTCGCTGTCGATGGTGAATGCGCACCCCGCGGCCACCGCCTCGCGAAGCAGCCGTCGCGGAGGGTCCAGGCGCTCGGGACGGCTGTTGATTTCGATCGCCTTGCGGAAGTGCGCGGCGGCGGCGAACACCATCGCGGCGTCGAACTCCGATTCCGGCCGCCCCTTCCCCTCGCCCCGTGCGCCGCGCCGCGTGGTCTGCCCCACCAGCCGCCCCGTGCAGTGGCCGAGGATGTCCAGGTGCGGGTTCGCCAACGCTGCGACCATGCGCCGCGTCATCGCGTCGCGCTCCATGCGCAGCTTGCTGTGGACGCTCCCCACCACCACATCGAGGCTCGCGAGGAGCTCCTCCTCCTGGTCCAGCGCGCCATCGTCGAGGATGTCCACTTCGATTCCCGTGAGCACGCGGAACGGCGCCAGCCGGTCGTTCACCTCGGCCACGACGGCCAGTTGCTGGCGGAGCCGTTCGGGGCTGAGGCCGTTCGCCACCGTGAGCCGCGGTGAGTGATCCGTGAGCACCATGTACTCGTGCCCCAGCGCCTTCGCCGCCTCGGCCATTTCGAGGATCGGGCTGCCGCCATCGGACCAGTCGGAGTGGACGTGGCAATCGCCCCGGAGTGCCGCGCGAAGGGCGCCGCCGGCGGGGATGCCACCCGCGGGGGTGCTGTCCGCTTCCTCCAGCTTCGCCAGGTACGCCGGACGCTCTCCGGAGAGTGCCTGCACGATGACCGCGGCCGTCGCTTCGCCCACTCCGGGGAGCTCGCGCAGCCGGCCGCCCGCGGCCCGCTGCTCCAGGTCACCCGCGGGCAGCGCGGCCACGGTCTCGGCGGCGCGGCGGAAGGCTCGCACGCGGTATGTCGGTTCGCCCGCACGTTCGAGAAGGAAGGCGATGCGCTTGAGGGCGTCGACCGGGTCCACCTCGCGAGTGTACCCGGTCGGCGTCCGTGGCTCAGGCGATGCGGGCGTGCATCTCCCAGGCGAGCACCTCGGCCCCCTGCGGCCCCGCCTCCAACTTCAGCCCCGGCGTGAGCGCGATGCGCGCGGCGTCCTCCGTCACGAGCGATCCCACGCCCTCGAGGGTGACGTCGCCTTTCGCCACATAGAGGTGCACGAAGGGCGCGTCCGGCAGCGTCAGCCGCTCGTTCGGCTTCAGGCGGCCCGCCCACAGCGTCGCGTGCTGCTGGCGAATGGGAATCGCCGCCTCATGGCCGCGCCCGGAGGCCACGGGAACGAGACCACCCTTCGCGAGTTCCGTGTTGATGTCGAGCTGGGCGTACCCGGGCCGCACCTTCTCCGTGTCCGGCACCACCCACATCTGCACGAGGTTTACGGCAGCGTTCTTCGTCGCGTTGATCTCGGAATGGAGGATGCCGCTCCCGGCGCTCATCCGCTGCGCCAGTCCCGGGTAGATGAGCCCCACGTTGCCGACGCTGTCCTTGTGCTCCAGCTCGCCGTCGAGCACCCACGTCACGATCTCCATGTCGCGGTGCGGATGCGTGCTGAAGCCCGTGTCCGGCCGAATCAGGTCGTGGTTGCTGACCAGCAGCAGGCCGAAGTGCGTATTCTTCGGATCGTAGTGCTGCCCGAACGAAAACGAGTGGCGCGAGTCGAGCCAGTCGATGCGCGTGGCCATGCGCTCGCTCGCGCGCTGGATGTCGATGGATGGCGTTAGGGCTGGCATGATGGGGACCTCCGGGCGCTGAAACTAGTTGCGCCTGCAACTATTGTGCTCCCGCGACTTTCCGATTGCAACCATTGCATTCCACACCCACAATGGCTTTCGTATGGCACGCCCACGCAAGATCCAGGAACTCGATGAGCCTCACCTCGAGGCGTGGCGTTCCTTCCTCCGTGCGCATGCGCGCCTGACCGAAGTCCTTGAAGACGAACTCAGCCGCGATCTCGGGCTGCCGTTGGTCTGGTACGACGTTCTCATCCAGCTCCGGCATGCCGGGGGCCGCCTGCGCATGCACGACCTCGCGCGCGCCGTGCTCCTCAGCCGTGCCGGCCTGACGCGCCTCGTCGATCGCATCTCCGCCGCCGGCCTGGTCGAGCGCGAGCCCTGCCCGGACGACCGCCGCGGCACCTTCGTCATCCTCACGGAGAAGGGCGCCGAGCGCCTCGATGAAGCGCGGCCGGTCCACCACAGCGGCATCCAGGAGCATTTTGGGCGGCATGTGTCCCTGCGCGAAGCGGCAACCCTGCGCCGCGTCTTCGACCGCGTCCTTCGTTCGCTCGAACCCTGATTAGCGCCGCCGCGCGGCCTGCCACGTCCCGGTCGATCGGCCCCCACCCCGGCGCAGCACGAGCGCGCTTCGAATCGCGAGGATCGAACCGGTACCCACCGAAATGAGCACGATCGCGGCCGGCGGCACCCACCACGCCATCGCCCGGCCGTTCGCCGCCCAGAGCGCGCCGCCCGTGAACAGCAGCGCGAACGGCACGCCCACGATCACCGCCAGCCAGCGCGCACGTGCCGATGACACGCGAGAGGTCCACGCCGCGATCGCCGGGAAGCCGGTGGCGCTGATGTAGATAAGGACGACTGCGATGGCGAACAGCCACCCCTGGTCCATCGCGCCCGCAACGATGTGCAACGCGAAGCTCGCCGCGAACAGCACGAATGCGATGACTTCGCCACGGATGACGCCGGTCGTGTCCTGGGGTTGTGCCCTGCGCATGATCCCAGTGTAGCGGGTCGACCGTGGCCGCGAACCGCCGCTCCTAGCGAAGCACCGTCGCCACGGCTTCGCGCACGATCTCCTCGGGGACGTCGTTGCGCGTCGTCGCCCGCCCGATCTCTTCCAGCAGCACCCACTTGATCCGCCCCGCGCGGACCTTCTTGTCCGACGCGGTCGCCGCGAGCACGGCATCGACGTCCAGCCCCGGTGCCCGGTCAGGCAGGCCGTAGCCGGTGATGAGCCGCTGCTGCCGTGCGAGACCGTCGCTCGAAAGCAGCCCCATCGCCACGGAAATGAGCCCGGCGGCGTGCATGCCGACCGCCACGGCTTCCCCGTGCAGGTACGTCGAGTACCCCGTCACTGCCTCGATCGCGTGTCCGATGGTGTGGCCGTAGTTCAACAGCGTCCGCCGCCCGGCCTCGCGCTCGTCCTCGGAGACGACTTCGGCCTTGATCGCGACGCTGCGGCCGATGAGTGCCGGCGAAAGCATCGCCAGCGGGTCGCCCGCGCCCCGTTCGAGGTCATCCACCAGCACGGGGTCGAGGATGAGGCCGTGCTTCACGACTTCGGCCCAGCCCGCCCGGCGTTGCCGCTCCGGCAGCGTCTTCAGCACCTCGGGGTCGATGACCACCGCGCGGGGCTGGGCGAAGGCGCCGATCAGGTTCTTGCCCATCGGGTGGTCCACCCCGGTCTTCCCCCCGACCGATGCGTCGACCATGCCGAGCAGCGTCGTCGGGACGTGCACGAAGTCGATCCCGCGGAGCGTGGTGGCGGCCACGAACCCGGCCAGGTCCGTCACCACGCCGCCGCCCACGCAGACCACGAAGTCCGAGCGTTCGACGCGCTGGCCCAGCAGCCAGTCGTACACGGTCGCCACCGTCCCGAGGTTCTTCTGCTCCTCGCCCGCCGGGATGGTGAAACGCGCGGCCTCGAAGTCCGCGCTCGCCAGCGCCGCCATCGCGCGGTGGGCGAACAGCGGCGCGACCCCCGTATCGCTGACGACGAAGGCACGCCCGCTGAGGCCGGCCTCGCGGCACACGCCGCCCAGCTGGTCCAACACACCCGGCTGAACGACGATCGGGTAGGCCGCGCCCGGCGTCTGTACCGTCGCGGCGACGTGCCAGCTGCCGTATTCGATGTTCTCGTGGCCGTAGCGCGGAGTGTGCCCCCGGGATTCGGCCCACAGCCGCACGATCTCCTCGGCGGCCTGCTCGGGCGAAAGGTAATCCACATCCACGGCCGCGTCGGCGAGTTCGTACCAGCGCCGGCGCGCGTCCAGCAGCGATTCCAGCCGCGCCTGCGGGTCGCCCGCGAGCAGCGGCCTGCCCGGCGTGCCGGGGTTCTCCGCGAGACGCGCCGCGGCGCGCGCGGGAGAAACCACCAGCCAGACCGTGAATCCGTGTGCCAGCTCCGCCCGGCCCCCGGGAGTCGTCGGCGCGCCCCCGCCGGTGGAGACCACCGCCCGGCGCCGCCCGACGGCCTCGCGCAGCGCCGCCTGCTCGCGTTCGCGGAAGCGCGCTTCGCCTTCCTCGGCGAAGAGCTCGGGGATCGTGCGCTCCGCGGCTGCCTCGATGAGCTGGTCCGTGTCGATGAAGTCCCAGCCCAGCAGCCGCGCCACGAGCGGCCCCACCGTCGACTTGCCGCTGCCTGAAAGCCCCACGAGGACGATGGATTCAGGAGGCATGGCGATCCCGGGAATGCGCGATGGCTCCCGCGCCCTTCGCCGCGTATTGGTCTGCCATCGTCGCTGCTACCCCTTCCGCGGCGCGAGGGATTGGAGGTGCCAGTCGTAGGCCGCGCGCACGCCGGCGAGCGTGTCGCCCCCGAACTTCTCCAGCCACGCATCGGCCAGCACGATCGCCATCATCGCCTCCGCCACGACCCCGGCCGCCGGAACCACACAGACGTCGCTGCGCTCGTAATGAGCGAGCACCTCCTCGCCGGTCTCGAGGTCGACCGATGGCAACGGGTGGGCGAGCGTGGGAATCGGTTTCACGGCGGCGCGCACGACGATCTCCTCGCCGGTGCTCATGCCGCCTTCGATGCCGCCGTGGTTGTTGGTGGCGTGGCGCCAGGGCAGCTCGCCCCACTGGTCGCGGGGAAGGATCACGTCGTGGACCTTCGAACCCCGCCGGTTCGTGCCCTCGAACCCGGCCCCGAACTCGACGCCCTTGAACGCGTTGATGCTCACGATCGCCTGCGCGATACGCCCGTCGAGCTTCCGGTCCCAGTGCACGTGGCTGCCGAGCCCGAGCGGCACGCCCGCGACGCGCACTTCGACCACGCCACCGACCGTGTCGCCGTCCGGCTTGGCGGCATTGATCGCGTTCACCATCGCTTCGCCCGAGGCGGCGTCGGCGCAGCGGACGGGGTCGGCCTCGACGGCGTCCCAGTCGATGGTCTCGGGCAGGTTCGCCTGCACGCCGCCAATCGCGACCGTGTGGCTGCGGAACACGACGCCAAATTCGGCCAGCAGCCGCTTCGCGACCGCACCCACGGCCACGCGCGCGGCGGTCTCCCGCGCACTCGCGCGTTCCAGCACGTTGCGCACGTCCTCGAAGCCGTACTTCAGGGCGCCGGGGAGGTCGGCGTGGCCCGGCCGCAGCCGCGTCACCCGCTCGATGTCCGCCTCGACCGGCTCCACCGCCATTTTCACGGTCCAGTTCACCCAGTCGCGGTTCTGCACCCACAGCGCGAGCGGCGACCCGAGCGTGAGGCCATGCCGGACGCCAGCCATGATCTCGGCGTGGTCCTTTTCGATCTTCATGCGCCCGCCGCGGCCGTAGCCGCCCTGGCGCCGTACGAGGTCAGGTTCGATATCGCCCTCGGTGAGCGGCAGCCCCGCGGGCAGGCCTTCGATCACCATCGTCAGGCCCTTGCCGTGGCTCTCGCCCGCGGTCAGCCAGCGAAACTGTCCCATCACGCTTCTCCTTGCGCCGTCCCGGGGACCGGCAGCCCGCCTTCGATGGGCGGGAGGTCGATTGGCAACCCCTGCCCGTTCTCCGCCCGCTGGTACCGGGTCTCGAACCGGCCAAGGATCTCCTCGGCGGTCATCGCTTCCCAGGTCAGGCTGTCCGCCACGGAGCGCGTCGCGTCCGTCGTCAGGATCGGCCGCTGCACGGGCACCCCGGCATCGCCGGCGAAGGTCGAATACACATCGACGCGCACCCCGTGCAGGTGCAGGTTCGGCACATCGTACAGCATCATGTCGGCCACTCTCGCGGCCAGCGCGATCGCCTCATCGAGCGCCGTCGAGACCTGCACGCGGCTGCCGCCTTCGGTCCGGAATTCCCCTTCCGCGGAGGTCGAAACCGTCGCCGTATCCTCCGTGACAGCCACCAACTGCACCCCTTGCACGCCCGCCCAGAGCGCGGACGAAACGCCGCGCGGTGGCCGCGCCCGGCGCCACGTCGCGAGCGCTTCCTCGATCAGCGCGACGAGGATCGCGGTGTCCCCCGAGGCCACACGCCGCCGCCACGTCCGCTGCTGGAACATCTCCGTCGCGATCGCCCAGCCGGTGCCAAGGAAGATCACGAGCACGACGATGCTGCCGAGGATGATCACGGCGTGCCCCGCGCCGCCAGCGCCTTGCGCGCGGCTTCGAACATCGTCTCTACCGGCGCATGCACCCCCGTCCACAGTTCGAATGCGAGCGCGCCCTGGTAGATGAGCATGGGCAGCCCGCCAAGCGTGCGCACGCCGGCCGCCCGGGCCGCCTGCAGCCATGCCGTGTGCTCGGGGGCATAGACGATGTCCACGAACAGGGCGCCCGGCGCCGCCTGCGCCGGGTCACACGGCAGCTCCGCCTCCGTCCCCGTGCCGTGCATGCCGAGCGACGTGCAGTTCACCACAAGGTCGAACCCCGCCGGCGACGGCTCGGCCGCCGGCGCTACCTCCGCCCCGCTCGCCGCGACATCCCGCGCCAGCCGTTCGGCGCGCTCCGGGGATCGGTTCCAGATGGCCACGGCCGCCGCCCGTGCGTCCGCCAACGCGAACGCGATACCCCGCGCCGCGCCTCCCGCTCCCAGCAGCAGGCACCGCCGGCCGGCCGGGTCGAAGGCGGCTTCGTTCCGTACAGCGGCGACGAACCCGGGCCCGTCGGTGTTGAATCCGAACAGCCGCCCCTCGCGATTGACGATGGTGTTGACCGCCCCCATCCGCGCCGCCTGTCCCCCGAGTTCGTCGAGCAGCGGGATCACGGCCTCTTTGTGGGGAATGGTCACGTTCGCGCCCAAGTACTTCGGGTCCCGTAGCGAAACCAGCCTCCCCGCCAGCGCCTCCGCGGGCGTGTCCCAGCGCTCGTAGCGCGCATCCAACCCGCACGCCTCGAACGCGGCCTGCTGAAATACCGGCGAAAGCGAGTGCGCCACGGGGTGCCCGATGATCCCGGCAAGCCTCATGGCGAGCCCACGCGTGCGATGTTGGCGAAGTGTTCCGACTCGGTCTCGGCGAAAACGTGCGAGCCGTCGCCCTTCTTCGCGTCCGCTACGAAGTAGTACATCCGCGTGGGTGTCGCCTTCGCCACCGCCTCGATCGATGCCAGCCCGGGGTTCGTGATCGGCCCCGGGGGCAGCCCGAACGCGAGCCGCGTGTTGTACGGGGAGGGGTTCTTCAGGTCCTCCAGCGTCAGCTCCTTCTTCCACCAGCCGAACTTCTCGACGCTCGCCGGGTCCAGCGCGACGGCGAACTGCACGGTGGGGTCCGCCCCGAGCTGGTCGTTCGCGGCGATGCGATTGAGGAACACGCCCGCGATGAGGGGACGTTCGGCCTCCAGCGCCGCCTCGCGCTCGACGATCGCGGCGAGAGTGAGCGCCTGGTGCGGATTCAGCCCCTTCGCCGCGGCCGCCGCCACCAGCTCCGGGGTGAACCGCCGGTCGAACGTCTGCAGCATCTTCTCGACCAGCTGAGCGGGTGTGGAGCCCACGGGCATGATGTAGGTGTCCGGGAAGAGGTAACCCTGCTTCGTGGCATCCGCGGGCGCGGTCGCGGCGAACCGTTCGGGGAGCTTTGCCGCCGCCACCGCCGCCATGAACTGCGCCGCGGTGCCGAAGCCCGCGCGCTCGGCCCGGATGGCCATCTCCTCGGTGCGAATCCCCTCGGGGAAGGTGACGCTGAGCACCGGGATGGCCTGCTTCACGGTCACGGCTTCGATGGCGCTGGCGACGGCCATGTTCTTGTTGAGGACATAATCGCCGGTGCTGAGCTTGCTTTGCAGGCCCATCAGCTTCACCAGCAGCGCGAACTGCTCCCCCGAGCGCACCACGCCGAGCCGTTCGAGGTCGCCGCCGATGTCCCGCGCCGAACGCCCTTCCGGGAGTGTGTACCCGACCTGCTCGCCGGCGGGGCTGGCGGCCGGCCCCTGGGGCAGGTCCTTCAGCACCGCCGAGGGCGTCTTCGCGGTAAAGCCGCTCGCCGCGAGCACGACGAGTACCGTGATCACCGCCCCGGCGATCGCGAGCCCGAAGGTCACCCGTTCGCGCGTCACGTCGCGGTCCCCCGGCGGGAGTCCAGCACCGCCTGCAGCACGACCGCGGCGGCTGCCGAATCGAGCGATCCGTCCCGGCGCTTGCCCTGCCCCGCGCCGGCGCGTGCCGCCTGCTGGCTCGAAAGGCGCTCGTCCCAGGGCGTGACGGGAACGGTGACGCGTGCGCGAAGTGCCCGGGCGAAGGCGCGCGCGGAGCGGGTCTGGTCCGATTCGCCCCCGGCCATGGTCAGCGGCAACCCCACCACGATTTCGTCCACGGCCTCGGCCGAGGCGAGCTGCGCGGCGGCAGCCACCGCGGCTTCGGTGCTGGAAGCGGTGATTGCCGGTCGTGGGTGCGCGAACATCCCCAGCTCGTCGCTGATGGCGACGCCCGTCCGCCGCTCGCCCGGGTCAAGGGCGAGGATTCGTCGCGGGTGTGGCGGCGGAGGTGGGGGTTGGGACTGCGGCATTGGCGGTGGCGGGCGCGCCGCTTCCCCGTGTCTCCTCGTCCGGTTCCCGCAGCGTCACTGAGATGCGAAACCCGAATCGCGGAACCCACGGCGCCCACGAGGGCGTGACGCTGACCTCCGCCTCCTGAATACCATACCGCTCTTCGACGGTCGATTTCGCACCTTCAGCCGACTTGCCTTTCACGGCCTCCCGCAGCCCCTCCCTCGTCACCCCCCGCGCGAACTGGCCCGAGACCTGCAGCGTCGTCCGCACCGTGTTGTCGTCGGCGTTGATCTGGCGCGCGCCGGTCTCCGTCGCGCGGATGCTTCCCGCCAGCAGTTCGCCTTCGCCCTGCCCCTCGAGCAGCACCGCGTGCGCCAGCCGTTCGACCACGTCCTGGGGCACCGCCAGGGCGCTCACGGTCACGTCCACGTCCATCAGCAACATCTCCGCCGGCAGGCCCACGGCCGGCGAAGGGTCCTTCGCCGCCACGGTCGTGCTCGCGGTGCCCACGAACACGGCGTCGTTTGGCCGCGCGGCGACCACGCGCGTGCGCAGCACCTCGGTCTTATCCAGTCCATTGGCGATGGCGCGAATCGCGATCACGTCCGCCGCGTCCACGGCCCGGCGCTCCTCGTCGGCGCCGCCGGCCGCTGCCGCCGCGTTCGTCGCCGCGAGCGTGCGGAAGCGAGCGTCGCCCCAGCCCGTGATGGCCCCCGCCGCCACGTTCCCCTTCGCGCCAGGGCGGCTCGCGACCGCTTGCACGGCGGCCGTGCCTCCCGCCGGCACCGTGACCTCGCTTTCCGTTTCGAAGGACTGGCTGTCGGGCGCCGAGGTGAGCACCGTCCCGGCCGGGACGGTCACCGGGGCCGCCCCCGGGTTCGTGATCGAAACGCCGACCCGCGCCGGCACCGTTCCCACCATCACCTTCCCCGTCGTCGGCACCGCGAGCGTCACCCGCTGCGTGTCGGTGACGGTGCGCGCGGGCAGCTCCCGCTTCGCGAAGTCCGCATCCTTGCGGCCGGGCGAGGCCGTGACCTGCACCGTGCGCGTCAGCGTCTCCGTGGGTGGCATGGCCTCGACGTCGGCCGACGGTGCGACGGTCGTCGCGAGGGCGACGAACCCGGCCGCGACCGCGAGCAGCACCACCACCTGGATCGCTCCGCCCATGGCCGGCAGGTAGAGCCGCCCCCGCCCGAAGCCCACGGAGCGGCGCCCCGCGGAATCCCAGCGAACGCCCTCCGGCCGGCGCGCGACGGGGATGCGGGCCATGCGCGCCCTGCTCCGGAGCGTGCCGTTGCGGGTGGCGATGGCGACGACCTTGCCGCTGTCCTCGGCATGGCGCGCGAGCCGCCGGATGCCGAGCTCCGTGCTCAGCTGCCGGTTCCCCTTTGGAGCATGAACCACCACCGCGAAGGTCGGCGCGGTATCGACACGGCCGCAGATCGCCGCCACGTCGTCGCGCGGCTCGACGAGCACGACGCTCGCGAGCCCTTCCTCCAGGAGCTCCTCCTCGTCGTTCTCTCGCTCGTCCGGCGGGTCGTACTCGGGGGGCTCGCTCACCTGCGCCTCCTGGTTGGCTAACTCCGGCTGGTGCTCCGTTCGAGCGCTTCGCTGGCGGCACGGTGGCCGGCGGCGAGCGCGGCATCGATCAGGGAGGCGTCGCGTGCGCCGGCCTGGGCCATGTCGGGACGGCCGCCACCGCCACCGCCGCCCGCCTTCGCCACTTCGCGCACGATATTCCCCGCGTGCACGCCGCGCCCCACCAGGTCCTGCGAGGCGGCCGCGAGGAATGCCGGCTTCCCTTCGATCACCGCCGCGAGCACGAGCACCACCGGCTTCAACCGGTCGCGCACGCGATCGGCGACGTCCTTGAGGGCGTCCTGCGAACCAACGTCCACGCGCGCGACGATGAGGTGGGCGTCGCCAACCGTGGCCGCGCCTTCGATCAGCCCCTCCGCCACGGCGCCCGCCTGCAACCGCATCAGCTGGTCGGACTGCTTGCGCAGCCGCTCGACCTCCGCCTGCAGCGCCTCGACCCGCTCCTCGAGGTCCGCGGGCGTGGTCGAAAGCCGCTCGGCCAGTCGGGCCAGCCGCTCCTGCTGTTCGAGCAGGTGGGCCTCGGCCGCGCGCCCGGTCATCGCCTCGATGCGGCGCGTGCCGGCTGCCACCGCCGATTCCCGCAGGATGTGGACGAAGCCGAGCTCGCCCGTGCGATGCACATGCGTGCCGCCGCACAGTTCCGCGCTGAAAAGCCCGTCCCCGTCCCGGATCTCCACGACCCGGACTTCGTTCCCATATTTATCGCCGAAGAACGCCAGCGCGCCGCCATCGACGGCCGCGCGGTAGCTCGTGCGCCGCCACGCCACCTCGAGGTCGTCGCGGACCCTCGCGTTTGCCACCTGCTGGACCTCGTTCAGGACCTCGCGCGGCACCTGCTCGAGGTGCGTGAAGTCGAACCGCAGCCGGTCGGGCGTCACGAGCGAGCCCTGCTGGCGAACGTGCGACCCCAGCATCCGGCGCAGCGTCGCGTGCAGAAGATGCGTGCCCGTGTGGTTGCGCGCCGACCCCGCGCGGTAGCCGAAGTCGACGGCCGCCTCCGCCGCCTCGCCGGCGCGGAGCGCGCCTTCGCTCACGCGGCCGCGGTGCACGATCGCGCCGCCCGTGCTCTGCGTGTCCTCCACGATGAAGACGCCCGTGGCGGTGCGAATGAGGCCGTGGTCGCCGGCCTGGCCGCCGCCCTCGGGATAGAAGGGGGTCGTGTCGAGCACGATCTCCGCGGTTTCACCCTCGGCCACCAGCTCCGCCAGCGCGCCGTCCTTGAGAATCGCGACCACGTGCGCGTCGGCATCGACGCGGCTGTAGCCCACGAACGCCGAATGCTCGTCGCCAATCTGCTTGAGCAGCGGTGAGGGCTCGCCTTTGAGGAACTGGCCATGTTCGCGCGAACGGCGCCGCTGCTCGTTCATCGCCGTCTCGAAGCCGGCCTCGTCGAGCGTGAAGCCGCGGCCGGCGGCGATTTCCCGCGTCAGCTCCACCGGGAAGCCGAACGTGTCGTACAGAAGGAACGCTTCGTCGCCGGGGACCGCTGCCTGCCCTTCGAGCCGGTCCAGCAGCGCCTCCAGGCGGTGGGTTCCCGCCTCGAGGGTGCGCACGAACCGCTCTTCCTCGGTGCGAAGGGCGCGCCCGATGAACTCGCGGCTCTCCGCGATGTGCGGGTAGGCGCCCCGCAGCTTGCCGATGGCGG
Source organism: Candidatus Amarobacillus elongatus (assembly GCA_016703545.1). Classification (GTDB taxonomy): domain Bacteria; phylum Chloroflexota; class Dehalococcoidia; order Tepidiformales; family Tepidiformaceae; genus Amarobacillus; species Amarobacillus elongatus. The sequence goes on from JADJBX010000002.1 coordinate 23,188, forward strand.
CGTCCGCCAGCCGGGCCGTGAAGATCTCCTTCACGCCCGCCCGCCGTGCCAGGTAAATCGCCCGCCGCACGACGCGCCGCAGGATGTACCCGCGCCCTTCGTTCGAAGGCACCACGCCGTCCGCGATCAGCATCGTCGCCGCCCGGCAGTGCTCGCTCATCGCACGGACGACGTACGCCTGGTGCGAATAGAGGTCGCCGTTGAAGTAGTCGTACCCCAGGACCGTGGCCGCTTCCGTCAGGATCGGCAGGAAGATGTCGGTTTCGAAGACCGACCGCTTCCCCTGGAGCACGCACGCCACGCGCTCCAGCCCGCTGCCGGTGTCGATGTTCTGCTTCGGCAGTTCGATGCGCGTGCCGTCGGGGCGCTGGTAGAGCTGCATGAAGACGAGGTTCCAGATTTCGAGGAAGCGCTCGTCGTCGTACCCCACGCCGCCGGTGGGCTGCCCCTGCGCATCCACCTGCAACGCCGCGCCCGCCGTGCCGCGCTCGGGGTAGAAGTCGTAGTAGATCTCACTGTCGGGGCCGCAGGGGCCGCTTGAGCCGGGAGTGTCCTTGGGGAAGCTGAACCAGTAGTTCAGGTCCTCGTCGCGCCGGTGGATGTGGTCGTCCGGCATGCCCGCCGCTCGCCAATGCCCGTACGATTCGTCGTCGTCGAGGTAGATGGTGACGTGAAGGCGCTCCAGCGGGATCTGGTAGACCTGCGTCAGCAGCTCCCACGCGAAGTCGATCGCACCCTTCTTGAAGTAGTCCCCGAAGCTGAAGTTGCCCAGCATTTCGAACGCGGTGCAGTGGCTGAAGTCACCGACTTCCTCGATGTCCGTCGTGCGAAAGCATCGCTGGACCGTCGTTGCGCGCGGCCCGGGCGCGTCCTGCTCGCCCATGAAAACGGGCTTGAACTGCTGCATGCCGGCGCTCGTGAAGAGCGACGTGGGGTCGCCGATGGGCACCAGTGGCCAGCCGGGGAGCAGCGCGTGGCCGCGCTCCTGGAAGAAGCGCAGGTACGCTTCGCGGATCTCGTCGGAGGTTCGGGGCGGGTTCGTCATAGCTGTCCGAGCATGCTACTACGCCATCCGCCCATTCTTCCCGCTTCGTGCTCCAATCCCCCCGCTTGACAGCCCTTCCCGCGTGCCGGGAAGATCAGCAGCGGACGTGGTTACGTCCGTTATGCGCACGGAAACCGAACCTCCCGAACGTTGCGTCCTTGCCATCCCCCTCCCGGGGGAGTCGCCATGAGCGCGCCCGGCGTGATCGTCCTCGCCGCGGGGCAGGGCACGCGAATGCGTTCATCGCTGCCGAAGGTGCTCCACCCCGTCTGCGGCAAGCCCATGATCCTGCACGTCATCGATGCCGCCCGCGCCCTCGGCCCGGCCCGCATCGCCGTCGTTGTCGGCCATGGCGCCGAACAGGTTCGCGCGGCCGCGGCCGCGCCGGATGTCACCTTCGTCGAACAGGACGTCCTCGATGGCACCGGCGGCGCCGTCGACCGCTGCCGCGAGGCGATGGCCGGCTGCGATCCCATCGTCGTCCTCAACGGCGATGAGCCGCTGATTTCGCCCGGGACCCTGGGCCGCCTGCTGGCTGCGCTCGAAGGCCGCCGCATGGCGTTCGTCACCCAGTGGGTGCCGGATGGCCTCGCGCTCGGCCGCGTCCGCCGCGCCGGCGACACCCCCAACGGCGCCGTCATGGGCATCGTGCAGCTCGCCGACGACCCCGGGCGCTCCGGTCCCGCCGAGATCAACTGGGGCCAGTACGCCTTCGCCGCACCGTGGCTCTGGACCATGCTGGACAAAGTGCCGCTCAGCTCGCAGGGCGAACGCTACCTCACCCTCCTCGCCGACTACGCGCACGAAGACCACACTCCCGCCGCCACCGTCGCCGCCGATCCCGCGGAAGCCCTCGGCGTCGATGACCGGGTGAAGCTGGCGGAGGCCGAGACGCGCATGCGCCACCGCATCCTCCGCGACCACATGCTCGCGGGCGTCACGATCACCGACCCCGCCTCCACCTACATCGATGCCACCGTGCGCCTCGCCCGGGACGTCACCGTGCTCCCGAACTGCTTCCTGCGAGGGAACACCGCCGTGGGTGAGAACAGCGTCATCGGCCCCGCGACCACCCTCCGCAACGCGGCCGTCGGCCGCGACACCGAGATCGGCCAGTCAGTGGTCGAGGAGTCGCGGATCGGCGATGGGGTACACCTGGGGCCGTTCGCGCACGTTCGCGGCAACAGCACCATCGGCGATGGCTGCCACCTCGGGAACTACGCCGAGGTCAACCGCAGCACGCTCGGCCGCGACGTGAAGATGCACCACTTCAGCTACCTCGGGGATGCCACCGTCGGCGATGGCGCGAACATCGCGGCGGGCGTCATCACCTGCAACTACGACGGCGTGAACAAGAATCCGACAGTCATCGGCGAAGGCGCCTTCGTCGCGTGCGACACGATGCTCGTGGCGCCGGTTACCTTCGGCGCCCACGCCCGCACCGGCGCAGGCGCCGTGCTCCGCGACGACCTTCCCCCGGGCGCCCTGGCGGTGGGCGTGCCCGCCCGTATCGTGCGGACCGCCCCGCCCCCGGAGTCCTGACGCCATGGATAGCGACTTACTCATCGGCATCCTGGTCGTGCTGCCCGCGTCGGTGGTTCTCGGGATGGTGGCCGCGGCCGAGACCGCCCTCGAGCGCGCGAACGATGTCCGCATCCGCGCCGCCGCCGCCCGCGGTGATGCCCGCGCCCGCAGCCTCGTGAGCTCTGTCGAACAGCCGCGCGAATTCCTGGGAGCGCTGACCACCGGACGCGTCCTGTTCGCCGCCCTCATCGTCGCCTGCTTCGTGGCCGTCGGCGCCGAGGAATGGAACGGCCTTCGCCCTGTGATCCTCGCGGGCGTCTGCGGCGGGCTCTTCGTCGCCGTGATCGAAATGACCGTCGGCCGCCTCGCCTCCCGCGCCCCGGAGTACGCCGCGATCTCGCTCGCGGGCGTGGTTCGCTCGGCACGCATGGTCTTCGGTGTGCCCGCCTTCCTGCTTTCGCTGCCCGCGCGCGTGGCCGCTCGCTTCATCACCTTCGTCACCCCGCGCCGCCAGGACGACATCCTCAGCGTCATCGAGCGCGAGGAAGCCGCCGGCGGCGTCGAAGAGCAGGAACAGCGCATGATCCGCGGCGTCATCGCCCTCGAGGACAAGACCGCCCGCGAGATCATGATTCCCCGCATCGACATCGCCGCCGCCGATATCGACACCCCCATCGAGGAGGTCGCGAGCCTCGTGAACGAGCGCGGGTACAGCCGCGTGCCCATCTACCAGGAAAACATCGACGACATCACCGGCATCGTCTACGCCAAGGACCTGCTGCGCGCGGTTACGAATGGCGGCCAATCGCGCCCCATCTCCGAGCTCCTTCGCGAACCCGTCTTCATCCCCGAATCCAAGCGCCTCGACCAGCTCCTCACGGAAATGCGCGCGACGCGCCAGCACATGGCCATCGTCGTCGACGAGTACGGCGGGACCGCCGGACTGGTCACCATCGAGGACCTGCTCGAGGAGATCGTCGGCGAGATCGAGGACGAGTACGACGTGGCCCGGCCTGGCCTGGAGCAGATCTCCGCCGACGAGGTCGTCCTCGATGCCGGCACGACTACCGACGTCCTCCGCGAGCTGTTCGACTACGAAGTGGAGTCCGAGGATTTCGATACCGTGGGCGGCTTCCTCATTCACGAGCTCGGCCGGCTCCCGGCGGTGGGCGATGAGGTGCGCGTCGATGGCCTCACGATGCGCGTGCTCAGCATGTCCGGCCGCCGCGTCCGCCGCCTCCGCATCGCCCGCGAAGCGCTCGCCGAAGGCGCCGCCGCGCGCTGAGCGTTCCGGCCGTATAGTGCGCGCAAATGAGCGATGACACGGAAGAGCGCGCCCGCTGGCTGGCCCTGCGCCGCGCGGGTCTCGGCAGCAGCAACTTCTCGATCCTGCTCGGGGCGTTCGGCGCGATTGGCGCGGCATGGGACGCCACCCCGAGGAGCCTCGCCGAGGCCGACCTCGATCCGCAGTACATCCGCGCGTTCGAAAAGGCCCGCGCCACGTTCGATGCCGGCCGCGAGATCGAACTGCTCGAACGGCACGAGGCCCGCGCCCTCACCTGGCTCGACGGCGACTACCCGGAGATGCTGCGCACGATCCCCCAGAGCCCGCCCGTCCTGTTCGTTCGCGGCGCAAAGGGCCCGCAGTTCGACCAGGCGCTGGCGGTCGTGGGCACCCGCCACGTCACCGCCTACGGCCGGCAGGTGTGCGAGGAGTTCTGCGCCACCGTCGCCCGTGCCGGCGTCGCCATCATCAGCGGCCTCGCCCGCGGCGTGGACACCATCGCCCACCGGGTGGCGCTCGAAAACGGCGTGCCCACCGTCGCCGTCCTGGCCGGCGGCATCGAGCAGGTGTATCCCCGGGAGAACCTCGGTCTCGCGAACCGCATCCGCGAGCAAGGCTGCCTCGTGAGCGAATACCCGGTCGGGATTCCCGCCCGCCCGGACTACTTCCCCCGCCGGAACCGCATCCTCTCGGGGCTCGCGCGGGCGACCCTCGTCGTCGAAGCGGGCGAAGGCAGCGGCGCGTTGCACACCGCCAACTGGGCGTTCGAACAGCAGCGGGACGTCTTCGCGATCCCCGGCTCCGTGTACTCCCGCCAGAGCGCGGGCACGAACCAGCTCATCCGCGAGCACACCGCCCGCCTCGTCAGCTCGCCCGAGCAGCTGTGCGAGGAGTTGAACCTGGTCAGCGCCACCGGGCAGTTCCCCCTGCCCGGCCAGCCCGTCCGCGAGCCCGCGTCGCCGGCTCCCTCCGCGTCGCCGCGGCCAGCAGCGGTCGCGCAGCCTCGCCCGGAGGTGAGCGAAGGCGAGGGCCGCGTGCTCCACTGGCTCGCCGAGGGCCCCCTGCACGTGGACGAAGTCTGTCGCGCTTCCGGCCTCGCCGTGGCCGAAGTCAGCGCCACCCTCCAGATCCTCGAACTGAAGGGACTGGTACGGCAGGACCGGCCCATGGTGTATGCCGCGTTGTGAACTCGGACCTTTCCCGGGGGTGATCGGCGGAGGCCCCCCTCGACAGTTGGACAGAATTATGGATAGGCTCGAACCCCACCCCGCCGCGCCGCAGACGCGGCAAGGATAGAAATGTGACCACAGCTCCAAAATCACGGGCTTCCAAGGCAGCCGGGCCACTCGCCCGCCGCATGTCCGCCCGTTCCTCCGCGCCCGCGTCCGAGGCTCCCTCCCGGCGAGGCCGCGCCCGTAACCTCGTGATCGTCGAATCCCCCGCCAAAGCCCGTACCGTCGAGAACATCCTCGGCAGCGACTACCGCGTCATCGCCTCCGTCGGGCACGTCCGCGACCTCCCCAATTACGGCTACGGCGTCGAGGACTTCGAGTCCTTCCGCCCGAAGTACGTCGTCGTCAAGGACAAGAAGCGCGGCGTCGACAAGAACGACGTCATCGACGAAATCGCTACCGCCGCGAAGGCCGCGGATCGCGTCTACCTCTCCACGGACCCCGACCGAGAAGGCGAGGCCATCTCCTGGCACATCCGCGAAGCGGCGGGCATCCCGCCGGAGAAGACCTCTCGCGTCGTGTTCCACGAGATTACGAAGCCCGCGATCGAGGACGCCTTCCGCCACCCCGGCGAACTCGACATGAATCTCGTCGACGCGCAGCAGACCCGCCGCGTCCTCGACCGCCTGATCGGCTTCCCGCTGACCTGGTTCGTCCAGGGCAAGGTGAGCAAGGCGGCGAGTGCCGGCCGTGTCCAGAGCGTCGCCCTGCGCCTCATCGTCGACCGCGAAAAGCTCATCCGGAACTTCACCGCGACCGAGTATTGGACCATCTCCGCGGGGCTGGCCCAGGGCGGCACCCTCGCCCCCGCCGGCGCCGGCTTCACCGCCGAGCTCGCCCGCCTGCCCGGCCTCGAACGCGGCCGTTCGATCCGTCCCGGTACCGGTGAATTCCGGCCCGCGATCCCGGACCAGGCCGCCGCCGATGCGCTCGTGGCCACCTTCAACCGGTCCACCTTCTCGGTTTCGAGCGTGAAAAAGGGGCAGCGATCGAAGTCCGCCGCGCCGCCCTTTACCACGAGCACCTTCCAGCAGGCGGCGAACAACCGCCTCGGCATGGGCGCATCGCGGGCGATGTCGGTGGCACAACAGCTGTACGAAGGCGTGGATGTCGGCTCCGGCCCCGTCGGCCTCATTACGTACATGCGAACCGACTCCCTGAATATCTCGACGGTGGCCCGGGGCGAGGCGCGCTCGTACATCAGCGGCCGCTGGGGCCCTGACTTCGTGCCCGCCAGGGAGCGCGTGTTTACCACCCGCTCGAAGGGCGCGCAGGAAGCCCACGAGGCGATTCGGCCCACCGACCCGGCGCGCACCCCGGACGCCGTCCGGCGCTACCTGTCGGCGGAGCAGTTCCGTGTGTATCAGCTCATCTGGCAGCGGTTTCTCGCCAGCCAGATGGCCGACGCCCGCTTCAGCACCGTTGCCGTCGAGATCGAGGCGCGCGAGGGAGGCGCCCTCCGCGGCACCTTCCGCGCGAACGCACAGCAGCTCGTCTTCGCCGGCCACCTCGCCGTTTACGGCATCGATGCCAACGAACGCGAGGCAGGCGAGGAGGACGAGGACGCCGAGGCGAACCTCCCCGAGCTCGCGGAGGGCGAGGCCCTCGTACGGCGCTCCGTCGACGGCCGCCAGCACTTCACCGAACCCCCGCCCCGGTACACCGAGGCCAGCCTGGTGAAGGCGCTCGAGGAGCTCGGCATCGGCCGCCCAAGCACCTACGCCACCATCGTCCAGACGGTCCAGAAGCGCGACTACGTCCGCAAGGAAGGCCGCGCGCTGGTGCCCATGGAGCTCGGCTTCCTCGTCAACGACATGCTCGTCGAGCATCTCGGGCGGTACGTGGACACCGGCTTCACCAGCGCCATGGAGGAAGACCTCGACGAGATCGCCGAGGGCAAGCGCGAATACGTCGATGTCGTGAAGGAGTTCTGGAGCGCCTTCGAAAAGGACATCGAGAAAGCCAAGGGCTCGGCCGAGAAGCAGCAGGAGGAGACCGACTTCCTCTGCAACGTCTGCGGCGAAGCCAACATGGTGATCAAGTGGGGCCGGAACGGGAAGTTCCTCGCCTGCCCCCGCTACCCCGAATGCAAGAACGCCATGCCCCTGAACGATGCGGGCGAGCCCGTGCTTGTCGCACAGCCCACGGTCACGGGGTACGACTGTCCCCGGTGCGGCGCCGCCACCGTGCAGAAGAACGGTCCCTACGGCCCGTACATCGATTGCGTGCGCCGCGAGGAGCAGGCGTGTGACTTCCGCGCAGGCGTGCCCGTCGGCGTCGCTTGCCCGGAATGCGTGGATCCGCCGGGGCAGATGGTCGAAAAGCAGGCTCGCAGCGGCAAACGCGGGACGTTCTACGCGTGCTGGAACTACCCCCCGACTGCAGCTACACGCTCAACGCGATCACGCCGGGGATGAAGCCCGAACCGCGCGCACAGGACGTCATGCTCGAGGCGAACAAGAAGCTGCGTGAGCGCAGCGCGCGCGGCAAGGCCGCCTTCGCCGCCCGCAAGGCGAACACCGTCCGAGCCCGTAAAGCGTCCTGACCGCGCCCCGGAAAGAACGTGACCAACCGTGCCACGGTGGGTTGCGGTTCTCCGGGCGACGCTATACTTTCCCTCCACTGACCACTGGAGGGCGAGAATGTCGCACGTCATGCTCCTCGTCGGGACCCGCAAAGGTCTCTTCATCTTCGAATCCCGCGACGGCCGCAAGAGCTGGTCCCAGCGCGGACCGTTCTGCGAAAACTGGCCGATCATGCACGCCACCTGGGATCCGAAGACCCGCGCGATCATCGCCGGCGGCGGAAACGCCTGGTTCGGCCCCGCCGTCTGGAAGAGCACCGACATGGGCGAAACCTGGACGCATTCGAGCCAGGGGCTCAGCTATCCCGAAGGCGAGGACGGGACCGTCGCGGTGTGGAGCCTCGCCCGAGCCGGCGACGCGCTCTACGCGGGCGTCGAGCCCGCGGGACTGTTCCGCAGCCTCGATGACGGCGAAAGCTGGTCCGAAGTGGCCGCCCTCCGCGCGCACCCCACCCGCGAGTTCTGGATGCCCGGCGGCGGCGGGCTCATCCTCCACCGCGTCCTCCCCGATGCCGCGGACCCGAGCCACCTGATGATCACCATCTCCGCCGGCGGGGCCTACGCCACGGAGGATGGCGGCGAGACCTGGGAGCCGCGCAACAAGGGTGTGCTCATGTCCTTCCTCCCGGAGGAGTCGCAGGACCAGCCCGCCGGCCAGTGCGTCCATCGCGTCGTCCGCGATGCCGCGGGCACCCTCTTCCAACAGCACCACGGGGGGCTCTACCGCAGCGACGACGACGGGCAGCACTGGACCTCGATCGCCGAGGGGCTGCCCTCCGACTTCGGTTTCGCCATGGTCGCCCACCCGCACCGCGCCGGGACCGTGTTCGTTGTCCCCCTCGAAAGCGACCACGCGCGGTACGTCCCCGGCGGCAAGGCCGCCATCTGGCGCACGAAAGACGGCGGCGCGAGCTGGGAAGAAGTGCGGGCCGGGTTCTCCGATGAGCCGATGTTCCTGAACGTTCTCCGCGGCGCGCTCACCGCCGATACCCTCGATCCCGCCGGGATCTACTTCGGCAGTGCCACCGGCCAGCTCTTCGCCAGCACCGACGACGGCAACACCTGGCAGCAGATCCCCGGCCTGCTCCCGGTGATCTCGTCGGTCGAAGCCGCCGTCATCGAGGAGTAATCGTGGCCGAAGTGCTCCTGCCGGCGGCGTTGGGACGCCTGTTCCCCGGGCTGGGGAGGCGGGTTACGGCCGAGGGCGGCGATGTCGCCGCCCTCCTCGCCGACTTCGACGCCCGCTTCCCCGGCCTCCGGGACCGCGTCGCGGATAGCTCCCCCGCCATTCGCCGCCACATCGCCGTCTTCGTCGATGGCGAACGCGCCGACCTCACGACCGAAGTCGGCGCCCACTCCAAAGTCGAATTCCTCGCGGCGATCAGCGGCGGGTAGCTCGATCGACCGTCTCCCCGGGCGGGGATACCGTGAGCACATGGCCTTCGGCTTCACCCTCACGACGGCGCCGGATTCGCCCGTCGCCCCCGCACCGGGCTCATCCGCACCAGCCACGGCAGCTTCGAAACCCCCGCGTTCATGCCCGTGGGCACGCTCGCAACCGTCAAGTCGCTGCTCCCGGAGGACGTCGCCGCCACCGGCGCCGGCATCCTCCTGGTGAATGCCTACCACCTCTACCTCCGCCCCGGCCACGAGCTCATCGAACGCCTCGGCGGCGTCCACCGCTTCATGGACTGGCACGGCCCGATCCTCTCCGACAGCGGCGGGTTCCAGGTCTTCAGTCTCGCGAAACTCGGCAGGGTGGAGGAACGCGGCCTCACCTTCCGGTCCCACATCGACGGGTCCGAGCACTTCTACAGCCCGGAAGTGGCGATGCAGGTCCAGCGCAGCCTCGGCGTCGACATCGCGATGCCACTGGATCACGTGCTCGAAGGAACCGCCCCCGAACCGGCGGCCCGCGACGCCGCCGAACGGACCCTTCGCTGGTACGAACGAAGCCGTTCCGCCGCCGGAACGATGACCACCTTCGCCATCGTGCAGGGCGGGATTCACCCGGAACTCCGCCGTTGGCACGCACGCGAACTCGCCGCCCTCGATGCTCCCGGCTATAGCATCGGCGGCCTCTCCGTGGGCGAATCGAAGGCGGACATGTGGGCGATGACTGCGGTCGTCACCGCCGAGCTCCCGGTCGCGAAACCGCGCTACCTCATGGGCGTCGGCAGCCCCGAGGACCTGGTGAACGGCGTCGGCCGCGGCGTCGACATGTTCGATTGCGTGCTTCCAACACGGCTCGGCCGGAACGGCGGCCTGTTCACGCCGGACGGCCGCATCTCGATCGGCAATGCCCGCTTCCGGGAGGAACCCGGCCCCATCGACGCCACCTGCGATTGCCCCGCCTGCACCCGCTTCCCCGCGGCCTACCTGCACCACCTCTTCCGCAACGACGAGCTCCTCGGCTATCGGCTGGCCACCGTTCACAACGTCCGCTTCCTCGTTCGCCTGCTCGAACGGGCGCGTTCCGCCATCCGCGCGGGCACTTTCGATGCCTTCGCCGCCGACTTCCTGGGCCGGTATCGCATCGCCGACGGGGAGGTGCGCGCCGACCAGCGGGAACGCTGGAGCGCCCGCGCCAGGACGGAAGCGCCCCCGGAGTGAGCACCGCCGGGGCGTCGATCGCGAACCCGGCAGTGCGCCTCCGCCTGCTTGTCGTCGTCTACGCCCTCGACACACTGACCGCGCTCGCCGTGCTCGCCTACGGCAACGCCGCCTATCTCATCGACGAACTCGATGCGCCCGATGCATTCCCCGCCTTCGCGCTCGCCCTCTATGGCCTCTGCAAAATCGCCTCAGCACCCGTCGCGGGCAGGGTTTTCGACCACTTTGGGCCGCGCGTCACCCTCGCCGCCGGCCTCGCGATGCTCGCGGCCGGTCTCGCCGTCATCCTCCTCACGCATACGGCGACGGGCTATCTCGCTGGCCTTGCGCCCGTTTCCGCCGGTCTCGGCTTTAGCTGGCTGGTGGTCTTTGCCGCTATTGGGCGGCTCACCACCGCGGAGAAGCGCGCCAGCGAAACCGGCTTCATCGCCGTCGCCTGCATCCTCGCGGTCGCGTCCGGGTTCGGGGGCGCCGGCATCGCAGCCGAGACCGGCCCATGGTGGCTCCCGTTCGTGGCGTCAATCCTGCTCGGCGCCGTCGCCGGGCTCGCGAGCCTCCCGTTCGCCCCACGCGTACCCACCGTTCGGGCCGCTATCACCGATTCGCATGATGGCCCCTCACCGCCCCTTCGGCACGCCCCCGGGGTGGCTCGCGCGGCCGCACTCGCGGTGTTCCTGCATTTCGCCGTGGCCACGTCCGTTGCCGGCGTGTTCGGCGCCTTCGTCCTTCGCACCCTGGACCTGCCGCTGCTTCGCGGCGGGATCTTGCTCGTCCCGGCAGCCGGCGCCGGCGGCCTCGCGATGCTCCTGGGCGGGCGGCTGTCACGCCCGGGGCGGCGCCTACTCGAAGTCGCGGCGGTGTATGTGGCGGGGAGCGCCGGTGCCGCGGCTCTCGCCTTCGCCGATTCCGAGGTGGCGTTCGCGCTGAGCGCGCTCCCACTCGGCCTCGCCCTCGGCGGCGCCGTGCCGATCCTGAACGCCGCGGTCCTGGATGTGGCAACGAGCTCGGGGCGAACGGGCCGTTCCCTGGGGTGGATGTTCCTCGCCCAGGGGATGGGAACGGTGGGCGGACCGGCCGTGGCCGGGGGAATCATGGCCCTGCGTGGGCCAAGGGAAGCGCTCGCAGCCATCGCCGCGGCGTATCTCGCGGGGGCTCTCGTCGATGCCCTGAACAATCGGCGCACCGGGCTCTGAGGAGCTTGCAGAGGTCTTTCCGGCGGGGGTGTTGCACGAAGGCGCGGGCGTGCTACGGTAACTGAGGTCGCGACGGAAGCGGCCACAAGCGCCGGCCGGAACCGTGAAGGAATCGGCGGCGGAACACCGAAGCGCTGGACGAAACGGGTGAAAGCCTGCTAGCCTCCGGAGACCCCTGCGACGAGAGCGGAAGCGAGCGGCGCACGGGGGAGGGACGAAAAAGTCGTCCCGAGCGACGAGTTGACATGGTTCGATGAACCGGCTAGTCTTCTCGTTCGGGCCTTGAAGGCCCGGCGCACTTTAACAACTGGATAGCGGACGAAAGAGAACGTCTGGGAACCCGTTACTAGGGAACTGACCCAGCGAAAGCTGGTTAGGGAAACCTTTTTTCGGAGAGTTTGATCCTGGCTCAGGACAAACGCTGGCGGAATGTATTAGGCATGCAAGTCGCACGAACCTTCGGGTTAGTGGCGGACGGGTGAGTAACACGTGGGTAACCTGCCTCGTAGTGGGGAATAACTCGCCGAAAGGCGAGCTAATACCGCATATAACTCCTGGTGAGAATCCGGGAAGTAAAAGCTCCGGCGCTACGAGAGGGGCCCGCGGCCGATTAGCTTGTTGGTGGGGTAATGGCCTACCAAGGCGACGATCGGTAGCTGGTCTGAGAGGATGGTCAGCCACACGGGGACTGAGATACGGCCCCGACTCCTACGGGAGGCAGCAGCTAAGAATCTTGCGCAATGGGCGAAAGCCTGACGCAGCAACGCCGCGTGGAGGACGAAGGCCCTCGGGTCGTAAACTCCTTTTGCGAGGGAAGAAGTTCTGACGGTACCTCGCGAATAAGCCACGGCTAACTACGTGCCAGCAGCCGCGGTAATACGTAGGTGGCGAGCGTTGTCCGGATTTATTGGGCGTAAAGAGCCCGCAGGCGGCTTGGCAAGTTTCGAGTGAAATCTCCCGGCTCAACTGGGAGGGCGCTCGGAAAACTGCCAGGCTTGAGGCAGGGAGAGGGATGTGGAATTCCCGGTGTAGTGGTGAAATGCGTAGATATCGGGAGGAACACCAGTGGCGAAGGCGGCATCCTGGCCCTGTCCTGACGCTCAGGGGCGAAAGCGTGGGGAGCAAACCGGATTAGATACCCGGGTAGTCCACGCCGTAAACGATGAGTACTAGGTGTAGGGGGTATCGACCCCCTCTGTGCCGAAGCTAACGCGATAAGTACTCCGCCTGGGGACTACGGCCGCAAGGCTAAAACTCAAAGGAATTGACGGGGGCCCGCACAAGCAGCGGAGCGTGTGGTTTAATTCGATGATACGCGAAGAACCTCACCCAGGTTTGACATGCATGTGGTACTGAGGTGAAAGCCGAGGGACCCTTCGGGGAGCATGCACAGGTGTTGCACGGCCGTCGTCAGCTCGTGCCGTGAGGTGTTGGGTTAAGTCCCGCAACGAGCGCAACCCCTATCGCCAGTTGTATTTTTCTGGCGAGACTGCCGAGAAAACCTCGGAGGAAGGAGGGGACGATGTCAGGTCAGCGTGGCCCTTACGCCTGGGGCTACACACACGCTACAATGGGTGGTACAACGGGCTGCCAAGCCGCGAGGCGGAGCTAATCCCATCAAAGCCATCCTCAGTTCGGATTGCAGGCTGAAACCCGCCTGCATGAAGCCGGAGTTGCTAGTAACCGCAGGTCAGCACTACTGCGGTGAATACGTTCCCGGGCCTTGTACACACCGCCCGTCACGTCATGGAAGTCGGCAACACCTGAAGCCGGTGGGCTAACCGCAAGGAGGCAGCCGTCGAGGGTGGGTCCAGCGATTGGGACGAAGTCGTAACAAGGTAGCCGTAGCGGAAGCTGCGGCTGGATCACCTCCTTTCTAGGGAGTATGTCCACCGTCATCAATTGCCGAACGCAGCGGTGTGTTCGGTGAGGCGAGTGGCATGACCCAGGTCGATCGGCCCCGAGCTCGCTCGGAGGTCGTCACAATGGCAACCCAGTGGCCATCTTTCGTCCGCTCTCCAGCTCTTAAAGCTGCACCGGGCCGCGGGCCATTAGCTCAGCAGGTTAGAGCGCAGTCCTGATAAGACTGAGGTCTCTGGTTCGAGTCCAGAATGGCCCACCAACTCCATTCCGGCTCGTCTGCCGGGCGTTCCCCGCATTCCCCTGGTCCAGCCGAAGCAACCCGCACGGGGCCGTAGCTTAGCTGGGAGAGCGCCGCCTTTGCACGGCGGAGGTCACGAGTTCGAATCTCGTCGGCTCCACCAGCTCTCATCGTCCCCTCATCCGGTTAGCTTCAAAGAGCACACGCTTCACACTCGGCCAGTGGTTCTGCCACTGGCCGGCGGTGAAGCCGGTGTGGCGTCGCCCCAGGGCACGCCAGCGCACCTTAATAACTGAAGAGCGAAGATACTGCATCTGTGTTCCGCACATGCTTGTGCGGAAGATTAGGCAATTCAAAAAATGGCGAACCTTAATGTGGGTCAAGCTACTTAGGGCGCGCGGTGGATGCCTTGGTATCAGAGGCCGATGAAGGACGTGGTAAGGCTGCGATAAGCCCCGTTGAGCTGCCAAACAAGCTTTGAGACGGGGGTTTCCGAATGGGGCAACCCGGCCCGGTAAAACCGGGTCACTCCGGATTGAACACATAGATCCGGTAGAGGGCACCGGGGGAACTGAAACATCTAAGTACCCCGAGGAAAAGAGAATATTCCCTTAGTAGCGGCGAGCGAACGGGGAGGAGCCCAAACCGGCAGGATTCGTCTTGCCGGGGTTGTAGGGCCCATCATTGTGCAGTTACCAATCACATGCCTAGAAGAACGGCCCTGGAACGGCCGGCCAAAGAGGGTGAGAGCCCCGTAAGCGAAAGGTGTGTGACTGCCGGTGGGTACCTGAGTACCACGGGACACGTGAAACCCCGTGGGAATCTGGGGAGACCACTTCCCAAGGCTAAATACCTCTGATGACCGATAGTGAACCAGTACCGTGAGGGAAAGGTGAAAAGTACCCCGGGAGGGGAGTGAAAGAGAACCTGAAACCGCGTGCCTACATGCAGTTGGAGCCCGATTCGTCGGGTGACAGCGTGCCTATTGAAGAATGAGCCGGTGAGTTACTGTACGTGGCAAGGTTAAGCAAGGAAGCTTGTGGAGCCGTAGCGAAAGCGAGTCCGAACAGGGCGTTCAGTCGCGTGTAGTAGACGCGAAACCTGGTGATCTACCCATGGGCAGCGTGAAGTCCAGGTAAAACTGGATGGAGGCGCGAACCTTCTAGTGTTACAAAACTATTGGATGACTTGTGGGTAGCGGTGAAATGCCAAACGAACCAGGAGATAGCTCGTTCTCCCCGAAATGCATTTAGGTGCAGCGTCGAATGATCTCCGTTGGAGGTAGGGCTCTGAATGGGCTAGGGGGCTCACCGCTTACCAAACCCAATCAAACCGCGAATGCCATCGGACAAAGTTCGGCAGTGAGACAGTGGGGGCTAAGCTTCATTGTCAAAAGGGAAACAGCCCAGACCACCAGCTAAGGTCCCGAAGTCCATGCTCAGTGGAAAAGGATGTTGAATGGCTCAGACAGCCAGGAGGTTGGCTTAGAAGCAGCCACCCTTTAAAGAGTGCGTAATAGCTCACTGGTCGAGTGGTTCTGCGCCGACAATTCAACGGGGCTAAGCATGGCACCGAAGCTGTGGGCCATCATTTTGATGGCGGTAGGGGAGCGTTTGCTCCAGCTGAGAAGCGGCCGTTGTGAGACGCCGTGGAGCGGAGCGAAGTGCGAATGCCGGCATGAGTAGCGTAAGGCGCGTGAGAACCGCGCCCGCCGTATACCTGAGGTTTCCTACGGAAGGTCAATCCGCGTAGGGTTAGTCGGGCCTAAGCCGAGGCCGAAAGGCGTAGGCGATGGACAGCTGGTTAGTATTCCAGCACCGCAGTGGTAGCGTTTGATGCAGAGGGGGGACCCAGAAGGGTAGGTCTCGCGGGCCTATTGGACATGGTCCGTTCCTGGTCTGTAGGCGTCTCCGGGTAGGCAAATCCGCCCGGGGGTTAAGCAGAGGGGCCGGGAGAAGTGGAGACTTTGTCAAAGCGACGAGATTGAGCCCACGCTGGCGAGAAAAGCCTCGCTGCTAGTTACCATCGCGCCCGTACCGCAAACCGACACTGGTAGGTGGTGGTGAGAACCACAAGGCGAACGGGAGAACCCTCCTTAAGGAATTCGGCAAATTAGATCCGTAACTTCGGGAGAAGGATCGCCCCTGGAGGTGTACCGGTATACCCGGGAAGCTGACGGGGGCCGCAGTGAGCAGGCCCAGGCGACTGTTTATCAAAACCACAGGTCTCTGCAAAAGCGAAAGCTGACGTATAGGGGCTGACGCCTGCCCAGTGCCGGAAGGTTAAGGGGAGAGCTTCACGGCTTGAACCGAAGCCCCGGTGAACGGCGGCCGTAACTATAACGGTCCTAAGGTAGCGAAATTCCTTGTCGGGTAAGTTCCGACCCGCACGAAAGGCGTAACGATCTGGGCACTGTCTCGAGGGGGGACCCGGCGAAATTGAATTGACCGTGAAGATGCGGTTGACCCGCGGCAGGACAAAAAGACCCCGTGGAGCTTTACTGCAGTTTGGCACTGGGAGTGGGCCTGGGATGCGTAGGATAGGTGGGAGGCGTTGAAGCCGGGCTTTTGGGCTCGGTGGAGCCATCCTTGAAATACCACCCTTCCTTGGTCTGCTTTCTAACTCCTGAGCAAGCAGGAGGACAGTGTCTGACGGGCAGTTTGACTGGGGCGGTCGCCTCCTAAAGAGTAACGGAGGCGCACAAAGGTCCCCTCAGGGTGGATGGAAATCACCCGTTGAGTGCATTGGCATAAGGGGGCTTGACTGCGAGACAAACACGTCGAGCAGGGGCGAAAGCCGGTCAAAGTGATCCTACGGTTCCGAGTGGAAGGGCCGTGGCTTATCGGATATAAGCTACCCCGGGGATAACAGGCTTATCTTGCCCGAGCGTCCACAGCGACGGCAAGGTTTGGCACCTCGATGTCGGCTCGTCGCATCCTGGGGCTGGAGTAGGTCCCAAGGGTTGGGCTGTTCGCCCATTAAAGCGGTACGCGAGCTGGGTTCAGAACGTCGTGAGACAGTTCGGTCTCTATCCGCCGTGGGCGTAGGAGATTTGAGAGGCGCTGCCCCTAGTACGAGAGGACCGGGGTGGACGAACCTCTGGTGTGTGGGTTGTTCCGCCAGGAGCACTGCCCGGTAGCCATGTTCGGACCGGATAAGCGCTGAAAGCATCTAAGTGCGAAGCCGACCTCAAGATGAGATCTCCCTCTGGATAAAACCAGGTAAGACCACAGGAAGACTACCTGTTTGATAGGCGCCAGGTGTAAGCGCAGTAATGCGTTCAGCTGAGGCGTACTAATGGTCGAGGGCTTGACCCACATGAAGGTTTGCCACCTTTGAATTGTTCTGCAGTGTCTTCGCTCTCCAGTTACGAAGGAGCACACCGGCTCCCTCGCCCCCACCGCGGGGTGGAGCAGTGGCAGCTCGTCGGGCTCATAACCCGAAGGTCAGGGGTTCGAATCCCTTCCCCGCTACCAGGCCACTGATGTCCTTCGTTGGACTCATAAGAGGCCCCTCACACTTGTGAGGGGCCTCTTCGTTTCCCTGGCGTCGGTCGCGCTCGTGGCGCCTGCGAATTGCCCGGCCGTCAATCGCTGGATGCCACGCACCCGGTCGCGTACAGTCGCCTCGGTTGAATTCGATCGGCCCCGCGGGCGTCCCAGCCGCGGCCGCGTCCTTGGAGGGGTCCCCATGCAGCTCGGTCTTCATGTCTCCAACTTCACCTTCGGCGTCCCGCCCGAGGCGTTCGCCTCCACCCTGGCGCGCGTCGCGACGTCGGCCGAGACTGCCGGCTTCTACCGCCTGTCCGTCATGGACCACTACTTTCAGATTCCCAACGTCGGCCCCGCCGAGGCGGAGATGTTCGAGGCGTACAGCACGCTCGGCTTCATCGCCGCGCACACGTCCCGGATGAAGCTCGGCGTGCTTGCGACGGGCGTCACCTATCGCAACCCGGGCTTCCTGGCGAAGCAGGTGACGGGCATCGACGTGCTGTCTGGGGGACGCGCGTGGCTCGGCATCGGAGCCGCGTGGTTCGAGCGCGAGCACCACGGCCTGGGCATCCCGTTCCCCCCGCTCAAGCAGCGCTTCGAGATGCTGGAGGAGGCCATCCAGGTCTGCAACCAGATGTGGAGCGACAACAACGGCCCGTACGCCGGCAAGCACTACCATCTCGCTGAGACGCTGTGCTCCCCGCGACCGTTGCAGCGGCCCCGCCCGCCCATCCTGGTGGCCGGCAGCGGCGAACGAAAGACGCTGCGCCTCGTGGCGCGGTACGCGGACATCTGCAACGTCCGCGGCACGAGCCCCGAGGACGCCGGCCGGCTTCTTCGGCTGCTCGACGAGCACTGCGAGCGCGAGGGGCGCGACCCCGGCTCCATCGAACGCACCATCGTGACTCGCTTCGACCCTGGCGCACGCGGCGAACGGGCGAGCTCGGAGGTGGACCGGCTGGCGGCGTTCTCGGCGATGGGCGTGCAGGGTGCGTTGGGGTCGCTCATCGGTGTGGCGGACCCCGCCGTGATGGACGTCATGGGCAGCAAGGTCATTCCGGCGTTGGCGAAGCTGTAGGGCCTCCACGCTACCCGGGCACGGTGCCCACGGCCCACGTGAACGCGAGCGAGCGGCCGCCGTCCGCGGCAAGCATCGCCCGCTCGGGTTCGTTCCCGACGCCGGCCTCGGCAGACAACTCGAGCCAACGTTGCCAAAGGGCGGCACCGTCAGGGAGGAGCCCGGCGGTCACCGACCCAATGGCGCCGCTTCGGTCCCAGTGCCGTCGCCACCACTCGGGTGAATGGAAGCTCCAGAAGGCTGGTTCCCAGTACGGTTCGAGGTGGGCGGGGAGCTCGTCGAGTTCCCTCGTAAGGCCGGGGACGACGATGCCCAGTTGGCCGCCCGGCTTCAACAAGCGCGCAATCTCAGCCGTGTACAGGTCGTTGGTGCCGAAGTAGTGGTACGCGTCGAGGCTGACGATGGCGTCGAAGAAGCCCTCCGCGAACGGCAGCGCGTGCGCCTCGACCGAGATCGGGTAGACGCGCTCGCCCAGGCCGGCGGCGCCGATGCGCCGAAGGTTCTCCGTCGGCTTGATCCAGAGGTCGGCCGCCCAGACCTGCACGCCGAACTCCTCCGCGAAGAAGATGCTGCTGGTCGCCCGCCCACACCCGAGGTCGAGCACGCGCATGCCCGGTTTCAGCGACATGCCCCCGGCGAGGTGTTCCGCGAGCCAGAGGACATGCGGGCCCATGGGCCGCTCGTCGAACCAGTGCGCTCGGCGTGCCTCGGTCCGTGGGTAGCGTCGTGCAATTTCGTCGTCGGTGATGGCGACCGTCACTGGCCGCCGCCAATCGCGGGGATGATCGTGAGGTCGCGGACGTGGGAGACGGGTTCGGAGAGGGGGTACGTCGCCGCTTCGCCGTCGATGGCGACGGCCAGCTCGGGGCGCACACGGCCGTCTTCGACCACACGCGCGTAGAAGCCGGGGCAGCGGAGGTCGAGCGCGCGCAGGAGGGCATCGAGCGTCGGCGCCTGCACGTCGAGGGTGGCGATGCCCCCGCACATGTCCCGCAACGGCGCCGGGATGTAGACCATCGTCATCTAGGGCCCTCCATGCACAACGAGGCCCACCGATTGGTGGGCCTCGCGGTTTGTCGAATCTCGGGTCGGCTTATGCCAGCCCGTGCAGTTCCTCGACCACGCGCCGGGGCGAGATCGGGAGCTCGGTGAAGCGCCGGCCCGTCGCGTCCGCGATCGCGTTCGCGACGGCCGCGAGCGGCGGCACGATTGGCACTTCGCCCACGCCGCGCACGCCGTAGGGGTGCCCCGGGTTCGGGACCTCGACGAGGATCGTGTCGATCATCGGGAGGTCGAGCGAGGTGGGCATGCGGTAGTCGAGGAAGCTCGAGTTCAGCATGCGGCCCTCGTCGTCGAAGTAGTACTCCTCGTTGAGCGCCCAGCCCACGCCCTGCGCGACGGCGCCCTGGATTTGCCCTTCCACGTAGGAGGGGTGAATCGCGGTGCCCACGTCCTGGGCGGCCGTGTAGCGAAGGATCGTGACCTTGCCCGTGTCCGGGTCGACTTCGACATCGACGACGTGCGTGCTGTACGCACCGCCAACGCCGCGAGCCGACAGCGATGCCTTGCCCACGATGGGGCCGCCCTTCTGGGCCGCGGTGCGTGCCTGCTCCGCGAACGAGGTCTCCTTGAAGGTGCCCTCGCCGTCGGTCCAGGTGATCCGCCCGTCTTCGTATTCGACCTTGTCGACGGGGACGTTCCACTCGCGCGCGGCGCGTTCGCACATCTGCTGGCGGATGTCCATGCCCGCCTGGTAGACAGCCATGCCGCTGGCGAAGGTCGTCCGGCTGCCGCCGGTGACGTCGTTATGGCCGACGGAGTCGGTGTCGACGACCGTGGCATGAATGTCCTCGTAGCGGATCCCGAGGGTCTCCGCGAGCTGCATCGCGAGCGAGGCGCGCGTGCCGCCGATGTCGGTCGAGCCCTCGATCAGGTTGACCGTGCCGTCCGGGTTCACCGCGGCGACCACGCTCGATTGCATGCCGCCGTTGAACCAGTAGCCGGAGGCCACGCCGCGGCCGCGGTACGGGCCCTCGATCGGCGACTTGTAGTGCGGCGAATCGAGAATCGCCTGCACGCACTCCTCGTGGCCGACCTTCGCCAGCGGCGCGCCGGTGACCATGCGCGAGCCTTCACGCGCGCTGTTGTCGAGCCGGAACTGCAGCGGGTCGGCGCCGATCGCGCGGGCCGCTTCGTCGAGGGCCTGCTCGAAGGCGAACGCCGCGGCGGGCGATCCCGGAGCGCGGTACGCGGCCACCTTCGGCTTGTTCAGGACGACGTCGTACCCGTCGATTTGGAAGTTGTCGATGACGTACGGCGCGAGCATGGTCATCGAGCCGGCCCCCACGGGGGAACCCGGGTAGGCACCCGCCTCGTAGGCGAGCTCGGCCTTCACGCCCGAGATCTTCCCGTCCTTCAGTCCCAGCTTCACCTTCACCCAGGTGCCGCTCGTCGGGCCCGAGCCTTCGAACACGTCGGTGCGGTTCATGAGCACCTTCACCGGCCGGCCGCTTTTCTTCGACAGGAGGGCTGCGACGGGGTCGAGGTAGATGGGCAGCTTGCCGCCGAACCCGCCGCCGATCTCCATGGGGATGACGCGGATGCTCGAGATCGGGTGGCGGAGGATTTCGGCGACCTGCGCGCGCACGGAGAACGCTCCCTGCGTGCTTGTCCAGATCGTGATCGTGCCGTCGGCGTTCCAGGTGGCCGTCGAGTTGTGCGGCTCGATGTACCCCTGGTGGACCATCTTCGTGCGGTATTCGCGCTCGATGACGACGTCGGCCTCTTCGAGCGCGGCGTCGGGGTTGCCTCCCTGGAAGCGAAGGTGGCTGGCGATGTTGCTCGGCTTTTCGCTGCGCGCGCCGCCAAGCTCCTTCGTGAAGCGGGTCTCGCTCAGGAGCGGCGCGTCCTCGCGCATCGCGTCGCGAACGTCGAGGACCGGCGGGAGCACCTGGTACTCCACGCGGATCTTCGTCAGCGCTTCCTCGGCGAGGTGCACGCTCGTCGCGGCCACGGCGGCCACGGCGTGGCCCCGGTACAGCGCCTTGCGCGACGCCAGCACGTTATCGCTCAGTTCGAGCGCATTCACGGAGCTTTCGCCAATTTCCTGGACGACATCGCGCGCCGCCGGGAAGTCCCGGTGGGTGACGACGGCGAGCACGCCCGGCATCTTCTCCGCTTCGCTCGTGTCGATCGCGACGATGCGCGCATGGGCGTGGGGGCTGCGAAGGACGCGGCCGTGGAGCAAGCCCGGCAGCCGGATGTCGGCGCCGTACTGCGCCTTCCCCGTCACCTTCTCCACGCCGTCCGGCCGCACGGGGCGCGTGCCGATGATGCGGTAGTTGGTCGACCGATCGGTGGTCGTCATGGCTGTACCTCCCTGGACATAATGGGGACGGCGCCGCTCACGCTGCCCGGGACCGGGGGCGCCGGCGCCCCAAGGACGCCGGCCACGGGATCAGGGGACGGGGGTTTCCGCCGCGTCCGCCGCCTTCAGCACCGCACGAACAATCTTGTCATACCCGGTGCAGCGGCAGAGATTGCCGGCGAGCCAGAAGCGAACCTTGTGCTCGTCCGGGTGCGGGTCGGAATCGAGGAGCGCCTTGGCCGAGACGATGAAGCCCGGCGTGCAGATTCCACACTGGAGGGCCGCTTCCTCGAGGAACGCTTGCTGCAGGGGGTGCAGCTTTTCGCCATCGGCGATCCCTTCGATGGTGGTGAGCTCCGCCCCTTCGAGCTCGACGCCGAGCACGCAGCAGGAGTTCACCACGCGGCCGTTGAGGATGACCGCACAGGCGCCGCAGTTGCCGTTGTTGCAGCCTTCCTTCGCTCCAGTCAGGCCCAGCTCGTCACGCAGGACTTCGAGGACGCTCTGGCGCGGCTCGCACAGGAATTCCGTGGGAAGCCCGTTGATGGATGTCGTGACGTGTGTTCGTCGTGCCATTACCGCGCCTCCCGGATGCGCTGGAGCGCGCGCTCGAAGGCGCGCACGGTGAGGACCGAGGCCAGGTGCTTGCGCTGGGCCATGGAGCCGCGCATGTCGGTGATGGGCTGCGCCGCCGCCGCCGCCGCTTCGCCCGCCTTCGCGAACGTCTCCGACGTGGGCGCCTGGCCGGTGACCGCCTCCGCGGCGGCCGCCACCATCATCGGCGTCGGGCCCACGGCGCCCAGCGCCACCCGCGCCGAGGCGATGCGCTCGCCGCTTTCATCCAGTGCAAGCCGCACGCCCGCGCTGGCGACGGCGATGTCCATTTCGTTCCGGGGAATGAACCGGTGGTAGAACACGGCGGAGCGCGCCGGCTGCGGCGGAATCGAGATGCGCAGCAGGATCTCGCCCGGCTGCAGCACGCTGCGGCCCGGGCCCGCGAAGAACGCCTCCACCGGCACTTCGCGCGTACCGGAGGCGGAGGCCACAACGAGGCGCGCATCGTGGACCATCAGCGATGGCGAGCTGTCGGCTGCCGGGCTCGCATTGCAGAGGTTGCCGCCGAAGCTGGCGCGCGACTGGATCGCGGTGCCGCCGATGATGCTGGCCGAATCCACGAGGCCCGGCCAGCGCCGCGCGATCTCGCGGTTGTTGTACAGGTCGGCCAGCGGCACTGCCGCGCCGATATCCAGCCCCCCGTCGGAGCGAATGTCGACCGACATGAGCTCCGGGATGTGCTTCAAGTCGATCAGCTGATCGCAGTGGCGACGGTTTTCGCGCAGCTGCACGATCACGTCGGTCCCGCCGGCCAGCATCATGCTGCGCTTCCCGTTGCCCAGCGCGGTGAACGCCTCGGCAAGCGACGACGGCGCCAGGTATTCGAATGCTTCCAATGAACCGTCCCTGAGGGTTTGGCTGCCGGCGCGCGTGTCCCTGCGCAACGCCTGGCCGCCGTCGATGATAAAGAACCTCCGGTGCCTTGTCTTGCGGGCGATCCCGTCTTGGCGAATCTACCGCCAGCCTCGAACATAGGCGCGTGCACCGCCGTCCCGCCGTCCGTCCGATCGCCCTCGCACTCGTTCTTCTCACGTTCGCCGCCGCCGTTGGCGCCCTGCCCTCGGCCGCCAACGCCGAGGAACGCATGCGGCGCTTCGAAGCCGTCTACGACATCCAGCCCGATGGCTCGATCCGCGTCACGGAGACGATCACGTGGGATTTCGGCGCGGATCCCCACCACGGGATCTTCCGCAATCTCGTCACGAAACAGGCCTGCTCCACCGAGGAGCCAGTGGGTGAGCCGCGCACGTACGAGTGCCCCGAAGGCAGCGACCGCCATTACGGCATCGCCGTCGCGAGTGTGACCGACGCCGCGGGCAATCACCTGAATTGGGAGCAGTCGAACGCCGGCGATGGCATCCAGCTGAAGATCGGCGACCCCGACCGCACCATCACCGGCGAGCACGTATACGTCATCAAATACGTCCTCACCGGCGCGCTCGACCGGTACTCCTCCCACGCCGAGCTCTATTGGAACGCGAGCGGGGTGTGGCCCGTCACCATCGATGCCACGGTCGTCACGGTGAAGCTGCCCGCGCCCGCGGCGATTGAAACGACCTGCTTCCAGGGGTACCGGTCGACGGCCTCCTGCCGCACCGCCGATGGCTCCGGCACCGTGACCTTCGAGGCGACCCGGTTCCTCGCGCCGAACGAGGAGCTGACGATCGTGGCCATGTTCCCCCTGGACACCGTCGCCGTCCCCGCGCCCATCGTGAAGGACCGCCCAAGCATCGACGACTACTTCGAGTTCGACCTCGCCGAGATCGCGGAGTCGGCGGTGCTGGCCGTGCTTGGTGTCGTGGGCATCGTGGCCGTGTGGTGGCGCCTCGGCCGCGACCGCCGGTACACGTCGATCCACTACCTCACGAATGACCCGACACAGGAAACGCGCCCGCTCTTCGCCCGGGACGACGTCGTGGTCGAATACCTTCCGCCGGATGACCTGCGGCCCGCGCAGATGGGGGTGCTCCTGGACGAACGCGCCGACACCCTGGACGTCACCGCGACAATCGTCGACATGGCCGTCCGGGGCTACCTCCACATCACGGAGATCCCCAAGAAGGGTCTCTTTGGCGACAAGGATTGGCGGCTGGAAAAGCGCAAGGAGCCCGAGGGACTGCAGCCCTACGAGGCCGCCCTCTTTAAGGCCCTCTTCAAGGGAAGCCGGACGGAAGTCACCATCTCGTCCCTGAAGACGAAGTTCGCGCAGGACCTGCAGAGCGTGAAGAAGCTGCTCTACCAGGATTCGGTCGAACGGAAGTGGTTCGACCGCAGCCCCGAGACACAGCGGATGCGCGGCGTGATCCCGGGCGTCCTGCTCGCCCTCGCCGGCGCCGCCCTGAGCGTGGTGTCGGCGCTCGCCTTCGGGCGGGGGTTCATCGGTGTGCCCTTCGTGCTGCTGGGCATCGTCTTCGCCATCATTGGTGGGCGCGCGATGGCTCGCCGCACGGCCACGGGCAGCGAAGCACGCCGCCGTGTCCTCGGCTTCCGCGAATACGTGGACACCGCCGAGACGCGCATGCAGGAGTTCAACGAGCAGCAGAACATCTTCGCCCGCTACCTTCCCTACGCCATCGTGTTCGGCTGCGTCGAAAAGTGGGCGAAGGCGTTCGAGAGCATCGAGGCGCAGGCCGCCGCGTCGACGGCCGGCTGGTACGCCGGCATGACCCCATTCCACGCCGTCGCCTTCTCCCAGGGCATGCGGAGCTTCTCCAGCAACGTGGGCAGCGCGATCTCGAGCACGCCAGCGTCCTCGGGGTCGGGCGGTGGTGGTGGGGGCTTCTCGGGGGGCGGTGGTGGTGGTGGAGGCGGCGGCAGCTGGTAAGCTTCGCTACGCCGCTTCGCTCATCCCGTACCGCGAGACCAGCCGACGCCGGCCCGTTTGCTTCGCCTCATAGAGCGCCCCGTCGGCGAATTCGTAGGCGACCGCCAGCCGTTCGTCGCGGTCCGGGCCCTCGCCCACGGGTGCGAGCCCGCCGCTAACGCTGATACTCAGCGCCTCGCCCGATGGCAGGATCACCGGCACGGTCGCGATCGTCTCCACAGCGTCGGAGCACCGCCGCGGCGGGTCCGCCGCCTCGTCGGTGAAGAAGGCCGCGAACTCCTCGCCGCCCAGCCGCCCGAGCGCGCTCCCTTCGCCGAGGACGCCCCCAAGCCGCCACGCGACCTCCTTGAGGACGTGGTCGCCGACCGGGTGCCCGTAGGTGTCGTTGATCCGCTTGAAGAAGTCGATATCGAAGATGGCGACGGAAGTCGCGCCGGTGTCGGCGGCGAGCGCGAACCAGGCACGCCGGTTCAGCAGCCCGGTCAGCGAGTCATGGTCCGCCGCGAACTGCGCCTCCTGGCGAAGCTCCTCGAGTGCTTCGTTCCGTCGTTCGAGCTCGAGAGGAGCTCCTCGCGCACGCGGATCTCGCCTTCGAGGGCGTGGTTGAGCTGGCGGTTCTCCACGAGGGTCAGCCACTGGCGCGTCATGATGAGCGCGACCGCGGCCGCGGTGCCCAGGAGCAGGTCCGGCTCGGCGCGGCCCACCGCCGCCTCCACAATCACCAGCACCCCCGGCGGTGTCAGCGCCAGGTACGGCAGGACCAGCCCCAACGCGCCCTGGCCGCGCCGCCGCGCCGGCTTCAGGCGGCCGGGGCTCCGCCCCCAGTACATCGCCACCGCGAGGGCGAAGTAGCCCGCCAGCCACAGCAGGTCCGGCCACGAAGCGGAGCTCGCCGAATCGCCCACGCCCAGCAGGTAGGGCACGTCGCCCGCCACGGTGAACCCAACGGCCGCGATCAGCGCGAGCGTGTGCCGCGGCAGTGACCCCGACGCGGCATAGAACGACACGATCAGCGAGACGATGAGCCCGAGGTCGAGCAGCGGGTACCCCATCAGCACCAGGTCACTGACGAGCGACGAACTGCCGTGCTGCGTCGGCTCGACGAGGAGTTCCCAGGTGAGCGTGCCGAGGGCCGCGGCCGTGGTCGCGCCATCGAGCAGCGCGCGGCGGTCGCTGAGGCGCCGGTGGGGCGGCGCGAGCAGCGGCACCGCCACGATGAGCGAAACGTACCCCAGATAGTAGAAGCCGTCGGCTACGCTCGGGACCGGGGCATCGCGCCCCAGCAGTTCGTACCCGGAGTAGATCGCTTCCGCCACGAACCAGCTCGCGGCCAGCCCCGCCACCGCGACCCAGCCCCACCGCTGCCGGCCGTGCGCCGCGCGAATGGCGCCCGGAGCGAAGGCCAGGGCCGTCAACGGGCCGATGTTGAAGAGGAGCCCGCGCAGCAACAGGCCCGGCGTCCCGGCGAGGAGCAGCAGGCCGTAGAGCGCGAGGAAGGCAAGCCCTCCCACGACAATGACCGCCGGCGGCGAAGCTCCGACCCGCGATTTCACGCCACGATCATCGGCACGAGCGGAACGCGGTCGGAGCGCGCGGCCGGCGGCGCGTCCCGTTCTTTCACCAAAGCGCGACTTTTACGCCGGCCAAAATCGGGGAATTCCGGGGAAAGAACAAGGGCCCGCGGAATACCGCGAGCCCTCGTTTTTCATTGGCCAGTGCCGGGGTTAGGCGGGCTCGGCCACCTGCGTGTCCGACTGGCCGCGCATGCGCTTGAAACCACCGCCCGATGTCGTTCCGCTCCCACGCCACGAGCAGCTGGCTGGCGATGCCGATCGAGCTGTACGTCCCCGCCGCGACACCCACGAGCAGCACGATCAGGAAGTTCCGGATCGTCACGCCGCCGATCAGCAGCATCGCGACCACCGTCAGCACCACCACGAGCGAGGTGTTGATCGACCGCGCCAGCGTCTCAGTCATGCTCGCGTTCACCGCTTCCTCAAACGGGATGTACGGGTCGTTCGAGATGTTCTCGCGGATGCGGTCGAACACCACGATCGTGTCGTGCACGGAGAAGCCGATGACCGTCAGGAGCGCGGTGATGAATCCCGTGTCCACTTCGGTCCCGCGAATCTCCCCCAGCAGCGCGAAGAGCCCGAGGATGATGAAGGCGTCGTGCAGGACCGCGATGATCGCCGCCGTGCCGTACCGGTACGGGCGTGGCAGGTGCCGGAACGCCCACCAGATGTAGAGCAGGATGAACACCGACGCGGCCACGACGGCAAGCGTCGCGTTGCGGGCGATTTCACTGCTGACCGTGCTCGAAACGGTCGAGAAGTCCCGCCGCGTGAGTTCGCCGAAGCGCTCGCGAAGCGACGCCTCGATCCCGTCGATCTCGCCCTGGACCGGTGCTGTCGGGCCCGCGCCCGTGGTGTCCGGCGTCGACGCCACCTGCAGCTCTCGCGTGCGGATGATGAACGTGTTTTCGCCGGCGCCCTGGATACGGGCTTCGCCGTGGCCGAGGTCCGACATCGCCGATCGCAGATCGCTCTGCTCGACCGGCCGCTCGGTGAACTCGATTGTGAAGGACGACCCGGAGGTGAACTCAATGCCGGCCTTCAGCTGGAACAGCGCGAGGCAGATGACCGCCACCAGGAAGATGGCCAGCGAAAACGACAGGTACCACCAACGCTTGCCTGCGAAATCGAGCATCGGTTACTTCCCTCCCGCGGCTTCGGCCTTCGGCGCCACGACCCGCCCCGAGCGGCGCTCTTCGGCGTTGAACAGCCAGTGGTTCCGGGCGATGCGCGTGCCCACGATCATCTTCAGGAACGTCCGCGTCACCGTAATCGCCGAGAACATCGAAATAAGCACGCCGATGGCCAGCGTCAGCGCGAAGCCCTTCACGAGCGACGCCCCGAACTGGTTCCCGAAGTAGTACAGGATGAGGCACGTGATCAGCGTCGAGATGTTCGAGTCGCGGATGGACGTCCACGCCCGGCGGAAGCCGAGGTCGATGGCGCTGTTCAGGGTCCGGCCGCGTCGCAACTCTTCTTTCATCCGCTCGAAAATGAGGATGTTGGCGTCCACGGCCATACCCACCGACAGCACGAACGCCGCGATGCCCGAAAGGGTCAGCGTCACCGGCCAGAGCTTGAACACCATCAGCGTGAGCGACGTGTAGACCACGAGGGCCGCCGCGGCCAACGCTCCCGGCAGCCGGTAATAGAGGATCATGAAGAGCGCGACCGCGATCAGCCCGACGATGCCCGCGTGCACCGAATCGAGCACCGAGTCCTCGCCGAGCGTCGCGCTCACCTCGCTCGATTGAATGGTCTTGAGCGGCACGGGGAGCGCACCGGCGTTCAGCTGCTTCGAAAGGTTCTTCGCTGCCGTGAACGATTCCTGCCCCGTGATCTGGCCCTGGTCGGAGATGACGCTCTGCACCTGGGCCTGCGAAATCAGTTCGTCGTCAAGGTAGATCAGCAGGTAGCGGCGGGTGTCGCCTTCCGGGTAGCGAAGCGCGTTCCCCGTGATCTGCTCCATCAGCTTCGATCCGATGCCGGTCGTTTCGAAGTTGACCGCATACGTCGTCCCCTGCTGCGACGGGAACGTGTTGTTCTTCAGATACTGCCCGCTCATGGTGTACGTCTGCCCATCGACGACGCCCGTCGCGGGAATGACGTCCGTGCCATCGGGGTTGGGCACGCGGAACTCGAGCCGGGCGGTCTTGCCGATAAGATCGGTCGCCTCGTTGATGTCGAGGCCCGGCACTTCGACCGTGAGGCGGTTGCCGCTGGTCTTCGTGATCTCGGCTTCACTCACACCGAAGGCGTTGACGCGCCGCTCCACCACTTCCTTGGCCACGTCCAGCGCCTGCCCCAGGTCACCCTGGTAGTCGGCCGGCGGGTCGGCCTGCAGCACGAGGTACGAGCCGCCGCGCAGGTCGAGCCCGAGACGCATCGTTTCGCGTTCCCAGTCGCCGACCTTGATACCGCGGCCTTCGGGCCAGAAGTCGCCGGGGAGGTAGCGATCGGGATCGCTCGGCCACACGGCGATGAGTGCGAAGCCCGTCAGGAACAGGACCCCGAGGAAGATGAGAACGGTTGTCGTGCTACGCACTGGGCTTGATTACCTCCGGCGAAGATGCCGAGTCGGCGGTTTCGAGCGTCGTCAGCCGACGCGAGATGGCATCGGTCACCGCGCGCACGCGCACGCCCGGGGCGATTTCGAGGATGATCTCGGTCGGGCCGTGCACCGGCTGGATGATGTCTTTCACTTCGCCGATGAGGCCGCCCGTCGTCAGCACCTCATCGCCGATTTGCAGCGCGCGGACCGCCTTCTTCTGTTCCTTCTGATTCTTGAGGACCGGCTGGAGCAGGATGAAATAGAACGCCGCCACCGCCAAGACGGTGTAGAAGATGACGCTCCACATGACGGCCATGGGGGGTTTCTCCTGGGGCCGGGCAAGCAGCTCAGGCTTGCTCCGCTCGCATGCTGGCCAGGAGCTCGCCGGCCAACGCCAGAGCCTCATCCCGGTTCGTTATAGCGCCCTCTGCCTGGGCCCGGCGAACCGATGTTAGGACAGCCCCCAACAATCGTCCACCTTCCAGGTCAAGCTCCCGAATCAGATCCTCCCCCGTGATGAACGCCGGTTCCTCGCCCTCATCCATGACAGCCCATGCTCGCGCCGTGACATAATTGACAAAGCCGCAATGCCGCCGGAAGTTTTCTCGCGTGTATCCCGGCCCCCGCGTCGCCCACCCATCAGCCAGGTTCACCAGCATCAGCGGCAGCACGTGCCCGTCCAGGTCCGTCACGAACTTCCGCACCGCCCGGTCCGTCGGGGGCCACGCCTTCACCAGCTCCCCCGGGCGCAGGTGGTATCGGACCATCGCCGCCACGAACGCCGTCTCTTCCGGGCCGAACCCGAGTTCGGGTAGCCGTTCCCGCAGGAGCTCGGCGCCCCGGGGGCCATGGCGAGGGAAGCGCAGCGCTCCGTCCACGATGGTCGCCGTGTGCGGCTTCGCCACGTCGTGGACGAGGGCGGCCAGCCGCAGCAACGCCATCAGCGGTACGGACCCCACCTGCCGTTCCAGCGACGCGTCGACGTCGATCCAGGCCAGCGATTCGCGCAGCTCCACGCCCGCCGCCGTCGCCGTGGTGGCCTCGTGGAGGGCGCCGACCGCCGCGAGATTGTGTTCGAGCACGGTGAAGTGGTGGCGTTCGGGCTGCACGAAGCCGCGCCCGGCCTCCAGCTCCGGGATGAGCGCGGTGAGGGACCGTTCCTCGTCGAGCGCCCGCAGCGCGGCCGGCGGATCCTCCGCGGTGAGCGCCGCCATCAGGTTCGCGTTCGCCATGCACCGGGCATCCTACCGCGCGCCGCCCGGGCCCGCGCGGGCAAGGAAAAAGCCCGCGGGTGCGGGCTTGCGGTCGGTCCGGGGCGATTTTGGGCGTCAGGCGCGGGGGTGCGCCTTGTCGTACTCCACGCGCTTCTGCTGGTCGGTCAGCTGCGTGTGGATCTAGGTTGTGGAGATGCTGGCGTGCTCGAGCGCGGCCTGCACGTTCCGCAGCGGCATGCCGCCCGAGAGCATGTGGGTCGCGTAGGTGTGCCGCAGCGTGTGCGGCGTAATCGCCTTGTCCAGCTTCGCCTCGCGAGCGTAGTTCTTGAGGATGAGCCAGAACCCCTGGCGCGTGAGCCGTTCACCGCGCCGGTTCACGAAGAGCGCGGGCTCCCGGCGGTTCCGCACCAGCCGCGGCCGCACGTGGAAAATGTACTGGCGAAGCTCGTCGACGGCCCGCTGGTAGAGCGGCAACACGCGCTCGCGTTCGCCCTTGCCGGTGCAGCGCACCGTCACCGGGTCGCTTTCCAGGGCGACATCCGCGAGGTCGAGCGAAACGAGCTCGGTCACCCGCAGCCCGGTCGCGTACAGGAGTTCGAGCATGGCCTTATCGCGGCGCGCTTCGGGCGTGTTCCGCCGGGCCGGCTGCTCGAGCAGTTCGTCCACTTCCTTCACGGAGAGCGCCCGCGGCAGGGACTTGCCCACCTGCGGGGACTTGAGCTGCTCCGTCGGGTCCTGCGGCACGAGGCCCTCCGCCGCGAGGAAGCCGAAGAACGACTTCACGGCCGCGATCTTGCGGGCCACCGTGGCGTCCTTGTACTGCCGCTCGCGAAGGTCCTCCACGAAGCCGACGACCTTCTTGCCGTCGATCCTCGCCCAGGCGTCCTTCTCCCCGTCCGCTGCCCCGGCGAACTTCTGGAACTGCCCGAGATCGTTCCGGTAGGCCGCGATCGTATTGCTCGAGGCGTTCTTCTCGACGGCAAGAAAATTCAAAAACTGGGCGATGCACTCGTCCATTCGCCGCATACCTCGCGTCACCGTTGGGTTCAGGGGCGGGAGCATGATAGGCAGGCCGTTTCGGGCGTGTCCACACGATCCGGGGCGCTTGTGTGAAGAATCGGATTCCGGGAATCCATCACAATGAGTGATATAGCGTCACCCTTTGGCGGCCCCTGAACACGACGTAACTCTGCTGTTCCGGTGCTGCCCCCTGCACCGTCGGCGCATGGTGCCTGCACCTGCCCTTCCGATCCAGCGTTCCCGTCTCGCCCGGGAATCAGGCCTTTGTGAAGGTTCTGCACATCGGAAAAGCCCAATTCGACTGTAGTTTTAAGAACGCTAATGGTTAGTCAGGCCCTTCAATCGCCGGACGCCATCGCCCGTCGCCGCCGACGCCCATCGCCTTTTCGACCACGTACCCCCCGATCGAGCGGGCGAACTGGAAGCCGAGCGCGAGCGCGAGACGGTGTGACGCGATGTTATCCCCCGAGCAGGTCCACGACGGCACATAGCCGCGCCTCTGGCACTCGTTGAAAAAGTCGATGGACGCCGCCCGCGCCACCCCCTGGCGACGGTACGCGTCGTTCGTCCCGACCTCGACTTCGGCTTCGACGAAGCCTGCGGCGCCCCCCACGGCACATGGGCAGCAGAAGCCCGCGAGCCGCTCGCCGTCGAGGACGGCGGTCCCGAAGGCGCGCTCCACGAACCGTTCCGGGCCGCCCCAGATCGAGACGACCCACGGGTCCACGGCACCTCGAACTTTGCCGCCGTGGCGACATCGATTGGCGCGAGACGAAACCGCGATGGCAACTCCGGCCGCGGCGGGAATGTGGCAGGGGCGTGGAACTCGAGCCGATGGCGGCGCGTGCCGAAGACAGTGCCCAGCGCCGCGTCCCACGCTTCCGTCGATGCCCAGACCGCCGTGCCCGGGTACCGCACGAGCGCGGGCAGCGCGGACGCCGCCTCCGTGGCGAAGCTGGCGTCTGCCCGGCCGATGGCATGCCAGAAGCCGCTCTCGTTGCAGATGATGGCGCTCGCCGGGGCGCTCGCGGTATCGACGAGCACGGTGCCGGGCATCGTGCCGTCCAGCACGCTGTGCGCGAAGGCCATGTGGCCGGCCTCGTGGGCGTCCGGCACCAGGCGCCGCACGCGTTCGAACTCCCCGGTCGAAAGCTGTTCCATCGCGGGAGCGTGGCACCCTCATCGCCGCCCGTCCACCCCCGCCCGCTACGCCAGCGCCTCCAGCCGGCCCTTGAGCGCGGCAAGGAACCCGCCCGCCTCCAGCCCATCGAGCGCCCGGTGGTCGAAGCTCAGGCAGACGTTCATCATCCAGCGCACGGCGATGCTGTCGTCGTCCCGCACCACGGCCCGCTTCACCGCCCGCTCCATCGTGACGATGCCCACCTGCGGGGGATTCACGATCGGCTTCGAGGCGATGGACCCGAAGGCGCCGGTGTTGTTGACCGTGAACGTGCCGCCTTCGATGTCCTCGACGCGCAGCCGCCGCGTGTGCGCCCGCTCCGCGAGGTCGGCGATCCGCCGCGCGAGCCCGGCGATGTTGAGGTCGCCGGCGTCGTGGATGACGGGCACCACGAGCCCGCTCTCCGCCGCCACTGCCAGCCCGATATCCAGCGAGTGGTACCGCCGGAGCTCGTCGCCCTCCCAGCGCGCGTTGAGCATGGGGAACTCGCGCAGCGTCTCGCAGACGGCCGCAGTGAAGTACGGCAGCAGCGTCAGGGGCACCCCCTCTTCGCGTTCGAAGCGTGCCCGCTCGCGTTCGCGCACGCGCACCAACCCCGTCACATCCACTTCGACCATCGTCCACGCCTGCGGCGCCTCCAGGTTCGAACGGCGCAGGTTCTCGGCGATGGTCCGTCGCGTCGCCGAGAGCGGCGTGACCTCGTACCGGCCACCCTGGCCCGCCGCCGGGGAGGATGCCCGGGCGGCCACCGGCATGCCCGCGGGCTGCGGCGCCGGGGCGGTTTCGCGCCTGGCGGGCGGTACTGCCGCGGCGGGCGCCGGGCCGGCCGCGATGCGAGCCTCCACGTCCTTTCGCGTCACCCGCCCCCCGATGCCCGTCCCCGCCATGGCGGCGAGTTCGATCCCGTGTTCGGCCGCAAGGCGCATTACCGCCGGGGAGTAGAACCGCGACCGGTCCTCGGGGTTGCGGCCGTTCGCGGGAGCGGCAGGCGACAGGGCCACGGGAGCCGCGGGGCGGTTCGCTTTCAGCGCCGGCCCCGAGCGGCCGGGCGCCGTTGCCGGGGGCGCATCTTCTTCGTCGGGGGGGATAGCCATCGGCCCACCGCGCCACAGCCCGGCTGCCGCCGGTTCAGGTTCCGGCTCTCGCTCCGGCTCCGCCCGATGGCTGGCGCCGGCCGTGGCGCCCGCCTCCACGACCTCGCACAGCGGCGCGCCCACCTCGGCGACGTCGCCCTGCGGCACGAGGATCTCGCCCATCGTGCCCTCGTACTCCGACGGCAGCTCCGCCGTCACCTTCTCGGTCTCGATTTCGCACAACGGGTCGTCGATGTGGACTGCCTCGCCCGGCTGCTTGAGCCACTGGACGATGGTTCCCTCGGTCACGCTCTCCCCGAGCTGGGGCATGGTCACGGTCGCCATGGCATCACCCTCCGGTCGCCCTTAGTACGCCGCCAGTTCGCGTGCCGCGGCCGCGATCTTCGCGCGGTCGGGCACGAAAAATGACTCCATGGCGTGATGGAACGGCATCGGCGGGATATCGGGGCCCGCCACCCGCCGGATGGGTGCGTCGAGGTACTCGAAGGCGTGCTCGGCGATGATCGCGGCGATCTCGCCCCCAAGTCCGCCCGTCAGCGTGTCCTCGTGCACGATGAGCACCTTCCCCGTCGCCTTCGCCGCTTCGAGGATCGTCTCGCGGTCCAGCGGGTTCAGCGTCAGCAGGTCGACGACCGTGCATTCGATTCCACTGGCGGCGAGGTCGTCCGCCGCCGCGAGCGATTCGTGCAGCATCAGCCCGTAGGCGAAGATCGTGAGGTCGTCCCCTCGCCGCGTGACGCGCGCCCGCCCGATGACCGTCTCCGCCGGCGCTCCCTCCACGTCCTGCTTCACAAGCCGGTAGATTCGCTTGTGTTCGAGAAAGAGCACGGGATTGGGGTCGGCGATCGCCGCCCGCAGCAGCGACCGGAAGTCCGCCGGGAACGCGGGCGCGACCACCTTGATGCCCGGCATGTGACCGTAGTACGCCTCGATGCTCTGGGAGTGGTGCTGGCCGCCGTGCACGCCGCCACCCCAGGGGGTGCGCACCACCATGGGCAGCCAGGCATCGCCGCGGGTGCGGTAACTCCACCGCGAGGCCTCGCTGCAGAGCTGGTCGAACCCCGCGTGGATGAAGTCCGCGAACTGGATCTCGGCCACCGGGCGCATGCCGTAGTGGGCGGCGCCGATGCTCAGGCCGATGATCGAGGACTCCGCCAGCGGCGTGTCGAGGATGCGCCCCGGGTACTTGCCGGCGAGCCCCTCGGTCGCGCGGAACACGCCGCCCGCCTCCACGTCCTCGCCCATCAGGAACACGCGATCGTCCCCCGCGAGCGCTTCGTCGAGGGTGGATCGGACCGCTTCGATGACCGTCATCGCCGCCATCGTTACAGCTCCTTGTAGACGAACCCGAGGGCGTCCTCGGGCCGCGGGTCTGGCTGCTGTTGCGCCCAGGCCGCCGCCTCGCGCACCTCTTCGTCGATGCGCGCCTCGATCGCGTCCAGGTCTTCGCGTGGGAAGATGCCGTCGGTTTCGACGCGCTCCCGGAAGAGCTTGATCGGGTCCTTCGCCGCCCACTCCTCCAGCTCCTTGCGGGGACGGTAGCGGGTATCGT
Organism: Candidatus Amarobacillus elongatus; assembly: GCA_016703545.1. Classification (GTDB taxonomy): domain Bacteria; phylum Chloroflexota; class Dehalococcoidia; order Tepidiformales; family Tepidiformaceae; genus Amarobacillus; species Amarobacillus elongatus. The sequence continues at coordinate 58,325 of JADJBX010000002.1, forward strand.
CGTCGTCGCTGGAGTGTGGCCAGAGGCGGTAGCAGCGGGCCTCGATCAGGAAGGGGCCGCCCCCGCGCCGCGCCTGGTCCACGGCCGGCCGCACCGTCTGGTACACGGCGATACCGTCCATGCCGTCGACGACCATTCCTCGCAGGCCGTATCCGCGCGCGCGGTCCGCGACGGTCTGCGTCGCCATCTCCTTCTCCGTCCGCTCCGAAATCGCATAGCCGTTGTTCTCGATGAAGAAGATGACCGGCAGCTTGTGAATCGCCGCGAAGTTGAGCGCCTCGTGGAAATCGCCGCGGCTGGTGCTGCCCTCGCCGCAGGTGGCCATGACCACGATGGGGTCGTTCCGCAGCTTTGCCGCCAGCGCCACGCCCGCCGCATGCAGAAACTGCGTCGCGACAACGCTGGACTGCGTGATGATGTGCCGCGCGCTGTTCCCCCAGTGCGAGGGCATCTGCCGCCCGCCGCCGTTGGGATCGTCGATCTTTCCGAGGACGTTCAGCATCGCCTCGCGCGCGCTCATCCCGAAGACCAGGTTCATCCCGAGGTCGCGGTAGTAGGGCGCGAGGTAGTCGACGCCCGGCTGCAGGGCCATGGCCGCCCCGACCTGCGCGGCCTCCTGCCCGGCGCCGGCGATCACGAATGGCGCGCGGCCCTGGCGGTTCATCGCGATCATGCGTTCGTTCAGGCGACGGCTGAGGAGCATGTGGTAATACATGTCCTCGAGCTGCGCCTCGCTCAGCAGGTACTCATCGATCGGTTTCCGGGAACGGCTCCGGTTCGCTCGAACCGAGGTCATCGGCGAGCCTCCTCCGGGTGCCGCGGCTCGCGGTCCGGCACTCTCCCGTAATCGTAGAACACGCAAACGATGTTCCGCGCACGATCCCGTGCCTGTTCGGTCTATCAGCCGCCTTACGAACGTGCCCGCGTGCCTGGTTCGTCGCCCGCGAGACCCGAGACCGCGCCCCCGGCGGTGCCATAGCGTCGCCCGCTGCGCCGGCTGCAACCCCTCAATCGCCTCCGCCGTCCGCGCGAAGATCTGGGGCACGTCCCAGCCGTTGATGCCCGCGTAGGTGTCGATCTGGCTGCGGTGGTGGATGTCGTGCTCCAGCATCATCAGCAGGATGCGCCACCCCGAGAGTGCCGCGCCGGAGTCGATCATCTCCACCTTGCGTTCGAGCCAGGCGTCGGGCGTGCCCGCGAGCTCGGCGCGGAGCGCGGCGGCGCTGTTCTCAATCGCCGGCACCCAGAGCTCGCGCGCGTGCACATCGGGCGGCGCTTCCGTGACCCAGCCCTTCCCCGCGTAGGCGCTGGCGAAGTACAACCCGCGACCCGGCCATGTGCCCCACGAGCGTGTTGATGCTCCACGCCTTTTCGCCCTCGCCCGTGGCCGGGCGCCAACCGTCGGCGGCGGGCGGCAACGCCCCGATGTCACGCACCGCTCGCCGGTTGACGGCGTCGAAGTATCGCAAGAATGCCGTTATCGAAGTAATCATGCTCTGCTTCCCGCGCGACTATAACAAAGCCGCTCGCGCGCCCGTCCGCCCCCTGTGAGGATGCCCTCCCCCAAGGCACAATAGCCCGAGCACGCCCGCGGAGGACCGGTGTTCAAGCTCGAGGTCTCCTGGCGCGGCGTTTTCGCGCTGGCCGCCGCGGCGTTCGCGCTCTGGCTCATCCCCCAGGTCTGGGCCGTCGTCCTGCTGATCGCGGTCGCCTTCATCTTCATGGCCGCGCTGCTGCCCTACGTGGAGTGGCTGGTCCGGCGCCGCTTCCCCCGTGCTCGCGGTGCTCGCGGTCATCTTCGCCGTGCTCGCCATCCTCGGCGGACTCGCCGCCATCTTCGTCCCCGCCATGATCGGCGAATTCACGGACGTCCGGGACAACCTCCTGCGCCACGCGACGCCCAGCGCCTCGAGGATTTCCTCGACGACTTCGGCGTCGAAGTCGAGCTCAGCGACCGCGCCGAGGAGATCAACTGGACCGAAGTCGTCTCCGGGCGCGTCGCCGTCGACTACGGCCAGAAGGTGCTCTTCGGGCTGCTTTCGGCGATTACGATCATCGTGCTCACGGCCTACCTGCTCATCGACGCGCCGAAGATGAAGGCCTACATCTACCGCTTCATCCCGGACCACCGGGAACGAGAGATGGATGAGCTGCTGGAAGCGATGGGCCGCGTCGTCGGTGGGTACATCCGCAGGCGGGGTCATCACCTCCGCCATCATCGCCCTCTACACGCTCGCCGTGCTTCTCATCCTCGATGTCGACAACCCCCTGGCGTTCGCCGTCCTCGCCGGGTTCGCCGACATCATCCCGCTGATCGGCGCCTTCATCGCCATCGTCCCGCCCGTCTTCGCCGCCTTCGACCAGTCCGTGACGCGCGCCGTGATCGTGCTCGTCGCGCTCCTCGTGTACCAGCAGTTCGAAGACCGCATCCTCGTGCCGCGCGTCTACGGGCAGACGCTCGGCCTGCAACCGCTGGTCGTGCTGCTGACCGTGCTCATCGGCGGCGAATTGCTCGGGGTCACGGGCATCCTGCTCTCGCTGCCCGCGGCGGCCGCGCTCAAGGTCGCCCTCGACTACTTCCTTTCACGCCGAAAGCCCGGGAGCCTGTTCGAATCGAAGGAAGACGAGGTCGCCGCACCCGACGACGGCGAGTCCGAGGCTGAGGGGTCGGCGGCAGGCTGAGAGCGCCGGCCGGGGCGCGTAACGAGCATCACGAGGGCCACCGCCGAGAGCGCGGCACTGGCCAGCACGCCCGCCCGGTACCCTCCCGTCGCATCGACCGCCACGCCGAGCACGACCGGGCCCGTCGCCGCCACGAGGCTGACGATGAGTGTCTGCACGCCCATGCGCGTGCCCAGGCGGCGCTCTCCGTAGACGTCGGCGGCGAACAGCCCCTGCAGCGGCGAAATCGTCCCGAAGGCGAAACCCGTTACGACCATGAAGGCGAGCGCCGCCCCCAACCCTCCGCTCACGGCGAGCGGAACCGTGCCCACGGCCATCGCCGCATACGCTGTTCCGAGTGCGGCCGGCACCCCTACCCGGCGCACGACCACCTCTGTCCCCGCCCGGCCGGGGAGCGACAGGAACCCCTTCACGGAGGCGATCGTCGTGGCCGCGCCCAGCGAGAGGCCCGCGGCCGTCATCGCCGGCACCTGGTGGACCTGCACCGCGGACAGCGCGAGGCTCGCGAGCGCGAACATCACGATCATCCAGCGCGCCTCGGGGAGCCGCAGGGCCTCGCCCACGCCCTTGCGGAACTCCACCCGCCCGCCCGCCATCGAACGCCCGCGGCGAACGAGCAACGCCGCCGGGATGCAGTGCAACGCCATCAGCACCACCAGCACCCGCAGCGCCGTGCGCCATGAGAGCTGCTCGACGAGCAGGCCCGCTACCGGGAAGAAGATGACGCTCGCGAGTCCGCCGATGAAGGTCAGCACGGCGAAGGCGCGCAGCCGCTGCTCGACAAACAGCCGCGCGGTGATGGCCATGGTCACGCTGTAGTAGAGCCCCGCCGCGACGATGCCGCCGCCAATGCCCCAGGCCACCACGAACGTCGCCAGCGACGGCGCGCTCGCGGCGGCGAAGAGCCCGGCGCTCCCCAGGACGAGCGATCCGCCGAGCACGGGGCGCGGGCCGAAGCGGTCCAGCAGCCAGCCGCTGAACGGCGCGGCCAACCCCCCGAGGAGCGAACTGAGGGTGTACGCGAGCGACAGCCCGCCGACAGGCCACCCGGTCGCCTCATGGATGGGGCCGATGAGGACGCCGAAGGAGTACATCACCAGGCCGTACGCGCCGACCGTCAGGATCCCGAGGAGCGTGACTTCCCACCAGCGGCGCAGCGCGGCGACGGCGCCACTCACGGCCGGGCTCCGGACGGGCGCGGGACGGGGGTGGCACGCATGGCGCGCACTCTATCGGTTTTTTCCGAACGGTGCGCGGCTCTACGCCCGCGGCGTGCTTGCCTCGTCCAGCTCGGCCACCTCCTCGGGCGTGAGCGCGAGGCTCGCCGCGGGCAGCACTTCGGACAGCTGCCCGGGGGAGTTCGCTCCGATGATGGGCGCCGTCACCCCCGGCCGTGCAAGCAGCCACGCGACCGCCACCACCGCTGGCGTCGTTCCCCGTCGGGCAGCGATCTCCCGCAAGCAGGCGACCGTCGCCCATCCGGACGCGGTCTGGTACTCGCGGACGCCGTTCGCACGGGCGCCGGACGGCTTCGCGCCCTCGCTGTACTTCCCCGTCAGGAATCCCTTCGCGAGCGGGCTATAGGGCAGAACCGCCAGCCCCCGGTCCAGGCACAGCTCCTGGAGCTCGCCCTCAAACTCCCCCCGGTGAACGAGGTTGTAGTGCGGCTGCAGCGAGGCGAACACCGGTAGCCCCAGCGTCTCCGCTTCGTTCAGCGCCTCCCGCAGCTCGTCGACGTCGTGGTTGGAGGCGCCGATGGCACGCACCTTGCCCGCCGCGATGAGTTCCTCGAACGCGCGCAGCGTCTCCTCCATGGGCACCGAATCGTCCGCCCAATGGCACTGGTAGAGGTCGATCGTCTCCACGCCGAGCCGCTTCAGGCTTGCCTCGCACGACTTCACGATGTGCTCCCGCCCCAGCCCTTCGCCCGCGGGCCCCGGCCACATGCGCCCCCGCACCTTCGTCGCGACCACCATCCGGTTGCGGTTCCCGCGCGCGGCCATCCACCGCCCGACCATGCGCTCGGCTTCGCCTCCCCCGTGGCCGCGCACCCACCGCGAGTAGATATCGGCGCTATCAAGGAACGTCCCGCCCGCCTCCGCGAAGGCGTCGAGGGTGGCGAAGGAGGCGGCTTCGTCGGCGGTCCAGCCGAACTGCATCGTCCCGAGGCACAGGCGCGAAACGTCGATCTCCGAGGCGCCGAGCGGGACCGTGTCGATGGCGGTGAAAGTCATGCGAGGGAGTCTACGCGGCCCTGCCCCTTCCGCCGAAAGACCGGCGCATTCCGATCACGCCGGGCACACATACTGGATCCATGGGACGCCACGAAGCCTTCGCCCCCGAACGCTACCGCCTCATGGACGGCCGCGAACTCGTCGTCCGGCCGATTCGCCCGTCCGACGCGGCCGAGTTGCAGGCACTGGCCGGCAGGCTCTCCGCGACCGCATTGCGGCTCCGGTTCTTCAGCCCCATCACGGCCGCGCGCCTGGCCGCGCTCGAAAAGGGCCGTTTCTTCCCACGCCTTGCCACCGTCGATTTCAACGAACACGCCGCATGGGTCGCGCACTTCCCCGGCGAGACGGCCATCCGCGCCGTCGGCCGTTACCAGCGTCTCGGCGACCCCGAAGAGGCCGAGATCGCCTTCGTGGTCGAGGACTTCCTGCAGGGCAACGGCGTCTGCACGGAGCTGCTCCACCACCTCGCGGCGTATGCCCGCAGCTCCGGCATCCGGCGGTTCGTCGGCATCGTGCTCGCCGAGAACATCGGCATGGTCGAAGTCCTCCGCAACAGCGGCTACCGGTACCACTTCGTTTCCGAAGGGGAGCTTGACCGCCTCACGCTCGACATCGGGAGCGCGGGGAAGGAATGAATGCGCTCATTTGACACAACAATCGCAAACTACTCCCATTTTTCAACGATAGCGTCGAAACTAGAGACATGACATACGCAGCTCCCGACCGCCCCAAGACGCTGCTGCGTGACGGCCGCACGATGGCTTTCCGGCCCATCGCCCCCGACGACGGGCCGCGGCTTGCGGCGTCACGTCGCCCGCAGCTCCGCCGAATCGCGCCGCCTGCGCTTCTTCAAGTCCACGAGCCGCCTGGATCCCAACTTCGCCGACCGGCTGGCCGAGGTGGACCACCGCCGCCGCTGTGCCTTCGTCGGCCACCTGTGCGGCGACGATGCCATCCGCGCCGTGGGCCGCTACGAGGCCACCGCCCCGGGCGAGGCCGAGATCGCCTTCCTCATCGAGGACGAGTTCCAGGGCCACGGCCTCGGGCGCGAACTCTTCGAGCTCCTCGCGGAGAATGCCGCTCGCAACGGCATCAAGCGGTTCACCGCGATGGTGCTCCCCGAGAATCGCAAGATGATCGGCATGTTCGAACGGATGGGCCGCCCCATGTCCGTCCGCACCGATGGCTGCACCCTGCTCGTCGAACTGGACCTGGCCGCCTGAGAGGCGGCCGAGGGGGCGCGCCGTGCGCGCCCCGCTCCCGTGTCCGCTACTCCAGCGACAACGCCAGGTTGATGAGCGTGCGCACGCTATAGCCGCTCGCACCCTTGCTCACCCAGCCGCGCTCCTTGTCCATCATGTCCACGTTCGCGATATCGAGGTGGACCCACGGCGTGCGCGCCACGAACCGCTCGAGGAACTTCGCCCCCACGATCGTCCCGGCCCCCCGGTTGCCCGAGTTCTTGATGTCCGCGACCTCGCTTTTCACGTAGTCGTCGTACTCCTTGAACATCGGCAGCCGCCACGTCTTTTCGCCACTGCGCGCGGCCGCGTTCTCAAGCTGGCTCGCGAGGGCGTCGTCGTTCGTCATGATCCCGTAGCAGACGTCGCCGAAGCTCGTCGTCGCCGCCCCCGTTAGCGTCGCGACATCGACGATGCGGCGCGCGCCCAGCTCCACGGCCCAGCAGAGCCCGTCCGCCAGCACCAGCCGCCCCTCCGCGTCCGTGTTGAGAATCTCGATCGTCGTCCCGTTCATCGCCGTGACCACGTCGCCGGGCTTGGTGGCGTTGCCACCAGGCATGTTTTCGGTGCACGGGGCGATCGCCACGACGTCGACGGCGGGCGCGAGCGCCGCAATCGCCTGCATCGCCGCGATGACCGTGGCGGCGCCGGTCATGTCCGCCTTCATCGCTTCCATGTTCGCCGCCGGCTTGATGCTGATACCGCCGGTATCGAAGGTGATCCCCTTGCCCACGATCGCGAGGTCGAACCCTTCGCCGCCACGGCCGCGGTAGTCAATGCGGATCATCTTCGGCGGCTGCGCGCTACCCTTCGCCACCGAAAGCATCGACCCCATGCCCTTTGCTTCCATGTCCGCGCCCTCCAGCACCTGGATTGAAAGCGCCGGAGCGGCCGCGGCCACCGCCTGCGCACGCTCCGCGAGCATCGTCGGGGTCAGGTGGTTCGAAGGTTCATTCGCCATGTCCCGGGCGGCGTTCGTCGCCAGCCCGAGGACTTCGCCGCGCCGTACGGCCGGTTCGAAGGCCGCCGCCGCAGCCGCATCGAGCTCGACGACCTCAAGGGTCGCTATCTCGGACCGGTCGTCGCCGTTGCTGCTGCGATGCTTGAGGAACCGGTAGCTGCCCAGCACCGCGCCCTCGGCCACCGCCTGCGCGGCGCCCTCCGGGGCCAGGCCGCCGATGCCCGCGCCGTGCACGATCGTCGCGACCCGACCGATGCCGGGGCGGCGGAGGAAGCGGACGATGTTCGCGCTCAGGTTCCGCACCGCGTCCAGGTCGAAGTCCGCCTGCTTGCCGAGGCCGGCGATGAGGACGCGCGGCGCGGGAAGCTGCCCGTGGGTGTGGATGAGCGTCAGCTCCCCGGCCTTGCCGCGCACGTCCCCGAGTTCGATGAGGCGGCGGATCGCGCCATTCAGGGCGGCATCGACGGCGCCCGTCGCGCCGCCGGGCGTCGTCACGCCTTCAAACAGGTTGACGACGATCACGTCCGCGTCGGAACGGGCGATGTCTCCGGTTGAAGTGGCGATCTGCATGCGTATTGTGACCTCGTGTCTGGCGATGGTACCGTTTTGAGGGGAGTGTAGCGGCGCCCCATGGCGGGGCATAGCCGCGCTGGTTCCCAACGGTACGCATGGCCATCACCGAAACGCGCGACCTGCGCTTCCACGCCTTCCGCGCCTGGCGATTCACCCATCGTGTCGGGCTGCATGAAGCCGTCATGGTCGCCGGCGCGTTCCTCGTGTACTTCCTCGTTCGCGCCTCCGTCGATGGCCGCGCGTCCACCGCCTTCGCGAACGGCCGCGACGTCATCGCTTTCGAACGCACCCTCGGGCTGTACCACGAACTGACGATGCAGGGCTGGATCCTCGACCACTTCGCCCTCATCAAGCTCATGAACTGGATCTACTTTTGGGGCCATATGCCCGTGGTGATCGGCTTCGCCGTGTGGCTCTTCATCTGGCACCGCCCCACGTACACGCTCATGCGCAACGCCTTCCTGCTCTCGGGGGCGATTGCCGTCGTCATTTACGCCACCTACCCGGTGGCCCCGCCCCGTCTCTTCCCCGCCGAAGGCTTCATCGACACCATGGCCGTCCACGACCGCGTGAGCTACAACGCGCAGGAAGTGGGCGCCTTCGTGAACCAGTACGCGGCGATCCCGAGCCTTCATTTCGGCTGGTCGCTGCTCCTCGGCGGCGCCGTCGCGGTGGTCACGCGTCACCGCCTGATGCGCGCTCTCGGCCTCGCGTGGCCGGTCGCGATGTTCTTTTCGGTGGTGCTCACCGGGAACCACTTCATCGTCGATGCGATCGCGGGCGCGATCGTCTGCGCCGCCGGGCTCGGGCTCGCACTCGCCCTCAATGCCGCGCTGTCACGATGGGTGAACCGCGAGCCGGGGACGTCCCCTTCGGGCTAAACCACCTGCAGCGGTGCGTTCGCGATGGCCGCCCGCGCTCGTTCGATCTGGGGAATCGGCGTCGGGTCCACGCCGTGCAGCAGGGCCACGTAGAACGACACGAAATCGCCCCACGCCGTCGCCTGGAGCAGCTGCTCCAGCACCGTCGCCCCGCCGAGGTCGATGCGGAAGACCGGCACGCCGCATTCCTTCAGCATCTGGGCCGTCACGTCGAAGCGCTTGAGCACCGGCGTCGAATTCAGCGTGCGTGATTCCACCTGCACCGCCGCGAGCACGTGGCTCAGGTGGCGTGCCGTTTCCAGGCCCACGATCAGGTTGTGGTTCGCTTCCGGCAGGCTCTCCGCCGCGCCGAACGACTTCCCGTTCTCCGCGAGCTGGTTGCGGAAGCGCGTCGCCGCCGGCGCAAGGTGCTCCGCGCCGAAGATGAACGGCAGCCGCCCCTGCAACCCCTCGGCGATCTGCTTGGCCCCGTTGCGGGCCACCGGCATCGAAGGTTCGATGTCCTCCACCAGCCGCGCGTGCAGCTTCGCCGCCTGCTTGATCGCCCGCGAGTCCACATTGCACAGCCCGAGGCGATGCCCCATGCGCAATAGCGGCGCGAGGCTGTGCACCGCCGCCGCGCGCGGCGGCGATTCGTACGAGACCTCGTGCCAGGGCGTGCCGTCTTCGCCCGCACGCCGTCGCATCCGGCCCCCGCGCGTCAGCGCGAGCAGCTTCGCCCCCCGCTTCCACGCGTCGTCGTAGCAGGAAAGCGTCTCGTCGGTGTTACCGCTGTAGGAGAGCACGACCACCAGCGTGCGGTCGTTGACGTGGTTGGGAAGCGTGTACCCCCGAACGACCGAGACCGGGATCTCGGCGTAGGGCGCGCAGATTGCGGCGAAGTAATCCGCCGCCGTGGCCGATCCGCCGACTCCGGCCAGCACCACGCTCGTCGCCGTCTCGGCCCCCGCGGGCAGCACGAGATCCTCGCAGCGTTCCCACGCGCGCACCAGCTCGGGCCCGGTATCGCTGATGTGGCGCAGCATCCCCGAGGCGTCGAGTTCAAGCAGCGATGGGTCGTCCAGGGTGGTCACCGGGCAACGCCCGCGATGACCTTCCCTGCTTCCAACACAGGTTTCACAAGTGATTCGTCGGTCACTTCCGTGTAGATCCGCAGGAGCGGTTCCGTTCCGGAAAGGCGAAGCAGCAGCCAGCCCTCCGGGATGAAGAAGCGCCAGCCATCCGTGCGGTCGCTGGAGACGATGGACCGCCCCGCGATCTCCGTCGGCGCCGCCGCGTCGAGTCGCGCCTTCACCGCCGCGTTCGTCCCCGGTTCGAGGTCGAAATCGAGCCGCTCGTAGAAGTGCGGGCCCGTGATGGCGAACATCTCCTCAAGCAGCTGCGACGGCTTCTTCCCCGTAGCGGCGACATAATCGAGCAAGAACAGCCCCGCGAGGATGCCGTCGCGCTCCGGGAGGTGGCCGCGGAAGCCGTATCCGCCGCTCTCTTCGCCCCCGATGAGCGCGTCCTCCTGCATCATCAGCGGGCCGATGTGCTTGAAGCCGACGGGCGTCTCGAAGCTGGGCACGCCATAATGCCGCGCCAGCAACGTCGCCATGTTCGACGTCGTCACCGACTTCACGATGGGCCCGCGCAGGCCCCGGTTGCCGAGCATGTAGTTCACCAGCAATGCGAACGTTCGCAGCTGGTCGATGTAGCCGCCGTGCTCATCGACGAACCCGACGCGGTCCGCGTCGCCGTCGTTCGCGATGCCCGCATCGAAGTCGCCGGAGGCCATGAGCGCCATGAACTCGCCGAGGTTGGACTCAATCGGCTCGGGCGCGCGAATACCGGGGAAGGCGGGGTTCCGCTCGGCGTGAATCTCCGTGACGGTGGTCGCGCCGCCCGAGATCAGCTCCGTGAGCAGCCCGGCGCCCGCGCCGTACATGGGGTCGAGGGCGATGCGCAGCCCCGCGGCCTTGATGCGCTCCACATCCACCTGGCGCCGCAGGGTGCCAAGGTAGCCTGGGACGGGGTCGAAGCTGGTGATGGCGGGCGAATTGGCGGGCGCCTGCCGCACGCCGTCCGCGGCCGCGAGGATGTCCGGCACGCGCCGCTCGATATCCGCGACGATCTCCGGGCTCGCGCTGCCGCCGTAGTGCGGCTTCACCTTGATGCCGTTCCAGTGGTACGGGTTGTGGCTGCTCGTGACCACCACGCCACCGGCGGCGCCCACTTCGATGATGCGCCAGCTGAGGGCGGGCGTCGGCGCCGGGCGCGTCGCCAGCTGCACCTGGAAGCCGTTCCCCGCCAGCACGCGCGCCACTTCGCGCGAACTGGTCCGAAAGGAAGCGCGTGTCGTAGCCGACCACGACGGGCTTCTCGAGCCCGTAGGTTTCGCTGAAGTGTGCCGCCACGGCCTGGGCGCACGCTCTGACGTTTTCGAAGGTGAACGTGTCGGCGATGATCGCTCGCCAGCCATCGGTACCGAAGTGGACGGGATTCTCAGTCATCGCTACCCATCATAGCGCCCGTCTTTGTCGATGAGCGTCCCCGGTGGGACTGCAACGCCCGCTGCGATGATTGTTCCCGGTCCCGCAATGACGCCGTGAACGCGCGCACCGGCGCCAACAACCACGCCATCGGCCAGAACGCTGCCCGCGACGGATGCCCCGTCGCCGACGGTCACGTTCTCCCACAGGACCGAAGCCGAGACCGAAGCGGCGCCGATCACGGTCCCGTCGCCCACCGCGGACCCCTCCACCACCGCGCCAGCCGCCACGGAGGCCGTCGCCGCCACGGCGTTCCCCGCCGCACGCGCGAGCAGCGCCTGGTTCAGCGCCAGGTACGATTGCGGCGTGCCGATGTCGGCCCAGATCCCGTCGCCCGTGTACCCAAGGACCGGCTGGCGTCGCGCGACGAGCGACGGGAAGAGCGTCTCCTCCACACGCACGGCCCCGGGCGGGATCTGCCCCACGAGCTCCGGTTCGAAGATCCAGACGCCCGCATTCACCAGGTTCCCCGGCTCCTCGCCCATCGGCGGCTTCTCCACGAAGCCGGTGATCATGCTGCGCTCATCGACGACCGCAACCCCATACCGCCAGGGCTCGGTGACGGGGTAGAGGTACTGGCTCAGCTTCGCCCCCACCCGTTCGTGTTCGGCGAGCATCGCGCGGAAGTCGAACTCGACGAACACATCTCCGTTCAGCACGGCGAAGCGTCCTTCGATGCCCGCCTGCTGGACCGCGTAACGGATCGCGCCGCCGGATTCGAGCCGTTCGCGCTCCTTGACGATGCGCAGGTCCATGGTGCCGAGGCGACCCTCGGGGTACGCCTCGGCCAGGTCGTCGTTGTTCTGCCCGAGCGCGAGCACCACCCGGTCGATGCCGGACGCCGCCAGCCACTCGAACAGGTACGCGATCGCGGGGCGGTTGAGCACGGGGACGAGGCTCTTGTGGCGCCTCGCCGTCAGCGGGCGCAGCCGCGTCCCCTGCCCGCCAACCAGCACGATCGCGTCCATATCGAAGCCTCCCGGCCTAGAGGCCCGCGCTCGCGCGCAGGTCCGCCGCCCGGCTCGTGTCCTCCCACGGCACCCGCAGGTCCGTGCGGCCGAAGTGCCCGTAGGCGGCCGTGGGCCCGTAGATCGGCCGGCGAAGGTCGAGGTCGCGGATGATCGCGCCGGGGCGCAGGTCGAAATGCTTGCGCACGGCCGCGAGGATGGCCGAGTCCGGCACCGCGCCCGTGCCGAACGTCTCGACCCCGATCGAGGTCGGCTGCGCGACACCGATGGCGTAGCTGAGGAGGAACTCGCAGCGCGAAGCCAGGCCGGCCGCGACGATGTTCTTCGCTACCCAGCGCGCGGCATAGGCGCCCGACCGGTCCACCTTCGTCGGATCCTTCCCGCTGAAGGCGCCGCCGCCGTGCCGGGCGATGCCGCCGTAGGTATCGACGATGATCTTGCGGCCCGTGAGGCCGGCGTCGCCCTTCGGCCCGCCCACCACGAAGCGGCCCGAGGGGTTCACATACACCTTCGTGCCCGCGTCGATCAGCCGTTCGTCCACGATGGTGCGGATGATGTGCGCCTTCACATCGCCGTCGATGGTCTCGTTGTCGACGTCGGGCGAGTGCTGCGTGGAGATGACGAGCGCCTCGGCCCGGACGGGGTTCCACTTCTCGTCGTATTCGATGCTGACCTGGGACTTGCCGTCGGGCCGGAGCCACGGCAGCTCGCCGCTCTTTCGGGCCTCGGCCAGGCGGCGCGTCATGCGGTGGGCGAGCGAGATCGTAAGCGGCATCAGTTCCGGCGTCTCGGTGCAGGCGAAGCCGATCATCATCCCCTGGTCGCCGGCGCCGGTATCGAGGCTGGCGCTTTCGCCCTTGCCGTGGCGCGCTTCCCAGCTCCGGTCGACGCCGCCCTTGATGTCCGGCGACTGCTCGTTGATCGCGGTGATCACGCCGCAGGTATCGGCATCGAAGCCGATATCCGACGAGGTGTAGCCGATGCGCCGGATGGTGTCGCGCACGAGCCGCGGGATGTCGACGTAGGTCGAGGTCGTGATTTCGCCCGTGACCAGGACCAGGCCGTTGGTGATCGCCGTCTCGCAGGCGACGCGGGCCATGGGGTCGTTCGCGTAGATCGCGTCGAGGACCGCATCCGAGATCTGGTCGCAGACCTTATCGGGGTGGCCCTCCGTGACGGACTCGGAGGTGAGGATTTTCCGTTCAGACATGTGCAGCGCTATCCCTTTCGTTGCCGGCGGTAGCGGGCTCGAACAACGGAAAGCCCCTCACACGAGGAGGGGCTCGGTATCGTTCATATCGGAACGGAAGCCCCTCAACTGGAGGGGCGGGCCGCCGGCGCCCGCCTTTTGTTGCTCGTCTCCCGCGAGCCGCGTCCATTTGGCACCTTGGAGGCATAACCAGGTTGCCGGGCGCCCGGGCCATGGCCCTGCACCCTCTTGACGCTGATTGCAGCGTAGCAGCATGGCCGCGAGGGAGAAAATGCGGGGGACACGAAAACGCCCGCCACTGTGGCGGGCGTCGCGATGCTCCCGGGTTGCCCCTTTATTCTGCCGCGCTCTTCGCCACGAGGGCCGCGAGGCGGCGCTTCAGGCGGTCGGCCTTGCCCGTGTGAATCGCGCCCTGCTTGGCCGCGCGGTCGAGGGACGAGTAGGCCGCGCTCAGCGCTTCCTTCGTCGATTCGGCATCGCCCGCCGCGACCGTCTCGCGGAGCTTGCGCGTCGCCGAGCGCATTGCGGAGCGGCGGGACCGGTTGCGGTCGCGCTCCTTCAGAGACTGGTGCCACCGCTTGAGAGCGGACTTCTTATTCGCCATCGTGTTGTTCCAACCCGGGTTCGTACTTGAGCAGTCGAACGCTAACTGTAGCGCACCCCCCGGAACCGGGCAAAACGGCGCTTGTCGCCGCTCACTCCGCATGCCTAGTATCGCGCGATGCGCATGCATGCGGGAATGATGGTGGCCGGCGTGCTCCTGACCGCCGCCCTGGCGGCCTGCGGCGGGAGCGAAAGCGCCCCCACCTCCGCGCCCACCTCCACGCCCTCGGCCGCGCCATCAACGGCCACCGCCACCACCCCGCCTCCGTCCCCCACGCCGCAACCCACGGCCACGCCCGCTCCGTCCGGCCCCCCCACGGGCATGGTCATCCCGTCTATTGGCACCAACCTTCCTGCCCGTGCCGTCGGCCTGACTGCCGCCCAGCAAATCGAGCATGTGGCCCAGGGCGAAGTCGGCATCTACTCGCTCGCCTCCCTGCCCGGGGTGAAGGGCAACTCCTTCTGGGTGGGGAACTCGGCGGGAACGTTCCGCGACCAGCTCGATACCGTCCGCGAAGGCGCCGACGTATTTGTGACCACCGAGAGCGGGGGCCGCTACGTCTACTCGGTCGTTTCGCTCACCCGTTACACCGCGGCGACGATTCGGATGGGCGAGCTGATCTACCCCAAACTGGACCCGGCCGAGGAACGGCTGACCATCATCACGACGGCGAGCGTCGACCCGGTGACGCAACTCGACGATAGCTGGTGGGTCGTCGTCGCCAACCGGAAACCGTGACCGTGGCCGCGTGACAGGCGGCGTCCCCGCCTGTCACCCTTCGCCCATGGACCCGCGCCGCACCCCCGCCCCTCTCGACTACGACGACGCCGTCTTCCGGCACGGCATCCCCGATGACGCCGCCGTCCGCGGCTCCGTCTTCCTCCCCGAGTACCGCGACGTTCACCCCCAGGTCGCCGATCGGCTCATGACCGCGGGACGTTCGCCGGTGCTCGACCTCGGGTGTGGACGCGGCGCCCTCGGCCGCCTGCTCGATGCCCGGAGCGTGCCGTGGGTCGGCCTCGACCGGTCGCCCGCGCAGCTCCGCCATGGGTACGGCCCGCGGGTGCTCGCCGATGCCGCGCGCGTCCCCTTCGCCGATGCCACCTTCGGCGCCGTCGCTTCCCTGTATACCCTCTACCACTTCGCGGACCCGCTGGCGCCGATGCGCGAAGCGGCTCGAGTGCTCCGCCCCGGCGGCATCTTCGTCACCTGCGCCCCCAGCCGCGACAACTCCCCCGAACTCGCCCGCTACCTGCCGCCGGAGCCGCTCTCCACGTTCGATTCCGAATTGGCGGGCGAGCTCCTGTCCCAGGTGTTTGATGAAGTAATCGTCGAGCCGTGGCAGATGCCCGCCTTCCGGCTCGTGGACCGCGAGTCCGTGCTGTTCCACCTGCTCGCGCGGCAGCGTTCGCTGGAGGATGCGGCGCGAGCCGCCGAAGCCGTCGCGCTTCCCTTATGGGTGACGGCGAAGGGCGCGCTGGCGTGGGGGCGAAAGCGCACCTGACCACCGCCGTCAGCCTTCGAGAACGAACCGGCCCATGAGCCCCAGGTGGTCAGAGGGGAACACCCGCCGCCCGCCGCGTTCGACGGGTCCGAAGGCGACGTCGCAGCCCGCCACGCGTGCGCCCTCGGTCGCAAACAGGTAGTCGATGGTGCGGCCCATGCCAGGGGCTGAATGCGATGGCGCCGTGAACGGCGGCTCGCCGCCGTGCGCCACCGTGTGCGCGGAGCGCGTCCGTTCGAGCATCAGCCGCACCGTCTCCGATTCCGGCCCGGCGTTGAAATCGCCGCCCACCACCGCGGGCACGCCCGGCCGCGTGTCCATCCACGCGAGCAGCCGCCCCACCTGCGCGTTGCGCAGCCGCTCGTCGTTCCCCCGGTGCGCGAGGTGGAGGTTGTAGGCATCGAAGAGGACTCCGCCGGGCGTTTGGACGGTGAGCCGCTGCGCCACCCGCTCATTTCCGCGCAGGTTCAGCCGTGCATGTCCGGTTACGGGCAGGCTCGTGAGCACCGCCAGCCCTTCGACGAACCACCACCAGCCCCGCTTCGGCACGGTGAAGGCGCGATAGCGGCGTCCGATCGCGCGGCTCAGCCGCCAGGCCAGCCATGCCGGCTGCGGCGCCCACCGGGCGGCCTCTTGCAGCAGCAGCACGTCGGGCGGCTCCGCGCGCAGCTGGTCGAGGATCACGGCCGCGCGCCGCGGCCACTCCTGCCGGAGGCTGTGGATGTTCAGCGTGGCGATGGTGACGGTCTCGGGCCCGCGCCGGTTCACCCGTCGATTCTACGTCCCCCGGCGCCGCCCCTCTTGCACGGCCCACTACACTCGCGGCTACCACGCATTCCGGGGGTGCACCATGGCTCGCCGTCTCGAAGGCAAGATCGCGATCGTCACCGGCGCGGGTTCCGTCGCCGAGGGAATCGGCAACGGTCGCGCCGCCGCCATCCTCTTCGCGCGCGAGGGCGCCCGCGTCTTGCTCGTCGATCGCAAGCGTGAGGCCGCCGAGGACACCCTCCGCGCCATCAAGGACGAAGGGGGCGAGGCCGCCGTCTGCGAGGCCGACGTCACCGTCGCGGCCGATTGCGCGCGCATGGTGGAGGGCGCGATGACCCGCTGGGGCCGTCTCGACATCCTCGATAACAACGTCGGTATCGGTGGCGGCGGCAGCGTCGTCGAAGTGGATGAGGCCGCATGGGAGCGCATCATGCGCGTGAACGTCACGAGCATGATGCTCGCGAGCAAGCACGCCATCCCCGCGATGGCCGCCGGGAGTGGGGGAGCGATCGTCAACATCTCCTCGATTTCGGCGCTCCGTCCCAAGGGGCTGACGCCGTATTCCGCTTCGAAAGGGGCCGTGATCGCGCTCACGAAGGCGATGGCGGTCGACCACGCGCGGCAGGGCATCCGGGTAAATTGCATCGCGCCGGGGCCGGTGTTCACCCCCATGGTTTCTGGCCGCGGCATGGCGCCGGAACTGCGCGAGATGCGGAAGAACGCCTCGCTCCTGAAGGTCGAGGGGACTGGCTGGGATATCGGATACGCCGCCCTGTTCCTCGTCTCCGACGAAGCGCGCTACATCACGGGCATCGTGTTGCCGGTGGAGGGCGGCGTCCTGCTCGGGTCACCCGGCCGCTAGCCAGCCGGCGGTTCTCCCGTATTCTCTCCTCACGGATATCCACCACCGAAGAGGAGAGCTGCATGGAACTGCGCAGCCTTGGACGAACCGGAATCAAAGTCTCCAACCTTTGCCTCGGGTGCATGATGTTTGGCGGCAAGACAACGCCCGCCGACTCCGCTCGCATCATCGACCGCGCCCTGGACGGGGGCATCAACTTCCTCGACACCGCCAACGTCTACAACGCCGGCCGCAGCGAGGAGGCCACGGGCGCGGCCCTGAAGGCGAATGGCCGCCGCCAGCAGGTCGTGCTCGCGACGAAGGTGCACGGACGCATGGGCGAAGGCCCGAACGACTGGCGCAACACCCGCCGCCACATCATCGAATCCTGCGAGGCCAGCCTCCGCCGCCTCGGCACCGACTGGATCGACCTCTACCAGATCCACCGCCCCGATTCCGACATCCCCGCCGACGAAACCCTCCGCGCGCTCGACGACCTCGTGCGCTCGGGCAAGGTCCGCTACATCGGCACCTCCACCTACGCCGCCTGGCAGATCGTCGAGACGCTCTGGGTTTCGAAGGAATACGGGCTGAACCGCTTCGTGTGCGAACAGCCGCCGTACCACATCCTCGATCGCCGCGTCGAACGCGAGCTCGTGCCCATGGCGCAGACGTTCGGCATCGGCATCATCCCCTGGAGCCCGCTCGCGGGGGGCATGCTCACGGGCAAGTACCGCCGCGACGAGCCGCCTCCCGAGGACAGCCGCTGGGCCACGTACAACAGCAACCCGATGCAGCGCCGCCGCTGGAACGAACGGATCTTCGATGCCCTCGAGGCGCTGGAACCGCTGGCGCAGGCGCGCGGCGTGACCATGTCGCAGCTCGCACTCGCGTGGGTGATGCAGCAGCCAGGCATCACCAGCCCCATCATCGGGCCGCGAACCATGGAGCAGCTCGAGGACAACCTGAAGGCGTTCGACGTCACCATTTCGGACGAGGACCGCGAGGTGATCGACGGCGTGGTGCCGCCCGGCACCCACGTCTCGCCGTATTACGAGGCTGACTTCGGCCCGCACCCGTACCGCGTCTAACGTCGAAGGCAGCGAAAAGCCCCCTCCATCCCGGAGGGGGCTTTCCCGTTGGCGCGCCCACCACACATCATCCCGGCCACCGTGCGCGCCGTCCTCGATCTACTGCGCCGGGGCGCAGATCAGGTTGCGGTCGAACTTCTCCACCCATTGGACCATCGCCACGGGCCCGCCCGTGAAGCTGGCCTGCGCGCACTTCTTCTGCGCTTCGGCGAGGTTGCGGGCTCCCGCCACCCACGCGGGGATCGCGGGCTTGAACCCCCCGGTGATTTCGCCCCACTGGTACCCCGTGGAATACACCCCGATGGCCAGCCCCTGCGAGGTCAGGTAGTCGATAGCCCCGGCCACCACCCGCTTGTTCGCGGCCTGGTCCGGCGACCAGTAGTTTTCCTGCTCGACATCCAGCCACCACACGGTGGGCGTGATGCCCTTCGCCCGGCCCAGCGCCACGGCATCGCGCGCTGAGTTGTAGCCCCAGTTGTAGGCGGTGCAGCCCGGGTCGCCCGTCATGCAAATCCCCGCCGGGCCGACGAACGTGTTCCAGTCGGTCTTCTTCGGATAGTCGAGGTTGATGTAGACATCCGGGGCGGTCTCGGCCTGCTTCGCCCACTGGTACTGCTCATCGAAGCAGCGGTTGCGGGTGAACGGCTTCCCGCCCGTGAGGCCAATCACGGCGAACCCGATGCTGCCGGCCGGCTTCGCGGCATCGCACTGCGGCCACGAGATGTCGTAGCCCACGGTGTTGGGGCCCGCCTTCACGGCGGCTCCTGCTTCCTCGGCGTGGGCGGCCCGCGTGCTGGCGAAGACCGCGAAAATGAAGCCCATCAGAAATGCCGCAAGCAGCTGCTGACGGCGAGCGCGAATCGCTTTTCTCACCTTCCACCTTGGTCGGAAAACAGTCCGGGGGGTTGTCTGGTTGGCAGCGTATGTCGGCCGCGTTGCGAAACGCAATCAGGAATAAAGGAAACGTTGCTTCGTAACATACAGACTCGGATCGAGCCTTTTCACAATTGATCCCCGTCCCCGAGCCGACCACGCCAATGCGCAGGACCGTC
Organism: Candidatus Amarobacillus elongatus; assembly: GCA_016703545.1. Classification (GTDB taxonomy): domain Bacteria; phylum Chloroflexota; class Dehalococcoidia; order Tepidiformales; family Tepidiformaceae; genus Amarobacillus; species Amarobacillus elongatus. The sequence goes on from JADJBX010000002.1 coordinate 77,466, forward strand.
GTCCCGCTCGCGCACCTGCGTCTCCGCCGCTTCTTCACGGCCCGGCGCGTTCGAGCGGGATTCGTAGCGAAACTCCGCCCGATGACGGACCGCTTCGTGGCCCCGAACCCCGTATAGTGCGGCGAATGGCATTTGCGTCGGCCCTTGCAGACCGCCTCCCGGCCACGCGCCACCGCGACTTCCGCGCGCTCTGGGGCGGCTCCGCGTGCTCCAGCATCTCGCTCTGGACGCTGCTCCTCGGGAACGCCTACATCGTCTACAAGCTCAGCGATTCCTCGTTCTGGGTCGGCGTTTCCACCTTCGCCTCGATGTCGCCCTACCTGCTGGCGCCCATCGGCGGCACGATTGCGGACCGTGTGCAGCGCCGCACGCTGGTGAAGGTGACCCGCCTCGGCGCCTTCCTGACCACGTCCATCCTCTTCACCCTCGCCGTCACGGACGTCCTGACGGTCTGGATGGTCGTGACCGTCGCGCTCGCCCAGGGCATCGTCCGCGCCGTCGAAATCCCATCCGACCAGGCGTTGCTCGCGAACGTCGTCCCCTCCACGGACCTTGGCAACGCCGTGGCTCTGACGAGCATGACCCAGCACGGCTCACGCGCCGTCGGTCCGCTGCTCTCCGCGCCCTTGCTTTCGACAGTCGGCGTCTCCGGCGCCTACGCGCTCGCGGCCGTCTTCGCGCTCCTCTCGTTCACCTTCGTGCGCCGGGTGCGAACCGAATCGCGGGGCGACGTGGTGGCGCTTCGCCAGGTGATCGCGAACCTCGGCGAGGGGCTGAACTACGTGCGGCACAACGGGCCCGTGGCCTCGGTCTTCGTGCTCGTCGTGGCCCACTGCGCGCTCACGATGTCCTTCGATGCGATGCTGCCCGGCTTCGCCCGCCACGAACTGCACCAGGCCTCCACCGGCTTCACGATCATGACGATGGGCGTCGGCATCGGCGCACTGGTGGGCACCTCCCTCCTGGCGGTGTACCCGGGCGGCCAGCGGGGGCGCCTGCTCCTCGCGACGGCCATCGCCAGCGGTGTCTCGCCGATGCTCATGGCCGCCAGCCGGCACGTCGCCGTGGCCGCCTTCAGCGCCACCCTCATGGGCGTTTCGCAGGCGATGTTCATGGCCGTCACCGCCGTGCTCCTGCAGCAGGTCATCCCCGACGGCATCCGCGGCCGCGTCATGAGCTTCTACCTCATGTCCGCGGGCGGAATCATGGCCTTCGCGAACCTTGGCTTCGGCACCCTCGCCGACTGGACGGGCGCGCCCGCGCTCTTCTTCCTCCCCGGCCTGTCGTTCGTCGCGATCGTGCTTGCGACGTCGTTCGCGCCCCACCTCCGCCGTCTGTACCGCACCGGCCACATCCCCGGCGAGACGGTGCCCGCCGCCGCTCCGGCCGGGGGCCGCTGATGGCCGGTACCTGGGAGGGCCGCCTCACGTTCCTGCGGGCCATCGAACCCGGCGACTGGGAGGCGATTGGCGCCCTCGATGCCGACGACACGGCCCAGCGCCTCGGCGACGACCTCCAGCTCCCGCGCAGCCGGGCCACCCTCCAGGCATGGGCCGACGCGGAAGCGACGCGCCCTCGCACCGATGACAACGTCCGCCTCGCGATCGTCGCCTTCGCGGAATTCCGGGTCGTCGGGCTGATCAACGTGCACGGGGCCCAGCCCCGCCACCGCTCGTTCGAATACGGCATCACCATCGGTTCGAAGGACCAGGGCAAGGGGTACGGCCGCGAAGCAGTGCACCTGCTCCTGCGCTACATGTTCGAAGAGCTCGGCTACCACAGCGCCCACGCGACCGTGTACGCCTTCAACGCCCGCTCGCAGCGCTTCCACGAGTCGTTCGGGTTCACGCCCGGCGGGAAGCTGCGCGAATCGCACTTCTCCGGCGGCCGCTTCCACGATGAGCTCCTGTACAGCATCACCGCGCGCGAATTCGCCGACATCTACGGCAGCTCGCTCTAGGCGAATCTTCACGCGAGACCACTGCCGCCATCGCTCATTTGTTCTAGAATGCGCGGTAATGACCGCCGCCCCGCCGCCCCAGGCCCCTTTCGCCGACCCCCGTGCCCTTGCGCCCGCACGCAAGGTGCTCGCCGACGTCTTCGGGTACCACGAATTCCGGCCCGGCCAGCCCGAGGTCATCGCCTCGGTCCTCGCAAAGCGGGACACGCTCGCGGTCATGCCCACCGGCGGCGGGAAAAGCGTCTGCTACCAGGTCCCGGCGCTGCTCGCCCCCGAGGGCGTCACCATCGTCGTGTCGCCGTTGCTGGCGCTGATGAAGGACCAGGTCGATGCGCTCCGGCAGGATGGGGTCGAGGCGGCCGCTATCAACTCGACCATGCCCCGGGAGGAGCAGGCGCGGGTGATGTCCGAGGCGCAGGCGGGGCGCATTCCGCTCCTGTACGTCGCCCCCGAACGGTTCGGCGATGGCGCCTTCATGGCCGCCCTGCGCTCCGTGCACGTCGGCCTCCTCGCCGTCGATGAGGCCCACTGCATCTCGCAGTGGGGCCACGACTTCCGGCCGAGCTACCGCGACCTCGGCAGCGTGCGCCCGCGGCTCGGCAACCCGCCCATCATCGCCCTCACCGCCACGGCCGACCCGCTCGTCCGCGACGACATCGTCGAGCGCCTGCAGCTGCGCGACGCCGTCGTCCATGTCGCCGGCTTCGATCGCCCGAACCTCCGCTTCGACGTCGTCCGCGTGAAGAGCATCAAGGAGAAGCAGGAGCTGATCGCGGCGAAACTCAAGAACCTCGGCGAGGAGTCCGCGGTGGTGTACTGCGGCACCCGCAAGAAGGTCGAGGAGCTCACCGAGTACCTCCAGCGCCAGCGCATCCGCTGCGCGCGCTACCACGCCGGCATGGAAGACGGCGACCGTCGCCGAATCCAGGAGGCGTTCGCGCGGGACAGCCTGCGCATCATCATCGCCACCAACGCCTTCGGCATGGGCATCGACAAGCCCGACGTGCGCATGGTCCTCCACCACGATCTCCCGGATTCGCTGGAGTCCTACTACCAGGAGGCCGGCCGCGCCGGCCGCGACGGCGAGCCCGCCGACTGCGTGCTCTACTTCTCCGCGCGCGACCGCGGCCTGCGGGAGTACTTCATCGACCTTTCGCACCCGGAAGCGCACATGGTGGTCGGGGTGTACCGCAAGCTGGTGGCGAACGAGGGGCGCCGCACCCACATCCGCGACCTGATGGACGAAGAGGACCAGCCCGGCATCAACGCGGCGGTGCAGGCGCTCGTCGACTCCGGGCTCGCGGGCAAGCAGGGGTACATGGCCTGGGCCACGCGCCACGGCGGCGAAGAGGAGATCGACACCGCTGGCCTCGAGGCGCACCGCGAGCACGCGGTCAAGAAGCTCGACGCCATGCAGCACTACGCGGAATCGCGAACCTGCCTCCGCGCCCGCATCCTCGACTACTTCGGCGAAACGGAACATAACGCCGCCTGCGGCAACTGCGGGCCGTGCATCGCCCCGCCCGCGCAGACTATCGGCGGCGTGGACGAGGAGGAGGACCGCCTGTTCCACGCCCTCCGCGCGGTCCGCCGCCGCTTCGCCGACGAGGCGAACGTCCCGCCGTTCACCATCTTCAGCGACGCGACGCTGCACGAGATGGCGCGCAAGAAGCCGCGGACCCGCTTCGAGCTGCTGGCCGTGTCCGGCGTCGGGAACGTGAAGTACGACCGTTACGGCGAGGCGTTCCTCGCGGTGACCCGCTCCGCCGCGGGCGCCGCGCCCACCACTCCCGCCCCGTCGCCCGCGGCCGTTCGCGCCGCAGCCGCCGAGCGCGAGGTCCCCATCCGAGCGCGCAACGGTAAGGTCATCGCGCCCTCCACCCGGCGCACCCTGGAGCTACTGCGCGAAGGCGAGAGCATCGAATCCATCGCCCGCCAGCGCGGTCTCAGCCCCCAGACCATCACGCAGCACGTCGTGGACCTGCTCCTCGCCGAAGAGCTGGACGACATCAGCGAATGGGTGGACACGATTACGCTCGGGCGCATTCGCAAGGCCGCGGGCGAAGGCCCCATCGGCCAGCTCGCCCCCCTCAAGGAAGCGCTCGGCGATTCCGTCAGCTACGAGCAGCTCCACCTCGCTCGCGCGTGGATCAACACCCGCGAACGTTCGTGACGGCCGCCCGCGCGGCTACAGGCTCGCGATACGCTCCCGCAGGCCCGAGACCCGGACCCGCGTCTCGGCGAGCGTCGCCTCCATGTCCGTGACCACCTTCGCCGGCGCCTTCGAGCGGAACTGCTCGTTCCCCAGCTGCTTCGTCAGCCGCTCCTCGTAGGCGGCGGCCTCCGCGAGCTCCTTCTCCAGGCGCGCGCGTTCCGCAGCCGCATCCACCGCCGGCAGCGCGACGGCCACCTCCGTATCAGCGATGCGCGCGAACGCGAACTCTCCCTCCGGGAGTGCGTCGGATGGTGACGTGACGCGCGGCTCCGCCCGTGACGTGAACGCGGTCGCCGCCAGGGTCTCTTCGAGCGCGCCCGCATGCTCGCCCGCGCGCAGGTACACGGCAGGCTTGAAGCCCACGTCGAGCTTCTTCTCCGCGCGGATGTTCCGGATCGCGCGGTTCACCTCGATCACGTGGCTCATCGCTGCCTCGGCGCGTTCATCCTTCCAGTTCGCACCGCTGCGCGGGAACCACGCCACGATGAGGGCGTTCGCCATGTCGCCCTCGAGGTGCTCCCGCAGCGCCTGCCACAGCTCTTCCGTGACGAACGGCATGAACGGGTGCAGCAGCCGCAGCCCGTGGTCGAGCACGTGCGCGAGCACCTTCAGCGGCCGGTCATCGCCCGCCGACAGCCGCACCTTCGTCATCTCGATGTACCAGTCGCAGAACTCGTTCCAGAGGAAGTCCTGCACCTGGCGCGCCGCCTCGCCGAGCTGGTACGCCTTCAGCAGCGAATCCACGTCGATTTCGAGCTGCTCCAGCCGCGAAAGGATCCAGCGGTCCTCGATCGCGTACGTTTCGCGGTCGAGAGGGTGCGGCCGTCCCACCTTCTGCTCGCCGAGCTTCCCGAGTACATAGCGCGCCGAGTTCCACAGCTTGTTCGCGAAGTTGCGCGAGGCAGCGAGACGGTCGTCGCTGTACTTCTGGTCCGCACCCATGGTGGCGCCAGTAAGCACCGCGAACCGGAATGCATCCGCGCCGAACTGCCCCGCGGCGACCAATGGGTCCACGACGTTCCCGCGCGACTTCGTCATCTTTTCGCCATTCTGGTCGCGGATCAGGCCGTGGAACATCACGGTGCGGAAGGGCACCGCATTCTCGTCCCCAAGATGGCGCATGTTGTACATGGCGAACATGATCATGCGCGCGCACCAGAAGAACATGATGTCGTACCCCATCTGCATATCGCTCGTGGGGTAGAAGTACCGCAGATCCTCCGTGTCATCGGGCCACCCGAGGTCCGCGTGCGGGGCCAACCCGGACGAGAACCAGGTGTCCAGCACGTCCTCGTCCTGCCTGATATTCGTGCTTCCACACGTGGCGCACGCCGAGGGGTCGTTGACGGCGACCGTCATGTGGTTGTTTTCGCAGTACCACACCGGGATCTGGTGGCCCCACCAGAGCTGCCGGCTGATGCACCAGTCCCGGATGTTGTCCATCCAGTTCAGGTACACCTTTTCGAAGCGCTGGGGCACGATCTGGATCCGCCCCTCGCGCACCGCCGCCGCCGCAGCCCCCGCGATCGACCGCCCGGGCTCGTACTCCTTGTGCACATCGAGCCACCATTGTTCGCTCGGAATCGGCTGCAGCACCGTCTTGCAGCGGCTGCAGTGGCCCACGCTGTGCGTGTATTCCTCCGTGTGGTCGAGGAACCCCTCGTCTTCAAGGTCGCCCAGGATCGCGCTGCGCGCCTCGTCCGCCGTCATGCCGGCGTAGGGGCCGGCCTCGTCGTTCATCCGCCCCTGCCGGTCGATCGCGACGATCACCGGAAGGTCGTGGCGCTGGCCAATCTCCCAGTCGTTCGGGTCGTGGCCGGGGGTCACCTTCACGGCGCCGGTGCCGAACTCCGGCTTCACCGCGTCGTCGGCGACGATGGGAATCTCGCGGTTGATGAGTGGCAGCATGAGGCCGCGGCCGATGCGTTCCTCGTACCGCTCGTCGTCGGGGTTCACGGCCACCCCCGTGTCGCCGACCATCGTCTCCGGCCGCGTCGTCGCGACGACCACGAAGTCCGGCAGCGGCATGCCGCCCTCCCCGACGATCGGGTAGCGGATGTAGTACAGCTTCGAAGCCACGTCCACGTAATCGACTTCGAGGTCGCTGAGCGCGGTCTCGCAGCGTGGGCACCAGTTGATCATGCGCAGGCCGCGGTAGATGAGGCCGTCCCGGTGCAGGTTCGCGAAGGTCGTGCGGACCGCCTTCACGATGGCCGGGTCGAGCGTAAAGACGCTGCGTGACCAATCGGCGGATGCGCCCAGCTTCCGGTGCTGATCCGCGATGCGGTGGCGGTACTTTCGCACCCACATCCACACGCGCTCCACGAACGCCTCGCGCCCGAGGTCGTGCCGGGTCAGGCCCTCTTTCGCGATTTCGCGCTCGAGCACGTTCTGCGTGGCGATGCCGGCATGGTCCTCGCCCGGGAGCCACAGCGTCGGGTCACCCTGCATCCGGTGCCAGCGCACCAGCGCATCCGTGATCGCGTCCTCGAGGCCGTGCCCGAGGTGCAACTCCCCGGTCACGTTCGGCGGCGGCATGATGATCGTGTAGGGCGCCCGCTCCGGATCCACGCGCGGCTTGAAGTAGCCGTGCGACTCCCACATTTCGTAGATGCGCGTCTCTACCGAGGCCGGCTCGTACGCAGGGGGTAGTTGCTTGCGAGCGGGCACTGCGGACATGGATGCATCCTCGGGAGGGTGTGTCCGGCCGGTGGGCCGGTGCTCCCAAGTGTAACAGGCACCCGAATTTGAACTCCCCGGCGGGCCCCGCTACCCGCGCGGCAACCCCAGCCCGCGCTGCGCGATGATGTTCCGCTGCACTTCGCCCGTGCCCCCCGCGACCGGCCCGGACGCGGCCAGCAGGTACGACTCCAGCACGCGCCCGTCGATGGGCGCGTGGTCCGCGCCGCGCGTGAGCTGGCCGTACAGCCCGAGCAGGTTCACGCCGTAGTTCCCCACCTTGATGCCGAGCACGGCCATCCAGACCTTGCCGATGGAGGCTTCGTAGTTTGGCACCTTGCCCTGCGCCTGCAGCCACGCGGTGCGGTAGGCGATGAGCCGCCCGATCTCCGCTTCCAGGTAGAGGTCCGCCAGGTGCGCGCGCACGCCCGGGTCGTTCCACGGGCGCCGTCCGTGGTGGCGCTCCTTCGCCCAGGCGATCAGGTCGTGAATGGTCCTCCGCGCGCCGCTGATGGCGGCGATGTTGGACCGTTCGAAATCGAGCGTGGTGGCCGCGACGTACCAGCCGTTGTTCTCGCCGCCCACGAGGTCAGCCGCCGGCACGCGCACGTCGTCGAAGAAGACCTGGTTGAAGTCGTGGCGCCCCGCGATGTTCAGGATCGGCTGCACCGTGATCCCGGGGCCTGCATGTCGAGGATGAAGGCGCTGATCCCCGGTGCTTGGCCGCGCCCTGGTCCGTCCGCGCGAGAAGCAGCATCCGGTCCGCCACGTGTCCGTTCGACGTCCAGATCTTCTGGCCCCGAATCACGTACTCGTCCCCGTCGCGCGTGGCCGAGGTCTGCATGCTCGCGAGGTCGCTTCCGGATTCCGGTTCGCTGAAGCCCTGGCAGTACCAGTCCTCGCCGCTCGCCATGCGCGGGAGGTAACGCGCGTTCTGCTCGGGCGAGGCATGGACGAGCATCGCGGGCCCGGTGATGCCGATGGTGAACAGGCGGCCACCCGCCGGCGCGCGGTGCCATGCCAGTTCCTCGTTCAGCACCATCTGCTCGATGGCGGTCTTCCCCATCCCGCCGTACTCCTCGGCCCACGCGGGCGTCAGCCAGCGGCGGCTGCCCAGCTTCCGGTACAGCTCGCGCGCGAACGGCACCTGGTCCTCGCGGTCGAAGAAGTCATCGGACCCGGCGAAACCGGGCGGGATTTCAGCCTGGAGGAAGGCGCGCAGTTCATCGCGCCATGCCCGGGTTTCCGCACTCAGGTTGAAGTTCACCCCTGCCCTCCTCGGCCGCTGCGCCGTCGCCATTCATACCACGCCCGCCCCCGCCGGGGCTGCGGGACCCGCCATCGCCGCGCTACAGCACGAACGTCGTGCCCACGGCGTTCTGCACGTACGCCTCGGGGAACGCTTCGGCAATCGCCATCTGCGCGCGATACCCCGTGCAGTGCCCCGGGACGATCACGTTCGGCGCCATTTCCCGGAAGGCATCGACCGTTGGCCCGAGAACGGGTTCGAAGAATGCGCCATTCAGGTGGAAGCCGCCGAGGACCGCGTGCACGCGGTCGACCCCCGTGAGCGCCCGTGCCCGCTCGACGATGTTCACGATGCCGCTGTGCCCACAGCCGGTGAGCACCACGAGCCCCTTCCCCTTCACGTTCGCGATCAACGCCTGGTCGTCCATGAGGTGCGGTTCCGGCTCCCAGCCGTCCGCGGTCTGCCGCTGGAAGAACGGGAAGCCGTTTTCGAAGGGCGTCGCCCGGGGCACCTCGCCCGTGATGAGGATCCCGTCTTCGTAGATGAGCGACGGGTCCGCCGTCTCGATCAGGTCGAAGCCGGCGCCTTCGAGGGCCGACCGTGATGGCGGCGGCAGCGGTGTGGGCGTCGCCCCCGGAGGCGCCGAACGGCGCTGCGTGTATGCGGCGGGATGCACGATCATCGGCATTCCCGGCCGCCCCAGCCGCTCGACCAGCCCGGCAATGCCGCCGGTGTGGTCGAAGTGCCCGTGCGACAGGACCAGCGCCTCGATCTCCTTCGCGTCCAGCCCCATGCGGTCCATGTTCTCGATCAGACCGGTGGGCGAGACGCCGGCGTCGAACAGCAGACGTCGCCGTTCGCCACCTTGGACGAGCGTCACGAGCGCGGAGAAGCCGTGCTCGGCATGGAGCGTGGTTGCAACCTCGGGCGCGTCCACGAAGGGGTTGTGCACGCGCGGTCCCCACGGCTTCCGCCGCACCTCCTCGTCCCCGCCCAGGAGCGCGTCAATCTGGTTGTCCACGAGCGTCGTGATCTCGATGGAATCAGCTTCCAGCAGTGGCAGCGCGGTCATGTCCTCACCCCTCGAGCGGATTCTAAGCCACGCCGATGCGCCGGTGACGGCCGTACGCACGCTTAACGCCCGTTGCCGCCCGCGGCGGTATATTCCGTGCATGAAGCGCGCGAATTCGAGGCCGGTGCGGGCCGGGTCCGTCACCATTGGCGGGGGCAACCCCATCGTCGTCCAGTCCATGTGCGCCACCCGCACACAGGACATCGAAGCCACCGTTGGGCAGGCGAAGATGCTGCACGACGCCGGCGCCGGCCTCGTCCGCATCGCCATCGACAGCACGAAGGACGTCGAAGCGCTCGCCGAGATCCGCGCCCGCGTCCCCGAAGCGAACCTCGTGGTGGACTTGCAGGAGAACTACCGCCTCGTCGCGCAGGTCGCGCCGCACGTGAGCAAGGTGCGCTACAACCCTGGCCACCTCTACCACCATGAGAAGCAGAAATCCCGCGCGCGATAAGGTGGCCTTCATCGCCGAAACCGCCGCCCGCCACGACATCGCCCTGCGCATCGGCGTCAACTGCGGTTCCGTCGATCCCGCTCTCGCGGAGAAGTTCGATGGCGCCGACGAGCCGAAGCTCGAAGGTGTCACCGCCATGGTCGAAAGCGCGCTCGAACACTGCCGCTACCTCGACGACCTCGGCTTCACCCGCTACGTCGTCTCGATGAAGGACAGCGACCCGCGCAAGGTCATCGAAGGCAACACGCGCTTTGCCGCCGCTCGCCCGGACGTGCCGCTGCATCTCGGCGTGACCGAGGCCGGGATCCTGCCCGACGGCGTCATCAAGACGCGCATCGCGTTCGAACAGCTCCTCTCGCGCGGCATCGGCGACACGATCCGCGTCTCCCTCACGCTGCCCTTCGCCGAGAAGTGGCGCGAAGTCGAGGCCGGCAAGCAGATCATCGCGGACATCGAAGCCGGGCGCTTCCGCTCCGTGCCCGTGTTCCAGGACCATGGCCTCAACATCATCAGCTGCCCCAGCTGCAGCCGCGTCGAGAACGAGGCGTTCATCGACCTCGCCCTCAAGGTGAAGGAGATCTCGGCGTACGCCAAGGAGTACGACGTCACCATCGCCGTCATGGGCTGCCGCGTGAACGGACCCGGCGAGACCGACGATGCGGACCTCGGCCTCTGGTGCGCGCCGAACTTCGTGAACCTGAAGCGCGGCGAGGAAGAGCTGGGCGCCTTCCCCTACGACACCGTCCTCGATCGCCTGCGCGTCGAGCTCGACGACGTTATCGCCACGAAGAAGGGCGGCGCGGTCACCGCCTGAGCCGCTGCCCCGAGCGCGCGCCGGGCTCTAGAATCAGGCGGATGCCGCTGCCCTACGTCGTCCTGCACAACGCCGTCTCCATCGATGGCCGTATCGACGGCTTCCCCGTCGATCTCGGCCTCTTTTACGGCGTCACGGAACGGTGGAACGAGGACGCGATCCTCACCGGCAGCGATACCATTCTCGCGGCCGAGGACCCTGACGAGGTCGTGGACCTCGAAGTCGAGCCGACCTATAACCGCAGCCTGCCGCTGCTCGTCGTGGTCGACAGCCACGCCCGCGTGCGTACCTGGCCCAGCCTCCGCCGCCAGCCGTACTTCCGTGCAGGGGCGGCGTTCTGCACCACCGAGACCCCGCGCGCCTACCTGGACTACCTCGCCAACGAATCCGTCACCACCATCATCAGCGGCTCAGGGCACGTCGACCTGCGCGATGCGCTCGAACAGCTGCATGCGCACCTGCACGTGGACACCGTTCGCGTCGACAGCGGCGGCACGCTCAACGCGGCCCTGCTGCGCGCGGGCGTCGTCGACGAAGTGAGCCTGATGATCCACCCCGCGCTCGTGGGCAACGCCCCCGTGCGCACCGTGTTCCCGCGGCTCGAAGGTCTTTCCGGCGACGGGGCAGCACTGGGCGGCCAGCTGCTGGGCGCCGAACGGGTGGGCGATGGCGTGCTCTGGGCGCGCTGGGCGTTCAGCCCGCGAGCCATCGAACGGGATGCGGCCGCCACCCGGGCCGCCGCCGAGGCAGCGCGCGCCAACCGGCCCGCCCCCGTCTCCGCCGCGACCGAACGCCGCCCGCTCCCGCGCCGCCGCCGCCGCGACTAACGCGTCGCGACCGCGGTCGCGGTTGCCTTCGGCGTCGCCGTGACTGCCGCGCCGTCGCTCGTCGCGATGCGGATGCCGATGCCGAGACCGATCACGATGAACGCCATCAGCGCCAGCGCAATCGCGACCGCGAGCTTGCCGTTGAACGCTTCCATGCCCACTGGGATACCCGAAACGCGGCCTACGCGTTAGGGGCGAACGGCCCCCGGCGGCGCTCCCCGGCTTCAGGCGGACTTGCGGCCGGCCGCGGGCTCCTTCGATTCCTTTGCCGCCGCGATGCTTGCTTCGAGCGCGGCCATGAGGTCCGCCACCTTCGGAGCGGCCGTCGTCTTCGGCTTGAGCTCCACCGGTGCGTTCCCGGCGGCCTTCTCCTCGATGAGCGCCTCGAGCTGCTCGCGGTACTCGTCCCGGTACTTGCCGGGTTCGAAATCGCCGCTCAGCGTCTCGATCAGCTGCTGGGCCATCTTCAGCTCGCGCTCGCTGGCGGCCATGTCTTCCTTCGGCAGCCCGTCGAGGTCATCCTGCGACACCACCTCGTCGGGGAAGAACAGAGTTTCCATCGCGAGTGCCCGGCCCGCGGGCCGCAGGGCCACGAGGTACTGCTTCTGCCGCAGCACCACCCGTCCGAGCGCGATCTTGCCCGCTTGCTCCATCGCATCGCGCAACAGTGCGTACGCCTTCGCCCCACCCTTCTCCGGGGAGAGGTAGTACGAGTGTTCGAAATACACGGGGTCGATGTCCGAGAGGTTCACGAACTCCTCGATTTCGATCCCCTGCGTTACGGCCGGCGCCAGCGCATCCATCTCCTCTTCCGTGATGACCACGTACTCGCCGCCGACCTCGATCCCCTTGATGATTTCGTCGAACGGGATCTCGATCTGCTCGTCGGCGCAGAACCGCTTCATCTGGATGCGTGAATGATCAGGCGCGTGCAACTGGTTGAACCGGATGTCGCGGTTCCGGGCGGCCGTGAACAGCTTCACGGGGACGTTCACGAGACCGAAGCTGATCGAACCCGTCCACATCGCTCGAGGCATGGCGGACCTCCGCAAAAGGTGGCAGTCCACGAATCGTATCACGCTGCCTTTACGTAAGTCCGGCCCCTTCTCAACATGCGAGGGTTCTGCCATACGCCATTCCGCGCGGCACCGCCCCGGGGCCGCACAGCGCCCGCGCGCCGCGTACACTCGCACCGTGAAAGCCGAAATCATCGCCATCGGCACCGAGATCCTGCTCGGTGAGATCATCGATACCAACAGCGCCCACCTCGCCAAACAGCTCCCCGAACTCGGTATCGACCTCTACTGGAAGACCGTCGTCGGCGACAACCTCGGCCGCATCACGGAAACCTTCCAGCGCGCCTGGGAGCGCTCCGACGTCATCATCACGACCGGCGGCCTTGGCCCCACCGAGGACGACCTCACCCGCGAGGGCATCTGCGCGCTCCTCGGTGAAACCCCCGCCGTGGACCCGGACCTCGAGGCGGCGCTGCGCGCCTGGTTCGCCCGCCGCGGCGCCAACGCCATGCCCGAACAGAACGTGAAGCAGGCCTGGCTCATTCCCAGCGCCCGTCCACTGCTGAACCCCCGCGGCACCGCGCCCGGGTGGTGGGTCGAAAAGGACGGCCGCGTGATCGTCTCCATGCCGGGCGTGCCGCCGGAGATGGAGTACATGTGGTCCAACGAGGTGCGCCCGGAGCTGGAACGCCGCTCGGACGCCGAGATCCTGGTCACGCGCACCATCAAGACCCTCGGCCTCGGTGAAAGCACGGTCGATTCCATGGCGAAGCACCTGTATGGCACGCCTGGCATCGGCATCGGCACCTACGCCCGCGGCGATGGCGTCCACCTCCGCATCGGCGCCAAGGCCGCCACCCGCGAAGATGCCTGGCACCGCATCCTGCCCGTGGAGCAGGAGCTCGAACGGATCTTCGGCGCCGCCATCTGGGGCAAGGACGAAGACACCCTCGAAGGCCACATCCGCGCCCTCTTCGCGGAGAAGCGGCAGACCCTCGCAACGATGGAATCCTGTACGGGGGGCCTGCTCGCCAGCACCCTCACCGACGTCTCCGGCGCCGCCGACTACTTCAAGGGCGGCATTGTTACCTACTGGACCGACTTCAAGGTCGAAAGCGGTGTGCCCCCGGAGATCATCGAGGAGTTCGGGGTCGTCTCGCCCGAGACCGCCATCGCCATGGCGTCCGCCACGCGCGAGAAGCTGGGCACCGACTACGGGATCGGCATCACGGGCGTGGCCGGCCCGGACCCGCAGGACGGCGTTCCTCCGGGCATCGCCCACATTGGCGTCGCCGGGCCGGGCGGCGAAACCGGCAGCATGACCATCAATATCAACCAGGGCCGCGCCGCCCTCAAGCGCCGCGCCGTCACCACCGCCATGCTGCTCCTGCGGCGAACCCTGCTCGCCCAGCCGTCCTGAAGGAGACTCCCGTGTCCGTCCTCGAACCCGATGCCGTCGTCACCGCCTTCGTCCGCGAATTCGACGCGGAGCACCCGAACCCGGAGACGCTCGCGCTCTACTTCACCGCCGACGCCGTCTACCACAACATCCCCATGCAGCCCGTGAAGGGGCGCGACGCCATCCGGCAGGTGCTCACGGGACTCACCTCCCGCATGCAGTCCAAGGGCTGGGAAGTCCGCCACCAGGCCGCCAACGGCGCGATCGTCATGAACGAGCGGATCGACCGCTTTCGCAGCGGCGAGAAGCTGATCGAGCTCCCGGTGATGGGCGTGTTCGAAGTGCGCGACGGCAAGATCGCCGCCTGGCGCGACTACTTCGACCTCGCGCAGTGGCAGGCGCAGCAGTAGCTACGCCCCGGTGAACCGCGGCGCGCGCTTCTCCAGCCGCGCCGTGATCCCCTCGCGCGAATCCGTGCTTCGGCGGGCCGCTTCCACCAGCTCGTCCACGTCCGCGTGCCCGATGCCGTCGCGGAACGCCATCTCCCGCACCAGCAGCGCCTTCATCGCTCGCAGCGAAAGCGGCGCGTTCGCCACCAGCCGGTCGATGACGGCGGTGGCTGCAGCTTCCAGCGCCCCCGGCTCCGCCACCCGCGAGATGATGCCGAGGGCGTGCATGCGTTCCGCCGGCAGCGGGTCGCCCAAGAGCAGGATCTCGCGCGACGCCACCGGCCCGGCCACTTCGAGCAGCTTCTTGGCGAGGAACCAGGTGGGGGCGAGGCCGACCTGCGCCAGCGACATGCCGAATCGCGCCGCCGTCGACGCCACGACCAGGTCGCAGTGCAGCGCCAGTTCGTTGCCCCCCGCGATGGCGTCGCCCTGGACGACCGCCACGACGGGCAGCGGGTACATCTCGATCGCATGGAGCACGTCCTCGATCGAGCTCGCACCCGGCTGGTCGAGCGTGCCCAGCCGTTCCCGCAGATCCAGGCCCGCGCAAAACACGGTGCCGGTGGAGCGGATGACCGTCACCCGTTCCTCGGCCGGCGGCGCCACGCGGAACGCCCCGGCCAGCAGCGTAAGCATCTCCGCGTCCAGCGCGTTGCGCTTCTCCGCGCGGTTCAACGTCACCGTCCGGACCGCCCCGGACGTCTCCACCAACACCTTCGACATACCCAACTCCTTCAGTGTGCCTGCCCCGTGGGCACCCGCGTCGTGGTCCCCGCGGCTTCCAGCGCGGCGATTTCCGCCCCGGTCAGCCCCAGCAGGCCGCCGAACACGGCGTCATTGTCCTCGGCGAAACCTGGCGCCGCCTTCACGATTGGCACCGGCGTCTCGCTCAGCGTGAACGCCACCCGCGGGTACGGCGCCGGGCCCACGTTCGGCACGTCCACGTATTCGAAGCCGTGCCGCTCGCGCACGTGCGCATCCTGCAGGAGCTCGCCCGAATGGAGTACCGCGCCGGCCGGCACGCCCGCCGCCTGCAGGGCCGCCATGCACTCGTAGTGCGTTCGCGTCCGCGTCCAGGCCGCGATCGGTTCGAAGAGGTCGCGTTCGTTCGCGTGGCGGGCTTCGCGCGTCCGGAAGCGGTCATCGTCGCCAAGGTCAGCGCGCCCGACCAGGCCGCAGAGCGCCGCGAACTGCCGGTCGTCGGCGACGGCGATGGCGACCCACGCGTCCTCTCCGGCGCAGGGGTAGACGGCGTGCGGCGCCATCCACGCGTGCCGGTTCCCCATCCGCCGGCGCTCGCAGCCGTTCATCGCGTAGTCGATGTATGCGTCGCCGAGGACCTGGAATTCACCCTCAATCATCGCAAGCTCGATGTGCTGGCCTTCGCCCGTGCGCCGGCGATGGCGGAGCGCGGCCAGGGCCGCGAAGGCCGCATGCACCCCCGCGTTCTGGTCGCAGAAGAAGTTGCCCGGCTTCATCGGCGTGCCGTCTTCGTACCCGGAGAGGTGGGAAAGGCCGCTCATCGCGTCCACGCCCGGGCCGTAGGCAATACGGTCCCGGTACGGGCCACTCAACCCGAAGGCGGGCATGGAAAGCATGATGATGGCCGGGTTCACCGCCTTCAGGTCGTCATAATCGATGCCCAGGTTGCCCATCACCCGGGGCGCGAAGTTCTGCACGACCACGTCGGCCTTCGCCGCGAGCCGCAGAAAGATGTCGCGCCCGCCGGGGGCGGCCACATCCAGGCTGATGCCCCGCTTGCCGTGGTTGAGCTCGTTGTAGAGCATCACCCGGTTGTAGCTCTTGTCTTCGCCGCCGGGCAGCAGCGGCGCCGTCCCCGCTGCCTGCAGCACCCGCGCGTTCGGCGCTTCGACCTTAATCACATCGGCCCCGAGGTCCGCGAGGATGAACCCGGCGATGGGCCCGGCGACCGCGTTGGTGAAGTCCAGCACGCGGATGCCCGCGAGAGGCTTCGCCCGCGTGCCCGGTTCCATTGGCGTGACCGGGGTACGGCCGCCTTCGAAGCGGGCGGGCGAGCTCCCGAGGACCGGCGCGGGCTTCGTTACCCACGGCGTCGCGCCCATGCGCATCGGCGCGCCCGGCTGCAGGACCGGCCCCGCGACGGGGTGCTCCACCGTCACGAAGCTCCCGCGCTCGCGATGGTGGGCATCGGCCATGACTTCGCCGGGCTCGAGGACTTCGGTGAAGGGCAGCCGCAGCTCCTGCGCCGCCGCCACGATCTCGCGCCGCCCCCGCGTGGCCAGCCATTCGTCCATGATCGCGTCGATCTCGTCGGCGTGGCCCATCATCTTCGCGATGAGGTCCGGTTCCAACAGCCTCGGGTTCGGGATGAGCATGCCCAGCATGTCCCGGTGGCGATTGTTCGAGTGGCAGTGGACGAAGCCGTCGCGGCACGGCCGGATCGTCGACGGATACGGTTGTTCCGGTGGGAATCCAAGGAGCCGCGTGCCGTTGCGGCGGATGATCTGCCCGTAGAAGTGCGCCCGCTGCTCGACGGCCCCGAGCATGAACGTGCCCGCCTCCATCCCGGACACGTCGACGATCTGCCCCGCGCCCCATTGGTCGCGCGCGGTGAGGGCGGCGAGCGTGCCCACGGCCGCGTGCGCCCCCGCTTCGTACCCCACCAGCCACCCGTACGACTTCAGCGGCTCCCGGCCGGGTGACCCTGTCAGCATCATGTAGCCGCTGAGGGCGTACTCCACCAGTTCGCCCCCGAGGTAGTCGGCGTAAGGGCCTGTCAGGCCGAACGGCGCGACGTTCACGATCACCAGCGCCGGGTGGCGGGCGTGGAGTTCGTCGAGGTCGATGGCCGCGGCCTTCAGTTCCGCCGGGCGCATCCCCAGCAGCAGCACGTCGGCGGCGTCGAGGAGCTCGGGGCGGATTCCGCCATCGCCCATCACGGCGCTGCGCTTGCCCGTGTTCAGGTGCAGGAAGAGGCCGCTCTTCTCGGGGTGTGGCACGTCACCGGGGAACGGGCCCTCGCGGCGGGTCCAGTCGCCGCCCGGCGGTTCGATCTTCAGAACGTCGGCGCCAAGCCCGGCGAGCAGGCGGCCGCAGTACGGCCCTGCCACGCCTTCGGCGCACTCCACCACGCGGATACCATCGAGCGCTCCCGCCACATTGCCCCCGGGGGCGCCTGGGCGCCGTGCGGCATTCTGTCCCGGCGCGTACACCTCCGCAACATTGGACCTATCCCGCGTAGAATCGCGGCTACCAAGAAACGGCCGCCTACGCTTCACAAGCGCAGGGGCGACAAGGACGGCGCTTCAAATGATCGACCTCAACGACGACATGCGGCAGGCACTTGAAACGGCGATGGCCGACGGCCTCCCGGTCATCGTCGCCACCAGCGGCGCGGCCAGCATGCCCGATCTCGCCTACAAGGGGGCGTGATGGTCTGGGATAAGGACCACCTCGCGTGGTGGGAGCGTGCCCACGGCACTACCCTTCGCAACCTCCAGGAGAACCCGCAGGTCTCCCTCCTGTACCGCAACCCGGCGAAGCGGCAGGCGTGGAAGTACTTCGGCGCCGTCGAGCTGCTCTCCGACGGCCCCGTGCGCGAGGGCATCATGGCCCGCACCCCGCAGGTCGAGCTCGATCGCGACCCCGAACGGAAAGGCATCGCCGTGCTTATTCGCGTTGATAAGGTGATGCAGGCTGGACAGCTATTCCAGGAGCGGTAGGAGGAATTGATCGTGACTTTAGTCATCTTCCGGCGTCCCGCGCCGGTGCCATGCTCCTTCCATGCCACAGCACCAACTTGATAACCGTGGGCTCCAGCCACCGGAGCCCATGGTCGAATCCTCGCCGCCCTGGGCACGCTCGAAGACGGGACGCAGCTCGCCGTCCTCATGGATCGCGAGCCGTTCATGCTCTACCCGGAGCTGGAACGCCGCGGGTTCGAGTGGGACTTCACCGAGCAGGACGAAGACTACCTGCTGACCATCCGGCGCGCGTCATGAGCGCGCGCGTTGCTCCCGCGAACAGCCCGCCGTTGGGCCTGGTGTCGCCGTTCCTGCTGGCCGCGCCCTTCGGGCTCGTCGCCGCCGGGGCGCTGCTCGCCGCTGCCGGCAGCGATACCTTCGCGGCGATCAACGTGCCTCACACCGTCGCCATCACCCACGCCCTGGTCCTCGGCTGGGTCACCACGCTGATGATGGGCGCCCTGTACCAGCTCGGCGCCGCCGTCATCGGTGGCCGCCTGCTCTCCGAGCGGTTGGCGCGCTTCCAGGTCGTCCTGCACATCGGAGCCGTGGCGCTGTTCACGTGGTCCGTCGCGGGCTGGCGGACAGGGCTGATGCCGGCCGCCGGCGGCCTGGTGGTGCTCTCCTTCGCGCTCTTCGCCGCCAACGTGGCCCACGCCCTCCTCACGTCGGCGAACCACAGCCTGCCACGCCTCGGCGCGGGTCTCGCCCTCTCCTGGCTGGGCATCGCCGGGGGCATCGGCCTGACCTTCGCCCTCGCTCTCAACCAGGCCTGGTTCCCCATCACGCAGGGCCGGTTGGCGGCGCATGCGCACGCCGGCCTCGCGGGCTGGCTCGCGATGACCCTCCTCGGCGTCTCCTACCAGCTCGTTCCCATGTTCAACGTCATCACGAAGGCGAAGCCGTTCCACGGCGGCGCCGTGCTCGCCGGGACCTGCGCCGCGATCGCTCTGTTCGCCATCGTCATGGCCTTCGACCCCCCGTGGCCCGTGCGGCTCGCCGCCGCAATGCTGCTCGCCGCGGGCCCGACAGCGTGGGCCGTCGATATCGTCCGCCTGCTGCGGTCGCGGTCCAAGCGCCGCCTCGATATCCAGGGCCGTGCCACCATCGTCTCGACGGCGTTCCTCGGGGCCACCATCGTTGTCGGGCTGCTCGCCGCCATCGGCGAGCCCGTCGCCCCGGCCGGTGAGCCCACGCGCCTGCTGCTCGCGTACGGCATCCTCGGCATTGGCGGTTGGATGGGCTGCGCGATGGTTGGCAACAGCTTCAAGATCCTGCCCTTCCTGCTGTGGTACCACCGTTACCGCCCGCGCGTCGGAACGGCGCCCGTGCCGGTGGTGGGCGATATCTACAGCGAAGCCGTCGCGACCGCCTCGCTCGCCTCGCTCGCCGGGGCGGTGGCCTGGCTCGCCGTTTCCGCCCTCGCCGGCAGCCTCACCGGCCTTCACGCGGGCGGCATGCTGCTCGCCGGTAGCGGCCTCATCCACTTCGCGGGGATGGCCCACACCTTCCTGCCCAAGACTTCGAGCCGCGACGTCCCGTCGCGCGTTCCGGTGGTGCACTCATGAACCCCTCGTCCGTAGCCTCCGCCCTCTCCCATGTGTTCGACCCCGAGCTCGGGATCGACGTCGTCTCGCTCGGTCTGGTCTATTCGATCGACTGCGTGGCGAACGACATGACGGTGGCGATGACCACCACGTCGGCCTCGTGCCCCATGGGACCGGCGATTCTCCAGGACGCGGCCGTCATCCTCCATCGCGCCTTCCCCGGCGCCACCGTGTCCGTGGAGTTCACCGATGAGCCGGCCTGGCACCCGGACATGCTCAGCCAACAGGCACGGAGCATTCTCGGGCTGCCGATGACGGCTTAGAGGAGCCGCCGCAGCGCTTCGATATCGCGCACGAGGATCTCCTTGCGCCGCACCTCGACCACGCCGTCCTGCTCGAACGTTTTCATTGTCCGGCTGACGACTTCGCGCACCGAACCAACCACTGCCGCAAGGTCCTGCATCGTCAGTTCGCGCCCGATGACGAGCCCCTCGGGCGTCTGCACGCCCTCTTCTCGCGCCGTCTGGAAGAGGTAGCGCGCGAGCCGGCTCTGCACTGTCTGCAGGCTCAACTGTTCCACCAGCTCCGTGAACCCGCGCAGGCGGCGGGCGAAGCGCGAGAGCATCGAAAGCCCGACCGCGGGGTTTGCCAGGACCAGCCGTGTGAAGCGCTCCGCCGGGATCAGGATCACCTCGCTCGCATCGAGCGTCTCCACCGAGGCAGGGGAAGCGCCACCGTCGAGCGCGGGCACCTCGCCGAACGTGTCCCCGGGCGCCACCAGCCGCAGCACCTGTTCCCGCCCATCGGGACCGGTGCGGAAGATGCGCGCCTTACCAGACCGCAAGAAGAAGAACCCCTCGGTGCGGTCGCCCATGGAGAAGAGCTGCTCCCGCGCGCCGTACTCGCGCACCGTGAGCTCGCGCGCGAATGCAGCGGCGGTCACTTCATTCAATGCGTCGAAGTACGGGATGCGGCGAAGGTCCGCGACCGACGGCGGGGCTGCCATGCCGGCAGTATGCACCGCGAATCCCTCGTTAACTAGCGACATCACCTGTCGCGCGTTGGCTCACCACCGTCGCCAGGGCGCGGTTTCGTCGGCGGGTGCCCCGGCGAAAGGTCGTAGCACACCGGGCACAACGTCCCCAGGGGTAGACCGTCCCGCAGCGCTTGCACGTTCGCGTGTCCGGCATCTTAGTCGAACCAGCGCATCTCGCCGGGGGCGATCTCCACGTCGAACCGCTGTCCGCGTGCCTCGATGGCCACCACGCGGGGCCGCGCGCTGTCGTTGCGAACCTGCACGCGTCCACTCACCTGCCGCACGAACAGATCCTTGCGTGTGAGGCTGCCACTGTCGCCAATGAGGCGCGGCGCCTGGCCCATGGCCGTCACCTGCAGCAGCACGCCTTCGTGCGGCCGCAAGAGGAGGTCACCCATGCCCGCCAGCCGCGCGTTCCACACGTCGAAGGCGACTTCCCCGGGCCGCAGGAGTTCGGTCCACACCACCCACCGTGGAGTGTCGTCCCAGTTCAGCGCGCCGACGAGCGCCCGCCCCTCGCCGAGGTCCGCGCGCCAGGCGCCCGCCACCGGACCTTCGCCCGGGTCGTAGGGGAGCGCGGCAACGCCCGTGGGCGGGAACAGCGTGAGCGCCATGGCCCGGCGCGCCTCGGGCACCGCCGGGAGGTCGTCGCTTGCCACCACCATGCCCCCGCTGAGGGCGATGCCGGTCGCGAGGAAGCGGGTCTCGGCCTCCGAAAGCGCCGTGTCCGTATCGCGCACGATCAGGCAGTCCGGGTCGTTGGCCCACCACTTCCCGTGCATCCAGTTCCGCGCGAGCGTCATCCGCATCGCGTGCCGCACCGAGGGGTTTGGCCCGTCGTTCCAGACCGCCTTCACGTCCGGGCCCACGCGCATGCCGTCGACAAGCCCAGCCGCGGGGAGGAAGTGGCAGGTGCACCCCAGCAGGAATGTGTCGTCCCCCGCCGCTTCGCGGATGATTTCGAGGCCCCGGCGCACGTTGCTCGCGGCGGTCGTTCCAGGCGTGTGATACCGCACCTGGTCGGCGGGCTGCGCGGCGAACGCCATCGCGTCCAGCTTCAGGTACTCGTACCCGAACCCCTTCACCATCGTCCCGACCACGCCCCGGAGGAACGCCTCACCCTGCGGATGGCTGCAATCGACCACGGCGCAGCGCCCCAGCCAGGTGTCGACGAAAAGCAGGTCGCCGTCCGGCCGGTGGAGCGCGATCTCCGGGTGCTCGCGCAGCACTTCGCTGCTTTCGTGCAGCACCAGCGGCGCCAACCAGATCCCCGGCCGGTACCCGGCCTCCCGGATGCGCGCCGCAAGGTCCCCGAGCGAGGACGTGAACTTCGCGTTGGGGCGAAGCCAGTCGCCGGTCGCGGCCTGGTAGCCATCGTCGATCTGCACGAATTCCGCCGGGTGGTTCGAAGCGCGCATCGCCTCGAGGTTGCGGATCACGTCTTCCTCGGTCACCCGGTCGTAGAACTGGTACCAGCTGCACCAGGCCGTGGGCACGCGGCCGGGGACGCGCGCCCCCATCTCCGCCGCCACCTCATCGGCGTACAGGTCCACCTGCGGGAGCACGCCGCGGCCTTCCGAGAGCAGGACCGGCTGCAGCGCGAGCGTCTCGCCCGGCGCCAACGTCGTGCCGGTGAGGTCGAACACGAGCGCGATCGACCGCACGACGGTCTCTTCCGCGTCCAGCTCCACCTCAAGGTCGAGGAAGAAACGATCGCCCCGCAGGCTGCCCGCGACGAACGCCGGCGTGGCCCGAACTGGCAGCGTGAGTGCCACCATCTCGCGGCTGCGGTAGCGCCGCGTCTCGCCGTCCGTTCGCACCGCGTCCCCGGAGTACCCCTCCGGTTCCGGCGTCCCGAAGGCGTGGACGAAGGCATCCATCTGCATGTAGCGGCCCTGTATCCAGAGCGAGCCATCGGCCGCGGGCAGGTCGAGGGGTGCGGTCAGCCGCACGCGCTTCAGCGCCGCCGCATCACCGCCGGTGTTCGCGACGGTCACCGAGAGCCTCGCGTCCAGTGCATCGAACGAATGGCGAACGGCCAGCCCCGCCTCCGCCTCGGCGGAGAATTCCAGCCCCCAGGGCAGCTCTGTCATGCACCCCTCCGTGCGAACGTCTCCCGCGCGGCCTCGAGGCTCGCGGGTGTGCCGATATCAGACCACGGGCCCTCGACAGGCACGGCGCGCAGGCGTGCCCCGCCCGCCACCCATGCCGCGATGGCCCGCGGCAGTTCATATTCGCCGCGCTCCGATGGCGAAAGCGCCTCCGCGTGCTCCCAGATCCCGGGCCCGAGCACGCCCAGGCCGGCGTTGTTCCAGCGCGTCGCCGAGGTTCCCGGCGCGGGCTTCTCCACGATCCGCCTGACCACGCCGTCATCGATGTACACGGCCGCTCCCTGCGAGGGGTCGTCGACCTCGTTCACGGCGAGCGCGCCATCCGCCAGGGCGGCCGCCCGAATCACAGCGCGGTAGTTCGCGGGCCGCACGAGAACATCGCCCCACGCCCAAGCGAACGGCTCGTCCCGCAGGGCGTCGCGCGCGAGGAGGAGCGCCCGTGCGGTGCCGTCGGGCTCGTCCTGGCGCACGAAGGTGAGCCGCATGCCGCACGCTTCGCCGTTCCCCAGCTCCGCCTCCAGCTGTTCGCCGAGGTAGCCGGTGACCACCACGACCTCGCGCACGCCCGCCGCGGCGAGCCCGTCGAGGGCGTGGACGATGATCGGCTTGCCGGCCACCGCGAGGAGCGGCTTCGGCGTCGCGGCTGTCAGGGCGCCGAGGCGGGTTCCCCGCCCGGCCGCGAACAGGACGGCGCGCTCAATCACACGACCTCCAGCCCCGGGCTCGCGTGTACTTCGAAGGCCGGGCCGCCCGTGGCCGCGCTCGCGGCGGCGATGACCGCCTCCACCTGCTCCGGCGGCACCGCGGCGAGGGCGTATCCCCCGAACCCCGCGCCCGTGAGCCGCGCACCGAGAGCGCCGGCGGCGCGCATCGCCTTGCAAAGCGCGTCCAACTCCGGCGTGCTGCAGCCGAAGTCGGCGCGCAGGCTCGTGGGAGGCGTTCAGCAGCTTCCCGAAGGCCGCGAGGTCACCCTCGCGGAGGGCCGCTTCCGCGTCGTCCACGCGCACGGCCTCGGAGAGGATATGCCGGGCGAGTTTTCGCACCGGCACCTTCCGCATGTGGTCGAAGCGCGCCGCCGTGAGCTGCACCAGCTGTTCGAGACCGGCCGCGCCCGTTCGCGAAACTTCGACTGGCGAAATCTTCTCCGGCAGTTCGTCGACGAGGATATCCACGACGTCCACGCCCGCGATCTCGCCGAGCCGCGGCGGATTCGTCAGGTCCACGCCGATCTGGTCCGCGAGCATCGCCGCGGCGATGCGCGCGCCGACCACCCGTTCGTTGTACGAATCCCGCGCGGCACCGCCCTTCGGCGCCTCCACCCCCGAGTTCGCGACCACGAAGGCGATGCCCGCCGGCAGCGCGACCAGCCGCCGCGCCGGCGGTTCGAAGTCCACGCGGAGGGCGTGGCCTGCTTCCGCGTACACGATCGCGGCCTGGTCCATGCCGCCCGTCTCGGCGCCGGAGGCACGGTCCGCGTGGATCGCCCGTGTGACGAGCACCTCGCGGTCCAGCGCCTCGCCCCAGGCAGCGCCCATCGCCGCCAGCAGCCCCACCGCCAGCGCGGCCGACGAGCTGAGGCCGCTCGCCGCCGGGAGGTCACCGGCGACGAGGATGTCCGCGCCCATGCCCGGCGCAACGCCTTCCATCTGCCCGACGGCGCCGGAGACGTACCGGTGCCACGGGGCGTGCACGGGCGCATTCGCCACCCCGCGCACCACCTCGGAGGGCGTCTCTAACTGCTCCGAGGCGACGCGCACCACGGCCTCGTCCTCGCGCGGGGCTGCGGCCACGAACAGCCGCCGCTCGATCGCGATGGGCAGGACGGGCAGGCCCGAGTAGTCCGTGTGCTCACCGATGAGGTTCACGCGGCCTGGCGCGACCGCCACCACCGTGGGCGCGTGCCCGTACCGCTCGCTGAAGGCCTGTCGCACCTGCTCAATCGCATCTGTCACATTCAGACTCTACCCCCGCCGCCCGCAACCTTCGAACGGCCGGCCAAAGCGCCGCCGCGGTCCCCTGTTTCCCCTTCGCCGCGCGGGGTTAGACTCCGCCCTCGGAGGTGCGCCATGGCGATGTACGTGAGGTTCGAACGGAAGGATGGATCCGCCGGGGCGGGGCTGCTCGAAGGTGATGCCATCCACGCGATCAAGGAGCCGTTCTGGGAGCAGACCGAACGCACCGGCGAGCGGCTCGCGCTCGCGGAAGTGCGCCTTTTGCCGCCTTCGCAGCCCAGGAACATCGTCTGCGTGGGGCTCAATTACGGCAGCCACCTCAACGGGCGGCCCGTGCCGGACCCGCCGACCCTCTTCTTCAAGCCGCTCGGATCCATCGCCGGGCACGAGGATTCGATTGTCCTTCCCGAGGGCGCCGGCCGGGTCGATCCCGAGGGCGAAATCGTCATCGTCATCGGCAAGCGGGTGAAGGGCGCCAGCCGCGAGGAGGGCCTCGCCGCCATCTTCGGCTACACCTGCGGCAATGATGTCTCCGCTCGCGAATGGCAGCGCGCCGACGGCCAGTGGTGGCGCGCCAAGGGCAGCGACACGTTCGGCGTGTTCGGCCCGGCCATCGCCACGGGGCTCCAGCACGACGCCATCGAACTGCGGACGCGAGTCAACGGCGCCGTTGCGCAGCACGCGCTCTCGAACGAACTCATGCGCGACATCCCCGAGATCGTGCGGCTCGTCAGCGCCGTCATGACGCTCGAACCGGGCGACATCATCTACACCGGTACCCCCGGCGAACCCCAGGGCCTCAAGCCCGGCGATGTCGTCGAGGTCGAAGTCACGGGCGTGGGCATCCTTCGGAACACCGTGGCCGGCTGAGCTACTCGGGAGCGCTCGCCAGCCGCGCGAGGCTCGGGGGGCCGTTCCACGTCTCGCCGTTGTCGAGCAGGACCTGGAGTTGCGTCCCGGTCTCCTCGACGGTGCCCTCGAGGATGGGCCCGGTTCGCGGGTGGCGCGGCTTCTCGGGCACGCGCACGCGTGTCCCCTCCGCGAAATCGGCCGAGGCCGCGATCTCGATCGCTTCCACCCGTCGCCCCGCCGTCCGCGCGATGACCTGCAGCAGGGCGAAGTCGTTCACCGCCTTCACCGTGCGCAGCGCTTCCTCTTTCGTGGCCGGAACGCGCGCGGGACGCAGGTCGGCCGGGGGCGGAATCGCGTCCTCCGTCCCCTTCGCGAGGATCTGACCCACCATCCGCTTCGCGCGCGGAGCGATCTCCGCGATCACCTGGTGCAGCAGCGCGATGTCGTCGCTCGCCTCCAGGAACGCCATGGTGCGCGCCGCGTCCTCGCGCACGGTCACGAAGGGACTCCCGTCGCGGCTGGTCGGCCGCCGTTCATGTGCATCTCCGAATGGTACCCCGCGGCCGCGACCGGCACACGCCGCGACGCCCACGGCGTTCGCCGTGGCGCGTCCCGTCCGCGGGGAGGGCATGCTACCCCTGCTGCAGGTCGCTCGGTTCCATGACCCGGAACCCGAGGGCAAGCGTGACCTGGTAGAACTCCGGCTTCCCGTCGCGGATGTTCCCGCGGATCTCCTTGACCTCGAACCAGTCCAGGTTGCGGAGCGTCTCCGCGGCGCGCGCGATAGCGCCCTCGATCGCGTCCTCGACGCCGACCTTCGACGACCCGACGAGTTCGACCTTCTTGTAAATGTGATCGGCCATGGTGGCCTCCCGCGTCTCGTGATGCTCAAACCATACGAAACGTGCCATCCCGTTGGGGATGGCACGTACATGAACAAATTACGGGCGGGATGGCCGTTTCGTTACAGGCCGCGTTCCTGCAGCGCGCGCTTCATGGTCGCCCCAATCTCCGCGGGCGAATCGCTGACGTAGGCGCCGGCGGCGCGGAGGGCGGCCTTCTTGCTCTCGGCCTTGCCGTCTTCGCCGGAGATGATGGCGCCGGCGTGGCCCATGCGGCGCCCCGGAGGTGCCGTCGCCCCGCGATGAACGCCACGACGGGCTTCTTCACGTGTTCCTTGATGTACGCGGCCGCTTCCTGCTCCGCCGATCCGCCGATTTCGCCGACCATCACGATCGCCTTCGTATCGGGGTCCTCGTTCAGCATGCGAATCGCTTCGATCTGACGCGTGCCGATGATCGGGTCACCGCCAACGCCGATGCAGGTGCTCTGGCCGATGCCTTCGTTGGTCAGCTGCGCCACCACTTCGTACACGAGGGTGCCCGAGCGGCTGACCACGCCCACGTTGCCGGGGAGGAACACGTCGCCGGGCATGATGCCGACGCGCGTCTTCGTGCCGGGCGTGATTACCCCGGGGCAGTTCGGCCCAATGAGCACGGTCGTGGAGCCCGCGAGCGCGGCCTTCACCTTGACCATGTCCATCACGGGGATGCCTTCGGTGATGCACACGATGAGCGGAACGCCCGCGGCATGCGCTTCGAGGATCGCGTCGGCGGCCCCGGGGGCGGGAACGAAGATGATGCTCACGTTCGCCCCGGTCTCGCGCACCGCCGCGTCGACGGTCGTCCAGATCGGCACGCCGTCCTGCTGTTCGCCGCCGCGGCGCGGGTGGATGGCCGCCACGACATTCGTGCCGTAGGCGATGGAGCGGCGCATGTGATTGGCGCCTTCGGTGCCGATGCCCTGCACCAGCAGCCGCGTGTTCTGGTCGACCAGGACGCTCATGCTCAGTTCCCGAGGAAGCGATTTCCGGTGCGCGGACGGCCGCGCCAGGGTCCCGGATGCCCGATTCCGGAGAATACAGGCAGACCGCCTTAGTGTCCGCGCCGGCACTGTCCCGGCCTGGTCCCCCGCCGTCTTTCCTTTCGAATCACTGACATGCCCGCGCAACGGTGACCGCCGCTGTTCGCTGCGGATTGCGCCCGTGCCGTCGGTACGGTGACAACAACCTGCGTCTCATCAAAGAAACTCGACCGGCGCAGGACAGGGGGTTATGTGTGATCCATAGGGACCGAAGCCTCTTATCCAGCGGCTGGAAATGGGCCCCGCTCCTTTTGCTGGGAGCAGCCATTGTCCTGCTGACCTTCACCCTCCCGGCACGCGCCGGCGGCAACCACGACGGCACGTGCCAGCCCGGCGACGGCTACGGCCCGCCGTATGGCCACGGTCCATGGGGCAGCGATGCCTTCCAGGGCGGTAGCGACAACTCCGCCTTCAACAAGGACAACTGGCACGAAGGCGATTCCGCCGACAACCATGCCAGCGACAACGCGGCGTTCCATCGCGAAGGCAACATCCCGGATGAGCCCTTCCCGCCGTGCCCGACCGCCACGTCCACGCCCGGCGGCACCGTCACCGCGACCGCCACGATGACCGAGACGTCGACCGCGACGGCCACCGCCTCCGCGACGGTTACTGAAACCGCCACGGCGACGGCCACCGCGACCGAAACCGCCACCGCCACCGTCACCCCGACGGAGACGGCGACGATGACTCCCACCGCGACCGCCACGGCGACCGAGACGGCTACCCCGTCGACGACCCCGGGCGGCACGGTCACGGCGACGGTCACCGCGACGGTTACGGCCAGCGCGACGGTGACCCCGACGGAAACCGCCACCATGACGCCCACCGCCACCGTCACCGCGACGGAGACGGCCACGCCTTCGACGACGCCCGGCGGCACCGTCACGGCCACCGTCACCCCGACGGAGACCGCCACGATGACGCCGACCGCCACCGCCACCGCCACGGAACCGGCGACGCTGACCCCCACGGCCACCGTCACCGCCACCGAGACGGCGACCATGACGCCCACCCTGACCGCCACCGCGACGTCGCCGGCCACCCTTACGCCGACTGCGACGTTCACGACGGAACCGACGGGGACGGCCACGGTCACCGCGACCTCGCCGGCCACGCTTACGCCGACCGGCACGGCCACCGAAAACCCGACGGACGTCCCGTCGACGAGCACCACTCAGCCCATCACGGGCAACACGGGTGGTTCGAACACGGGCGGCGGGTCGGCTGTCAGTGACAGCGGCCTCGACACCTCGTCGAACACGGGCTCGAACACCGGCTCGAACTCGAGCACCGGTGGCTCGAACACGGGCACGATGGGCTCGAATCAGTCGGCGGTGAGCGCCGAAACGCCGATGGCGCCTTCGACCGGTAACGGCCAGGCCTCGTCGGACCAGACCGGTCTCATCGTTGCCGGCGGCCTGCTTCTCGCGGGTCTCGGCCTCGCCGGTACGGCTGCCACGCGCCGCCGTCGTGACGAGCGCTAACCGGTAACCTCGCCGGGCCTCTTGCCCGGCGGACATGGCAATGGGCCGGGGCGCATGCCCCGGCCCATTGCGCGTTCCAGCCGCCGGCGCGTCAGGCGGCCCGCGTCTCCGTCGAAAGGAACTCGATCAGGTCGTCCACGAAGTGAATCTGCTCGGCGTCGAGCTCGCCGAAGCGCACGCGCAGCTCGCCCCCGTCCTGCGTATCGTCCCAGCCCGCGAAGAGCGCCGGGAGCAGCACCACGGCGCGTTGCCAGTTCAGCTTCACCAGCAGCTCGCCGGGGCCGGGGTGCACGTGCAGCTCCATGCGCAGCCCCCCGCGTGAAATGTCGAGGACGCGCCCGGCCTGGCTTGCGTGGCTCTCAAGGCAGATAACCGTGGCCGCCATGCGCGTCGCGAACCGCGATTGCTTTCGGCGGTTCATGACCTGCCAGCCGGAGGTGATGCGCAGCCAGATCTTGCCGCTCGATCCCGCCGCCACTTCGCCCGCCGCGATGTACTTGCTTTCGCCCTTCAGGACGACTGCGCGTGCCGGTTCGGCCGCGCCGAAATCGCCGTCCATGGCCTCGATCTCGATCAGCGCACCACGCACCGAGAGCGCCGTTGCCTGCACCTGCCGGGGTGGCTTGAGCGACGTGCGCACCAGGACGAAGCGCTCGCCTCCGGTGAGATAGCCTTCCACGTTTCGAAGATCGGCAGGCGGCCGCCGCTGCTGAATGCGTGTCTAATTAACGTTACCTCTCCCGCCCATTCGTTCTTCCATCAGCGCCCGCAGCGCCTTCCACTCCTTTCCCTTGAGCGGCCCGTAGACCGCCGGGAACTGCCCGCGAAGCTCCGCCCCGTGCTGCCGGTACCGCTCGGAGATGGCGCCCATCGCCATCAGGGTCGAAGGTCCGAGCCGCCGTCCGTCGCTCTCCGCGAGGTCGCGCAGCATGTCCACGGCGACCTCCGCGTCCTGGTGCAGCCCGAGCACATCCTGCAGGGCCGTGACGCGGCTGCTGAAATCGAGCGACTGCTTGCCGTACAGCGGCCCGAAGAACTCGAGCGCGTACCGGAGTTTCTTCGCGTCGATCCGGAGCGTGTGGTACTCGTAGGCCGGTGAGGCGGGCGAGATCGCGTCGCCGAGCTTGCGCACCCGCCGGTACCGCCGCTCGATGAGCCGCGGGCCGGCATCGAGGGCGGGCACGGCGCCCGCTTCGAACCCGTGGGGCGGTCCAATCCGCAGCGCCGCGGAGAATCGCTCGACGAAGAGCGCGTAGCGCCGCGAATCGAGCACCGCGAGCATTCGCGCCCGCCCGCGCCCCCGGCGGTGCTCAAGAATCTGCTCGATGCCGTCCAGCGCGTGCGCGTGCGATTCGTCGAACCCCGCACGCCACTCCTCCATCCGTTCGATCTGCACGTCGAGGTCCCGCACGACGCCGAGGGCGGCGGCCACCCACCCCAGTTCGAGCCGGAAGCGGTCGAACCGCGGCGGCAGGTAGGGGCGAAAGGCGCTCATCGCCGCCCGCAGCCGCCGTGCCGCCACGCGCATGTCGTGCAGCCCCTCGATGTCTTCGCCCAGTCGCGTCGAAGGCTCATTCGCGAGGAAGACTCCGAAGTGCTTGCGCAGCACGGCGTAGGCAGCCTCGGCCGCCGTCATGCTCGGCGACAGTGCCGTCGAACCGAGCGCGGGAGACTTCGGCGTGGGCTCCTGCCCCGTCAGCGCCATGGCCGCCTGGAACTTGGATGTCTCGGCCGGCGTGAGGCCGCCCATCGCCACCAGCAGGTCCACGAACCGGCGCGCGCGTTCCTCGGCGCCCTCCTCCACCTCCACTTCGACCCGCACCATCTCGCCCCCGAGCCCGCCCCGCTCCGCGCGCGACTGGTCGAGCGAGATCTCGGCGAGCTCGCCCTGGTCGTCGCTCAGGAGGAAGATCTGGCGCTTCTGGGTGAGGGTGAACAGCTCGACGAGGGGTTGCTTGCCGCAGAGCACGCGCACGAGGTGGCCGCATTCGCCCGGCGCCCCTGCGGGCGAAGTCGCCCCGGGGGGAAGCTCGGCCGTCACCTCACGGCGCGTCCGCATGCCGCCGCGCGCCTCCGCCGTGCCCTTCATGGTGGCCTCCGCGCCGTCGCCCCGTTCCCGGACACGGCAGGTGAACCGCGCCCGGCTGATGGCGCCGTCGGCGGTGTCCCAGTACGTGTCGCGCTGCTGCTTCGTCTTTCCCGCGCGCAGCGAATAGCCGGGAACGTTGGCTTTGGAAAGCCACTCGGCCACGGCCCCGAGGTCCCTCGCCTCGAACTGCCACTCGACTTCGACGATCTCGCGGGAAGCTGCATCCATGCGGCGTATCGTCGCATACTCCCGGGGCAGCGGAATGCGTTCGATTGCGACAGCTTTCACTAGCGCGTGGTAGACTGGACCCACTCCTCTCAAGGATGAGTCCGCCTTGTCCTATAAGATCATTGAAACGTGCATCGGTTGCACGGCGTGCACCAAGCGCTGCCCCACCAACGCAATCACCGGGGAGCGCAACGGCCTCCACGTCATCGATCCCAGCCTCTGCATCGACTGCGGTGCGTGCGGCATCGTCTGCCCGCCCGAGGCGATCCTCAACACCTTCGGCGACGCCTGCCGCTCTCTCAAGAAGAACGATTGGCCCAAGTCCGTCGTGATCGAGGAGAAGTGCATCGGCTCCGGCTGCGAGCTCTGCATCAACGTCTGCCCGTTCGACGCCCTCAGCCTGCAGCACTCCGACCGCATCGACGACTTCTTCGGCGTGAGCACCGTCGATGAGAAGAAGTGCACCGGCTGCCGCCTCTGCGAAGACGTCTGCGGCTGGGATGCGATTCACATCTTCCCGCTCAAGAACGAAGTCCTGAAGAGCTGGGACGAGCTCAGCGACGAAGAGAAGATCCTCGTCAAGCAGGTTCGCGTCTCGCTCGAGCCCCACTAGGCGTCGAACCACCCGCACCCTCGAAGAGGCCGCCATCCTGGCGGCCTTTTTGGCGTCGCAGCTCCACCCGGTTGTACGCGATGCGCAGGTCCGGGTGGTGGTCCATCGCCTCCGCGGCCATCGCCACTCGCGTGACGAAGCCGAAGGCGGTGATGTGGTCCCCGAAGAGCAGCGTCCGCACGAGGCAATCGCCGTCGGCGGCCCAGCCCGGGGTTTCGGCCAACGCGGCCTCGATCTCGCTCGAACTGAACTTCCTCGCCACGGTGCCCTCCGAAAACGTTGCTTGCCGGTGCATATCCCCCGCGCCGCCTAGTATGAGTGCTAACCATGACCGGCCGAGAGACAGCCCCCCGCGGTCTTTCCCGGCGCCATTTCCTCGGGCTTGCCGGCGCGGGGGGCGCGGCGCTGTTCGCCGCCGCTTGCGGTGGCTCGAAAAGCGGTGATGGGGGACTCGCCTCGCTGCCGTCGCCCTCGGCGAGCCGCACGCCCACGCGCCCCTCAGCCTCCCCCGCCCCCACCCGTCCCGGCGCGAGCGGCCAGCACGGCGAGGCGATGCGTGTCACCGGCTACGTCACCCGCGACAGCAGCCTTGATCCACATAAGACGCAGGCGGGCCCGTTCTACGGCATCCAGTCCCTCGTGTTCAGCCGCCTGATTGCGTACCAGAACCAGGTCGACGGCGCGATCGTCGCCGACCTCGCCCGTGACCTCCCCGAACAGCCCGACGCGACCACCTTCTTCTTCCGCCTCAACGGTGGCGCGAAGTGGCAGGAGCGGCCCCCGGTCAACGGCCGCGCCGTTACCCCCGCCGACGTGAAGGCATCGATCCTGCGCCAGAAGGACGGCGACCGCTCCTTCGTCCGCAAAGCGCGCTGGTCGGTGGTCGAGAGCGTGGACACGCCGGACCCGCAGACGATCGTGGTGAAGCTGGCGGCGCCGATGGCGGCCGCGCTCGGCCTCTTCGCCGACGTGAACGCCTTCGTCATTCCCGAGGAGCTCGCCGCCGGCGCCTTCACCCTCGATACCCAGGTCGGCAGTGGCCCCTTCCGCTGGGTCGAATGGCAGGATGGCAAGTTCGCCAGCGTGTCCCGCAACCCGGGGTGGCATGGCGGGAACGCCCGCCCCTACCTCGATGGCCTGACGGTGGTGCAGCCCAAGGACACGGACGAGCTCGAGGCGGGTCTCCGCACGAAGAAGCTCGATGCGGTGTTCGTCGGGCGCCCCCAGGCCGAAAAGCTCAAGCGCGCCGTGCCCCAGCTCCAGGAGACGACCGTCGGTCACTCCATGTTCTATGGCATGCGCTTCTTCGAGCCGCAGTTCCCCTACAACGATGTCCGCTTCCGGAACGCCGTCGCCGCCGCGCTCGACCGCCGCGCCATGATCCAGCAGTGGTTTGCGGGCTCGGGCGACCTGAACCCGTGGGTTTCGTGGCCAATGACGCGCTGGACGCTCCCGCAATCGGAGCTGACGAACGTCGCCGGGTACCGCCCGGGGGCCGCAGGCCGCGAGCAGGATATCGCCGAGGCGCGGGCCCTGATGGCGGCCTTCCGGTCCGAAAAGAAGCTCCCGACACCGACCTCCCCTCTTCGTCCCCGACGACGCGGAGGCGAACCTGGGGCTGGGCAGCCTCATCCGACAGCAGCTCAAGGCCGCGCTGGACCTCAACGTCGCGATCTACCCGCTTCCCATCGGCGACCTCGTGGGGCGCATGCTCAGCGGCAACGCGCCCTGGGTGGCGGGCCCCGACAACGGCTGGATCGACCTCGACGACTGGCTCTACCCGTACTTCCACAGCTCGGGAACGAAGAACAGCTTCGCCCTCAGGAGCACGGAGCTCGACGGCCTCATCGATGCGCAGCGCAAGGAGCTCGACGAAGGGAAGCGCCGCGCTATTGGCCACGACGTGCAACGCCGGCTGCTGGCGCTCAACCTCGGCGTCAACTTCGTCAGCGAACGGGTGGTGGCTCTCGCCTGGCCCTACGTCCGCGGGTTCCCGCTCGATGCTTCCGACGGCTACCAGCACCGCTTCGCCGACGCCTGGATCGACCGCAACGATCCGTCGTTCCGGGGGCGCTGATCCACCCATCCCGCTCGACCGCGACGGGACGCCGGCACCCGCAATACTCGAGGGGAACGAAGAACGGGCGCTCGCGCGCCCGCTACGTTGGCGGCCGGCGTTGATCGCGGCCCCACAATGCCACCGGAGCCGCGGCTAGAGGCCGCGCTCCATGATGCGCTTCGCCACTTCCCGTGGGTCCGGGTTGTAGTTGCCGTTGCGAATCTGTTGCTGCAGCGAACGCACGCGATCCGCTCGCACGTCCGGTGCTGCCTCGACGGCTTCCCGGGCGCGAGAAAGCTCCCGCGCGTCCTCGCTGATGCCCGCGGTGTCGGCGGGCGTGGCCGTCGCGGAAGCCGCACGCCGCGCCTGCGCCCGGCTGAAGTCGTACACCACCGCTCCGGTGACGCCCGTCGTCCTGGTTCGGCCTACGTCTGCCATCGCGACACCTCTCCTGCCATCCTACGCCCGTTCCCGGGCCCTCTCAAGCGGTATTCCGCCGGTTCAGACGAGCGTGCCCGTCACCACCAGACGCTGCTTCAAGTCCGGCGTACACGTGATCAACGTCACCGTCGATTGGTGGCTCGATCGCAGGACGTTCGTCGCGTTCGGGTCCACCGTGCTCACCTTTGTCACCGCGTACCGGTACACCTGGTCGCCGGTTTGCATCTCGATGATGTCGCCGGGGTGGACCTGGTTCAGCGTCTTGAAGACGGCGAGGTTCGCCCGGTCGGCCACCGAAACATGCCCGGTGATGACGACGTTGCCGGGTTGGCCCGGCCGCGCGGAATCGATGTGATGCCCCGCGGCGCGCCACGCCGTCTCCCATGTCGCCTTCCCCCTGTCCACCACCACGCCCACCTCCACCACACTGGTGTCGATGCCCGCGCTGGGAACGACCAGCCGCGTGGGAAGGCTTCCCCGGGGCAGCTCGCGAACTTCGGGGAGCTCGTTCGCCGCCACCGCGGGCGCGATCGTCGCGGCTTCGGCGGGGGTGGTGGGCTCGCCGGGGCGCGACATGGTGCCGTACCACGCAATCGCGCCGGCCCCGATGACCATCCCCACGAACGCGAGGTTCGAACCACTGAGGCTGAAACGTCGCGCCACCACCGCCTCCAACGCCCGCGCATTTGCGCGTCTGGGTGAAGTATCGGCACGGCGAGCGCGGGCTGAACGAACGGGCGTTTCCGTCAGGGAGCAGGTTACAGTCCCATTTGGTGACAATGGCCGTGGCCCGTCGGCCCTTGAACCAAAGACGGCAGGCCCTGGGGCCCGCCGTTGTCTGGTCGTCTTCCCGGGGCTGATTTAGCCCTCGGCCACTCCGCTCGCCTGTGCCAGCGGCTGGGCAAGGTACGCCTTCGACGCCTGCGCACGGCGGCGCAAGCGGACCATCTCCGCCGCCACGCCCCGCGATAGCGTCGCGAGCTGCCGTTCGATTTCCGCCTGCACTGCAAGCAACCCCCGCAGCCCCTCGCCGTCCCCGGGCGTCATCGTGCGCCCGAGCACATCGGCACAGAGGGCGAAGTACCGGTCTTCGGCATCGAGGTACGCTTCGAATTCGCCCCGTGAGAGGGAGTCGATCAGCTCCTGGCCTGCGTCTCGCGCTTCGCTGACGCCGGGCATCAGGCCACGGCCTCCGCCGCCGCGCCCGACGCCGCCTGCGTGCGAAGCTCGTCCGTCGCCTTTTTCCACGCCTCGGTGATGCGCGTGATGTGGCGCTCCGCCTCGTCCAGCATCGCCGTGTTGTCGGCTCTGGCCTCGATGATGCAGCGCATGCAGTAGACGTACAGGGCCGAGAGGGTGCGCGCGATTTCGCCGCCCTGCTCCATGTCGAGCGTCGCCAACAGCTCGCCAACGATCAGATGGGCCCGGCCCGTCTCATCGAAGAACCGTTGCGTCTCGCCCTGCTGAGCGAACATGCGCGCACGCCGCAGCGCCTTCAGCGCCCCGTCGTACAGCATCGTCGTGAGCGTCACCGGATCCGCCGTCGTCGTCCCGACGGTGCGATAGGCGTTGTACCCTTCAGTGGTCATCGGTGCTCCCGTGGTGAGTGGCGTTTGCTGCCACCGTGATCGTCGACCGCCGTGGCCCGTTCCGACATCGGGAATGACCCCACCGCCTTAATTGTCACTCGCGGTGATTTTCGCCATGGCGTTCGAAATCGCCGTCGTCAGCGTTTGGGCCCGCGCCTGCGCCTGCTCCATCGCCGTGAACTTGCGCCGCAGGATCTCCATTTCCTTGTCGACAGCCGACTGGATCTGGTCCTGCCGTTTGGTGATGTCGGCGAGCCGCTTGTCGTACGTTTCCTGGCGCTTGGCGAGCGCCCCGCCCACGCCCGCCTGCACCTCCAGGTAGCCCTGGATGCGCTTGATCACGCTCTGGCGCGAGGCCCCGACGGCGATGCTGTGCGTGCCGGCCTGGAGTGCGGGGCCTGCCTGCAGCGTCATCCCCGGGATGAGGGAGCTGTTCGTCCCGCCCGCCGTAATCGCCCCCGTCGTCACCACGTCCGGCCCGCCATCGGCAGGCGTGAACGTGGCCGTCAGCGTGCCCAGGCCGTCGTCGCTGATCGCGTACGTCCCCTGCTTCGTGCCCGAATAGGTGCCGGTCATGCTCGCCAGCGACCCCGTGCCCGCGGGCGCGAGCGTGGCCGTCAGCTCCTGCTGGCTCAACACCGCCTGCACCGACGCCGGGTCGCTCGCCAGCGCCGACTTGAACTTCGCCTCGTCGAGCACCAGTTTCGTCGTCGATCCGACGGCCGAGCCGACGGCGCCGAACGACAGGCCGATCTGGCCCAGCGTCGCGAAGTTCCCCGTGAGGTTGCTGCCCGCGCTCGAAATGATGGAGCGCAGGCTCGATTGCACCGCAGCGAGGCTGGAATCGCCAACCAGCGAACCGGATGTGGTGGTGTCCTTGCCGTTGTTCTTGGTCGCGGCGTTGATCGCATCCATCAGGCCGTTGTACTCGGCCACGAAGTTCTTCACCGCCGTCACCGCGCTGGCGGTGTCCTGGCTCACCGTCACCTTCGCCGGCGTCGTGGTGGTAGCGCTCAGCGTCAGCGTGCTGCCGTTCACCGTGACCGTGTTCGAATCCGAGTACTGCGTGGCGCCGCCATCCACGGCGTACTGCGCGTTCGTCCCCATCGTCTGCGCCGCCGCGAGGAGGCCCGTCTTCGCGAGGAAGTCGCCGCCGCCGTTGTCCGCGAGCGTGATGGTCAGCGAGCCTGTCTTCGTCTGGGTGAGCTTGATCGTGTCGGTCTGGCCGTCGTAGCGCGCCGTTACTCCGGCCGTGCTCGCGTTGATCCGGCCGATAACGTCGTTGAGCGAATCCGCCGCCGTGTCGTAGTTGATTTGCACGCCGTTGATGCTGAACGACTGCGGACCCGCCGCCGGGGGCCCCCCGAGGAACGAGGCCGTGGCCATCTTTCCGCCGGGGTTCAGGCGCGCGAGGTCGAACGTGCTCGTTCGCGTGGTCGTCCCGGGAGAGGCTACGAGGTTCGTGGCCTGCAGGAAGTTCGACGTGTCGCCGCCCGCGCCCAGCGAAATCGCACCCTGCGTCGACGTCATCGAGATCCGGTTCGCGCGGCCGTTCGTGTCGTTCGTCACCGAGGCGGTGATGCCAACGGTGGTGGCGTTGATGGCGGCGACCACGTCGTCGAGTGACTGCGTGGCAGGGTCCACCGCGATCGTGGCCGTGCCGCCCGTGGCCGTCTTGATCGTGAACGTGCCCGCCGAGACCGGGATGTTGAAGTTCGAGCTGCTCAGCGTCGAGACCTGGTCCACCGCTGCCGTGAGAGCCGTGCCCTGCGCGGTCGTGCCCGTCGCGAGCTGCGTGACGTTCACCGAGAACGTCCCCAGTGCCGAGGACGGCGTCGCCGCCGCCGCCACCCCCGTGCCGTCCACGGAGGATGTCTTGCCAGAAACCGAGGTCGCTTCGGTGAGTGCTTTCGCCCGCAGCAGCAGCGCGGAGAAGTTCGCGCTGAGGCCGCTGAGGGCCGCCTTTTGGGCGGTGTACTGCTTGCGCTGCACCTCGAGCTTCCGGATCGGACCCTGCCGAAGCGCCGTGAGCTGGCTGATCACGGACTCCGTGTCGAAGGTCGAAAAGAAATTGCCGATCCGGATTGGGCTGCTCATCGCGGCCTACCCCCTGCGCTCGAAGAAGAGCCCCCGCTGGTCGCTTACCTCGTTGAGGCGCGCGATCTGGTCGATGCCGATGTGCGCTACCACGAGGCCGGTCGCGATCTCCACCACCGCCACCCCTGGAGCGCGCCCGCCGCATCCCATTCGGATGCGATCTCATACCGCGCGGGGTCGCACCCCGGGAGCGCGGCGGCCAGCAGCCGTTCCCGCGAACCCTGCCGCGGCTGCCGCTGTTGCCGGCGTCCACCGTGGTGCTCCCACTGCGTGGCATGCACGCGGGCGGAAACCGGGTCGATACGAGCCACACTAAGGTCGCGCATGGTGTCCTACCTCCCGGGTTCTTCCTGATCTTCGGCCGGCATGAGCCCCACCTTGAGCGGCGCCGCCGGATTGGCCCGGAAAACACGACGGGCCCGGGCAGATGCCCGGGCCCGCCACTCAGGCCGGAGGGTCCGGCCGGCCTTCCTTACTGCAGGAGCTTCAGGACCGACTGAGGCGCCTGGTTCGCCTGGGCGAGCACCGACACGCCCGCCTGCGAGAGGATCTGGTTGCTGACCATCTGGCTCGAAAGCTCGGCCACGTCCGCGTCGCGGATGCGGCTTTCCGCCGCACTCAGGTTCTCGACCGCCACGCCGAGGCTGGCGATGGTGTGCTCAAGGCGGTTCTGCGCCGCGCCGAGGTCCGCACGCCGGGTGTTCAGCGTCGTGATGGCCGAGTCGATCTCGGTCAGGCGGGCGTTCGAAGCCGCCAGGTCCTGAACCACCGTGTTCGCGACCCACGTCGTCAGGTTCAGGCCGGTGGCCTGGTTGGCGCGGACGTCGTTGAAGGCGACGTTCATGGTGTTGCCCACGTTTGCGCCGACCTGGAACACGGCGGAGCCGCTGCCGATGACGGTGATGCCGGCGCCGAAGTCGGCGATGTCGGTGTTGATGTTGGCGGCGGTCTTGCCCGCGCCGCCGGTGACGAGCGTCATCGTGATACCGGTGGCGGCGAAGTTCAGGACCTGCGAGCTGTTCGCGGCCATGTCGTTCACGGTCACCGTTTCACCGTTGATCGTCATCGTCGTGGCGGTGGAGGTGATGCCGTAGGTGCCGGCCTGCGCCTTGCCCACGTCGAGCGCCGCGACCGTCGCATCGCCGCCGGCGCCGTTGAGCACCGTGCCGACCTCCGTCGCCGAGGCGCCGCTGAGCGTGCCGACGAGCGTGCCGTTGAGGAGCTGCGCGCCGTTGAACTGCGTGGCGGCGGCGATGCGGTTGATTTCGGTCTGGAGGGCGACGAGCTCGGTGCCGATGGAGGTCCGCGCCGCGGTGTCCATCGAGCCGTTCGCCGCCTGGACGGCCAGTTCGCGAGCGCGCTGGAGGATGCTGTGAATCTCGTCCATCGCGCCTTCAGCGGTCTGAATCATCGAGATGCCGTCCTGCGAGTTCCGGAGCGCCTGGGCGCTGCCGCGGATCTGGGAGCGCATCTTCTCGCTAATACCAAGGCCGGCGGCGTCGTCGGCGGCGCGGTTGATGCGGTAGCCGCTGGAGAGCTTCTCGAGGACCTTGCCCATCTTGAGGCTCGTCATGCTGAGGTTGCGCTGCGCATTGATGGCAGCAACGTTGGTGGCGATCTGCATTCCCATGGACCCTTACCTCCAAGAAGTGCCAGCGCTTCTGCCCTGGCGCCTCCCGTCCCCTGTGGTTTCTATTGGGTGGACGAGAGGAGTACATGCGGAGTATCGGAACGCCCCGCCCCGCCTTGAGCCCTCGCCGCCGCGTTTTCGCCAGAATCGGGGAAACCCCTTGGACGCACGAAAGCCCCCGCCGTGAGGCGGGGGCTTCGCGTCAGGTGCCGGGGTTCAGGACTACCGCAGGAGGCTGAGGACCGACTGCGACGCCTGGTTCGCCTGCGACAGGACGGCGGTGCCGGCCTGCGAGAGGATCTGGTTGCTCACCATCTGGCTCGAGAGCTCGGCCACGTCCGCGTCGCGGATGCGGCTCTCGGCGGCGGTCAGGTTCTCGACGCTGACGCCGAGGCTGGCGATGGTGTGCTCGAGGCGGTTCTGCGCCGCGCCGAGGTCGGCGCGCCGGGTGTTGAGGGTCGTGATGGCGGCGTCGATCTCGGTGATGCGCGAGTTCGCCGAAGCCAGGTCCTGCACCGCCGTGCCGGCGACCCAGGTCGTGAGGTTGAGGCCCGTCGCCTGGTTGGCGCGGACGTCATTGAAGGCGACGTTCATCGTGTTGCCGACGTTCGCGCCGACCTGGAAGACGGCCGAGCCGCTGCCGCCAACGGTGATGCCGGCGCCGAAGTCGCCGATGTCGGTGTTGATGTTGGCGGCGGTCTTCGCGGTGTCAGTGACGAGCGTCATGGTGATGCCCGTCGAAGCCCAGTTGAGGACCTGGCTGCTGTTGGCGGCCATGTCGTTGAGGGCGATGGTCTCGCCGTTGAGGGTGATGGTCGTGGCCGTCGAGGTGATGGCGTAGGTCCCGGCGAGCGCCTTCGAGACATCGAGGGCGGCAACCGTGGCGGCGCCACCGGCGCCCGCGATCGAGGTACCAACCTTCGTCGCCGAGCCGCCCGTGAGCGAACCGACGAGCGTGCCGTTCAGCAGCTGCGAGCCGTTGAACGTGGTCGCGCCGGCGATGCGGTTGATTTCGGACTGGAGGGCGACCATTTCCGTACCGATGGAGGTGCGGGCGGCGCTGTCCATGGAGCCGTTGGCGGCCTGGACGGAGAGTTCGCGAGCGCGCTGGAGGATGCTGTGGATCTCGTCCATCGCGCCTTCAGCGGTCTGAATCATCGAGATGCCGTCCTGCGCATTGCGCACGGCCTGGGCGTTGCCGCGGATCTGGGAGCGCATCTTCTCGGAGATGCCGAGGCCGGCGGCGTCGTCGGCGGCGCGGTTGATGCGGAAGCCGCTGGAGAGCTTTTCGAGAACCTTGCCCATCTTCAGGCCGGTCATGCTCAGGTTGCGCTGCGCGTTGAGGGCGCCCACGTTCGTAACGATCGAAGACATTGGTGTCCCGTCCCTTCCTGTGCCCCCGGGGCCTGGGCCCCGCCTCCACCGTGAGTGTTCGTGGGGGCGTCTGGGTTGGTTATCGCGGGTCAGGACGGTTGCGAAGGGGGACGGGAACGGTGACAGCGGGTG
This sequence comes from Candidatus Amarobacillus elongatus, assembly GCA_016703545.1. Lineage (GTDB taxonomy): Bacteria > Chloroflexota > Dehalococcoidia > Tepidiformales > Tepidiformaceae > Amarobacillus > Amarobacillus elongatus. The sequence continues at coordinate 118,485 of JADJBX010000002.1, forward strand.
AACAACGGGTGACTGCTTCCCGCGGGGGAGCAAACAAGAGCCCCCGCCACCGGCGGGGGCCCTCGTTCATGCCGTGACCAGGATTACCGCAGGAGGCTGAGGACCGACTGCGAGGACTGGTTCGCCTGCGCCAGGACGGCGGTGCCGGCCTGCTGGAGGATCTGGTTGCTCACCATCTGGCTCGAAAGCTCGGCCACGTCCGCGTCGCGGATGCGGCTCTCGGCGGCGGTCAGGTTCTCGACGCTGACGCCGAGGCTGGCGATGGTGTGCTCGAGGCGGTTCTGCGCCGCACCAAGGTCCGAGCGCCGGGTGTTCAGCGTGGTGATGGCGGCGTCGATCTCGGTGATGCGCGAGTTCGCCGAAGCGAGGTCCTGCACCGCCGTGCCGGCGACCCACGTGCTCAGGTTGAGGCCCGTCGCCTGGTTGGCGCGGACGTCGCTGAAGGCGACGTTCATCGTGTTGCCGACGTTCGCGCCGACCTGGAAGACGGCCGAGCCGGTACCGCCGACGGTGATGCCGGCGCCGAAGTCGCCGATGTCGGTGTTGATGTTGGCGGCGGTCTTGGCGGTGTCGGTAACGAGCGTCATGGTGATGCCCGTCGAAGCCCAGTTCAGGACCTGGCTGCTGTTGGCGGCCATGTCGTTGAGGGCGATGGTCTCGCCGTTGAGGGTGATGGTCGTGGCGGTGGAGGTGATGGCGTACGTGCCCGCCTGCGCCTTCGAGACATCGAGGGCCGCGACGGTGGCGGCGCCACCGGCGCCCGCGATCGAGGTACCGACCTTCGTCGCCGAGCCGCCCGTGAGCGAACCGACGAGCGTGCCGTTCAGCAGCTGCTGGCCGTTGAACTGCGTGGCGCCGGCGATGCGGTTGATTTCGGACTGCAGGGCGACCATTTCCGTACCGATGGAGGTGCGGGCGGCGCTGTCCATGGAGCCGTTGGCGGCCTGGACGGAGAGTTCGCGAGCGCGCTGGAGGATGCTGTGGATCTCGTCCATCGCGCCTTCAGCGGTCTGGATCATCGAAATGCCGTCCTGGGCATTGCGGAGGGCCTGCGTGTTGCCGCGGATCTGCGCGCGCATCTTCTCGGAGATGCCGAGGCCGGCGGCGTCGTCGGACGCGCGGTTGATGCGGTAGCCGCTGGACAGCTTCTCCAGCACCTTGCCCATCTTCACGCCGCTCATGCTCAGGTTGCGCTGCGCGTTGATGGCGCCAACGTTGGTGACGATCGAAGACATCGCTTCGTTCCTCCAGGGGTGCCCCGGTAGGGGCTGGAACACCGCGTATGAGATTTGCGGAGTCCTTCCCTCTGGATATCGCCCTTAGGGAACTTCCTGTAGGGGTGTGATCGAGAAACCTTTCCGTGCACACTCGGTGAACGCCTTCACCGTTCCTCGCATCCGAGTGTTGAACCGGTGACAGGGACCCCGGGCGGCGACCGCGGCCCCTCATGCACGCGCGGCAGTGCTAGCGAAGGAAGTCCAGGAGCGTCATGTTGGCGGTGCGCCCGATCGCCCCAAGTGCCGCTTCGTACGCGCTCTGCTGCGCCTGGAATGCCACGATCGTGCCCGGCAGGTCGATGTCCTCGATGTCGGCGCGCAGCTTCTGCAGGTCCGTGTCCGTCGCTTCCGAGACGAAGGTGGCCGATTCGAAGCGGTTGGTGCGCGCGCCGATGTCCGCCCGCGCCTGGAGTACCCGGTCCAGCCCCGCGTCGATCTGCTGCAGGCTCCCCGCGATCACCTGCCCCGGCTGTGACCCATTGAGGTTGTCCCGCAGCGCGATCAGGTCCGTGAACAGCGTCCCGAACACGTCGCTGCCGATGACGTTCACCGCCACTGCGTCCTGCTTCGAAATCCGCCGCACGCGCAGCCCCGAGTCGCCCTGGAACGTCACCGCCGTGGGCGGCGAACCCGTCGTCGTGTAAGCGGGCTGGTCTGATTTGTGTCCCGCGAAGATGTAGGCGCCGCCGAAGTTGGTGTTGCCGACCTGCGCGAGGTGCCCGATCAGCTGGTTCACCTCCGCTCCGATCGCCGTGCGTTCGTTGCTTCCCATCGTGTCGTTCGAGGCCTGCACGGTGAGTTCTCGAACGCGCTGAATTACGTCCCCCGCGCTCGCGAGGGCGGAGTCGGTGGCGTTCAGGAACGCGGTGCCGTTCGAGAGGTTGCGCCGCATCTGCGTTTCGAAGGCGATGTCCTGCCGGTGTCCCAGCGAAATCGCCGCGCCCGCGGGGTCGTCGCTGGCGCGATCGATCCGTTTGCCGGTGGAGAGCTGGCCCTGCAGCTTGTCGAGCTTCGCCGAGACCTGGTTGAGGTACCCGACGCGGGCCGTGAGCCGTGATTGCTCGGTGACGCGCATCGCTACCTCCCAACCACGCCGGTGTTCGAAATCAGCGTCTCCAGCATCTGGTCGATGGCGGTGATCACGCGTGCGGCTGCCTGGTAGGCGTGCTGCGCCGAGGTCAGGTTCGTCACCTCCTCGTCGATGTTCACGCCCTGCACGGAGAGCCGCAGGTTGTCCAGGTGGCTCACGAGCAGCGTGCCGGACTCCGCGAGGCCCTGGGCCCGGCTCGCGTCGGCGCCGAGCACGCTCACCATGTCGCCGTAGTACTCGCCGAAGGTCGCGGTCCCCGCCGCCATCGTCTGCGCCAGCTGCAGGTCGGCGATGGCGAGCGCGTTCGCGCCGTTACCGGGGCTGCCCGCCGCCGAGGATGCGGCAATCCGGTTGGGGTTGCCCGCCAGTGTGGCGTTGAGGGCGATGTTCGCCGCCCCCGTGCCCGTGAAGAACGCGAGTCCCGTGCTGTTGTCGAGCCCGAAGCCCGCCTGGTGCAGCGTATTCACGGAGGTGATGAGCCCCGAAGCGAGGGCATCGAGCTTCGCGGATACCCCCGGCACGGCCACATCCCGCGCGTCGAAGAGCCCCTTGATCTCGCCCGTGGTGGATTGGACGGCCTCGCCATCCATCGCGAACACCAGCTGCGTGAACCCCGGCTTCGCCACATCCGGGATCGCCTCCACGTCGCGCGCGATGTTCCCGGTCACCAGCTCGTGGTTGCCCAGGTAGACCGTGACGGAGTGGTCATCCTGCTCGGTGTACGAAACCGGTCCCAGCTCGGAGAGCTGGTCCAGGAGCAGGTCCCGCCGATCCCGCAGGTCGTTCGCGCTGTCGCCCGAGAGCTCCACCTGCTTGATCTGGAAGTTCAGCTGGGCCAACTCGTGAGAGGCCGCGTTGATCTTGTCGGCCTCGCCGGCGATGCGCCGGTCAAGGTCCTGCCGCTGCGTCTGCAGGTCCGTGTGCGCGCGTTGGATGCGCGTCGTCAGCGTCGTGGCGGCGTTCACCAGGGTCGTGCGCGCGGGGCCCGATTCCGGGTCGTTCACCACGTCGTGCCACGCCGCGAAGTATGCATCGATGAGGCCGCTCAACCCTTCGTCGCTAGGGTCGTTGAACACGAGCTCCGTCTGGCTGATGGCGGTGGAGTACGACTGCGACTGGCTGCGCGAGCTCATCGCCGTGCGCGCCTGGAAGTCGAGGAACACGTCCCGCACCCGGTTCACGTCGTGCGCGTCGACACCGAAGCCCGTTCGCCCCAGGAGCGCATCCCGCGTGAAGTGGTCGCTCCCGTCGATGCCCATGGGGCGCAGCAGCACCCGCTGGCGGGAGAAGCCCGGAGAGTTGGCGTTTGCGATGTTGTGGGATGCCACGTCGACGGCGAGCTGGTGTGCGCGCAGCGCCTTGACGGCGGTATCCAGCCCCAGGGAGAGGCCCATGGTAGTCTCCTTGCCCGCCGGGCCCTACGCGCTCCGCGACATGATGTCCCGGGACTGGCGGAACTCCTGCTTGCCCCCGGACCCGTAGGTCGGCGACGAAAGCCCCGCGAGCATCCCGTACCAGCGTTCCCGCAGCTTTGCCGCGTTCAGGATCAGCCGCGCGTTCGCCTCCTGGAGGTCGCGCAGTTCCGTCGCCTGGGCCATCAGGCTGTCGCGAAGCACGGCGATGGCGCCCACACCAAGAGCATCGGCCGTGGGGACGAGCTCCTCCAGCGTCTCGATCTTTCCGAAACCGGTGACCAGCGCCTCGCGCTCCCGGTCCAGCAGCTCAAGGTCCTGGGACACCGCGAGCATGCGTTCGCTCGCGCGGTGGATGGCGTCGAAATCCGACTGCACGAGCGCGTCCTGCTCCTCCTTGGAGAGCCGCACGAGGTCGCCGAGGAGCGCGCCCTGCTGGCCCAGGACGCCGGCGAGCGCCTCGAGCCGCTCGCGCTGTTCGGCGGCGGGTGTCACTCGAAGGTTCCGGTGCGAAGCAGCCGCGCGGCGACGGCGTCGTTGTCGCCCTGGTACGTGCCGTTGGCGATCGACGCCTTCAGCGCGGCCACCTTCTCGGCGCGCACATCGGACGACGAGCGCACCGCCGAGGCGGCAAGCCCCACGATCCGTCCGCGGTCCGAGAGGCTGACGTTGTCCTGCCGCCCCTGGGCGCGGTCGGCGCCTTCGGCGTTGTTGGCGCCGCCCGCCTCCACGCCCTGCGCACCCTGCCCCTGCATCGTGCGGCTCGTCGCCAGCGACCCGAGTCCGTTGATCTGTGTCATGGCATGACCTCCTAGCGGGTCAGGTCCGTGGCCGTGGCGAGCATCGAATCTCCCACGCTGAAGGCGCGCACCGAGGCCTGGTAGGCCCGCTGCGCGAGGATCATCTCCGTGAATTCACGGGCCATGTCCACGTTCGACGCCTCGAGGGCGCCGGGTGTCACCGTCGCGAATGCCCCGTCGCCGGGGAACCCTTCCGTGATTGCGCCGCTGTTCACGCTCTCGCGGTACAGCCCGTCCCCGAGCGAATCCAGGCCGGCGGGGTTCATGAACCGCACCAGTCCGATCTGGCCCAGCGTCTCGATCGTTCCGTCCTGGGTGCGTCCGGTGAGCACGCCATTCGCATCCACGGCGAAGGCGGTCATGCCGGGCTCGGTGACGATGGGAGGGTCGAGTTCGCGCCCGCGGAACGCCGTGATCTGTCCGAGGTAGTCGGCGCTCAGCTTCCCCAGCCGCGTGTACGCGACGCCGCCATCGAAATCCCGGACGCGAAAGAACGAGTCGTCGTTGAGCATCAAATGAAGCTCGTCGCCCGTCATCTGCGCCGACCCGACTTCGAAGATCGGGTCCAACGTGGATTCCGAAACGCCGAGCCGCGACATCTCGGGCGTGCGGGTGGCATCGGGCCGCCCTTCGGCCACGATCCGGGTCCGCTTGAACGCCGCCGACTGCACGTTCGCCAGGTTGTCCCCGACCGTGTCGAGAACCATCTGGTTGTGCACCATGCCGCTCGCCGCCGCCGCAAGGATTGTCGTCATCGCTTACCGTCCATACGTGCCCAGCTGACCCGTCGCCTGGTCGAGCGTGCGGTCCAGGCTGGAGATGATCGTCTGGTTCGCCTGGAACGTGCGCTGGACCGCGAGGAGGGAGGTCATGTCCTCCACGAGGTTCGCATTTGATCGCTCAAGGTAGCCCTGCCGCACCGTCCCCTCGATCGGGGTCCCCCCGATAGTGGCCGTGAAATGACCCTCGCCCGATCGCGTCAGGTCGTTTGGTCCGTAGTCGTTCACGCCAATCCGGGCGATGACGTCGCCCGCGGCGGTGATGATCTCGCCCGAGGGCCCGACGTCCACCCGTTCGGCGGGAAGGTTGATGTGCTGGCCGTCGATGTCGAGCACGTAGTTCCCCTGGCTGGTGACAAGGTCGCCGGCCGCATCCCGGCTGAAGCGGCCGTCCCGCGTGAGGAACTGCTCGCCGTCGGGCGTCTCAATGGTGAAGAAGCCACCCGAAAGGCCGAGGTCCAGCTCCTCGCCCGTACCCTGCAGCGCGCCCTGGGACCAGTCGGTCACGAAGTCGGCGATGAAGCTGCCGGTGCCAATTTGCCCGACCACCGCCTGGATGCGCGAAGGGAACGGTGCGACCACCGGCGCCTGCTGCGACAGCAGAATGTCGGCGAACGACTCCTTCGCGGTCACTTCGCGTTTGAAGCCCGCCGTGTTCGCGTTGGCGATGTTGTTCGCGAGCACCTCCTGGTACTTCCACGCCGCTTCCATCGCGCTGAACGCCGAGTAGAGACCCTTGATCATGCGCGTGCTCCCTTCCGCAGGTGCCTGCGGACCACGGTGATGGAGAGGGCGACCCCGCCCATCGCCGCCATCGTCCAGAAGATGCGGGCCCAATCGAACCCGGGGGCCGCCTGGCCCGTTTCGGGCAGCGTCCCCGGCCGCGTGTCGGCGACCGAGCCGCTGCCAGTGGCGGTGCTGTCCGAGATGACGGTGAACCGGCCCGCGATGGATTTCGCCGCCGGCAGCGTCCCCGCGGCCTCGCCCTTGCGGGCGATGACCACGAAGGTGTTGTAGTCGTACGTGGGCAGCTTCCCGAGCTCCCATTCGACCGTCGACGCGCCCGCCGCGGAGGGTTCGATCTTGCCGACGAAGAGCGCTTCCGTCGGGGAGGTGAGCCACCCTTCGTAGCTGTACCCCTCGGCCGGCTTGAGGTTCTTCACTTCGAGGTGGACGTACCCTTCGGCGAAGCTGAACTCCAGCACGCCCTCGGCATCCTTGGGCCCGAAATTGGAGACCCCGTCCAGGTACGTCAGCTTCACGAGCTGGGGCACTCCGTTCGCGCGCCGCCGCCGCCGGCCCAAGGGCCGCCGGGAGAAGCGCCAACGCGACGAGCAGTGCCGCCAGCATCCGGTTCATTGCGAGAGGCCCCTCCGGCGCAGGAGCAGCCGGACCTCTTCCTCGCTGCGGTTCATCCGCCGGGCGAGTTCCGCCACGTCCACGGCGCCCTCGGCGGGTCGCGCGGCGCGCGGGGCCGGGCGCGGCGGAGTGGCCGCGGCGTACGCCTCGCGGGCCGCGCGGCCCGTGGCTTCACGCGTCACCGCCTGTACCGGGTGCTCCAGCGATTGCACGCGCGGCGACCGCCGCACACGCTGGGGGGCGCGGTTCTTCACCGATTGCAGCTGCATGTACAGGTAGCCAATCGCCCCGATGCACACCAGTTGCGAGACCGCCACGAGTGCCAGTGCGTCCGTCATCGCCACGCCTCCTAACCCGTCCGCTCGCGCGCCAGGCGCGCCCGCAGGCGGCTCAGCGCGCGGCCGTGCAACTGGCACACGCGCGATTCCGAGATCTCCAGGATCTGGGCGATCTCCTTCATCGTCATTTCGTCCTTGTAATACAGGCTGACGATCAGCCATTCGCGCTCCGGCAGCGCCTTCACCGCCCCGGAAAGCGCGTCCAGCATCTGGCGCTTCTCAAGGCGCCGCGTGAAGTCCTCTTCGTTCGGATCGGCCGGCATCTCCGTGGAACCGGAGCCGTCGTTGTTGTCGTCGCGGTCCAGCAGGCCATCGAGCGAAACGGTGACCCAGCTCGAATCGACGAGCATGGCGTTGTACTGCTCGCGCGACATGCCCATCGCGAGGGCGAGCTCCTGGTCCGTGGGTTCGCGGCCCAGCTCGGCCGTCATCGCCACCGTCACCTGCTCCAGCCGCTTCACCTTCTGGCGCACCGAGCGCGGCAGCCGGTCGAGCGAACGCAGGTTGTCGATGATCGCGCCGCGGATGCGGCTGATGGCGTAGGTTTCGAACTTGACACCCTTGGAATCGTCGAAGCGGTCCAACGCCTCGATGAGCCCAATGGTGCCGTAGCTCAGGATGTCCTCGTAATCGAGGATCGCCGGGAGCCCGATCGCCAGACGGCCCACCACGTATTTCACGAGCGGGGCGTACTGCAGGATCGCCGCATCGCGGCCACTGACCGCGATTCTGACTTCACTCGCTGCGGCCATGGTCGAGCCTCCTCTGCTGCTTACTCATCGCTGTCTCCCCCGTTCTCGCTCGTCGCGGCCTGGTGCGGGTGCTCCTGTGGGGGCACGCCGACGGTGAGAACGGCCTCGGCGCCAAAGCCGAGGGCCGCGAAGATGACGAACACGAACACGCTGCGAAGCAGCGCGAAATCGAGGCTCGCCCCGGCTCGCTGTCCGAGCCAGGCGCTCATGACCGCCGCAACGACCGCCAGGTACATCCCGTACCGGGCAACGGCGAACGGTGGAAAGTTCATAGCCGGCCCTCCCGCAACAGCCGCCGCTGGCGCTGCAGCAGGAAGCGCGCGATCGCGTCGCGGTCCTGGTGACCGAGCTGCGCGAACTCACAGTGGATCCGCCAGTTCAGGCGGCCGCCCGGTGGTTCGTGTGCCGAGATCACCTTCATGCGTGCCACCAGCCGTTCGCTTTCGGGAAGGAGGATGTCCAGCCCGAGGAGTTCGCCCGCCGAAGCCGGCGTCCGCGAGCTGAGCCGCACGCCGCCTTCGCTGATGTCGACCACGGTGCAGCCGTACAGCTCGTGCGGGGTCTCGCCCGTGGGGTCGATCACCACCCGGTAGATCGAGGACGGCCGCATGATCGTGTCCAGCCGGAACGACCGGCGCCGGTCCGAGACTTCGATGCGCGCGGGCGTCGACAGGCGGTCGAGGTTGCCATCGGTGGCGGGCCCAAGGCCCTCGGCGACGAAGCGGTACCGCTGCCGTCCGCGGGTGTACTCCGCGTGGACGAGCGCGCCGTAGGGCACGTGCCGCCGCCGCTGGTGCGCAACCGGCACCAGCACCGAGATTTCCTGCGTGTCCACCGCTTCCACCGTCGTCACCAACGTCTCCGGCCGGTCACCGATTTGCAGCTCGAGGCGCAGATTGGTTCCCGGCTCCAGGCCCTGTGCCTGAAACGGATTCTTACGCGGTCGCAACCAGCCGCCCATCAGTCGTCTCCCCTGACGTCACCGGGAAGATCCCCGATGCGAGTGAACGCGGATCGGCCGCCACGATCCCGGCGCCAACGTCCCTCCCTGAGGATAAGAAGGCGAGGCCCAGCCCTGCCTCAATCGCAAGGGAGAGCCGGTGACAGGTCGGGTGCCAGGTCGGTGAACGTAAGCACGGCGCCCGAAAACGCCTCGGTTTCGAAGCTGCCGGCGAGCTGTTCGATGGCGCCCCGCTGCCAGTGCGCGGGAATCGCGAGGTAGCTGTGGACGGCCACGCCGGCCGGCGCCGGCAGGTGCGCCGGCCCCGCCGGGATGTCCGCGAAGACGCAGACCCCCGGCCGCGCGCGCGCCGCGATGGCCGCAATCGCGTCCATGGAGGACGCGTCGATGACCCGCATGCCCGCGGCGTCGGCGTAGGCGTGCATCTGTTCTCGGGCGGCCGCGCGCGAGCTGTCCGCCGCTACCAGCCATGTCTCGCGGCCGGCATCGGCGCAGTCCAGGGCCATGCGAATGAGCGCCGTCGTGCGGCCCGCCCCCTCCGGCCCCTGCATCACGATGATTGCCCGCCGCTCCTCGTCCGGGTACTCCACCTCCAGCCGCGAAAGCGTGTCCGCGAGCGCCCGCGCGGGATCGCGCTCATCCGGGCAGGCGCGCTCCACCGCGAACGCCGCGGTCCGCGAGAAGCCCGCCTCCTCCAGCCGCGAGGCCACGGTGGCGCTGTTCGGCAGCCGCACCACGGGCGAGGGTTCGCCACGGCGTCCGGGGTTCGAAGGGCGGCGCCCCCACTCCACTGGCGGCGGCGCCGGTGCTTCGGCCGGCGGCTGCTCCGGGTGCCAGTGCCGGATCGGCTCGGGCGCGGCCTCGTACAGGTCGTCCTCGTGGAGTGGGCGGGGCCCGGCGTGGCTGGCGAAGCCGTCCATCCACCCCGCCTGGGCCTCTCCGGCGGGTTCGGGCGAGGGCAGCCGCTGGCGGGTCACGGGCTCGGCTTCCCGCGCGACAATGTCCTCCAGGTCACCGATCGTGGCCCGGGGCCGCGCGATCTGCAGCCGGCCGAGGGCGCCGTCCGTCATCGTCCACTGCATGTCGAGCGCGAGCTCGGGCTCCGCCTCCGGCGCTGCCGCCAGCACCTCGATCAGCGGATCCGCGCCGTCACGCAGCAGGCTGCGCGTCCGGACGATGACCGCGTCCTGCCCGAATTCCCGGCGGATGCGGTCGTAGATCCGCGTCATGTCATTACCGATGAACCGCTTCGTTTCCACCGACGTTCACCTCGATATTCCCCACGGCCTCGACCGTTGTTTGTGATGTGACTTCCGCGAACGAGAGCACGGCGACGTTCGGCAGGCGGCGCTCCAGCAGCCGCCGCAGCGCCAGCCGGATGCGCGATGAGCAGAGCACGACGGGGTCGCGCCCCGAGCTCGCCACGCGCTCCACCTCCGATGCGACGACCCCGAGCAGCCGCTGCATCTGCCACGGCGGCATCGCGATCGGGTTCCCCCGCTCCGTCTGCTGAATCGATTGGGCGATCTCGTCCTCGGTGCGCGGCCCGACCGTGATCACCGTCAGGTTCCCGCCCTCGTCCGCGTGCTGACGACTGATCTGGCGCGCGAGCGATGCGCGGGCGTACTCCGTCAGCAGGTCGATGTCGCGCGTGAGCCGCCCGTGCGTGGCCAGGGCCTCGCAGATGGTCACGAGGTCGCGGATGGAGACCCGCTCCGAGAGCAGGTTCTGCAGCACCTCCTGCACTTCGCCCACCGTGAGCGTGGACGGCACGAGGTCTTCGACGAGTGCGGGGTACTCGGCCCGCAGGTTCTCCAGCAGGTTCTGCGTGTCCTGGCGGCTGAGCAGGTCCGGCGCGAACTTCTTCACCAGCTCCGTCAGGTGCGTCGCCAGCACGGACTCGGCATCGACGACGGTGTAGCCGAGCAGCTCGGCCCGTTCCTTTTGCGCGGGCGGAATCCAGCGCGCGGGAAGCCCGAACGCGGGTTCCACCGTCTCCACGCCGGGGATGTCGCCCTCGGCCGTACCGGGGTCCATTGCGAGGAACTGTCCCGGCATGAGCGTTCCGCGCGCGATTTCGACACCGCGCAGCTTGACCACGTAGGCGCTGGGCGCGTGCTGCAGGTTGTCCCGCACGCGAACCGTGGGCAGGACGATGCCGAGGTCGAGCGCGAGCTGGCGGCGGATCATCGTGATGCGCCGCAGGAGCCCGCCGCCCGCGGCTTCGTCCACGATCGGGATCAGCCCGTAGCCGACTTCGATCTCGAGCGGGTCCACGGACATCATCTGGATGACCTGCTGCGGCCCGAGCTGCTCGGGCTCCTTCGGCAGCACGGGCGGTGGCGCCATTCGCACCGCGAGTTCGGCCGCCTGCTGGCGCTTGATCATGTAGCCACCGCCAACGGCCATCGCCGCCACGACCACGAACGGCAGCTTCGGCAGACCCGGCATGAGCGCGAACACCCCGAGCATGCCGCCGGCGATGTAGAGCGGCCGCGATTGCGCCATGAGCTGTGAAAACATCTGCGTGCCGAGGTTGGTCGTCCCCGCCGCGCGCGTGACCACGATGCCCGTGGCCGTGCTGATGAGCAGCGCCGGCAGCTGCGACACGAGGCCGTCGCCGACGGTCAGCAGCGAGAACGTGTGCAGGGCATCGCCCGCGCTCCGGCCCTGCTGCAGCACCCCAACGGCGAGGCCGCCGAGGATGTTCACGATGATGATGACGATGCCCGCGACCGCGTCGCCCTTCACGAACTTGCTCGCGCCGTCCATCGCGCCGTAGAAGTCCGCTTCGTCGGCGATCGCCTTGCGGCGCTGTCGGGCGCCGGTCTCGTCGATGAGCCCGGCGTTCAGGTCGGCATCGATTGCCATCTGCTTGCCCGGCATCGCGTCGAGGGTGAAGCGCGCCGCCACCTCCGCCACGCGCCCGGCGCCGTTCGTGATCACGACGAACTGGATGATGACCAGGATGAAGAACACGACGAGACCGACGATCAGGTTGCCCCCGATCACGAAGTCGCCGAACGAGTGCACGACATTGCCGGCGTCGCCGTGGAGCAGGATGAGACGCGACGTCGACACGTTGAGTGCCAGCCGGTACAGCGTTGCCACCAGCAGCAACGACGGGAACACCGAAAAGTTCATCGGGTCGTCGGTGTAAATCGCGACGAGCAGGATGGTCACCGAGGCGGCGATGTTCACCGTCAGGAGCAGGTCCAGCAGCGGCGCCGGCAGCGGGATGATGAGCATCCCGATGATGAGGATGATGCCCACGGCCAGCAGGACGTCCGTCTGGCCGAGGATGCGGGCCCAGCTCCCGCGTGGTGCGGCGGCGGCTTGTACGGCCATGGCTTAGATCGCTCCCTGCGGGTTCGTGGTCGGCCGCCGGCCGCCCGTGCGCTGGCGCAGCGAGTACACCCACGCCAGGACTTCGGCGACGGCATGGAACAGGTTCGCGGGCACGTACTGGCCCACCGGCACCGCGGCGTAGAGGGCGCGCGCGAGGGGCGGCTCTTCGAGCACGGGTACCCCGGCCTTCCGCCCCAGCTCCTTGATGCGCTGCGCCAGCAGGTTCTCGCCCTTCGCCACGACCATCGGTGCGCCCATGCTCACGGGGTCGTACTTCAGCGCCACGGCGTAGTGCGTGGGGTTGGTGACGATCACGTCGGCGGTGGGGACGGCGGACATCATCCGGTTCATGAGCTGCTGGCGCCGGCGCCGGATGGCGGCCTTCACCTGCGGATCCCCGTCCGATTCCTTCATCTCCTGCCGGACCTCTTCCTTGGTCATGCGCAGGTTCGACATGAACTTGCGGCGCTGCCAGGCGTAATCGGCAAGGGAGAGCACGAACAGCGCCACCGCGCCGCGAATGGCGATATCGAACGCGAGGGTCCCGAGGCGGGCGCCCGCGGCGGCCACGCTCAGCTCGCTCATCGCCGCGATGGAGGAAAGCTGCGAGCGCATCGCCATGTACACGACGATGGCGGCTACCGACATCTTCGCCACCGACTTGGCGAGCCCGATGGCGCCCTCGGTGCCCACCAGCCGCTTCGCGTTCGCCGCGACGTTGAGGGACTGCATCTTCGGCTTGATGCCCGCGGTATTCAGGTACAGTCCACTCTGGCCGACATTAAAGACGATACCCGCGATTCCGAGTGCCGCGAACAGCGGCGCCAGCGTCTTCAGCAGCGCCAGTGCCGATGCCTGCCCGAGCGCCATGCTCGATTCGGGGGTGAGTTCGCGCGTCGCATCCTGCGAAAGCCCGTCGCGCACGATCGTGGCCATGTTCGCCCAGAGGTCCGGCCCCAGCTGGCGCATGGTGAACACGGCCACCAGCAGCACGCCCGTCGAGACCAGTTCCTGGCTCTTGCTGACCTGCCCCTTCTTGCGCGCGTCATCGCGCCGTTTTGGCGTTGGTGCCTCGGTTCGCTCCCCGGCCATGTCAGCTCACCCCCAGCAGCCGCTCGCTCGAACCGGTGAGAGGACCGCCGATGACGGCCTGCATGAGTGACGCCGTCGCCGGCAGCGCGGCGATGAGGAGGAGGCCGACGCCGATCTTCAGCGGCATGCCCACAACGAGGATGTTCGCCTGCGGCACCGTCTTCGCCACGAAGCCCATGCCCACGTCCGTGAGGAACAGCGCGACAACGATCGGCATGGCCACACGCACCGCCGTGACCATCAACCCGGAGGCGAGCCCGGCAATGCCGTCCGCCTGCAGTACGAGCGGGTTCCACGTGCCCGGGGGTACCGCCCGCAGCGTCTCCGCGAACGCCTGGATGACGATGTGGTGCCCGTTCATGCCGAAGAACACGAGCGCGACCAGCACCGCGTAGAACTGGTCGAAGGCGCCGAACTGCGCGCCGGTCACGGGGTCGTAGATGGAGCCCAGGCCGAAGCCCATCTGCACGCCGAGAATGTGCGAACCCATCTGCAGGCCCGTGAACACGAGCTGCATCGCCAGTCCGAGGGCGAGGCCGAACAGCGCCTCGCTGAGGACGCCCGCCACCATGTGGCCAAGGTCCACGGGCGCGGCCGGCAGATGCTGCGCCTGCAGGGGCACCATCACGAGCGCGAGGAACACCGCCAGCCCGATGCGCGCCTGCGCCGGGATCGCCCGGTGGCTCAGCATCGGGGCAGACACCAGGAGCCCGCTCGTCCGGAAGAGGATGAGCAGGAACCCCCAGGTGTACTCCGGCGTCAGCAGCGGCATCTCGGCTTACCGCCCGTACTCCGCCATTCCGGAGAACAGCGTCGCCGAGAAACCGAGCATCGTTTCCATCATCCACGGGCCGAGGAGGATCATCCCCACGGCCACCGCCGCCAGCTTCGGAACGAAGGTCAGCGTCTGCTCCTGCACCTGTGTCACCGCCTGGATCAGGCTGACGACGACGCCGACCACCAGCGAAATCCCGAGGATAGGCCCGCCCACCTGCAGCGCCACCCACAGGGAGCGGTCGGCCAGTCCGATTACCGTTGCTTCGTTCACCAGTGACCCTCCATGCCCCCGATGGGGCCTCAGTTGAAGCTCCCAACGAGCGAGCCGACGATCAGGTACCAACCATCGACGAGCACGAAGAGCAGGATTTTGAACGGGAGCGAAACCACGACCGGGGGAAGCATCATCATGCCCATGCTCAGCAGCGCCGAGGACACGATGAGGTCGATGATGATGAACGGGATGAACATCACGAACCCCATCTGGAACGCCGTCTTCAACTCCGAGATCGTGAACGCCGGGACGAGCACGTAGGTCGGGATCCCGTCCCGGTTCTCCGGCTTCTCCGACTTGCTGAGCTTCATGAACAGCGCCAGGTCCTGTTCGCGCGTCTGGCGGAACATGAACTCGCGCAGCGGCTTCTCGCCGCGGTTGAACGCTTCCTGCTGCGAAATCTGGCCCGCCATGTAGGGCTGCATCGCCTCGTCGTTGATGGTCTTGATCGCCGGCGCCATGACGAACGCCGTGAGGAAGAGCGCGAGCCCGATGAGCACCTGGTTCGGCGGCAGCTGCGGGATGCCGATGGCGGTCCGCAGCAGCGAAAGCACCACCACCACGCGCGTGAACGACGTCACCATCACCAGCACGGCCGGCGCCAGCGAGAGCACCGTCACGAGCAGCAGGATCTGGATCGCGGAGCTGACGTTCTGCGGGTTCTGCCCGTCGAGACCGGTGCCGGGCACGGCCTGGGCCTCCGCCACGCCGGCCATTGCCAGCGGCAGCAGTCCGCATGCGGCCACCACCAGCACGCGGCGCCGGCTCATCGCGTCTCTCCGATGACGCTCTCGTTGCGCGGCGTCCGCGTCCCGGGGCGTTGCATCCCCCGCATCGACTGGAACAGCTCGGCCGCGAAGGTCGCGATCGGCTGGGTCGGGTCCTGTGCCGTCATGTCGCGAACCCGGGCCGCTTCGTCGTCGCTCAGCTCGTTCAGCAACGAAAGCTGCTGCGCCGTCGCGCCGACGGCGATGACGCGGTCCCCGAGGGCGACCAGGTGGATGCTGCGGCCGTTGCTGATCGCGAGCGTATCGACCACCCGCAGGAACCCGGAGGTGCTGCGCGGCCCCGCCGTGCGCTTGCCCCACCACCGCAGGCCCACGATGGAACCGGCGATAATGAGCGCGACAAGCCCGAGCCGGAGGATGAGCGAGGCCGCCTGCCCGCCGCCGAGGCTGAACCCGCCACCTTCGTCCGTCGTGTCCGTCGTGGCGGCCGTGGTCCCCGTGGTGGACTCGGATGACGCCAGCGTGCTGTCAGCGGGACGCAGCGAAGGCCCGCTCTCCGACGGAGGCTTCGGCGCCATCGCCGAAATGAACACCACGGCGCCGATGAGGGCGGCGCACAGCGCCCCGAGCCACACCATCCGCCGGCGGTTGTCCTGCGTTTTCACCCGGCGCGCTCCTCGGCCTCGGCGCCGCGCCGGACGACCTCGACCACGCGCACACCGAAGTTCTCATCGACCACGACCACCTCGCCGCGTGCGATGAGCCGGTCGTTGACGAGGATGTCGACGGGTTCGCCCGCCAGCCGGTCGAGTTCGACCACGGAGCCCGGCCCGAGTCCCAGCACCTCCGAGACGGTCAACTCGGTTCGCCCGAGTTCGACCACGACGTTCATCTGCAGGCCCGCGAGCATGTCCAGCGCCGACTTCGAAAGCGACGGCTGGGGCTCCGGGAGCGGCGCGAACATCGCGCGGTGGGCCGCGGGACCGGCGGTGATGGGGGTGGGTTCGCGTACCGGCAGGGGCTGCTGCGGGGGCGCGGCGAACTGCTGCGCGAACTGCGCCGGCGCCGCCTGGGGCGGCGTCATCTGGCGCGGCTGCACAGGCGCCGGCGCGGGTGTGTTCGATTCGAAGAGCTCGGCCGCTTCCAGCTCCTCCGCCGTGAGCGTGAACCCGAGCGATTCAAGGCCGGACGCCGCCGGACTCGCGGCCGGCTGCGGCTGCGGGCGAGGCGCGGCCGGCGCCGCCGCCTGCGGCTCGGGCATCGCCCCCGCGAGGATGTCGAGGAACGTTCCCGGCAGCACGAAGGTCACGGGCAGGTTCGCGCCGCCGCCGATGGTCGCCTTGAGCGCGAGCGCGGGCTCGTCCATTGCCGCCAGCAGGTCCGGCATCGCGTTCGCGGCCACATCGCCCGCCGCCACCATCAGGCCCGCCGGCGACCGGCCGAAGACCTGGCTGTTGAGCGCCGAGATGAGCTGCCCGAGCACGGCGCCGGCGACAATCGACAGCTCCTGCTCCTGGCCCGCGACGTCCTCCGCCGACGCTCCGAAGAACGCCGCCGCATCCGGCGTATCGACCGCCGCGTACGCCGTCGCCGCCTGGTCGCGAGCGGTGGTCAGCTCAATCGGCAGCACCATGTGCGAGGCCGCGAACTCGCCAATGATCTCGTCGGGCATCACCAGGCGGCCGTCGGCGCCCTCCAGGGAGAGCGTGGCGCCGGTGATGCTCTGCAGGGCGGCGGCCGACGCCGGCCAGATCTGCCCGCCCGCGGCGTCCAGCGTCTCGGCCTGGGCCGGCGAAAGCAGTTGCGCGAGGATGTCCTTCGGTTTCGCCATGTCGGGCCGCCTTACTGTGTGACGAAGGTGACGAAGAAGACCTTCTCCACCTTCTCGTGGTGAAGCTCTTCGTTGATTGCGTCCTTGAGCTCTTCCTTCAGCTTTTCCCGCCCCTCCGTGGTGGAAACCTGGTCGGCGGTCTTCGAGCTGAAGAGGGTCGTGACCGCGTCGAGGATCTTGTGCATGTCGGGCGCAAGCTCCTCGGTGTAAATCACGTTCGCGGCGTCCACGGCCGCGCCCTTGAGGTTGATGTACTTGTGCTCCGGGTCCTCGAACTCCAGCGCGATCACGACCTTCGCGTACGCCGGTGCCGTCGCGGGTGCCTTCAGGTTCAGGACGAGACCGACTTCCGTGTTGGCCTTCGCTGCCTCGCCGACGGCCTTGCCGAGGTACACGGTCGGCCGTGGCGCCTCGGCGATCTGCTCCTCCGTGTAGACGGGCGGAGGCTTCGGATCCATGTAGTTGGGCTTGATGTAGAACCAGAAGGCGGCTCCTGCGAGCACCGCGCCCCCGGCCATAATCTTCTTGTCGGGCATGCTGCTACCTCCCCCCCGCGGCTGCCAGGGCGGCTTCGAGCTCGGCCTGCGTCGGGTAGACGATGACGATGTCGGCGCGGCGGTTGAGCGCGCGCCCTTCGGCGGTCGCGTTGTCGGCCACGGGGCGGGTATCGGCGTACCCTTCGAGCACGAGGTGGCTCGCGGTCAGCCCGCCGTTTTCGATAAGGAAGCGCAGCACGGTCGAAGCGCGTGCCGCGGAGAGCTCCCAGTTCGTGGGGTAATCGGCGTTGTTCACGGGCACGTTGTCGGTGTGCCCTTCGACGCGCAGCTGGTTGGGCAGCGCCTTCAGCACCGCCGCCACCTGCGCCAGCACCTCCTGGGCCCCCGGCCGCAGGTCGGCGTTGCCCGAGGTGAAGAGCAGGTTGTCCGCCAGGCTGATGGTGATCGAATTGGCCGTCTGCCGGATCTGGATCTTGTTGTCGAGCCCCGCCGACTGAGCGAAGTCGGCGATCTGCTTCTGAATGGTGACGAGGTCCCGCCCCTTGATTTCGCCGATGCTGGGGGCAAGCCCTCCACCCGCCGCGAAGATGGGCGACGCCCCGGAGCTCCCCTGCAGCACGTTCACGCTGAACGCCTGGTCCAGCGATTGCTGCACGATGAGCATCTTTCGCGGGTTCGAATCGCTGAGGGCGTAGAGCACCACGAAGAGCGCGAAGAGCAGCGTCAGCATGTCCGCGTAGCTCACGATCCAGCGCTCGTGGTTCTCTGCCTTCGGCGCCTCTGCGGCTTTGCGGCTCATGCGGCCTCCCGCATGTCGTTGCCTTCCTTGCGGCGCTCGGCCGGCGCCAGGAACCCTTCGAGCTTCTCGCGCACGATGCGCGGGTTGTCGCCCGACTGGATAGACATAAGCCCTTCGATGACGAGTTCGAGGGTGTGCTGCTCGTGCTCCATGTTGATGTGGAGCTTCTTCGCCATGGGCAGGAAGATCGCGTTCGCCGTGAAGACGCCGTAGAACGTGGCGACGAAGGCGGTGGCGATGCCGGGGCCGATGTGTTCGGGCTCATCCAGGTGGGCCATGACGCCCATGAGGCCCATGACCGCGCCGAGAACGCCGATCGTGGGGGCGATGCCGCCCCAGAACTCCAGCACTTCGGCGCCGGCCTTGGCGCGGTGCTTCGTCGCCTCGGCATCGATCTCCATGATCTGCCGCAGGAGCTCCGGGTCGGTGCCGTCGATCATGAGCTGGACACCCTTGCGGGTGAACGGGTCGTGGATCTTCTCGACATCGCCTTCGAGGGCGAGGAGGCCTTCGCGGCGGGCCTTGTCGGCCATGTTCACGAAGAGTTCGACGGTTTCCGGAGCGTCGTGCTTGGCCCCGCCCATGAAGGTCGCCATGAACGCCTTCGGCAGGGCGATGACGTTCGCGAGGGGCTGCGAAATCACCGTCGCGCCTAGCGAACCGACGATGACGATCATGATGCCGGGGACGTTGAACAGCGCGGCCGGATTGCCACCTTCGAGGACGTTGCCGCCGATGATGCCGACGAAGACCAGGACAAGTCCGATAACGGTTGCGAGGTCCATCAGGCGCTCCTCCGGATGGCGCCCATCGTCTGGCGCCGGTAGGCCGCGATTCGCTCGACGATTACGTCCGGCGTTTCAGCGCAGACGTAGCGGTGGCCGTTCGTCAGGGTGATGTGGGTGTCGTGGGAGTTTTCGAGCACCTCGATGAGATCGGGGTTGAGGTAGAACTCCGTGCCATCGATGCGCGTCAGCTGGATCATTCCCCTCACCCACGTTCCCGGGTTGGGCTCAGGGTACGGACGCTGCCTGCGCGGGGTTATTGGGGTCATGGCTCTGGCGGGCCGTCCGGAACCCGCTCACCGGGGGGGTGAATCCCTTAATTGCTTGGGCGGGCGCCCCGCTGCGCGGCCCCTCGCCGGGAACACCGCCGCCTCCCGCGCGGGATCCCTGGGTGCCGCCCGGGAGAAGCGCCCTGCCCGCCCGGGATCGCGCCGCCTCCCGCAACGCACGAACGCCCCCTCCCATGCGGGAGGAGGCGTTCGGGGAGAGCGCGAGGCCTGGGGTGGCTAGACAGCCGCCGCCGAGTCGTCGTTGAACTGCGCGATCATGCGCTCCGCTTCGTCCACGCTTTCGAGCCGGACGATGCCCTTGCGGATGGCGTACCGGATGAGGTCCGTGCGGTTGCGCGCGTGCAGCTTGGCCATGATGTGGGCCTTGTGCGCCTCCACCGTCTTCACGCTGATGTAGAGCGCGCTGGCGATGCCCTGGTTCGTGTACCCCTCGGCG
This sequence comes from Candidatus Amarobacillus elongatus, assembly GCA_016703545.1. Taxonomy (GTDB): domain Bacteria; phylum Chloroflexota; class Dehalococcoidia; order Tepidiformales; family Tepidiformaceae; genus Amarobacillus; species Amarobacillus elongatus. Next base: position 138,110 of record JADJBX010000002.1, read on the forward strand.
ATGAGCTGCAACACTTCGCGCTCGCGCGAGGTCAGCGCCTCGACGCCGCTGCGCTGGTCCGTGCGCTTTGCCTGGTACAGCACCTCCGCGAGGTCGAAGCCATCGCTCAGGGCGCTCGAGAAGTAGCTGTTGCCACGATGGACCGTCTGGATGGCGAGCACGAGCTCGGACACATCGGACTTCTTGATGATGTACCCGGAAGCCCCCGAGCGGAGCGAGTCGAGCAGCTGGTCCTCATCGACGAAGCCGCTGAGCATCACGACGCGGGTGCCGGGCGATTGGCGGCGGATCTGGCGCGTGGCCTCGAGGCCGTTCAGGCCGGGCATCACGACGTCCATGAGGACAACGTCGGGGCTGTGCTTCTCGACGGCGGCGACCGCTTCGCGGCCGTTCTCGACATCCGCCACGACTTCGAGCTCGGGCTGGCTTTCCAGCAGCATGCGAAGGGCCTGGCGGATGACGGCGTGGTCATCGACGAGCAGGATGCGGATCGGGTGGCCCTGGCGCCCCGCGGTGCTCATCTGGTTCGCTGCCGTGGGGCGAAGGGCGAGCGGTCGCCCCGGGATCCTGGTCGTGTTCATCTTTCCTCCGGTACTGCGGGTACCCTTTCAGGGATTTGGCGTGGGCGTGGAACCCGAGGTCCCGGTCGCGCAACGTGTATCACCCCAACGGGAAACCCTTAAGACACCGATGAGTCTACTGCCGGGTGGGACTGCCAGTAGTAGGGCACTCCCTTATGTTGGGCATGCATTCCCCCCGTGGAAACCGCCCTCGCCGGCGCCGTTCGCCATTCTCTATTGGACCGCATCCTGGCCCTCGGCGGGAGGCTCGGGAGAGTGGCCGGGGCGTGGAGACCTGGGCCCCACGCCGCCGGCCCCTCGGTGGTCAGGTCGTGAAGAACGCCCGCTCGACGTGGCCGGGCTCGCTCGCGAGGTGAATCTCGGAGCGCAGCGCGAGCATGGTGTCGGTGTTGGCGCGCACCTCGGCGGCGTGTTCGTCTTCGTAAATGGTGATGCGCGCGACTTCGCCGCTCTCATCGTGGGGGCGAAGGACATAGCTCTCGATGCAGCCCGGGTTGTCCTTGGCCAGCTGAGACACCTTCTGCATCAGCTCGACGAGGCGCTTCTCCTCGCCGCGGCGCGGCTTACAAATGGAAACGCGAAAATAGGGCACGTGCGAACCTCCGGGGGGTTGGGCGGATTCTAGAGATCCGGTAACGCTGCGAAAAGCGAGAACGCCCCTCCAGGCCGAAGGGGCGTTCCGTTCTGTTCTTTCGAAGAGCGGGGGGCGGGAGCGTGCCCCTCGCGCGCCAATCAGAGGCGGAGCTTGCCGTGCGAAGGCTGACGGCGGCGTTGGCGCTGCGGCAGGGCGGCTTCTTCCGCGGCCAGGTCGACCGGCGGGCTCGTCAGCACCTCATGGACGTAACCGCACATAATGCAGCTGCCATAGGTACCGTGCCAATCGCGCTCGACGATCATCGAGCCGCGGCACTTCGGGCATGACTTCGGGGGGGCTTCTTGCAAAGCCGGCATAGTGGGACCCTCCTACAGTCGCAAGCGACAGGTTTCAGCGAAGATGGGGATAGTACGGGCACCGCCCGAAGGGCCTCCCTGCTGCATACGGGGTTAGCTGACGGGTTCGGGCTGGAAGGTGCCCTATCGACCGGGAGATGGTCGAATTCACCCCGAGTGTGGTTCCCCCGTTGCGCGCGATGCGCATTCTGCAGTTGCACCGGGCAAGACCGAGCGCGTTGACGCGTTCCGTCCAACGCCATACGTGACGCTACCGATTCCGTCAAAGGGTGTCAACAGGGGATTGCGCTTTTCGTCACAAATTTACCCCTGGCATCTCGCAGAAGGATTCTATTCCTGCTATCCGCCCCGCCCCGAATACCCTCACGCGGATTCGGCCTGAACCTCCGCATGCTCGTGCGCGAGTGGTTGCGCATGCAACACGCTCACCGCCCCCCGCCGCCGCCACTTCCATACGCAGAATGTCGTAACCGCCGCCCCCGTCACCCCCGAAACGTTCGCCACCATGCCAACCGTGTCCCCCTTCATCGTGAAGTAGGTCAGCCAGCAGCCAAGCCCCGCCACCATCACCACCCACGCCGTCAGCGAATGTCCATCCACGTCCCGTGTGCGCAAAATCCGCGCGATGTTCGGGATCCAGAACACCTGGGTCAGCACGACGGCCGCCCAGCCAATCACTTCAATCACGCGAACTTCTCCGGGTGGGGGTCGGTTCACCCTAGCAGCGGCACCGGTAACGCGCTTCAGGGATCGATGAGTACGCCTCGCGCATCGAACCGGTTCGAACGCGGCGACCACGCAACCTCCCAGAGGTTCCCCTCCGGGTCGGCGAAGTACCCGGACCAGACGTCGTGCGGGTGCATCACGCCCTCGGCGGTGATGCGCGCCCCGGCGGCCCGGGCCGCTTCCAGCACCTCCCGCGCACGCCCCTCGGTTTCGCAGTTGATGGCGAGCGTGATGCCGCGAAAGGCGGTGTGCGGGCCTTCGGCGGGCACACCCGCCTCCGCCGCGAGCAGGTGCCAGGGATAGAGCGAAACGCGCGTGCCCCCGCATTCGAACCACACGAACCCGTCGGAGCTCCCCTCGCCCGCGTCCCAGCCCAGCCGTTCGTAGAAAGCGCGCATCACGGGCAGGTCGCGCACGCCGATGCCGATGTAGGTCACGCGGGCGGGGACGCCGCTCATTCCAGCGCCAGCTCGCCCGCCAACAGCCCCATGACGACGACGTCCTGGTACCGCCCGTACTTGTACACGGCCTGCCGCCGCACCCCTTCCTCCCGGAAGCCGACCTTCTCGTACACGCGGCGGGCGCGGGCGTTCTCCGCGAACACGTCCAGCTCAATCCGGTTGAGGTTCATCATCTCGAAGCCGAAGCGGCAGATGGTGCGCATCGTGTCGGTGCCGTAGCCGCCGTCCCAGCACGCCTTGTCCCCGATCGTGATGCCCAGGATTGCGGTCCGGTTCTCGGGGCTCACGTCGCGAAGCTCCGCGCCGCCGATGAGCCGCCCGTCGTCGCGCGTGACCACGGCGAAGTTGGCCGCGAAGTACCCCGTCACCGATGCGCCGCTCACGAACCGTTCCTCCTGCTCGTGGGAGAGCGGGTAGCGCATGCTCAGGTGCTCGGTGACCGAGGCGTCGTTGAACCAGGCGTGCAGCAGCGGCGCGTCCTCGGGCTCGCGGGCACGCAGCCGGATGAGGCGGCCCTCGAACGGCGAATCCAGTCCCATGTCAGCCCTCCTCGGTGAGTTCGCCCCGGAGCATGCCCATCATGATGAAGTCTTCGTAGGCGCCGGCGTGGTAGTAGCAGGCGCGCCGCCGCCCTTCGACCCGGAACCCCGCCTTCGCGTACACATGCAACGCCCGTTCGTTCGAGGCGATCACGTCCAGTTCCACCCGGTTCAGGTTCATCATGTCGAAGCCGAACCGGCAGATCGCGCGTGTCGCATCCGTCCCGTACCCGCGGCCGCGGTGCTCCGGGCCGATGAGAAGCCCGATGAACCCGCTCCGGCTCTCGGGGTCCATGGTGTGCAGCGCCACGTCCCCCACGAGGGCGCCGCTCTCGCGGTCGACCACGGCCAGGCGTGCGTGGTCGTACGTGGGATGCAGCTCGGCTCGCGGCCGCATCGCCTGCAGGGACGGCGGGTAGCGTGATTCGTTGAAGCGGATCGTGTCGGGGTCCTGCGCCCATGCGTGCAGCACCGGTACGTCTTCCGGTTCGCGAGCGCGAAGGCGAATGAGGCGTCCTTCGGTGGGCGGGCGCATGAGGGCGCATCGTACCCGTGCGGCGGCCCCGCATACAAACGGTGCTGGCGCCGGAAACAGCGAGGGCCTCCCATGCGGGAGGCCCTCGCGTACCGTCCGGTGAACTCGCTTAGCTGATGAACAGCGGCGCGAGCACGAGGGTGATGGTGCTCAGCAGCTTCACGAGAACGTGCAGCGCCGGGCCGGCGGTGTCCTTGAACGGGTCGCCGACGGTGTCGCCGACGACGGCCGCCGCGTGGGTCTCCGTGCCCTTGCCGACCACCGTACCGTCGGGATTCTTCATCCCGCCCGACTCGATGAACTTCTTGGCATTGTCCCACGCGCCACCGGCGTTGTTCAGGTAGGTGGCGACGAGCACGCCGCCGATGGTGCCGACCATCAGCATGCCGGCGACGGAGGCCCAGCCTTCGTTGCCATCGCCGCCGAAGGCGTAGCGGAAGATGAGGCCCACGGCCACGGGCATGCCCACCGCGAGGATGCCCGGCACGATCATCTCGCGCAGCGCGGCCCGGGTGGTGATGTCGACGGCGCGGTGGTAGTCCGGCCGCACTTCGCCCGTCATGATGCCGGGGTTTTCGCGGAACTGGCGGCGCACCTCTTCGATGATGCCGCCGGCCGCCTTGCCCACCGCCCGGATGGACAGCGAGCTGAACAGGAAGACGAGCATCACGCCGAGGAGCGCCCCGACGAACACGTCCACCTTGCCCAGGTTCACGGGCATGATGCGCGGAAGCGGCAGCGGGCTGCCGGTCTCGAGGAACGGCGCGGCATCAGCCGCTGCCACGTCGCCGTTGTCCACCTTGCGCTGGAGAATGGCGGCCGTTTCCTGGCGGTCGGCGATGACGAGGCTGTCGAGGTCGACCTGCGAGAACTTGTCCTTGTCGTTGACCTTGTCCTTGAGCGCCTCAAGGCCGTCAACGTATTCCGAGACCTGCGCCGAGACCGCGGCATTGATATCGTCGCCCGGGGGAAGCAGGAGGTTGTCCTGCTGGAGGGTGACGAACCGCTCCGAGTCCTCCGCGGCGATCTTCGACATCTCCACGCGAACCTCGTCGAGGTACGCGGTGAAGAGGAGGAACGCGGCCAGGGCGGCGGAACCCACGGCGTACCCCTTCGTGAGGGCCTTCGTCGTGTTGCCCACCGTGTCGAGGGCGTCGGTGATCTCGCGGGCTTCCGGCTTGGTGCCTTCCGCCATTTCCGTGATGCCGCCGGCGTTGTCCGTGATGGGCCCGAAGGTGTCCATCGCGAGCACGTACGCCGCCGACATGAGCATGCCCATCGTCGCCACGGCCGTGCCGAAGACGCCCGTGGAAATGTCGCTCACGTTCGCGAGTTCGGCCTGCTGGCCGAGCACGAAGGCCACCACGAGGCCGAGGCCCACCGTGATCGCCGTCACCGCCGTCGTCTCGAAGCCGACCGCGGTACCAATAATCATGTTCGTCGCCGAGCCGGTGCGGCTGGCGCGAGCGATCTCCTGCACCGGGCGCCAGGCGCCCGCCGTGTAGTACTGGGTGATGTACACGAACGCGATACCGACTGCGATACCGACGAGACCGCAGGCGAAGAACCATCCCCACACGTCTTCGAGCATCACGTTCGTGCAGATGCCGAGGCCGATGATGCTGAGGAGCGTGATCGTCCAGTACCCGCCGTTGAGCGCGCCCATCGGGTCCTTGATGCGGCTCGCCCAGAAGGGCACCGTCATCATGCCGATGATCGTCGCGAACACGCCGAAGGAGCGGAGCACGAGCGGGAAGAGCACCCATTCCACACGCCCGGTGGCGATGTAGATCGAGGCGCCGAGGATCATCGCGCCGATGTTTTCGGCGCTCATCGATTCGAACAGGTCGGCGCCGCGGCCGGCGCAGTCGCCGACGTTGTCGCCCACGAGGTCGGCGACGACCGCCGCGTTGCGCGGGTCGTCTTCGGGGATGCCGGCCTCGACCTTACCGACGAGGTCCGCGCCCACGTCGGCGGCCTTGGTGTAAATACCACCGCCAAGCTGGGCGAAGAGTGCCACGAAGCTCGCGCCGAAGCCGAAGCCCACGATCAGGAAGGGGGTTTCCTGGATGGTGTGGCCCAGCACGTTCGAGTAGATCGCGAAGATCGAGGACACGCCGATGAGGCTCAGTGCAACCACGAGGAAGCCTGAAACCGCGCCACCGCGCAGCGACGTGTTGATCGCGTCGGCCAGGCTGTTCTGGGCCGCCGCCGCGGTCCGCCCGTTCGCGCGCACCGCAATCGACATGCCGATGTAGCCCGACACGCCGGAAGCAAGGGCGCCGACGATGAAGGCGATGCCCGTGAGCACGCCGACTTCCGTCGACTCCTTGAAGATGCCGACAATCGCCGCGACGACCACCGATGTGACCACCGCGAGCATGCCGATCGTGCGGTACTGCCGACTCAGGAACGCGTTGGCGCCTTCCAGAATCGTCCCCGCGACCTGCTGCATCGACTCCGTCCCCTTGTCACGCCTGAGGACATCGAGTGCGAGCCAGATCGCGAACAGGACCGCGGCCGCCGATGCAGCCGGGATCATGATCTGCGCCAGGAGCATGGGTCCCTCCCCCGTAGGATGTTCTGCCCTAAAAGCGGGCACACTGAACCGGCGGCCGCCCCCGCGACGCGCCGAAGCGTGGCGGATACTAGCAGCCCCGCTCGTTAGGGAAAAACACCCTTACCAGCACTTCCGCCCGCCTCCGCGGTAAACCCAAAAATCCCCTAATTCCGTTCGTTAGGACGACCTTTCAACCTTCTATCACTATCCAGCGGCACCCTTGCGGCCCTATCCTTTTGCTCGGGCCAGCATCTATTGCACCCGAGCCATGGGGTCCCCTGCCCGTGAAGTACGGTTCGCTCAAAGTCGCGACGTCAGGCGAGATCCGGGACTACCCCCTGGACCTCCCATCCCTTGTCGTCGGCCGCGCTTCCAGCAGCGATATCGTTCTCGATGACATCAGCATCGCCCGCCGGCATGCCCGGCTCTCCTTCGATTCCGGCCGCTTCTTCGTCGAGGACCTGGGGTCCGCCTCCGGCACGTTCATCGACGCCTACCGCGTCGATCCCGGCGTGCCCGCCCTCGCCGGGCCGGGCCAGGAGCTGCGCTTCGGCGACGTCGTCGCCTGGTACGAAGCCGCCGAAGTCGAGGACATGGCGACGGCGGCCCCTACCGCCCCCGTCGATTCCTTCGATACGGCCATCCGCGGCTCGCTCACCTCGCCGCTGGATCCGCTGGAACCGGGTGGCGCCGCGCGCGTGGCCGTCCTCTCGCTCGTCAACCGCGGCCGCATCGTCGATGACTTCGCGATCACCGTCTCCGGCCTTCCCCCCGAATGGCTGACGCTCAGCGCGCCTTCCGTCTCGCTCCTGCCGGGCGATGCAGCGGAAGTGCACATCAGCATCAGCCCGCCGCGCCACGAGTTCTCCGAAGCCGGTATCTACGACTTCTCCGTGACCATCTCCTCCGGGCAGGGGGGCCGCGAAGTCGTCCTCCCCGGCAAGGTGGAGGTCACCGCCTTCCGCGATGTCGCGTGGACGCTTTCCCCGGTGCGCGCGAAGCGGGACTTCCGCGTCATCGCCACCAACCGCGGCAACAGCCGGCAGGTGTATCGCCTCGAAGGCGAGGACGACGAGGCCAGCCTCCGTTACGACTTCCAGCAGCCCGCCCTGGACCTGCCGCCCGGCGGCGAAGGCTCCGTCGCCTTCCGTGTCGCGCCGCGCCGGAAGCCGTGGTTCGGGGCGCCGTCCGTCCGGGCGTTCAAGGTCAACGCCACCTCGGTCGAGGACGAGGCCGTTCGCGGGACCGCCCTCGGCCAGGTGCTCATCAACCCGCCACTGCAGCCGGTCAAGCGCGGGGCGATGTTCGCCCTCATGTTCTGCATCGCCATCGCCGTGGTCGTGCTCGCCGTCATCGTGCCGGACGCGCTCTTCGGCGGTGACGGCGGCACGAAGATCGCGTCCGCCGAGGAGGCGTTCAAGGGCGTCCATCTCTGCGACGACGAAGGTAAGGCCGCCGAACAGCAGAAGGCCGCCGAGCAGCTTGCCGTCACGGGCCCGCCCGCGCCGCAGGGCGCGACCGCCGCCAACCTCGGCGCCCCCTTTTACGCGCAGAACGATCCCCGCTGGGGCGACGTCGAGTACGCGAAGGCGAAGGACCCCGAATTCGGCCCCGATTGGTGCGGTTCGACCATCGCCCAGTGCGGCTGCGCCATGACCTCGGTCGCCACCATGCTCGCCATCTACGGGGTGCTCGAAACCCCGGACGGCGTCCCCCTCAGCCCCCAGAGCCTGAACGAGTGGTTCAACAAGAACGCGCGGAGAACGAACCGCGGCTGGGTGAGCCAGGGCTATATTTATGGGGACGTCATCTGGACCGCCGCGAACCAGCTCTCCGGCGAACTCGCCGCGAAGAAGCCCGGCACGCGCACCGTTCGCTTCGTCCGTACCGGCACCGGCTCCGAGGAGGAGATCCGCGAACAGCTCCAGCTCGGCCGGCCCGTCGTCCTGGAGGTGCCCGGCCACTGGATCGCGGCCACGGGCCTCGTCGGCGACAAGATCCAGATTAATGACCCCTTCTACCGCGACCGCACAACCCTCGATGCCTATAAGGGCAAGGTCCGCAGCTCCGTCCTGTTCGAACCGAGCGAGGACCTCAGCGCCGTCGTCATCACCGTGCCCGCGGACGTGCGCGTTCGCGTGACCGACAAGGACGGCCACGAGGTCGGCACCCTGAACACGGGCAGCCGCGAGGACGCGGCGAAAGCAGCCAAGAACGAAATCCCCGGCGCCAGCTACTCCACCCGCAAGGCGTGGCGCGACCCGACCTGCATCCAGAAAGCCCCCACCTCGGACGAAGGCACCAACCAGATCGTCCTGCCCGGGCGCCGTGAGGACTACAAGATCGAGGTCCTCGACACCGCGGGCGGCGCCACCAACGTCGCCATCCATACGTACGACCGCACCGGCCAGCCCACGGTCCAGGTGCTCGAAAACGCTGGCGCCGTGACCGCGAGCCTCGCGTTCGACCCGGAGAAGCCATCCGAGATCAAGGTCGTGGCAGGGCAGCAGCCGACCGCCGCCGGCAGCGCTTCCGCATCGCCGAGCGCGAGCCCGGCATCGCCAACGGCCGCCGTCGCCACGCCCACGCCGCCCGCGGGCGCGCTCAAGCCCGGCGAAACGAACATGACCGTCTCGGCGCCGGCCGGCGCCACGCGCCTCGAAATCGCGAATACCCTCGGCTTTGCCCTCGGCGACACCATCCGCATCAGCCCGGGCGCGGCCAACGAGGAAGACAACGTCATCACCGGCTTCGGCTCGTTCCTCCTGGCGACGCCGCTGAAGTTCCCACACGGAGCCGGTGAACCGATTGTCCGCATCGCCGGCGCGGGGCCCGGTGCGACGCCGTCCGCGACCGCCACCGCCACGGCGCCACCGCCCGAGCTCGTCGAGCCGGAGAAGGTCGACCTCGCCTGCACGACGTCGGTCGCCGATATCCTGAAGCTGGCCACCCTCATCTGCTCCGCCCGCATCTCGGGCGATTACACGACCACCCGCTGGACCGTGAACGGCAACGTGCAGAACGACTTCACGGGCCAGACCGCGCTCTTCGCGACGTACACCCAGGACACGAGCGCCGCCATCGCGGTGAGCGCCTGCAACCGGACCGCCTGCAAGTCCGTCGCGACGACACAGGCCGTGCGCTTCACCCCCGTGGGCGCGGCCACCGCCATCGCGGCGCCGCCCACGCCCGTCCCCACGCCGCCCCTGCCGCCCGCCCAGGGCGTCGCCGTGACCTGTTCGCGCAAGTTCGATCAGCAGTCCCACGCCGTCATCGACTGCGACGCACTCACGACGATCGCGTACACCTCGGTCACCTGGAACATCACGAGCAAATTCGCCGCCTTCGCGCCCGTCACCGAGACCGACAACCACCTCACGTTCGAAATCGGTGATGCGGTCGCCGACGACGACAAGGGGTTCGCGAATGTCGACTTCCAGGCGACGGTCTGCAGCACCGCCGCCTGCGAGGTCTCGCCCCCGTTCCGCCTGCCCATCCCCGTGGCCAACGTCACCGTCACGGTGCTCCCGAGCACGGTATCGATGAACCGCAGTATCACGCTGTTCGCCGTCATCACCGGCGGCGAAGCACCAGCTGGCGGGTACGTCCGCTTCTTCGATACGGTCCAGCGCGCCGACGGCTCCGTGAAGACAGATCAGATCGCACTCGACGTCCCCATCACGGAGTTCGCCACCTTCGCCATCGGCAGCCTGACGGTCGCGACCGGTAACTTCCCGCTCGATGTGCCGCGTCCGCCGGATACGCGCGCCACGGTTTCCCACCAGATTCGCGCGCGGTTCGAAGGTGGCAAGAACATCCTTCGCAGCCCGCTCAGCAAGCCCGCGACGCTGACGATGCTGCCTCCCGCGGACGACGTCTGTGACTCGCTCGACAACGATGGCGACGGCGTCATCGACACGAACTGCGAGTTTGCCGTCCGCATCGGTGCGGGCACGCAGCTTTCGAACATCACGCTCGCGAAGTCCTCTGCGCCGACCAGTCCGCAGGCGGGCAGCATCACCGTTACACCCGGCGAGGTGGTCACCCTGACGGGTACGGTGTCCGTGGAACAGGCGACCGGTGGCGTCGACTTCTGCCCGAATTGCGGCGCCAGATCTACCTGGGCATCGGCGCGAACACCGCGGCGGTGCCGAACCGGCCGGCTTCGGCGGCCAAGTGCGTCGCCGTCTCCGTGCCGAACGGAGCGACGGAGGTGTCGCTGCCGCCGACGACCTTCCAGGCCGACAACACGCCGGGCCTCTACTACATCCGCGCCACCAGCTCCCTTCAAACCGCGTGCGGCAACCCGCCGACAGGAGGCCCAGAGACAAGCGTCGCGCGCATCATCGTCAGAGGCGACGTGAACCTTGGGCTCTGTCCTACCGCCCTTCCCTGCACGCCGTCCGTGGTCCTTGGCAAGGGGTTCCAGGCCGGAACATCCGTCACCGTCCGTAGCCCCGGGAGTGGCCAGGTGAACGTCGGGCGCATCGACTTCTGGGAGTCCGTCCCGGGCTCGACGTCCGAGCATCACGTCGGCTTCGCGCTCGTCCACGAGGATGGTGCGTCCACGATGTTCAACACGAACACGCTGGGTGTGCTCGATAACGCGTCTCGCGTCGGCAAACACCGCCTTCGCGCCGTGTACACCGACCCCGGGACCGGCGGCGTTCAGTTCTTCAATCCCACTGCCTCGCGCGGGCCACACGTCGATCCCGCCGGTCCGGCTATCGCTCCCCAGTGCGGCGTCGCGCCGGATGCGCTGCCCGCGGGCTGCTTCGAAGTCACCGTCACGCCCGCCGACGTTGGTGTCGGGCTGCTCTCCTCCACGCCGTCGTTGGCGTTGGGACAGAATTCCACCGGCGCCTGCCTCCCCACCGAGTGCGTGCGGCTGTCGGCGCAGGTTTCGCCCTCGGACGTGTCAGGCCTCGCCCTCGGCGTGGCCACCGGCTACATCCAGTTCTTCGACGCCGAAAGCACGAGCCCCATAGCCTCCGTCGCGCTTGGGCCGCAGGGCAGCGCGAACGTCGACGTGTTCCCCGTTCGATACCCCCTCTATTCCGGCCGCACCTCGCCGACGGACCCGACGATCGTCGGAGCGCGCACGTTCACGGCGAAGTACTGCCCGGCCGTCGGCCCGGGCGACACCTGCATCCAGCAGGGCGACTACAATATCGCCACCAGCGCGAACGGCACCGTCACCTTCACCGGCCAGGCGACGGATGTCGCGCTCTCCATGACGCCGGCCACGCGCCAGCTCGGCGCGGCCGCCACTGTGGGCGCCGCCGTCAGCCTCACGCCAGGCGGGTACGGCGACTACCTCGGCCGCATCGAGCTGTACGAAGGCGCGACGAAGATCTCCTGCGCTGCCCGCACCGTCGCGGACTGCGGCCCCGCCGGCGATTGGCTCCGTACGCCTGAGACGTGGACCGGCTCCTCCTCGCATACCTTCAATATCAGCTTCGACCAGGGGCTGAACCCCTTCGGCGCCGGGCCGCACGCCCTCCACGCCGTGTACGTGCCCGCCACACTTTCGAACTACCTCACCGGCCGCTCCAGCGACCAGTCCCTCACCGTCACGCCCGCCACCACGACCACCACCCTCGCGGCCGTGACATCGCCGGTCACCGTCGGCGCGACGGTGGCCCTCCAGGCGACGGTGACGGGTGAGGGCTTCGGTGACCAGAACGGCATGGTCGAGTTCCGCCGCGACGGCAACGTCATCGCGCAGGTTCCCGTCACGCTCACCGGCACGACCGCCGTCACCGCCACCGCGAACGTCACGTTCAACGGCACCAGCACGCCGCTCTCCTCGGTCGCCCTGCCCGCGTCGCCCTCGACGTACCAGTTGACGGCGCACTTCCTGGGCGGAGGGAACTACGCCCCCAGCGATTCCGCTCCCGCGCGCGACCTGAAGGTCGATCCCCTCGCGACGACCACCACCGTCAGCGCGACGAAGGCCACGGAAGTCTGCGTCGCCACCACGGGGAACCCGTCGCTCGGTGACAAGGTCCTGCTCACCGGCACCGTCGCCGTGACCACTCCGCCGGGCGCCCGATCCATCGCCGGCACCGTCGAATTCTTCGACACCTCGAACGGCGACCGCTCGCTGGGCACCGCCTCGCTGACGCCCGACGCTGGCGGCGGGACGGCGACCCTCTGCATCACGGCAACCACGGCCAACTTCGGCACGGGCGCGCACTCCATCCGCGCCGCCTTTACCACCGGCAGCGGCGACCACGCGAGCAGCGCGTCTGTCACCCCCGGCGGTGATGCGCCCGTCACCATCGAGGCGGCGGCCACGAACCTGACCGTCACCAGTTCGAGCCCGGTCCTGCGGCTCTCGCCGCCATCGACGGCCGCCTGCCTCGCGCCAGACTGCGTGGCCGTGACCGCGAACATCGCCGCAGGCGCGTTCGGCCCCCTCACCGGCTACATCCAGTTCTTCGACCAGACGGCCCCGGGCCAGCCGCGCATCGCCACGGTGGCGATTGTGAACCAGTCGGCCGTCCTCGAACTGCGCACGTCGCTTCCCGGCCTCTACCCCGCGGACGGCACGCTCCTCATCGGCGACCACACCATCTCCGCGCGGTACTGCCCCGCCACGAACGTCGCGAACGCCTGCCTCCCCGGCGGCAACTACGGCGCGACCCCGGCCTCGCCGCCGGCCGAACACACGCGGGTCATTCGCTTCGAACCCGAGCCCACGACCGCCGACCTCACCCTTTCGGCGGCGACGGTCACGCTCGGCTCGGCCACACCCATCACCGCGACGGTGGCGCTCACGACGGGCGACTACGGCCCCTACAGGGGCACGATCGAGCTCTACGACGGATCTACCCCGGTCTACTGCGCCCAGCGGGCGCCAACGGTGGCCGAACCGGCGCCGCCCGTCTGCGATCCCGGCAAGACCTGGCTCCGCACCGACACCTGGAGCGCCGACAGCACACACGCCTTCAGCATCGGCTTCGGCGTCGGGCAGAACCCGTTCGGGGCCGCGTCGCATTCGCTGCACGCCGTCTACGTTCCCGCGGCGCAGTCGAACTACCTGGGCGCCACCTCCGCCAACCGCGCGCTCACGGTCCTGGCCAACGCCACCACGACGAGCCTCGCCGCGGTCACGTCGCCCATCACCGTCGGTGACGCCGTCACGCTCGTCGCGACGGTCGACGGCGGCGCCTTCGGTGGCCAGAACGGCATGGTCGAGTTCCGCCGCAACGGCGTCGCCATCGCACAGGTGGCCGTGACGCTCGCCGGTTCCGGCACCGTGACTGGCACGGCCAGCCTCACCCTCAATGACACCTCCACCCCGACCTCCGCCGCCGCGCTCCCGGGCAGCGCCACCGCCCACTCGCTGACCGCGCACTTCCTTGGTGCCGGCAACTACGCCGCAAGCACCTCGTCCGCTCGCAGCCTGAAGGTGGACCCGCTCGGGACGTCCACCGTTGTTTCCGTCACCCGGGCCACGCAGGTGTGCGTGGGGGATACCGGGAACCCGGCGCTCGGGGACAAGGTCATCCTGACGGCGACCATCGGCACGTCCCCCCTCCCCGGCGGGCGGCCGATCTCCGGTTCCGTGGAGTTCTTCGATACCTCGAACGGCAACCTCTCGCTGGGGACGGCGGCGCCCGCGCCCAGCTGGCTCGGTGGCGCCGTGAACCTCTGCATCACCGCCACGACGGCGAACCTGGCCACTGGCACGCACACCATCAGCGCCACCTTCACCTCGACCAGCGGCGACTACGCCAGCAGCTCCTCTGCGTCGGACGCATCCGTCACCATCGACGCCGCACCCACGATCCTGCAGGTGACGACATCGAGCCCGGCCGTTCGCCTCGGTCCCGCCGCCACCGGCGCCTGCCTCGCGCCCGATTGCGTCGCGGTCACCGCCGTCATCCGCTCCGGCGATTTCGGCGCGCACGGCGGCTACATCCAGTTCTTCGACCAGACCGCGGCCGGGCAGCCCCGCCTCGCGACCGTGCCCGTGTCGGCACAGCAGGCGGTCCTCGAATTCCGGACCGGCTCCTACCCGGCCATCTATCCGACGGACGGCACCTTGCTCACCGGCGACCACACGATCTCGGCGCGTTACTGCCCGGCGACGGACGTCGCGCAGACGGCCTGCACCGCGACCGGCAATTACCAGCCGACTGCCGCGGCGCCGCTCCCGGAGCACCAGCGCGTCATCACCATCCAGCCCCAGACAACGCTCGTGGACCTCGTGCTGGCACCCACCTCCGTCAACCTCGGGGCGGCGACGCCCGTGTCCGCGGCCGTCACGCTTTCACCGGGCGGGTATGGGTCTTACGCCGGTTCCATCGAACTGATGAACGGGACCACCGTCGTGGCCTGCGTGGCCCGTGTCGCGGCCGGCGCCTGCGTGGCCTGGCCCTCGGGCGAGACCGCCGGCCACACGTTCACCCTCGATTTCTCGACGCCCGGCGGCGCGCCCCTGGGCGGCGGTGCGCAATCCCTCACGGCGCGCTACACCGCCGCGCCCGCCACCAACTACGCCTCCGGCGAATCGTCTCCCCGCACCCTCACCGTGAACCCCGTGGGGTCGACGACGGCGCTGCAGCTGTGCGCGCCGGGCGGCGCCTCCTGCACCGCGCTCACGCCGCCGTTCATCGTCGGCTCCGATATCGATCTCGTCGCGACCGTCTCCGCCGCGGGCTTTGGCGCAGCCACCGGCACGGTCGAATTCCGCCGCGGCTACGTGAACGCCGCCAACCCCGGCACGCTCCTCGGCAGCGCCAGCGCCTCGCTCTCGGGCACCACGACGGTCACCGGCAAGGCCACGCTCGCCCTCCGGAGCACGTCCACGCCGAAGTCCGCCGAGGCGCTGCCCGCGGACCCCACGGCGTACGCCATCACCGCGCACTTCCTCGGCGGCGGTAGTTACTCCGCCAGCCAATCGTCGGCCTCGAACCTCACCGTGAACCCCGTTGTCACCAGCATCAGTGCCGATGCGACGAAGGCGACCGGGACCTGCACCGTCGCAACCGGCAGCATCATCCTCGGCGAGCCCGTGGTGCTCACGGCGATCATCATCGGCGCCGCGCTGCCGGGCGGCCGCACCATCGGCGGCACCGTCGAATTCCGCGATGCCTCGGCCGCGAACGCGCTCCTCGGAACCGCGACGGTCGTGCCCAACCTCGCCGGCGGCTCGGCCACGCTCTGCGTGTACACCTCCCCCACCGGTGTCGGTGCGGGGACGCACGCGGTCAGCGCCAGCTTCGTCTCGACGAGCGCCGACTACGCGAGTTCGAACACGACAAGCAACGCGTCACTCGTCGTGGAGAAGATCACGACCGCGACCGCCGTCACCCTCGGCGCCACCACGGTCGCCGAAGGCGGCTCCCTGGCGCTGAGCGCCACGGTCGCCCCTGGCTCGGGCATGCCGTACGTCGGCGCCCTCACGGGCAACGTCGAGTTCCGCGCCGGCTACGCCTCCGAATCCAGTCTCGGCACGCTGCTCGCAACGGCCGCGCTGTCATCGAACGCGGCCTCGGCCACGGTGGCGAGCGTGGCGCTCTCCGCGGGATCGCACACCGTCGTCGCCCGGTATGTGGGCGATTCGAGCTACAACCTCAGCGTCTCCACCGGCGCGACCCTCAACGTCCAGCGCGCGACGACGGTCGCGGTCACGGCTACCCCCAACCCGATCGGCTACGGCGCCAACCTCGCGCTCCAGGCCGACGTCACCGGGTACGTTGCGGGCCTCGGGAACATGGATGCCTCGGGCGCAAAGGTCGACTTCTACCGCGGCGCGACCCTCCTCGGCACGGACACCACGGGCACGGGCACGGGCGGCGCGCGGTTCACCCTCACCGTCGACACCGACGGCTCGGCCGCGATGACGCCCGGCACCTACGGCATCACCGCCGTCTACTCCGGCAACGCCGCCTACGCGACCTCCACCTCGGCGCCCATCGGGGTGCAGGTGAATGCTGCGGCCACGACGCTCACCATCAACACAGGTTCCGCCTGCACCGGTGGCAACGCCACCATCGCTCTCGCGGGCACCGTCGACCTCTGCGCGTCCCTGACGCCCGCCGGCTTCGGCAGCCCGGTCGCGAACGGCGGCGCCGTGACCTTCTACGTCGATGGCGCCGCCGCCACCGGGACGGTCGCCTACGCCTGTGGGGTTCTGCCGTTGTCCGCCTGCGCGTCGACGCCCATGACCGCGAAGATCACCCTCACCTCCTCGTTGACCTTCCTCGATGGGGGCTCGCACTTCATCACCGCCGTCTATTCCGGCAACTCCTCGTACCTGCCGTCGTCGACGGCGAGCGGCGTGACCGTCACGGTCTCGCCCGCACCCACGGCCGCGACGGTTGCGTTCCAGGCCGGGTTCACCTCGCCACTGGTGGTCACGAGCACGGGGACGGCGGCGATCCGCGTCACCGTGGCCCCCTCGCCCACCATCGCCTACTCGCCCACATCCG
Organism: Candidatus Amarobacillus elongatus; assembly: GCA_016703545.1. Lineage (GTDB taxonomy): Bacteria > Chloroflexota > Dehalococcoidia > Tepidiformales > Tepidiformaceae > Amarobacillus > Amarobacillus elongatus. The sequence continues at coordinate 154,908 of JADJBX010000002.1, forward strand.
GCACGGTCGTCCTGTACGAGTCGCCGAGCGGTACGGGCGGGTGGTCGCCCATCGCCGTCAGCAACACGTACGACTCGCTCACGGGCAGCTGGCTCTTCAACGTCGGAGCGGGCGTCGGCCAGCCGCTGCTCCCGGGAAACCACTTCTTGCCGCCCAGTTCCTCGGCAACACGGACTTCGCGGCCAGCCCGGCCGTCTCCGGGCCCGGGACGCAGCTTCAGGTGCAACTCGCGACGACCGTGGCAATCACCTTCTCCGTGGCCACGCCGATTCCTAACAGCACGGCGTTCACCATCAGTGCGACCCTCACGCCCGGGGGCTTCGGCAACTACTTCACCGGGGCGTCTTGCGGCACCGTGGTGTTCAACGACGTCACGTCGGGCGCACCTGTGTTGATCGGCACGGCAACCTTCACGGCGCCGAACCTCTACACGTTCTCCGTCCCCAACACCCGATTCACCGCGGCCGGGGCGCGCACCATTCGCGCCACCTACAACGGCTGCGGCGCCTATGCGCCTGGCTCGGTGGACCAGGCGGTGACGTTCAGTTGATCCCACCTTTCCGAATGGTGGAACCCACTCGCGGGGGCCGATATCCTCTGGCTTCGCCCGCCGTTGGCGCGGGTAACGCGGGGTTTTCGGCGTGAAATACGGCACTCTCGAACTCGCGGTGACCGATGGCCCGCCGGGCGAGTACCCCCTCGACCTGCCCCAGCTCACGATTGGCCGCGCCGCCGGCTGTGCCATCGTCCTCGACGACCAGTCCGTCTCGCGCCAGCACGCTCGCGTCTTCGTCGAATCCGGCCGCCTGCTGATCGATGACCTTGGCTCCGAAGCCGGCACCTTCGTCGATGGCGAACGCGTCGAGCCCGGGAACCCGGCCCTCGTGCAGGACGGCTCCGAGCTTCGCATCGGCAGCCGCGTCTTTCGCTACATCGCCCCGGCCGTGGTCGCCGCCGAGGCGGTTTCGCCCGCCGCCCTGCCGGTCCCCGGCACGCCGGACCTCCCCGCCGAGGAAGGCGCGGAGAACGAGGACCTCAGCCCGGACATCCACTGCTCCCTCTCGCTGCCGGCCGCGCCCATCGACCCCGGCGCGTCGCCCGGGCTCGCGTACCTGACCATCCGCAACCGCGGCCGCGTGGTCGATGGCCTCGACATCGCGGTCGACGGGCTGCCCGCCGAATGGGTGCGAATGAGCAGCCCCCGCGTTCTGCTGCCCCCGGGCGAGCAGGCCGAGGTCGCGCTCGTCATTCAGCCCCCCCGCCGGTCCGAGTCCCGCGCCGGCGATTACCCCTTCTCCGTCGTGGTCACGTCGACCGAGACCGGCCGGGAGGTCGTGACCTCCGGGCAGGTCACGATCGTGCCGTTCGAAGGCACCGAGATCGCCCTCAAGCCCGTCCGTTCACGGCGTGATTTTGTTATCACGGCGGTGAACCACGGCAACGCCGTGGCCACCTACGCCCTCGCCGGCAAGGACGACGAAGAGTCGTTCATCTACGAATTCGAGGCGCCCGCGGTGAACCTCGAGCCGGGGGCCGAAGGCGTGCTGCGCCTCCGGGTGCGCCCCGTGAAGCGCAAGCTGTTCGGCCCCCCGATGATCCTGCCGTTCCGCGTCCAGGGCACGGCCACGAACGACCCGACCGCGCGCGTCTCGGCCGATGGCCAGCTGCACATCGTCCGGCCCCTGCAGGCGTGGAAGATGCCGGCCATCCTCTCGATGCTGCTCTTCATGACCTTCGGGAGCCTGCTCTTCTATTGGCGCTGGCCGAGCACGCCCACCAGCGCCTACTACTACGCCCGCAACGTCGTCCGCGACGTGCGCGAGTTCGTCAGCGGGCGCGAATCCACCGCCCGCGCCGCCTCCAACCCCGAGGCCATCTACGCCGGCATCCACATGTGCGACAAGAAGAACCCCACCAAACAGGACGCGTTCTCCGGCCCCGCGCAGGCGCCCTACTTCTCCCAGCGCGACCCCGCCTGGGCCGACACCATCTACGCCCGCTCCGATGACAAGCAGTACCCCTCCGCCTATTGCGGTACGGACTTCGACCAGTGCGGCTGCGGCGTGACCTCCGTCGCGTCGGTGATGGCGCTCTTCCAGATCCTGACCATGCCCGATGGCAAGCCGCTCACGCCGAAGACCGTCAACGAATGGTTCAATACGCAGGCGCGCGAAACGAGCCGGGGCTGGGTCAGCTCCGGGTACGTCTACGGCGATGTCGTCTGGTCGGCGGTAAACCAGCTCTCGGCCGAGATCGCCCGCAACCAGCCGGGCTCCCGCACCATCCGCTTCGCCGGCCTTGGCACCGGGAAGGAGGAGGAGGTCAAGAGCGAGCTCAAAGCGGGCCGCTTCGTCATCCTCGAACTCCCCGGGCACTACGTCGCCGCCACGGGTGTCGATGGCGAGAACATCCTCATCAACGATCCCTACTACCCCGATCGCAAGCTCTACTCCGACTACAAGGACCGCGTCCGCGGCTCCGTGCTGTTCGAACCGTCGACCGACCTCTCCGGGGTGACGATCACGGTGCCCTCGGATATCCGCGTGAAAGTCACCGATGCCCAGGGCAAGGTCGTCGGCACGCTCAAGACCGTGAGCCCGACGGAAGCCGCCACCGATGCCCAGGTCGGGATCAAGGGCGCGACCTATCGCTTCAAGCACGCCTGGCGCGACCCAACCTGCGTCGAAAGCCCGCCGCCCGCCGATGCCGGGACGAATCAGATCACGCTCCCCGGCGCCCTCGGGCAGTACAAGATCGAGGTCACGGATCCGCGCGGCGAGAAGACGGCCGTGGCCATCCATAGCTATGACCGTCTCGGCCAGGTCGCCCTCCGCAGCGAGGACGGGCAGGGCCAGATGGTTATCCAGATGAACTACGACCCGGCGAAGCAGGCGCCCGAGTTCGCGGTTACTGGCGCGGTGGCCCCCGGGGGCGGCGGCGCCGCCACGGGTTCGGCGACGCCCACGGGCGCCACCCCGCAGGGCGGCGCGCCCGCCGTCAACGGCAGCGGGGCGGCTGGCCGCGCCACGCCCGGCGGTGGGGCCACTGCGGGAGCCACGCCTGCGGGCGCCACTCCCGCCCCGGGCGAAACCGCCACCGGGACCCCCGGTGCCGGCGGCGTGCCCACGGTCGTTACCCCCACCCCCATCCCGCCCAAGGCTCCCAACAACGTCACCGTCGTCTGCACCACGACCTACGTGCAGGACCCGAAGAACGCGACGGTCGCGTGCAACGCGGCCATCGACGGAGCGGTGACCTCGCAGTCCTGGACGATCAACGGCGTGCCCGCGCCCTCGGGGCAGAACAAGAACGCCCTCAGCTTCTCCTTCCCGCAGGACACGACGGTGGCCGTGGTGCTCTCCGCCTGTAACCTCACCGCCTGCAAGACGTCGGCGAGCGAAGTGAAGGTGCAGTTCCCGCCACCGGGCGCGGCCAGCGTCACGCCCACGCCCTCCGGGACCCCCACGGCGGTGCCGCCGCCCGCCGTGACCGAGGCGCGCCTCTTCTGCGACGTCACCTACGACCCATACTCCCTGAAGCGGGGGCTCATCTCCTGCGAGACGACCTTCCTCGGCGCTTTCACAACCGTCATCTGGAGCGCGCCGCAGGCGTCGCCGCCCTCCGGCGACACGGGCGTGAAGACGTGGACCACCGAGTTCCCGCTCGGGCTCGGCGGCGGCGGCGTGGCCATCACGGTCACGGCCACCATCTGCAACTTCACCACCTGCGTGACGCCTGACTCCGCGACCGTAAACGTGCAGTACCTCGCCGGCGCGCCGCTGAGTGGCGGCTGCTCGGGCGTCTCGTTCACGTCGAGCGTCGTCGGCTACGCCCAGTGGTTCATCGACGGCACCCCCGTGGGCAGCCCGCTCACCCTGAGCGGCGGGTCCTCCTTCAACCCCTCGGCCTACGGCCCCACGGCCGGCGTCCACACCATCGATGTGCTCTACGGCGGCCGGCAGGTTTACCGTACCGGCATGACGGTGACCTGCTGATGATCCCGGGCCTCGATCCCGATGTCGCGCGCGGCATCGCGCTGATCCATCGCCTGCTCGTGCTCGAAGTCGCGCGCATGCGCGAGGCCGGCGTGCCGGTCGGTGAGGATGACTACCGCGGGCTCTACGTCTCCGATGCCGAGGCGGACCGCCTCGTCGCGGCCCTTCCCGGGCCTCTCGCCGACAGCCCCACGCACTCCGCCTACCGCCGGGAAGTGGGCGAGTTGCACGCCTCGGCGTGCGGTCCGCTCGCTCGCCTGTGCGCGCTCGGCGGCCTCGACGCGTTTGACCTCGGCGTCCTCCTGCTCGCCCTCGCCGCCGAAGCCGACCTCGGGACCGAGCGGCTCATCGGCTACGTCCAGGACGATGTCACGAAGAAGCGGCCACGCGTCGAGCTCGCCCTCCGCGCGCTTACGCCCGCGGCCGAGTTCCACGCCCGCCGTGAGCACTTCGCACCCGGCGCCCCCCTGCGCCGCCTGCACCTCGTTTCGCTGCTCGACGAAGCGGGCAACCCCCAGACACCGCTCCTCGCCCGCGCCATCGCCCTCGACCCGCGTGTTGCCGGGTACCTCCTCGGCGAACGCGCCCTCGACGAGGCGCTGCACCCGTTCGTCGTGCAGCCCGGCGAGATGCTCGCGGCGCTCGAACCGGAGACCGCGGAGCGCGTGGCCGCCCTCGCGGCGCTGCCGGCGGCGACCCTCGCACCGCCCGTTGTCGCGCTCTCGGGGCCGGACCCCGCCGCCCGCGAAACCGCCGCCGCGATGCTCGCCACCGCCTCGAACCTCGGCCTCGTCCGCGTCGATTTCGCCAGCGCGGTCGCCGACCTCGGGTTCGATGAGGCCGCGGTGCGCTCCCTCCGCGAGGGCGCGTTCAGCGAAGCGGCGGTCGTCATCGATGGCGTCGACACCCTCTCCCAGTCCGATGGCGAACGGCTTCGCAACACGCTCACTCGCGCGCCGCTCGCGCCCCTCGTCCTCCTCGGGTCCCGCGTCCCCTTTAACTGGCCGGGCGTGCGCATCGAGCTCCCGGGGCTTGATTTCGAAGCCCAGCAGGCGAGCTGGAACAGCCTGCTCGCCGGCGAGGACGTCGCCGAGGCGGACGTCGCCGCGCTCGCGGGGAAGTTCCGGCTGACGGCCCACGCAATCGCCGCCGCCGTCGAGGGCGCCCGCGGCCATGCCCGCTGGCGCGACCCCGCGGCTCCGCGCATTTCGCTCGAGGACCTGCAGGCCGCCGCTCGCACGCAGTCGACCCCGATCCTCAGCGACCTCGCGCGCAAGATCGTGCCGCATTACGCCTGGGACGACATCATCCTGCCCGCCGATGCCCGCGAGCAGCTGCGCGAAATGTGCGGCTTCGTGGAACACCGCCACACCGTGTATGACCTCTGGGGCATGGGCCGGAAGCTGGCGATGGGAAAGGGCATCCTCGCGTTGTTCGCGGGGAGCTCCGGCACCGGCAAGACCATGTCCGCCGACGTCATCGCCGGCACGCTGGGCCTCGACCTGTACAAGATCGACCTCTCCGGCATCGTCAGTAAGTACATTGGCGAAACCGAAAAGAACCTCGCGACTATCTTCGCCGAGGCCGAGACCGCCAACGCCATCCTCTTCTTCGACGAAGCCGACGCCCTCTTCGGCAAGCGCTCCGAGGTGAAGGACGCCCACGACCGCTACGCGAACATCGAGACCGCGTACCTCCTGCAGAAGATGGAGGAGTATTCGGGCATGGTCATCCTCGCCACCAACCTCAAGAGCAACCTCGACGAGGCGTTCCTCCGCCGCCTGCATTTCGTGGTCGATTTCCCCATGCCCGAGGAGGAAGACCGCCTGCGCATCTGGCGCGCGACCGTGCCGGCGTCGCTCCCCGTTTCGCCGGATGTGGACTTCGGCTTCCTCGCCCGCCAGTTCAAGATCGCGGGTGGCAACATTCGCAACATCGTCCTGGCCGCGGCCTTCATGGGTGCCGGCGAAGGGGGCGAGGTGCACATGGGCCACTTCATTCGCGGCGTCCGCCGCGAGTATCAGAAGCTGGGCAGGATGGTGACGGACGCGGAATTCGGCTCCTACGTGGGATTCCTGCGCCCCACATGATTGACCCGACACGTTACGATTGCCTGCGTCGCAGCGAATTCGCAGGCTGACTGCCCCGCCCCGGAGGTATCGCCATGGTTGATTCCCAGTACGCGTCCGAATCCGAACGCAAGGCCGCCCGCCGCAAGGGGAGCACCAGCGCGAGCGAGACCCCCGGCCACCCCGTCCTGCGCATGCAGCAGCAGCTTGGCAACCGCCAGGTGGCGCGCATGCTCGCCCAGCGCGTGGGCGCGGAGGAAGAGGAGCCACTGCAGGGCAAGCACGACCCGGCGCTCGCGCAGCGCATGGGTGAGGAAGAAGAAGAACTGCAGGGCAAGCATGACCGGGCACTCGCACAGCGTATGGGTGAGGAAGAGGAAGAGCTCCAGGGCAAGCATGACCCTGTGCTCGCGCAGCGCATGGGCGAGGAAGAGGAAGAGCTCCAGGGCAAGCACGACCCGGCACTCGCGCAGCGCATGGGTGAGGAAGAGGAAGAGCTCCAGGGCAAGCACGACCGGGCCCTCGCGCAGCGCGTCGGCGAGGAAGAAGAGCTGCAGGGCAAGCACGACCACACCCTCGCGCAGCGCGCCGCCGCCGCTCCCCGCATCGGGCTCGAAGGCGGCCCTGTCGACGACGACCTGCAGTCGCGCATCGGCTCGAAAGTTGGTGGCGGTTCCGCGCTCCCGGAGAACGTCCGGAGCACCGCCGAGGCTGCCATGGGCTCGTCCTTCGCCGATGTGCGCGTCCATCGCGATCCGGAATCGGACTCCCTCAACCGCGCCATGACAGCGAAGGCGTTCACCACCGGCAGCGACATCTTCCTGCGCGAGGACCAGAACCCCGGCGACATGAGCCTCATGGCCCACGAACTGACGCACGTCGTGCAGCAGCGTGGCGGGGCCGGTGGCGTGGGCCGCAAGCTGACCGTGGGCGCTGCGGGCGATGCCTCCGAGCAGGAGGCCGATCGCGTCGCCCAGGCCATCGTCTCCGGCCAGGGGCAGCGTGTGGCCGACGAGCTGAAGAGCTAGCGGGTTCGCCCGCCTCCTATGTTCAGCGACATCGACGAGTCCCTCCGCCAACTCTTCACCGCCGGCATCCCGATCCGCGCCAACGAGATCGACATCAGCTTCGAACGCCCCACCCGCGAGTGGTCGTCGAAGCTCTCCCGCCCGACCATCAACCTGTTCCTGTACGACATCCGCGAACGCGCCGAAATGCAGAACGAACCGTTCGATTTCGACCGCACCCGGGCGGCCGGCACCGTGGTCCGCCGCCGTCGCCCGCTTCGCCTCGACGCGTCATATACCGTCACGGCATGGACGCGGGATCCCGTCGACGAGCATCGCATCCTCGCCGCCGTCCTCGCGTGCCTCTACCGATCGAGCGAGATCCCGGACGAATTCCTCAGCCAGGCCGTCCGCGACCTCGACCAGAGTGTGACCCTCCGGCTCGCTCCTCCCGACCACATCGCCAAGCCCGCCGATTTCTGGGGGGTGATGGATAACGACCTGCATGCCAACGTGAACTTCGTCGCAATCGTGCCCATCAACCCGTTCGCGGAAGAGCCTTTCCCGCTGGTGACATCCGCCTCGTTCGAACTGGGCCTCAAGGGCGAAGGCGCCGTTGATCGGTTCCAGGCCGTCGGCGGGGTCGTCCACGCGGGCGAGCTTTCGCGGCCGCTCGAGGGCATGGCAGTAACGTTGGTCGGGACCGCCCTGAGCGGAGTCACGGGCGAGGATGGACGCTTCCTTTTGGGCAACGTGCCCGCGGGACAGCACCAGTTGCGGGTGACGGACCCTGCCGGGCGCGCCAACACGGTCGATATAAACGTCCCATCCCCTTCTTTCGATATTTTGTTCAATACCACGTAAACGACGTTGTGGGATATCGGGGTTAGATGTGCCTTCTCGTTCCGATTCGGCAACCAACCCCTTATTCCATTCGCTTGCAATCCTGTTACGATTGCGCGGCCCATTCACTAAGGACGCGGAAGCGCCCTCGCGAGGAGAGTCCCCTTGGCCACTGCTTACCTGACGCCGGGCGTCTACGTTGAAGAGGTCGACCGCGGAACCAAGCCCATCGAGGGCGTCGGCACGGCCGTCGCTGCCTTCCTCGGCATTGCCGAGAAGGGCCCGATCGGCGAATCCGTGATGGTCGCGAACTGGACCCAGTACCAGGAAACGTTCGGCAACTTTGTGCCCGGCGCATACATGGCGCAGGCGGTGCACGGCTACTTCAACAACGGCGGTACGCTCGCGTTCGTCGTCCGCATCGGCAAGGAAGACGCCGGCGATGCCGCGCCCGCCGCAGCCACCGCGGAAATCTCGGCCAAGGCCAGCGGCAACCCCGTGACCCTCAAGGCCATCGCCCGCGAAGCCGGCAGCGATGGCATCTCGCTTGAGGTCTCGGATGGCCCCGAGGACACCTTCAACCTCACGGTGAAGAAGGGGACCCAGGAAGAGAAGTTCGAAGGCCTCACGATGGCCCGCGGCGCCAAGAACGCGCTCGAAGTCGTGAACAAGACCTCCACGCTCGTCACCCTCGAGGAAGTCCGCATCCAGGGCGCGAGCGTCCCGGAGCGCGCTCCGCAGGCGGGCAGCTACGCCCTCACCGCCGCCTCCACCACCGCGCTCGTCCCCGTCAGCCCCTCGGACTACGAAGGCAACGTCGCGGACCGCAGCGGCCTCGGCGGCCTTGAGGCCGTCGACCAGGTCACCATGGTTTGCGTTCCGGATGTGATGGCCGCCTTCCAGCAGGGCGTGCTCGATCGCGACGGCGTGAAGGCCGTGCAGCTCGCCGTCATCGCGCACTGCGAGCGCATGGGCGACCGTGTCGCCATCCTCGACACGCTCCCCGACCTGAACGCGCAGGAAGCCTACAACTGGCGCATGAACGAGGCCGGCTACGATTCGAAGTACGCCGCCATGTACTACCCGTGGATCCAGGTCGCGAACCCGATCCCGGGCGGCGCCACCACGATGGTCATGCCTCCCAGCGGCCACATGGCCGGCGTCTGGGCCCGCAGCGACAGCGAGCGCGGCGTGCACAAGGCCCCGGCGAACGAAGTTATCCGTGGCGTGCTCGGGCTCGGCATGAGCCTCACCAACTCCGAGCAGGGCGTGCTCAACCCCGTCGGCCTGAACTGCATCCGCAGCTTCCCCGGCCGTGGCATCCGCGTCTGGGGCGCGCGCACGCTTTCGAGCGATGCCTCCTGGCGCTACCTCAACGTCCGCCGCCTCTTCAACTACGTCGAGAAGTCGATCTTCAACGGCACCCAGTGGGTCGTGTTCGAACCGAACAGCATGGACCTCTGGGAGCGTGTGAAGCGCGACATCAAGGCCTTCCTGACGCGCGTCTACATGGACGGCGCCCTCTTCGGGGCCACCGCCGACCAGGCGTTCTTCGTGAAGTGCGACGCCGAAAACAACCCGCAGGCCACGCGCGACGCGGGGCAACTCATCGTCGACATCGGCATCGCTCCCGTGAAGCCGGCCGAATTCGTCATCTGCCGCAGCGGCCAGTACGCGCCGGAAGCCTAGTCCAGAGAACTGAGGAGAACCCGCCATGGCAGACCGCAAGGATCCCCTGATCGGTTATCAGTTCGCGCTCGAAGTGCAGGGCGTGATCACCGGCTACTTCACCGAAGTGGGCGGCATCGGCAGTGAGCAGGAAATCGTGGAGCACAAGGTCACGGCGCCGGACGGCAAGGACGTGATCATGAAGATCCCGGGGCGCAGCAAGTGGGGGGACATCACCCTCAAGCGCGGCGTCACCGATGCCCGCGACTGCAACGCCTGGCGCAAGATGGTGGAAGACGGGAACATCGGCGGCGCCCGCAAGAACGGCTCCATCATGGTGTACGACGTCCAGTTCAAGGAGATCGCGCGCTGGAACTTCATCAACGGCTGGCCCTCGAAGTACACCTTCGGGAACCTGTCCGCCGGTGACAGCAGCGTCCTCACCGAGGAACTGACGATCGTGCACGAGGGCATCGTCCGCGAGAAGTAGTCTCGCCCACCTTCCCGGCAGACCGTTTCATTCAGCCGGGAGTCAGCAATGCTGGCTCCCGGCTGAACACCTGTAGGAACCTATGGCAATTCTTCAGACGGAGTTCGATTTCGTTCTCCCGCGCGGCTACGTCGATTCGCAGGGAAACGTGCACCGGGAAGGCTCCATGCGCCTTGCCACCGCCATGGACGAAATCGCTCCCCTTCGCGACCCCCGTGTCCGCCAGAACCAGGCCTATCTCGTCATCATCCTGCTGTCCCGCGTGATCACCCGCCTCGGCACCCTCACCATGGTCACCCCGCACGAGATCGAGAACCTGTTCACCGGCGACCTCGCGTACCTCCAGCGGCTCTACCGCCAGCTGAACGAACGCGGCACATCCATCGTCAGCGCCCAGTGCCCCGGCTGCGGCACCGATGTGGAGGTGGACATCGCCAGCCTGGGGGGATAGCCGGCTACCCCCTCGACCGGGTCTACGAGGAGGTAGCCTACCTCGCCTACCACTTCCACTGGCCCGCCGACACCATCCTCGAAATGGACCACGCGGAACGAAGGAAGTGGGTGGCCGAAGTGGCCGCCATCAACAGCCGGCTGAACGAGGGAGGAAGGTAAGCCATGCCCAACCCTGTCGACCAGCTCGTCTCCCACCAGTTCGTCGTCGAGATCGATGGCGTCGAGGCCGCGCGCTTCACCGAATCCTCCGGCCTCCAGATGACGACCGACGTGTTCGAATACAAGGAGGGCGGCCTGAACGGGTATACCCACCGCCTCCCCGGCCGCGTTAGCTACAGCACCCTCTCCCTCAAGCGCGGCGTCGCCGATGGCCCGCAGCTCTACGCCTGGTATACGCGGTTCAACACCGCCGCCGACAAGACTGGCGAGCTGAAGAACATCTCCATCGTCCTCTATAAGACCGACCACACCGAGGCCCTGCGCTGGAACCTCCACGGCGCCTTTCCCGTGAAGTGGTCGTCGCCGAGCCTGGTCGCCTCCTCGTCCGATACGCTGATAGAGACCTTCGACCTCGCGTTCGCGGACGCGGAAGTGGTGAGGCAGTAACCGTGGCACGCTGGCCCTTCCGCCGTCGCGGTCCCGAAGGCCCCGGTTCCGCCACACCGGGACCGGCCCCCGCGGCGCCCATGGCGCGAGCCGTTGAACCGCTTCCGGCACCCGCACCCGCACCCGCACCGGAGCCGCCTGCGGCCGCAGTCGCGCCGCCCCCTGCCGCGGCGCCAGTTCCGCCCGCCGCCGCTGAACCGTCCCCGTCGCCCGTCGTCGCGCCGCCGCGGCCCGCGCCGGCTCGTGCTGTCGCGCGTTTCGCCGCCCGCCCGGATGCCGGTGCGGCCGCCGATGCCGAATCGCTGCAGTTCCAGGGCGACCTCGTGGCCCGGCTCACCCGCAACGCCTCATCCCCGATGCTCGGGCTGAACGGCGGCTTCCACACGACTGCCGTGACCGCGTCCGAAAACCTCGCGATGGCCAGCCGCATGGTCGAGTCGCCGCTCGCCGACGAGGTGGTCGCCACCTGGGGCGAAGGTACGGACCTCGAACCCGATAACGACTTCGTCGCGTCGCTTCCCACCCTGATGAGCTACTCCGACCCCGGCTCGCTCATCTCTGGCAGTGCCGGCGCGGAGGGCTCGCCGCTGGGGCCGCGCGCCGCTCAGCGCGTCGTCGATGACTCGAATCCCCTCGCAGCCTTCGCCGAGCGGCTGGCGAACGCCCCGGAAAGCGGGCGCGGCCCCGTGTGGCTCGACTCTTCGCGCGAACGGGGCGGTATCGAACAGCCACTCACACGCGCCGAACGCGTGGCCCGCCAGCAGGAGGTCGCACCCGTCCAGCCCCTGCGCCGCTGGGCCGAAGGGCCGCAGGCGGATGCACCCACGCCGCCACCGCCGGCCGCCGCCCCATCGCCGCGGCCCCCGTCCGGACAGGTCGCGCGAACCCCCGCGCCGCCGCCCCCCTCGACGCCTTCCGCGCCCATCCTGCCGCCGCCGTCGTTCTCGGCCGCGCCGCCGCCGCTCGCCACCGGCCGCGTGCGCCGGTTGCGCGACGCCGTGCAGTACGTGAACACCGACTCGCTGCGCGACGCGCCCGATCCATCGCCCGCACCCGGCCGCCGGCCGCCGACTCCTCCCACCGCGACGCCTTCCGCTCCCCCTGCGGAGGTGGCCCGAACCCCGGTAACCGCGCAGGAGGCGACGCCCAACGAGCGGCCCCGGGCCAGCGCGACCGAAGCCGCGCATGGCGCCCGCCCGCCCGATGACGGCACTCCCGGGACGCCGGCCGTGCCGCCATCCCCGCCTCCGCCCCCGGCGGGCGGATCGGTGTCCCCGGTTATTTCGCGCACGCCAGATGATTCGGGCCCCGCCGACACCGGTCCCGGCGAGCCTTCATCGGCTGCCACCGTAGGCGGGGCCGCGCGCGCCACGGCCACGGACCCGACCATGGCCGCTCCCGTCGCGTCCCCGGCCGACCTCCCCCTGGCAGCCACACCCCCCGCCCCCGGCGCCTCCATCGGGCGCACCCCCGACACCGCCTCTTCGTCGCCGTCAGCGCCATCGCCGCTCGCGACACCCGCCCCCGGCGCGCCCATCGCCCGCGCTGCGGACACGGCGTCCCCGTCGCCCTCCGCGCCGTCGCCGCTCGCAACGCCCGCCCCCGGCGCGCCCATCGCGCGCGTTGTGGACGCTCCCTTCCCGTCGCCGTCAGCGCCATCGCCGCTGGCGACGCCCGCCCCTGGCGCGCCCATCGCCCGCGCGGCTGACACCGCCTCCCCGTCGCCCGTCGGCGGCCGACCTGACACTTGCGACCCCCCCGGCGCGTCCATCGCCCGCGCGGCCGACAGCACCTCCCCGTCGCCATCCGCGCCGTCGCCGCTGGCGACGCCCGCCACCGGCGCGCCCATCGCCCGCGCTGCGGACGCCCCCTCCCCGTCGCCTTCGACCTCCGCTCGCGACGCTCGCACCCCGGCGCGCCCATCGCCCGCGCGACGGACACCGCCTCCCCGTCGCCATCAGCGCCATCGCCGCTTGCGACGCCCGCCCCCGGCGCACCCATCGCCCGTGTTGTGGACGCTCCCTCCCCGTCGCCTTCCGGGCCGCCGCCGCTTGCGACGCCCGCCCCCGGCGCGCCCATCGCCCCCGCTGCGGACACGGCGTCCCCGTCGCCGTCAGCGCCCTCGCCGCTCGCGGCGCCCGCCCCGAACGCGTCCATCGCACGCGCCACGGACACCGCCTCCCCGTCGCCATCAGTGCCATCGCCGCTCGCGACGCCCGCCCCCGGCGCGACCATCGCCCGCGCGACTGACACCTCGTCGCCGTCAGCGCCATCGCCGCTCGCGACGCCTGCCCCGGCGCGCCCATCGCCCGCGCGGCGACACCGCTTCATCGTCGCCTTCCGGCGGACCTGCCGCTGGCGACGCCCGCCCCGGCGCGCCCATCGCCCGCGTGACTGACACCGCCTCCCGGTCGCCGTCAGGCCCCGTCGCCGCTCGCGGCACTCGCCCCCGGCGCGCCCATCGCCCGCGCCACCGACACCGCCTCCACGTTGCCGTCAGTGCCATCGCCGCTCGCGACTCCCGCCCCCAGCGCGTCCATCGCCCGCGCGGCGGACACCGCCTCCCCGTCGCCATCCGGGCCGTCGCCGCTTGCGACGCCCGCCCCCGGCGGACCCATCGCCCGCGCGACACCGCCCGCCGTCCTCGGCCGACCTGCCGCTCGCGACGCCTCCCGCGAGCGCGTCCATCGCCCGCTTTGTGGACGCTCCCTCCCCGTCGCCATCCGGGCCGTCGCGGCTTGCGACCCCCGCCCCCGGCGCGCCCTTCGCCCGCGCGACGGACACCGCCTCCCCGCCGCCCTCGGCCGACCTGCCGCTCGCGACGCCCGCCCCCGGCGCACCCATCGTCCGCGTGGCCGACACCGCCTCCCCGTCGCCATCAGCGGACCTGCCGCTCGCGACGCCCGCCCCCGGCGCGCCCATCGCCCGGGCCGCGGACACCTCTTCCCCGTCGCCTTCCGCGCCGTCGCCGCTCGCGACGCCCGCCCCCGGCGCGCCCATCGCCCGCGCGACGGACACCGCCTCCCCGCCGCCCTCGGCCGACCTGCCGCTCGCGACGCCCGCCCCCGGCGCGCCCATCGCCCGCCCCACCGACACCGCCTCCCCGTCGCCCTCAGTGCCGTCGCCGCTGGCGACGCCGCCCCCGGCGCGCCCATCGCCCGCGCGACGGACACCGCCTCCCCGTCGCCGTCAGTGCCATCGCCGCTGGCAACGCCCGCCCCCGGCGCGACCATCGCCCGCGCGACTGACACCTCGTCGCCGTCAGCGCCATCGCCGCTTGCGACGCCCGCCCCCGGCGCGCCCATCGCCCGCGTTGTGGACGCTCCCTCCCCGTCGCCTTCCGCGCCATCGCCGCTCGCGACGCCCGCCCCCGGCGCGCCCATCGCCCGCGCGACTGACACCCCCTCCGCTTCGCCCTCGGCCGACCTTCCGCTCGCGACCCAGGCCGCCGGCGCGCCCGTCGCCCGCGCGGTGGACACGGCCTCCCCGTCGCCCTCAGCGGACCTGCCGCTCGCGACGCCCGCCCCCGGCGCGCCCATCGCCCGCGCGGCGGACGCTTCGTCCCCGCCGCCCGCAGCGGACCTGCCGCTCGCGACTGCCGCCCCGGGCGCGCCCATCGCCCGCGCCACGGACGCCGCCTCCCCGTCGCCATCAGCGCCGTCGCCGCTTGCGACGCCCGCGCCCGGCGCGCCTATCGCCGGCGTTCTGAACGCTCACTCCCCGTCGCCTTCCGCGCCATCGCAGCTCGCGACGCCCGCCCCCGCCGCGCCTATCGCCCGCGCTGCGGACACGGCGTCCCCGCCGCCCTCTGCCGACCTGCCGCTTGCGACGCCCGCCCCCGGCGCGCCCATCGCCCGCGCGACGGACGCCTCCGCCCCCCCGCCGCCGCGACGCCCGCACCTGGCGCGCCCATCGCCCGTGCGGTGGACACGGCCTCCCCGTCGCCGTCAGTGCCGTCGCCGCTGGCGACGCCCGCCCCCGGCGCGCCCATCGCACGTGCGGCTGACACCCCTCCCCTTCGCCCTCAGCGGCCGCCTGCCGCTCGCGACGTCCGGGCGCCGGCGCGCTCATCGCCCGCGCTGCAGATACCGCCTCCGTCGCCGTCGGCGGCCGATCGCCCCTCGCGACGCCCGCCCCCGGCGCGCCCATCGCCCGGTGCGGCGGATACGGCCTCCCCGTCGCCGTCAGCGGGCCTGCCTCTTGCGACGCCCTTCCGGCGCGCCCATCGCTCGCGCTGTGGATACGGCCTCCCCGGCACCTCCGACGCCTGGGCGGTTCGCGGCTCCGGCGACCGGCGCGCCAATCGCCCGCGCGGCGGACGCCGCCTCCCCTGCGTCTTCGGTGGACCTGCCGCTCGCCACGGCCGCCGCTGGCGCCACGGTCGCCCGGCTCGCGGATGACGCCGCGCCTCCGCCCACGCTTTCGCCCGCTCTCTCGGCTGGCGGCCTGGCCGGTGACGATGCCGGCCCGGCCGTCGCGCGGGCCGTGGAGCAGACCAGCGGTGCCGCGCCCGCGCCCGACCTCACATTGGCCGCCCCGGCGGCAGGCAGCCCGGCACACTCGCCCGCCGGCGTCGTACCCCCCGCCGCAACTCCGGGCCAGCCGGTCCCGGCCGTGGCGCGGGCCGTCGCGGCGGCCTCCGCGGGCTCGCCGCTCGCGCTCAGGCGGCGCGCCGCCACGGAGGCCCTGAGTGGTACCTTCGCGACCGGGGTGCCGCCTTCGAGCCCGTCCGCCAGCCCCGTGACCGCCACCGCTTCCCCGGCGACGCTGCCGCCAATCGCGCGTGCCGTTGCTCCCGAGTCCGTTCCCGGTTCTGGCGGTCCTTCGCCGTCGCAGCCGGCGCCCGCGATAGCACGAGCCGTCGCGTCCGAGGCCGATCCCGTCCACTCCGGCCCGATGCCGCTGGCAGCTGCGGCGGTCCGCGTTCCGGCCTTCGCGGGGCCCTCCGCCGGGGATGCTGGTTCACGGCCCGCGAGTGGCGTGCCAATGCGTCGCTCCGTTGCGGCTCCCGCGGCGGCGCCGTCCGAGGCGCGGGCACTTCCTCTGCCTTTCGCCGAACCCGAGGCCCCGGCGCGCCCCGCGGCCACATCGACCCCGATGCCCGTCATCGCCCGGGCCGTTGCCCGCCCGGAGCCGCGCACGGAACCTCCGGTGCCGCTGGCGCTCGCCTCGGCCCCGGGGCCATCGATCGCGAGGTCGTTCGCCCCGTCCGCGCCGGGGACCACGCTCGATTACCCGCCGCTCACGCCCGCGCAGATGCCCCTCGCGAGCCATCCCGCAACCGCCACCAATGGAAACGCGGCGGTCCAGCGCGCCGAGGCTCCAGTGGAGGCCATCGGACGGCTCGTGGGCGAAGGCTCGGGCTCGCACGAACGGGTACTCGCGACCGGCTTCGACTGGGAGTCGCCCGAACTGCCGCGCGAGATCGATAAACTGGCCGAACGCCTCTGGCAGGACCTCCGCCGGCGGCTGCGCGTCGAGCGGGAACGCGAACGGGGGTGGGTGTGATGCACGGCATGGGAGTAGTTCGATGACCCTCGTCAAGGCGAAGTTCACGAATCTCGATACGAACGCCTCCATCGAGGTGATGTTCAATCCGAGCGAGTACAGCTTCTCCAAGTCCAACAACTGGGCGGAGAAGGTCGCTGGCGGCGAGAACACGACGGGCCTGGAGTTCACCGGGGGTAGCCCCGCGGAGCTGCGCATGCAGCTGTTCTTCGATACCCACATGAAGGGGCAGGACGTGCGCTCCGCCTACGTCGACCCGCTGTGGAAGCTCGCGATGGTGAACCCCGACAAGGCCGATGCGAACACCGGGAAGAGCCGGCCGCCCATGTGCGAATTCCGCTGGGGCCAGTCGTGGTCCTTCAAGGCCGTGGTCACGAGCATCTCGGCGAAGTTCGATCTCTTCCTCGCGGATGGCACACCCACGCGCGCGACTGTGGACCTGTCGCTGAAGCAGGCGGAGGATGCCTCGCAGCTCGCGGCCCAGAACCCGACCTCCGGCGGCGCTGCCGGCCACAAGACCCACATCGTAGTGGAGCGCGAGACCCTCGATATCATCGCCGCGCGCGAGTACGGCGAATCGCGTCACTGGCGGCACATCGCGACCGCCAACGGCATCGACAATCCGCTCGGCATCCGGCCCGGCATGGTGCTCGCGTTGCCGCCGTTGGAGCTCGTCTGATGCCCTCGGAGATTACGTACCTCGCGAACGCCGTCATCAAGCTCGCGGGCTCCAACATCTCCACGGAGATGGTCCAAAACCTGGTTTCCGTCGAAGTCGAGGACTCCCTCTACCTCCCTTCGATGTTCAGGATCGAGCTGTATGACAACGACCTGACGTACGCCAACGGCACGGACTTCTCGATCGGCAAGGCCGTCACGGTAACGTTCTCCTCGGGCGGCATGTCGCCCCAGACGGGCCTGCTTATCGATGGCGAGATTACGTCCATCGAACCGATGCTCCGGTACCGAGGGACGAACACCATCGTCATTCGCGGTTACGACAAGACGCATCGGCTCCACCGTGGCAAGAAGACGGCCGTCTTCCAGCAGGTCTCCGACAGCGATCTCTTCTCGCGCATCGCCAGCGCCGCGGGCCTGACGGCCGAGGCGACCAGTACGAGCGTCGTCCACGAAGTCATCTTCCAGGACAACATGACGGACTGGGAGTTCCTCTGTACGCGGGCGCGGCGGGTGGGCCACGTCGTACGAGGGAGCGCCGGGAAGGTCGTCGTCAAGAGTGTGGCCGCCCTGACAAGTGGCCCTGCCCACGCCGTCGAGCTCGGGAGAGATATCTTCGAGTTTTGCCCCGGCTCACGGCCGAGGCAGCCTTCAACGAAGTCACGGTCAAAGGTTGGGACGTGGCGCAAAAGGCCGCGATCGTGGGGACGAAGACGTCAACGCCCCGCACGAGCACCGTCGGCTCGAGCGCGGGCCTCGCGCTGGGCCAATCGGCGTTCGCGGCTGCCAAGTGGGTCTTCACGAACCTCCCCGTCGCCACCCAGGCCGATGCGGAAGCAGTCGCGGGCGCGGCCATGGCGGATGCCGACGCCGGCGACGTCCAGGCCGAGGCGGTGCTCAACGGTGACCCGCGCATCGTCGCCGGGAAGTACATCGAAATCTCCATGGTCGGACCGCGTTTTGGCGGCAAGTACTTCGTCACCCACGCCCTGCACCGCCTCGATGGGGACGGATACCGCACCGAAGTGCGCGTCGCCGGCCGCAGCTCCGATACGTTCCTCAGCCTTCTGACCGGCGGCGCTGGGATGCGCACCGGCACCCCCACCGAGCGTCATGCCGCCATCGCTCTCGTCACCAACAACAACGACGACCAGAACCTCGGCCGCGTGAAGCTGAAGTATCCCTGGCTCGATGACACGCTCGAGAGCGGCTGGGTGCGCGTCGCGACACCCATGACGGGCAACGGCCACGGTTTCCAGGTCCTGCCCGAAGTGAACGACGAGGTTCTCGTCGTGTTCGAACATGGCGATTTGAACCACCCGATCGTCGTCGGGTCGCTCTGGAACGGGCAGGACAAGCCGCCGCTGACGTCGGCGAACGCCGTCGCTGATGGCAAGACCGAACAGCGCATCTTCAAGACACGCGTCGGCCACACCATCCTGCTCAAGGACAAGTCCGGCGAAGAAGCGATCCACTTCATCGACAAGTCCGGCAATAACAAGATTCTGATCGAAACGCACAACAAGACAATCACCGTGGAGTCCGAGGACAAGATCGTTCTCAAGGGAAAGAACATCGACATCACTGCCACCGATGCGATCAACATCACCGGCAAGGACATCACGACGAAGGCCAACGGCACCCTCAAGGAAGAGGCCACCAACACGGTCACCATCAAGGGCACCGGCGGCGTGACGGTTGAAAGTGCGGTCACCATGGCGCTGAAGGCGAACGGCACGCTCGACGTGAAGGGCCAGGGCCCGGTGACCGTCGAAAGCAGCGCGATCACGAACGTGAAGGGCTCTCTTGTCAAACTCAACTAACCGCCGCGGTCCCGGCAGGGGGAGTGCTCGATGCTCGACCAGGATCGGCTGATCGGCCGCGGATGGTCGTTCCCCCTGCGCGTCAACGGGGCAGGCGGCATCAGCGTCTCCTCCGGAGTCGGCGAGATCGACGAAGCCATCGTCCTCATCCTCGGTACATCGCTCGGGGAGCGCGTGATGCGGCCGCTGTTCGGCTGCCGCATCCACGAACTCGTGTTTCACCCGCTCAACGACGAGACCCTGGGCCTTGCCCGGCGCTACGTCGAGGAGGCGCTTGCCTTCTGGGAGCCGCGCATTACCGTGCTCGAGGTCCGGCCCGTGGCCGACCACCTCAATGCCCCCCAGGGCCGCATGCTCATTTACGTGCGCTACCAGGTGCGCGCCACCAAGGACGAGCGCACACTCGTCTATCCCTTCTACGTCATCCGCGAGGAGTAACGGCCCACGCCGGGAGTACGCCATGCCCCTGCCCGATCCCCAACTCGACGACCGACACTTCCAGGACCTGGTCAACGAAGCGAAGACACTGATCCCACGCTTCACCCCGGAGTGGACTGACCATAACGTCTCGGACCCGGGCGTCACTCTGATCGAACTGTTCGCGTGGATGACGGACCTGCTCCTCTACCGCCTGAACCGCGTTCCCGAGAAGAACTACATCCGCTTCATGGAGCTGCTGGGCATCTCCCGCAAGGAGGCGGTGCCCGCCCGAACGCGGCTCTCGTTCGGCCTTTCCGCGCCGCAGCCCGGCCCCGTCACCATCGCCCGGGGCACCGAGGTCGCCACCGTCCGGACGAGCGAGCGCGACGCGATCTCGTTCACCACCGATGAGGACCTCGTCCTCTGGCCGCCCACCCTTCGCTACTGTCTCTTCTCGTCCGATGCGCAGTCGTACGTCGACTTCCTCCCGCGGCTCCAGGCCGACGGCGAGTTCTTCGACGCCTTCCAGCGCGTGCCGCTGCCCGGCGATGCCCTCTATTTCGGCTTCCCCGAGAACCTCAGCTCGCACCTGTTGAACCTCCACCTGGTCTGCTCGCTCGAAGGTGTCGGCGTCGACCCCAAGGACCCGCCGCTGGCCTGGGAAGCG
The DNA here is from genome assembly GCA_016703545.1 of Candidatus Amarobacillus elongatus. Classification (GTDB taxonomy): domain Bacteria; phylum Chloroflexota; class Dehalococcoidia; order Tepidiformales; family Tepidiformaceae; genus Amarobacillus; species Amarobacillus elongatus. Next base: position 175,135 of record JADJBX010000002.1, read on the forward strand.
TGGTGCGGCGACGTCCGAGGGTGGACACGCGCACGCGTCGAGCGCGACGGCACCGGCGGCCTGAACCAGCCGGGCGACGTCGTGCTCACCCTGCCGCCCGGCCTCGAGACGCTCACGCTCGCGCGGCGCACCGCCCACTGGCTGCGACTCCGCGTGCTCCAGCCGCGACCCCGCCAGCCCACCTATTCGGCGTCGCCGCGCGTCGACACCATGGCCACCGTGACCATGGGCGGCGAAGCCGAGGCCACGCACTCCACGCCCATCGTGGGGGAGGTACTGGGCCGCGCCGGTGGCATCCCCGGCGAGTCCTACATCCTCCAGCACACGCCGGTCCTCCCTCGCCGCGGCGGCGAAACGATCGAGGTCGAGGAGGACGCCGGCCAATGGGTGAGCTGGTCCGAAGTGCCATCGTTCCGGGATTCCGGAGCGAATGACCGGCACTTCACCCTCGACGGCGTTTCGGGCACCGTGGCCTTCGGCCCCATGATTCGCAGCCGGACCGGTGCGGAACGCCCCTACGGCGCCACCCCTCCCAAGGGCGCGGCCGTCCGCATGATTCGCTACCGCAAGGGCGGCGGCATCGAGGGGAACGTCGGCGCGAACACCCTGAGCGTGCTCAAATCCTCCATCCCCTACATCGCCAGCGTGACGAACCGTGAGGGCGCCCGCGGCGGCCTCGACCCCGAGACGCTCGATGAGGCGAAGTTCCGCGCGCCGCTCGCGCTCCGCTCCCAGGACCGCGCGGTCACCGTGGAGGATTACGAATTCCTCGCACGCGAAGCCTCGCGGCGGGTGGCGCGTGCGCGCTGCATCCAGGTGCGGAACGACGGCGGCGGAAGCGCGGTGCCCCCGGGCACCGTCGAGCTGCTCATTGTCCCCGTGCTCCCGCCGGACCACCCGCGCACGCTGCAGACGTTGCAGCCACCCCCGGACCTGTTGGAAGAGGTGCGCCGCTACCTGGATGACCGCCGCCTGCTCGCCACGCAGCTCGCCGTCGATGGCCCCGCCTTCGTGGGCGTCAGCGTCGAAACGTCGGTCGTGGCTCAGCGCCACGTGAGCGCCGAACAGGTGCGCGCCGCCGTCCTCCGCCGCATCGGCGAGTTCCTCGACCCCCTGCACGGCGGCCCCGACGGCGACGGCTGGCCCTTCGGCCGCGACCTCTACCTCGCGGAGATGCAGTCCGTCGTCCAGTCCGTCGAGGGCGTTGAGTACGCCCAGGATGTGACGCTCTACCAGGTCGACCTTCAGACCGGCCAATCCCGGGCGGCCGGGCAGCGCATCACCATCGCCGAGGACGTGCTCCTGCTTTCGTTCGAGCACACCGTCTCCGTCGCACAGCGAGGCGCGCGGTGACGCAGGCTCCCGAGACGCGAGAACGAGGGCTGGCGCCCGGTGTGGTCATCCCGGATGGCGGCGGGTTCGGCGCGCTGCCGCCGGCGACGGTCGCTGGCTCGCAGCCCCCGGCCTGGCCGCCGCTTCCCCCGGGCGTCCCCGAGTGGGCGAGCAGCTACCTGAACTTCCTCCCCGGCGTCTACAGCGCCGACGATTTCCTCGGCCGCTTCCTGCTCATCTTCGAAACCATCCTCAACCCGATCGAACGGACCGTGGAGAACATCCCCCACCTGTTCGATCCGTTGCTGACGCCGTCCGACGCGATCGCGTGGCTGGGAAGCTGGGTGGGATTGGTGCTGGACCCGCGATGGCCGGAAGCGCGCCGCCGCAACCTCGTGCACGAGGCGGCCTCGCTGTACCACTGGCGTGGCACGCGTCATGGCCTGATCCGGCTTGTCGAGCTCTACACGGGGGCCACGCCGGTCATCACCGAGCCCACTCTGAGCCAGGTGGCAGCCGACCGTACCCGCGCGTACCGCTTCCATGTCGACGTTTCACTGCGGCGGGACGACCCCGCGGACGAGGCGATGATCCGCACCATCATCGACCTCGAGAAGCCCGCGTTCGCCGCCTACACCCTGGAGATCCACCGCACGTCCTGACGGCGCCCGCTTCGGCAGGCCTCGTCAGGGTGCGAGTTGCAGGAACACGACGCCGCTTCCATCGATGCGCCGCTCGGCGGACCAGCCGCGCGTGTTCGCGTCCTTCTCGACGGACCACCAGTAGAAGCCGTCCGCCTCCACCCGGTCCGAGACGACACGCACCTTGTCGCCATCGCACAGCTTGGCCACGGATGCGGCGCTGAGCTTCGGTTCGATGCGCACGTTGAGGCAGTCGTTGGGCTGCGCGGAGTTCACGACCACCGCCGTCGTGCCCCTCGCGAGGACGGAGGGCATGGGTGTCGGCGTCTCCACGCCCACGCTCGCGGTGGGACTTGGCACCGCGGTCGCGTCGGCGGGCGTGCTGCCTCCGCCGCCGAAGTCGATCTTCGTCGCCGCCCAGGCGCCGAGGCCGACCACCGCGATCAGCAGGACCGCGGCCGCCACCCATTTCCAGTACCGCAACGGTGGCCGGATGTGGATCTGGCCCTCCGCCGCCGCCTGCTGTGTGCCGGCCCCCCGAGGGCGCGCCTGCACCCGGAACGGCCGCGTTTCCACGTTCCCGAACAGCGATTTCTTCTTTGGTGTGACCCGCAGGCCGACCGTCTGGCGGTCGCCGGGCGCGAGCTCGACCGCGTCCTGCTCGAAGCCGAAATCGAGCGTTTCCTTATCGTCTGAAGCGCTGAGGGTGTAGCTGGCGGGCGCGTTCCCGGTGTTCGAGACGACGGCCCAAAACGCGCCGCTGCCTCGCGGTTCCACAGCCATGGCCACGCCGTCGAACGGCAGCACCGTTAGCTTCCCGAGCACGCGAACTTCCCGCCCGTTGTCGCGCGAAATGACCTGCACGGAGAAGGCGTACTCGCCGGCGACGGCTTCGGATGTGCGGGGTGGCTGGATCGCGATCGTCACTTCGTCGCGGGCGGCGGGCACGAGCGAGAGCTGCTGGCGGCTCAGCCGCACCCACCCCGCGGGCAGGTCCAGCACGCTCAGGGTGAACTGGTCGAGCGTGGCCCCGCGGTTCTGGACGACGACCGTCGCTGTCGTCGTGGAGCCCGCGGCCACGGGCCCGTTTGGCGATGCCAGCGAGACCGAGAAGGTCGCCTGCGCGTCGCTTGAGGCCGTGAAGGCGCCGGCCCCTCCCAGTGCGACACCGCCGGAACCGCCCGCTTCGATCGGGATGAAGAATCGCGCCTCGACGTCGCCGAAGCGGATGGGCTGGCCCTCCGCCACGGTCACATGCGACGACGGCTCGAGCTGGTGGCTGCCCACGAACGTCCCGTTCGCCGACCCCAGGTCCTCGATCGTTACCTTGGAACCGTCGAGGCGGAGCTGCGCGTGGCGGCGCGAGACGGAGACGTGGTCAATCACCACGCCGTTCCCCTCAGCGCGGCCGATCACGACATTGGCCATATCGATGGGGTACTCGCGTACCTGCCCGTCGGGTGTCTGCACCCGCAGGGTGCCGTATTGCATGCCTGCCCCCGGCCAGTGGCTCTCGCGCGAAGGATACCGTGCGCCGCCGTTACCTGCTGGAACGCGCATCCTACGCGGGACGCATCACAGGGGCATTTTTTCGGCTTAGTCTGCCGAAATCGGACGGCCGATGCCCATGTATCGGACGCCCACCGCCTCTACCGCAGCCCTTTCGAGCGCGTTTCGCGCATCCAGGAGCAGCGGCGCGATGCGGCGCCAGTCGAAGCCGCGGTAGGCGTCGTGGTAGGCGTGGACCACGGCCACGTCGTACCCTTCCAGCGGCTCATCCGCGGGCTCGAACCCCAGCGACCGTACGCCCGCCTCCGAAAGCAGCGCGTCGTGCCCGCGAACGGTCGCGCCGCGTGCGGTGAACTCGCGCAGCAGGTCGACCGCGTTCGTGTGCGGCGTCACGGCCACGTTTGGCCGGAACGTCAGCCCGAGGATGAGCACGCGCTTGCCGGCCAATCCGCCCAGCAGCTCCGACACCCGGTCGGCGGCGTAGGCGGGCATCGCGTCGTTCACGTCGCGGCCGAGCTTCGAAAGCGCGCTCGGCCCGCGACCCTGGATGAGGAAGCGCGGGTACACGGGGATGCAGTGGCCGCCGACGCCCGTGCCCGGCGTGTGAATGTGCGAATACGGCTGACTGTTCGCGGCGGTCGTGACTTCGGCGATGTCGATCCCGTAGGCGTCCGCCACCTGTGCGAGCTCGTTCGCCAGCGCGATGTTCAGGTCGCGATACGCGCCCTCGGCCAGCTTCGTGAGCTCCGCGGTCTCCGCGTTCGCGAGCACCCGCACGTTGGCGTCCTCGCCAAAGACGGCGCGGTAGAAGGCGGCTGCCCGCGGCCCCCCTTCGGCGTCCACCCCGCCGACCAGCTTCGGGTACTTCTTCAGGTCCTCGATCACGCGCCCCATGAGCAGCCGCTCGGGGCTGAAGGCGACGCTGAAGTCCGTGCCGAGCTTGAGCCCGCCACTTTCCAGCCTGGGCGCGAGTTGGGCACGCGTCGTGCCCACCGGGAGCGTCGTGTCAAAGATGCAGATCGTGCCCGGGCGAATGCCCCGGCCAACGGTGTCGGCGGCCGCGTACAGCGGGCGAAGGTCCGCCTCGCCCGCGTCGTTCACGTCCACGGCGACCGCGAACAGCACGGCCTCGCACTGGCCCACCGCGGCGATGGTGTCGGTGGTGGCCCGAAGCGTTCCCTGCGCGACCACACGCTGCAGCAGTTCGCCCAGCCCGGCCTCATCGGGAATGGGGTTCTCGCCGCGATTCACCTGGGCGACGCGCTCGGCGTTGATGTCGCAACCGAAGACCTGGTGCCCCGCCCCCGCGATTGCCGCCGAGAGCGGGAGCCCGATGCGCCCGATGCCGATGACCGCGACGTTCATGCCTGCGCCATGACCTCGTCCGGCGTCACCGGCCGGTCTTCCATGGAGGAGCGAACGAGCGCTTCGGACACCGCCAGCGCCCGCATGCCGTCTTCGGCGCTCACGGGTGCCGGCCCGCCCGCGAGGATGGCGTCTCGGAAGCTCTCGAGTTCGACGCGCAGCGGCTCCCGGTTCGCGACGGTGTACCGCGTCATTGGGCCCTCGGTCACGCTCGCGATGGCGCCCTCTCGGGCGGTGGCGGCGTAGTTTTCGTAGAACTCCAGCGACTGCGCGGCGTAGTTCGCCACGAACATGCCGCGTTCGCACAGCACCGTCAGCGTGCGTTCCTTGGTGGGCGTGAGCCAGTTGATATCAAGCAGGCCCATGGCGCCGCGATGGAAGCGCAGCATCCCGGCGAACAGGTCCTCGTTGTCCGTGTTGATGTGGCGGCGGGCCTCCGCGAACACGCGCTCGATTTCGTCGCCGAGGAGGTAGCGCATGATGTCGATGTCGTGCGGGCCGAGGTCGTAGATAACGCCAACATCGCGGATGCGGTGGGGGAACGGCCCCACGCGGCGCGCGCGCACCTGCAGGACGGCGCCGCCCTGGCCGGCATCGAGTCTCGCCTTCAGTTCACGAATGGCGGGGTTGAAGCGCTCAATGTGACCGACGGTGAGGAGCACGCCGCGCTCCTCGGCCGCCCGGGCGATGCGCCGGGCAGCCTCAAGCGTCGCCGCGATCGGCTTTTCCACGAGCACGTGGGCGCCCGCTTCGATGACCTGGAGTGCCACCGATTCGTGCAACTGCGTCGGCACGACCACCGACACGAAGTCGGGGGCCGTCTCGGCCAGCATCGAGGCCGCATCGGCGAAGCCCGGGATGGGCCGTCCGCCGATCGCCTTTCGCACCCGCTCCGGGTCGGCGTCGGCGACACCGCACAGTTCGACGCCGGGGGTATCGCCCAGCACGCGGGCGTGGTTCGCGCCCATGGATCCGAGGCCGATGACAGCCCCACGAAGGATGTCGGACATGCCCTCACCGTAGCCCGCTTCGCTTCAACGAAAAAGGCGGCGGGTTACTCCTCGAATAGCTGGAAGAGCACGCCGCCACTGTCCCGCGGGTGGAGGAAGGTGTGCCGGTGCCAGTCGCTCTCCACGATGCCGCCGAACGCCTCGATGCCCTCGCGCTTCAGCCCCTCGATGGCGCCCTCCACGGATTCCACCTCGCAGCAGATGTGGTGCATCCCGGCGCGGCGCTTGTCGAGGAACGCCTGAACGAAGCTGTTCGGCCGGTTCGGCGCGATGATCTCGAACTGCAGCTGGCTCCCGGGGATGCGCATCACGCAGCCGTCGTAGCCTTCCGCTTCGTTCGTCCAGCGGCTGATCTCCTCGAACCCGAACACACGCTTTTGCCACTCGACCTGCGCGTCGCGGTCCGGGACCGCCAGCGACACGTGGTCCACGCGCTTGAGGCCCACCGCGCCTCCATCCGGCGTCGAGCGGTCGACTTCGCGGGCCTCGCGGTGCGATTCGAAGAGCTGCCAGAGGATGCCCCCGCTCTCTTTCGGGTGCACGTAGGTGACGTACCACGCGCCGTCGTCCTGGATCCCGCCGAACGGGGTCAGGCCAAGCGCCTTGATCTCCTCGGCGCAGCGCTGAATATCCGGCACTTCGATGGTGATGTGGTGCAGCCCCGGGCCGCCCTGGTCGAGGAACTTCTGAACGAAGCTCGGCGACCCATACGGCGCGATGATTTCGAATTCGATCCCCGTTCCCGGCACCTGGCTCAGGCTGCCGCTGAAGTCCTGGTGGTCGTTGCCTTCCCAGTTCGAAAGGTACTTGAAGCCGAGAAGCCGCTGCAGCCGTTCGGCTTGCGGCCGCCAGTCGGCACTGGCCATGCTGATGTGGTCGACACGCGTGAACGTGATCACTGGTTTCGGTGCTCCCGGGACAGAGTGGGTGAGCGGGTATGGTACGGTTCGGTCGGAAAGCGCCGCAAATGGAAGCCGGGTACAGCGCCACCGTCCTCGTCAATCTCGCCGCCCGGGGCGTGGGCGAAGCCTTCCCCGCCGAGCGGATTCGAGCCTTCCTCGAACGTCAGGGCGTTGAGACGCGCCTCGAGTTTCCCGATTCCCCTGCGGAGATGACCCGCGCCGCCAGCCGTGCGGCCTCACGCGCGGACCGTCTGCTCTTCGTCGTGGGCGGCGATGGCACCCTCCGGGTCGCGGCCGAGGGCATCGAACGTTCGGAGACCGCCCTCGCGGCGCTGCCTCGCGGCACCGTGAACGTGTGGGCGCGCGAAACCGGCATCCCCCGGGGCCTGCGCGCCGCCCTCGATACCCACCTCGCCGGGCGCGTTGTGCCCATGGACCTGGGGGTGGCGAACGGCCACCGTTTCCTGCTGATGGCCGGCATTGGATTCGACGCCGCCGTCACCCGCGACGTTTCCAGCGCCCTTAAGCGCCGTATCGGCGACCTCGCCTACGTCGTCCAGGGCGCCCGTATGCTCCCCGCCGCCCGGGGGCAGGTGCTGCGCTGGTCCGAAGGCGAGGCGGTCCACGAAGAGCGCGTCACCGTGATGGTCCTGAGCAACACGCGGCTGTACGGGGGCAAGGCTCGCTTTTCGCCCGGCGCCTTCGCCGACGACGGCCTGCTCGATATGGTCGCGCTCGCCCCCCGCGGTCCCGGGGCCGCGTTGCGCGTCTCCGCGCGACTGCTGCTGGGCCGCCTGCAGGGCGACTCCGCCGTGCGCACCGCCCTGCTCCCCGAACTGCTGGTCGACACGCCGGGCCTGCCCGTCCAGATCGACGGCGACTACGTGGGTATCACGCCGATGCGCTTCGGCCTCAAGCCCGGTGGCCTGCTGGTGAGCATCCCCGCGGGGCCGCTCCCGCCGATCCTGTCCGGTCCGTAGCCCTCAGGCGACGACCTTCACGGGCTCGGCCGGTCCGGTGATGAGCGTCATCAGTTGGTCCACCTGCTTCATCAGCCGGGTAAGTTCCGGCGTCTCGGGCTCAACCTCGGCATCCGGGATGACGTAGCCGGGGAAGATGCCGTGGGCCATGCAGAAGTCGTTCGCCTGCGCCACTACCGATGCGAGCGTGTTCTCGGGGATGTCGGTCGCGTGGTGTTTCGCCACGGCGTCGGCGATGTCCGCCGGGAGCCGCCAGCGCCGCGCCAGCGTGCCGCCTACCTCGGCGTGGTCGTATCCGAGCATTTCGCGCTCGACGTCCTCGAGGCTGCGCCCGCTGCGCATCATCTCCGCCACGACCTGGTCGAGGCCGGCCGGGTCGGCGTAGAACATCGCCAGGCGGCCCATGTTGTGCAGGATGCCGGCGGTGAAGGCGCTGGGCACATCGAGGCGGCGGCTCTTGCCCGCCAGCTCGCTCGCCCGGAAGCCGACGGCGATCGAATGACGCCAGAACGCATCGATGCGGAAGAGCGCGTTGAGCGCGTCCGGGGCGTAGCGGGCGGCGATGGAGCCGCTCACCGCGATGTTGCGCGCCTGCACGAACCCGAGCACCACCAGCGCTTCCTGCACCGAGGTGACCTGCCGTGCGCGCGCATAGGCGGCGGAGTTCGCGACGCGAAGGATGGTCGCGCTGAGGCCGGGGTCGGCGGAGACGACGAGCGCGAGGTCGCTCGCGCTGGCGCGCGGATCCTGCGAGACCTGCATCACGCGCAGCGCCACCGCCGGCAGCGGTGGAAGCGCGTTCACCGCCTGTAGCAGGATCTCCGCCCGCGATCGCACCTGGTCACCCGCCATGGCTCGCCTCTCTTCGCCCATTTCTGAAGCCAGTGTCGGGCCCCGGGGCCCGCGTGGGCATCAGGAGATCCCGCACTCGGGCCGCGTGGACCCCTCAGAGGGGCGGGCGCGGCCACTCCGCCGCCATCGTGCCATCGGGGCATCGCGCCGCGGTTGCCGCGAAGTGCCTGTCCGGTGTCGTTAGAACACCTCGGGGCACCAGGGCGCCACCGGCCACCCCAGCACCGCGTCGGCGATCGCGAGCTGGCGCGGGTCGCCTTCGATGAGCCCCGCGAGCGCCAGCCGTGACGCGTCGTACCCACCGAGGTAGAGCGAGGCCAGCACCGCCGTGTCCATCGTCAGTTGCGCGGTCTCGGTCGTCGGCTTCGCGCGCAGTTCGCCGCCCTCGGCCTCGATGGCGAAGCGGCCTGCTGCCCACGGAAGAAACGTGTCGCGCACCTCCACGACGACGCGCCCTTCGCTCCGCGCGCGGCGGGCGGCGAACGCGGCCGGGATATCGACCAGCCGCAGCCACATGGCGTCGCGCGGAATGCGCCGCAGCCGGCGCCGGTCGGCCAGCACCCACGGCACGAGGTCGTCGTCGGGGCGCAGGGCGGCTTCGATGGTGTGGATCAGGGCCACGCCATAGACATAATTCCACAGACCGATCTGCGCCTGCCGAGTGACCCCGAAGAGCTCTTGCACCGACAGCTTCCCCGTCGCGAGGCCCTGGTCATCGTACGTGGCCTGCACACGGTAGCGGCTGTACCCGAGGGCCCGGCCGTCCTCTTCGTAGAGCGCGTACCGGTTCTTCGTCATGCCGCGCCGGTCGATTTCCGGGTCGTCGAAGATGCGCATGCGCCACCAGCCTTCGGACCGGGTCATCATGCCCGGCCGGCGGCTCCGTTCCGCCTCCCAGATCGGCGGCAGCGCCACCTCGGCCTCTTCGCGGGAAAGCAACCGGCAGCGGCCGCGCGCGGGCTTCGCGGTGATGGTCGAGTGAGCGCGCTCGATGCGTGTGTCCGATTGCTCGCAGGCCATGCCGTAGCCGAAGCGGCCGTAGATGATGGATCCGGAGGCCCAGAGGGCCGCGACGGGTTCGCCGCGGTCACGAACCTGCTCCAGCTGCGTGCGCATCATCGCCGTCAGCACGCCCCGGCGCCGGTGGGTCGGTTGGACGGTCACGCCGGTGACGCCGTCGCAGGCGACGTCGCCCCCTGGTGTGCCCATGCGGTACGTGAAGGCGGCGGCGCCGCCCGCCATCACCCCGTCCTCGTAGCCTGCGAAGCACCGCTCAAGCTCGAGCGTGCCCGGGCGCCAGTTCAACCGCTCGGGGAGCACGTCACCGCCGAAGGCGCTCGTGCGCTTCGTGGCGTACTCCGGGTATTCCTCTTCCGTGATGAGCCGGACGTCCACAGCCATGTTTGCCCCCATGGTCTTTGGTCCGCCCGGCTCCCTGAACGGTGCTAGAGCGGAATGTTCCCGTGCTTCTTGGGCGGGTTGTGGTCCGCCTTGTTCCGCAGCATCTCCAGCGCCCGGATGATCTTCCTGCGCGTGTGGCGCGGGTCGATCACGTCGTCGAGGAAGCCCCGGCCGGCCGCGATGTACGGGTTCGCCAGCTTCTGGCGGTACTCCTCGATGAGTTCCGCCCGCCGCGCCGCCGGGTCGGCCGCGTTCGCGAGTTCCTCACGATACACGACATTGACGGCGCCTTCGGGGCCCATGACCGGGATCTCGGTCGTCGGCCAGCCGAAGTTCATGTCGGTGCGCATGCTCTTCGAACCCATGGCGAGGTAGGCCCCGCCCACGGCCTTGCGCAGGACCACGGTGATTTTCGGCACCGTCGCCTCGGAGTAGGCGAAGAGTAGCTTCGCCCCATGCGTGAGGATGCCGCCGTACTCCTGCGTGATGCCCGGCAGGTAGCCGGGAGTGTCGACGAGCGTCACCACCGGGATGTTGAAGGCGTCGCAGAAGCGGACGAAGCGCGCGGCCTTGCGGCTCGCGTTGATGTCGATCGAACCCGCGAGCACCATCGGCTGGTTCGCCACGATGCCCACACTCTGACCGGCCATGCGCGCGAAGCCAACGACCATGTTCGCGGCGAACAGCTCGTGCACTTCCATGAAGTCGCCGTCGTCGACGATCCGGTCGATCACCTCGCGGACGTCGTACGGGCGGTTCGGTTCGGCCGGGACGAGCGTGAGGAGGTCATCCTCGGCGCGGTCCGGGTCGTCGCCGCTCGGCATGAGCGGCGGATCTTCCGCGTTGTTGGAAGGCAGGAACGAAAGCAGCCGGCGCACTTCCGCCAGCGTCTCCTCCTCGCCCTGGATGGCGAAATGGGCCACACCCGAACGGGAGGCGAGGGCATGGGCGCCGCCGAGCTCCTCGTGCGTCACTTCCTCGCCCGTCACGGCCCGGATCACGTCCGGGCCCGTGATGTACATCTGGCCCGAGCCTTCGGTCGCGAAGATGAAGTCCGTGAGCGCCGGGCTGTAGGCGCCGCCGCCGGCGGAGGGGCCCATGATCACCGTCAGCTGCGGGATGACGCCGCTCGCGAGCACGTTCAGGCAGAAGATGTCGCCATAGCCGCGCAGCGCCTCGGAGCCGTCCTGGATGCGCGCGCCGCCCGAGTCCTGGATGCCGATCACGGGCGCGCCCGTCGACATCGCCAGGTTCATGACCTTGGAGATCTTCTCGCCCACGGCCTCGCTCAGCGAACCGCCGAGCAGCGTGAAATCGAACGAGTACACGTACGCGGGGCGGCCGTCGACCTTGCCCCAGCCCGTAACCACAGCCTCCGTCGGCGAATCCACGCCGGGGCCGCGCGGCTTCACGAGCATGTCGATCTCTTCGAAGCTGCCCGGGTCCAGGAGGACGTCAATGCGTTCGCGGGCGGCGGGCTTGACGCGCGCATGCTGCGCGTCGATGCGCTTCTGTCCGCCGCCGGCAAGCGCCGCGGCTCTTGGCGTTGAGCTGAGCGAGCTTCTGCTCCGAAGTCATCTGTTCCGGCATTCGCTGGGCCTCTCAAAAGGGGGTGTCCCGCGCTCCGCTCTCCTCGTCGGGCGGGTTGCCGCCGGCTCGTCGCGCCGGCCACGGGACGGTCCCACGTCCGGCCCGGATCCTAGCATCGGGCACTCGTTGGCGCATCCGCCGCCCCTCCTCTGGTATCCTGCGACGGTGACCGAAGAACGCAGGCGCGTCCCCGTCCCCGACTTCAGCAAGAGCCGCGGCGAACGGCCGGCGTCCCCGCAGGGCAACGGCGGCCAGCCGACGCCGGCCGCTCCCGTCGAATGCAACTGCCCCCGCCTCGACCCGGCGGATTGGGACGGCATCGAGAGCGACTGGTCGGATATCGCCTTCCTCAAGACCTCCGTCAGCGCCCTCATGGGGGTGCCCATCGGGTACGGCACCGCGCGCCACGGCCTCGAAGCGCGCGCGAAGAAGGCCGGCGCCACCATCCCGAACGATGCGATGGTGCTCCTTGGCGGCGGCCGCATGAGCCGCAAGCTGCTCCTCGAAATCGAGGACGTGCCCGACAGCCTCAAGGTCACTCGGCCCGGTGGCGTCGCCTTCACACGGCTGCTCGAAGTGCCCTGGGGCAAGATGAAGGAAGCCGTTCAGAACACGACCACCGAAGCGAAGGCGAAGTACGGCCGCAAACCCGATGGCCTCTGGGTCTGGTACCTCACCTGCCGCGAATGCTCCGCCGCGCGCAGATTCGAGACCCTCATCGTGGCCCACTACAAGGCCCGCGCGTGAGCAACGGCGACCAGCTTGAGGTGTTCCTCCGGCTGCTCATCGCCCTCGGGCTCGGCGCTGCTGTTGGTCTCGAACGCGAATTCCGCGGCCACGAAGCGGGCCTCCGTACCAGCGCGCTCGTCTGCCTGGGCGCCGCGATGTTCGGCGAGGCGAGCGACATCTTCGGCGATTCGCGCATCGCGGCCGGCGTGGTGCAGGGCATCGGCTTCCTCGGCGCGGGACTCATCTTCCAGAAGGGCGACGGCGTGGCGGGCGTGACCACGGCGGCGACGATCTGGGTTCTCGCCGCGCTGGGTCTGCTCGTCGCCGTCCACCTGACGCTCGTGGCGGTGCTTCTTGCCGCCCTCCTGATCGTTCTGCTCGAACTCGCGCCGATTTCGAACTTCATCTTCAGCCACAGCCACACGCACGTTGGCGATCCGGATGTCCGCCGGCGCGAGCCCGAGACGGAGGACAAGCGGGATCGGCTCGATAGCAGCCCGGAGCGGTGACCGGTGTGACTCCGATCCCGTCATCGGGTAGGATCGCGATGTGAATGCGAAGCTACTGCGAGCCCCGCTGACCATGGCGCCGCCCGAGCGCGGCCGTTCGCGGCTCGCCCTTCTCCGGCCCCGCGGCGCATAGCCGGCGGGGCGCTCCAGCATTTCCCCCAGCCCACGCACACTCCCTTGAGGTGAACGACCGTGGCCGATCGCTACGATCCGCACGCTACCGAAGCTCGCTGGCAGGCTCGCTGGGAGGCCGACCGCCTCTACCACGCCGCCGATGACGACCCGCGTCCCCGCTGGTACGCGCTCACCATGTTCCCCTCCTCCGGCGACCTGCATACCGGCCACTGGTACGCGATGGTGCCCAGCGACGTCGCCGCCCGCTACCGCCGAATGCGCGGCCACAACGTGCTCTTTCCCATGGGCTTCGACGCCTTCGGTCTCCCCGCCGAAAACGCCGCCATCAAGCGCGGCGTCGACCCGCGGGAATGGACCTACGCGAACATCGAGCGGATGCGGGGCCAGCTGCGTCTCATGGGCGCCAGCTTCGACTGGGATCGCGAAGTCGTGACCAGCGACCCCGAGTACTACAAATGGACGCAGTGGTGGTTCCTCCAGCTGTATCGCAAGGGCCTGGCCTACCGCGCCGAGGCCGCGGCGAACTGGTGCCCCGGCTGCCACACCGTCCTCGCCAACGAGCAGGTTGTCGATGGCCGCTGCGAACGCTCCGACGACATCGTCGAGCGCCGCTTCCTGACGCAGTGGTTCTTCAAGATCACGGCGTACGCCGAAGAGCTCCTGCGGTTTGAAGGCATCGAGTGGCCCGAGCGGATCCGCGCCATGCAAACGAACTGGATCGGCCGCTCCGAGGGCGCGTTCCTCGAATTCGCCGTTGACGTGCCCGGCGTCGATGACCGGCTGAAGGTGTTCACGACCCGCCCCGACACGGTCTACGGCGCCACGTTCATGGTCGTCGCGCCCGAACACCCGCTGGTGGCGCGCATCACCACCGATGCCCAGCGTCCCGCCGTCGATGCCTACATCGCCCAGACCAGCCGCCAGACCGAGATCGAGCGGCTTTCGACCGACAAGGAGAAGACGGGCGTCTTCACCGGCGCCTACGCCATCAACCCGTTCAACGGCGCCCGCGTGCCGATCTGGATCGCCGACTACGTGCTCGTGACCTACGGCACCGGCGCGATCATGGCCGTGCCCGCGCACGACCAACGCGACTTCGATTTCGCGCGCGCCTATGGTCTCGAAATCATCCCCGTGTTCGACCATGACGACGTCGATGTCACGCAGCCGCTGACTGCGGCGTTCTCGCACGGCCGCCGGATGGTGAACTCCGGTCCCTTCGATGGCACCCCCGCGAGCGAGGCGTTCGCCCGTGTCGTCGCCTTCGCCGAGGAGCAGGGCGTCGGCTCCGCCACCGTGAACTACCGCCTGCGCGACTGGCTCATCTCGCGGCAGCGGTACTGGGGCGCGCCCATCCCGATGATTCACTGCGACGCCTGCGGCATCGTCCCCGTGCCCGAATCCGAGCTGCCCGTGCTCCTCCCGGACACCGTCACGTTCGATGCCTCGGGTAAGTCGCCGCTGACGCGCATCCCCGAGTGGATCGACGTGGCCTGCCCGCAATGCGCCGGCCCCGCGCGCCGCGAAAGCGACACCATGGACACGTTCATGTGCTCCAGCTGGTACCAGATGCGCTACGCCGACCCCCACAACCCGGAGCGTCCCGTTTCGCGGGAAGCGGCCGCGAAGTGGCTCCCCGTGGACCAGTACACGGGCGGCGCCGAGCACGCCGTCATGCATCTCCTCTACACCCGCTTCTTCTGGAAGGCGGCACGCGACATGGGCGTCGTCGAGGGCGATGAGCCGATGCTCCGGCTGTTCAACCAGGGCGTCATCCTCGGCCCCGATGGGAACCGCATGTCCAAGAGCCGCGGCAACGTCGTCGCGCCCGATGACCAGGTCTCGCAGTGGGGCTCCGATGCCTTCCGCTGCCAGCTCATGTTCGTCGGCCCGTGGGACCAGGGCGGCCCCTACAACCCTACCGGGATGGCGGGCATCGTTCGCTGGCTCAACCGGCTCTGGTCCCTCGGGACGGAGGAGCCCCGGTACGTCGACGACCTTCACTCCGAGGGCACCCGTGCCCTCCGCCGCGCCACCCACAAGACCATCCGCGATGTCACGGAGGCGATGGAGGCGTTCAGCTTTAACACGCTGATTTCGCGCCTGATGGAGCACGCCACGGCGATGCAGCGCGTCCGCGACGCCGGCCCGGTCGACGGCCAGGCGTGGGATGAAGCGCTGCGCGCGGCGATTCTCCTGACCGCGCCGCTCGCGCCGCACATCGCCGAGGAGCTCTGGGATCGCATTGGCGGCGGCTACAGCGTGCACACCGCCGAGTGGCCCGCGTTCGACCCCGAGCTCGCTCGCGACGACGAGGTGGAAGTCGCGCTGCAGGTGAACGGCAAGGTGCGGGACCGGCTCGTCCTGCCCGCCGAATGCGGCGAGGCCGATGCCCGCACGGCGGCGCTCGCGTCGCCGAAGGTCATCGCGCTGCTCGATGGCAAGGAGCCGCGACGGGTGATCTACGTGCCCGGCCGGCTGCTGAACATCGTCCTCTAACAGGCCGCGGCAGGCGTCCGCCGGACCCCGCCGCGGTGCCGCATATCCGTATCGCGAACCCCACCAACCCTTTACGGTGGTGTGGACACCCCGCGCGACGCGCGCGTAACGTGCGAGCGGGTGACAGACCCTGCATACTTGCCTCGCGGGGGGCACTGGAGGAAACCATGCAGATCAACAGGAAGGGCGGCCGCGACGATGGCGGGTACGCCGACCTCCCGCCGGCCTTCGGCGAGGAACAGGCGAACCGCTTCGAGGGCGAAGCCGTCGTCCGCCGTGGCCGCGACGAGGAAGGTGAGAACACCGCCGTCCGCCGCAACGAAAGCATCATCGACGCCGGCTCGTCCTTCGACGGGCGCTATGAGGCGGGCGAAGACCTGCGCATCCTCGGCAGCGTGAGCGGCGAAATCATCTGCCGTGGCGTCCTCACCATCGAGAAGGATGCGAAAGCGAAGGCCCGCATCGAAGCTCGCGAAGCCGTGGTCCGCGGCACCTGCGATGGCGACATCGTGTGCTCCGGCCGCCTGGTGCTGGCCGGGTCCGCCGTCGTGAACGGCACGATCAAGGCCGCGACGTTCGTGGTCGAGGAAGGTGCCACCATCACGGGTACCGTCCAGACGACGCCCGCGGGCGCCACCACGGAAGCCCCCGCTGCTCCCGCGGCTGCCGCTCCCATCCCGCTCAAGGGCGAGAAGGCGGCCGCGGAAGAGACCGCCGAGACGCCTGCCAGCGGTGGCCGCGGCGCCAACACCCGCTGGACATCGCGCAACCGGGAGGCACCGAACTTCGCACTCGTTTCGAGCGAAGAACGTGCAGCGACGCTCGACCGGAACTAACGAATTCCGTCGTTCGATTGACGAAAACGGGGCGGCTCCGAAAGGAGCCGCCCCGTTCTGTTTCGCGCGGTGCTTTGGTCAGGAAATCGTAAAGTAGACCGATCCGTCCTTGCCTACCCAGGTCGTCGCATTCTTGTTGAGACGGCGGGCAGCGCGGCTAATGCGCAACGAGAGACCGCGCGCGGTCTCACCGTCGTCCGGCATCAACTCCCCGACCTTGTCCTTGCTGGTCGCGAGCTGTTCGACATATGCGTCGAATTCACGCATTCGTGCGGCGAGCCGCCCCGACTGCTTCGCCGGACGCGGCGCCTTTTCCTTATCGACCAGACGGAAACGAGCCATGAAGTGTGCCTTTCTCGTGCAGCATTCGCCCGGTCATTACGCCACCGGGCGGCGTACTGCTCATCGTAGACCTTGCTTCGAGAGAATGCACGAGGATTGAGCCACCCGGCGCGAAATTACGCCTACCGGCGATCCTGCAAGGACAGGATGCTCATTCGGATTGATTCGAGGAATGCCTGCAACTGATTCTCCAGCCGCCGCAGGACTTCGAGCGCGTACTGGTCCGCATCGTCCAACTGTTTGCTTGCCGCTTCCGCTGCTTCGCTCAGGTGCGCGGCCACAGTGGAATCCGCTTCCGCCAGCATCTGCCGCGCGCGCGTTTCCGCATCCATGATCAGCGCCTGGCTCCGTTCGTGCGCCGCGCGAACCACGGAGTTCTCCTCGATCAGGCGGGCGCGCTCTTCCTCTGCCCGCTCCACGATGCCCCGCGCCGAACGGGACGCATCGGCGAGCACCTGTTCCTGCGTATCGAGAATCTGCGTCGCCTCGCGGACATCGGCGGGCACCGCCAGGCGCATCTGATCGACGATGTCGAGCATGCGCTTGCGGTCCAACACGAGGTTGCCGCCCACGGGGAGCCGCCTCGCCTGCACGATGAGCTCTTCGAGGCTATTAATGAGTTCGAGGATTTCCACGGGGGGCGAGATCAGGCCCGGTCGTCGAGGCCGAGCTTGTTGCGCAGGGCCGTGCGCACGTTCGCGGGCACCATGTCCGCGACGTCGTACCCGAGTTTCGAAACCTCGCGAATCCTGCTCGCACTCACGTACAGGAACTCCTGGTTCGTCATCAGGTAGATCGACTCCAGGTGGGGCGCCATTTTCCGGTTCATCAGCGCCATCGAGAACTCGGCCTCGAAGTCGCTCATGGCGCGGATTCCACGCACCAGCGCCACCGCCCCCTTGCGCCGGGCGAATTCGACCACCAGTTCGTCGAACCCTTCCACTTCCACCTGGGGCAGGTGCCGCACCGCTTCGCGGATCAGTTCGATGCGCTCGTCCCACGTGAACATCGAGCCTTTTTCGCGGCCCTTCACCACCGCCACGATGACGCGGTCGAACAGGTGCGTCATCCGGTTGATCAGGTCCAGGTGCCCGTTCGTGATCGGGTCGAAGCCGCCGGGGTAGACAGCGATCCTCATGCCGCCTCCTCACGACGGTAGAAGGCCACCGCCGTGTCGCCATAGACGCGCCGTTCGGCCATCGCAAGGCCGGCCGGGCGTTCCGGCGGATTGTAGCGGCTCCCATGCTCATAGACGATCCATCCATCTTCCGCCAATTTCGATGCGAGCATCGACAGCGTTTCGGGGGCGTCCTCGTCGTCGTACGGCGGGTCCATCAGGATCAGGTCGAACGGCCCTTCCTGGCCCTCCAGGGCCTTCGGAAGCCGCCCCCGCATGACCGTCCCGGCGCTCGCCACCCCCGCGCGCGAAAGCGTTTCGAGAATCGCCTGGCAGCAGGCCTGCTGCGCCTCGATGAATGTTGCGTGGGCTGCCCCGCGGCTCAGCGCCTCGACCCCGAGCGCGCCGGTGCCGGCGTACAGGTCCAGCACGCGCGCCCCCGTGACGCGGTCACCGAGGATGTTGAAGATCGCCTCCCGCACGAGCCCGGAGGTGGGGCGCAGGCGCACTCCCCGGGGCTCCGCCACCGGGATGCCCCGCGCCGTGCCCCCGGCGATGCGCAGCCGTGTGCCCGCCACTAACGGGCCGCCGTCGGCGTCGCCACCGCGGTCGGAGAAGCCTTGGGCTGCACCGTGAGCGGGATGTCGTTCCGGAAGCGCGCGACCCCGTCACTCACGGTGATGCTCACCGTGTACGTGCCCGGCTCCGCTGGCGTGATCCATGTCAGCACTCCCCGTGATCCGCCTTCCATCGATCCCTTGCTCACTTCCCATGTCGGCGTCAGGTCCGCCGGGTTCGGTTGCATTAATACGGGCTGGCCGCTGTTGATGAACGGAATCAGCGCGGGCCAAATGTTGCCCAGCAGCGCGCTATCCGATGCGTCCTCGATCGCCACGCCACCCAGTTTGAAGCGCGGAATCAGTTCCAATTTGAACCCGATACTGAAGACATTCTCGATCCACACAGTGCGGCCGCCGTTCTGCTGATAGGTGAAGTACACGCTCGCCGTGTCCGGCGACCAGGCGATTCCGCTGCGATTCTCTTCGCGGTCGAGGTTCGTGGCCACCACCGATACGTTCGTATTCGTGGTCAACCGGTTGTCGTTCCCGGCGCGCACGCTCAGTTTCGTCGCCGTGATCATCGCCTGCACGACCGACATCGTCGCGATGCCGTCGTTCGACTTCTCGACCGCGTAGGGCGACACGGTCATCACGAGCTTCGTCGGCTCCACCTTCGCCGTGAGCGCCGTCAGGATTTCCGGCATGTCGCGGCGATACGTGCTCTGGTCACGGTACGGCCAGATCTGCAGCACGTCGGCCGACTTCCCGAGTTCCGCCCAGTCATACGCACCCTCGTCGATGCGGTCCGGCAGCCGCAGCGGCGCCGGCAACGTGAGCGTCAGCTTCTTCCCCTGCGCGTGCAGCCCCGAGGCGAGTTCGGCCACGAACAGCGTGAACGATGTGCGCTCCGCCACCCGCAGGTCCATGTACGCGATGTCGATGCCTGCGAGCTGCAGGTCCTGCGCCTTCTTCAGGATCTGCTGGACGTGCGTCGAGCGGGTCGTCGTGTTCTGCAGGATGCCCGAGACAAGCGGGATGAGGCCCGTTTCGCCGCCATCGACCCAGACCGTCGGGTACCAGGCGTACGAGCCGTCCGGCTTCACCGCCGACGGCTCACCCGTGAGCCCGCCGTCGGAGTTCGGCTTGAAGTCCCGCGTGTGGAGGATCGTGATCTTGCCGGCGGCATCGGAATGGAGGCGGCCATTGGCCGGCAGGTAAGCCACCACGTGACCGGCCGGCGAAAGCCGCCGCATCACCGTCAGCCGTTCCGGCGCCGATGTGAGCGTGGCCGAGACCTGCTGTCCCTGCGCGTCGAGTACCGCCGGCGTCACCGGCTCCCAGGTCTTGCTCTCCTGCACGTACCGGTAGAATCCGAGGTTGCGGCCGTCCGTGGTCGCGTTCTCCAGCTTCAGCTGCACCTGGATGTTGCTGCCCGCGGGCACCCCGCCCTTTTCGGCGTTGAAGGCGTAAATCTTGGTCACGCGCTCGTACCCTTCCGGGGTCGCGAAGGAATCGCCGGTGGCGCAGTAGAACTTGTCGCATTCGGTGCTG
The DNA here is from genome assembly GCA_016703545.1 of Candidatus Amarobacillus elongatus. Classification (GTDB taxonomy): domain Bacteria; phylum Chloroflexota; class Dehalococcoidia; order Tepidiformales; family Tepidiformaceae; genus Amarobacillus; species Amarobacillus elongatus. The sequence continues at coordinate 194,995 of JADJBX010000002.1, forward strand.
GAGCAGGCGCGGGTGAACAGGAAATAGCCCACGACGAGCGTCGCCAGCACGATCCCGGCGAGCATCGCGCCGCGGCCGATCCCTCCCCGGCCGGCGCCGCCACCGCCATAGATACTGCTGTTCGAGCGGTTGCCCCACGGCAACTGTGCGTTTCGGCGGGTCATTCCTCGTCCCCCGGCCCCACGGGGCACCCGCTATGTGCGCCGGACAAGCCGGACATCCGTCTCGATTATCCGGCCGGCGCGGTTGAGGACAACCTTCACCGTTTGTTCCGGTTGCAGCGGCAGGAGCGCGTTCAGCAGCGGCGTGTCGCTCGCCAGTTCCACGTCGCCAATCTTTGTAATCACATCGCCCCGTTCGATGCCGGCGTTGGCCGCGGGCCCGCCAGGTGCGACCGCCGTCACCACCGCCCCGTGATCCATCCCCAGCGTGCGAAGGCGCGGCAGCGTCTCGGGGGTGATGTCGATGGATTCGAGCCCCATCGTCGGCCGTGGGTACGACCCCCGCGCGGCGATGATGCCCCGCACAATCTGCATCACGCGGTTGGAAGGGAGCGCAAAGGCCATGCCTTCGACCGTCGCGGCCGAGGCCCCGCCCTGCCGCAGCACCGTCGTCGGCATCCCCACGAACTGACCGCGAAGGTTCACGAGCGCGCCGCCGCTGTTGCCGCTATTGATCGCCGCGTCCGTCTGGATCAGGTCGCGCTGGACCACGCCATCGAAGACGCGCTTGCGGTTCGTGCCGCTCACCACGCCCACGGTCACGCTGCCGTCGAACTCAGCCAGCGGGTTGCCGATCGCGAGGATCGTCTCCCCCAGCTTCAATGCCGCCGAATCGCCAATCTCCAGCGGCGCGATGCTGGTCGGGCCAATCAGCACGACCGCCACGTCGGTGAACGGGTAGTCGTGCCCCACGAGCACCGCCGGGCGTTCGCTGCCGTCCGGGAGAATCGCCTTGAGCGTGTCCGTGCCCAGCACCACATGCGCGTTCGTCGCGACGTGACCGTCGGCGTCGATGAGCACGCCGCTGCCGACATCCTGTTCCGTGCCGCCGGCGGTGCGGCGCGTGCTTTGCAGCTTGATGATCGCCGGGCGCGCCCGCTCCGCTGCATCGGCGACGGCACTCGTCTGTTCGACCGTGAGTGTGCCGCCGCTGCCGCCGTTCGCGCCTCTGTCCGCGCTGCCGTCGTCGTCGCCCCCGAACACGAGGATGGAACCCGCGACGAGCGCGCCCCCCACGATCGCGGAAACGGCGGCCACGATGGCCACCATGCCGAGGCCGGGCACCCGGCCCCGTCTTCCCGCCCGGGGGCGGAGCTGGCGCCGCGGGCGGTGCAGCGGCGAGCGTCCCGTCCGTGTCGCGCACCCAATTCAGCCCATCGGTGGCGCGCCGCTCACGTCCGCCGTAATCCTCTGCCATGGAGGCGCTTCCTTTCGCGCATTCGCGCGCCAAATTGCGGCCCGTCCCGCCAAAACTGTATACTCGCCCGAACGGAGGGACCCGTCCCTCGTTTTTTTGTGGGCCCGAATTGGCCTCAGGTAAGGGTACGACATGGTCGAGAAACAGGTCCCGCTGACACGTGAAGGCAAGGCAAAGCTCGAAGAAGAACTCGAACAGCTTCGGCAGCAGCGCCGCGTCGTCGCCGACCGCATTCACAACGCCCAGGAACTTGGTACCAGCCAGAACGACGCCGAATACGACGACGCCAAGCTCGAACAGGGCATGGTCGAGGGTCGCATCCTCGAAGTCGAGGACATCCTCCGCCGCGCCACCCTGATCGACGAAGACGGCGCTCATCGCTCCGGCCGCGTTGTCCTGGGCAGCGGCGTCGAAGTGGACCAGGACGGCAAGGTGCGCCATTACCAGATCGTCGGCGCCCCCGAAGCAGACCCCGTGCACGGCAAGATCTCGAACGAGTCCCCCGTGGGCGCGGCGTTGCTCGGCCGCCAGGTCGGCGATGTCGTCGATGTGAACGTCCCGAAGGGCGTGATCAAGGTGCAGGTCCTCAAAATCGACTGAGCGCCCCGCCCGGTGATGCCTCCAGTGGGCCGCCGGATTCGGCGGCCCATTTGTTTGCGAGAAAGGTTCCCCCCATGGACGAACTCATGGCCCAGCGCGTGGCCAAGGTCGAGGCTCTCCGTGAAGCGGGCGTCGATCCCTACCCCACCCGTGCCGCTCGCACGCACACCTCGGCCGAGGTCATCGCCATGGTCGAGGCGCTCCCGGAAGGCGCGACGGAGGCTGAGGGAATCGTCGTCGATGTCGCCGGCCGCATCGTCGCCCGCCGGGACATGGGTAAGGCCACCTTCATCGATATCCTCGACGGCCACGGACGCCTCCAGGTCCTCCTTCGCCAGAACACGCTCGAAAACTACGACACCCTCAAGAACACCGATCTCGGCGACTTCGTCGGCTTCCGTGGGACGCCCATCCGCACCCGCACGGGCCAGCCCACGGTGCAGGCCGCGACCTGGACGATGCTCGCCAAGGCGTTGCATGCGCCCCCCGAGAAGTACCACGGGCTGGCCGATTCGGAGCAGCGTCAGCGCCGCCGCTACCTCGATCTCATGGCGAACGAAGAGACGCGGCGGGTGTTCACCGTTCGCAGCCGCGTCATCGCCAGCATCCGCCGCTTCCTCGATGCCCGCGGCTTCCTCGAAGTCGAGACCCCCATCCTGCAGGAGTCCGAGAGCGGGGCCGCGGCGCGCCCCTTCCTCACCCACTTCAACGCGATTGATGAGCAGCGCGTCCTGCGCATCAGCCTCGAATTGCACCTGAAGCGGCTGGTGATCGGTGGCTTCGAGCGGGTGTACGAAATCGGGCGGAACTTCCGCAACGAGGGGATGAGCTTCAAGCACAATCCCGAGTTCACCATGATGGAAACCTACGAGGCCTACGCCGACTACCTGAAGGTCGCGGAAATGGCCGAGCAAATGGTTTCGAATGCCGCCCTCGAAGTACTCGGCACCACGAAGATCACATTCCGGGACCACGAAATCGACCTCGCGCCACCATGGCGCCGCATCACCTTCAACGACGCCCTCATGGAGTACGCGGAGCTGGACCTGACCGCATTTCCGAACGCGGAATCGCTCCGGGCCGAACTCCGCCGCCGTGGCGTCGATGCCCCCGTCACCGCCGGCTATGGCAAGCTCTGCGACGAGGCGATGTCGCACTACGTGGAGCCGAACCTGATCCAGCCCACGTTCCTGCTCGACTACCCGGTCGAGCTGTCGCCGCTGGCGAAGCGCAAGCCCGGCAACCCCCGCATGGTCGAACGGTTCGAGTGCTTCGTCGCCGGGTTCGAATGCGGCAACGCCTACACGGAACTCAACGACCCCATCGAGCAGCGCCAGCGCTTCGAGGCCCAACTCGACCTCAAGGCCGCGGGCGACGACGAGGTCGAACTCGTCGACGACGACTTCCTGTTCGCGCTCGAACATGGCATGCCACCGACGGGCGGCTTCGGCATGGGAATCGACCGGCTGGTCATGCTCCTCACCGGCCAGTCGTCCATTCGCGAGGTCATCCTCTTCCCGCCGATGAAGTCCCTGAAGGAATGACCGAGCGCCCGGGCGGCTTCGAACGCCACCACACCGCGACCGCCTACATCGTCGCCGGGGAGCGGACACTGCTGCTGTGGCACGCGAAGCTGCGCATGTGGCTCCCGCCCGGCGGCCACCTCGAACCGAACGAAGACCCCGTGCAGGCCGCCATCCGCGAGGCACTCGAAGAGAGCGGGCTCGCCGTCGAGGTTATCCCCCCGCGCGACCTGCTCGTCTGCGACGGCCCCGCCGTCCTTCCGCCCCCGGCCGTCATCCTCGTCGAGGACATCGTGCGCGCCGACCAGCCGTTCCATCAGCACATCGACCACGTGTACTTCACGCGGGCGCTCGTTCCCGTGGACTTCGAAGCCCCGATCCCGCACGGCCCGTGCATGTGGGCGGATGCCGCCCGGCTCGCGGCTTCGTTTTCGCTCCCCGCGCCCGATGGTACGCTCGTGACCGTCGCCGAGGATGTTCGAATCCTCGGCCTTCGCGCTATTGCCGCCTCCCTGGAGTCACCCGATGCTGAGCGTCCAGTTCATTCGTGAGAACGCCGAGCGCGTGAAGCGCGACATCCTGCTGCGCAACGCCAGCGCGCCCGTGGACCGCATCATCAGTCTCGACGACGACCGCCGCCGCCTCCTCGGGCAGGTAGAACAGCTGCGCGCGAAGCGGAACACCGCGAGTAAGGCTATCGGTGCCTCGAAAGACCCCCAGGAGCGGGAGATCCGCATCACCGAGATGCGCCTTGTGGGCGACGAGATCGACCGGTTGGACGGGCTGCTTAAGGCCGTCGAGAAGGAACTGAACGAGAAGCTGCTCGAAGTCCCCAACGTGCTCGACCCGAGCGTGCCTCCCGGCTTCGACGAGCTGGCGAATGTCGTGGTCGAAACCGTGGGCGAGAAACCGGAGTTCACGTTCACGCCCCGCCCGCACTGGGAACTCGGCGATATCCTCGCCGGAATCGACTTCGAGCGCGGGATCAAGATGTCCGGCAGCCGCTTCTTCGTGCTGCGCGGCGGCATCGCGCGGCTTCAGCGCGCCCTGATCCAATTCATGCTCAACGAACACTCGCGCGCCGGCTTCACCGAGCACTATCTGCCGTACATGCTCACCGAGGAGTCGCTCTACGCCTCCGGGCAGCTTCCCAAGTTCCGCGAAAACCTCTACCGCGACGAGGAAGAGAACTACTACTTCATCCCGACCGCGGAAGTCGCGTTCGTGAACCTGTACCGCGACGAGATTCTTCCGCCGAATTCGCTCCCACTGCGATTCGTCGGGCACACCCCCTGTTTCCGTCGGGAGAAGATGAGCGGCGGGCGCGATGTTCGCGGCATGAAGCGCGTGCATCAGTTCGAAAAGGTCGAGATGTTCGTCTACTGCGAGCCCGAGAACAGCGCCGCCGAACTCGATCTGCTCGTCTCCCGCGCGCGGCTCATCCCGGAGCTCCTGGGCATCCCGTACCGCGTCGTCCAGCTGTGCAGCGGCGACATCGGCTTCAATTCGACCAAGACGTTCGATATCGAAGTCTGGTCCCCCGGCGTCGGCGAATGGCTGGAAGTGAGTTCGGCCTCGAACTGCCTCGATTTCCAGGCGCGGCGCGCGAACATCCGCTACAAGCAGACCGTGGATTCGCAGACGCGCTTCCCGCACATGCTGAACGCCAGCGGCCTCGCCCTCGCGCGCACGGTCATCGCCGTGCTGGAGAACTACCAGCAGGAAGACGGCTCGGTCCTCATCCCCGAGGCGCTGCAGCCGTACATGGGAATGGACCGGCTCACGCCGCCGGTGCGCTAACCACCACCGCCGCTCCGGGGCCGGGCCCGGTCCGGCGTCCGGCCTGCCGGCGGAGCCGCGTGGTCTCCCCGCGGCCCCGCTGCCAGGCGTCTATGCGCTCTTCTTGCCGAACGGCCACCAGCCGCGCTTGTTCGCCTGCGCCGGCTTCTGCTCGGGGCCATCGAACCCCCGCCCGCAGGATTGGCAGTAGGCGTACACGTTCAGATTCATCCGGCCACACCAAGGGCACTGTCGCATCTCATCCTCCCCGGACCACGTGCAATATCAGTCGCCCGATAGTGTACCCCCGCGGCGCCGTTCGTCCTCGTCAGTGGTACTTGCGCGCCGAGAATGGGCCACTCCTCCACAATCTCGTCCCCGCGGCGCACGTGGTAAACGTCGTGCAGGTTGAGCGTCGTGTCGCCATGGCTCGGTAGCAGCTCCACGCGGTCGCCCACGGCGAGGCCGCCGACCCCGTCGCCCGTCAGGTGGGCGTGCTCTTCCGAGAGCCGCGCTGCCGTCAGCCGCCCATCGACCGATCGCGGCGCGCCGAACTCGTTCGTCAGCGATTTCGCCCCGGCATCGCACACCGCGTACTCGCCGTGTACCGCGATCACCGTGGTTAGCAGCGTCAGGGCGCTTTCGAACTCGACCGGCAACACCTGCTGGTACCGCCCGTCCATGAACACGTACGATCCCGCCTGCACTTCGGTCACGCCCGGCCAGGCGCCCGCGATGGCGTAGGTGCCGGTCCCACCGACGGACACGATCTCGGGCGCGAGGCCCGCCTCCGCGAGTGCCTCCACGTGCTCCCCGACGATGCCGAGGGCGGCCTCGGCTTTCCCCTGCCGCTCTTCGGGCGGAAGCAATACGGCGTGGCCTTCGTACCCCATCAGCCCGCGATAGCGGATGCCGCACTCCACCAGGAGCCGCGCGAGCGCCACCGTCTCGGCGGGGGTGGTCGTGCCGCAGCGGTGCATGCCGCTGTCGACCTCGACAATCGCCTGCGCCACAACGCCGGCCTCTCGTGCGGCCTCGGCGATGGCCCGCACGTTCGCCTCGGATTCGACCGCGACGGTGATGTCGACGCCGCGCGCGAGTAGCGCCACCAACCGGCGCAGCTTGGGCGCGCCGACGACCTGGTTCGCGACGAGGATCGGCCCGAGGCCAGCATCGGCCAGCACTTCCGCCTCGCCGAGCTTCGCCACCGTGATGCCGATCGCCCCGGCGGCGAGCTGCCGCCGCGCGATCTCGGGCGTCTTCGGTGTCTTGAAATGGGGCCGCAGCCGCGCGGGGCGCCCGTCGAAGAACGCCGCCATGCGCGCGATGTTCCGCTCCACGCGGTCCAGGTCCAGCAGGAGGCAGGGCGTATCCAACTCGTCGATTCGCATGTGCGAATCCTACGGGCCGGCCGCCCTCGTCACACCCCGCTACGCGCCCGCCGCGAGCGCCACCTTCTTCTTCGCGCGGTCGCGGTCCACCGCCGTCAGGTACGCCTTGCGGATGCGCACCGACTTCGGGGTCATCTCCACCAGCTCGTCGTTGGCGATGAGCGACAGGCTGCGTTCCAGGCTGGGCGGCTGCGGCGGGATGAGCTTGACCGCGATGTCGCTCGTGGAGCTGCGCACGTTCGTGAGCTTCTTCGCCTTGCACACGTTCACGACGAGGTCGTTGTCCTTGGCGTGCAGCCCGACGACCATGCCCTCGTACACTTCGGTGCCCGGGTCGATGAACATAATCCCGCGTTCCTGCGCGTTCGCGATGCCGAACGCGAGCGCCGATCCGGCCTCGTTCGCGATGAGCGCGCCATTGCGGACCCGCGTAATCTCGCCCGCCCACGGCCGGTACCCGAGCTGTTCGGTGTTCATGATCCCTTCGCCGCCGGTGCCGCTGATGAAGCTGTCGCGGAAGCCGATGAGGCCGCGCGTCGGGATTTCGAAGTCCAGCCGCACGTCGCCGTTGTGGTCGCTGTGCATGCCCGTCATCTGCGCCTTGCGGCCGGCGAGGGTTTCGATGAGGAAGCCCGTCGCGGACTCCGGCGCCTCGATATAGATCTTCTCGAACGGCTCCTCGATGCCGTGCGGCCCCTGCCGCAGGATCACTTCCGGCCGCGTCACGGCGAATTCGTACCCCTCGCGCCGCATCGTTTCGACGAGGATGGCGAGGTGCAGTTCCCCGCGCCCGCTGACGACGAACGCGTCCGCCGTGTCGCCGTCCTCGACGCGCAGCGCGACGTTCGTCTCGACCTCTCGGTAGAGCCGGTCGCGAAGCTGACGGCTGGTGACGAACTGCCCCTCGCGGCCCGCGAAGGGCGAGTCGTTGATGCGGAAGGTCATCTTCAGCGCGGGCTCTTCGCTGGCGATGACGCGCAGTGCGCCCGCCGCCTCGGCGTTCGCGATTGTCTCGCCGATCTGGATGTCCGGGATGCCCGTGATCGCGACGATGTCCCCGGCGCGCGCCTCGGTCAGTTCCACGCGGCCCAGCCCTTCGAACCCGAACACCTGCGCGATGCGGTGCTGGCTCGTTTCCCCGTCGTGGTTGTGGCGAAGCACCATCTCCGCGGGGTGGATGCGGCCGTCGCGGATGCGCCCGATCGCCGTTCGCCCCCGGTAGCTGTCGTACGCGAGCGTGGTCACGAGCATCCGGAACGGCGCCTCGTCGTCGTGCACCGGGCCGGGCGTGTGCTCCATGATCGCCTCGAAGAGGGGCTCCATGGTCCCGCTGGTGATGTCCGGCGTGCGGCCCGCGTAACCGTCGCGGGCGTTCGCGTACACGACCGGGAAGTCGAGCTGGTGGTCTTCCGTGGCGAGGTCCAGGAACAGGTCCTGCGTTTCGCGGATGACCTCGGGGATGCGCGCCATGGGGCGGTCGATCTTGTTGACCACCACGATCGCGTGCAGACCGAGTTCCAGCGCCTTCCGCAGCACGAACTTGGTCTGGGGCATCGGCCCCTCGACCGCGTCGACCAGCAGCAGGCAGCCGTCGGCCATGTTCAGCACGCGCTCCACCTCCCCGCCGAAGTCGGCGTGGCCGGGCGTGTCGATGATGTTGATGCGAACGCCGCGGTACTCGACCGCCGCGTTCTTCGCCATGATCGTGATCCCCTTCTCCCGCTCCAGGGGGTTCGAGTCCAGGATCAGCGAGCCAACATGCTCGTTCTCCCTGAAAATGTTCGACTGCTTGAGGAGCGCGTCGACCAGGGTCGTCTTCCCGTGGTCCACGTGAGCGATGATTGCGAGATTGCGCACGTCGGCGCGGCGGAGATCCATGAGATCCATCTTTGCCGAGGATGCGTGAACGGGCGACTTTCGCTCGCATCGCACCCGTCGGCACGTGGCGCCCTTCACCTAACCTTGTTACCGCCGACCGCTGTAACGCCTCCGCCATGGCCGTTTCGGGCGCGTTATCCGCCCCGCCGGGATTGCTCCCTAGCTTGGAATGGTGGCTTCAACCCCGTCTGCCAGGCTTTGGAGGCTCGACGTCATCCGTGGCGCCGCGATCGTGTTCGTCGTGCTCATGCACGCCTACTTCGATCCCCGGCTGGGCGCCGGACCATCAGGCGTACCCGGCGCGCCTCGCCTATTTCCTCGGGCATACGGTCGTGCCGCTCTTTTTCCTCATTTCCGGGTTCCTGTTCGCCCGGGAGGCCCGGCACACCACACGCGACCTCGTGCGGCGGAAGGCCGCGACGATCCTCGTGCCAGCGCTGCTCTGGTCACTTGTGGCCGTGGGTGTTCGCGTCCACTCGCTCGGCCTCGACGCCCGCCAGGCCGCGATCGACCTCGTCACCCTCAACGCCGGCGGGCAGTTCTTCTACGTGTTCGTTCTGCTGGTTCTGTTCGCGGCGGCACTGCCGGTACGCGGCTGGCCGGCGGCGAAGCTCGCGCTGCTCGCGCTCGCCTTCGCGGCCGCCGGCCTGTTGCGCACCCTCGCCCTCGAGCGCGATTGGCCCGCCACCAACCTCGGCGCCATCGCCGCCTACCGCGACCCGCTGCTCTGGGGCGGCTACTTCCTGGTAGGCATGGCGGTGGCGAAGCGGCCCGTGCGGCTGGCGGGCAGCCTGGTTCCCGTCGCCGCCCTCGCCGGCGCGACGCTCATCGCGGCGTGGTTCACGCAGGCCCACCTGACCGGCGCCTACCCCGACAGCTACTTCAGCCCGTTCGTCTACCTGTTCGGCTGGCTGCTGGTGCTCTGCGCCGCGCCCGCGTTGCCGGGGCCGGCCGGCGTACCCGCGCTTCCGCTGCGGCCGCTGGAGTGGCTGGGGCGGCACTCGTACGCCATCTTCCTCGCGCACATGCCGCTCTTCATCGGCCTTGTCACGGATGCCTGGTACCCGGAGACCGCGCTCGACGACTACGCCTCGCGCGTTCTCTTCCGGTTCGCCACCGGGCTGCTGGGGCCGATTGCGTTGGTGCTGCTCGCCAGCCGCGTGCTTCCGGCGCGAATCGCCCGCTACACGGGCTTCCCCGGCCGGCCGTCCGCCCCTCGCGGCACCGGCCTCCCCTCGCCCACCCGGCGCCCGCGAGAAGCGTGATTCAGCCCGTGCCCAGGAACGTCGGGTATTTGCACTCCGGCACGTCCTTCACCTTCGCGGCGAGGCGTGAGCGCTCGGCGTCCGGCGGCAGCGGTGGCTCGCTGCTGACGAGCGAGGTGGGGTCTTTCTCCGCGTCCTCGAGGTAGGTGATGTACGACTTGTGCCACTTCGCCAGCCCCGTCGGTGGCTGGACCTTCTTGAGTTCCGCCACGTACGACTTGATGGAGTCGGCGATGCCCGCGGCGCTCGGCTGGTTCAGGAGCGCCTCGCGGTAGTTCGCAATGCCGGTGCAGAAGACCGCGAGGTACTGCTCGTCGGTCAATTCGTTGCCGGTCGGTTCCGGTTCGTCGGTCTTGCCATCGCCGCAGGCGCCGAGCGCGAGGGCAAAGGCGACAACGGTCATCATCAGGAATCGGGTTCGCATCGCGTTCCATGCTACCCCAGCACCGGTGAAACGTGCCGTCACAGCAGGATCCGCTTTGCCGCCGCTCCCGGCGTCCGGCGCCAGTTGTGCACGAGGTACCGTCGCTCTCCGTCCCGTTCGATCGCCTCGATCCGGCATCGGTCCCGCTCGCCGCCGACGCGCGCGGCCTCGGCCTGGTACGCGCTGAGCGCGTCGCCGTCCGCAACCCCGAAGACGGCGGGGTGGGCAGGCAGCGTCTCCGCCATCACGCTCGAAAGCTCCAGCAGCCACCCCAGGACCAGCTGCGCAAGGCCCGTGTGGAAGTCGCGGTCGCCGAATGTGATCGTGACGTGGTCCGGCGCCGATTCGTTTCCCGCGATCAGGAGCGTGCTACCGAAGTGCGGCAGCGACAGGTCGGTTGCGGTGCGGTACAGGGGACCGAGGACGGGGTGGGCGGCCAGCACTTCGCCCGAGCGGAAGGCGTGCAGGCGGAACTCCGTGGCATGGACGTCCGGCGCGAGCGCGATGCCGCCCTGTTCCAGCCACGCCTCCCACTGCGGTCCGTCGCCGCCGAGGAGCGCGAGCAGCGCGGCCTGGTAATCCGCGGCGGTCCGCACCAGCGGGATGGCGGCGGCGTAGTTCCCCCACTGGATCGCGTGCAGCGCCTCCAGCCGGCAGAGCCACGACCGCGACCAGGGCCCGAGGACCGCGGCCGTCCGCTGCTTGCGGAACTTCGCCCCGGACGTCGCCTCGGCGCACGCCCCTTCGAGCGACAGCCCCCGGAGCACCAGCTCGACCTCGGCGCCCAGCACGAAACCGGTCTGGCGGTGGGCATCCGCGCCGGGCGCGCCCATCGGCGGCTTCGGCGCGCCGGCCGCCAGCGGGAACACGTTCGGGGGCGAAACCCGCGGCAGCGTCACCCCTGGCTCCCCTTACTCCGCTTCGTTCTCATCCTCGTCCTCGTCGTCATCCTCTTCGTCCGGGAGCGAGGCGAGGTAGGCGCGAACATCCTCGATGAACTTCGCCTGCCGCGCCGCCTCGTCGGCGTTCTTCAGGTTCGCGCTGAGCGCCCAATCGAGGAGCAGGGGGTCGTACCGCAGTTCGGGGAGCGTCTCGGCGAAGTCGAGCGCGTGCCGCTCGAGGTGCGCTGTCCAACGGTGGATCGTCTCCCCGATGGTGTCGTCGCCGAGCGGCTCGGACAGGCGCGGAGCGGTGGCCGTCGCGTACTCCGCGATGATGGCTTCGCGGGCCACGGCCATCCGGCGCAGCAGCCCCTCGCGGTCGTCGCTCCCCATCGCCTCACGCTCGTCGGCGTTCACCGCATCGGCATTCGGCCGCTCGTAGGCGGCTGCGCCCTCGGTCAGGAGCAGGTGCACGAGCGAGACGAACCGTTCCATCCAGAGCACGCAGTGCCCGATGGTTTCGCGCATCGTAGCCCGAGGCTTCGCAGCGCTCCTCAAGCTCCTCGGGCCTCACCTCCCCGGCGACATACGCCAGGTACGCCGTGTGGTGGATGAGCCGGTCGGCGGCAGCGCGAAGGATTGGCTCCATCGGCCTCAGTGCCCCCCGCGCTGGGTGCGCCGCCGCTCCGCGCGCATCGAAGGGCGGCCCCCCGCCGGCTCCTCGCGCGCGGGCCGTTCGCCCAGCTGCTTGATGCTCTCCCAGCCCGCGTACGTCGCCGACGCGCCCAGCTCATCCTCGATCTCGAGGAGCCGGTTGTACTTCGCCGTCCGTTCGCTGCGGGCGGGGGCGCCGGTCTTGATCTGCCCGGCGCCGGTCGCCACGGCGAGGTCCGCGATGAACGTGTCCTCGGTTTCGCCGGAACGATGGCTGATGACGGCCGTCCAGCCCGCGCGCTGCGCCGTGTCCACCGCCTCCAGCGTCTCCGAGAGGGTGCCGATCTGGTTCAGTTTCACGAGCACGGAGTTCGAGGCGCGCGCGGCGATGGCGCGGCGGATGCGTTCCGGGTTCGTCACCAGGAGGTCGTCGCCCACCAGCTGGCAGCGCGCGCCGAGCCGTTCCACGATCTGCGCCCAGCCGTCCCAGTCGTCTTCCGCGAGGCCGTCTTCGATGCTGCGGATCGGGTACTTGTCCACCCACGACGCCCAGTGGTCGACCATTTCGGCACTGGTGAGCGAGCGGTTCTCCTTGGCGAGGACGTACATGCCGCCCTGGTAGAGCTCGGTGCTGGCGGGGTCGAGGGCGATGACCGCGTCCTCACCGGCGCGGTACCCCGCACGCTCGATCGCTTCGAGCACGACCTGAACCGCTTCTTCGTTCCCCGGCAGGGAGGGCGCGAAACCGCCCTCGTCCCCGACGGAGGTGATGGCGCCGCGGTCGTGGAGCACCGCCTTCAATGCCTGGTAGATTTCGGCGCCCATGCGCAGGCCGTGCGAGAACGACTCGGCGCCCACGGGCATCACCATGAACTCCTGGAAGTCGGTGGAGTCCGGGGCGTGCTTGCCTCCGTTGAGGATGTTGAACATGGGGACGGGGAGCCGGTTCACCGCCGGCCCGCCGAGGTAGCGATAGAGCGGCAGCCCGAGTGAATCGGCCGCGGCGCGCGCCACCGCGAGGGAGACTCCGAGGATCGCGTTCGCGCCCAGCCGGCCCTTGTTCGGCGTGCCGTCGAGTTCGCAAAGTGTGCGGTCGATGATGCGCTGCTCGGTGGCGGGAATGTCGCGGAGGCGCTTCACGATTTCGCCGTTGATGGCGTTGACGGCCTTCAGCACGCCCTTGCCGCCGTAGCGGCGGGGGTCGCCGTCGCGAAGCTCGACGGCTTCGTGGGCTCCGGTGGAGGCGCCCGACGGCACCGCCGCCTTCGCCGTCGTCCCGTCATCGAGGACCGCGGTGACTTCCACCGTGGGGTTCCCCCGCGAATCCAGGATCTCCCGCGCGATCAGTTCTTCGATGAACATCCCAGGCTCCTTCCGAGCAGCGCTCGATGCTGATGACACGCGCTCGCCGGTTGCCCCCGGCGGCGATGGCCGGTGCTAGCGGCGCACCTCCGGTGCGTCGTTCAGGGCGATGAGCGCCCCCGGGTTCGGGAGGTAATCGATGTAGAGGATGCCGTTCACGTGGTCGATCTCGTGCTCCAGCGCCTCGGCCATCAGGTCATCCTGCGCCTTGATGCGCACTTCCTTGCCCGTATAGGGGTCAATCCCCTTCGCCAGCACCTTCACGGAACGGATGATTTCGCCCCGGAAACCCGGCACCGAAAGGCACCCCTCGTCCACCCGGCGCTCGCCGGATCGCTTCACGATCTCCGGGTTCACCAGTGCGATCTTCTCGTGGTTGGGGTCGTGGACGTCGATGACGACGAGCTTGAGCGACACGCCAATCTGCGGCGCCGCCAGCCCGACACCGGGAGCGTCGTACATCGTCTCCCACATGTCGTCGATGAGCTTCAGGATCGACTTGTCGATCGTGCGGATGCGGCGCGCCTTCTCCCGAAGCACGGGGTCGCCGGCGCGGCGAATGGGAAGGATGGCCAATGCGGGGAACTCCGGCGGGGAGCTAGGCAGCACGCTGCCGCCGCCCAGTGTAACGCGCTCACTCCTAACTGGCGCACTGGCTCCCGACTTAGTGTCTCTGCTACACTAAGTCCATGCCCAATCGCGGTCTCCCCGTCGTGGTCATCGGCAGCGGCGCCGCCGGCCTCTTCACCGCGCTCCAGGCCGCGCCCGTCCTGCCCGTCCTCGTCCTTACCCGGGCGGGCGCGGCGGAGGCGAACACCGCGTGGGCGCAGGGTGGCATCGCCGCCGCCCTCGGCCACGGTGATTCGCCCCGGTCGCACCTGGAGGACACCGTCGCCGCCGGCGCCGGCCTCGTCGATGAAGCCGCCGCCCGCGTCCTCTGCGATGAAGGCCCCGCTCGCATTCGCGAACTGGCCGCCCTCGGCACGCCCTTCGATCTCTCCGGCGGCACCTTCGCCCTCGGCCGCGAAGCCGCGCATTCCGCCAACCGCATCGTCCACGCCGGCGGCGACCGCACCGGCGCGCGCCTGGAGCAGGCACTGCTCGCGGCCGCGCGCGCCGCGGGCGTCACCATCCAGGACATGTCCGAAGTGACCGGCATCATCGTCGAGCACGGTCGCGCGCGCGGTGTCCGCATCCACACCGTGGCGGGCGCCGAACGCGCGATCGAGGCCCGCGCCGTGGTCATCGCCACGGGCGGCGCGGGCCAGCTCTATTCGCACACCACCAACCCCGCCGTCGCGCGCGGCGAAGGGCTCGCCCTCGCCTTCGATGCCGGCGCCGAGCTCGCCGACCTCGAGTTCTACCAGTTCCACCCCACGGCGCTTCGCTTCCCCGGCGTGCGGCCGTTCCTGATTTCCGAAGCCGTCCGCGGCGAGGGCGCCGTCCTCCGTAACGCCGCCGGCGAGCGGTTCATGCCGCGCTACCATCCGCTCGCCGACCTCGCGCCACGCGACATCGTCGCGCGCTCCATCGTCAGCGAAATGCAGCGCGACGGCGCCGACCACGTGGTGCTCGACTGCACCGAAGTCGCCGCGCGCATGGACATCGTCGCGCGCTTCCCTTCCATCGCGTCGTTTTGTGGCGAACTGGGCATCGACATCCGCACGACGCCCATCCCCGTAGCGCCGGCCGCGCATTACTTCATGGGCGGCGTTCGCACCGACACATGGGGACGTACGACGGTGGCGGGGCTCTACGCCGCCGGCGAGGCTGCCTGCACGGGGGTGCACGGCGCCAACCGCCTCGCCAGCAATTCGCTCCTCGAAACCGTCGTCTTTGGCGGGCGGACCGCCGCGCACATCGCCTCCGGCGCGCATCAGCCGGCCGAGAGCGACGCCCATGCCATCGCCGTCGACTGCGCACGATTCGCGCCGCCGTCGCATGCCGCGCTCCAGGATCTGATGTGGCATGCCGCGGGCATGGAGCGCGACGCCGGGCGTATGCGCGACGGGCTGGCCACCCTCCGGTCGTGGCGAACCACGGAGGAGGGGTCGCCCTCCGCCCGCGTGGCGGCGCTCATGCTCGAAGCCGCCCTCGCGCGGGAGGAGAGCCGTGGCGCACACTTCCGCTCCGATTTCCCCGAACTCGACGATGCTCACTGGCATCGAAGGCAGGTGTTCCGCCGTGCAGATTGACCCCCCGCCCCCCGGCGCCATCGAACGCGCCGTCCGCGCCGCGCTCGACGAAGACCGCGCGTCCGAGGACGCTGCCACGCTTGCCACCGTCGCCGACGATCTGCTCGGCCAGGCCGTCTTCCTCGCGAAGGAGCCCGGCGTGTTCGCCGGCATGGCGGTCATCGAAGCCGTGTTCGCGGCGCTCTCTCCGGACGTCACCGTCGAACCGCTCGTGCACGATGGCGAGCCCTTCGCGAAGGGCGCCCACCTCGCGGTCGCCCGCGGGCCCGTGCGCGCGCTGCTGAGTGGCGAACGGACCGCCCTGAACTTCGTTCAGCGACTGTCCGCCAGCGCCACCCTCGCGCGCGCGTTCGTCGATGCCGTGGCCGGCACGAACGCCGTCATCCTCGACACGCGCAAGACAACACCGGGGCTGCGTGACCTGGAGAAATGGGCCGTGCGCTGTGGCGGCGCCACCAACCACCGCCGCGACCTCGCCGTCATGGCCATGATCAAGGACAACCATCGCGAGGCCCTGGCGCGCGAGGGCCGCTCGCTTGCCGACGGGGTCGCGGCGATCCGCAAGCTCGCTCCTGGCATCCCCGTCGAGGTCGAAATCGACGACCTCGCGGACCTCGAAGCGGCGCTCTCCGGCGCCCCGGAGTGGATCCTGCTCGACAACATGACGAACGAGCAGATGGCCGAGGCGGTGCGCCGCACGGCCGGACGCGCGAAGCTCGAGGCGAGCGGCGGGGTGAAGCTCTCCACCGTCGCCGCCATCGCCCGCACCGGCGTCGACGCCATCTCCTCCGGCGCGCTCACCCACAGCCAGGGCTCCCTCGACATCAGCCTCGAACTCACCTTCTAAGGCGGCGCCGTCCCCCGGAGGGGCGCCATGCCCACACCGGCCCCGCGCGTATACTGGCGTGAACCCGGAGCCGCCGGACGCCAAGGAGCCCCACCGATGCCAACCCCGTACGCCTATTTCAAGGGGGAGATCGTCCCCCTCGAGGACGCGAAGATCGGCGTCATGACGCACGCCTTCAACTACGGCACGGCGGTCTTCGAGGGTGTACGCGGCAACTGGAACCCGGATGCGCAGCAGGCCTTCCTTTTCCGCCTTCGCGAACACTTCGTGCGGCTTGAGCAGAGCGCCAAGATCCTCCGCATGGCGCCCCGCGAGAGCGTCGACCGCCTGTGCGAAATCGCCGTCGAACTGGTCGAACGCAGCGGCTTCACCGAGGACGTCTACCTGCGGCCGATGGTCTACCTCTCGGGCGAGGTGCTTGGCGTGCGCCTGCACAACGTCGAGCAGGACACCCTCATCTTCCTCTCGCCGTTCCCCGCCTACCTGCCCGAGACGGCGCGCTGCCACACCAGCACCTGGCGTCGCGTGAACGACACGGGCATCCCGCCGCGCGCCAAGGTCACCGGCATCTACGTCAACAGCGCCCTTGCCAAGACCGAGGCGAACCTCAACGGCTTCGACGAGGCGATCATGCTGAACGAAGACGGGCACGTCTCCGAGGGCAGCGGCGAGAACATCTTCATGATCCGCGACGGGCGCCTCATCGCTCCCACGCCGGCCGACAACGTCCTCGAGGGGATTACGGCCCGCTCGGTCATCGAACTCGCGCGCAACGAACTCGGCGTCGAGCTGGTCGAACGCCAGATCGACCGCACGGAGCTCTACATCGCCGATGAGGTGTTCATGACGGGCACCGCCGCGCACCTCACGCCCATTGTCGAAATCGACCGCCGTCCCGTGGGTACCGGCGAGATCGGGCCGATCACGCGGAAGCTCAGCGACCTGTTCTACGACTGCATTCGCGGCAAGAGCGAGAAGTACCAGCATTGGTGCACCCCGGCACGCGTCCCCGTCGCCCACTAGCGCCCGTCGCGTTCCGCCCGCCGCGGGCCCTCGGCGTCATCACCGGGGGCTTCCTTGCGGCGTGGGCGGCCGCCGTCGGCGCGCTCGCGCTCACCATCGCGCTTGGCTCCGCCGCCGAATTCAAGACGTTCGTGGCCTGGGTCGCGGTCGTCGCGCTGCTCGGCATCGCCGTGCTTTTCACCAGCTGGACGTACTGCCTCGCCACGCTCACGTACGTCGTCGAACGCGATACCCTCACCATTCGCTGGGGTATGCGCCGCGTGGTCATCCCCATCGACACCATCCTGCGGATGGTCCCCGGCCGGACCCTCGATGAAGCAAAGGTCTCGGGTATCAACTGGTGGGGGTGCCACGTCGGCAGCGCCGACGTGAAGCGCATCGGGTACACGCTCTTCTATTCCACCCACAGCAGCCCGGATGAGCTGCTCTACGTGCACACCACGCAGGAGTCGTACGCGCTCACCGTGGTCGACCAGGCCGCCTTCGCCGAGGAAGTGCAGGCCCGTGCGGCGATGGGTGCGGTGATGGAACACGTTCAGCGCTCCACCGCCTCGGGCGTCGCCGCGTTCCCGTTCTGGCGGGACCGGGTCGCTATCGGCGCCACCATGGCCGGGGCGCTCATGACCGCCCTCCTCTGCGGCTACGTCTTCGCCCGGTACCCCGAACTGCCCGAGGTCGTGCGCCTGAACTTCCCGGCGCTCGGCGGCGTCACACGGGTCGGCGACAAGACCGAACTCTTGCGGCTTGCCTACCTGGGCGCGGGGGTCATGGCGCTCAACACCACCCTTGGCGTCATCGTCCACGCGCGCGAACGGGCGGCGGGCATCTGGCTGCTGGCTTCGACCAGCATGCTCCAGCTCGTGCTCATCGCCGCCGCCGTCGCCGCCATGGAGCGGGTGTGACCATGGGCCCCGGTGGCGGCGCTCTCCTGCGCGTGCTCAAGCTCGGCACCAGCGACGACCTGACCGCCGCCATCCCGGAAGAGGATCGCGCGCACAGGGTCACGCAGCGGTTCCTGGGCGACGCGACAGGCCTGCCCGTCGAAGTCATCAGCCGCGTCATCTGGCCCGGACCGAAACTGCCGGGGCTCATCGACCAGTGGCTCGACCGGTACGAACCGGACCTCGTGCTCCTCGTCGTCAACCCGTACTGGATGACGTTCGAGTCCGTTCCCCTTCGGTTGCAACGACGGCTCGGGTGGGCGGGGAAGGCCGCCGGCGACATGGGGACGAGGGTGGCCGGCGTCCCCTGGCTCGCATACAACCCCGTTTTCCGCGCCGGGCGAAGGTTTGCGCTCAAGACCATCGGCGGCGATGTCCACTTCGAGCCGGCCGAGGTCGTGGCGGTGGTCGAGCAGTGCGCGCGGCGGGTCCTGCGCCGCGAGGGCATCGGCCTCGTCTTCCGCGGTCCGCGCAACGCCCTCACATACCATAACGACGCGGCCGGGCGCGCCCGCGGAGAACGGCGCCGGCGGGAGACGCATATCGCCCTCGCGCGCCTCGCGATGGAGCTCCATGCCGGGTACGTGGGCTCGGATTCACCGGCCCTCGCATTCGATGACGCCAACGCCTTCCGCGGCGACTTCGTGCACACCACCACGCGGGAACATCGCGAGCGTGGGCTCATCGAAGGCCGGGCGCTGCTGGACGCCTGGCGCGAACTGGCCGGCGGTTCCCCGGGCTGATCGCCCCCGTCCTCGTATGCCCGCTCTGCCTGCACGCCCCCGGCATTCGGGCGCCGCGAAGTAGCAATCGAAATAGGGAATGAATCGTTCATCCAGTAGGAACGATTTGACCTACCCCACGTTTCTCCCTAGGCTCCGGCCTCGCCGGGAAATCCGGTGGCGGCACGGGCGGAGCGATGTGGCAGGGTGGCCCGCCGGGGTGAGCGCGAACAGCCGCGCCCGCCGGTGTGGTGGAGGTGGAGGACGTCGCAGGCACGGCCGAGGCTTTCGTGCGCGCCGGGGCACTCCCGGGCACACCGCAGTAAGGGGGAAAAAATGTCGAACTACTGGGACCGACAACTCAGGCGGCGGAGCCTCCTGAAGGGCGCCGGCATCGCGACGGCCGGCGTGGCAACCATGGCGCTCGCCGGCTGCGGCGGCGGCGACGATGACGACGCGGGTGGAAACGGCGGTCTTGCCGGCCTCGCTCCCACCGCCACGCCCGAGGCCGCGAAGGACCCGTTCGCCGGCGCCACACCGGGCGGCGAATTCCGCATCAACTACACCGGTGACCCGCCGACCATCGACCCGAACGGCAACAGCAGCTTCCTCACGAAGCAGATGGCCGCATTCGTCTACAGCCGCCTGTACAAGTACAAGACCGGCCCCGGCATCCTCCGCGCCAACGTCCGCCCCACCGGCGACCTCGTCGAGAGCGCCGAGTCTAGCCCCGACGGGCTGAAGTGGACGCTGAAACTGCGCCCTGGCATGAAGTACCACAACGTCGCCCCCGTGAACGGCCGTGCCGTGTCGACGGACGACATCAAGTTCAGCTGGGCCAAGCTCACCGACCCCAAGAACACGGGTTCGGGCACGGTCCGCCCCGTCGTTGACCGCCTCGATGTGCTCGACGACAAGACCATCCAGTTCACGCTCAAGACGCCGAACGCGACCTTCCTCGATCTCCTCGCCGATGCGAACCTCCTCTGGATCCTGCCGACCGAGTCGGACGGCAAGTTCGACCCGGCGAAGACGATGATCGGCAGCGGTCCGTTCATCTTCGACAGCTACACCCCGGGCGTGAACTTCAAGATGAAGAAGAACCCGGAGTGGTACGAAAAGGGCCGGCCGTTCTTCGACAGCGTGACCGTCTCGATCATCCCGGAATACGCGAACTACCTGGCCCAGTTCCTCAGCGGCAACCTGGACCAGCTCGCCGTGAACGCGAACGACCTCGTCGACGTCGTCCGGAATCAGAACATCTCGGTCAATTCGTACCAGGGCAATGGTGCGAACTGGCTCTGGTTCGATGGCACCGATCCGAACGCCCCGTACTACAAGGACGAGCGCATCCGGCAGGCCGTCTCGATGTCGATCAACCGCGATGAGCTGACGGAACTGGCCTACAACATCAAGAAGCTCGAGGCGGCCGGACTCAAGCCGGACAAGTCCTGGAATAACCTCATCCCGGTGGGCTGGGGGCGTTTCTGGATCGACCCGAAGAGCAGCGAGTTCGGCGAGAACGGAAAGTACTTCAAGTACGACCCGGCCGAGGCAAAGAAGCTCCTCTCCGCCGCGGGCTACTCCGATAGCAACCCGCTTAACGTCACCTACCAGTACACCGCCAACCGCTACGGCAAGACCTTCAACGACGTGGCCGAAGCGAGCCTCGGGTACATCAACGCCGTGGGCATCAAGACCACGACGGATGTCCAGGACTACGCCTCGCGTTACATCACGCAGACGTTCCTGGGGAACTTCAAGGGTCTCGCCTTCGGCGTCGAGCGTGGCTACGGCGAAGCGGGCAACTACCTCGTCCGCCTGTTCACGGACAACGCGGACAACAAGGTCAAGGTCCTGGACCCGACGATGATGAAGTACGCCGCCGACCAGGCGGCCGAGCTCGACGACACCCGGCGCGTGAAGATCTTCCACGATGCGCAGCGCTACCAGGCGTCGAAGATGTACTACATCCCCGTCGTTGTCGGCGCGGGTCAGACGTGGGTCTGCTCGCACAAGACCGTCCAGAACGCCGGCGACTTCTTCACCGCCGGCTACGGCATGGGCACGGAACAGTATCCGTACATGTGGCTGAAGAAGGCCTGACGGCCGATTCCCCCTCCGGCGGGGCCGCCTCCGGGCGGCCCCGCCGCTCCAGATCAGGCTGCTCTCTCCGTTTCATCGCAGGCGCATTCCCGGCGGTGCGCGCCGCGCGCTATACTGCCCGCGTTCGTCCCACCCAAACACCAGCCCCGGGCCCAACGGTCCCCCCAGGGGAAGTCGCGGAAGCTGGTGGAGACGGAACCCCGGCAGCTCTGCCCGGGAAAGGGCCCAGGACCCCACCACGTATGTGGAAGGAGGCTTGGGAAGTGGGAATCAGTCCGCCCCTCGCGCGCCGCACCTGAGCGAAGGCACGGAAACCCGCCGTCGCCGCCCGCGGCTGCCCTTGCGCCGCCGCCTACCCGCAAGGACCTCGAATGCCTACCGATAGCTTCGGCTCCGCCGCCAGCCTCACCGCCGCTGGCGCCACCTACCGGTATTACCGGCTCCCCGCCCTTATCGACGCCGGCCTGACCAACGTCAAGCGCCTGCCGTTCTCCCTCAAAATCCTCCTCGAAAACCTGCTCCGCTACGAAGACGGCCGCGGCGTCACGCGCGCGACGACATCGAGGCGCTCGCGAACTGGCAACCGGGCCAGCCGCAGGACCGCGAAATCGCCTTCACCCCCGCGCGCGTGCTCCTCCAGGACTTCACCGGCGTGCCCGTCGTTGTCGACCTCGCCTCCATGCGCGAGGCCATCACCGCCCTCGGCGGCGATCCGAAGCGCATCAACCCCCTCTCCCCCGTCGACCTCGTCATCGACCACTCCGTCCAGGTCGACTCCTTCGGCACCGCCGGCTCCTTTGAGCGGAACGTGCAGCTCGAATTCGAACGGAACGAAGAGCGGTACAAGTTCCTGCGCTGGGGCCAGCAGGCGTTCAGCAACTTCCGTGTGGTCCCGCCGGGCACCGGCATCGTCCACCAGGTGAACCTGGAGTACCTCGCGAGCGTGGTTTTCCGCAAGGAAGATGGCGGCGAAACCATCGCCTACCCCGACACGCTCGTCGGCACCGACAGCCACACGACCATGATCAACGGCCTTGGCGTGCTCGGGTGGGGCGTCGGCGGCATCGAAGCCGAGGCGGCCATGCTCGGCCAGCCGTTCTCCATGCTCATCCCCGAAGTCATCGGTTTCCGCCTCACGGGCAAGCTGCCCGAAGGCGCCACCGGTACCGACCTCGTGCTCCGCGTCACCCAGATGCTCCGCGCGAAGGGCGTGGTCGGGAAGTTCGTCGAGTTCTTCGGCACCGGCCTGTCGCAGCTGCCGCTCGCCTCGCGCGCGACCATCGCGAACATGGCCCCCGAGTACGGCGCGACGATGGGCTTCTTCCCCATCGACGCCGAGACCCTGAACTACCTGCGCTTCACCGGCCGCGACGAGTCGCTCGTGACCTCGTGGAGGCGTACGCGAAGGCCCAGGGCCTCTTCCGCACCGACGAGACGCCGGACCCCGTTTTCACCGACGTCCTCGAACTCGACCTCGGCGAAGTCGAACCCGCCATTGCCGGCCCCAAGCGCCCGCAGGACCGCATCTCCCTCAAGGACGCCTGCACCGACTTCAACAAGAACCTCGCCTCGATGGTTGCCGAGGACGCTCTCGGCGCCAGCGTCGAGGTGCATGCGGCGAACGGCGAATTCCCGCTCAAGCACGGGTCGGTGGTTATCGCCGCGATCACGTCCTGCACCAACACCTCCAATCCCGAGGTGATGCTCGGTGCCGGGCTGGTGGCCCGGAAGGCGGTCGAGAAGGGCCTGACCACTCCCCCGTGGGTCAAGACCAGCCTCGCTCCCGGCTCCCAGGTCGTCACGGACTACCTCGACGCCGCGGGTGTCACCCCCGCGCTCAACGCCGTCGGCTTCAACGTCGTCGGCTACGGCTGCACGACCTGCATCGGCAACTCCGGCCCGCTCGACCCCGCCGTCACGGATGCCATCAAGAACGGCGACCTCGTCGCCGCGGCCGTCCTCTCGGGCAACCGGAACTTCGAAGGGCGCGTCAACCCGGACACCCGCGCCAACTACCTCGCCTCGCCGCCCCTCGTCGTGGCCTACGCCCTCGCCGGGCGGATGGACATCGACTTCGAGCGCGACGCCATCGGCGCCGGGACGGATGGCCAGCCTGTCTACCTTCGCGACATCTGGCCGACGCAGGCCGAGGTCGCCGAGGCCGTTCGCACCAGCGTTCGGTCGGAGATGTTCCGCAGCCGCTACGCCGAGGTGTTCGAAGGGCCGGAGCGCTGGCGTACCCTCGAAACCCCGACCGGCGACCTGTTCGCGTGGGATCCGTTCTCCACGTACATCAAGAACCCGCCCTACTTCGAAGGGCTCAAGCCCACGCCCGACCCGGTCTCGGACATCACCGGCGCCCGCGTCCTCGTGATGGTGGGCGACTCGGTGACCACGGACCACATCTCCCCCGCCGGCAACATCGCCGTGAACAGCCCCGCCGGGAAGTACCTCCTTTCCCACGATGTGAAGCGTGAGGACTTCAACCAGTACGGCGCGCGCCGTGGCCACGACGACGTCATGGTGCGCGGCACCTTCGCCAACATCCGCCTTCGCAACCTCCTCGTTCCCGGTGTCGAAGGCGGCGTCACCCGCCACCTCCCCGACGGCGAGCAGATGGCGATCTTCGATGCCTCCGTCCGCTACAAGCAGGAGGGCGTGCCCCTCGTCGTGCTCGCGGGCAAGGAGTACGGCACGGGCTCCTCGCGTGACTGGGCGGCGAAGGGCGTCAACCTCCTCGGGGTCAAGGCCGTCATCGCCGAGACGTACGAGCGCATCCACCGCAGCAACCTCGTGGGCATGGGCGTCTGCCCCTGCAGCACCTCCCGGGGCGAGAGCCGCGAAACGCTGGGCCTCACCGGCGAGGAGACCTACGCCATCGCCGGTTCGCCGCCGGCCTGCGCCCGCTGACCCGCTGACCACGGCGACCGCCCCCGATGGCAACCGAAGTCCTTCGAGACGCTCTGCCGCATCGATACCCCCGTCGAGCTGGATTACTACCGGCACGGCGGCATCCTCCAGTACGTCCTCCGTCAGCTCGCCGGTACCGGCGACAGCTAGCGGCCGGTCCGTCCCCGGCCGGCGGCGCCGGCCCTACCCGCACCACAGAGGAGCTCCCCTTGGCCAAGCTCAAAGTCGTAAACCCGGTCGTCGAACTCGATGGCGACGAGATGACGCGCATCATCTGGCAGTTCATCAAGGACCGGCTGATCCTGCCGTACCTCGACATCGAGCTCGAGTACTACGACCTGGGCATCGAGCATCGCGACGCCACCAATGACCAGGTCACGATCGACTCGGCCAACGCCATCAAGAAGCACGGCGTCGGCGTGAAGTGCGCCACCATCACGCCGGACGAAGAGCGCGTGAAGGAGTTCAACCTCAAGGAGATGTGGAAGTCGCCGAACGGCACCATCCGCAACATCCTTGGCGGTGTTGTCTTCCGCGAGCCCATCGTCTGCTCGAACATCCCACGTCTCGTCCCCGGCTGGACGAAGCCGATCGTCATCGGACGCCACGCCCACGGCGACCAGTACAAGGCGACGGACTTCCGCGTGCCCTCGGCCGGCACCGTGACCATCACCTTCACGCCCGACGGCGGCGGCGAACCGGTCGTGCGTGAAGTTGCGAAGTTCGCGGGCCCGGGCATCGCCATGGGCATGTACAACTACGACGACTCCATCCGCGATTTCGCCCGCGCCTCGCTGCGCTACGGCCTCAATCGCGGCTGGCCCGTGTACCTTTCCACCAAGAACACGATCCTCAAGGCCTACGACGGCCGCTTCAAGGACCTCTTCCAGGAGGTCTTCGAGAGCGAGTTCAAGCAGGAATTCGATGCGAAGGGCATCACCTACGAACACCGCCTCATCGACGACATGGTCGCGCAGGTCCTTAAGTGGGAGGGCGGCATCGTCTGGGCCTGCAAGAACTACGACGGCGACGTCCAGTCCGACATCGTCGCGCAGGGCTTCGGCTCGCTCGGGCTGATGACCTCCGTGCTGATGACCCCCGACGGCCAGACCGTCGAGGCCGAGGCCGCGCACGGTACCGTGACCCGCCATTACCGTCGCTGGCTCAAGGGCGAGAAGACCTCCACCAACCCGATCGCCTCGATCTTCGCGTGGACGCGCGGCCTCGCCCATCGCGGCAAGCTGGACGGCACCCCGGAAGTGACCGCCTTCGCCAACGCCCTCGAAGAGGTCTGCGTCGAAGCGGTCGAAGCCGGCGAGATGACCAAGGACCTCGCGCTCCTCATCTCGAAGGACGCGCCCTGGCTCACCACCGAGGACTTCCTCGCCGCCCTGGACCGGCGGCTCCAGGCCAAGATGGCGTAAGGAGAAAAGAGAAACGAGAAAAGGGCTGCCAGCACGGGTCGCAGCCGTTCACACTCTCCTCTCCCCGCAAGACACGAAGGGCCGCGGCGTCAGCCGCGGCCCTTCGCCGTCTCCTTATCTCTTTTCTCATTTCTCTTTTCTCTCAAATCACCACATCTTCGGAGCGCCACAGGTACCAGCACGCGACGGTGGCCCATGGGCGCCAGGGCGAACCGATGCGCAGCACGTCGGCGGGTTTGGGGCCTGCATCCAACCCGTATTGGCGCTGAATGGCGCGGTTGATCCCGACGTCGTTCACCGGCAGCACGTCCGGCCGCCCCAGGTGGAACATCAGGAACATCTCCGCCGACCAGCGGCCGATGCCGCGCACCCGCGTCGCGCGTTCGATGATCTCCTCGTCCTCCAGTTCGGCGAACGCTTCCGTCCCCAGTTCGCCGCTGAGGAAGTGCTCCGCGAGGCTGCGCAACGCCGCCACCTTTTGCCGTGAAAGGCCCGCCGCCCGCAGCGACTCGTCGCTCGCCGCGAGGACGGCAGCTGGCGCGGGGAACGGTCCCGTCCCGGGCGTCCACGCCGGGTCGCTTCGCCGGATTTCGCGCTCGGCGCCGCCGTCGGGATCGAACAGGCCGATGAAGCGGCTGAAGATGGTGCTCGCGGCCTTCCCGCTGAGCTGCTGAAACACGATGGACCGCGCCAGCGCGCGGAACGGATCGCCGCGCTCGGCGCGCATCGCGAACGGCCCCACGAGGTCGATGATGCGCCCCATCACGGGGTCGGCGGCGGCCAGGTGGTCGATCGCGGCGGCGGCGTCGATCTCGGGTTCGGGCATGGTTGGCCACACTACGGCGCAACGGCCCCGAATTCCAACCCCCGTAGTCGTTCCCATTTTGGGGTGTCCCTGATAGGCATCCTCCCGAGAGCGGCGCAACGTTATTTCCGGGGAACAGCACGTGATGAGCCCGCTGCGTTCGCTTCGCACCCTTACGGAGCCGGCGCCGGCGGCTGCCCCAATCGCGCCCTTCCCCATGAACGCCGCCTCGCGCGTTCTGCTCGTCGCCGCCTTCATCACCTACGCCGTCACTGGCAACCTGGAAAAGGGCGGCGGGCCATGGCCGTGGATCGGCGTGGCCGTCCTCCTCGCCGCGCAGGCCGGCATCCAGTGCGCGTTCTTCCTGGCCCGAAACGACCCGGCGCGCCTGATGCGCACGTGGAGCGTCGTGCTCCCGGTGGACGTGATCGTGCTCAACATCGGCGCCGCCGCCGACGGCGCGAGCCTGTCGGTGCTGTCGGTCGTCTCCATCGCCACGCTCTACACCTCGTCGGCGATGTTCCGGCCGCCATACGTGCTCAGCCTCGGCGCACTCGCGGCGGTGCTGCTCACTCTCGCGCACGGTCTCACCGACGTACCCCACGGCACCGCGTCACTCTGGACCATCGTCCTCACGGCCGCTGTCGTGCTCGGTGTGGGGTTCTTCAGCGCCAATCGCGGCGTGGCGGAGCAGGCGCTGCGAGCCCGCCTGATCGAAGCCCAGGAGCGTGAGCATCGCCACGCCGAGGCGCTCGCCGCGGCACTCGCATCAGCGCGCGCGAATGAGGCTCGCTTCGAAGCCTTCGCCGCCAACGCCCCGGCACTCCTGCTGCTGTTCAGCGACGCCGGCGTGCCCGTGTACGTGAACCGGGCTGCGGGGCCCCTGACCGGGCTGGACGGCTCCGCCATCCTCGATGTGGTGGCGACGGGCCTCAGCCCCGAAGACCGCGAGGCCACCTCTTCCGCGGTGACACGCGCGCTCCAGGGCGAGGTGGTGCAGCTGGAGTTTCGCGCTCCCGCCGTGGCCGGGAGCCGCCGCATGGCCGCCGTCTTCTTCCCCGTCGGCCCCGGGGCCGGCGCGATCATGACCGACGTCACCAACCAGCGGGAACTCGCCGCGCGGCTGGAGCGCGCCCGCGAGATGGAACGCCTCGGCACCCTCGCCGGCGGCGTCGCCCACGACTTCAACAACCTGCTCACGGCCGTGCTGGGGAACATCTACCTCGCCGCCGCCGAAATCCCCGCCGGGGCGCCCGCGCACGACCTCCTCGCCGAAGCGCGGCGGGCGGCGGAACGCGGAGCGGGGCTCGTCCGCCAGCTGCTCGCCTACAGCCACTTCGAATTCGATTCCGTCGAGGACGTCGACCTCAGCCGCCTCATCGAACAGACCATGGCCGTGGCGAGCGCGAACCTCGGCGCGGCCATCGAGACCCGCGTCGAGGGACCGGCGGCGGCCGCGACGGTCAGCGGCAGCTTCGGCGCGCTCCAGCAGGTGCTCCTCAATCTCGTCGAGAACGCCCGGGACGCGATGCCCACGGGTGGCCGCCTCACCGTCCGCTACAGCCGGGTGCTCATCGACAACAATCACACGGCCGCGGACATCGACGTCTGTCCCGGGGCATTCCACGCCATCTCGGTGTCCGATACGGGCACGGGCATCGCCGACGCCGACCTCGCCCACATCTTCGAGCCGTTCTATACGACGAAGCCGGTGGGACGGGGAACCGGACTTGGGCTTCCCAGCGCGCTCGGCATTCTCCGTGCGCACGGGGGATGGATGGACGTCGAGACCCAGGAGGGGTCGGGAAGCACTTTCCGCGTGCTCCTGCCCGTCCTCCAGCCCGGCCAGGAGCGCGCCGCCGCCTGACCCGGCGCCCCGCCCTGCTGGCCCGGGCGAACGCTTCGGGTACCATGGAAACCACCTTCCCCTGTCCGGAGCCCTGCGTGGACGCGTACAACATCACCGTCGTCGGCGGTGCCGGCCTTGTCGGCCGCGAATTCCTCAAGATTCTCGATCAGCGCAACATCCCCGTCGGCCGGTTGCGCCTGCTCGCCACCGCCCGCTCCGCCGGGAAGACGACGGAGTTCCGCGGGAAGCCGATCACCATCGAGGAAACGACGGACGCCAGCTTTACTGCCGACGACCACGTGGTCTTCCTGTCCGCCTCGGGCTCGGCCTCGAAGCGCTACGCGCCCATCGCCGCGGCCAACGGCAGCTTCGTCATCGACGACAGCAGCGCGTATCGCCAGGACCCGGCCGTGCCGCTGGTGATCCCGGAAATCAACGCGGACGACCTGGAGTGGCACACGGGCATCGTGAGCCAGCCGAACTGCACGACGACGCCGATGGTGCTGGCCCTGAACCCCATCCACCAGGTCAACCCGCTCAAGCGGATCATCGTCAGTACGTACCAGGCGGTAGCGGGTGCGGGCGGCGCCGCCGTCGATGGTCTCGCCGCGGAATCGCGCGCGGCCCTCGAAGGCCGCCACGAGCCCTCCGGCACGCAGAAGCGCGAGATCGCCTTCAACGCCGTCCCCCAGATCGACCTCTTCGATGCCGATGGGTACACGAAGGAAGAGATCAAGATGGCCAACGAAACGCGCAAGATCCTCCACGCGCCCGACATCGCGATCTCCGCGACCTGCGTTCGCGTGCCCACCTTCTTCGGCCACGCGATGACCGTCTGGGCCGAGTTCACGAATCCCGTCGACCCGGACGAGGCGCGCAGGCTCATCGCGGCGGGCACCGGCGTCACCGTGGTCGACGACCCGGCCACGGAGCAGTACCCGACACCGATGGACGTCGCCGGCACGGATGCCGTCCTCGTCGGCCGCATCCGCAAGGACACGTCGTGTGATGGCGCGATCGCGCTCTGGACCCTGACGGACAGCATCCGCAAGGGCGCCGCCACGAACGTGATCCAGATCATCGAAGAAGCCGCGCGCCGCAACCTCATCCGCCGCTAACGCTTCTCACGGGCCCACAACCGGACCAGGGGCCGCTCCGCGGCCCCCTGTCCCTTTTCTCTTTCTCTTTTCTCTCTTTCTCCTACCCGCCGGCGGCACGAACCGTATTCACGAGCAGCATCGCGCGCGTCATCGGCCCCACGCCGCCCGGCACCGGCGTGATCCAGGAGCAGACCTCCTTGAGCGCCGGGAAGTCGGCATCGCCGACCAGACGCCACCCACGCTTGCGGCTGGCGTCGTCAATGCGGTTCGTGCCCACGTCGATGACGACCGCCCCGGGCCTCACCATGTCCGCGCGCAGCGTGTTGGGCCGCCCCGCGGCCATGACGACGATGTCGGCCTCCCGCGTGTGGCGCGCGATATCCGGGGTGCCCGTGTGGCAGATGGTCACCGTCGCGTTCCCACCCGTCGCCTTGTTGCTCAGGAGCACCGCCAGCGGCCGCCCCACGAGCGTCGAGCGTCCGACCACCACGACGTGCTTGCCCGCGGGGTCGTTGCCCGTGCGCAAGAGCATCTGGATGACCCCGTGGGGGGTGCAGGGCAGCGCGTGCGACGTCTCGCCGCGCAGCAGCCGCCCGAGGTTCTGCGGGTGCAGCCCATCCGCATCCTTCGCCGCGAGGATCTGGTCGATATACAGCCGCTCGTCGATCTGGCCGGGCACCGGCAGCTGCGGCAGGATCGCGTCGAAACGGTCGTCCCCGTTCAGCCGCTCCACGAGCGCGAAGAGCTCGGCCTGCGGCGTGGTCGCGGGCAGGTGGAACGTCTCGGAGAACATCCCCACCGCCTCGCAGTCCTTCGCCTTCATCGAGACATAGCTCACCGAGCCGGGGTCGTCACCCACGAGGATCGCCGCGAGTCCGGGCGTCTTACCCTTCGCCCTGAGAGCCGCCACCCGTTCCGCCACTTCCGCCCGGATGGTCTGCGCGATCGCTTCGCCGTCGATGAGTTCTGCAGTCATGCCGCCAGCGTAGACGGCACGCCCGGTTGCGGCGACCTCAGACCGTGGCGCGCGGCTCCCGCTCGCGCCGCTCCCGGCCGCGCCGTTCTGGCTCGACCGGCGCCGCCGGCCGCACGAGCACGAGGTACGCCACCGAGCTGATGACCACCACCATCGCCATCGCCAGCACCATGCCGGCGACAATGAACGTCGCCTCCTGCCAGAACGGCTCCGGGAACATCTGGATCAGCCGGTCGGTGTCGGGGTCGAGCCGCCAGAGGTCGTTCTGGAAGACGATCTCGTGGAACTTCGTCCAGGCGGCATCGAAGCCCGTGAAGGCGAGCGCCCCGATGATCCCGACCGCCGCGAGCCCGGCGCCCACGCCCGCGAGCGAGAGCTTCGCCAGCCCCCGCGGGGACCGCTCCCGCGACCACAGGACCGCCAGCGCCACATACCCGATGACGTACGCGAGGCTCACTTCGTTCACGCGGAAGACGAAGCGCATCACGCGCTTCACGTCCTTCATGTGCTCGGTTTCGCGAGTGTTGAAGAGGGAGACTTCCTGCCCGTCCTCCTGGACGAGGATGCGCAACGTCGATGCGTCGTTCTCGAAGTAGTCGACGATCTCCTCGGCGGCGCGGTCCAATTCCGGGAGCGCGATGCCCGTGGTGACATCGGCGTCGTGCGTGCGGAAGCCGCGCTCGTAGAAACGAACTTCGCCGGCGAAGAACCGGACGCTCGTTGTCACAAGCAGCAGCGGGAGGGCGGCGACGTACAGCGCCGCGGCCAGGCCCGTAAGGAACTTCATACCCCGGTGTCCCACGCTCACCTGCGGGCCATGCTCACCCGGCCCCGAACGGGTGTCAAACGTCCGCCGGGCCGGCCGCAATACCCCCAACCGCCCCCGGGCACTACACTCGGACAACAGCAACGAACTGAGAACAGGGGCCTTCGGCATGTCCGGACACTCCAAGTGGTCGACCATCAAGCGGCAGAAGGGCGCGAACGACGCCCGGCGCGGCGCCATCTTCACCAAGCTCAGCCGCGAAATCATCCTTGCCGCCAAGCAGGGCGGCGGCGATCCGGCGATGAACTTCAAGCTCCGCCTCGCCGTGCAGCGCGCCAAGGCGCAGAACATGCCCAACGACAACATCGACCGGGCGATTGCGAAGGCGACCGGTGGCGGTGCCGACGAGCAGCTGGACGAGATCCAGTACGAGGGCTACGGCCCCGGCGGTACGGCGATCATCGTGGCCGTCCTCACCGACAACCGGAACCGCACGGTCGCCGAGATCCGGCACCGCTTTTCGCGTGCCGGGGGCAACCTCGGCGAAACCGGCTCCGTCGGCTGGCAGTTCGACGCCAAGGGGCTCATCACCATCCCCGTCGAGGGCAAGGACCCGGACGAAATCGCGCTGCAGGCCATCGACGCCGGCGCAGATGACGTCAGCGTCGATAACGGTTCCGTCGAAGTCCAGACTGAGCCCGCCGCCCTCGAGCAGGTCCGCAAGGCGCTCGAATCCGGCGGATACACCATCGAGAACGCCGACTTCGCCATGGTCCCGAAGGTCATGATGGAGCTCGAGGAGAAGACCCAGCACCAGGTCCTCAAGCTCCTCGACGCGCTCGAAGACCTCGAGGACGTGCAGCGCGTCTACTCCAACGCCGACTTCACCGACGAAGCCATGGAGTCCTACGAAGGCTGATCATAGACTCAGAGTGAACGCATGAAGGGGAGCCGCAGGGCTCCCCTTCTGTTCGCTAATGCCCCGGAGTGCTGGCGCCGACGGGGCGCGGTCTCATGCTCGCGGCGGCGTCGCGGTCCCGGATCGCGAGCGCGGCGATGACGCCGACCAGCGTCATGATGCCCGCGATCACGAATGCCTCCTGGAAGGCGTCGAAAGCGCCCGCGCGCGTCGCCGGGTTGCCGAGCGCGGCCCCGTGGTGCGAAAGGCGGCTCGTCAGCACCGTCGCGATCACCGCCACACCGAGACTCTGCGCGACCATCCGTCCGCTGCTGAAGATGGAGCTGGCACGGCCCGTCATCGCCGGACTGATGGTCGAGAATGTGGCCGCCTGCAGCGGGACGAGCATCAGTCCGAAGCCCATGCCCCGGACGTACATGAGCAGGCGAACCAGCCACAGGTTCGTGCCGCCATCGACGTCGTAGAAGGCGAAGGAGGTCAGCGATGCCACCACGAGCCCGGCCGCGATGAGCCGTCGCGGGCCGAGGCGCGTGTAAGCGCGGCTCACGGGTTGCGCCGCCGTCATCACACCCAGCGCCATCGGGAACGACGTGAGGCCCGATTCGAACGCCGACAGTCCACGCTGCGCCTGCAACATGATGGGCAACAGGAACAACGACGCCGAAAACCCCGTCATGCCCACGAATTGGGCGGCGTTGCACGCCCGGAAAAGGCGGTCCTTCAGCAGCCGGACGTCAATCATCGGTTGGGGCGCACGCAGTTCGGCGGCGACGAACCCCGCAAGCAGCACCACCCCGGCGGTTCCGAAGCCGACCACCTCGGTCGATGTCCATCCCTTCGTTCCCGCCTCGGCGAGCGCGTACAGGAGCGTGCCCATGCCGGTCGCCGCGAGCACGAACCCCGGGATGTCGAACCTGCCCGGGTTCGGTTCGCGGTGCTCCCGCAGGAAGCGCCAGGCCACAACGAACCCCGCCACCCCGATGGGCACGTTCACAAGGAAGATCCACTCCCACGAGATGTAATCGATGAGGAAGCCGCCGAGCACGGGCCCGCTCGCAGGCGCCACGGTCGTCGGAATCACCATCAGCCCGGACGCCTTGGAACGCTCCTCGGGCGGGAATGCGCGAAACACCATCGCCGTGCCCACGGGCGTGAGCATGCCGCCGCCGATGCCCTGCATCGCCCGGAACACGATGAGCGATTCGATGCTCCAGGCCGCGGCGCACAGCAGCGATGCCACGGTGAATAGCCCCGTCGCGAACATGAACGTGCGCTTCGTGCCGAAACGGTCACCGGCCCAGCCGCTCACGGGAATGAAGACGGCCAGGCTGAGCAGGTAGCCCGTGACGACCCATTCGATGGACGTCGTCGTTGCGTTGAATTCGCGGGCGAGCGTGGGGATGGCGACATTGACGATGGTCGCGTCCAGGAGCTCCATGAACAGCCCGAACACCGACACGATGGCGACGATGTATTTGTATTCGATGCCTCGTCGTGCCATGAGCGCTCCTCGGCCGTTGCCCGTCGGTGCCGCATCCCGTCTTCGTGCCGCGAAAGCACGCCTTCCGCCGCCGCCCGCTCGCACGCACCGGAGATTCGCGGGGCGCGAGCGAACGTGACTCTAGCGCGTTCGGCCTGTACGTGCCCTGCACCGCCACTCCCGGCGTCCGGGGCTCCCGGAAAGCGCTCACGGAGGACGCGAAACAGGGGCGGCTCCGAAGAGCCGCCCCTGTGGTTCCACGACCGTGGTCGCTGTTACCGAGCGCGAGCGCGCAGCCGGCGGATTCGCTCCTCCAGCGGCGGGTGCGTGCTGAACAGGTTCGCCATGCCCTGCCCGCCGCCGAACGGCTTCACGATGTACAGGGCGGAGACCGCCTCCTGGACCGGCGTCTCCTCCATCGGCCGCATCGCGACGCCGCGCTGCAGCTTTTCGAGCGCGCTTGCCAGCGCCTCCGGGTCCCCCGTCACGTCCGCGCCCGTTTCGTCGGCGGCGTATTCACGCTGCCGGCTGATGCCGAGCTGGATGAGCGTCGCCGCGAGCGGCGCAATCAGGATCACGACCAGCGTCATCAGCGGGTTCCGGTTTTCGTCGCGCCCGCCGAACAGGCTGCTGAACATCAGCATCTGCGCGATGAGCGAGATGGCGCCGGCGATCGTCGCGACGATCGAGCTGGTGAGGATGTCGCGGTTCTTCACATGGCCCATTTCGTGGCCAAGCACGCCGCGCAATTCGCGGTCGGTAAGGATGCGCCGGATGCCTGTCGTCACGGCGACGACGGCATGCTCCGGGTTCCGTCCCGTGGCGAACGCGTTCGGCGATTCGTTCTGGATCACGAACACCCGCGGCATCGGCATCTTCGAAAGCTGCGCGACCTCGCGGACCATGGCGTACAGGTGGGGTTCCTGCGCCTCCGTGACCTCGTGGGCCCCGGCCATGCGCAGCGCCATCTTGTCGGAGAACCAGTAGGCGAAGAAGTTCATCGCGCCCGCGAGCACGAGGAACATGATCATGCCGCTGGTTCCACCGATCAGGCCACCGACGGCCACCAGGAGACCCGTCAGGGCCGCGAGCAGCACGGTGGTTTTGAGGACGTTCATCGAATCGGGTTGGTTACCTCCTCTGGTCCCTCCACTATACGTCTTAACCTGAGGGCGGCCGGTAAAGCAACGATAATCAATTCGCGAAATACAGTTCGCACGTCAACTCTGGCGCGATAACCGCGTCGGCCTCGATCCGATGAGCGCATCCGGGTTCACGAGCGCTCGCACTTCGAGCATGGATGCGGCGGGGCGGATCTCCGCGAAGAACTCGCCGTGTGCGCGCCGAACTCCTCGAACCGCGAGATGTCGGTCACGAACATGCGCGTGCGGACGACATCGGCCATGGTCGCGCCGGCTCCCTGGAGCGCGCGTTCGATGATCTCGAGGCAGCGACGGGCCTGCGCGTAGGCGTCGCCCGGGGCGTTCGTGCTGCCGTCCGGGTTCGCCGCAATCGTCCCGGCGACCGCGACGAAGGTGCCCGCACGCACCGCGCGCGAGTAGCCGACCGTCGCTTCCCAGGGTGCACCGGAGGAGATGAGCTGACGGGTCAAGGTGTGTGCTCCGCGAATGAGGTGGCGGGCGATGGTAGCCGACGCCAGCAGCGGTGCGTTAGTTGGTCCGCTCACACAGCATTCGAGATGCCGCCCGCACCACGCGGCGGTAAGGCGAGCGGGCCGGAGCTCCGTACGCCCGTAGAAGCGCTGGCATATCAGCGATTTCCGTTCGAGCTGCGAGGGTTAGTCCTCCGCCGTTTCCCACAGTGCGCGCTGGGGGTCGGCGGCGGGGGAGCGGGCGGGGATGGGGATGCCGAGGTGCGCGTAGGCCGCCGCCGTCGCCGTGCGCCCGCGGGGTGTTCGCTGCAGGAACCCCAGCTGGAGCAGAAACGGCTCGTACACGTCCATGATCGTGTCCGACTCCTCGCTGATCGAGGCCGCGATCGTCTCGAGGCCGACGGGACCGCCGCCGAACTTCTCGATGATCGCGCGCAGCACCATACGGTCGGTTTCGTCCAGCCCGAGGTCGTCCACTTCGAGCAGCGCGAGGGCTCGCCGGGTGGCATCGAGCGTAATGCTGCCGCTGCCGCGCACCTGGGCGTAGTCGCGGACGCGCCGGAGGATGCGGTTCGCGATGCGCGGCGTCCCACGCGAGCGCCGGGCAATCTCGCTCGCGCAGTCATCCGGCAGTTCGACCCCGAGGATCCCGGCGGATCGCTGCACAATCGCGCTCAACGTCGGGGCGTCGTAGTAATCGAGGCGGTAGACGGAGCCGAAGCGGTCGCGCAGCGGCGCGCTGATCATCGCGTACCGCGTGGTCGCGCCGATGAGCGTGAACTTCGGCATCGCCAGCCGCACGGAGCGCGCGCCCGGGCCCTTGCCGATGACGAGGTCCAGGGCGAAGTCCTCCATCGCCGGGTAGAGGATCTCCTCGACGCGTCCGCGCCAGCCGGTGGATCTCGTCGATGAAGAGGATGTCGTGCTGCTTGAGGTTCGTGAGGATGGCCGCGAGATCGCCGGGCCGCTCGATCGCGGGACCGCTCGTCGTGCGAATCGCGACCTCCATCTCCTGCGCGACGATGTTCGCGAGCGTCGTCTTCCCGAGCCCGGGGGGACCGTAGAGGAGCAGGTGGTCGAGGGCATCGCCGCGCTGGCGGGCGGCCTCGATCGCGATCGAGATGTTCTCCTTGACGCGTTCCTGCCCGGGGAATTCGCCCAGCGAACGCGGCCGCAGCGACCGGTCGACATCCGCGTCGTCGCCGGTGAGCGCCCCGCTCAGGAACCGTTCTTCGGTCATGCGTGCAGGGTACAGGCGCCGCGTGCGCCGGGCGACCTAGCGAAGAACGGGGTGGTGGGCATCCGTCACCCTGCGCAGCATCTCGCGCAGCGTGGCCAGCTCGTACGGCTTCTGAATGAACCCGTTCAGCGTCTCGCCCATGAACCGGCTCGTCGCTTCCTGCTCGTTGAAGCCGCTCATAAGCACGATCACGGCCTCGGGGTCGAGGTCGCGGATGGCATGGAACGCCTCTTCGCCGTTCATCCGCGGCATGGTCATGTCCAGCAGCACGCACGCGATCTCGCGACCATGCTGCCGGTACATCTCCAGCGCCGCGAGCCCGTCCTGGGCCTGCAGCGCCCGGAACCCGAACGTCTCCACCGCGCGGGAGGTCACCATGCGGACGGTGTCCTCGTCGTCGACCACGAGGATGCTGCCCTGTCCGCGCCACGGCGCGGGCGCGACAGGGGTCGACCGTACCTCGTTCACAATATCCATCGCCACCGGCAGCAGCAGCGTCATCACCGATCCCGCGCCCGGCTCGCTCGTCACCGTGATCGCCCCCCGGTGGCCCCGGACGATACCGAGCACCGCGGCGAGCCCGAGTCCGCGGCCCGTGAACTTCGTCGTGAAGAAGGGGTCGAAGATGCGCGTGATGGTCTCCTCGTCCATGCCCATGCCGGTGTCCGCCACTTCGATCGCGACATAATCCCCTCCGGCAGGTCCGGCGCGAGGTGCGCCTGCGCCAGCGATCCCTTCGTCACGTGACGCACCCGGGTCGTCACGCGCACCACGCCCGGCTCGCCGTCGATGGCGTCCGAACCATTCACCACGAGGTTCATGACCACCTGGCGGAGCTGTGTGGCGTCGGCTTCGACCCACGGTAGTGTCGGCGAAAGGTCACACTGCAGGTCGACGCTCTTGCCGACGGACGCGCGCAGCAGGTGCAGCATCTCCGACACGACGGCGTTGATATCGACCCGTTGGACCACGAAGCGGCCGCGCCCGCTGTACGCGAGCATCTGCCGCGCGAGCTCGGCCGCGCGCTGCCCGGCGGTCGCGATCGCCTCGATCGTGGGTCGTGCGGGTGAGACATCGGGCAATTCCGCGAGCGCCAGGCCGGCGTTCCCGAGGATGCCCACGAGCAGGTTGTTGAAGTCGTGCGCGATGCCCCCGGCAAGCACGCCCAGGCTCTCCAGCTTCTGCGCCTGCAGCATCGCCCGCTCGGCCAGCAGCCGCTGGGTGACGTCGACCGACATCTCGATCAGCCCTCGACTCTCCCCGCGTCATCGACGAGCGGAGCGACACTCGACTCCCACCAGGTGTTCTCGTTCACGGTCCAGGTGAAGGTGCGGGGCTCGCCGGCGAGGCCCGACCGAACGTGCTCGATGACATCCGGGCTGTTCTTGAGCTGTTCGTACAGGCTCGTCCCGACCAGGTCACCGCCGCGCAGACCCAGGGCGCCAAGCAGATCGCCTTCGCAGAGCGTATACACCCCGTTCGGGTCGATGGCCCAAAGAACGAGTGGCGCATTCTCGGCGACGGTCCGCAGGCGGCGCTCCGCCACCTCGCGGGCCTGTTCCGCCCGGTGCCGCTCGGTCACGTCGATGCCGACGCCGACCACGCCCGTCACCGTCCCGTTGGCGTCCTTGACGGGCGCGAGGTCGATATCGAGCCGCGATTCGCCCACCATCACGGTCCAGTGCGCGGCCTCGCCGCCGAACGCGCGGTCGAACGCTTCGGTGACCCCGGCCAGGTACGCGAACGTGGAGACGTTTTCGCCGATGAATTCGCCGACGCTGACCCCAAAGCGCGCGAGTGCGGCGCCTTCGAGCACGGTGATGCGCCGCTCCTGATCCAGGGCGAACACGACGAGCGGGGCGCTCTGGATGACGGCCTGCAGCCGCCCTTCGGCCATCTCCCGTGCCTGCTCGGCGCCGCGCAGTGCCGTGATGTCCCGAAGGCTCCCGACCAGGAGCCGGCACTCGCCGTTGGCTTCGAAAAGCGGCGTCACCTGCCCGATGGCCGTGCCGCCGGCCGGCGTCGTGAGTTCCCAGTGGACGGGTTCCCCGGTCCGAGCGGCCTGCTCCCAGCGCGCCACCACGCGTTCCGCGAGGATGCTATCGCCGATGCCTTCCGCTGCCGTCTTCCCCAGCACCTGCGCGGCGGGGCGCTCCAGGAACGCCTCATACGCCGCGTTCACGACCACGCAGCGGAACTGCCCGTCCTCGCCTCGCTCCGCCACGTACAGCGCGTCCGAGGTACCCTCGACCACCGCCCGGTAGTAGGCGTCGGCCCGGCGCCGTTGCGAAGTGAACGTCGTACCAGCGCCCGTTGACGTGCCATTCGAACGCGGAGCGCTCGCCCCCGAGCGCCGCCCGCAGCGCCGCGAGCCCCTCCTCCGTGTCGCGATACATGTCCCAGGCGCTTCGCCCCACCGTGTCGGCGGGACGTCCGCCCCGGTTGTCGTACGCGCCGCCTTCGGCCATCGTCACGGTCCCCGCGGTGTCGATGCTGAACAGCACCACGGGGCCGCTCGTGACCGCTTCGTGCAGCAGTCCTTCGGCGCGGCCCAGCGCCTCCTCCGCGCGCCGCTGCTCGGTGATGTCCGTGACCGTGATGACGGAGTACCGCGCCCCGCCGGGGCCATCGAAGCGCGCCCACGTCGCCGCCACCAGGCGCTCCTCGCCATCGCGGTGAAGCACGGTCCACGTCTCCGAGACGGGTGCCGGCGGCTCGTCCGCCTCCAGCATCTCCAGGTATTCGGCCGTCATGCGCGCGGCATGTTCCGGCGCGAGCAGGGGCGCGAATGGCTGCCCCGCCAGCTCCGCCGGTTCCCGCCCGACGATGCTCGCCGCCGCCCGGTTCAGCCGCAGGAACCGCCCCTCCGCGTCCAGCACGGCAATGCCGACCGGCGTCGACCCGTACGTCATCGCCAGCATCTCTTCGCTCTCGCGCAGCGCCTGTTCCGCGCGTCGCCGCCCCGTGATATCGCGGCCGATGAGCAGCACGCTCTCCGCTTCGCCGCTTTCGTCCAGCTCCGGCACGAACCGCACGTCGAACCAGCGCGCGCCCCCGGGCAATTCCACGCGAACGTCGGCGGAACGCTCGACGCCGCCGGCCACGGCCTCCTGGACGGCGGTCCGAAGCTCGGGTTCCGCACGGAAGCCGAGGTCGTTCGCGTCCCGCCCCGGGAACCAGGCTGCGTCGCGGCTTGCCAGCAACGCCGCCGCCGGGTTCGCGTACCGGCACACTCCTTGCAGGTCGAACCGCAGGATCACATCGGGCGAATGGGCCGCCAGCGCCTTGAACTCCTGTTCGCGACGCCGCAGGGCCGCCTGCGCTCGCTTCTTTTCGGTGATGTCGCGTCCGATCCCCGCCAGCGAGATCACCCGCCCGGTCGCGTCCCGCACGGGGAACAGCGACAGCGATACGTCGATGACCTGGCCGTCACGCGTCACCCGCTGCGTCTCCAGCCCGTCCACCTCCGGCCATTCGCTGCCGCCTTCGACGACGAGCCGTTCCACCGCGTTATTCTCGGGCGGTTCGAGGAACCATGGCGCCTTGCCCAGGACCTCTTCGCGCGTGTAGCCGTACATGCGCTCAGCGCCGCGGTTCCAGCTATCGATAAGGCCGCCGTCGGGCGTCACGCTCACAATCCCGTCCTGCGACGACTCCACGATGGCCGCGAGCCGCGCCAATTCACCCTCGGCGCGCAGCCGCTCGGTGATGTCGTGCGAAACGCCCGCGAAGCGAACCCCCTCGCCCGCCGGATCCGTCACCGGGACCACATGCACTTCGACGTCGAGGAGGCTGCCGTCCTTCCGCCGCCTGCGAACCCCGCGACGCCGTCCCGGGAAGGCGGCGAGCCCGTTGGCGTAGTCCAGCGGAATCCCACCGTCGTCGGCGTCGAGGAAGTGCGCATCGAGCACGCGGCCGACGACTCTCCTCCGCCGGATAGCCGTACATGCGTTCCGCGCCGGCGTTCCCAGCTCACCACCTGCCCCGCCAGGTCGCGCGTGATGATCGCGTCGTCCGAGGATTCGACGATCGCGGCCAGGCTCCTTCTCCTTCTCCTCGGCCAGCTGCCCCGTGATGTCGTCGCCGGTGACCACCACCCCCGCGAACGCGGTCGTTCTCGATGAGCGGCGTCATGGAGCAGCGAAGCGCGATCTCGCCTCCCCCCGAAGCGCCGGAACGCGATCGTTTCGTCGCGCACCACCTCGCCCGCCAGCCCGCGGAGGATGAGGTCCCGGAGTGGGGGAGGTGCGAGCCCCATGTCGACCCGTGCGTTCGCCTCCTCCACGAGGTGGTGGAACGGGATGCCCGAGATCTCCGAGACGCGCCGGTTCGCGAAGGCCACGTGGCGCGAGGCGCTCACGGCGAGGATGCCGGTCGAAACGTGATCGAGGATGCTGCGGAGGAGTGGCGCGGTGCCGCAGGAATGGCCCGA
The DNA here is from genome assembly GCA_016703545.1 of Candidatus Amarobacillus elongatus. GTDB lineage: Bacteria > Chloroflexota > Dehalococcoidia > Tepidiformales > Tepidiformaceae > Amarobacillus > Amarobacillus elongatus. The sequence goes on from JADJBX010000002.1 coordinate 235,518, forward strand.
CGCGCCCGCGAGTTCGGCCAACCGGTCGAGGCCGATCGTGTCCGCGGGCGCCCCCCGAGTGCCCCTCGCCTGCGCCGCCGCCAGCCGCAGTGCCAGCATCCCGGGTGCTTCCACGAAGTCGTCCGCGCCCGCGGCGACAAGGCCCGCCACCGCTTCCGGAGTCACGGCGCCAATCGCGAGGATGGTCGCGTGTGGCCACCGCGCACGCGCCTCCGAGACGGTCGCCTCGTCGGCGCCCGCCAGCACGACGCCGGCCTCGCCCGCGTACGGCCCGAGGAACGCGCGGCCAAGCGCCTCCGCCGCGCGGCCAAAGGCATCGGCGCGGTCCTGGTTCGTGTCGTGGACGATCAGCGTCATCGTCTGGTTCGGGCCCTCCGGCGACTTCGCGGCACGGGCACGCAAGTGCCGCTCCCGCATCTTATCCGTGCGCCCCGGAAGCTCCTGTCAGGGAATACCCCGTATCGCCGGCAGGCCGTCCCCTGCAACTTTCGGCGTCCGCCGCGCGCACTGACGGGCCGCCGCCGTTTCCGGTAGCGTTAGCGCATGCCCTCATTCCGAGTAGCCCGCATCCGTGGCATCGCGATCGAGATCCATCCGTCGTGGCTGTTCATCCTCGGCGTTCTCTCGTTCAGCCTGAGCGACGGTGTCTTCCCGGATCAGTACCCGGGCTGGTCCACCGCCACCTACTGGGCGGTGGGCGTGACCTCCGCGCTGCTGCTCTTCGTCGCCGTGCTCGTGCACGAACTCGCCCACGCGGTTGTCGCCCAGCGGCGTGGGCTCGAAGTGCCGAAGATCACCCTCTTCATCTTCGGAGGGGTCAGCCATATTGCCCGGCAACCCCGGTCCGCGGGCGAGGAGTTTGCCATTGCCGTCGCCGGGCCGCTCACCAGTCTCGCAATCGCCGTCCTCGCCGGGGCGGTGTACCTCACCATGCACGAACGCGTCGAACAGGTCGGCGCCATCGGCGCCTATCTCGCGACCGTTAACCTGCTGCTCGCCATCTTTAATATCCTCCCCGGCTTCCCGCTCGATGGCGGCCGCGTCCTGCGTTCCATCGCCTGGCGGCGCACGAAGAGCTTTCGTCGCGCCACCCGCATCGCCGGTTCCGTCGGCGAAATCTTCGGCTACACCCTCATGATGGGCGGCGTCGCCTTCCTGCTCGCCGGGTACGCGTGGAACGGCCTCTGGTTCATGTTCATCGGCTGGTTCCTCAGTGGCGCCGCCCGTGGCGAGAAGGAAGCCCTCCAGCTCGAGTCCGTCCTCAGCCGGCTGCGGGCGCGCGACGTCATGCGCACCACCTACCCCACCATTACCCCGGGCATCTCCATCGAGGAGGTGGTCGAACGGCACATGGTCGGCGAAGGCGAACGCGCCGCCGTGGTCGCCATGGACGACGCGGTCGTCGGCATCCTCTCCGTCAGCGACGTCCGCCGCGTCCCCCGGGAGGCGTGGCCGAACACCCCGGCGCAGCGCGCCATGACGCCGCGCGGTCGCGTCCTCACCGTCTCGGCCGATACCCCGGCGCTGGAGGTCCTGCACCAGCTCGGCGCCAACCGGCTGAACCAGGTCCCGGTGCTCGAAGAGGGCCGGATGATTGGGCTTATTACCAGGCGCGAATTGCTCGAACGCGTGGAGTTGGCGGAATCCTTAGGGGAGCGCCGTCCCGACTAGGTATTTTCCGAACCCGAATTGGCCACCAAAACCACCCCAATAGGCCGTATGAGATGACTGATGTGCATGCGAGTATTCAGTCGTGGCCGAGCCGGCGCCGGACGCCAGCCGTACTGATTCCGCCACTGAGCATTCGCCCAGCACGGTTCTTGGAGAGTCTAGTGACCAGCGCTCCCGTCCACATCGCACATGAACCACACCACTCCATCGCGCCGGCCTGCACGGCCTGTGACGGCCAGGTGAAGTGGGTTGTTGAGCGCGCCTCTGGCCGCGTTGTTCGCAAGCGCTGCGAGCGCTGCGGGTCCGGGGGCCACCCGGTAGGTGAGGCTGGCCGGGCAGCCTAGGAGCCAGGCGATGCCTGTCCGCAAGTCCATCCGCGAGTTCGTCGAAACCGCGACCGAAGTCCTTGAGCCTTCGGAAGCCGATGTCCGTGCCGTGCAGCCCGATCCGGTCGAAATGGCCGGCAGGGGCGAGCCCACCCCCGCTCCACCCCATCTCACTCCCGCCGAGCACGTCCACCCGGATGCGAAGGAACTGGAGAGGGAACACCGTGGTTACTGATACCCGTCGCCGCCGCCCCGAACAGGAGTCGCTCTTCTTCGCCAGCCAGGCGCTGGAGCGCGTCATCGCCGAGGAATCCTCCACGGAGGCCTGGTTCGCCAGCGCCCACGGCGCCCTCCGCGATTGCACCCTCGCCGTCGAAACCCAACTCCACGCGCTCAATTCGCCCGGCGGCATCGGCGGCGACGTGAAGCGCAACGAACCCCGCCTCCTGCCCGCCCTCGGCAGGCTCGAAGCCGCCCTCGCCCGTCTGCTGGTCGACTTCTGGGAGGCCGAGGCCATTCCCGCCACGGCGCGGCCGCTCTTCGTCCCACGCCTCCAGGCGCTCGCCGATGAACTCCGCGACCTCGCCAACCAGGAGTGGAACTTCGTCTACGACGTGCAGAACGAGCCGGGCGGCATCGATTAGCCGTCCGCTCCGGTCAGGGCCCCCCCGAATCCCTCCACCACCCCCGGCGGAGGGATTCGCGCGTCCGGGCCTAGTCGTCGTCGTCGTCCCCTTCTTCCTCGTGGTCATGCTCGGCAGGGGCGGCCGCGCGGCTCGGCACGAGCGCGATGTCGCGCGAATCGCCCCGCCCGCCCTTCTTCGCGGGCACGTTCTTTAGCGCCTCGCCGAGGGCGGCAAGCTGCTCTGGGGCCGTGCCCCGCGGCGCGATGACCATCGCCGCGCCGCCATCGCGCAGCGCGCGCAGTTCCGCCACCGGCGCGTCCGCGGCCACGTTCACCAGCAGCGGCGCGCTCGCGAACGACGCGATCCGCACCAGCTGCAGCTGCGTCGCGAGCGTCATGTTGCCGGGCGTGCGCGTCACATACAGCCCGTCCAGCCCCAGCGGTGCCAGCGACCGCAGCGTCGTGTCGTCGAGCGCCGAGCTCGCGACGGCGACGTGGCCCATGCGGTCGGTGTCCACCGCCGTCGCTTCCGTGCCCTCGAGGGTGCAGACCACGAAGTCGCAGCCGGCGCCCGTGAGGGCCTCCGCCCCGGCTTCATCCAGCGCCGGCAGGAGCACGCCCGCGACCGCCTTCGAGCCCTTGAGGGACGACACGACGGGCACGGCTGCCGCCGCCGAGGAAGCCTCGACGAGCACGACATCCGCCCCCGCATCCGCCGCGGCCTTCGCGCCGGCGTCGTCGCCGGCGATGACGCCAAGCAGGAGCTGGCGCGGCTTCTCCCGCGTCGTCGCGCTGAACCCGATGCCGTTGCTTTCGCGCCGGCCCAGCCGGGCGATGCGCTTCTGAAGCTCACTCATTTCGTTCCTCCGATGCTGTTCTCCCGTGGCGCGGCACGGACAATGCTGCCGCCCTTGACCACGGCGGTGAATGCGTCTGAATCGGCCAACGCCGAAAGGTCGGTCAGGGGGTCGCGGGGCAGCACGACGAAATCCGCCTGCTTGCCGGCTTCGATGCGGCCCGCGGGCACCTTCAGCAGGTCCGCGGCCCACGCCGTCGCCGCGAGCAGCGCCGATGCCGGCGAGAGCCCGTGTTCGGCCATCCGCAGGATCTCCTGCGCATTCTTGCCGGGACGGTTCAGGGGCGTGCCCTGGTCGGTGCCCATGGCGACTCTCACGCCCGCCCGTACGGCGGCCTCGAAGCTGCGCGCGTGGTCTTCGAGCACGGCGTTCGACTTGTCGATCATGTACTGCGGCACGCCTTCGTCCGGTCCGTGCGTGGCCATCGCCCACGGCGCCGTCAGCGTCGCGACCATGTACGTGCCGCGCTCGAGCATCAGCGCCAGCGCTTCCTCGTCCAGCCACACCCCGTGCTCAATCGAATCCACGCCCGCGCGGATCGCGTTCTTGATTCCGTCCGTCGCCTGGGCGTGCGCTCCGACGACGCGGAACGCCTTGTGCGCCTCTTCCACGCCCGCCGTCAGCTCCTCCTGCGTGAACGACGGTGACCGCGGGTCGACGCCCGCCGTCAGCACGCCGCCGCTGGCGAACAACTTGATCGCGGTCGCCCCGGCGCGCAGCTGTTCGCGAACGGCCTTCCGCACCTCATCCGGCCCGTCGGCTTCGCGCGCGATGAACCCATGCCCGTGGCCGCCGGTCATTGTCACGCCGAGGCCCGCTGCCAGCATGCGCGGCCCTTCGACCACCCCGGCTTCGATCGCACGCGCGAGGTCGATGTTCAGGCGCTCGGCGGCGCCGAGGTCGCGAACGGTCGTGATGCCCGCGTGCAAGGTCCGGCGCGCGTGCTCGGCTGCCTTCCACGCGCGCAGCGCCGGGGTCTCGTGGACCATCGTGTTCAGCGACGCCGCTTCGCCCGCGCTGGTGATGTGCACGTGGCAATCGATCAAGCCCGGGAGGACGAAAGCGCCCCCGGCGTCGAGCACGGTGGCGGCGGCGCCGCCCTCGCCCGGCGGGAGCACCGCTTCGATCAGACCGCCGGCACAGCGCACATCGGCCGCGCGGAAGCTCCGCCCGGCAGTATCGAACACGAGGCCGCCCCGGATAAGGAGTGTGGCGTCAGGAGGCATGGCTACCGGTATGCGCGATGGTCACCGGTTCCATTGTGAGCCACCAGCCGCCGCAGATGCGAGTAATCATTCCTGCGAGAGATCAGCCACACGCCCGTGCCCCTGTTACCGGCGCCTTGCCGCTCGCCGGGGCATCATCAGCGCGTGAGCCACCTGTCCCCTTCGTTCACGCGCTTCTCCCGATCGTTCTGGGCACTGCCCATCCCGGCGGTCCTCGTCTTCCTCGCCATGATCGCGTCCGATTGCAGCGGCGACGACACGCCTGCCGTCACGCCCACGCCGCCATCGACCGCAACGCCCGGCACGCCACCCGCCGCGACGGGGACGCCGTCGAGTGGCGCGCTGCCGAAGCTCGCGCTCCAACAGGTCGTTGGCGGCCTCACCCGGCCCACCTTCGTCACCCACGCCGGCGACGGCTCGGGTCGCCTGTTCGTGGTCGAAAAGCCCGGCCGCATCCGCACCGTTCGCAACGGCGTGCTCGAACCCGAGCCGTTCCTCGACATCACTGGCATCGTTCTCGCCACGGGGAACGAACAGGGCCTGCTCGGCCTCGCCTTCCATCCGAGGTTCGCCGAGAACGGCCGCTTCTTCGTCACCTACACCGGCAGGGACGGGACGAACTCGCTCGCCGAATACGGCGTGACCGGTGGCAAGGGCGACCCGTCGAAGGCGAAGGTGCTGTTCGCCATCCCGGACAAGTACCCCAACCACAATGGCGGCATGCTCGCGTTTGGCCGCGATGGCTACCTTTATGTTTCCACGGGTGACGGCGGCAGCGGCGGGGACCCCGATGGCAACGGCCAGAACCGCGACGTCCTCCTCGGCAAGATCCTTCGCCTCGATGTGAACGCTGCGCAGGGGCCATACGGCATTCCTGCCTCGAACCCGTTCGTGGGCCAGTCCGGCGCCCGCCCCGAGATCTGGGCCTACGGACTGCGAAATCCCTGGCGCTTCAGCTTCGACCGTGCGACTGGCGACCTCTGGATCGCCGACGTCGGTCAGAACCAGTACGAAGAGGTGAACCTGCAGCCGGCGGGCAGCGCGGGCGGCGAGAACTACGGCTGGGACGTCATGGAGGCGTCCCACTGCTACGGCGCCTCCACCTGCGACCAGTCCGGCAAGGTCCTCCCCATCCACGAGTACGCGCACTCGCTCGGCTGCTCCATCACGGGCGGCTACGTCTACCGCGGCGCCGCCATCCCCGCGCTCGCCGGCGCCTATCTGTACACCGACTACTGCCGCGGCGACCTCATCGCCCTCCGGCAGCAGGGCGGACGCTGGCAGGCCGAGACGCTCCGGGCGCGCCGAGAGCGTCAGCTCATTCGGGGAGGACGAGGCGGGCGAAATCTACGTCGCCGGGGACAGTGCCGGCACCATTTCCCGCGTCGTCGCCGCACGCTGATCGGCGTCTCGCCGCAATCGGCCGCACGCGACATACTGCCCGTGCCCGCCGGTGCGCACGCTCCCGCGGCAACGTAACCGCGGAGGAACGAATGAAGCTCGCGATCAGCCTCGGCTATTCCGGGGCGAACATGGCTCTGCCCGTGAAGCACGTCCAGGAGGCCGAGGCGCTCGGCTACGACTCGGTCTGGACCGCCGAATCCTACGGCTCCGACGCCATCACCCCCCTCGCCTACCTCGCCGCCGTGACCACGAAGATCAAACTCGGCACGTCGATCATGCAGATCCCGGGGCGCACCCCGGCCATGTGCGCGATGACCATGGCCACCCTCGACGCCCTCTCCGGCGGCCGCGCCATTTGCGGCCTCGGGCTCTCGGGCCCGCAGGTGGTCGAAGGCTGGCACGGCGTGCCGTACGGCCGCCCGAGCGCGCGTCTGCGCGAGTACGTGGCCATCCTTCGCGCCATCTGGGCCCGCGAAAAGCCCGTCGAATTCCACGGCAAGGAGTACGACCTGCCGTACACGGGCCCCGGCGCGACCGGCCTCGGCAAGCCGCTGAAGAGCATCCTCCATCCGCGGCCGTTGCCCATCTTCATCGCCAGCCTTGGGCCAGCGAACATCCGCCTCACGGCCGAAATCGCCGATGGCTGGATCCCCGCCTGGTTCTCCCCCTACCACGTCGACGTCTTCAAGAAGGACCTCGAAGCCGGATGGGCGAAGGCAGGCAAGGACGGCAAGAACTTCGAGATCCTCGGCGGCGGCAACGTCCAGATCACGAACGACGTGAAGTCCGCGCTCCAGAAGGTGAAGCCCGGCGCCGCGCTCTACATCGGCGGCATGGGCGCAAAGGAGAAGAACTTCTACAACGAGGTCTTCATCAAGTACGGCTACGCCGATGAAGCCAAGTACATCCAGGAGCTCTACCTCAGCGGCCGCAAGCAGGAGGCGGCGGAGGCGATCCCGGACGAGTTCGCCGACGAGATCTCGCTCATCGGCCCCGCCGACCGTATCCGCGAACGGTTCAAGGTCTGGCAGGACGCCGGCGTGACCACCTTCCGCGTTGGCTCCAACGACCCGGAGGCGCTCCAGCTCATGGCCGACATCACCGGCGCGTCGAAGGGCGGCACCGACTAGGTTCCCGGCGGCGCGAGTTCCACCACCACGACGGCCCTCCGCGAGGAGGGCCGTTTCGTTCAGGGGCGGGCGACTTCAATGATGCCCAGCGGCACCACCGCGCGAAGGTGCGTGCCCTCGCCGGGCGCGCTTTCGACATCGAAGGTGCCGCCCAGGCGTGTGGCGCGCTCACGCATGGACCGCAACCCGAGATGCCCGGGGAACTCGCCGCCGCTGTCGAAGCCGTGCCCGTTGTCCCGGATGTCGAGCGTCGCCAGCCCGTCGCTGCATTCGAGCGTGAGGTCCACATGCGTGGCCCGCGCGTGCTTCACCACGTTGTGCAGCCCTTCCTGCGCGATGCGATAGAGCGCTTCCTTGGCCGGCAGCCCGGTTTCCGGCTCGTCGCACAGCTCGGCGTCGACTTCGACGCCATAGCGCGCGCGGGTGGATGCCACCTGCTTCTTGATCGCCGCGATGAGCCCCTCGCCTTCGAGCGATTCGGGCCGCAGCTCGAAGATCAGCGCGCGCATCTCGGCGAGGCCCGCCTCCGCGAGCGATAGGACATAATCCACCGGGTCCTTCGCCTTCTCCGGCGAGCGGTCGAGCAGCGTGCGCGCTGTCCGCGCTCCGAGCGCGATGCCGTAGAGCGCCTGCGAGACGCTGTCGTGGAGTTCGCGGGCCAGCCGCTGCCGCTCCTCGACCGCCGCCAGCGATTGCGCCTGCTCGTACAGCCGCGCGTTTTCGATCGCCAGCGCAGCCCGTCTCGCGAGCGCGGTGAACAGCCGCTGTTCATCGCTCGTCCAGTGGTGGGGGCTGGTGTACGCGCCATTGAGGATCGCGAACAGCTCCCCGTTCACGAATACCGGCACTTCGATGAGCGCTCGGATCCCGAGTTCGAACGCCCGGCCCTGCGAGCGGTCCGGCCGCAGTTCGGCCGCCGTGAACACGTACCCCGGCCCCCGCAGCCCGATGCGTTCGAAAACCGCCGCGCGGCCCGCCTCCGCGAACGAATCGGCCACGCGCTCGACCGCCTCATCTGGCGCGTTGCTGGAGGCGATGATGGTCGGCCGCAGCGCGCCCTGTTCCCACATCGTCAGCGACGAGTAATCGGGCCCCAGCATGCCCGTCACCGCGTCCAGCAGCGCCCGCAACACATCGTCCAGCCGGAGCGACCGGTGCAGCTCCTGGTCGGCCTGGTACAGCGTTTCCAGCTGCCGGTTGCGGTCGCTCAACTCGGAGAAGAGGCGCGCATTTTCGATCGCGACGGACGCCTGGCTGGCGATGGCGCGCAGGAACGCGGTCTCGCTCTCCCCCGGCAGTTCGCCTTCGAGGTAGTACAGGACGAGCACACCGCGCAGCCGTTCGCGGTACACGAACGGAACCCGCACGACCGATTCCCACTCCGCGTCCGCGATCAGCGGCCGCAAGTCCTGGAACCCGGGGTGCGAAAGCACCCGCCGGCGCGCGTCGGGGAGGACGGCGATATCGGTGAAGTACGCCGGGTCCTCCGTTGCGAACTGCATCGCGATGCGGTGGAACTCCTCCAGGTATCCCTCCGGCAGTCCGTGGGAACCGCCCACGCCCATCGGCATCCCCTCGACGTCGTCGAGCATCACCGCGCACGCGACGGCGCTCGTTCCTACCACGACGTCCTCGGCGAGCGCGTCGAGCACCGACTGCAGCGGCCGATCGAAGGTCAGCGTGGCCGCGATCCGCGCGAGCGCGTCGCTCTGGCGCCGCCCCTGTTCGGATTCCGCGAACAGCCGTGCGTTCTGCACCGCCACGGCGGCCTGGTTCGCCACCGCCGTGAAGATCGGCGCGAGGTCCGCCGTGAACGGGTCGGCGCCGGCATGGAAGGTGTTGAGCGTGCCCAGGAACTCGTCGTGGTACAGCAGTGGCGTCACCACCGACGACTCCCATTGCGCGTCCCGCAGGTACGTCTGGATGCTCGCCGGGAGCGGCGAGAGCAGCATCTGCGCCCGCGCGTCGTGCAGCACCATCGGCCGGCGGCTCTCCGCCACCATCCCCGCCGGGGAGACGCCGCTTGCGCGGACCGCCTCCCCCACCGCCTCCGTGAACCCCACCGGCAACCCGGACGAGCCCCAGGACGTCAGCCGGAACGGGTCGCCGTTGTCGTGCAGGGTGATGGACGCAGCGAGCGCGCCCGTCGCTTCCCGCACGTCGGCCGCCATCTCGGCCAGCGTCCGCTTCATCGGCTGGTCGAGCGTCAGCTGCGAGGCGATGCGCGCGAGTGCCTCGGTCTCGCGCAGCCGCCGCCCTCGCTGGTCGAACAGCTCGGCATTCTGGATCGCGACCGCGGCCTGGCTCGCGAACGCCGTCGCCAGCCGCACATGTTCGGGGCGGAAGGCGTCCACTTCGCGCCGCGACACCGTGAGCGCGCCGATCACGCGGTCCTGCGCAATCAGCGGCACCATGATCTGCGATCGGATGTAGCTGAACGCGGACAGCTCCATGTACGGCCCGAGCAGCTCCTTCGCCGCCAGCGCGTGGTCGTCGTCGCCGCGCACGTCGCCCGTGATGGATGGCTCGCCGCGCCGCATGCACTCCACGAGGTGGTTCCGCGGCGGCGTCTTCAGCCGCAGGCCGATCGCCTCGTCCTCGCGTTCGAATTCGCCGCGCGACTCGATGATCACGACTTCGTCCCGCTCCAGCCGGATGATCGCCGAGCCGCTGTACGGGATGACGCGCCGCAGGTTCTGGAGGATGGACCCCAGCAGCGGCTGCAGGTCCAGCGTTTGGGCTGTGCTGAGGCTGACGTCGAGCAGTGTCTCCGCTTCGCGGCTGCGCGCTTCCGTCTCCGAAAACAGCCGCGCGTTCTCGACGGCGACGGCGATGAAGTCGGAGATGCCGCGCGCCAGGCGTACCCGCTCCTCCGTGTAGTACCCCGGCTCGTCGAACGCCAGGGCCACGTACCCGAAGGTGGTGTCCTTGCGCACCAGCGGAATGGCCAGCCACGACACGATGTACGTGAACGCCTCGTCCAGCGCCTGCCCGGCGAAGGCGCGGTAGGCGCGCGCGGGGACGCTCTCGCCGCGAACATCGTCGATCGCCACGTACCGGCCCTGCGACAGTTCGCGGGCGAGGTAGCCCGTGGTATCGCGTCCCGTTTCGAGCCGCGCGCGGGCCTCGTACTCCGAAATCGCCGGGCCGCGGCGCTGCAGCACGCGCGGCACGCCCTCTTCGATCACCTGGATCGACGCCGCCTTGTACCCCACGACCTGCTCCAGCCGGTCGAGCACGAGCGACAGCAGCTCTTCGAGATTGAGCGTCGATGCGAGGCCGCGCGACACATCCAGCAGCGTGCCCAGTTCCCGGCCACGGGCGCCCGTCTCCTCGAACAGCCGCGCGTTCTCGATGGCGGCGGCGGCGTGCGAGGCGATGCCCAGCACCACATTCGCGTGCCGCTGGTCGTAATAGCCGGGGCGCTCTCCGGACAGGCTGAGCAGCCCGATAATGCGGTCCTGGTTCAAGAGCGGGACGGCCATCCACGATCGAACGTACTCGAACGGCTCGCTCGTCAGGTGCGGGCCGAGCACTTCGCGGTACCGCACCGCGAACGGCGACGCGTCCCGAACGTCGTCGATGATCACCGTCTCGCCGCGCGCGAGGATCTCCTTGAAGTCGTCCGCCTCCGCCAGCGAATACCGCATGCCGACCGTGCCCGGAGCGCCCAGCGGCTGCGTCGGTGTCCGTGCCTGCAGCACGACGAGGTCGTCGTCCTCGCTCGTCATCAGAGTCACGCCGCTGTACCCGACCACGTCGCGCAGCTGGTCCAGGAGCACGTTCACCAGCTCGTCCAGGTCCAGCGTCGAAGCCGCGGCGCGGGCGGCGTTCACCACCGCCTCGAGTTCGCGGCCGCGCTCCGTGGCCGCCGCGAACAGCCGCGCGTTCTCAATCGCAACCCCTGCCTGCGCGGCGAAGGCGAGCGCGACATCCGCGTGGCGGCGCGTAAAGTACCCCACTTCCGGCCGCGACATGTTGAGCATGCCCACGACGCGGTCGTTCACCACCATCGGCACGGCCAGCCATGCGCGGATGTGGGGGTTCGTCGCCACGAACGCCTCGTCGCCGCCGTTCGCCTGCCGGTAGTCGATGGCGATCGGGTCATCGCCGCGGGCATCGACGACGACCACCGCCTGCCCCTTCTCCAGCTGCTCCCAGATGCCGCGCAGCCGAGTCGCGGGGAACCGCAACCCCACCGCCAGCGGAGACGAGTAATCGCCGGGCTCCCGGTGCCCGCCGAGGATGGTCAGGAAGCCGTTTTCGTACGTCAGGATGCCCGCGGCCTGGTAGTCGACGATCTCCTTCAGCTTCTGAACGATCTGCTCCACGAGCGCTCGCGGTTCGAGCGTGGAGCTCAGGCTGTTCGAGACTTCGAGCAGCGTGCCGATTTCGCGCGTGCGTTCGTCCACGAGCCGCTCGAGCACTGCCTCGGTCTCGACCTGCTCGGTGATGTCGCGCACGACGCCGAGGACGTGCGCCTCGCCCTGGTACGTGATGGGAGTCGCGAAGATTTCGACCGGGAACTCGCTGCGGTCCGCGCGAAGGGCGACGGCGCGCACGCGGTGGTCCTGCCCCTGCCGGGCACCCTGTACCAGCGCCCGCACGAGGCTCTGGTACTGAGGGTGCAGGAACTCCGACATCGGGATGCTGCTGAACTCCTCCGCGGAGCGACCGTGCATGCGGCAGAGCGCCGGGTTCACCGTCACCACCCGCATCTCGACATCCAGGATGAGCATGCCGTCGCTCGTGGCTTCGAACATGCTCCGGTACAACTGCTCGCGTTCGCGCAGCTCCAGCTCGCGCCCGGAGAGCTCCGACGTCATGTCGTTGAACGACGCCGCAAGCATGGAAAGTTCGTCATTTCCGCGCATTTGCGGAATATGCACGTCGTAGTCGCCGCGTGCCACCGCCCGCGTCCCATCCAGCAACGCCCGCACTCGCCGCAGCACGAAGAGGTCGCCAATCGCCCAGGCCGCGCCCAGCGCGAGCAATGCCACCAATCCCAGCCCGAGCAGGTTCTGGCGCAGTGAGCGGTCGACCTCCGCGTAGACGGTCGAGGTGGGCACACCGACCGCCACGGACGCGATCGCGGTGTCGTCGAAAACGAGCGGTTTGTAGCCGTATAGCCGCTCCACGCCGTCGGCGTCCCGGTTCGTGAGCGAGCCCGCGGCGCGGTCACCCGCGATCGCCGCGCCGAGCAACTGCGGCTGGTCAATGCTCGTGCCCGCCAGCCGCTCCCAGTTCGACGACCGGAAGAGGATGGTCCCGGCGCGGTCCAGCAGCACGGAAACGCTGCCCGCGGGCAGGGTCGTCGCGCTCCCGATCTGGTTGATTGCCTCGATATCGAAGGATCCGCCGATGACCGCGAGGATGCTCCCGTCATCGGCGAGGATCGGTTCCGCGAACGGTACGGCCGGCCGCCCCGTCAGCGGCTCCGTCGGGGTGTAGGTGCCGGAGGCATGCTTCTTCGTCGCCACCGCCTGCTGGAACGCACTGAGCCCGGCAACGCTGATCCGGCTCGTCGCTAGGGTCGGCCACCCACAGGACGCCCAGCTCAGGGTTCTCCGGCCGAACGGAGCGAAGGATCTCCTGGCACGCTGCGGGATCGACCTGCCGGATCTCCGGCACGGCCGCGAGCGCGCGGAGCACGCGCCGCGCGTGCTGGATGCTGGCGGCCACATCGCGCGCGACGAGGTCCGAAAGCTGCAGCGTCTCGGCGGTCGCGTCGTCGTGGGCCTGGTCGCGGCGTTCCGCCGTCGTCCACAGGACCAGCGCGAGCGCCGGCAGCACGGCCAGTGCCACGAGCAGCAGGAGCCGCGCGCGCAGCGTCAGGGAGGGGAGGCGGCGCATGGCGCCCCTAGTGCTCGGCCAGCTGGTCCGCCGGCACCAGGCCCGCGCGCACCGCGTGGAGCGCGGCCTGCGTCCGGCTCTGGACGCCCAGCTTCCCGAGGATGTTCGAAACGTGCGTCTTCACCGTCTTCTCGCCGATCATCAGGTCGCGCGCGATCTCCTTGTTCGCGCGGCCCACGGCCAGCAGCTTGAGGACGTCGGTCTCGCGCTCGGTGAGCGGTTCAGGCTGCTGTTCTGGCTGGCGCATTTCGCGCATCAGCCGCGCCGCCGCCTGTGGCGAAAGCTGCACCTGGCCCTGCGAGGCCGCACGAATCGCCTTGCGGAGCGCGTCCGCCTCCGTGTCCTTGAGCAAATAGCCGATTGCCCCGGCGCGCACCGCGCCCACGACCGAGGCGTCCTCGAGCACGCTCGTGAGCGCGATCACCTCGACGTCCGGCAGCTCCCGGCGGATGTGGCCAATGGCGGTGATCCCGTCCATGACCGGCATCAGCAGGTCCATCAGCACCACGTCCGGCTGCAGTTCGTGCGCCATCTTGAGCGCCTCGGCGCCGTTCTCGGCCTCGCCGATCACGTCCAGCTCGTCGTCCAGCGCCAGGAACATCTTGAGGCCCTGCCGGACCACACTGTGGTCGTCGGCCAGAAGAATACGGATGGTCACAATTCGCCCCCTGCCGCCGCGCCCCGTGCGCCGCCTGTCGCCACTCTACTAAGGCCCCTACCGCCGGGAAAGGAAAAACGGCCGCAGGCACGCAAATTCAGCCGAAAGGATGACCCGGCCCTCAGCCCGGAGCAGGAGGGAGCGACGGGCGAGCCATCGCGTCATCCAGTGCCGCCAGCAACGCCGCCTTTCGCGACACGAACGCGGGCTCCGTGACCAGCGACGGAAGCCTTGGCCGCGCGAAGGGCGCGTCAACCACTGTCGCGATCCGCCCCGGCCGCGGCGACATCACCGCGACGCGGTCCGAGAGGAGCAGCGCCTCCTCCACGTCATGGGTCACGAACAGCACCGTGCGCTGGTGGCCCATCCACACCTCCTGGAGCCATGCCTGCATTTCCCGCCGCGTGATGGCATCCAGCGCCCCGAACGGCTCATCGAGCAACAGCGTGTCCGCGGGCGTGAGAAAGGTGCGCAGGAGCGCCAGCCGCTGACGCATCCCGCCACTGAGCTGCGCCGGCCACGCTCGCTCGAACCCCGTCAGCCCGAACTGGTCGAACAGCGCGAGCGCCCGTGCGCGTGCTTCGGGCCGCTTCATGCCGGCGATCTCCGCCCCGAGGGTGGCGTTCTGCAGGGCCCGCCGCCACGGGAGCAGCAGGTCCTTCTGCGGCATGAACGCCGCCAGTCCTGGCCGGCCGATGGTGCTCTGCCCCCCGACCTCGGCCTCGCCCCCGTCGGGCGTGAGGAGCCCCGCGAGGACGCGAAGCAGCGTGCTCTTGCCGCAGCCGCTCGGCCCCACCAGCGAGACGAACGTCCCCGGCGCCGCGTCCAGCGAGACATCGTCCAGCACGGGGACCACGCGCTCCCCCCGGAACGCGTGGTTCACCCGCCGCAGCGCGAATCCGCTCACTGCCTACTTCTTCGGAAGGAAGTCGTTGGTGTACGCCTTCGATGTGTCGACCTGCTTGGTGGTTAGGCCCGCCTCGCGCACGAATTTCTCGAATTCCGTCCAGATGGCGGCATCCTGCAGGCCCCACGCACGCCCCTTGTCGACGTAGTGCACCGACAGGTAGTTAGCGCTCGCGGTCAGCAGCTTCTCGTCCGCCTCCGGAGCATTCTTCTTGATCGCGTCGACCGATTCCTTCGGGTTACTGATCGCGGTGTCGTACCCCTTCGCTGTCGCCGCCAGGAACTTCCGCACCGTCTCCGGGTGCTTCGCAATCATGTCCTCGCTCGTGATGAGGACCGGTGTGTACCAGTCGGGGATGCATTTGGTGTAGTCAATGAACGGCAGGGTATTCACCTGCTTCTTCTCAATGTCGCGGGCGCGGACCCCGTCCCATCCCTCGAAGATCCAGGCGAAGTCGAACCGGTTCTGTTCGAACCCAACGAGGTAATCGACATCGCCGACTTCGACGAATTTCACGGCGTTGGGGTCGCCACCGTCGCAGCTCACGAGCGTCTTGATGAGCGCGGTTTCGAGCGCGCCTCCGAACCCCCCGTACGTCTTCCCTGCGAGGTCTTTCGGGCGGGTGATGTTGTCGTTCGAAAGCGACATCAGGCTCGATGTGTTGTGCTGGATGATGGCCGCGATGGAGACCACGGGAACGCCCTCGGCGCGCGCCGGGATGACGGCCTCCTGGATGCTCACGCCGAAGTCGGCCTTGCCGGCGGCGACCACCTGGTCCACGCCTCCTGTCGCCGGCTCCACGATCTGCACATCCAGCCCCTGCTCCTTGAAGTACCCCTTCTCCTTCGCGATGAACAGGCCGGCGTGGTTCGTGTTCGGCGTCCAATCGAGCATGACGGTGACCCTCGTGAGGCCCTCGCCGTCGTCGCCGCCGCAGGCGGCGGCCAGCCCCATCGTCCCCAGTGCCAGGGCGCCCGCGAGCGCCCAACGTGCGACCTTCATTTCGAATCCTCCCTCGTCATAACGTGTGCCCATGGGGCGGCGATGCGGAACAGCAGGTGAACCGCCGCGAACAGGAGCACGCTCGACAGCGAAATCACGGCGATCGCGACGAACAGTTCGTCGGTGCGGAACGACGCCCGCGACCGGTTGATGAGCAGTCCCAGCCCATGGCTCGAACTTGTCCCCACCCACTCCCCAACCACGGCTGCCGTGACGGCGTAGGCGGCGGCGATCTTGAGCCCCGCGAAGAACGCGGGAATGGCCGCCGGGATGCGAACCTGCCGGAGCACCTGCCACCGGTTCGCACCCATCGAGCGCACGAGCGCGATCATGTCCGGGTCCGCACCGGTCAGCCCGTCGACGGTGCTGACGACGATGGGGAAGAAGCCCACCATCTCCACCACCAGCACCTTCGGCATCATCCCGAACCCGAACCACACGATGAGCAGCGGTGCCAGCGCGATCATCGGGATCGTCTGCGACACGACCAGCAGCGGGTAGAGCACGCGGCGCACCAGCGGCACGCTCGCGATCACCGATGCCAGCAGGATGCCGAACACCGCCGCCAGCGCGAGACCGAGCACCGCCTCGGTCATGGTCACGCGCGTGTGCGCCGGGAGCGTTCCCCGGATTTCCAGGAAGGCGTCCCAGATGCGGCTCGGCGCCGGCAGGATGTACGGCTTCGTGTCGAACAGCGCGACCGCCAGCTCCCAGCAGCCGACGAGGCCGGCGAGCAGCAGCGCGGCGGGCACGTACTCCCGCGCGAGCCGCCACGTCCGGCCACGTCCGGCCCCGGTCATGCCCCGGCGCGCCACTTGCCAGTCAGGCTCTCGATCGTGGGCTGTGCTTCCGGGTCACGGGCCTGTTCGACCTTGAGCACGGTCACGAGGCCGTTCGCGCCGGCGGCGAGGACGGCTTCGTGCGCCTCCCGGGCGACGCGCCAGACATCGTCGGCCGGCCCCTGCAGCGTCGTGCCCAGGGCACCGACCTCGTAGGCGAGCCCCGAGCGCTCGATCACGCGGATGGCGGCTTCAATGTGGCGGTAGGTGTCGCCTTCGACCCCGGGCGGGAAGGCAAGGCATTGGATTTCGACGATCACGGCGTTCCTCCACGGCCTGCCGTAACCGCCAGGGAACGCAAAACGCCGGGGACCTCTCCCCGGCGCCAGAACGACGACAGCCCGGGGAGAAGCACGTGGTGTGCCTCCCGCCATCGGCGGGCTGCGTCCACGCCGCTTCCCTACGCCCGCATTACCGGGATCAGGTTCCTGGAGTTGCTCCTGCGAGCTCTCAGCCTTTCGGCTCCCCCAGCGGCATGCCAATTTGCAGTGTTACCGCGCACGCTACACCCGCCGCGCGCGCCTCGCAATCACCCCGGAAACGAACGAGCGGCCCGGGAACTTCCCGGGCCGCTCGACCACGCGCTCGGTGCCGCGCTAGTATGCTGGACCGAAGCCCCGGAACTCGTGCCGCGGTGTGAACGCGTCGAGCTGCCGGCGCCGGAACCGTCCTTTTCGGGGCAGTCTTCCTTGCCGGCCTTCGGGGTCGCGGGGGTGCCCGGGTCGGCGGGCGCCGGGGTGGTTTGCGGTGCGGGCGCCGGTGAACCCGAGTCCCCACCGCTTTGCGCGAACGCCACCGAGCCGCCCACCAGGGCAACCGCCCCGAGTGGCAGCGCGATCGCGAGGGCGCGAACCTTGTTCATCGTCATACACAACCTCCCTGTTTCGCGTTCGGCCAGAGCGCTCTGACCGTCTCGAATGTACGCACTCGCGCAGAAAGAAGTGGTGTGTATTGGCCCGCGCGGATACGCGGTTACTTCTGCCCACAGAAAGCTGTGAAATGCCTGAGAAAATGCCCCGCCACATTGGCATTCGTGCCCGGCGAATCGAGCCCCCGCCCGCGGGGGGACCCGATTCCGGCGCAGCGGCGGCCGCCCGCGTCGCGCTATTCGTACAGCGGGTGGAAGACGATCCCCGTGCCGAGCTTGGGATGGAAGAATGTGGACTTCTGCGGCATCCGCTCGCCCTGGTCCGCGAGCGACATCACCGACTCGATCCCCACGTGGCTGATGAGGAATACCGCGGCATCGCCCTCGGCCCGCTCCACCGCCTCCAGTGCATCGTGCGTGTATTCCACGGCCCCGAGGCGGAGGTCGTCGTCTCCGATGGACCACAGCGGCGCCAGCACGCCGTACCGCAGCAAGTTGGGCGAAATCCCCGCCCACTCCGCGCTGTACCCCGAGGGCGCAATCGCGGCCGCGACCTCCGGCCCTCGGGCCGTGAGGATGTGCGCCATGCCCGGGTCCAGGTTGAGCGCGACGATGCACCCGGGGTTGGCCGCCAGCCGTGCCTCGAATTCGCGCGCGCGGTCCGCGAGCCCGCCGATGGGCTTCACCGCTTCGATGACGAAGTTCCCGGCGAGCGTCTGCTCCCAGGTGGCCGGCGCGCGCCGGGGCACGATGCGATGGATGGGACGGATGACCAGGCCCGGGTCGGCGGCGGGCACGATGGCCGTCATCGCGTACCGCGCGGGATGGTCGTGCGCGAGCGTCCCCTCGCGTTCCAGCAGTGTGTTCCGGTAGTTCACCGCCGTTTCGTAGCGGTGGTGCCCGTCGGCAATGTAGAAGCTCTCGGCCAGCAGGGGCGCGAGGAAGCGCATCTCCAGCCTCCCCGCTTCGATCACCCAGAGCCGGTGCCGGTCGCCGTCGATGGTGGTGGCCTCGGCGTCCGCCGCGCGCGATTCCACCGTTTGGTCGAGGAACTGGCGAAGCTGGCCCGCCCGGTCCCTCGCGATCATGAACACCGGGCTGAACTGGACTCTCGTGGCCTCGAGCAGCTTGAGGCGGTCTTCCTTCGGCCCGGACATCGTGAATTCATGCGGCTTCACCGCGCCTTCGTCCCACGGCTGCGCCTCGACCTCGGCCATGAGCGCCCGGCGATGGTATGCGCGCCCGGCCTCCACGAACGTCTGCTCGTACACGTAGAACATCGGGATATCGTCCCGTTGGAGGTAGCCGTCGCGTTCCCACGCCTGGAAGAGGTCGGCCACGCGGGCATACCGCTCCTCGCCGCCGTCGGCCAGTTCGAGGTGAACGGCGTTGCGGGTGCTGCGGCCGGCGAGCTGCCGCTGCTGCGCGGGCGAAATCACGTCGTACGGCGGGGCCAGCAGGTCATCGAGCGCGCCCGCGGCGGCGGTGTAGCGAATCCCCCGGAAGGGGCGGAATTGCGGCATCAGTTGGCACCCTTGTCTGCTGGCGGTTCGGTCCCGCGTTTGAACCAGCGGGCCCCCGAACCTAGAATCGCTGAGTCTCCATGCAAGAAAACCCCGGAACCGGCGAGCCCAAGAGGCGAAAAGCGCCTTACTGCGTCTTCTGCCGCATCGTCGCTCGCGAGGAACCCGCCAACATCATCTACGAAGATGACGAGATGATCGTCATCCAGAACGTGTTGCGGTGGGTCCCCGTGATGCTCCTGGCGATGAAAAAGGAGCACACCACCCAGGCTGAGCTCTGGGATGACATCGGCCACATCGCGCAGGTTGCCCAGCGTATCGGCGCCCAACTCTGCCCGGGTGGCTTCCGCCTCCTCACCAACTTTGGGTACGACGCCATGCAGAGCCAGGAGCACGGGCACCTGCATATCCTCGGCGGCACCTACCTCGGCCACTACGTCGGCTAGCTCCCGAGGGCCGCGCGCTGGGCCGCGAACAGCTCGATGATCCCGGCCCGCGCGAGATCCACCAGCGCATCCATCGAAGCCCGCGAGAACGGCTTCCCCTCCGCCGTCCCCTGCACCTCGACGAAGGCGTCCTCACCCGTCATCACGACGTTGAAGTCGACCTCCGCCGTCGAATCCTCTTCGTAGCAAAGGTCCAGCATCGGCACGCCCTTCACCACGCCCACGGATACCGCGGCCACGGGCGCCATGATCGCCGCCGGAGAACTCGTGCCGGCCTTGACCAGCTTGTCGACCGCCATCTTCAGCGCGACAAAGCCACCCGTAATGGAGGCCGTGCGCGTACCGCCGTCGGCCTGCAACACATCGCAGTCCACGGTGATGGTGCGCTGCCCCAGGAGTTCGAGGTTGACCACCCCGCGCAGCGAGCGGCCGATGAGGCGCTGAATCTCCTGCGTGCGGCCGCCGGGCCGCCCGCGCTCGACTTCGCGCTGGCTGCGGGTATGCGTCGCCCGCGGGAGCATCGCGTATTCGGCCGTCACCCAGCCGCTCTGCGTGTTGCGAAGCCAGCCGGGCTGGCGGTCTTCGACGCTCGCGGCGCAGAGCACGCGCGTCCGTCCGAACTCCACGATGCAGCTGCCCTCGGCGAAGTCGAGGACGCCCGTGGTGATTTTCACCGGCCGAAGCTGCCCCGGCTGCCGGCCATCAATGCGTTGGGTCACGTTGAATCCTTCTCGGCGCGGGCCGCGTCTCCCGCGCGCTTCTCTTCTCCCAAAGCTACGAGCCACCGCCACCATGCGCAAAACGTGACGCGTTAGCGGCGCTCGGGCTCGCGCTCGACCCGCACGCGGATACTTGAACCGTCGCTTTCGATGCGCACCCGCCCGTCCGTGTCGGTGCGAACGATGCGCGCCGGGGCGAGCGCGGCGAAAGTCTCGCCCGCCGGGTGGCCGTACCGGTTGTTCGCGCCCGCCGAGATGATGGCCACCTCGGCGCCCACCGCCCTGAAGAACGCGGCCGAACTCGTCTTCGAACCGTGATGCGGCACCTTGAGCACGTCCGCGCGGATGTCGCCGGCCGCGACGAGCCGGTCCTGCACGGCGGCCTCGATGTCGCCCGTGAGCAGCGCCACCGTCTCGCCGAACCGGATGCGAAGCACAACGCTCGCGTCGTTCGTGTTCGATGGGTCGAATGCGGCGGGCGGCCACAGTACCTCGAAGCGCACGCCGTCCATCTCCCACCAGTCGCCGCGCTCCAGCGTCCGGCGTGGAGCCGCGAAGGCAAGGGGGTCGGTGCCGCCCCGCGTGCCGCGGCCGCCTTCGAAGGCCCGCCTCACGTTGAAACGGTCCATCGCGGCCGGTAGCCCGCCCGTGTGGTCCTGGTCCGAATGGGTCACGACGACGACATCCAGTCCGCGCTGCCAGTGGGGCATCACCGCGCCCAGTTCCCGGGCGAGCTCGATGCCGCTGGGACCGCCATCGACCAGCACCCGCCGCCCCTCGGGGGTCGTGACGAGGATCGCGTCCCCCTGCCCGATGTCCAGCACGTCGATGCGCAGCACCCCCGGCCCGCCCACGTCTCGCAGCGACACGGCCCACACAGCGGCCACCACCGCCACCCCGGCAGCGCCGGCCAACGGCATGCGGGCGCGTTTCGCAAAGCGCGGCGGACGCCGGTCGGGGGCGAGCCACCGGTACGCCGCCCCTCCCGCGGCCACGAGGCCGAGGCCGGCCGCCGTCGCCGCCGCAGGACTGAGCCACTCGACCGTCACCGCGGCCGCCGGCACCCGCGCGCACTGCTCAGCCACCGCGACGATCGCGGCAAGCGGGTAGTACGCCACGAGGCCCACGGCCCACCCCGCCGGTTCCCACGCCACCCCGGCGAGCGCCGTCATTCCCGCCAGCGGCAGCGCCACGACGAACAGCGGCGCACCGATGACGTTCGCCACCAGCCCGATGACGGAGACCTGGCCGAAGGTCACGGCGACGATGGGCGCCGTCGCGATCGTGGCCGCCAGCGTGAGGGACGCGCTCTCCGTGACCAGGCGCGGCACGACGCTCGCCGCACGGGCGCGGTCCACTCCCTCGCGCAGCGCCCAATCGATCCATGGCGCGAAGACGACGATGCCTGCCGTCGCCGCGAGGCTCAGCTGGAATCCCGCGTCCGCCGCGAGCCAGGGCCACCCGGTGACGAGCACGACCGCCGCCGCCGCCAGCGCGGGCAGGGCACTTGCAGGGCGTCCCACCCAGCGGCCGAAGAGGAGAACGCCGGCCATCGCCGCGGCGCGCAGAACGCTCCCGCCGCCGCCGGCCACGACCACGTACACGAGTACCAGCGCCGCCGCCGGCAGCGTCGACCACCGCCGCCCCATCATCGGCACGGCGATCGCGAACGCGAGCATCGCCAGCAACATCACGTTTGATCCCGAGACGGCAACAAGGTGCGCGAGCCCGGTCGTGCGGAAGGCGTCGTACAGCGGCCCAGGGAGTGTGTCATCGCGACCGAAGGCAATGCCGCTGGCGAGGCTCGCCTCCGGCTCCGGCAGCGCCCGCTGCACCGCCCGGTCGAGGCTCGATCGCAGTTCGGCTCGCGTGCGCCGCCAGCCGCCGGGCGCCGGTGCGAGCGGCTCGACCCGCGGGTACAGCATCGTCCCCACGATCCCGTGCCGTTCGAGGTACTCCTGGTAGTCGAAGGAATCGAAGGTGGGGGCCGGGACGAGCTCCCCGCGCACCCGCACGCGCTCGCCGGGGAGGTGTTCGGTGTACTGGGGGAGCGTGACGAGCACGCCACCGCCCGTGGGCGTGCCGTCGCCGAAGCTGCGCGCATCCACGCGGTAGCGCACCGTCGTCTGCCCCGGGTCCGCTTCGGACGCGATCACGCCGTCGATGGTCACGGTCTCGCCGAGGTACGCGGCGAGCGGCGGCGGCGGCGCATCGTGCCAGGCTTCGAACCGCATTCCCCCGGCAAGGGCGATCACGCCCGCCGCCACCCCCCATGCCGCCACCCGCCCGCCGCCCAGCGCCCACAGGGCGGGCATCGCGAGCACGAGCACGGCGCCGCCGAACCACCCGGGGAAGCCGGCAAGCGCCACCGCGGCGATCGCCGCCAGCTCCGCCACCGCCAGCAACACCAGCGTCATGGGCCGGGACGCTAACAGATGGGGGCGAACGCCACTACCCGGTCAGTTGGAGGAGGTGCCTGGCAGTTGGGAGTGGGCCGGCGTGCGAACCGCCGTAGGCGTGTCAGGCGCTGAAGCGGTAGCCCTTGCCCCGGACCGTCTGGATCTGGTCCGGGTTCGCCTGCACGTCCCGCAGCTTCCGCCGCAGGTTGCTCACGTGGGCGCGAACGAGCGTGCTCGCGCCGGTGGCGTCGTGGTACTGCCACACGTCCACGAGGAGGTGCTTGGGGTGCAGGATCTCGTTGGGGTGTTCCATCAGGTACGCCAGCAGCGTCGCCTCGATGTTCGTCAGGTGCGTTTCGCCGTGCGTCGTGCGCAGCGTGTTCGTCTGCAGGTCGAGGTCCAGGCCGGGGCCCTGTCCGTCGCGACGCGGGTGCCCGAGCCGCTCGCGCAGCGCTTCGCCCACGGCCTCGATCGGGAACGGCTTCTTGATGACCGCGCCTTCAAGCCGGAAGTTCGGACGCCGCGCGCCCTTGTGCAGCAGGTAGACCATGGTCGGCGCGCCCGTCGCGTACGTGGAGGCGAGCCACTGCGAGAAGTGCGCGAACGCCGAACCGAGTTCGCCGCGCGGCACACCCTGCACATCGACGACCATGCCGTCCGGCCGCGTCTGCCACGGCAGCGACTCCATGGCCGCGTCGTAGCTGACGGCGGTCGCCGTGTCGTACCCGCGCTCCCGGAGGTAGGCGGTGACGGCGTCGCGCGTGCGGGGCTCTCGGCTAATTACGTATACGAATGACATTGGCATTGAGGAGTGCCGGCCCCGCCGGAACGTTCCAGCATCTTCCCGACGCCCCGAACCGGTGTCAAGGCGATTTTCCCATCGCCCAAACATAAGCCTGTGAACTTCTCACAACTGGGAGAAAGGCAACCGCAACCGTTCCTTTTCCGGCTGCCCCGGATCCGCCTAGCGGGCTTCTGTCAACTCGTACGTCGCATCCTCGATCTGCGCCCGGACCATCCGGTGCGGCGCCGCCTCTTCCACCCAGATGAGGTAGCTGCGCTTGTCCTGGCGGATGCGCACCTTCCACGCGGAGTACGTCCCCGCCGGCACCTTGACCGTCTCCACGGGGTCGACGATCACTTCCACGCCCTTGCTCACGCGCGGCGCGCCCGCATTGATGACGTGGGTGTACTGCTCGTCGTACCCCGCGCGCAGCGGGATGCCCCGCACCAGCCAGAACAGAGACTCGTCGTCGTACCACCCCGGATTCGGGTTTTCCGAATCTGGCTTCGGCAGCTCGCGCGTCGTGTCGCTCACCTCGCCGTTCACATCCGTCGTGAACGTGATGATCTCCGGTCCGTACTCGATGCTGTGGACCGTTCGCCGGTTCTTCTCCGGGTCCACCAACGTCCGCTGGCTGCGAACGGGCTGCAGCGTCTTCGCATCGACGACCGCCATACCGTCGTCGCGGTACCCGCCCCGTTCGCACAGGCGCAGGAGTTGCGTCAGGCCGGCCTCGAACTCCGGCTTCGTTTCAAGGGTGCAGGTGCCCGGGTCCTCCCCGCGGAACGAGAGCCGGTAGGTCATCGTCTCCTGCCCCGTCCAGGGCGGGGCTTCGAAAACCTTCGTGGAACGCGCGTTTTCCTCGTCCCCGCAGGCCGCGAACAGAGCCACCGCGCAAACCGCCAGCGCGCCCATCAGAAACCGCTGTCCGAGCTTCAAACTGCAACCGCCTCCACGGCCCGGCGCACGCGCCGGAGCGCCTCCTCGATATCTTCTCGCGTAATGTTCAGGTGCGTGACCATGCGCATCCGCCCCCGCCCGAACGGCACCGCGAGCACCCCCTGCTCCCGGAACGCACCAATCCACTGCTCCAACGACCCGCGCCGCACATTCGCCACGACGATATTCGTCTGGGGGACGTTCGGTTCGAATACACCCAGCTCCGCCAGTCCGGCCGCGAGCAGGCGCGCGTTCGCGTGGTCGTCGGCGAGGCGGGCGATGTTGTGTTCGAAGGCGTACAGCCCTGCCGCCGCGAGTATGCCCACCTGGCGCATGCCCCCGCCGAGCATCTTCCGGTTGCGGCGTGCCTCGCGAATGAAATCCGCCGGCCCGCACACCAGCGACCCCACCGGGCAGCCGAGGCCCTTCGAAAGGCAGAACGACACCGTGTCGCATTCGCGGGCGAGGCGGGCGGCGGGCACTTCGAGCGCCGCGGCCGCGTTGAACAGCCGCGCGCCATCGAGGTGCACCTGCATGCCGTGCCGGTGCGCCAACTCCGCGAGGCCGTCCATCGTGCTCACTTCGAGCGCGGCGCCGCCGCAGCGGTTGTGCGTGTTTTCGAGGCAGAGCAGCGGGTTGCGGGGCGCGTGAATGTTCGGTTCGCGGATCGCCGCTTCCACGTCGGCCAGATCCAGCGCGCCATCCTCGGTGTTCTTGAGCGCGTGCGATTGGACACCCGCGAGACGGGCCGCCCCGGCCACTTCGTAATTGAAGATGTGGCACTGGTCGCCGAGCAGAATCTCGTCGCCCGCGCGCGTGTGGGTCATGACCGCGATCAGGTTCGCCATCGTGCCGCTCGGCACGAACATCGCCGCTTCCTTGCCCACGAGGGCGGCGGCGCGCTCTTCCAGCAGGTTAACCGTCGGGTCGTCGCCGAAGACGTCGTCTCCGACTTCGGCCGAGGCCATGGCCCGCCGCATCCCCTCGCCGGGCTTGCTCACGGTGTCGCTGCGAAGGTCGATGATGCTGTTCACGCGCGTTGCCGTTCCCAGAGCGTCTGGTAGTGGTCCGCGCCCCGGATCGCCTGCGCGACTTCGTTCCGTTCTTCGATCATCAGTTGCTCCATGATGCGCCCGCACAGCTCGATCGCCTCGGCTCCGCCAAGCTCCGCCATCCGGTCGACCACGTGCTGCCACGTCCCGCTCGCGAGGAGCACGGGCATGGAGCGCGGCCACGCGAACGACATCACCTTCTCGGGAAAAGCGAAGTCCGGCCGCATCCGCTTGATCGTCCGGAACCGGTCTTCGACCGACTCGGCGCGCGGCACCACGGCGAGGAACGGCCCCACGCCCGGCTTCGTCCGGAAGTCGGCAAGCAGCCGCTTCTGGATCATGTGGAAGCGCACGACCAGGACGTCGGATGAATCGATGACGCGAAAGACCTCGTCGAGGTCGACGCCGAATTCCTCACTCATGCTTACGGCCCGGGCAATTCATGGGGTATGGCGATGGTAGGACGAACAATGACGCGGCGCAAAACGGCGGACAGGGCCGCGCAAACGCCCATGCTGCGTGACGCCGTGGTCGGGGTGCCCGGATTCGAACCGGGGGCCTCGCGCTCCCAAAGCGCGCGCTCTAACCAGGCTGAGCTACACCCCGCCGCTCGCAGCGTACCTGTCCCCGGCCACCCACGAAACCGCGCACGAATCCCGCCGCGTACACTGCACCCATGCGCGCCATTTTCATCATGATCAAGACCGAACCAGGGCACACGACCGAGGTCGCCAACCGCGTGGGCGATATCGAAAGCTTCTCCGAGGGCTACTCCATCACGGGCCAATACGACCTGCTGGTGAAGCTCTACGTCGAGGACATCGATGCCGTCGGGCGGCTCATCGAGCGCGATATCCACTCGATCCCGCACGTCCGCGAGACGTTCACCATCCTTACGTTTGAAGCGTTCGGCGGCCGATAACCGGTAAAGCCGCGAAGCTGCGGCAGGGGGCCGCCGTGGTGGTACCCTCTCCCGCGATGCCCGACACCCGGTCCCCCGGCACCTCCGAGATCCTCTCCCACTTCTCGTTCGATGTGGTCTGGCTGGCGTTCGCAGCGCTCCTCGCGGCCGCGTACCTCCGCGGTTATCTCGCCTGCCGGCAGTGCGGGCGAAGGAGCTGCCACCCCGCGTGGCGGCTCGCCGCGTTCGGCGGCGGCCTCGTCGTGATGCTCATCGCCGTGCTTTCGCCCCTCGAGTACTACGGCAACCGCCTGCTCTGGGTGAACTTCACCGGCTTCCTCGTCCTCACCATGATCGCCGCCCCGCTGCTCGTCCTCGGAGCACCGGTCACGCTCGCTTTCCGCACGCTCGGCCCGACGGGGCGGCGCCGGCTCCGCACCGCCATCCGCTCGCTGCCCGCCGCCGCGCTCACGTTCCCGCTGTTCACGTGGCTCGCGTTCGCCGTCGTGACCTACGTGTGGCAGTTCTCCGGGCTCACCGACCTCGCCGCGCGCCATGCCCCGGTGCGGGACCTGCAGCTTTTCACGCTCCTTGCCGTGTCCGTGCTCTTCTGGCTCCCGGCGATCCAGGCAGACCCGCTTCGCTGGCGCCCCGGCTATCCCGGCCGCGCCCTGTATGTGTTCGTCGAAATGACCCACAAGGGGCTGTTTGGCGGCATGTTCCTGAGCATGAGCCAGACGTTCCACGACCGCATGGCGCGCGACCTCCCGGCATGGGGCCCCTCGCCGATGACGGACCAGCGCATCGCCATCCTCATCCTCTGGATCGGCGGGAACCTGGTCTTCCTGCTCGCGCTGGTGCTTATCATCGCCGGGTGGTTCCGGTTCGAAACGCGTCACGCCCGGCGCGTCGACTTCCACCTTGCCCGGCTCCGGGAAGCCCGCCGCAAGCACGAAGCCGCGCTCCAGCAGGTCTTCCGCAAGACCATCTGATCCAACGCACGACACGCCACAGGGGGCGGGACCGTGCGGTCCCGCCCCCTGTGGCGTGTGGCCTGGCGCCGCGCCGTCAGGCGAGGCGGAAGCGGGCCATGGAGCGTTCGAGGGACTCGGCGAGCTGGCGCATCGCCGTGGCGGTGGCGGCGAGCTCCTCGGACTGGGCCGAGAGCTCCTCCGTGGAGGCGGAGACCTCCTCGGCGGAGGCCGAGGTCTCCTCGCTGGTGGCCGAGACCTGGAGGATCGCCTCGGTCACGCGGGCGGTGCCGGCGGCCATCTCCTGCGAGCCGCTGGCCGAGTCGTGCGCGCTCTGGGCGATGGACTGGGCGGAGGTGACGATGCGGCCCGCGCCATCGGCGAGGGTGCGGACGTCCTGGGCGATGCGCTGCATCTCGGAGGCGGCGCCCTGGACGCTGCCGATGATGCTTTCGAGGGCGTCGCCGGCCTCGGTGGTGATGCGGCGGCCGGCCTGGACGTCGGTCACACCGGCGGCCATCGCCTCGACGGCGTCGGTGGTGCCGGCCTGAACGCGGGCGATGAGGTCGCCAATTTCGCGGGTGGCCTGGGAGGAGCGCTCGGCGAGGGAGCGAACGTTTTCGGCGACGACGGCGAAGCCGCGGCCCTGCTCGCCGGCGCGGGCGGCCTCGATGGCGGCGTTGAGGGCGAGGAGGTTGGTCTGGCTGGCGATCTCGTCGATGGTGCGGACGATGGCGCCGATCTGGGAGCCGTACTCGCCGAGCTCGTTGACGGTGAGGGAGGCGCGTTCGACGGCCTGGGCGATGGCCTCCATGGAGGCGACGGCCTGGGAGATCGCCTGCTGGCCGGCGAGGGCGGCCTCGCGCGAGGCTTCGGCGGAAGCGGCGACGCGGTCGCTGGCGAGAGCGACTTCGCCGATGCGGGTGCCGATGGAGCGTGCCTCGGCCTCGGAGTCGCCGGCGCTGGTGGCGTTGGAGGCGGAGGCGGCGGCGAGCTGCTGAGAGCCGGCGGCGACGCGTTCGATCTCCTCGGCGGACTGCTGGGAGAGGGAGGCGAGCTGGGTCGCGCTCTGGGTGACCTCGGTGATGGCGGTCGCGATCTGGGTGGTGGCGGAGGCCATCTGCTCGGAGGACTCGGAGAGCTGGGAGGAGGCGGTGAGGACGCCGGTGGCGTTCTCGCGGACATCGCCGACGAGTTCGGCGAGGGAGGCGCGCATGGCGTTGTAGGCGGCGACGGTGGCGACGACGCCATCGATGGTGCCGTTGATGGCGGTGGCGGCGGCGCCGATCTCGTCCTTGCCGGGGTTGGGGATCCGGGGCGTGACGGGCGTGACGGAGACGGAGAGGTCGCCGGCCTGCATGGCCTGGACGGCGTTGCGGAGGTCGGTTACGCAGTTGCGTTCGATGCTCTGGAGGCGGTCGACGATGACATCGACATCCTTCTTGAGCTTGCGTGAGAGGAGGAAGGCGACGGCGAGGCCGATGAGGGCGGCGAACACGGTCGCGGCGATAAGCTGCGTCTTCGCGGCGCTGGCGGCGTCGTCGACTGCCTTCGCATCCGTCTCGGCCTGCTCCGTGTTCAGTTCGATCGCCGCCTCGGTCGCCTCATTCATGGCCCGCGCTTTCGGCATCGCGGCGGAAGCGCTGGCGACGGCGGCATCGACCTGGCCAGCTTCGATCTGCTGCAAAATCCGTTCGCGCTCCTGGAAGACCTCGCGGACCTGCGTCTCAATGACGGCCCACGCCTGTGCGTCGGCCTCGCTGATGAACGTGTCGTGGTAGGCGGTGGCCGCCTGCAATCCGCTCGCCATGGCTGCGCGGGCCGTGGCGATGGCGGTGTCGCGCGCTGCGCGGTCGTTGGCGTTCAACAGCGCCGTCTGCTGTTCGCGCCCGCTGATGGCGGCGTGCGTGAGGACTTCGTCCGCGTAGTGCAGCCCCAGCAGGTCCAACCGGTAGAGGTTGTCGGCCCGCTCCCGGGAGCTGTTGAGGGCACGCGTGCCCAGTAGCGCGACGATGGCCATCAGCGCCACCAGGACCCCAAACGAACCGAGTAGCTTGACCCGGATGCTGACGTTGTTGAAGAACTGCATTGGTCGATCCCTCTGTCACCGTGGTGTGCAGTAGGTTTCGACCTGGTCGCCGGTGGGGTGCGTGGGCATCTCAGTAGAGACTCTCATGCGAGGTAAGGCGCCGCGAACTTCGCCGGCGGACCGGTCGCCAGACTCGCCGGGCACGCCGCAGGCGCACCTCGCCGTGGCGTCCCGGTTGCGGGCCGGGTGACCGCCGTTCACCGCGCCACGGCCTGGTGGCCAACCGGCGTCAGCGCTTGATGAGCGCGTACTCGAAGGCGTCCGCAAGGGCGAGCCAGCTCGCCTCGATGATGTCCGTCGAGGAGCCCACCGTGGTCCAATACCGCTCGCCGTCGGTGCTCTCGATGAGCACGCGGACCTTGGCCCCCGTCGCCGCCTGGCTGTCGAGGATGCGGACCTTGTAGTCGACCAGCTTCACATCCAGCAGTTCCGGGTAGATGGCGGAGAGCGCCTTGCGCGTGGCCGCGTCGAGCGCGTTCACGGGGCCGTTGCCCTCGGCGGCCGTGTGCTGAAGCTCGCCGTCGATGCGCAGCTTCACCATCGCCTCGGCAAGCATTTCGCTGAGCTCATCGCGGTCCTGGCTCCGGCGCCGCCGTTCGACAATGACGAAGTCCTCGACCTCCCACGGCTGGCGGTAGCCGGGAAGCGTGCGGCGCACGAGCAGTTCGAAGCTCGCCTCCGCGCCCTCGTACTGGTACCCCTGGCTCTCCCGCTCCTTCACGCGCTCCAGCAGCGAACGGATCTCGTCCTGCGTGAACGGGTAGTCGATGCCCTGTTCCTGGAGCTTCATGAGCAGGTTGCGCTGGCCGGAGAGTTCGCTCACAAGTACCCGGCTCGTGTTGCCGATCTTCTCCGGGTCCACGTGCTGGTAGGCGCGCGCGTCCTTCATCATGCCCGCGACGTGGTACCCGGCCTTGTGCGCGAACGCGCTTGCGCCCACGTACGGCGCCTGCGGGTTGGGCACCATGTTCGCGAGTTCGTTGACGTAATTCGAAACCTCCGTCAGCCGCGCGAGCTGCTCGTCGTCGATGACGTCCAGCCCCATCTTCAGCTTCAGGTTCGCGACCACGGTCAGGATGTCGGCGTTGCCGCACCGTTCGCCGTAGCCGTTCACGCAGCCCTGCACCTGCCACACGCCGGCTTCGACGGCCGCGATCGAATTCGCCACCGCGAGTCCGGCGTCGTTGTGGCAGTGGATCCCCAGCCGCACGTCGGGCACGCGGCGCTGCACGTGCTCGATCGCCTTCAGCATGGTGCTCGTGGTCATGCCGCCGTTGGTATCGCACAGGGCGAGGCCATCGGCCCCGGCGCGCGCCGCCGTCGCCAGGCATTGCAGCGAATAGTCGGGGTCGCCCGCAAAGCCATCGAAGAAGTGCTCGGCGTCGAAGAAGACCGTCTTCCCGAGCGCTTTGAAGTACTTCACGGTGTCCGCGATCATCGCGAGGTTCTCCTCGGCCGTTGTGCCGAGGATCTCCTGGACCTGGAACAGGCTGGCCTTGCCCACGAGCGTGATGCCCGGGGTGCCCGCTGCCGCCATGCTCTGGATGTTCGGGTCCGCTTCGCAGATCACGCCGGGCTTGCGCGTGCCACCGAAGGCGGCGACTTTCGCGTTGCGAAGCGTGATTCCCTGCAGCCGCCGGAAGTACTCGGCGTCCTTCGGGTTCGAACCGGGGAAGCCCCCCTCGATCCAGTCCATGCCCAGTTCATCGAGCTTCTTCGTGATCCGGATCTTGTCCTCGACGGAGAGCGAAATGCCCTCCATCTGCGAGCCATCGCGGAGGGTCGTGTCGTACAGCTGGACGCGGTCGGTTGGCATGTGATGCGAAATCCTGTCGGATGAGCGGCCGGGGTGGGAGCGCGCTGCGTGCGTGCTATGCCGCCCGGTCGCGGGCGCGGCTCGCCATCCATCGTGGGGCGAAGCAGGGCCGGGTGGCGGTGCGCGCTAAATCACAGCCCCGCGGGATTGCCGCGGGGGAGGTATCACCACACAGAAGGTGGGCACTGCTGCCATCCCGCTCAGCCTACCACCCGACACGGGAACGGTCGCGTTTACCGCTCGCCCGCGCCCAACTCCTCGGCGATGACGCCGCCGATGACGCCCACCGCACGGTCGATGGTCTCCGGGTCCGCCGCCGTGAAGTTCATGCGCAGCGTGGAGATGCCGTCGGCCTGGCGCACGTAAAAGAACTTGCCGGGCACGAACGCCACACCGCGCGCGACCGTCTTCCCATACAGCCGCTCGGCATCGAGCCCCCTTGGGCCCTCCACCCACACGAACATCCCGCCCTCCGGGTGTGTCCAGCGAAAATCCTCGGGGAGGTGGCGCGCAAGCGCCTCCAACATCGCCTGCTGCCGCGGCCGGTACAGCTCGACGATCCGGGGGATCTGCCGCTCAAGGTACCCACCGGTGATGTACTCCGCCGCCAGCGCCTGCCCCAGCGTGCTCGTGTGCAGGTCGACCCCCTGCCGTGCGATCACCATCCACTGCTGGATCACCTCGGGCGCGACGCAGAAGCCGATGCGCAGCCCGGGCGCGAACGTCTTCGACAGCGTGCTCACGTACGCCACGTTCCCGGGCGCGAACGTCTTGATCGGCGGCAGCCGCTCCCCCGTGTAGCGAAGGTCGCTGTACGGGTCGTCCTCCACCAGCAGCGTGCCGTGACGCTCGAGGATCGCGGCGACCGCCTGCCGCCGCCCGAGCGGCATCGTGCGGCCGGTCGGGTTCTGAAACGTCGGCACCACGTAGACGAGCTTCACGCGCTGCGTCGTGAGCACCCGCTCCAGTGCCTCCGGGATAAGCCCATCGTCGTCACTGTCGATCTGCACGTACTCCGGCTCGTACGGGTTGAACGCTTGCAGGGCGCCGAGGTAGGTCGGCGCTTCGACGGCGATGATGTCGCCCGGGGAGATGAGGATCTTGCCGAGAGCATCCAGCACCCCCTGCGACCCGCTGAAGACCACGATGCCCGCCGCCTCGGTGTACACGCCGCGCGCCGCGAGGTGGCCGACCAGCGCTTCCCGCAGCGGCCCGAACCCCTCGCTCGCGTCGTACTGCAGCGCCTTCGCGCCGTACTTCGCCAGCACTGAACCGGTCAGCTGCTCCATCAGCTCCAGGGGGAAGCTCTCCTCCGCGGGCAGGCCGCCGGCCAGCGAGACCACCCCGGGCGAGGTCGCGACCTTCAGGATTTCGCGGATGGCGCTGGCCTCCATGTGGCGCGTGCGGGTGGCGAGAAGGGCTTCGAAGCTGGTCATCGGGCGAGCATACCCACGCCTCCGGTGCTTCGCCACGCGCCCGTTCGCCCGCATTCGTGACAGGGGGTACAATCCCGCCATTCTCGCCCTTCCGGTGACAGCGGCCTCATGAGCAACATCGACGCGGTCAACGCGCTCCTCACCGCCATCCACTTCGACCGTTTCAGCGAAATCGAAGCGCGCCACCAGCCCGATGTGACGTTCTGGTCATTCCGCGGCCCCACCCTGCGCGATTCCGTCTCCGTCGCCGATTGGCACCGCACCTTCCTGCGGGACTACGCCGATTGCAGCTACACCGAGATTGAGCCCATCGAGCAGGGCAACGAGGTCGCCGTACGCGCGACCCTCACCGCCAAGGGGTACGACTGGCGCCCCTTCACGCAGCGGGTGCTCGAAGTCTTCGACATGGAGAACGAGGGCATCCTCGGCCGCCGTCTCTACGGCATGCTCCGCGACATCGAACTCGACAAGCCGACCAACGCCGCGCTCGAGAACGCGCTCGGCGCGCGCGGCGGCAGCGCTGCCGCGACGAAGAAGGCCGTCGATTCGCTCTACGACAATCTGCTCGCCGGCAACGTCGATGCCGCCCTCGAACTCTTCGATCCGAAGGCCGCCCTCATCGACAGCGTCTACGGCATCGTGAACGGCCCGCAGAACATTCTCGACCTGCTGCGTGGCGTTCCCGCTCCCGCCTTCGGCATCTGGCGGCGGACGAACACCGTGGCCGGCGCCACCTCCGCCACCGTCGAACTCGCCATCGACCCGCAGCGCCCGCGCGCGGCGCACTGGCTGCGCATGTCCGATGGCAAGATCAAGGTCATCGAAGTCTATTGGATGCTCCGCGAGATCGGCCTCAAGCCCGAGGAGAACTACGCTCGCGACCGCCATCAGCGGCAGGTCATCCTGCCGATCTAGCAGCGCGCGTTCGCGAACCCTTGCCCGCCGCCCACACCACCATCACCCCGGAGGGACGCTCATGGCCGCCACCATGTATTACGAAAAGGACGCCGATCTCGCGCTGCTCAATGGCCGCAAGGTCGCCATCATCGGCTACGGCTCGCAGGGCCACGCCCATGCACTGAACCTCAAGGACAGCGGCTGCGACGTCATCGTCGGTCTCTACCCGGGTTCGAAGTCCTGGGCGGAAGCTGAAAAGCAGGGCCTCCGCGTCGCCTCCGTCGAGCAGGCCGCGAAGGAAGCGGACGTCATCATGATCCTGGTCCCGGACCAGGTGCAGAAGGCGCTCTACACGCAGGCCATCGAACCGGGGCTGAGCGAAGGCAAGATGCTGATGTTCGCCCACGGCTTCAACATCCACTTCCAGCAGATCCAGCCGCCCCCGTTCGTCGATGTCGCGATGATCGCCCCGAAGGGCCCGGGCCACCTGGTGCGCCGCGTGTACACCGAAGGCGGCGGCGTGCCCTGCCTCGTCGCCGTGCACCAGGACTATTCCGAAGTCGCCATGCAGCTCGCCCTCGCCTACGGCAAGGGAATCGGCGGCGCGCGCGCCGGCATCCTCGAAACCACCTTCCGCGAGGAGTGCGAAACCGACCTCTTCGGCGAGCAGGTCATCCTCTGCGGCGGCGTGTCCGCGCTCATCAAGGCCGCGTTCGAAACCCTCGTCGAGGCCGGCTACCAGCCCGAGAGCGCCTTCTTCGAGACCATGCACGAGCTCAAGCTCATCGTGGACCTCATCTACGAAGGTGGCCTCGCCCGCATGCGCTACTCCGTGTCCGATACCGCCGAATACGGCGACTACACGCGCGGGCCGCGCATCATCACCGACGCCACCAAGGCGGAGATGAAGAAGGTCCTCACCGAGATCCAGACGGGCCAGTTCGCGAAGGAGTTCATCCTCGAGAACATGGCCGGCCGCCCGAGCTTCCTCGCCACCCGGCGCATCGAGACCGAGCACCAGGTGGAGCAGGTCGGCGCGGAGATGCGCGCCATGATGTCCTGGCTCAACGCCCCCAAGAAGTAACGGTCCGCCATTCCGGGATCACACCCTCGAGGGGCAGGCTTCACGCCTGCCCCTCCCGCGTCTCGCCACCTCCGGCGCTTGACCCGATCCCCGTTTGCCCCGACAGTTACACCAATGGTTGCTATCGCCTCCACCCTCGCCGCCACCGCCGCTGCTGCGGCGGCGCATGCGCGCGGGTAGCACAGGCGGTCGCGACCACGAATCGCGTCGAGCACGTTTTGGGCCGCCGGCAGGCGGCCTTTTTCGTGGGGCTGCACCGGCGGGGGAAGGAGCAGAACCATGACGACCGAGCCATCGGCTGACCCTGCGCGTTATGTGTCCCAGCGGATGGGGAGCATTCCTCCCAGCGGCATCCGCAAGTTCTTCGACCTCCTGTCGACGATTGAGGACGTTATTTCGCTCGGGGTCGGTGAACCGGACTACGTCACGCCCGAACCCATCAGCCGCGCCGCCATCCGCAGCATCGAACGCGGCGACACCCACTACACCTCCAATTACGGCCTCCTCGAACTGCGGGAGAAGCTGGCCGCGCACCTCCAGCGGCTCTACGGCGTGCGGTACGACCCGCGCACCGAGATCGTCATCACCAGCGGCTCCAGCGAGGCCCTGGACATCGCCCTCCGGGCCATCCTCGATCCCGGTGACGAGGTCCTCTGCGCGGACCCCTGCTACGTCGCCTACCTGCCCACCACCCAGATGGCGGGCGGCTGCTTCGTTCCCGTGCCCACCTACTCCGCCAACGACTTCCGCCTCCTCCCCGGGGACATCGAGGCGCGCATCACGCCCCGCACCAAGGCCCTCCTCCTCGGCTATCCGTCGAACCCGACGGGCGCCGTGATGGGCCGCGAGGACCTGGCCAGCGTCGGCGAGGTTGCTGCCCGCCACGACCTCGCCGTCATCAGCGACGAGCTGTACGACCGCATGACCTACTCCGGCATGCACGCGTCGTTCCCCGCCGTGCCTGGCATGCGGGACCGCACCATCCTCCTCGGGGGCTTCTCCAAGGCGTACGCCATGACGGGCTGGCGGCTGGGCTGGGTCTGCGCCCCCGCGCCACTGGCCGAGGCGATCATGAAGGTCCACCAGTACGTGATGATGTCCGCGCCCACGGCCGCGCAGTACGCCGGCGTGGCCGCGCTCGATGAGGGTGAGGAGTTCGTGCAGGCAATGGTCGCCGAATTCGACCGCCGGCGCCGCCTCATCGTCGATGGCTTCCGCGCCATCGGCCTGCCCACCTTCGAACCGCGCGGCGCCTTCTACGCCTTCCCGGATGTGCGCGCCACGGGCCTCGACAGCGTAACCTTCAGCGAGCTGCTGCTCGCCGAGGAGCGCGTCGCCGTCGTCCCCGGCAACGCCTTCGGCGCCAGTGGCGAAGGTCACGTGCGTGCCTGCTACGCCACCGCCTACGAACAGATCGAGCGCGCCGTCGAACGCATCGGCCGGTTCGTCCAGCGCCACCGGTAGCGGCGAAGTCCACGTCCCGGCGCGCCATGCCGCGCGGCTTCGCACGCCCATGGCGCCACCGCTCGCGGCTTCGGGTCCGCGTTTGCGAAGCCACCGCGTACGGCGCGTTCGCGGGTGGCTCGCGCCTCGGCGCGTCCACTCGCGTGTTCCCATCTGACCCCTTAGGGGAATCCCCCGGCTCCGATGATCCCGTCAGGGAGTCATGCCATGTCTGTCACGGCCATCGGTCCAGTTCACGCTATCGACCCGGGAGGGGCGTTCGAAGGAGTGCAGGTGGGGGTGCGAGCGAGCCCCGACCGCGTTGTCCTCTCCGCCGATGCGTATCGCGCCGCCCAGGATGGCGCGGGCGGCGACGAGTCCGGGCAGCTGCCATTCACGGCACAGGGCGGCCGCGCCGGGTGGGTGACCATGACGCCGGGCAACGTCCCCGGGATGATGCACGTCAGCGTGCGCCTCAGTGCCGGGCCCGGCGCCTCCGATGGCCCCGGCGCCGACGGCGACCCCGTCGTCTCCCTTGAGGCCGATGTCCGCAGCACCTGGCTCCAGAACGTCAGCCGCGGCGCTTCCACCCAGAACGAGCAGGCCACGCGCATCGCCGAGGCGCTCGCGAATGTTGCTGCGCTTCCCGGGCAGGGAACGGTGCGCGCGGGTGGGCAATCAGGCGTGATTCGCGGCCCCGTACGGCCCGCGTGGCCCCAGGTCTGGCTCCCGGCCGAGTACCCGCCACCGCCCGACGATCCCTCGCTCATCGCCGAGGTTCGAGCCCAGGACCCTGCCGCCTGACACCCCACGGGCGCCCTTCATGGGAACGGAAGAGGCCCCGGCGCATGCGCCGGGGCCTCTTGCTTGTGTGCGAACTCCCGCCGGAGCGGGCCGCGGGGTTTAGCCGCGGGGCAGGCCGAGACCGCGCGTCGCGATGACGTTGCGCTGAATCTCGTTCGAACCCGAGTAGATGGTCGACGGGACGGCGAGCATGTACTGCTCGGACATCATGCCGCCCAGGGGAGCGTTCTCCTGCTCCGGCCGGTACTGGCCCGCGAGGCCCAGCATCGAGATGCCGAAGTTGTAGATCTTCTGGCCCAGTTCCGACTGGTAGATCTTCACGACGGACGCTTCGTAGTTCGGCACCCGGCCCGAGGCCTGGATGTAGCCGATGCGGTAGCCCAGATACCGGCCCACGCCGTTGGCCACGGCCAGGTCGGCCAGCTTCGTGCGGTACTTCTTGCGGACGTCGTCCGAGCTGCCGCGCAGACGCTCCGTCAGGTTCTCAAGCGTGTGCTTCTGCGCTGCCGTGGTGCCGATGCCCGAGCGCTCGAAGTCCAGCAGCGTCATGCCGACGTACCAGCCGCGGTTCTCTTCGCCGATGAGGTTCTGGGCGGGAACGCGGACGTCCTCGAAGAAGACCTCGTTGAAGTGGTGGCGGTTCGCCATGTTGATCAGCGGGCGAAGCTGGAGGCCCTGCTGGTTCTTGATGTCGTCGATGAGCAGGAACGAAATGCCGCGGTGCTTCGGCGCATCCGGGTCCGTCCGAACGAGGCAGAACATCTGGTTCGCGCGGTGCCCGCCCGAGGTCCAGATCTTCTGGCCGTTGATGACGTACTCGTCACCGTCGCGCACGGCACGCGTCTGCAGCGACGCGAGGTCCGAGCCCGCGCCCGGCTCCGAGTAGCCCTGGCACCAGATGTCCTCGCCGCTCGTGATGCGCGGGAGGTAGCGCTTCTTCTGCTCTTCGTTGCCGTGAATGATGAGGGTAGGGCCGATCATGCCGACGCCGAAGCCGCGCGTGCCCGTGTCCGGCGCGTTGTAGTAGCCGAACTCCTCGTTGAAGACCATCTGCTCATAGATGGAAGCCCCGAGCCCGCCGTACTCCTTCGGCCAGGCCGGCGCGATCCACCCGCGCTTGCCCAGTTCCGCGTTGAAGCCCTTCGCGAACTCGAATTCCTCGTCGCTGCGGCTCTCGCCGTCCGGGCGATCCTTGAGCGTGCTCTGAAGGAACGACCGCACTTCCGTGCGCAGCGTCTCTTCCTTCGGGCCGAACTGCATATCCATGAGTGGTTGTGTCCCCTTCTTCCGGATTCACCGCCGGACTGTGTGGGTTCGCCGCGGACACGCGATCCCCCGCGTCCCGCGTTGTCGCGTCGTTATTCTGCGCTAGTTCGGCGATCTCCTCAAACGCCCGTCCGGGGCGGCTTGCCCGGCGGATCCGGAATGGGCAGATGGAGGTCGAACGCGAGCCCGCCCACGTGGACCAATGCCGTGACCCCGGCTCCCAGCAGCGCCGCCAGCTCCCGCGATTGCGGCTCCACCGCCCAAACCGTCAACGCTCCCAGCGCCGCCGCCGTCGCGTTCACCTCCGTTCGAAGGACCACGGGGATGCGGTCCGCCAGCAGGTCGCGGATGACGCCGCCGCCGGTCGCCGTGATGACGCCGAGCATCACCACCGCCGTCACGGGCAGTTCCGCGCCAATCGCCGCGAGCGCACCCGCGACGGCGAACGCGCCCGTTCCCCCCGCTTCGGCGATTGCCCTCAGGCTCGCCGGGATGCGCCGCTTCGCCACCACGAACCCGATCGCCGCCAGCGAACCGCCAATCGGCCACGCGATATAGTCCGCTTCGGCGACGACCAGCGGCACGCGCTGCAGGATCAGGTCCCGAAAGAGACCGCCGCCGGCCGCCGCCACCACGCCCATGACGAGGAGCCCGAAGAGGTCGAGCCGGCGGCGTGCGCCCACTTCGACCCCGGCGAAGGCGAAGGCGACCAGCCCGATGCGGTCGAGCGCCGATGAGTTCGGAAGCGGTAAGGTCCATCGACGGAAAGGGTAGCGCCCCGTGAACATTCTGCTAGGCTTAGGCGGTGCGAACCGGACGAGGGATTCTGCTTGCCGCACTCGTGAGCTGGGACACAGCCTGGAAGGCCGTGGCCATCCGCCGGGCGCTCAAGAACGGCCACCGCGCCTGGGTGCCCGTCCTCGCGCTGGTCAATAGCGCGGGCCTGCTCCCCATGCTCTTCCTCGCACTCACGCGCCCGCCCATCGAGTAGCCGGGGGTCCGCGCTACGACAGCAGTCCGAGCGCCTCGAAGATCTCGACCTTCCCGTTCACGTTCCCCGGGTTGAAGTGCGGCACCACGTGTCGGACGACGCCGCCCTGCCCCACGAGCACCAGTGCACGCCGGGACTTCCGCTCCTCCGCGTCCCAGAAGCCGTATGCCTTCACCGCCTCGCCGTGGAAGTCGCTGATGAGCGGAAACGGGAAGTGGTCGCGTTCCTGGAACTTGCCGTGTGAGCCGAGCCCGTTCGTGTTGATGCCGAAGACGCGCACCCCCGCGCCCGCGAGCAGCTCGTAATCGAGCGCGATCGCCGTCAGCTC
This sequence comes from Candidatus Amarobacillus elongatus, assembly GCA_016703545.1. GTDB lineage: Bacteria > Chloroflexota > Dehalococcoidia > Tepidiformales > Tepidiformaceae > Amarobacillus > Amarobacillus elongatus. Next base: position 274,772 of record JADJBX010000002.1, read on the forward strand.
CCGCGTGCAGATCGGCATCCCGTCGTCCTGGTAAAAGATGAGGAGGACAGGCCCGTCCTCGGCCGCCTTCGGCATGCGAACCTGCAGCTGCCCGCCGCCGGTGTCCACCGCCGTAAGGTCGAATGCGGGAGCAACATCACCCGCGGCGATAGGCAGCTCGCGGGGTGCCGGCTCGCTCATGGCGCCTCCTCGAACCCGGGCAGCGGACCCTCGAACCCCCGTGTTGCCGCCAGCACGCGCACCCGTCCGAGTCCGGCGGCATCCGTCAGCGTCTGCAGCGCCCGCCGGCGGGCGAAGTACTCGCCCATATCCGATCGCGCCGCCTCGACCAGCGCTCCCAGCCCCATGGAAAGCAGAAAGTCCGACTGGCTCACCGGGCCGTGGGGTACGAACCCCTCGTCCTCGACCGCCGAGATCAGCTCCGAGAAGTTCACGTGCGTCGTCATGTCCTGGTCGCCGACGTGGATGAGCGGGTTCTCGTGTGCGGTGTGCCGGTAGAAGCAGAGCAGCGTCCCCGTCGTCCGCCACGGCGCCCACAGCTCCTCCTGCGGGTAGCCGTAATCGAAGGTCAGGACGGCGCCGCGTTCGATCAGCCCGCAGAGCGACCGCATCGCCGGGTAGGCGTGCTGGTTCACTTCGAACCGCCCCTGCGCTGGTGCGTCATCGAGCGAGACGACGCCCAGCGGGACTTCGCCAAACTGCTCCCCATCCCACATCACACCGATCTCGACTGGCCCGCGGCCTCCCGTATCAAACAGCCGCACGGGGAATGCGTCAAAAAGTTCGTTCGAAACGACGACGCCCGCCTGCGCGGGCTCGATCGGCGGCGTGGACCACTCCACGCGCGGGTCACTTCCCCGGGCGCCGGGTTCGATGGCCACGTAGCGCAGCGCCTCCCGGAAGCCGTCGTCGCGGCCCTCGGCCCAATCCAGGATGCTCGTCGCGAGGGCGCCCTCGCCCGCCGCGGGCTCGAAGACCGTGAACGGCGCGGGTCGGCCCATCGCCTCCCACGCGGCGCGGCACCAGCCCGCCACCGCCCACCCGAACATCGGATGAATGACGGGGCTCGTGAGAAAGTCACCCTGCGGGCCGATGCGCCCCGGCTTGCGGTAGTACCCGAACTCCGGGTGGTAGAGCGCGAGCTCCATGAACCGCTCGAAGGGAATGGCGCCCCCGCCCATCTCGTCGATGATCGCCCTCACGAGGCGGGCGTTGCCGAGGCCGGCGGCGCCGGGATCCAGGTCGATAGCCACATCGTTAGTGTACCGGGCGGCGCGTTTCCCGTGCCCGGCGCCGGTGTACCCTTCGCTCACACCCTCCCGGAGTTGGTCATGGCTCAACTGATGGACATCCGCGTCGAGCGCAACGTTGCCGTGCCCATGCGCGATGGAACCGTGCTTCGCGCGGATGTCTTCCGCCCCGAACCGGAGGGCCGCTACCCCGTCCTCCTCATGCGCACGCCCTACAGCAAGGCCGTGGGCTCCACCGCCTACAACTGGCTCCCGCCCATTCGCCCCGCGAGCGAGGGCTACGTCGTCGTCATCCAGGACGTTCGCGGCCGCTTCGAAAGCGAAGGCGACTTCCGGCCGTTCCACCAGGAGATCGACGACGGCTTCGACACCGTCGAGTGGGCCGCACGCCAGGTCTGGAGCAACGGGCGCGTGGGCATGTACGGCGCCTCCTATTACGGCGCGACGCAGTGGCTCGCGGCGAAGGCGCAGGCCCCCAACCTCCAGGCGATCTTCCCCGGCCTCACCGCCTCCGATTACTACGACGGCTGGATCTACCAGGGGGGCGCCTTCGAACTCGCCTTTAACACCATGTGGGCCGGCACCGGCTTCGCCATCCCCGAGACACTCAAGCGCGACATGGACGAGGCGACCCGCCAGAAGCTGCTCCGCGGCCTCTACGCGCTCGCCTTCGACCACTGGCCGGTGCTCCGCCATCTGCCCGTGCGCGATATCCCCGCTTTCGCCCACGACCTCGTCGCGCCCTACTTCAAGGAGTGGCTGGACCACCCCACGCGCGATGCCTACTGGGAATCGGTGAGCATCGAAGCTGCCCATTCGCGCATCCACACGCCCGCCTTCAACCTCGGGGGCTGGTTCGACATGTTCCTGCGCGGCACCCTGCGCAACTACACGGGCATGCGCGAAAACGCCCCGACCGACATCGCACGCAACGGCCAGAAGCTCATTGTCGGCCCGTGGATCCACGGCGCCATGCTGCACACGCAGGCCGGCCACTCCAACTTCGGCGCCGTCGCCCAGATCGTGCTCGAAGAGCTCCACATGCGCTGGTTCGACCACTGGCTGCGTGACCGCGACACCGCCATCGATCGCGAACCCCCGGTGCGTGTGTTCACGGTCGGCGCGAACCGCTGGCACGATTTTGATGCCTGGCCCCCGAAAGAGGCCGCGTTCACCCCGTACTTCCTGCACTCCAACGGCGGCGCGAACACCGCGCGGGGCGACGGCGCCCGCACCGCCCACGCGCCCACCGGCGGCGAGCAGCCCGACCGCATCGTCTCTGACCCCCTGAATCCGGTTCCAACGCGCGGCGGTGGCAACTTCGTCAGCCCCTCCGATGTGCCTGCGGGCCAGTTCGATCAGGCCGCCGTCGAGCAGCGCCAGGACGTCCTCTGCTACACGAGTCCCGCCCTTGCCGAGGACCTCGAGATCGCCGGGCCGGTGGAAGCGCGGCTCTGGGTCGCGAGCAGTCAGCCGGACACGGACTTCACGGTGAAGCTGGTCGATGTCGCCCCCGACGGTGTCGCGCTCAACCTCTGCGACGGCATCCTCCGGGCGCGCTACCGGGATGGGTTCGAGCGCGCATCGCTCCTGCGCGGCGGCGAGCCGGTGGCTGTCACGGTCGACATGACGGGCATTGCCGCGCTCTTCCGGGCCGGGCACCGCATCCGCATCGAAGTCAGCAGCTCCAACTTCCCGCGCTTCGACCGCAATACGAACACGGGAGGCGTCATCGCCACGGATGCCGCGACAGCCGTCGCGGTGAACAGCGTGCTCCACGACGAAGCCCACCCGAGCGCCCTCATCCTCCCGGTCATCCGCCGGTGAGCGACGAAAAAAGCCTGGTCCGCGTGAAGCGGCTGCGCCCCACGGCGAAGCTCCCCTACCGCGCCACGGAGCACGCTTCCGGGTTCGATCTCTTCGCCTGCCTGGACGAGCCGATCGAGGTTTCCGCCCACCCCGTTCTGGTGCGCACGGGGATCGCGATTGAAGTGCCGGCCGGCCTCGACGTGCAGGTTCGTCCCCGGAGCGGGCTCGCGAAGCAGGGCGTGCTCTGCACCTTCGGGACCGTCGACGCGGATTACCGGGGCGAGCTCATCGTCACGATGTACGCCTTCGCCCCGGGCGTGACGCACGTCGTCCACGATGGTGACCGGATAGCACAAATGGTCATCGCCCGGCTGGCCGAGGTCGACTTCGAGGAAGCGGACACCCTCTCGGAGACGGCGCGGGGAAGTGGCGGCCACGGCAGCACCGGCCGCTAGACGGCGATACCCGCCAACGGCCTCGCCCCCGTGAGCGCGAGCAGGTCCCGCACCGCGAGGCGGACGTCGTACCCGCGCTGCCCGGCGCTCACCAGGATCTGGTCGAGCGCCTCGGCGCGGCCATCGATGTAAACGGCGAACGCCTTCCCGAGGAGGGCGAGCGCGCTGATGCCGCCGACCTGCAGCCCGGTGTGCCGCTCCGCATCGGCATGGCTCGCCATGCGGAGCTTTTTCGCACCGAGAGCCGCGGCAAGGGCCTTCAGGTCGAGTTCCGCGCCCGAAGGCATCATCACCAGCATCGGCTTGCCCTTTGGCGGGTCATGTTCGACGACTAGCGTCTTGTACACCGTTTCCGGAGACGTGCCGGTTTCCTCGGCTACCTTCGTGGCGTCGCGGATGGTGGCATCGAAGGCGAAGACCTCGTGTGCCACCTTCCGCTGCTCCAGCATCCGGACCACCAGGGGCTTGTGCGGCGGCATGCTAGATATGGGTGAGCACGCCGCCATCGGCATGGAAGATCTGGCCGTTCAGGTACCCACCCGCCCCCGACGCCAGCAGTACCGCGAGCCCGCCCAGTTCGTCCGCGCGTCCGAACCGCCGCATGGGGACGAACCGCATCAGCCGGTTCGCGCCGATCTCGTCCGGGCCGCGACCCGGTGTCCAGTCCATCCAGCCCGTGCCGATCCCGTTCACCGTGACGCCCCGGGGCCCGAGCTCCTGGCTCAGTGCGACGATGAGGCCGACGATGCCGCCGCGAGCCGCGGCGTACGCCGCCCCCTGCGGGATGCCGCGCTCCCCGAACATGCTGTTGACGAAGATCAGCCGTCCCGGCTGACCCTCGGGCAGGCTCTTCGTCCATGACCGCGCGGCATAGAATGCTCCAGCCAGGTTGAGCTGCGAGACGCGGCCGAACTCCATGTCCGTGGTCTGCTCGATCGGCTTCGCGAGGGGCGCGTCGGCGTTCCAGACGAGCACCTCCGGGAATCCGAACTCCTTCACAAGCTGCCTGAAGCTGACCTGTACGTTCGTCGGCAGCGTCACGTCCCAGGCCTGCGAGAACGACTTCCTCCCTGCCTTTATCGCGTCGGTGCTGGCGCGCTTCGCCTCCATCACCTCGTCGCCGTCGAGCGTGGCGGCGGCCGCCGCCACGTCCGCGCCCGCCTCCGCGAGCGCGTTCGCGATGGCGCGCCCCGCGGGGTTCGCGAACCCCACCACCAGTGCCCGCGTGCCGGTCAGGTCGAATCCCGGCTGCCGTTGCCAGTCGATCTCAGCCATTGGCTGGTCCTCCCGCCGTGTGGCCCATGGGGGCGATGCCGCCCGCGAGCCCGCCGCCGTCGATGACGAAGATTTCGCCGGTGATGTAACTCGATGCCTCCGAGCACAGGAACACCGCCAGGGGGCCCATCTCCCACGCCTCGCCGAGGCGCAGGGCGGGGTTGAACAGCCCGCGCGTGCGGATCCGCTCCTTCGCCTCCTCCGTCTCGGGCGGGCTCTGCGTGAGGAACCCGGGCACGATGCAGTTCGCCCGGATACCCTCCCCCGCGAGCTGCGCCGCCGTGGTCTTCGTCAGCGCGATGACTCCTGCTTTCGCCGCACCGTACGCCAGCGAGTTCACGGATGCGCGCATCCCGAGGCCGCTCGCGACGTTGAGGATGGCGCCGCCTTCGCCGCGCGCCTTCATGTGCCTGGAGGCCGCGCGCGTGCAGTAGAAGGTGCTGAAGAGGTTCACCTGGATGCTGTCCAGCCAGTCCTCGTCCGAGAGGTCCCAGATCGAGGAACCGGCTCCGCGGCGGTCCCCGATGCCCGCGTTGTTCACCATGATGTCCAGCTTGCCGAACCGCTGGATGGTTGCGTCCACGAGCGCCTCGCACTCGTCCGACTTCTGCACGTTGGTCGGGATGCATACGGGCCGCCGGCCAGTCGCGGCGGCGATGAAGTCCGCGGTCGATTCAAGCTGGGCCGCCGTCCGGCTGGCGATCACCACGTCGGCGCCGGCTTCGCTCAGCGAGCGCGCCATCTCCCGGCCGAGCCCCCGGCCGCCGCCGGTCACGATTGCCACCCGCCCTTCAAGGCGGAGCGTTTCGAGCATGGTTCCCTCCCCTTCGCGAGTCTACGGCGGAGGGCGGGAAGATGCAGGCGTCAGGCCACCCGGATCGCGCCAATCAGCAGCGTCAGTGCCGCGACCCCGAACCGGTACCACACGAATACCGCCAGGCTGCGAGTGCGCAGGTAGCGCAGCAGGAAGTGGATCACGATGAGCCCCACGACCGCGGAGCACGCGAACCCGACGCCGAGCTCCGCCAGGTCCCGGCTCGATTCGCTCGCGAGGTCGCTCGCCTTGAGGAGCGCCGCCCCCACGAACGCGGGGGTGCCCAGCAGGAAAGCGAAACGCGCGGCGTCGTTCCGTTCGAGGCCGCGGAACAGCGCCGCGGTCATCGTTGCTCCGGAGCGCGAGACCCCGGGGATGAGGGCGCACGCCTGCGCCGCACCGATGATCACGGCGTCCGCCAGCCCGATCGTACCCATGTCCCGGGAGCGGCTCCCCCGCCGGTCCGCATAGAGCATGATCGCGCCCACCACCGCGAGCGTGATCGCGATGAGCCACGGCTGCCGCACGTTGTCTTCGATCCAGCTGTTGAACAGCAACCCGACCAGCGCGGCCGGCACGGACCCCAGGGCGATGAGCCACAGGAACTGGCTCGGCCGGTGGTGTTCGCGAAACCGGAACTGGTGTTTGACGAGGTCCGCCGTGCCGACCCGGAACATCTGCACCCAATCCCGCCAGAAGTAGCCGAGGATGGCCAGAAGCGTGCCCAGGTGCAGCCCGACATCGAACGACAGACCCTGGTCGTCCCACCCGAACAGGGCCGGGATGAGCACGAGGTGACCCGACGACGAGATCGGAAGGAACTCCGTCAACCCCTGGACGATGCCGAGGATGGCCGCGCGCAGAAAGTCCATCACTCGCGAGCCTCACCCTCCGGGGGCCAACGGGCAACCGGCGCAGCCGCAGGCATCGTCCGGGCGTAGAATGCGCCGCACTGTCCATAAGGAGTCCCGCGTGACCACTGTCCAGACTACCTACGGCGCCCTCGAGGGCGTCCAACGCGACCGGCATCTCGCCTTCCTCGGCATCCCCTACGCCGCCGCCCCCGCCGGCGAGCGCCGCTGGCGCGCGCCCGAGCCGCCCGCCTCGTGGCAGGGCGTGCGCGCAGCCGGCGCCATCGGGCTTGCCGCCCCGCAGACCTCCCACCCCATCGCCGGCTTCGCCGCCAGCGGCCCCCAGGACGAAGACTGCCTGAACCTGAACGTCTTCACCCCCGCCGCCGACGGCGCCCGCCGGCCCGTCCTCTTCTGGATCCACGGCGGGGGGTTCACCCATGGCGCCGGGTACGAGCCGCTGTACAACGGCGGTCCGCTTGCCACCCGCGGCGACGTCGTCGTCGTGACCATCAACTACCGGCTCGGCGCGCTCGGCTACCTCTCGCTCGCGGACGTGCTCCCGGGGCAGGGGCTGGTCGCGAACGCCGGCCAGCGTGACCAGGTGGCGGCGCTCGAATGGGTGCGCGACAACATCGCGGCCTTCGGCGGCGACCCCGCGAACGTCACCATCTTCGGCGAGTCCGCCGGTGCGGCCGCGGTGGGGACGCTCCTCGCCATGCCGGCGGCGAAGGGTCTCTTTCATAAGGCAATCCTCCAGAGCGGCACCGGCCGCGCCAGCGACCGCGAGACCGCCCTCTCCCTCGCCGACGCGATGCTCGCCGAACTTGGCCTCGATCGCGCCACGGCCGCGAAGGCGCTCGAGCTGCCCGCGTCCGCCATCGTCGACGCACAAACCGCCGTGGCGGCGCGTTCGGCGCGCACGGGCGGCCCCCGCTTCGGGCCCGTCCTCGATGGCGAATCGCTGACCGTCCAGCCGCTCGCGGCCGTCCGCGCGGGCGCGGCGGCGGGCATCCCCATGCTCGTGGGCACGAACCGCGACGAGACGAAGCTGTTCGCCGCAACCATGCGCCGCGAGGAGCTCGACGAAGCCGGCCTCGTCGCCGGAGTCCGTGCGACGCTGCCCCGCGCCACGGATGCCGATGCGGCCGCGGTCATCGCGGTCTACCGCGCCTCCCGGACGGCGAAGGGCCTCCCCGCGACCAACCTCGATATCCAGGATGCCATCGACTCCGACGCCCGCTTCCGCGTCGGCGCGATGCGGCTTGCCCTCGCGCAGGCCGAGCACCAACCCGCCTACGTCTACCTCTTCACGCACGCCTCGCCGGCCCGGCGGGGTGCGCTGGGGTCGTGCCACGCCCTCGAAATGCCGTTCCTCTTCGGAACGCTCGATGCGCCCACGCAGGACCGCTTCGCCGGCACTGGCCCCGAGGTCGAACAGCTCTCCCGCGCGATGATGGACGCCTGGCTCGCCTTCGCCCGCACGGGCAACCCTTCGCACGAATCCATCGGCAACTGGCCCGCCTACGATAGCGCCGGCCGCCCGACCATGATCTTCGACCGCGCCAGCGGCCTCGCGAGCGACCCTTTCGGCGAGGAACGGCGCGCTATCGAGCCGCTCGCCTGAATTCGCGTGCCCCCGTCCCCGGGCGGTCCTATACTGCCCGGGGCCAGCGCCGATGGGTGGGGCGGCCGCTCGCAAGCAGACATCCCGGCCTCGTGGCCGCGTCATCATTGGAGGAAATCCCTTGGCAGCTACCGTCAACAAGAACGGCGTTCTCGCCGGCCAGGTCGCCGTGGTCACCGGCGCGTCGCGCGGCATCGGCGAAGCCATCGCCATCCGCTACGCCATGGAGGGGGCGAAGGTGATCGTCTCCGCCCGCACCGTCGAGGAAGGCGACCACATCCTCGAAGGCAGCATCAACAGCGTCGTGAAGCGCATCCGCGATGCCGGCGGCGAAGCCACCGCCGTCCGCTGCGACCTCTCGGACCCCGAGGACCGCGCCGCTCTCATCAAGAAGACCGAAGAGACCTACGGGCCCGTTGACATCCTCGTGAACAACGCGGCCATCACCTACTTCATCCCCGTCGAGAGCTTCCCGCGCAAGCGCATCGACCTGATGTTCGAAGTGCAGGTGTTCGGGCCGTTCCACCTCGCCCAGCTGGTGCTCCCGAGCATGCAGGAGCGCAAGCGCGGCTGGATCCTCAACATCTCGTCGCACGCGGCGCTGCACCCGAAGCTGAATTCGCCCGGCCGCGGCGGCACCGTCTACGGCATGTGCAAGGCCGCGCTCGAGCGCTTCACCACCGGCCTCGCCTCGGAAGTCGCCCCGCAGGGCATCGGCGTGAACGTGATCTCGCCCGGCCTCGTCGCGACCCCCGGCGTGATCCACCACCACCTCATCAACGAAGCGAACAAGGACAACGTGACGCCCGTCGAGCACATGGCCGAAGCCTGCCTGCGCCTCGTCCACGGCGACCCGGCCCAGATTTCCGGCCGCATCACCTATGCCGACGACATGCTGAAGGAGTTCAGCCTCACCCCCGCCGAGCTGCTCGCGTAGCTCTCCGCGCACCACATCAGGAAGGGGCGCCCGCAGGGGCGCCCCTTCCCTTCCTCGCACTCCCACACGTCACGGGCCGATGACCTTCGCCGGGTACGCGGCCGTGCCGTAGGCCAGCCACATGTCGTCCCCGCTGCCCGTACTGTTGACGACCACCTTCACCTCGATCGCGTGGCCCGCGGCGAAAGTGTGGGTGAACGACGGCAGCACGAACGTGTCGCTCACGAATCCCGTCGCGCCGCCCTGCCAGTTCGCCCGCGAAATCGTCGTCGAGGTCACCGTCGTCGCGCCGCCGGCCCAGACATCGCGGATTGCCACCGTCACGGACCCGGCCACGCCTTGCGCGAACCCCTCGGTCGCGCTCCAGAGCACGACCTGCCCGAATCCGCTGAACGTGAGCCCCGTCCCCAGCGCCTCCGTCCGCCAGATCTGCATCCTCGTCGTGTCCGTCTCGGCGATGCCCTTCGTGCTGCGCAGGAGGCGCAGGCCGGCGAAGGTGTCCCGGTCCGCGTCGTAGTTGTAAAGGGTGGTGGCCGTAGGGGCCGTCAGGGTGAGCGGCAGCATCGCGTGTGACGAGGTGTTGCCCGTCGAGGGGTACGGATCGTTCTGCAGGTACCCGACGGTGAGGCCGACGACCGCGGAAGCGGGAGTCGTGTCGGCGCTCACCCAGTTCTGCCGGTAGCTGCGAACCACATACCACCACTGCCCCGATGACGGGTTCTCGCTGTAGGTCGTCGTCGTGCGCGACGGGATCTGCGCGACCTGCGTGAAGGGGCCCGTCGCGCTGGTTCCCCGGAGCACGCGATACCCCGTTGCGTACGTGTCCGCCGTCGCGGTCCAGGTCACCGTCACGGAGGTCCCGCCCGTGGCGCGAACATTGGTGGGCGCGTCCAGCGTGTCCGCGGCGAACTGGTACGCCTGTGCCCCGCGGTCAGAGAACACCGCGCCGCCGCTTCCCATTCGCCACGCCACGCTCATGGCCACGGCCAGCCCGACGACCGTGAGTGCCCGGCCGCCAACGTGCGGACGGAGTCCCATCACAGCACCCCTGGTACCAGTGACGGCGGTCCGCGGCGCGCCGACGCGGGTGCCGCCGCGGGCCGAGATGCCAGCCCGCCGCCTTCACATCGCCCGCCACCATCCACGCCACCAGCCCCGCGAAAGCGAGAACGGCCATGGTCGATGGGTTGCGAAGGGCGATCACGGCGTAGCCCAGGTACGGAACATGGGCCACGACCCGCGATCCTTCGCCGTCCAGCGAAACCGGGTTCGCGTCGGCGGCGCCGTTGGCGTCACCACGCGTCCTCGCCACGACGCCCGTTTCGATCATGGTCACGGCCTCCACGCGGTGGAACACCACGTGGCCCCTCTGCTGTCGGAAGACAATCACGTCGCCGGCTTCAATCTCGTCGCCCTTCGCCCCGACGGAGATGGCGACCGACCCGAGCGGGAGGGCGTCGCCCATGCTGCTTCCTCGGATGACCGTCGCACGGACGGCGCCGAACGGTTCGAACACGACGACGGCGAGCACCGCCGCGAGCAGCGCCATCGTCAGCCACTCCGCAACCGTCCCGGCGGAGATCGCGGCGCCGCGCGTGCTCGTTCGCCCGAACTGCGTTGCCATCCGCGTGGTCATTAGTTGTTCGCCGTCTGTTCGGCGTCGAAGGTGAACGTCGCGGTCGTGGCCGCGCCCTGGAGGGCGTTGCCCGCGCTCAGCGCCAGCGTTACCTGGAAGCAGAGGGTCTCGCTCGCCGCCGCCGCCACCGTTCGGTCGCCGGTCTGCCCACCGCTCGCGCTGTCGCCGATGATCTTTCCGGCCGTGCTGTCGAGGTCGCCGCTGTAGAGTTGCGTGCCGTCGAAGTTGTCGCAGGGATTCGCCGGCGTGGTGACGTCGGCCGTCTTCACCACCAGCGCGAGGGCGTCCTTGAGCGCCTTGCTGTCCGCGTTCGTGGCCACGCTCGAAATCGCATAACGAAGGGTGTTCGTGCCCGCGTTCGCGACCACGATCTGCCGCGTTACCGAGTCGCCGGGTGCAATCCCGTTGAACGCAATCGAGGCCGAGACGCTGTCGCTCGTCGCGCCCGAGCCATCGCCGAGCTTGATGTCGAGGGTGCCCGTCGTGAACGTGTTCCCGGTCGAAGTGGCCGTGTCGCTGAACGCGGCAAGGCCGTCGTTTCGGAGCCCGAACACGAGAATCGCGCCGGTGCCGATGACCACGGGAAGCCTGGATCGCATCTTGTCACCTGCCGTCTACGCCCCCGGTCATCGAGTGACCCTGCGGGGGAAGTACCGTGATCATCGGAGTCCAACAGGTGTCCTGAATGGGAATGAAGGGGCAAGCAGGGGACAGTCGGGTGTCAGCTCGCCACGGGCCGCGCCGCCTCGCCGGCGGCCTCGCCCAGCGCCTCCAACGCAGCCGTCATCAGGGACGCCGCATGGAACGGCTTCATCACCACGCCGGCGCAACGGTGCTGCACGGCCAGCTCCGCGGCCTCCGGTGAGGCCGTCACGAGCAGCACCGGCAGCGAGGGCCATTGCGGACGCATGAGCGAAAGAAACTCGGCGCCATCCATCACGGGCATCTTGTAGTCGAGCAGCACCAGGTCCGGGGGCGGGCCGCTTTCGAGCGCGCCCAGCGCCGCGAGGCCGTGCTCCGCCTGCACCACCGCGAACCCCTCGAGCGTGAACAGCCGTGCCACGAGCCGGCGCAGCTGGAACTCGTCCTCGATGACGAGGATGCGCCGCCCGCCGCCGCGGCCCGGCGCCTTCTCCGCAGCGTTAGCCATCGGCCATCCCCGTTCTCGCGCCCGAGGGCAGCGTCAGCCGGAATCGCGCTCCTCGCTCGGAACCGACGAGCTCGACGTCCCCCGCCATGCGCCGCGCGAGTTCGCGGCTCAGATACAGCCCGATGCCGATGCCTCCGGCGTGTGGGCCCTTCCGCCTCCGGAACCGCTCGAAGATGGTGCCGGCCTCCGCCGGTGCGATGCCGGGGCCGTCGTCCTCGACGGTAACGCTCACCAGCTGGCCCTCGGCCTGCACGGAAACCGCGATGGGCCCGCCCTCGGCCGAGTGCCGCGCGGCGTTGTCAACGAGGTTTCGAAGGATGATGCGCAGCCGGTCCGGGTCCGCGAGGACCGCGCCGGTTCCGGGCAGCTCGGAAAGGCTCACCCGCCGGTCGCCCCAGTGGGCAATCGCCATCTCCGAGACCTCTCGCAGCATTGGCCCCACATCCACCGGTCGTACCGCCAGTTCCAGGCGCCCGGAGTCGATCCGGTTGAGGTCGAGAAGTTCGGCCACGAGTGCCTCGGCGCGGGCGGCGGCGGTGCGTGCCGCGCGCGCCGTCTCCGCAAGGTCCGCCATGCCCGTCGCCTCGGCCTCCGCTTCCATCAGTTCGGCCGAAAGCGAGAGCACGGCCAGTGGGTTGCGAAGCTCGTGCGACGCGAGGTTCACGATCTCGCCGCGATGTTCCGCCGCGCGTTCCGCCGCCTCGGTGCGGCTCGCGGCCTGCGCGAGCTCTTCCTGCCGTCGCAGCGCGACTTCCCAGCCGCGCCGGGCCGCGTTCTGCAGCCGTGCGGCCAGGAACCCGAGCACCAGCGTCACCAGGAGAATCACGCCCGCCATCCACCCCGCTAGGCTCGCCGAGTGCGTGAACGCGGGCCCCCGTTCGAAGTCCAGCGCGAACGATCGCCCGCCGATGTCGATCACGCGGGTCCGCTCGCTGTTCCCGATCAGTCGCCCGCCCTCCGCGTAGACGACGGGGTCTGAGGCACGTGTGTCCAGTTCGCGGACTTCCAGCCGGACCTCCCGCGACATCGACCCCACCACGCCAGAGAGGAACGGCTCCGTTACGAACGGGGCATAAACCCACGCCGTCAACTCCGCCCGGCGCTGCGTCACCGTCTCCGGGACGCTTCCCGACGAGTACACGGGAACATACATAAGGAAGCCGGGGCGGCCCATCTTGTCCTGCACCAGGGTGACCCGGTCGGTGATGGCCGGGTGGCCGAGGTCGCGGGCGCGTTCCGCCGCCGCTCGCCGCAACGGTTCGCTGCCAATGTCCAAACCGCGCGCCTCTGGTTCGCCGCCAGGGGCTCGATGTACGTGATCACCATGTGGACGTCGTCGTCGGGAATCTGGCCGAAGGACCGGACCGCGAAGCCGGGCATCTCCCGCTGCGCGTCTGCCTCGAACTCAGTGATCTCAGCCGCCTTCACGGGCAGCACCACGCCGATACCGTTCACCCCGGGGTACCGGCCCGTGAGGTCCAGGCTCGCGGAGAAGCGCTGCCACTCGTCGTACGTCACGTCGGGGTCGGCGGCGAACAGCGCCGCGCCAGAACGAAGCGCATCCTCGTAGGTGGCGACGCGAGCGTCCACCGCCGCCGCGATGCGGTCGACCACGCGGTCGAGATGCTCGTCGCGGGCGTGCCGCTCCCGGGAACTTACTGACACAAAGGTGACAATCGCCAGACTCGCGCCGAGGAGCAGGACGAAACCGGGCGTGACCATCCGCAGCAGCCGGCTCCGTGCGACACGCACCGCCAGGCCACCCCCTTCGTACCGCACGGACCGGGGTTCCGTCTCTCCCGGGTCATGCAACGCCGCGGTTGCTGAACCCATGCTCGGGATCCTGAGCCCGCTGCCCCGCCGGGTGAACCGGGAATAACCCTCGAAATCGGCGGCCCTCGTGGCGAATTGACCCGCGCGTTACCGGTTTGCAATCGCTGGTGCCCCCGCTCCCATCCGCGGTGCCGCGCCGGGCCCGCACCATGTCCCCGGAGGTGCCCATGGCCCGGCTCGACGTCCTCATCCCGACCTTCTGCCGCCCCCTCGGCCTCGCCGTCACCCTCGCCGGTCTGCTCGGCCAGACCTACCGCGACTTCGACATCACCATCGCCGACCAGACGCCCGAGCCCGAGGCGTACCTCGACACTCCGGAGCTGCGAACCGTGATCGACGCCCTGCGCTGGCACGGGCACCGCGTCACGCTGCTTACGAACCGGCCCGCGCGCGGCATGGCCCACCAGCGCCAGTTCCTGCTCGACCACGCCGGCGCGCCCTACGTGCAGTACCTCGACGACGACCTCCTGCTCGAACCGCAGGTCATCGCGCGGATGATGTCGGTGATCGAAGCCGAACGGTGCGGTTTCGTCGGCGCCCCCGCGGCCGGCCTTGCGTGGATGGGCGACGAGCGTCCGCACCAGCAGAACCTGGAGCCGTGGGATGGCCCCGTTCGCCCCGAGCCCATCACCCCCGAGACAATTCCGTGGGACCGCCACCTCGTGAACAACGCCGCCAACCCGCTCCATCTCGAGGCACGCCACCTGGGTGCACCGGCCGCCCGCGAGCCTGGGCCGGGCGCCGTTGTCCGTTACCGCGTCGCGTGGGTCGGCGGGAACCTCCTGTACGACCGCGAGAAGCTGCTCGACGTCGGCGGCTTCTCGTTCTGGGACCGACTCCCGCCCAATCACGCCGGCGAGGAAGTGCTCGTGCAATTCATGCTGCTGCGGTACCACGGCGGGTGCGGCGTGCTGCCCTCCGGCACGTACCACCTCGGGCTCGAGACCACCGTCCCGGACCGGCGTCATAACGCAGCAAGCCTCTTTGCCGACCTCATCCAGGAGTACGAGGCCCGTCAGGCCGCCGCGTGAGCGCCCCTGCCGCGGTCGTGCGCGTCCTCGCGCGCCAGCCGCTCCCCGAGCAGCGCGAGCACGGCCGCCTCCTCCGGTGCGAGACCCGCGACGTCCCGCATCTCCGTCTCGGCCCGTGCACGCAACGAGTCGAGCATGCTGCCCTCGAGGTAGGCATCGAGGACCGCCGGGTGGATGTAGCACTTGCGGCAGACGGCGGGCGTATTACCCAGCCGCTCCGCCACCCGCTCAATCGCCCGGACGATGTTCCGCTTCGCCTCGGTGTTTGAATCGAAGGTCTCGAACTCCTGCAGCGCGAGCGTCGCGAGCACCGTGCCCGCCCACGTGCGGAAGTCCTTCGCCGTGAACTCCTCCCCCGCGATCTCCCGCAGGTAGGCGTTCACATCGCCGGACCCGACGGTTCGCCGCTCGCCGTCGTCGTCGATGTATTGGAAGAGCTCCTGGCCCGGGATGTCGCGGCAGCGCCGCACGACGTTCGCAAGCCGGCGGTCCTTGAGGCGTACCTGGTGGCGAACCCCGCTCTTCCCCCGGAACCGGAACTCGATGCGCGTCCCGTCGATGGTCACGTGCCGGTCCCGCATCGTCGTGAGGCCATAGGACCGGTTGTCGCGCGCGTATTCGTCGTTCCCCACGCGGATGAGCGTCGTCTCCAGCAGTCGGACCACGGCCGCGAGTACCTTCTCGCGCGGCATCCCCGGCCGGGCGAGGTCGCGTTCGCAGGCCTCGCGGATGCGCGGCAGTGCCGCCCCGAACGCCTGCATCCGTTCGTATTTCGACGCATCCCGGACCTGCCGCCAGCGCGGGTGGTACCGGTACTGCTTGCGGCCCCGGGCGTCCCGGCCAGTCGCCTGGATGTGACCGTCTGCCCGCGGGCAGATCCACACATCGGTCCACGCGGGCGGGATGGCGAGGGAGCGAATGCGCCCCAGCGTCTCGCCGTCCCGCACCGGTTCCCCCGCCGGCGACACGTACCGGAACCCCGAGCGCGTCTTTCGCCGCTGGATACCGGGGTCCGCGTCCGAGACGTACCGCAGCCCGGCCGCCTCGGCCGCCTCCTCCGGCGGCCTGGCGGCGCCGCTCTCGCCGTTCGCAGCTGGCAGGGGAGGGGGAGTGTTCCGGGGAGCCGTGGTCGCCGTCATGCGGCGAGTCTGGAGGAGGCGGCATCCGGCGGTCCTTATGGCCGTCGCCTCGTTCCCCACAAATGCGTATCGCTGTTACTCCGGGTAACGCTGCCCGATACTCACCACGGGGCGCCCGTGCCCCGGGAGCGCGTATGCGACGACTCATCCGCGAAGCCGCCGGCGCCATCGCACTCGGGGCGGTCCTGCTCCTGGGCGCCATTGTCCTCCCGGCGCCCCCCGCTGGCGCGCAGGCGGGCACCTGCCTCCCCTACTTCAACGGCGCCGATATCACCGGCAACGAATCCCACGCCGCTCACAAGATCGATGGCACGCGCGACCTCGACCTCGCCATCAAGTCGTTCGCCGCCGTCGGCATCGTCACGATGAAGGTCGAGGCGGGCCCGTGGAGCAAGACTTTCCAGCCCGCCCCCGGCGCCGAGCGCGCCGACTACTCCTGGGCCGCCGCCATCCCGCCCTCCGACTTCGCCGCGGGCGGCGCAGGGATCTTCAAGGTGACGATCGAAAGCACCGGCGGTTGCCAGTCGATCGCCTGGATCAACATCACGGGGAAGTCCGTCTTCGAAACCACCCCCGGCCGCGCCGGCCTGGCCGTGCTCGCCGTCGGCGTCGTCGCGATCGCCGCCGCGGCCTTCCTCGCGTGGCGCCGGAACTTCATCGGGGTGTTCTTCGCCGTTGGCGGCGGACTCCTCGCCGCGTTCGGCGTCACCGTCGCCGCCTGGCAGGCCGGCCAGGCCGCCCTCGTGCCCCTTTCGCTGCTGGTCTGGGGCTCCCACCCTTGCTCCTTGGCGGCGGCGCCTACGCCCTCATCTCGTACTACCGTGGCCCCGCCGCTGACGACGATGACGACGAAGACGACTTCGACGGCACGGACGAAGAGGACGACGCGCCAACTCTCGCCGCTGTGCCCCCTCCCGCCGCCCCACCGGCGCCGCCCCCGGCACCAGCACCGCCGCCTCCCGCCGCACGCGACGACGACTCCGGCGAAATCTATTAACCCCCTGGCGGCACACCCGGGTGGTGCGAACCCGTTAACGGCGCAAGAATCGGAGCAGTGGCACGACGCAACGCAGCGGGTGACCCCGCCCCCGGAACCACATACACCGCCGCGGCGGACCCGGCCATCTACGCCAACTGGCGTATCAACCTGCTGTTCATCTGGTTCGGCGTGTTCGTTGGCCTCATGGGCGCCAACTTCGTCTTCCCCTTCATCCCCTTCTTCATCAAGGACCTCGGTGTCACGGACCAGGGCGAAATCGGCTGGTGGACCAGCCTCTCCGCCAGCGCCACCGGCCTCTCGCTGACCATCACCGCGCCCATCTGGGGAACCATGGCGGACCGCTACGGCCGCAAGCCGATGTTCGTGCGCGCGCTCCTCGGGGCGGGTGTGCTCATCCTCATCATGGGTGCGACGCAGGCGCCGTGGCAGTTCGTGGCGCTGCGCTTCCTCATGGGCGCCTTCGCCGGGACGATGGGCGCCGCTGCCGCACTCGTCGCCGCCACCACTCCGCGCGAACGGGTCGGCTACGCCCTCGGCTTGCTCCAGACCGGCCAGTTCATGGCGAACACCCTCGGCCCATTCATCGGCGGTATGGCCTCGGCCGCGTTCGGCATCCGCAACTCGTTCTTCTTCTGCGGCGCGCTGTACCTTGCGGCCGTCGCGCTCGCGTTCGTGTTCGTCAAGGAATCGAAGGGCACGATCGTCCCCGATGCCGCGGGACCGAAGCACAAGGGAGGCAGCCTCGCCGGTAACATCCGCCTGGTCGTGTCCGAGCGCCAGGTTGTCGTGATGCTCGGGTTCCTCTTCTTCCTGTGGCTCTCCACGCAGTTCGTCCGGCCCGTGATGCCGATTTCCATCGACGATTTCGCCAGCCACGTTGGCGACCGCGACAGCGTGACCCTTGTCATCGGCAGCTGGTCGCGCAGCTTCGATGAGAAGTTCGGCACCGGGCTCGTCTACGGCATGATCGGCCTCACAAGCACCTTCGCCGCGCTCTCGGTCGCGCCCCTCGGCGCGCGCATCGGGTACAAGCGCTGCGTCACCGCCGCCGCCGTGCTCACCGGCCTGCTCTTCATCCCCGTGGCCATCGCGGGCAGCTACACCACCTTCCTCCTCTGGATGGGCGCGACCGGCCTCTTCCAGGGCGCCATGGTCCCCGGGACGAACGCGCTCATCGCCGCCAGCGTGCCGGATGGCAAGCAGGGCGCCGCCTTCGGCCTCGCCGCGAGCATGCAGTCGATGGCGCTCCTCATCGGGCCGCTCGCCGGGGGCGCCGTGAACGACGGTTTCGGCATCCAGTACGTGTACATCGTGATGGGCGTCATCCTCATGGCCACCGGCGTGATCGGCTCCATGCTCATCCGCGAACCGGAGCTGTTCACCCGCGCGCGGCCGGCGCGCGCCGCCCACAGCTAGCCCGCGTACAATCGCGCCCACCCGACCGGAGGTCCCCACGTGGCCGATTGCGAACTCGAAAAGCGTCCCGATGGCATCGCCCTGATCACGCTGAACCGGCCCGAGCGGCTGAACGCGCTCGGCGGCGACCTCCTTCGGCTGCTCGCCGCCCACCTCGTCGAGTGCGAACGGGACCCCGCCGTTCGCTGCGTCGCCGTCACCGGCGCGGGCCGCGCCTTCTGCGCCGGCGGCGATGTGCAGGAGATGCAGCGCCGCAACGACGGTAACACCGACACCTCCGGCACCCCCGCCAACTCCGTGGAGCACCTCGACACGCAGGTGCGCATGTTGCGCGAGACGCAGATGGCCGTCAGCCATCGCCTCCACACCATGGGCAAGCCCACCGTCGCCATCGTGAACGGCGTTGCCGTTGGCGCGGGGTTCAGCCTCGCTCTCGCCTGTGACCTTCGCGTCGCCGGCGACCGCGCGCGCTTCGGCACCGCCTTCCGCAACGTCGGCCTCAGCGGCGACTACGGCGCCAGCTACTTCCTGCCCCGCGTTATCGGCGCCGGCCGCGCGCGAGAACTCTTCTTCACCGCCGAGATCCTCGATGCCGACCGCGCGCTCGAGCTCGGCATCGTGAACCGCGTGTTCGCCCAGGACACCGTGCTCGAAAACGGCCTCGCCTTCTGCGAATCGCTCGCTTCCGGGCCCACGCTCGCGCTCAAGCGAATGAAGGAGAACCTCAACCTCGCCGAGCGCGCCTCGCTGGAGGACGTCCTCAACCTGGAGGCGCTGAACCAGCGAGTCGGCGGACTCAGCGCCGACAGCCGCGAGGCCGTCCTCGCGTTCAACGAGAAGCGCCCGCCCAGCTTCAACGGCGCCTGACGGAGAAGGGCCGCTCCCTCGCGGGAAGCGGCCCTCGCATGCCTTCCTCCGGGAGGGCTCAGCTGACTTCGAACTCCGAGATCATGCCCTTGGCGAAGTGGGGCGTGCCCTCCGGGTCGCTGGTGTCCGGGAAGGTGCAGAGCATCACGTACTTCCCCTTCTCCAGGTCCTTGCCCACCGTGTAGGTCGCCTTGTCGCCGGGCTTCATCTCCGCGACCACGAAGAGGATCTCGACCCCCTCCGGCGGGCCATCCGAGGCGAGCGCCTCCTGGATGTTGACCCCGGGCGCGACCTTCGCGAGCACCGCCTCGTGGTTCTGCTTGCCCTTGTTCTCGAATTCGAGGCTGTCCGTCCCGGCCTTCACGTCCTTCGCGTCGAACTTGAAGTTGAAGTCGCCCAATTCCACGGTGGCGTCGGCCTTCTCGTCGCTGCCGCACGCGGCGAACAGCAGGGAGGTGGCCGCGAGCGCGGCAAATGGGGCAACGAGCAGTTTTCGGTTCACGGTTGAATTCCCTTCTCTCCAGTAGGTGTCCCCATGGTGGCGTGCGCCCCCGCACGTAAAGGAGTTGCGTTTGCCCGGTCCCGCGGCCCCACTTTGGCCCGTTGACGATGCCCGCCAGACATGCATGCGAGTGAACCAGCGCTCAACCGCGGCCGCTCGTACACTCGATCCGTGCGCATCGGTTCCGTCCCCGTTACCGGTATCGCCCGGCTCGCACCCATGGCCGGCATTTCGAACGCTCCCTTCCGGCTCGTCGCCCGCGAATGCGGCAGCGCCATGACGACCTCGGAAGAGATCGACGCCATGTCGCTCGTGCGCGAGAACCCGGTCGCGCGCGAAATCGCGCGCTTCTACCCCGAAGAGCGCCCCCTCGCGATGCAGCTCCTCGGGTGCGATGCCGCCGCGCTCGTCCCCGCCGCGGAGGCGCTGCAGGCCGCCGGCGCCGACATCCTCGACCTGAACATGGGATGCCCCGTCCCCAAGATCACCCGCCAGGGCAAGGGCTCCGCCCTCATGCGCGATGTGCCCACGACCGCGCTCCTCATTCGCGCCCTGCGCCGCGCCATCACCGTGCCATTCACCGTGAAAATCCGAGGCGGCTGGGACGACCAGCACCTTAACGCCGTCGAAGTCGCGCGCATGCTCCAGGACGAGGGGGTCGACGCGATCACCGTCCACCCGCGGACCCGTAGTCAGCAGTTCACCGGCCGCGCCCCCTGGCAGATCATCGCCGACGTGGTCGGGGCGGTGAGCATCCCCGTCACGGGCAACGGCGACGTCCGCTCCATGGCCGACGCCCGCCGCATGATGGCCGAGACGGGCTGCCAGTCGGTCATGATCGGCCGCGGCGCGCTCGGCCGCCCCTGGGTGTTCGATGAAACCCTCGACGAACTCGACACGGCGGCCCGCTGGGAACGCATGACGCGTGCCACCCGCCGCCACGTCGCCCTTATCGAAGAGCACTACGCGGACAACCAGCGCTACCTGCTCAACCAGCTTCGCAAACACCTCGGCTGGTACACGATGAACTTCCGCGGTTCGAAACAGGCGCGCGCCGCCGTCCACCCCGCGCGCTCCCGGGAGGAGGCGCTCGACGCCTTCTGGGGTTTCTGGGAGCAAACGCGCGAACGTGCCCTCGCGGGCGAGTCGGTTGAAGTCGTCCCCGGCCACGCCGGCCTCGAAGGCTAGCGACCCGGCGGCGGCCGTTGCGATGCATTAGCCGCACGCGCGCCCTCCCGGGGCGCACCTCCCTGACGTCCTCCATCGCACGCTGAGGTGACACCACCAGGGGAGACGACCGTGGCCCTCGAGATCCGCGAGCCCGACGGACGCCGCCGCGTGCAGCGAACCGTCACCGTCCTTCGTTCACCCTCAGACTGTTACTCAGCCTGGCGCGACTTCGCTCGCCTCCCATCGTTCATGGACAGTCTCGAATCCGTCACCGTCGACCCCACGTCCGGCCGCTCCCACTGGAAGGTGAAGGCGCCCGCCGGACAGTCCGTCGAGTGGGATGCCGAGGTCGTCGAGGACGTGCCCGGCTCCTTTCTCTCGTGGCGCTCCCTGCCCGGCGCGGATCCGGCGAACAGCGGCGAAGTCGTCATCCGGGAGGCCCCCGGCGGTCGCGGTACCGAAGTCACCATCGCCCTCTCCTACGAACCCCCGCTCGGGGAAGTCGGCCGCATTGCCGCGAAGCTGCTCGGCGAAGAGCCGGCCATGCAGCTCGACGAGGATATCGTTCGCTTCAAGGAGATGATGGAGACGGGCCGCATCCCCACCACCGCGGGCCAACCGAATGGCCGCAATCGCCCCTCCGTGGCGAAGAGAGGAGCTGCCTGATGCGCGCCGTATGCTGGACCGGACGCCACCAGGTCGAAGTCCGCGACGTTCCCGACCCGGTCATCATCGATGGCCGCGACGCCATCGTTCGCGTGACATCCACCGCCATCTGCGGCAGCGACCTTCACATGTACGACGGCTACATCCCCTCGATGCGGGCGGGTGACATCCTCGGCCACGAGTTCATGGGCGAGGTCGTGGAGGTCGGGAACGAAGTGAAGAACCTCCGCCCCGGCGACCGCGTGGTCGTGCCATTCGCCATCGCCTGCGGCGATTGCGCCCCCTGCCGCCGCTCCGAATTCTCCCTCTGCGAGAACACGAATCCCTCGACGCGTGCCCTCGCGGGTCTGAACGGATTCACCAGCGCCGGCCTCTTCGGCTATTCGCACCTTTACGGCGGATACGCGGGCGGGCAGGCCGAGTACGTGCGCGTGCCCTACGCCGACGTCGGTCCGCATGTCGTCCCCGGCGGGCTCCGTGACGAGCAGGTGCTCTTCCTCACGGACATCTTCCCCACGGGCTACATGGCCGCCGAAAACTGCGCCATCAAACCCGGCGACGTCGTCGCCATCTGGGGCGCGGGCCCTGTCGGCCTCTTCGCTGCCCTGTCGGCGTCCATGCTCGGCGCCGAGCGCACCATCGTCATCGACCGGGTGCCCGAGCGGCTGCGCATGGCACGCGAGCACTGCCATGCCGAGACCATCAACTTCGATGAGACGGAGGACGTGGTGGAGGCGCTCAAGGAGATGACGGGCGGGCGCGGCCCGGACGGCGTCATCGACGCCGTCGGCATGGAAGCGCACCCGTCCGGCCTGTCCGGCCTCTACGACAAGGCGAAGCAGACCGTCCGTATGCAGACCGACCGCCCGACGGCGCTCCGGCAGGCGATCCAGGCATGCAGTCCTGGCGGCGTCGTCTCCATCCCCGGCGTGTACGCGGGCTTCATCGATTCCATGCCGCTCGGCGCCGCCTTCGCCAAGGGGCTCACATTCCGCATGGGCCAGACGCACGTGCACCGCTACGTGGGGCCGCTGATGCGCGAAATCGAGGCCGGGAACGTGGACCCCGGATTCCTCGTCACTCACCGGTTGCCGCTCGCCTCCGCCCCGGACGCCTACCGGACGTTCCGGGACAAGCAGGATGGCTGCATCAAGGTCGTGCTCGACCCGGCGGCGTGATCATCTCCTCGCTCGCCCCCGCCGGGGGGTGGGCGTCGCCGTGAGCGAGGCGATGTCGCCCTCTTCGGCGAGGACGATGACGATATCGCCGTCGTTCAGGCACTCGTTCTCCCGCGGCCCCACGAGCAACTCGCCGCTGCGCCGGCGGATGCCGAGCAGTGTCGCGTTGCTCGTCCCCCGCAGCAGCTCGGCCGTCGTCTGGCCGGCGAGCTCGTTCTCGCTGTTCACTTCGAACTCGGCAAGGACGAGGTCCCCGTGGCGGCCCGAGGCGAGCGTGTCCATGAAGTCGGCCGCCAGCGGCTGCAGCGCCTGCAGCACCATCCGCCGCCCGCCAAGGCTGTACAGCGAAAGCACGCGGTCCGCCCCCGCGAGCCGCAGCTTCTCCTCGTTATGCGGCAGCGCCGCTCGCGCCACGATGAAGAGGTTCGGGTTGATGTTGCGCGCCGTCAGCGTGATGTACGTATTCCCCGCGTCGCTGTCGCTCGCCGCGAGGAGGCAGCGCGCCGAGCTGATCTGCGCCTGCACCAGCACCCGTTCGCTCGAGGCGTCCCCTTCGACCACGAGGTAGCCGAACCGCCGCGCGACCTCCGCCTGGGCCGGCGTTTGTTCGATCACGACGAACTCCTGGCGCCGTTCGCACAGCTCCCGCGCGATCTCCTGGCCCACGCGGCCGAAGCCGCACAGCACATAATGGTCCCGCAGCCGGCTGATCTCCATTTCCCGCCTCCTGCGGTAGAACCGCGTCCCAATGTCGCCTTCGAGCGATTCCTGCACCACGAGCGTCAACGTGTACAGCACCGTCCCCACGCCCGTGAGGATGAGCACGATGGTGAACAGCTGCTCCTTCGCCCCGAAGGGCGTGACCTCGCGAAAGCCCACCGTCGTGACCGTCGTCACCGTCTGGTACAGCGCATCGACGAACGACAGTCCGAACAGCATGTACCCGAACGTGCCCCAGCAGAGCGTCGCGGCGACCAGCGAAAGCGCGACCCTCAGGCGTGTGCTGACGGGCAGGGCGCGAAGGAACTCTCGGGGCATGCCGCGGATTATAGGCAGGCGATCACTTCCAACCTGCGTCCGTACGGCCATGATTCCGCCGTGCCGGCCCGAACTATCCCAGCAGCACCGTGTACTGGCGCTTCATCCAGTCGCCCTTGGCCTGGTACTCCGCCGCCGTGCGCAGCGCGCCGCGTTTGCCCGTCTCGCGGGCGTACGCGAGGTTCAGGGCGGCATGGTGGTTTTCCAGCGGCCCGCGGCGGCGCGCGCGCTCCTTGGCCGCCCGGTTCGTCCACGTCTTGCAGTACTCGATCGCGTCGCGCATCTCGCCCGCGAGGTCCAAGACCTCCGCCACCGGTTGCGGCTCGATGGGCGCCCGGGCGACCGGCGGCGGCGCCGCGACCCCGAACATCGTCAGTTGCTGCCCCTCGATGAGCTGTCCCGTGTGGTCGACGTTCAGGTCGCCGGCTTCCACCACGTCGACGATCTCGGGCCCGAGGGCGTCCTCATCGAGCAGCTCGTCCGAAACGTAGGCGTCGTCTTCCTCCGCCTCGCGCAGGATCGCGTCGCGGTCGAACAGTTCCGGCTCCGTGCCGCGCACGGCCACGGGCGTGGGCGGTACCTCGCGTTCGAGGTGCTCGATGATGCTCGCCAGCCGCGGGTCCCGCCCGATGAACACGTTCAGCAGGTTCTGCCGCTCCGGCAGGTTGTGGTTGTACCGCAGCCCACGGCCCAGCTGCTGGATGACGGGCTCGCGGCTGAACACCGCGTCGAGCTTCAGCAGCACGCTCACGGTCGGCGCGTCGAACCCCTCGCTCGCCTTCTTCACCTGGATCAGGACGTCGTACTCGCCCGCGTGGAACGCCTTGAGGCGCCGGTCGTTGTCCGCGTCTGAGATATCGCCGCTGTGCACGACGACGCAACGCAGCGACGGGTGCCAGCGTGAGAACTCGCGCCACAGGTGGTTCGCGTGCTCCGTCGTGGCGGCGAAGACCAACCCCTGGTGCTGCTTCGGCGCGGCCGCGATCTTCGCCTGGAGCGCGAGGGCGAACTCCCGGACGAGCGGCTCCACATAATCCTCGTTCCAGCGCAGCTGCTGCCGTACGCACCGCTGGTCGAAGTCCGGCAGCTCCGCCATCTCCGACGCGCTGAACTCGTACGTTTCGCCGTCGCTGCCGCGGAGCTGGACCGCGTAATCCTTCATCTGCAGGTTCAGGTGCTTGAGGATGTGCCGCTCCTTCCACGCCTGGCGCATGGAGACGAGCACGAGCGGGTCGATCTGGCGGTAGCCGTCGCCGGTCTCGACGTACCGGGCGCCGCCGATGGCGTCGCGGTCCAGCCGCACGGGCGTGGCCGAGAGCATGATCGTCGAGAACGCGCCGAGGCTGCTCACCGTCGCCGCCCACCGTCCCGTTTCCCCGAGGTGGTGCGCCTCGTCGCAGACGATGTGCACGCGCCGTTCGCGGCAGAGCCGCTGGTACATGGCCGGCGCCGCCACCACCTGCTGGTAGGTCGCCACGATGAAGTTCGCACGCGTGTTCCGGATGCGGTCCGGGGCGGCGTTGTCCGCGAGGATCTTGCGAATCGTGCGCACCGACCCCACGACGTGCAGCGCCTTCTCGATGCCGCCGTAGACCTGGGTGCGAAGGACGTCCGTGGGCGTGAGGTAGAGGCAGGTATCGGCGTCCGCCACGTTCGCGGCCACTTCGAAGGAACCCACGCCGATGACCGTCTTGCCGTACCCAACGGGCACGACCACCAGCTCGGAGCGCGACCCCTGCCGCAACGCGTCGCCCCAGCGAGCGAGCGCCTCCGCCTGCCCCGGGCGCAGCTTGCGGGATACTGTCGAGCTGGTCACAGACGCGCCGCCCCCGTGTCACGAGAATACGGTTGAGCGTACGACGGAGGTGCCGGTGTGGTCACCCGCGATGCCGGAGGCAGCATGGCCGGGAAGAGGGCGTCAGGAACCCGACGACACCATCGTGATCACGCTCCGGAACGGCCGCAGCGGAGCCGTGGTGCCCGCGCCCGAACCGGAGGTGTGGCCGCCGTCACTCGTCGGGGCCTGCTTTTCGAGGAACTCCGCCGCCACCCAGCCGGTGCCCGCGGGCGCCGAAATCTTCACCCACTGGCGGCCCCCGGCCGTGAGCGGGTCGCTGAGGACGGTGACCTGCGTGCCATCGCGGAGGATGCCGAGCGGTGCCTGCGCCGTGCTCGCCTCGGGGCGAAGGTTCAGCCCTTCGGGGCCAGCCTTCACAACGGCGAGGTCGCCCGCGCGAACGGCCTTGCTCGCCGTGGGCGGAAGCGAAGTGCGCGTGGAGACGCCGGGTGTGGCGCCAAAGCGGTACACATGGAAGTTCAGCCCGTATTCCAGGGCCTTCTCGGCCGGGTTGTAGTCGAACCGGAGCTCGACCATCCCGTCCCAGTTCTGGTTGGCATCGATGCCGTTGACCGTGCCGTCGCCATTGTTCTCAAGGACGATGAGCGTATGCAGGCCACGGTAATCCGCATCGGGACCGTGATAGCGGTCTGAGACCACCTGGATCACATCACCGGCCTGCGCGTCCTTGAGAGAGACCTCAACCGCGCCGGCCTCGAAGAAGCCATCGATGTAGTCGAACCCCACCTTGCGGCCCGTGGCGTCGAACACGACGCGCTGCATCCAGAGCCAGCATTCCCCCTGCCACGTGCCCAGGTCGCGAAGGGCGCGCGCGGCGATGGGGTTGGAGGTGGGGGTGTTCGCTTCTTCCGCAGCGGAAGCAGCACGGACACTGAAGGTGGCGACAATGGCGAGCAGGATACCCACCAGGGCCAGCCGGTGTTGGGACAACGGCATCGCTTTTCCTGTTCTGGTTTTCCTCGTCTTGTCGCCCGCTGGCTGCGGGCTTCGTGGCAAGGTAAACGTGTGCTGCTTCACAGGCAATACGTTTTGGAGCCTTCCCGGGGGGATTAATCCCCAATTTTCATCCGTCAAACGACCGAGGTGACGATAACGAGAACGGCGGAGGAATCCCCCTACATAAGGGGACAAACGGTGGACGTGGCCGCTCAAACGCCACCGGCGTAGCCTGCGCAGCAACCCACTGGAGGCCGCCGCGATGCGCGAAAACACACCCAAATCTCGCTGGCAACAGGGCGACGTGACCTACGGCGCCTGGCTCTCGCTCCCCAGCACCTTCTCCGCCGAGGTCATGGCCCATCAGGGCTTCGATTGGCTCTGCCTCGATATGCAGCACGGCCTCATCGACTACCAGGTCGCCGTCACCATGCTCCAGGCGATCGCAACCACACCCACGATCCCGTTCGTGCGCGTGCCATGGAACGAGTTCGGCATCATCGGCAAGATGCTCGACGCCGGCGCGATGGGGATCATCGTTCCCATGGTCAACAGCGTGGAGGAGGCCAAAGCCGCCGTCGCCGCCTGCCGCTACTTCCCCCAGGGCTCGCGCAGCTTCGGCCCCACACGCGCCGGCTATTACGCCGGCACCGACTACTTCGCCAACGCCAACCAGCAGATCGCCTGCATCCCCATGGTCGAGACGAAGCAGGCCGTCGACCGCCTCGAGGAGATCCTCGCGGTGCCCGGCATCGATGCCGTCTACGTCGGTCCCGCCGACCTCAGCATCACACTTGGCCTGCCGCCGGGGATGGACAACGGCGGCGCGTTCGAAGAGGCGCGGGTGCACATCGCCGAGGTCTGCCGCCGTCACGGCGTCGCCCCCGGCATTCACGCCAACGCCGGCCTCGCCGCGAAGCATGCCGCCGCGGGCTACCAGATGATCACCGTCAGCGGCGATGTCCCCGCCATGACCGCCGGCGCCGCCCGCGACCTCGCAACCGTGCGCGAAAGCGCCCCGGCCTCGAAGCCGCTGTACGGCTGAGCCCGGTCAGCGGCCCTTGAACTCGGGCGCGCGCTTCTCCGCGAACGCGCGCGGCCCTTCCGTGGCGTCCTCGGTCTGGAGGATTTCGGCGTAGAGCTTCGCCTCCAGCCGCATCCCGTCGCGGAAGGGCATCTCCCAGCCGCCTTCGTACGCTGCCTGCTTCATCGCCCGCACCGCCAGCGGCGCGTTCAGCGTCAGCCGGTGCGCCCATTCCAGCGCCGTGTCGACAAGGTCCGCCTGCGGGAAGACGCGGTTGACCAGCCCGTACCGCTCCGCCTCGGCGGAATCGATCCGCTCGGCGAACATGATCATTTCCATCGCCTTGCCGAACGGGATGTAGCGAGCGAGCCGCTGCGTTTGCCCCCCGCCGGCGACGATCCCTCGCTTCGCCGCCATCGTCCCGAAGGTCGCGTTCGGCGATGCGAGGCGGATATCGCACCCCAGCGCCAGCGCGAGCCCCGCCGCCAGGCAGTGCCCGTTGATGGCGGCGATGATCGGCTTCCAGATACCCTCGGGGGCGAGGTGGTCCCGGCCCTCGTTCCGGCGGCGGCTCCAGTCGTTTGCCTGGTCCTGCGAACTCTTCACCAGGTCGCGACCCGCGCAGAACGCCTTCTCGCCCGCGCCCGTGACAACCGCCACGTGAACCGATTCGTCCGTCTCCAGCTGCTTCCACGCCTCGCCCAGCTGGTCGTACATGAGGGGGTCGATGCTGTTCATCGCTTCCGGGCGGTTCAGCGTGATGACGAGCGTTTTTCCGGAACGGGTGACGTCGATTGGCATGCGCGAAGTGTAGCGGCGGACATGCGCTCGCGGGACGAGGCTCCGGTCCCGGTTCCAGGCCCCCCCCGCGGCGTTCGCAAAACGCGTTTCAAACCCAGGGCCTCGAATCCTTGTCGAGGCTTGCCCAACCGGTCCCTTGACGCGGGCCCGGACGGGTCCTTTCCTCTCCGCCCAAAGACCGAAGCGCGTTCACGTCGATAGCGGGACGATGCCCGGCACTGCCTCACGCACAGTTGAGTGCAGGAGGTGGCGCGTGATTCGACTGCTGCTGGTGGACGACGAGGTCTCGGTGCGAAAGGGGCTGCGCATGCAGCTCGAACTCGAACCGGACGTGGATGTGGTGGGTGAAGCCGGTGACGGCGAAACGGCGCTGCGCATCGCCCCCGAACTCGCCCCGGATGTCATCCTCATGGACATCCGCATGAAGGGCATGGACGGCATCACCGCGACGCGCGCCCTCCGCGATTCCTACCCCGGCGCCGCCGTCGTCGTGCTCAGCCTCCAGGACGACCAGGCGACCAAGGACCTCGCGTCGCATGCCGGCGCCCGCGCCTTCGTCGGCAAGCACGAAGCCGCCACGCAGCTCATCACCACCATCCGCAACGTCGCCCCCGCGGTCTGACGCTCCCGCGACGCACATCCGCCCGGTCCGTAGACTGCGCCCCACTACCAGCAGTGAGGGAAGTCGAATGGACATCAAGGGTGGTGTGGTCATCGTCACGGGTTCCGCCACCGGCGTCGGGGCCGCCTGCGCGAAACTGCTCGCCTCCAAGGGCTGCAACGTCGTCATCAACTACACGAAGAGCGAGGCCGAGGCGAAGGAGACCGCCGCCGCCTGCGAAGCCCTCGGCGTCGAGACCCTGCTCGTGCAGGCCGATGTCTCGAAGGACGAGGACTGCCGCCGCATGGTCCAGGAGACGATGGACCGCTGGGGCCGCGTCGATGGCCTCATTAACAATGCCGGGACGACGCAATTCGTCAACCACGCCAACCTCGACGGTCTCAGCGCCGACGACTTCCTGCGGATCTACTCCGTCAACGTCGTCGGGCCGTTCCAGATGACCCGCGCGGTCACCCCGCACATGAAGGCGGCGGGCCGCGGCGCCGTGGTGAACATCTCCTCGATCGCGGGCGTGCTGGGGCTCGGCAGCTCCGTCGCCTACACCGCCTCCAAGGGCGCGCTCAACACCATGACGCTCTCCCTCGCCCGCGCGCTCGGGCCGGAGATTCGCGTGAACACGGTCTGCCCCGGGTTCATCCAGGGGCGATGGCTCCGCGGCGGCATGGGCGACGACGCCTACGAGGCCGCCGTGGCGGCGCAGGAGCGCAACACGCCGCTGCGCAAGGCCGGCACCCCCGAGGACATGGCCCAGGCGGCCGTCTGGTTCGTCGAAGGGGCTGACCTCATCACCGGCGAGTTCCTCATCGTCGATGCGGGCAGCCATCTCGGCGGCGCGCCCTTGCGTCCGCGCTGACGCCCACCAGTTTTTCCTGGCCACAACGAAAGAAGCCCCTCCGTGAGGAGGGGCTTCCGCCGTGCGAGGCCGTGGAAGTAGGGATGGAGATTAGCCGCGCGGCAGGCCGAGGCCGCGGGTCGCCATGATGCCCTTCTGGACTTCGGTCGTACCGCCCGCGATCGTCGAGCTCACGCTCTGCATGTAGCCCTGCGAGGCGCGGTTGCGGATGTTCCCGTGCATGCCCAGCAGGTGCATCGAGAGCGTCGAGATCCGCTGCGTCAGCTCGCTGGAGAACATCTTGCACATGCTCGACTCGTGGTTCGGGATCTTCCCCGAAAGCTGCATCGAGATG
Source organism: Candidatus Amarobacillus elongatus (assembly GCA_016703545.1). GTDB lineage: Bacteria > Chloroflexota > Dehalococcoidia > Tepidiformales > Tepidiformaceae > Amarobacillus > Amarobacillus elongatus. The sequence goes on from JADJBX010000002.1 coordinate 304,844, forward strand.
ACGCGGTAGCTCAGCATCTTCGCCACTTCGCACTCGACCCACCGGTCCACGAACTCGAGCTTCACCTTCGGGTTGCGGTCGAAGGAGGCGCCGTCGTCGCCGCGCTTCGTGCGGCGGATGAGGCTCTCCAGCTGCTTGCGCACGCCGATGGCCGAGCCGATCGAGGAGCGCTCGAAGTCGAGGGTGGTCGTGCCCACGTACCAGCCGCGGTTCTCTTCGCCGATGCGGTTGCGAACCGGCACGCGCACATCCTCGAAGAACACTTCGTTGAAGGTCTGCGTGCCCGCGAGGGTGGTCAGCGGGCGAACCGTGACGCCCGGCGCGTGCATGTCGAGCAGGAGGTAGGTGATGCCGCGGTGCTTCGGCGCGTCCGGGTCGGTGCGCACGAGCATGTACATCATGTCCGCGAACTGCGCGCCGGTCGTCCAGATCTTCTGGCCGTTGATGACGTACTCGTCACCGTCGCGGACGGCGCGGGTCTGGAGGGAGGCGAGGTCGGAGCCGGCGCCCGGCTCGGAGTAGCCCTGGCACCAGATCACTTCGCCGCGAAGGATCGCACTCAGGTGCTCGGCCTTCTGCTCTTCGGTGCCGTGCTCGATGATGGTCGGCCCGATCATCATGACGCCGAAGCCGCCGACGTTGCCGGGCACGCCCGCTTCCGCGAACTCTTCGTTCATCACGAACTGGTCGGCCACCGACATGCCGGCGCCGCCGTACTTCGTCGGCCACGAGGGGGCGACCCAGCCCTTTTCCACGACCTTCTCGCGCCATGCCTTCATGGCGCCAAGCCGGCCGAAGAGGGAGTTCTCACCGAGCTCCTCGTTGCCCGAGAAGATCTTCGGCGCCTCGGTCTGAATAAAGGTGCGGACTTCCTGGCGCCAGGCGGCCATTTCCGGGCTGTCGGCGAGAGTGATTGCCATAGTCGAACCCCCTTCGGGTCTGAGCGTTTCCGAGCCATTGTGGGGGACATCCGCCGAAGAGGATAGCCGGGGGCTAACGATCTCCCCGGCCGCGCGGCTATCCCCAATGCCTCCCGCGCGGTACGGTGGATCGGTTATTGCGAAAGGCGGCCGCATGCCCGCGAAACCGGGCAAATCTGTGCAGCCGCACCCTTAGGAGGACCCCCTGGTCACGCCCGTGAGCATGAAGCAGCTCCTCGAAGCTGGCGTCCACTTCGGACACCAGACTCGCCGTTGGAACCCGAAGATGCGCCAGTTCATCTTCACCGAGCGCAACGGCATCCACATCATCGACCTTCAGCAGACGGTCACGCGCCTCGACGAGGCCATCAACTTCGTCCGCGACACCGTCGCCGGCGGCGGTGAAGTGCTCGTCATCGGCACCAAGAAGCAGGCCCGCGAAACCGTCGAGATCGAAGCCTCGCGCGCCTCCATGCCGTACGTGAACAACCGTTGGCTGGGCGGCACGCTCACCAACTTCCGCACCATCCAGAGCCGCATCCGCCACCTCACCACGCTCGAAACGAACGTCGCCCGCGGCGAGTACACCCGCCTGACGAAGAAGGAACAGCTCGATATCTCCAACGAGATCGAGCGCATGAACCGCTACTTCGGCGGCATCAAGAAGATGGAACGCCTGCCCGCCGCGGTGTTCATCATCGACACCGTCAAGGAAAGCATCGCCGTCGCCGAGTGCGTGCGCCTCAACATCCCGATCGTCTCGCTCGTCGATACGAACTGCGATCCGGACCCGGTGAGCTACCCCATCCCGAGCAACGATGACGCGATCCGCGCGATCAAGCTCATCCTCGGCAAGATGGCCGATGCCGCCATCGAAGGCCGCGCGGCGCGAGTCCGGCGCGGGCGCCGGTGTCCACGCCGACGACCTTGCCGCGCGCATGATCGCCGCCGCCGAAGCCGGCGTCGCGACCGGCACCTTCTCCGCTTCCGCGGAGGACGCGCCCGCCCCCGCCGCCGATGAGGCCGCGTCCGTCACTGTCATCTCGGCTGCCCAGCAGGCCGCCGCCAACGAACCGGTTCAGGAGTAACCCACCCAGTGGCCGAAGTCACCACCGCATTGATCAAGGAGCTCCGGGAGAAGACCGGGACCGGCGTCATGGATGCCAAGCGCGCCCTCGATGAAGCCCAGGGCGATCTGAAGCGCGCCGCCGAAATCATCCGTGAAAAGGGCATCCTCGCCGCCGCCAAGCGCTCCGAGCGCGAAACCAACCAGGGCGTCGTCGAAGCCTACATCCACGCCGGCGGCCGCATCGGCGTCCTCGTCGAGCTGAACTGCGAAACCGACTTCGTGGCGAACACCGAGGACTTCCGCAAGCTCGCCCGCGACGTCGCCATGCAGGTCGCCGCCATGAACCCGGCGGTCGTCGCCCCCGAGGACCGCACGCCGGACCTCGAAGGCACCGACGCTGAAGTCTGCCTGCTCAACCAGCCCTTCATCCGCGACGGCTCCCGCTCCATCGGTGACCTCGTCAAGGACGTCATCGCCAAGACCGGCGAGAACGTGCGCGTCAGCCGCTTCACGCGGTTCGAACTCGGCCGCTAACGGCCAGGGAAGGGGGCAGCCTGTGGCAGGCCGGTACCGGCGCGCCCTCGTGAAACTCAGCGGCGAGGCCCTCATGGGCCCCCGCCAGTTCGGCATCGACCCGGAGACCATCCGCAACCTCGCGGGGCAGGTCAGCCGGGCCGTCGGCGAAGGGATCGAAGTTGCCATCGTCGTGGGCGGTGGCAACTTCTGGCGCGGCGCCACCGTCGCCGAGACGGGCATGGACCGCGCCACCGCCGACTACGCCGGCATGCTCGCCACCGTCATGAACGGCCTCGCCCTCCAGGACGCACTGGAGAAGATGGGCGTTGTCGTGCGTACGCAAACGGCCCTGGCCATGTCCTCCGTGGCCGAGCCCTACATCCGGCGCCGCGCCATGCGCCACCTCGAAAAGCACCGCGTCGTCATCTTCGCCGCCGGCACCGGCAACCCGTACATGACGACCGACACCGCCGCCGCCCTGCGCGCCATCGAAGTCGATGCGCAGGCGCTCCTCATGGCCAAGAACGGCGTCGACGGCGTATACGACGCCGATCCCGCCAAGGTCCCCACCGCCACCCGATTCGACCACCTCACCTACCTCGAGGCGATCCAGCGGCGGTTGCAGGTCATGGATAGCACCGCACTCAGCCTCTGCATGGAGAACCATCTCCCCATCATCGTCTTCGACATGAACGCGCCCGACGGTGTCTACCACGCCCTCCGCGGCGATGCGGTCGGTACGATCGTTTCCGCCGAAGCGGGCACGGAGCCCGTGCGCGTCCTGTAACATCTGACGCCGGAGGATCCCGCATGGCTGACCCTGAAGAGCTGCTCCTGAACGCCGATGAACGGATGGACGGGGCGGTCCAGGCCCTCAAACGCGACCTCCAGGGCATCCGCACCGGGCGTGCCCACCCCAGCCTCATCGAGACCCTCGCCGTCGATTACTACGGCGCCACCACGCCCCTCAAGCAGCTCGGCACGATCAACGCGCCCGAGGCCCGTCTGCTCACCGTCCAGGTCTGGGACCGCGGCGCCGTCCAGGCCGTCGTGAAGGCGTTCCAGGCGTCCGATCTCGGCCTGAATCCCGCCATCGATGGCCAGCTCCTGCGCCTGCCCATTCCTCCCCTCACGGAGCAGCGGCGCAAGGAGTTCGTGAAGCTCGTTCACACCAAGGCCGAAGAGGCCCGTGTCGCCTGCCGCAACGTCCGCCGGCACGTCCACGACGAGCTTCGTAAGGCCGAAAAGGACGGCGAGATGGGCCAGGACGACCTTCGCCGCCACGAGGAAGAGCTCCAGAAGCTCACCGACGCCCACGTCGCCAACATCGATAGCGAAGCGAAGAAGAAAGAGGCGGAGCTCCTTGAAGTCTGAGACGGCGCCGCCCGCGGTTCCGGCGGAGCAGGCTCCACCGGAACTCCTTGGCGACATCATCTCCCCGATCTCGGGCGGCCGCGTGCCGCGCCATGTCGCCATCATCATGGATGGCAACGGGCGGTGGGCCGCCCAGCGCGGGCTGCCGCGCGCCGCCGGCCACCGCGCCGGCACCGAGAACATTCGCCGCGTCATCGAGCGCTTCACCGACCACGGCGTGCAGTACCTCACCCTTTACGCCTTCAGCACCGAAAACTGGAACCGCCCGGAACGGGAAGTGCGCGCGCTCATTCGCCTGCTGCGCTACTTCATCAAGCGCGAGCTCGACAACTTCCGGAAGAACAACGTGCGGCTTCGCATGCTCGGCCATATGGAGACCCTCCCCGAGTGGCTCCAGCGCCAGGTCGCCGACGCGATCGAGGTCACGAGCCGCAATACCGGACTCGTCCTCAACATCTGCTTCAGTTACGGCGGCCGCGACGACATCGTCATGGCCGTCCGCCAGGCCGTCCGCGACGAGCTTGCGGCCGACGAAATCACCGAAGAAGCGATCTCGGCACGCCTCTCCACCGGCAGCAACCCGGACCCGGACCTCGTCATCCGCACGGGCGGCGAATACCGCATTTCGAACTTCCTGTTGTGGCAGGGCGCCTACGCCGAGCTGTACTTCACCGATGCGTACTGGCCGGACTTCGGCCGAGAGGATATCGATATCGCGCTCGCCGATTACGGCCGCCGCAAGCGGAAGTTCGGCGGCCTCCTCCCGGAAGACATCGAAGCGCTGCGCGGCCGGTGAGCGCGACCGCGGCGACCGCCGCAGGCGGCCATCCGCGTTCAAACCTGCAGCTCCGGCTCATCACCGCCGCCATCGGATTGCCGCTCGTGTGCGCCGTCATCTGGCTTGGCGGATGGCCCTTCGCCATCGTCGCCGGGGCCATCGCCACGCTCGCCGCGATCGAATTCCTGCACGGCTGGCTCCTCCCCACGCTGCCCATTCGCCAGGCCGTCCGCCAGTTCGCGCCGTTCGCGGTCTCCTGCGGCGTCATGGCCGCCGGCTCCCACTCCTCACCCGCGTTCCTGGTGTTTGGGGCCGTCCTCGGGGTGGGGCTGATCGCACTTGGCTACCTTCCGGCCGGCAACAAGCGGCCGCGGCGCCCCCTTCGCATCCAGGGCTGGGCACTGCTGTACGTCGGCGCGCTCATCGCCCTCATGGTGCTGGCGCGCGATGTGGAGCAGGGCCGCAAATGGGTCTTCCTCGGCATCCTCGCCACGTTCGCCGTGGACACGGGCGCCTACGCCGTCGGCCGTCTCATCGGGCGCCACAAGCTCGCCCCGAAGATCAGCCCCAAGAAGACGTGGGAAGGCGCCGTAGGCGGGTACATCGCCGGCGTGGCCGCCTGCTTCGGCCTCAATGCCCTCTTCGACACGGGCGTGCCGTGGACCACGCTTTCGCACTTCGCCCTCGTCATGCCCATCGCCGGCCAGGTCGGCGACCTCTTCGAAAGCGGCATGAAGCGGCGCATGGGGGTGAAGGACGCCTCCGGCCTCCTGCCCGGCCACGGCGGCTTCCTCGACCGCCTCGACTCGATCGTGTTCGTGATTCCGCTCCTGTACGCGTTCCTTCACGTCCGCGTGCTGTGATCTGCTACGGTTGGCTGAAGGACAACACGTGCCCGCCGCCTCACTCCCCGACGACCTGCGCCACGAGTTCGCGAACGTGAACGGCATCCGCATGCACTACGCGGAGGCCGGCGCCGGCGACCCCGTGCTCTTCCTCCACGGCTTTCCCGAGATGTGGTACTCGTGGCGCCACCAGCTGGAAACGTTCGCGCCGGGCTACCGCGTCATCGCCCCCGACCTCCGTGGCTACAACGAAACGGACGCGCGACCCCCCTACGACGTCGGCACCCTCATGGACGACCTCCGGGCCCTGCTTGCGCACCTGGGCACCCCGCGCGCGCACATCGTCGGCCATGACTGGGGTGGCCACCTCGCCTGGTTGCTCGCCATTCGCCATCCGGAAGCCGTGCGCACCCTGAGCGTGTGCAATCTGCCCCATCCCGCGCTCATGCGAAAAGGGCTGCGCACACCCGCCCAGCTCCTGCGAAGCTGGTACATCCTCGCCTTCCAGGTCCCCTGGCTCCCCGAACGCGCCATCGCCGCCCGTGGGTACCAGGCGCTCGCCCAGTCCATCATTCGCGACTGCCGCCCCGGCACCTTCACCCGCGACGACATCCGCACCTATCTCGCCTCATGGCGGGAACACGGGCTCCGCGGCGGAATTGAGTGGTACCGCGCCGCCGCCCGCCATCCCGTCCTCCCCGCTGGCCCCGTGCCCGTGCTCGAAATGCCCGTGGCCCTCATCTGGGGCGAAGAGGACCGCTTCCTCGGGAAGGAGCTGACCCGGGGCACGGAGGCGTACGCATCCGATTTCGAACTTCACACCCTCCCCGGCATCAGCCACTGGGTGCAACAGGAGGCCCCGGAGGCGGTCAACGCCGTCCTGCGGGCCCAGTTCCTCAAGGCGGCCGGCTAACAATGGATCAGCGCGACGAGCCCCATCTCCACATCCCTCACCTCCCGCCCATGGACCAATTCGTGTTCGAGGACGAGCCAACGCCGCTCCTCATGCGGCGGCCCGTCGTTATCGGTCTCGTGGCCGGGTTCGTCGCGCTCTTCGCCGCCTACATCGGCGCCGTGGCCCTCTTCGACATCCCCACTTCCTTCGACGCGGAGCCGTTCAAGGAGTGGGTCGACGAGCAGGGCGCCCTTGGGCCGACCGTGTTCATCCTCGTGATGGCCATCTCCGTGCTGTTCGCGCCCATCCCCAACGTGCCCATCTTCATCGCCGCCGGCCTCGCGTGGGGGCCCGTGCTGGGCTCCATCTACTCCATGGCGGGCATGATGCTCGGCTCCGTGATGGCCTTCTACACCGCCCGCGTGCTCGGCCGGCGGTACCTCGCGCGCCTTGTGGGGCGAAAGATGGCCAACCGTCTCGATGGCCTCGTCGACAGCTTCGGCGGCCGCGTCGTCTTCTGGGCGCGCATGATGCCCGTGGTGAACTTCGACTGGATTTCGTTCGTCGCCGGCATGACCTCGATCCGCTTCGTGCCGTTCTTCGTCGCGAGCTTCCTCGGCATGCTGCTTCCCACCTTCGTCGCGGTCGCGGCGGGGGATCAGCTCGGGAAAGATCTCCGCGTCACCCTTGCCCTGGGCGGGTTCTGGGTCTTCGGTATTGTGGTGAGCGCCGCATACTTTTGGCGAAAACGCGGCAAAATGGGCAGTCCCGGTGCAACACCCGCGAAACGGCCGGCGTAAGAATTGGGGAAGGGGTGCCACCTCCTCCGGGTTGGCCCTATCACAATCTTGATGACCGCCCCGCGAGAATCCGGACAACCCGAACGAACGGAACACTGCCATGGCCACCACAACCGCCGTTCCCGCGAACCTCGTCTTCCTCCGGCCCGCCGAGCTTGCCGCTGGCGCCCGGGCGGGGAGCGCCTCGCCCTGCCGCGAACCGCGCGCCATGGTCGTCGCCCGCCATCAGCTCCTTGAGCGGCTCGACCTCGTGGGCGAACTCGCGCCGAATGCGCCCCTCTCGTTCCTCATCGTGCAGGTGCGCGGCCTCGATACCCTGCGCGAACGTGGCTGCGGTCTCACCCAGGGCAGCGTCATGTCCGCCGTGGCCCGCCGGGTGCGGGAACTGACGCGGGCCACGGACCACGTCGGCCGCTTCACCGCGACCAGCATGGGCGTGGTGCTGCAGGGGGCGGGCGCCGCCGCCGCCAGCGCCGTCGCCGCGCGCATCACCTTCCACCTCAGCCACGGGCTCGCCTCCATCGCGCCCGGGCTCGATGTCTCCGTCCACGCCGCCACCGGCACGGGCCTGAACGCCGACATCCTTCCCGTCGCAGCCCTCGATTCCGGCTACGACGAGGGCGACGATCCCGCCTGAGCGCGCTTCGTCCACGGACAGCGAAATGCCCCTCATTGAGGGGCCTCTCTTTCGTCTTGAGGGCGAAGACACGGCTTACGAGGCCGCGGGTTCCGCCGCGGCCATGGGCACGGACAGGTCCGGCCCCGCGAGGTCCAGCACCACGGCCACTTCCTTGCAGTTCGTGAAGAACGGGCAGCGCACGCATTCGTTCCAGACCTTCTGCGGGAACTCCATCACGTTCGCGACGCGGAACCCCTGCTTTTCGAAAAAGCCCGGCTTGTAGGTGAGCGCGAACACCCGCTCCAGTCCGAAGGTGCGCGCGTCGGCGACGCAGGCGGCAACGATGGCCGCCCCCACGCCCTTCAGCTGCGCATCCGCCGCGACCGCGAGCGAACGCACCTCCGCGAGGTCGGACCCCATGATGTGCAGCGATCCGGTGCCGACTACGCGCCCTTCGTGGCGCGCGACCTTGAAATCGCGGACGGCTTCGTAAATCTCGGCGATGGGGCGGTGCAGCATGTCGCCCTGGTCCGCCCAATAGGTGACGAGGTCGTGGATGGCGGCGGCATCGCTCAGCCGCGCGGGTTCAACGCGTAACACGGGTACTCTCCTGGCATGGTGGGCCCGGGGACGGGCGGTGCGGACACCGGTCTCAGGAGCCGCGGCGGGCAGGGGCGACGTGCGTGCCGTCGCCCCGGGTTCCCTCTTGCACCGTGGATGCGTTCATCTGCCCCTCCAGTTTACGGTAGGCTGGCCGCGGGCGTACAACGCGAGGAGGGGCGAGATGAAGGTCTCGATTATCGGGCAGGCTGCATTTGGCGAGGCCGTGCTCCAGCGCCTCCTCCGGGACGGCGTCGAAATGAGCGGCGTGAGCGCGCCCGCGCCCGCCGGGTCGCGCCCCGACCCCCTCTGGGCCGCCGCCGAGGCCGCGGGCCTGCCCCTTGTCCCCACCGCTTCGCTCAAGGCGCCGGAGGGCGTGGACCAGTGGCGCCCGCTCGCCGGGGACCTCTGCCTGATGGCGTTCGTCACCGACATCCTCCCCGTGGCCCTGTTCACCATTCCGCCGCGGGGCACGGTCCAGTACCACCCCAGCCTGCTGCCCCTGCACCGGGGCTCCTCGTCCATCAACTGGGCGATCATCAACGGCGACGCCGAGACGGGGCTGACGATCTTCTGGCCGGACGATGGCATCGACACGGGCCCGGTGCTGCTGCGGAAGCGCGTCCCCATCGGCCCCGACGACACCGTCGCGAGCCTCTATTTCAACGCGCTCTTCCCCCTCGGTGTCGAGGCCATGGCGGAATCGGTGGCGCTCGTCGCCGCGGGCGAAGCGCCGCGCGAGCCGCAGGACCACCGGCTCTCCACGTACGAGCCGCCCTGCCGCGATGGGCACGCCGCCATCCGCTGGTACCGCCCCGCCGACGCGCTCTACGCGCTTATTCGCGGCTGCAACCCGCAGCCGGGCGCCTGGACCACCTTCAACGACGCGAAAGTGCGCATCTTCGATTGCCGCCTGACCGGCGAATGCGAACCGGGCATGCCCGGCCGCATCCTCCGCATCGCCGACGATGGTTTCGATGTCCGCCTCAATGGCGGCGTCCTTCGCGTCACGCGCGTCCAGCCGGATGGAGGCAAGAAAATGCCCGCGGGCGAATGGGCCGCGAGCGCCGGGCTCGAAGTCGGGTCGCGCTTCAAGTAACCGCCGCCTGCGCCCCCCGTCGCGCCGTCCCTAGTTCGGTGGCGTCGGCGTGCGCACGACCGGCGTGTTCGGCACCGGCAACTGCGGCGTGATCTGGGGCCGTGGCGTGCTCCCGAACGGCACCGTCGGGGTGCCTCCCCCGCCCGGCGTTGCCCCGCCCTGCTGGATGTTGATCGTCACGCTCGTCGAGAGCCCCCGAACGATGGAGTCGTCCGCGGTCAGCCGCACCGTGTAGACACCCGCCGCGTATTCCGCGGGGTTGATGCTGCCCAGGACCGCGTCCGTCACCGGGTTCGTGCCCTCGCCGATCTGTTTCCACTCGGTCGGGTTCGATCCCTGCCCGATCTCGAGCTTCCAGCTCTTCAACGCACCCGGGTTCGAAACGCTGCCGACGATGTTCGTCTGCACGTTCACGGTCTTGCCCGGGCTCAGGCTCGTGAGCACGACGGCGGCGACGCCCGTGCTGCGCTCGGTCGGCGCGATCGCGATCTTCAACTGCTTCGCCAGCTCGATCGCCGCCTCGGTCTTGAACGATGGCAGCTTCGGGAACTTCTGCTTGACCCGGAACTGCGCCGGCGTCGAGTCGCTCGCCAGCTGCCCGTTACGCGAGTCGATCTCCTTCTCCTCGCACTCGTCCGCGTAGGTGACGTCCGTGCGCCGCCAGCCCGTCACCGACTGGTCGCAGCCACCCGGCCCCTTTCGCTCCGTATTCGGCGAAATGAACGACACCTGAGCGACGTTTCTCGGCCGCAGGGAATCGAACCCGGCGGGCGTCGAGAAGACGCCCTTGTCCCTCAGGTAGCGGTGGTACTCACCCATCCAGTTCTTGAACAGCCTCACCGTCGTGTTGGCGGCGGCATAGTTGTACTGCGGGCCATCGCGAACGAGTTCGTTCGTGGCGTTGCCCACCCACAGCGCCGTCGCCGCGTAGCGGGAATACCCCGTCATCCACGTTTCGAGCGTGTCCACGGCGCTCTTCGGGCCCTGCTGCGTGCCCGTCTTCACCCCGCCCGGGATCTTCGTCCCGCCGAGGAAGAAGTCGAGCGCGAGGTCGTTATTGCTGCCGCCGCACGACCAGATGATGAACCGCGCGGTGCAGTCCGACATGATGCTGTGCAGCAGCCACACGGAACCGGCGTTCACTACCTCGCGCTTCTGCGGCTCGGGCTCCTGGTAAATGACGTTGCCGTCGTGGTCCGTGACCTGCAGCACCACCACCGGGTCCAACTCGCGCGTGCCCGGCAGCCGAATGTGCCCGTGTGCGAAATCCAACGCCTGCTGCTGCGCGAGCTCGTAGTCCGCGCCCTTGTCGAGCGCCGTCGATTTCAGGTTCTTCGGGTCGATGTACTTGTCTTTGGGAACGAGGTTCGGGGTGCCGATCATCACGCCCATGTTCGAAATCGTCGCGTCCATGAACGCCATGTCGATGGCGCGGATGTTCGCCCCGCCCGTCGCGATGGAGGCGCCGTACGTAACGTCCGGGTGCGAACGGAAGGTGGGGTCGAACCGCTGGTGCAGCGTGGTGATGCCGAGCTTCTTCGCCATCTCGATGACGTTGTCGACGCCCGCTTCCTGCGCCGCGCGGAAGGCGCCGACGTTCTGGGAGCCGCCAAGCGCGCCGCGCGCCGTGATCAGCCCCTCGGACTTCGGTTCGCCCTGGCGCGGATTCACGATCTCCGTGCCCTCCACCGGGAGCGGCGACGTGTCCCACAGGATCGACATCGGGGCTTTGTTCAGCTTGTCGAACCACGTCAGGTACACCGCTGGTTTGAACGATGACCCCGGCTGGTTGATCTCGTTGAGCTGGTCGATTTCGCCCGCCACGCGGCGGTCCGAACGGTACGAGGGGTCCCGGTTCGGCGCGTACACGATCACCTGCCCGCTCGATGGCTCGATCGTCACCACCGCCGCGTTGTAGCACTCGCACCCATTCTTGAGGCCGTCCGCGACGTAGTCGCGCAGCATACCCAGGGCGATCTCGGTCTCGGCCGCGTCGAGCGTCGTCGTAACCTTGTAGCCCGCCGAGGCGACACTCGTGGCGCAGTCCTTCGCCCCGTCCAGCTTCGGCAGGATGCCCGCCTCGCACATCCGCTGGAGGCGCGGCTGCACCTGGTTGTCGATGAACGCCGCGGCCTTGATCGGGTTGCTGGCGGCGTAGACGTAGAGCGGCTCCGCCTTCGCCGCGGCCGCTTCCTCCGCCGTGGCGCGGTTGTGCGCGACCATCAGGTCCAGGACGTCCTCCTGGCGCTTCTTGGCTTCGCCAACGACGACCGTCCGGCCCTGCGCGTCGATGACGCATTCGCCGTCGGGGTCGCCCTCGGGCTTCGCGCAGTTCAGGCGCGGGTGGTACAGCGTGGGGTACTGCGGCACCCCCGCCAGCAGCGACGCCTCGGCCAGCGTCAGGTCGGCGGCATCTTTGTGGAAGTACCCCTGCGCCGCCGCCTGGATGCCGATGTACCGGTCCGCGTACGAGATCTGGTTCAGGTACCACTGGAGGATCTTCTCCTTCGGGTAGTCCTTCTCCAGCTCCAGCGCGTAGGTGATTTCGCGCAGCTTGCGGTCGACGCCGGCCTTGCCTTCGCGCGCGGCGCCAAGGCACGCCGCCGAGGTTTCGGTGGCGATGTTCGGGCAGATGTAGACGTTCTTGATCAGCTGCTGCGTGATCGACGAGCCGCCCGTGCCGCTGCCGATGCCACCGCCCGCGTAGTTCTCCCACGCCGCGCGTGCCAGGCCCGCGAAGTTGATCCCCGGGTTGTCCCAGAACGTGTTGTCTTCGGTCGAAACCGTCGCTTCGATGACCCACTTCGAAATCCGGTCCAACGTCACGGGGTCGAGCAGCTGCGCATCCGGGTTCGGGAGCGCGCCGAGCCGTTCGCCGTTGCGGTCGTAAATCTCGGTGAGGCCAATCTGCGTCTGCCGGAGCTTGTCCTCGATGGGCACGTACTCGTCGGCGTAGTTCTGATAGACGGCGAACACCGTGCCCACGGCGGCGACGGCGCCGAGCGCACCGAGCGCGGCGATGCCCAGCACCAGGAAGAGCGCGATGCGCATGCCCGCGCCGCCCTTGCTCTGCCGCCGCTGGCGAAGCCGGCGCCGGTGCTGGAGGGTGCTCATCGGCTGGTCCTGCTTCCCACCTGGCAAGGCCCGGAAGCTGACGGTATGTACCGCATCGCCTGCCAGCGTAGCAAAGCCGTTTCAGTGCGACAGCCGGGCGGTAAAGGGATCATGGTGTACCCTTCGTTCATGTCGCTCACGGCCAACGATGTCCTCCATATCGCGCGGCTCGCCCGCGTCCAGCTTTCGCCGTCGGATGTGGAACGCTTCACGACGCAGCTCTCCGGGATCCTCGAGCACTTCGCCGCCCTAGCCGCCGTGAACACCGAAGGCATCGAGCCGACCGCGCACCCTCTCCCGCTCTCCAACGTCATGCGCGCCGATGAAGTTGCACCCTCGCTCCCCCAGGATGTCGCGCTGGCCAACGCGCCCGAGCAGGAGGACGGCTACTTCCGCGTGCGGGCGGTGCTCGAATGACGGGCGAACCCTGGCGGCTCACCGCCCACGAAGCCCACGAAAAGCTCCGTGCGCGCGAGTTCTCCGCCGTCGACCTCACACGCTCCGTCCTGGAGCGCGTCGCCGCCGTGGAGCCGAAGGTCAACGCTTACATCACGCTCACCGCGGACCTCGCCCTTGAGCAGGCCCGCGAGGCCGACGCGCGTTTCGCCGCCGGCACGGCCACGCCGCTCACGGGCATCCCGGTGGCCGTGAAGGACCTCATCGTCACGAAGGGCGTCCGCACGACCGCCGGGTCGCGGATCCTCGAGAACTTCGTGCCCCCGTACGACAGCCACGTGTACGAGCAGCTCCGTCGCGCCGGCGTCGTCATGGTCGGCAAGGCGAACATGGACGAGTTCGCGATGGGTTCGAGCACGGAGCACTCCGCCTACGGCCCATCCCACAACCCCTGGAACCTCGATCTCGTGCCCGGCGGCAGCTCCGGCGGTTCCGCCGCCGCCGTGGCCGCGGGCGAGGCGCTCGTCTCGCTGGGCAGCGATACCGGTGGCAGCATCCGCCAGCCCGCATCCCTCACCGGCATGGTCGGCTTCGACCCCACCTACGGACGCGTCAGCCGCTTCGGCATCATCGCTTTCGGCAGCTCGCTCGACCAGGTCGGCCCCATCGGCCGCGACGTCGAGGACGTGGCGACGATGCTCGATTGCATCTCCGGCCACGACCCCCGGGACAGCACCAGCAACCCCCAGCCGCTCCCCGACCTCCGCGCCTACCTCGGTCAGGACGTCCGTGGCATGAAGATCGGCGTGCCGCGCGAGTACTTCGTCGCGGGTATGGAACCGGGTGTGAAGGCGCGCATCGATGAGGCCCTCCGCCTTTTCGAGGACCTCGGCTGCGAAGTCGATACGGACCTTTCGCTGCCGAGCACCGAGCACGCCCTCGCGGTCTACTACATCCTCGCGCCCAGCGAGGCGAGCGCGAACCTCGCGCGCTACGACGGCGTGAAGTACGGCTTTAGCGACCGTAGTGGACAGACCATGTGGGAGAACATGGAGCAGACGCGCGCCGGCGGCTTTGGGAACGAAGTGAAGCGGCGCATCATGCTCGGCACCTACGCCCTCAGCGCCGGCTACTACGATGCCTACTACCTCAAGGCGCAGAAGGTCCGGACGGTCATCAATCGCGAGTTCCAGGCCGCCTTCGAGAAGTACGACATCATCGTCACGCCGACTTCCCCCACGGTCGCCTTCCCCATCGGCGCGAAGATCGATGACCCGTACGCGATGTACCTGAACGACGTGTATACGCTTCCGGCGTCGGTTGCGGGCCTGCCCGGCCTCAGCCTCCCCTGCGGCCTCAGCGAAGGCCTTCCCGTGGGCCTGCAGATCATCGGCAACTTCTTCGACGAAGGGCGCATCCTGCGCGCCGCCTATGCGTTCGAGTCCGCACTCGGCTGGTCGAACCGCCTGCCCGAGCTCGCCTGAGCCCTCGCCGCCAGGACCGTTAGGAACCGCCGGAAGAGGGTGCGGGTTCGGCCGCGAGCCGCGCCTGTTCGACCTTGCGCGCCGCGTGCAGCGGTTCCGGCATGCGCAGCACCATGATCCCGAGACCAAGCAGCCCGATGCCGCCCATCAGCAGCGATGCACCCGCGAGCGACACGGCGAAGATCGCCCCGGACGCGAGCAGCGGGGCGCCGGCCGTGCCGATGTCGCCGCACACGCGCCATGCCCCAAGGAACTGCGCCCGCCCGACGTCGGGGGAGAAGTCCGCGCCCAGCGTCATCACGATGCCGCTGCCAAGCCCGTTCCCGAAGCCGATGAGCAGCCCGACGATGGTCACCGTGAGGAAGTCGCCCGTGAGCGGCAGGACGAGCATGCCAATGGACATAATGCCCAGGCACGGGAGCGCGACCGCCTTCCGCCCCCAGCGGTCCATCGCCGACCCGGCGGGGTAGAACAGCGTCATCTCCATCGCCATGGAAATGCCGAACACGAGGCCGACGGCGCTCGCGTCGAGGCCGATGTGGTCGGCCCACAGCGGCAGGATGAGCTGCCGCGTCGCGCGCAGCGTCTGGATCGTCGTCGCCGCGATGCCCGCGGTCAGGAACACGTGCGAGTGCTGGCGGACCACGGCCGTGAAGTTCACGTGCTCGTGCTGCGGCATGCCCTTCGAATCGTCCGCGTCCTTCACCAGGAACAGCAGCAGGAGCCACGCCGCCAGCGCCGTGACGATGTGAATCACGTACGCGATCGTCAGCCCGCCGAACACGGCCAGCCCGGCGAACAGGAACGGGCCGACGAAGTTGCCAACGCGGTTCATGCCGCCCAGCGTCGATAGCGCTCGTCCCCGCAGGTGCGCGGGCATGACATCGCTCACGTACGTGAGCCGGGCAAGCAGCCAGATGGACCACCCGCAGCCCATCACGAACGTGCACAGCGCCAGCACCGCCCAGTGCGGGCTCAGCGCGGACCCGATGAGCGACCCGATCACGAGCAGCGTCCCGAACGCCATCGCCAGCCGCTCGCCGAACTTCGAAACGAGCCAGCCGGCGGGCACATCGAACGCGAGTACGCCGATACCGCGCAGCGTCACCACGAGGCCCGCGATGGCGATGGATGCGCCAAGATCCTTCGCCGCCAGCGCGACAATGGGGATGACCGCGCCCTGCCCGACCGCGAACAGGAACGTGGGCACGTATACCGAAAGCCCAAGGTCCCCGAGGGACATCTCGTCGCGGCCCGACACGCGTTGCGTCATTCCTGAACCCTATCCCGACCTTCCCGTTAACGCGAGGGTTGGAAAGGTCACCGCGTGTGAAGCTGCCATTGCGGCCGGCCGCCGCGCTCCCGGCGCGTTACTGCGCGGGCAGCTTCTGCCATTCCGTTTGGCGCGCGAACAGCAGGTCGTGCATCGGCCAGAACTTCCCCTGGCGCGCCGCGCAGGCCCCGGCGAGGCTGGCGAACCCGGCATTGGGGTGGATCTGGACGATGGGGAAGTGCAGGAACGCGAGTGCCACGCCCTCTTTCTCCCGCGCCCGCAGCTTCGGCAGCGTCTGTTCGACCCAGCGCTTGCAGAAGGGGCACTGGAAGTCCGAGTACTCCACGACCATGACGGGCGCGTTCGCGTCGCCTTCGATCTGCGAGCCCGTGAAGTCGACCCGCGACGGCAGGATCTCGAACTGGGGTGGTGTCTTCGCCGCCAGCGCCTTCACCGCCGCCGAGTAGCCATCCAGCGTCCTGGGACTGCCCGCGAGCTCGGCGCTGATCACTTCGTCGAAAATCGCCCACGGCTGGTCCCCGACGACCCGTTTGTTGTTAATGAAGAACGTTGGCGTGCCATCGATCCCGAGGGCGGCGCCGCGCTGCAGCTGCGTGTTGATGAGGTCGGCGTTGGCCGGGTCCGCGAGGCAGGCGACGAAGGCGGCATCGTCCATGCCGACCTGGCCGGCGTAGCCGCGGAACGCCGCCGCGAGCGTGGCCGGTTACGTGGCAGCGCCCGGGGTGCCGAACACGTTCGCCACGCCCCCGGCGTCGCCGCTGCCGCCGCTTCCTTGCCGTCGCCGCTGCCGCCGCGGCTGTAGAGCACGGCCGTGGCCACCGCCAGCGCACCGACGAGGATCGCGGCGGGCAGGAGCACGTACGTCCAGGCGGGGCGTGCCGCCGGGGCGGGCGGCGGAGCTGGAGGGGGAGGGGGAGGGGGAGCGGTCTCGAACGGCGATTCGTCACTCACCCGGTCATCGTAGGTGCGCCACCATGTGCGGGGAATGGACGGTTAACGCTGATCCCTGCCCCGAAGGACCGTCAGTGTCAGCGCCTCCACCGTCTCCAGTGAAGCGTCCCTGGTGTGCGCCTCTTCCACCCAGCGTCGCGCATCCACGCGCGGGAAGCCGAGCGCCGCGATCGTCTCGATCGCATCCGCGAGCACGCGGTCGCGTTCGAGCCGCGCCGTGTCCACCGGCCGTTCGATGGCGCCGTCGTGCATCGACGCCTCGGCCACGACCTTGCCTCGAAGCGAGGCGATGATCTTGTCCGCGCCCCGTGCGCCGATGCCCGGCAACCGCGTCAGCGCCGCGCGGTCTTCCTGCTCGATGGCCCGGGCGATGGTCGAAACCGAGACGTTCATGGCGCGCGCGGCCTTCGAGGGCCCGACGCCCTCGACCGTGATGAACTTCCGGAAGAAGTCCCGTTCGGCGCGCCGCAGGAAGCCCACGAGCACCGGTACCGGCTGGTTCGCGCTGGCCGAGTAGTGGATGTGCAGGCCGATGTCGGGCGCGGTGCCGGCCTCGAGTTCGGCGTCGCCCGCCAACCCCTGCAGCTCGGGCCACAGGAACAGTGGCACGAGCACCTCGTACCGCACGCCGGCCACGTCCACCTCCACCACCGGCCCCGAGATGTCCATGCGCGCGAGCCGGCCCTGGAGGTGCGTAATCACCGCCGCAGTATCGCCGCTGCCCCCGCCTGCCGCGAGCGCGGCCCCGTTGGTACCCTACGTCTCGTGCCCGAACTGCCAGAAGTCGAGACGATTCGCCGCGACCTCGATCCCCTTGTCGCCGGACGCCGCATCACCGCCGTCGATGTGGACCCCGGCACGCTTGGGCTGCTCGCGGGCGGGGTTCCGCTCGAGGCGCTCCAGGCCGTGCTCGTCGGCCGCACCGTCACCGGCGTCGGGCGCCGCGGCAAGTACCTGCTGTTCGGGCTCGATGACGGGCGCACGTTCGTGGCGCACCTGCGCATGACCGGGCGCATCGTCTGGCGCGATTCCGCCGCCCCGCCTGAGCCGTACGAGCGCGCCCGCCTCACGCTCGACGACGGTCACGACCTCCGCTGGAGCGACCTCCGCAAGTTCGGCACCTGGCGCGTGGTCGATGACCCCGCGGACGTCGTCGGCAAGCTCGGCCCGGAGCCGATTGAGGACGCGTTCACGCTGAAGGCGTTCCGCGAGGCGCTGGCGGGACGCACCGCACCCGTGAAGACGGTCCTGCTGGATCAGCGGCGCATGTCCGGCCTCGGCAACATCTACGTCGACGAAGCGCTGTTCGAGGCGCGCATCCGTCCCGACACGGCCGCCGGCGCGCTCTCCCCGGCCGCCACGCGCCGGCTCTGGGCCGCGGCCCGGGCCGTGCTCGAACGGGGCATCGAAAACCGCGGCGCAAGCTTCAAGGACTACGTCGATGGCCAGGGCCAACCCGGCCAGCAGCACATGCACGTGCAGGTGTTCCGCCGCGACGGCAAGCCCTGCTACGCCTGCGGCAGCATCATCCTCCGCGCCGTCGTGGGCGGCCGCGGCACCCATTTCTGCCCCCATTGCCAGCCGCGCCCGCGGCGGAGGAGTTCATCCCGTGGAGCTTGAAGACCTCGCAGCCGCGCTCGGCGTCCCCGTCGGGGCCACTACCGGCGCCGAAACCATCGCTCCCGGCAGTCTGCGCGTGCGCATTGAGCAGGCCGGCGCCTCCCGCGAGGTCCTCGTCCGGGGCGCCGCCGGTGAGGCCGCGGGCAACCATGCCGCCGTCCTTGAGGCGCTCAGCCGCGCGGGGTTTGGGGCCGCTCCGCGCCTCACCGCCTTCGCCGGCGGCCTCATGGCCGAGACGTATGACGAGGGCCTGAGCGCACTCGCCGTGGTTCCCTCCGCGACCGCGCTGGAAGCCGCGGTGGATGCCATCGCGACGTTGCACACGCTCGGTCTGCGCGAAGGGCTGCGCTGGGAGATCCCGTCGTCCGAGCTCGTTCCCGGCGCCGGTATCCCGTTGCACCGCCTCGGCTTCGCGTCGCACGAACGGGAGCCCGCGCAGGAACTCCTCGCGGCCGCCGCCGGCGTGCTTGCCGCCGGCCCCTTCGGGTTCGTCCACGGCGAACTTCACGCCGGCAACGTCCGCTTCACCGCCAACGGCCCGTGCCTGGGCCAATTCGGCGCCGCCGGCCACGGCCACCAGCTCTTCGACATCGCCGCGTTCCTTTCGACCGCCGGGCTCGAACCCCCGTTCCGCCGCGAACTTGCCGAGCGCTACGCCCGCCGCCGCGGCCTGCCACCCACCGTCGCCGACGCCGTCGACCTCGCGACCATCCCATGGGGGCTGAGCTGGCTCATCGAACTGCCGCGCCGCCAGGTCCTTGCCCTCGGCGATGATGCCGCCACGGAGCAGATCTCGATGCTGGCCGCGCGCACCCACGACGCCCTCCGCCGTCCCGCCGGTGATGACCCGCTCGCGGCCGCGTTGCGCGCGGCGCTGTGGCCGTAGAATCGGCCCCATGAACCCGTCCGCCTACCCCGGTGCTCTCGGTGAACTCCAGTTCGTGGATGCCTACCTCCAGGGCGCTCTCCGCAAGCCCCAGGTCGTCGCCGATTCGCTCCTTCGCTCACTGGTCCTCTCGGGCCAGAACGACCGTCTGATCCTCTCCGGGCTGCTCGCCGAGCAGTTGGCGGAAGCGTGCCGGCGGCTCACCGGGGTCTACCTGGCACTCTCGGACCGCCGCTATCCGGTCGCGCGCACCCTTGCCGGCGCGCTGCCCGGCCTCGAGCAGTGGCTCGCGTTCATCCAGGCTGCCGGGACCTTCACCCCCGAGCAGATGCTGCGCGAACTCGGCCTCGGCGACGACGCCCTCGGCAGTGCAATGACCCTGCGCGCCCAACCCGGCCTCGCCTCCGTGACCGATCTTGTCGCCGCCGCCGAAATGGGCAGCGCGATGCTCCTGATGCCCAACGGCCGCCTCAGCGAAGAGTGCTGGTTCGCCGGGCCAACCCCGGGTGGCGATCACGTCGCCGCCAGCCTCGGCACGGAAGAGCACGACGCCGCCGCGCTCGCCGACCTCACCGCCGACCTCTGCTCGATTGCTCGCGGCTTCCTCGGCTCCTACCTCGACGCCCGGCGCGTCCCGTACACGCGCCCGTGACGGCAACGGGCTGGACGCCGGGGCCGAAGGACGCCATCACCGACGTCAAAGGCATCCGTGTCGGTCACTGGACCGACCGGCGCGGCGCGACCGGCTGCACCGTCGTTCGCTGCGAAACGGCCACGGCGGCGGCCGTGGACGCTCGCGGCGGCGCCCCCGGCACCCGTGAGACCGAGGTCCTCGCGAGCGCCAACCTTGTCCGGACGTGCCACGGCATCGTGCTCGCGGGGGGCAGCGCCTTCGGGCTCGCCGCCGCAACGGGTGCGATGCGCTGGTTCCGCGAGCACGACATTGGCTTCGGCGCCCGTGCCCCCAGGGTCCCGATTGTCCCCTCGGCGGTGATCTTCGACCTCGGCGTCGGCAGCGAAACCGCGTTCCCCGGCGAGGACGCCGGGTACGCCGCGGCCGCGGGCGCAACCGGGGGCCGCGTGGCACAGGGCAGCGTCGGCGCCGGGACGGGTGCCACCGTCGCCAAGCTGCTCGGGCCGGAGGGCCGCATCAAGGGCGGCATCGGTACCGCCAGCCTCGTCGGCCCGCGCGGCATCGTCGTCGGCGCGCTCGTCGTCACAAACGCCGTCGGCTCGATCTACGACCCCACGACCGGCGCACTCCTCGCCGGCCCGCGCGACCCCGATGGCCGCATGGCGCCGCTCCCGGAGGTCCTTGAACGCCGCACGGCGCAGATGGACGCGCTGCTCGCCGCTCCCACGAACACGACCCTCGCCGTCGTCGCCACGAACGCCGCCTTCGAACACCACCTGCTGCAGCGGGTTGCCTACCAGGCCCACGACGGCATGGCCCGGGCGATCGTCCCCGTGCACACCTTCGCCGATGGCGATGTTGCCTTCGCCGTCTCCATGGGAACGCTCGAAGTGCGCGACTCCGACGCTCTCACCGTCGGCACGATGGTCGTCGAGGCGATGGCAACGGCGATCGTCCGCAGCGTGCGCCTCGCGAAAAGCGTCGGGGGCGTGCCTTCCATCGCCTGACGGGAACATGCCCGCCGCAAGCCCCGTCGCGAACTCCGCCATTCGGTGGATTGTTTAGGGCCGTTAACGCGGGTAAATTCCCTCTTTGTCGAATTCAGACAGATCGGGGAGGTTCATTGCCGATGAAAAGGATTTTGGCCGGGCTTGTTGCCGCGGCTATCGGCGCTTTCGCGCTGACCGGCGCCGGCGGCGCCGTCTCAGCGAACGCCCAGGCGAATTCGGTGAAGGTCAACGCCGGCAACGGCGAGCCCGGGTACGCGGTCAACGCGTTCCTGCCGGATAGCATCACCATCACCACCGGAACCACCGTCTCGTGGCAGTTTCCGTGGATCGAACCGCACACCATCACCTTCGGCACGGTCACCGCGACCACGAAGCCGAGCCCCTCGCCCGCCACCTACGATGGCACGGGCGTGCTCACCTCGGACCTGACCTTCGGCAACCCGAACGGCAGCGTCCCGCCTTTCGAGGTCAAGTTCACCAAGGCCGGCAGCTTCAAGTACAGCTGCGAAATCCACCCCTTCATGACCGGCACCGTGACCGTCGTGAACTCCGGCAACGTCGATTCGCAGTCCACTATCGACCAGCGCCGCACGAACAACTACGTCAACCGCCTCGGTGAGCTGAAGACGATCGCCGCGGGCCTTGGCGCCCAGGGCGTTTCCGTCACGCCGATGGCAAGCGGCGGCAACAAGTACACCCTGAACATCGGTCCGGCCACCCGCGCCGGCGACGACGTGATGCAGTTCATCCCCGGCGCCGCGAAGATCACCGCCGGCGACACCGTGGAGTGGAAGGCGCTCGCGCCCACGCCCCACACCGTCACCTTCGGCCCCCTGAACCCGCCCCCGGGCCCGGGCTTCGATCCCTTCGCCGTGCCCCCCAGCAAGCCCGCCGCCGGCTACGACGGCACCGGCTTCGTCAACAGCGGCATCATGACGGCCTCGCCTCCGGGCGCCCCGGCCGATCCGAACGAGATCAAGAGCTTCGAACTGAAGTTCACCAAGGCCGGCACGTACCAGTACTACTGCATTCTCCATGCCGACCAGGCGATGGTGGGGCAGATCAT
Source organism: Candidatus Amarobacillus elongatus (assembly GCA_016703545.1). Taxonomy (GTDB): domain Bacteria; phylum Chloroflexota; class Dehalococcoidia; order Tepidiformales; family Tepidiformaceae; genus Amarobacillus; species Amarobacillus elongatus. The sequence goes on from JADJBX010000002.1 coordinate 326,814, forward strand.
GGTCGAGGCCGCGCCTCCGCCGCCGACGCGCGCCCCCGGGCCGCCCAACACCGGCACCGGCACCGAAAGCGGCGCCACCAGTTGGATGCTCCTCGCTGGCGTCGTGCTCGTCGCGGTCGTCCTTGGCGGTGGTTCCGTCCTCGCCGTGCGCCGCGAAGGCACCCGCTAACCGGCGATCCGGCCCAACCTCGCATGCGGCCCCCTCCACTACGGAGGGGGCCGTTTTCCATTTCCACTGGATTCCTTCACTTTCCGATCACGAGGTATTGACATTCGCCGCACAGAGAGGAAGATCGCGCTGCCGTCTATCCGAGAGGAAGGCGAGCCTGGAAATCCGGCGACCTGACTCACGCAAATGCATCCGCCTGGACCGTGCGCGGCCGGTACGGATCGAGCAATACCCCGCATCAGCGGTCACTTGCCGACCCATCGACCCCGCCCACCAGAGGCGGGGTTTTTCGCGGGCCGCGCCGCCGCGGAGGGACAGCTCCTTGCGCACGATGATGTCTGGGAAGATCCATCGCGCCACCGTCACCGAGGCGAACCTCAATTACGAGGGCTCCGTCACCGTGGACCCCGACCTCCTCGAGGCGGCGGGGATCCTCCCGTACGAGCAGGTTCACATCCTCGATGTCACCAACGGCGCACGCCTCGAGACGTACGCCATCCTCGGCCGCTCGGGCACCGGCGAAATCTGCATCAATGGCGCCGCCGCCCACCTTGTCCGCGAAGGCGACCTCGTCATCATCGTCGCCTACCAGCAACTGACCGATGAGGACGTGCGCACCTTCAAGCCGCGCAAGGTCTTCGTCGATTCGCGCAACCGGATCGTGCGGACCGAGCTCGGCGATGGCATCGCCGCTTACCCGCGCGAACTGGCGACGGTGTGAGGAGGGTGCCATGAGCCGGCTTTCGATCCACAAACTCCGCGAACTCAAGGCGAACGGCCAGCGCTTCGCCATGATCACCGCCTACGACTACCCCTCCGCCCGGCTCGTCGAGCAGGCGGGCGTTCCCGTCATCCTCGTTGGCGATAGCCTGGGCAGCGTCATCCTCGGGTACGAATCGACCGTGCCCGTAACCATGGACGACGTCGTGTACCACACCCGCGCTGTCGTGCGCGGCACCAGCAAGGCGATCGTCGTCGCCGACCTCCCCTTCATGAGCTACCAGGCCAACGCCGACGAGGCGATTCGCAACGCCGGCCGGCTGCTCCAGGAAGGCGGCGCCACCGCCGTCAAGCTCGAAGGCGGCAGCCACGTCGTTCCCCTCGTCCGGCGCATGGTCGAATGCGGCATCCCCGTCATGGGCCATCTCGGCCTGACCCCGCAGAGCGTGAACCAGTTCGGCGGGCACAAGGTCCAGGGCAAGACCCCGGCGCCGCCGCCAAGCTCATCAACGACGCCCGCGCCCTCGAAGAGGCCGGCGCCTTCGCCATCGTCCTCGAAACCATCCCCGCGCCCGTCGCGCGCATGGTCACCGAGCGCTTGAGCGTGCCCACCATCGGCATCGGCGCCGGCCCCGACTGCGACGCCCAGGTCCAGGTCTTCCACGACCTCCTTGGCATCTACGACGACCAGCGCAAGATGAAGCACGCCAAGCAGTACGCGCGCCTCGGGGAGACCATCCGCCAGGCCGTGCGCAGCTACATCGCCGAGGTCGAGGGGGGCCAGTTCCCCACCGCCGAGCACAGCTTCGAAATGGCCGAGGAGTCGCTCGCCGAACTGTCGCACGCCTGATCGGCGCGCGTTCATACACCGGTGAAGGCCCTCCTCCGCGAGGGCCTTTTCCGTGAGGAGCCTCACGATGGAGATCTTCGATACCCCGACCGCGCTCCGTGCCTGGCGCCGCGCGAACGGCGGCTCCCTCGGCTTCGTGCCCACCATGGGGTACCTGCACGAGGGTCACCTCGCCCTCGCCCGCCGCTCCCTCGCCGAGAACGATCGGACCGCCGTCAGCATCTTCGTCAATCCCACCCAGTTCGGCCCCGGCGAGGACTTCACCCGCTACCCGCGCGACGAGGAGCGCGACCTGCGGCTCCTCCGCGAGGCCGGCGTCCACGCCGTCTACTTCCCCACGCCAGCCGTCATGTATCCCGAGGGCTACCAGACGTACGTCACCGTCGAGGAGGTCACGCGGCCGCTCGAAGGCGCCGCCCGCCCCGGCCACTTTCGCGGCGTGGCCACCGTCGTTCTCAAGCTGTTCAACGCCGCCGAACCGGACCGCGCCTACTTCGGCCGCAAGGATGCCAGCAGCTGCGCGTCCTTCGCCGCATGACGCGCGACCTCGACCTCCCCATCGAAATTGTCCCCTGCGACATCGTCCGCGAGCCCGACGGCCTCGCGATGAGCAGCCGGAACGTCTACCTCACGCCCGAGCAGCGTGCCGCGGCGCCCGTCATCTGCCGCTCATTGCGGGCCGCTCGTGCCCGCTGGGCCGCGGGCGAACGCGACGCCGATGCCCTCCGCCGTCTCGTGTCCGAGGGCATCGGCGCGGAGCCGCTCGCGGTGGTGGATTACATCAGCCTTGCCGATGACGAGTCGCTGGTGGAGATCGAAGGCCGGGCCGAACGGCCGGCGCTGCTATCCGTGGTGGTGAAGTTCGGTCCCACCCGGCTGCTCGATAACATCGAGCTGGACGAACGCCGCAGCGGCCAGTAGCGCCACACCACGCGCCCGAGGACGGCTTCATAGGGAACGGGGCCGTACGTCCGGCTGTCCGTGCTGTGGTCGGGGTTGTCCCCGAGCAGGGTCACGTCGAGGGCGGTAACCTCCGCCGCGCGCTTCACGACCGTGCGCGTGGGCTCGCGCGGGTCCGTGGCGATGACCACGTGCCCCGCCTTCGGCGCACCGCGCCGGTACGCCGCACGGTCCACCACGAGGAAGTCGCCGTCGTGGAAGGCGGGCTCCATGCTCACGCCGCGCACGCAGTAGCGCGTGTAGCGGCGCGCGAGCAGGGCGCCCGCGGCCACCGTCGCCGCGAAGGTGACCAGCGATCCCGCGATCGCCGGGGACGCGGCACGGCGGCGCCCCCCGGGCGCCGCCGTCAGAAGCTCCGGAACCGCTCCGGAGGCCATGGGCTAGCTGGCGCGGATGAAGGGCACGTCCTTGCCCTTCGAACCCCAGTACATCGTGTGGATCTCTTCCACCGCCTGCAGCAGCGCCTCGCCGTTCGCCGGGTCCTGCTCCGTCTTGTTCTTCGAGCAGAGCTTGGCGGCCTTCCAGAACGTCTCGTGGAGGTTCGGGTACTTCTCGAGGTGCTCCGGCTTGAAGTAGTCGTGCCAGAGGATGTCGAGCTCGCGCTTGCAGACTTCCGCCTGCTGTTCCTTGATGCCGATGAAGCGCGTGCGCGTGTTCACCGTCGCGATGTCCTGGCCGTCGCCCAGCGCGGCGATCTTCTTCTCCATCGAAAGTACGGCTTCGGCCGCGATGCGCGCCGACGCCGGGTCGTACACCCCGCAGGGACCATCGCAGTGGGCATGGGCGGTCGCGCCCGGGCGGAATACGTTGCGGAACAGGTTCATGGCTGCAAGTGCTCCCGGTTGTGGTATTGGAATCCCGGCGAACACCGGGAGTGCAATCTCAGATTATAGGCGCTGTCGATGAACGGCGCGTGAGCCCGCCCCGCCCTGCAACCGCCACCCCCTACACTCGACTATGGGAGGCGCCTCGTGCCCAACGGCGTGCTCATTCGCAAGCTCAAGTTCGATGGCACGGTGCGCCGCACCTGGGAGGCCGACCTCGTCGATGGCGACGGCGCCTGGCTGGTGGCGCACGCCGACGCCGTTCGCCACGGCGCGACGAAGGACGGCAGGCCCACGGACGCGGCGGCCCACTCCGTGTTCTTCCTCGCCACCGCGCGGCCGCTCACCGTCGTGTTCGAATTCGACGCGCTGGGACGTTTCCTCGGCGCCCAGTGCGACGCCGCCTTCCCCGCGGCGATCGACGGCCGCACCCTCTCCTTCACGGACCTCGACCTCGACCTCATGCTCGAACCCTCTGGCAACGTCTACGCGCGAGACTTCGATGACCTCGCCGCGAACGGGGCCACGATGGCCTACTCCCGGGAGGCGATCGACACCGCATGGGCAGGCCTCAGGCTCGCGAGCGAGCTCTGGGCCGATCACGCCTATCCCTTCGATGGCAGCGCCGAACGGTGCCTGGGCATGGTTCTCGCCGCCGCGCAGCCACTGTGACCGCCCGCTCTCGGCAAGGTTCGGGGATTCCCCGGGCCGCCGTGGTTACTTGCCGGCTGGTAAGCTAGCGCGATGGGACGGAAGGCCGGGAGAACCCTCGACGATCGGCGCGCCGAATGGAGTGCACGCTGGGATGAGGTCAAGCCCGCCCCCTTCCGGCTCGCACGTGAGGTGGTTCCAGGCCTCTTCCAGGTGCGCACTCGCGGTTCCCGCTGCTACCTGGTCGTCGAGGACGAAATCACCCTCATCGATACCGGCAACCCTGGCTCGGGCGAACGCATCCTAGCCGCCCTCAAGGGGCTCGGCCGCACCCCGGACGACATCGCCCGCATCCTCATCACCCACTACCACATCGACCACGTCGGCGGGCTCCCCGAGATCCAGAAATTCGCGCCCGAGAAGACCGGAGTGCACGTCGCTGAGGCGGCCCACCTCGAGAGCGACGCCCCTCTGCCCAATCCGTTCCAGCACCCGCTCCTCGCGAAAGTCATTCAGCCGTACCTCCTTCGCAACGACCCCGGCCGCGCGCGCGTCGACGAAATCCTCCGGGATGGCGACGAACTGCCGGCGCTGGGCGGGCTCCGCATCGTGCACACGCCGGGGCACACCGCCGGCCACATCTCCCTCTACTTTCCCAACCGCGGTGTCCTTCTCGTCGGCGACTCCATGCAGTACAAGTTCGGCCGCCTCATGCTCCCCAGCCGCCTCTTCAGCGAAGACATGGTCGAAGCCGGCGCCTCCATCCAGAAGATGGCTCAGCTCGAATTCGAAACCCTCGTCTTCAGCCACTTCAGGCCCATTCTCGGCGGCGCCGACCGGCGCGCGCGCGAGTTCGCCCGGCTCCTCGCCGTGCAGGCCGCGGGATAGGGTTAACGACCTAACCCTCGAAGGGCGTAGGCTGACCTGATGGACACCCTGACCGCCCTCCTGGAGGAGTCGGCCCGCCGCTACCCGGACAACACCGCGACGGTTATTCGCGCCGGCATCCGCACGGCGCGCCTGTCCTACGCGCAGCTCGAACAGCGCGCCCACGCCTTCGCCACGCTCGTGCGTGATCGCCAGGTCGGGCCCGGGGATCGCGTCGTCATCTGGGCGGCGAACCAGCCCGATTGGGTCGCCGCGATGTTCGGCACCTTCCTCGCCGGCGCCGTCGTTGTCCCGCTCGACGTCCGCAGCTCGCGCGATTTCGTCGAGCGCGTTGTCGGGCTTACGGGGCCGAAGCTCGCGTTCGCGGGCCGCACCGAGGCCGAGATCCTGCGCGCGATGGAGGTGCCGTCGCTCGAATTCGGTACGTTCGATGTCCCCGTGAACGGCAGGGTCACGCCCGCGCCCATCGGGCCCGACACGCTCGCCGAGATCATCTACACCTCCGGTACCACCGGCGACCCGAAGGGCGTCATGCTCACCCACGGGAACATCGCCTCGAACGTGACCGCCGGGCTCCAGGCGATCCACCTCACCGCCGAGACCCGCCTTCTTTCGCTCCTGCCGCTCAGCCACATGTTCGAACAGACCGGCGGCTGCTTCGCACCCATCGCCGTCGGCGCCGCCGTCGCCTACCCCACGAGCCGCCAGCCGTCCGCGCTCGCCCGCACGATGCAGGACTGGAAGCCGACGGTGATGATCATGGTGCCGCAGGCGCTCCAGCTGCTCATGAGCGCCGTGGAGCGCGAGGCCGCGAACACCGGCCGCACGAAGCTGCTCGAACGCCTCCGGCGGATCGCCGGCCGCCTCCCCCGGCAGGGTCGCCGCCGCCTGTTCGGCAGCGTCCTCAAGCGCTTCGGCGGCGAGCTCGATTTCATGGCCAGCGGCGGCGCGCCGCTTGACCCGGCCCTGCAGGCGAAATGGGAAGCGATGGGCGTCGACATCGTCGAGGGTTACGGCACCACCGAGTGCGCGCCCATCGTGTCAATCAACCCCCGCCAGGACCGGAGGCGCCGCAGCGTCGGTAAGCCGCTCCCGGGCACCCAGGTGCGGATCGCCCGCGACGGCGAGGTGCAGGTGCGCGGCCCAGGCGTCTTCGCCGGCTACTGGCGCAACGAAGCCGCCACCGCCGCCACCTTCGAGGACGGCTGGTACCAGACCGGCGACCTCGGCTACCTGGACGACGGCTACCTCTACCTGCGCGGCCGCAAGAAGGACCTCATTGTCCTTTCCGATGGCCAGAACGTGTACCCCGAGGACATCGAGCTCGTGCTGGGCAACCAGCCGGGCATCACCGAGGCCGTCGTCGTGGGGTTGCCAAAGGATGGGCTGGTCCGCCTGCACGCAGTACTGCTCGAAAGCATCCCCGGTTCGGCCGCCGAGGCCGTGCGCGAAGCCAATCGCGAGCTCGATAGCCGCCAGCAGGTCCTCAGTTTCAGCACGTGGGCCGGCGAGGACTTCCCCCGCACGCACACGCTCAAGGTCCGCCGCAACGTGGTCCTCGAGGCGCTCGCGGGCCAGGAACCACAGGCCGTGGCTTCCCCGGCGGCCGTTGAAGGTGACCCACTGCTCCGGTTGGTCGCACAATGCGCCGGTGCGGAACGTGTTGATGCGATCCGGGAGGACGCGGAACTCGCGGGCGACCTGGGGCTGGATTCCCTGGGCCGCGTCGAGCTGTTGTCGGCGATCGAGGAGGAGCTGGGCGCCTTCATCGACGACGCCGATGTGCTCCCGTCCACCACGCTCGCGGAATTGCGGCAGATGGTGAGCCGCACCGAACGCCGCCGCAAGGCTCCCAACTTTCCGACCTGGCCCCGCAGCTGGCCCGCCCGCCAGGTCCGCCGCATGCTCATGGCCGGCTTCGTGCTGCCCGGGCTGCGCCCCCTCTATTCGCTGCAGGTGCGAGGGCGGGCGAACCTGGTGGGGCTGCAGGAGCCCTGCCTGATCATTTCCAACCACAACATGCACCTCGACCAGGCGATGCTGCTTCGGGCGATGCCCCACGGCTTCCGCCAGCGCGTCGCCATCGCCGCCGCCGCGAGCGACATCTTCGGCAACCGCTTCCGGGGGTTCTGGGCCAGCCTCCTTGGCAACGCTTTCCCCTTCGCGAAGGAGGGCAGTGGCGTCCGCGAAAGCCTCGAGTACGTGGCACGCATGCTCGATGGCGGCTGGAACGTCCTCATCTTCCCCGAGGGCAAGCTGACCGTTGTCGGGCCCATGCAGCGCTTCAAGAGCGGCGTCGGCCTTCTTGCCGTCGAAACCGGCGTGCCGGTGCTCCCGATGCGCATCGACGTCCTCCGGCCCGGGTTTTACGAAGGCAAATGGATGCCCCATCCGCGCGCCCGCGTGCGGGTGAGCTTCGGCAAGCCCGTGCGCTTCGAGCCCGGCACCGGTTATGCCGAGGCGACCACCATCCTCGAACAGGCCGTGCGCGAGGCCTGACCGTGGACGGCCTCCGTTTCCTTGACATCCTCACCACTGCCTCGGCCGTCGCCAACTACCTCGGACAGCCAGACGTTACCCCCGCCCACGTCCGCGCGGCGATTTCGCTGCTGCGGGAGGAGAAGACGCTGGACGACCTCGGCCGTCCGCTGTCGCCGCTCGTGCGCCGGGGACCGCCCGGGTCCGCCGGCGGCGCCGATGCCCGCGTTCGCGCCCTCGCCCAGCGCTGGTACGAAACGCTCGGCAGCCGTCCCGACGCGGAACTCAGTCCCGAGCAGCTTCGCGACCTCATCGCGGAACTGGACGGTCTGGCCGATCCCCCGGCGTGAACCCGACGTCCGCCTACGAGCCGATGCGGCGAACCACCTCGTACATCACCTGCACTCCCAGTTTCAGATTCTCGACGCTGATCCGTTCGTTGTGCCCGTGGATGCCCGAGAGGTCCTCCGGCTTCACCAGGCAGGGGACGAACCCGTACGATGGCACGCCTCGCAGCCGGTAGATGCGCGAATCCGTGAACCCGCTCGTCAGTTCCGGGGCAAGGTGCGCGCCTTCGACCAGCTCCGTCACGACCTCGTGCACGACGCGCAGAAACTCGGCGTCGTACGGCGATTCCGAACCCTCGTACAGCCGGTTCATCACCGTCACCTGCACGCGTTCGTCGGCGATCACCGCGCGCAGGTCGGCGAGGAACCCCTCCGGCGAAACATCCGGGCAGCAGGCGGCAATCAAGTGTCGCCCGCGCAATCGCCGGGATCACGTTCACCTTGATCCCCGTCTCGATCGTCGTGAGCGAAATCGAGTTCCCGAGCCGCGCGCGCACGCCCGGCGCGCGTTCCGCCATCCGCACCGCCCCGGCGTCGTCGAGCCGCGGCATGAACGACGCCTTCGCCATCGCGTCGAGGTGCTCGCGCATCACGGGCGTCACCCGCAACCGCTGGTGCCAATCGGCAACACGTGCCAGCGCCCTCACGAGGTGCTCGGCGCAGTTGTCCGCGTGGGGCACGGAGCCGTGGCCGGGCCGTCCCGTGACGCTCAACTCCACCCATACCGGCACCTTCTCGCTTACGGCGGCCTGGAACACGAACCCGGCTCCATCGCTGCTCGCCAGCCCGTAGGCGCCTTCGTTGATGACCAGCTCGCTCGTCAGCCAGTCGGGGCGGTTCTCCGCAAGCCACGTCGCGCCGTGGTCGCTGCCGGCCTCCTCGTCCGCCATCGCCACGAAGGCGACGCCCCGGCGGAGCGCCACCCCCTGGCGCTTCAGCAGCAGGAACGCCATCAGCTCGATGACGCCCATGCCCTTCATGTCGAGCGCCCCGCGGCCGTACAGGAACCCGTCGCGCAGCTCGCCGCCGAACGGGTCGACATCCCTGTACTGCCGTTCCACCGGTACCACGTCCGTGTGGTTGAGGAGTGTGACCACCCGCTCCGAGGGGCCGATGCGCGCCAGCAGATTCGACCGCCCCGGCGCCGACTCCGCGACTTCGAACGGGATCCCTTCGCCGCCGAGGATGCGCGCGAGGAAGTCGACCGCGAGCGCTTCGTTCCCGGGCGGGTTCGAGGTGTCGATGCGCAGGTACTCGCGCAGGATCTCCGTCGCTTCCGCCGCCGCCTGGTCCCAGTCGATACCGTCGTTCACGCGCGCCTCCCCGGCGCGGAGTGTACGGGTCCGCGCGCCATGGGGCAGGCCCCGATTGCGGCCCGCGCCCCATTCCGCCGACAGTGAAGGCATGGAGATCCTTGTCGCGGGCGCGGGCACCCTGGGCGGGTTCAGTGCGGGCTGGCTCGCTGGTACGCGCCAGCACCTCCTCTATCGCCAGCCGGAATACCGCGCCGCGGCCGCCACGGGCCGTCGCGCGCTCGTCATCCGCCTCGGCCTCGGCCTCGCCTGCGCCATCGCCACTGCCCTGGCGCTTCGCCCCGGCCATTACGACCCGGGGCCCGCGCTGCTCACGGCCACGTTCGCCGTTGTCCTCTGCGTGCTCGCCAGCACGGACTTCGAACGCCGAATCATCCCCAACCGGCTGACCTACCCGGCGATGGCCGCCGCCCTCGCACTCTGCTGGGCCTGGCCAGACCGCTCGCCCGAGGACATCCTCCTGGGGGCGGGCATCGCGGCCGCGGGGGCCGGTCTTGTGTTCGGCGCGGGCATCCTCGTCGGCAACGCCCTCGGCCTCGGCGATGTGAAGCTCGCAGTGCTCATCGGCCTGATCGTCGGCTGGCCCGCGTTCCTCCCCGCCATCGTCCTCGGGGTCGTGCTTGCGGCCGTGCCCTCCGCGTGGCTCCTGCTCTCCGGGCGCCGCAAGACCTACTTCAGTTACGGCCCGTATCTCGCCCTCGGCGCCCTCGTCGTGCTGCTCTTCCCCGGCCCCTTCGTGTAGCGATGGCGCGGCCGCCGCGCCACCCTTCCCGCCGTCCTGTACGCTGGAGGCAATGCCTTCATCCATGCACTCGACCGAACGCCAGCGCGACCGCGCTTTCCTCGTCGCCGCCGACATCTACGGCAGCCTGCTCCCGGCCGCGGAGTCGCTTGATGAGCTCGCGGAGCTTGCGCGCACGGCGGGCGCCGAGGTCGTGGGGCGTACCACGCAGCGGCTCGAACACCCGAATGTCGCCACCTACATCGGCAAGGGCAAGGTCGAGGAGGTCGTGGAGGAGACGAAGCGGCTGAACGCGAACGTCGCGATCTTCGATGACGAGCTTTCGCCCTCGCAGCAGCGCAACCTCGAACGTGCGCTGGGCACGAAGGTCATCGACCGCACGGCCCTCATCCTGGACATCTTCGCCACCCGCGCCCACACCCGCGAAGGCCGCATGCAGGTCGCGCTCGCGCAGATGCAGTACCTCCTTCCGCGCCTCGCCGGGCAGTGGTCACACCTCGAGCGCATGGAAGGCGCCATCGGCACCCGCGGCCCGGGCGAAACGCAGATCGAAACGGACCGCCGGCTCATCCGCAGCCGCATCAGCCGCATCAAGCGCGACCTCGAGGATGTGCGCACGCAGCGCGCCCTGTACCGCCAGAACCGCCAGCGCAACAACATGCGCGTCGTCGCGCTCGTCGGGTACACGAACGCGGGCAAGTCCACCCTCATGCGCGCCCTCTCCGGCGCCGACGTCCTCGCCGAGGACAAGCTGTTCGCCACCCTCGACCCCGTGACCCGCCGCCTCCGCCTGCCCACCGGCGAGACCGTGCTCCTGACGGATACCGTCGGCTTCATTCAGAAGCTCCCGCACGACCTCGTGGCCTCGTTCCGCGCGACCCTCGAGGAGCTGGACGAGGCGGCCCTGCTGCTGCACGTCATCGATATCGCCCACCCCAACGCCTTCGAGCACACCCGGACCGTTGAGGACACCCTGACTGAGCTGGGCGTGAGCGCGAAGCCGGTGCTGCTCGCCCTCAACAAGGTCGACCTCGTGAAGAACGAAGACGGTTCGACCGTCGCCACCTTCGATGAAGCGCGCGACGCCATCGTCGCCGCTGGCGTGCCACCTCCGAACGTTGTCCTCGTTGCGGCCGAGAAGCGTTGGGGGCTTGAAGACCTGCGTGAGCGCATCGCCGACGGCCTCGATGGGCGCATCACCGCCTCGGCTGCCGCGCCCGAGGTCGTGGGGCGGCGCCGTGGTGAGCCTGCTCCCGCCCCCGAGCCGTTTGAACACGCCGTCTCAACGGGGTAGAACAACCGGATAATGGCCTCTTCGCCCGTTCCGATCCCACATCCATCCGGCCCGCTCGCCGGTTACCGCGTCCTCGATTTCTCCGACGAAAAGGGCCAGCTCTGCGCCCGCTTCCTCGGTGAACTCGGCGCCGACGTCATCAAGGTTGAACCGCCGCGCACCGGCGACCTCACCCGCGGCCGTGGCCCCTTCTTCCGCGGGGAAGAGGGCCTCGAAACGAGCCTCTGGTGGTGGACGATGAACGCGGGCAAGCGTTCGATCACCTGTCAGCTGCAGCTCTCCGCCGGGCGCGAGCTCGTGCAGAAGCTCGTCGCGCAGGCCGACATCGTCATCGAAACCTGCATGCCGCCGACGGCCGCCGATATCGGCCTCGATTACGCCACGCTGAGCGCCGCCAACCCTGGCATCGTGGTCGTCAGCATCACCAACTTCGGCCAGACGGGGCCATACCGCTCGTGGCAGGCCACCGATATGGTCGGCGCCGCGATGGGCGGCCTCATGTCCGTCACCGGCGACCCGGAGCGCGGGCCCGTCCGCATCCTCGCCCCCCAGGCTCTGACGCAGGCGAACATCCAGGCCGGCGTCGGCGCGATGACCGCGCTCTATGCCCGCGGCGTCAACGGCGGGGTTGGCCAGCACGTCGATGTCTCCATGCAGGAGGCCGTGGTCAACGCCCTCGACCACTCGTCCCCCACCTACGACATCCTTGGCATCGACATCTTCGGCCCCGGTATCCGGCGCGTGAACAACGGCCAGCTGGGCGCCCGCTACCTGTACGAGGCGAAGGACGGCTGGGTCGCCGCGCTGCAGGCCGGCCACCTTATCGGACCCGGCGCGAACGCGATCATCGATTGGCTCGCCGAGACCGGCGAGGCGAACGGCCTCGATGCCCCCGAGTGGCGCGAGAAGCTGACCGCCCTCGTTCCCCTCTCCGTGGAGGACCGCACGAGGGTCGAGGAGACGATGATCGCCTTCTGCCGAACGCGCATGAAGGAAGACCTCGTGCGCGAAGCACAGGCCCGGAATGCCGGCTGGGCGCCCGTGTTCTCCCCCGCCGAGATTGTCGAGAGCAAGCAGCTTGCGGCCCGCGACTACTTCGTCCGCGTGAACCACGAGGACATTGGCGAGTCGTTCACCTACGCGGGCGCACCCTGGAAGCTGAGCGAGACGCCCTGGGCGCAGCGCGGCCGGGCGCCCCACCTTGGCGAACATAACGAAGATGTGTACGGCGAGCTCCTCGGCCTTGAGCCGGCTGACCTCCGCCGCCTGCGCATGAAGATGGTGATTTGATGTCCGAAGCACTCAAGAAGCCGTTCGCCGGCCTGCGTGTGGCCGATTTCGCGTGGGTGGGCGTCGGCCCGCTCGTTTCGAAGTACCTCGCCGACCACGGCGCGGAAGTGATCCGCATCGAGTCGTCCACCGACCCCGAAACCCTCCGGCGCGGCGGCCCGGTCGTGGGCGGCGTGCCCGGCGTCGACAACTCTGGCTACTTCGCCAACTTCAATAGCTCGAAGTACGGCGTGACGCTGAACCTGAAGCACCCGCGCGGCCCCGAACTCGCCCGCCAGCTCGTGGCGAAGTGCGACATCGTCACCGAGTCGTACACCCCCGGCATCATGGCGCGCTACGGCCTCGATTACGCGAGCCTCAGCAAGGACCGCGACGACCTGCTCATGATCTCCATGCCGCTCTACGGCCAGACCGGCCCCTGGGGCCCCTACATGGGCTACGGGCACGTGCTCCAGGCCGCCTCCGGCATCAACCACCTCACCGGCTGGCCCGAAGACCCGCCCATCGGCACGGGCATCGCCTACACCGACTTCCTCGTGCCGCACATCGCCGCCATCGGCCTGATTGCCGCGCTCGATTACCGCCGCCGCACGGGCAAGGGCCAGTACATCGACTTCGGCCAATTCGAAGCCGCGGTGCACGGTCTGGGGACCGCGGTGCTCGATTGGACGGTGAACGGCCACAACCAGACGCGCATGGGCAACCACGACATCGAGGCCGCGCCACACAACTGCTACCGCGCGCAGGACGGCCGCTACGTCGTCATCGCCTGCGAAACCGAGAAGCACTGGGAGGCGCTCAAGGCCGCGCTCGGGCGCCCGGAATGGTGCGACCTCGAACGCATGCGCCGCCGCTGGCAGCGCCACAACGAATACCGCGAAATCGACCGGCACCTCCAGTTCTGGCTCGACGATTACACCTACGACCCGCAGCGGCCGCCCCCGGACGAGGCCCCGAGGGATCCCGACGCTCCCCGATCCGGCGCTTCACGACCGACGAGCTGGTCGCGCATTTCCAGTCGTTCGGCGTGCCCTGCGGCATCGTCCAGAAGACCTCGGACCTGTTCCGCGACCCGCAGCTCAAGCACCGGGGCCACTACCACTACCTCGACCACCCCGTGATGGGCCACCGCTCGTACGACGGCCCTTCGTTCCGGTTGTCGAAGACGCCAGGCGGGCCTTCGAAGCCCGCACCCTGCCTCGGCGAGGACAACGAGCGCATCTACCGCGAAATCGTCGGGCTGGGCGAAGAGGAGTTCATCGAGCTGCTCGCCGACGGCGCGTTCGAGTAGCCGCGCGGCAGGTCACGTGCACCCGGGCGCCGGCGTCACCACGCCGGCGCCCGTTCGTTTCCGGGAGTGCCATGGAGTTCACCCTCGAGACGCCGCGCATGGTCCTTCGGCGATTCACCCCGAACGACGCCCCGTTGCTGCACGCCCTGGACGCCGACCCCGAGGTCATGCGCTACCTGAGCGGCGGCACTCCGACGCCCCCCGCCCTCATCGAGACCGACATCCTGCCGGCCTTCATCGCCAGTTCCGCGGACGGCCGGGGGTACTGGGCCGCCCACGCAGCCGAAGGCGGGGCCTTCCTCGGATGGTTCGGACTCCGGCCACCCGCGGATCCCGCGCTGCGGGAGGCCGAACTCGGCTACCGCCTCCGCCGGGAGGCATGGGGACGTGGGTTTGCGAGCGAGGGCGTCGCCGCGCTTGTCGCCCACGCGTTCGGCACGCTCGCGCTCGTCCACCTCACGGCCACCACCTACGAGGAGAACGCGGCCTCACGCCGCGTCCTCGAGAAGGCGGGGTTCACGCTCCATCGCCGCTTCCGGCTTTCCGCCGCCGACGTCGCTGCACCGGGCACCTTCGTCCCCGGGAACGCGGAACCGTGGCCCGGTGACGACCTGGAGTACCTGCTGTCCAATCCCGGCCGGCATCAGCGCTAGCCGAGGCCTCAGGCGCCCTGCAGTGCCCGCAGCTTGCCACCGGGCGCCGAGAGCATCAGTTCGAGCAGCTTCTGCGTGATGCGCGGTTCCAGGCCCTCCGTGTGGCCCTTGTCCAGCCGCACCACGTCGGCAATCACGCGCCCGTCGCGCGCATCGGGGTACACCCACACCCGCGCCGTTCCCGGTCGCGGCGAAAGCCCCCACGCAGGCGTGGAGCGCCCCTCGCGCGTCGTGTCGTGGATCTGCCCCGGCTGCTCGTCCACCACGTCCGGCAGCTGAACGCGCGGACCCGCGCCGTACTTCTCCGCCCATGGCGACGTCTCCGGCAGCTCCACGATCTCGTGCTCGCCCGTGGCGAAGATGAACGAGATGTCGCCTTCGACGGTTGCCGCTCGGCCCGGTCGCACGCCGCTCGCGGGCTCCGTGGGCGGCGCCGGCATCCGCAGGGGCGCGAAGAACGAGGCCGGCAGCGTGACAGGCCCGATCCGCCCGCCCGACAGGCTCAGCCAGCCGTCGACACGGTCCAGGTAGTACTGCTGGCCCAGGAGCCGGTTCGAGGTCATGCCGCCCTGCGAGTGGCCCACCAGCCAGAACGCGGTGATGTTCCCGGCGCCGTAGCGGCCGACCATCCACTCGACGATGTTCCGGAGGTGCGCGTCGTCGGCCTCCGCCTCCCAGCGGCGCGACGGCTCCTTCGTCGCTGCCGAGGGCGTCGCGATGACCAGCCGATGCTGGTCCGCGTAATCGAATGCGGCAAAGTACAGCCGCTGCCAGGAACCGACGGAGCCGCCCCCGTGCAGGTTCAGCAGGAAGGTCACGGCCTCGCCGGGTCGCAGGTCCGATGGCTCATCGAGCGTGAACTTCCGGCCTGTCGCCTCGTCCGTGATGGTTGTCGTCGTGGTCACTCGTCTTGCCCCCGAGAAAGTGCCCCCATGGTGGCGGCGTTCCCCCCGGAGCGCCAGCGGCGCACGCAAAACGGGCCGCGCACATGGCGCGGCCCGTCCGGGACATACGGAGATCGGTGCTAACTGACCGTGAACTCGCCCTTCATTTCCGTCGGGTGCAGGTCACACTGGTAGAAGAACTTGCCGGCCGCCGGCGGCGAGAACGTCAACGTCGAGGACTTCCCGCCGTCGATGATTTCGCCTTCGGACTTGCCGGGCACGAGCACCGCACCGTTCTGCTTGTCGTAGAACGAGATGTTGTGCTTCGCCTTCCCCTTGTTGGTGAACGTGACGGAGAACTCCTTGCCGGCGCTGCCGGTCAGGGTTGTCTTGTCGAACTTGTTGTCGGTCCCGGTGACGGTCACCGCGCCGGCCGGGGCGGCCGCGCCGCCGCCAGCGGCGGCGCCCGGAGCCGTGGCGCCTTCCTTCACTTCGAACGTGCCCTTCATCTCGGTCGGATGGAGGTCACACTGGAAGTAGTAGTTGCCGGCCGCCGGGGTCTTGAAGCTCACCTTCGTCGTCGCGCCGCCGTCGATGATCTCGCCTTCCTTGATCACCGCGCCGCCCGCTGACTGGTAGAAGCTAAGGTTGTGCTTCGCCTTCCCCTTGTTCGTGAAGTCGAAGGTCACGTCTGTGTTCGGGGGAGCGGACAGCGTCGCCTTGTCGAACTTGTTGTCCGTCGCGGTGACCGCGAACGGGTTGGCCACGGGGGTCTCACCGCCGCCGCCACCGTCGGCGACGACCGTCGCGTCCTCCTGGAACAGCGTCAGGCCGGCGCCGATCATGAAGCCGCCGGCGATGAGCGCGCCGAACAGGGCACCCGCCGCGCCAAGGCCGAACTTGAAGGTCACGTCCTTCGTATCGCGCACGACTTCCATGTCGAAGACCTGCACCGAGCCCGGGACCACCTGAGCCGTGTGTGCGGTGATGACGTCGAGCAGCGTCTGGCGCGTCGCGTCGTAACCGGCCAGCCCTTCGCGGGCCGACCATGTCGTCTCCGCCAGCGCCTGCGCCGGGCCCGAGCCCGCGGGCGTCACGATGACGCGCAGGTCCTGGAAGCCGTCGACATCCCGGAGGTCCGTGTTCTCGAGCGCATCGATGACGCCGCCGGCACTGCGCGCGGCAGCCAGCTCGCCCTCGGCGATCGCGAACGTGAGGACCTGCGTGAAGCGCACGGGCCCTTCGCCGTGGCCACCGTGGCCCGCTTCCGCCTTCTTCCGCATGCGCGAGTCGTCGTACGCCCAGCCGCCAACGGCGACGAGCGCGCAGACCACGGCCGCGCCGAGAATCGGGCCGGAGAAGTCGTTCGAACGGTCCCGCGACCACCAGATGAGGGCAATACCCACGACCAGCGCGGCGAGGCCGACAATCAGCGGCCACACGCTCGGGTCGGGCAGGTGTACCCCGGCCCCCTCACCGTGGCCGCCATGTTCGTTGTGCTGTGAGTCCATGCGGTGCGTCTCTCCTGTGTGTCCCGGGTCCTCTTAGCCGACGATGTAGAGCGTCGTGAAGAGGGCGATCCACACAATATCGACAAAGTGCCAATAGAACGAGCAGGCTTCGACCGCTTCATGGTGTTCCGACGAGAATTGTCCCCCCAACCCTCGCACCAGCACCACCAGCATGAAGATCACGCCACCGGCGACGTGCGCGCCGTGGAAGCCCGTGAGGGTATAGAAGGTCGTCCCGAAGACAGTGTCGCCTGAGCCGAACGGGAGCTGGCTGTAGTCGTACATCTGCATGGCCAGGAAGACCACGCCGAGCACGATCGAGATGAACAGCCACCAGACCATGCCCGAGCGCCGGCCCTTGCCAATCTGCATGACCGCGAGCTGGATAGTGACCGAACTCAGCACCAGCAGGATCGTCGCGATGAGGGTGAGTGGCAGCTCGAGATGGAGCTCCACCCCTCGTGCCAGCTGCTCAGCCGTGAGGAGGCTCTCGGGAGGCCACTCCGGCGCGTCCGCGCGCGCGATGAAGTACGCCGCGAAGAGCCCGCCGAAGAACATCACCTCCGACGCGAGGAAGAGGATGAAGCCGAGCATTCCGTTGCTCAGCTGCTTCTTGTGGGGGACCGCCACTCCATATGCCGCCATTACGTCGATTCCTTCGTCTCTATTCGGTGCCGGTCGTGCCGGGCCGCGCGTCGGCGCGCAACCCGGCCCTCATCCGTCAGTGTCCGCCCGTCGTGCCGTGCCGCAGGTCGAACAGCGGCCGCTCCGAGTGGATCTCCGGGAGGTCATCGAAGTTGTGGACCGGCGGCGGCGAGGAGGTGTACCACTCGAGCGTGTTCCCCTGCCACGGGTCGTTTGGCTGGTCGGCCGGGCTCATGAACGCCTTCACCACCGCCATCAGGAACGGGATCATCGACACCGCGATGAGGAACGCCCCCGTAGTCGAAAGCATGTTCAGGAACTCCCAGTCGGTGTTGTTGTACGTCGCGATTCGACGCGGCATCCCGTCCAGGCCCAGCAGGTGCATGGGGAAGAACGCCAGGTTGAACCCGATGAACATCAGCACGAACTGCGCGTTCCCCAGCGAGTCGCTCAGCCGGCGCCCGAAGATCTTCGGGAACCAGTAATACAGTCCGCCGAACACCGCGAAGACCGAGCCGCCGAAGAGCACGTAGTGAATGTGCGCGACGACGAAGTACGTGTCGTGAATCGCGAAGTCCACGGGCACCGCCGCCGAGAAGGTCCCGTTGATGCCCCCGATGAGGAACATGCTGACGAACCCGATCGCGAAGAGCATTGGCGGTTCGAAGGAAATCGAACCGCGCCACATCGTCGCCAGCCAGTTGAAGATCTTCACGCCCGTCGGGACGCCGATCATGAAGGTCATGAATCCGAAGAACGGCTTCAGCACCGCGCCCGTCGTGAACATGTGGTGCGCCCACACGCTGAAGCCCAGGCCGCCGATGCCCAGCGTCGCGAACACGAACGCCTTGTAGCCGAAGAGCGGCTTGCGGCTGAACACCGGGAGAATCTCCGAGACGATGCCCATGCCGGGGAGGATCATGATGTACACGGCCGGGTGCGAGTAGAACCAGAACACGTTCTGCCACAGCACCGCGTTTCCGCCGCCGTTCGGGTCGAAGAACGAGCCGCCGAAGTTGCGGTCGATGTAGAGCATCGCAAGCGCCGACGCGAGGACCGGCGTCGCCAGCAGCTGCAGCAGCGACGTCACGAAGATGTTCCAGCAGAACACGGGCATCCGGAACAGCGTCATTCCCGGGGCCCGCATACGGAGCATCGTCACCAGGAAGTTCGCCGCGCCAATGGTGGAGGAGATGCCCAGCAGGACGACGGCGATGATCCAGAGGTCCATGCCCGTGCCCATCGTCCGCGCGAGCGGGCTATAGGCCGTCCAACCCGCCGCCGCCGAACCGCCGTCCACGAGAAAGCCCGCGAACATGAGCAGGCCGGCCGGGGGCAGCAGCCAGAATGAGAGCGCGTTAATGCGTGGGAAGGCCATGTCCGCCGCGCCGATCTGCAGCGGCACCACGTAGTTCCCGAACGCCGCCCAGATCGGAATGATGAACAGGAAGAGCATCGCCGAGGCGTGCATCGTGAAGATCTGGTTGTACGCGTGGTTGTCCACGAAATCGTTGTCCGCGACCGCGAGCTGCGTGCGCACGAGAAGTGCGAGGATGCCGCCCACCGCGAAGAAGAACATCGTGAAGTACAGGTACAGGATGCCCAGCTTCTTGTGGTCGACGGTTGTCAGCCACTCCAGCACAACTGGCCGCCGGTATTCACCTGGCCGCGGAACTGCGATCGTCGCCATTGCTGCACCTCCTCCGCCGCGAGACGCGGCGTCCTCCTCATTCCCGGCGCCGAAACGCCGGCCCGTTTCGTGAAAACAGCGGCCCTAGGGCCGCTGTGCCGCCGCGTTCGCTCCCGACGTGGCTTGTTGGATGTATGCGTCGAATTCCGCCCGCTCGACAACCTTCAACGAGAACCGCATGAGCGCGTGATCGAGCCCGCACAATTCAGCGCATTGGCCCGTGAACTCACCCGTCTCATTCGCGGTGACGGTGAACCGGTTGTCGCGTCCCGGGATCACGTCGAGCTTGTAGAGGAAGTCCCGCACATAGAACGAGTGGATGACGTCGTTCGAATGCAGCGTGAACTCCACTGGCTCACCCACCGGGATCACCAGCTGGGGCTCCTGCCCGGCCTTGCCAATGATCACAACCTGCCCCTCGGGCGGCGTGGCGGCGCCCGGAAGGCCGCCGGCCGAGGTCGTTCATGTTGTAGGTGAACTGCCACTGGTATTGAAATCCCTGGACATCCACCGTCAACGCCGAAGGATCCTCGTCGTGCTCGATGTCCACCAGCGTGATGAACGAGAACACGAACAGGACCAGCACGATCACGATCGGGATCGTGGTCCAGATCACTTCGAGCAGGTTGTTCCCGTGTGTTTGCGGTGGCAGCTCATCGTTCTTCCGGCGGTACCGGATGATCATGAACACCAGCGCGGCTTCCACCGCGAGAAAGACGACACCCCCCAGCGCAAGCACCAGGAGGTAGAGGTCGTGCATTTTGTTCGCTTCTTCGGTGATGCCCTTCGGCTGCCCGCTGGCATCCGCGAGTGCGAGACCGGTGGTCGCCATAAGCGACAGTGCGGTGATGAGCGAAACGACCAGTGCGGCCCGGATTGGCCGGCGCCTCGCGGCGATGCGCATGTGCGTCCCTTCCCTGCTTCCCCTGCCGGCCATGGCCGAACGGCCACGGCACGGTGGCCGGCCGGCCCCGTTTTTTTGGGCGCGGCTTCGCACAGCAGTTATATCCCCGGCCCCTGAAGGCGTCAAGAATCGACAAACATCATTGATATCGCCCATTGCAGACTGCCCCCGCTCGCCTTGCCGCCGCGGGAATGCGACACTCTGGGCATGTCGCGAACCGTGGTTCCCCACCGCTTTTTCGTGCTTTTGCTGGCCGCTGCCGCCGCCATGGCACCCGCCGCCGCCTTCGCGCATGGCGCCGGCAACCCGGCGCCCACGGCCAGGTCCCTCGTCACCGCATGGGAGTTCGATGCCCTCTTCCTGATCCCGTTTGGGGGCGCCGCCTGGCTCTACTATGCCGGCGTCCGGCGCGTCGCGGCTCGCCACCCGAACTCGCCATTCCCCACGCGCCGCATTGTCTATTTCGCACTCGGCATGGGCGCCACGGCACTTGCGCTCATGTCTCCGCTGGCGACGTACGACGGCGATCTCTTCGCCGTCCACATGTGGCAGCACATCACGCTGACGATGATCGCGGCCCCGTTGCTGCTTCTCGGCGCGCCGATGACCCTCGCCCTTCGCGCCGCTTCGCCCCAGGTTCGGCGCGGCATCCTCCTGCCGTTCCTCCACAGCGGGGCGATCAAGGCACTGTCGTTCCCCATCCTCGCGTTGGTGCTGTTCGCCGTGACGATGTGGTGGTCGCACTTCACGCCGCTGTTCAACGCCGCGCTCGACAACGAGTGGCTCCACCGTTTGGAACACTTTTGGTATATCAGCGCGGCGCTGCTCTTCTGGTGGCCCGTGCTCAACGCCGACCCGAGCCCGTGGCGCATGAACCACCCCACGCGCCTGCTCTACCTGTTCATGCAGATGCCCCAGAACGCCTTCCTCGCCAACGCCATCTACGAGGCCGGCACCGTTCGCTACAAGCACTACGCCGACCTTGCCCGCACCTGGGGACCGAGCGCGCTCCGCGACCAGGAGTACGCCGGCATCATGATGTGGGTCGGCGGTGACCTCCTCTTCCTCGCCGCGATGGGCTTCCTCGCCTACGGCTGGGTCAAACACGAAGAACGTGAGGCGAAACGCGTGGACCGCCAGCTCGCAGGAGAGCGCGCCGCACGCAAAGCCCGGTCAGCGGCGGCTGCGTCCGAAGGATGACGACGCGCGACCCGCTCGCCCCCGCATTCGGCGCGCTCACCGCGGCGGGCATCGCCTTCCGTGTGGTCGAAGCTGACGCCGTCGCGGCCGGCCGCGCGGACCTCGAACTTGCCGCCCCGGACGTTGCGGCGGCCGTTGCCGCGCTCACGCCGCTCGGCTTCGGAACCGCGGCGCACTTTCCGGGTCACATCATCCTCGGCACGCCGTCAGGGCTCGAACTGCATCTGCGCGCCGGCTGAGATCAGTCCCGCCAGGTCCCGGTCCACCGCGGTTCGCGCTTCTCGGAGAACGCCACCGGACCTTCGACCTGGTCGTCACTGCGGCGGCGGCGCTGCTCCCATTCGTACCGCCCAACGCCCGCCTCTTCCAGCGGCATGTTCAGCCCGACCATTGCCGCTTCCTTCGTGGCGCGAACTGACAGCGGCGCGCACCGGAGAATGTCCCGCACCCACCCGTCGACCGTCGTGTCGAGGTCCTGGAGCGGCACGACTTCGCTCACCAGCCCGAGTTCGTACGCGCGATGGGCCGAGATGTGGCGGCCGGTCAGCATGTACCCCATGGCCGCCTTCAGTGGCGCCTGGCGAGGCAGGCGGTGGACGCCCATCGCACCCGCGATGAGCCCGCGGCACGGCTCCGGCAGCCCGATCTCGGCGTGATCGGCGATCACGATGATGTCGCACGCCATCGCCAGCTCCAGGCCGCCGCCCAGCGCGTACCCGTTCACCCGCGCGACGATCGGCTTGAACAGGTCGTACCTGCTGGTCAGTCCGCCGAATCCGCTTGGCGGGAACCCGGTCGGGGGCCGCTGCTCTTTGGGCAGCCGCGAAACCTCCGCCGTGTACTTGAGGTCGTTGCCCGCGCAGAACGACCGGTCGCCTTCGCCCGTGACCACCGCCACCCAGAGTCCGTCATCCGCCGCGAAATCGTCCCAGACCTCCGCGAGCTCGATGTTCGCGGGAGCGTGCAGGGCGTTGAACACCTCGGGTCGCGTGATCGTCACGTACGCGACGCGGTCTTTCTTTTCGTAGCGGCAGTACTTGAGGTCCACGGCTAATCCTCGCTTCCGGCAGTTGGCGCGAATCCTACGCGCCGCCGTGGCGCACGCCACCCCCCGGGACGACCGCGATTGAACGAAATGGACCTAGGGAAGGTTGAGCGTCTGCCCGATCTGGAGCCCCTGGCAGTTCGCATCGAGCCCGTTCTGCGAGATCAGCTTCGTGACGTCCACGCCGTGCGCGCGCGCGATGGAGTCGCACGTGTCTCCCGAGACGACTTTGTACGTCTTCCCGCTCGGCCTGGCCGTCGCGCTGGCGCCGACAACCGGCACCGTCGTGGGCGCCGATGGGATGCGCAGCTGGTCATCGACGTTCAGGTTCGAACAGTCCGCATTGATGCGCGTGTTCGCGCGGAGGAGTGCGTCGAGCGTGATGTTGAACTTGCCGGCGATCGTCGAGCAGGTGTCCCCGCTGACCACTTTGTAGGTCTGCGCGCCCGTCCGCGTCGGCGTCGCGCCCGTGTTCGTCCCCGGTTGCACGGTCGCGGTGGCGCCTCCCGAGGTCGAAACCGTGTCGCCCTTGATCTGGTACAGCACCGGGTTTTGGATGGGTGTGGAACTCGCGACCTTCGCCGGATCGGTGATGCGGGTGCCGTTCCCTTCGGTCTTTTCACCGCCGCCACCGCCGCAGGCGCCCGCCGCGAACGCGACGACACCCGCGACAAACAGGAACCCCACGCCAAGCGGCCGAAGTGGCACTCTCACTGGGGCCATGCTAGGAGCCCTCCTACGCCTGAGCAACGCGCTTCCAGGCCTGGGCGATGAGCGCGTAGGCGAGATCGCCGGTCGCCTCGAGCGCGCTGGGGTCGATCGTGGCCAGCACATCCCCGGGCGTGTGGAATTTCCCGAGCTCGCTCGTCGCCACGGTCAGCGACGGCACGCCCGCCTTCTGGAAGCTCATGTGATCGCTCCCGAAGTTGTTCGGCCAGGTCGTGCGCATCGCCTTGATGCCCAGTTCCTTGCCGAGGTTCTCGGCCTGCTGGGCGAGGTCCGCGTTGCCGACGAGGTCCACCGTCCCCAGCCCCGTCATGTCGAGGTTGATCATCGCCCGGGGCAGCGCGTTCGCCTGCTGCATCGCCTTCACCATCGCCGCGCTGCCGAACAGCCCCTCTTCCTCTGCACCGAACGCGGCGAAACAGAGGCCCGCATCGAGGCCGTCGGCGGCGAAGGCGCGCGCCAGTTCGACCACGGAGGCGGTGCCGCTACCGTTGTCCAGCGCGCCGGGCGCGCCGGGCACGGTGTCCATGTGGCCGCCGACGAGCAGCAGGCACGTCTGACCCTTCGCCGGCCGCGCGAGCACGTTTCGCGAGGTCACCGTCGTGGTCTGCTCCACGGTCAACGTCAGGGAGCCGCCGTCGCGCGCCGCTGTGCGCACCGCTTCGCGCGCGTCCCCATCGACCATGACCACCGGTATCTCGACCTTCTTGCCCAGGTTCCCCTCGGCCGATCCGCCATCGCTGTTCAACATAATCAGGCCGACGGCTCCCGCCGCCCGCACGCGATCGTGGACGTCGCCGAAAACCACGCCGCGTTCCGCCACCGCAATGGCCCCCGCCAGCGGCTTGCCGGCCACGCCCGCCTCCGAGCCGTTGCCCACGGCGACCGCTTTCGCCGTGACCGTGCCGGCGCCGCTGCCGCTGAGGGGCGAGGCCGCCATCGTCTTTCCGCCGGCCACGACCTCCGCGGTGCTCAGTTCGTAGGCGAAGGAGAACTCGGTGGTCTCGACGCTGTACCCCATCGCCGTGAACGCGTTCGCGACGTATTCCGCGCCGCGCCGTTCGCCATCGCTGCCCGCGACACGGGTGCCAATGACCGACGAGAGCTGGCGAAGATGCTCATACGCGCGTTCGCCCTCGAACCGGGGCGGGCCGCCGGTGCTGACAGCGGGGGCTTCGGTAGCGGTCGGTGCCGCCGTCGTCGTGGTGTCGGGGGCGGAGGAGATGCCGGGGCCACAGGCGGCGAGGGCGAGCGAAACGGCCGCGAAGGCCGCAAGCAGGGGGCGTGATGTCATCCCCGACAGCGTAGGCGCCGGGTCGTCAAGCAGCCGAAAACTAGCGGCGGAACCGTCGCTTCACCCGGTCCCACGGGTTCGCGTTCGAAGGTTCGTACTCGATCCAGCGGTCGCGCCAGTAGTGGCCGCGCGCCGCCTCGCCCGCTGCCGGGCGTGGGCTTCGGAAGAACGACCAGCCGAATGCCGACAGGAACACGATGACGCCCGCGAACGAGACCCAGATGAACGCATCCACGAACCCGGAGAGCACGAGGCCGCCGATGACCATGGCCGCGCCCGCGAGCAGAAGCTGCGCCGGCGTGATGGAACTCGCCGTGGCCGTTCGCTGCATGCGCGGCGGTGCCGCGGGCGCCGCCTTTTTCCGATCCTTGTGGGCGAGCATGGAAATCGGCTTCCGCGTCTCCCGCGGCGCCTCTTCGTCGAGCTTCGCCAGGATCTCTTCGATCTCCCGTTCGATCCGATCAGCCATGCCAGCCTCGCCCCCTCACAGTAGAAGATCTCCGAACGGTCGTCGATTCCATAACCCCGCTTCTGGACACTCCTTTACGTTACTCTCGCGTTGCCGTTGTGCGCCGGCCCGCTTCGGTGAATCGTTCCAGCCGTTCGAGGAAGCGGTCGATGTCCGGTCCCCGCCGGGCTCCCGGCAGAGCGTCCCAGGCGAACCACCGGGCGGCGGCGAACTCGCCCTCGTCGGCCGCGATGCGCGTCGTTCGTCGCATCGGCAGCGGGTACCACAGCGAGACGTCGGTGTGGCGCGGTCCTGTGCCCACCGTCGCGGTGACGGTGAGCAGGGCCGGCGGCGCTGGTTCCCCGGTCACCTCGATGCCCAACTCCTCGGCCGCTTCCCGGCGGACCGTGTCCGCAGGCGTTTCGCCCACCTCGACGTGTCCCCGGGCGGCAGCCACAGGCCCGCCTTGCGATGGTCGACCAGCAGCACGTCGCGTGTCGCGGGGTCGATGGGCACGAAGTAGGCGACGAGATGGATGGGAGGCTCCGCCGGGCCACCCTCTCGCCAGAGCCGTGCCCCGGGAGTCCACTCAGCGCGAACCGCAGGTCCGCCACTTCGGCCGCGTCCGGGCGCCATCCGCGCGATCAGCTCCGGATCTCCGCCCGCATGCCTTCCCCGGACGGACGAAGGGCCGGCATTGGCCGGCCCTTCGAAGGAGTTGCGTTCGACCGGGACTAGACCCGGTGGCACCAGACCCAGTGCTCCTTGTCCGCCGTGCCCACGTTCCGCCAGTCCGGGCGCCGCGAGCGGCACTCGTCGATGGCGATGGGGCAGCGCGTGTGGAACACGCAGCCCGAAGGCGGGCGAAGCGGGCTCGGCACGTCGCCGAGCAGAATGATGCGTTCGCGCTTGCGCTCGATCTCCGGGTCCGGGATCGGCACCGCCGACATCAGGGCCTTGGTGTACGGGTGCAGCGGGTTCTCGAAGATCGAGTCCCGGTCCGTCAGCTCCATGATGTGCCCGAGGTACATCACGGCCACGCGGTCGCTGATGTGGCGCACGACCGCCAGGTCGTGCGCGATGAACAGGTAGGTCAGGTTGAACTGGTCCTGCAGGTCCTGCAGGAGGTTGATGATCTGGGCCTGGATCGACACGTCCAGCGCCGAGACCGGCTCGTCGCAGACGATGAAGTCCGGCTCGACCGCGAGGGCGCGGGCGATACCGATGCGCTGGCGCTGGCCGCCCGAGAACTCGTGCGGGAAGCGGTTGGCGAAGTAGGGGTTCAGGCCCACCGTTTGCAGCAGGTTCTGGACCCGGTCCTTGCGCTCCTTGCCCGAGGCGAGCTTATGGATGGCGATCGGCTCGCTGATGATGCTGCCGACGGACATACGCGGGTTCAGGCTCGCGTACGGGTCCTGGAAGATCATCTGCATCTTGCGCCGGAACCGCCGCAGCTCGCCGCCCTTGATCTTCGTCAGGTCGGTCCCTTCGAAAAGCACCTTCCCGGCTGTCGGGCGGTTGAGCTGAAGGATGGACTTGCCGGTCGTGCTCTTGCCACAGCCAGATTCGCCAACGAGGCCGAGCGTCTCGCCGCGCCGCACCTGGAAGCTGATGCCGTCGACCGCCTTCACGTCGGCGACCTTCTTCTGGAAGACCAGGCCGGCGGAGACGGGGAAGAACATCTGCATGTCCTGGACATCGACGAGCGTCTCGCCGATGGTCCCGACGCGCTGGCGCGCCCCTGAAGAACTAGCTTGCTGCGCCAACTGCATCCTCCCTGTGCACCCGTTCCGATTCCCAGCACGCCGCGGAGTGGTTGTCGGCAACCAGCTTGAACGGCGGATATTCCTCCAGGCACTTCTCCACGCGCCACGAGCAGCGCGGGTAGAACGGGCAGCCCGGCGGCAGATGCGCGAGGTCCGGCGGAAGCCCCTCGATCGGGACCAGCTTCGCCTTGCGCGTCTCGTCGAGGCGCGGCACCGACCGCAGCAGGCCCACCGAGTAGGGATGCTTCGGGTTCCGGTACAGCTCCTCGGCCGAGGCCGTTTCAATCACCTTGCCCGCGTACATGACGTTCACGCGGTCGGCATAGCGGGCCACCACGCCGAGGTTGTGGGTAATGATGATCACGGCCGTGCCGAACTCGCGGCTGAGCCGGTTCATGACTTCCAGGATCTGGGCCTGGATCGTCACGTCGAGCGCCGTCGTGGGTTCGTCGGCCAGCAGCAGCTTCGGGTTGCAGCTCATGGCCATCGCGATCATCACGCGCTGGCGCATGCCCCCCGAGAACTGGTGCGGGTAGTCATCGAGCCGGCCCCGGGCCTCCGGGATACCGACCATCTCGAGCAGTTCCGCGGCACGATCCCGCGCGGCCTTGCCGTGCAGGTTCATGTGCAGCTCGAGGGCCTCCGTCATCTGGCGGCCAATCGTGAGCACCGGGTTGAGCGACGTCATGGGCTCCTGGAAGACCATGCCGATCTCGTTTCCGCGGATCTTGCGGAGCTCATCCTCGTCGAGCTTCAGGATGTCCCTGCCCTGGAAGATGATCTCGCCCGAAACCACCTTGCCAGGCGGGGTGGGAATGAGCCGCAAAATGGAGAGCGCCGAAACGCTCTTGCCGCAGCCCGACTCCCCAACCAGCCCGAGGGTCTCGCCTTCGTGGACAACGTAAGACGTGCCATCGACGGCCTTGACGACGCCTTCCTGAGTATAGAAGTACGTCCTCAGGTCTTTGACCTCGAGTAGTGCCATCCCTTCTCCTTCCTCCACCCGGTGCACCCGGGTCGCGGCAACGCCGGAGTATGCCCCTAACCGAGTTCGTGGGGAAGAGGAGACTCGAACTCCTACGCCTTTCGGCACATGATCCTAAGTCATGCTCGTCTGCCAGTTCCGACACTTCCCCACAAGTGCTGCCAGCGCTTTCCCCTTTTGGGGGTCACCCGGCACGGAACCAGAGTGGTGAGCCGCGAAGGACTCGAACCTTCAACCGGCTGATTAAGAGTCAGCTGCTCTGCCAGTTGAGCTAGCGGCCCCCCAAAAGGGAACGGGCGGGAGTATACCACGGGAAGGTTCGGCATCAAGCACCCTGGCAAGTTTCCATAACCAGCGTGCGCCCGGCCTTCCCTCGGCCATCCCACCGCTCACCGTGCGTGCGCCTACCTGTGGGGAAGCACACGACCAACGGTTCACCTACCGTCGCACCTTCTCCGTGTCCGCGCAACCCGGCGATTCCCCGCTGTACGCCCACGTTCCAACTCGCAAGGTTCATTCCGCGCGGCCGAAAACCTCACCCGATCCGGCGCCCCCGCCAGCTCGCGGGCAGCGCCAGCTGCGCCCCATTCCCCGGGCAAACCCGGTCCCACCGTTCGCCGTTGAATGGCAGCCCCGGCGTGTAAGGCTCCCGGCGGCCCGACCGCAGCTCCCGCCACCGCCCGGTCACGCTCAGCGCGTCCGGCCCCTTGCGAAGGCAGCTCCCCAGGTTTCGCCGAACCCAGGTCCACACCGCGTCGTGCTCGGGCCCTACCCGCCGCTCGTGCGCCCAGAACTCCGGCGGGTGCGCGTCGTATTCCCCGCCGGCATGCGTTCCACGGCTGACGATGTGCGTGAGTTCGTGCTTGGCGATGAAGCGCACGACCTCGACCGGCGTCCCCGGATGGTTCAGCACGGGGTGAAAGACGATGAGATGCCCAGCGTCGTGCATGAACCCCACGTGGACGAATGCCAGGGGGTCGGCCGTTCCCAGTCGCACTTCGATTTCGCCATCGATCTCGGGGAAATGCACGGCGCGCATCTCCGCGACGATCTCCTCGAACGGGAGATAGGGCGCGGGCCGCGCGGGCTCGAAGAGCAGCGGCTGGTAGCGGGGAAACGGATCGTGCTCGAACACCGCGCCATTCTGGCGCGGCGTGCGTCAGCTCCTGTCGCGGATCACGGCTAGTCCCGCCGGATCCACTCTCGCCGGATGATGACGGTCTCGCTCACCGCCGCGGCGCGTTCGATCTCGGGTCCGGTTGCCGGCGCTCCACACGGCGCCTGGCGGGCGGCTGGGCCGACTGGACAGCCTCCGAGGCTCCCCGCGCCGCCTGCGAGGCAAGGTACTTCCCGGCGAGGGTCACCCCCACCTGCAGCGCCGTGCCAATCGCGAGGGCGGTGGCCGCCTTCCGCATCGGCGCGGGCATTCCGGGGCGTGAGGTCACCACGGCGCGCTCGGGCACGGGCGCCGGGAGCGTCGCCTTCAGTGCCGCGAGGTACATCCCGCAGTGCCGGCAGTAGTTGTCGGGGAGGTCGAACAGGGTGCCGCAATCAGGGCACGGCTGTGCGTCAACGTGCATCGCCGCAGTATACCCGCTGCTCCGGCCGCGTCGATTCCGCGTCTACGCCGCCGCCAGCTGGCGAATCACCTGCACCATCCGCTGCTGGAACTGCACCCGCCGCGTGTCATCCTCGATTTCGCCGCTGATCCGCTCGACGAGCGCCGAGATCTGGTCTCGCGGGAAGGCTTCGA
This sequence comes from Candidatus Amarobacillus elongatus, assembly GCA_016703545.1. Classification (GTDB taxonomy): domain Bacteria; phylum Chloroflexota; class Dehalococcoidia; order Tepidiformales; family Tepidiformaceae; genus Amarobacillus; species Amarobacillus elongatus. The sequence continues at coordinate 356,135 of JADJBX010000002.1, forward strand.
AGGTGGTCCCCATCGCCGCCACTTCCTCCTCGACGATGACCGTGGCGAAGGGGCCCAGCGCCGCCGCCGCCGCCTGCCGCAGCGTGGTGAAGAACGCCGCCGGGGCGATGGGACGTGCCGTCGGCCGCGCCTCCGCTTCCACTTCGATCAGCCCCGCCGTCACCAGCCCCTTGAGCGATCGAAGCACCGTGAATTCGTCGCGGCCCATCGACCCCACGAGCTCCGCCGCGCTCTTCGGCTCCCCCAGCCGCACGATCATCTGCCAGTCCAGCGGCTGCAGCGTCACGGGGCCCGCGAGCTCCGTCGTGCGTAGCCGCAGCACCGCCTCTGGCGAGGGAATCGCCTTGCGGATGGCGTCGCGCTCGGCCGCCATCGCCGCGATTTCGCCGAGCAGCTCGGTCGCGGGCCGGTGGATGGTGGCCTCCGGCGAGGCCGCCTGGGCTTCGAACCGGAAGGCGCCGCTTGCCCACGTCATCAGATGGCGAAGGGCCGTCTCCCCGCTCGCGGGGCCGTGCGTGGCATGCACGATCGCCCCATCCCGCAGGTAAATCGCCCCCCGGTCGCCGCGGTCCGCAAGGTCCAACCGCCCGCTTTGCCCCGCGGCGGTCAGCATGCGCACCATGTCGCCGATCGGCATTTGCGCCAGGTTGCCCGTCAAACCCTCCGGCATGGCATTCCTCCCTCAAGCCGCTCTCGCGCTTAGCCGCGCGACTCCAGCAGCCGCCACGACGTCCACGCGGGCGCGTCCAGCTGCGATTGCGCCAACAGTTGACTGCGTTGCGCCTTGCGCTTCGTCAGCCGCTTCTGGCTGCGTGAATCCGCCTTCCACGCGGCGATGGCGATGTCGGCGGACATCCGCAGCAGTGCCGAATCCACCCCTGGCCGGCAGACGACGAGCAGGAGCCCTTCGCCGAGGTCCCGTGCCACCAGCCGCCAGGTGTCGAATTCGAACTCGACCCGGCTCGCGCGCGTCCCCGCCGCTTCGAGGGCGCTGAACGCCCGCGCCGCCTCCTTGCCGAGCGAGGCCATCGCCACGGTAGCCAGCACGGGCGGCTCCGAACTCGCGATCACCTCGCCGCCGTTGTCGCAGACGAAGGCGCCCGCGACGTTCGCGATTCCGGCGATCTGCTGCAGGTCCTCCTCCATCTCAATCTCCCGCTAGGCCACGAACTCCTGCGTTGCCGCACGCAGGTGGAACCGCTCGATCACGCTGCTATGACGCTCGTACAGCCCCGCGTGCTGAGCCCGCACGCGTGACTCCAGGTCGGCCCGCCGAAGCTGGAACGCCAGCTTCGCCAGTGCGTCCGAGAGGCAGGCGCTCAGCGCCTCGCTCAACTCCTCTGGCACCTGCCCGTGAAACACGACCTTGCCGTCCCGGTATTCGAAATCGGCGGCGAACGGGTCGAGGAACGGGTAGATGTCGGCGCGGTCGACCAGGACCTCCTTGAACGCCGTCACGAACTGCCCGGGCCGGCTCAGGCCGTCCACGACCTGCTCCGTGCCCGCGAGGATTTCCTCCCACACGCCGAGCACGTCGCCGCCCTCGAGGGTGCTCGCCACCGAGGCTGCCGGCGCGGGAGAGGGTCCGCCCGCCGCGGCCGCTCGGGCGGCCGCGAGCCGGTAGACGTTGCAGGTAGCGCCCTCGGCCGCGGCCAGGGCCATGATCTCGGTCGTCGCCGCCGCACCGGAGCTGTGCATGTCCGATGCCCAGAACGCCGCATCCACGACCGCGCCGTTCGCGAGGAAGATGGCCGCTTGCCCTCCCCCGGCGAGGTCGAGCTCGAGGTAGCCGCTGTGCGCCTCCTGCTGCAGCTTCTCCAGCAGCCGGTCCAGGCTCGTGAACGCTGTCGAAAGGCCACCGTAGACGAGTTCGCCATCGAGTGATGCCGCCACCAGCTCGGCCAGCGCCGGCGCCAGGGCGTAGACGTTGATCACGGCATCTGGCCCCGCTGCGCGGTGCGCCACCGCGTCGGCGGCCTTGATCCCCGTCGTCCGCCGCCCAGCAGCCTCGCAGAAGGCGTTCAGCGGTTGCCCGCCGTTGAACAGGATCGCTCCGCGAAGTTCGTCGGAAACGACTTCCAGGCAGCCGCTGAGCTGCCGCCGCCCGAGGTCTTTCAGCAGTCCGCCGAAGTCCGTGAACGAGGTGTTCAGGCTCTCGTATACCGGGTGGTCCCGTGGGATGAGCATGTCGCGCCCCTCACTGTGCCCCGCCATCAGGCGGCTGCGTCTTCGTATCGCCGCACGAGCGACTGCAGGGCTGCCCCCGTCGTGTCGTTCGCGGCCCCGCGGGCCAGCCCCGCGATGACGCGGCCCTGGCCGCTCTCGACGACGATCACGTCGCCGTTCGCACCCGTGACCCGCACCTCGCGAAGGTGGCTGTCGGCCACCACCCTGCCAAGGCCGCGCAGGTCGCCGCCCAGCGTCATCGCTTCGCCCCTCCCGCTGAGGAAGGACCCGAGGGCCGCCGCCCGCTGCGGTTCCGGGTCACCGGTGGCGCCAAGGACGTCTCCGTCCCTGGCGCACACCACCGCACGGGCGACGCCCTGGATGGTGCTTGCGTCGGCGGCCATTCGTTGGCCCATTTCGCGTGTCACGGCCGTCTCCTTCGCGCCTTACGCCGCCGCCCGGCGGGCCCGCAGCCGTTCGATCGCGGCCCGCAGGCTCGCCTGCATGCGATGCAGCGATTCCGCGAGCTGCCCGACCTCGTCGCGCCCTTCGACCGGGATGGCGACATCGAGTTCGCCGAGGCTCATCCGGTTCGAAGCCTCGACCAGGCGCGCGATGCGGCCGGTGATGGTTCGCGTCAGCACCACGACCATGAGTGCCGCGAGCAGCGCGCCCATGACCGTGTACAGCAGCACCGTGCGAATGGCGGATTCGCTGGTGTCCTTGATGTCCGTCTCCGCCGCCTTGCTCGCATCCAGCCCCGAGGCGCCGATGCGGTTGGCCGTCGTGCCGATGCCCTGGACGAGCGACTGGAAGTTCGTGGTCGACGAAAGCACCATGCCCTGGGCCTCGGTCACCTTGGCGAAAGACGCGACCGCGCTCTCGGCGGCGGTGCGAAGGGCTGCCTTGTCCTCCGCCTTGAGCCCGCCCGCCGCGTCGATTTCGGTCTTGAGGGCGGCGAGCGCGACGGTCGCGCGGGTGGCGGTGGCCTCGGCCGGGCGGGCGTTGTAGTCGTCCGCGGCGCGGCCGGCGGCCAGCACGGCGGCCGAGGCCTTCTCAACCCCGGTCTTGCCCGCGAGCCCGTCCTCGATTGCCCGCATCTGGGTGCGGAAGGCGCCCTCGAAGCCGGTGTCGGCCGTGCCGTACGCGTCGTAGGCCGCTGCCAACCGTTCGAACTCCTGCTCGAAGCGGTCGATCTGATTCGTCATCTGCACGACGCGGGCTTCTTCGGCCGTCCCGCTGACCATCGGGATGATCTGCGCCATGGCGGCTCGCGCCGCGTCGAGGTCGTTTCGCACCCGGATCGTGTAGATCTCGGTGGCCACCTTCGGTCCCGTGTTGCGCACGCTCAGCTGGTACTCCGAGATGTCCCGCTGCGCGTTCGCAAGGTGCCGCTGCAGTTCAAGGCTCAGCGCGTTCAGCCGCTGGCCGTTCGCACTCGCCTCCTCCGCGGAGGACTGCACGCTGAGCACGGCCGTCGCCCCGACTCCTGCCACCATCGCGATCACGCCGAAGACCGCCGCGAAGCCGATGGCCAGCTTCGTCCTGATTCGAATGTCACTGAACTTGGTGAGCGAAATGCGTCGCACGGAAACTCCCCCAGGCTGCTGTTCATGAGATCAGCGCGGGGTCCCGGACGCTCAAGGGGCACCGATGTGGCCAGACCGTGGCCCCCCGGACGGCCCGGGTGAAAGCCGGTGGCAACCGGGTGGACGGCGCTGCTACCCGTCCAGCGCGCGCTCCACGTCCACCGTGAGATCGACCGCGGCCTTCGATGGCACGGTCAGCCGCCCTTCCGCGATGGCCCGCAGCGTCTCGACCAGGAACGGCCGTTCGCGCAACACGCCTCGCCGGCGGATCTCGTGGTACAGCGCCGTTTCCTCGATGGGAACGCCCTCCGCCCGGGGCTCGCGCCACGCTCGCCAGGCCTCGGCGCTCGCGGCGTCCCGCAGCGGGAAGCGGCAGTAGCTCACCACGGGCCCGCGGTCCAGGTCGCCCGTGACTACGTTCATCAGGCAGCCGGATTCGTCCGCACCGCTTCGCATCAACTCCGCGATCACTTCCTGGTACGTGCCAACAGGCCCATCCGGGAGTGCGGGATGGTCGTTGATGAGCACGTAGCGGTCGTACAGCGCCGGAGTCGTGATGAGCATGTACCCGAACAGGACGCCCAGCGAGAACCGGTACGGGGCGAGCCGCTCCGCGACCGCTGCGTCGTACTCCAGCCGCCATGCCGGCAGTGGCTCGCCCGGCTTCGAAAGCTTCCCGCCGCGTTCCTTTCGGAAGCGCACGGACGAGATGGTCTCGACCGGGATGCCCCGCTCGCGCGCCATCGCGATCAGCCGGTCGGTGGGCTCGAATTCGCCGGGGTCGCGGTTCACGAACAGCACCGCGATTTCGACCGGCAGGCCGCCGTCGATCGCGTCCAGGGTGTACTCCAGCGCGCCGTATGACCCCGGCCCTCGGCCGGTGGTGAACCATGCGACCCGCAGCGGCTCAGTCACCCTCGCCGCCATCGTCGTAGGCCGCGGCGACGTCCCGCAGTTCGGCGCGCTCCTCCGCGAGCCGCGATTGCAGCGTCTTCACCCGCAGTTCCGCCCCTTCGAGCACGACGCGAAGGCGGTCTACCAGTGCCGCGCCCTCTTCGTACAGGCGCAACGACTCCTCCAGCGGAAGGTTGCCCTGCTCCAGCCGCCGGGCTTTCTCTTCCAGGTCGCCGTAGAGCTCTTCGAACGTCTTTTCAGCTTTGGCCACGGACGGCTGCTCCACCCCGCGCGCGTGCGGTCGCTCCCATTCTCACCCGATGTCGGCGAAGAATGTACCGTCGGCGACACTGACGGCGATGTGGTGCCCCGGTTTCGCCTTTCGCACCGAGTTGACCACCTTCCGCGTGCTCGCGTCCTGGACGATGGCGAAGCCGCGCGCCAGCGTCGCGTGCGGGTCCAGCCCCGCCACGCGCGCCTTCGCCGATTCGAACCTCGCCCGGTCAGTCGCGCAGCGCCGCTCGAGGCCGGCAGCGAGCGCCTGCAGCAGTGCATCCACCGCCCGTGCCTTCGCGGCCGGGTCGGGGATGCTCCGTTGCATGCGCATGAGGGCGGCGTTCACGCGCGCGGCGTCCTCCGCCACTGCCGACCGTGCTGCCGAGGCCATTGTCCGGTCGAGCACATTCACCGCCCGCGCCAGCTCCCGGATATCGGGCGTCGCGCGTTCCGCCGCCGCGCTCGGCGTCGGTGCGCGCACATCCGCCACCAGGTCCGCGATCGTCTCGTCGGTTTCGTGCCCGACGCCTGACACGACCGGGACCGGGAACGCGTACAGCGCGCGCGCCACGCGCTCGTCGTTGAACGCCCACAGGTCTTCGATGCTGCCCCCGCCGCGCGCCACGATCGCGAGGTCAATCGGCTCCGCCGCGAGCGTGCGCATAGCCGCTACGATCCGCGGCGCCGCCTGCTCCCCCTGCACGACCGCCGGCGCCACCGTCAGCGTGGCCAGTGGCCACCGCCGCGCGAGCACGTTCTTGATGTCCTGCAGCGCCGCCCCGGTCGGCGATGTCACAAGCCCCACGCGCTGGGGGAAGCGCGGCAGCGGCCGCTTCCGCGCGGGGTCGAAGAGCCCCTCGGCGCCCAGCCGCTTCTTCAGCTCCTCGTAACGCGCCGCCAGGATTCCCACGCCCTCGGGCCGCACGAAATCACACACGAACTGGAGTTCGCCGCGCTGCGGGTAGACCGAGACGCGGCCGTGCGCCAGGACGCGGTCGCCGTCCCGGAAGGTCGCGCCGGGCATGTCGTCGCGGAAGAGGACGCAGCGAAGCACGCCGCCCGCGTCCTTCAGCGAAAAGTACCGGTGCCCGCTGGACGGCCGGCTGAAGTTCGAAATCTCGCCGACAACCCACAGGTCCCAGAGGTACTCATTCGCCTCCAGGATCTCGCGCAGGAATGCCGTCAGCTGCGAAACCGTCAGCGCTGGCTGCATCGTCCCTGCTTTCGTCCTGTTACTGGACCCGCTCGATGTACTGGCCGGTGTCGGTGTTCACGCGGATCCGCGCGCCTTCCTCGATGAAAAGCGGCACGTTGATCGTGAGCCCCGTTTCCAGCTTCGCCGGCTTGTTGCCGCCCGTCGCGGTGTCACCCTTGAACCCGGGGTCTGTCTCCACCACCGTCAGCTCGACCGTAATCGGCAGCTCCACGCCGATCACTTCCTCACCGTAGAGCACGACTTCGCAGAGGTCGTTTTCCTTGAGGTACTTGTTCGCATCGGCGACCTTGTCGGCCGAGACCGGGATCTGCTCGTACGACTCCGTGTTCATGAAGTAGTAGAACTGGTCGTCGCTGTAGAGGTACTGCATCTCGCGGCGTTCGACGCGCGCCCGGGGCCACTTGGTCCCCGCCTGGAACGTCTGCTCCGTGATCGAACCGCTGCGCACATCGCGCAGCTTGATCCGCACCTGGGCCGAACCGCGGCCCATCTTGATGTGGTTATAGTCGAGGATCGAATAGAGCTTGCCATCGTGCTCGATGGTCGCGCCCTTCTTCAGTTCTCCGGTCGAAATCATGGTCGTGCTCCCCCCGGGGTGAGTTTTCGTGCGTGGCTGAGCACGCGGGCCTTGCCATTCTCCAGCATGACGACGTCCTCGATGCGAACGCCGCCCCACCCGGGGATGTAGATCCCCGGCTCGATGGTGAACACCATCCCTTCTTCGAGGGTATCCTCCGACGATGGCCCGAGATAGGGGGCCTCGTGAACTTCGAGCCCCACGCCGTGCCCGAGCCCGTGGCCAAATGCGTCCCCGTACCCTCGCGCCCGGATGACGGCATGCGCGAGCTCGTGCGCCGCGGACCCCGGCATCCCCGCTTCAACCCCCTCGATCGCCGCCCGCTGGGCATCGAACACGATCTCGTAGATCTCGCGGAACCGGGCATCCGGATCGCCGACGAACGTCGTCCGCGTGAGGTCGCTGCAGTACCCCTGGCACTGCGCGCCCATGTCGATGACGAGCATTCCGCCGGCGGCGATGGGCTCCGGGCGCGGGCTGGCGTGGGGCATCGCCGCCCAGGGCCCCCCCGCCACAATCGTGTCGAAACTCACCCCGTCCGCGCCGAGGTCCCGCACCGCCCGCTCCACCGCGAGCGCGATCTCTTGCTCGGTCTGCCCTGGCTGTATCGCCGCTTCGACCCGCTCGTACGCTTCGTCGGCGACCTCGATCGCGCGCTTCAGCAGCGCGATCTCCTCGGCGTCCTTCTGGTGGCGAAGCTGCTCCACGATGCGCGATGCGGGCCCGATGCGCGGGCGTATCGCCCATGGCAGCTCGTCGACTGCTTCGCGCAGCCGCTCGAACCCGCCGAGCGACATGTCGGCCTGGCTCACGCCGATGTTCTTGCCGGGCAGGCCCGCTTCGCGCACGAACCTCGGCACCCAGCTGGTCCAGCGGTCCTTGTAGGGGAAGATTCGGAAGCCGCGGGCTTCCGCCTCGCGTTCGGCCTGCTCGACGTAACGCGAGTCCACGGCGAGGAACGCGTCGTAGCGCGTGATGAGCGCGTGGCCCGCGGAGCCGGTGAACCCGGAGACGTACCGGCGGTTCATCGAGTGCTTGCCGAACACGTCGTCCACCGGGCTCGAAATCCAGAGGGCGTCCAGCCCTTCGTCCGCCATCGCGGCGCGGATGCGATCCAGTCGTTCGGTCATTGGGTACCCCGGGGGATCAGGAGGCGGCGGGAGCCGCGCCGAGGTGATCGAGCAGCAGCGTGACCGCGGCAGTGTAGCCCGCGCGCCCCAGGCCGGTCACCTGGCCGAGGCACACCTCCGCGATCATCGATACGTGCCTGAAGCCTTCCCGTGCATGTGTGTTCGAAATGTGCACTTCCACCACGGGCAGCTGGATCGCTTCGATGGCATCCCGAAGCGCGACGGACGTGTGCGTGTACGCCCCGGCATTGATGACGACAGCGTCCGCGTGCTTGCGGTGTTCGTGCAGGAAGTCGATGAGCGCGCCCTCGTGGTTGCTCTGGAAACAGAGCAGCGCCGCCCCCCGCGCGCCCGCCGCCCCCGCCACGTCCGCTTCGATGTCCAGCAATGTCGTCGTCCCGTAGACCTCCGGCTTGCGCTCGCCGAGGAGGTTCAGGTTCGGGCCATGGACGAGGAGGATGACGGGGCTCTCGGAACCGGGCATGCGCGGAAGTATCGCAAGCGGCCGCCTCCGCCGCCAACCGCCGCTGTCACGCGCTCCGCGGGTCGCTTCGACGCGCCCGCCGCCGCCCGCCGCCGAGCGCATCCTCCGCGATCTTCGTCCACGCCGCCTCGGACACCTCCGCCTGCCGCGCCTGGCTGACATGCGTGTAGATCTGCGTCGTGTTCGGCGAACTATGGCCGAGAAGGTCCTGCACGGTGCGCAGCCCGGCGCCGCCGTCTAGCAGGTGTGTCGCGAAGGAGTGCCGCAGGAGGTGAGGGTGGACGTCCTGCGCGATGCCCGCTGCCAGCGCGTGCTGGCGGATCGCCGTCTGCACCGACCGCGCCGTCAGCCGCGTGCCGAGACGGTTGAGGAAGAGCGCTGCCTCCGCCCCCTTCGCGAGGAAGGGCCTGCCCTCCCGAAGGTAGACCTCCAGCGCGGCCAGCGCCGGCTCCCCGAACAGCACCAGCCGTTCCTTCGACCCCTTCCCGCGCACGATCGCGGCCGCCTCGTCGAAATCGACCGACCCCACGTCTAGCCCCACCAGCTCCGAGACGCGCAACCCGCTCCCGTACAGCAGTTCGAACATTGCGCGGTCACGCAGCCCCTGCGGCGTCGTACGGTCGGGGGCGGCCAGCAGCGCCGCGATCACGCCGTGGTCCAGCACCTTCGGGAGCCGCTTCGGCCGCTTGGGCAGCGCCACCCCGAACAGCAGGTCCCGCTCGGTCGCGTTCTCCTGCTGCAGGTACCGGTAGAACGCGTGAATGGTGCTCGTCCGGCGGGTCACCGAGGCGGCCACGATTCCCCGCTCGCGCAATTCGCCGAGATAGGTTCGAAAGAGCGCCCGGGTCATTTCCAGCGGCTCGCGCTCACCCTCCCGGCACCACGCGAGGAACTGCCCGATGTCGTTCCGGTAGTTGCGAATCGTCAGCGGAGAACGGTTGGCGACGGCGGCCAGCTCCCGGAGGTACGCATCGAGGAACGCCTCCGCCGTCTTGTGGGCCGCGATACTCGCCATAAAGGGAACGATACCGTCAACGGCCGCTCGCCGCACCCCGCGGCGGCGCGCGCGTCGCCCTAGTACTTCGAGATGTTGATCTCTTCCATGTTCCCGGTGACGAGGTAAATGATGCGCTCGCAGATGTTCGTGCAGCGGTCCGCGATTCGCTCGAGATTGTGCGCCGTCCAGAGCATGTACGTGTTGCGCTGGATCGTGCTCGGGTCGGCGATCATGGCCGCCGTGGAATCCTCGTACACGCGGTCCTGCAGCCGGTCGACCTCGTCGTCCGCTTCGCAGATCTGCCGTGCCGCAGCGATATCCTGCTCGATGAACGCCTTCAGGCTGTCCCGCAGCATCGCCACGGTGCGGTCCGCCATCGCGGGGATGTAGCCAAGGCGGCGGGGAAGCGGCTCGTCCGCGAGCATCATGTTGATGCGCGCCACCCCCTCGGCGTGGTCCGCGATACGCTCCAGGTCCGTGATGATGAAGAGCATGCTCACCAGTGCGCGCAGGTCCGTCGCCATCGGCTGCTGGCTCGCGATGACGAAGATCACGCGCTCTTCGATTTCGAACCGCTTGGCATTGATCCGGGTGTCGTCCTCGACGATCTTCTGGGACCAGCGATGATCCCCGTCCCGCAGCGACTCCATCGCGTCCATCAGGGCCTTTTCGGCCATGGACCCGAGGATCAGGACCTCGTCCTGGAGTTCCGTAATCTCCCGCCGGAAGAGGTCTCGGCTCACGGTTCCTCCCGTTGAATTCGCTGCGGCGAACCCCTGTGCGCGTTGATCGCCCGGAGGGCTTCCCCGGGAACGAACGTCTCCCCGGTGCGGCTGGTCCCGGTGCCGCCCAGCATACGCGCCGCCACATGAGTCCTGCGAGCGCCGGGCGCGTGCATCTCCCCGCTTCGGCCCCGATTTCGCGATTCGTTCGGACTTCCGGTCGAAACCGCCAGCCCTACCCGAAGCGCCCGCTGATGTAGTCCTCCGTCCGCTTGTCCAGCGGCCGGGTGAAAAGCTCCTCGGTCTTCCGGTACTCCACCAGCTGCCCCGAGACCTGCCCGTCCGTGAGCATGAACGCGGTGTAGTCGGAAACGCGGGCGGCCTGCTGCATGTTGTGCGTCACGATCACGATCGTGTACTCCTTCACGAGGTCGCGCATGAGGTCCTCGATCTTGAGCGTGGCGATGGGGTCGAGCGCCGAGCACGGCTCGTCCATGAGGATCACGTCCGGCTGGTTCGCGATGGCCCGCGCGATGCAGAGCCGCTGCTGCTGACCGCCGGAAAGCGCCAGCCCGGACTTCTTGAGGTTGTCCTTCACTTCGTCCCAGAGCGCCGCGCGGCGGAGGCAGCGTTCCACCAGCTCGCGCTGGTCGCCCTTGAAGCCGTTCACCTTCGCGCCAAACATCACGTTGTCGTGGATGCTCTTCGGGAACGGGTTCGGCTTCTGGAAGACCATCCCAATCCGCCGCCGCACCTCCACCGGGTCGATGTTCGAACCGTAGAGGTCCACCCCGTGGTATCGCAGGCTGCCTTCGATGCGCGCCGTGGGGACGAGGTCGTTCATGCGGTTGATGGACCGAAGCAGCGTGCTCTTGCCACACCCCGAAGGGCCGATGAGCGCCGTCACCTTGCGCGCCGGGATTTTCATCGAGACGTTCGTCAGCGCCTGCTTCTGGCCGTACCAGAGGCTCAGGTTCTCGACCGAAAGGGCGACTTCGCCGGCCGGCTCCGTCACCCGCTCCGAAACGGGCGGGGCATTCGTGGCGCGCAGGTCGCGCGGATCCGCCTGCTGGCCGGTCTCGGTCGGGCGGATGTTCAGGCTCTGCGTCATCGTCGTTCTCCTTTGCTCCGCGGCAGGCTAGCTGCGGCGGAACCGCTCGCGAATCAGGACGGCGACCAGGTTCAACCCGATCACCGCCACCATCAGGACGATGATGGCCGCCGCGGCGTTCACCCGGAACGCCTCCTGTGGCAGCGTCGTCCAGTTGTAGATCTGGACCGGCATCACCGTGAAGCTGTCTCCAAGGCTCTTGTTGTCGAACGCGATGAAGGCGAACGCGCCGATCATGATCAGCGCCGCGGTTTCGCCCGCCGCCCGTGCAATCGCCAGGATTGTGCCCGTCATGATTCCCGGCAGCGCCCCGGGCAGCGTGTGGTACCACACGGTCTGCCAGCGCGATGCCCCCAACGCCAGTGACCCATCACGAATGCTTGGCGGCACCTGCCGGATTGCCTCGACCGAGGCGATGACCGTCATCGGCAGGATCATGAGCGCGAGCGTCAGCGACCCCGCGAGGATGGATCCGCCCATCTTCGGGATGACCGTGACGCCCATGATCGTCAGGCCGCGCACGAAAATCGTCAGCCCGAGGATGCCGTAGATGATGCTCGGAACGCCCGCGAGGTTGGCGATGTTCAGGCGCACCGCCGCCGTCACGCGCCCCTTCGGCGCGAACTCCTCGATGAAGACCGCCGTGCCCACGGCGACGGGGATGGCGAGGATCACCGTCGTGACCATCACCCACGCGCTCCCCAGGATCGACGACCGCAGCCCCGCGTTCGCCGCCCGACGCGACGGGTAGCTTGTGAGGAAGTCCCAGCTCAGCCGGCTGGCGCCCGTGTGAATGACGTCGTACGCGAGGAATGCCAGCGCGAACACGCCGACGAGCGTGACCCCGAGCAACACCCAGCGCGACGCGCGCGAGACCATCTGCCGCCGCGCCACGGCCCCCTGCGCGCGGAGCGAGACCTCGGTGGTTTCTGCCGTACTCATCAGTCGTACGCCTCACGGAACCGGTTGACGATGATCGTCGCCGCGACGTTCGTGGCGAAGGTGAGCAGGAACAGCATCGTCCCCACGGCGAAGAGCGACGTGTACTGGATGGTCCCGCGGGCGGCATCCCCAAGGCCCACCTGGAGCATGTACCCCGTCATCGTCTGCACGCTTTCGAGGGGCATGAGGGTGAGCGCGGGCGTCGATCCCGCGGCCACGGCCACGATCATCGTCTCGCCGATGACGCGGGCAATGGCCAGGAGAACAGCTGCGATGACGCCTCCCAGCGCCGCCGGGAACACGACCTTGATCGCCACTTCGAGCCGCGTCGCGCCGAGGCCGTAGGCGGCCTCACGCAGCTCGCGGGGTACGTTCGCCATCGCGTCCTCGGAGACGGAGGCGATGGTCGGCAGGATCATCACGGCCATCACCAGGCTCGCGCTCAGCGCGTTGAAGATCGGCACCCGGTCCTGCCCGAGCAGCGGCCGGAGAAAGTCCTCCGTGATGAACGTCAGGGCGAAGAACGCGTACACGACGGTGGGAACGCCCGCCAGCGCCTCGAGCACCGGCTTCAGCACCTGCCGCACGCGCGGGTGGGCGTACTCGCTCATGTAGATTGCCGCCGCGAGCCCGAGGGGCAGCGCGAACACCAGGGACCAGAGCAGCACGTTCATCGTGCCAGCCACCAGCTCCCAGATGCCGAAGGTCTCGGGTTCGAAGAGTGGCTGCCACTGGGCCGTGAACAGGAACTCCGTGATGGGGACATCGCCGAAGAACTTCACGGTCTCTTCGAGCAGGGTGAACGTGATGAGCAGCGTGGTGAGCAGCGAGATCCCGCCGCAGATCCAGAGCAGGCCCACGATTCCGGTCTCGAACGGGCGCTTCCACGGGGAGCGCTGCAGCGTCCTCCGCAGTTCTTCCGCGTTGCCCGTCGTTGGAGATGCTGCCATATCGCCTGTCCCTGGCCCCGGCCGGGCCACCGCGTTCACTGTCGCCCCCGCGCCCGGGGGCCTGGCCATGCCGGTCGCGCCCGGGCGAATCCGGGCGCGACAGGTCGAGTTCGACGCTGCGGGGGCGTACCCCCGCCATCAACGTTACCTGGGCAGGTAAGGGGCCACCTTTTCCTGCTGGGCCTTCAGAAGCTCCGCCGGCAGGCTGATGTAACCCACTTCCTTGGCCAGCTTTTCCATGTTGTCCACATAGAACTTCATGAAGCCAAGGACTTCCGGCTTTTCTTTCAGGAACGTTTGGGTCGTGTACACGAACAGCGGCCGTGCAAGCGGCTTGTAGGTGCCGTTCAGCGCCGTGTCGAAGGTCGGCGCCACGCAGCCGGAACCACCGTTGACCTGCACCGCCTTCAGCTTCTTGCCGGCCTCCTCGAAGTAGGCGAAGCCGAAGTAGCCGATCGCGTTCTTGTCGCCCTCGATGCCCTTCACGAGCACGTTGTCGTCTTCCGAGGCCGTGCCGTCGGGCGGTGCGGCGGCTCCTTGCTCGCCTCACCCCGGAGCTTGATGGCTTCCTTGAAGTAGTCGAACGTCCCCGAGTCGGCGCCCGGGAAGTAGAACTTTACGTTCTCCGCCGGCCACGCCGGGTTGATATCGCTCCACTTCGATGCGCCGTCCTTCTGGAACAGCTTCTGAAGTTCGGCCGGCGTCATGCAGGTCGCCCACGTGTTCTGCGGGTTGACCACCACGGTCAGCGCGTCGATCGCGACCTGCACTTCGACGATGTCCGTGATGCCGGCGGCGGCGCACTTGTCCTTCTCGGTCTGGTTCATGGGCCGCGAGGCGTCGGAGACCTGGATCTCCTTGCGGCAGAACTTCTCGAAGCCGCCGCCCGTTCCCGAGAGCGCCACGTTCGCCCGCACGTTCTTCGCGACCTTGCTGAACTCCTCGGCCACGGCCTGCGAAATGGGGAACACGGTCGAAGAGCCGTCGATCTTCACCTCGCCCGAGAGCTTCCCGTAGTTGACCTTGCCCGCCGTCGAGGTCGTGCCGCCGGGGGCCTCCGTGGCCGTCGCGTCATCGTCATCGCCGCCACCGCAGGCGACGGCCACCATGGGCACCACCGCCACGGCCGCGATCAGCCCCAGCAGCCATGGGCGCCTGGTCCAATTCGTCATGTACTTCCCTACTCCTGTCACAACTCGGCGCCATGTCCGACGCCCAGCAGACCGTAGATCCCACCTGTTAACAGTGAATGGGCGGGTCGTTAACGGACGTTTAATGCGGCTTCGTTTGAGGCCCTCCGCGGGTGCCCGTGCATCGCAAATGGGTGCAAGTGCCGCACTTTTTACAAAGCCCTTGCAGCACTCCCATCGCCCGGTTACCCGTGCCTGCGATGCTGACCGGGAAGGCGGGTGATTACGGCCCACCTGCCCCATCCACCCTTCCGAGGTGCCGGGGCCCCGGCGCGCCAACCCCGACCCGGCTCAACCCGGGTGGCGTGGCCGGGCCGCCCGGCGCATACTGGATCAACACGCCGGCCGGTATAGGCGCGCCCCTCTATGGCCCAAAAAATCCTCGTCGTCGATGACGAACAGAACATTCGCGATCTCGCGGCCCTCTACCTCGAAAAAGAAGGCTTCGCCGTTGATTGCGCCCCCACCGGGATGGATGCCCTCGAGCGGTTCGACCACGTCCAGCCATCCCTCGTCATCCTCGATGTGATGATGCCCGGCATGGACGGCTTCCAGGTCTGTCGCGAAATCCGCCGCGGCCACGACGTCCCCATCCTCATGCTCACCGCCCGAAACGAGGACATCGACAAGATCATTGGCCTCGAACTCGGCGCGGACGACTACATGACCAAGCCCTTCAATCCGCGGGAGATGGTCGCCCGCGTCCGCGCCATCCTCCGGCGCTTCGAAGGTGGCCGGAAGCCGCAGAACGCGCTTTCCGTCGCGAACCTCACCGTCGACAAGGCCCGCCGTGAAGCGCGCATCGACGAGGAGCTGCTTCCGCTGCGAACGAAGGAGTTCGACCTCCTCGTCGCATTCGCCGAAAACCCGGGCATCGCGCTCACCCGCGATCAGCTCCTGGGGACGGTCTGGGGGTACGAATACGCGGGGGAGACGCGCACCGTCGATGTGCACGTTCAGCACCTCCGCGCGAAGCTGGCTGGTGCGCGCGTCTCCATCGAGACCCTTCGCGGCGTTGGTTACAAACTGGTTGAACTGGATTCCTGAGCCGGACTGGGGAGGCCGGCGCGCATGGGCAGCCTGCAGGTCCGCCTGTTCCTTACCTACCTCGTCATCATCGGCGTAACCCTCGGCCTCGCCGCCGTGAGTCTCTTTCTGCTGCTCGGCGGCTATCGCGACGAAATCTCCTACGGCAACCTCGAAGACGTCTCCACCCTCATCAACGACAAGGCGAACTTCGAGCTGCGCGATGCCGCCGATTCCGGCTCCGGCACCGCCGATGGCCAGTACCTTCTCCTCGTCCTCTCCGCCGCGTTCAACCAGGGCGACCCCGTCGGCACGCGCAACACCACCGTCGCGGTCGTCGACCGCTCCGGACGCGTCATCGATTCCGCCTCCCCCGGTGACAGCGCCGCCCTCGATGGCGCCACCGTCGAGCTCATCGAGGACCAGCCCAACGCCACCGGCGAGGCGGACCAGGGCGTCCGCTGCCGCATCGACCCGCCCTCCGGCGCGCCGCTCATCTGTGTGAGCACCCCGCTGAGCCAGGCCGTGCTCGAAAAGTTCCCCGGCACGGACGCCACCGCCATCGTCGTGGCGCGCCCCGCGGCGGGGCTCGGCGAAGTGCTCGGCGACCTCATGCCCCGGCTGCTCTCGTCGGGCCTGATCGGCGTCGCCGCCGCCCTCGTGCTCGGCTTCCTGCTCTCCCAGAGCGTCGCCGCCCCGCTTCGTAACATCGCCCGCGCCGCGCGCAGCGTCGCCCGCGGGAACTATCGCCAGCGCGTCCCGGCTACCGGCCCCGCCGAGGTCCGCGACCTCGCCGCCAACTTCAACCGCATGACCGAAGAGGTCCAGCGCAGCCAGCAAACCCTCCGCGACTTCCTCGCCAACATCTCGCACGAGCTGAAGACACCCCTCACCTCCATTCGCGGCTTCAGCGAGGCCATGCTCGATGGCACCGTCGACGACCCCGCCGGCGTCGAGCGCTCGGCCCGCATCATCAGCAACGAATCCAACCGCGTCCTGCGCCTCGTCGAGGAGCTGCTCGACCTCTCCCGCATCGAAAGCGGCCAGGTGTCCATGCGCCAGGAGGAGGTTGACGTGCGCGAGCTCTTCGGCCACGTCGAGGAGATCTTCGCCCTGCGCAGCGAGGAGAGCGGCGTCGTGCTCGAAGTCCAGATTAGCGGCCGCACCGCCATCCGCGGCGACTTCGACCGCCTCGAACAGGTGCTCAATAACCTGCTGGACAACGCCTTCCGGCACACCCCGCGGGGCGGCGTCGTCCGGCTGGTTTCGCGCGAAGTGCAACCCGGCTTCCTGCAGGTGACGGTCAGCGATACGGGCGAAGGGATCCCCGTCGATGACGTGCCCCACCTGTTCGAGCGGTTCTACCGCGCCAGCGGCCGGCCGAATGGCAAGGGCCACGGCCTCGGCCTCGCGATAACGCGCGAAATCGTCCGAGCGCACGGCGGCGACATCTGGGCCACCAGCGAGCCCGGCCGCGGCACGACCTTCGTCTTCACCCTGCCAGCCGCGGGCCGGCCGCCCGCCCGCGCGACCCGTTAGCACCCGTCAGCCGGGGTGGCCCACCGCCTCGGGCTCCTCCTCGGGGAGCTCGAGGCCCCGTTCCCACGCGAGCTGCTCCGCCAGCCGCTTCACTTCGCGCAGCATCTTCCACTCCATCAGGAACTGGCCCCACTCGAGGATGAGGAACGCGGCCACCGTCATTGGCGTCCAGCGGAAGTACCGGGCGTGCACCCGCGAGACGAAGCGCGTTCCGCCATCGCCGTCGGGGTACACCCCCAGCGCCCACGTGCTATCGAAGTCCAGGCCCGCATCCCGTCGTGGCCCCAGCACGAGGCACTCGCCCGGCGTCACGCCCCGGACCGTCATCGTGCCCTTCCCGTCGAGCACATCCCCCGCCGCGACGGACTGGTGCTCGGGCATGATCCGGGTCGCGTTTTCGACCTTCATCCCCAGCATCCGTTCGATGCTGACGAAGCTGTAGTACCCGCCCCGCGGCAGGTCACCGACCTGCGCCAGCCAGGGCCACACCAGCTCCGGCGGCGCCGCGATCCCGATCGCGCGGTTCGTGACGACGGTTGGACGTGGAATCTCATCGTCCAGGAGCATCGGCCGCGCGCGGTCGGCCGGCGTGCTCCCCCATTGCTGGAGCCGCGGCCGGGCGATTGCCGCGGCGCCCGTGGCTGCCACGGCGGCGAAGAGCAGGCGTCGGAGAAGAGCCATCAGGACACCTCCAGGCCCCGATGGTCGCCATCCCCGGAGGTGCATCAAAGGGCCCGGGGGGTTCGGCCTTCGGGCCCGTTCGGACCGCTCAGGCAAGCTCGGCCAGGGCGCGTTCGAGCAGCCCCGCCACGTCCGGCCACGAATACCACGGGTCGGTGCCGTTGAACGCTTTCCAACCGTGGTAGATCACGCCCAGCTGCCAGAGCCAGAACGCGCGGAAGTAGGCCATACCGCCCAGCGGCTCGCCTGCCGCCGTCCCGTAGGCGCGCGCGAACGGCATCTCGTCCGCTTTCGCCCACGGCGCGCCCTTGAGCGCGCTCAGCGCCAGCAGTTGCCCCACGTCGGACCGCGGGTCGCTGATGCGTGCCTGCTCCCAGTCCACCACGGCGACCACGGCGCGGTGCCGGAACAGGTAGTTGAAAACGTTGATGTCGCCCTGGCAGAGCGAAAGCGTGCCATCTGCCGGCAGCGCCCGCAGCAGCACCGCGTGCGCGCGCGCCAGGAGCGCCTCGTCCGGCGCGAACCGTGCCAGCCGGGCGGCCACCAGCCCGATCTCGCCGCGCATCGCCTCGGCCGCGCTCTCTGGGACGCCAAGGAACGCGAGTCCGAGCTCCCGCCAGTCGAGCGTGTGGATGCGGGCCACCATCTCCGTGAAGGCGCCGAAGTCGGCCTCCGGGCCCGCCACGCCCATATGCGGTGCGTCGATCCATTCCATCAGCAGGAATGGCGCGCCCAGGCGCGCGCGGTCGGCCTCCGCGGCCACCACCGCCGGCACCGGCACGGCCGAATCCGCCAGCCGCCGCAGCACCTCGCCCTCGCGCAGCACGTCGTAGGGCTCGAAGATGCCGCGTTCGCGCTGCATCCGCAGCGCCAGCCGCTCGACCGGCGCACCGTCGAGGTCCACCCGGCAGGTCAGGTTCGAAGCCCCACCCTCAAGCGGCGCCACCTCGAGTACGGATGCGCCCCCGAAGCCCGGCATGCCGCGCACCCACGCCGTCAGCGCCGCCGGTGAGGGGGCCTTTACGGTTTCCATGCCGCGTATTCTACCGGCGTGATCAGCCCCGGCCAGCGGGGCGTAGTAGGTGGCAGTGGCCGAGTACTCCCTCGCCGAAGACGTGGAAATCGTCGGCGCCATCGCCGCCGGGCAGCAGGCCGCCATCGGCGCCCTCTACGACCGCTTCCACCGCCAGTGCTTCTCCTTCGCCCTGCGCATGCTCGGCTCCGAAGAGGATGCCCAGGAGGCGGTCCAGGAGACGTTCGTGCGCGTCTGGCGCAGCGCCGCTTCCTATGACCGCGACCGTGCATCCGTCCCCGGTTGGGTGCTCTCCATCACGCGCAACCTGTGCATCGATGAGCTGCGCCGCCGCCGCCGTCGTGTTCCCGAACTCCCCTCCCTTGAAGGGGCGATGGACCACCCCGCCAGGGATCGCACCGACGAAGAGGCCGAGCGTGCCATCGTCGGCGAACAGGTCCGCGCCGCCCTCGGTTCGCTTTCGAGCGACCAGCGCAGCGCCATCGAACTCGTTTACTTCCACGGACTTACCAGCCAGGAAGTAGGCCGTATCCTCAATGTCCCGGCTCCCACCGTTCGGAGCCGTTTGCGCCTCGGGCTCCTGAAGCTCGGCGGCATTCTCCAGGAGAAAGGTCTGGCCAGCGTTGATTGAACCAGGCGGCCACCCGGTCGATTACCTGCCCGAACTGGCGATGGGCGTCCTCCCCGATCCCGACGCCGGGACGGTGCGCGCGCACGTGGACGCGTGCGAATCCTGTACCGCCGAATTGGCCGAGTTGGAGCGCGTGACACGGCTCCTTCCCTTCGCGGCCGAAGCCGCCGAACCGGTCCCCGGTGCCCGCGATTCGCTCATGGAACGTATCGCCGCCGAGCCGCGAGGCATCCGGACGGCGCCCTCCGCGCGGCGTACGGCGGCCCTTCGGGAATGGCTCCCGATCGCGGCGGCCGCCGGGTTCGCGCTGCTCGCGCTTGGCGGGGTGTTCGGCTTCCTCGCCGGCCGCTCGGATGACGACCGGTCTGGCGGCGGCGCCGTTGAAGCGCGCCTCCTTCAGTCCGCCGCCCAGGCCACTCTCCAGCGCGACGCCATTCAGCGCGACGGGCTCGCCGTCAGCTTCGTCCGCGCACCCGGGGAAACCGCCGGCTTCGCATGGGTCGAAGGCCTCCCCGCGCTCCCGGAGGGCAAGGCGTACCAGGCCTGGTTCACCCGCGACGGCGCCTCCTTCGAGCCCAGCACCGTCTTCTCCACGCGCCAGGGCGGCGTCTGGCTCCCCGCAACCGCGGCGCTCGATCAGTACGCCGCCATTGGCTTCACCATCGAGGACGACGCCGGCGCGAAGCAGCCCACACAGGCGCCGTTCGCGGTCATGCCCCTGCAGGCGGCCGCTCGCCGCCCCTGACCTTAGTCCCGCGGCAGCCCCAGCCCGCGCGTCGCGATGATGTTCCGCTGGATCTCGCTTGAGCCGCTGTAGATCGTGGGCGACACGTTCGAGAGGTGGTCGTCGGCGAGCATGCCACCGAGGGCGGCGCGCGCCGAGCCCGGCATGAGGCCGCCGCCCGCGCCCTGCAGGTTCACCCCGCAGTTCGCGATGCGCTGCGCCAGCTCCGTCGCGAACACCTTGATCACCGACGCCTCCACGTTCACCAGCCGCCCCGACTCCTGCATCCACGCGATCCGGTAGCTCAGCAGCCGTCCGATATCGTTTGCGATCCACAGGTCCGCCAGCCGGTGCCGCAGGATGTCCCGTGGCGCGAGCGTTGCCGGCCGTTCGCGCAGGTACGCGCCCAGCTGCTCCAGCAGCCGCTGGTTCGCCGCGATCGAGGCCACGTTCGAGCGCTCGAAGTCGAGCAGCGTCATCGCCACGTACCAGCCGTTGTTCTCCTCGCCCACCCGGTTCGCGACGGGGACGCGCACGTCTTCGAAGAACACCTCGTTGAACTCGTGATAGCCGGCCATGTTGACGATGGGCCGGACGGTGATGCCCGGCGTCCTCATGTCGACCAGCAGGAAGCTGATACCCCGGTGCTTCGGCCGGTCCGGGTCCGTGCGAACGACCATGAAGCACCAGTCGGCGTGGTGGGCCCCGGTTGTCCAGATCTTCTGCCCGTTGATGACGTACTCGTCGCCGTCGCGTGCGGCGCGCGTCTGAAGGCTCGCGAGGTCCGAACCCGCGCCCGGTTCGCTGTAGCCCTGGCACCAGATCGCGTCGCCGCTGGTGATGCGCCCGAGGTGTTCGCGCCGCTGCTCCTCCGTCCCGTGGACGATGAGCGTGGGGCCGATCATCCCGACGCTGAACACGCGGCCCGCGTCGGGCGCGCCCGCATACGCGAGCTCCTCGCTGAAGATCATCTGGTTCACGTGGCGCATGCCGAGCCCGCCGTACGCCTCCGGCCACGCCGGCGCGACCCACCCCCGCTCCGCCAGCCGCTTGAGGAACGTCAGCTGCGCCTCCCAGTGGTCCTGGCTCGTCGGACGGCTGCTGGCAACTTCGGCGGGCAGCGCCCCCGCGAGGAATTCGCGCACGTCGCGCCGCAAGGCGTCATGTTCGGCCGTGAACCGGAAATCCATCTGCATACCCCTCAGGTGCGGGTAGTCTACCGGACGGTAAACAGCCCGTCGCCACTCCCGGCGAGCGGTCTGCCCCCTCCACCGCTATCATCCGCGCCATGTCCACTCCCCGGACCCGCCGGTGCCACCCGTGACCACCGTTCGCGTTCCCGCGCGCCTGAATGCGCCGTGGCTCTTCCCGTGGTCGCGTTCGTGGCGGTTGTGGCCGTGCTCGCGGCGGTCGTTTTCCTCTCCAGCCGCATCGGCGCCGACGACCTCCCGCCCGCCGCCCCCGCCTTCGAACCCCCGCCGGCTGCGGCGCTGCCGCCCCGGTACACGGTCAAGCAGGCCACGGGCGGCACGGTCAGCGTGCTCGAAGACGCCGTCGCCGGGCAGGGCGCGCCCGGCAGCCGCGAACTCTCGCCCGCGCCCGGCACGCCCATCGAGGTCCTTCGGCCCGTTGCCCTGGCCGACATCCAGCCCGGCGACGTCGTCGGTGTGATCGGCGTGCCCAACGGAGTCCGCAACTTCAGCATCCGGACCGTGGTCATCTACCCCACGGGCACTGTCATCCGCGACGGCGGGGCCGCCAGCGCCGCGGGGTTCGCGGGGCACGAGGCCGCCGTCGATATCGCCGACCGCGTCGTCATGACCGCCGTGGTGCGCGCCAACAACGACGGCCTGCTCACCCTCGATGGTTCCGCGGGCCCCGTCAGCCTCCAGTTGAAGGCGCCGGGGAACATCTACCGCATCGGCGGCGGCGCCGTCGCCGACCTCCGCCCCGGCGACCGCCTGGCCGTGGCCGGCGCGGGCGATGCCATCACGGCCATCCTCGTCCAGCCCCTTCGCTGAGCCTTCCTCTACTCGGTGCGGAGCGCCGCCGCGTCCGAGGTGGTCGCGAGGTAGCGCGTCGCGAGCACGAGCGCGCCGAGGAACACCAGCGCCACCACCCCCACGGCGCCCGCCACCACCGCCCACTCCGTCTGCAGGATGAACGACGGCTCGACGCGCTCCCCATCCTCCGTCGCGTCGAGGAACGACAGCATCTGGCGGCCCACGACCAGCCCGAGGGCCGCTCCCGTCACCACGCCGGCCACCGCCACGATGGAGTATTCGAGCGCGAGCATCTGGAACACCTGTGGCCGTGAGAGGCCCATCGCCCGCTGCACGGCGAATTCCACCCGGCGCCTCCGCACGGACGTCAGCAGCGATGTCAGCAACGCGGCCCCGACCAGTGCCAGCACGGCGAGGAACGCCACGAGCAGGATGCCGCTGCCGCCGGCCGCGATCAGCGGGTTCTTCTCCGTCGCCCGGATGGCGGCCTCACGCGAGAGCACGCGGCGCGCCTCGAAGGGCGGCTCCGCCAGGGTCGCGACGATGCCATCGATGGCGGCCTGCCCGGCCCCCGGTTCGAGGGTGAACCATGCCTCGTTCGGGCGAATCAGCCCCACGCCCCCGAAGCTCGCGATTTCCGCCCAGGCCGCGAGCTGGTCGCGGTTCATCACCACCACCGGCCCGGACGCGGTGTCCGTCGTGGGGAAGAGGTCGAAGACCCCCGCGACCACGATCGGCGCGAGCACGTTCTGCCCGGACCCGGAGAGCATCACCAGCGCCGACCCGCCGGGCCGCAGCCCGGTCACATCCAGCAGCGATTGGCTCACCACCGCCGGGAGCGGCAGTGCCTGGCCCGTCGCGTACAGGCCCCGGACTTCGCTCGTCGAGCCCGGCCGGAAGGTGTAGCGGCCCGTGCTCTTGCCGCTGTGCGGGTCCTCCGTTACCAGCGCGAACGCGTCCTGGTTCGCCGCCCGGCTGGGGAAGACCGCCCAGTGCCCGCCCTGCTCGAAATCCTCCACCATCACCGCCTGCCCGTTGCCAGGGTCCACCGTCACGTCGTCCACAAGCAGCGGTGAGAACGGCTGGTTCGGCCGGTTCGAGGGTTCCGTGAACAGCACCGCCACGACCGTGAACGGCGCGACGGGGTTCGAGCCGAAGCGTGCCGCGACGTTCCCCGTGAGCTGCTTCCACTGCTTCCCGGTGTCCCCGTTCCCCAGTTCGACCAGCTGGTAGAGGCCGTTCCCGTCGCGTACCCGCGCCCAGATCGTGATCGTCGCGTGTGTCTGGTCGCCCTTCACCCACGCGCTGATGGTCAGCGGCGTCCCCGGCAGGCTCCGGCCGATCTGCGCCGGCTGCCCCGCAATCGCGCCCGTGAGCGTCCGGAAGGGGACATCTGCGAAATCGTCGCGGAACCAGAGCATGTCCCGTGCCGCCGCCGGGTCCACCGCGAGCAGCTGGAACTCGGCCCCGCTCGCGCCCGTCGTACCCAGCTGTGCGCGGGTGCGCATCACCGCCGAGGCGCGCTCCACGCCGGGCAGCTCTCCGAGCGTCCGTTCCGCCTCCGCCGCGCTCACATCGAATGGGTCCGTCGCCGTTACGCGCACATCCGCGCCGACGGAGTAGTAGGCGCGTTCGCGGTAGGAGCGGTCGGTGGTGCTCGTATAGCTGGCGGCGAAGGTGCCCACCGCCACCGCCATCATGACCAGCAGCGTGAGCCGTGTGTACTGGCCCGGGTTGCGAACCACCTGCGTGAGCCCCAGCGCCACCGCAGTCCCCGCTACGCCGCCGGCCAGCTTCGCGATGATCCGCAGCAGGAGCGGATAGAAGCGCAGCACGAGCGCCCCGCCGGCCGCGATCGTCAGCGCGGGCGAGGCAAGCAGCACGGGGTCCGTGGAAACGCCGCCCGTGGCCGATGGCGTGAAGACCGACCCCCGTTGCCGCAGTTCGAACAGGAGCGCGACCGCCAGCCCCGCCAGCGCGACATCGAGGTAGTACCGCTGCACGAGCGACTTCCCGGGCCGCGATTCCGCACGCCGCACCGCGGTCGCGCTCTTGCGGGCGACGATGAGCGCGGGGCCGAGGAGCGCCACCAGCGAGAGCGCGGCCCCCCCGGCCGCCGCCGCGAACGACAGCGGCGGGATGGTCACGGGGAGCAGTGACCCGCCGCTCACATCCCGGAACGTGGGGGTGAGCCCGAGGAGTGCGGTCGTCGCCGCGGCAAGGAACGGCGCCAGCACCATTGCCGGCAGCCCGAGCAGCAACCCCTGGAACAGGTAGATCGTCCCGACCTGGACCATGCTCGCGCCGCGCCCCCGCAGGAGCGCGATCTCGGCTGCCTGCCGCTCGACCACGATCGCCGCCACCAGCCCGACGTAGAACAGCGCGATGCCCGTGATTTCGAGCAGCAGGATGGTGAGCGGAATCTGTTGGTAGCTCGCCGAATCCCCGAAGCTCTCGAGCGTGTCCTTCAGCGGACTGATGGAGATGCCCCCGAGCGGTTCCATCTCCCCGTAGAACGCGGCCAGGTCGTCCTTTGCGCGTTCGAAGTTGGTGCGCGTGAGCGTTTCCGGGTTCGCGAACACGTGCCAGCGCGTCGCGGCGCTGTACGACGGCACCCGTCCTCCCAGCCCGTTTAGCAGGCTCCGCTCGTCCGCGAACATCGGCACCACCACCCCCTGGTCCACCAGCGGCAGCCGGGTCGGCTCGAAGTAGCGCGGCGCGAAGCCCAGCCAGAACGGGTCGCGGTCATCGGCGGGCTCGATCGTCCCCACGATCACGGCCGGGAACGAGAACCGCACCTCGGCCCAGGCGTCGCACGGCGGCGGGGGCGGCGGCGGGTCCTGCGTCGGCATCTCCCGTTCGCACGAATCGAAGACCTCGCGCATCTCCAGGGCATCGCCCACCTTCACGAGCGAGGCCTGCAACCCACGCTGGCTGACCACCACCTCAAGCGGCTCGCCGGGGCCCGTCGCCTTCGGCAATCGCCCCGAGACCACCTTCACATGGTCTTCGTACCCGGTCAGCGATTGCGGCTGACCCACCAGCCCGCGCTCCGGGTCCCGCGGTTTCGCAATCCACCAGCGGCCGAGCTTCAGGTACCGTGCCTGCGACCCCGGAACCACCCCCAGCGCTCATCGATACGCTGCTCGACGGCCGCGCGCAGCGCTTCGCCCTCCGCCGTGCGCAGCGCGATCCCCGGGAATTCGATGGAACTTCCCGGCGAATCCGAGAGCTCGTCCCGGATGACGAACGTCAGCCCCATGTCGGCCATGGCGCGCGCGTAGATGGGCGCGCTCGCGAGCAACGTCGCCGCCACGATCACGCCAAGCGCCATCACGGCCAGCAAACCGCGCCCGGCCATGCTCCGCCGCAGCACAAAGGGAAGGATGGAACCCACACCGCCTCCGTCTGCGGAAGCCTACAGTCACCCCGCGCGGGCCGCACGCCGCCTTTCGTGGCCCCTGCTTCCCCTGTACGCTCCGCACCCGGAGGGACCATGAGCCGCCTGGCACCCGTTCTCCGCATGGTCGCTCGGCGCGCAATGGGGCATCGCCGCCTCCTGCTCATGGTCACCATCGGCGTCGTCCTCTCCTCGGCCCTCATGGCCAGCGTCTTCCTCTACTCCGACGCCATCCGCGACCTCGGCCTCGAATACGCCCTGCGCGAGGAAGCGAAGGAAGACCTCGACCTTCTCGTCCTCTCCTCCTCCGGCCGCGTCACAGAGCGCGAATACGCCTTCCGCCGGGAGACGACCGATGGCCTGCTGCAGGCGCAGGCCGGCGACCTCATCACCTCCATCGTCCACTTCGGCCGCTCGTCGACCTTCTTCCCCGCGGAGCCGGGCAGCCAGCCGCCGGCCGCCGACACCGGCCGCGCGCCAACATCCAGTTCATCGACCGCCTCGGGGAACACACCCGCCTTGTCTCCGGCCGCCTGCCTGCCCCCGCCACCGTGCCCGCCAGTGGCCCGCCCGTGCTCGAAGTCGTCGTCCCCGACACCGTCGCGCAGGCGCACGGTATCGAGCCCGGCCGCCGCCTGGACCTCTACCCCCACTGGCGCCAGGGAAGGACCCCGTCACCGTCGTCGTTACCGGCGTCATCGCCCGCACCGATGCCGGGGAGGAGTTCTGGAGCGGGCGCGACGACCGCTTCTTCGTCCAATCGGCCGGCTGGCCCACCTACCTCTTCTTCACAGACGAGAAGACCTACGTCGAGATCCTTGGGCGATACCTGCCGGATATGGACGGCTCCTACGAGACGCTGGCGATGGTCGACCCCGCCCGCATCACCGGGAAGAACGCCCGCGACGTCGAGAACCGCATCCGCGGCCTCGAAGGTGCGCTCGAGGAGAAGCTCGAGTACACCCGCCTCCAGACCCGCACCGCGGACGTCATCCAGAACTACCGCGAGAAACTGTTCTTCACCCGCCTGCCGCTCTTCGCCCTCATGCTCCAGATCGTCGGCATCGTGCTGTTCTACCTCGTCATGGTGGCCAGCATGGTGGTCGAACGGCAGACTGGCGAAATCGCGCTGCTGAAGAGCCGGGGGGCCAGCACCCTCCAGGTGCTCACGATCTTCGCCATCGAGGCGGCCGCCATCTGCGGGTTCGCGGCCATCACCGGGCCGTTTCTCGCCGCCGGGATCATCGCCATCCTCGGCGTCACCCCCGCCTTCAGCGACCTCAGCGGCGGCGAGTTCCTCTCCGTGAACTTCTCCCTCGGCGCCTTCGGCCTCTCGGTCCTCGGCGCCGCGCTCGCCTTCGCCGCGCTCGTGTGGCCCGCCTACCGCGCCTGCCGGTTCAGCATCACGAACTACAAGCAGCAGATCTCGCGGCCGCCGTCGCAGCCCGCGTTCCTGCGTTACTACCTGGACCTGGTGGTCCTCGCCATCGGCGCCTTCGCCTTCTACCAGCTCCGGGACCGGGGCACCCTCGCCACCGAGAAGCTGTTCGGCGAAACCTCCGCCGATCCCGTGCTGCTTGCCGCGCCGTCGCTTTTCATCGTGATGATCGCGCTCGTGTTCCTGCGGCTCTTCCCGGTCGCGCTGCGCCTCGCCGTGTGGCTCTCGCGCAGCCTCAACGGTCCGACCATCGCGCTGGGCCTCACCCGCATGGTGCGAAGTCCCCTCCAGCACAGCCGCCTCATCCTGCTCCTCATCCTGACCACCGCCGTCGGCGTCTTCGCCGCCGGCTTCCGCGCGACCCTCGAGCAGGGCTACTCCGACCGCGCCGCCTACCAGGCCGGCGCCGCCGCCCGCCTCGAGGACATTCGCAAGCCGTTCGGCGTCTCCGTCCCCGCGTTCACCGCCGCCATCAGCGCCGGCACCGGTTCGAACGACGTCTCCCCCGCGCTCCGCTACGAGGGGTATTTCAATACCTCCCAGTTCCGTTCCGAGCCGATCGTCACCCTCGGGCTCCGGGCCGACGACATCAAGCGCATGTCGTTCTGGCGCGGCGACTTCGCCGATTCTTCGCTGA
Source organism: Candidatus Amarobacillus elongatus (assembly GCA_016703545.1). GTDB lineage: Bacteria > Chloroflexota > Dehalococcoidia > Tepidiformales > Tepidiformaceae > Amarobacillus > Amarobacillus elongatus. The sequence goes on from JADJBX010000002.1 coordinate 383,491, forward strand.
GCACGCTCATGGACCGCACGAAGCTCCCCCCGGCGGCGCCCCTTCCCCGCGGCGCCACCGTTCCCGCCGGCACCCGCCTCTTTGGCGTGTGGGTCTACGCCACGAACCCGCTGCCTCTCTACGTCCGCCTCATCGACGCCGACGGCCTCGCATGGGAGTGGCAGCTTCGGACGGAGTCTCCCGCCGCCAACGCCTGGCAGTTCTACTCGGCGGACCTCAGCACCCGCGTCCTGTACCGCACCGAGACCCCGCAGGATGCGATCGCGAAGGACCGCACGCTCGCCTCGATCTTCGTGCGCATGCAGGGCAACCCGCCCCAGGTTCCGGAACCCGTGACCATGCTCTTCGACGATGCGCAGGTCACGGCCGAGCCGCCCGCGGGATCGGTCGCGGGCGGCTTCCCCGCCGGCCGCGTCATCGAAACCTTCGACGACCTCTCGCCCTATGAAACGGTGACGGGCGCCTCCGAGGGCCAGGTCTCGGGCACGATCTCCCGCGGTGATGCCGCCGCCGGCCGCAGTGGCCCCGTCGCCCGGCTGAACTTCGTTCGCGCCCGGAATGGCGCTCCCATCGTCGGGCTGCGCACCGTCAGCGACCCCCGCCCCCTGCCCGTGGTCGTGAATGGAGGATTCCTGTCGGCCACGAAGAAGAAGGTCGGCGACGAATTCACCATCTTCGCAGCCAGCCAGTACGTGCTGGTGAAGGTCATGGGCACCTTCGACCTCTTCCCCGGCTTCGACCCCGAGGCCCGGCCGCACCTCCTCATCGCCGACTTCGATCTCGCCAGAGACCGCTTTTCGCGCGTGCCCGGCTTCGCCGACGCCGCCACCCCGAACGCCGCGTGGCTCGGAACTCCCGGCTCCGGCCCCATGACGCGTGCCTCGCTCGTGGCCAGCGGCCTGCAGGTCGAACGCGTCTACGACCTCGCGCAGATCCAGGTCGAGCAGCGGGGCGACCCGCTCGTCGCCGCGAGCTGGGAGGGCATCCTCTTCCTCAGCTTCGGCGCCGTCCTCGTGCTGAGCGCGCTCGGCTTCGTCACGTATTCCGCCCTCAGTGCCCAGGCGCGCTCCCTCGAATTCGCCATCCTCCGGACCATGGGCTTCTCCGGGCGCCAGATCATCGGCGTGGTGACGTTCGAGCAGTGCTTCGTCATCGTCGCCGGCGTGGCCGCGGGCACGCTGCTCGGGTTCCCCCTCGGGCGCCTGATGATTGGCTACATGGGCATCACCGAGGAGGGCCGGGACCCCCTGCCGCCGCTCATTTCGCGCGTGAGCTGGGAGGCCGTGGCGACGGTCTACTCGCTCCTCGGGGTCGTCGTTGTCGTGACCGTCATCGCGCTTGTGGCGCTCTACTCGCGCCTCGCAGTGAGCCGCGCGCTGCGCATGGGTGAGCTGTAGATGCCCGCCGCATTGTGCCCGCCCGCCGCCATGCGCTACGTTCCCCGCCGGAGGAACGGATGACCGAGATCCCCGGGGTGGTGGATGCCGAGGAGACCCCCTACATCCTTTGCGAGGACCTGTTCAAGATTTACAAGATCGCGAACCTGGAAGTCGTCGCCCTCCGCGGGCTCGACCTCAAGGTCCGCTCCGGCGAACTCATGGCCATCGTCGGCGCCTCCGGCTCTGGCAAAAGCACCCTCCTCAACATCCTCGCGGGCCTCGACCAGCCCAGCGCCGGCCGCGCCTTCGTGGGCGGCAAGGACCTCCTCACCATGTCTCCCGCCGAGATGGTGGAGTACCGCCGCCGCCAGGTCGGCTTCGTCTGGCAACAGACGGGCCGCAACCTGATCCCGTACCTCGATGCCCTCCAGAACGTGGAGGTGCCCCTCATCCTCGATGGCATGGCGAAGAAGGCGGCGCGCGAACGTGCGCGCGAGCTCCTCACCGCCGTTGGCCTCGAGCAGCGCATGACCCACATCCCCAACCAGCTCTCCGGCGGCGAACAGCAGCGCGTCTCCATCGCCGTCGCCCTTGCCAACGACCCGCCCCTCCTGCTCGCGGACGAGCCCACCGGCGAACTCGATTCCATCGGCGCGAACCTCGTGTTCGAACTTTTTGGGGACCTCAACCGCCGCTACGGTGTCACCATCGTCGTCGTCACCCACGACCCCGATATCGCCGCGCGCGTGGACCGTGTCATCGCCATCCGCGACGGCCGTACCAGCACCGAGGTCTTCCGCCGCGTCCGCCACGATGGCAACACCCCCGAGTTCTTCCACGAGGAATATGTGCTCGTCGATGCCGCCGGCCGCCTCCAGATCCCGCGCGCTTACCTGGATCGCCTGAACATCCACGATCGCGCGAAGCTCCTCATGGGCGAAGGGCGCGTCGAAGTGCTCCCCGAAGCCACCCGCGAGGGCCGCTGATGGACGGCGCCGCGCTCGAAGCGAAGTCAGTGTCCCGCCGCTTCTTCCGCGGTTCGGATGAAGTCTGGGCGGTGCGCGACGTCAGCCTGCGCGTGCAGCCCGGCGAACTGCTCGCCCTCGTCGGCCGCTCCGGATCCGGCAAGACCACGCTGCTCAACATCCTCGCCGGGCTCGACCGTCCCACGGAGGGCGAAGTCTGGCTCGATGGCGCGCGCGTCGACACCATGTCCGAGCGCGAGTTGACGGAGCTCCGGCGTCGCAAGCTCGGCTTCGTCTTCCAGTCCTTCGGGCTGCTCCCGCTGCTCTCCGCACAGGAGAACGTGGAGATGCCCCTCCGCATCGCCGGGTATCGCCACGGCGAACGGGTGAAGCGCGCGAAGGCCGCGCTCGCCACCGTGGGCCTCACCCGGCGCTCCGACCACCGCCCGTACGAGCTCTCCGGCGGCGAACAGCAGCGCGTCGCCATCGCGCGCGCCCTCGCCATCCAGCCGAAGCTCATCCTCGCCGACGAACCCACGGGTGAGCTCGATTCGAACACCGCCCTGCAGGTGTTCAACCTCCTCCGCCAGCTCGCGCGCGACGAGGGCATCACCGTCATCACCTGCACTCATGACCGGCTCGTCATGGAGATGGCCGACCGCGTCGAGGAACTCGCCGATGGCCGCCTCGTGTCCGCCGCCGACCAGCAGGTGTGGCTTCACGTGCGCGCGAAGGACCGCAGCCCCTTCGCCGCGGTCCCGAAGCTGGAGCCCGTGGCACACCGCGTCGTCGCCGCCGCGAACACCGTCGAGGAAGCGCTCGCCGTGGAACACCACCAGCACGTCCCCGACCCGGGCCCGAACCGCATCGCCACGCCCGTTTCCACCGAGCCGGACGCCGACGCCGCCCGCTGGGCCCGCCCCGACCGCTAACCCGCCTGCGCCCTCGGCGTCAGCCCGAACGCTTCCGCGAGCAGTTCGTAGGAATGCTTGCGGGCCTCGAAGTCGTACGTAATCGTCACCGCCACCACTTCGTCCACGTTGAAGCGTTCCGCCAGCTCCAGCAGCATCCGCTTCACCTTGGCCGGCCCGCCGAACACCGACCGGGTCTTCATGAACTCGATGTATTCGCGTTCGGGCTCCGTGTAGTCGAACGCCATCGCCTCTTCCGGCGAGGGGATACCACCGCCGCGCGCTCCCCGGTTCCCCGCGATGCGCGAATACCAGCGGCTCCACGAGAGCCGTTCGGCCTCCTCATCCGTTTCGGCGCAGGTCACGGAAACGCCGATGCTCGCGCGCGGCGTGGGGCTCAGCGGCGACGCCTGGTAGTTCTGCTGGTACCAGCGCACCCACCGTTCTCCGCCCTCCGGGTTGATGAAATGCGCGAAACAGAACGCCCACCCCAGCTCCGCCGCGTACCGCGCGCTCGCGTCGCTCGAACCGAGCATCCACAGTTCGGGACAGGTCTCAACCGCGGGCGTCGCTCGAACGGAACGGAACGGGTGGTCGGGTGGCAGGTCGTCCGAGAGGTAGCCGTAGAGGTCCATGAGCTGGTCCGGGTAGTGCTCTAACGGCAGCTTCCCCGGTACCACCGCGAGCGCCTGGTCGGTCCGCGTATCGCTGCCCGGCGCGCGCCCCACGCCGAGGTCGATCCGGCCGGGGAAGAGTGCCTCGAGCATGCGGAAGTTCTCCGCGACCTTCAGCGGGCTGTAGTGCGTCAGCATCACGCCGCCGGAGCCCACGCGGATGCCCGACGTGTTCGCCGCGACCTGCCCGATCATCACCTCCGGCGAGCTGCACGCGAGCCCGCCGCTGCCGTGATGTTCCGCCAGCCAGTAACGGTGGAACCCCAGCCGGTCCGTGAGCCGCGCGAGCTCAATCGTCTCGCGCAGCGCCTGTGCGGCGGTGCCGCCTTTCCGAATGGGGGACTGGTCCAACACGCTGAGGGTCACCATGCGGCGAACCTTTTCACGTTCGTCCCGCCCGGGCAACCCGCCGGCCGGTGCACTCCTTGCGTCCCCCCGGCCGTTTCGCCGCCGCCGCCCCTCGGCTACGATCGGATCACCAGTTCAACCCGGAGCTACGCATGGCCACCGCCTCTCCCGTCCTCGATGTGACCGACGCCACCTTTGCCAGCGACGTCCTCGCCGCGTCCAACGCCCGCGTCGTCGTTGTCGATTTCTGGGCGCCGTGGTGCGGCCCCTGCCGTGTGCTCGGCCCCGCCATCGAGCGCGTCGCCGCCTCGTTCGGCGATGACGTCCTCCTCGCCAAGCTCAACACGGATGAGAACCCTCGGACGGCGGCCCAGTACCGCATCCAGGGCATCCCCGCCGTGAAGGCGTTCCGCAACGGTCAGGTCGTGTCCGAATTCACCGGCGCCATCCCCGAGCCGCAGGTCCGGGCGTTCTTCCAGAAACTCGTCCCCTCGCCGGCGGAGCGGGCCGCGCGCGAGGCCGAGGCGCTGGCCGCGAACGACCCGGCGGCCGCCGAGGCCCGTTTCCGCGAGGCGCTGCGCTCCGCGCCATCCAACCCGGACGCGATCGTCGGCCTTGCCCGCATCCTCCTCGCTCGCGGGGACTCCACCGAAGCCGGGGAGCTGCTCGAACGCGCCCCCGGCGACCGCCGCGCGAAGGCGCTCAAGCACCGCATCTTCCTCGATGCCTTTGCCAGCAAGCACGCCGCCGAGGACCTCGCAGGCGAAGCGCGCGCCAACCCTCGCGATCCCCGCGCCCGGTACCGCCTCGGCGTTCTGCTCGCCGCCCGCGAGCAATACGAACCCGCGCTCGACGAACTCCTCGAATCCGTGCGTCTCGACCGCACCTTCGCCGATGGCGCCGCCCGCAAGGCCGCGCTCGCGGTCTTCGATATCCTCGGCCTCGATTCGCCCGTGACCCGCGAGTACCAGCGGAGGCTCTCCAGCGTCCTCTTCTGAGGCCCGTGAATCGATACTTTGCGGTTGCCTAACGACCGGGTAGGCTTCACCCCGGCGCGCGCTCATCCCCGCGCGACCCCGCCGCCCGACCAGGCGCACCTCAGGAGGGGCACGTGGGCCCACTTGCTGGCTTCAAGGTTCTCGAGATCGCGGGCATCGGCCCCGGTCCGTTCTGCGCGATGCTCCTCGCCGACATGGGCGCGGAAGTCATCCGTATCGACCGCACCACCGACACGCCGCGCTCCAACCCCGCGCGCGTCGCCACCGACATCTCCCGTCGCGGCCGCAAGAGCATTGCCGTGGACCTCAAGACGCCCGAGGGCGTCGAGACCGTCCTCAAGCTCGTGGAAAAGGCCGACGCACTCCAGGAAGGGTTCCGCCCGGGCGTCATGGAACGCCTCGGCCTTGGCCCCGATGTCTGCCTCGCCCGCAACCCGGGCCTCGTCTACGGCCGCATGACTGGCTGGGGCCAGGATGGCCCGATGTCCCAGGCTGCCGGCCACGACATCAACTACATCGCGCTCTCCGGCGCGCTCCACGCCATTGGCCGCCGCGGCGAGAAGCCCGTCCCGCCGCTCAACCTCGTGGGCGACTTCGGCGGCGGCGGGATGTTCCTCGCGTTTGGCATCGTCTCCGCCCTGCTTGAGCGCTCCCGCTCCGGCAAGGGCCAGGTGGTCGATGCGGCCATGACCGAAGGTTCGTCCATCCTCATGGCCATGTTCTGGGGTATGCGTCACGCCGGTGGCTTCAGCCCCCTGCGTGGCACCAACACCCTCGACTCCGGCTCCCACTTCTACGACACCTACGAAACGAAGGACGGGAAGTGGGTCTCCTTCGGGTCCATTGAGCCGCAGTTCTACGCCGAGTTCCTGCGTCTTACCGGGCTCGACATCCCCAACCAGCACGACAGCGCCGCCTGGCCCGAGCTGAAGGAGAAGGTCGCCGCCTGCATCCTGACGAAGACGCGCGACGAGTGGAGCGCGCTCATGGAAGGCACCGACGTCTGCTTCGCGCCCGTGCTCGACATCGAGGAAGCGGCCCGCCACCCGCACAACGTTGCCCGGAAGGCGTTCGTTGAGGCCAACGGCCTGCTGCAGCCGGCCCCGGCGCCGCGCTTCAGCCGCACCGAGCCCGAGATCATGGGGCCGTCGCCGGCGCCCGGCCAGCACACGCGCGAAATCCTCACGAGTTGGGGCATTCCCGGCGTGGACGCGCTCATCGCCTCCGGCGCGGTCGTGCAGACCCCGGCCTGACCCGCTTTCGTTACACCTTCGCCCGGGTCGCGATCCGTTTTCGGCGCGGCCCGGGCGATGCTGACTCCATGCCACGGAACGGCGCTTCTGACATCCCCGCCACGGTCCGGCGTTCGTCGGCGAAGGCGCAGCGCACGTGGAAGAAGACGCACGACAGCGCTGTCGAGACGTATGGCGAAGGCGCCGCGGCGCACCGCACCGCGTTCGCGTCCCTCAAGCACTCCTTCCGCAAGGAGGGCGACCGCTGGGTCGCGAAAGAGCGGCCGCGGTCCTTCCGACGCGCAGGCAGCCCGCGGCCCCACCACCCGCCGCCGCTCCACCGACCCTCATCCCGCTCCCACCGCCGGCGGCGCGGTCGAAGGGCTGGACGGGCACACCAAAGCGGAGCTGTACGAGCGCGCACGGGCGCTCGGCATCCGTGGCCGCAGCACGATGACCAGGGAAGCCCTCGCCGAGGCAATCCAGGCCGCGCGCTAGGTGCCGGCCTTCGCCAGCGCCTCCAGGATGCGGCAGGCGGGCTCCACCTCGAGCCCGGCGATGCGCTGGTCCGCGACCCATGCCCGGAACCCGGCTTCGTCCCACGTCCCCCGCTGGAGGTACCCATCGAGCGTGTCGTACCGCTTCGCCGCGAGGCGCAGGTCCATGAGCACGCGGTTGCGCGCCACCGCCTCCCGCGCGGCGTCCCCCGCGAGCGCTGCTTCCAGCTTCGCGTTCCGCCTGCCAAGTGCCTTCGCCGCCAGTGCGGGTTCGTCGAGGTACGCGTCCAGGGACGCCTCCGCGAGCAACCGGGCTGCCGTCACGGCGCCCACCCCGGGAATCCCCGGCAGGTCGTCGCTCGGGTCGCCGCTGGCCACGCGGTAGTCCAGGTACCGCTCCCGTGGGAACGCGATGGGCGTGCCATCCGCTGTCTTCGGCGCCGTCGCCGCCGTGAATTCGGCCACGCCGATGACGACGCGCTTGACCGGCGAGTAGATGGTCAGCCGTTCGTCGACGAGCTGGAGGAAGTCGCGGTCCGTGCTCGCGATCCGCACCGGTTGGCTCGTGCCCAGGGCAAGGCAGGCGATGAGGTCGTCGGCCTCCGTGTTCACGCCGCGCGCGACGGTGACCGGCAGCATCGCGGTCAGCTCGATGAATTGCGCGATTGCGGCGAGGACCGCCGGTTCGTTCTCCGCGAACGCCGGGTTGCCCTCGCGCCCGAGCTGGTAGTTCGGGTACACGGTCCTTCGCCGCAGTGGCCGCCCTTCGTCGAAGGCGACCGTGAGCCCGCGCACCGGGTTGCCGGTGAACGACGCGGCGGCCTCCATGGGCCGCCCGGGAGCCGGCGGCTCGCCGCCCCGGATCGCGAGGTTGAGCACGCTCTGCGTCAGCCCCAGCAACGCCGCCCGCGTCTTCTCGTCCTCCGACTCCGCCTCCATCGCCTTGCGGAGCGCGTGGAACCCGGCCCACGCGAGGTTGTTGCCGTCCATCAGTAGCTGCATGTCACCAGTATGGCGGCGGCCGTTCCCCCGTGTCCCCGCGCCCTCCCCTCGTTCTCCACCGCCGTGCTGCCCCGTGGTCACCCGCCGACCGTAAATGGGCGGATCTTTCGGGGCTTTCAAGCCTCTTTCGCCCTCTCGGCGTTTCCGATGCTTCATGTGAGGGTTTTCCCTCATCCCCGCAATTGCCGGTGCAGCCCCGATCGCACCGGTTCGCCTCAATCGCTCGAAAGGTGGCATCACTCGTGACGGCTCTTACCCTCGCACAACGGCTCGGCATTACCCCCCAGGATCGTCAGCTGCGATTCGACTGGATCGCACTGACCGATCGCGAATCCGCCCTGATTCGTGATGCCGCCCGTTACGTGGAGCCGTACGTCGACGAGATCGTTCGAAAGTTCTACGACCACTCCTTCAAATTCGACGCGTTCACGAAGAAGCTCGCCGAGGCCGGGAGCAGCCGGCAGCGACTGGAGACCACGCAGAAGCAGTATCTCCGCCTCTTGCTTGAAGCGAAATTCGACGATGCCTACTTCGAACACCGCCTCATCGTTGGCGCCGTTCACGCTCGCCTGCACGTGGAACCCCGCTGGAACCTCGGCAACTACGGCATGTATTTGCAGCTCATCACCGACGTTCTCAGCAAGAAGATGAAGGGCGATAAGCTCCGCGATACCCTGCTCGCATTCCAGAAGGCGTTCACGCTCGATATGACGCTCGTGATCGAGTCGTACATCCAGGGCCTGCTCGATCGCCTGGTCAGCGTGAATGAAACGCTTGAGGCGTCGTCCAACGACCTTCGCACGGGCTCGAACCAGGCCCACATCGCCAGCCGCGAAATCGCCACCGCCATCCAGGACATCGCGAAGGGCGCCACCGAGCAGACCATGCAGATGGGCGCGCTGACCGACGAGATGCGCCACCTCACCGAGTCCATCGACGCCGTCGCGCAGGGCGCCTCGGACCAGTACGGCAGCGTCCAGGTTGCCCGCGAGGCCGCCGACCAGGTGACCGATTCGCTCGCGAACGTTGCCGCCGCGGCGCGCGATGCCGCGGAGAAGGGCGCCGGCTCGCTCGAAGCCGCCCAGGAGGGCATGTCCAGCGTGCAGCAGACCGTCGACGCCATGGCCACCATCCGCGGCGCCGTGCTCACCACCTCGGCCGAGATCGAGGAACTCGGCAAGCGCGGCACGCAGATCGGCGCCATCGTCCAGGTGATTGACGACATCGCCAGCCAGACCAACCTGCTCGCGCTCAACGCCGCCATCGAGGCCGCCCGCGCCGGAGACCGCGGCCGCGGCTTCGCCGTCGTCGCCGAAAACGTCCGCTCCTGGCCGAGCGCACGGCCGTCGCCACCAAGGAGATCGGTTCGCTCATCTCGGCGGTACAGGACGGCACGGGGCGCGCCGTGAAAGCCATGAGCGCCTCCGTCCGCGACGTCGAGACCGGTGCATCCCGCGCCGAGCAGGCCGGCGCGGCCCTGAGCCGCATCGTCGACAGCGCCAACGAGGTCTCGCTCGAAATCGGCAAGATCGCGGCCGCCTCCGACGAGATTGAGGGCAGTGCTCACAGCCTCCGTGAGGTCGTCGAAAAGGTGGGCGTCATCGGCGAGCGCATGAATACCCTCGCCGGCGAGATGCGGGCCGCCAGCGACCGCGCCTTCTCGTCCATCAGCAGCGTCACCGCCTTCTCCGAGGAGTCCGCGGCCGCCTCCGAACAGGTCTCGGCCAGCATCGAAGAGGTGAGTTCGCAGGTCGGCGTCGTGAACGACCTCGCGCAGAAGCTCGAAGCCGTCAGCCTGGAGATGGCGAACTTCCTCGACCGCTGGGGCAACCTCACCAACATCAAGGCGTCGCTCGCCCGCGCCGCCTGACACTCGGAGCCCTCCCTTTACGAAGAGGCCCGCCATGCTGCGGGCCTCTTCGTTTCCCGTCTCACGGTGCGGGCGGGTTGGGGGTCACCACGACCCAATGGTCCTTCTCGACGTAACGAAGCGTGCCGCCGGTCTCCGCCGCCTGTTCCAGGATCGTCGTGTACTCGTCGATGTACACCCCGTGCGGGTTCAGGCGCCGCGCGCGTTCGATGAACGGCCGGACCTGCGACGCCGGCCGGCCGAGCCCGATGAGCGCCGTCGCCCGCGCAATCGCGTCGCCGGATGCCATCCCGAACGTCTCGTCGAACGTGTCATAGGCGTCGTTCGCCGCGCGCAGTGCCTCGGTGTCCCCCGTCGACCCCCTGGCAAGCAGCGCGTAGGCGTGGTCGCTGGCGTACCGGCGGCTGAACGGCACGAGCTTCGTCGCCTCCTCGTACTTCGCCGCCGCGGTCGCGAAATCGCCGCGAGCGGTCGCATCCCAGCCGTCGTCCGCGCGCGCGTCGGCCGCCACCAGCAGACCGGCGATGGAGAGCAGCGCGAGCGCGGCCGGCGCGGTCGTCATCGCGGCCACGGGAGCGCGCAGCCGAAGGCGGCTCACCGCACGCGGCAGTTCCCGCTCGCGGTGCCCCGCCGCCAGCCCCAGCAGGATGAAGAAGCACGCCTGTGGCGCCAGCGACACCGGGTTCACGAGCGTCAGCGCGCCGTACCCCGCGAGCGCGCACCACAGCATCGGCGCACCGGTCTCGCGCCCGGCGCGCGCCGTTCGCACAGAGCCCCACGCGGCGAACACCATGACCGCGGTCAGCGCCGCGAACCCGGGAATGCCCAGGTTCGCCATCGTGTCCAGCCCCCAGTTGTGGCTGCTCTGGGCCACGAGGTCGTAGTCGTCGAAGGCCGCGTCCAGTTCCGGGCGGTGGCGTGGGAACGCGAGGGCGAGGCCGTCCGGCCCGTACCCCACGATCGGCGACGCCGCGATCGTCGAAAGCGTCCCCTTCCACAGCTCCACGCGCGTCGAGTCGCTCGTCTCCTGGCGCGCGACCCCCGCCCCCACCCGCTTCGCCGTGCCGTCCAGCCCGCCCGTCGCCAGGCTCGCCAGCAACCCCACGCCCAGTCCCACGGCCAGTGCGCCCGCCCGCAGGCCGAAGGTTCGCCACGCCGCCCGCGCCATCAGCCACGCGAGCGGCAGCAGCGCCGCCGTCAGAGCCAGCGCCAGGAGGCCGCTGCGGCTCTCCGATTCCAGCACCACGAACGCTGATCCCGCCGCGAGCGCCGCCGTCAGCGCCATCGTCCGCCGCTCATCCTCGAGGCGGAGACCCGCGAACCCCAGCCAGATGACCGCGTACGCCGCGAGCTCGTTCGCGTTCCCGATCGTGCCGATCGCGCGGTCCGACGTGTCGATCCACCAGTCGAACGGGTCCGCGCCGAGCGCCTGCAGCGCCGTGTATGCGACACAGGCGGCGACGCCTGCCCCCGCCGTGCCAAGAAACCAACGAGGTGTTCCCTCGGCGCCAAGCCGGACCGCGCCAAGGAAGAGCACGATCGTCGCCGCCTGCGTGAGGAAACCCTGCCGGTACTGGTACACGCCGAGAACGCTGCCGCGGGAGTCGATTCCCGTGGCCGTGGAGAGCATCAGCATCACGACCCAGGCGATGACCGCGACCCGTAGCCCGCGCTGCCGTGGAAGCACTTCGCCGCTGAGCGCGAGCCCTACAAGCGCCGGGGCCGTCGCCAGCAGCAGGCTGGCCTGCTTCACGAGCGTGAAATCGTCGTACAGCCAGGGTGCGAACGCGGCGGGCGTCACCGCCAGCGCGAAACCCACACCTATCGCGATCAGAAGGAGGCCGATGGCACGCGTGACAGGCGGGTCGGCGGCACGGCGATCAGGGCGCACGCCCGGCATGGTAGGGCCGCGCGCCGCTGTGGGCAGCGCCCCACGTCCCTCGCTTCGCCCGTGGAAAGGCATGCACGCTGTTTCCGCGTTCGCACAGCCCGTACGATGGACGGCGATGGCACAGCCCAAACGCATCGCCGTGCTCGGCTCCACCGGTTCGATCGGCCGGCAGGCACTGGACGTTATTCGCCAATTCCCCGACCGCTTCGAAGTCGCCGCGCTCGCTGCCGGCCGCAATACCGCGCTCTTCGCGGAGCAGGTGGCGGCGGTGCGGCCCCGGTACGCCTGGGCCGCCGCCCGCGACAGCGCCCTCGATTCCGCGCTCGACGTGTCCGGCGCGGCCTGGCTCCCGACCGAGGAGATGGCCCTCGCGCCCGACGTCGACATCGTCCTCGTGGGGACCGCCGGCGCCGCCGGGCTCATGCCGACCCTGAACGCGCTCCGCCTCGGCCGGCCCGTGGCCATCGCGAACAAGGAAGTGCTGGTCATGGCCGGGCACATCGTCCGGGCGGCCATGCGCGAAGGCGGCGGGGAACTCCGCCCCGTCGATTCCGAGCACTCCGCCATCTGGCAGTGCCTCTGGGGCGAAGAGAGCCACGCCGTCCGCCGCGTCCTGCTCACCGCCAGCGGCGGCGCGTTCCGCGACTACGATCCCGCCGCCCTCGCCGCCGTCACCCCCGAACAGGCACTTAACCACCCAACGTGGAACATGGGCCCCAAGATCACCATCGATTCCGCGAGCTTGATGAACAAAGGCATGGAGACCATCGAGGCGATGTGGCTCTTCGACGTCCCCATGGAGAAGGTCGATGTCGTCCTTCACCGTGAGTCGATCGTCCACTCCCTGGTCGAATTCAGCGATGGCAGCGTGAAGGCCCAGCTCGGCGTTCCCGATATGCGCCTGCCCATCCAGTGCGCGCTCGCCTACCCCGAGCGCATGCCCGAGCCCCCGATGCCCCTCCTCGACCTCGCGAAGCTGGGCTCGCTCCACTTCGGCACGCCCGATACCCATCGCTTCCCGTGCTTGCGGATCGCGATGGAAGCCGGCCGGCAGGGTGGCACCGTTCCCGCCGTCATGGCCGCCGCCGATGAGATCGCCGTCGAGCGCTTCATGGCGCACGACATCCCGTTCACCGCCATTCCCGCCGTCATCGAAGCCGTGCTCTCGCAGCACCAGCGCGTCGATGATCCAGATCTGGAGACCGTGCTCGGCGTCGATGCCTGGGCGCGGCAGGCCGCGCGCTCCGCGGCAGTGGGAGTCTCAACCTGATGTTTCTCGTCGCCTTCGATCCCATCGCCATCCTGCGCGCGGCGGTACCCTTCCTTTCGCTCCTCGTCCTTCTCGTCGTCCTGCACGAACTCGGCCACTTCTTCGCCGCCAAGGCGTTCGGCATCAAGGTGCTCGAATTCGGCGTCGGCTTCCCGCCGCGCGTGAAGGGGCTCGTCTGGAAGAAGGGCGAGACCGAGTACACCATCAACTGGCTCCCCATCGGCGGCTTCGTCCGTCTTCTGGGCGAAGAGGACCCGACCGACCCCCCGTTCGCTCGCCGCGGCTCCCCGCTGGAAGCGCTCGTGGTCATGTTCGCCGGCGTCTTCATGAACGCCGTCGTCGCGGTGCTGCTGATGACCGTCAGCTTCATGATCCCTCGCGAGCGCGACCTGAGCGGCGCCCTGGTGTCGCAGGTCGCCGCCGGTTCGCCGGCAGCCGAAGCCCGCGTCACGGGTGAGATGCGCGATGGCAGCCAGCCCCTCCAGGGCCTCCAGCCCGGCGACATCGTCCTCGAAGTCGAAGGCCGCGAAATCAAGAACACGAACGAACTGATCTTCGCCAACCGCCTGAATCTCGGCGAAACCCAGGACTGGGTCATCAACCGTGCCGGGTCCACGTTGCGGGCCGAGGTCTATGCCCGCTGGCACCCGCCCGCGGGGCAGGGCCCGACCGGCATTCGCATCGGCGCGCCCTCCACCTGCCTTGAGCAGGGCGACAACGGCGAGTGCGTCCGCAGCGAACTCCTCTACCCGTTCACCGAAAGCGTCTGGTACCCGCCGTGGGAAGCGCTCCCCAAGGGCATTGGCTACCTTGGCGACATCGTCGTTCTCACCGTTAACGAAGTCCGCGTGAGCGTCGGTGGCGGCGGTGGTGGTGGCACCGGCAGCGGCGGTCCGGCGTTCACCGGCCCCGTCGGCATCGCCGACCAGACCGGCGAGATCATCAAGGAAGCGGGCTGGCGCCCGCTCATCGAGATGGCCGCCCTCCTCAGCCTCAACCTCGCGATCTTCAACGCGCTCCCCATCCCCATGCTTGATGGCGGACGCATGTTCTTCGTTTTCGTCGAAATCCTCCGGGGCGGGCGGCGCATTTCGCCCGAGAAGGAGGCACTGGTGCACTTCACGGGCTTCGCGCTCATGATGGCCAGCGTCGTCGTCGTCACCTATTTCGATATCGCGCGCATCGTCTCCTGATGCGCGCCGCGCTGCCCGCCCGGCGCCAGGGGGATCCGTGTTCACGCTGCTCTTCGTGACGCTCTTCCTCGCCGGGTGGCTCCTGTGCGCGTTCGTTCCCTGGCTCGCTCTTTCCGTGAAGACGCGCGGCCACGCCGGTCTCCGCTACCTGCCCCTCTGCCTCTTCACCGGGGTCGTCGCCGCGCTCGCCGTTCCGGTGTTCGGCCTGGACGATGGCACCGGCCTGGTGGTGAGCTTCGGCGCGGCCTTTGGGGCTTCCGCGCTGCTCCTTGCGGCCCGGCGCCTCAGCCTGCCTCGCGCGGCCGCCCCGTCGCCCGCACATCCCGAACCCGGAGATGCCCCTCGATGAAGCCGCTCGCCCTGTCCACGATGTACGCCCAGCAGGCCCGCTTCGATGACGGCGCCGCGTTCGCACGCTACGCCGCCGAAGCCGGGTACGACGGCATCGAGATCAGCCACTCCACCGCCCCCGGCAAGCTGAAGGCGATCCTCGCCTGCGGCGCGCTACCCGTGACCTCCGTCCATCAGCCCGCCCCGCAGGTCGCGCACGGCGATGGGCGCGGCAACCACAAGCTGAACCTCGCCTCCACGGATGAGGCCGAACGCACGGCGGCCGTGGCCTTCGCCATCGAGAGCATCCGCTGGACCGCCCGCATCGGGGCGACCCGCTCCGTCATCCACCTCGGCGCCGTCGGCGACGGCTTCGAGATGCTCCCCGCGGAGTACGAGATGCGCCGCATGTTCGATGGCGGCAGGGCAGCTGATTCCCGCTTCGCCGAACTGCGCGAGGAGGCCATCGCCGCCCGCAGGGAGATGGCGCCGCCGTTCGTCGCCGCCGCCCGCCGTTCGCTGCTCGAAATCGTGCGCGCCGCCGAGCCCCAAGGCATCGCCGTCGGGCTCGAGAACCGCTACCACTTCCACGAACTCCCCGCCCCGTACGAATACGACGAACTCCTCGATGGCCTCGCCCCCGAACAGGCCGGGTACTGGCACGACACCGGCCACGCGGAAGTACTGCACCGCCTCGGGTTCCACGACCGCCACGCCTGGCTTGAGCCGAATCGCGGGCGCATCGTCGGCGCGCACCTGCATGACGTCCTCGGGATCGGCGACCACCGCGCCCCCGGCGATGGCGATGTCGACTGGGCGTACATCACGGCCGGGCTCGGCCACCTCCCCGCGTACACCCTCGAAATCAACCAGCATCAGCCCGACGCGCGCGTCTCCGGCGCCCCCGCGTTCCTCGCGTCCGTGGGCCTTCGCTAACGTTCGGAAGGGGCGATTCGCTCGCTCCTTTGCGTCTTTCCATCGCCACGCCGCACACTGGAAGGACAAAGGGAGGGTGCATGAGCAGCTTCGACCTGATCCAGGAACTCGCCGCGGGCAAACGGCCCGACGCTTCGTTGGTCCGTCCCAGCGACATCATGCCGTTCGTGATCGAATCCGACGGCCGGCGCGAGCGCGCCTACGACATCTATTCGCTGCTGCTCAAGGAACGGATCGTGTTCCTCGGCACGCCGATCGACGCGATGGTCGCCAACATCGTGATTGCCCAGCTCCTCTACCTCGCCCGCGAGGACGACGACAAGGACATCATGATGTACATCAACTGCCCCGGCGGCAGCGTCACCGCCGGCCTGGCGATGCTCGACACCATGAACCTCATCCGGCCGAACGTGTCGACCGTCTGCATCGGTCTCGCCGCGAGCATGGGCACCGTGATGCTGACCACCGGCGCGAAGGGCAAGCGGTACGCCCTGCCCAACGCCACCATCCACCTCCACCAGGTGCTGGGCGGCGCCCAGGGCCAGGCCCGCGACATCGAAATCCAGGCGCGTGAGACCCTTCGCCTCCAGAAGGTCCTCCGCAACATCATCCAGGAGACGACCGGTCAGCCGATGGACCCCATCGAGCACGACACCGACCGGGACGTCTGGCTCGATCCGAACGGGGCCAAGGATTACGGCCTCATCGACGAAATCCTCGAGCGCCCCAGCCAGGCCCAGGTGGCCGTCAACAAGAGCTGAGCGCGCATCACCGGCGCACTTGTGAACGGCGGCCGAGGGGCCGCCGTTCGCGTGCACGGAGCCGGGGACGCACGCTCACGCGGGCGGTAGACTGATCTCGTGGATCCCCTGACCATCGACCGCATGCCCGACCTCCACGACCCGGTGGCGGTCATCGCCTTTTCCGGCTGGAACGACGCCGCCAGCGCCGCCACGGACGCCGCTCGCTTCGTCGTCCGCCGCCTCGGCGCCCGCAAGTTCGCCTCCATCGACGCCGACCCCTTCTATGACTTCCGCGAGTCGCGCCCGACCGTCCAGGCATCGTTCAACGGGCAGCGCGAAGTGAAGTGGCCCCAGAACGATTTCTTCTACGCTCGCAACCCCACCGGCCCGCACGACATCATCATTGGCATCGGTGTCGAGCCCGGCCTCGCCTGGGGCACCTTCACGGGCGCGCATACGGGCCTCTACCGCGATGCCGGCGTGGGGCTCGTCATCTCCCTCGGCGCGCTCCTCGCGGATGTGCCGCACACCCGCGACACCCGCGTCACCGGCACCGCCGTCGACCCGGAGGTCGCTGCCCGCCTGGAGCTGACCACCTCCCGCTACGAAGGCCCCACCGGCATTGTCGGTGTCCTGCACGACGTACTGCGCCGCTCCGGGGTCCCCGCGGCCAGCCTCTGGGCGAACGTGCCGCACTACATCACGACGTCTCAGAACCCGAACGCCACGGCCGCGCTCCTCCGCCGCCTCTCGGTGATGACCGGTCTCACCTTCGACCTGCGCGAGCTCACCTCCGCGGGTGAACGGTTCGTGAGCGAAGTCAACGCCGCCCTCGATGGCAACCCCGAGATCGCCGAATACGTGCGGCGGCTCGAAGCCGCGGTCGACGCGGGCGAAGTCGGTGCCCCTGGAGAGCAGCCTCCCCGCGGGCGAGGAGCTGCTGTCGGACATCGAGGACTTCCTCCGCCAGACCCGGCCGGACGACGAGGACTAACCCGCTGACGAGCCAGCACAAAGAAAGGCGGGATGGCCGTTTCGGCCATCCCGCCCGTTCCGTGCGAACCGCGTCCGGGAGCTCCCCGGCGCCCTAAATGCTGAACTGGATCCCCTGGAGGCCCTTGTTCGTGTTGATCTCGCCGAGGTGCATGAACCCGTGCGTCATGATCACCTGCCGGTAGACCCGCCACTGCGGCATCTCCCCCAGCGGCTTCACCATCTGGATCTCCGCGAGCGTCTCGACCGGCGTTGATTTCACATAATCGACCGAGGCCGCCAGTGCCTTTCGCCCGTACTCACGCAGAAGTCCGAGGTCGCTGATCACGAGCTGGCGGGCGTCCTCGAGCGGCATGCCCGTCCCCTGCGGGTTCTTCGGCAGGTCGAACCTCTCCTGGTACCCCTCCGACAGCCAGATCGGCGGCTGCTTGCGGAAGACGAAGTTCGTGATGTTGTCGGCCGTCCGCGTGATGTGCCACGCGTGGAACCCGATGCTCACCGTCTTGCCGTCCGGGCACCAGTTCACCTGCTCCAGCGTGAGCCCGTCCAGGTTGTCATCCAGCCAGTCCGAAAGCTGCTCGATGCCGTCTACCAGGATGTCGCGAATGTCCATGCCGTTCTCCCACCGTTCGTTGCGTTGAAGGACTTATACACGGTCCGGCGTGATCACGGGCAGCATCCCCTGGTTGCGCCGGTCCGCCGCCCGTACGAGTGCGTACAGTGCCGCCACCGTCGGCGCGGCGATGCCGAGCTCCCCCGCGCGCCGCAGCGGGTTTCCAAGGATCATCTCCACTTCGAGCGGCCGTGCCAGCACGTAGTCGATGGCCATGCTCGTGTGGTAGTCGCCCATCGTGTCGGTGAGCATGAACATGCGCTGGACGATCTCCGGCTCATCGAGCCGCGCCGCGCTGCCGATGGCCCCCAGGTCGGCGTTCCCGACCGCGACCACCTCGCGCATCGCCCGCTCCGCCGTCGCGCGCAGCCAGGCATCCTTCACGATCGCCTCGGTGCCGATGCCGCCGGCCGCCACGCTCAGGCCGTTGAAGGGGATGTTCCAGCAGAGCTTCTCCC
This sequence comes from Candidatus Amarobacillus elongatus, assembly GCA_016703545.1. Lineage (GTDB taxonomy): Bacteria > Chloroflexota > Dehalococcoidia > Tepidiformales > Tepidiformaceae > Amarobacillus > Amarobacillus elongatus. The sequence goes on from JADJBX010000002.1 coordinate 401,794, forward strand.
AGCGCGCGTGGCGCAGGTTTTCCGCCACGGCGACATCGATACCGCCGGATGCGAACAGCGCGCGCAGCCGTTCGCACTCATCCGGGTCATCGAGGACGTGCCCGATGTTCACTCGCCCGTACTCCAGGTGCCGCACCACACCGGGTGCACCGCGATTGATGCAAACGAACGCCATCGCACCGAACACCCGCTCCGGTCCGGCCCACGCGAATGCATCCTCGACGCCGAGCCCGTTCATCAGGGCGACGATGCGCGTGCCCGGCCCGAGGCACGGCTCGACCAGCCCCCGCGCTTCCGGCAGCGCCGGCGTCTTGAGGGAACAGATCACCCAGTCGCAGGGGCCGATCTCCTCGGGAGTCGCGAACGCCGCCACGTCCGCGAGCGAAAACCCGCCAAGTGGGCTTTCCACCGTGAGTCCGTGCGCGCGAACGGCCTCGAGATCCCGCCGCATGAGGAAGCGGACATCGTGGCCGCCCCGCGCCAGCAGCGCGCCGTAGTAGCAGCCCACGGCGCCTGCCCCGACGACCCCAATTCGTGCCATCGCCTCACGATAGCGGACCGTTCTGCGCCCGCAACCGGCGGCCCGCTACGATACGAACCATGGCGCTTGAACCCGGCACCCCCGCACCTCCGTTCGAACTCCTCGCTCGCGACCGCTCGAAGGTGACCCTCGAGTCCTACCCGGGGAAGCACATCGTGCTCGCCTTCTATCCCCTCGCGTTCACCGGTGGCTGCACGTCCGAAATGACCGCCTTTCGCACCTACACCGACTCCTTCGAGCGCGCCAACGCCCAGGTCCTCGGCATCAGCGTCGATTCCTGGGCGGCGGCCGGTGAGTTCGAATCGAAGCTCGGGCTGGAGTTCCCGCTCCTGAGCGACTTCCCCGCGAACCGCGTGGGCCGCGATTACGGCGTCTACAACGAAACGGCCGGCATGCACGGCCGGACCACCGTCGTCATCGACCGCGATGGCATCGTCCGCTCCGTCCACCACGATGCCCGCGACTTCGAATCCCACCCGCTGCACGCGCTCGACACCCTTCGTGCGCTCGGCGAAGCCCCCGACTGATGGAACAGCTCCCGGACCGCTTCGAAACACCCCGGCTGAACGTTCGCCGGACCACGCACGATGAGGCCGCCGCCATCCTCCGGGGCGAGCAGCCGCCCGGCCTCCGGCTCGGCGCCGGCTACCCCAATCAACAGGCCCGCGAAGTGGCGGATCTGCTCGCCGGACCACGCTCGGCCGGCGCGCCGGGCTTCACGAGCTGGTTCATGATCCTCCGGGAGACGGGCGAAGTCATCGGCGAGATCGGTTTCACCGCCGCCGAGGACGGCCGCTCCGCGACCGCCGGGTACGACATCAGCCCCGCCTTTGAGGGCCGCGGGTACACGACCGAGGCCCTCGTGGGGCTCGTCGCCCACCTGTTCGCGCACACCCCGGTCGCGCGCGTCCTCGCCGATACGCAGGTCACCCACGCTGCCTCCCGGAGGGTCATGGAAAAGGCCGGGATGCGCTTCGTGAAGGAGTTCGAAGGTGCTGTCGATGGGCGTATAGAAACCCTTGTGCTGTATGAATGTGTGAAGGATTGGTGGAGTTCCGAGGCGGCTCCATAACTCGGTTGACCCGCTTTCAGCCCCGTGCCTACACTCGAATGCAATCCACAGCCGGACTGGCTGCCGTCACCCTCATTGCCCCCCGGGATTGCGCTGAATTGAGTACTGCTGTTTCTGCCTCCTCCGCTGCCTCTGAACAATTGGAGGGCGGCCTCGCGCCGTTCGACCCCAACGGGACCGCGCCCGCTCCGCGGTTCAAGCAGCTTCGCCGCGCCTACGGCTTCGATGAGGTCGCCATCGTCCCCGGCGATGTGACCATCAACCCCGAGCTCGTCGAACTCGGCCTCGATATCGGGCCGCACCACTTCGAGGTCCCGTTCCTCGCCTCGGCAATGGACGCCGTCGTGGACCCGCGCTTCGCGATTGAGATGCACCGTGCCGGCGGCCTCGCCGTCCTCAACCTCGAAGGCGTCTGGACGCGCTACGACGACCCGGCGGCGATGCTGCAGGAAGTCGCCTCCGCCAGCCGCGACGAAGCCACCGCCATCCTCCAGAACGCCTACCAGGCCCCCATCCGCGACGACCTGATCGCGCGCCGTATCCGCGAAATCAAGGATGGCGGCGCCGTCGCGGCCGTCTCCGTCACCCCCATGAACACCAAGCACATGGCCCCGATCGTCCAGGACGCGGGCGCCGACATCCTCGTCGTGCAGAGCACCGTGACCACCGCTCGTCACGAGTCAAACAGCGCCGAGGGCCTCCGCTTCGACAAGCTGTTCAAGGACATCCGCATCCCCGTCGTCGTCGGCAACACCGTCGGCTTCTCGGCGACACTCGAGATAATGCGCACCGGCGTGGCCGCCATCCTCGTGGGCGTCGGCCCCGGCGCCGCCTGCACCAGCCGCGAAGTTCTGGGCATCGGCGTTCCGCAGGTCACCGCCACCATCGATTGCGCCGCCGCCCGCGACTACTTCCTCCGCGAAACCGGCCGCTACGTGCCGATTATCACCGACGGTGGTATCCGTACCGGTGGCGACGTGGCGAAGTGCTTCGCCTCCGGCGCCGACGCCGTCATGATGGGCTCGCCGTTCGCCGCCACCGCGGAAGCGCCGGGCCGTGGCTACCACTGGGGCATGGCCACCCCGCACGCCAACCTGCCTCGCGGCACCCGCGTCGCCGTCGGCGTGAACACCACCATCCGCAAGACCCTCTGGGGCCCGACCAGCCGCACCGACGGCACCGAGAACCTCGTGGGTGCGCTTCGCACGGCCATGGGTGTCTGCGGCGCTCACACCATCCGTGAGTTCCAGCAGGCCGAGATGGTCATCGCCCCGGCGATCAAGACCGAAGGGAAGATCTACCAGTTTGCGCAGGCTGGCACCTAGCCTCGTCTTCCTGCTCGCGATGCTGACGGCGGCTCTCCTCCCGGGGGCCGCCGTTTTCGCGCAACCCTCGTGTCCGCCGCCGGTCGAGGGCCTTGCCCTCCAGGCCGCCGTTCACGATGCCAGCCTCATCGTCATCGGCACATGGGCGCGCACCGAGCCCGGCGCCACCACGGATTCCGGTCGCGCCATCATCCAGCCCGAGGCGTTCCTGAAGGGTGCCACCAGCGCCCGCGACATCCCCCTCGCCACGAGCTTTCGCAGTCCCTGCCGCGGAACTGCCGGCGCTACTGGCGACCGTGTGCTGCTGATCGTCACCGGCGACCCGGAGCACGCCCCGTTCCCCGAGCCCGAGCGCGCATGGGTGCTCGCGAACGGCCGCGCCACGAGCTTTGTTACCGGGGCGCCCGCTGCCGGCACCGAGGCCGACCTGGTCGCCCGCATCCGCTCGCTCACCGGCCAGTACACCGTCCCCGCGGCTGACCAGGCGCAGGGCGCCGGCATGGATTGGGGTAAGACGGTGCTGCCCGTCGGCTTCGCCATCCTCGCGCTGTTCGGGGTCGGCCTCGTACTGATGCGCATCTGGCACCGCATCGACCCGAGCTAACCCTGGGTCGCGCGTTGGGTCGTGGCCCCGCCGGGCGTCAGACCAGCGCGATGTCCTTGCGGTAGTACGCGTCCGTGAACTCGATGCGGTGGACGTTGTCGTACGCCTTCGCGCGCGCCGCCTCGACCGTCGGCCCCGTCGCCACCACCGTCAACACGCGTCCGCCGTTCGTCACCACGCCGCGATCGTCGTCCTTCGTCCCCGCGTGGAACACCTGCACATCGGGGTCGACCGCGTCCAGGCCGCGGATGACGTACCCCAGCTTGTAGGTCGCGGGGTACCCGGCGCTGCACAGAACAACGCCCACGGCCGCATCCGTCCGCCAGCGCACGTCGATCTCGTGCAGCCGCTGTTGCGCCGCGGCGTGGCACACCTCGAACAGGTCGGTCTCGAGCCGCATCATCAGCGCCTGCGTCTCCGGGTCACCGAAGCGCGCGTTGAACTCGATGACGTAGGTGCGGTCGGCGGAGACCATCAGGCCGTGGTAGAGCGTGCCATTGAACGGCGCTCCCTCCTCGATCATGCCCTGCATCGTGCGCTCGACGACCTCGCGCCGCGTCTGCTCGACCATGTCCGCGGTGACGAGCTTGCTCGGCGAGTACACGCCCACCCCGCCCGTGTTCAGCCCCTTGTCGCCGTCCTGGGCGCGCTTGTAGTCGCTCGAAAACGGCATCATGACCGCGGTCTTGCCGTCGCAAAACGCGTGGCAGCTCGTTTCCCAGCCATACAGCCGCTGTTCGACGAGCACGGTGTCGCCCGCGGAGCCGAAGTCGCGCCGCACCATGGCGATATCGAGCGCCTCCAGCGCGTCACGCGTGCCGTTGCACACGATCACGCCCTTGCCGGCCGCGAGCCCGCTGCCCTTGACCACGCAAGGCGCGTCGTTGAGCGACTCCACGTACGCGCAGGCCTCGCGGTAGTTCGAAAACGCGCGGGCGGCGGCCGTGCGAATGCCGTGCCGCACCATGAACGCCTTGGACCACTCCTTGCTCGATTCGAGCCGTGCTGCCGCCTGCGTCGGGCCGTAGCAGAGAATGCCCTCCGCGGTGAGCCGGTCAACGAGGCCGAGGGGCTGGGGGTCGTCCATCGTCGCGAGATAGAAGTCCACGCCGTGGGCCTTCGCCGCCTTCACCAGGCCGTCGATGTCCTTCGGCTGAACCGGGAGGTTCGTCCCCACCATCGCCGTGCCCGCGTTGCCGGGGGCGATGAAGATCTCGTCCACCCGCGGACTCTGCCGCAGCTTCCACGCGATCGCGTGCTCGCGCGCACCCATGCCCACCAGCAGGACCTTCGAACCCATCTCTACGTCTCCTCGGGAGCTATTCCCACTCGATGGTGCCCGGCGGCTTGCTCGTCACGTCGTAGACCACCCGGTTGATGCCCCGGACTTCGTTCACGATGCGGCTCGACATGCGAGCCAGCAGATCATGCGGCAGTCGCGCCCAGTCGGCCGTCATCGCGTCGTCCGCGATCACCGCGCGGATGGCCACGGCGTTCCCGTACGTCCGGAAGTCGCCCATCACGCCCACCGTCTTCGTGTCCGTAAGCACCGCGAAGCTCTGCCAGATTTCGCGATAGAGGCCCGCGTTCCGGATCTCCTCCATCACGATGCGGTCCGCCCCCCGCAGCATGTCCAGCCGCTCGCGGTTCACCTCGCCGATGACGCGGATCGCCAACCCCGGGCCCGGGAACGGGTGCCGCCAGACCATCTCCTCGGGCAGCCCCAGCGCCTCGCCGATGCGCCGCACCTCGTCCTTGAACAGGTACCGCAGCGGCTCGACGAGCCCCATCTTCATGTCCGGGGGCAGGCCGCCGACGTTGTGGTGCGTCTTGATCTTCGCCGCGCCCTTGCCCGAGCCCGCGCTTTCGATCACATCCGGGTACACCGTTCCCTGGCACAGCCACTTCGCGTCCTCGATGCGCCGCGCCTCGCGTTCGAAGATGTGCACGAAGGTATTGCCGATGCGGACCCGCTTCGTCTCCGGGTTGGTGACCTCCGAGAGCGTCGACAGGAACTCGTGCTCGGCTTCCACGTGCACGAGGTTGATGTGCATGTGGCGGCGGAACGTCTCCACCACCTCCTCGGCCTCCCCGAAGCGCAGCAGCCCGTTGTCGACGAAGATGCAGGTCAGCTGGTCGCCGATGGCGCGGTGGACGAGGGCCGCCGCCACGGCGCTGTCGACGCCGCCGGAAAGGCCGCAGATGACGCGGTCGCTGCCCACCTGGGCGCGAATCGCCTCAATGGTCTCCTCGATGAAGTTGCCCGCCGTCCATGTCCCTTCGCACCGGCAGACCGTTTGCGCGAAGTTGCGCAGCATCTCCTTGCCCTTCGGGGTGTGCACCACCTCCGGATGGAACTGCAGCCCGTAGTAGCCGCGCGCTTCATCCGCCATCACCGCCACGGGCGAATTCGCCGACTTCGCGATGCTCTCGAACCCCGGGGGCAGCGCTTCGATGCGGTCGCCATGGCTCATCCATACTTCGGTGACGTCCGGCAGTCCCGCGAGCAGCCGCGAGGGCGTGGTGCGCTCGATCGTCGCGGGACCGAATTCGCGGTCCCGGCCCGGCGCCACGTGCCCCCCGAGCTGGTGCGCGAGCAGCTGCATGCCGTAGCAGATGCCGAGCACCGGCACGCCGCTTTCGTACACCCACGCCGGCGCCTGTGGAGCGCCGTCTTCGTACACGCTGTTAGGCCCACCCGAGAGGATGATCCCGCGCAGGTCCAGGCCGCGCACCCGGTCCGCCTCGGCGTCCCAGGGCAGCACCTCGCAGTAGATGTTCAGCTCCCGGATGCGCCGCGCGATCAGGAGGCTGTACTGGGCGCCAAAGTCGATGACCACGATGGTCTCGTGGCCGCTCGCGGGGTTCGCTGCGTCGGTGGTGGAAGTGTCCAGGGGGACCGCCGGGGAAGTGGGATGGGGCATAGCCGAAAGTACCAACATCGGTACCCGGGGGTCAACGAACGCGCCGCCGCGAAGTCCCTTCCGCGCCGGGATGCGGAAGAGGCCAAAGGGCGGCCCCCGCCTGCGGGAGCCGCCCTTTCGCGTCTGTCGCCGTGCGCCAGCCCTAGGGCAGGACGACGGTCGCGGTGCCGGGGGTCGTCTTCTTCCCCTCGCCGTTCTCGGTCCAGATCTCGAGTTCGACCAGCTTCTCGCCGTTCTCTTCGAACTTGCGCGTGACCACACCCTTGCAGGTGATGTCCTGGTCGGGGAAGTCCATGCCGCGGTAGCTGCAGCCGTACTTCTTGATCTTGCCGGTGTTGCCGATCCAGTCGTGCACCAGCTGGCCGAGGAACGCGTTCTTCAGCGCACCGTGAACGATGATGCCGCTGAGCCCCGTGTTCTTCGCGAACTGGTCATCGTAGTGGATCTGGTAGAAGTCGCCAGAAGCCGCCGCCCAAACGACGAGCTGCTGCGTGCTGCAATTCTTCTTCAGTTCCGGGATCGACATCCCTTCCTGAACATCTGCCCAGGTAATCGCCATGGCGCGCCTCCTAGTAGCGAATCAGCTTGCCGGTCGAAATCGCCACGACTTCGCCGTTGCGCTTGTACACGGTCTTCGAAGTGACCACCAGCATGTCGCCGATCGAGCCCTTCGTCTCTTCCATGTCCGAAACGTGCGTCGCCGACGTAAGCACGTCACCAGCGCAGATGTCCGTCAGGTACTCGATCTCGGTGCCGCCGTTGAGGATGCGGCGAAGCGGGCGGCTGGGCTGAGGGCCCGCCTGCGCCGTCGGATCCATCCGCGGGGCGCCCGGGTTGAAGATCGGCGTGCCGAGGAACCCCGGGGGGCACGGCAAGTCGCGGTAGCCCGCGGCTTTCGCGGCTTCCACGTCGTAGTACACCGGGTCCGTGTGGCCCGTCGCGCGCGCGAACAGGCGCACCATCGTGCGGTCCACTTCTTGCGTCGTCGAGCGGCCCTCGACGCCAATCGTGGCGCGCATCTCTGGCGTGATGAGAGGCTCCTTCGCCTCCGTGGGTGCGGACATGCTGTATCCCTCACATGTGAGCTGGACCGTTCCCCGCACGATCTTGCGGGGTTGCCGCCGCATCTTGCGGCACGAACCGGCCCGATTCAAGTCAGAGTAGAATTTTCGCCTCAATCCGGGCAAGACCCCTTTTGCCCCGGACGCCGCACGCGAAAAGGCGCGGCCATCGGCCGCGCCCTCGTGACGGTGTTCCAGCGCCCGCGGTTAGCCGCGCGGCAGCCCCAGCCCCCGCGTCGCGATCACGTTCCGCTGGATCTCGCTCGTCCCGCCTTCGATCGTGTTCGCGACCGATCGCAGGTACCCGTGGGAATAGGTGGCGTACGGCGAACCGCCGCCCTGGCCCTGTGCGTGCATCCCGAGCACACCCATCGTCATGCTCGTCACGCGTTGGTTCAGCTCCATCGCCGAGAGCTTCGCCATCTGCGCCAGCAGCGTCGGGGCGATGCCCGTCTTCTCCTGCTCGGCCGCGATCCGGTAGCCCACGAACCGCAGCACCTGCGCCGCGATCACGCAATCCACCAGCCGCGTCCGCGTCTGCTCGTTCAGCGTCGCCTGCTTCGAACGCACCAGCTCCACGAAGTCGTCGAGCGTGCGCCGCGCCCCGGAGGTGGATCCGATCGACGACCGTTCGAAGTCCAGCGCGACCGCCAGCGTGTACCACCCGCGGTTCTCTTCGCCCACGAGGTTCTTCGCGGGGATGCGCACATTATCGAAGAAGACCTCGTTGAATTCGTGGTCACCCGCGAGGTTCACGAGCGGCCGGATCTGGATGCCGGGCGTGTCCATCGGCAGGCAGAAGAGCGACATGCCCTTGTGCTTCGGCACGTTCGGATCGGTGCGGACGGCGAGCCAGCCCCAGTTGGAACGGTGCGCGCCCGAGGTCCAGATCTTCTGCCCGTTGACCACGAAATCGTCGCCGTCGCGCTCGGCGCGCGTCTGCAATGCCGCAAGGTCCGAACCGGCGCCCGGCTCCGAATACAGCGTGCACCAGATGTCGCGACCGCTGGTGATTCCGGGGAGGAACGTCTCCTTCTGCTCCGGCGTGCCGTACAGCATGAGGGCGGGGCCGACCCACATCGTGCCCATGTTCCCCGAGGGGATGCGGCGGTACCCCATCACCTCGTTGAAGACCATCTGTTCCATCGGCGTCGCCCCGAGCCCGCCGTACTCCTCGGGCCACGCCATCGCCAGCCAGCGGCGCTTCACCATCTCCATGCGGACGATGTCGTAGAACTCCTCGTCGTCGCGCGCGGGGAGGGTGTCGGCGAAGTCGGCGGCTTCCTTCTGGAAGGCCTGGTGCCGCTCGGAAAGGCGAAAGTCCACGTGGTGCTCCTGTGTTGGGCCGGTGTGCCGCTTCCTCGCGCCCGTTCGCGCCGATGGAACGATTTTTCCCGGCTGTCCGCGCCCACGGTACCAATCGCCGCGCGAATGCGACAGCGGCGGGCACGAAGAAGCCGTGGCTCATGGGCCACGGCGTCCTCGCGTTCGGCTTTCTTCCGCGGCTAGCGTCCGGGCATCGTCGGCCCGCCGGAAGCGGCACTGGCCGTGGTCACCGTCGCCACTTTGGTACCGCCGCTGGAGGCGCCGCCGGTGTACAGCCCGCCCCTGTTCGTGCCCGTGGCGCTCCCGCCGACAAACACGTCGTAGCTCGCGTCCTTGACGATGGCCGGTGTCGAAACCGTCAGCGCCTGGAAGGCCTTGTTGGCCTGGAACGTCACCAGCGGCGTGCCGTCCGCGGCCTGGATGTGGACCACCGTGCCAGCCTTCTGCGCGGAAGCCAGCCGCACCAGCAGCGAGCCCTGCGTCGACGTCGTCGTCGGCGCCTGGGCCATCCCGGCGCTGCCCGCCGCTACCAGCACCCCACCCGACATCATGAACGTCCCGTCGTAGTCGATCGCGCCGTTGCCGTTCGCGCTCGGCCCCTGCACGAGCACCGTGCCGCCCGTCATCGTCACCGACCCGTTCGCATCCACGCCGTCGCCGTCCGCGTTCACGAGGATCGTGCCGCCGTTGATGGTGATGGTGAAGTTGCCCGCGGCCGCGAACTGGTCGGGGCGCCGCCCGCCCGTCGCGGGAGCACCGCCGGGAAGTGTCCCCGAACCATCGGCGCCGCCCGCCGCGTTCAGGCCGTCATCGCTGGCGACGAGCGTGATGTCCCCGCCGTTCACTGTGATCGCCGCGCTCTCCAGCCCCTCGTAGGACTTCGTGATGTCGATAGTCCCCGCGTTCACCGTCAGCGCCGTGTCGGCGTGGATGGCGTCATCGCCCGTCGCGATCGCGATCGTGCCGCCGCTAACCGTGACCGCGTTGTTCGAATGGATCGCGTCATCCGCCGCGTCGAGCTTGAGCGTCCCTCCGGAAACGGTGACCGCCGCATTCCCCTTGATCGCCTTCGCCGAGAGGTCTCCGCTCAGCTTCGTGCCGCTGCCGCCGCCGGAGATGATGGTCACGGCGGCGCCGGTCACGGCCGCGTTCGTCGCCGCGTCGATGCCGTCGCCCCCGGCCGTGACGCTGACCGTCCCGCCTCCCAGCGTCACGAACCCGAGCCCGGCCTCTTCCTCGTTGTCGGCCTTCAGACCGTCGCCCCCGGCCTTCACCGCGAGGGTGCCGCCCTTCACGACGAGGTAGTCCTTGCCGCGAACGCCATCGTCCACGGCCTCGACGCTGATTGTGCCGCCGGTTATGACGAGGCCGTCCTTGCTCGCGATGCCGTCGTTGAAGTTCGCCTTCACGGTGAGGTTGCCTTCGCCCGCGATGGTGAGGTCGGCCTTACTGAAGAGCGTCGCGTTCGGCTCGTCCGTCGTCGCATCCGCGTACACGTACTTCGCCGGGTCCGTGAGCGTGTTCTGCGTCCCCTTCGCGAGGATGACGACCACTTTTTTCGCATCAGTCACCGCGAACGGCGCGTTCGTCGTGCTGGTGATGTTCACTCCATTCAGGATGACCTTCACGGTGCCGTCGTCAGCGGAGTCGACCAACACCTGGCCATTGGTGAGCGTCCCGGTGAGGCGGTAGGTGCCCGCTTTGGTGATCGTCACCGTCGATCCGTTCACCTTCACCGCGCTCGAACTGGAGTTCGCCGTCGTGCCCTGGAGGACGACCTCGACGACCTCCGGCTCGTTCCAGGTGGTGTCCCCGGCGGCGTCGTGGTCGGCGGCGTTCGTCGCAACCGCGACCGAGGTCGTGGCCGCGCCGGCGGTGGCCGTGGCCGTAGTCTTGACCTCCCCGGAGGCCGCGGTCGCGGTGCTGGTGGCGCCGCTTGTGGTGCCCGCCATCGCCGTCCCGGTGCTCGAACCGGAATCGCTGCAGGCGGCGGCGGTGAGGATGCTGATGGCAGCGGCGAGTGCCGCGAGCGTGGCCGGTTGGAACCGTCGCATGGTGTGTCTCCTGTGTCGTTGGGCCGCGGCTGCGGCCGTGGCGGCGGCGTTAGCTCGCCTCGTTCTCCAGTGCGCGGACTGGATGGCCGGCCGGGGCAAGGGCGGGCGGCGCCGTCAGCGGAATGCCCTCGAACGGCGCGTAGTACACCGTCAGTTCGGCGGAATCGTGCAGGAAGTTGATCCGGCCGATGTCCACCCGCGTCACCGGGAGCCCCGTCCGTTCCCGCAGGTCCGCGATGAGCTCGGACCGGCGCTGCGGGACGATGAGGTCCACGCGCTCGTAGGTGATGTGCGTGCTCGTTTCGAATTCGAATCCCCACCCGCGTTCCAGCAGGTACAGCAGCGCGAGCGTGACACCGTTCGCGATCAGGACCTTCTCGATCGCCCCACCGTTCGCGAAGATGGCGTTCATCACGGGCAGCGCGATGATGACGAAGAGGTACGTCATCTCCCGGATCGGCATCTCCTCCGTCCGGTACCGGATCACCGAGAAAATGGCGAACAGTCCGAACCCGACACCGACGCTCAATTCCGCACTCGCGAGCAGCGCCATGACGAAGTAAATGGTCGGATTGAACGCGAGAAAGGTGAACACGTAGTTCCGCTTCTGCGTTCGCGGGTAGTAGATGAACCGGACGGCGATAGCCGCGGTCACGAGGTTGAAGGCGGCGCCGAGAATGAAGTCGTTCAGGCTAGCGTTCATGGCACTGACGCTCCGTGACGCTGAGGACGTAGCGCAGCTCGGGGTTGAAGAGGTTGTGCTTCACATCCGCTTCCGTGAGCGCGATCCCGATGCAGTACTTGCTGAATCGCCGTGGCCGGATCCGCCGCGCACGCAACGCCCGCGCGAAGTCGGATTCCCGTGTGCCTCCCGGCTCCTTCACCTCGACGACCACCAGGCCCGGCAGAAGTACCGTCTCCCCGTTCGCCCGGAACGCCAGGCCGAAGTCGATGGTCAGCCGCTCGGGCCGTACTTCGCTCACCAGCGTCACTCGCCGGAACTCGTTCTCCAGTCGCGCCATCAGCCCGGCCTGGGGCAGGGCGCCGTGCTTCTCCAGGAACGGCCGCTCATGCTTGCCGATCACCTCGACCATCCGGCCGGTGTGCAGCCGCCGCTTCGCCGTGCGGCCCCGCTTGTCCCGCTGCTTCACTTCGAGCACCGTCAGAGCCGAATCGATGTACTGCCGGCAGCGGACCTTGTAGCGGCCCGGCTCGTCCCGGTGATGCGCCCGGAAGAGCGCGAGGTCCGGCGTGTCGAAATAGACCGTGCGGTAGTGGTGCGCTCGCCGCCCGTCGATTTCGAGCACCCGGTAGGCGGAAGCCACCTCCGCCATGGCTGCGAGCGCGTCGGCCGCCCGGACCACGTACTTCGTGTCCCGCCGGTCCAGGAGCGCGACGCCGTCCATCTCCGTCAGCGAGATGGGCTGGAATGCCGCAAGAGCACGTTCAAGTTCGCATGGGGGATTCTCGTCCCGGGCCGCGGCCGCGGGGCGCGCCAGTGTTGCTGTCGCTGCGCACATCCCTCTGCCTCCTTCCGCGGCCCCGGAGGTCTCGAAGGGGGCCGCAGGGAGGATGCTCGCGCGCGGAGCTGGGAATTCGCTGGGGGAGCGGTTGGGATGCCGTTAGGGTTTGGGCATTCGTCCAAAGCCGTTCGCAAGTACTTGCACCCGCAACAACCGGCGCTTAGTTCTCGCCCTCCGCGTCGTCCCGGCAAAGGTGGTCGCGTGCGTCGTTGCGGTACCGCCAGGTCGTCTCGTTGCCCGCCAGGTCGAGCGCCATCCAGCGGTGGCCATGCTCATTCTCCGGGATGGGCATCACGGCCCCGCGCAGGCGCCCGCGCTGGTACGCCTTGTAGGTGGTCGCGTTCGGGTCCGTCACGTTCTCGCGGCGGCGGGGACGAAGCTCTCGTTCGGGACTCACGGGGTTCACGCCTGCGGCCTCGCTCGGAGGGATATTGGGGCACGAATTGTCGATCGTGAACCCGCTTGCGCTCAAATCGCCCGGATGTGGCCGTTTTGCCGCCCTTCCCGCGCAGCCTTACGCCCGAAAACCCGCGCGTTCAAAATCTCCGGCGCCCGGCCCTTGACAACGATTAGCAGCGGGCGAACGATACGAATGATGTTCTCGGGGCGGGGTGAAATTCCCCACCGGCGGTAAAGCCCGCGACTCCACGCAAGTGGACTGATCCGGTGAAACTCCGGGGCCGACGGTACAGTCCGGATGGGAGAGGACATGCGCGTGTGCAACGCCAGCCGTTGCGTGCGCCAGCCGTGCGCCGTTCGCGCCCGGCCTTCTCCCGTGTCCCCCGCGAAACCGACCAGAAGGGGGCGACACGTGATCCAGACCCTGTTCCCGGCTCATCCTCTCTCCGCCGCCGCGGTGGCTCGCTGATGTTCACCGGCATCGTCGAGGAAGTCGGCGCCATCACCGAGGCCGCTGAAGGCCTGCTCTGGATCCGGGCCCCGTTCGTCCTCCAGGACGCGAAGCTCGGCGACTCCATCGCCATTAACGGCGTCGACCTCACCGTCGCCGAAATCCGCGGCGACACCTTCTTCGCCAACCTCATGCCCGAAACCTACCGGCGCTCCAACCTCGGCAGCCTCCGGCCCGGCGACGCCGTCAACCTCGAACGCAGCGTGCGCCCCTCCGACCGGCTCTCCGGGCACATCGTCCGGGGGGTGGTCGAAGGCGTCGGCGCCCTTCGCTCCATGACCCCCGAGGCGGACGCCATCGTCGCCTGGTTCGATGCCCCCCGCGAGCTCCTTCGCTACATGGTGGTCAAAGGCCCCATCTGCATCGACGGCATCAGCCTCACCATCATCGCCAAGGATGACGACGGCTTCGCAGTCTCCCTCGTCCAGTACACCCAGGAACACACCAATCTCGGCACCCGCAGCCCGGGCGACCGCATTAACCTCGAAACGGACATCATCGCGCGCTACGTGCAGCAGTTCGTCGAGGGCCAGGGACAGGGAGGCCAGGCGTGAGCACCGAAACTGAAGCCGACAACATCATCGTCTCCGTCCCCGAGGCGCTCGAGGAGTTCCGCCGCGGCCGGTTCATCATCATCACCGACGACGAGGACCGTGAAAACGAGGGCGACCTCGTCATGGCCGCGCAGTTCGTCACCCCCGACGCCATCAACTTCATGGCGAAATTCGGCCGCGGTCTCATTTGCGCGCCCATCACCGAAGAGCGCGTCGAGGAGCTGAAGCTCCCGATGATGGCCGACGACAACACCTCGCACTTCGGCACCCCCTTCACCGTTTCGGTCGAAGCGCGCACTGGCGTCTCCACGGGCATCAGCGCCGCCGACCGCGCCCGCACCGTGCAGATCCTCATCGACCCGACGTCGCGCCCGGAAGACCTGGTGCGGCCCGGTCATATGTTCCCCCTGCGCGCGCGCAAGGGCGGCGTGCTTGTCCGCGCCGGGCAGACCGAGGCGGGCGTCGATCTCGCACGCATGGCCGGCCTCTACCCGGCCGCCGTCCTCTGCGAAATCATGAAGATGGACGGCGAGATGGCCCGCATGCCGGACCTCAAGCGCTTCGCCCGCCGCCACGGCCTCAAGATCGTCACCGTCAACGAGATGATCCGGTACCGCATGCGCCATGAGCGGCTCGTGCGCCGCGTGGCCGAGACGAAGCTCCCGACCCCCTACGGCGACATGATGATCCTCGCCTACGCCTCCGACAGCGACCCCGCGGAGCACGTGGCCGTGGTGAAGGGCCCCATCGACCCCGACAAGCCCGTCCTCGTCCGCGTCCACGACCAGTGCGTCACCGGCGACGTCTTCGACTCCATGCGCTGCGATTGTGGCGAACAGAAGGACCGCGCCATGCGCATGATCGGCGAAGAGGGTGGCGTCTTCCTCTACATGCGCCAGGAAGGCCGCGGCATCGGCCTGCACAACAAGCTCCGCGCCTATGAGCTGCAGGACCAGGGCATGGACACTGTCGACGCCAACCTCGCGCTCGGATTCCCCGCCGACCGGCGCGATTACGGCATCGGCATGCAGATCCTCGTCGACATCGGTGTCCGCCAGATGCGGCTCATTACCAACAACCCCGCCAAGCGCGCCGGCCTCGAAGGGTATGGGCTCGAAGTCGTCGAACGCGTGCCGATCATCACCGAACCGAACCCGTTCAACGTGCACTACCTCGATACCAAGCGCCGCCGCATGGGCCACCTGCTCGACGGCCTCGAGACCCTGGCGGGTGGTGACTGAGTGCCCGAGATCGAAGGTTCGGCCAACGGCGCGGGCCTCCGCGTCTGCATCGTCAGCGCCCGCTGGAACAGCTTCGTGACGGACAGGCTGACCGAGGGCGCCGTCGCGACCCTGCGTGAGTGCGGCCTGCGCGAGGAGGACGTCACCGTCGCCCGCGTGCCCGGCGCGTTCGAAGTCCCGACCGCGGCCCGCTGGGCCGCCGAATGTGGCCGCTTCGACGCCGTGATCTGCATCGGCGCCGTCATTCGCGGCGAAACCGCGCACTTCGAATATGTCGCCGGTGGCGCCACCGACGGCATCGGCACCGTCTCCCAGGACACCGGCGTCCCCGTCATCTTCGGCGTCCTGACCGTCGATTCCGTGCAACAGGCCCTGGATCGCGCCGGCGGCAAGGACGGCCACAAGGGCGAGGAAGCGGCGCGCGCCGCGATCGAAATGGCCAACTTGCGGAAGCTGTTCCGGGAGTAGGCCGCCAGCTTCCGGCCTTCCCCCGCGCGACCGCTAGAGCGGGCAGATCTCGGCGGCGGTCTTCTGGGGGTTGGCGTAGCCGTAGTCGAACACGAGGCGCAGGTACGCCGGCACCCCGGGCGATGTGAGGTAGCGCGTCGCTTCGAGGCACCCGGCGTGCACGCTGCCGCCTTCCTTCAGCCCCTTCCGGAACGCCTCCGTCGCCGTGATGAACGCCTGCTCGGTCCCCCGCGCAATGGCGGCATCGAAGGCGGCCGTGGCGTCGGCGCCGCTCGCCGCGATGGCCACCGCCGCCCGGAAGCGGGCATAGCCCGTCAGCCGCCCACGGCCGTCGCCCGCCCCCTATTTCCGCCTGCCAGTCCTTCAGGTCCGTTCTCTCCGCCGCGCTCACGTACGCGACGGCGGCCTCCGGGTACCGTCCCGATGCGAACAGGGCATCGGCGTCGAGGATCGCGTGAATCAGGTACTGGGGGGCGTCCGGGACAACGGAGCCCACCGCGTAACGCGCGCCGTTCCAGCGGTACGTCGTCGTCGATTGGCGCGGCGGTCCAGCCCCCACGCTCTGGATGACGCCGCCGTGCAGGACGACCTCCGTCGCCGTCCCGCTCCCCGAAATGGCCGCCCGTTCCAGCGTCGCGATGCCCTGGTCACCCGGCCCGGCATCCCGCCAGGCACTCCCGTCCCAGCTCTGGATCTCCAGCCGCGACGTGCAGGTGTGCGCGCCGCATGCCGTCGCCAGGTACATCACCTCGACCCGCGCGTCGCCCGTGCGGTCCGCGACCGCGAACAGCGCCCGCCCGACCGCGCCGAGGTCGGCGGCGCCGATCTCCGGGAACGCGGCAAGCTCGCCGTTCGCCCCTCGCCATGCCACCACGACCGCCGGCGCGGGCAGCGCACCGCCGCTGGCCAGTGGAATCGCGTACACCGCATCAGTAATCGCGTCGCCGTCGAGGTTCCCGGGCGTGCACGTTGCCGCCCACGTCCGTTCGATCTCCGGCGGGCAGGGTGGCCGTCCAGGGAGGTATGCGCGCAGCGCCGCGAGCGCGGCTTCGGGGGTGGCCGGCGGGGGGCTCAGCGGGTCCGGCGTGGATGTCGGCGACGGAAGCGGCGACGTCGATGTCCCCGTCGGGGCCGCCACCGTCCCGGTCGCGCCCGGCGACGGTGTGGCCGGCGTCTTCGCCTCCCCGCCGGAGCAGGCGGCCAGTACCAGGGCGAAGGCGGCGGCCAGCGCGCTTACGGCTTTGGCACGAGGTAGTCTTCGGCTGCCCATCCCTCTCCCAGCGGCGTTTGCACTCTCCACCAGCGGAGCCCGCCAGCCTCCTCCGGCCCGCCCTTCACCGTCACCTCCGCGCCATCGGGCAGGCAGACGATGGCGTCGTTCTCCCGCCCCGCTTTCGTACGAACGTTCAGGCAGTCCCCGGCGCCCGTCACGATCGCGACCTGGTTCACCGCGAACCTGACCCCCGGTGGCGCCGTGACGCGCGCGGTGGCACTGGCCACGGGTGACGTGGTGGCGACGGCGGTGGCGGCGGTGGGCGTCGCGGGCACCGTGGGCGAAGGTGCCGGGATCACGACTTCCGCCCCGTCGTCGGCGGTGTCACCGCCACCGGTCAGCTTCTCGCCCGCCCAGATGATCCCGGCCGCCACGATCACCGCGAGCGCCACGCCCGCCGGGACGTACCAGTAGCCGAGCCAGCGATGCGTCCCGTAGAGCTTCGGCAGCGGCTTCCGCACGGGCGAGCCATCGGCCCCCGGCGGCGGCTGATACCGCTTCGGGGCGCGCGGCGGCTGGAACTCCTCCATCGGCTCGGGCCGCGGTCGCCGCCGTACGGGCGGAGGCATGAGCGTCTGAGCCTCTCCGATGACCGGTTCCGGTGCCTCCGGCTCAACTGGCGGTGGCGCCGGGGCCGCGACCGGGGGGCGAACCGGGATCCGCTCCGTCACCATGGCGGATGGCGGTGGCGATGCCGGGCGTGCCGGCGCCACCGGCTCCGCGGGCACGATGCCCTCGTCGATGACGTCCGGTGGAACCGCCGTGGGCACCGGCGCGCCGGGCCGCGACATCCTGCGCGTGCCCTCGCCCGGATGCGGCGCCTGGTGCGCGAGTGGCCGCTGGCTCGTGTACGCCTGCGCCTGGGGCGCGCGCGTGTGCTCCCCCTGCGTCGCGCAGCCGTCGTTCTTCACCCAGCACGCAGGGTGGTGCAGCACGGCGCAGCCTTCGCAGCGAAGGACAGCCTCGCCCTCCGTGAAGGGACGGTCGCAGAGCGGACAGAAGCGCTGGATCTGCGGATTCAAGAGATCATTTCCGTGCGCCGTTGCCAGTATAGGTGAATCGCCGTGAGACACGAGACGCCCGGTAAGGGCGCCTCACGAAAGGAGCCGGTCGACCGCCGCGCGCCGGGGAAGCGACGTCGCCGCGCCCGCCACGGTGACCGCGAGTGCTCCCGCCGCCGCGGCGAAGCGCACGGCCGCCGCCGCTGTGTGGCCCTCGCACAGTGCGACCGCGAGCGCCGCGCAGAACGCGTCCCCGGCGCCCACGGTGTCGATTGCCTGCACCGGGAACGCCTCCACAACGCCCGCCTCGCCGCTGGCGGTGGCGAAGACGGCGCCCTGCTCCCCGAGGGTGACCACCGCCAGTTCGCGCCCGCCGAGCAGCGTTCGCGCCTGCGCCGCCGGGTGCGTCCCGCCCGCCAGCATCGCCGCCTCGACCTCGTTCACGACGAGCACATCGGCCAGGGCCAGCAGCTCGGGCGGGTGTGCCACGACCGGCGCCGGGTTCAGGACCACCCGCGTCCCCGCCGCCCGCGCGATGCGAGCCGCGACGATGTTCGCTTCCATCGGAGCCTCGAACTGCAACAGCAGCGCGCCGGCCGCCGCGATCGCTTCCCGCGCCGCCTCCACCAGCGCCGTCTGCAGCGCGAGGTTCGCCTGTGGCGCCGAGAGGATGCTGTTCTCCCCGTCGTCGAACACGACGGGGGCGGCGAATCCCGTGCCGTTCGCGGCGTCGCGGGCGACATACCGCGTATCGACGCCCTCCCCGCTGAGCAGCTCCAGCAGGTAGTGCCCGAACAGGTCGTCGCCCATGTTCGCGATCAGCGTCGTCTCCGCGCCGAGCCGCCGCGCGGCGATGGCCTGGTTCAATCCCTTCCCGCCCGGGTAGATCCCCGCCGAGCGCGCGAACAGCGTTTCGCCCCGGCCCGGCAAGCGCGGCATGCGGAACACCAGGTCCACCACGCAGCTGCCCAGCGCGACGACCCGGGTCACCGTGCCTGCCCCATCAGCTACGGCGCTTCTGCGCGAGCGCGCACACCGTGCTCCGCCCGATGGCACCGTTGACGTCGTACAACGCGCACTCCCCCACCGCGACGCCCTCCGCCGAGTGGTGCGCGGCCACTTCGTACCCGATCCACTCGTCGACGGGCAGGCGGTGCAGGTAGAGCGTGATGTCGCAGTTCACCCATTCGAGCCCGTGGTCCCCGGAGTTCGCGTACGGGCTCGCGAAGTCGGCCGACCCGGCCGCCCGCAGGAACGGCGTCAGCGGGTGCCCGGCGACGAGGTCGCGCGTTTCTCGCACCCACGCGCGCTTCTGCCCGAATGTGCCGAACGTCGCTCCCGCGACAGCGCGCGTCTCCCACATGTTCACGCGCCCTGGCTGGTTGGGCGCCAGCTCCTCCGGCCGCGGCACCTCCCAGTTCGGCGGGCTCCAGACGTGGCCATCGGGCTGCGGGCCCTTTTTCAGGAACACCACCGTCGAACGGGCCACCGAGGTTTCACCACCCCAGAACTCGAGATCGACGATGCGGATCCGGTTCCCCGATCGGACGACGTTCGAGGTCACGTGCGCGGGCGTGAAGCGAGGCATGCGATACAGGTCGACCGTCATCCGCGCCGGCTGCCACTCGTCGCCGCCGTGCGTTCGTTCGGCTTCGAACGCCATCAGCCCGGCGATCACCCTGCCGTGCAGCGAATCGTGGTCCCAGGGCCCGCGGCACACATCGTTGGGGATGTAGCGCCCGCCCTCTTCGGTGAAGAATGGTTCGTTGGGAGTCGTCATTGCCGTGGCATTGTCGGCACTCGCACCCCTTGCCGCCATTCACCCCCTTCCCGCCCCGGTCCCGCGTCCGTATAACCACGCTTCAACCCGCGGAATCGTTGCAGGGAGGGGACCGATGGCCGAGTACCACAACTGGCGCGACACCTACAAAGCCCGCCAGAAGGGCCTTGCCGAGGCGATGGAGCTCATCCGCCCCGGCGACCTCGTTGGCGTCACCATCCTCGCGCCCGAGCCGCTGCCGTCCGCGGTTACGAAGCGTGGCCATGAGGTCGGCGGCATCACCCTGCGCCTGCTCGCACCCGCCTCCGCCGCGCTCTTCGGCCCGGACGCGACCCCGGGCGAGAAGGAGATCGAGATCTTCATCGGCGATACGGCACGGCCCTCGCACGATGCGAAATCCAGCACCTACCTCCCCAACACCTTCATGCTCGGCCTCAAGGCGTTCGACAACGGGCGCGAAGAGGCGCGCATCCCGGACGTGTACGTCACGCCCTGCAGCCCCCCGAACGAGGCGGGCTACGTCCACTTCGGCGCCCACCAGTGGATGCGCAAGGCGTACGCCCGCCGCTGCCGCACGGTCGTCGCCCTCGTGGACCCGAACATGATGCCCGTGCATGGCGACGTCTGGCTCCACGTCAGCGAAATCACCGCGTTCGTCGACGGTGCGATCGCGCTCTTCGATATGGCAGCTCTCATGGCCCGCATCGAGACCGAGACACCGGCCGAGAACCGCGCGCGCATGCGCGAAATCGTTCCCCGCCTCATCCCCGAAGTGCTGGGGCCGCTCGCGCCGGTGCTCCCCATGGTCCCGCCGGCGCAGCTCGAGGCCCAGTTCAAGCTCGGTCCCGTGGACAAGGAGGCGCAGTCCATCTCGGACCACCTCCGGCAGATCCTCCGCGACGGGGACACGATCCAGGTGGGCGTGGGCGAACCGAGCCAGCTCATGTTCCGCGCCGGAGCGTTCGATGACCTCCACCATCTCGGCCTGCACACCGAGCTGGGCAGCCCCGGCCTGGCACGGCTCTGGGAGCGCGGCATCCTCGACAACACCCTCAAGACCGTCCACCGCGGCAAGTGCGTCGCCGTCGCCTGGTCCGGGTGCGATGGCGAGGATATGGCCATCATTCGCAACAACCCGGCCTTCGAGCTCTACGACCCCGACTACCTCTTGAACCCGCTGCTCATGGCCCAGAACCGCCAGATGACCTCCATCAACAGCGCCATCGCCGTGGACCTGCTCGGCCAGATTGCGAGCGAGGACCGCTTCGGCGGGAACATGGTGAACGGCACGGGGGGGCAGCCCGACACCCACATCTCCGCCGCGCTCTGCAAGGACGGACGCGCCATCACCGTCCTCCGCTCGACGGCACTCGAGGGCACGCTCTCGCAGATCGTCGCGCGCCACGACGCGGGCACGCTCGTGACCATCCCTCGCTACCTCGCCGACACCATCGTCACGGAGTGGGGGGTCGCACGCCTCCTCGATAAGAACCACCGCCAGCGCGCCGAGGAGCTCATCAGCATCGCCCACCCGGACTTCCGCGGCGAACTCCGCGCGCAGGCGAAGGAGCTCTGGGGGTAAGACACCGTCAGCGGTTGTCCGGGCCGGGCGCCGCACCCCATTCGGGGTGGTCGCGTTCGCGGCGGAACATGTCCTCGAGCAGCTTCCCCGGCTCGTCCACGAACCGCTCGTCGAGGATGTTCATCTCCACCACCCGGTCCAACCGGAAGCTGCGGAAGTCCGTGCGCAGCTCGCACCAGCCGCTCAGCGACCACGTCGAACCCCAGAAGAACAGCCCCAGCGGCCGCACCGCGCGTTCCGTCTCCTGGCCGTCGGCGTCCGCGTACCGCAGGTGGACCTTCCTGCGCTCCTCGATTGCCGACCGCAACGACGTAAGCCCCTCGGCGACCCATGGCTTCACATGGAATCCCGGCGCGAACAGCGGCGTCTTTTCGAACCGCGCCCGCAACTTCTCCGGCAGGGCGACTTCCAGCCGCGCGAGCGCCTCCGTGGCGGCCTTCGCAAGGTCGCGGTCGCCCCAGCTGGCCACGACGCGCGCCCCGAAGACCAGGGCCTCCAGCTCCTCTGCGCGGAACATCAGGGGCGGAAGGTCGAATCCCTTTCGCAGCATGTACCCGACGCCTGCCTCGCCCTCGATCGGCACGCCCGAGGACACGAGGTCGGCGATGTCGCGGTAGACCGTACGCTCCGAGACCTCCAGGTCGCGGGCAAGCGATGCGGCGGTCACCACCGGCCGGCGCCGGAGCGCCTGGATGACCTGGAACAGCCTGTCGGCCCGCCGCATCGCCACCCCGTCAGGCCTGCGGTTCGCGGTATTCGATGAGCTGCACGTAGTTCCCGTCGGGGTCCACAAACGTGGAAATGATGCCGCCCCAGTACTCCTGGCCGAGCCGCCGGATGCACTGCACTCCCGCCGCTTCCAGCCGCCCCGTCTCAGCCGCCGCATCCTCCACGAAAAGGTCAATCAGGTAGCGCGCCGGCTCCTTCGCCGGACCGGTGATGTCGACATGCTCGTCGAAGGTCACCACCGTCCCTCCCGCCGCGAGAGCGTGATCGCCCATGCCCTCCTGCAGCGGCAGGCCGAGCACGTCGCGGTACCAGGCGAAGAGCGCACCAGCATTGGTGCTGTTGATCGTGATCAGGGTCGAAGAGACGTTCATGGTCGCGGAATCCTCATGGCATGTGCTCACGTCACCGTGGCGTTCGCACCTTACGACAGCCTTCCTGACACCATTCTGTCAGGAGTACGAGCGCGTGGGCAGCGTCTCCTGACAGCGGCTGTCAGTGATGTCGCTCGCCATGGGGCCTCCTTGCCGCCCCGTCCCCGCCCCCGTAGATTCCGGCCATTCCCGCCGCCCGGAGCCGCCCATGATCACCCCCGCCGACGAATACCTCACCCATCAGACCCCGTTCACCTTCGATTCCGTCTTCACCAGCGACCGGAACTTCTACGACCGTTACTTCTTCAACGGCTACAGCCGGGACGGCAGCGTCTATTTCGCGCTGGCGATGGGGGCGTATCCCAACCGCGGCGTCTTCGATGCGGCGTTCAGCGTCGTGTTCGAGGGCATCCAGTACTGCGTGCGCGCCTCGCGCGCCCTCGACGGCGACCGCCTGGACTCCGCTGCCGGGCCGATCCGAGTCGAGGTTATCGAGCCGCTGCGGCGCGGCCACGTAACCGTCGCCGCGAACGATGCCCGCATCCTCGCGGACGTCACCTGGGCCGCCCGCTCGCTCCCGAACGAGGAGCCGCACTTTTTCCGCCGCGCCGGGAATTCCGTCGCGATGGACTACACGCGCATGACCCAGCACGTGGCGTGGTCTGGCTCCCTCACGGTCGCCGGCCGGACGTTCGATCTCGGGGAGGTGGCATGGTGGGGCTCCCGCGACCATAGCTGGGGCATTCGCCGCGTGGGTGAACCCCAGGGCGGCCGTCCCGCCACCGGCACCCCCCAGTTCTACTGGAACTGGGCCCCGGTCAACTTCGACGACCTCTGCACGCTCTACACGATCTCCGAGGACGCCGCCGGGGTCCCGTGGCACCAGGCCGGCGTGATCCTCACCCCCTACCCGGACGCGCTCGAATCGCACTGCGCCGTCGCCCACGACCTCGTGTACAAGCCCGGTACGCGCCACATCCAGTCAGCACGCATCACGCTCTCGCCGGCCACCGGCGAGCCGCTCGTGCTTACCTACCGCCCGTTGTACCAGTTCCTCATGCAGGGTCTCGGGTATGGACACCCGACGTGGGGCCACGGGATGTGGGTCGGGCCGAACGAAACCTCCGCCGAGTCCTACGACCTTGCCGCGGTGGACCCGAGCCGCCACCTCCACGTCCAGGCCGTCTGCGAAGTCGAAGCCGGCGAGCGGCGCGGCATCGGCGTGTTCGAAATCATCGCCGCCGGTCCGCATGCACCCTCGGGGTTTCGCTCCCTCACCGACACCGCATGACACCGGCCGCCGGCGGCGCGAAAACCCCCTCCCGGCGAACCGGGAGGGGGTTTCGCGTTCGGGCCACCTGGCCTACTTGAACTCGTAGCCGCCCTTCACGCCCGGCGGTTCGGGGTCCATGATCACATTCACGCAGGCCGGCTTGCCGCTGTTGAACGCCCGCTCGATGGCGCCCTTGATCTGCTCCGGGTGCTCGACGAATTCGCCGTGCCCGCCGAGCCCCTCGACGACCTTGTCGTACCGGGCCGTGTCCGCGAGCTTCGTCGCGGGCGTGCGGCCTTCGCCGTACTGCGCCTTCTGGCCGACATAAATCTGATGCCAGCAGCGGTCGTTCCCGATGACGGAGACGACTGGCATGTTGAAGCGCACGAAGGTGTCGAAATCGAAGCCGTTGAGGCCGAACGTGCCGTCGCCGTTGACCATCAGCACCTTCTTGTTCGGCGCCGCCACGCTCGCGGCCATGCAGAAGCCCGTACCCACGCCCAGCGTGCCGAACGGGCCCGGGTCCATCCACTGCCCCGGGTTGTTGACCGGGAGGATGGCCGCGGCCTGCGCCACGATGTCGCCGCCGTCGCCCACGATGATCGTGTCATCGTCGACGAACTCCGCGATCTCCTTGCACAGGCGCAGCGGGTGAATCGGCACCGAGTCGCTGTTCATGTAGATCTCGCGCTGCGCGTCCGCCTGCCCCTCGAGGTTGCGGAGCGTCGTCAGCCACTCGCTGTGATCGGCCTTGCCGATCTCGGACGTCAGCTGCAGGAGCGCCTGCCGGATGTTCGCCTCGATGCCGATGGCGAAGTCGCGGTTGCGGCCGATGTCGCGCGGGTCGGTGTCGATCTGGATGATCTTCGCCGCCGGGTTCCAGGCGGGAGCCCGCCCGTACTTCAGCCGGAAGTCGATGGGCGTGCCGAGCACCACGATCACGTCCGCCTGTGCGAACGCGGGGCGGCGTGCGAGCGAGAAGAAGTTCGGGTTGTCCTGGCGCATAGTGCCGCGGCCCATCGCGTTCACGAAAACCGGCACGTCCGCCGCCTTCGCGAACTCAGCGAGCTCCTTGTGCGCGCGATGCCAGAACACGCCGGATCCGGCCATGACCATCGGCTGCTTCGCGTTGCGGATCATCTCCGCCGCCTGCTTGATCAGCGCCGGGTCGCCCATGATCTCGCCCGTGGGGCGGTAGCTCGTCGGCCACTCGACCTTGTCCTCGTCCACGCGCCCGAAGAGCACGTCCGACGGGATCTGCAGGAAGGTGGGGCCGAAGCGGCCCGTCATCGCCTCGCGGAACGCCATCGCCATGTAGTAGGGCAGCCGCGAGGTGTCGTACACCGTCTGCGACCACTTCGTGATCGGCGCCATCACCTGCATGAGTTCGATGTCCTGCAGCGAGCCCATGTCGAACTGCCGCAGCGGCGAGCGCCCGCCGATGACGACCATCGGGCTCGACGCCTGGTAGGCGTTCGCCACCGCCGTCACGACATCCGTCACGCCGGGGCCGGCCGTGACCACCGCCACGCCGGGCTTGAAGGTGATGCGGGAATAGCCGTCGGCCGCATGCCCGGCCGACTGCTCGTGCCGCGTATCCACCACGCCGATGCCGTTGTTCAGGCAGCCTTCGTAGATGTTCTGCACGTGGCCGCCGGAGAGCGTGAAGATGTGGCCCACGCCCTCCTGCTTGATCATGCGGGCGATGATCTCGCCGCCGTCGATGAGGTTCCCCATGCGGTGATTCCTTTGCGTTTGATCTGCGCGCGCAGTATAGGCCGCGCGGCAATCCCGCGCCGCGAGCCGAAAGCACGCACTTCCCCGTCCCTCTTCGATCGCGCCTCCTTCGGGTCGAAACGGTAGTACCGGCGGTATGACCGACGGTAGAATGTCCCCATGGCCCACGTGAAAACTGCCGTCTCCCTCCCCGAGGAGCTCTACAAGCGCCTCGACGCCATCGCTTGCGAGCGCCACACCTCGCGCAGCAAGATCCTGGCCGAGGCGCTCGCCGACTACGTCGCCCACCTTGAGAGCGAGGAGATCACGCGCCAGCTTCACCAGGCGTTCATTACACCCACGCCTGAAGAACTGGCCGAGGATGAGCATTTCCTGGCGGCCGCGAAGCGGCACCGCCGCATGGTCGCCGAAGTCACGGGGGATGGCTGGGATGCCTCGTCAGGGTGAAGTCTTCTGGGTGGATGAAGGTGAGCCGGTGGGCTCTGAGCCCGGGTACCGCCGCCCCTACGTCGTCATTCAGAACGACCGCTGGAACGAGTCTCCCATCCGGACAGTGCTGGTGATGGCCATGACCACGAACCTCCGGCGCGCCGGCGTGCCGGGTAACGTTCTCGTGACGGCGGCGGACACCGGGCTGTCGTTGGATTCCGTCATCGTCGTCTCGCAGGTCAGCACGCTGGACCGGGACGAACTCACGGAAATTGCCGGCGTGGTACCGCGCGCCGCCGTGCGCCAGGCCATCGCCGGCCTCAACCTAGTGCTCGCGCCCGTCCGTTAGGCGAGCGCCAGCATCCGCTCCAGCGCGACGGGCGACCGCGGTCGCGTCGCGTCGTCCGCCTTCACGTCGTTCAGCACGTGTCCCTGCGTCAGCCCTTCGAGCACCCATGCCAGGTACGCGGGGTGAATGCGGTACATCGTGCTGCACGGGCACACGACCGGATCGAGGCAGAAGATCGTCTTGTCCGGGTTCTGCTGCGCGAGCCGGTTCACGAGGTTGATCTCGGTGCCGATGGCCCACACGCTGCCCGCCGGCGATTCGCTCACCGTCTTGATGATCTTCTCGGTCGAGCCGTTCGTGTCCGCCGCCTGGACCACTTCCCAGCGGCACTCCGGGTGCACGATCACGTTGATGCCCGGGTAGTCCTTCCGTGCCTTCTCAATCTGCTGCACCGAAAAGCGCTGGTGCGTGCTGCAGTGGCCCTGCCAGAGAATGACCTTCGCCCGCTCCACCTGCTCCTTCGTGAGCCCGCCGTTCGGAAGCCGGAAGTTCCACACCACCATCTGGTCCAGCGGAATGCCGCGCGCGTATCCCGTGTTGCGGCCGAGGTGCTGGTCCGGGAAGAAGAAGATCTTGTCGCCACGTTCGAAGGCGTAGTCGAACGTCTTGCTGGCGTTGCTCGAGGTGCAGACGATCCCGTCGCGTTCACCCGTGAACGCCTTCAGGCTCGCCGCGCTGTTCATGTACGTAATCGGGATCACCTTCGACCCCGAGCCTTCGAGCATCTCGCTAATGGCGTCCCAGGCCGCGTAGACGTCGTCGGGATCGGCCATGTCGGCCATCGAGCACCCCGCCGCCATGTTCGGCAGGATGACGCGCACGTCCGGGCGCGTGAGGATGTCGGCCGATTCCGCCATGAAGTGCACACCGCAGAACAGCACGTACTCGGCCGCTTCCTGGGCCGCTGCGTGCTGCGCGAGCTTGAAGCTGTCCCCGGTGAAGTCCGCGTACTGGATGACTTCGTTCCGCTGGTAGTGATGGCCCAGGACCACGAGCCGCTTCCCGAGGTACGCCCGCGCCGCCCGGATGCGCTGGTCGAGCTCTTCCGGCGACACCGACAGGTACTCGCGCGGGATATCCTGCTGCCAGCTGACGAACGCCTTCTCTTCAACCAGGGGCACGGGCACCAGCGAATCGGAGGGGCAGGTCTCGGGGTCGTTGTAGTACGTGCGAAGCTGTTCCGTGGTGGGGACAAGAGCGGTCATCGGGTGGGCCTCCGTGGCTCCGTTGGCTACTTAGTGTCGAAACGACACTAAGTCCACCTACAACACTGCCATCCACCCCAGTTCGTGTCAACCCGACACGAACCCCATCGTGAATTCGCCCAAGCCTGGACCGTCTCACAAAAGCGTTAAGGAATTGCACCCGCGTGGCGGGTGCCGAGCGCTACCGCTTCTTCGGTTTCACCCACTGGTGGCCGACCATCCAGCGCACGGCCATGCGCGAAAGCGCCACGCCAAGCAGCACCGCGAACACCGACGTCACCACGAGAAACGCGGCGTCGCTCTCCGAGGCCTGCACCGCCATGCCCGCATACACCCCGAGGAATCCCCCGAGCGCGAACGCGAATAGCACAGGCACCGTGAACCACTTCCACTCGGGCTGCGGTCGTGTGGCGCTGGCGGCATGCCCCTGGGCGGCCGCCTCCGATGCCCCGGATGTGCTGCCCGTGCGACGGGCCCGACGTCGTTTGTCTGCCATCACGCGCATCCTACGTCAGCGCGCGCTCACGTTCCCGCCGGCCTCAGACCCCGCGAGGCAGGTCTCCCCGCCGGAAGAGGTAGATGCCGCCGCCGGTCTTGCGGTGCGCCACCTGGCCGGCGTCCGCGGCCCGCTGCAACTGCTCCGCGCTCCAGCCCGCGTACGCGGCTCCTTCGTCCAGGTCGAGTACGTCGTCCAGCGAGAACTCCGGCTCCTCCTCTTCCTCGGGGAGCAAAAGGCACACCTCGCAGGCGAACTCCAGCGACATAATGTCGTCGTTGATCCACGCCGTCCCGCAGTCCTTGCCGGGGATGTCGTTCCGCCGGTTCAGGTGATACGGCCGCCCGCAGCGCATGCAGTCCGCGCCGCTGGTCTCCGTCAACGGTTCCGTACACACCACGCAGGGCTCGCCCACGTCCGCCATCACACCCACCTCCTCAACGGGTCCCGCGACCGCCTAGTACGCCTGGTTCATCTCGAAGATGCGCCGCGGGTTGCCGATTGTCATCTGGTCGTACTGCTCTGGGCTCACGCCACGCGCCAGCAACAGCTCCCGGAAGCCGCTCGAAATGAACCCGTGGTGCCAGTTCGGGAGCCGCTCCGCCAGCACTTCCTCCGGGAAGAAGTCGATGTGGCAGGAGGCATCGTGCGAGAGCGTGATGCGATCGGCGTACCCCCTGGCCACCAGCGCCGCCACCATGTCGGCACGCTGTTCGTCGCTTCGCGGCCGCGGCAGCCCGATGCGGTCCATCCCGCAGAAGCTGCCGTTCTGGATGATCTCCTCGAGGTACTCCAGGCTGTCCGAATCGTCCGAGTGGCCGATCACGACTCGCCCGAGGTCCACGCCCTCTTCCTTGAACACGCGCTGCTGGTCGAGGCCGGTCCGGTTCGCTGGGAAGGTATGCGTGCACATGGGCACACCCGTTGCCCGGTGCGCCCGCGCCGAAGCGCGCAACACACGTTCGTTCATCGGGTCCATCGCCGGTTCCGTCGCGCACTTGATGACGTTCGCCCGGATGCCGGTGGTGCCGATGCCCACGGTGATGTCGCGCACGAACAGGTCCGTCATGTCCGAATCGGGTCGGCCCGAGAAGTAGAACGGCCGCTGGTAATAGAGCCCGGTCGGCACGATCACCTGCATCCCCGAAAGGCGCGCGGCCTCGGCGATGAACAGCGGGTCGCGTCCGAGGTCGATGGGCGTGAGGTCCACCATCGTCTTCACGCCAGCTTCCCGGGCCTGCTTCAGCCGCTCGACGGCGAGGTCCATCCGTGCCTGGCGGGGGAACAGCTCCGGGTACGAGACGTACATCGGCGGCCACCGCACGATGACGTGCTCGTGCATGAGCGTGAAGCCCATGTCCTCGGTGTTCAGCGGCCCCGTTGCCGATTGAATCGTCGCCATCGCGGTCCCTCCTTGCGCAGGCCGCAACGATACCCGCTTCCCCATGCGCGGCCAAACAGAAGGGCCGTCACCATCGTGACGGCCCTTCGAGAGGAACACCTGTGCCGGCGAGCTACTGGCCGCCGCCGCCCGAGAGCGGGATCGATTCCGCCACCGTTTCCGGCTGATGGCCGGCCGGGTGCGTCGCCGCTTCCACCGCCGAATGCGCGACGTGCGCCGCGGCGTGCATCGCCGCCGGGACCCCGGCGAACTTGCGCGACCCCTTCTCCGCCACGCGGTAGACCAGCCCCGTGCCGCTCGCGAGCTTCCACTGAGCGTGGAGGGCGGGCATGGAGGCGAAGAAGAACGTGATCACGGCCATCGCGGGCCACATCAGGAACCCGGCAACCGCCGCCCGCCGCGAGACGTAGGCCGGCCGCGGCCCTCGCGCCTTGTACTCAAACGCGATCATCACGAACAGCGGGAAGATGCAGAAGTAAATCAGCGCCCCCACGAGGTTCACGTTGATCATCCAGCCGAGCGGGTTGCTGAAGTCCCCGTGCGCCATTTCGCTGATGTGCCAGGTCGGGCCCGGGAGGCTAATCGGGAACCGCGCGATCCACCAGTGAGGCATCTCCACCGAGGCCGTCTTTTCGGAGAGCAGCATCGGGACGATGTTGCCCATGGTCACGATGTACCACTGTGACATCCACAGCGAGTGAACCTTGGTCACCGCCGTCGCGAGCAGCACCTTGCGGCCCCGGCTCAACGGCGATTGCGGGTTGGCGGCGGCACGCCAGGCATAGGGAATGTCGCTCGCGCCCCAGGCATGCCGCACGCTCTGGGCGTAGTGCGCCCGCAGCGTCTTCCAGTACCCATCGGTGAGGACGCAGTCGTTGCCCAGCGGCAGGAACAGCCCTTCGACGTGCACGCGGTCCCCGAGCGTGTAGCAGCACTTCATGAAGACGTGCCAGTCCTCGGGGATGACCTCTTCGTCCCAGTAGTCGACCTCGTGCAGCATCTTCCAGCTGAGCGAATAGCACGACGTCGGGAACTTCACACTTCCGGGCAGCACCATGTTCGAAAGCCGGTTGATGCCCGAGAGGCCGTCCGGGATGCGCAGCGGCGCGGGGATGTCCCAGATGTTGTTCGAATTGAAGATGGCCGGCTGCCAGAACGTGCGGTACGGATCCTTGCCGGTCAGGAAGAGGTAGTTGAGCGCCTCGAAGTGCCGGGGGTGGAACACCGCGTCCGCGTCGCAGCTCGTGATCGTGTAGCGGAGGATGTCCTGCCCGCCGTGTTCGATAAGCCGGAGGTATGCCTCGCGTGCCGCCCACGCCTCGTTCGAACCCTTGCCCGGGGTCTCGTTGGGAAGGCCCGCCGGGTGGAAGGTGGCGAACATGTCGCCGAAGGAGTTGCGGTACTTGCGAACGAGGTTGGCGGCTTTCGCCTGCGCTTCCGCCTCGCGTGCCTCCATCGCCATCACGATGGTCAGCTGGCCGGCGTTCGCCTGCGCCGCGAGCGAGTCGAGGGTGCGGGAAAGCCCCTCTTCGCTCTCCTTGTAGTTGGGGATGATCACCATGTGGCGCGGCCATTCCCAGGCCATCGCCTCGGGGTGCGAAGGGAGCCACTCGCAGTACTTCGCCTGCCAGTTCGTCGCCTTCCAGTTCCCCAGCTTACGAAGGCCGACGACGCACGCGATGGCCACCGCGTAGGAGCGGCCCAGCCAGTACACGAAGAACGCCGTGATCCCGACTGCCAGCACCTGGGGCAGCGCGAACGGCCCCCAGAAGATGGACGTTGCCAGGAACAGCGAGATCGTGAGCGGAAGGAGGTTCCAGAGCCGCTCTCGGAAGTGGCTGGCCGAATAGACCGCCAGTGAGGGATGCTCCGTCTCCGGGGCCGCGACGGCCTCGTTTGGAGCGATACGATCGGGTGCCCTGAGGGCCATGAAGAAGCCTCTTGGAGAGGTCCTTCCTACGCCGCCGAGGTTAGCTGTCGGGCTGCGGCCGGAGATAGCCGCTCCGCCTTCATCCCTTCAACGCTGAAGGGACCAGGGCGGATTCGCCCCGAAATACTGGTTCCCCCGTTCCGCCTGCGCGGACTAGGCGTCGCGATTGCTCGCAGTGCGAAGAATTGGGCCTTGGGGGTGCACTGTCAAGCATCGGAGTAGTCCCAAATATTGCTTTCGCATCGAACGGAACCGTTCCTGCCTTCAGCCATCCCTGCTACCCTT
This sequence comes from Candidatus Amarobacillus elongatus, assembly GCA_016703545.1. Classification (GTDB taxonomy): domain Bacteria; phylum Chloroflexota; class Dehalococcoidia; order Tepidiformales; family Tepidiformaceae; genus Amarobacillus; species Amarobacillus elongatus. The sequence continues at coordinate 433,239 of JADJBX010000002.1, forward strand.
CCACCGATGAACGGCTCCTCTGCCCTCTGGACACGCGAAGAACTTACCGGTGATGTGCGGGAGATTTCATTCTCCTTTCAATTGAACGGCGAATCCGTTCCCGGCCTCCTCATCCTCCCGCGCGAGGTCGACTCCGCCGAAAAACTCCCCCTCGTCCTTATTCAACATCCCGGCATGAGTTCAAAGGACGATTACTTCGTCCGCGACGTCGCGATCTCCTGGGCGAAGCGCGGTTGGGCCTGCGCCGGCATCGATGCCCCCCTCCACGGCGACCGCGATACGCACGACCCCATGGCCCTCTTTCGCAACCGCGACCGCTACCCGGAGATCGCCGCCCGCTTCGCCACCGAGATCTCGGCGACGATCGACCATCTCGCCAGCAGCTTTGCCATCGACACCTCGCGCCTCGGCTACGTCGGCTACTCCCTCGGGAGCATGCTGGGCGTTCCCGCCGTCGCCACCGATGGCCGCTTCCGCGCCGCTGCCTTCTGCCTCGTTGGCGAAGGCGGCCTCGTCGGCTCCGTGAGCGAGCCCGAGTCCCCCGTGCGCACCATGACCGGCGTCGCCGTACGCGTCGTCGGCAAACTCGGTGACGAACTCATCTCTCGCGGCGCGACGGAAGCCCTGTACGCCGCCTTCCCCGGCACAAAGGACATCGTCTGGCTCCCGGGCGGGCATTACGAGATCGGCCCCGACGTGATCAAGGCTGCGGGCGACTGGCTTCGCGACCGGCTGTAACCGACCTACCGCGCTCCGAAACACCCAGGCAAACGGTCCGTAACCCGGCGGAAATCAACGCAGGACACGATGGTTTCCGGGAGGCCAACGATGACCGTCTACCGTTCCATTCGGGTGCAGATCACGGACCGGCCGGGCGCGCTTTTCGCGATCACGGCCGCCCTCGCCGCGCACGGTGTCGACATTGTCCGGCTCGACGTCATCTCGTCCGACGGCACGATCGTTGTCGATGACCTCTTCCTGGGCGCACCTTCGGCGGCAGCCATCGGCGATGCCTGCGCCAGCTTCCCGGCGACGCGACCGTGCGCACCTTCGAAGACACGGCCGGTGACCCCGTGCTTGAAATGGGGTCCGGGCTCCATCGCGCCGCCACCGCGCCCTCCGTCCAGGACGCCCGTGATGCCGCCATCGAGGCCGCGCGCCACCTCCTTCGTGCGGACATCGCGGTGCTCCTCCGCGCCGCGGAGGGCGGTTCCATGAGCATCGCCGCGGGCCCGGCCAACCTTCCCGCCATCGCCGCCGGCGACCCCTTCGCTCCGCGTTGGGTGCTGCAGCACGCCACCGCCGCCGCCTTTCCCGCGCACGAAGGCTGGGCGCCGCCGGGCTTTCACCGCGCGCTTGGGGCCGCGTGGGTCGCGATCGCACCTTCGTGGCCGCTCGATTTGCTGGTCGTGGTCCGGCACCTGAGCATCCCCTTCCATGCTGGCGAGCTGGAGCGGCTGTCCACATTCGCAAGCGGCGCCGGCGCGATCCTCGCGCTGCGCGGTGACCGGCCACCCGTGGCCTCCATTCCCGCCGAGTTCGTCGACGTTCTGCCGCCCCGCGCCGTGACACTGGGCCAGCGCATCGCCATCGCCCGCTAACCGGTCCTCGCTGGAGCACGGCCTATCGCCGGGGCTATAACGGGCGATTCTCCTAGAGAAGAACCCGCATGGATTCGCAACCTCTGGACGAATATCGTTATTGTGATCGGCATCCGGGCGCAAAGGCAGCTGCTCAGGGCGTCCAGCCGGGCCCACCGCGGACGGGGTCAACCGCACCGATGAAACCCCACGGAGAACAATGATTCCCTTGCTCATCCTCTTCGGCGGCGCGCTGGTCGTGCTCGTCGTCCTCGTCGTGTTCGGCGACATGCTCGTCAACATCGGCGGTCAGCAGGTCGGCATCATGGAGCGCCGCTACTTCGGCCGCGGCCTCCCCGAAGGCCGCGTCGTTGCCCTGCGTGGTGAAGTCGGCTTCCAGGCGGGTGTCCTCTCCCCGGGCCTGCACGTCCTCGTGCCCTTCCTCTTCCGCGTCCAGAAGACGCCCATGATCGTGGTGGGCGAAGAGGAGGTTGGTCTCGTCGAGTCCATCGATGGCCTGCCGCTCGACCCCGGCCGCATCTTCGCGCGGCGCGTAACCGGCCACGATTCGTTCCAGGACGGCGAGGCGTTCATCCGCAACGCCGGGCAGAAGGGCCCGCAGACGGACATCCTGCCGCCGGGCCAGTACCGCATCAATACCTACCTCTTCCGGGTGCGCATCGAATCGGCGCTCATTGTCGCGGCGAACAACATCGGCATTGTTACCGCGCGCGACGGCGTCGCCATGGAGCCGGGCCGCCTCCTTGCCCGCCAGGTCGATGGCCACAAGTCGTTCCAGGACGGCGAGGCCTTCGTCGCCGCCGGCGGGCAGCGCGGCCCGCAAATCGAGCTCGTGCTCCCCGGCCGCTATCGCCTCAACACCGACATGTTCGCCGTTGAGATCCGCCCCGCCACCGTCGTGCAGGCGAACCAGGTGGGCCTCGTGACGGCGAAGGACGGCGCCCCCCTGCCCGTGGGCGAACTGGTCGCCGTGAACATCGAAGGACATAACGACTTCCAGGACGCCAGCAGCTTCCTTCGCAACGGCGGCCAGCGCGGTCCTCAGTACGACCTCCTGAAGCCGGGCACCTACTACATCAACCCGCTCATGTTCGATGTGAAGCTCGACCAGGTCGCTGTCGTCCAGCGCGGCGAGGTCGCCGTGCTCGTTTCGAACGTGGGCAAGGAGCCGGCGCAGATCCCCCAGGAAGAGCGGCTCGCCCCCGCGACCGAGCGGTACGTCGTCCCGAGCGGCTTCCGTGGCATCCAGGCCGAAGTCGCCGGTCCCGGCGTCTATTACCTGAACCGCTGGGCGTACATCGCGTACATCATCCCCACGACCAACCTCACGGTGGACTGGGCCGATGAGACTCCCATCGCCGATTCCGGCATTGTCCCCGGCGAGCAGCGCGTCCAGCTGTTCAACCCGCTCGCCGTCATCAGCCGCGACGGCTTCGAAATGAAGGTGAGCGTGAAGGTGATCATGCGCGTCCGGCCAGACCAGGCGCCGCTCATGGTCGCGAAAATCGGCTCCGTCCAGAACCTGATCGACCACGTGGTCCATCCTATGGTCGACTCCTCGTTCCGCAACCAGGCGTCGTCGACCGAGGCGATGGCGTTCATGCAGGACCGCGCCATCGAACAGGAGAAGGCCGAGGACCGCGCCCGCGAGGAGCTCGAGAAGTACCACGTCGAGTGCGTCCGCGTCCTGATCTCGCAGATCATCCTCCCCAAGGAGCTGATGGACATCCAGACGCGGCGCGTCATCGCCGCGCAGCAGCAGGCGATGTTCATCGAGCAGCAGAAAGCGGAGAAGGAGCGCATTGGCACCGAGAACACCCGCGCGCAGGCTGACCAGCAGATCAACCTCGTGACCGCGCAGATCGGAGTGCAGGTGGCCGAGCAGACCCGCCAGAAGACGATCATCGAAGCCGAGGGCCGCGCTCGGGCCGTCGAACTGGAAGGCGACGCCGAAGGTAAGAAGATTCTCGCGATCGGCAAGGCCACGGCCGAGGCCTACACGGAGCAGGTCGATGCCGTTGGGCAGCTGAACCTCGCGGGCATCGAGGTGACAAAGTCCATCGCCGGCGCTGGCCTCAAGATCACCCCCGACATCCTCGTTGGCGGCGGTGCGGACGCGGGCGGCGCCAACGTTTTTAGCGCCTTCATCGCCCAGATGCTCGGCGAGCGCCGGAATGGCGGCAGCGCCACGAACGGTAACGGTAACGGCAACGGTCACCAGCCCTGACCCACTGGCCCCGGCTCGCGCACGAAGAAAGGCCCCCGGGAACGGGGGCCTTTCGCGTTGTCGCCGCCGGCCGGGGCTACTGCCCCTGCGGCGTCTCCACGATGGTCACGGACTGGATCTTGTCGCCCTGCTTGATCTGGTTGACGACGTCCATGCCCTTGGTCACCTGCCCGAAGGGGTAGAACCGCTTCTGGTTCGGCGCATCCTGGTCGAGGCTGGGGTTGTCCTTCAAGTTGATGAAGAACTGGCTGCCGAACTTCGTGGACCCGGCCGCGCGCGCCATCGAGACGTACCCCTGCAGGTTCTTGAATTCGTTCGCTTCCTGTTCGGTCTCGAACCCGGGGCCACCGCCGCCCGTGCCCGTCGGGTCGCCGCCCTGCACGACGAAGTCGGCCACCACGCGGTGGAAGCTGATGTTGTCGAAGTACTTCTTCTGCGCGAGGAACACGAACGCGTTCACCGTGTTCGGGCTCTTGTCGTCGAACAGCTTGATGGTGATTTCGCCCTTGTCCGTCTTCAGAACGGCCGAGTAATCCTTCGCCGCCGCGTCGATGACCTTGTCCGCCGCCGTGAACTTCTTCGGGTCCGGCGTCGCCGTGGGCGTCGGGGTGGCGTTGGGGTCGGGGGTTGCCGTGGGGGTCACGGGCGTGGGCGTGGGCAGGTCGGAATCGACCTGGTTGGACCCGTTCGAGCTCGCGAAGATCGCCGCGAACAGGCCGCCGATCATGATCACGGCGCCCACCACCCAGAAGGCGGTGCTGTTCTGCATCAGGTTCATGGGGGAACGGCGGCTTCATCTTCTCCGCCGTGTGCTCACCACCGAGGGTGTAGGTCTTCTTCCGCGGCGCCTGCTGACGCAGGTGCTGCTGATCTCGTCGCTGTCGCTTGGCCAATGTGGGATTCCTCGTTCGCGTGGCTCGATCCGGCACACGCCTGTCCGGCCAGTATACGAATGGCCGATCTGACGGCAAAACGCCCCGGAAACCCGCGGTTAGGCGTACCCGAGCTTCGCCAGTTCGAAGCGCGTCACCTCGCGGTCATCCCACGGCTGCGCCTCGCGCCCGTAGATGATGGACTGCTCGTGACCCTTCCCAAGGATGACGACCATGTCGCCGGGGCCGGCCTTGCGCAGCGCCGCCTCGATCGCTTCACGGCGGTCCTCCACTTCGATGAAGTCCTCACCGCGAGTGCGCCCGGCCCCCTCCGCGTGCCGGCCGATCTCCCGCACGATCTCGCCCGGGTCCTCGGATCGCGGGTCCTCGTTCGTGAACACGGCGAAGTCCGCCCCGGCGGCTGCCGCGCGCCCCACCCCGAAGCGCCGCCCGGGGTCGCGTTCGCCCGCCGCCCCCACCACGACGATAAGCCGGTTCCGGGTGACGTCCCGCAGCACTTCCAGCACCTTGCGGACGGCGTCGCCGGTGTGGGCGTAGTCCACGATCACGTCGAACGGCTGGCCACACGCCACGCGCTCCATCCGGCCGGGGACACCGGGGCATTCACCCAGCCCCCGGACGACCTGCTGGAGCTGCAGACCCGCGGCCAACCCCGCCGAAGCAGCCGCGAGCGCGTTCGACACGTTGAACAGCGCGGGCAGGCGGATGCGCGCCTCCGCCATCCCCCAGCGCGTGACCAGGCGGAAGTCCGTCCCATCCGCCCGCAGCGTCACGTTCCGCGCGAGCACGTCGGCGTCGCGCGCCTCCAGCCCGTACTGCATGGTCCGTGCCTTCGTGCTGCGCGTCAGCATGAAGTTCGCCGAGGGGTCGTCCGCGTTCGCAATGGCGACCTTCTCGATGCCCTTGTCCGCCGTCCGGTCCAGGGCCGCGAAGAGCATCCCCTTCGCCTCGCGGTACGCCTCGAACGTCTTGTGGAAGTCCAGGTGGTCCCCGGTGATGTTCGTGAGCACGGCGATGTCGTACTCAACGTCGTCGAGGCGGTGAAGTGCCAGCCCGTGGCTCGTCGATTCCACCACCGCGAAGTCGCAGCCCGCGTCGGCCATGCGCCGCAGCAGCCGCTGCACCTCCGGCGCCTCCGGCGTCGTCATGCGTCCGGAGACGTGGCCGCTCTCGCCCGGCAGGTAGGTGTCGACCGTTCCCAGCCGCCCCACGCGCGCGCCCGATGCCTCGAGGACGCTCGTGACGAGATGCCCGGTTGTCGTCTTGCCGTCGGTGCCGGTGATGCCGATGACGGTCATCTCGCGCGAGGGGTACCCCTCGAACCACGCCGCCGCCTTCGAAAGCGCCGCGCGCGTGTCGTCCACCGCCACCACGGCGACATTCCCCGGCAGCGCGCTCCACGATGCCGCACGGTCGCGCTGGACCACCACGGCGGGAGCGCCCGATTGAATCGCGGCGGGAAGGAACCCGTGGCCGTCGGCGCTGAAGCCGGGACGGCCACGAAGAGCGTGCCGCTCTCCACGCGCGCCGCGAGTCGTGCTCGACCCCGGCGACCACCGCCCCGGCGTCGCCACGGACCAGTTTCGCGCCCGCGAGGGCCTCAACGAGGACGCTACCGTTCGCGCTTCGGACACTGGCCACCTCCGCCGCGGACCTGTTCCGTCCGCTTCGTCATGGTAGCCGAGGGTGCCGCTCCCCGGTACCTTCGCTCACTCCCCGGCGGCCACGCGCCACAGGTCGAGGAAGTTCGTCAGCATCCGCGCCGTCGCGCCCCAGATGAGGTCGTCCTGCCACTGGTACGCCGGCATCTCGCGGTGCACGCCGTTCACGAGCCGCCGGTCGGGGACGTACGTATCCGGGTGGCGCAGGTGGTCCACCGGCACCTCCAGCAGGTACGCGACCTCGTCGTCGCTAAACGTCCATTCGTACGGGTAGTGCGAAAGCCACCCCACGTACGGGGTCACGGCGAAGTTGCTGATGGTCTTGATGTCGTCGAGCTGCCCGAGGATGTCGATGTGGTCCGGGTGGACGCCAATCTCCTCGTGCGTCTCGCGCACTGCGGTGCGGATCAGGTCACCCTCGTCCTCGGGGTCCTGCCCTCCGCCGGGGAAGCTGATCTGGCCCTTGTGCGCGTCCACGCGGTCGGTCCGCTTCTGGAACACCACGTGATGCCGCCCGTTGTGTTCGTACACAAGCACGAGCACGGCCGCCGGCCACAGCGAGTCGTCGCGCTCAATCCCTTGCGGTTCGTAGCCGGCCAGTGTCTTTCGAAGCTGCTCACGCATTAGACCCGCGCCTCCACGTGCCGCCGCCGCGTCGATTCGCGCAGCTCCTCCCAGATTCGTTCCTCCATCGCGCGTGCCTCCTCGCCCGGTGTTTCCTCAATCGCCGCGTGAACCTCCACCAGTATGGCGCGAAGGCGGTCGTTGATGGCCTGGAGCGTGCTGACCCGCAGGTCAGGTGGTGTCGCCGCGTTCGCAGCCTCCCCGGCGCGCACGGCGAGGGAGGCGTCCGGGAGCACCGCCGCGGCGTCGGACAGGATCGCCGCCACGGCCGCATTCTCCACCGACAGCCGGTCCGCGATGCGGTCGAACTCCGTCGCCACCACCCGGAGCAGGACGGCCGAAAGCCCCGCCAGCTGCTGCCCGAACGGCGTCCGGATCTCCGGCGCCACCCTCGTCATGAGCGCCACCGCCACCCCGTTCAACACCCGTCCGGCGTCCGGCCTCATCCCGCCCTCCCCAGCGATTCCAGCAGCGCCTCGTCCTCGGCGTTGATGAGTGTGTACGACACCATCGGCAGGATGAGCTCGTCCGTGCGGCCCTCCTGGAACGACTTCGTGCCCGTCAGCCAGATCCCCTGCGCTTTCACGTTCGAGAACACCGACCACCAGTGCAGTGCGTCGCGGTCCACCCGGTGCCCGCTCGCCTCCTCGTACACGGCGATCGCCTCCGCTTCGTCGATGATGCCGCCCTTGCGGCCGTCGCGCGCCCACTCCCAATCCTTCATGAACCCCCACGCGAGGTCCTCGATCGGATCGCCGAGGTGCGCCATCTCCCAGTCGACCACGGCACGGATACGCCCCTCGCGGTGGTACAGGATGTTGCCCACGCGGTAGTCGCCGTGGACCACGGTGACGCGGGCGGGCGGGGGCGGCGGGTTGCGGCGCAGCCAGCGGATCCCGGCCCGCGCGATCGGCTGCGGGCTCAGTTCGTTGGCATCAATCACCGCTTCCCACAGGTCCAGTTCACGCTTCCAGCACGCATCGGGCGCCGGTGCTTCGGACACGGCCTCGAGGCCGCTCCCGCGCCATTCGAACGCGTGGATCTCCGCGAGGATCTCGTACATGTGCCGCGCGATCTTCGGCCGCGCCTCATCCCACGCCGGCTCCTGGATCCGCCGCGTGTTGGACTCGATCTCGGCGATGCGGTCCATGATGAAGAACGTGCCGTCCAGGTGGCTCGCGTCGTGCTCAATCCACCGCATCCCCGGGACCGGCACCTTCGAATCCGCGAACGCGCTGTAGTAGGCGAATTCGACTTCGCGGTTCGATTCCAGCAGGCTTGCCGGCGGATCGCGGCGCAGAATGAACTCGTGCGCCCGGCGCTCGCCGCCCTCGCGCCACGTCGCCTTGAACATCCAGGTCTCGCGGCTGGCGCCCCCGGGGATGCGGTACAGGTGCGAAACGCGGACCTCTTCGGCGCTCGCCATCCGGCTCGCAAGGTACGCGGCAATCCGTTCTTCCATGCGGCCGAACTCTACGCGCCGTGTCCGCGGTGGGCGAATCGTTCGCCGCTTAGAGCGTGCCCTTCGTACTGGGGATGTCGCCGCCCCGGCGGGGGTCGATGCGCGTCGCCGCGTCCAGCGCGCGGGCGAGCGCCTTGAACGCCGCCTCCGCCTTGTGGTGGTCGTTCACGCCCTCGATCACCTTCACGTGGATCGAGGCCTTGAGCGCGAACGCGAATGACTCCAGGAAGTGCTTCAGCAGATCCCCGGGAAATCCGCCAAGATCCCGCCCCAGCAGCTTCAGGTCGATCACCGCGTACGGCCGGCCGCTCAGGTCCACGGCCGCGAACGCCAGCGCCTCGTCCAGCGGCATGTACGCCGACCCCGCGCGCACCAGCCCGGCCTTGTTCCCAAGTGCCAGCGCGAACGCCTCGCCGAGGGCGATGCCGCAGTCCTCGATTGTGTGGTGCTGGTCGATGTGCAGGTCGCCGGTCGCCCGCACCTCCAGGTCGAACACGCCGTGCTTCGCGATGTGGCTCAGCATGTGGTCGAACATGCCCACACCGGTCTCGGTGACGAACGTGCCGGACCCGTCCAGGTTCACGCTGATGTCGATCGTCGTCTCGGCCGTGCGCCGTTCGATGCTCGCCTTGCGGTCGCTCATGCTGGCTCCAGGTGGTGCAGCGCCGCCACCAGCCGGTCGGTGTCTTCCGGCCGGCCCGCGCTGATTCGAATGTAGTTGTGGAGGTCCGGCCGGTTGTAGTAGCGGACGAGGACGCCCTGCCGCCGCAGCCCATCGCGCACGTCCAGCGCGCTCCGGCCCAGCACCTCGAAGAGGACGAAGTTCGCTTCCGAAGGCAGCGGCCGGAGCCAGCCCGTCTGCGCGAGCAGGCGTGCCATCCGGTCGCGCTCGGCGACGATCGAACGGACCATCTCCTGGATCTGGCCGCGATGTTCGATGGCCGCGCGGGCCGCGACATCGGCGGCGATGTTCACGTTGTACGGCTGCTTGATCGCCATCATCCGCAGCGCGAGATCCGGGTGGCAGAGCGCGTACCCGACGCGAAGACCGGCCAGCGCCGCCCACTTGCTGAAGGTCCGCAGGATGACGAGGTTCCCGAACTTCGCGAGCTTGCCCGTCGCGGTGCGGCCCCCGAACTCGATGTACGCCTCGTCCACGACGATCAGCGCGTCGAGCTGGCACAGCGCGTCCACCTGCTCGGGCGTCAGCGCATTCCCCGTGGGGTTGTTCGGCGATGTCAGGAACACCACGCGCGCGCCGTCCTCGACCGCACGCGCGATGCCCTCGATGTCGGGGGCGAAGCCGCCATCCCGCGGCACTTCGATCACCCGCGAGCGGTTCACCTGCGCCAGGAACTGGTACATCCCGAACGTGGGGGTCACGTTGACCACCGCGTCGGGCATCGTCAACCGCAGGACGATGTCGATGAGCTCATCCGCTCCCGTCCCCGCGACCACCTGCTCGGGCGCCACGCCCGCGTATCCCGCGATCGCCTCGCGCAGCGCGGCCTGCCCCGGGTCGGGGTAGATGTGCAGGTCCGCCTGCTCGATCGCCGCCCGGATCTCGGGCAGCGGGCCGTACAGGTTCTCGTTCGCATCCAGCTTCACGAGCCGGTCGATGGGCACGCCGATCTCGGCCGCCAGCACATCGAGCGGCTTGACCGGCGCGTACTCCTCGAGGTCGTCGAAGTCCGCCCGCAGGTACCGGAGTGGCGTGGACTGCATCAGCGGCCCTGCATCCGGCGCTCGGCCGCGTGCGCGTGCCCTTCGAGCCCCTCGGCCCGCGCGAGGATGCCGGCCATGCGCGCCAGCTCCTCGGTGTCGCCCTCGGGCAGATGGACCACGCTCGTGATCTTCAGGAAGTCGTGCACCGTCAGCGGCGAACTCCAGCGCGCGCTTCCGCCCGTCGGCATCGTATGGCTTGGCCCGGCGGTGTAGTCGCCGATCGCCTCGGGCGAGGCCTCCCCGAGGAACAGGCCGCCGGCGTTGCGCACCTTCGCCGCGTACGCCGCCGGGTTCTCCACGATCAGGCAGAGGTGCTCCGGCGCGTACTCGTTTGCGAGCGCGATGGCGTGGTCGATGTCGTTCACGAGGATGCAGCCACCGCGGCCGTCCAGTGCCGCCGTCGCGATCTTCGCCCGCTCGATCGTCCGAAGCTGGCGCGCGATGGCCGCGTTCACTTCGTCCGCGAGGTAGTGCGACGGCGTGAGCAGGATCGGGCTCGCGAGCGGATCGTGCTCGGCCTGCGCGATCAGGTCGCTCGCGACCATCTCCGGGTCCGCGCTTTCGTCCGCGATGACCATCGTCTCGGTGGGGGCGTAAATCGCGTCGATGCCCACGTCCCCGAACACCTGCTTCTTCGCAATCGTCACAAACAGGCCGCCGGGGCCGCAGATCTTGTCCACCTTCGTCACGCTCTCCGTGCCGTAGGCGAGGGCCGCGACGCCCTGTGCGCCGCCGCACTTGAACACGCCATCGACCCCGGCGATGTCCGCCGCCACCAGCTTCACCGCCGGGACGGTGCCATCGGGGAGGACCGGGCTCGCCACGTACACCTCGTCGCAGCCGGCGACGCGCGCCGGGATGGCGCACATCAGCACCGTGCTCGGCAGCGGCGCGCGTGTCCCCGGTCCGTAGATCGCGACCCTTTCGATGGGCCGCACGACCTGCCCCAGGCCGCCCTGGTTGAAGGTGAAGAGCGCGCCCCGGAGCTGCTGCTCGTGGTACTGGCGGATGCGCCCGGCCGCGAACTTCAGCGCCTCCACCACCTCCGACGGCACCGCATCGTACGCCGCGCGTACCTCGTCGGGCGTGACCCGCAGCCCGCCCGTCTGGGCGTTGTCGAACTTCGTGTTGTAGTACCGGACGGCGTTGTCGCCATCCTCGCGCACGTCGCGGATGACGCGCCGCACGACTTCCTCGGGCGAGAGCTCCTGCCCGAACGCGCGGAAGATCGTCTCCCGCATCTCCATCGGCAGCTCGTCCGTGTCCAGCGGGCGCCGGGCCAGCAGCGTCTTCCGCCCCTCTTCCGCATTCCGGATTATGCGCATCCCAGGTACCTTTCCAGCGCTGCCGAAACTGCGCTCTTGGAGCGGTCGATGAACCCCTCGACCTCGGCGCTCGTGATGTGCGCGATTGTCTCATTCAGCAGTTCGGGCAGCGAATCCAGGAACGAACGCAGGCTTTCGCCCTCTTCCAGCCCGCTGAATCGCAGGTGGTTCGAAATCATCCCCCGCATCCGTTCGTAATCCATCTCGCGGGCCGCGACGTCGTAGGAAACCTGGCGCCAGCGGTCCAACGTCGCCGGTTCGATGAAGCCGGTGTGGATGTTTTCCACCGTGCAGCTCAGCGCGGAGCACATGTGGCGCTTCAGCTCCGGGTCGTTGCCGTACACGCGGTCGAGGTCGAACTGGAGGAGGCGGTCCATCACGTTCGCGCGGATGGCGCCCCCCAGCTCCTCGTGCCGCGCGAAGAACTTGCGGTACATCCCCGTGATGTACTGCTCGTCCATCACCAGGTGGCTGATGTACCCGCAAACCCACGCCAGCGTCTCCGCGTTCAGCTGGTCCGGTTCCAGGAAGCGGCCGTGCTGCGAAAAGAAGCCGCCAACCGAGTCCTGGTGGTCGGGGCCCGAAAGGTCGAAGAAGTGCGTGCTCAGCCGGTCCTGCTTCGTGATCACGCGGATGTCCGGCGACGTCGCGCCCAGCAGGAACGGCCCTTGATTCAGCGCGAGCACCTCATGGGCGAGGTCGATCGCCACGTCGCGCGCCAACACCATGTGCAGCGTTATCGGGGGCACTTACGGCACCGCCTCTGCGACCGACGCCCGCAGCGCCGCCACAAGGTCGTCCAGCAGCGCCGTTCGCGTCGTCACGGGTTCGCTGCGAACGATAACGCAGTTGGTCGACTCCATGAACGGGTCCAGCATCTTGAGGCCGTTCGCGCGGATGCTCGTGCCCGTCTCGGTCCCTTCCACGAGGAAGTCGGCGTCTTCGGGGACGTACCCTTCGCTCGCCCCGGCTACGGGGATGATCGTGGCGTGGTCGAGGTCGAGGTCGCGCGCGAACCGCTCCGCCGTCGCCGGGAACTCGCTCGCGATGCGCACTCGCCGGCCCAGCGCCCGCCACAGGGGCAGGGCCGCCGCCGTCGTGTCCGCGGGGAACGCCTGGTCCACGACGGGGCCGATCCGGTACCGGTTGCGGCCCAGGTCCACCGCCATCTCCACCGGTGACCCCGGGAAGCGGCACTGGTGCTCCCACAGCAGGTCCCGCCCGCTGATGCCGATATCGAACACACCCATCGCCACCAGCTGGGGCATGTCCTGGGGGCGGACCACCTTCACCTCGAGCCCCGCGATGCCACTCGCCGGCCGCCGCACGAAGCCGCCTTCGTCGTACCCCGCGAAGCTCAGCCCGGCGGCGGCGAGGCACGCGGGCGTGTGCCGCTGCGCGTGCCCGTCCGGCACCGCGATGCGCACAACGTCGAGCGACCGCTGCTCGCGGCGCATCCCGTCCCTGTGATGGTCGTGGGGCATCGAGACCGCCGGCATCTCGGGCGAGAGCAGCCCCTTGAGCTTCGCCAGCACACCGCCAAGCGGCTTCGTGGCCAGGGCGTCCGCGTTGGCGATCAGCGCGAGCCCGCCGCGGAACACCCGCCACAGCGGGCACAGCCCCATCGCCTCCACCGCGTCCGCTCCGGGTGCCGGGAGGAGCGCGAAATCGGCATCGTCCGGTGGGTACGCCTCCGCCGATCCCGAGACCGTCAGTAGCCGGTAACCGGGAAAGCGCAGATGGGTTGCGACGAGGTCGGCGAGGTTGGGCAGTTCCGACGCGATGCGCGCTCCGGCGATGCCCGACGGCACCTCCTCGGTCGCGAGGCCGGAGGAAGCCGCCGCCGCGAGCCATACCTCCGCCGCCGGGCCCGGCAACCCCCCGATGCGAACGATCCGCTGCAACGGGAAGCGCACCTGCATTTCGCTCAACCACAGGTCGCCGCAGATGCCGAGGTCGTAGTTCCCCATCGCCACCTGGACCGGGATGTCCTTCTCCCGGAACGCCCGCAGCGTCAGCCCATCGTCCGGCAGCACGGAGCGCAGGGTGCGCGAACCCGGTTCGTAGCCCGTGGTGGCGATGCCCGCGCCCGCCAGCATCGCCGCGACCGGGCCGCGCGCGTCGCTCGCGGGGAGCGCCAGCTTCACGTTCACTTGTACTGCACGAGCAGCCCGACGAGGTCGTCGAGCGAGTCGAGGTCGCGGTCGGCGTCCGGGGTGGTCGCGGCGAGGCTGCCTTCACGGACGCGCACGGCCACCGCGGCCGCCCCCGGGTCCGTCGCCAGCGACGCCGAGATCCCGCTGCGGTGCAGCGTCTGCGCCACCTGCAGCGCCTCTCCCATGTCGTCGCTGCCGGCCGGGACCACCGCCACGGTCAGGCGCGGGGCGCTCGACGGCGCCAGGTGATCCGCGAGCCGCCCGGCGTCGAGCGCGAGGCCGCACGCCGTCCTCGCCGTGCCAGCCAGCCCGGGCGCGTACCGCCCGCCCTTTCCCCATGACTGGCCGTCGGCGTCGAATTCGAACACCACCCCGGTGTAATACTCAAAGTCCCGCGGGATGCCGAAGTCCACCACGATGTCGCGCCCCGATTGCTCCAGCGCGACCGCCATCGCGCGCAGTTCATCGAGCGCCGCGAGCGCGTCCGGGAGTACGCCGTCGGCGAGCGCGCGCAGGTTCTCAATCAGCGCGATGCCGCCCGGTGTGACGGCCACGTCGATGAAGGCGGCAAGCCGCGCATCGGTGGCCACGCCCGGGCGCAGCGCGCGAATCCCGTGCTCGGTCACCGCGTCCACCATCTCTCCGAAGTCCGCGCCCCCGGCCGCGAGGTTCGCCGCCAGCGCGCGGGTCACGCCCACGTGCCCGAGCCGCACCGTCGGCCGCATGCCGAGCGCGTCCAGCGTCTCGCACGCCACGGCCACCACTTCGAGATCGGCCAACGCACCGGGTGCGCCGAGGTATTCGATGCCGATCTGCCAGTCCTCGCGGTCCCCGGTGGCGCTGAAGCGGAACACGTTCTGCACATAGCACATGCGAGCAGGCATCCCCAGCGCTGCTTCGTTCGCGAGCCGGGCCACGGGAATCGTCGAATCCGGACGCAGAACCACGCGGTCGCCACTCCACCCGTCCCAGTCGAGGAAGGTGTAAACGCGTGACAGCATCGCCGGCGTGAGCCCGCCCGCGGACGTGAACAGGCTGTAGGTCTCGATGGTCGGCGTGCGGACCTCTTCGTAACCCCAGCGCGCGGTCGCGCCCCGGAAGGCGTCCTCCACCCGCCGGAAGGCGCATGCCGGGCGGCAACAGGTCGCGCATGCCGCGGCTGCGCTGGATCGGCACCTCGAATGTCGAACTCATGATCGCTTCGATTCTAGGCATCCCTCGCGAAGGGCATAGCGGCGAACCCCACACCCGGCCGCCTCCCCGGAAGTGATACGCTCAGGGCGTGAGCGAAGAGACCGCGGTCGGGCTCGCCGAAGCCGAGGAGCTGCTCTCCAGCGCGGCCTTCCTCGATTGCCGCTCGCTCTGGCACTCCTCCAACTACGTCTACCTCGCGCGCCTGTGCGGCCCCGGCGGCGAACCGTTCGCCGCCATCTACAAACCGCTGGCGGGCGAATCGCCGCTCTGGGACTTCCCGGAGGGCCTCTACCGCCGCGAGGTCGCCGCCTACCAGTACGCGCGCCTCCTCGGCTGGAACTTCATCCCTCCGACGGTGCTGCGCGAAGGGCCCGAGGGCATCGGTTCGCTCCAGCTCTTCGTCTCGCACGATCGCCAGGCGCACTTCTTCGTTCAGCGCGAGAACCCTGAACTCGTGCCCCAACTGCAGCGCATGGCGGTCTTCGACGCCCTCACCAACAACGCCGACCGGAAGGGCGGCCACTGCCTCCTGGACTCCGAGGGCCGCATCTGGGGCATCGACCACGGGCTCTGCTTCCACCCCCAGTACAAGCTCCGCAGCGTCATCTGGGATTGGGCGGGCGAGCCGATTCCCGCGGGCTGGCTGGACGACGTGGCCACCGCAACGGAGGCCCTCAGGGCCGGCAAGGACGCCACACAGGCCCTCGCGAACCTGCTGTCGCCGGGCGAACTCGACGCCCTGGTTGCGCGCTCGGGCGCGCTGCTCGCGACGCGCCGCTTCCCCACGCCCGGGGAGCAACGGCACTACCCCTGGCCACTCGTGTAGCGCGCGCCGCGCATCGCGCCCGCCTAGCCGGTACAATCCCGCGCCGGAGGGCTCCCACGCCATGCAGACCGTCACCATCGGCAACGTCCAGGTCACGCCCGTGCTCGATTGCCCGGTGCTCATGAACCCCCGCACGTTCATTCCCGGTCACGGGGACGAGCTCTCGGCGGAATACGCGCACCTCGCCGACGAGCGCGGCCTCCTGCCGATGGCCATCACGACCTACCTCATCCGGTCCGAAGGCAAGACGATGCTCGTCGACTCCGGGCTCGGCGCGCGGAAGCGGCCCGGCTTTCCCCAGGGGCACCTGGACGAGGCGTTGCAGGCCGCCGGCATCGGCCCCGAGGAGATTGACGTCGTCCTGAACACGCACCTTCACGTGGACCACGTCGGCTGGAATACCGTCCCCGGCGAGGACGGCCGTCCGCGCATCTTCTTCCCCAACGCCACCTTCGTCTTCCAGCAGCGCGAATGGGACTACTGGATGACGCCGGAACACATCAACGATCCCCGTCACCCGCACCTCGCCGAGTGCGTGCAGCCGGTGATGGACGCCGGCCGCGTGAAGCTGCAGGGTGACGGCGAGACCGCCTTCGATACGAACCTCACCTTCGTCGCCAGTCCCGGCCACACGCCCGGCCACGTGGCCATTGGCATCGCCAGCGCAGGCGAACGCGCCATCATCGTGGGCGATGCGAGCCACCACCCCGTCCACCTCGACCACCCCGATTGGTCCCCCGGCGCCGACCTCGACCCCATCCTCTCCGCCAAGACGCGCGACGCTCTAATCGAACGCGCCATCGCCGACCAGAGCGTGTGGATGGCCGGTCACTGGCCGTTCCCGGGCATGGGCCGCATTCTCCGGCTTGACGGGAAACGGGTGTTCCGGGCCCTCTAACCGCCCCCCGGACGTTGCCCGCGTGCGAATCCATGTCGTAGCGTGCCCGGGATGGCACTCCGCCGAACCCTGCTCGCCGCTGTCGTGGTCATGGTGTTCGCCGCGTGGGCGCTGGCCGCGGCATTGCGCGTTGAGCTCCCCCGGGCGGCTGGCCCCGTCACGATCGTGGTCACCAGTGCCGCCGATAGCACGTCCCCCGCGGCCGTCTGCCCGGACGACACTCGCTGCACGCTCCGTCGCGCGATCGAGCTCGCCAACGCCGATGCCTCCGGCTCGCCAGTCGTCATAACGTTCTCGCCGAACACGTTCCCAGGCATCGCCCCCGCCCTTATTCGCCCCTCCACGCCGCTGCCC
Organism: Candidatus Amarobacillus elongatus; assembly: GCA_016703545.1. Taxonomy (GTDB): domain Bacteria; phylum Chloroflexota; class Dehalococcoidia; order Tepidiformales; family Tepidiformaceae; genus Amarobacillus; species Amarobacillus elongatus. The sequence goes on from JADJBX010000002.1 coordinate 450,185, forward strand.
ATCGTCACGCGCGCCCAGGTGACCATCGAAGCCACCGGTCTCGGCGTGATTGTCGATGGGAGCACGATCGTCGCGCCGAACACGGACGGGTTCACCTTCACCGGCGCCGAGCCGGTCATCCGCGGGATGATCATCCGCCGGTTCACGGGGACCTGCGTCGCCGTCCTCGCCCCCGGTGCCGTCATCGGTGGCGATGTCTCCGCGCCGCAGGCGAACCGCATCGACGATTGCGCCACCGGCATCGCGCTCCGCGGCGCCTCCGCCCAGGTCATGGGCAACCGCATCGGCCTCGCCTCTGCCCCTGATGTGATGACCACGGGCGTCCTCGTTGCCGGCTTCGATGCGACCGTCGGTGGCCTTTCAGGAGCGGGCCCGTTCGCGGGCAACACCATCGGCAACGCCATCCTCGCCATTCGCGTCGGCGAATCCACGGGACCGGTCATCGGCGGCACCACCATCGCCCGCAACACGATCGGCGCCGACGGGGCGACCGCCGCCTTCGTGGGCACTGGCGTCACCATCGGCCCCAGCGCCTCCAACGTCCGCGTGGTCCAGAACACCATCACGAACGCGGGCGTTGGCGTGACCGTCTCAGCCGACGCCGGGGGCGTCTCGTCCACCGGCAACCGCATTCAATCCAACCGCTTCGGCACGTTCCCCGGCATGGCTATCGACCTCGGCGGGGACGGCACCTACAACCCCTCCGACCCCGGGGACGCCGACTTGGGGCCGAACAAGCTCATCAACCGCCCGGTTCTTTCGCGCGCGACGCAGGCCCGCGTCACCGGCGAGGCCGGGCTGGCCTGCGCGGGCTGCACCGTGGAGTTGTACCGGGCCGCGCACATTCCCGGCAGCCTCGATGGCAACGGCCTCGACCCCGTTCCCACACCCCTCGCCATCGTCGATTCAGCGGGCGCCTTCGCCTTCGAAGCGCCGCCCGTCGCCCCCGGTGATTGGCTCACGGCACTGGTCACGGACGCCAACGGCAACACATCGGAATTCGGACCGCAGTCGCGCGTGGGCACCGGTGTGGCCCAGTGCGGCAACACCGCGCTGCTCAAGGGCTGGAACCTGGCGGCGTACTTCGGGCCCGCTCCCGTGCAGCTCGGCAATACCTTCCCGAACGATGCCAGCCCCATTCGCGCCATCTACCACCTCGACGACGGCACGACCACGTTCACCCGCTGGATCGCTGGCCAACCCGCGGGCCGCACGCTCACGAGCCTCACGCCCGGCGAGGTGTACTGGTTCCTCGCCGATGCTCCCGTGACGCTCACCGGCGGTTTCTCGCTGACGACGGGGTTGCCCGTCCCGTTGCGCCAGGGTTGGAACGACTTCGTTTACATCGGCGGCTCCGCCAACGTGGCCGACGCGCTCGCGAGTCTTGGCGGCTCCTACGCGGACCTCTACCGCTTCGATGCCGCCACCGGCCGCTGGCGCGCCTACGGTTCCCCCGACACGCCGGAGTGGGCCCACGAGTTCAGCACCATCGAAAGCTGCGCCGCCTACCAGGTGTTCATGAACGGTGTGGCGAACCTCACACCCCTCCAGCCCTGAGTCCGGCCGCGCGCGATACTTCCTCGACCCCGTCCCCGGAGGCTCACATGGCCATCGAAATCCGTTCCTGCCGTCAGGAAGAGATCGAGGATTACGCCCGCGTCGTCGCCTACGTCTTCGCCGAAGACGACGCCGACGCGATGAACGAGGAGATTCGCAACACCGCGCCCGACTGGACCACCTGCGCCTTCGTCGATGGCCGCCTCGGGACCACCATGGGCGCGTTCCCCTTCACCGTGCGCCTGAATGGCAACCCCGTGCATATGGCGGGCGTCACGGCCGTGGGTACGCTCCCGGAGCACCGGCGCAAGGGGCTCCTGCGGAAGGTGATGCAGCAGGGCTTCGAGACCATGCGCGAACGGAACCAGTCCTTCGCGATCCTCTGGGCGAGCATGGCCGCGATCTACCAGCGCTTCGGATACGGCCTCGCCGCCGACCGCGTCACGTACGAATTCGACCCGCGCGTCGCCCAGTTCGAAACCCGCGTCGAGAGCCCGGGCTCGATCACGATGATGTCCGCGCAGGACGCGTTCCCCACCATCAAGCAGCTCTACATCCAGTGGGCCACCGGCCGGAACATGGCCATCCACCGCTCCTCGGTGCTCTGGCAGGCCGATAACCTCCGCCCCGCGCGCAAAGGCGCGCCTGTGTACGTGGCCGTCTACCGCAATGCCGACGGCGAAGCCCGCGGGCACGTCGCGTACGGCACGCAGAACCGCGAGCGCTCCGAGCCGGGCCCCGCGCAGGTCCTCCGCGTCACGGACTTCATCGCCCTCGATATGGAGGCTTATCGCGCGCTCTGGGAGTACATCTGCCGCCACGACCTCGTCGGCACCATCGTGATGCCGAACGTCATCCCCGTGGACGACCCCGCGCCGCACCTGCTCCTCGAGCCGCGCATGCTGCAGCGGCGCACCCAGGACGCCATCTGGATGCGCGTGGTCGATGTCGAAAAGGCCCTCGCTTCGCGCCCATACGGTGCCCGTGGCGACCTGACTGTCCGCATCGACGGCGACGCGATGTGCTCCTGGAACGATGGCACCTGGCTCATCGAGACCGACGGCCCGAGCGCGATGGTCAGCCGCACGGACCGCAAGGCGGACCTGACGATGCGGCCGAACTCCCTCGCGACGCTTCTCGCCGGCCACACGCCGGCCACGGTGCTCCACCGCGCGGGCGTCATCGAGGCAGCCGACGAACGCGCCCTGGCCACCGCCGACGCGCTCTTCCGAACCACCCACGCGCCCTTCACGCCCAACCACTTCTAGCTTCGCATCCCCCATGGAACGAAGAAGCCGGGGCCGCGAAAGCGGCCCCGGCTTCGTGTTCGCGCCGATCCGAAGGGCTACTGCCCGTCGTCGAAGACCGCGACGCGCTGGCCGCCGCAGTCCCAGAGCTCCGCGTCGTCGTTCTCGCTGTTGTTCCACATCGCGGCGTTCGTCCACCACAGCTCGCCCGGCAGGAGGCCCGACTGCCCGGTGCCCGAACGGACCCGGACGCTGCCGTTGAGCACGAAGCCCGAGGGGAACGCGAACTCCTGGTTGCCGTTCGTGCTCACGAGCTTCCAGCCGCTCAGGTTCCCCGTGCCGGTCACGTCGACCCACTCGCCCTGCTTGCTCAGCCCGGTAATCGACGCGCTGGCGCCGCCGCACGTCGCCCCGACGGTCGGCGACGCTGCCGCCGTGGGAGTGGCCGAGGGTGACGCTGCCGGCGTTGCCGTGGGAGTGGGCGCGACAACGGTGGGCGTCGGCGTGGCAGCCGTGGCCGGCGAAACCTGGCACGAATCACACGCGAACTGCGCGATGGTGATGCGCCAGGACTGCGGCGTGGGCGTTGCCGTCGCGGTGGGTGTGGCCGTTCGGGTCGGCGTCGCGGTCGCGCTGCCCCCCGGAGTGGTCGCGGTGGCCGTGGCGGTTGGGCTGCCGCCGCCCGCCGTCGCCGATGGCGTTACGGTCCCGGGCGTCGTGGTCGCGTTCTGCGGACAGCTCCCGCCCGCGGAGTACGAGGCGAGCACCACAACCCATACCGTGTGGCTGCCGTTGCGGGCCACCGCCACCCCGGCGCACTTCACCGGCACCGATGCCGACCCGGGGATGTAGATGCCGCTCTGGCTTCCCTGCTGCGTCGCCATCCCCGTCAGGGCCGCGCTCGCGCTGACGTTCCCGGCGGCGCCATACACGCCTTCGCCCGAACCGGTTGCGTACGGAATGCCGCCGCTTGTGGTGCCGGTGTAGCCGCAGTCCATCGCCCGCTGCGCCCAGGTGCGGCCGTAGGGGTCACTGTGCCCGCCGGCGCCGTTCAGGGAGAGCTGGTATTCGGCGTACCAGGCGGCGGCCGCGTTCAGCGGCGCGCTCAGCGCCAGCTGCTGGCCGCTGACATTCGTGTTCCGCCAGCTCTGCAGCAGCGAAAGGAACCCCTGTTCCTCGCCGTCGACAGCCGCGGTGGAGGGGTTGCATGGCCCCTGGGCCGCGGACGCCGTGGTACCGCCGCCGGCAAGGACCGCCGCAAGAAACAGCAACGCCCCGAAGGCCGCCAACAGAGGAACGCTTTTCACCATAGAAAGGACCGCCAGGAACCCCGCGCGAGCCACCATAACACCGGCCTGTCCGTGCGGGTCAAGGCGCTCACAGGGGCATCGCGAAGATCTTGCCGACTGTTTACGGGGGCGCGGATTATCCCAGTGCGAACGGGAACTGCCGGCGCCGAGCGAGTTCCGCCACTTCCCGGGCGGCGTCCTCGGCGGCTCGGATCACGTCGTCCGGGTAGTCGTACTTCCGCTGGTGCGCTTCGAATTCGTCTTCGTCCAGGAGTTCGATGCAGCCGTTGGGCCGCACGCACACGTCCAGGTCCAGGTCGACGTAGGTCAGTTCGCCGCCCGTGAGCGTTGGCGGCGTGGTGACGTTGCAGTACCACAGCGCGAGCGCGCAGCCTGGCCGCGAAAGCCGGAACACGTTAAACCAGCGATCACGCCAGAAGTACACCCTGCTGTTGTAGGGCGAGCGGAATTCCCCGCGGCTCGTGAAGATGGGAGTGCGCGCGCGGTACTCCGTCACGAGCAGGTTGCCGTCGTCGGCGAGGACGCGGAACGGCTGAACCCAGTGCTCCGCGCCATCGTATTTCGTTGCGCGCAACATGATTCGTGAACCCGGCGAAGCCACGGATCCGGGGTGCCCTTCCATTCCGCGATGATACACAGGGCAACCCGCTCCCGGCCGGTTTTACGTGAAGTTCGCTCGAAAAAATCGGATGAACCGCCGCTTCGGACCCTAGTCGTTCACCAGGATCAGCCCGAGCACGGTCCCGATTCCCATCGCCGCCAGCCCGAGGAGTGCGCACATGAACATGTGGATCGGCTTGTAGTCCGCCACGATGTCGTGGTGCATGGGAGCGGAGTTCGGATCGTGGTGCGCGTCGGCCATGCCAAATCCCCCGGAGTGCGTCCCCCGATTGTGGAGCGCGGCGTGCTTGCGCGCACATCCCCGGCCCGTGGCGCCCCTGTTACTGTTGTTCGCATGCCACGCACGCTCGTGACGAAGCGCATCACCGTCCCCGGCAACCTTCAGCTCGCCTGCGACCAGTTCAACCGCGGACAGTTCTTCGAATGCCACGAAACCCTCGAGGAGATCTGGCAGCAGGAACACGGCCCCGTGCGCGACCTCTATAAGGGGCTGATCCAGGTCGCGGCGGCGTTCGTACACATCACCCGCAAACATTACCGCGGACCCGACCGGCTCTTCGCCACGGCCGCCGGTTACCTTCGGCCCTTCGCCGCCGAGGGTGCCCTCGGGTTCGATGTCGCCGCGCTCGTGGCGGCCATCGAATCCGCCCATGCCCGGCTCTGCGCCGCCGGTCCGGCGAATCCCGCCTCGCTCTATCCCGGCGCCGAACCCGTCTTCGCCTTCGATGCCACGAAACTCCCGGCGGAGGCCCGTCGCTGGTCCGCATGGGGCTTTGACGCGGACGGGGCGCCCACTGTGATGGAGATCACAGTGATTGAGTAAACCATTCGTTCCCTGCCTGCATGGCGAGCAGCGCGAAAGGGCCTCCCGGTCGTAACCTGAATCTCAGCGCGCCCGCGCGGCCTGTGCGCGAGCCCCGGAATCGCCCTTCGCCCGAGTGGCACCCCTGCCGGGCCGAGTACAAACGCGGAGGCCAGCCATGCCACCATCCAACGCCACCACTCCCGGCGACGACATCGTCATCGAAGCGCGCGACGTTCAGAAGACGTACGACACCGGATCTATTCAGGTGCACGCGCTCCGCGGCGTGAACCTCTCCGTCCGCCGCGGCGAGATGGTCGCCATCATGGGCCCCTCGGGCTGCGGCAAGACCACCCTCCTCAACAGCCTCTCCGGGCTGGACGATTTCGATTCGGGCATCGTCTTCATCAACGGCACCGACATCACCCGCATGCCGGATGACAAAAAGACGGAGTTCCGGGCGCGCGATATGGGCTTCGTCTTCCAGACCTACAACCTGCTGCCCGTCCTCACCGCCGCCGAGAACGTCGAGCTCCCGCTGATCGTGTCCGGCACGCGCCCCAAGGTGGCCCGCGAGATGGCGCTGCAGGCGCTCGATCGCGTCCGCCTGCGGGATAAGGCGAACCAGCGGCCGTCGCAGCTCTCCGGTGGCCAACGCCAGCGCATCACCGTCGCCCGCGCCGTCGTGAACCGCCCGGCGATCATGTGGGCGGACGAACCCACCGGCGCGCTCGACTCCGCCACCGCCACCGAGATCATGGACCTCATCGTCGAGCTCAATCAGTCGGCCAATCAGACGTGCGTCATCGTCACGCACGACCCCAAGGTGGCCGCCCGCTGCCACCGCACCATCCACATGGCCGACGGCGTGATCGTGCGCGAGGATTCGCAGGCCACGATGCGCGAGGTGGCCGGGAGCCACGCATGAATGAGCTTTTCGGCCTCTCCATGACCTGGATCGCCGTTGGCTGTGTCATCGCCACGGCCCTCATCTTCGTGCTCGTCGCCCTCATCGCCGTTCGCAACCCCGTCATGTTCAAGATGGGGCTGCGCAACATCCCCCGGCGCAAGGCGCAAACGGCGCTCATCATCATCGGCCTCATGCTGTCGACGCTCATCATGAGCGCGGCCTTCGGCACCGGAGACACCCTCACCACCAGCGTCACCGCCGAGGTGTACGACCTCGCGGGCGAAGCCGACGAGCTCATCCTCTGGGACACCGACAAGCAGCCCGCCGCCCAGGCGGACCAGGTCATCCCGCTCGCCGACGTCGAGGCGTGGCAGCGGCAGTTCGCGAACGATCCCGACATCGAGGCGTTCGTCCCGCTCAACTTCGAAAGCCTCCCCGTTCAGAACCAGCGCACGCGGCTGAACGAGGCCTCCGCGACCATCGTCGGCTTCCGGCCACAGGACGCCGCGGCGCTCGGCGGCCTCAACGACATCGATGGCAAGCCCATCAGCCTCGGGCCGAACGAGATCGCCGTGAACAAGGAGCTCGCCGAGAAAATCGACGCGAAGCCCGGCGACCAGGTCTCGATCTTCTACGAAGGCAAGCCCGTCACGCTGGTCGTGAAGGTCATCGCGCCGAACGAGGTGCTTAGCGGCGCCTTCAACTCCTTCGCCAAGCAGGGTGGCGGCGTCGATTTCGCCACCCTGGCCGCCATCACCGGCAAAGGCGACAACGCAAACGGCGTGTTCGTTTCCAACACCGGCGGCGTGAAGTCCGGCCTCTCCCGCTCGGACGTCGTCGTCGACAAGATCGAGCAGGCGTTCGGTGACCGCCCCTACCAGGTGCAGCCGTTCAAGAAGGACGCCGTGCGCTTCGCCGAACTCCTCGGCAACGCCTTCACGACCATCTTCGTGGTGTTCGGGCTCTTCTCGATCGCCGCGGGCGTCCTCCTGATCTTCCTGATCTTCGTGATGCTCGCCGCCGAGCGGAAGCCGGAGATGGGCATGGCCCGAGCCGTCGGCGCAAAGCGCCGCCAGCTCGTCGAGTCGTTCCTGGCCGAGGGCATGGGGTACGACCTCGGCGCCGCCGTCGTCGGGCTGATCGCGGGCATGGGCGTCACCGTGCTCATGGTCGCGATCATCAAGTCCACGGCCGGCGAGAACCTCGGGCTGGACCTGACGGTGTCGTTTACGCCGCGCAGCCTCATCGTCGCGTTCTGCCTGGGCGTCATCGCCACCTTCATCGTCATCTTCATTTCGTCGTGGCGCGCGAGCCGGCTCAATATCACGGCCGCCATCCGCGACCTCCCCGAGACCCACCCCTACAACCCGGAAGCCGCGACCTGGCGCGGGTACGTCCGCGCGGCACTCAACGGCGTCATGGCGACCGGCGTGCCCGTGGGGCTCTCGCTCTTCCTTATCGGCCCGCTCGGCATGCTCTTCGGGAGCGTGCTCATCCTCATTGGCCTCGTCGCGCCGTGGTTCTACCTGCTGCGCGGACACAATGTCGGCCTCACCCGGGACCACCGCACGAGCGAGGGCGCACCCCGCTGGCCGTGGATCCTGGGCATCCTCCTCCCCGGCATCGGCTGGTTCCTCATCCTGCCGTGGTACTTCCTCGCGCTGCTCCTCGTGGTCATCGTGCGCGACCGCAAACCCGCATCCATGCCCCGTTGGCTGCCCATCGCGGGCATCGTTGTGCCGCCGTTGGGCTTCGTCGTCGCGCTCCTGCAAGAGGCCCGCGTCCAGATCGCGTGGAGCGTCGGCGTCGCGTTCGCTTTCGGCCTCGCAGGCGCCGCCATGACCTACGCCGGCCTGGAGCGGGATAGCTCCTTCTGGTTCTTCCTCGGCGTGTCGCTCATTTTCCTCTTCGCCGCCGTCACGCTGCGCTACTTCGGCGTCGCCCCTCGCCTTTCGTTCACCGTCACCAGCGCGCTGCTCCTCGTGCTCTGGTACCTGCCGGGTTCCGTGTACGAAAAGGTCGTCGGCGAACTGAACGGCGACATCGAGATGTTCTTCCTCAGCGGCATGGTCATGGTCACGGCGAGCGTCTTCATCGTGGTCTACAACGCCGATATCGTGCTGCCGCTGATTGCCCGGCTCGGGTCGCGCTTCGGCCGCATCCTCCCCGCCATCAAGACCGGCGTGGCCTATCCGCTCACGGCCCGCTTCCGCACCGGCATGACCATGGTCATGATCGGCCTGATCATGTTCTCGCTCGTGATGATGGCGACGATGAACACGAACTTCTCCGCCATCTTCCTGAACGACGAGTCGCGCGGCGGGTTCGACATCATCGTCCAGCCCAACGAAAACAACCGCATCGACGACCTCGGCGCGGCGCTCCAGGCGGCCGGGCTCCCGCCCACCGATATCGCCACGACGGCCGAACTCCGTATCGCGGGCTCCTTCGAGGCCGAGGTCCAGAACCGCGACGGCAAGAAGGCCGACAACGAACAGACCGCGGACCCGAACGACAAGTACGTTCCGGAGTACATGCGCTTCACCGTCATCGGCGCCGACGCCGGCTTCATTCAGTCGACCAACATCGGCATGCGCATCCGCGCGGTCGGGTACGAAACGGACGAAGCGGTGTGGAACGCCATCCGCGACGACCCGACGAAGGCCGTCATTCCCGCGTACCTCATCGCCCCCGCCGACCCCTTCGGACCCCCGGCGGGCGAACTCCTCAAGCTCAACGAAATCACCGGACCATTCCAGCCGTTCACGCTCAAGCTGCGCGACCCGGGCACCGGGAACGTCAGCACCATTACCGTCATCGGCATCATGAAGGACGCTGCCGGCACCTTCCTCACGCTCGGCGGCAGCGGCGATGGGACGGGCGGCATCATCACCGGCCTCTCCACCGTCGAGGAGACGTTCCCGGCCTCTCGCGGGCAGCGGTTCTACCTGACCCTCAAGCCCGGTGTCGATGGCGAGGAGTACGCGAAGAAGGTCGAGTCGGCTCTCGTCCAGGCGAGCGCGGATTCGCTGCAGAAGCTCCTCGATGACCAGCAGGCGATCTCCAACGGCTTCCTGCTCGTGTTCCAGGGCTTCATGGGGCTGGGCCTGATCGTCGGCATCGCCGCGCTTGCCGTGGTGGCGTCTCGCGCGGTCGTCGAACGCCGCCAGCAGATCGGCATGCTGCGGGCGATCGGCTACCAGCGCAGCATGGTCGCCCTGAGCTTCCTCTTCGAATCCGGCTTCATCGCCCTCTCCGGCATCCTCCTGGGGCTCTTCCTCGGCCTCTCGCTGTCGTGGGTCCTGTTCATCACCGGGGACTTCGGCGAGGAGTCCAAGGGCGCGCCGTTCATCGTGCCGTGGCTCAACCTCTCCGTGATCTGCATCATTGCCTTCACGGCGTCGATGCTCATGACCTTCCTCCCCGCGCGCGGCGCCTCGCGCGTGCCGGTTGCGGAGGCGCTCCGCTACGAGTGACTCCCGGATGCGCACCGGGTCCCTGACATCAGCGGACCCGGTGCGCCGTTCCGGCTGCCCGCTCCTCCCCGCTATGCTCCCCCGGTGACGCGACCGGAACTCCTCGGCATCCGCCTCTTCGACCTCAGCGGCCGTGTGGCGGTGGTCACCGGCGCCGGGCGGGGGCTGGGGCGGACCATGGCGCTCGCCCTCGCCGCCGCGGGCGCGGACCTTGCCGTCAGCAGCCGCACCTCCCGGAGCTGGAATCGCTGGCGGACGAGGTGCACGCGCTCGGCCGCCGCTGCGAACCCATCACCGCCGGACATGACGCGCCCCGCGGACGCCGACGCGCTCGCCGAAGCTGCCGTGTCCCGCCTCGGCCGCGTCGACATCCTCGTGAACAACGCCGGCATCAACATCCGCAAGCCCGTGCTCGAACTGACGCCCGCCGAATACCGGGAAGTGCTTGCCACGAACCTCGAGGGCTACTTCCTCGCCGCGCGCGCCTTCGGGCCGCACCTCGTGGGGCAGCGCTCGGGCAAGGTCATCAACATCTCAAGCATCCTCGGGAGCGTGGCGCTCGCGAACCAGGCTGCCTATGCCAGCGCCAAGGGCGGCGTCGAGCAGCTGACGAAGGTCCTCGCCCTGGAGTGGGCGGCCGCGAACGTGCAGGTCAACGCCATCGCTCCCACGTACTTCGAAACCGACCTCACGCGGCCGCTGTACGAAGACCCGGAGCGCCGCCGGTTCATCACCGAACGGACGCCCGCGGGGCGCTGGGGTCAGCCCCACGAGCTCGCCGGCGCGGTGATCTTCCTCGCCAGTGCCGCGAGCGACTACGTCACCGGCCACACGCTCGTGGTCGATGGCGGCTGGACCGCCTGGTGACCGGTTACCGGCGGTGGTACTGCATGGGCCGCGTCGGCCAGTCCGCCGAGGTCGTGGTGACCCGTGGCGCCACCTCGCCGGGAGCTGCCGCTTCTTCCTGCCAGAACGTGAACAGGTAGCTGTCGGGGCCCATCACCTGGCACTCCAGGTGTCCGTCGATCTCGGACGGGGGCAGGACCGAGAGGGCGCCCATCGCCGTGGCCTTCGCAAATGCCTGCGGCGTGCTCGCCACGCGCAGCCGAATTTCCGTGCCGATGCCCCGAGCCGCCCTCCCGCGCGAGGGCGTTGAACCAGGGTGTGACCGCGACGCTTCGTCCGCGTGCAGCGAGATCGTGGCGCCGTCGGCGTCCAATTCAGCGAATCCGGGGTGCCGCGCGGCAACCCGGACGCCCGCAGCCTTCTCGAGGAAGTCCGTCATTCCGGGGATATCCGTGGTCCACAGGACCAGTCCCAGTCCGTGTTCGCCTGCCACGATCCGCGCCTCCGACACACCCGCCGGGGGGCAGTATAAGTTGTAGTCAAGTATCAAGCGCCCGCGGTCGCCATAAGACGCGGGATTGTTAAGAACCCCTCCACGGTTCCCCCCAATCCCCCTCGCCGAGGCCCGGGCGATGGTTGGCGGTGGCTCATGCCGGCCGGAACTTCGGCAGCGCCACGTCCTCATAGCGGTCCCAGTCGACCACCACCGGCATGCCCACGCGGATCGCCTCATTCGCGATCCCGGTGATGTTGGTCGGCAGGCGCACGCCCTCATCGAGCTCCACGAACGCGACGTTGTACGGGGTCTGGAACCCGGGGTGATAGCGCTGGTGCATGATCCCGAAGCTCCGGACCACGCCCCGGCCGCTCGCCTGCACCCATTCTGTCTGGTCGGACAGGCAGACGTCGCAGTGGCGGCGCGAGGGGAGCCGGAGTGCGCCGCAACCGCCGCATTTCATCAGCATCAGCCGCCCTTCCATCGCGCCGTCGAAGAACTCCTGCGAGATCTCATCGGCCTGCGGCAGCGGGCGGGAGGGCGCCGGGGTGGTGTCACTCATCGCATCAGCTCCGGTTCGGGCTCAGGATCAGAGCCCCGTGGTAGTTCAGGATGCCGCCGTTTCCGGTGCACAGGATGTAGTCGTTCGGCTGTTGCCGTTCGCCGCCCTGGCCGCGCCCCTGGATGACGGCCTCGCTCAGCGGGGTCATGCCCCACATGTAATACCCGGAAAGTTCGCCACCGCCGGTGTTCGTGGGGAGCGAACCGCCCGGCCCCAGCTTCCCGTCCGCGACGAAGGGGCCGCCTTCGCCCTTCGCGCAGAAGCCGTAGTCCTCGAGCGTGACGAGCACGGTGTAGGTGTAGCAGTCGTACAGCTGGAGCTGCGTCATGTCCGAAGGCCCGAGGCCTGCCATGGAGAAAACGGTGCGTGCCGCGATCTTCGCGCCGGTTTCGGTCTCCCAGTCCGAGCCCGCGCGCAGCGGGTCCCCCGGGTGCCCCTGCCCCATGCCGAGGACGTACACCGGCGGTGCCTTCATGTCCCCCGCCCGCTCCGCGCTGCTGACGATGACCGCGACCGCCCCGTTGGAAACGAGGCAGCAATCGAGCAGGTGCAGCGGTTCCACAATCCAGCGCGAGGCGTGGTACATCTCCATCGTCATCGGCTCGCGCATTTGGGCGCGGGGTTCTTCACCGCCCATGCCCGCTCCGCCACCGCGATCGCACCCAGCTGATCGTGCGTCGTGCCGTACAGCTCCATGTGGCGGCTGCAGGCGAGCGCGTAGGAGGTGTTCGGCCCGAAGAATCCCGCGTGCTGGTAGAGCCCGCCCACGCCCTGCGGCCGCGAGGGCATGCGCGAGGCGCCACCGTACGAGGAACCGCTCGACTTTCCCTCCGTCAGCGGATTATCGGCGAAGACGCAGACCACGTGGTTGGCCATGCCCGCCGCGATGGCGAGGCTGGCGTACTGCACCATCTGCGCCGCCGTCGACCCCGCCGCGTTCATGTGGTTGAGCAGCCGCAGGTTGTTCAGGCCGAGGTAGTTCTGCAGCCCCAGCCCGATGCCGCCGCCCGTCGTGCCCGTGATCCCCGGGTTGATGAGCAGGCCGTCGATCTCGTCCTTGCGAAGGCCGCTGTCCTCGATCGCCTCTCGCACCGCATCCGCCGCGAGTTCGTTCGCGCTCTTTCCGAAAATCCGCCCCATCGGCGTGATACCGAGGCCGGTAATCGCCGTCGCGCCGCGCATCGGGTGTCCCATGTGCTGCACCTCCGCGCGCGATTCTAGAGCCCTGCGAGCGCACGGCAACTGCCCCGATCTCCGCGCACGCCAAAGCGCCCCGCCGGGGGAAGCCCGGCGAGGCGCTGGAGGAGGAGGAGGCTGGTCGAGGTTAGTTCGTGCCGCCCGGCTGCATGCCGCGCGCCGGCTTGCCAACCTGGTCGATGCGCGTGTCGAGGTTCGTGCTGAATTCGGCGAGCTTCGCATCCGCCTGGGCCTGCGTCATCCGGCCGGCGGCCACCTGCTCATCGAGGTGCGTCTTCTGCTCGGCCGAAAGGAACGCCTTCAGCTGGTCCCGCGACTTGCCGTGGTTCTGCGCCACGGTCGCGAGGCTCTGGGTGCTCAGTTCGGTGCGGAGCGTGTCCTCGGTGACGCCGAGGAACGTCGCGAGGTCGGCGGAGTTCATCATGCCGCCGCGGCCGCCGCGATGGTCGCCGCCGGGGCCGCCCTTGCCGCCGCCGAGCATGAAGCCGGCACCGGCCTCGCCGGCGCGGGTGCGCATCTCGGTGGCACGCTCGGCGCTGATGCTGCCGTTCGCCTGGAGTTCGTCGATGGTCGCGAGGTTCGCCTTCTGCACGGCCGCGTTCAGCGAATCCACGCTGATGCCGAGGCTCGCGGCGAGCTTCGTCATGTAGGCGTTCACTTCAGCGGCGCGGTCGGCGGCGCGGTCGGTGCTCGAGGGAGCGGCCTGGGTGGTGGGCGTCTGGGTGGCCGGCGCGCTCTGCGCCTGGACGAGGGTGCCGCCGAAGATGCCAATCGCGCTGAACGCGGCGCCGCCGGCGAGGGTGAGGGCCTGGAACTTCTTCATGTTCGGTATTCCTTCCTGGGTCTGGTGGGGACGTCCCCGGTGCTGCGGTTGTTCGTTCGAACCCCGGCTCCGTTTCCGGTCCTCCGTTGTTCTGAGACTCACAATGCCGCCGCCACCTCAGCGCCCTCGGGGAGCTGCCTGAGATCTCCCTGAGAAATGGAAAACCCCGGTCAATGCCCGGCCGGCGGGCGCGCCGCGCACGAAGCAGGGGCGCCACTTGCGCGACGCCCCCGCATGAAGCCTGCCCTCGACCCGTTGCCCCTCGCACGGGCAGTGCCACCGAGAACACCGCGCCGTGGGGCGTGTTCGGCCGCGTCGCAACGCTGCCCGCGTGCGCTTCCACAATCGCCTTCACGATCGCCAGGCCGAGCCCCGTGCCGCCGCCCTTGCTCCGCACGCGGCCCTTGTCCACGCGATAGAACGGCTCGAACACGTGCGGCGCGTCCTCGGGCGAAAGCCCGGGGCCGAGGTCCGCCACCTCCAGCACCGCCTTCGCTCCATCCTCGCGCACGGTCACCGTCACGGCGGCATCCCCCGGAGTGTGGTTCAGCGCGTTCGTGACGAGGTTGGCGACGACCTGCCGCAGCCGCGCTTCGTCGCCATGCACGTACACCGGCTCCGGCGCCACCAGCTCGATTCGCCGCCCGGGCGCGACCACCTGTGCGTCGTCCACGGCGTCCTGCGCCAGCTGGGCGATGTCCACCGGCGCGCGATCGAGGGGCGGCCTGGTTCAGCCGCGCCAGCAGCAGCAGCTCCTCCACGAGGACGCTCATGCGCGCGGACTCCTCATCCACCCGCCGCATCACCTTCGCCAGGTCCTCGGGCCGCTGGTCCGCGCCGCGGCGGAAGAGCTCGGCATACCCGCGGATGGAGGTTAGCGGCGTGCGAAGTTCGTGCGATGCGTCGGCGACGAACCGCCGCAGCTGCTCCTCCGAGGCCTTCTGTTCCGCGAACGCCTCCTCGAGGCTCGCCAGCATCTGGTTCAGCGCCGTGCCCAGGCGTCCGACTTCCGTGCGGTTGTCCGTGTGCTCAACCCGCCGCGTGAGGTTCCCGGCCGCGATTTCGCCCGCTGTCACCGCCATCGAATCGAGCGGGCGAAGTCCCAGTCGGACCAGCCAGAGCGCCAGCGCCGCCACCACCAGCACCACTGCGGCGGACACGCCAAGCGACGTCGTTCGCAGGTCGTTCATCGTCTGGTCGACGCTGGTCATGGGCACGGCCGTGAACAGCACGCGCCCGTCCGAGATCGTCCGGGCGAGGACGCGGTACCGGAACGAGCCGTCGGTGGCGTCCACGGACAGGAAGGTCGCCTCGGAGATGTCCAGCTCTTCGGGGAGCTTCGGCGGCGCGTACGAGGTGCCGAAACCGAGGACGAGGCTGGACGAGGTGCCGTCCGCATTGCGGATCTCGCCGTAGGTGCCGGGTGGGAACGAGGTCGGCGGAATCCCCCGGTCGCGCGATCCTTCGCGCTGCGGGTAGGGGTAGGTGCCGTCCGGGTAGGGGGTGGTGTTTCGCTGCCGGTCGATCTCGCGCGAAATCGGGTCGGCCGCCTGCACCAGCTGATCGTCGATGCGGTCCAGCAGGAAGCCACGCACGACGATGTACGTGGTCACGTTCGCGCCCGCGAGCCCGGCGAGCACCACCACCACCAGCCCCACGATGAGCCGCGCGCGCGCAACGACACGTTCTAACTCCCTGGCAGCCGCAACGAATACCCGAACCCGCGCACCGTCTGCACCAGCCCGGGGCGTTCGATGTCGACCTTCTTGCGGAGGTAGCTGATGTACGTCTCCACGATGTTCGTGTCGCCGTCGAAGTCGTAGTTCCAGACGTGGTCGACGATCTGGTCCTTCGAAAGCACGCGGTTGGCGTTCTCCAGGAGGTACCGCAGCAGCTTGAACTCCGTCGGAGTGAGTTCGATGGGCCGGCCGCCGCGGTTCACCTGCATGCTGTCGAGGTTCATCTCCAGGTCCCCGACGGTCAGGCGCGTGGGCGCCTCCTGCGGAGCCGAACGCCTGAGCGCCACCCGCACCCGCGCCACGAGCTCCGCGAGGCTGAACGGCTTGCAGATGTAATCGTCGCCCCCGAGCGTCAGGCCGCGCACGCGGTCTTCGGGCGCGTCCGCCGCGGTCAGGAATAGCACCGGCACCCGCTCGTCGTCGGCGCGCAGCCTGCGCAGGACGTCGAACCCGTCGATGTCGCCCAGCATCACGTCCAGGATGAGCACATCCGGCCCGGAACCCCTTCACCGTCGCGAGCGCTTCCCGCCCGCTGGCCGCCGTCTCGACCGTGAATCCCTCGTACCGAAGGGTCGTCGCGACGAGGTCGGTAATCGCCTCCTCGTCGTCCACGACGAGGATCCGGGTGGTGGCATCGGCCGCCTGGCCGTTCGAAGTGCGCTGCATATCGGTCGTCCCGTTGCTTCCTGTGCCTATCATTATCCCTGCTCCTGAGGTTTTGCTGAGAACGCTCGGACTGGCCCCAACGCGGGCAGCGCCGGCTCGTGGCCGGCGCCCGCAGGTCCGCTGCTCAGGCGGCCCTGGAGATGGAACCCGGTTGCCCTGCCGTGGCTGGCTTCGCCGCCCGCGCTTCCGGGCGCATGAGCAACCGCAGCATGAGCAGCGCCGTGACGAGGGCCGCCGACCCGATGTACAGCAGCTGCACCGCCGGCAGCCCGGTATCCGTGCCCGCCGTCATGCCGTGCACCAGCGAGAGCACGTACGCCAGGAACGAGACGTAATGCAGGCGCCGCCAGGTCGCGTAACCCATGCGCCTGCGCATCCGAACGCTCGCCGCCACGATTGCCGTCCCCATCCACCGATGACCCCGAGGCCCGTCCACAACGGTTCGTACGGGCTGGCGAAGGGGACCAGCAGGCTCAGCGGCGTGAAGTGGAAGAACCCATCGAACAGCAGCGCCCCGCCGTGCAGCCCGAGAAACACGAGCGTCAGTACGCTCAGGAACGTGTGCAGGTCGGCCGCGATGCGCGCGGGCATCAGCTCCTTCGCGGTGCGCGTGCTGAGCAGCAGTCCGAGGATCACGCTCGCCGAAAGCAGCGCGAACGCCACGAGCCCGGACGCGCGGCTCAGGAACCATGCTTCCTGGCCCATGTCCGTGCCCTGCAGCGCCAGCCCGCCCGCCAGTGCCGCGATGCCACCCGAGACCCACAGGAACGCGGAATTGGTGTTCATCTCAGGACCCCCGGAAGTGCGCGCCGCCGTGGTCGCGGCGGCTGTGGCCTGTTTGGTTGGGGTCGCCGTCGCCGTTGCCGTCGCCTGGGTCGCGGTGTTCGTCGTTGCCGGGGCCGGCGTGGTGCTGGCACCCGCCGGCGCGCTGCTCGGGGCCGCCGTGGCGGTCGACGCGGCCGTCGTCGTGGTATTCACGTTGTGCAGGTAGCCCCAGGTGCTCGCGAATCCCGCCAGCACCAGCCCTGCGACGGTCGTGCGAATGATGTTGCCCGTCATCGTCATCTCCCTGGCTCGCCGCTCGCGGCCACTGACCCCACGATGCTCCCCGGCCCTTGGGCCTTCCCCGGATGACGCTGGGAGTTTCCTGAGAATGCCAGTCCCGCCGAGGAGGGCTATCATCCCCTCCGCAATACTCCTCAGGAGAACGGAATGAAGATCGAGGACATCCGCACGATTGGCGTGCTGGGCGGCGGTGTCATGGGTGGCGGTATCGCCCAGGTCTGCGCCCTCGCCGGCTACGACGTCGTCGTCCGGGACATCAGCGACGACGCCATCAGCGCCACCAGGCAGGCCCTGTTCGATGGCAAGTGGGGCATCAAGCGCGCCGTCGAGCGCGGCAAGGTCAACTTCGATGATGCCGTGGCCGCCATGAACCGCGTCAGCTTCACCCTCGACATGTCCGGACTCGCCGGCTGCGACTTCATCTTCGAAGCCGTCCCGGAGAAGCTCGAACTGAAGCAGGCCGTGTTCAAGGAGCTCGACGCGATCGCGAAGCCCGGCGCCATCTTCGGCAGCAACACTTCCGGCTTCGTCATCCAGGATCTCGCCCGGGACGTCTCCGAGGCGCGCAAGCCGGTGTTCATCGGCATGCACTTCTCGAACCCGGTGCCGACCATGCGCATGCTCGAAGTGATCTACACGCCGGACAACACCCAGGACGTGATCGACGCCTCCGTCGCCCTCGGCGAGCGCATCGGCAAGGCCGTGTCGCTCGTGAAGGACACCCCGGAGACGTATGGGTTCCTGCTGAACCGCATCTTCGGCGCCGCGCGCCGCGAGGCCATGCTCATCGTCGAGCAGGGCATCGCCACCCGCGAGGACGTCGACAAGGCCATGATCACCGGCCGCAACTGGCCCGCGGGCTTCTTCGGTTCGCGCGGCGGTATCGGCAAGGAGTGGTAGGCGGCGTCCGGCCGCGATCCTGAACGACAGGCCGCCCGCGCTTGTGCTTCACGCCCGCGCGGGCGGCTCCCGTGAGAGGGGCTGGCGCATGACGAACGTTCGGCCCGCCCGGCCCGATGACCTCCCGGCGCTGCTGAGCCTGTACGCCCAGCTCGGCGGCGACGACGTGCCGTTCGCCCAGGGCGCCCGCGGAGGCCGCCCTTGCCGCCCTCTGGCGTTCCCCCGGCGCGACTCTGCTCGTCGCGGAGCACGACGGCTCCGTCGCCGGGACCGTCACGGTCATTGTCGTGCCCAACCTCACGCACGGCGCGCAGCCGTGGGCCCAGCTGGAGAACATGGTTGTTGATGCGACGGTGCGCAGCGCCGGCCTGGGCCACGCGCTCATGGCCGAGGCGCTGCGCACCGCCCGCGAGGCGGGCTGCTACAAGGTCCAGCTCCAGAGCCGTAACGAACGCACGGACGCTCACCGTTTCTATGCGCGCGAAGGGTTCACCGACGCCTCCGCGGGCTTCCGTCTCTACTTCAATGGGTGACATCGCCCCGGATGGCGCTGCCCGTGCGCGGCCACCATCGAAGGCAGCCAGCCGGCGGGCGCCGGCGGGGAGGTTCCATGGCAACGGTTGAGGCGGTGAGTCTCAGCGGCGGGCACACGTTCTCGAAGCAGAATGCGGCCTCCATCACCCTCATCCCCGGGCTTGGTGTCGAAGGCGACGCGCACAACGGCGCGACGGTGAAGCACCGCTCGCGAGTGGCGCGCGATCCCAACCAGCCCAACCTCCGCCAGGTCCATCTCGTTCACGCCGAACTGCACGAGCAGCTGGCCTCCGAGGGGTTCACGGTGGCGGCGGGCGATATGGGCGAGAACATCACAACGCGTGGCCTCGATCTGCCTGCACTCCCCACGGGGACCCGGCTCGCGATCGGCCGGGCAGCTATCGTCGAGGTCACGGGCCTGCGCAACCCCTGCGCGCAGCTCGACGGCTTCCAGCAGGGGCTCATGGCCGCCTGCCTCGATCGCGATGATGCCGGAAACCTGGTGCGGAAGGCGGGCGTCATGGGCATCGTCCTCGCCGGCGGCGCCGTGGCCCCGGGCGATGCCATCACGGTGCTGCTGCCGGCGCTCCCGCACCGGCCCCTCGAGCCCGTCTAGGCCGCGCTGCGGTCGCAGCGCGGCCCCGGTGCACAGGGTCAGTCCCCGGCGATGGCCCCTTCGATGATGTTCTGGACCACCGCCGGGTCCGCGAGCGTCGTCACGTCGCCGACGTTCTCGGGCTCGCCCTCGGCGATCTTGCGCAGGATGCGCCGCATGATCTTGCCCGAACGGGTCTTCGGCAGCCCTTCGACGAACTGGATCCGGTCCGGTGTGGCGATGGCGCTGATGTCCCGGCGGACGGCGTCCTTCAGCTCCTTTTCCAGTTCCGGAGAGCCGCTCACGCCCGCCTTCAGCAGCACGTACGCGTAGATGCCCGTGCCCTTGAGGTCGTGGGGGAAGCCGACGACGGCGGCCTCGGCGCACGCTTCGTGCCCCACCAGCGCCCCCTCGATTTCGGCCGTCCCCAGGCGGTGGCCGGCGACATTGAGCACGTCGTCGACGCGGCCCGTGATCCAGTAGTAACCGTCCTGGTCGCGGTGGCACCCATCGCCCGTGAAGTACCGGCCCGTGTACGTCGCGAGATACGTCTGCACGAAGCGCTCGTGGTCGCCGTAGACCGTGCGCATCATGCCCGGCCACGACTGGTCGAAGCACAACCGACCGGTAACGTCGTTCCCGATGAGCTCTTCGCCCGATTCGTCGACGACGCTCGGCTTGACCCCGAAGAACGGCAGGGACCCCGATCCGGGCTTCATGTCGGTGGCGCCCGCGAGGCCGGTGATCATGTGCCCGCCGGTCTCCGTCTGCCAGTAGGTGTCCACCACCGAGCAGCGTTCTTCGCCCACCACGCGGTAGTACCAGCGCCACGCTTCCGGGTTGATGGGTTCGCCGACGAGCCGAGAACGCGCAGCGAGGTCCGCCGGTACCGCTTCACCGGCTCATCCCCTTCCCGGGCGATGGCGCGAATGGCGGTTGGCGCGGTGTACAGGATAGTGATGCCGAGGCGATCGACCGTATCCCAGTACCGCCCCGCATCAGGGGTAGGTGGGCACGCTCTCAAAGAGCACGCTGGTCGCGCCGTTCGCCAGGGGCCCGTAGACGATGTAGCTGTGGCCGGTGATCCAACCGATGTCGGCCGCGCAGCAGAACACGTCGTCGTCGCGCAGATCGAACGTGTACCTGTGCGTCACCATCGTGTACAGCAGGTACCCCGCCTGTGTGTGGAGCACGCCCTTCGGCTTCCCGGTCGACCCCGACGTGTACAGGATGAACAGTGGGTCCTCGGAGTCCATCACCTCCGGCTCGGCCGTGTCTGGCTGCCCCGGCACCACGTCGTGCCACCATTCATCGCGGCCCGCGACCATGTTCACGGCCGCCCCCGTGTGGCGGAATACGACACAGAACTCGACGGTGTGCCCGGGCGCCGAGAGCGCCTCGTCGACATTCGCCTTCAGTGCCACCGGCCGGCCGCCGCGGCGCCCTTCGTCCTGCGTGATGATCGCCTTGCACGTGGAGTCGTCGACGCGGTCGCGGATTGAACGCGGGCTGAAGCCGCCGAAGATGACCGAATGGACGGCGCCGATGCGCGCGCAGGCCAGCATCGCCACCGCGAGCTCCGGGACCATGCCCATGTAGATCGCGACGCGGTCGCCCTTGCCCACGCCCCGCGAGCGGGAGGTAGTTCGCCAGCCGGCACACTTCGGCGTGCATCTCCCGGTAGGTCATGGAGCGATTGGTGCCGGGCTCGTCGCCTTCCAGCAGCAGGGCGACACGGTCGCCCCGGGTGGCGAGGTGGCGGTCCTGGCAGTTCACCGAGACGTTCAGCTTGCCCCCAGGAACCACTTGATATCGCCCGCGGCAGGTTCTCTCGCGCACCTTCCCGAAGGCGCCATCCACTCAGGTGGCGGTTCGCCATGTCGGCCCAGAACCCATCCGGGTCCGCGATACTGCGGTCGTACAGCGCCTGGTACTCGGCGAGGCTCCCGACGAGCGCGCCCTCGCGCACCCTCGCCGGCGGGCTGTACCGCTCGTGGACCGGCAGCCCGATCTCCTTCGTCTCAGCCATTGCGCGCCCTCCCGTGAATCGAATTCAGGCCGATTCTACGCGCGCGGCGGCTGGCTGTCGGCGCGGCCGCCGGCGGGCACTACCGGTACCCCGCCCGCCAGCCGTCCGTGGACCGCCTCCGCGACGGCCCTGCCCAGCCGCGCGTGCCCCGCTCCCGAGAGATGGAACCCGTCTTCGGTCACGAACGCGCTGTTGTCTCCGAGGGTCTCGGCGTTGGCGAGGAACGGGTAGCGATGCGCCTCGGCCTCGGCGTGCACGGCCGCCCGGAAGCGCTGCCGCCGGGCCGCGATGTCGCCGCCCACCACGCCCCGCCCGCGCTCCGCCGGGTACTCCACCACGAGGACGTCCAGCGTTTCAACGCGCGACAGCGCTCGCAGTACCGCGACGTACGCCGCCGCAGTCTCCTCCACGGAGTGTGGTGCTTCGATGCCGATGAGGGACCGCGCGACGCCGCGCGAAAGGCGGTTCGCGCTGGCGCGGATCCCATTCCGGCGCCTCGTGCGGTTGTCGAACGACGCTTCGGCGGCGCGGAAGCGCCCGCCGCCCGTTCGCCGAACAGCCGCCGAACCCGCACCCAGGCGAACCCCACCGTGAACGCGAACGACCCGAGCGGCACACCACGAGGTCGGCGCCGGTCTCCTGCGCGCGCTCGACCGCGATCGTAGGAGCCCTGGGGTTCAGTGCCCAGAACGGCCGCTCCACGACCGTAACGTCCTGCAGGCCGCGCGCGGCGAGCCGGGCCGCGACCACAGCGGGCCACGTCTCGGCGTCGGTGTACATCCCCGCGGTGTCGCTGTTGCCGAGGACCAGGATTCTCACGGGCGAACTGTACGGCTTCGAGCGGCTGGTCGCGCAGCCCCTCGCGCGGCCCTAAATGACGGTCGGCGGTTGTATTCGCCGAATACGCCGCGCATGGAGCCGCAGATCTCGCCGAGGGTCGCATACGCGCGCACCGCTTCGAGGATCGGCACCATCAGGTTCTCCGTGCCGGCGCAGGCCGCTTCCAGGTTCGCCAGCGCCGCCTTCACCGCCGCGTCGTCGCGCTCCGTGCGGTGGTGCGCGAGGCGGGAGAGCTGGTGTTCGACCAGCCGCCGGTCGACGGAGAAGATCGAGGGCCGCTGTTCGCCCCCATCGAGGTAGTCGTTCACGCCGACGATGATCTCGCGCTTCTCATCGACGCTGCGCTGGTACTCCCAGCTCGCCTCGGCGATCTGGGCCTGGATCCAGCCCTTCTCGATGGCCGCGATGCTGCCGCCCTGCTCCTCGATCTGCCGCATGTACTCACGCGCCTTCGCCTCGAGCTCGTTCGTCAGGTATTCGACGAAGTAGCTGCCCGCGAGGGGGTCGACCGTGTCGGTGACGCCCGTCTCGTGGGCGATGATTTGCTGCGTGCGCAGCGCCATGCGCTGAGCCTCATCGGTCGGCAGCGCGAGGGCTTCATCGAAGCAGCTCAGGGCGATGCTCTGGACGCCGCCGAGCACGGCCGCGAGCGTTTGGATCGCGGCGCGCACGATGTTGTTCTCCGGCTGCTGCGCGACGAGCGTGCTGCCGCCCGTCTGCGTGTGCGTGCGGAACATCATCGAACGCGGGTCCTTCGAACCGTAGCGCTCCTTGAGCATGGTGGCCCAGAGCCGGCGCAGCGCGCGGTACTTGGCGATCTCTTCGAAGAAGTTGTTGTGGGTGTTGAAGATCCAGCTAATGCGCCCGGCAAAGTCGTCGATGTCGAGGCCCTTCGCGAGCGCGGCATCGATGTAGGCGCAGGCGTTGGCGAAGGTGAACCCGATCTCCTGCGCCGCCGTCGAACCGGCATCACGCATGGTAGCCGCTGATGGAGATGGTGTTCCATGGGCACGTGCTTCGCGCAGTACTCCATGATGTCCGCCGCCAGCCGTACGCTCGGGCCGGGGGGAAAATGTAGGTGCCCCGCGCCACGTACTCCTTGAGGATGTCGTTCTGGTGGTGCCGTTCAGCTTTTCCGAAGGCACGCCCTGCTTCTCGCCCGTCGCAATGTACATCGCGAGCATCACGGCGGCGGGCGCGTTGATCGTCATCGACGTCGACACCTTGTCGAGCGGGATACCTTCGAACAGCGTCTCCATGTCAGGAGGAGTCGATCGCGACGCCGACCTGGCCCACTTCGGCGATGGCCATGGGTCGTCGGAGTCGTAGCCGAGCTGACTGGGGAGGTCGAAGGCGACGGAGAGGCCGGTCTGGCCCTGGCTGAGGAGGTACCGGAACTTCTGGTTCGATTCCTCGGCGGTGCCGAAGCCGGCGTACTGGCGCATGGTCCAGAGGCGGCCCCGGTACATGGTGGGCTGCACGCCGCGGGTGAAGGGGTACTCGCCCGGGAACCCAAGGGTCGCGCTCGTAATCCAGCCCGGCGATATCGAGCGGCGGCAGAGGCGCTGGACGGGCAGCGAGCTGGTTTCGAACTCGCCGCGTTCGGGCGAACGGGAGAGCATTTTGGCGAGCGGGCCCTCCTCCCACGCGTGAACGGAGCGGGAAAGGCCGGCGAGGGCCTCCTGCGAAAAGAGCGTGGGTTGCGAAGCCGAGCTATCCATGGCGTGCCCTCCGGTACTGAGCGAACAGTGTACCAAAGGGTTTCACCGGCGGCCGATGGTTCGCGGGCGGGTGTGGCGGCGGTCTGCCTAGGGAAGGTTCCTCAAGACCGTGCACACCTCGGCCATGACGCGGTCCAGGAGATCGTGGGGTGAACGGGCGCGGGGACATAGCCCGTCCCGGTCGCGTTGACGCGATAGGTGAAGAGCCCGCAGCGATCGAACCAGACACTGGCCGTTTGGGCGAAGGAAGCGGCCTTTCGGAGGTCGTTGTCGTCCACGACCCGGCAGGCAAGGAACAGATAGCACCGGGGAGGGGTTGAGCGCAGCCAATGCCCAAGGTCGTTCGTCGCTCCCCCGCCTCGGCCCTCTGAACGCGCGCGCTCGCCCTTGACGTCGATGTTCTTGAACGCCGCTTCCTTGATGCGCTTTTCCAGGTCCGCACTCCCGGGTCTGCCGGCCAGGTTCTTCCGCCTCCGGGTTGCCCACCTGTGAAGGGCACGCCGGTCGCCTTGGTTTCGATGGCGACCTGTACGGGACCTTCGAGCGGGTAGGCGATATCAAGTTTGTGATTAGCGAAACTCAATCCCGGGATGTTGGGCCTGCTCTGCACCTCCTTGCCCGAACAAGCCCAAGGAGGACGCGAAGGAAGTCATTGAAGAAGTCGCCTTTGCCGTTCCGAATGTCGCCCTGCGTCGCGAGCCCATTCACCACATGCTGGTCGAATTGCGCGCACGGCATCCAGAAACAGAGACTGACTGGCTTCGAATGATCCGGAACGCGACGCCGCAAGGATCGCAAGAGACTCTGTTAGCGGAAGGCGCGTCAGTTGCCACTGATGTGCCTTTCTCTCTCCCTCGCTCGCCGCCGAAGGGCGAGTAATTCGCGAGCATCGCGAAGGACGGTAATGTCGTTCGCAAGTCAAACCAAGCGGGGCGAGGACAACAGAATCGACCAGGTCTAATGCTTTTCCAAGGTCTCCGGCGCGGATGGCTGAATCGACGCACGGGAGCACTTCCGCGAGTACCGCCGGAAGCGGTGGGATGAGTAATCGTTCCGCCTCCGTTGGCTCCAACTTCAAGATCCCTCCGCCGTACGACCGACCCACGATTTCCGCTGATAGCAGTGTGAGGGAGTTGTAGAACCCCGCCGCCAGTAATGGCGCGACAGCCGCATCGTTCAGGAAGAGGTTGTGGACTGTATTCGTGGAAACAGCCATGCAGCGATTGAGCGCAAGTCTCGGATACGCATTACTCATATAGGTAAGGAAAGCGTGGGGCACGCCACCCGATGGAAGCGGGACGGCCCACCATGGGGACCGAATACGGCATTTATACCGCGTGTGGTAACCCTTGGCCTCACCCTCGGCGATGAGCGGCGCGATCGTTCGGAGATGGTCAGATGACGCGTTGCGGGTGAGGAGGAGCTCGGTTGGCCTCCCCGCGGCGGCGAGCCGGTCCAGGTCCTTATCGTCGAGCACCGCGCCGGATATCGAACTAGCCTTCCCGATGACGGATGTGAAAAGCTCGGGCGCGAGCTGGCGCTCGGCCACTTCTGCCCTCGTACGAAGGAAGAACTCGTTGGCTCCGGTGACCGCACCGATGTTCACGGACGCCATGCTGCCCAGCGTTTGCGCGTGGGCAGCCGCGAATTCGTATGCGTGCTGTGCTTCCGGTGGCAGCACGGACAGTAACGCCTGACCACGTTGGAAGTTGCCCGGTGCGTCGCTCTCGAGGTCACTGAGCTGCAGTTGTGCGAGGTTCTGGTAGCTAAGGATCCGGATACCCCTGGACGGTCCTTCTCCAAAGCCGTCTGCGAAGAGCAAGATCACCTCTTCGAGTGCGTCCGGGATGAGTCGCTCGTCGAACACGACAACTGTGATGCGCGAGAACGCGGTCGCCAGGTATTCCGTCACCGGTTTGGCGTATTGCGAGTGGAGCAGTTCCGCCGGGAGGACCTGAGCCAGACGCCCGCCCCGTTGCAAGAACCGGCAGCCGTGAAGAATGAACGGCGCCCATAGCGATGCCAGCCGCGTGAGAGGAACGCCCATCTGCTTCGCGACAGCGTGGGCGCGAGAGTTCGCATGGTCCCAGGACTGGTACCGCACATACGGGGGGTTGCCGATGTTGCAGGTGAATGCGGGGAGGTCGGCCGGTTCCAGGGTGAAGAAGTCACCTTCGATGAGCCTTGCACGTCGCAAGCGGCCGGAATCATAGCCGGATTGGATGGCACCCGGGTCGACGTCAACCCCAACAACGGGCTGCGGAAGCCTGCCACTGGCCAGCGCCGCAAGTCGCTCCCCGGCCAGCTCCAGGAACATTGACCCGCCGAAACTGGGATCGATCACAAGGTCGTCCGGCGTTCGCACCGCCCACTCAACGAGTCTGGAGGCGACGGCGCGAGGGGTGTAAAAGGCGCCCCGCGCCTTCTTTCGGTGGTCCGTCCCGGCAAGCTCCATCGATGCTTACTCTACCCTCGGAGATCCCCTCTAAGGAATGCGCCGCGTGTCACTTCGTCTTGCGAGCGAGCATTCGGCGTGTTTGCGGCCCCGTCGTAGCCAGCCACAAACACGCCGGATACAGATGGTCCCCGCATGAATCGTCGAATACCCGTAGCAGGCCCGCTGCATGGGCTGCGCCGTCCGGGAGTCATTCGTAGGCGCGGCCGCGCGTGAGGTCCGGTTCGCCGCCGACCCGAAGTACAAGGTCCCCTCACTTGCCCTTTTTCTTGGCCGCGGCCCGCACGGGGAGCTCCTGGGGCGCGGGGTTGATGCGCGCCGGGGCGGGGGCGTTCAGGACGAAGCCGAGCTGGCGGCGGTCGTCGGCGCCGGGGTGGATTTCGACGCGATAGATGGTGGTGTACGGCACGAAGACCTGGACCGCGTGCGCGTGGTCCGGTTGCGTCGTGTGCAGCGCCACCCACTGGTCCGTTACGCCGCTGACCCCGTTCACATAATGCCGGGCGCCATCGACGGTCATCACTTCGACCAGCGGCGCCGCGCATTCGATCTGCGCGCAGAAGTTCGCGACCATCGCGGGAAGGAGCTGTTCGAAGAAGGCGCGGTCGAACGGCAACCCGGATTGGCTCTGCGGGACGGGCGTGGGCGGCGGCGCCGCGACAACGCCGGGCGGCAGGTACAGGACGCGCTGGGTCGGCTGGGTCATGGAAGCAGTGTAGAGGAAGGCGGCGGGAGGGTGCGGGCCGCCTTCCCGCGATACCCCGTGTTCGGGCTACCATGGGTGCTCACCCCGCAACGGCGGCCGTCCCCGGGCCGCATGGAGGTTCGCCATGAGTTCGTCCGTTGATTCGCTGCTGACGCGCGTGTCCAAGCCCGCCCGCTATACGGGTGGCGAATGGAACAGCGTGACCAAGGACTGGGATGCGAACCCGGTGCGGTTCGCGCTGGCCTACCCGGACGCCTACGACATCGGCATGTCGAATATGGGACTCGGCATCCTGTACGACATCCTGAACAAGCGCGACGGCGTCCTGGCGGAGCGCGTGTACGCGCCCTGGGAGGACATGGAGGCCGAGATCCGCCGCGAGCGGGCGCTGCTCTGGGGGCTCGAAAACCGCCGCCCGCTGCGCGAGTTCGACATCGTCGGCTTTACGCTCCAGTACGAGCTCACGTATAGCAACGTCCTCAACATGCTCGACCTCGGGGGCATCCCCGTGCGGGCTCGCGACCGCTCGGACGATCACCCGCTGGTGATTGCGGGTGGGAGCGGCGCGTTCAACCCGGAGCCGCTGTCGCCGTTCATCGACGCCTTCGTCCTGGGCGAGGGCGAGGATGCGGTGGTGGAGCTGGCGGAACGGGTGGCGGAGTGGAAGCGCTCCCGGACCCCGCGGGCCACTCGCCTGCGCGAACTGCTGGCGATGCCGGGCGTCTACGTGCCCTCCATGTACGAAGCGCGCTACGATGCGGCCGGCCACCTCGCGGGCCTTGAGCCGCTGGTCCCGGAGGCGCCCAAGGCGATCCGTCGGCGGATCGTGGAGAACCTGCCGCCGCCGCTGCTGAAGCCGATCGTGCCGTTCCTGCAGACTGTCCACGACCGCGCTGCGGTCGAGATCCAGCGCGGATGCACGCAGGGGTGCCGCTTCTGCCAGGCGGGCATGATCTATCGCCCGACGCGCGAACGGACGCCCGCGGAGGTGGTCGAAGCGACGCGCCAGCTGCTTCAGAACACGGGCTACGACGAGCTGTCGCTGCTTTCGCTGAGTACCACGGACCACAGCCAGGATCGTGCCGATGATCGACGCGCTGAACGCGACCTTCCCCGAACTCAAGATCTCCATCCCGAGCACGCGCGTCGACAGCTTTTCGGTCGATGTCGCGAACGCGGTGGCCAAGGGCAAGAAGCACACGCTGACGCTCGCGCCCGAAGCGGGGAGCCAGCGGCTGCGGAACGCCGTGAACAAGCTGGTGAGCGACGCGGACCTGCTGGGCGCCGCCGAGAACGCCTTCGAACGCGGCTGGACGGGCATCAAGATGTACTTCATGGTCGGCCTGCCAACCGAGACGATGGACGACGTCGAGGGCATCGTGGAGATGGGCAAGCAGGTGAAGGCGCTGGGGCGAAAGCACGTGGGCGGGCGCGCGCGCGTGCGGGTGAGCACCAGCAATCACGTGCCCAAGGCGCATACGCCGTTCCAGTGGGCGCGGCAGGAGACGGCAGCGGAGCTCGATCCCAAGCACCGGTTCCTGCGT
This sequence comes from Candidatus Amarobacillus elongatus, assembly GCA_016703545.1. Taxonomy (GTDB): domain Bacteria; phylum Chloroflexota; class Dehalococcoidia; order Tepidiformales; family Tepidiformaceae; genus Amarobacillus; species Amarobacillus elongatus. The sequence goes on from JADJBX010000002.1 coordinate 478,826, forward strand.
GATGCGTGCCGGTCGGCGGGGGTGGAGTTCAGCTGGAACGACCCGCGCGACAGCTTCATCGAAGCGGTCCTCAGCCGCGGCGACCGCCGCGTCGGTGATGCGATCGAGGCGGCATGGCGGCGCGGCGCGCGCTTCGACGCGTGGGGCGAGTACTTCCGCGCCGACACCTGGGAGGCGGCGTTCGCCGAGGCCGGGGTGGATGCGTCGTGGTTCGCCCATCGCGAGGCGGACACGCGTGAGCCGCTGCCCTGGGACCACATCGAGACGGGCGTGACGAAGAGCTACCTCCGTGGCCAGTGGCAGGACGTGCTCTCGAACCAGACGGTGCCCGACTGCCACCATGGGTCGTGCAACGTCTGCGGCATGCAGTCGTTCGACACGCTGCGGGGCGAGAAGGGCGTCGCGGATTGCGTCGTGAAGCTGGGCAAGACGATCGAGATGCGCCGGGGCACGCGCCGCTACGCCGGCGAGGCGATCGAGCTGGTCTAGTGGTCAGGCCCAGCGGACGTCGTGTGTGAGTGCCTTGTGCAGGCGCTGCAGGTACTCCGCGCGCGGGATTTCGTGGGCGCCCATGCTGGCGGTATGCGGCGTGATCACCTGGATATCGACGAACGCCAGGCCCAGGTCGCGGGCGTGCTGCATCATCGCCACCATGGCCGCCTTCGAGGCATCGGTGGCGTGGTGGAACATGGACTCCGCACCGAACATCGCGCCGACGGCGACGCCGTACAGCCCACCCGCAAGCTCGCCGTCCGGGGTCCAGGTTTCGACCGAGTGCGCCCACCCGAGGTCGTGCAGCTCAAGGTAGCCGCGAATCAGCCGCTCCGTGATCCATGAGCCTTCGTCTTCCGGGCGGACAGCGCACGCGCGGATCACGCGTTCGAAGGCGGCATCGACCGTAGCCCGGAAGCGTCCCTGCCGGAGCGTGCGGGCGAGGCGGCGGGAGACGTGCAGACCGTCCGGTTCGATCACGGAGCGCGGGTCCGGCGAGAACCAGAGCAACTCGGCGGACGGGTGTGGCCACGGGAAGGTGCCCGCGCGATACGCCTCGACAATCGTCGCCGGAGCGAAATCGCCGCCGGCCGCGACGAGACCTTCGGCGGGGAATTTCGTGGGATCGGGGAAGCGGTACCGCGACGGTGGCAATGGCTGCGCGGGCCCACGGGTCAGGACATCGAGGGCGATCAGGCGCTCGCTCACCCCGCGGGGAACTCGGCCGGGGCGCTGCGAGCGGCGATGACGAAGGTCACGCTGCCACGGGCGACGAGGCGGCGTCGGTCGTCGAACACCTCCACGTCCGTGAAGATGGCCGTGCGCCCGGCCTTAATCAGGCGCGCCTCGGCTACCAATTCGCTGCCGGACGCTCCCGCCAGGTACTGCACGTGGAGGTCGCTCGTGGCGTGCGGGCGTTCGGCGATTTCCGCGGAGGTGCGGGTCGCGCGGACGGCCGTGCCGGCGGCGGAATCGATGAGCCCCGAAATCACGCCGCCGTGAACCACGTCGTTGTAGTTGAAGTGGTTGTCCGAGAGCGCGATCCGGGCCCGCCATGTCCCCGGGGAGACATCGAGGAACTCGATGCCAAGGTGGCCCCAGTAGCGGCCGGAGTAGACCTCCCGCAGCCACAGCAACATCTCGTCCGGGGATTCTGTCACCGGGGTACGGTGCGCCATGCGGATGTGCGAACGCAAGCGCGGCCTACGCTCCCTTCAGGGCCTCGCCAATGCGGGCGGCGCCGCCCTTGGTCGCCTTCGGCACTTCCAGGTTCAGTACCGTCCCGTCGGCGAGGGTGATATCGAGGGCCGAGGTGAGCATGCCGCCACCGAGTTCGAACGCGGCGATGTCGGCCAGGGGGAATTGCGCGAGGAGTTCGCCGGCGGATTTGCGAAGGAGGCCGTTCTTCGCCTTGAGGAACCCGAGGTGGGTCTCGCCCAGGGCCATGACCATGTACCCCTTGAGCGCGGTGGGATCGTTCTTGCCGGCCATGAGGCGCTCCGCGGCAATCGCACCCGAGACGCCCGTGAGCTGCCGTGCCATCCCGGCGGTGAACACCGCCTTCCCCATCCCCTTATGCGAGACGACGGTGGTATGGCGTACGGGTTCGCCCATTCGGGCGGCGGCTTCGGATTCCATGCTCATATGCGGTGCTCCCCAATCGTGTGGCGCGCGCAGTATGCACCCGGCCCCGCGTGGGGGGTGCCGTTCGCGTCACACACGGCCGCGGCCGCGCCGGTTTCGCCGCCGGATTCGGCGTCTGGTACCGTTTGCGCTCGATGGATGTGGATGTGGTCATCGTCGCGGCGGGGGCTTCGACGCGCTTTGGCGCGGCCGACAAGCTGACCGCCGTGGTCGAGGGCGCGACGGTGCTGGCGCGTTCGGTGGCGGCGTTCGTGGCGGCGCGCGGCGTGGGCCGTATCGTCGTTGTGGCGCATCCGAACCGGGTCGAGGAGCTGCGCGCCGTGGCCCGGGACGCCGCGGCGGGGCGCGAGATCCTGGCCGTGGCAGGGGGGGCGCGCCGCCGCGACAGCGTGGAGGCGGGAGTGCGCGCGTGCACGTCGCGGTACGTGGCCATCCACGACGGGGCGCGGCCGCTCGTCACGCCCGCACTCATTGAGCGCTGCCTGGCGGGGGCCGAGGGCCATGCCGGCGCCATCGCCGCCATCCCGGTGACCGACACGGTCAAGGAAGTGCGGGGCGGCACGGTCTCCGCGCATCCCGATCGTTCGCTGTTGTGGGCGGCGCAGACGCCGCAGGTGGTCCTGCGGCAGGCGTGGCTCGACGCTGCCGGCATGTCCGACGGCGACGAAACGGATGACGCGGCGATGCTTTCCCGGCTCGGGTTGGAGTGCCGCGTGGTCGAAGGCGACATCGAGAACATCAAGATCACTCGGCCTCTGGATCTCGAAGTGGCGGCAGCCATTCTGCGCGGGAGGGAGCGGGGATGATGCGCATCGGCCAGGGCGAGGACCTGCACCGCATCGACGATGGGCGGACGCTGGTGCTCGGTGGGGTGATTATCGAAGAGGGCCCCGGGCTCGCGGGCCACAGCGATGCGGACGTGCTGCTGCATGCCATAACGGATGCCGTGCTGGGCGCGGCCGCGCTCGGCGACATCGGCAAGTACTTCCCGCCCAGCGACCCGCGTTACGCCCACGCCGACAGTGCCGACTTCCTCCGGGTGGCGCTGCGGCTGGCACGAGAGGCGGGGTGGGAGGTAGCGAACATCGACTCCACCGTGCGCACGGAGCGGCCGAAGCTCGCGCCGTACGTCGCGCACATGCGCTCGCGCATCGCCGAGATCACCGGAGTCGAGGTTGGCGCGGTGAGCGTGAAGGCGAAGACGGCGGAAGGGCTGGACGCGATCGGCCGCGGCGAGGCGATGGCGGCGACGGCGGTCGTACTGCTGCAGCCGCTCGCTTAGGGCGCGATGATCGCGACCCGCACGCCCTGCACGACCAGGCGCGATTGGAACGATCCGCCCACGAACGCGCCGTCGCAGGTGATGAAGGTTGCCATCTCCTCGGGAGCGCCGAGGCGCAGGACATCGTCCATGGGGATGCCGGCGAGGCTGTAGACCGCGCTCGACGTCACCCGGTATCGCACGACGACGCCGTTTTCGAGCGAGACATCGAGGGTGTCCCCCGGTTCGAGCTGCTTCAGGTTCGCGAACACCCCCGGCTCGCCGTTCGGCCCAACGACGTGCCCGGAGAAGACGGCGTTGCCCGGTGAACCGGCGCGCGCGGTGAAGTTGTACCAGGCGACTTCGTGGATGGTGTCCGGGGAGGCCATGGTGCGGTCCGCCAGCAAACCCTTCACGGTAACCGGCGCGTCGACGCTGAGGGCGCCAATCGAAACCCGGGCCGCGGGCGAATTGAGCGAAACGATGCGCGGCGCCGGCGTGGGGTGGGCGTGGCCGTCGGGGTGGGTGTGGGCGAGGGCGCGGTAGTGGGGGTGAAGGGTGTGGTGGCCGTGGCCGTCGGGGTGGGCGTGTCGATGAGGGCGGCAGCCGGCGGCGGGTCCGTCGGGTCGTCCCCGGAGAGCATGACGAACAGTGCGGCGAGGGCAGCCGCCACGGCGACCGCGGCCGCGCCGGCGCCCACGAGGATGCCAGTGCTCGCGCCAGAACCACCGGCGGCGCCACCGGCCGCTCCTGCGCCGGCGCCGCCTGCGATGGCGCCTCCCCGATGGCGGCGCCCGCTCCGGCGGCCGCGGAGCCCCCCACGACCAGCCCGGCCTTCGCGAGGAGCCCCGCCTTCCATGCCACTCCAAAGGCGATGGGGGCGAGCGCGCCGAACCCGGCTTCGACCGAACCCAGGGCGGCGCCGCGGTTCATGCACTGTTCGCACCCGCGAACGTGCCGCTCGATGACGCGGCGGACGTCGGGCGAAAGGCTGACCGCGCGGTTCATCGCCAGCTCGCGGTCGAGCCGCGCGCAGTCATTTCGCCCCTGCCGAAGCAGGAGCAGCGCGACCGTGGACTGCTTCAGTGATTGGCGGACGCGCGACAGCATGACGGCGGCATGGTTGCGGCTGACGCCGAGCACGCTCGCGATCTCGGGGGATTCGAGCCCGCGCCGCAGATGCAGGTCCAGGACCGCGTACTCCCGCTCATCGAGCGCGGACGCGGCCTCCCAGATGAGGTCGGCGGCGGCGGCGCGTTCCGCGAGTGCGAGCGGGTCCGCGGATGCGCTCGTGTCTTCGACAGCCGTGAAATCGAAGCCGTCCTCGCCCTGGGCGCTGCCAGCCACTTCGTGCCGCGAGGTGCGCATGCGGGTGACCGCGCCACGGTAGGCGATGGTGAACAGCCAGCTCTTGAAGCTGGCGCCGTTTTCGAGGGTGCGAATCGCCTCAAGGGCCTTGATGAGCGTGTCCTGCGCCGCGTCCTCCGCCTCGGCGCGGTCCCGCAGCGTTCGTGCGAGGAAGTCGCAGAGGGAGTCGAAGTGCCGTTCGTAGAGCGCGGCGAAGGCGCCCCGGTCGCCGGCACGCGCGAGCTCGGCGAGGGCCGCATCGGAGAGGGTGCCGGTGGATGGCTCGACGGTGAGCGCATCCCCTCGCATATCTGCTCGCACATGAACTACATGCACGCGTAGAGAGCCTAGCATCCTTCCCGGGAACGAATGGGTGACAGTGGAAAAGTGCGAAAAACTCGATGTTCCACGAATTGCCCCGCACAGGGAAAGGGCCCTCACGTGAGGAGCCCCTGCCGGTGGAGGCGAAGCGCCAGGCTACCCGGCGTCTTCCAGAGGGCCGCCCGCGAGCTTCTTCTTGTCGCGGAACTTCGCCTGGAGGAAGTCCCGGTTCATCTTCGCGATGAAGTCGATGCTGATGCCCTTGGGGCAGACGGCTTCGCACTCGCGGTAGTTCGTGCAGCTGCCGAAGTACGACTCCATCACCTCGACCATGTTCGTGACCCGGCTCCAGCGCTCCGGCTGGCCCTGCGGAAGCAGGTTCAGGTGCGAAATCTTGGCCGAAGTGAAGAGCTGGGCGGCGCCGTTCGGGCAGGCGGCGACACACGCGCCGCAGCCGATGCAGGCCGCGGCGTCGAAGGCGAGGTCCGCCGTGGCCTTCGGGATCAGCGTCGAATTGGCGTCGCGGGCGGCGCCGGTGGGGGCGGCGATGTACCCGCCCGCCTGGATGATCCGGTCGAACGCCGCCCGGCTCACGACCAGGTCCTTCACGATCGGGAACGCGGCGGCCCGCCACGGCTCCACCGTGATGTTGTCGCCGTCCTTGAAGTGCCGCATGTGGAGCTGGCAGACGGTCGTTCCCGGCTGCGGGCCGTGGGGCCGCCCGTCGATCACGAAGCCGCAGGACCCGCAAATCCCTTCGCGGCAATCGTGGTCGAACGCGATCGGGTCCTTGCCTTCGGTAATGAGCCCTTCATTGACGACGTCGAGCATCTCAAGGAACGACATGTCGTCGTTGATGCCGTCGGCCTTGTAGGTTTCGAAGCCGCCTGAATCGCCGGGACCGCGCTGCCGCCAGACCCGGAGGGTGAGGTTGAGGTTGGTGCTCACTTGTAGCTCCGTTGCGCGAGGTGAACGTACTCGAAGTTGAGGTCTTCCTTGTGCAGGAGACCCGGCTTGCCCCTGGCCCTGGAACTGCCACGCGGCGACGTACGCGAAGTTGTCGTCGTCGCGGAGGGCTTCGCCGTCGGGCGTCTGGTGCTCTTCGCGGAAGTGGCCGCCACAGGATTCCTCGCGGTGGAGTGCGTCCTGGCACATGAGCTCGCCCAGTTCGATGAAGTCGGCGACGCGCCCGGCCTTTTCGAGCGACTGGTTCAGCGATTCGTTCTCGCCGAGGACACGGACGTCGCTCCAGAACTCCTGGCGGAGCTGGCCGATGTCGGCGAGCGCCTTCGTGAGCCCCGCGGCGTTGCGGCCCATGCCGCAGTACTCCCACATCGTCTTGCCCAGCTGCCGATGGAAGGAATCCACCGTGCGCGTGCCCTTGATGGAAAGCAGCTTCGAAACGCCGTCCTTCACATTCTGTTCGGCGTCCCGGAACTCGGGGGCATCCGTCGAAGTCGCTGGCTGGTTGAGCAGCCCGGCCAGCTCTCCGGCGATCGTCGTCGGCAGGACGAAGTAGCCATCGGCGAGGCCCTGCATGAGCGCGCTCGCGCCCAGCCGGTTGGCGCCATGGTCGGAGAAGTTCGCTTCGCCGATGACGAACAGGCCCGGGACGTTGCTCATGAGGTTGTAGTCCACCCAGAGCCCGCCCATGGTGTAGTGGACCGCCGGGTAGATGCGCATGGGCACCTCGTACGGGTTGTCGCCGGTGATCTTGGCGTACATATCGAAGAGGTTGCCGTAGCGCTGTTCGATGGTGGCGCGGCCGAGGCGGCGGATCGCATCGGCGAAGTCGAGGTAGACCCCGTTGGCGATTTCGCCCACGCCGTACCCGTCATCGACGACGACCTTGGCCGCCCGCGACGCAACGTCGCGCGGAACGAGGTTGCCGAACGAGGGATACCGCCGTTCGAGGTAGTAGTCGCGTTCCGCGTCCGGGATCTGATTGGCGGCGCGCTTGTCGCCCTTCGCCTTCGGCACCCACACGCGGCCGTCGTTGCGCAGCGACTCCGACATCAACGTCAGCTTCGACTGGTAATCGCCGGAAACGGGGATGCAGGTGGGGTGGATCTGCGTGTAGCAGGGGTTGGCGAAGTAGGCGCCGCGCTTGTGCGCCCGCCAGCTCGCGGTGACGTTGCTGCCCTTGGCGTTGGTCGAAAGGAAGAAGACGTTGCCGTATCCGCCCGTCGCGAGCACGACGGCGTGCGCCGAATGCGAGCTGATCTCGCCGGTCACGAGGTCGCGGACGACGATGCCGACGGCCCGGCCGTCCTTGACCACCAGGTCGAGCATCTCAGTGCGCGGGTACATCTGCACCGATCCCAGTTCGATCTGCCGGGAAAGGGCCTGGTACGCGCCGAGCTCGAGCTGCTGGCCCGTCTGGCCGCGGGCGTAGAAGGTTCGCGAGACCTGTGCCCCACCGAAGGAGCGGTTATCGAGCAGGCCGCCGTACTCGCGCGCGAAGGGGACACCCTGGGCGACGCACTGGTCGATGATCTGCGTGCTGATCTCGGCAAGCCGGTGGACGTTCGCCTCGCGGGCGCGGTAGTCGCCGCCCTTGATGGTGTCGTAGAAGAGGCGATGGACGCTGTCGCCGTCGCTCTTGTAGTTCTTCGCGGCGTTGATGCCGCCCTGGGCGGCGATGGAGTGGGCGCGGCGAGGGCTGTCCTGGAAGCAGAACGCCTTCACGTTGTAGCCCATCTCGCCGAGGGTCGCGGCCGCGGCGCCACCCGCCAGCCCGGTGCCGACGACGATGATCTGGAACTTGCGCCGGTTCTGCGGCGCCACGAGCTTCGTTTCGAACTTGTGGTTTCCCACTTCTCGGCCAGGGGGCCGGCGGGGACGTGCGCGTTCAACTCAGGCATGAAGAGCTACCCCGGGGACGAGTTCGGAGAGTGAGGCGGCGCCGGGCAGGCCGTCCAGCTGGCGCGCTTCATCCGTGATGTGCTCGGGCTCATCGACGGCGCCACTGAGGACGGCGATGGGGAAGGAGACATTGCCCACGACGATGACCGCCGCGAGGCCGACCGCGAACGCCCTTCGCCAGTGGTTGAAGCGCGGGTTCGCCAGCCCGAGGGACTGGAACAGGCTCCATGCGCCGTGATAGATGTGCAGGCCGAGCAGCAGGTTCGCGACGATGTAGACGATCGCGACCGGCACCCGTTCGAAGCTGTAGTAGAGGTTGTTGTACGGCTCGCCGCGGATGAAGTCCGGGTTGGCGTTCCCCCACGTGAGGTCGGCCAGGTGGAAGAGCACGTAGAAGCCGACGATGATCCCGCTCCAGCGCATGGTGCGGGCGGCGTAGTCGGCGGCGGCATAGGAGCGGCCGCCCTGGTACTTCACGGGGCGGGCCTGGCGGTTCATGAGCGTCAGGGAGATGGCGGCGTGGATGTGCAGGACGAAGGAGAGGATGAGGGCGCCCCGCATGATCCAGAGGAACCCGGTGTGGGGCAGCGCGGGCTCGCCGAAGGCCCGCAGCCATTCGCCGTATTCGTTCAGGTGGCGTTCGGCATCGGGGTAATAGAGCTTCAGGTTCCCGATCATGTGCACCAGCACGAAGCCGAGGAGCACGATGCCGGTGACGGCCATAACGGCCTTCTTGCCGATGGCAGAGCCGTAGAAATCAAGGAACCAGGCCTGTTGTTTCCGGCGTTGCCGGACGGCGGGCGCCTGTGCCGCCGCGCTGGTACGCGGCGCGGAACCGCTATGCATTCGCTCCCCTCCCTGTGTTCAGGACGCGGGAACGCACGCTCTCCCTGCCCCCGGCGGATCCTACGCCCGGGCCCCTACGGCGGCAATGCAGCGCGATTCATTACAGCTATAGAACATGGGCGGGCGTATCGATGGGACCCGGGGCCACGTACCCTCTCCCCTGCAACCGCCAGCAACGGGAGAATCCGCACCTATGTCGAACGCAACACCGTCGGCCCCCCTCTACGACGGCATCGGGCACGGGTACGCCAGCGCCCGCCGTCCCGACGCCCGCATCGCCGCACGCATCGACGCCGCGCTCGGTGATGCGCGCACGGTGCTCAACGTGGGGGCGGGCGCGGGATCGTACGAACCGGCTCACCGCCGGGTCGTCGCGGTGGAGCCGTCCGCGCTGATGCTGTCGCAGCGCCCCGGGAATGCCGCGCCCGCCATCCGCGGCGTCGCGGAGTCCCTGCCGTTCCGGGACGGCAGTTTCGATGCCGTGATGGCGAGCCTGACGATGCACCACTGGTCCAACTGGAGGGCCGGCGTTCGCGAAATGCAGCGCGTGACCCGCGGGCGGATCGTCGTGTTCACGTTCGACCCGTTGCGCACCCGCGAGTACTGGCTGGTTCAGGAGTACCTGCCCGCCATCGCGGACTCGCCGACGGAGGCGTTCGACCTCGCGGAGGTGGCGGCGGCGATCGGCGGGCGCATCGAGATCGTGCCCGTGCCGGTGGACTGCACGGATGGCTTCCTCGCGGCCTATTGGCGGCGCCCGGCGATGTACCTCGACCCGGGTCGTCGCGGCGCCGTCTCCGCGTTTCATTCAGTGCCGCCGGAACAGCTGCACGAAGGCATCGCCCGGCTCGAAACCGACATCGCGTCCGGGGAGTGGGAGCGCCGGCACGGGGCCGGACTGCCGGCGGACGACTTCGACGCGGGCTACCGCCTCATCGTTCGCGACTGACCGGGGCGTCAGTGGCCCGCGCGCCGGGCCCAGCGAAGGATGCCGATCACGGACTTCGCATCGCAGATGCGGCCGTCGTCGATGGCGGTGAGAGCCTCGGCGGGCGTGAGCGTGTGCACTTCGATGTCCTCATCCTCGTCGCCGGGGAGGACGCTCACGCTCAGTTCGTCACAGAGGAAAAGGTGGATGTACTCACTGGTGTAGCCGGGGCAACGAAGAAGCCGCCGAGGCCGATGACGCGCCCGGGCGCGTACCCGATCTCTTCCTGGAGTTCGCGGGAGACGGCGGTGATCGGCTCTTCACCCTTCTCGAGGGTGCCCGCCGGGAGTTCGAGCAGGCGGCGCCCGGCGGAGTGCCGGTACTGCGTGACGAGGATGAGGTTGCCCTCGGCGTCCACGGGGATCATGGCGACCGCGCCCGGATGCTGGAGCGTCTCGCGGAGCGCGATCACTCCGTCGTGCATCTCCAGCGTGTCGAGGTCGACGTTGAACAGGCGGCCGGAGTACACGCGCTCGGACCGGACGAGGCGGGGGGTCTCCATGGTCAGCACCTTCTTTCCGCCCGCGAGGGCTGCTACACGGGCCGCGCGGTGATGAACATGAGGCCCTTGCCGAGCACTTCGCCGGCGAACACGGCGCCCATGCAGATGTAGAGCAGGCCCGTGGCGCTCTGCATCGCGCGAATCTGCGTGGTCTTGATGGAGAGCACGGCGAGGACGATCGGGAACACCAGCCCCACGCCGATCCGGAGGTACAGGACCGGGTTGGCGAAGAGGCTGACATCGACCGGGTTCTCCGGCGCGGGGGTTTCCCGCACGGGAACGACGAGGTTGATGAGCAGGACGAGTACCTGCAACCCGAGGGCAAACAGCAGTCCCCACGAAAGATCGCGCAACGGCCAGGAGGGCAGCGCGCCTTCGGTCAGGTACCAGTGGCCCCACACCATGCTGACGGACACGGCGCCCATGGCGAGGGTGCCCGCGAAGAGCGCGAGGAACTGCGCGGGGAAGCCCCAGGTCGGCGGCGCGAGCATGGCGGCGAGGACGCCGACGGCGAGTATGCCCGCCATCGACCCTGCGATGCCGGCGAAGCGCCCGATGGGGTCCCAGCCCATGAAGGCCGCGAACATGTAGAGAGCGCTCGTCACGGTCACGACCATGATCGCGCGCTTGAAGTCGTCGAACCAGGCGGGGTCGATGCGATAGCCGTCGACATCCGTCCCGACATTCATGCCCGTCGCCGCCCAGTAGGCGAGGAAGCCGCAGATGGCGACGCAGAGGGCCATCGTCATGACGAAGCCGCGGGTGACGCCGCCGCGGAGGTCGCTGGCAAGCGTGACCCAGAGGCTGCCGATGGCGAGCTCCGCGAGGATGAGCAGCAGGGTGTACGGAAGGGCCGCGACGTTCACTTGACCGAGTGTAGGGCGGCGCCGTGTACCGGGAAGTGGCGCGGCCCCGAGGCGAGCGGGAAGGCAGCGTAATGAGGCATCCATTAACGCACCAATTGAGCTATACAAAAGAAGCGCCCTGCTCCATACTTCCGCCCCGCCCGCTCTTGGGCGAGTTAACGGAGGGAAACAGACATGTCGGTACGCAGGTGGTGTTGGGATCGGCCTTGGTGCTGCGCTGACCGGCGCCATGGCGTTCACGGGTGGCGGCGGCGGCAGCGATGGCGCGGACAACGCGCACCGGCCCGGCAACACGCCCGCGCCAACCGTCGAGCGGAACGCGCGGGTGACCATCGGGGACAACATTTTCCAGCCGGTGCTGTCCAGCATCTCGGTTGGCAAGAGCATTGACTGGGCCTGGGAAGGGACCGGGAACCACTCGGTGGTGATGAAGACGCCGGACGGCAAGGAAGTGAAGCCCCCGGAGCAGACGAAGGGGACATTCACCTTCAAGTTCGAAACCGCGGGGACGTACGACTACCAGTGCGGCGTCCACGGGGAGCGGATGCAGGGACGCGTCCAGGTTTCGCAGTAATCACGAGGGGGCGCCAATCCGGCGCCCCCTTCCCGTTTCACCTGCGCGGACTCGTGGAGGGCGCTAGGCTTGGTGCGACTTTCGCACCGGGAGCCGGCCATGGGGTATCGCGCCTTTCTTGTTGAGAAGAACGGGGACCAGTTCCACGCGGGCCTGACCACGCTCGCCGAACGTGACCTGCCCGCGGGCGAGGTCACGATTCGCGTCGAGTGGTCGAGCGTGAACTACAAGGACGGGCTGGCCGCGACGCCCGGCAATCGGGTCGTTCGCTCCTACCCGATGGTCCCGGGGGTCGACCTCGCCGGCACGGTCGTGGATTCGAAGGACGGCCGCTTTTCGCCCGGCCAACCCGTGACCGTGACGGGCTACGACGTGGGCGTCGCGCACCCCGGTGGGTTCGCCGAACTCGCGCGAGTCCCCGCCGATTGGGTCTGCGCACTGCCCGAGGGCCTGACGACGAAGGAAGCGATGGCGATCGGCACGGCCGGGCTGACCTCCGCGATCTCCGTGGAAGCGTTGGCTCAGCATGGGGTTACTCCCGGCCGCGGGCCGGTCATCGTGACGGGCGCGACGGGCGGAGTGGGCAGCACGGCCGTCAGCATGCTCGCCGGGCTCGGCTACACCGTGGCCGGGAGCACCGGCAAGGCGTCGGAGGCGCAGTTCCTGCGCGACCTCGGCGCGAGCGAAGTGCTTACCCGCGAGGAGGTGAGTGCGGAAAGTGACCGGCCCATGGAGACCCAGCGCTGGGCGGGCGCCGTCGATGCTGTCGGCGGCTCCACCACCGCCTACCTGATCCGGACGATGATGCAGGGCGGGTCGATCGCGCTTTCGGGGAACACCGGCGGCGCCGCCTTCAGCACGACCGTGTTCCCGTTCATCCTCCGCGGCATCAACCTGCTGGGAATCGAGTCGGTGATGTACCCGATCGAGCAGCGCCGCCGCATCTGGCAGCGCATCGCGACGGACCTGCGCCCCGCCGGGCTCATGGACCAGATCGCCGTCGAAACGGACCTCGACGGGCTGCCGGACATCCTGGCGAAAATCGTGAAAGGACAGACTAGGGGAAGGGTTCTCGTGCGCCTCTAGCGCGGACGGAGTGGATGCCGGAGACTGCGCCGCGCGGGCGGCACACGTATCTCAAGGAAAGCAACACATGTCAGAAGTCACCGTCTCCTCTCTCGGTTCCGAACTCGCGAGCGCCTGCCAGGAGTACCTCGCCGAACTCCAGCAGGTGGGCGCCGAAACCTGGGAGCGCAAGCCCGCCGCCGGCGAAGGCGAAGAGGCGTGGAGCGCGCGGCAGGTCGCCGAGCACGTTCAGGGCGCGTGCGGCTTCTTCGGGAACGCGATCGGCAAAGCCGCCGGCATCGATGGGCCTGGCCGCACGTACAGCGAACTCCTGACCCCGCCGCCGCGGTGGAGGGCCTGCCGCCCGCGATCGCCGCGCTCCAGGCGGTCATCGCGAACCTTGATGAGGCGAAGCTCGCGATCGCGGCGGACGCGCCGTGGGGCAAGTCGACCGTTGGGGGCATCGTGCGCGGCGCCGGCAGCCACTTCCGCGACCACGCGAACCAGATCCGCACGCTGCGAGGCTAGCGCGTGCGGGGCGCCTTCGCCTTCGGAGGCGCCCCCGCGGCCTACGGCAACAGCAGCCGGCCCAGGAGCTCCTCGTACTGCTCGGGAGAGAGCGGCCGCACCACTCGCCCGAGGCCGCTCCAGTGCGCCCACTTCCAGTCGGCGGTCGCGCGCGGCTGCGGCACGGGCTCGCTCAGTCGGGTTTCCTTGCTCTCGATCATGAAGTGGTAGTGGTCGCTGAGTGGCACCTCTTCGTTGACGATGCCGTTCCACATGCTCATCTCGCCGCCGTCGATCCCGAAGGTCGTCCCCCGGTAGCGGTACTTACCGCCGATGGGGCGCGATTCGCTGTTCTGGTACTGCACGCGCGCGCCGAAGTGCTGCCGCAGGGCAGCGCCGCCCAGTGCGTAGAGCCGGTTCGTGGTGATGCCCTGGTCGAGCGGGACCGCGCCGAGGCCGAGGATGTCGCGCAGCACGAATTCGGTGAACTGGCGCGCGAGCGGGTCCGGGTCATCCTCCAGCGCCTCCACGACCTGCAACCAGGTGACCGGCCGCCACGGAGACGGGACATAATCATCGCGGAGCCCGAGCAGGATGAAGGCGGGAGAGGCATCCCATCCGGCGCCCGCGGCCTCAAGCGCCGGCAGATGGCGTTCGTCCGCGCCCGGCTCCACCTGCACCTCCACGACCGCGCGGGCGCCCCCTTCGAACGTGAGTACAAGGTCCGCGACGCCGGCGTCCGCGAGCCGGGGCTGCACTTCGACAACCACCAGCGGCTCACTCGGCACCGACGCTGCCTGCGCGAACAGCGCCGTGAGCATGTGCTGCCCTCGCTGGAGGAAATAGGCGAGGGCGCTCGTGCAGTAGTTCTCGAAGGGGTTTGCCGGTGAACCAGGCCGGTAGGCCGAGAGCATCGTGAACAGGTTCGAGTCGGGCATGGATCCAGTATGCGGGGAGCGTCGGGAGTCGGCGAATCGGCAACTCCGCTCAGGGTTTCAGCGCGCGAACCTCGGATTCCACGTCAGCCAGCCGCTTGCCCCCGGGCGAACGCGCCAGGCTCGCGCCATCGCCGAACACGACTTCGCTGCCGCGTTCGTGCATGACGTGGTGGCGGGGCGGGCGAGCCGAGTGGCTAGCCGCTTGTCGAACCGCCGCCGGAGTCCATTTCGAGGTGGCACGTGTCGTTCAGGGCGCGCGTGATCGCCCGGCCGTCGCGAAGGTCGAAGATGCTCACGGAGGCGATGTCGGTCGCGAAGCTGCGCCAGGCATCGAGTTCGAGGCCGAGGAGCTGGCAGATGGCCACCTTCGTCACGAAGTTATGCGACACCACCGCCACGACGCCTTCCGGTGCTGCCCGCAGCTCCCCGATGAGGGGCGCGACCCGTTCGTAGACGTGGCGCAGGCTCTCGCCGCCGGGCATCACCGTATCGGCGCCATCGACGCCCACCCATGCGGCGAAGAAGTCGGGATGCCGCTCACGCATGTCGGGGAAGGTCATCCCCTCGGTGACGCCCACATCCAGTTCGAGGAGCTCGTCGCGAATCTCCAGCTCGATCGGCCGCTCGCCGCGCACGGCTTGGGCGGTGGCGATGGCGCGGCCGAGGGGGCTCACGAGAATGCGCTCGATCGGTTCCCGTGCCAGCCGCGCGCCGATGGCGGCGGCCTGGCGTTCGCCGAGCGTGGTCAACGGCACATCGGCGCGCCCCAGCCCCAGCCGGTCGCGGTTGTAGGCGGTTTCGCCGTGCCGGATGAGGTACAGGATCACGCGCTCGTCCCCGGCAGTGGCGCCCACAGCCGTTCAATGAACGGCGCGAAGCCGAGACTGCGCCAGAAGGCGGCGGCCGCTTCGTCCCGCGCCAGCACGGTCATTTCGAGGTGGGCGATGCCCTCCTGGCCGGCCGCCCATGTGCTCAGCGCGCCAACCAGCAGCCGCCCGATCCCGCGCCGCCGGTGGCCGGGCGCGACGTAGAGGTAGCCAATGGTGGCGTGCTTTTCGGGCAGGCGGTCCGGTTGGTTGAGTTCGATTCCCCGCTCACGAAGCCGATCACGTTACCCTCGGCTTCCGCCACCATCGCACAGGTGGTGTCGCGCGCGATTGTGTCCCGCAGGCCGGCGAGAAACTCGGTCTCGGTCACCGGCGCATTCTGCACGCGGGTGTCGGTGGCGGCGTAGTGCTCGCGGATGGCGAGCCATGCCGCGTAGATCGCGGCACCATCGGCGGGCGTCGCGGGCCGCACCGTCGCGCTCATTCCAGGAACCGGCCTTTGCGGCGGTACAGCTCGCGCGCGGGTGAGACTTCGTCCAGCACGACCCCGATACGGCAGTAGTCCTGCCCTTCGAGGGCCGGGAAGAGCGCGGCCACAAGCTGCTCGGGGCGGGCCATGTTCTCCTGGCTCGCGCGCATGCGGCAGGTGATGCGCGTGCCGCCATCGATGGGCGCGACGCTCGCCGTCGCCACCATGCCACGAAGGTCGTAGCTCTTCGCCTTCTCACGCCGCTCCTCGGTCCACGGGAATTCCGTGGCGGCGAGGAAGGCGGCCACGGCGGAGGCGGCGTCCGCGGGATCGAGGCCAGGCACGTCGAAGCGGTAATCCGCCCAGAGCAGCACCGATTGCGGCGGTGGGTTCGAAAGTGGCACTTCCGCGGCCGCGATCAGCGCGAGGTCGTCGCTCGACTGAGGGGCGAGGCGGCGACGGAAGTCCTCCGGGTCCACGCGCTCATCGAGGGTGACGTCCATGACGTCGGCCTCGGCGGTGAAGCCGAGGGGCAGGGGGCCGGCGAAGGCGAGCTTCGGGTGCGGCGTGAACCCCTGCGAATAGGACAGCGGCAGCTCGGCCCGGCGGATGGCGCGCTCCCAGTACCGCAGCACATCAAGGTGCGAGATGTAGCGGACGCGTTCGCCCTTCTTGAACCAGACGCGGATGCGCTGCGAACTCACCGGGCGATGGTATCACGGGGTGCGGGATGCGCCCGTCGTGCGGCCCCTATCACGCCGTCACGGCGGCGGCGAGGGCTTCGGCGGCGGTGTGCGGGTCGAGCTGCCGGTTCGCGACCTGGTCCACAAGCGCCGCGAGCTGCTCTTCCGGGGTACCCCGGCGGATGCGCTCCAGGAGGATTGCGCGGGCGATGGCGAGCACCTGGTGGCGCGCGTCCTGCGAACGCTGCTCGGCAAGCTGCCCGGAGCTTTCGAGGTACTGGCGGTGCTCGGCCACGGCGTCGGCGAGCTTGTCGAGCCCTTCGCCCTTGATCGCGGTGGTCTTGACGATCACCGGCCGGCGGCTGCCCGCGGGCGCGAGCGAAAGCAATGCCTGGAGCTGGCTGACGAGGATGTCCGCGCCGGGATGGTCGGCTTTGTTCACGACGAGAATGTCGGCGATCTCGATGATTCCAGCCTTCAACGCCTGGATGTCGTCGCCGGTGCCCGGGTTGTTCACGAGGATGGTCGTGAGGGCGGTGCCCGCGACCTCGACCTCGTCCTGCCCGGCGCCGACGGTTTCGATCAGGACATAATCGAAGCCGAACGCGTCCATCACCGAAACGACGTCGTCGATGGTGGGGGCGAGCCCGCCGAGCGCGCCGCGGCTGGCCATCGAGCGCACGTACACGCCGGGGTCGAGGGCGAGGTCCTGCATGCGGATGCGGTCGCCGAGGATCGCGCCGTGAGAGAACGGGCTCGAGGGGTCGACGGCGACGATGCCGACGGTGTGGCCGCGGCGGCGGTACTCGGCGGCGAGGGCGCCCGTGAGCGTGCTTTTGCCAGAGCCGGCGCCGCCGGTAATGCCGATGGTGTGGGCCTTGCCGGAGTGCGGAAAGAGGGCGCGCAGGTATTCGCGCCCCTCGGGGGTCTCGTTTTCAACCCGGCTGATGACGCGCGCGAGCGCGCGGCGCTCACCGTTGAGGAAGCGCTCGACGAGGTCGTCCACGTCCTTACTTCTGGACGTGTTCGTAGACGAACTTGACGATGTCCTGCGTGTTGGTGCCGGGGCGGAAGATCGCCTTGAAGCCAAGGGCTTCGAGGGCGCGCGTGTCCTCTTCGGGGATGATGCCGCCGCAGAAGAGCAGGACATCGTCGACGCCGCGACTCTTCAGCTCATCGACGACGCGCGGGAAGAGCTCGAGGTGCGCGCCCGAGAGGATCGAGAGGCCGACGACATCGACGTCTTCCTGGAGCGCGGCTTCGGCGATCATCTGCGGGGTCTGGCGGATGCCGGTGTAGATGACTTCGCAGCCGCCATCGCGCAGGGCGCGGGCGACGACCTTGGCCCCGCGGTCGTGGCCGTCGAGGCCGGGCTTGGCGATGAGGACGCGGATCTTGGCGGCGGTGGGAGCAGTCATGTCTATCGCTTTCAATACCGGGAGTTGAGGGAAGGTGCAAGCCGGGAGGCTGGCCGCCGCGCCCTCCCACGCCGGCGCATGGCCGGCACGAGGGAGCGCGGCGCGATCGGTTCTAGCGCTGGACGAGCTGGATGTTCACCCCGTGCGAGCTCTTCATCGAGACGAAGGCCAGCCCCCCGCGCGGGTCGCTGACGCGGGCGCCGGCGGCACGGAGCTTCTCGACGGCGGCCTCGATGTTGTCGACGGCGATGGACAGGAGGAACTGGCCTTCGCCCCGCTCCTTCGCGAAGGTGGCGACGGCGCCCTCCTCGCCGAGCGGCTGGATGATCTCGATGTCGGCCTCGCCACTGTCGGCGACCGGGATGAAGGCGTTCTTGAGCCCCATGGCCGGCATTTCGCCGCCGCCGCGGAGGCATCCGCGGCCAGGCCGAAATTGCGCTCGAACGTGGCGACGCCGGCAGCGAGGTCTTTCACGACGATGCCGATATGGTCGATCTTCTGGAAGGTCACGCGGGCGACTCCTGCGGGATGGCGTTGTACTGGATGAAGGCAAAGGGCACGCCACCCGTGCCGCTCTTCACGGTCGCGATCTTCGCGCCGGGCTGGATGGCGGGGTGGGCTTCGCCGCATTCGTAGCCCGCGGCGCGGACCGCCGCGACGGCCGCATCGATGTCGGTCACGGCGAGGACGAGGCCGCCGATGCGGCTTTTCACTTCGTCGTACGGCTTCACTTCGCCGGGCCCGGCGAATTCGAGCACGACTTCATCGAGCTTGGCGAACTCCAGGTGGGCGCGCGTCCCCGGCCGCGACATGGTTCGCTTGATGGGAAAGCCGAAGTTCTCGCTGAAGAGCTGCGCCGTCGCGGCGCTGTCGTTCGACGAGATAACGATGTGGTCGATGTTCGTCGCCCCGGCGCCCATCAGTGGTGGTCGCCTTCGATGGGCGTGGCGAATTCGACGAGCACGCCGTGGTTCGACTTCGGGTGGCAAAAGCCAATCATGCCGGCGAGGCCCGGGCGGGGCTTCTCGTCGATCAGCGTGATGCCCTTCGCCTTCGCGCCTTCGAGTTCGGCCGCGACGTCGTCGGATTCGAAGCAAAGGTGGTGCATGCCCTCGCCGCGCGATTCGAGGAACTTGGCCACGCCGGTATCGTTCCGGGTCGGTTCCAGCAGCTCGATTTCGGAGTTCCCGATCTTGAGAAGGACGCCACGGACGCCCTGGTCTTCGATCACGCGGTCGGCCGTGACTTCGAGGCCGAGCGCGTCGCGGTAGAACTTGAGGGCTTCATCGGCGCTCTTCACGACGACTCCGACGTGGTGGACCTTCTTGATCATCGGGCTGTCCTTTCGGCTGGCGGCCCCCCGGGCCGGGAGTGTGCGGAAGCGGTGGTCAGGCGGGAGTGGCGTCCTCGACGACGGAGCCGCGCCCTTCGTGGCGGGCGCCGGACATGCCCGCGAGGCGCGCGGCGATGTCGTGCCAGTGTTCGCGGTCGTGGTCGATGACGGACCGGACGAGCAACGCGCGCCGCGATCCGTCGTGGGTGAGGTCGTAATCGGACACCAGTTCGATCTCCTCGAGCAGCCGGCCGCGGCCCCCGTGGAGCTGGTGCATGACGCTGCTGAAGTCCAGGTCGCGCTTGCGCTCGACGTGGTCCCGGTTCCACTCGTCCAGCTTGTCGTTGTCGAAGTCGTAGAGGACGGGGCGTCGCTCTTCGCGGATATCACGGAAAGCGGTGACAACCTCGGCCTCCCAGGAGGAGACGTGCCCGACGATGTCGCGCAGCGACCAATCGCCGATGAACGGGCGATCGATGTCGCGGATGCGGCACGTCTCGATGTTGCGGATGAGCTGGTTGCGCTCCACTTCGAGTTCGTGCAGCAGCCGGCGGCGTTCGTCGGCGAGGGCGCGGGCGTCGTCGTCCACGGGGGTGCCTCCTTAGATGACGACCTGGGGCTGGTATTCGCCCCAGACCGTGCGCAGGCGGTGGCTGATTTCGCCGAGGGTGACGCGTGCTTCGACACAATCGACGAACAGGGGGATGAGGTTCTCGGTGCCGCGCGCCGCCGTCTCGAGGCGGGCCAGCAGGGCCTCGGCCTTCGCGCCGTCACGGTTCGCGCGCAGCGCCCGCAGCTTCTCCGCCTGGCGCTGACCGATGGTCGGGTCGAGCTTCAGCAGTTCGACCTTCTCCTCGGGCGTCTTGAACTCGTTCACGCCGACGATGACGCGGCCCTTGTCCTCGATCTGGCGCTGGTAGCGGTAGGCCGATTCCTGGATTTCGCGCTGCTGGAAGCCCTGTTCGAGGGCGGCGAGAGCGCCTCCCATGGCGTCGATGGTCTTGAGGTATTCGACGGCCTCCGCTTCGAGGCGGTTGGTCAGGTCCTCGATGAGGTAGCTGCCGCCGAGCGGATCGGCGACGTCACCGACGCCGTTCTCGTACGCGATGATCTGCTGGGTGCGCAGCGCGATCTGGACCGCCTTCTCCGTGGGCAGGCCGAGCGCCTCGTCCATCGAGTTCGTGTGCAGCGACTGGGTGCCGCCGAGGGCCGCCGCCAGCGCCTGCACCGTGGTGCGCACGATGTTGTTCTCGGGCTGCTGCGCCGTGAGGGTCGCGCCTCCCGTCTGCGTGTGGAACCGCATCATCTGGGAGCGCGCGGTCCGGGCATTGAACCGCTCCTTCATGATCTTCGCCCAGAGACGGCGGGCCGCCCGGAACTTCGCCACTTCCTCAAGGAAGTTGTTGTGGCAGGCGAAGAAGAAGCTCAGGCGGCCGGCGAAGTCATCGATGTCCTGCCCGGCGCCGAGGGCGGCGTTCACGTACTCGATGCCGTCGGCGAGGGTGAACGCGATCTCCTGCGCGGCCGTGCTGCCGGCTTCGCGGATGTGGTAGCCGGAGATGGAGATCGTGTTCCAGTCCGGGACGTTGTCCTGGCAGTACTTGAAGGTGTCCGTGATCAGCCGCATCGAGGGCTTGGGCGGATAGATGTACGTCCCGCGGGTGATGTACTCCTTCAGGATGTCGTTCTGGATCGTCCCGCCGAGCTTGTTCGTGGGGACGCCCTGCTGCTTGCCCACGGCGACATAGAGCGCCAGGAGCACGCCCGCGGTCGCGTTGATCGTCATCGAGGTCGTGACCTTGTCGAGCGGGATCTCGCTGAACAACGTCAGCATGTCCTCGATCGAATCGATCGCGACGCCGACCTTGCCGACCTCGCCCGTGGCCATCGGGTCGTCCGAGTCATAGCCAATCTGCGTCGGCAGGTCGAAGGCGACGGAGAGACCGGTCTGGCCCGCGGAAAGCAGATAGCGGTACCGCTGGTTCGATTCCTCGGCGGTGCCGAATCCGGCGTACTGCCGCATCGTCCAGAAACGGCCGCGGTACATCGTCGGCTGGATGCCGCGCGTGAAGGGGTATTCGCCGGGGAAGCCGAGGTCGCGCACGGGATCGAAATCGCGCAGGTCCTCCGCGGCGTAGACGGGCTCAATCGGCATCTTGCCCGTCGTCTCGAACACCTTCTGGCGTTCCTTCGCGCGTTCGATGGCCTTGCCATAGGTACCCTGCAGCCATTCGGCCTTGCTGTTCGACATCCGGCACTTCCCCCTTGCGACACACGCGGCGGCGCGGCGTTGCTTCGTATCGGACGAAGTATAGGCGCGCTACGGGTTCTCAGGCACGTGGGGCCGGCTTCACCTCGCGAAGCAGCTTGCGCGGAGCGATCAGCCGGTAGCTTTCCATCACCAGGGCGCCGATTTCGTCCCAATCCACGTGGGGCAGATCGACGCGCACCCCGATCCAGCCGTTGCGCGCGGAGTAGGGCGGCAGGAAGAAGCGCTCGGGGTCGGTGCTGATGAGGATGTCCTGCCCGCCCGGCGGCACCTTCGCTTCCACCGAGACCATCCCGTCGCCGTGGTGGTTGTTGAGCAGGGAGACGAACGTCTTGCCCGCGACGGCGAAGGACGAATGGTGACCCGGCCGCGCCTCCACCCCCGCCAAAGGCAGGCAGATACGCGACAGGCCGTCGTATGCCTCCGCGGCGATGGCGTTGAGGCGCGCGGTCGCCGCTTCGGCGTGCTCATCGATGGCGGCGGTGGCGAGGGCGTGCCGGGCGAGGGCGCGGGAGTCGACCGATGCCGTGGCGGCGGCGAGCCGCGGCGCCGCCACCCGCCGGTACGCGCCCACCAGCAGCTCCGCGACCTGCTCCCAGTCGGTGTCCTCGTCCAGGCGGATGCCCACCCAGCCGCCGGCACCGGAGTATGGCGGCACGAAAAACACCTCGGGCTCGGCGTCGATGAGGAGCGCCTGTTCCATCGCGTCCGAGGGGACGGTGAGCGCGCGCGCCTGGTCCGTGGGCTGGGCGAACATCTTGCCCTTCTCGCCCGCTCGCCAGGTGGGTTCGCCCCAGGCGACCTTCTCGAACGCCTCAGGCAGCGCCATGCAGATGGACCGCACGCGTGCGAGCGCGAGGCTGCGGGGGATGGATGCGGAAGAGGGCGGGTGCGCTGCCATGGCGTGCAGCCTCCGTCGGGGGCGTGGTGCGACAGTGTGTCCGAAGCCGCGTGACGGCTGCAACGCCCGCCGTCACGCGGCTCCGGGCACGCCGGTCACTCCTCGACGGCGCGGTGCGGAATGATGAGGACGGGCCGGTCGCTCGCGCGCATGACGGCGTCGGCGGTGCTGCCGAGGGCGAGGCGGACGATGCCGCCCCGGCCATGGCTGCCCATGACGATGACGTCGCAGTCGTGCTCCTCGGCGTACTGGAGGATGGCATCGAGGGGTCGCCCGAAAAGCACGTCGGCGCGCTCGTTCGGCCGGGCCCGGCCCTGCAGGTAGGCGATGGCCGATTCGGTCAGCTGCTCGGTGATCAGGCCCATGTCCGGTGCGGGGCCCACACCCGTCCAGCCGCTATCCACGACCGGGTTGATGACGCGCATCAGGTGCACTTCGGCGCCGGCGGCATCGGCAATCTCGCGGGCGGGCCCGAGTGCGACTTCCGAGACATCCGACCCATCGAGGGTGACGAGTACGCGGCGGAACGCGGCGGCGCGGCCGCCCTGGCGGACGATGAGCACGGGAGTCGTGCCTTCGCGCACGAGCGCGTCGGCCACGCTGCCCCGCCGGAAGCGCGAAAGGCCGCCTTCGCCCTGGGATGCGAGCACGATGAAGCGCGTGTCGCCTTCGAGTGCGGCATCCGTGAGCTGATCCGACACGTCTCCCATGCGCACTTCGGACGTGTGCTCGAGCCCGGAGAATGGCGGGCGCCCGACGGACTGTTCGAGGTACGCCTGCAGCGTGGCCGCGATGGCGGTGGGACCGGCCTCCGTATCGATGCCGGCCTTGCGCCAGCCTTCTTCGTCGTAGTCGTACACGGCCACGAGGTGGAGCGAGAGACCAAGGACGCGGGCGAGCTCAGCCGCCCACGGGAGCGCGCTTTCGGCGAGTTCGGACTCATCGAGGGGGACGAGAATTCGGGGCAAGGGAACCTCCTGGGGCACCGGCATCAATTGACTCCAGTGTCGCAGGCAAGCCTATCGCATCTCAATCACACGCGAACGACAAACGAAACGCACCGGGGACGGGGCGGCGCCCCGGCCCGCCGAGTCGCTCCACTTGAGAGCCGTGTTCAAGCGGAGAAGTGAACGCATTCATGGAGGTGGGGCGGGGAAAGCCGGATTATCGAACGGTTGGGGTTCAGTGACGGGCGCGTGACGACGAAACCCGAGATGAACCGCACGCCGCGGAGTGAGGATGACGATGCCGGAAGAGCAGGACCGCGAGTCGCTGCTGGGCAGGCTCCAGGAGGCAACTTCGGCGGAGGCCGCCCTCCGCCAGCTCCGCCGCCGGTACGAACAGCTGCAGGATGAGTACGACACGCTCGCGTCGCGCCTCACGGGGCTCGAAGCCGCCGCCGGGGTAAGCGGCCTCGCGACGGACGTGTCGCCGCTTGCCGATGTCCTTCGCGAACCGCTGCGGCGCATGCTCGGGGACTACGTCGCGGCGCGCGCCCAGGCCGATAGCATCATCGACGCCCTGCGCGCTGTCGCCGGCGAGACGCCCGCCGCGCCCGTGACGCCCGCCGCCAGCAGCGATGCCGTGCCCTCGCGTGTCGCGGTGCGCGTCGGTGGCGGCGACGTCGGCGCGCTGCTCGACTTCCAGGAGCGGCTCTCCTCCCTGCCGGGCGTGGCCCGCGTTTCCATCGAAACCAGCGAGGGTGGCCGCTCCAGCCTGACCGTCGAGCTCTCGGAGTAGGGCGAAGCCGGCGCTTTCGTGACGGCCCCGGCTGAGGCATAGTGCGCTCACTCTGCGGACGGGGAAACGAATCATGGCGGGAAGGCTTTCAGGGAAGGTCGCCATCATCACGGGCGCGAGCCGCGGGCTGGGCCAGTACTGCGCCCTCGAGTACGGCAAGGAAGGCGCCATCGTCGCCGTCGCCGCCCGCACCGAGCGTGAGACCGATCCGCGCATGCCCGGCACGATCCACGAAACCGCGCGCATGGTGTCCGAGGCGGGTGGCGAAGGCTTCCCGGTGGTCTGCAACGTCGCCGACCCCGCGAGCATCGAGGCGATGGTGCGGCAGGTGCTCGACCGCTACAGGCGGGTCGACATCCTCATGACCAACGCCGGAATCTCCCCGCCGGGCGGCATCGCCACGATCCAGCCGAAGCACTGGGACCTCGAATGGCGCATCAACGTGCACGGCACCTTCCACTGCATTCGCGCCGTGCTGCCGGCGATGCAGACACAGGGGAGCGGCAGCATCATCACGATCTCGTCGGTCGCGGCGCGTCCCGATTTCGGCGGTCACTATGGGGCGACAAAGCGCGCCGTCGAGGCGATGACCATCGGCCTGGCGGGCGAGCTCAAGGACCAGGGGATCGCGGTGAACGCGCTCAAGCCCGTGAGCCGCATCGAGACGCCGGGGATGCACGTCATCCGGCCCGCGGGCGCCCCCGCCGAGCCGGACCCCACGATCCCGCCGAAGGACGGTTACGTCGAAGCCGCCGTCCTGCTGGCGCTGCAAACGCCCGCGACCTGCACGGGGGGCGTCTTCTACGACAACGAGGCGATTGACCAACTCGCGGACAAGGCCACGAAGGCGAGGCTCGCTTTCGTGTACGACCCCGCCCGGTACAGCCAGTCGCCCCGGCGTTAGCGCAGGGTACGGAAGAAGGTGCGCACGTCCTCCAGCAGGGCGGCGGGCTGTTCGAGGGCGGCGAAGTGCCCGCCCTTCTCGAACTCCGTCCAGTGCTGGATGTTGAACCGCCCTTCGACCCAGCTTCGCCGCGCCCGGTAGATCTCCTTCGGGAACATGGCCACGCCAACCGGCACCTCCACCTTCGTGAACATCGCGGCGGGGTCCTTGCGCGCCTCGAAGTACATCCGGGAAGCGCCAGCGGAGCTGTTCGGCGCCCAGTAGAACATGATGTTCGTGAGCAGCTGGTCCTTCGTGTAGACCGACTCGATGTCGCCGTCACAGTCGCTCCAGCTTCGGAACTTCTCGACGATCCACGCCGCCATGCCGGCGGGTGAATCGGCCTGGGCGACCGCGAGGGACATCGGCTTGGTGCCGTGGAGCTGGCTGTACGCGGTCTCCTCGGCCTGAAACTTCGCGCGCGCGTCCGCGACTTCGCGGTCTTCCGGCGAGGGGTTCGCGGGTGGGCCGGCGATGACGAAGTTCAGGTGGCAGCCGATGATGTTCGCACCGTGTGCGCCGCCCATGCGCGCCGTAATGATCCCGCCCCAGTCGCCGCCCTGGGTCGCGTACCGGGCGTAGCCGAGCTCCTTCGTCATCAGGTGGTCGAAGGCGGCGGCCGTACGGCTCGGTCCCCAGCCGCGCTCCTTCGTCTGTCCGCCGAAGCCGTACCCGGTCAGCGCGGGCACGACCACATCGAAGCTGTCCGCCGGGTCGCCGCCGTACGCGGCCGGATCCGTCAGCGGGCCGATGAGGTGGTGGAATTCGAAGATACTGCCGGGCCAGCCGTGAACGAGCAGCAGCGGCATCGGGTTGGGGCCCTTGCCACGCACGTGCCAGAAGTGCAGATCCACGCCATCGACTTCGCAGAGGAAGCCGGGATACTGGTTCAATTCGGCTTCGCGCGCTCGCCAATCGAAGCCCATGCGCCAGTACTCGCAGAGTTCGCGGACGTAGTCGACATCGGCGCCGTACTCCCAGCCCGTGCCGGGTATGGCGTCGGGCCAGCGCGTGCGCGCGAGGCGATCGCGGAGGTCGTCGAGGACGGCGTCAGGTACGGAAATCGCGAACGGTTGAGGCGGCATGGCGGGGACTATACGCCGCGGGCCGTGCGCGCGGTTGACCGCTTCCCGCCTCGGGGTACGATACCAGTGGTCGCCGAGGTAGCTCAGTTGGTAGAGCACCGCACTGAAAATGCGGGTGTCCCCAGTTCAAGTCTGGGCTTCGGCACCACCTTGTACACATCGCGAAGGCGACGGAACGGCAACGGCCGGGACGTCGCCTTCGCCGTTTCCGCTCACTCCAGCGCGCCCGCCGCGAGGAGTGCGACGAAGCTCTCCTCGTCCAGCCCGAGGACGCGCCGGTAGACGTCTTCGTTGTCGGCGCCGAGGAGCGGGGCAGGCCGGCGGTGTACCACCGGCAACGCCGAAAGCCGGTAGGCCGGCGAATCGAACGCAACGGTTCCCAGTTCAGGGTGGTCGATTGGCCAGAAGTGGTCCCGGGCGGTCAGCTGCGGGTCGTGTTCGACGTCACGCATGTCGTTCACGGGGTACGCGGGGATGCCGGCCGCCTGCAGCAGGCCCGCCGCCTCGTGCTTGTCGCGCTCGATGCTCCAGGCGCCGATGGCGCCGGTGATGCGGGCCTCGTTTGCGCGGCGGCCGCCCAGGGACCGGAGCTCGGCGGCGGAGGTCCACGATTCGCCGAGGACCGTGGCGAGCCTGGCCCAGTCGGCGTCGTCCCGGACCGCCAGTGCGAGCCACTGATCCTCGCCGGCGGCGGGGAAGACGCCGTGCGGGGACATCGCTTCGTGGCCGTTCCCGAGCGCGGGGCGTTCGTCGCCGCCCAGCGTGAGGCGGAGGACCTCCGCGTCGAGCCCCCAGATACACGCTTCGAGCTGCGACAGGTCGATGCTCACGCCCTCGCCCGTGCGGTCGCGATGTTCGATGGCGCCGATGAGCGCGAACTGCGCCAGGTGGGTCGCGAACCAGTCGGTGTAGGCGACGCCCGTGCCCACCGGGGCGCGCCCCGGCCACGCCGTGAAGTGCGTGAAGCCCACCGTGGATTGGAGCACGAGCCCGAAGCCCCGGAAGCGGGCATGCGGACCCGTCGACCCTTCCATCGACGCCGACATCGTGATGATGCCCGGGTTCGCGGCCCGCACCTCGGCCTGCGACAGGCCCACGGAGTCCATGAAGCCGGGGGTGAAACTATCGACCACCACGTCGGACTCGGCGATCAGGCGCAGCGCGATATCGTGGGCGGCCGGGTGGCGAAGGTCGAGGGTGATGTCGCGCTTGTCGCGGTTGCAGTTGGCCCAGTAGGCGCTCGCGTTCGGGTCCGCGCCGCGCTTGGGGCCGCTCCCCCGGAACGTATCGAGCTTGCGGGCGGATTCGACGCGGATGACCTCGGCGCCGAAGAGTCCCAGCTGCTGTGTCGCGCACGGCGCCACGCCCACCCACGAAAAATCCGCGACGCGGATCCCGGAGAAGGGGAGGGCGTTAGCGGGGGCCGGTACGCGGCGGGGCTGCGCCGGTGCGAGGTGCCCGGCGGTGATGCGCACCGGCGGGCCCGGTACGGTCGCGGTACGGCCGAGTTCCGGGAAGTCGGCTTCTCGCCAGTACGCGCGGTCGGCGAGCTGGGCGTTCTGGATCAGATCGGCGGGGCTGGAGACGGGGCACGTCATCAGGCCGCGGCGCTGGCCCTCCTCGTAGATCACGGCCTTCGGCAGCTTCGCGAAGAGCCGCTCGACGGCGGCGTCGAAGGCGTCGGTGAGCTCTCGCGGGGCCATGTGCCGCCCGGCCTGAGGCAGTGCCGCGAGCCGTTCGACATCGAAGCCGGGCTCGACCCCTTCGGCCACCATCCATTCGGCAAGCGTGCCGAGGGAATCCGGCATACGGGCGAAGGAGACGTAACCATCGGCGCACGGATACACGAGGCGCGATCCCTGCGATCCCGTCGCTCGGCCACCCCCCGCGCGGAGCGTGGAAACGCCATCGAGTTCGAAGTACAGGCGGCTGTTGCCGAGGCAGTTCGAGACCGCGGCCTGCATGGAGACGTCGACGCGCTGACCGCGCCCGCCGAGGCGAACCGCGCGCAGCGCGGTGACCAGCCCCGGGAGCGCCTGCAGGCCGGCCTGGGCGTACGCCTGTTCGACGGAGACGCGGAGCGGCGGCAGGTCCCGGTCGCCGCAGAGGCTGAGGAGGCCGCCCGCGGCCATGCCGATCAGGTCGGTCGCCTGCCAGCTGGCACGCGGCCCTTCGAGCCCGAACGGAGTCACCGAAACCCATACCAGCCGCGGGTTGGCCGCGAGAACGGCGCCAATGTCGATGCCCCGTTCCTCGAACCAGCCCACGCGCTGCGATTCGAACACCACATCGGCGCCCGCGGCCAGGCGGCCGAATTCGCGCGCGGCGCCGTCCGCGTCGGGGTCGAAGGGGAGCAGCGCGCGGCCGCGCATCATGTGAAGCCACCAGAGGCTGTGTCGCGAACCGCCCGGGCCGGTCACGAAGGGCGGCGCCTCCCGCAGGGGGTCGCCCGACGGGGGTTCGAGGCGCGTCACCTGTGCGCCATGCTCGGAAAGCACCCGCACGCCGAGTGTCCCCAGCGCGGTCGTGAGGTCCAGGACGCGGACCTCCTTGAGCCATGCGAATTCGGCCACGGTCACCTCCGGTGCGGACGCCGGGATGGGGCGCGCAGGCAGGAGTCTCGGGTGCGGCCGGGGAGTTCGCAACCGTAGGATGGGCGTCGGCGCTCGGCGCGACGGGAGGGTAGCCATGGAACCGGAATTGCTGGTCGAAGACGCCGAGGGCATCCGCACGGTCACGTTGAACCGGCCGCAGGCGATGAACGCGCTCACCGACACGTTGCGCGCCTCGATTGGCGAGGCCGTCCGCGGGTTCGATGCCGATGACGCGTTGCGCGTGCTGATCCTGACGGGTGCGGGCCGTGGGTTCTGCGCGGGGGCCGACCTCTCGGCGCCGACGCCCGTCGCGGCGGTTCCGAAGGCCCCGCGACCGCGCTTCTGGTGGCACCTCCCGTTCGAGGAGACGAACAAGCCGACGATCTGCGCGCTCAACGGGGCCGCGGCGGGCGGCGGTATCGGACTCGCGCTCTCGTGCGACTTCGTCATCGCCGCCGAGAGTGCGCGGCTGCACCCGGCGTTCGTGGGGCTCGGCCTTTCGCCGGACAACGGCATCTCGCAGAAGATCGTCGCGCGCATCGGGTACGAGAAGTCGCTGATGTTCTTCCTCGATGGTTCGCCGCTCGATGCCGCAGGGGCGAAGGCGATCGGCCTGGTGGACGAGGTGGTCCCGAACGACGAGCTCGTGATGCGCGCGCGGGCGCTGGCCGCCACCTTCGCCAACCGGCCGGCGGTCTCGGTGTCGCTGACGAAGCGGCTGCTGAAGGAGGCGCGCAAGCTCGACCGCGCGAACGCGCTCATCCTCGAGGAGGCCGCGATTGCCCTCGCGCGGCAGACCGAGGATGCGGCGGAGGCGGTGGCGGCCCGCCGGGAGAAGCGCGAGCCGCGATGGAAGGGGTATTAGCCGCCCGTTCCGGGGCTGGCGCGAAGAGCGGCGTTGGCATCGCGCACGGCTTCGAGGATCGTGGGCGGATGCCCCGCGTCGCGCGCCGCCGCGATGATCGCCGCAAGGTCCTTGGGCAGGCAGCGCCCGCCGAAGCCGCGGTCCTCGCGGTGGACCCAGGTGTGTGACCGGCCGATGCGCGGATCCATCAACCAGAGTTCGCGCAGGTCGTCGTAGTCACATCCATGGCCCCGGCGATGTCGAAGAACTCGTTGCAGAAGGCGACCTTCATCGCGAGGAACGCGTTCTCCATGTACTTCGTCAGTTCGGCCGTTCGAGCGTCGGTGTGGGCGAGGCGCAGGGCCGAGCTGAAGACGCGCATGTAGAGCCGCGCGACTTCGCCGGTCGTGTCGCGCGGGCCGCCGAGGATAGCCCAGTCGATATCGCGAGGGTGCCGGAAAGGGTGGTCCGGCGTCTCGCCAGGGCCGAACTCGGGCTGGAACACGAGCCGCTTGCCGGTCGCGGCGGCGAGCCGATCGGTTGTTCCCGGCGGCACCGTCGAGCGGATGACGATGACCTCGGATTCGATCCAGCCGACCGAGGCTTCGACCGCGGAGGTATCACATGCGCCACCGTCCGTTGCCGGTGTGGGGACGCAGACGAACGCGAACCGCGCGGCGTTGATGGCGTCGCGGTCGGTGAGGCCGAGGGCCGGGTCGTAGGTGGCGGCGCCGGGAAAGAGTTCGGCGAGGTTCTTGCCGACGGCCCCGAAGCCGACGATTCCGACGCTGTATGGGTTGTTCATGCGACCTCGCGGGGGTGAGCGGGAGTGCGGGTGGTGCGCGGCCGCAGGCGGGCGGCGAGGCCGAGTGCCGCGGGCAGCCACGGCGCCGCGGCCGCCACCGCGAACGCCACGAGCCACACCGCCGTGAGGACGTTCGTTTCCAGCGACCACCAGCGGTAATCGGGGAAGAGCGGCCCCGCGAGCCGGAAGAGCGGCGCATCCATGGCGAAGGGATCGACGGCGATGCGGACGTCGCGGGCGTGGCCGGCGGCTGCGAGCGCCCCGGTCACGGCGAGCGAGTACCCGGCCGCGGCGGCGCCCGCGAACCGGAGTGCGCGCGGCGCATGGCCCCACGCGACGGCCAGTACCACGGCGAAGAGCGGGTAGACGGGCATCAGCATCCGTCCTGGGAACCACCAGCCCATCATGGTGATGGCGACGAACGTGGCCATGCCGAGCTGCACCGCCACCAGCGCCGCCACCACCCGCCCGAGCGCGGCCTCGCGGCTGAGGAGAAGCGGCAGCGCCGGGAGCACCGCGAGCAGGAACGGCGCCCATCGGCCAAGGCCGAAGCGGCGGTCGATGAACAGCCCCCAGAGCCGGTAGAGGCGGCCATCGAAAGCGAGATGCGAATCCAGGACGGCGGAGGTGGCCGCGCCTTCGTACACGGTGTTGTTGTTGTACGGCGTGAGCGCCCCGAACCACGCGAGGTGGGCCCACGCATACACCCCCGCGGAGGCGACCCCGAGCACGACCAGCGCCGCGCGCGATCGGTTTGGCGCACGGAGCAGGTAGGCGCCCGCGAGCACCGCCGCGAGGGGCGCGTACTTCATCCCCAGCCAGGCGAGCGCGGTTAGCACGCACGCCAGCAGCAGGGGCGTGGCGGGCCGGTGGCTTCGCAGCAGCAACAGCGCCACCACCACGCAGAACGCGGCCGGCATTTCGGGGTAGATCTCGGTGGAGTAGACGAAGGCGGGAGCCGCGAGCCCGGCCGCGGCGGTGATTAACCACGCAGCCCGGGGTGCGCCCGTCTCCCGCGCCGCAAGCACGAACGCGAGCGCGAACGTGGCGGCGGCGATGAGCAGCAGTTCCAGCTGCGCGCCCCGCAGCCCGCCGAGGACGAAGCCCGGGATCAGCAGCGCCGCCAGCCCCGGCTCGTGGGGGCTGAGCAGCCGGCCGTCGGCCCCCGGAAGCGATTGCTTCCACAGCCCGTCCGGGTGGTCGAAGAACTCGAGGTACGACTGGCGCTCGTACTGCTCGCGCAGGTCCAGGTTGTGGTCGTCGATCAGGCTCTGAGTCGTGAGCAGGTAGAACGGCTCGTCCCCGGTGATGGCGGCGGCATGGGTGGCGCGCAGCCCGGCCGAGAACAGGTACGCCGCCGCGAGGAGCGCGAACAGGAGCGCGGCGCGGACGGCGAGGACACGGCCAGGCAGCGCGGCGGCCTGCATCTCAGGTCGCCGGGAAGGCGAGGACGGTGCCCTCGACGGCAATGCGGAGTTGGTCCCCCGGCAGCGGCGGATCGATGCCCTGCCACCGCGCTTTGACAACGAGACCGGAGGGCAACCGCAGCGACACGAGGAAGTCGTGGCCGAAGTACTGGACGGCGTCCACGGATGCGGTCACGGAGCCCGGCGCGGACGCGGCGACGATCTGCTCGGCCCGGACCATGAGCCGCGCGGGCCCTTCGAATGCGCCATCGACGGCCACGGTCCCGAGTTCGGATTGCGCCCGGCCCGCCGCGACCTGGGCGGGGAGGAGGTTCGGTTCGCCCATGAACGCGGCGACTTCGATGGACCCGGGCTCGCGGTAGACGTCGCGGGGAGCGCCGGCGCGGAGCACGCGCCCGGCGATCATCACGGCGACCTGGTCCGCGAGGCTGAGCGCCTCGTCCTGGTCGTGGGTGACGAAGATGGCGGTAATGCCGGCGGCGCGAATGAGCTCGCGCACTTCCTCGCGGACCCGCACGCGGATTGTCGGGTCGAGGTTCGAGAACGGCTCGTCGAGGAGGATGAGCTCGGGGTCGGCGGCGAGCGCGCGGGCGAGGGCGACGCGCTGTTGCTGGCCGCCGGAGAGCTCGTGGGGGTAACGGTGACCCAGCCCCGGCAGGCCCACGAGGTCGAGCAGCTCCGCGACGCGGGAACGGGCATCGGCGCCGCGGCGGAGGCCGAAGGCGACGTTCTTCGCGACATCCATGTGGGGAAAGAGGGCGAAATCCTGGAACACCATGACCACGCGCCGCTGTTCGGGCCGCACGAAAACGCCGGGGCCGTTGAGGGTGCGGCCGTCGAGCACGATCTGGCCGGCGTTGGGAACATCGAGGCCGCCGATGAGGCGCAGAAGGGTCGTCTTTCCGCAGCCGCTGGGGCCGAGCAGCGCGACGATTTCGCCCCGCTCGACATCGAGGTCCGCCCCGTCCACGGCGACGGTGGAACCGAAGCGGCGCGTCACCCCGCGAACCGAGACAAAGGCGTCCATCACGCCAGTATCTTCTCGCGCCGCAGCATGAGCAGCACGGAGGCGCCGGCGATGCCGACGAGCAGTAGCGCGGGCAACGCGGCCTGGGTGAAGAACGCCTCGCGCGATGAGGCCCACGTCTGGGTCGCGAGCGTTTCGAAGCCGATCGGGCTGAGGAGGAGCGTGATCTGCAGCTCCTTCATGGCGGTGAGAAACGCGAGGACGCCGCCGGCCGTCATGCCGGGCAGAACCTGCGGGAGGGTGATGCGCGTGAACACGCGGAGGCGGCCGGCGCCGAGCCCACGCGCCGCCTCCTCGGTGTGCGGGTTCACCTGCAGCAGCGACGCACGGCAGGCGCCCATCGCCTCGGGCAGGAAGCGAATGGCGTACGCGAGGATGAGCAGCCCGAGCGTCTGGTAGATGGGGCCGGCGAAGTTCGCGGCGAAATAGACGAGCGAGAGCGCGACGGTGATGCCCGGCAGTGACTGCCCGAGATAGGACAGGCGCGTGAGCAGCTGCGGGCCGCGGCCCGGGGGGCGGACGGAGAGGGTGGCGATGGGCAGCGCTGCGACGACGGTGAGCAGCGCGGCCAGCCCGGATGACTGCACGGAATTCCAGACGGCCTCGCCCAGGAAGCTCGTGGATTCGCCTTCGGAGAGGCCCTTGATGAGCCAGTAGGCGAGCACCGTCACGGGGGCGCCGATGCCCAGGAGGGCGACGAGTGCGCAGAACGCGGCCGCCGGCCACCGCCAGCGTCCCAGGCGCACGGTGCGCGCGGGCCGGAGCTGCCCCTGTGCGTAGTACCGTGAGCGGCGCTGGCTCAACGCCTCCGTGAGTACGAGCGCCACCGCCAGGGCGAGCAGCGGCAACCCCAGCACGGCGGCGGCGCTGCGGTCGAAGCTCGTGGTGTATTGGATGTAGGCGAGCGGCGTGAGCGTGTCGTAGCGCAGCATCGACACGGCCCCGAATTCGCTCAGCACGTAGAGCGCGACAAGGATGGCGCCGGCGGCGATCGCCGGGCGCAGCTGCGGCAGCGTCACGCGAGCGAAGGTACGCAGAGGGCCCTGGCCGAGGGTGCGCGCCGCCTCCTCCAGCGACGGGTCGATGCGCCGCAACGCCCCGTGAACGGTGAGGAAGATGTAGGGGTAGGTGAAGAAGCTGAGGGTCAGCCACGCCCCCTTGAACCCGTATAACGAGGGAATGCGCTCCACGCCGAACGGTTCGAGGACATCCTGGAGCATGCCGCCCGGGCCGAAGGCGCTGACCGTTACGAACCCTCCGATGAACGACGGGACGGCCAGCGGCAGCGCCAGCAGCACCGTCCACGCGCGCCGCAAGGGCACATCGGAGCGGACGCAGAGCCACGCCAGCGGCACGGCGAGCGCGATGCAGGTGCCGGTCACCGAGGCCATGAGGACGATGGTTCGAACCAACGCCGCCTTCGCCGACGCATCCAGCAGGATGTCGTCGATGCGCCCGCCCTGCTCCGCCGCCCGCACGAGCAGGTATACGGGCGTGAGCATCACGGCCGCCGTCACGACGACGGCGGGGACGAGCGTCGCCGCCGGCAGTCGCGCCCCGTGGACGCGGAAGGAGTGGAAGGTAGCCGCGAGCGTCAGGGCAGGATCCCCACCTGGCGCATGAGTTCGAGCGATCCCTTCAAATCGCCGAGGTCGCTCAGGTCGACTTCCGGTGCGTGAAGGCTCTCCACTGGGGGCAGGTCCTTGTTCGCGGGGATGCCTGCCCACGAGCGGGTACTCGTAGTCATTCGTGGCGAAGTACTGCTGCGCCTTCGGCGAGAGCAGGTACTGGACGAACTTCTCGGCGGCGTCCTTGTCGCTTGAACTCTTGAGGACGGCGGCCCCGGCCACGAGGAAGATGCCTCCAAGGTCGCCGTTATCGAAGTAGTAGTTGCGCGCCTTGAACGACTCGCCGCGCTCCGCGAGGAACCGGTAGAGGTAGTAGTGGTTGAGGAACGCAACGTCGATCTCTTTATTGGCGACGGCCTGGAGGGCGGCGAGGTTGTTGGGGTAGGTTCGCGCGTTGTTCTTCTTCAGCCCCTCAAGGAAGCTGCGCGCGAAGTCCTCGCCCTTCACCACGCGCAGCGCCGTCACGAATTCGGGGAAGCCGTCGCTGCGGGGGACGATGCCCAGGCGCCCCTTCCACTGGGGGTCCGTGTACGCCGTAATCGTGCCCGGCAGGGTCTTGGGATCAACGGTGTCGGTGTTGTAGACGATGACGCGGGCGCGGCCGGAGATGCCCACCCAGAGCCCATCGGGCGACCGGAACGCCGCGGGCACCTTCTCCAGGGTCTCCTTCGAAAGCTCCGCGAGGCGGCCTTCCGCCTTCAGCGCGCCCAGGGCGCCGACGTCCTGTCCGAAGTACACATCGACGGTGCTCTTGTCGCCCTCTTCGAGGATGCCGAGGGCCAGGTCCGTGCCGTCGCCGTAGCGTACGCGCACCTTGATGCCCGTGTCCTTCGCGAAGTCCTCCAGCAGTGGACCGACGAGCGTCTGCGAGCGGCCTACGTAGACGGTGACGACGTCATCGCCGTCGCCCCCGCCGCAGCTGGCGAGCGCGAGGCCGAACGCGGCGGTGAGAGCGGCAAGGATGACAAGCCGGGTGGAACGAAGGAGTCGGTTCATTGCGGGGGTGCCTTGAATTGGAACTCGGCCGGGATCGCGAGGGCACGCAACACGGCCTGGTCGTTGAGGGCGGCGTAGACCTGGGCGGTCGCCGTGGCGGGGAACTCGGCGGTGGCGGGCCGGCTGTAAGCGGCTTCCACCGTCTGAGCCTGGGTGGCCGAGGCCGCCGCCACGCGCGGGCGGATGGCCTGGAAGAACGCCCACGCCTCAGCCAGGTGGAACTGGCGGTCGGATTCGCGCTGGTCCGCCTCGAGCACCTTCGCGTAGCGCAGGGTCGAGAGGTACAGGATCGTGTCCAGGTACGAACGGGCGGTGCCGACGGCCTTCGTGAAGGCGGCCGCGTCCTTCCGTTCGCTGGCGGCGAGGGCCGTGAGCAGCGTCGATTCGAGCGGACGCGCGAGGCGCCCCTGGAGGCGGAAGTCCTCTTCGCGGCCAAGCGCCGTGGCGAGGAGGCCGTTGTTCGGGGAGCCGGTGCTCGCGTCGCGCGCCCCGGAGAGCGTGGCCCACGCTTCATCGATGCTCGCGCCGGCGGCACGGGCGTCGCCGGCGAAGCGGGCAGCGGCGTCGGCGAGCGCCTGCATGGCGCGGCCATACATCAGCACCTGGATGCCCTTGTCCACCAGCTGGCGGCGGGCGTTGTCCGAGAGGCCCGCCCCCCGGCCCGTACCCTCCAGCCCTCCGCGAATGATCGCGTCGATGAACGGCGGTTCGCCGGGAAAGGCCGCGGGGTACTCGCGGGCCGCGAGAGAGGCGAGGCTGCGCAGGGAGCCGTCGGCCTGCTTCTGGTTCTTGCCGCGCGTGTAGAGCGTCGTCGCGGCCGCCCAATCGACGGTGTCCCCGCGGGCTGCCGCGGAGAGGATCGAGCGAATGTCCTGCAGGTCCAGTCCGATGGCGAGGTTGAGGTCCTGGTTCGAGGCGGGGAAGTACAGGAGGTCGCCGTAGCCTTCGACCGCCCCGCTGTTACTGGCGCTGGCGGCGCCGCCGCCGTCGATCACGTCGACGTTCGGGCGGTCCTCGCCCTTGCCTTCCTTGCAGCCGCCGAGCACGAGTGCGGCGCCGACGATGGTGGCAAACGCGACCACCGCGCGCCTAGGCACGGAGCATCTCGCGAACCATGCCCAGCGGCACCCGCCAGAGGTACTGGCCGCTGACAAACGACCGGCCCGCCGAACGGCGCCGGTAACTGACGGGAACCTCACGCATCCGCATCCCCTTTCGCAGCAGGTCGAGTGTGAGCACCTGCGCGTAGTTGTAGTCATGGACGATTTCGGCGACATCGGCGGCGCGCGGCGAGAACGCACGGAAGCCCGTCTGGCCGTCGGCCACGCGCCGCCCGGAGAGCACCACGAGCAGGCCGGTGAAGCAGCGATTGGCGAGGCGCCGCGAGAACGCCATTCCCGAGGCGCCGGCGCGGTGGCGCGTGCCGAGAACGTAATCGGCCTCGCCGGCCTCGATGGGCGCGAGCAACCGGGCCGCCTCGCGGGCGTCGTACTCGCCGTCGGCATCGAGGTAGACCACGGCGCGCGGTTCGAGCCCGCGCGCGACCGCGAGCCCGGAACGCAGGGCGGCGCCCAACCCGCGCCTGGGTGTGCGAAAGGACGAGTGCACCCATCTCCGTCGCGACCTCCCTCGTTCGGTCCGTCGACCCGTCGTCGACGACCACGACGCGCTGGTGCGGCACTCCGGACGCGGCGATGGCCGTCAGCACCCCGGGGAGGTTCACCTCCTCGTTGCGGGCGGGCACCACGAACACGACAGGCCGCGCGCTCTCCGGCTCCAGCGGCGCGCCGAGATCGCGGCCGACGGAGGCGGCAGGTCCTTCGACACCGAGCGTGGCGCAGATGGTGGCGGCGAAATCGGTAATGAACACCGGCCGATCGGACGTTGTGCCCGGGGCAAACGCGGGGCCGCGAACGACGCAGGGGATGCGCACCTCGGAGGGGCTCATGTGGCCGTGGCCGCCGATGCCGATGCCCTGGCCATGGTCCGCCGTCAGGAGCACCGTCGCGCCGTCGAGGTAGCCTTCACGTTCGCACCATTCGAGAAAGCTGCCAATGCGGGTATCGGTCTCTTCAATCTTGGCGAGGTACTCGGCGTTGTAGCTGCCGCGCGCGTGGCCGGTCTGATCGACGCTAAGCAGCTGCAGGACGAGCAGTGCCGGGTCATCCATCCGCAGGACCGCCTTCGCTTCGGCGACGAGCGCCTCGTCGATGTCGTCGTTGTCCATCACGGCCGTGACGGTGCGGACATCGCGTTCGCCGAAGGCATCGATGAGATGGGCGATGCCGACGAGGCGGGCGGGCATGCCGCGCGCCGCAGGACATCGAACACGGACTCGCATTTCACACCGAGGCTGGGGACGAAGTTGCTGCGCATGCCGTGCGTGGCCGGCGCGGCCCCGGTCAGCATCGACGCGAAGCAGGTCACCGTGCGCGCGGGGTACACCGTGCTCATGCGGGTGAAGGTCGTCCCCTCGGCGCGGAGGCGGTCGATTACGGGCGTCCGGGCTTCGTCGAGCCGATCGGCGCGGCACCCATCGATGACGATGGCGATGACCCGTCGCGAGCGCGGCGGCTGCGGCACCGGGGGTTCGAGCACGATGCGCGGCTGCGGCAGTGCGGGCACCCACGTGAAGAACCACTGGTGCAACAACAACCCGGCAACGGCGACGGCGCCGCTGAACCCCAGGACCAGCGACACGCTGCCCGCTCCGGGGTCGCCCGTGACGTACAGGACGGCGAACACGAGCATGAGCACCTTCGGCGCCTGCTCGAGGAAGTTGCCACTCGTCGGGTCCGGGTTCTCGCACACGAGGCGGATGAAGCGGATGCCGTTCGTCCATCGCGTCCCGATGCGCAGGTGGTAGTAAATCGTGCCCCAGAGGACCACCGTGAAGCCGAAATAGAACGCGAGCACGACCGCCGCCGCACCGGCCGGGAACGACCCCGTGAGCGCCACGAATGCCCGCCAGGGCGGCCCACAGCGCCGCGCGCAAACGGAGCGGGAAATCGAACTGCCACCATGCGAGTGCGAGGGGTACCGTGGCTGCGACCCCGGCAAGCCACGCCAGCGGGGACGCGCCAGGGCCGAGCCCCAGCGCGGCGATCACGCCGAGCACAAAGAGGGTGAACGCGGGTGTGAACGGCTTCCCTTCGTTGACCACGTTCCAGGTACGGGCGGCAAGCACTTCGAGGCGCGAGGCGCGTTTCGGGGCCGATTCACGCCGGCCGCGGAGGAGCGAGACGCCTTCGGTGAGGGCGAACGCGGCGCCGGCGGTGAACGAATACGCGAACTTGAGGGCGTGGGTGAGGACCGCGAGTTCGAGGGCATCGCCGGCGGGGATGCCCTGGCTCACGAGCACGGCCGTCATGCTCGCCTCATACACCCCGAGGCCGCCGGGGGTCACGTGGACGGCCTGGAAGATGATGGTAAACGCGGTCGCGCCGATTGCGAGCCGCCACGACACGTCCGCGCCGAGCAGGTTCGCGGCGGCGAAAACCATGCCGGCCTCGAGCAGCCAGCTGATGGCGACCAGGGGCGTGGCGGAAGCGACGCGAGCCACCGGTACCGCCGCGAGCGCTTCGTGCGCGGCCGTCAGCCGCGGGCGAATAGCGGCGGGCGCGGGTGGCAGCCACCAGCGCACGGCCAGCAACGCCACCGCTCCCGCGACAATCACGGCCAGGGCCGCGCGCGCGGCGAAGCCGGTGGCGCCGGCGGTCGTATATGGCGAGATGGCCATCCCCGCGATCGCGGCGAGGCAGACGAAGTCGAGCGTGCGGGCGGTGACGGTCGTGGCCAGGGCTTCGCGGGCCGGCATCCCGTGGTGTATGGCAAGCGCGGGCCGGAGCACTTCTCCCGCCTTGAACGGCGCGACGTGGTTCGCGAACAGGCTCGCCTGGAGCACGGAGTGGAGGGTGCGAACCGGCATGCGCGTGGTGGCCAGCAGCCTCCAGGCGATGGCGCGCAGCCAGAATGCCAGGGTGTACGCAGCCATCGCCAGCGCCACCGGCAGCGGATTGGCGGTGGCAGAACGGGCGGCCGCACGAAGAAGTGAGAGGTCGACGGCGGACGCAGCGACCGCGAACGAGATCGCCCCGGCGGCGAGCCCGACGCCCCAGCGCCACCCGGGAACGCGCAGCCGCTGCAGCGGAGATGGGGCCGGTGCGGCGGCGATTGGGGTGCGTTCGAAGGTCATTCCGATCCTGAGGCTAGCGATGCGGGCTCCCGGGAGCAAACGGGTCCACGCACGAGTTATTTGCATGTACGCCTGTCAAAGATAAGGTATACCTAAGTTCCCTTGAGGGGTAGTAGAAATGAAACGCGTTTGTTTGTCCATTCTCGCCGGGGCGGTCCTGCTCAGCGCATGCGGAGGCAGTGACGACGAGGCCACCCCGACCCAGGCCGCCAGCACTTCCGTGCCGGGCAGCGCTTCTCCCGTGGCGACCGCCCCCGCGTCGACCACAAAGGCCGGTCTCGACACCACCTTCGGCAATGGCGGAATCGCGCAGGTTCCTCTCTCCACCTCGGAACACGACCGGTTCATGGCCGTCACCGTCGCCAAAGATGGGAGCATCTACGCCGCGGGCTACGTGACGCAGGGCGGCGACCAGGCGATGGCGCTGGCGAAGTACTCGGCCGCGGGCGTGCTCGACAAGTCGTTCGGCAAGGACGGCGTCGCGGTCGTGAACGTGGCCTCGGGCGGCAAGACCGCTGAAGTGGCCCGCGCCGTGGCGATCTCGGCGAACGGGAAGATCCTCATCGCCGGCCCGATCGAGCACGACACCTCGGCCACCGGCGACGGCGCGAAGGACACGGATGTCGCCGTTCTGCGCTTCGACACGAGCGGCAAACTCGACACCACATTCGGCCGCGAAGGCATTGCCCGCATCGACTTCGGCGCCGGTAAGGCAACGTCGGCGACCACCTTCGTGGGCGACACAGTCTGGGGCATGGGCGCGCTTGCCGGGGACCGCGTGGCGATGTTCGGCACCCGCCACGCCGGCGGCGAGCGGCCGGATGGCGACTACGTCCTCGCCGGCCTCACGTCGGCGGGCGTGCTCGATACCGCATTCGGGCAGAACGGCATGACCGTGGTCGACGTGAGCGCGGTCTCCGACAATCCGCGGCATCTGATCGTGGATAAGGATGGGACGATTGTCGCGTCCGGCTACAGCACCATCGACGGCGTCGTGCAGCCGGTGCTCGTCCGCGCGTCCGCTGCGGGGCAGATTGACAGGTCATTCGGCACCAACGGCGTGGCGACCGCCCGCGTGCTCCCCGGCGTGGCCGAGGCGTACTCGGTGGCGAAGCAGGGCGACGCTTACATCGCTGCCGGTATGGCCGAGGCGCCGACACGGCCGAGAAGGTCGATCTGATCGTCTACCGCTTCACCAGCTCCGGGCAGTGGGACAAGTCGTTCGGGAGCGAAGGCGTCGCGCGCCTGGACCTTGCGAAGGAAGACGACCGCTCGCGCAACGTGGCGGTGCTCCCCGATGGCCGTATCCTCGCGGTCGGCAGCGGCAAGATGACGGCCGCGAACATCGACGCGATGGCCACGCTCTGGAGCAAGGACGGCAAGGCGGAGAGCGCCTTCGGCACCTCCGGGCGCGTGCTGTCGGACCTTGGCGGCCCCGCGGATGCCTGGTTTGGTGTCGCGGTCTCGCCGGACGGCAAGAGCGTGGTCGTGGGCGGGTATAAGGGTACGGATGCCAACAGCGGCGGCAACGACGACGCCGTCCTGGCGAAGTTCTCCATCTAACGCAGCCGGTAGGGTTGTCTCATCGAACGAGCCGGGGCATCTGCCCCGGCTCGTGCTCGTTTCGCCGTTGCGTCCCACCTCAGGGCACGTAGCGAGCGGACAGCACCCCGCCGGGCGCGCACTTCTGCTGGCCGGCGTGTTCCAGACGTTGAAGGAGATCTTGAACTCCGTGTTCAGCGGGATCCATAGCTCCATGGGGTTCAGGAAGAGACGGAAGTCCGTGGAGTTTGGATTCGGGCTCGGAAACGGCGTATCGGCGGTCCGTCAGGGCCCGCTCTCGAGCCCGGGTCAGCCCACCACCCGGTCAGTTCCACCCGTTCCACGAGGGGGCATCCCCGGCCATTCGAGCCCCGGAGACCGTGAACTGGAACGACTCTCCCCGGTGAATCGTCAGATCCCCGGTAGCATTGGGCCGCGCCCCGGTCAGCGCCGGATTGGAACAGATGCTGCCCACGGCCGGGGCCGTGAACGTGAGCGGCGGCGAGATCGCTTCGACGTCGACGCTGTTGAGCGTGGCGATGCGAGCCCGGTACGTGGCCGACTCTCCCGGCGCCAGGGCGGGCGCCTCGGTGGAACACCGGTCCGTTCCGCCGCACCACCCAATCACTTCGCCTGTCGCGACGTTATACACGTACAAGAAGTACGGCGTCGGGTACAAATCCACGTCCGATGTGGCGACGACGGTGTACGTGACAC
Organism: Candidatus Amarobacillus elongatus; assembly: GCA_016703545.1. Lineage (GTDB taxonomy): Bacteria > Chloroflexota > Dehalococcoidia > Tepidiformales > Tepidiformaceae > Amarobacillus > Amarobacillus elongatus. Next base: position 520,485 of record JADJBX010000002.1, read on the forward strand.
CAGCTGGAGGCCTGGCCGGGCGCGCGGAACTACCGCAGGTAACCGGCAGCGCGCGAAACGATGCGGCGAAGGTGGCGGGGGAGGCGACGGTTCGTTTCTATCGCCCGGACGAGGCGTGATGCGTGTTCGAGCAGCCGGTATGACGGCGACGCGTAGACCCGCTGGAGCTCGGCGCGGGTGCGCTGAAGGTCGGCGCGGAGGGTCGCGGTGTCACTCCCGCCGACCGCGCGACGAGGGGCGCGGGACGTGGTCAGCAGGCTGGCATGGGCGTACACGGGAGCGGGCGCGCGACGTGTCGGATCAGGTGCGAGGCCGGGAGATATCGTGATGAGCCCGTGGGTTGCGAGGGTGGTGGACAGGCCGTGCGCGGCGACGAGGAGCGAGAAACGCCCCTCGGCCCAGAGCCGCGCGCTCCAGCCGAGAGCTTCACGCCGGCCCGGTTCGACCAGGAGAGCGCCAAGCGCATCCGCGAACGCGCGCGGGGTGTCGCCGCGGACGAGGACACCCGTGACGCCGTCCACGAGCGCGGCGCCGATGCCCCCGGCCTCGAATGCGACGGAAGGCACGCCTGAGGCGGCGGCCTCCATGAACGTCTGACCGAGTGTCTCGTCGCGACTGCCGCCGAGGACCGCATCGACCGCGTTGTAGACCATCGCCAGCTCTTCCTCGGATTCGATATAGCCGAGCGGGAAGACGGGAATGCCGCTCGCGAGCCGCAGGTCGGGCCCGTGGCCGACGGTGACGATGCCGATGTGCAGAGCGGGGAGCAGGTCGAGGGCGGCGGCGAGGCGGTCTACGCCTTTGCGGGTGTCGGCCAGGTTGGTGGCGGTGATGAGCAGCAATGCGCGGTCCGAGGCAAGACCGAGCAGTTCCCGAGCGAAGGCGGCATCCCTCGGCCGGAACACGGACGTATCGACGCCCGCCGACAGTTCGAGCACGGCGCCGGCGGGCGCGGCGGACCCCGCCACCGAAGCGGCATGCGGCGAGAGCGCGGCGAGCGCTGGGCCGACTCCGCGCGCAAGCAGCGCCTGCTTCGCGTCCCACGCGGTGCGAATGCGTTCCGGCGGGAGTGCCGGGTATTCCCCCGGCGTCGGGCACCGGTCGTCACAGCCTGTCCGGTAGAGGCCGCAGGCGCCGGGGTAAGCGCACCGCCCGGTGACCGGCCAGAAGTCGTGCAGCACCTGGAGCGCGCGGTGGCGGTCCCGGACGGCGGCAAGGAGGTCGAGCGCGGCGCCCGTACCGGCGCCGTGCAGGTTCCCCAGCACCACGAGGTCGGGGTCGAAGCGGGTCAGGTGGTCGAGGAACGCGGCGTGCCCGGCAGCGGGTGGCGACTCGGCCACTTCGTCCTGCAACGCGAAGACGCCGACATCGCATCCGGCGACAGCGGCGGCATCGGCGAGGCGACGGTGGGCGAGACCGGCCCCGTGCCGCGGGCCCACGTCGTTCGCGAACGCCAGCCTCGGGGGGCGCGATGGCACCGTCGCGGGCTGGATTGCCGCGCCAGGGTGCGCCGCCATGAACGTTCGCCGCACCTGCCGCAGCTCGTCCTGGAATGCCGACGGGTCATGCGTCTTCTGCTCGGCGTGGCGCCGGAACCAGCGAGTTCGGCGCCGACGACGGACACGGTCGCCCCGCGGCGGCCATTCGCAGCCAGAGTTCGTAATCCATCGAGTACTGCAGGCTGGCATCGACGTGGCCACCGGCGCGCAGCCAGGCATCGCGCGTGAAGAAGGTCTCGGGCTGATACCAAAACTTTCCGTGGAGCCAGTGGCCTTCGAGATCGAGCAGTTCGCCGGGCGAGAGCCGCGAGCCGTCGGGGCAGCCGGTCATGTGCCAGAACGGCTCCGCATCGCCGATGACGCGCAGCGCACCAGTGTAGAGGTCGGCGGGCCGGTGCCGGTGGTGGAGGGCGAGGATGTGGAGGGCGTTGGGCGCGAGGAGGTCGTCGTGGTTGAGCCAGGTCAGCAGTTCGCCTCGCGCGAGGGCCATTCCCTTATTAATCGCGTCTGATTGGCCGCGATCGGGTTCGCTGATGACGTGCGCGAGGTGTGGGGCGTAGCGCTCGAGGATTGCGGCCGTGCCGTCCGTGGATGCGCCGTCGACGACGATGAGCTGGACGTTGCCGTAGTGCTGGTGGATGACGGAGAGCAGGCACTCCTCGAGGAACGCCGCGCCGTTGCGCGTGGGCACGACCACGGAGATCGCCGGGAGGGGAAAATCGGCCGGGAGGGTGGGCGGACGGGGTGGCGAATACGGCCAGGGTGCGCGCCCGTACGCGAACCGCGGCCGGTCCGTCCCCGCCGGCCCGGGAGCATTCTTGCCGCTGCGGTCGTCACCCATGCGCCACCGATTGTAGCGGCGGGATTCCGATTCGCCCCGTCCGCCAACGGCTGACCCCTCCCGTTCACTTGCGGCAACCCTCATTTCTCCCCGACTCACTCATTTGGTCCCTTCCGCGCGTCGACCATTCCGCTGGGAGCCGTGCGTGATATCGCACTTCTCCTTAACCGTGCACCGCTTGCGGGGTTTCTCCGGAAGGCCTAAGACGGCGTGCATTGATACGGTTACGCAAGATCTGTCGCGATTGCGGGGAGGGAACGGAAACATGGGACAGATGTGGGGATCCCGCAGATCACGCGCGAAAGGGGAGGCCCGGTGATGCGTGCGCAAGGATTGTCGAAGCAGAACCGCTTGCTGCTGCTCGTGGCCATCGCCAGCTTCGCGCTGGCGATGTTCGGGCGCGCGGGCGCACAGGGCGTGCCGCCCGGGCCAACGGGCATCTACCTGAATGAGCCGATGAACGGCGAAGCGGCGATCGTCGCGCTTGGCGGCCGGCTGCCCGAGGTGGCCGCGCTCAACAATCGCGGCGCCGCCGACCTCTCGTCGCTGCTGCGCTCGGACTCCACCCTCTGGGTGAGCCCCAGCGGCATCCTCTTCTATCGCGAACCGACCGTCCCGGCCGGCGCCCCGGAAGTCTCGTACGGCCCGTTTTCCTATAGCCAGACGTTCTTCCTGCACAGCAAGCCGGGCGCATCGAAGGTCATCTACCTCGACTTCGATGGCTTCACTCTCCCGGCCACGACCGCCTGGTCGGGCATGGCGAACATGAATGTCGGCGGCTACAACACGAGCGGTGACGCCAGCTTCACCAACGCCGAACAGGACGTCATTCAGAGCGTGTGGCAGCGGGTGGCCGAGGACTATGCCGCCTTCGACGTCGACGTCACCACCGAGGACCCCGGGGACGCCGCCATCACCCGCTCCGGGTCCGGCGATACCGTCTTCGGCACGCGCGCGCTCATCACGAGCGACGCCGCGGCATGGTCCGCGGCCTGCGGCCAGGGCTGCGGCGGCGTGGCCTACGTCGGCACCTTCGATCAGACCTCCAACCATGCCAACTACCAGCCTGCGTTCGTGTTCGCCTCGGGCGTTCCCGGTGGGAAGAGCATCGCCGAGGCGGTGTCGCACGAAGTCGGCCACAACCTCGGCCTGAGCCACGACGGTGTGGTCGCGCAGAACGGGCAGGCGGCGCAGGGGTATTACACGGGCTGCCTGCCGCCGTCGACCAACAGCTGCGCGGGCATTTGGGCCCCGATCATGGGCGTTGGCTACTACAAGCCGATCAGCCAGTGGAGCAAGGGCGAATACACCTCCGCCAACAACACCGAGGACGACATCAACGTCATCCAGTCCAACGGCCTGGCCGTTCGTGCGGATGACCACGGGGACAGCACCGGCGCCGCCACCTCGCTCGGCGGTACGGGCACCCTCTCGACCAGCGGCATCATCACGACCGCGGCCGACGTCGACTTCTTCGCCTTCACGGCGGGGGCCGGCGCCCTGAACGTGACCGCATCGCCTGCCTCGGTCAGCCCGAACCTGGACATCAGTCTTGAGCTGCGCGACGGCAACGGCAGCCTCCTGACGACCGTCAACCCCACCGCCGCCATGTCGAGCACCGACGTCGCGACGGGGTTGAATGCGACCCTCAGTTACACCCTGCCCTCGTCCGGCACGTACTACCTCGTCGTCAGCGGCGTGGGCAGCGGGAACGCGGCGAGTGGCGGCTACTCCGACTACGCCAGCATCGGGCAGTACAGCATCACCGGTACGGCACCCGCGGGTGGCGGCGGTGGCGGCGGTGGTGGCGGCTCCGCCACGAAGCTCGGCTTTACGAGCATCGCGACGGCCGGCACGCCCGGCGCCTCTTTCTCGCCGCAGCCTGTCGTGGCCATCCAGGACGCCAACGGCAACACCGTGACGAGCCAGCCGGGGACGTCCGTGACGCTTTCGAAGGTGTCGGGCCCGGGCACGCTTTCGTGCACGAACACGACGGTGACGAGCGTGAGCGGCGTGGCGACCTTCGCGGGCTGCTCCCTGAGCACGGCCGGCAGCTATGTGCTGCAGGCGACCGCCACTGGCCTGGCGACGGCCCAGACGGGGACGATCACCATCGCCGCCGCTCAGTCGGCGACGAAGCTCGGCTTCACGTCCTACTCCACGAGCGGCTCGACGGGCGTCGCCCTTGCGAGCCAGCCGATCGTGGCCATCCAGGACGCCAACGGCAACACCGTGACGAGCCAGCCGGGGACCTCGGTGACGCTTTCGAAGGTCTCCGGTCCGGGCACGCTTTCGTGCACGAACACGACGGTGACGAGCGTGAGCGGCGTCGCGACCTTCGCGGGCTGCTCCCTCAGCGCGGCCGGCAGCTACGTCCTGCAGGCGGCCGCGACCGGCCTGACGACCGCCCAGACGGCGACCATCACGGTCACCACGCCGGTCACGTACACCCTTGCCTTCCAGAGCATGGCCGCGACCGCGACGGCGGGCGTGTCCTTCTCGATTCAGCCGGTGGTGGCGGTGCGCGATGCGAACAACAACACCGTCACGAACGTGGCGGACACGCCGGTAACGCTCTCGGTACTCTCCGGCCCGGGCACGCTCACCTGCTGGAACATGACCCCCACGACCTCGGCGGGTGTCGCCTACTTCTCGATGTGCGCCCTGAGCGCTGCGGGCACCTACACCCTGCAGGCCACGGCGCCGGGGATGAACGCGGGAACGCGGAACATCACCGTCAGTGCGCCGCCGAGCGCGAACCATCTCACCTTCACGGGCGTGTCCACCACCGGCGCGCCGGGTGTGGCGCTTTCGACTCAGCCCGTGGTTGCCGTGCAGAACACGTCCAACCAGACGGTGACGAACCTGACGCCCACGTCGGTGACGCTCTCGAAGCTTTCTGGCCCGGGGACCCTTTCGTGCACGAGCACGACGGTGACCACGGTCAGCGGCGTCGCGAGCTTCGCGGGTTGCTCGTTCAGCGTCGCGGGCACGTACGTCCTACAGGCGACGGCGAGCGGCATTACCGCCGGCCAGAGCGCGAGCATCGTCATCACGGTCCCGCCGGTGGTCCAGCACCTCACCTTCACGGGCGTCTCCACGACGGGGGCGCCGGGCGTGGCGCTGACCAACCAGCCGGTCGTGGCGGTGCAGGACGCATCGAATCAGACGGTGACCAACCTCGCCCCGACGTCGGTAATGCTGTCGGTGCTCTCCGGGCCCGGGACGCTTTCGTGCACGAGCACGACGGTGACCACGGTGGGCGGCGTCGCGACCTTCGCGGGCTGCTCGTTCAGCGCCGCCGGAACGTATGTGCTCCAGGCGACGGCGAGCGGCATCACCGCGGGCCAGAGCGCGAACATCGTCATCACCGCACCGGTGCCCCAGCTCGTCTTCACAAGTGCACCCGCTTCGGGGACCACCGGGTCGGCGTTCGGCGTGCAGCCGGTCGTCGCCATCCAGGATGCGAGTTCGCAAACGCAGATCGCGTATCCCTCCACGGCCGTCACGCTCTCGAAGGTCTCGGGCCCGGGGACGCTCACCTGCACCAGCGGGACGACGGTGAACACGGTCAACGGCGCCGCGACGTTCGCCGGCTGCGCCCTGAGCGCGGCGGGTACCTACGTGCTGCAGGCGACGGCGAGCGGCGTCACGACGGCCGTGAGCGGGAACCTGATCATTACCGACCCGGCCGCCGTCTACGGGGTGAACTGGGGCGGGCACAACACGCCCGCGTCGATGACCGCGGGCGCCACGACGCAGGTCGCCCTCAACCTCACCAACACCGGATCCCTCGTGTGGACGCCGGGTGCGGTGTTCGTCTCCTACCACTGGCTGTCCGGGGCGTGCGCGGGCGGGCCGGCCTACCTCTGGTCCGGCATCCGCACCAGCCTGCCTTCGCAGGTAGGGCCCGGCGGGTCGCTCTCGAACCTGGCCACCTCGGTGCAGGCGCCGGCCCTCGCCGGGACCTACTGCCTCATGTTTGACGTGGTTCGCGAAGGTGTGGCCTGGTTCTCCGGCGTCGGCGCTGCCGCGCTGAAGGTGCAGGTCTCCGTGAACGGCGCCGCGCTGCCTTCCTACGGCACGAACTGGGGGGCTGCCATCGTCCCCGCTTCCGTGCAGCCGTCCTCGTCGATGCTGGCGGTCGTCAACGTCACCAACACCGGCTCGCTCACGTGGACGCCGGGCGCCTACTTCCTTTCGTACCACTGGAAGGCCGGCTCGTGCCCGGGCACGTCCTACGCCGTGTTCTCCGGGGTGCGAACCTCGATCCCGGCCAGCGTCGCCACGGGCGGAACGCTCTCCAATCAGCCGATGAACGTCACCGCTCCGGCGGCACAGGGCGATTACTGCCTTGAGTTCGACGTCGTGCGCGAGGGCGTGGCCTGGTTCGTGGGCACGGGAGCGTCGGTCAAGCAGGTCAACGTTCACGTCGATTCCGCCGCTCCCGCACAGTTCGGCGTGACCTGGGGCTCCCATTCCACGCCCTCGTCGATGACCACCGGCGCGGTTACCCCCGTGACCATGACCCTCACCAACTCGGGTGGAATCACCTGGATGCCGGGCGTGCACTACGTCTCGTACCACTGGTTCCAGGGCGCCTGCAACGGCTCGTCGCTGGCGGTCTGGGACGGGCTCGCGACGACCTTCGCCTCGCCGGTCGCCCCGGGTGAGTCGGCCAACGGGATGTCGGTGAACGTGCAGGCGCCGGGCTCGCCCGGGACCTACTGCCTCACCTACGACGTGCTCCACGCCGGGGTCGCCTGGTTCGAAGGACGTGGCGTCCAGCCGCTGCGGGTGACGGTGACCGTCTCCTAGCACGCGCCGCCAACACGCATGCCACAGGGGCAGCCTCTCCGGGGGCTGCCCCTGTGCCGTACGCGGTTGCTCGGGCGCCGGCCCGGAAACCAGGATTCGGGCGGCGGTTAGTCCGAGACTTCGGAGCGCTTCGTCTGCGGTCCCTCGACGGCGATGATGGCCGTAAGGGGGTCGATGTCCTGGTGGGCGACCGCGAGGATGCCGGGCAGGTACTTGTCCATCATCTCGATGTTCACGCGCACGAGCTGGTTGATGAGCGCCGTCGTGAGCCGGTCCCCTTCGACGTCGATGCTGGTCTTGAACCGCACCTCGCCATCGTCCATGTCCATTTCGAAGTTGCCCATGAGCAGCCCGAAGTTCGCCCGCGTGAGGAACTCCGCGAGCGCGAGCCGGCGCTCCGGCGGAGATGCCGCGAGGCCGATCGAGTAGAAGATGAAGCGGTCCTCGGACTCGCGGCAATGCGCGATGCAGATCCACCGTCCGTTGTTCCCTTCGTGCGTGAAGCGAAGGATGGGACGCCCCGTGAACTGCGTGGTGACGTGCGGCGAATCGCCGAAGTACTTCATCACGACATCGAACATGCGTTTTGGCTCGGTCATCGGGCGATTCCTCCGGGGGTGAGCAGCGACCTCGGGCCACCGCGTGGCGGATGCACGAAACGCGCCAGCGCGGCCTGTGCCGGCGCATGGCCGCCGCGCGCGGCTTCATCGATAAACGCGAGCGCGAGCTGGAACTGGCCGTCCTCGCCCAACAGCAGCCCCATTTCGTAGTACGCGGACGGGTCGTCCGGCTCGAGTTCGATGGCGCGCGCGAGATCGGCGAGCGCCGGCTCACGGAGCCCGTCGTCATGGTAGAGGCGCGCGCGGACGCGGAGCGCCCGGGGGTCGGCCGGCACGGATCGGATGATCGCGCCCAGTTCGTCGAACGCCCCGGAACGGTGGCCCGCGGCGGCGAGCGCCTCCGCGCGTTCGATGCGCCACTCGACCGGGGCGCCGGGGGTATCGATGGCCGCCGAAAGCGACTCCACCGCCCCGCGGAGGTCGCCGGTCGCCCGGCGGGCGCGGCCCAGCGCGGCCAGCTGCTCGGGGGTAGCGGCGCCCGCGGTGGCCAGCGCGGCGAGGTCGGCGACGGCGCCGGCGGCGTCGCCGAGGCGGAGCCGGAGCATGCCCCGGTTCGCGCGCGCCTCGCGGAGGCCGCCCGTTTCGATCGCCTGCGTGAGCGCCGCTTCGGCCCCGGGAAGGTCGCCGGCGGCCGTTCGCAGCAGTCCCAGGTTGTTCCACGCCTGCGCCAGCGACGGATCACACGTGATCGCCCGCTCGTACCCCGCCTCAGCCTCCGCCGCCCGCCCGAGGCCACGGAGCAGGTTCGCGCGGTTGTAGTGCGCGCGGCCGAATCCCGGGTCGCGGTTGATGGCGGCATCGAAGGCGGCGAGAGCGTCCGTCGCGTGCCCCAGCGACTGGTGCACGAGGGCACGGGCGAGGAGCGCCGCCGGCGTCGCGGACCCCGCCGCATCGAGGTCGCGCAGCGCGTCGTCCGCCTTGCCCAGGTTGAACCGGCTCACCGCCCGGTTGACGACCTCGGCGGGCGCCAGGTCGCGGGCTGAGGCGGGAGGCGGCAGCGAGACCCCGTACACCGCGAGTGCGATCGATCGCAGTTCTTCCGCGAGCACCCGGGGCGCCGCCGGACGACCCTCCGGGGAGCGCGCCAGGCACCGCTCCACGAGCCCCCGCACCTCGGCCGGGAACGCCTCCCCGAGGGTGGGCGTCGGCCCGTGACGATGCGCCCGCCGGAAGTCCTCGCGCTCCTTGCCTTCGAAGGGCCGCCGGTTCGTAAGCATGCGAAACAGCACGCACCCGACCGCGTACACATCCGCGCGAGCGTCCACGACGCCGTCCAGCCACTGTTCCGGGGCCATCGTCGTCGGCGTGCCCACCGTCTGCTGGAAGACCGTGGCAAGGCGGTCATCGGCGAGGGCGGAGTCGAACTGCGCGAACCCGAAGTCCGTCACCTTCGCGGTCCCGTCCCGCGCGATCAGCACGTTTTCGACCTTCAGATCGCGGTGGACGAACCCCGGGTACACCGTCGCCGCATGGGCCAGCGCGTCGCAGATCTCTGTGGCGATGCGGAACGCGTCGATGGGGCGTACGCCGCCCGCCTTCGTGATGGAGTGGTGCAGGCTCGTTTCCGGGCGCGCCGGGTCCGCCACCCATTCGAGGCAGAGGGCGGGGCTGCCGTCGACCACGGTGACGTAGTGGCATTGCACGATGTTTGGGTGCGCGCCAAGGCCGGCCCAGACCGCGGCTTCGAGTTCGAACCTCAGGCGGTGACGTTCCGCCCGGTGCGCGGTCAGCCCGGGCTCCTCGGGGCCGCGGAACTTGAGCGCGACGGCCGCTCCCTCCCGTTCGTCGATACAGAGCAGGACCTCGCCCATGCCCCCCTGCCGCACCCGCCGCACCCGATACCGGCCCGCGAGGAGCATCCCGCGGCGCCACCGGCTTCTAGGAGCCGCGGAGCTCATCGGCAGTCACCTCGCCCTTCAGCAACCGCACCTTGTCCTCGGCCCTCGCCACCCTGTACGAGGTGTGGTCCTCGTTCCAGATGACGTAGCCGGCGCCGTACGGCGAAAGGCCAAGGCCGCCGAAGTCCGGGTTCGGATTCGACTGCAGCAGCTCCTGCAGCTCCGCATCCCAGTCCCGCCCGCTGCCACCGGACTTCTGTTCCTCGCTGCCCGAGACCGTCGCGGAAGCGGTGCTATTGAAGGTGATGCTCGAGGAATCGGAATCCCACGACTCGCTCGCCTGCACCGGCGGCGGGGAGCCGTCGGGGATTTCGACGATCTCCTTGTCGTTGTTCCAGTTCTTGAGCACTTCCTCGTAGTCCGCGACGTCCTTCTCGTTCCAGCCGAACTCCGCCAGGACGAGCTGCTTGATGTCCTCGAGCGTGTTTCCGAAGTCGGGATTGGGCTTGTTGAACTTCTTGAGCTTGCCCAGCCGCGCGGCCTTGACGAAATGCTCCAGGATGGCGCGCACCGTCCCCACGGAGTCATTCCGCTCGGACTGGTCCATCACCATCGCCTTGCCCCCGTACTTGGTGCCGTCCTTGTTGTTCATGGCACCGGCGGGGTGGTCCTTGAGGAACTGCGGGGGCCCGCCTTCATAGGGGTTCTTCAGGCCGCCGCCGGGCAGCAGCTGCGCCAGGCCGGCCGAGCTGAAGCCACTCGCTCCCTGGAGTTCGTTCAGCGTCTGCGCCAGTTCCTGGTCGCCGGGCCAGTAATGCCCGCTCTTGTTGGTGATGAACTGGAGCGTGCCACCCACGACCTTCATCTCACCCGCTCCCGCGATATCGCCGCCCCCGAGGAAGCTGGAGTGATGGAAGAGGCCGATCTTGTGCGAGGTCGAGTAAAAGGTCCCGTCCTTGCCCATGACGTAGATGCCGAAGCCATCGCCCATGAACTTCGAATACATCTTGCTGGTGTCGAACGCCTCGCCGCCCTGCGTGATGGAGCCGCCGATGTTCAGCTGGAACTCCTTGCGCGCCTCGGCGGTGTCCAGGTACTTCACCTTCGTCTTGTTGCCCGCGACCTGGTTGCTTCGCAGCTTGACCGGCCCCTGCGGGCTCTGGACGACGTTCTCCGCGGAGCCGTCGGTCGAGCTGAAGTCGTCGTCGGAGGAGCTGAAATCCTGGTTCTCGCTCAGCTGCGCCGAGCCGGAGCCGCTGCTCGCGCTCTGGCCGAGGCGGAATCCCCCGAACTGCGCGTATTTCGTGGCGCCGCCCTCCTGCTTCTGCTCTTCGCTCTGGACCGTGTCCGAGCGGCCGCCGCTCACGGTGTCGGAACGGCCGCCGCTTTCGCTCTTCACGGTCGCCGAAACGGGGCTGCTGACGGCCGTGTCGGAGCGTCCGCTGCCCGCGGAGACGCTGCCACTGCGAATGACGTTGAAGTAATGCCCCGTGCTTGGAGCCCCGCCGCCACCCGTGGCCGAACCGGATCGCGTGCCATCGACGGCGTAGGCGTAGGGGCCCCGCGGCGGGCCTTCCTGCTTCTCGTCCTCGCCCCCGCCCCCCGTGGCCGAACCGGATTGCGCGCCATGGACGGCGTAGGCGTAGGGGCCCCGCGGGGCGTCCTCCTGCTTTTCGTCCTCGCCGTGCTCTTCCTCGAGGCCGGGGTTCATCGCTTTCACTTCCTCGGGCAGCGCCTCCGGTTCCGGGGGCGTGTTGGGCGATTCCTCGTCCTTCGACTCTTCCTTCGCGGGATCCTGGCCGAGCTCCTGCTTCTTCCAGAACGCCATCAACTCCGCGAACGTCGCCCGCTGGATCACGGCGCCGCCGCCGTCGCTCTGCCGCTGCACGGGCGGCTGGCCCGCCTGGGCAGCGATCGCCCCCGAAACCGCGCGGTTCCCCGCGGTCTTCTGCAGTTCGAGGACGTCATCGCTTTCGCCCTGGCTCTGTTCAACGGGCCGCCGGCGGGCGACCTGGGCTTCCCGGGCGGGCGGAGAGTAGCGGCGTTCGGGCATCGGGGGACCTGCCTTCCGGCGCGCGCCGTTCATGGACGGACGTGGCCGTTCGCCGCATTCTACGTCCTCGGTACGGAGGCGGTCTGCGAATGAGTGACCAATTGCACATATTTCCCACGGCTTCCCGGCCATGGAAGCCCGTGCTCACGGGCCGTGCTCCCGGAGGTGCGATCGAATGAAGCTCGCGATGATCGGCCAGGGCCGCATGGGCGAGGGGATGACGCGGCGGCTGCGTGCGGCCGGCCACGACGTCGTCGCGTACGACCTCGATCCCGCGAAGTCCGACGTCCCCGACCTCCCCGCGATGGTTGCAGCGCTCCCGTCGCCGCGCATCGTCTGGGTGATGGTTCCCGCGGGGGCCGCGACCGAGGCCACGGTAGCCGCCGTGGCGGCGCTGCTCGCGCCCGGCGATATCGTGGTCGAAGGCGGCAACGGCTACCACAAGGACGATGTCCGCCGCTCGGCCACCCTCGCCGCCTCCGGCCTTCGGTACATCGATGCCGGCGTCTCGGGGGGCGTGTGGGGATTCGCCAACGGCTTCTGCATCATGGCCGGCGGCCCGCGCGATGCCTTCGACCACATCGAACCGGTCCTTCGTGACCTCGCGCCGGAAGGCGGCCTCCTGTACGCCGGCCCCACGGGTGCCGGGCACTTCGCGAAGATGGTCCACAACGGCATCGAGTACGGGATGATGCAGGCCATGGCCGAGGGATTCGCACTGCTCGAATCCGCCCACGAGTACGATTTCGACCTGCCCGGGGTGGCGCGGCTCTGGCAGCACGGCTCCGTCGTGCGCTCCTGGCTGCTCGACCTGCTCGTCGACGCCCTCGACCGCGACCCGCACCTCGACGCCCTTCGCGGCTACGTCGATGACTCGGGCGAAGGACGCTGGACCGTGATCGAGGGGGTTGAGCGCGGCGTCAATGTGAACGTGCTCGCGACGGCGCTGTTCGCGCGGTTCACCAGCCGCGAGGAAAACCCGTTCGCGATGCGCGTGAATGCGGCACTTCGCAACGAGTTCGGTGGCCACGCCGTGCGCACCGTCACCGACGCCCCACAGGGGTAAAGGCCGGCGGCCGTTATTCGCGCTCATTCCCCCGGCGCACGGCTGTTAGCTCCGGGTCATGCCGCACGCCCGACCGTGGGTGGATATCCCGCCACCCGCGGGGCACGGAGGCCACGGAATGACTCGCGCACAGGTGATGGCGCTCCCTCCCGCGGACGCGCGCACGGACGCCGCCCAGGGTTCGGTCCTGTTCATCGGCAATGCCACCCTTCTCATCCGCTTCGCGGGATTCTCCATTCTCACGGACCCCGTGTTCGTCCACCGGCACGAGCAGGTGGGCATCGGCTACGGCCTGCACACGACCCGCCTCACCGACCCCGCCATGGAGATCGCCGACCTGCCGCCGCTGGACTTCGTGCTGCTGTCGCACTTCCACGGCGACCACTTCGACCAGGTCGCCGAGCGTGAACTGGACCGCGACGTGCCGATCGTGACCACCGCGGACGCGGCGGGCCAGTTGGAGCAGCGCGGCTTCCGCACCCTGTTCGCGCTGGAAAAGTGGGGCGCGTTGACGGCCACGAAGGGCGACATCGACCTCACGGTCACGGCGATGCCTGGCAAGCACGGGCCCGCGATGGTCGATTTCGCGCTGCCGGACGTGATGGGCAGCATGCTCGAATTCCGCCGGGACGACACCCTCCTCACGCGCATGTACATCAGCGGCGACACGCTGATCTTCGATGAGCTGGGCGAAATCCCCGAGCGCTGCGGCGACATCGACCTCGCCATGCTCCATCTCGGGGGCACCGAGGTGCTGGGGATCAAGGTCACCATGAACGGCGAGGACGGTGTCCGCCTGCTCGAAATCCTCGAACCGTCGCTCGCCATTCCCATCCACTTCGATGACTTCGACGCGTTCAAGTCGCCGCTGGCCGATTTCGAGCAGCAGGTCGACGAGGCCGGCCGGACGGAACAGGTCTTCTACCTCGACCGCGGCCAGGAGTTCGAGTGGGCCGCGCGTTAGCCCAGTTCGTGGAGGATGCGGGCGGTCTCGATGGGTCCCTGCGGGACCTCCCCGCCGTCTTCAATCGACCAGGCCGCCGAAAGCACGCAATTCGCGATTGCCCACAGGCGCACGCGCTCACGGTCGTAGCCGAACTCATCGGCGAGGATGTCGAGCCTGCGGCGGACGATCGCGCTCGCCCCGGGGCGCTCGGTGAGGTCGAGCGGGTTGCGAAGGAAGGCGGCGGGCTCGAAGGCGGGGTCGCCCGCGACGCCGTGCGGGTCGATGGCGAGCCAGGGCTCCCGCGCGGCGGCGAGCACGTTCGTGTGGTGCAAATCCCCATGGAGGAGGACCGGCTGCCACCCTTCCGCGAGGAAGTCCCGGAAGATTCCTTCGGCTCGTTCGACCCAGCCGGCGGGCATCGGTCCGGTACCGCCGCCGTGCGCCGCCCGTAGCCGTTCGAACGCCCGAGCCCAGCCGCCCAGCGTCGGGAACGGGTGGTCCGGCGGCAGGGGGTGCCGCAGTAGTCGCGACATAAGAGCCCCCACGGCGCGCGTCGCCTGGTCGTTGTCGACGTCGAGGAGCGAGGTGCCGGGAACGGCGCGTTCAAGCAGCATCGCGCCGTCCGCGGGTTCGAAGGCGAGCAGGCGAACGGCGCCCCGCCCATCGAACAGCCGCAGCGCACCAACCTCCGCCGCCAGCTCGTCGCCTTCGATCGTCGCGATCTTGAGCACCGCCGCTTCGCCGTCGCGAGTGGTCACGGGGGCGGCCCAGTTATAGGTAAGCGCCGCGAACGGTTCGCCAACGGCGAGGCCCCACTGGTCCCGGCAGCGACCGATGATTGCCGGGAGCGACGCGAGGAACGCGCGGCCCGCGTCCTCGCCGCGCACCGCGAGGACGTTGCGAACGAACCCGGGCGGCAGCTCGAGCCCGGTCATGCGGGTGGCGCGGTCCGGGACGACACCGTTAGCGCTTCCGCGCCACCGCGATGTGCCAGTCCTGGAGGAAGTGCAGTTCGCCGTCCTTGAGAAGAGGGCGCATGCCCGTGGCGGTGCCGCCGTCGAGGTCAACTCGGAGCTCCGCGCGGATGGCGTCGGCTTCCGCGGCCGGGGTCAGCGATTGCGCCAGCCAACCCTCCACGTTCATCGGCACCTCGCGGTCGGTGGTCACTTCGATCACCGCGCCGTTCCCTTCGAGCATCCCGTGCAGCTCCTCGATGGCGAGGGCGCGGGTGTGCGAGGGGTCGCGGCGGCGCTCCATCGTGTTGAAGCGCTCGTTCAGCTCCGGCCGCGAGACCATGTCGACGATCGCGATGCGCCCGCCCGGGCGGCAGGTGCGGACCATCTCCGCGATGGCCTGCGCCGGGGCATCGAAGTGGTGCACGGCGAACCGGCAGAACACGAGATCGAACGAACCATCGAGGAACGGCAGGCGCGCCACGTCGCCGGTCTGCAGGAGCACGTTGCCAACGCCACGGCCCGCGAGCCGCTGCTGGCCCGTCGCGAGCATCTCCGGCGTGAGGTCCAGGCCGACCACCTGGCGCACCTCGGCTGCCATCACCTCGCCGAAGTGGCTGGCGCCGCATGCCACCTCCAGCGCGACTTCCACCCCTTCGAGCGAGACCGTGCGCAGGATCCAGCGGGCGAGCCGCTCGCTCGCGAAGAACGAATCGTCCTGCGCGAACGTCGGTGCCTGGCGTGCGAATTCCTGCCGCACCGTTGTCGAATGGTCCGATTCCCGCGCGCTGGCGGCCGTTGCTGCACTGTCAGCCATGCTTCGTCCCTTCCCCGGCGTGGGGTGAGGGCTATCCTTCGCTGTCGCGCCCGCCCTCGTCAACGGGAATGCACGGGCCGGGGCGCCATCCATGAAGTGCGCCACAGAGCCGCGTCAGTCGCGCGCGTGATCGCGATCCGAGCGCTTGCCGAGCAGCCCGAGGAACGGGGACCCGGCGCCGAGCAAGAAGCCGAACTGGTACCAGCCGCCATCGCGGCCCACGTTGTACACGGGGTACCGTTCCCACCAATCAAAGACGTGGATGATGAGCACCGGCCAGGCCGTCAGCCCGTTCCAGGCGCCCCAGAGGAAGTCCTCCATGTCATGCCTCGTTGCGGCAGCGGCCGCGGGAGGACCGTACGCCCCCCGAAAGGCCCTCGCCATCGACCGCCGGACCGCTGGACGCGCCCCACTCGGGCGTGCATCGTGCGCGCATGGCCGCCACCCCGTTCCCGGAGCTCGACCGCGTGCTCAGTGCGCTCGTCCACGGTGCCCGTGATGTGCTCGGCGAGGCGTTCGTGGGCGCGTACCTGCAGGGCTCCTTCGCCCTCGGCGATGGTGACGCGGCCAGCGATGCTGACTTCATCATCGTCACCGCCGCGGACCCGGGACCGGCGGAGGAGGAAGCGCTGGGCGTGCTGCATGCCGCCATCCACGACCGTCCGGAGCCGTGGGCGCAGCACCTCGAGGGTTCGTACGTTCCCCGTGAGGTGTTCCGCCGCCCGCCATCCGCACACCCCGAGGCGCCGGGCGCTCCCCGTGATCGCGGCTGGAGAGACCCCGCCACCGGGCAGCCGCCGCGCGCGTACCCCTTCCTCTTCCTTGGCAATGGCGAACGGGCGCTCGTGCGCTCCGAGCACGACAACACGCTCGTCGTGCGCCAGGTATTCCGCGAGCACGGGATCACGCTGGCGGGCCCCCCGCCGTCGTCCCTCGTCGACGCCGTGGACCCGGACGAACTGCGCGGCGAGATCCGCGCGATCATGCGGTCATTCGGGGATGAGGTGGTGACGGGGAGCTTCGTGCTGGACGCGCTGTGGATGCAGGGGTTCACGGCATTGCTCTTCGCACGCATGCTCCACGCGCTCGCGACGGGCAAGGTGGGTTCGAAGCCCGCCGCCCTCGCCTGGGCCCGCGAGCACGTCGAGGCCCGCTGGCTGCCGCTCCTGGAGGACGCGTGGGCCCAGCGGGCGCGCTACCCGAGAGGCCGCGGCGCGCCAGACGCGCACCGCGCCCTCGCCCCGGCTCCCGAGCGCGCGGCCGAGACCATCGCGTTCGTGCGCTACGCGCTCGGGCGGGGCGAGGGCTAGGTGCCCGGGGGAGTCGTCCGTGCCTCCCCCGGCGCATGGGTCGTGGTGGCCGGCAGGTGTGTGGCTCCGCTAAGGATGCGCATGAGCGCCCCCGGCCGTGCCGCCGTGGCAGGGTGGGCCGGTGGCGCGACTTCCGCCGCGCCGGCCCGGCCACCCCACCCGTCAGACCGCCGCGGTGGCCGATGCGACGTACGTCTCGAGGCGTTCGTACGTCTCCTCCATCCCTTCGGTCATGCCGGACTGCAGCGCCGCATCGAGCGCTTCGCGGCCGGGGAACCGCGAGATCCCGTAGAGGAGCGTGCCGTCGCCGTCGGCGGTGAGCGTCAGCGTTTCGACCACGGTCTCCTCGGGCGCACCTTCGAACACGAACGTCTGAACGAGCCGCCCCGGCGGGTCGAGTTCGAGGAACTCGCCGTGGAAGGAGTATTCGTCGCCTTCAGGCCCGCGCTGGACGAAGCGGTACCCGCCGCCGGCGCGGGCATCCACCTCGCAGGTCACGAGTTCGTAGCGGGCCGGCCCCCACCAGTGGCGCAGGTGCTCCGCCTGCGTGAAGCACCGGAACACCAGGGCGGGCGGTGCGGCCAGGCGGCGCGAGATCCGCAGCTCGAGTCCGTCCTCGGACACCGTGATCGTGGTTGCGTGCGTCATCTCCTGTCTCCTTTCCGTGCGCCTCAGGCGGCGAGGTACTCGTCCAGCCGGTCGAGCGTCTCCGTCATGCCCTCTTCCATGCCCATCGCCATGACCGTGTCGCGGTGCTGGGCCGATTCGAACAGCGAACGGCTGACGAGCAGCGTCTGGCTGCCCTGGTCCTTGAACTCGAGCGTGATCACGATGGCCTCCGAGGTCGCCTCGCCGGCGGCGTTCGAGAAGGTGTCGATGTAGACGAGCCGCTCAGGGGGCAGGATTTCGGTGTACTCGCCGCGTCCCCACGATTCCTCGCCCTCGGGGCCAACCATGCAATAGTGCCAGACGCCTCCGGGACGCAGGTCGATCGTGCAGACCTTCGTGGGCCAGGTCCGGGGACCCCACCAGCGCATGAGCGCCTCCGGGTCCGTCCATGCCTTGAACACGAGTTCGCGCGGGGCATCGAAGACGCGCGACATCGCCAGTTCGCGGTCGCCTTCCAGGGTGACAGTGGTCTTACCGGGCATCGTTGTTCTCCTTGTTCTGCAGGTCACGCAGGTAGTCATCGAGCCGTTCGAACCGGTCATCCCAGAACTGGCGGTAAATCTCCAGCCAGTCGGTGGCCTCCCGCAGTGGCTCGGCTTCGAGCCGGCAGGGGCGCCACTGGGCTTCGCGGCCTCGCGTGATGAGCCCGGCCTTTTCCAGCACCTTGAGGTGCTTGGAGACCGCGGGGAGGCTCATCTCGAACGGCGCCGCGAGCTCCGTCACCGATGCTTCGCCCTCCGCGAGCCGCAGCAGGATGGCACGGCGCGTGGGGTCGGCGAGGGCGGCGAAGATGCTCGAGAGCTGGTCGATGCTCATGGCTCCTGATTAACCTATCGGTTAATTAACCGATGAGCTAAATATAAGCCGCTTGCCAACGCTGTCAAGCCCCCGTGCACGGACTTTCGAGCGAAATCAACTGACATTTCGCGGTAAGGCTGTCGAGATATGGGATTGCAACGTTAGTGCAACGGCGCCGTGATAGGATGCGACCGAGGAAAACGTGCAATCAATTTCTGAGTCGCCCGCCGACGTCTACCAACGGGTGCTGAGCGCGTTCTGCGGCAGCGGTAGCGAAGAGTCGTTGTACCAGGCGAGCCTCCTCAGCCAGGAGTTCATCGCCGCCGGCATCCCGCCGGACGAGATTGTGGCACTGCACACCGAGGCCGTCGGCAAGGTCGTCCGCACGAACGACGCCCGGGGGCTCGTGGCCTCCCAGCAGCTCCTGCTCGAGGTCATGATCGCCTATGGGGTCCGGTACCAGGAGTACGCCGAGATGCGCGTCGCCGAGGCGGGCCGCGCCGCCGCCCTGGAGAGCGCCCGCGCCGAAATGGCCGAACGCGCCGAGCGCGAACGGCTCGACCTCCTTGCCAGCATCAGTCACGAGCTGGGCACGCCGCTGACGGTCGTGAAGGGCAACGTCGAGGCGATCCGCCGCTACATCGAGGGCAATGTCCGCCTCGTCGAAGCGCTTTCGACCAAGGCCCACGATGTCCAGTCCGCCGTCGACCGGATGGTGTCGCTTCGCGAGGACCTCGTCGCCGCCAGCCGCCACGAGCAGCGCGCCCTCGACCTCGTTCCCGTGAACGCCGGCCGTGCGCTCGCGCGAGCGGTGCGCTGGGCGCAGGCGGATGCGCGCGAGAAGCAGGTCACGCTCGACGTCGACGACAACGCCTCCGCCCCCTACATCCTTGGCGAGGAAGACGCGCTCCAGTCGATCTTCGGGAACCTGCTTTCGAACGCGGTGCGGTACACGCCGGCCGGTGGCACCGTCCGCGTGCGCTGCAAGGAGAGCGGGAACGCCGTCATCCTGGAAGTCGCGGACACGGGCATCGGCCTCTCGGAGGAGGCGAAGTCCCGCCTCTTCGAGCGGTTCTACCGCGCACCGGAGGCAAAGCAGGTCGCATCCTTCGGCCTCGGCCTCGGCCTTGCGCTCACCCGTGACCTCGTCGAGGCGCTGGGCGGGTCCATCGAAGCCGACGGTGCTCCGAACCAGGGCGCGACCTTCCGGATCACCTTTCCGCTCATTCCAATCGAGGAGACATAATGTCCCACGCGGCGCTCGACTCCACCATTCCGAACAGCGAAAGACCATCGAGGAACTCGAGACGCCCGTTCTCCAGATCTGGGATGGCGTCCTCGCCCTCCCCCTGATCGGCGCCGTCGACACCATGCGCGCGCAGAGCATGAACGAACGCCTGCTCCAGCGGATCGTCGATACCGGCTCCAGCATCGTGCTGGTCGATATCAGCGGCGTCCCCGTGGTCGATACGGCCGTCTCGCGCCACCTCCTCGAAACCGTCGCCGCGGCTCGGCTGCTGGGCGCGGAAGTCATCGTCGTCGGGCTGAACGCGCGGACGGCGGTCACGCTCGTGCAGCTCGGTCAGGACCTCGCGGGCATCACCACGCGTACGACGATGGCGAAGGGGCTGCAGCTGGCCTTCGAGCATCTCGGGCTGAAGGTCGTCCGGAGTGGCGCATCCCCCGTCGAGGACGAGTAACGTGGCGAGGATCCCCATCATCAAGGTGGGGAGCGCGCTCATCGCCACCGTCGACGAGGACCTCACCGACGACGACGCCCTCGAATTCCAGGAGCGGCTGAACGCCGCGATCGAACGCACCGGCGCGGCCGGCGTCCTCATCGATGTCACGCTCGTCGAGACGATCGATTCGTTCCTCGGGCGGCTCCTGCACGAGATCGCCGTGGGAGCGCGGCTCCTCGGCGCCACGACCGTCGTCGCGGGCATCCAACCCCCCGTGGCGATGACGCTCGTGGAGCTTGGCCTCCAGCTTGATGGCGTGAAGACGGCCCTGACCGCGGAACGCGGCCTCGCCATGCTCGCCGCCCCGTCGAGGGCGAACCGTGCTCGATGAGCGCGTCCTGACCATTTCCGGCGAAGCCGACATCGTCACGGCGCGCCAGGCCGCCCGGCAGTTCGCCGCCGCGCTCGGTTTCAACGCAATGGACCAGAGCCGCATCACGACGGCGGTCTCCGAACTCGCGCGCAACGTCGTCCGCTACGCCACCAATAGCCACGGCGTTGTGCACGTGCGCGAGACCGAGGCGGGTGGCCGCATCGGCATCGAAATCGTGGTGGCCGACGAGGGACCGGGGATCGCCGACACCGAGCAGGCGATGCGCCGTGGATTCAGCTCAGGCAACGGCCTCGGCCTCGGGCTTAGCGGCACGGGCCGCCTCATGGACGAAATGGACATGAAGTCCGCACCCGGCGAAGGCACGTGCGTGACCATCCGCAAGTGGCGGCGCTGATGACCGGAGAGCGCACGATTGCGGGCCGGGTCGATGTGGAATCGGCGCGCCGCGAAGCGCAGGCCGCGGCTCGCGCCGCCGGCGCCGATGCTCACGAAGTGGGCGAAATCGCGCTCATCGCCACCGAACTCGGAACGAACATCCTCCGCCATGCCGGCGACGGCTGGCTGTGCGTGACCACGTATCCGGGTGGCGACGGCGCCACCTGTGTCCGCATCGAAGCGCGCGACAGCGGCCCCGGCATCCCCGACGTGCCCCGGGCCATGACCGAGGGCTTCACGACGGCGGGCGGCTACGGCGACGGCCTCCCACTCGTGCAGCGGCTCGCCGATTCCGTCACCGTCGAGAGCTCTGGCGCGGGCACGTCCATCGTGGCGGTGAAGTGGATCCGGTCGCGACGCGGGTAGCCGTGGGCGCCGCCAACCGCCCCCACCCGGGGGAATTGGCGAGCGGCGACCACTGGTTGGTCGAGGACGCGGCGGGGGGACTGCGGGTCTCGCTCATCGATGGCGCCGGACACGGTCCCGGCGCCGCCTTCGCCGCGCACGCCGCCGCGGCAGCGATCGCCGCCGCACCCACCGCGAGCGTTGGAGAGTGCCTGCGCCACGCCCATGAAGCATTGCGCGCGACCCGTGGCGCGGTGATGTCCGTGGCGTCCGTCGATGCCGCGGGCGTATCGCTCTCGCTCGCCGGGGTTGGCAACGTCGAGGCGGCGTTGCTCAACGGCGGCGCCGAGACCCACCCCGTGACGCAACGCGGCATGCTCGGCCTGGCGATGCCGCGCATTCGCCCCCTCACCATCGCCCTCGGCGATCAGTGGACGCTCGTGCTGTATTCCGATGGCGTACGGGGACGGTTCACCCTGCGCGCGCCAGAGTTCGCCGCGCTTTCGGCGCAGGAACTCGCCGACGCCATCCTCCGCGACTTCGCCCGTGCCGACGACGATGCCACCGTCGTCGTCCTTCGCTCCCGCTGATCGCGGGCGGGCCCATACCCATCGTGGCCGCACGGTACGCAGAGGAGCCGGGCCCAGCATGGAATCCGAGCACGACCCCTTCAATCTTCAGCGGTTCGTCGACGCGCAGGCGGCCAGCCACGAAACGGCACTGCGCGAACTTCGCGCCGGGCGGAAGCGCAGCCACTGGATGTGGTACATCTTCCCCCAGGTGCAGGGCCTCGGCTTCAGCGACATGGCCCGCACCTACGCGATCGATTCGATTGAGGAGGCGGCCGCTTACGCGGCGCATCCCCTGCTCGGGCCGCGCCTTCGCGAGTGCACCTCCGCCGTCCTCGCCGTCGAAGGCCGCAGCGCGCACGACATCTTCGGCCACCCCGACGACTGGAAGTTCCGCTCCTGCATGACCCTCTTCGAGGCCGCCGTCCCCGAGGAGCCGCTGTTCGCCACCGCTCTCGACCGTTACTTCGACGGCGAACGCGACGACCAAACCCTCGACCTCCTCAACATGGCCTGACCCCGCCCGGCAAGGGCGCCCGGGACGGGTCGTTCGCGCCCTCGGGCCGGCCCGATCGGGCGTGACGGGCGTGCGCCGCTCCCGCGCATGATCCCGGCGCGATGGGCATTCCCACCTCTGCCAACGCCGCCGATACCGTGGTCGCGGTCTCGGACCTCACTCGCGTCTACGGCCACCGCCGGGCCGCCGACGGAGTCTCCTTCGCCGTCGGCAGGGGCGAGATCTACGGCATCATCGGGCCGAACGGTTCCGGCAAGACGACCTCGATCGAGTGCGTCCAGGGCCTTCGCGTTCCCACCTCGGGGACCATTCGCGTGCTCGGTCTCGACCCCGCAACGCAACGGGGTGCGCTCCGCCACCGCATCGGCAGCCAGCTCCAGGAGTCCGCGCTACCAGACCGCCTCCGTGTGTGGGAAGCCCTCGACCTCTTCGCCACGCTCTCCCCGAAGTCGCGCGACTGGCGCGGGCTCGCGCGCGACTGGGGGCTCTGGGAGAGCCGTTCGACGGCCTTCGCGGACCTCTCGGGCGGCCAGCGGCAGCGCCTCTTCGTCGCGCTCGCTCTCGTGAACGAGCCGGAGGTGGTGTCCCTCGACGAGATGACCACCGGCCTCGATCCGTCGGCGCGCCACGCAGCCTGGGAGCTGGTGGGGGAGGTTCGCGACCGCGGGGCCACCGTCGTACTGGTCACTCACTTCATGGACGAAGCCGAGGCGCTGTGCGATCGCATTGCCGTCTTCCGTGACGGGCGGGTGCTCGCCATCGACACACCCGCGGGCCTGGTGCAGCGGTTCGCGGGCGAGAGCACCGTCCAGTTCACGCACGAGGGCGACGTTCCGTGGCTCTCCGCGTGCGAGGGCGTCTCCGCGGTCCACCGGTCCGGGACGCACTTCGCGGTCCGGGGCGAGGGCCCGCTGCTCGCGCACGTGGCCGCCGCGCTCGTGGCCCACGGCATCGCGCCCCTGGACCTCTCGGTCGAACGGCCAACGCTCGAACAGGCGTACCTGCGCATCAGCGAGATGGAGGACCGGACACCGTGAAGCCACTCCGCACCCTCGCGTGGGTCGAAATGAAGCTGTTCCTGCGGGAGCCGCTGGCGCTGGTCTTCGCGTTCGCCTTCCCGTTCTTCATGCTCTTCGTGCTGCTCGGCGTCTTCGGAAACGAACGCGAAGTGACGGACCCGGAGGAAGCCGCCATCTGGCGTAACGTCGGGCCGGCCGATTACTACGTCTCGACGTACGTTGGCCTGGTGATGTCGGCCGCCGGCGTGATCACGTTGCCCCTGCGGCTCGCCGGCTACCGTGAAGCGGGCGTCCTGCGACGGTACCGGGCGGCGGGTGTGCCACTCGGAGTCGTACTCGGCTCGCAGGTCGCGGTCGCCATGGGCATGGCGATGGTCGCCGCGGCGGGCATTGTCGTCGTCTCCACCGCCCTCTACGACTCCGTCCTTCCCGAGAATTGGCCGCTCGTCCTCGCCGGTGTCGCCATCGGCCTTGCCACCTTCGCCTGTATCGGCATCTTCCTCGGGGCGGTACTGCCCACCGCGCGGGCCGTGCAGGGCGCCGGCCTCGCGATTTTCTTCGTCATGATGATGGTCTCGGGCTCCGGGCCACCCGACGGCGCGCTCACATCGCAGATGCGATCGTTCGCCGCCACGCTGCCGCTCACGCACGTGAACCACCTCGTGCAGGACGCGTGGCTCGGGCATGGTTGGGCGCTCGGGCACGCCCTGGTCGCGCTCGCCTTCGCCGCACTTACGGCGCTCCTCGCGCTGCGCTGGTTCCGCTGGGAGTGAGCCGCTCGACAGCGGCCGCGGGGTCGCGCACGATCCCCCGGGGAGGCGGCACATGACACGAAGGGAATGGTCCGAACGGTGGCGCGCTCTCGCATCGGTCGACCTCATGGCCGGTTCCGAAGGCGAGAGCAGGATGGTTGACCGCTGGGCCGCGCTTGCCCGGAAGCTGGACGAACCCGGCGATCAGCGTGCCGACCCCGTCCTCGACTTCGTGCTCGAACGGCTCACCCCGGACATGACCGTCCTCGATATCGGCGCCGGGGTCGGCCGTTGGACGGTCCCGCTCGCCGCCCGCGCCCGCTCCGTGACCGCCGTGGAGCCGGTGGAAGGCATGCGCGTTGCCCTCACGGCGCGTCTCGCGCGTCTTGGTGTCGCGAATGTCGCCACCGTCTCCGACGGGTGGATGGAGGCGGACGTCGCGCCCCACGATGTCGCCGTCGCCGCCTACTCCATGTACACGTCGCTCGATATCGTCGCGTTCGCCCGGAAGATGGATGCCGCGGCCACGCGCTTCTGCGGCATGGCGATGCGTGTCCCGGCCGCCAACGGCGTCATCGGCGAACTCGCCGGCCACATCCTTGGCGATTGGCACGACAGCCCCAACTTCGTCGTCGGCTACAACGCGCTCCTGGAAGCGGGCATGACACCGAACGTGTTCGTCGAACCCGTCGCAGCCCGCCACTGGACCGATCCGAGCCTCGATGACGCCGTTGCCCGCGCCCGGCGCCACCTGCGCCTCACCGGCAACGAACATGACACCTACATCCGCGCGACTCTGGAACGCCGCCTCGAACCCACCGCCGAAGGCTACCGCTGGCCCGACTGGATGCGCGCCGCGCTCGTCTGGTGGGAACCCACCGGCATCTGATATGGGTCGGACAGACTGACCGGCCAGGAAAGGGGGCTTCGCCGTGGACCGTCGAGGTTTGCTGCGGTTCGCCGGAGGATTGGTCGCAGGCACTGCGGCCGGCACTGGCTGGCTCTCACGGAACCCCGAGCCGGCCAGCGCGGACCCGCTTCCACGTCGCATGTCCGTGCCCGGCCTGGCCGCCGACGGGGGCTCCGAGCCACGCGCAACACTAAGGCAGGTCGCCGACCGGATTCCGTTCAGACTCGGCGCGCAACCGGCCTACCTTTTCGCGGGCGGACCGGCTGTCCAACAACAGATCCCGCTTCACTTCAACACGCTCGTGCTCGAACTGTACATGCAGTTCCCGCCCAACCCGGGGATTCACCCCAAACGAGACGTCTACAGCTTCAACTGGCCCGACTTCGTCGTCGGCTGGTCGACCTCACGCGGCATTAAGGTTCATGGCCACAACCTCGCATGGGGAACCAGCGCCGGATACACACAATTCACGCCTGACTGGGTGAAGGCGGCACCAACCCGAGGCGACGCGATAGCCATACTCACCGCGTGGATCACGACGCTGGTCTCCCGGTACCCGCAGGTACCGACATGGACGATCGTCAACGAGCCGTGGTCGCATGGGAATCGCGACATCTGGCGGGAGAAGATCGGGGATGACTACCCGTTCATCGCAGCCAGGGCGGCACGAGACGCCAACCCTGCCGCGGCGCTCATCCTCAACGACTACGACAATCACCTTCCCACACCGACTGCCGACTCGAACTTCGACCTCGCCAGCCGAATGGCGGCCGATGGACTGCTCGACGGCATCGGATTCCAGATGCATCTCGACGCGAAGTCACCGGACTCCCTCAAGAAGGATGACGTCAAGCGAAACCTCGCACGATTCGCGAGGCTGAAGGGTGGCACGTTCAAGCTCATGGTCACCGAGTTCGACGTGAACCTGCACGGGTACCCGGGAACCTCGGCGGAGCGATGGACCCACCAGGCGCGGATCTATCAGGCGATGCTGGAGGCGCTCCTGGAGTCGGGCGGAACGGAACTCGCCATCATGGGCAATACGGACGAGCTTTCGTGGCTTACCGGGTTGCCGGGTGGAGGCGCCGACTCGGAGGGGACTCCATTCACGGCGGACTGGACGCCGAAGCCCGCGTACGCGGCGATCTATGACGTGCTGAATCGTCGTTTGGGCTGACACGTCCCCCACCGACGAGCGCGCAGGCGACGATTCTCAGGACAGTCCCAGCAAGGGCAGCCTGGTTGCCGAGCAGGGATTCGAACCCCAACCCTGGGCTCCAAAGACCCGTGTGCTACCGTTACACCACTCGGCAATGACGGCCCGGCGCGGTGTTCGCGCAGGCTGCGCGTTCGAGTCTAGCGCGTCCGCGGCGTGTGGGCGCTCCCCGTTACTCTTCCGCGGCCGTGTGCGGCGCATGGCCCGCCTGCGCGTGGAAGTCGTGCGCGCAGGCTTCGCAGATGGAGTGCGTGAAGTCGGCCTCGGTCTGTTCGCTGAGGAACTGCTCCAGCTGCTGCCAGTACCCCTTGTCGTCGCGGATGCGGTGGCACCAGGCGCAAATGGGGATGAGGCCGCGGAGCGTGCGCACCTCCCCGAGGGCGGCTTCGAGGCGGCGGATCGTCTCTTCGTGCTCGCGTTGCTGCGCCTTGCGCGGGCTGATGTCGCGGACGATGGTGCGCATCACGCGCGGGCGGCCGGCTTCGTCCAGCACATAACTCGCCTGGATCTCCGCATCGAAGGGGGTTCCGTCCCGTCTCAGCAGCTCGACTTCGAGCGCGTTGTAGGTCTCGGAGCGCACGTAGCGGCCGTTGCCCTTCGCCATGCCGTCGCGGATGAACTCCGATGAGATGGCCGCCATCCGTTCGCTCTCGCCGGGGCGGGCGAGGAGGCGGGCATCGAGTCCGGCGGCGACATCCTCGTGGGTGAACCCGGTCACGACAGTCATCATGTGGTTGATGGCGAGCACCCGGAGGGTTTGCAGGTCGATTTCGAACACAGCGTCCGGCATCCCTTCGAGGAACTCCTGGAACTGCTGGAGTTCGTGTCGAAGGCGGCCCAGTTCGCCGTTGCCGTCGGGGCGCTCGATGTCCAATGAAGAGCCGATTCCGGGTATGCCCTCCGTCTGCGCGGTGGGCGGGCGAACGGTGCGTGCGTGGTGCCGAAGGTGGGATTCGAACCCACACGGGTTTGAGCCCAGCGGTGTTTGAGACCGCCGCGTCTGCCATTCCGCCACTTCGGCCCGGAGCGCGTTCCCATTGTACGGGGCGGGTGCCACCAGGGAACGAAAGAGCCCGCTACACGAGCGGGCTCTTTGGTGGTGCGGTTGGAGCGGAAGACGAGGGTCGAACTCGCGACCTCCTCCTTGGCAAGGAGGCGCTCTACCACTGA
The DNA here is from genome assembly GCA_016703545.1 of Candidatus Amarobacillus elongatus. Classification (GTDB taxonomy): domain Bacteria; phylum Chloroflexota; class Dehalococcoidia; order Tepidiformales; family Tepidiformaceae; genus Amarobacillus; species Amarobacillus elongatus. Next base: position 547,722 of record JADJBX010000002.1, read on the forward strand.
GCTACTTCCGCCCGCTGCCTTCGCAGTATAGCAGCCGGTCCGTTTCGTCCAAGCGCCCTCATGGGTCTTGTCGCGTGCGGATCTCGCGCGCCTTAGTCCCCCAGCAACGTCCCGTAGCCGAGGCCCATGACGTCCTCGACGTACTGGCTGCGCCAGCCCGGGTCCGGAATTGGGCGGGGGCGGTCGCGGAACCAGCGGTGCAGTTGCAGGTACTCCTCTTCGAGGCGCATCCGCCAGCTGTCCTCTTCCTTGAACAGCTCCGGGTCGACCTCGTCGAGGGTCTTCTGCATCTCGTCGTACTCGATGTCCGCGTCTTCCTTCCAGTACCCGGCCAGGTAGTCGATGGACTCCTCGAGGTTGTGACGGCACTCGTCGAGCATGATCGCCATCATGCCGGTCTCATCGACCTTCTCACCGTTGACGCGGTAGGTGCGGGCGCAGGGCTCGCACACGACGACGAGCTTGCGCGCGTCGCAGTCTGTCTTGTCGGCGCAATCGCGGCAGCGCTGTGCGAACTCGGCGGCCTCGGCGCTCCGCGTGTAGCCGACGATCATCTCGTCACCGAGCGCGCTGCACGCCTGGCACGTCATCTTCTCCGAGAGGATGTCGTTGATCGCCTGGTTCCAGTCCAGCTCCTGCATCTCCTGCGGACCTCCCCGCCCGGCGCTGCCGGACTATAGATCGACAGTATACCAGCCCGCCTGCCCCGGCATCTCTTCCAACCCCACGGTCAGCCGGCGGAACTTTCCCCCTTCTATCGACCGCAGTACGGGCGCAAGCTGTCCCGCCATCCACTCCGAAAGCCGCTCCACCGTGGTGTTGTCGATGGGCAGAACTGCGACGTCGCTCTTCGGAAAGCGGTAGACGCGCTCTTCGAACCCGATCTCCCAGCCATCGTCGAGCTCCGTGATCCGCAGGTGGCGGCTCTCGCGCTGGAGCAGGAACTTGTGGTCCAGCGCCTCGGCCAGCTCGCGTGCGAGCCGCTTGAGCTCGCCGAAGTCCCAGACCCATGCGTCTTCGGCCAGATCCCCTTCGATCTCAAGGAAGATGTCGTAGTTGTGGCCATGGAGGGGTTCGCACGTCCCCCGGAAGGTGGCCATGTGGGCGGCGGCGAAGCGGAGGCGGTTGCGTTCGACGGAGACGCGGCGAGTCACGGACATGCGGGGCATGGTAGAGGCCCCAATGGCTGCCCGCGAGAACCCGATCCTTGCCGGAACTCGTGAACCTCTGCACAATCCGCAGAGGCGCGTCCTGCGCCCGGGATGCGTTCCATGGCGATCGTCGTTGTCACTTCGGCCACGCCCGGCGCCGGCAAGACCGGTGTCGCTACCGCAATCGCCCGGCACTATGCCTACCAGGGCCGCCCCGTGCGGCTGGTCCGGCTCGCCGGCGAAGGAAGCGCCGAGGCCGATGCCGCGCAGTTCGGCTCTCTCGCCTTCGCGCCCGGCTCCGCCAGCACCCCCGTGAGCACCGCTCCCGCCGATAGCGAAGGCACGCTCACGGTCATCGAAGCCGATGCCGCCGCCGCCAACATCCCCGGCGCGGTCGTCGTGCTGGTCGCGCGCGGCGAAGCGCCGAAGAGCGCGCCCGCCGGACTCAAGCCCGCCGCCACCATCGTCACGGATGTCCCGAAGGCGAACGTGCCCGCCGCTCCAGGCGCCACGATCGTGCTTGCGGAGGACCAGACGCTCGCCGGCTTCAGCATCGAAGAGGCCCGCGTGGCCCTCAACGCCGACATCATCGTCCAGGGCGACGACATGAACGCGACCTGCGACCACCTGGTCGTTGCGCCGATTAGCTCCGATGCCGGCCAGACGTACTTCCGCCGCTTCCCCTCCAAGGCCGTCGTGGTGCGCTTCGACAAGACGGACATGCACCTCGCGGCCATGCAGGCCGCCCCCGAGTGCCTCATCCTCACCGGCGGCAGGCAGCCCTCGGGGTACCTCTTCGATGCGGCCGGCGCCCGCGGCATTCCCGTGCTGCTGTCGCGGACCGACACGGAGAACACCGTGATTGCGCTCGAGGGCATCTTCGACAGGACTCGGTTCCAGGGTGAGCGCAAGCTGGATCGCATGGCCGCACTGCTCGAATCCACCGGCCTCTGGGACGCGCTCGCGATCTAACCGGGTCCGAATGGCATTCGCGTTTCGCGACATGTCGCGTCGCGCGTGGGCTGTCGCGAGCACGTCGCCCGCCGTCCATCGGCCGTGCGGTTTCGGATCCATTACGAAGCGGCGCTCTATTCGAAAGATCACAGTCATCCCGATCTTGCGGACGTAGACTTCCGCCGTACCGCGACGAAGTTCGGCGTCTTGCGGTGTGGAGTGATGGCATGGCTGACGTTGTCTCCCATGAGCGGCGACAAGAGCTGGCGCGGCTGCTGCACGAGCGGCGATGGAAGCCGCCCGAGCTCGCCCAGCGTTTCGGCTGCAGCGTCCGGACCGTGCAGCGCGACCTTGAGTACTTCGGCGACGAAATGGGCGAGCCCGTCCCCATGGACGACGCCGGCTATTACCTGAATCCCGGCATGCACCCCGTCCCGTCGGTCTCGCTCACCACGCACGAGGCGCGGGCGCTCCTCTTCGCCATGCGCCTCTTCCTACGCAACGCGGACGAGCTGGACGAAGATGGGCTGTCGCTGCTGGGGAAGCTGGGGGCGGCGTTCCCGGGCGTGATGGCGAACTACGCCCACCTCACCGCCGACGAGCTGCGCCAGCGCCCGCAGAACCCGCTCCGCGCGGGCATCCTGCGGCGGCTCACCGAGGCCTGGATCTCGCGACGGACGGTGCTGCTCAGCTACACCTCACCCGGCCGGCGGGCGCGCACGCTCACCTTCGATCCGTACTTGATGGAGCCGGGGAGGGCGAACGCCACCGCCTACGCCATCGGCTACAGCCACGAGCACGGCGAAGTGCGAACGTTCGCCATCGACCGCATCCGGAGCTGCGAGTACACACGCCACGGCTTCGCACCCGTGGACGTCGCGGCGACCGTCGAGCGCATGTCCCTGAGCTGGAGCGGCATCGTCAGCCAGGAGGGGCAGGAGCACGTGGTCGTCGACTTTGCGCCCGCGGTGTCGCAGCGGGTGCGCGAGAGCTCGTGGCACCCCTCGCGCCGCTTCGAGGAGCTGCCCGGTGGCGGCCTGCGGCTGTCGCTCACACTCCCGGTGCTGTTCGACTTCGTGCCGTGGGTGCTGGGATGGGGTGCGGAGGCGCGCGTGGTGGCGCCGGATTCCCTGCGCGAGCAGATTGGCGAGCAGGTGAAGCTCGCGGCCAGCCAGTACGCCTGACGCGGCGAGCAGGCAAAGAAGCGGGGTGGCCGATGCCACCCCGCTTCGTTCAGGTGCCGGGGAATGGACCGCCTAGCAGCAGCGGCGGGCTTCGCCCGAGCCGTCCTCGGTCTGGAAGCTCGAACCGCAGGCGCAGCTCTTGACGGCGTTCGGGTTGAAGATGCTGAAGCCGCTCTTCATGATGTCATCGACATAATCGATCTCGGCGCCCTGTAGGTACTGCGCGCTCTCGGGATCGATGACGATCTTCACGCCGGACTGCATGAGGATGATGTCGTCCTCTTCGGCGCTGCGGGCGAGGGCCATGCCGTACTGGTAGCCGGAGCAACCGCCGCCGGCGACAAACACGCGGAGCGCGCCGTCGGTCAGTTCGCGGGCCTCGAGCAGCGCCTTCGCCTTTTCGGCGGCCTTGTCAGTGATGTTCACCAGGACTTCCGTCTGGGTAGCTTCCATTGAATCCCTCAGTGTTCTCGGGCCGCGCCCGGGGAGGATGTCCGGCCCGAGCCCTTGGGCCGCTATTGAAAGCATAGCGTTTCCTGCGGGAACGCGTCTACGGGCGTGACACGGTTCGCCTTTCCCGTCCCGTGCCCGGATCCCTTCCCGGCCGCGCACTCAGACGGTGATGGTGCCGCGCAGGACCGTTACCGCGCTCCCCGCGATGCGGATACCCGTCGGCTCATCGCCCTCGGCGTCGACTTCGACCGCGACGACCCCGGGCCGGCCCATCAGGTGACCCTGTTCGACCGTGTACGCCGGCGAACGCACGAGCCCATACATCCAGAGGTAGGCCGCCATTGCTCCGCTCGCGCTGCCCGTGACCGGGTCCTCCAGCGGCCCGCCGTTCGCGAGGAAGTGCCGCGAGTGGGCCCGGTTCGCCGGGTCCAGCGTCTCCAGCGTGAACGCGTGCAGGCTGAAGAACCGCCCAGTGTTCTCAAGGTCGGCAAGGTGCCCATAGTCCGGGCGGATCCGCCGCAACGACTCCAACGACCGTACTGGCACCATGCATTGGGGCGTCCCCGTGCTCACCACCTGCACGGGCATGTCGGGGAGGAGGTCATCGACGCCGATGCCCAGCGCCTGGGCGACGGTCGCGCGGTCCATTCGGCGGGCAAACTCAGGCCGCGCCTGCGTCATGACCACGCGCACGTTCCCGGCAGCGTCGCGCTCCAGGTCCACCGGCAGCACGCCCACGTTGAGCTCCTGCGTCACCCGCGCCCGTCCGCTGGAGAGGTCGATGCGGCCCTCGTCGGCGAGGGTGAACATCGTCGCGATGGTGGGGTGCCCGGCGAGTGGGATCTCCTTCTGCGGCGTGAAGAACCGCACCCGGAAGGTCGCGTTTGACGAGGGGAAGACGAAGGCGGTTTCGCTGAGGTTCATCTCGCGCGCGATCGCCTGCATGCGAACGTCGTCCAACCCATCGGCCCGAGAGACCACCGCGCAGGGGTTGCCGGCGTACCGCTCCTGGGTGAACGCATCGACGACGACGATGGAATACTCGGTCATATGCGGAGAATAGCAGAGCGCCGGGCGCCGCTGGCGGGGCCGCCCCGCCCGTTCTACCCTGACGAGGAATGGGACACCGGAAGCAGCGCAAGCGGGAACGGCGGGCGAACCAGCGCGATGGTTGGCCTGCCCAGGGGTACGCCCTCCAGGATCCGGGGGACGATCCCGTCCCCTTCGCGCCCGCGTTCGCACCGCCCGACGACCTGTTCAACCCCTGGGGCGAACGGGGATCGCTGCTCGGGCGCGCCCCGGCCAAAGCCTGCGGTCAGTGCCGCGAGTTTATCGAGGATCGTGATGGCGGGCGGGGCAGCTGCCTGCACCCCGGGAGCGGCATCGCCTTCCCCTGGACCGACACGCCGGGGTGCGATTTCCATGCCCCGCGGCGCCGCTGAGAGCCCGCCGCGAAAAGCACCGAGTCAAATCGGCATTACAGTTTTCTCGCACGGGAAGTTCCTCGAACTCGGACGCGACGTAACGTCCGCTACCAGATCTTGTAGCCGGGGGTTGACGCCCTACTACATCTGGGGGACGATGCGCGTCGTTCCGGTGCAAATGCTAAAGGGACTAATCAAACGCTCAGGAATTATGGCGAGTGCGCTGCCCTTACTGCCACGCCCGCGATACCCGCGTCACTGATAGCCGAGCGAGCGACGACGGCATCCGCCGGCGCCGCCAGTGCGTGGTCTGTGGGGAACGGTTCAGCACCGTCGAATCCGTCCAGCTCTCCGTCGTCCAGATCATAAAACGTGATGGCCGCCGGGAGGATTTCAACCGCGAAAAGCTGCTCGCCGGCCTCCGCAAGGCCTGCAGCAAGCGCCAGGTCTCCGTCGCCGAACTCGAACTTATGGTCGCCGAAATCGAGGCACAGGTCGTCGCTGACGGCCGCGCCGAGATCCCGTCCACGTTCGTTGGCGAACTCGCCATGGACGCCCTGCGCAAGGTCGACCACATCGCCTACGTACGGTTCGCCTCCGTCTACCGTCCCTTCAGCGACATCGCCTCCCTCAAGGAGTTCGTGATTGCGGTCGAGGAGGGACGCGTCGCGACCCACGAGGAGAAGACGCTCCAGCTCGCGCTCCCCGGAACGGACGGCGATGCCGCCCGTCCGCGGCTTTTCGACGATGCCGGCGGCACCATCACGGGCGCCGCGGGATGAAGATCTGGGAAGTGCACGCGATGCGCCTGGACGGTGCCATTCGAACCACCCCGGACGGCGAGGCCGATGTCGCGGGCCTCGTCTTCTCCGAAAAGGGGTACCTGCTCGCGGTGCGGGACTTCCGCCCGCACGAGCTGGTCGACATGGTCCGCCGCGACGGTGAAGCCGCGACCATTGAGCGCCTGCTGCGCCACTACGGCAGCGAAGAGTCCATCGCCGCCGCGGGCGGGCGCCAGCTCATCGCGAACCGCGGTGGGTCCATGGCGCCAGGCCTGGTCCTTCGCCGCAATGACGAAGTGTCCGAAGTGGCGGGGCGCGTATGAGCGACGGTGACGTCCTGGCGAGGCCGGGAACGCGACTGGTTTTCTGCGAACGAATGTTCTAGAATGCTTACCCCGGTCTCCGCCGGGACGGGAGGGAATGGTCCATGGTTACAGTGTCCCGCTTTGGACGCGATTCGGGCGCAGGCGATTTCCGCCCCGCCGAACTCTCTGAAAACGCCGTCGTCGTCATGGAGCGGCGCATTATGGCCCGCGACGCGAACGGCGACGCCCTCGAAACGCCGGACCAGTGCTTCCGGCGCGTCGCGCGCAACCTGGCCGAGGCCGAGGTGCGCTTCGGGGGCAACGAGGGCGACCGCGCGGCCGCCGAGGAGAGCTTCTACCAGCTCATGGCCTCGCTCGATTTCCTTCCGAATTCGCCCACGCTCGTGAACGCCGGCCGGGACCTGCAGCAGCTCTCCGCCTGCTTCGTGCTGCCCGTGCCGGATTCGATCGAAGGCATCTTCGAGGCGGTCAAGCACACCGCGATGATCCACAAGTCGGGCGGCGGCACCGGCTTCGCCTTCTCCCGCCTCCGTCCCGCGAACGACCGTGTGAAGTCGACGATGGGCGTTGCCAGCGGTCCGGTGTCGTTCATGAAGGTGTTCGACGCGGCCACGGAGGCGATTAAGCAGGGCGGCACGCGCCGGGGCGCCAACATGGGCATCCTCCGCATCGACCACCCCGACATCGACGCCTTCATCGCCATGAAGGCCGACATGACCACGCTCCAGAACTTCAACATCAGCGTCGCCGTGACCGATGCCTTCATGAAGGCCGTCGAGCAGGGTACCAACTACGAGGTGATCAACCCCCAGACGGGCGAAGTCGTCGGCTCGCGGCCGGCCCGCGAAGTCTGGGAGACGATGTTCGCGAACGCCTGGAAGAACGGCGACCCGGGCGTGGTCTTCCTCGACCGCATCAACGCCGGCCGGGCGAACCCGGTCCCGAAGCGCGGCCCCGTGGAGTCCACGAACCCCTGCGGCGAGCAACCGCTGTACGCGTACGACTCCTGCAACCTTGGCTCGATCAACCTCGGGCAGTTCGTCACCGTCGCCGGTGGCCAGCGCCAGGTGGACTTCGACCGCCTCGGGCAGGTGGTCCGCCGCTGCGTGCACATGCTCGACAACGTCATCGAAATGAACGTCTACCCGATTCCCGAAATCGCCGAGACGTCCCACGCGATCCGGCGCATCGGCCTTGGGGTCATGGGCTGGGCCGACATGCTCATCGGCATGCGCATCGCCTACAGCTCGGACGCGGCGCTCCAGCTCGCCCGCGACGTGATGGGCTTCATCCAGCGCGAGGCGGATGCCGCCTCCAACCAGCTGGCCATGGTCCGCGGCAACTTCCCGGATTGGGCGGATTCGATCTACGGCCCGCGCGGCCACGAAGGTCCCCGGCCCATGCGCAATTCGACGCGCACGACCATCGCCCCGACGGGCACGCTCAGCATCATCGCCGATTGCTCGGGCGGCATTGAGCCCGTCTTCGCACTCGCCTTCATCCGCTCGCACTACCTCGATAAGAACGACCCGACGAAGCGAACGGAACTTGCCGAGGTGAGCGGCGCGTTCGAGGAGGTGGCGAAGGCCGAGGGCTTCTACAGCGACGAACTCGTTCGCTTCCTCGCCGAAGGAGGCCATCTCGCCGACCGCGCGGATGTGCCCCAGTGGGTGAAGGACGTGTTCGTCACCGCGCACGACATCGCCCCCGAATGGCACGTGCGCATGCAGGCCGCGTTCCAGGAGTTCACCGACAACGCCGTCTCGAAGACGATCAACTTCCCCAACGAAGCGACGGTCGAGGACGTGCGCACGGCGTACGAGCTCGCGTACCACACCGGCTGCAACGGCATCACCATCTACCGCGACGGCTCCCGCGACCTCCAGGTTCTGAAGTTCGCCGAGAAGTCGGACGAGGAGAAGGCCGTCGAGGCTGCGCAGGCGCTCGTGCTTCAGCACTCGGGCCCCGTGCGCCGCAAGCTCCCCGACGAGCGTGCGGCCATCACCCACAAGTTTCGCGTGGGCGAACAGGAAGGCTACATGACGGTCGGCCTGTTCGATGATGGCACGCCCGGCGAGGTCTTCATCAACGTCAACAAGCAGGGATCGACCGTCTCCGGCCTGATGGACACCGTCGCCATGCTGACCAGCTACGCGCTGCAGTACGGCGTGCCCATCGCCGAACTCGCGAGCAAGCTGAAGAACACCCGTTTCGAACCCAGCGGCCCGACGGGGAACCGCCAGATCCCGATCGCGACGAGCATCGTGGACTACGTGTTCCGGTACCTGGAGCTGAAGTTCGATGGCAGCCGCGCGGCGACTCAGCCGCCGCTCATCCCGGTCGACCAGGTCGCTCCCAGCACCTCCGTGGACGAGACCATCAACGTCTACGACGCCAAGGTGCTGAGCGGCGTGGGCTGCCCCGAGTGCGGCGCGGTCCTCTTCTATGGCGAAGGCTGCCTGACCTGCCGCGGTTGCGGCTACACCAAGTGCGGATGTGAGGGGTTGGTGGTTTGCGTGAACCGGGGTGGGCCAATCGGCCCACCCCGGTTCGTTCTCCCGGGGCCGCCGGCCACCTGCGGTGTGCGATGTGACCGTCGTGCCGAAGATCCCGGTATGACCCTTTCCGACGAGGCATGGATCGCGGAAGCACGCCGCCAGTTCGCCGCGACGGGGACCTGGGACATCCCCATCACCCCGCCGCCCGCCCCCGGCGGCGGCCGCGGCGGAACGGCTGCCCTGCCCCAACTGCGGTCGAGAACTCGAACGTTTCCGGCGGTACGACATCGCCTCGACCGAGCCCCTGCGCTGGTGCCCCAACTGCTACGGGTTCTGGGCGCGGGGGGACGCGCTCGCCTCGGGCGTGGTGGGAAGCTCGGACGACCGGGAGGCGTTGTACGCGGCGGAAGCTGCGCCGCGATGCCGCCAGTGCGAGCGTGGCGGGCGGCTGGATGCGAACGGTGTCTGCCGCCGCTGCGGCTGGACCCGGCCGGCACTTGCGTGTCCGGCGTGCAGCACGCCCATGGCGCGCGAGCGCGTGAAGGGTGTCGAGCTCGACGCCTGCGGCGCGTGCCGCGCGACCTGGTTCGACATCGGTGAGATTCGGCGGATGTACGGGCTGGTCCGGCCGCAATCGATGGCATCCAGCACGGTCGACGAGACCGCCGGCCCATCGGACACGGACCTTGCCCTGGGTGCGGCGCAGATCCTGCTGGGAGCCTTCTTCAGGCTCCCGCTGCCGTTCTGACTACCAGATTCCGAGCATCATCTTGACGTCGTCGCTGGCCATCGTGCGCGGGTCCCACGGCGGGCTCCAGACGATCTGCACGTCGACATCCTTGACGCCGGGGAGCTCCTTGAGCTTCGCGTAGGCTTCGCCGCGGATGACGGGCCCCAGCGGGCACCCCGGGCTCGTCAGCGTCATCGTCACGTTCACGACGCCCTCATCGTCCATTTCGACCCCATAGACGAGGCCGAGGTCGACGATGCTGAGGTTGATCTCCGGGTCGTTCACGGTCTGGAGCTTCGCCATCAGCTCTTCGTGTGAGGGCAGGGTGGTGGTATCGGCCATTGGGTAAACTCCTTGCGGCCTAGACAGCGGCCGGTGATTTCGCCTGGTCGAGTCCTTCGCGCAGCACCTTCCAGGCAAGCAGGGCGCACTTCACGCGGACGGGGAACTTCGCGACGCCCTGCAGCGCCTCCAGGTGCCCGATCTCCGCCGCCGGGTCGGCGCCGTCGACGAGCATCGCGCTCACGGCGTCGGCGATCTGTTCCGCTTCCGAAATCGTTCGCCCGGCGACGCGCTCGGTCATCATCGACGCGCTCGACTGGCTGATCGAACAACCCTGGCCGGTGAAGGCGAGGGCGGTGATCGTGCCGCTCGCGACATCGAGGTCGAGCATGATCTCGTCGCCGCACACCGGGTTCATGCCCTCGGCGTGCTGCGTGGGCGCCGGCAACGTGCCCCGGTTCCGGGGCTTTCGGAAGTGGTCGATGATCACTTCACGGTAGAGGTCGTCAAACTGCGGCTCGGCGATCGCCATCGCTGAATACCTCCACGACATGGTTCAGCGCCTCAACGAGAACGTCGACCTCGCCCGGCGTGTTGTAGATTGAAAAGCTTGCCCGGTTGGTGGCCGGCACCGCGAGCCGCCGCATGAGCAGCTGCGCGCAGTGGTGGCCCGCCCGGATCGCCACGCCGTACGCGTCGACGATCGTCGAAACGTCGTGCGGGTGGGCCGATTCGAGTTCGAACGAGACGAGCCCGCTGCGATCCTCGACGTTCGCGGGGCCGTGGAACTTCAGCCCCGGCACCGTCCGCAGCCGGTCGAGCGCGTACGCGGTGAGGTTCATCTCGTGCGCGCGGATCGCGTCCATGCCGAGGCCGGCGAGGTAATCGAGCGCGGCGCCGAAGGCGATGACATCGGCGATGTTCGGCGTGCCCGCCTCGAATTTGTGGGGGACGTCCGCCCACGTCGAGGCGTCGGGCTTCACGATGCTGATCATCTCCCCGCCGCCCATGAACGGGTCCATGGACTCCAGCAGCCCCGGCCGCGCCCACAAAACGCCGACGCCCGTGGGCCCCAGCATCTTGTGCGACGAGAACGCGAAGAAGTCGCAGCCCAGCGCCTGCACGTCGAGCGGGAGATGGGGCGCGCTCTGGGCGCCGTCGACCAGCAGCGTCGCGCCGAAGGCGCGCGCCATCGTCGCGATTTCGGCGATGGGGTTGATGGTCCCGAGCACGTTCGACGCGTGCACCACCGCGATCAGCTTCGTGCGCGGCCCGACGAGCGACCGGAACTGGTCGAGGTCAAGGTGGCCGTCGTCGGTGACCGTGGCGTACCGCAGATGCGCGCCCTTGCGCCGGGCCAGCAGCTGCCAGGGGACGATGTTCGAGTGGTGTTCCATCACCGTGAGGACAATCTCGTCGCCGGCGTGGATGTGCTGGTCTCCCCACGCGCGCGCCACGAGGTTGATGGACTCGGTGGCGTTGCGGGTGAAGACGATGTCCTCGGGCCGGGGCGCGCCGATGTGGGCCGCCGCCTTGGCGCGGACGCCTTCGTACTGCGCCGTCGCCCGCACCGCGAGCGCATGGATCCCGCGATGGATGTTCGCGTTGGTGGTCTCGTAGTAGCGGACGAGCGCATCGATCACGGCCCGCGGCTTCTGCGTGGTGGCTGCGTTATCGAGGTACACGAGCGGCCGCCCGTTCACGATCTCCCCGAGAATCGGGAAGTCGGCACGGATGGCGGTGATGTCGAGGGCGGTTGCGGTTGTCATGTCATGCACCCCGGCGCGGTTCCGCGCGCCGGCCCCTTCACTCTGCCAGCCTGGCCTCGAGGGCTTCGGTCAGTTCGGCGCGCAGCGTCTCGTCCGGGACGCGGTCGAGCACCTGCGCGAGGAAGGCGCCCACGAGCATGGTCTCCGCCTGCGGGTACGGCATACAGCGCGCCTGCAGGTAGAACAGCTGCTCTTCGTCGACCGGACCAGCGGTAGCGCCGTGGCTCGCGCGGATGACGTCGTTGGTGAGGATTTCGAGCACCGGGTCGCTGTCCGCCTTCGCGAGCTTGCTCAGCAGCAGGTTCCGGTTCTCCTGGTTCGCGTCCGCGTTGCGGGCGCCGAGGCCGACGCGCGTCATGCCGTAGTACACCGACCGCGATCGGCCCTTCAGGGCCGACTTGAACAGCAGGTCGCTGCGGGTGTCCGGCCCCTGGTGGTCCTGGAGTGTGTAGAAGTCGTGCTGCTGGCGGCCGTTGGCCACGCCCAGCCCGAAGAGCTCGCTCGAAGAGCCGCGCCCGACGAGGGACGACTCGATGTGCGACTTCACGACCGCGCCGCCGACGGCGAGGCTCAGGCCGTACACCGCCGAATCGCGTTCCGTGATCGTGCGCTGCTCATTGAGGACACGCGTCTTCGTGCCCCAGCGATGGAGCGCGGTGTAGCGCACCTCCGCCCCGGGCCCGGGCAGGATTTCGACGGCCGACAGCGCCAGGATGTCGTCTTCCGACGACCGGAAGTCCTCCACCACGCTCACGCGGCTGTTCGCGCCCGTCACGATGAGGGTGTGGGGCGTGACCAGCGCATGGTCGCCGTTGTACCAGCGCGAGATGCGCACCGGCAGGGCCACCTCCGCGTTCGCCGCGACATTCACGAGGACGCCGCCGCGCAGGAATGCGTAATGCGCCGCCGTCAACCGGTTCCGGTCGAAGGGAACGGCCGTCCCCAGTGCCCGGTCGACCACGGCCTGCAGCGCCGGGTCCCCGTCGCGGTCGAACGCCACGACCTTGAGCCCTTCGGCGCGCAGCTCGTCGGAGATGGTGATGCCGTTGACCTGCCGCAGCACCGCGGCGTACTCGCCCTCGACGGCGGGCGCCTCGAAGCCGTTGGTGCTCGAAGCGGGCGTGTACGCATCGAGGTCCAACGTGGAGATATCGAGGTACTTCCAGGGCCGTTCCTGGGTGGTCGGCATGGCGGTGGTCTCGATCGCCGCGGCCGCCCGTGCGCGAAGGTCAGCCATCGCCGGCGAATCGAACAGCGCGTCGCCAAGCGCCTTGCTCGCCGCCGTGGTCAGCGTCCGTGGCCGTTGCTCAACAGCAGAGGTCATTCCTCATCCCTTTCTCATCGCGCCGGGTATCCGCTCCTGGCCGGCGTTGCCGGTCAGCCGTCGTTCCCGTGAAACAGCAGGCGAACATGGTTGATCTCGCCCGCGTGGTACAGCTCGTGTTCGATCATGGTGGTCACGACCCACCGCGTTTGGCGTTCCGGACCGTGGGGCGAGCGGCGCGGCGCCAGGAGATCCTGGTCATCCGTGAGCGCCGCGACGTGTTCGCGGAACTGGTTGTGCCCGTCCCGGAGCCAGCCCAGGGCAGCGTCGCTTCCGCCGTTGGCGGGGAAGGCCGCTACCGATTCGGGCCGGTCCCAGTGCACGGACCCGTCGCCGAAGGCCTGGCTGTCGTACACGCGCAGCGCGCCGCCAACGTGTTCGACGATCGCGAGCGCGCTCCGGACACAGCCCGCCGGTACGTCATCCCAGCGTTCCGGTTCGAGCGACGTGAGGTTCCGGACGAGGCCGTGCCACCGTGATTCCTCGCCTTCAAAGGCGCGGTCCAGCGAATACAGAAGCTGGTCGATGGCGGCGCGGCCCACGTTCGTCTCCTGCCTCGCCTAGCCGACGGAGCCTTCCATCTGGAGTTCGATGAGCCGGTTGAGCTCGACCGCGTACTCCATCGGAAGCTCCTTCACGATGGGCTCGACGAAGCCGTTCACGATCATCTTCGCCGCCGCTTCCTCGCTGAGGCCGCGGCTTTGCAGGTAGAACAGCTGGTCTTCACCGAGCTTCGAAACGTACGCCTCGTGCTGGATGTGCACGTCCGGCGCATCGATCTCCATCGTCGGGTAGGTGTCCGACCTCGACGTCTCGTCCAGCAGCAGCGCATCGCAGCGAACCGTGGACTTCACGTTGTCGCAGCCGTCGTACACCTTGAGCAGGCCGCGATAGCTCGTCCGCCCGCCATCCTTCGAAAGCGACTTCGAGATAATCGTCGAGGTCGTGTTCGGCGCGGCGTGGACGATCTTGCCGCCCGCGTCCTGGTGCTGGCCCTCGCCGGCGAACGCCAGCGAGAGGATCTCGCCGTGGGCGCCGGGCTCCATGAGGTACACACTGGGGTACTTCATCGTGAGCTTCGAGCCGAGGTTCCCGTCGACCCATTCCATCACCGCGTCCTGGTAGCAGACCGCACGCTTGGTCACGAGGTTGTACACGTTGTTCGACCAGTTCTGGATCGTCGTGTAGCGGACGCGTGCGCCCTTCTTCACGATGATTTCGACCACCGCGCTGTGCAGCGAATCGGAGCGGTACACCGGCGCGGTGCAGCCTTCGACGTAGTGCACCTGGCTGCCTTCGTCGGCGATGATCAACGTCCGCTCGAACTGCCCCATGTTCTGGGTGTTGATCCGGAAGTACGCCTGCAGCGGGATATCGACCTTCACGCCCTTCGGCACGTAAATGAACGAACCTCCGGACCACGCAGCGCTGTTGAGCGCCGCGTAGCGGTTGTCGCCGGGCGGGACCACGGTGCCGAAGTATTCCTTGAAGATGTCCTCGTGTTCCTTCAGCCCCTGGTCGGTGCCAACGAAGATCACGCCCTGCTTTTCAAGGTCCTCGCGGATGTTGTGGTAGACGACCTCGGAGTCGTACTGCGCGCCGACGCCGGCGAGGTACTTCTTCTCCGCCTCGGGGATGCCCAGGCGATCGAACGTGTTCTTGATGTACTCCGGAACATCCTCCCACGAGCGTTCGTCACGGTCCGTGGCGCGCACGTAGTAGTGAATGTCATCGAAGTCGATCTCCTGGAGCTGGGACGTGCCCCAGGGCGGATCCTTCTTTTCGCGGAAGGTGTCGAGCGCGCGATGGCGGAATTCCCGCATCCAGTCGGGCTCTTCCTTCATGTCGGACATGACGTCGACGAGCTCGTGCGTCAGCCCCTTGTTCGCCTTGAAGAGGGCCTCGTCTTCATCGTGGAAGCCCCACTTGTAGCCTTCGTCGCGGATCAGGTCGGGAGCGGAAGTCATGTGCAATCCCCCTTCGCGGGTTGTCAGGCCGTCGCCAGCGCGGCTTCCAGTTCGTCGTACCCGGATTCCTCGAGCTCCAGCGCGAGTTCAGGGCCGCCAGACCGCGCGATGCGGCCGGCGATGAGTACGTGGACGTGCTGCGGCTTGATGTAGTTCAGCAGGCGCTGGTAGTGCGTGATGAGCAGCAGTCCCATGTCCGGGTTCATCAGCGCGTTGACGCCTTCCGCCACCGTTCGCAGGGCGTCGATGTCGAGGCCGGAGTCGGTCTCGTCGAGGACCGCCATGGACGGCTGGAGCATCGCCATCTGGAGCATCTCTGCGCGCTTCTTTTCCCCGCCACTGAAGCCGTCGTTGACGTAACGACGGGCGAAGTCCGGGTCCACCTTGAGCAGATCCATCTTCGCGAACAGCAGCTCGCGGAACTCCCGGATCGGCACGTCCGGCCCGCGACGGGCGTTCAGCGCCTGCCGCAGGAAGTTGACCATCGTGACGCCGGGGATGGCGACGGGGTACTGGAACGCCAGGAACAGCCCGAGCCGGGCCCGCTCGTCCGGCGACATCTCGAGTAGCGACTGGCCCTTGAAGAGCACGTCGCCACTGGTGACGGTGTAGTTCGGGTTGCCCATCAGGACGTTGGCGAGCGTGCTCTTGCCGGACCCGTTCGGGCCCATGATGGCGTGCACTTCGCCCGCGTTAATGCTCAGGGCAAGCCCCTGGAGGATCTCCTTCGCGCCAATGTTGGCGTGAAGGTCCTTGATCTGAAGCAGTGGTGTGTTCGTCATCGCACTCCCTGGGGCATTTCAATAAGTTCGAGCGGGATGGAATCAGCCGGCACGCGTACCGTGCGCACCAGGTATTCGCAGATCGGTGAGCCATCGACGATGCGGTTGAGCTGTTCCACGTCCAGCCCGAGCAGAAGTTCGATGGCCTTGCGGTCGGACTCGCACGGCAGGGGCGAGATCTCGGCCGCCTTGCGATAGGGGCAGGTGCCGTTCACGAGGTGGAAGCCGTCATCGGCGGCCCGCCAGCTTTCGAGAATGCCTTCCTGGCGAAGGCTGGCGGTCACGTGGCCCACCCGCTCGGCCGTCGCCATGGAGGCTGGCACCTCGGCGCGATGCTTCTGCGCCAGTGCCTCCGCCACGCTCGTCATCACCTGCGCGATGACGTCCTCGCGTTCGCCGAGGCTGCGGAGCATCCGCTCCAGGAGGTCGGCGTGGGCGGAGGTCATCGCGCCGACGGCGCGCTCCGTGGGGTGGTAGGCGTGATAGGGGCGGCCCGTCGCCTGCTTCACCATTCGCATGTCGACGAGGCCGTCTGCACGAAGGTGGTCCAGGTGCCGGCGCACCGCCGCGGTCGTGATTTCGAGCTCGCTGGCGATCTCCTCGACCCGCACCTCGCGGTGTTGGACGATGAGTTCGGGAGTACGCGGTCGCGTGTCCCCTGCATGAGTTCCATGGTAGGACGGTTGCGTTGTTCCACCAAGCTTTTTCAACCAAATTGTTGGAAAAGCCCGCCTCTCCCGTGTCCACATACGCCGCAGGCCCCGCGTGAGCGGGGCCTGCGAATCTGTTTCGCTGTCCGGCGGCTACTGGCCGACGTCCGTCGCGATGGTCCAGTTGACCGCCCCGGGCCCCTTGATGGCGATCCAGTAGGCCGCGCCCGACATGAGCTTCGTCAGGTCGTTCGCGCCCGGCACGTTCACGCCGCCCGGGAAGTACCCGAGCCAGTCCTGCGCCGGGGCGTCCCAGCCGTAGACAACCGTCACCTGGTCGGAGATGTCGTTGCCGGCATCATTCGCGCCAGTGCCCTTGAGGGCGTCGGCCACCGGGGTGGCGTCCGCGCCCGTCCAGGTCACGAGGCTCCAGCGGAAGTTGAGTGTGAACGTCGCCGTCCCCTGGAGGTCGATGATGGAGTCGAAGGCGATGTCGCCCTCGTCGTCATGCGCGACCGTGAGCACGTCGAGGACGCCGAGCAGGCTGTTCGACACCTTGATCCACGCCTGGCACTCATCCGTCGCGCCCGCGGCCGCCTGCGACGACTTCGGGAATTCGAGGATGCCCGTCTGCGCCGGGTCGTTCTGCTCGATCGAGAACGTGTTCACGCCCGCTGCGAACTGGCGTCCGTTGTTGATCGTGCCCGTGGCCACTGCGGGCGCCGATGGCACCGCGTTGGTCGCGAGGATGATCCCTTCGCCCGAGTCGATCAGGAAGTCGATCGTCTCGATCGGATCCTTCGCCCCACGCGTCGGGTAGTTGGTGATGGACGACGCCGCGTCCTCGGCGGTCAGCACCGAATGCAGGAGCACCATGCCCGTGTTCGGCACCGGGCGGCAGAAGCCATCGCGGTCCATGGCATGGAACACGACGTACTTGTACTGGGCGTTCCCGGCCGGGTCATTCTCGACCGTCACATCCTTGTAGCCGCCCCACGTCCAGGTGACGACGGCGTCGTTCGACTTCACGGGGAAGTGCTTCCCTCGGAAGTCCGGGTAGTCGGCCGTCGCGGTGAGCGTGCCCTTGCCGACGGCGTCGCCGGTCTTGCACTGCTTGCCGCCGCCGAGGGTGTTGGCGGCGCAGGCCGTCAGGTCGGTCTTGAAATCGCCGTTGGCGGCCACCATGAACTCGCCGTGGTTGTCGCTGTAGACGACGAGGTCACGCGAGATCGACGCCGCTTCGGCCGAATCCGAGAGTGCCAGGTAGCGAGCGCGGATATCCGCGAGCTCGAGGGCATCGTCGGTGTTGAGGCCGGGGTCGCCGATCCCGGCGCTGTTCGTGCCGATGCGCACGGCTCTCCACGCGTCGTAGGGGCCCATGCCCCGCGGGCCATCGTCCATGAACGGGGCGCCATCGGTGCCCCAGCTATCCCAGAGGTAGCCGCCGCCCGAGACGACGGCCGGGATGTACGGCGAATCCGGGATCTCCGAGTTGTAGTACGGGTTCGGGAAGAACTGGTCGCCACCGTCGACGTACGGCGTCCCGTTCTGCGTGCCGGTGTAATAGACGTACGACTTCCACACCTGGTGGATGAAGCCGGTTCCCCGGATCTTCACGCTCACCATGGCGACGGGCATGGGGGCATCCCAGCGGTCGACGTCGCCATCGCGCATCGCCGTGTCGCGCAGCGGCCCGAATGAGTTGGAGAGCGCCGCACCAGCGGCATTGACCCCCTGGTCGAAACTCCCGGCCAGGCAGTCGTTGTAGGCGGGCGAGGGAGAGCACAGGTCAATCAGGCTGTACGGGCCTTCGAAGGGCGCGGGGCTGATGACCACGACCGGTGTCCCGGCCGCCGGCACCGCGATGAGCGGCGTCGTGAGCGTGATGGTCGAACCGATGATGTCACCGGCGGCGTTGTAGATGAACCCGACCGCACTCACGTTACGGGTGTTGGTGACGGAAAGCGCCGGTTTCGTGGTCGTCACCGAACCGATCCCGATGCTTATGCTCACGCCCGCCTTGATGCCGCTCGACGAGTTGCTGTTCGCAATGGCGAGCGTGGTCGTGGTGTTGCTGCCCGCGGGCGAGGCCGTTGCCGGCCAATCGGCGATGGTGGTCACCCGCATGCCGGCGCCGTACGGCGCCGGGAGCGCGAACCGGCCCTGGCCGGGGTCGATCATGATGTCGTAGTACGGCCGGAATTCCTCCGCCGTCCCCGTGACGGTGCTGTTGTTGGCGTTGTCGGCCGGGCCGCCCGCGAGCAGCGCCCAGTCGTCCGGGAGCACCCAGCGGTTCGCCGGGAGCACGTTCAGCGGGTCATCCGTGTTCACCGGCCGCCCGGACGGGTTCGCGTTCACGAACCAGCCCCTCACGCGGCCGCGCACGAGGAGATCCCGCGAGACGTTCCAGTTGACCGAGGTCACGTCCTTCGACGCGTCCCACGGGTTCCCGGGCGTCCAGTCCGCGAGCGCCATGCTGTTGTGGTTGATGCCCTTCGAGACATCGTCCACGAGCGACAGCGCCACGTTCTCGAACTTCATGTAATAGACGACGAAGGCGACCTTCGTGACATCGACCGGGGCAGTAGCACCCGCGCCCCGGATCGGGTCGGCCGCGAACGCTTCGATGTCGACCTGGCCAGGGTCCTCGGACTCGAACAGCACGCGGCTGATGCAGGCATCCTGCGGGAACAGGGGCGCATCCTCCGCCTGGTCTTCATCCGCGGTCTCCACCCCGCCATTCAGTGTCGGCGCCTTGTCGAAGTTCTCGCCGAGCATGACCGTCGCTTCGTCGGCCCCGTTCAGGAACGCGCCGAGGCCGGCCACGAAGTTCCCCGGACCGCCGCCCTTCACATAACGAATTCCCTGGCCTTCGTTGAACTGGCAACGCCCGTACGGTTCGCCCGTGTAGACGAAGTTCCCGGGCCCGATCGTCAGCGCCGCGGTATCGCCCGGCAGGACGCGCCAGTCCGCCTCGAGGATCACGCGGTTGCCGGCCCACGCGAGGAAGACCTTCTTCTGCGTGACCGTCGTGCTGAAGGTGAAGCGCACGGTCTCCGTGACCCGGAGTCCCTGGCCAGAACCCAGCGGGCCGGGCTCGACGCCGTTGAACGTCACTTCCGCGGACGAGCCGGGGCTGCACGCGACAACGTTCGACCCAAAGACATTGAGGCGCGGCTCAGGGACATGGCCCACCGTTCCGTCGGCCTGGAGTTACGTCGCCCCCAAAGCGATGAGCACCGGGTCGCCGGGGACGTGCGCCGCCGCCGTGCTGCCACCGGCGGCGCCGGTCAGGCTCACGCCCCGGGTGACCTCCAGCGTATTGCCGCTCACATGGGTCACGAGCATGAACTCGGCGCCGATACGGATGACATCGCCTGCCCTGAAGACCGGTCCGAACTGGACAGTGATCTGCGCGTCGTTGGCGCCGGGAGCGCTGCTGAGGAGGTCGTCGTACAGGACGCCACAGCCCGAGTGGGCCACCGTCCAGCGCACGCCGACGAGCGCGGTCCGAACCACCGTATTGCTGCGTGTGACGTGGCTGCCGTTGAAGACGTCGCGAATGATTACGGGCGCGCCATTGGGCGTCTGGTAGGCGTTGTAAGCGGGGTTCAGGACCAGGTTGACGTTCGTCGTCAGGACGGGCGCCGCCTGGCTATCGCCCGTGGCCGTTCCGGTTGCCCCACCCGTGAGCGTGACGGTGCTGTCCTCAAGGACGTTCCATTCCTTGATGAGGGCGCGGTTCTGGCGGACGGGTCCTTCGCCGTTGCCATTGGCGTTGGTGTCCCAGTCGACGTGCACCGGGGTCACACCATCGGAGGAGACGAAGTTGACGGAGATCTCCTGGTCACCAGCTCCGGTCGGAAACCCACGAGAAGCACGAGGCGCCGGCGAGACCGCCGTTGCCGGGAACGCCTGCGACGATGTCGCCCACGGGGCGGCCGTTACCGGTGAAGATCTGAACGTCGGTGAAGGTCGGGTTCTGCGGCTGCACCACGGACTCGAGCCCGTTGTAGCCGCCCCCGGGAACGACGGTGATCTGCGTGTTGGGAAGGTTCAGCGGAATCGTGGCCGCGATTGGCGTTGGGTTCGTTATCGTGCCCGTGTCGGCGACGACGGTGCACACGACGTGGCGCGAACCGCGGACGTTGTTCTGCACGTCCTGGCCGCCGAACGTCTCACCTTCGATCACGACCTCCGTCGCGTTGTCGGCCATGTGCCGAAGTTCCGGCGTGATCGTGTCGATCCGCACTGGGTACGACGTGTAATTGACGACGCTATCGAACGGCAGCACCTGCTGGGCCGTGACGATTCCCGGCGGCTCCTGCGGGCCCCACTGCTTCAGCCGCAACGCCACGATGTGCGTGCCGGGCTTCGAGGCGATGACCTCGGCGAACACGAGCGAGCTCGTGAGGGTGTCGTTGTCGGGGGCGACCGCGTGCGGCGCGACCGTCACCACGAGCCCGTCCGGGTTGTAGAGGTCGCCCAGCGAGCATTCGATGTCGATGTCGGGCGTGCCATCGCTGTCGCTCTGGCAGGTCGAGCCCGCGGGCACGACGAACGTCATCGCGACGGGGCTGCCGAACCCGGGGGTGTACACCGCCTGGCTCGGGTGCGCACCGCCGACGGAAGAAAGGGAGAAGCTCCCCGAGGCCGCGGAGACGATCGTCGTCGCGCCGTCCCGGAAGGTGACCACACCCGGCCCGAACGTCGTGCCCGGACCGGTCAGGACGCCTTCCAGCGTGAAGGTGTGCGTGCCGGAGCCAACAGGAGCGGAGCTCGTGCACTCGGTCGCGGTCAGCTGGCCGTCCGCGAGCCCGGAGGTGGGGCACACGAACCCGGGCGACGTGATGGACGCGGGCACGAGGCCTGGAATGGCGGCGAACTCGACGCCCACGTTCCCCGTCGAAGCCGCGGAGAGGTTGAGCTGGAACTGCAGCGTGACGATGTCACCGGCCGCGCCGCTGTTCGGCACCGACGTCCAGCTCGCCGAGCCGGCGAAGGCCGCGCGTGCATCCGGGGCCCTGCCCGCGATGGTGGCGGCGATGACGGCCAGCAGCGCGAGGAGCACGGAGGCCACTCGCCAGCGGGTCCTGGTAACGGCGACGGATTGGGTGCGCATTAGGAGACCTCCGGTTTTTCAGACACGGAGGGGCCCGGCAGACCTTCCCCGTCCGCGCACTATGGCGCATGCGAGCGAATACGCAATCGGCGAATCGGATATTTTTGTGAAGATCTTCTGATCCTTGGGGATTAGCCGGCCCGGGGGCTTGCGCCGCCCTCCCCCACCACCGCCGCGCGGGCCGCCGGCTGCGGCCGGCTGACGGCCGCGAGGGCACGCGCGAACTCCGCCCCCAACAGCAGGATTGAAGCGTTGATGAACATCCACAGGAGGAACGCGAGCGCCGTGCCGAAGCTGGCGTAAATGGCGGTGTCGGTTGAGAACGGGGTCATCGCGAACACGGCCGCGTAGATGTTCTTCGCCGTTTCGAAGAGCACGGTCGCGAAGAACGCGCCGGCCAGCGCTTCCGCCCAGAGGGGAGGCACGGTGGGCACCACGCGGTAGAGGACCGTGAACATCGCGAACGTGAACATCGCCGGTACCGCGTACGAAACGAGCCGGATCGCCTCGTTCGTGTTCAGGTCGAGGCCGCCGATGCTCCCGGCGCGCTCGATGAGCACCTGCGCGACCGCGCTCAGCGCAAGCGCGAGCACGATCAGCAGCCCCAGGACGGGGACGAAGGCGAAGTCCAGCAGCTTCGCGCGCCAGTAGGGGCGGGGTGTGGTGCGGTGGCTCGCGGCGTTCAGCCCGCGCCGGACGGCGGCGAAAATGCCGGTGCCGGACCAGAGCAGCGTGATCACGCCGAAGGAGAGGCTCGCGAGGCTGAACTCCTGCGCCCGGTGCACGATTTCGTTGACGTTCGCCTTGACGTCGGCCGTGTCCTGCAGCGGCACCTGTTCGAACACGAAGTCCACGATCTCTTCGCGGTCCACGACGAGGCCGAACACGGAGAGCACGATGATGCTGAGGGGCACGAGCGAGAAGATCGCGTAATAGGCGATAGCTGCGGCATAGGTGCCGCAGCTATCTTCGAAAAAGTGCTGGAAGGTGGCGGCGACGACGGAGACGGGGATCCGCAGACCCGAAGGGGCCATCTGCCAGAGGCGGCGAAGCGTGGCCGCCGCCGTCACGCTTACGCTGCCGCCGAATCCCCGGCCAGTTGCCGCATCATGCGGATATAGTCGTTCAAGTAGCGGGTGATGAGGAAGTGGTCCCGCACATGTTCGCGGCCAGTATTCCCCATCCGCGTGCGCGTCTCTTCGTTGCAGAGCAGCTCCGCGACCCGCCGCCCGCATTCCTCGGCCGAGTCCACGAGGAACCCGTCCTGCCCGTCGCGAATCTGGAGGGGGATGCCGCCGACGTTGCCGCCCACCACGGGCCGCCCCTTCCAGAGCCCCTCGGCCACCACCAGCCCGAACCCTTCACGGGTGGACTTCTGAATGACCACCTGCGATGCGCGCTGGAAGGCGTTCACCTCGGGGTTGCCGACGCCGTTGAGGTTCGAAAGGATCTTGATGTCCCAGTCCTCGCCAGCGTGACGGGCCACCTTCTCCCACCATTCCCAGCCCTCGGGGTCGTCGTTCGCCATCGAACCGACGAGCACGAGCTGCACGCCCGGGACCTCGCGCTTCACGATCCGGTAGGCGTCGATCACACCCAGCGGGTCCTTCCAGGGGTCGAAGCGGGAGACCTGCGTGATGATGGGGCGGTTTTCGTCCACGCCGTAGCGCCGCAGGACCGCCGAGACCTCTTCCGGACTCATGTCGGCGTTCTTGATCGCGAGAGGATCGATCGCCGGGGGCGCGATCATCAGATTCGATGTCGGCATCCCCTCGCGGACGTACTGCTGCATCGTCCAGATGGAGCCGTCGTACTCCGACACAAACGGCCGCAGGAGGTCCCAAGCCTCCGGCTGTGCGTTCGTGAGGTCGATGTGGCAGCGCCAGATCCACCGGCCCTGGGGCTTCGCGCCATCGCTTTTGAGGATGGCCAGGAGCGGAGCCGGCTGCGGGTCGTGGATGAAGATGTAGTCGTAGTCGTCCCACTCGGCGGCGTTCTGCCGGTTGGTTTCGACCCAGAGGTCGCGTTCGTGCGCGGTCCAGTCGTGGGGCTTGCCCTGGAGGGCGTTGTGCATCGCCTTGGTCACGCCGAAGAACTCGTCGGTCCCGGAGATGACCTTCCAATCGGCGAGGATGCCGAGATCCCGCATGAGCGGAACCATGCTGTTGAGGATTTCTGCGACGCCGCCGCCGTACGCCGTCGCGTTGACGTGCAGGACGGACGCACCCACGAGGTCCCTGGCTTCTTCGCGAAGCTGTTCGATAACCCCTTCGCGCACTGATTCACGGTAGCGCTCGAGGTGATTGTGCTGCGGGGGAAGATGCACGGTAGTGAGCATGGAATTCAGCGTAGCGAACCTGCACTCACATTGGTGTGACGAATCCGGGCGTCTCCGCGCCAGTTTGTGCAGCTAACAGTCCGCATTCCTCCACGCCCCGTCCTCCCATACCCACCAATCGGGAAGCCGTGGCCGCCATGTACCGCCATCGAGGGTGAATCCCATCCAGGCGTGGGCTTCGAGAAGGTCGAAGTGGGCCACCGCGGGCACGCCCTCGCGCGCACCGGCAAAGGCGTTGCCCGCCTCCGCCGCCAGTTCCGCCTGCTTCCGCCGCACGATCCCGGCGGGCGGCGCGGCACCGCACCGGCGCGCGAACAGCCCCTCGGCTCCGCCTCCCCCGAGGATTGCGCGCTCGTAACGCCGGATCGCCGCGTCGAGCAGGCCCTCGCTCACGGCGGGCGCGATGGCGGCGGGAGCGGCCACGGCCGGCGGGGGCGCGGCCGTCGGAGGCACGGCCGTGTCGAAGGTCACGGCGGCGGCGCGCGGGACCGTCGCCGAGGTGGGTTCGGTGGCGGTCGAGCTGGCCGCTGCCGTTGGTTCCGCGGTGGCGGGAGTGGCTGGCGCTGCGGCGGGCTCGACGGACGTGGCCATCGCCTCCGCCTGCGTGCCCACCACGCCGCCGATGGGTGGCACGACCAGAGCAACGGTCGGGTGCGCCGCGCCCGCCTGCAGCCGGGCGCCCGCCGTGCCCGCGCTTCCCCGCGCGCCGCCCTGCACCGCGAAGGCGATCACAATCGCCGCAAACAACGCCATCCAGGAGACCCGTTCGCGCATCCGTGCCCCTTCTCCCGAAGGTACGGCGCCTCGCGGCCCGCGGATGCCACCTGCTCAAGCGCCCATGTGCCTTACAAATGACTCTCAATGTCCCCGCGGATTACACAAATCGGTGGAAGTGCGAGCCCGGCCGCGCCATCCTCGCCGTGCGGGGCGGAGGGGCGATGGCGGTTGCGCCGCGCGGACCTTTGCGAATCTGGCGGGTGCATATCACCCGGCCCGGCGTTCACGCGCGCCTGCTTTCTCCGGGCGGGCTGGTCCTCGCCTGTGTCGTCCTCGCCGGGCTGGCCGTGCGTCTCGCGTGGTGGTACGGGATCGTCAACGTCGATCCCTACGCCTACGCCGATTCCGCCGCCAGCATCGCGCGCTGGCAGCCCGCACTCGACCCCGACCTCGTCGGCTCGCTCTACTACACGCAGTACATCCGCTTCTCGCTGACGATCCCCGCCGCGGTCCTCTACCGCTTCTTCGGGCCTGGCGAAGGCGTTTCGACGATCGCGCCCATCGCCGCGTCGCTGGGGACGGCGGTCGTCGCATACCGGTTGGCGGCCCGGCCGGGCGGGACGGCGGCCGGGCTCGTGGCCGCGTCGCTGGCCGCGTTCTTCCCCCTCGCCGTTGTCAATTCCACGCAGTTCCTGCCCGACACGATGATGACCTTCTTCGCCAGCCTCGCGATGCTCGCGTACATCGAGGGTCTCGCGCCGGGCCGGTCGCGCCGGGGTCGCGTGCTCTGCTTCTTCCTCGTGGGGGCGTCATGGGCGCTCGCGTTCTACGGGCGCCCGACGGCTGTCGCGCTGGCCATTCCCTTCGCGGCGCTGTTCGCGCTTCGCCGCCCCTGGCGCCTGGAGGTGCTGGCCGGCGTTCCGGGCGCCGCCGTGGTCGTGCTTGGGGTGCAGCTGTTGCTGCTCTCCCTTGGTGGCACCCTGTTCGAAGACCTTCACACCCTCCTGACCGAAGGCCGTGGGCACGCCCCCGGTGCCCTCCAGTATTCGGATGTCGACTTCAGCTACGCGCGGTACCTCTGGCAGGACCCGATGTTCCTGCCGCTGACGCTCTTCGCGGGCGGCACGATCGCGCTCGGTGTGATCGGTGGACGCCGTTTGCTGCCCCGCTGGCCGGCGTTCGAACTCGCCGTGCTCGCCGTCGGCCAGTACCTCTATTTCGCATTCCTCATGCGGTTGCCGGGGCTGTACTCGTGGTGGAAGGAGCCTCGGTACGCGATGTCGATGCTGGTCCCGCTGTTCGCGCTCGCGGGCGTCTGCGTGGCCGCCTGGCTGCGCGCGCTGCCGCCATCGGCGCGGGCCGCGGCCGGGATGTGGGTGGCCGGCGCGCTCGCCCTGTACGGCGTGCTGGGCATCGATGCCGTTCGCGAAGACCACGCCGCGTGGCAACAGCAGCGGGTGGGCCGCGTCGAGGAGGAGTTGGCCGACTTCCTGGCTGGATACCCGGCGGTGCCCGTCTTCACCTGGAACGACGACATGGCACGGTACCTCAGCTTCTACACGGGCCTCGACGACGCCACCGTGTACGACCGCGCGCACAACCGGGGGGCGGTGCGAAACCGCTTCGATCCCGCCGGCCGCAGCCTCGTCACGCCGGGCGCGTTCGTCCTCGTGGACCCGGGCCAGGACCTCGATGGGCTCGCCACGAAGGTGCCTGCCCACTGGACGAGGGCGTGGGAACGGGGACGGCTGGTGCTGTATCGCGTGCCGCCCCTAGCCCCCGCTCCGCCCGCCGCTGCTGCGGGCATCGCGGTCCAGGCGGCGCGCGCGTTCCCGCAGCAGCACGTGCTCGTGCTGGTCACGCTCTCCGAAGCCGCGAACGGGCTGCGCGCCGGGGAGTTCGGTTTCGCCTGCGGCGTGGACGCTCCCACGGGTCAGCCCGCCCGCGTGCTCGAGCGCGCCCTTCCCGCCGGCACCCGCGCGTTCGCGGTTGACCTCCCCGTGGACACGCTCGTGGACGGTGTCCTCTGTGCGCCACTCTTCCGGCTCGCGGGCGATGAGGCGTGGCTGCGGGGCGAACCCGTTGCCGTGCCCCCGGTGCGCGTTGCGGAACCCGAACACGCCTTCACCGTCGACCGCGACCTCGAACGTTCCCGCGAGTCCGGCTGGTTCCGATTCGACCAGCCCGAGTTCGGCGACGGTGGCGGGGCCATCGCCATCGAGCCGTGGCGCCCGCTGACCATGACCGTCGACCCCGTCCCGGCCGGTTCGTATCAGCTGCAACTGCGCGTGTACGACTACTCCGGCGGCGGCGCGAACCGCGTGCTCGTTTCCTTCGGAGGGGTCGACCGCGAGGTCTCCTGGGGAAGCGGGTCGGGCGGCGTCATCACCGTCACCGTCGACCTGCCCGGGACCGCGGGCGGCAATCGCGTCGTGGTGACGCCGCTGGAGGCGGGCCAGGACGCCATTCTGATCGACCGCGCCGTGCTGACGGCCGCGCCCCAATGACCGCCGGCCAACGTTCGCGTACGCTTGCCCGGGACGGCCGGGAGGCCAGGAGGACGCATGCGACGCTGGTCAGCTCCGTTCGCGACGGTTTTCGGTGCGGGCGCCGCGCTCTGGCTTGGGGCCGCGACGGCGCTCGCCCAGGCGGCGGCCGCCACGCCCACGGGCGGCGAGGTCACGGGCACGGAGTCGGACGCGCCGCTCCTGGTGCTCGGTATCGGACTGCTGCTCGCCATCGCGGCCGGCAGCGCCTACCTCTTCTTCCGGAAGCCTTCGAAAGATGACGAGGACGGCCCGGATGAGGAAGTCCTGGCGTAAGGGCACTCCCCTAGGCAGCGCCGCGCATCTTTGAAGGTCGTGGCGACCTTTTGCGTCCGTTTTACAGAATTCGGCGGAATTGAAACGCGACTGATAGTCACATCGTTCCCGGCAGGGTTTGTTGCCGGAGGTGCGGTGTGGGGATTTGGACGCGACTGGGGTTGGCTGCGGTCGGCCTGGCGGGCTTGACTGCCGCCGGGGTGCGCGGCGTGCAGGCAGAGGATGCGCCGGCGGCGGCGTACCGGACCGCGGGTATGACGCTCCAGGTCCAGCGTGACGGCATCCCCTACACCGTGGTCATCGAGATGCTCCTCGATTCCGAAGTCTCCGAAGAGGCCGTTCAGGCTGCGCTTGCGACCGTGGCGTCGCGGTTCCCGCTGACCGAGGCACCGCAGACCGCCAGTGCCCATGACCCGTTCATCCTGAACTCCTCCCGCTGGCCCGATGCCCGGGCGGCGTGGGCCTACAACGCCACCGGCAAGCCCGCTTCCCTCCACGGCGAGCGCGACGTCATCGCCGCCGCCGCCGCCAGCTGGAACGCGGCGGGGTCGAACTTCACGTTCACGGACGCGGGCGGCACGGGCGCCGGCACGACCGGCTGCCACGGCGCCACCGATGCCGTGAACACCATCGGCTGGGGCCACCAGGATGGCGCGGTCCTCGCCATCACCTGCGGGTGGTACTCAGGTAACCGCTCGACCGAGTTCGACATGGAGATCGACCCCGACTGGGATTGGACCGTTGGCAACGGCCGCATTGGCGTGGACCTCGAAAGCGTCGTCCTCCATGAATTCGGTCACGCGCTCGGGCTCGCGCACTCCGATGACCATTCCGCGGTCATGTACAGCACCTACCTCACGGGGACGACGCGGCGCGCCCTCACGGCGGACGACATCGGCGGGCTTGCGGCGATGTACGGCGGTGGAGGAGTCGCAGGCGCGGCAGCCACCCCGACCTCGTTCGCGCTCCAGTCGGGGGCGAATCTACTGACGTGGCCCGGCCCGGAAAGCACGCCCCAGCAGGCATTCGCCGGGCATCCCGAGGTCGTGGCCGTCTACGCGCTGGAGGGCGGCCGCTGGCGGCAGTACGTCCCCGGCGCCCCGTCGTACGTGAACGACCTCGTCACACTGAAGCAGGGGACGCCGTACTGGGTGCTCGCCTCGGGAGCGGTGAGCATTCCCATTCAGGGGTAGGACGCGGCCTCAGCGCCTGACCTCGTAAATCCAGTTCTCGCCTTCGTGGTAGACCGGGGTCAACTGGGACATCGTGGCGAACTTGGCGAGCCCGGCGGGCGTGCCGAACACCCGCTCCTCGCCGCCCACGATCACGTAGTGGACGTTGTACTCGCGCAGGTAGGTGGCTGCGAATACCGGGTCCGGGTCTGCGAAGAAGCGCACGGTGTCGCTCCGCCGCTCCTGGATCAGCCCGGCGTAGTCCATGCGATAGGCGATTTCGTGCCAGTCCCAGCCGATGACGGCGGGCAGGCCCGTGTTCACCGACACCCGTCCGGTCCAGTGGTAGAGCGGGCCGACGGCCTCGGCGATGGTGGGGCTGCCCTCCACGTTCTCGCGAAGCCAGGTGAAAATGCCGACGTCGTCCTTGAGGTCGAGCCACCGGTCGTCGGCGCCGTCGGGCGTGCCGCGGTCCTCGTAGTACCGCGCCTTCGCGAGGTAGGCCCAGCCGTCGAGGGTGGCGGGGGTTTCGGCGAACCGCGCATCCTGCCGCGCCTTCGTGCCCGAAACGAGGTAGACCGCACTGCCGGTCAGCAGCAGCGCCGCTATCACCGCGAACCCGAACGCCGCGGCGCGCCGTCCCGGCAGGGGCCGCGGCCGCCACCCTTCGGCCTGCCAGAGCGCGCTCGCGATGTACCACCCGGCGTAGGCGCTCCCCAGCGCGTACAGCTGCCACGCCTGCAGCGAGAACTTGAACACGGTGTTCATCCGCACGATGTCGTTCTTCACGGTCACCACGTCGACGCCGCCGGCGATCCCCACGGCGGCCGCGAGCATCGCCGTGGCCACGAGGCGGGCGGGATCGCGGTCGCGTGCGCGGAACTCAAGCCAGGCGAGGTTCACCAGGTAGACGAGCATCACGGCACTCAGGGCGACCACCGTGAGCTGCGCCCTGGGCACGCCGAGGTCCGTCGGCGTGGCCGGGCGCGAATCGATCCACCACCAGCCGATGCGCCACGTGAGCGTGGTCAGGCCCAGCAGGAAGACGGCCAGCGCCGCCAGCTCGGATCGGCCGCACACGCTCGCGAGGACGATGTTGCGGCCGGGCTTGCCGCCGCGGCGTTGGAGCTCCTCGCGGTAGCGCAGCACGAGGAACGCTGCCGTGAACGCGAGGAACACGCCGAAGTGGGCCGCGTACTGGTTCGGTTTCGTCGTCTCGGGCGCCTTCATGATGCCGCTCTGGAAGACCTCGAAGTGCCGCGTGTAGGGCGAAAACACCACCGTGAGCACGCCCGCCACGAGCGCGAGCTGCCCCACCCCGTCCCACCAACGCTGTTGCCATCGTCCCGGCGCGAGCAGCTGCCCGGCGGCGATCGCCGCGGACGTCAACAGGACCGCGGTCGGGAAGTCCCACGTGTGCACGGTCCGCACGAGCCCCAGGATGAGTCCCATCGCGGCAGCGATCGCCCACGCTTCGCGGCGCATACCGCCCTTCGCCGACGTCACAACGAACGCCGCCGCGAGCGCGATCACGGTCCCGAAAAACGACAGCCCCATGAGATGTGGGTGGAGGTCGGCGAAGAGCGCGGACCAGTACGGGAACTCGGTGATGTCGAACTGGCCGATGTGGACGCGGGAACTTCGCCACCAGTCGAAGGGCGGCAGCGCCTTCCCGCCGAAGGCCCACTGGAAGAACCCCCCGAACGCGCCCGCGCTTCCGCCGAGGAACCGCGCGAGCCAGCGGATCGGCTCGCCGATCACGGGTACGGGCGATTCGCGCCCCCAGGTTTCGCCCCATGTGTTCAGGCTCTGCCACCGTTCGATCATCTGGTGGGCGCCATCGAGGTTCCCGATGCCGATGAGCAGGATGGCCGCGAACAGGGCCGTGAGCATGGCCGGGCGCGCCGCTGAGCGAATGGGCCGGCCACTTGCCCGGGCGCGGACGCGTCCGCTGAGGTTCACGAGGTTGTACGCCGTCGAGGCCGCGGTCACGGCCGCGAGCGCGGCGAACGTGGGCACGCCAAGGTTGAACCCCACCTCCGGCACGATCCGCAGCGCGCGCATCGGCACGGCGAGGAACCACCACCCCATGTAGTAGTAGTTCATCGTGCCGCCCGCGAGCCACGGGTCGAACGGTGGCAGGATGGTCGAGCGCGCCACCGCGGTCAGGTACGCGAGCTCGACGGGCTTTTCGCCACCCTGCGGGCTGTGCCAGGTGTCGGGGTTGGCGTAGCGCAGCCATACAAAGAGGAAGAAGGCGGCGAGGAAGATCGCCTCAAGGGTGAGCCACCCCCGCCAGCGCGCCCGTGCCTCGGCCAGCAGTGTCCGGCGGCGCGCGAACCCCACGAGGCCCCCCGCCGTCACCATGGTTCCGAACACGACCCACGCGAGCCCGCCCGAGAAGTGCGCCGCCCCCCACGCCACCACGAGCCACGTTCCGAACGACGTGCCGATCAGCCCGCCCAGCTTCGAGAGCCCGTAGCCCCGGTCTGGCATCGCGCGGAAAAGCCAGGACGTGAACGGCAGCGCCGCGAAAGCGGCCACTTCGATCCAGAGGAGCCACCAGAGCCATGGCAGGTTGCGGCTCGTCATGCCGCCGGAATTGAAGGCATCCGCGAACGTGCCGCCGTTCTCCTGGATGGCGCGCTCCTCCGCCGTGAACTGCAGCCCGTTCGTCCGGCCCTGCCGCGGAAGGAGGTCGACTGCGCGCTCGGGGTGGGCTTCGTTCAGTAGCGCCGCCGCCCTGTCGGCGTTGAAGCGGTCCGACTTCTTGTAGATCCAGACCTCGGGATGGTCGTAGACAGTGAACGACTCCTCCGCGCCGGAGTCGTCGTACCGGATCCCAAGGAACGACGGGCGGACCTCGAAGTGGGCGACGAGGTCGAATCCAAGCTCCCCGGATTCGAGCAGCTGGTAGTAGCGGATCGTGGCCGGGTACTCGCGTTCGAGGCGGGGCACGGACCCGCGCACGCGATTTGACGTGATCGCGACGTAGTTCGCGCCTGCCAGGCCCACCGAGGCGGGCGCGGGCTCGCTGCGCCCATAGACGAGGTCGCGCACCTTCTGGAGGGAGTCGGTGTCGTAGGGCGTCGTTTCAACGAACTGGTACCCGAAGCCGTAGCCGGGGAGCGCGTACGGGATGGAGTCGTCCCAGAGCTCGGTGGTGATGCGCGATCCCGCCGGGATGTTCTCGTAGATCCAGCGGCTCGCGGCGATGCGCGGGTGCTCCGAGGCGTACACGTTCTGGAAGGCCAGCGCCCACCACGCTGTGGAAGCGACGACCACCGTGAAGGCCGCGCCCGCCGCGGTTCGCTGCCACCGCGCGGGAAGCGGCGGCGGTTGCCATGAACCGAGCCGCGGCGCCACCCACTGCGTGAGCCCGCCCGAGACAGCCCACCGCAGCAGGTTCGCACAGCCCCAGCCCGCCATGACGCAGAGGAGCGGGTAGGCCGGTGCGAAATACCGCAGGTAGGTCACGAAGCGGATGCCCTGCACGCCGAAAATGCCGGCCGCGAGGGCCACGGGGAGGACGAACGCGAGGTCCCGCCGCCGGAAGAGGAGGATGGCGCCCATCGCCGTGGAAGCCCAGGCGGCGATCCCCAGCCCGGGGCCCAGCCCGTACCGCAGCATGTTCTCGAGGGGGTACAGGATCGGCGAGCGGCCGGCGAACTGAACGAACGGGGGGAAGTTGATCTCGCCCTTCTGGCGCTTCCATTCACCCTCGAACACGTCTGTCTTCCAGTAGGGGTTGATGGACATGTCCCAGAAGTTCGGGCCGGTGAAGGCGTACGGCTGCGCCACGCGGAAGGCGAAAATCGCCATCGCCGTGGCGAAGCAGACGACCGAGATATCGGTCATCCAGTGGCCGGCCATGGCCCGGCTCCCCCGCCACGTCAGCCCCAGGCGCGGGATGTCGCGCACGCCGATGCGGATGAGCGCGGCCGTCGGGATGACCGGGTAGAACAGCAGCGCGTTCACCTTCGAGGCCATGGCGAGCCCCATCGCCGCCCCCATCGCGGCGCCGATGAGCCACGCCGCCCGGTCGCTTCGCGCGCGAATGAAGAGGAGGGCGAAGAACGTGGTCAGGGCGCCGAAGAAAACCAGATAGGGGTCGGCCGCCCAGAAGTGCGCGAGCTGCGTGGGCAGCACGGCGAGGGCGTAGAGCAGCGCCGCCAGCAGCCCGGCCCGCCGCCCGAACACCAGTCCCGCGATACCGGCCACGACGAGGATCGTGGCCGTGTCGAAGGCGGCCGTGACGCGGCGCCCCCAGATGACCGTGGTTTCGTAACCGTTGCCCGCTCCCGGTGCATCGTCGCCCGCCCACGTGCTCACCGCCTTCGCGACGAAGATGGGCAGCGTCCCGTAGACGAAGGACGGCGTGTCTGGCGAGTTGTAGGGGTTGAGCGGGCTCGTGCCCGTGTCGAAGTACTCGCCCACGCCCGAGGGCCATTCGATCTTGTCCGTGACGATCGAAAGGAAGCGCTCATCGGGGTGCATTTGGAGCGGAGCGGACGCGCCCTTGGGCTGGTCCCAGCCGAGGCCGTGGAAGCGCAGCGCCCCCCCCACGAGCACGATCACGGCCAGGGCAAGGGGGAACGCGAGGCGCGCCACGAGGGGATGGCCGAGGACGCCGGCAAGGGCTGCCGGCGCGGTCGCCCGCCGGTCCGGGGGCGTCTCGCTCACGCGGGGGACTCGTGCTTCGGGGAGTGCACGGGGACAGGATACGGTGCGTGGCCGAATTGTCAGCCTTGGCGCTTCCCCAATCGTGACCGTGGGGCGGTGTGGCCCGCTCTTGAAACGCCCACACCTGGCTGTGCGAAACACAACCGTCATGTGACGGCAAAGCTACGAGCGCGCTCCGCTGGCCCCTCCGCAGCTTCGCAGGGGCCAGCGCGAAACCTGCGGGAAACGAGTCCGCAAAGCTGACTTCATGTCCCGGTAATTTGACTGACTCGAATGGGTGGCACGGTACGAGTACCAGCGGGAGGTGCTCGTGGGAAACAAGTTTGAAGCCATGAAGGCCGCCAAAGACGGCCTCGATGTCTGGCCAGACCTCCTCCGTTACGCGGCGGAGGACGTGCCGGTCGACCAGATCCCGGAAGACGAACTGAACCGCATGAAGTGGTACGGCGTCTTCCACCGGCCCCAGCGCCCGGGGACGTTCATGCTCCGGTTGCGCGTCAGCGGTGGCCTGCTGCGGGCCGCCCAGGTTCGCGCCATCGCCGAAGTGAGCCGCGATCTCGGCCACAACGAGGTCGACCTCACGACCCGCCAGAACGTGCAGCTCCGTGGCCTTCGCCTGCCGGATGTTCCTTGGGTGCTGGCGAAGCTGGCCGATGCCGGCCTGCATTCGACCCAGACCGGCATGGACAACGTGCGCAACGTCATCGGCTGCCCGCTCGCCGGCGTCGATGGCATGGAGCTATTCGACTCCGCGCCGCTTGTCCGCGCGCTGAGCGAGGCGCTGCTGGTGGCACGCAAGGAGTACAGCAACCTGCCGCGCAAGATGAACGTCTCCGTGGCCGGTTGCCGGGACGATTGCGGCCACGCGCAAACGCAGGACCTGGGCTTTGTGCCCGCGACCCGTGACATCGCGGGCCGGAGGGTGGCGGGATTCAACGTGCTCGTCGGGGGCGCACTTGGCGGCACGAGCCCGCGCCTCGCAACCCCGCTCGACGTCTTCGTCCGGCCGGAGCAGGTGGTCTCCCTGTTCCTCGCGCTGCTGCGGGTGTACCGCGACAACGGCCCGCGCGAGGTGCGAACGCGTGCCCGCCTGAAGTGGCTCATCGCCGATTGGGGCGAGGAGCGGCTGCGCGCGGCGGTCGAAGCGGAAATGAGCGCGACGCTGGAGCGCGCGGGCCTGGACGAACGGCTCCAGGTCGCGGGCGACCACCTTGGCATCCACCCGCAGCGGCAGGTGGGCCTGAACTACGTCGGTCTGCATGTCCCCGTGGGGCGGGTGCGCGCCGAGCAGCTGGAGCGGCTCGCCGGCCTCGCGGAGACGTACGGCAACGGCGATGTGCGCATCACGATCGACCAGAACCTCGTGGTGATGGGCGTGCCCGACGCCAACCTCTCGGCGCTGCTGATGGACCCGCTCTTGCAGGAACTCAAGCCCAACCCGTCCTCGGTGTGGCGCAACCTGGTCGCCTGCACCGGCAACGACTACTGCCACTTTTCGCTCATCGATACGAAGAAGCACGCCCATCAGCTGGCGGTCGACCTCGAACGCAAGGGCGTGCAGGTGCCGCGGGGCACGCGCATCCACGTCTCCGGCTGCGTCCACGCCTGCGGCAAGCACCACGTCGGGGACATCGGCCTGCAGGGGGCGAACATCCGCCTCGGCGACCGCGTCGACGAGTCCGCCGATGTCTACGTCGGCGGCAAGCTGGGCGAGGAGGCACGCGTCGCCGCCCGCATCCTCACCAACGTCCACTGGGAAGACCTGCCGGTACTCGTCGAGGCGCTCGTCCGCCAGCGGTTCCAGCAGACCGTCCCCCTCTCGATGATGCGCCTCATGGACTCGGACCCGGCGCAGGAGGTAGCAACGGCATGACCGGGGACACTGTGGAGGCGGTCGCGGGTGCGGCCGCGAAGAAGGCGCGCTACCTGCGCGGATCGCCAACCGGGTACTTCGTCCTCTCGGCGCTTGCCGGGGCGTACGTGGGCTTCGGCATCATCCTCATCTTCGCTATCGGCGCGCCCCTCTCGGCGGCCGCATCGCCGTTCACCAAAGTGGTCATGGGCGCCTCCTTCGGCATCGCGCTCTCGCTGGTCATCTTCGCCGGCTCGGAGCTCTTCACGGGCAACAACATGGTGATGATGGTCGGGATGCTGAAGCGCACCTCGTCGCCCGCGGCGCTCCTGGCGGTATGGGTCCTGAGCTTCGTCGGCAACCTCGCCGGCTCGCTGCTGCTGGCCTGGCTGGTGGCGAAAAGCGGCGTCCTCGGCGGCGCCCCGCAGCTCGGCTTCGTACAGAAGACCGTCGAAACGAAGATGAACCTGCCCGCGACCGAGCTCTTCATCCGCGGCATCCTCTGCAACTGGCTCGTCTGCCTGGCGGTGTGGTCGGCGATGCGCGCTCAGACAGAGATGGCGAAGCTGGTCATGATCTTCTGGTGCCTGTTCGCCTTCATCGGCGCCGGGTTCGAACACAGCGTCGCGAACATGACGCTGCTCGGTGTGGGGCTCCTGCAGGAGCACGGCGCCGCGATTAGCTGGGGCGGCTTCGTCCACAACCTGGTGCCCGTCACGCTCGGTAACATCGTCGGGGGCGCCGCCTTCGTCGGCATGGCCTACTGGTTCTCGAACATCCCGCTGCGCCTTGGCGGGGTCGAAAGCGCGCGGCAGCCCGAAGGGGCGATGGCCGAAGCCTGATTCACCCGGTTCCCTTCCCCGGAACGGCCGCCCCATGCCCTGGGGCGGCCGTTCGCACGTTCCCGCCAGGCTGGCCGTTGACGAAGCGCGCAAGGATCGACAATGCTTGCGCAACTTTGGGAGGTTCACCGCCAATGGCTGATTCCGGGCGCCCCGCTGCTCAGAACTGGCTCACCCTGGGGGCCGCCAGCGAGCTTCTTGGCGTCAGCGAATCGACCATCCGGCGCTGGGCCGATGCTGGCGACGTGGGCTCCTATCGCACGCGCGGTGGGCATCGCCGCATCCTCGAAGAGGACCTTCGCCAGCTCGTCAGCGCACAGGCCGGCGCACCCCCGTCGCGCGATACCGACCGCATCAGCGACATCGCCATCGGGCGGATCAAACGTCGCATCAGCCGCGGGCGGCAGGGCCACACCACGACCGTCTTCGAACGGCTCTCCGACGATGCCCGCGAGCGTCTCCGGCTCCTCGGCCGCCAGCTGGTCGACCTCTTCGCCCGCTACGTCGCCTCGAACACGAAGGGCGAGCGCTTCACCGAGGACGCACACACGCTCGGCCGGGAATACGGGCGGACGCTGGTCCTCAGCGGAGTTGGCCTCACGGCAGCGGTGCAGACCTTCAACGCCATGCGCCGTTCGCTCGAAGAGACCGCATCCCAAATTGCCGCGGAAGCAGGGCTCAATGCGGAGGACGCGGTGGAGGCGGTCGAGGCTACCCTCGGGCTGGCGGACACGATTCTCGAAGCCATGGCCGAGGTCTACGAGCAGCAGTTCACAGTGAAGAGCTAGCGGTCAGGACGCGTCCTCGAGGTGGCCCTCCGGGCTGACGAAGGTGCCATGCGCGGGCACCGCCTTGCGCACCAGGCAGTGCGCTCCCACCGTCGCCTCGGCGCCCACGGTCACGCCGTGAAGGACCGTCGTCGCGGTCCCGAGGTAGGCGCCGTCCTCGATCGTGATCGGCCCCTGCTGGCGTGGCCGCTTCACGCTCAGTGGCCCCGGGCCTACATCGAAGCTCGTGATCAGGTTCGAGCGCATGCCGATGGAGACGTCCTGGCCGATCCGTACCTGGTCGGCGAGGTCGATGAGGATGTTCGTCCCCAGGTACACCGCGGTCGCCAATCCAGAGGTTGGAGAAGTCGCCATCCGCGTTCATGACGTGGAGGGGGCCGTAGATGGTGGTGCCTTCGCCGACGTGCGCGCCGAACTCCCGCAGGATCGGCCCGCAGTCGATGGTCCCGCGCAACTCCATGCAGATGCCTTCGATGCCGTCGCGAAAGAAGCGGCCCTTGCGCCGCAGGCGGCCCGCGGAGCCGAGACCACGGCGGACCGGGCGCAGGGCGGGCGCAGCGGCCGAACGGAAGCGTGCGAGGGCGGACATGGCGGCCTCCGGGTGCGTGGTGGCGTAGTTAAGCATGCGGCGCCGCTCAGCCGCGACTCCTACAGCAGGCTCGCCGGGTCCACGTCCACGCTCCAGCGCTCGCCGAGGCGCACGTTCGCCACAAGGGCGGACGGGTTTCGGCCCCGAAGCAGGACCTGGTACCGGTACTCGCCACGGATACGGGGGATGAACGCCGCCATCGGCCCGAGCACGTCGGGCTCCGCGCGCCCGGCCGCGTCCCGCAGCAGCCGGAGCTCGGCGGCGATGCGGCCGGCCTCCTCCAGCCCGCGCTCCTTGTTCGTGTCCCTGTGCAGCAGCCGGACGAGCCGGGCGAAAGGCGGGTACCCGGCGCGCCGCCTGTGGGCGATTTCGTCCTCATAGAAGCCGCGGTAGTCGTGGTTCGCGGCGGCGACGATTGGCGGCGCTTCCGGCTGGTACGTCTGAATGTAAACGTACCCATCGAGGTCGCGGCGGCCCGCCCGCCCGGCCACCTGCGACAGCAGCTGGAACGTGCGCTCCTGGGCCGTGTAGTCGGGCAGCGCCAACCCCACATCCGCGTCGACCACGCCGACGACGGTCATCGCCGGCAGGTCGAGACCCTTCGCGAGCATCTGCGTCCCCACGAGGATGTCGACTTCGTGCGCTTCCAGGCGGCGGACCATCTCCGCATGGCTGCCCTTATGGCCGGCGACGTCGCTGTCCCAGCGCGCAACCCTCGCACCCGGGAACGCCAGCTTCGCCTCCACTTCGATCCGTTGCGTACCGACGCCGAACGGCCGGTAGCGAGGGCTGTCGCACGATGGGCATTGCTCTTCCAGTCGACGGCTGCGGCCGCAGTGGTGGCAGCGCAACCGCGGATCCAGCGGGTCCGTCATGTCGAGGCTCATCGCCAGTTCGCACGAGGAGCAGATGGGGACGTGCCCGCACGCCCGGCACAACATAAAGCGCGCCGACCCCCGGCGGTTCACGAACAGGATCGACTGCTCCTTGCGTTGCAGTGCCAGCAGAAGCGCGCGCGTCAGAGGCACGCTGA
This sequence comes from Candidatus Amarobacillus elongatus, assembly GCA_016703545.1. Classification (GTDB taxonomy): domain Bacteria; phylum Chloroflexota; class Dehalococcoidia; order Tepidiformales; family Tepidiformaceae; genus Amarobacillus; species Amarobacillus elongatus. The sequence continues at coordinate 585,956 of JADJBX010000002.1, forward strand.
ACACGCTGCGATTGCCGTGCTTCAGCTGCTCGCGCATGTCCACCACGGAGACGCGCGGCAACCGGCCCTCGCCCGTCTGGCCGTCATCGCCCGGCGACACCCGTCCCGCGAGCTCGATCCGCCGGATCGTGCCGACTTCCGGAGGTCGTGGTAAGTGACGACGTCGGGCGTCGCGCTCCCGAGGACGAGCGTCGCGCCGGTCAGGCGGCAGAGTTCGGCGGCGGTCTCGCGGGCGTGGTAGCGCGGCTGGGGGCTCTCCTGCTTGTAGGTCCACTCGTGCTCTTCATCCATGACCACCAGTCCCAGCGGCGTGGCCGGCGCGAACAGCGCGCTGCGGGACCCGAGCACCAGCCGCGCCTTGCCGCTCTTCACGGCGTACCACTGGTCGTACAGTTCGCCGGTGCCGAGGCCGCTGTGGAACACCGCCAGCGTCTCGCCGAAGCGCTCCCCGTACCGGCGGATGGCCTGCGGCGTGAGCGAAATCTCCGGCACCAGGACGATCGCCGACTTCCCCGCATCGAGCGTGCGCTGAACGAGATCGAGGTAGACCTCGGTCTTCCCCGATCCCGTGACGCCGTGGAGGAGCCAGGCGCCACCGTCCGCCGCGATGGTGTCCGCCGCCGCCTGCTGCTCGAGGGTGAGGACCAGCGGCGGTCGCGCATCGAAGCGCATGCCCGCGAGTGGCCCGCGCTCGACGCGTGCCTCGTACTGGCGCAGCCAGCCGTCGCGTTCCAGCCCGGCGAGATGTCCCGGCGCCGCCCCGGCTTCGCGCGTCTCGGCGAGCGCTACATCCCCGTGTTCCGCGAGCAGCGCCAGCACGCGCGCGGCGACAGAGCGCGGCGACTTCTCCCGCATCGCAAGGGCCTCGGCGCGGGCTTCCTCCGCGGTGCGCGCCAACGCCACCCGGCGTTCGAACCGCGGCCGCCCGGCCGGGCGCGCCAGCCCCTGGACCACCGTGAGGTGGCCATCCCGCTGGAGGCGCTCCAGCCGCGGCACCGTCACGTTGCCCACCGCCTCGCGCAGGCTTTCGAGCGTGACCCGCCCGTGCTCGGCGATGTGACGCAGGATTCGCTGGTCCTCGGGGTAGACGGGCAGCAGGGGTGGGATCTCGACCGGCGAGACCATCGTCACCGCCTTCTGACCGTACCCCTGCGGCAGGCTCACGGCGATGCAGTCCCAGAGCGGCGCAAGGTACGTGTCGCTGAGCCAGCGCGCGAGCTCGAGGTGCTCCCCATCGAGCACAGCCTCCGGGTCCGCCACCGCGGCGATGGCCCGCACTTCGGCCACGGGGCTCGCCCCCGTGCGGGCGAGGACGATCCCCTGGAGGACGCGCGGCCCGAACGGGACGAACACCGCCTGGCCCGGCCGCGGGTCCAGTCCCGGCGGAACGGCGTAGGTGAAGCCGCGGCGCGCGGGCTGTCCCGTGTTCACGGCCACTTCGGCGAACGGCAACGGGCCTTCGTCCACGGGCGTCATCGTGCGCGTTCGATCGGAGAACCGGTAGCGGTCAGCGGCCGCCGGCGGCGGCGGCTTCCGCGCGGTCGAAGGCGACGGAGGTCGCGCCCTCGGACGTTTGCACGCCCTTCGTCAGCGCCATGAACACCGCGACGCCCGCCATCATGGTCAGGCCTCCGAAGAGGAACGCGGCGCCGAGCCCGAACTGGTCGTAGAGGAGACCGCCGACGACGGAGCCGATGAACATGCCGAAGCCGTTGCCCGCCGAACCCAGCCCCAGCACCGTGCCCATCCCCACGCGCCGCCCGGCGACGACCTGGATCGCGCCGGAGGCGACCTGCGAAAGCGCGTTCGTCGCGCCCATGCCCAGCAACAGGACCAGCGCGAGGGCGTACGTCGGCACCACGCCCAGTGCCACGAGCTGGATCGCGGTCGCCAGGAGGCCGATGGCGACGAGCCGGCGCCGTTCGCGCCGGTCCGCGAGCCGCCCCCAGAACGGTTGGGCCAGGCCGGCGGTGATGTCCTGTGTGGCGAATGCGACGCCGATCATGATCGGCGCCGCGCCGAGGCCGTCTTCGAGCCGCAACGCGAGCAGGCTGAACGTCGCGCCATTCGCGAGCGAGAGCAGGCCCATGTGCACCGTGAGGGCGAGGGTGAGCGGGTCCGCGAGCGCCTTGCTGAACGGCATCGCGTGCGCCACCTGCCGGGGCATGTCCGGTGCCCGCACCTGCCGCCGTGCCTCGGCGGGCGAAAGGCGGGGCAGCCACACGAGGATGATGAACGCCGACGTCGCCATCAGGAGCGCCATCGCCACGAAGACGGAATCGAACCCGACGTACTGGCGCAGCGCCCCCGCGACCAGCGGTCCCGTACCGAACCCGACGATGTCGGCCATCGCGAACACGCCCAGCCAGCGGCCTTCGCGGCCTTCGGGCGTCATGTCGCCGACGTAGGCGCGCGCCACCGAGAAGATGAAGCTCGTGCCGAGGCCGCTGAACGCGCGGAAGGCGATGACCTGGTAGAAGCTCTGCGCGGTCAGGTACCCAAGGGCAGCGACCAGGTAGATGAGCAGGCCCGCGATGATGAACGGCTTGCGTCCGTAGCGGTCGGACAGCCGCCCGGCGAACGGTCCCACGACGGCCTGGACGACGGCGAAGATTGAGAACGTGAGCCCGAGCCATACCCCGCTCGCGCCGAGGTCCTTCGCGTACACGGGCAGGAGGGGGCTCACCATCGAAATGCCCATCGTCGCGACGAACACCGAAACGAAGAGCGCGACGAAGGGACGTGAGAGCATCATCCAAGCCTACCCCACGGATCCGTTTCGCGGGGTGAAGCGGTGGCCTGCCGGAACACCCGTGCTACACTCGGCCCGTATTTGGCAGTGCCCGCCCGCCCCGGGCGCGGGAGGTGTTCGTGAAGATTTTCGATGTCCATATCCACTTCCCTCGGGACTTCCAGAATCCCGATGCCGACCCCGAACCGATGCTCGATCGCATGGCCGAGGTGGCGGCGAAAGCAGGTGTGACGAAAGGCTGCGTGCTGACCGGCGGGCGCTTCGGCCCCAGCTACGAGGTCGGCATCCGCCTCGTCAGCAAATTCCCCGAGATCTTCATCCCCGTGGCCGTCATCGACCCCGAGGACATCGACGGGGACGCCGTCCAGCGGCTCTGGGACATGGGATACCGCGGACTGAAGCTCATTGGCGTTGCGCGGCCCTACAATGAACCCGACTACATGCCCGCGTACCAGAAGGCCGAACAGCTCGGGATGCCCATCCTCTTCCACATGGGCGTCATCGGCGGTGGCATCGACTACTCGATCACCCACCCGCGGCGCGACGCCCTGGCGGCGCAGATGCTCGACCGGCAGCGTGCGATGCAGGGGCGTATGGGTCCGCGAAATGCCGGCGCTGGCCGGATGAGCCCCCTGCACCTGGACACCATCGCGAACAAGTTCCCGAACCTGCGCATCATCGGCGCGCACATCGGCAACCAGGGCAATTACGAGTACTCGGCCTCCGTCGCGCGCTGGCGTCATAACGTGTGGTTCGACATGAGCGGGGGCGAGACCATCGAGCGCCACGCCATCGAACGCAAGCTCATCGGCGGCGAATTCGGCATCGAAAAGCTAGTCTTCGGCAGCGACTGCCCCATGGACGAGATCCGCGCCCACATCGACCGGTTCGAGATGATGTACGACCTGTTGGAACTGGACGACGACGCCCGCGAGCGCCTCTGGTGGCGGAACGGCGCCGAGATCTACGGCCTCGAAGAGCCGTCGTTCGCGAGGGAGTGACACTGGCGGTCGAAAGCCCGGACACCTCCGCGGCATCGGGCGGCGCGGGACGCGCGCTGCTGCTTGCCGTGGTCGTGGGCGCCGGTCTCGTCGCCTACCTCGGGGTGCGGCCGTCCCAGCCATGGATCCTGTGGTTCACGGCCGCGCTCACGGCGCTCGCCGTCGATGGCATCGTCCGCTCCAGTCCGCGCTGGGAACCCGGGGGCGCCCTTGCCTCCGCGGTGTACACCTTCCTCCCCGCGCTCGCCGTGCTCGGCAGCGGCTACTTCGTCGGGCACGCCGTCGATGGCTACCCCCGGACCGTGGTCGCCGTGGTGTTGGCGGCCGGATCCGGCGCGATCGCGTTCGGCGAATACCACACCGTCGATTTCCGCTCGCGGCTCTACGGCTCGATGCGGCTGGGGCTGGCGGTGGCTACCTACCTCACCGCTTTCGCCCTCTACACGGTCGTGTATTCCGGCGAGGTGGGCGTGGTCGCGGGAGCGGTCCTCGTCGCGCTCGTCAGCACCGCGCTGGGCATGGAGCTGCTCCGCGAGAGCCGCCTGCTCGGTCCCAGTTCGGTCCTCGCGGGCATCGCCATCGGCGTGTCGCTTGGCGAACTGAGGCTCGCGCTCTACTTCTTCCCCCTCGATGGCCTGCTCGCCGGCGCGCTGCTGATCATTGGCTTCTACCTCGCGACGGGCTTCGTCCACCATCTCCTCGACCATGACCTGGAGTGGAGCACGACGGGCGAATACCTGCTGGTGGCCGCCGCGGGAACCGCCGCCGTCGTGGTGACGCGCGTCTTCGTCTAAGGTCCGGTTCGCGGAGGTGCACTTCACATGACCACCCTCACCGTCTGCTCATGGAACGTGAACGGGCTCCGCGCGACCCTCAAGACGGGCGACGTCCAACGCTGGCTCGAAACCTCCGCGCCGGACATCGCCGGCTTCCAGGAAGTGAAGGCCACCCCCGCCCAGTGCGACGCCTCGGAATGGGAGCGGTTCGGCTACCGGACCTGGTGGAACCCCGCGGAGAAGCCCGGCTACAGCGGCGCGCTCCTGCTCTCGAAGGTCGAACCCGGCGACGTGCGGCTCGGCCTCGGGATCGAGGAGTTCGACCGCGAGGGCCGCATGATCGAGGCCGATTTCGGGGCGCTCACGCTCATCACCTGCTACTTCCCCAACGGTGGCAACAAGGGCGTCCGGCTCGACTTCAAGCTCGCGTTCTACGACGCCTTCCTCGCGCACATCGACGCGCTTCGCGCCCGCGGACGGCAGGTACTGTTCATGGGCGACCTCAACGTTGCCCACACGGAGCTCGACGTCGCGCGTCCCGCCGAAGCCGCGAAGGGCACCGGCTTCCTGCCCGTCGAACGCGCCTTCATCGACCGCCTCCGCGAGCATGGGTACATCGACACGTTTCGTGCCCTCAACCCGGATGCCGTGGGTGCGTACAGCTACTGGGACGCCTGGCGCGAGCGCCGCGCGCGGAACATCGGCTGGCGCATCGATTACGTCATCGTTTCCGACGACCTCGCGCCCTCCGTGCGCCGCGCGTTCATTCAACCGGAGATCATGGGGTCGGACCATTGCCCGGTGGGCGTCGAACTGGAGCTGCCGTAGCGCGCTGCAATGGAGGGGCAACATCCGATGCCTGCGCCTTCGCCGGGCCGCAACGGGACCTCGGCGATCCTGACGGTAACCCCACGCGGGAACATCAGGAGGCGTCATGACCGACCCCATCAAGCTGCTCAAGGACGATCACAAGAAGGTGAAGGAGCTCTTCAAGGAGTTCGAGTCCGCCGACGGCCGCAGCAAGCGCCGCATCGCCAACGAGGCGATCATGGAACTCGATATCCACGCCGCCATCGAGGAAGAGATCTTTTACCCGGCCATGCTCAAGGCGCTCAAGGACGAATTCGTCGTCGCCGAGGCCGAGGAAGAGCATCACGTCGTGCACGTGCTCATCGACGAGCTGCGCGGCATGGAGAAGCCCGACGTTCACTTTGATGCGAAGTTCACCGTCCTCGCCGAGAACGTGAAGCACCACATCGAGGAAGAAGAGAAGGAGATGCTCTCGAAGGCCGCGAAGGCCGACAAGGAGCTCTTGAACCAGCTGGGCGAGCAGATGATGGAGCGCAAGGAAGCGCTCATGAAGGAAATGCAGGGCGCCAGCAAGGCGCGCGCTTCAGCCTGAGTTCCCGCGAAACTCGCACCCACGCCGGCAGTCCTCCTCGCAGGCTGCCGGCGTGTTCGCGTCCGGCAGCCGCGAGCTTACGGGTGCGCGACGGGGAATTGGCCCGGCTTCCGCCCTTCGCCCGGCGGCCCGGCGTACGCTTGCGCGAACAGCATCCATTCCGCCGCGGCCTCGCCTTTGGTCTCCAGGCGCGTGTCCGCGACGTGCCGTCGGCGCGTGACCACGGCGCAGAAGTCCGCCGCCGGTCCCCGGACGACCTGTTCCGCGTTCGCTTCCCCGAAGACCCAGAGCTGCCCGTCCGGCGCGGTTAGCTCCACGCGCACGGGCTCGCTGTTCGGTTCCAGCCCCCGGGTCTGATACGAATAGCCACGCGTGCGGAAGCCAAGAAACGCGATGTGACGCAGCCGCTCCGACTCGGAGCGCATCACGCCCGCGACGTCGACGATATCCAGCCCGTGTGACCAGGCTTCCATCAGCCGCGCCGTGAGGAACGACACGCCGCTCATTGGCGGGCCGAACCACGGCATCCGGCGGTCGGCCTCGAGCGTGCCCGCCGCCTCGACGAGCTCGTGCCGGCTTCGCTCCCACCAATCGAAGGTGTCGGGCGCGGGCCGTTCGCGCGCCGCCAGCAGGTAGGCGGGCTCGCCGCCGGGAGGTGGCGGCGGTGCGCTCCGGTCCCGCTTCGCCGCGGCCGCGAACGCCTCCGGGTCCTGGATCGCGAGCCTGGCCGTGTCGTCGAAGTGCGCGAGGTGCGCGACCTGGTCGCGAATGGCCCAGCCCGGCGCGTGCGTCGGCTTCTCCCATTGCGCGAACGGGACCTGCCGAAGGACCCCTTCGAGGGAGTCGGTCTCGGCGAGGAGGTCGGCGATGACCTGGTCGAGGATGCCGGGCATGGCGCACTCCGAACCGCTGCAGCGGTTAGCGGGCGCAGCGTAACGCATTCGAGGGGCGGGGTGGCGCGGGCGTTCGTGTGAGGGCCGCTGGTTTGGGCCAATCTTTGCTGAGAAACCCTGTCGCCGGTGTGACGCACGCCCTACTTGGTCGAACATGTGCCGCGGGCGAAAACGGTACTTGCTTCCGACGTTAGGTCCCGATCTTTGGGCCGATGGTCCAGCCTTCGTAGGGAAACGGCTATTAGATTCGCCCAAGAGATTTTTCCAGTGGGCCCCCCTGTGGGCGGGCCGGGGGGGAGGCATGGCCGCGTGTCGAAACACCTGATTCCCGCGGCGCTGTTGTGGGTGGTCCTGACAGCCATTGGGGAAGCGACTTTTCTACTGGATTGGCTGCCCGTTGTGGGCTCGCCGGAAGCCGAAGAGTGGGACCTGATCTTCAACGTCCTGCTCGCCATGGGTATTCCCGTCTTCACGTTCGTGGTCGCAGCGCTCGTCTACGCGTTCACGAATTTCAAGACGAGCAACGACGGTGTGGAAACCGGCGCCACCTTCAAGGGGACGGGTATGTTCCCCAAGGTGTGGCTCGTCGCCACGAGCGCATTGGTCGCGGTCGCGATGGTCATCGGCCTCGTCAGCCTTTCCAATCTGCAGGCCGATAAGTCCGGTTACGGTTGGGGCGAGGACCAGGCCCCGCTCGTGATCGAGACCACGGCTCAGCGCTTCTCGTGGACCTTCAGCTACAAGGACAAGAACGTCGAGCTGCTCTCGGCCAAGGATTCGGAGCTTCTGCTCCCGATCGATACCGAGGTCAAGTTCGAACTGAACTCGATCGACGTGATTCACTCGCTCTGGATCCCGGCGTTCCGGATGAAGATTGACGCCATCCCGGGCCGCACGACGTTCCTCACGGTGGAACCGCACAAGCTGGGCTCGTTCGAAACGGACGAGAACTTCCGCGTCCAGTGCGCGGAACTGTGCGGCCTCAACCACACGATCATGTCGATGCACATCCGCGTCGTTGAACAGGCCGAATTCGACGCGTGGCTCGCGTCGAAGCAGGCGAAGGTCAGCAGGTAGGAGGCGGGATGTACGCAGCAACCACAATCGGCGGCGGTCTCGGTACGGGGCTCCTGTCGTTCTACCTCGGCATCGGCGTGGCCGCGTTGCTTCGCACGATGTTTGGCTACGATGCGTGGGATCGGGATTTCAACGCCACCATCGGCTACATCTTCGGCCTTGTCGGCTGGCTCATGGGCGTCGGCATGTGGGGCACCTGGGGCCGCGAATGGTTCGGCCTGAAAATCAAGGATCCGCATGCGAACAGCCGGAAAGAGCTCGGCTGGCAGCGGTACTTCATGTTCAACGTCGACCACAAGGTCATCGGTATTCAATACCTCGCGACCTTCCTCGTGGTCTTCATGACGGCCGGCCTCATGGCCATGATCATCCGCCTCGAACTCATGGGTTCGGGCCAGGACTTCATCAGCAACAAGACCTATAACACCGTCCTCGGCATGCACGGCATCATGATGGTCGCCGTCGCCGTGGCGGCGGTCGTGGGCGGCCTCGGCAACTACGCCGTGCCCCTCATGATCGGCGCCGACGACATGGCGTTCCCGCGCATGAACGCGCTGAGCTACTGGCTCGTGCCGCCCGTCGCCGTCACGCTCCTGCTCTCACCGTTCCTCGGCGGCCTGGAGACGGGCTGGACGGCGTACCCGCCCCTCTCGGTCCTTACCGACAGCGCCCAGACGTTCTGGAACGTGGCGATCATCACCTTCGGCCTTTCGTCCATCCTCGGTGGCCTGAACTTCGTCGTCACGGTGATGTTCATGCGCGCCCCGGGCATGACGTGGGGCCGCCTCCCGATGTTCGTCTGGTCCATGTTCGTCACGGCCTGGCTGGCGCTGCTCTACACGCAGGGCTTCGCCGTCGCCCTCATCATGGTCACCCTCGACCGCATCGCCGGCATGGGCTTCTTCGATGCCGAGCGCGGCGGCGACCCCCTGCTCTACCAGCACGTGTTCTGGTTCTATTCGCACCCGGCCGTGTACATCATGATCCTGCCCGGCTTCGGCATCGCGCTGGAAGTCATTGGCCACTTCAGCCGGAAGCCGCTGTTCGCCTACCGGTACGCCGTGGGCGCCTTCCTCGGCATCCTCGGGCTCTCGGGCGTGGTCTGGGCGCACCACATGTTCACGGCCGGCATCCCGAACTACCTGCACGGTCCGTTCCTGGTGGCGACCGAGCTCATCTCCATCCCGACGGGCCTCATCTTCCTGTCCGCGCTGGGGACGATCTGGATGGGCAAGCTCTGGCTGCGCACGCCGATGCTGTTCGCGCTCGCGGTCATCTTTAACTTCGCCTGCGGCGGCGTGACCGGCATCTTCCTCGCCGACGTGCCGACCGACATCCATCTCCAGGACACGTACTTCGTCGTCGCACACTTCCACTACACGATTGTGGGTGGCGAAATCTTCGGCCTCTTCGCCGGTATCTATTACTGGTTCCCGAAGATGACCGGGAAGATGTACAACGAGAAGCTCGCGAAGCTCCACTTCTGGTGGATGTTCATCGGCTTCAACCTCACCTTCTTCATCATGCACTGGCCAGGCATCGAAGGGATGAACCGCCGTATCGCGGACTACCCGGAATCGCTCCAGACGGCGAACCTCATCGTGAGCCTGTCGGCGTTCCTGCTCGGGTCCAGCTTCATCGTCTTCATCTACAACTTCATCAACTCCTGGGTCCGCGGGCCTGCCGCCGAGGCGAACCCGTGGGGCGCCCGCACGCTCGAGTGGCAAACCTCGTCGCCGCCGCCGGTGGAGAACTTCCTCACGCCGCCGGTCATCGCGGGCCACCCGTACGACTACGGCGTTCCCGGGGCCGCCCCGCACGTCACCTTCTTCCCGCCGGCGGTTGGCTCTCCGGCGGGCGGTGGAGGCGGCGGCCAGTAGCAGCTGACTACCGTCCGCCCGTCCATCACAACCAGGAGGAGTAACCGCATGCCCACAATGGGTGCGTTTCAGAAGGGATACCTGGTGGCCGTGATCCTGGCCATCATGACCATCCTCGAATACCTCTTCGCCGTCGGCGTGAGCAGCACGGAGGTCCGCTTCGCGGGCCTCGCCATCACCGCCCTCGCGAAGGTGTACTTCATCGCGTACTACTTCATGCACATCTACCGCTGCTGGCGGGAGGAGGCCCACTAGATGGCGGTGATTGCTGCACACGGACACGGCGTCGAATCCCACGGCGCCAGCCATATGTCTCCGGAGAAGCGCCTCCGCGTCAACCGCGTTGGGCTCTGGCTCTTCTTCTTCTCCGAAAGCATCATCTTCGGGCTCCTGTTCACGTCCCGCTTCTTCCTGCTGGGCACGCACCAGGAGCACGTCGACCAGTTCCTCGGCCTCGTCATCACCATCGTGCTGCTCGCCAGCTCGGTGACGGCGTACACCGCCGAGACGGCGATGGAAAAGGGCAACCGCAAGCTCGCGCAGTGGGCGTTGCTGGGGACCATCCTCCTCGGTGTCGTCTTCGCCGTGGGCGTCGGTTTCGAATGGTCGGTCGCCGAGTTCGGGCTGAAGCTCAGCGAGGAGCACCACCAGGAGCCGCAGAACGTGGTCTTCGGGACGGTGTTCTTCACCATGACTGGGCTGCACGCCGCCCACGTTGTCAGCGGCGTGGGGATGCTCGTCCTCGCCTTCATCATGCTGTCGCGCGGCCACTTCTCGAAGGAGAGCCACTGGGGCATCTCCTCGACTATCATGTACTGGCACTTCGTCGACGTGGTGTGGGTCTTCTACTACCCGGCCCTCTACCTCGTCGCCGGCTGATCAGAGGATCGATGACGCAATCGCAGGCCCTGCACCGGGTCAGGTTCTGGGGAGGCTGGATGGCCGCGGCAGTTGTCGCGGCCTGGCTTCTGAACCTGATCTGGTGGGGCCTGCTTTCGCCCGCGGCCCGCGCCCCTGAGCTGCAGGTCCTCGAAATCCCCGCGGGTACCGGCGCCGCCATCGCCCGCGGCGCCACCTTCTCCTTCGCCGACAACTCCCTCGTTCTCGCGCCCGGGGCCACCGTTCGCGTGGTCAACCAGGACTCGCAGGAACACTCCATCGGGTCGTTCGTCATCCCGGCGGGCGAGACCTTCGATATCACCCTCCCCAAGACCGGCGCCGATACCGAGCTGAGCTGCAGCATCCACCCCTCCGGCTACCTGGACCTTGGCGTCGAAAAGCGGCCGCCGCTGCTCGCGACCATTCTCCCGTCGATCCTCCTCGGTGCCCCGTTCGGCCTGTTGACGGCGCTCGCCATCTTCCTCACGGGGAAGATCGATTCGGACCCGAAGCAACCCGTGACCGCCTGAGAACAGAGGCGCGCAGACGCCCCCGGCGAGCGTAGAATCCCGGCCATGCCTGACCTGCCACTCTCCGGGGTCCGCGTCTGTGACCTCACATGGATCATCGCCGGGCCCACGGCGACGCGCGTGCTCGCCGATTTCGGGGCCGAGGTCATTCGCGTCGAACACGCGCAGGCCGCCGACGCGGTGCGCTTCGGGCGGCCCATCGTTGGCGACCGCCCGACGATGAACAACTCCGGCTTCTGGAACTACATCAACCGCAACAAGAAGAGCATCCTCCTGAATGCGCGCCACCCCATGGGCGGCGACCTCCTGCGTCGGCTGATCGCCGAGAGCGATGTCGTCGTGGAGAACTTCTCGAGCGGCATCATGGCGTCCTGGGGGCTCGACTACCCCCAGCTTCGCGAAATCCGCGAGGACATCATCTACTGCTCCGTGTCCGGCTTTGGGCATTCCGGACGGGACAAGGCGTTCACCACCTGGGGGCCCACGGCGCAGGCGCTCTGCGGCCTGACGTTCACGTCCGGCCTTCCCGGCTACCCGCCCGCGGGCTGGGGCTTCAGCTACATGGACCACACGGCCGGCTACTCGGCGGCCGTCGCGATCATGGCCGCGCTTCACCATCGCAATCAGACGGGCGAGGGCCAGCACATCGACATCTCCCAGATCGAGGCGGGCATCGTGCTCAACGGGCCCGCGGTGCTCGATGCCACCGTCAACGGGCGAAGCTGGCGGCGGGAGGGCATGCCGCCCGGCAACCGCGCGTGGGAGCCGCGCGTCGCGCCCCACAATACCTACCCCTGCGCCGGCGACGACCGCTGGGTCGCCATCGATGTGACGAACGAAGCGGAGTGGGCGGCGCTTGTCATGGCCATGGACGAACCCCCGTGGGCCGCGGACGTGCGATTCGCGACCAACGCGGGGCGCCTCGCGAACGAGGACGAACTGGACGAGCGCATCGCGGCGTGGACGAGCGAATTCACTGACTACGAGGCGATGGAGCTGCTCCAGGCGGCGGGCGTGCGCGCCGGGGTCTGCCAGAAGGCGAGTGACAAGTTCGAACGCGACCCGCAGCTCGCCGCCCGGGACTGGTGGCATGAAGTCGAGCACGGCGAACTCGGACCCGTCACCTACGACGGCGTGCTCCCCCGTCTCTCGGCGACGCCTGGATCCGTTCGCACGGCCGGGCCACTCATCGGGCAGGACACTCACGCCGTCCTCCGGGACGTGCTTGGGATGAGCGACGAGGAGATCGCCGAGACCGAGGCCATGGGGGTGCTGATGTGAGCGGACCGCTCGCGGGTCTGACGGTGCTGGAGGTGTGCGACGAACTCGGCCAGTTCGCGGGCAAACTGCTCGCGGACCTCGGGGCCGAGGTGACGAAGATCGAGCCCCCGGACGGTTCCAGCGCCCGCCGCGTGGGACCGTTCGTCAAGGATATCCCCGGGCCGAACCGCTCCCTGAACTTCTGGTACAACAACACGAATAAGCGCTCGGCTGTCCTCGATCTCGAAGGGAGCGAGGCGGACCGGGAGGCGTTCCGCGCCCTCGCCTCCACCGCCGACGTCGTGCTCGAAGACCGGGCGCCGGGCGCACTGGCTTCACTCGGGCTATCCCCCGAGTCCCTTCGCGCCGCGAATCCCGGGCTTGTCGTGTGCTCGATCACGCCATTCGGTCAGACAGGGCCGTGGGCGGGCTGGAAGTCCTCGGACATGGTGGGGCTCGCCCTGGGCGGGCCGATGATGATGAACGGCTACGACCCGGAGGATGCTCCCGGGGCGCCGCCAATCCGCGGCCACGGCGACCAGGGCTACAACACCGCCTGCCATTACGCCGCCCACGGCATCCTCGCCGCGCTGTTCCATCGCCACACCACGGGTGAGGGCCAGCTCATCGATTGCTCAATGCACGAGGCGCTCTCCTGCACCACGGAGGTGGGGATGCCGTACTGGCTGTACGCGCGCCAGGACGTGATCCGCCAGACGGGCCGGCACGCCGCGGCACAGCGCACCGAGCCCTGGCTGTTCCAATCGAAGGACGGCCGCCACCTGATCCTGTACGGGGTCGGGCGGGACAACGACAGCTGGCGCCGGCTGAAGCCATGGTGGCAATCGCACGGCTTCGGTCTGCAGTTCGACGAGCCCCGTTTCGACGCGCCGATCGCGAGGCAGCCGGGCCGCGGCTCGCCGGAGGCGGCGGAGATCATGGCCGAGATGGGGCGTTTCATCGCCGCCACCGGCGCCGACGAGGTCTACCGCGGCGGGCAGGAACGGGACCAGGCGTGGGGCATCGTGCGCGCGCCCGATGAGACGCTGCAGGACCCGCATTTCCACGACCGCGGGCACTTCGTCGGGGTGACCGGCGAGGGGGTGGAGGAGCCCGCGCTGATGCCGGGCGCTCCGTACATCTTCAGCGCCACCCCATGGGAGCTTCGCCGCCCGGCGCCGCGGCTGAGCGAACATACCGAGGAAGTCCGCGCCGAAGCCGCACGTGCCGCGAAATCCTGACTTCACGCCCCGGTAACGGCGCGTTCATCCGCACGGGGCACAGTGATCGCAGGGCGCGGCGCTCCCCCCTCAACGGCGCCGTGCTGGCCGGCGGAGCCCTCCACCGGCATTGGCCGCCAGGCCGCGATCGCTGTCCCCGCGGCCTGGCGGCTTTTCGTTGACCGACCGGTTCCCCGCGGCGTTCACTGTCACGGTATGAACGAGCCCGGGTACGTCGTTGAGAACCGCGCCCAATGGAATGCACTCGCCCCCGGGTACGAAGCCGCTGGCCGCCGTGCCTGGACGGACGAGCCGAGCTGGGGCATCTGGGACACGCCGGAGGCCGACCTCTGTCTGCTGCGCGACGTTGCCGGGCTGGATGCCCTGGAACTCGGTTGCGGCACGGCCTACGTGTCGGCGTGGCTCGACCGGCTGGGTGCCAGGCCGGTGGGTATCGATAACTCGCCCGCGCAGCTCGCGAACGCTCGATCGCTCCAGCGGGAGTTTGGCCGGCCGTTCCCACTGGTCTGGGGCGATGCCGAACACCTCCCTTTCGCGGACGCGTCGTTCGATTTCGCCATCTCCGAATACGGCGCCTGCCTCTGGTGCGACCCCTACCGGTGGCTCCCCGAGGCCGCGCGCGTCCTGCGGCCTGACGGCCGGCTCGCCTTCCTGACGAATAGCGCCCTCCTTATGCTGTGCGTCCCTGACCAGGACCACGTCGCGGCCGGGAATCACCTTCTGCGCGACTACCACGGCATGCACCGGTTCGCGTGGCCCGATGAGCCCGGTATCGAATTCCACCTCGGGCACGGGGACTGGGTGCGCCTGTTCCGGGCGAATGGGCTTGCCATCGAAGACCTCATCGAGGTACGCGTTCCGGCCAATGCCTCCACCCGCCACGATTTCGTCACGGCCGAGTGGGCGGCCCGCTGGCCCAGCGAAGAAGTCTGGGTCGTGCGGAAGGAGGCCCGGTGACCGAGTTCCTCGTGAACGGCCCCGGTGACGCGCCGGTGACGCTCGTGCTCGCGCATGGCGCCGGCGCCCCCATGGACAGCGGCTTCATGGAAGCGTTCGCGGCCGGCCTCGGCGACCGCGGCGTGCGTGTCGTGCGCTTCGAGTTCCCGTACATGCGCGCGCGCCGCGAGTCGGGTTCGCGTCGCCCGCCCGACCGCGAGGCCGTCCTGCTGAATACGTGGCGGGAGGTGATCGCCGAGCTCGGCGGCCATGTCGCGATCGGCGGGAAGTCGATGGGCGGACGTATGGCGAGCATGGTCGCGGAGTCCGTCGCCGCCTGCGCGCTGGTGTGCCTTGGTTACCCCTTCCACGCTCCCGGCCGCCCGGACAAGCCTCGCGTCGCGCACCTCCGCGACCTCGCGGTCCCCGCGCTGATCGTGCAGGGCACACGCGACCCGTTCGGCGGGCGTGACGATGCCGCGGGGTATGAACTGAGCGACGCCATTCGCGTGCACTGGGTCGAGGATGGCGACCACGACCTCACGCCACGCAAAGCGGCCGGCAGCCGTGATGCCGCGTGGGCGGCGGCGATGGATGCGGTCGCGGCGTTCCTGCGGGAACGGGCGTGAGTTCAGCCGCCGGCCGCGGTGTTGCGCTCCGCCCCGCCCCGGGCGAGTTCCGAAAGCCGGTGGGCGATGCGCCCCCCACCCTTCACCATCGGCCCGAATCGCCAGGCGACGGCTTCCTCGAAGACCTCCGCCGTTGCCACGGGAAGCTTGCCGTCGTGCGACATAATCCACGCCCCGGCGAGCAGCCGCAGGTGGTACTCCGTCGCCCCGGCGTACTGGCGCTGGTCCAGCTCGGCGGTCAGGGCTGCATCCTCGGCCACGACGCGCGCGGCCAGTGCTCGCGCGGGCCGCGCCACGAACGGGTCAAGGTCGACCACCCTCCCGAACGAGGTCATGAGCTTCCCATAGATGGCGTCGTCGATGCGGGGTTTGCGGCGAAACACGTGCGCCCATTCTATGGCGCGGGCGGCGGCCTGTGACCGCGCGCCTGCCCGCCACGGCGATCGTCCTCGCGGGCGGACGGAGCGCGCGCTTCGGCTCGGACAAGGCCGAAGCGCTGCTTCGCGGCCGATCCATGCTTGATTGGGTTCTCGCCGCGGTGTCCGGGGTGTGCGACGAGGTGATTATCGTCGGCGGCCCGCCACGCGAACGGCCGGGCGTCCGCTACCTGGCGGAGGAGGGCGACCTCCGGGGTCCGCTCGGCGGCATGGTGGCGGGGCTACGGGTTGCCCGCTTCGATGCCTGTTTCGCGACCGCCTGCGATGCGCCGTTGCTCGCGCCAGCGGTTGTGCGCGCGGTGCTGACCACCCTTGCTGTTGCTGACGCCGACGCGGCGCTGCCCGTCGTCGGCGGTGTGCCGCAGCCCCTCGCCGGCGCCTACCGGCGAGACGGGTGCCTTGCCCCTTTCGAAGCCACGCTCGCCACCGGGCGCGGAGGGCCGATTCATGCCGTGCGGAGCGTGCGCTGGACCGAACTGCCGGAGACGGCGTTGCGCGAGAGCGACCCTGATCTGCGGAGCTTCATCAATGCGAACACGCCGGACGCCCTCGCGGCGTTGGAGGCGCTGCTCGCCGGGGGTTAGTGGCCGGTGCTGCTCGAACCCGAGGGTGCGGTCGTGGCGTGCGACGACCCGGACGACTCCGCGGCGGCGCCGCTCGATCCCGAGGCCGAGCCATGCGAGGACTCCCCGCCGGCAGCCTTCTCGCCCGTCGCGATCTCAAGGTACGCGTCCGCGAACTCGTGGTTCACTTCGAGCACGCCGTTGTTCAGGGTGGCGAAGGCGTAGTCGGGTGTGATCTTGGGCAGCGCATCGGCCGCGGCCTGCGATGTGACGACGCTCCCGGCCGAGACGTACCGCCCCTCGGGAATGGTCACGCCAATGACCTTCGCCCCCGGTTCGATGACCACGTTCTTGCCTACGACCGCCTTGAACACGAGCGCCTGCATGCCAACGAAGGTGTTGTCGCCGACCGCGGCCGGGCCGTGCACCTGCGACTGGTGGGCCATCGATACGTTCTTGCCGATGTAGACCGCGAACTTCTTGCCGTCGACGGTGACGAGGTTCTTTTCCACCGGTTCGCGGCCGTCGAAGGTTTCGAGCGCGTGCAGGACGACGCCGTCCTGGACGTTCGAACCGTCACTGATGACAATGGGCTGGCCCTCGTCGCCACGGATGCTGGCAAAAGGCGCCACGTAGACGCGCGCGCCAATACTCACGTTCCCGATGACCGACGCCAACGGGTCGATGAACGCGCCCGCCGCGATCGCCGGTTGTTCCACGGTCGGGTTGAACGCGGTCTTCACATTGGGACGCACGAGGCCCATCGTCGACTCTTCGGCGCCACTCGCGCCCACGGGCGGCGCGAACCGTTCGCGGTAGACAATGAAGGCGGCCATCAGCACGACAGCGACGATGAGCCCGCCGTTGATCATCTGCTGGTGCGTCCAGGTCTGGACGGCCATGACGCTCGGCAGCTTCGGCAGGTCGAAGGTGAAGTGGAACGAGAAGCCGCCCTCGGCCTTTCGTTGAAGGGAGACCGGCGCGTCGCCGTCCCGGATCGGGACGACGTTCGAGGCGGCTTGCTCTTCGGGCATCTCTTCGTCTGCGCGCGCTTCGGCACCCCGAGCCATCGGATTCTCCCCGCCGGTGTTACAGAAGGTATCGGCAGGGCAGTCCGTTCCGGGTAGCGCGGGGAAGCCCGGCCCTTACAGGGCCAGGCTCACCGGGTTTTCCAACAGCGACTGGATCTCCTTGATGAAGCGCGCGCCCTCGGCGCCGTCGCTGACGCGGTGGTCGGCGCTGAGCGCCACCTTCATCAGCTGGCGCACCACAACCTGGCCGTCGCGAACCGCGGGCTGCGGCATCACGCTCCCGACGCCCAGGATCGCTGCCTGGGGCGGGTTGATGATGCCGATGAGTGTCTCGACCCCGTACGCGCCCAGGTTCGTGATGGTGAAGGTCCCGTCGCTGTACTCCTCCGCCCGCAGCGCGCCGCTCTTCGCGCGCGCCACGAGGTCCTTCGATTCCCGCGCGATCTGCCCCAGCGTCTTGCCGGCGCAGCCGAGGATCGCGGGCGCAATCAGCCCTTCGTCCATCGCGATGCCGATGTCGATGTTGATGTCCGCGTGCATGCGCAGGCCGCTCTCGCTGAACTCGGCGTTGAACTTCGGGTGCCGTTCGAGCGCGAGCGCGCACGCCTTCACCACAAGGTCGTTCACGCTGACCTTCTGTTCCTCGCTGGCGGAGGCGTTGAGTTGCGAACGGAAGGCCATCGCCTCCGTCATATCGATGTCGAGGGTCAGGTAGTAGTGCGGCGCCGTCTGCTTGGACTGGGACATGCGGCGCGCGATCGCCTGGCGCATCCGGGTGAGCGGCTGGGCGGCGGCTTCACCCTTCGCGGACGCCGCCGGAGCCGGGCGCGCCGGCGCTGTCGCGGTGGGAGCGGCCGGCTCGGCCTGCCTCCCGCTGATTGCGGCCTCGACGTCGCGCCGGAGGATGCGCCCGTCCGGGCCCGTGCCCGTCACCCTTGCAAGGTCCAGGCCCGCGTCCTCGGCGATGCGCCGCGCCACGGGCGAGACGCGCAGACGCCCACCACCCGACGCGCCGTCGGCGCCTGCTCCGCCCGGGCCGGGGGTGATGTTGACGTGCATTTGCTCGGTCTCGGGTGCGGGCGGAGGTGCCTCCTCGCGCTGCGCGGTGGTGGTGCCGGCGTTCTGGCGGGCCGATGCTTCGCCGTGGCCGCGGCGCGCGGGGGTCTCCGCCGCCGGCTGCCGGGGCGTTTCGCCCTCCACCTGCTCGTCGGCAGCGCCAAGGATCGCGATCACCTGCCCCACGGGAACGGTCTCGCCCTCTTCGACCACGAGCTTTTTGAGCACGCCCGATTCGAACGCCTCCAGCTCAACCGTGGCCTTGTCCGTCTCGATTTCGGCGAGCACCTCGCCACGGTTCACCTGGTCGCCGACCTGCTTCACCCACTTCACGAGCGTGCCTTCGGTCATGTCGGCGCCCATCTGGGGCATCGTTACTTCTGTCGCCACTCGGGCCTCCCTCGGCTTCCGGACCATCGATCACGGCGCTCGGCCGTGGGTTACATCATCGCGTGGACGGCTTCAGCCACGTCCTCTTCCGAAGGCAGCGCGGCGAACTCCAGGTTCCGATTGTAGGGCATGGGTACGTCCTTGCCGGACACCCGCGCGACGGGCGCGTCGAGCCAGTCGAAGGCGCGCTCCATGATCTGAGCGCTCAATTCGCCGCCGAAGCCGCCGAACTTCCAGTCGTCCTCGACGATGACGGCCCGGTTCGTCTTCTTCACCGAGGCCACTACCGTGTCGATGTCCAACGGACGCAGCGTCCGCAGGTCGATGACCTCGGCGTCGATGCCGTCTTCCTCGAGCAGGGCCGCCGCGCGCAGGGCCGGGTGCACGCTGCCGCTGTAGCCAACGATGGTCACGTCCGTTCCCGCGCGGAGGATGTTCGCCTTGCCGAACTCGACCAGGAAGTCGGGGTCGTCCGGCACTTCGCCCTTCACGCCGTAAATGGCCGTGTGTTCGATGAAGATGGTCGTGTTCTCGTCGCGGAACGCGCGCTTGAGGAGCCCCTTGGCATCCGCGGAGTTCGAAGGGCACACGACGTTGAGGCCCGGGAAGTGCGCGTACAGCCCCTCGAGGCTGTGGCTGTGCGTCGCCGCAAGCTGGCTGCCGCCGCCGCTCGCCATGCGGATCACCAGCGGCACGCTGATCTGCCCGTTCGACATGTAGTGCAGCTTGGCCGCGCTGTTCACGATCTGGTCCAGCGCGAGGAAGCTGAAGTTGATGGTCATCAGTTCGACCATGGGCCGCAGCCCAGCCATGGCAGCGCCGATGCCCACCCCGACGATGCCGGATTCCGCGATGGGCGTGTCCTTCACGCGGTCTTCGCCGAACTCGTCCAGGAGTCCCTTCGTCACAGCGTAGGAACCGCCGTACGCGCCGATGTCCTCGCCCATGAGGAAGATTCGGGGGTCGCGGATCATCTCCTCACGGAGGGCTTCCCGCAGAGCGTCGCGCATGCGCAGCTCAGCCATTGGCCGGCTCCGCCATGAGGCGATCGTAGAGCGTGTCCAGGCCCGGCTCCGGGCTGGCATCGGCGAACGCCACCGCTTCGTCCACCGCGTGGTCCACCCGGCTGACGACATCCTGCCAGCCGCCTTCGTCCAACATCCCGCGCTCCATCATGTGTTGTTTCAGCGCCTCGATCGCATCGCGCTTGCGGTACTGTTCGATCTCGTCCTTGAGGCGGTACAGCTCCGGGTCGGCCATCGAGTGGCCGCGGTAGCGGTAGGTCATCGCCTCGATGAAGTACGGCCCGTTGCCGGTGCTGCAGTACTGCACCGCCTTCTGGGTCTCGCGGTACACCTCCAAGACGTCCATCCCGTTGATGCTGACCGCGGGCATGTTGTACGCCGCCGCCAGCGTCGGGATCTGGGTCGAAAGCGACTCAGCGAAGCGCACCCCCATGCCGTAGAGGTTGTTTTCGCAGAAGAAGATGACCGGCGTCTTCCACAGGACGGAGAGGTTCAGCGCCTCGTGGAATTCGCCCTCGCCGACGCTGCCGTCGCCGAAGATGCACAGGGCAACGCGGTCTTCGTTCTGCATCTTCGCGGCGAGGCCGAGGCCGACCGCCAGCGGCAGGTGCGCCGCCACGATTGCGTAGCCGCCGAGAAAGCCCTTGCTCACGTCGTACAGGTGCATCGAGCCGCCGCGCCCGCCGCTGACGCCGTCCACGCGGCCGAACAGCTCGGCCATGATCCGGTTCGCATCGACGCCACGCGCGAGGGCGTGCCCATGGTCGCGGTAGTGGGTGACGATGCGGTCCTGTTCGCGCAGCGCGTTCAGGGCGCCGACCGCGCACGCCTCCTGCCCCGTGTAGAGGTGCAGGAAGCCGCGGATCTTGCCCTTCGTATACATCTCGCCCGTCTTCTCCTCGAAGCGGCGAAGCAGCTGCATCTGGTAGAGGAACATCCCGAGCTGTTCGTTCCCGGGCTCGGGCGGGTTGAAGGCCGGGAGGGAGATCTGCTGATGCGTCACCGTGTGGGGACTCCTTCGCGTGCGGCCTGCTGCCCCGCGCGACGGTGGGCAACGTGAATCGCCTCGCCGTTCACGGCCAGCGCCGCCTCCTTGAGTGCTTCGGGTAACGTCGGGTGCGCGTGGACCGCGAACCCGAGTTCCACCGTCGTTGCTTCCAGGAGCGAGACCATGCTCGCTTCGCCCAGCATGTCGTTCACGCCGTGGCCGACCATATGGATGCCCAGCACCTGGCCCGTCGGCTCGTCCGCGATGACTTTGATGAACCCTTCCGTCTCCGCGACCGCGACCGCCCGGCCCAGCGCCGTCAGGGGGAAGCGGCCCGTTTTCACGGTGTAGCCAGCCTCTTTCGCCTGCTTTTCGGTGTAGCCGATAGAGCCGACCTGCGGCTCGCTGAAGGTCGCGCGCGGCATCTGGATGTAGTCCAGCACGGCCGTCTTCTGCCCGGCGATGGCCTCGGCGGCGATGACGCCCTGCGCCGATGCCACGTGCGCCAGCGGCAGCTTGCCCGTCACATCGCCGATGGCGTAGACGCTCGGAACGTTCGTCCGCATGCGTTCGTCGATGCCAATAAAGCCGCGTTGCGTCTGCACGTTCGCCGATTCGAGATTGAGGTACTGCGTCTGCGGCACGAAGCCGATGGCGACGAGCACGGCCTCGGCTTCAAGCTGCTCCTGCTTGCCGTTCGCGCTGATCGACACGCGGGCGACATCGCCGCTGACCTGGATGGAATCCACCTTCGTGCCCGTGCGGCAGGCGATGCCGCGCGCCTCGAAGGAGCGCCGGAGCACGCGGCTCACGTCCGGGTCTTCCAGCGGCACGATGGTGTCGAGCAGCTCGATGATCGTCACCTGCGACCCGTAGCTGGCCCAGAGGTGACCAAATTCCACGCCCACCGGCCCGGCGCCGATGATGATGGCGCGCGGCGGAGGGTTGCGAACCACCACCGCGTCCTTGCTGCTCAGGACGACACGGCCGTCCGGGACCAGCCCCGGGAGGTTGCGGGAAGTCGTGCCGCTCGCGATGACCACGTTCTTTGTCTCGTGACGAACCCCGTCGGCGCTGACGGCGTGCGGGCCGACGAGGGCTGCGCTCCCCTTGATAACCTCGACGCCGGCGTCCTTGAGGAGACCCTCCACCCCGGCGACGATCTTTTCCACCACCGCCCGGCTGCGGTCGACAGCGGAGCCGAGGTCGAAGGTGACGTTCTCCGCGTGGATGCCCCAGGTCTCGGCACGGCGCACGAGGTTCACGACCTCCGCGTTCTTGAGCAGCGCCTTGCTGGGGATGCATCCCCAGTTGAGGCAGACACCGCCCACACGGTCGCGTTCAAAGAGTGCGACACGCATGCCCAGCTGGGCAGCGCGAATCGCGGCGACGTACCCCCCGGGCCCGCCACCGATGATGCCAACGTCGTAACTAGCCATAGTTCCCGCCTAGACTACCATAGGTTGAGACTGTACTTGTACGAGCAAAGCCCACACGTTTCCGGCCCACCCATAGGCCAGGCCTCTATCAGTGTAGAGCGCCGCGTGCGACCTTTACGCCAGGGCAAGAGGTCATGCGCCGATGATGGGCGCGGGCGGCTCGGGCGCGGTTGCGGACGGCCGGCGGAGCACGTGCATGGCGTGCGAGCGCAGCAACGGCACGGCCGCGAGGGGGCCGTACAGCCATGGCGCATAGCGGCCCACGGGACGGGCGATCGGCGGCGCGAGGGTGATGCTGTAGGTCCGCATCGGGCACCGCGGGAACCAGCGCCGCACGTCGTCGGCGGCAATGGGGTGCACGCTGCCGTTGCCGGGGTTCCGGCGGCGCATGTCGTACACGAGGATGAGCCCGCCCGGCCGCGTGACCCGGAACATCTCGCGGGCGATCCGCGCCGAGACCTCTTCGTCGGGCACGCTGCTGAACAGGGTGAACGCGAGGGTGAGGTCGAAGCTCTCGTCCGGCTCGGGAATCGCCTCGGCGCTGCCCGCGTGCACACGGATCTCGGGCGAATGGGCGTGGCAGTAGGCCACCGCCTGTGGATCGAGGTCGATGCCCGCCTGGTCCCGCGGGTCGCCGCCCCACTGCACCATCAGCCGCAGGTTGTAGGCGGTGGAACAGCCCGCTTCGAACGCTCGAATGCCGTCCAGGGAATCGAGCCGCTGCTTGCGGAAGATGCGCTGCAGCAGCCGTTCCCGCTCCTGCACCATGAGCAGGTTGCCAGGCTCGAGGATGGAGTGGCGTGACACTTCGCCCACTCTATAAGGGGGCAACCGCCCGGGAAAGGCGCGCGAACGGAGAACGTCGGCGCCGGCTCACGGTGGCGACGCGCGCCGCCGGCGCGTTAACCGGGCCACCCTTGCACGGCGTGCTATAGTAGCGGGGAAGCATTCCTTACAGGAGTGGGCTCGCGGCCCACTTTTTTGTTGGGGTTTATGAAGAACGATTTTCTCAGCGCGATTGCCCAGCTTGCCGCCGAAAAGAACCTCCCTCGGGACGTTGTCTTCGAGGCGGTTGAAGCTGCTCTCACCTCCGCCTACCGGCGCGACGGTGAGAATGCCCCCAACATCTATGTCCGCATCGACCCGAACATGGGCGATGTCCGCGCGTACCGGCAGATGTCCGTCGTGGACGAAGTCGAAGAGCCCGCGCAGGAGATCTCCGTCGCCGAGGCTCGCCGCTACAAGCCCGATGCCCAGAGCGGCGACGTCCTCGACTTCGAGGAGAAGGTGCCCGAGAACGCCGGCCGCATCGCCGCGCAGACGGCCGAGCAGGTCGTTTTGCAGCGCCTTCGCGAAGCCGAGCGGGACCAGGTGTTCGATGAGTAGAGCGGCAAGGAAGGCGAAATCGTCGTCGGCACGGTGCAGCGCGTCGAGCCCCGCCAGGCGATCCTCGAACTCGCCAAGGGCACCGAGGCCAGCCTCCCCTACAACGAGCAGGTTCGCAACGAGCATCTGCGCGCCGGCCAGCGCGTGCGCGTGATCATCCTGCGCGTCGAACGCCAGGCGAAGGGTCCCCAGATCATCGTGAGCCGCGGAGACAAGAGCCTCCTGCGCCGCCTGCTGGAACTCGAAGTCCCGGAAATCGCGCATGGCACCGTCGAAATCAAGGCGATCGCCCGCGAAGGCGGCCACCGGAGCAAGGTCGCCGTCCATTCGCGCGTCGCCAGCATCGACCCCATCGGCGCCTGCGTGGGTATGCGCAGCTCGCGCATTCAGAACATCGTCAACGAGCTCGGCGGCGAGCGGATCGACATCATCAAGTGGGACGCCGACCCGGGGAACTTCGTCTCGAACGCCCTCAGCCCCGCCCAGGTGCTCGAAGTTAGCGTGAGCGAGGATGCCCACCGGGCGACCGTCGTCGTCCCGGACCGCATGGTTTCCCTCGCCATCGGCAAGGAAGGCCAGAACGCGCGCCTCGCCGCCAAGCTGACCCGCTGGGGCATCGACATCCTCAGCCAGACCGCCAGCGAAGCCGCGCAGCAGCCCACCTCGTTCGATGCGTACGCCCCCGGCGAAGCGCCCGAAGTGGACGTGCTCGCCGAAGCCGAGGAGGTCGCGGCAGCCGCGACGGCGCCGGAACTGGTGGAAGCGGCCGCGGAGCCAGAGGTCGAGGTCGCGGTGGCAGCGGAGGAAACGCTGGAGCCCGCCGCCCGCACGGACGAGGAGTTCTCCTTCGCCGCGGCGGTCGAATCAATGCCCGTCCCCGACCGCGAGGAGCGCGAGGCGGAGGATTACGGCGAGGAAGACGACGAGGAGTACGAAGTCCCGTCGCTCATCGAGATGGAGTCCCGGCCGACGGCGATCCGCTTCGCGGAGGACGTGCTCCCGCGCCGGCCGGAGGAGGTCGAGGACACGGCCGCCGCCAAGAAGGCCGCCGCCGCGAAGCGTCCGAAGCGCGCTCCGCGGTTCGTGGAGCAGACCGAGGAAGAGCTCGAAGAGATCGATTACTCGGGCCGCATTCATTAGGCCGGGCGAGCCCGGCCCCGCGTGCGGCCCGCGGAGGCCCGCATGACGACGACCCACCAGGGGCCCCGGCCCCGCCATGTGCCACAGCGAACCTGCATCGGCTGCCGCCAGGCCGAAGGGAAACGCGCCCTCATCCGCATCGTCCGTACCCCCGAAGAGCGCATCACCGTCGACCCGACGGGGAAGGCCAACGGGCGCGGGGCCTACCTTCACGCCCAGCGCCCCTGTTGGGAGAAAGCGCTCAAAGGCGGTACGATGAGAAACGCACTCAAAATCACCCCGGTCCGGGAGGATGTGGAGGCGCTGCGCGCCTTCGCCATGGCGTTGCCGGCCGAAGAAAGCGAACTTGCATGACGACACAACCGGCTTCCAGGACCAGGCCTGTCACCCTCCCCGCGGCGCTCACCGTCCGCGAGCTCGGCGATATCCTGGCCGTCTCCCCCGTCGAGATCATTAAGCGGCTCATGACCCATGGCGTCATGGCCGCCGTCAACGCCACTATCGACTTCGAAACCGCCGCGATCGTCTCGGTCGACCTTGGCTTCGATCCGCAGGCCGCCGTGCCGACGCCGACCGCCGCCGCGAACGCCATCGCCCCGGACGAGGAAGAGCCGGATGACCCGGCATCGCTCGTCCCGCGTTCCCCGTGGTGACCATCCTGGGCACGTCGATCACGGCAAGACGAGCCTGCTGGACAAGATCCGCAAGACGCGCGTGGCCGCCGGCGAAGCCGGTGGCATCACGCAGCACGTCGGCGCGTACCAGGTCGAACGCGATGGCCACACCATCACCTTCATCGACACCCCCGGTCACGCCGCCTTCACGGCCATGCGTGCCCGCGGCGCCCAGGTGACGGACATCGCCGTCCTCGTGGTCGCTGCCGACGACGGTGTCATGCCGCAGACGATCGAGGCGATCAACCACGCGCTCGCCGCCGGCGTGCCGATCATCGTCGCCATCAACAAGATGGACCTCCCCGGCGCGAACCCGGACCGCGTCAAGCAGCAGCTGACCGAACATAACCTCGTCGTCGAGGACTACGGTGGCGACGTCATCGCCGTCCCCGTCTCGGCCGCGAAGGGCACCGGCATCGACAATCTGCTGGAATCGATCCTCCTCGTGGCCGAGGTCGGCGAATTGAAGGCAAACCCGAACCGCCCCGGCAACGCAGTGGTGATCGAGGCCGAACTCGACCCGGGCCGCGGCCCCATCGCCACCGTTCTCGTGAAGAATGGCACCCTCCGCCAGGGCGACGCCGTCGTCGCGGGTGAAATCAGCGGCAAGGTGAAGGCGATGTTCGACTACCGCGGACACCGCCTGAAGGAAGCCGGCCCCTCCACGCCCGTCGTGATCATGGGGATCGAAGCCGTGCCGGAAGCGGGCGAGCGCGTTCGCGTCGTCACCGACGAGAAGCTCGCGCGCCAGATGGTGGACGACCGCAAGCGCAAGCGCGAAGCCGCGGAACAGCGCGACCACGCCCACGTCAACCTCGACACGCTCTTCAACGAGATCAGCGCCGGCAAGCTCAAGGAGCTGATCATCATCCTGAAGGCGGACGTGCGCGGCAGTGTCGAGGCGATCAAGAGCTCGCTCGAGCAGCTCAGCACGAGCGAAGTGAAGGTCAAAATCATTCACGGCGGCACCGGCAACGTGTCCGATTCCGACGTGATGCTCGCCGAAGCCTCGAACGGCATCATCCTCGCGTTCAACGTGAAGACGGAGCCCTCGGCGGCCAAGCGCGCCGATGCCACGGGTGTCGACATCCGCACCTATTCGATCATCTACCAGCTCCTGGAGAACATCGAAAAGGCGCTCGCCGGCATGTACGAGCCGGTCTACAACGTGGTCATCGATGGGCACGCCGAAGTTCGCCAGCTGTTCA
>JADJBX010000003.1 GCA_016703545.1 Candidatus Amarobacillus elongatus
CCGCCGATGACCGGTACGGCACGCGATGGCGCACCAGCGCCTCTTCCGCCGCGCGCGAGAGCGCGTTTGTTCGGTACATAACCGCGAAGTCCGAGTACTGCCGCCCCACCGCCGTCAGCCGCCCGATCTCGGATGCGACGAATTCGCCCTCCTCCTCGTCGCTGTACGCCTCGTGCGTGACGATGAGGTCGCCGCCCGGGCGTTCGGTCCAGAGCGTGCGGGGCTTCCGCCCAGGGTTCTTGCCGATGACCGCGTCCGCCGCTTCGAGGATCGGCCGCGTCGATCGGTAGTTCTGCTCCAGCATGTAAACCGTGCAGTTCGGGTAGTCCTGCTCGAAGTACTGCACGTTGCGAATGTCCGCGGCGCGCCACGAGTAGATACCTGGTCCGGGGTCCCCCACCGTGATGTTCCCGTGCGTCGACGCGGGCAGCTTCGCCAGCGTGAGCTGCGCCGGGTTGGTGTCCTGGAACTCGTCCACGAGCACATGCAGGAACCGGCCCGCGTACTTCTCTCGCGCTTCCGGCACATCCCGCAGCAGGTGCACGGTCTCGTTCAGCAGGTCATCGAAGTCGAGTGCCGAGGCCGCCCGCAACGCGTGGGCGTATTTCACGTAGGCCCGCGCCACGATCTCACAGGAAGTAGTCGTTCCACCCGCCCCGCGACGTCGTCCGAGTCGAGCAGTTCGCTCTTCGCGCTCAAAGACGCTGAGCACCGCGCGCCGGACTGAACCGCCGGTCGACGTTCAGATGCCTCGATCACGCGCTTCATCAGCTTGACCCGGTCGTCGTCGTCGTAAATGACGAAGTCCCGGTCGAGACCGATGTGGTGGCCATCGGCTCGCAGCCAGCCGGCGCGCATCGAATGGAAGGTGCCAAGCGACACGCTGCCCGCGTCGTCCCCAAGGAGCCGCCGCGACCGCTCGCGCATCTCCTTCGCCGCCTTGTTCGTGAACGTCACCGCCACGATCCGCCACGGCGCCACGCGCTGTTCGCGGATGAGATAGGCGATCCGGTGCGTGATCACGCGCGTCTTGCCGCTGCCTGGCCCCGCGAGAATGAGCACGGGCCCGCCGCCATGCGTCACCGCCGCCGCCTGGGGCGGGTTCAACCCCTCGAGGATGGCCGGCAGCGCGTGCAGGGGGGAGGCCTCCCCCGCTCCGGCCGCGGCCGAGGAACCGCCGGCCGCCTCAGAGCGTTCGGAAAACAGGGGGCGTTGGAGCTGGGAGTCGGGCGTGCGCGTAGTCCGTGGCACGGGTCAAGTGTACCATCGGATCGAACAAATGAGCGATTCTTTCCCGCTTCGCACGCTCCTGAAACTGCCGACGACCCGACCGATGCTATACTCGCCGGAGCGGGCAGGAGTGAGGGACTGATGCAACTGGTGTCGTGGCCGGGTGGTTCATGGGAAGCCACCGTGAAGTACACGGTCGCCGTGCTCGCCATCTACCTCGCGGCGATCTGGCTGACGCTCGTCTTCTGGACCTACCGCGACATCCGCCAGCGCAGCCGCGACCCCATCGTGCAGATGGTCGCCGTGCTCCTGGTGCTCGTCTTCTTCCTTCCCGGCCACTGGATCTACCTCATCCTGCGCCCGCGCTACACCCTCACCGAGCTCTACGAACGTTCGCTCGAAGAGGAGGCGCTCCTGCAGGAGCTCGAAGACCAGCAGGCGTGCCCGACCTGCAAGCGCCGCGTGCACGACGAGTTCCTCATTTGCCCCTCGTGCCGCACGCAGCTGAAGGAGCCGTGCCGCTCGTGCAGCAAGCCGCTGAGTTACGCCTGGCTGGCGTGCCCCTTCTGCGGGCTCGAAAAGCCCGCGCGCGAAGGGATGCCGCCACGTTCCGCGCGTCCTGGTGCCCGGCCCGCGCCACGTCCGTCGCAGCCGCAGCCCACGGGCCGCGTCACGCCGCGGCCATCACCGTCGCCTGCATCCACGGCGCCCCGGCAGCCCGCGCGCGACCCCTTCGGCACCTCCCAGACGCGCCCTGCCCCCCGCATGATCGGCGGCGACGACGGCGTCATCGACGCGACCGCGGAGTAAAGGCTCCTCGATCTTGACGGCGAGTCGCTTGCGAACGACCCCGGCATCTGCCGGAAGATCGAAGCCGTCGTACGGGACACGCGCGGACGCGACCTCTCCTTCGGCTGCCGTTAGCCCGCCAGCACGAGCTGTCGCGTGAGTTCGGCCTGGCCGGCGTGCTCGGCGGCGTGCCGCGCCACCACGAGCAGGATTTCGCGCACTGGGATGGCGCCGCGCCGCGGATGCTCCCGCAGGTCATCAGGGCGGCGGAGGAGAGCGGTTCGAACGCCGCGATGACTTCGGTCCGGAGCGCGACCCAGCTCGATTGAAGCGCCTCCGGGTCCCGGTCACCGGACTCGAATTCGGCTTCGCGGTCGCGGACGACCGGCTGACCCATGACGACGCCCAGCAGCACCTCTCGGATGTTCGCGGGCATGTGCGTGGCGAGCACCGCGATGCTGTTCGCGCCCTCCACCGGCCGCCAGTTCGCCTGCTCGCGCGAGAGCCCGTCGAGGGCCGCGAGAACGCGGTCACACTCGCGCAGGCCGCGCGTGATGAACAGCTCCACCTCCGGCGAGGCGAACGTCACCGGGGGCGCCGTTGGGGCGGCACGGGGCGAGGGGCGGCCATTCGCCCCAGCCGGTAGTGCGGCGCTTCGATGTAGATGATGCTGCCGTGCCCCGGGTCCGCGATGCGCGCCACGACCCGCGCGTGCGTCGTCGCAAGGTCCGATGTGGGCCGATCCGTCGTGATCACGCCCGGCAGCCCGGCCACCGTCCGGTAGTTCACAATCTGGTACAGCTTCTCCTGCGCCCACGGCGACGACGCCTGCGCGCCGAAGTCATCAAGGATGAGAAGCCCCGCCGTCCGGATCCGCTCGAAGAGCTCGTCGTACACCGCGTCGTTGGCGGGCGCGAACGATGCGCGCAGGTGATCCAACAGGTCCGGCACGACGGCGAAGAACACCGATGTGCCGCCGGCCAGCGCCTTGTTCGCGATTGCCGCCGCGAGGTGCGTCTTCCCGCACCCGTTGACGCCCTGGAGCGTGAGCCAGCCGTGCGGCCGCTCCGCGAACGCCATCGCCGCACGGTACGCCCCCTGTAGCGATTCGCGTTCCTCCGGCCGCAGGTTCGCCCCCGCGAGGTCGAAGTCACGGAACTGCATCTCCGCCAGCCGTTCGCGGGCCATTCCGCCGACCTGGTCGTAGGCGCCGCGCCCGGGGCCATCGAGCACGTACACGGCCGCCAGCCGCTCCTCCGTCAAGCGCGTCGCGAGCCGGACGTCGAGCTGGCGTGGCTTCACCGTGCAGGTGAACACTGTCGGGAGCTGGGCGTTGTAGCGGTGATTCACGATCTGGTACAGCTTCTCCCGCGCCCAGGGCGTGCCGCTGACCGCGTCGATGTCGTCGAGCAGCAGCAGCGGCGCGTTCCGCACCTGGTCGAACATCGCCTCGAACCCGATCTCGTTCTCCCCCGCGTCGTAGCTCGCGCGAAGGTGGTCCAGCAGGTCCGGCACCACCATGAACAGCGCCGGGTTGCCCGCGGCAATGCGCGCGTTCGCGATCGCCGCCGCCAGGTGCGTCTTCCCGCTGCCGCTGGGGCCGCTTAGCACGAGCCAGCCGCTCGGCTCCTCCGCATATACGCGCGCGGCGTCAAACGCCCGCCGGAACCACTCGCTTTCGCCACCCGCCCGGCGGGGATGAGTGCGTCGAAGGTGAAGCGGGTCAGCGCGCCGAGGTTGCTCAGCTTCTCCAGCCGCGATTGACGGACGTCGGTGCGCTCGGTCATCACGCAGTCGCACGGTTCGGCCTTGCCGAAGCGGGGGTGGTCCACCGGCCGCGGAATGCGCACGAACCCCGCCCCGCCGCAGCGCGGGCACGCATCGTCACCCGGCCCGCGTTCAGCGGTTCCGGACGACGTGTCCGAGAGGTCCGCCGAGGAAGCGCTGCTTCTGCTCTTCGAAAGTATCTCGTCCAGCCGTTTCATTGCCGCGGCCCTCCTGGGCCCAGTTCTGCAGGATGCGCTCGATGTACCGCCAGTTGCGCCGGTTGAGCTCCGCCGCCTCCCGGAACGCCTCCTCGATCCACTCCGCGGGATAGGCGTCCACCGCCTCCAGCAGCCGTTCCCCGACCATCGGCGTGATGGTCCCGATGTTCTCTTCGTACAGCCGGAAGATGCCCGGCGGCGCCGTCGGAGGGAGCGCGCGGACCGCCGTCTCCGGCCGCAGCTGCAGCTCCCCGCCCCGCGCTCTCGCCACTGCCCGCCGCGACGCGGGGTTGTTGATGAAGAGCGCCGTCTCCTGACCGTCCTTGCCCAGCAGCTCCAACGCGATCACCGCGCCGGTCTCGATGCAGGCGGCAATGCCACGGTCGAACCCGGCGCGTCCGCCGCCCAGGGCCTCGAAGCTCGCAGCCACGCCGTCGAACCGCCACAGCTGCGCCGTGGTCACGAACCGGACCTCGCCGCGCTGGTCCTGGACCGCGCGCGAAAGCCACAGGAACGCCAGCAGGTCACCCGCCGCCGTGAAATTCGGCAGGACCGCCGAAAAGAACACATTGGGCACGACGGTGCCGCGCGCGATCCCGGGGAAGCCGTCGAAGCCTCCCTCGGTCACAGCATCTCCTCCGTTCGCAGGACCCAGTCCTCGAACTTCGCCAGCCGGTCCCGGAACCGGAGTTCGACCATGCCCGTCGGGCCGTTCCGGTGCTTGGCCACGTGGACCTGCGCCACGCCTTTCGGGTACGCGCTCTCCGGCATGTCCGGGTGCTGCTGCGCCCACTGCTCGGGCGTCACGTACATGTCCTCGCGGCTGAGGAACATCACCACGTCCGCATCCTGCTCGATGGAGCCAGAATCGCGGAGGTCCGAAAGCATGGGCGTGCGCGGGTTGCGATTCTCGATCGCGCGCGACAGCTGCGCTAGCGCCACGATCGGCACATCCAGTTCGCGCGCCAGCCCCTTGAGGGTGCGCGAGATGTAGCTGATCTCCTGGACGCGGTTCTCGCGGCCGCTGCTGCCCGCCTCACCCTGCATCAGCTGGAGGTAGTCGATGACGATGAGGTCGAGCCCCTTCTCGCCGGCCAGCCGCCGCGATTTCGCCCTCAGCTCGGCCGCGGTCAGCACCGGCGTGTCGTCGAACCAGATGTCCGCTTCCGAAAGCACGCCGGAAGCCCGGATGATGCGGCGCTCTTCCAACTCCGTCTGCTGGCCGAGGCGAAGCCGCGAACCATCCACCCCCGACTCCGCTGAGAGCAGGCGGATCGCGAGCTGTTCCGACGACATTTCGAGCGAGTAGAACACGACCTTCGCGCCCTGTGTCACCGCCGCGTTCCGCGCGATGCCCAGCGCGAAGCTCGACTTACCCACCGAAGGGCGCGCGCCGACGATGACCAGGTCGGAGCGTTTGAGGCCCCGAGGAGGGTATCGAGGTCGCTGTACCCGGAATGGATGGAGGCGAGCTCGCGCCGTTCCATCGCCTCGATGTCCTCATCGAGGTAGTGCTGGAGCAGTTCACGGATGTGGACGAAGTACCGGAAGCTCTCGCCGCCGCGCAGCCGGTGCAACAGCTCCTCGGCGCGGCCGAAGACCGCCTCCTGCTCGGCTGGCGCCTCGTAGGCCATCTGCATGATGCCGGTGGCGGCGTGAATCAGCCCGCGGTAGGTACTATCGCGCTTGACGATGCGCGCGTAGAACTCCGCGCCCATCGAAGTGGGCAAGCGGCGGATGATCTCGGCGAGGTAGGTCTGCCCGCCGGCTTCTTCCAGCCGGTCACGCCGCGCGAGTTCGTGGGCGACGGTGATCTGGTTGATCGCCTCATCGCGGTCCGCGAGCGCGAGACACGCGTCATAAATCCAGCCGTGCTTCTCGCGAAAGAAGTCGGCGCTGGTGACGATGGGGGAGATGCGGAAGACGGCTTCGGGGTCGACGAGGAGGGCGGCGATGACCGCCTCCTCGGCTTCGATGTCGTGCGGGGGGAGCTTTTCGAAAGGTGCGAGTGCCATCGGGGAGGGAGGCCGTGCGCCATGCGAAGCGCGCGCTCAGGAGCGCGAGACGGCCTCGGTCACCTCCCTTCGCGGCTTATTCGGAGTCGGATTCGTCGTCGGTTTCGGCGGCTTCGGCCGCCGCCTTCGCGGCTGCCGCGGCACGGGCTTCGATCGCCTTCGCCTCGGCCGCGCGCTGGGCTTCCTGCTCCGCGAGGAACTTCGCCACCACCGGCTTCGACGCCTCGTCCGGCACGACATCGACGATGACGTCGACCGAGACGTTGCGCGTGAAGCGGATGGTCACCGGGCGTGCGCCCAGTTCCCGGATCGGCTCCGGAAGCAGAACGATGTGCGAATCCACGCTCGTGCCGGCGGAAGCGTTCAGCTTCTCGGCCACGTCACGGTTCGTCACCGAACCGAACAGGCGGCCGGACTCGCCGACGCGCGCCTCGATCGTGACCGTGTAGCCTTCGAGCTTCGCCGTGACCGTGCGGGCCTCGGCATCGAGCTTCTCCTGGCGGCGGGCTTCCTTTTGCGCAAGCGAATTCGCCCGCTGAAGGTTGTCCTTCGTGCAGGGACCGGCCACGTTGCGGGGCAGGAGGAAGTTGCGCGCGAAGCCGTTCTTGACTTCCTTCACGTCGCCGACGTGCGCCGTGCCTTCAACGTCTTCGAAAAAGACGACCTTCATCTGGGACCTCAACCATATTCGGGAATACTGCCCGCGCGACCCATCAAATGATGCATCAAGGGGACGGGCACGATGCCCTGCCGGACCCGGGGGCACCGTAGTCCACCTATCGTACGGGCTCAACGCGTTATCGTCGCGCTCTCCCGATTCCGCCTCGATCTTCCCGGTCCACAGGGGCTTTATGACAGCCCCCGTTTACCCGGTCGCGAACAATGACGACGACATCGGTCGATTTGAGCCTAGAACGTATGTTTCAGGGCGTCAACCGTTTCGCACGTTCAGCTGCCGCCTGCTCCTGTCGAACCGCGACCAGCACAAGGAGCAGCACCGGCGCCAGTGCCACCGCCGCGGCGCCAATCCCCGCCCGCAGCGAAATCGCCGAGGCCACGAGCCCGATGGCCGGGCCCCCAAGGAGCTGCCCCAGCGAATCCATCTGACTGCGCATGGAGAGCACCGTCGCCCTCACCGAGGAGTCGATGCCCCGGTTCACCCACGACATCGACAGGGGGCCGTTCATCGACCGGAAGAGCCGCAGGGAAAGCACAGCCGCGACCGCGATCGCGAACGACCCTGCCGCGGCCAGGACCACGAGCGACACGAGCAGTCCGACGTCGCTGAGGAAAAGCAGCCGGATAGTCTTCGGGATGTTCGCCTTGTCCCGTCGCCGGCTCAGCAGCGAAAGCGCGGCCATCGACAACACCATCCCCGCCACCGAGATGATGCCGAACCAGGTGAGCTGGTCGATGCCGAACGGCTGCGGGACATCGAAGTTCCGCAGCAGGTGGACCTCCCAGAGGCGGTCGAACCCTTCGCTCCAGAGCCCGTAGACGAGGCCGATGGCCATCAGCGTGATCAGAGCCGGGCGCGCGCGGATCGCACGAGTTCCTTGCACGAACGTGTGAGCCATGTGCCCGAACGTCGTGCGGTCCTCGCGGGGAGTCGGCCGGAAGCCCGTTTCGGGCATCACCAGCGCGAGGAAAACCCCGAGCGCGATCATCCCCAGGCCGCCTGCGACCAGCGGCCACGCCAGGGACTGCGTCGCCAGCCCCACTCCCGCGGCCACGCCCACGAGCGTTCCCAGTTGCGCCGCCCGTGCGGCCTTGAGGTACACGGGCGCGGCCTCGGCCTCGCCCACCTCATCCGCGAGCCACGCATCCTGCGCGCCGCTGGTGAAGGTGTATCCCACACCCCAGACCACCTGCGCGATGAGGATGGTCTCGACGTGCGCGAACGCGCCTTCGAGCACGAACCCGGCGCCGAGCATCAGGTAGCCGATAACGACGCTCAGCCGCCGCGAGTACACATCGGCCACGATGCCCGTGGGCACCTCCGCGAGGAACACGGACGTTTCGAGCACGGTACCGACGAGCACGAGCTGGAGCGGACTGAGCCCGCCCTCCACCGCGCGGTAGATGGAGCTGACAATCGAAAACGCCGCAAAGGCGGCGCCGAACCACAGGTAGATTGCGACATAAACGGTGGGCGCCGAGCGCCGCCGGGAGTTGGAACGCATGCACACAGCCTTCGGAAGCCCGCTCCCGGTGGGATGCGGGTGGGCGGCTCGCGGTCCGGCCAGTCGACCTGTTCGGTCAGGCGGCGGACGGCGCGAGGAGCGGCGCGAGGGCGAGTGGTGCCTTCAATGCGTGCCTCCTGGCGGGTTGCGCGGACGCTACGGGATGGCCCCGCGAAGGGTCAAGCCGCCCCGCCGCCCCCGCTCCCGGGCGACCCCACGGGCGCCGGCATCGCGGACGTCGCGTGCTGCGCCGCCTTCTGCGGCCGTGCGAACAGGATGACCACGGCGGCGCAGTACGTGATCGCCGCCGTCACCGCGAAGGGGAGCCCGTAGCCGTCGCTCTGGTCGTGCAGGAACCCGACGCCAATCGGCCCCAGCGCCGACCCAAGCTGGCCCGCGAAGCTGATGAGCCCGAAGAGCGACCCGAACGAGACCATGCCGAACAGTTCGCCCACCAGCAGCGACTGCATCATGTAGATGTTGCCGATGGTGAACCCGAAGATCAGCGTCAGCACCCACGTCGTCGCCACGTTGTCGATGCTGACGATGAGCAGCGTGCAGGTCGCCTGCACCACGAACAGGATCACCGTGAGCAGCCGCTTGTCGACGCCGTCGGCGAAGATGCCGACCAGCAACCGCGCGACGATGCTGCCGAACGCGGTCACGCTCAGCGTGAACGCCGCCTCGCTTCGCGACCCCAGCCGCTCTTCGAGGAACGAAACCTGGTGGATGATGTAGCCCGTCTGCGCGATGAGCACGAGCAGGAAGTCGAGGAACACCGCCCAGAAGCCCGCTGTCCCCATCGCCTCCGTCCGCGACCATCGCCGCATTTGCGCCGCTGCCACGGGGGTCTGCGCGCGCACCGCCTCACGCGTGTCGCCGTCCGGGAACAGGCCCATCTGGCGCGGCTCCCAGGCGATCACGAACAGCACCACCGGCAGGCCCACCAGCACGACGATCGCGCCCAGGATGGGTGTCGCCAGTTCCAATCCCCCGGCATCGATGAGCCGGCTCGCGATGGGCGCCAGCACCACCCCGCCGAGCGAGACGCCCGTCGACGAGATGCTCATCGCCAGCGCCCGCTTGCGAATGAACCAGCGCGTCATAATCGCGTTGACCGCGACGCCCGCGCTCATGCCGTAGGCCACGGCGAACACGAAATAGACCGCGTACAGCTGCCACAGTTCGTCTACGAGCCCGATGAAGGCCGCGCTGACACCGTTCACCACCATCCCGATGGTCATGAACAGCATCGGCCCGCGCCGGTCGATGATCGGTCCGATGACGGCCGACGTCAGGCCCGAAAGGAAGAAGTAGATGGTGGGCGCCCAGCTGACCTGTGTCGTGCTCCAGCCGTGCTCTTCCTTGAGCGGCTTGATGAAGATCGGCAGGCCGTAATACCCCACGCCAACGCCGACGAACATCAACAGCGCGCACGCCACGGCGATGTACCAGCCGTAGTAGATGCGCCCGGGAAGGAGGTTCGCGGCGAGCGGTCTTCGAACGGAAACGGGGATCTGGGCCATGCCGCGAAGTCTACGCGCTCATCGCGGCGCACGCCCCATGACCGTCGCGAGGTATACTTTTCCTTCGACGGAAGGAGTCACCCCAATGAACGAATCCGGTCCCGGGAAGGGCGACGTGCTCGCCGCCGCACGCCAGGCGTGGCCGCTTACGGAGTCGGCTCCCGCCCGTTGCGCTCCGTTCTTCGATCAGCCGACCGAACTCGATTGGAACGTCGGGGACGTGCTGCGGCACGTCGCCATGGGTGTGGCCAACGCGCCCGGCATGATCGCCGCGATCGTCGAGACCGGCCGCCTCGCGGAGGCGCCGGACGCGCACAATCCCGAAGGCATCGCCGAACGCGCAGATTGGACACCCGAACAGATTCAGAACGCGCTTCGCACCGGCCACGAAACGCTGCTGCGCGTCGTCGAACAGCTCCCGGACGAGCTGTTCGGCCTCCGGCTGGAGGCGTTCGGGAATGCGTGGTTTGGCGAAATGATGGTCGCTCTCACCACGGGCCACGAACGGAACCACGTCGGTCAGGCGCTCCGCGGCGCCGGGCTCGAAGCCTGACTCCCGGCCCCGATGGCAGCCATCCGCGGTGAGGTCGTGGACCGGGCACACCGGGGGATGTGCGCCACCCCCGGTGTGCCGGTTCGGGCGTTTCGTCAGCTCTTGGAGTGATTGCCGGCGACGAGGGCGAGCGCGAGGAACATTCCGGTCACAAGGCCGACCACGGCCCCGCCCGTCATGCCCACGCCCCAGCCAATCATCCCGCCGGCGGCCGCGCCCACGGTGCCGCCAGCGGCGCCGGCGGCCGGCCCGACCGAATTCGCGGCATCCGCCGCCGAACCCATTCGCTTCTCCATATCCGACTCTTGCATTCGCTTGCCTCCTGCGCGGTGTGCGCACCTCCCATGGTGGCGGCGAGGGCACACGAGGCCGCGTACCAAGGTGCGCCTCCTCGTTACAACGGACTCTCGCGACGGCGTCCCGCGCGCGTCCCAACGGTCGCCATTCCGGTCCCCGAACGTCCGGCGCGTTCCGATGTCGGCGCGCGCACGCTGGCACCGATTCGGGCCCACATGCTCGTGCGCCCGGGGAAGGTGTTCTCACGTGACCAGGCCGCCGTCACCGCGCACCGAAGACCTGCCGCCGCTGACACCCACGCAGTTCCGCATCCTGCAGCTGCTCAAGTCCGCCGAGGCCCGCGACGCGCAGTCGTTGGCCGAGGTCCTTCTCGTTGGCGAGACGGCCGTGCGCCAGCACCTCTCCGTGCTCGAAGCTGCCGGCCTCGTCACCGTCGTTGTCGACCGCGGGTTGCCCTCCCAGCGCGGCCGGCCGCGCAACTGTTACGTGACCACGCCCCTGGCCGACCGCTACGTGCCGGATAGCTCCTTCGTCCTGCTCGCCGACTTCTTCCGCGCCGCCGTCCGGGACAACCCCGAAGCGGTTCGCGCCTGGGTGCGCGCCTATCTCACCGCCCACTTCTCCCTCGCGCTGGAAGACGCGCCCGAAGAGCCGGCCGAGCAGTTTCGCCACTTCGCGGCGGCGGGCATGGAATGGGGTTCCGTGATCGCGCGGGGGAGCGTGCCCGCTCCGCGCCTCTCCTCGCGCGTCTACCATTGCCCCATCGCCGCCGTCGCCCGGCTCGTTCCCATGGTCTGCGAGGTGGAGTTGGACCTGCTCAGGGAGATGTGGCCGGACTTCGACGACGTCCGCCGCGACGCGTGGCGCATTGCCGGCGCGCCCTACTGCGAGTTCTCCGGGATCTGGTCCGGCCGTTCCGCGCCGCGCTCCGCGACCGCGTTCGAACCACCGCCATCGGCGCGATAGACTGGCCCTCACCTGTTACCCGGAGTTGCTCCATGGCTTTCGACCCCCGCGAACGCAGCGGTCCCGCACTCGATGGTCCCGACCGCGCCGCCGCTCGTTCCTATTACAAGTCCGTCGGCTTCACCAGCGAGGACCTTCGCAAGCCGCTCGTCATGGTGGCGCACGAATGGATCGGGACGATGCCGTGCAATTACAACAACCGGGACCTCGCGCAGCGCGTGATGGCCGGGGTACGCGCTGCCGGCGGCACCCCCATGGAAGTCAACACCATCGCCATCAGCGACGGCATCTCCATGGGCACCGAGGGGATGAAAGCCTCCCTGATCAGCCGCGAAGTGATCGCGGACTCGATCGAGCTATGCGCCGTCGGCTACTCGTTCGATGCCATGGTCGTCATCGTGGGCTGCGACAAGACGATCCCCGCGGGCGCAATGGTGGCCGCGCGGCTGAACATCCCGACGCTCGTGCTCTACAGCGGTTCCATCGCCGCCGGTGACTACCGCGGCAAGGATGTGACCATCCAGGACGTCTTCGAGGGCGTCGGCGCTCACGCCGCCGGGCGCATCAGCGATGCCGACCTCGAAGAGCTTGAGAACGTGGCCTGCCCCGGCGCGGGCGCCTGCGGCGCGCAGTACACCGCCAACACCATGGCCACGGTCCTCGAATTCCTCGGCCTCTCTCCCATGTCTACCGCGACCGTCGGCGCCACGGACCCCCGCAAGGGCGACGTCGCCTTCCAGTGCGGCGAACTGATCATGGATGTGCTCAAGCGCGGCGTCCGCCCGCGTGACCTGCTCACCCGCGCTTCGTTCGAAAACGGCATCGCCTGCGCCGCCGCCACCGGTGGTTCGACCAATGTCGTGCTGCACCTGCTCGCCATCGCCAAAGAGGCCGGCATCCAGCTCGACATCGACGACTTCGACCGCGTGAGCACCGCCACGCCGCTCATCGGCGACCTCCGCCCCGGCGGCCAGTACGTCGCCCTCGACTGGGACGCGGCCGGCGGCACGCCCGTTCTCGCCAGCCGCTTGATCGAGGCCGGCAAGGTGGATGGCTCCCAGATGACGGTCACTGGCCGCACCCTTGCCGAGGAAGCGGCCTTCGCGAAGGAGACGCCCGGGCAGCGGGTCATCCTCCCCGTCGCCGAGGCCCTGAAGCCGACCGGCGGGCTTGTCATCCTCAAGGGGAACCTCGCTCCCGAGGGCTGCGTCATCAAGGTGGCCGGCCACGAGCGGCTGTTCCACCGCGGCCCCGCGCGCGTCTTCGAATCCGAACCCGAGGCGTGGGACGCCGTTCGCTCCCGCCAGATTCACGAAGGCGACGTCGTCGTCATTCGCAACGAGGGTCCGAAGGGTGGCCCCGGGATGCGCGAAATGCTGCAGATCACGGCCGCGCTCGTGGGCGAAGGGCTCGGCGAGACCGTCGCGCTCATCACCGATGGGCGCTTCAGCGGCGCCACGCGCGGCCTCATGGCCGGCCACGTCGCCCCCGAAGCCGCCGTGGGCGGCCCCATCGGCCTCCTCCAGGAGGGCGACTCCATCGTCATCGACATCGACAAGCGTCAGCTCAACGTCGAGGTCGATGAGGCCGAGCTCGCCCGCCGCAAGGCTGGATGGGCGCCGCGGCCCGCGAACTACGAGCGCGGCGTGTTCGCCAAGTACGCCCGCCTTGTGTCCGGCGCCGAGCAGGGCGCCGTCACGAGCTGACGTCCGCTTCACCGCGAATGGCACGGCCGGCAGACGACAGATGCCGGCCGTGGGCCATCGGCCGCCGGCCGTTCTCGAACGGCGCGTAACATCCCGGCGCCGCCCGTCTCGATACGGTCGCCGTTCGCGCCATCATGCGGCACGCCCGCCACGGCGTGGTGCCGGGAGGCAGCGTTGACCAGCCAGCCAAAGCTCCCCTTCGAACTGCAGCCGCGCGAATCCGTCGTGCTCTTCGCGCGCCGGCACTGGGTGTACCTCGCGCAACAGGTCGGCAAGGTAGCCCTGCTCGGGATTATCCCGGCGGCCGTCGTGCTCGTCGGTGCAGCGATGACCGTCGGCCTC
Organism: Candidatus Amarobacillus elongatus; assembly: GCA_016703545.1. Classification (GTDB taxonomy): domain Bacteria; phylum Chloroflexota; class Dehalococcoidia; order Tepidiformales; family Tepidiformaceae; genus Amarobacillus; species Amarobacillus elongatus. The sequence goes on from JADJBX010000003.1 coordinate 13,593, forward strand.
GACGGTGGCGTTGGCCGTGTGCTCCTCGCCATCGTCGCCGCCTGGCTCGTCTACTGGGCCATCCGCACCTACTTCGCCTGGTACCGGTACCAGCACGACGTCTGGATCGTCACCAACCAGCGCATCGTCGATAGCCTGAAGCGGCACTGGTTCCACCACCGCATGGCCAGCGCCGACCTTGTCGATGTCGAGGACATCGCCGTTGACCGCGAAGGCGTCCTGCAGACGGCGTTCAACTTTGGCAACCTGCGCTGCCAGACCGCCGGCGAGCAGCCGAACTTCATCCTCGCGGGTATCCCCGAGCCCACGAAAGTGCTCGCAATCGTCGATGCCCAGCGCGACGCCGCGCGGCGCGAGCTCTCCGGCCGGGTTTAGTCGAAGTCTCCACGAGGAGTGCTCGAAGACCCCGTTCGAGGGTTGCCCCTTTGCCGTGGCGGGGCCAACAATACGGCCGCCCCCGGTCCGCGGGGCGCACGGGCCGCTACACCGGTCCCGGAATGAGGGATATGTGGTGAGTGGAACTCCCTCGACGCTCACGCTCGCGCCCGGCCAGCACGGCGCGTTCGCCGTCGTCAAGCTCTGGCCCGGAATCCAGGTCGCCGAGGACGAAGTCATCGCCCGGCTGGAACTGGCCGCACGGCGGCTGGGCCTCCGGTGCATCCCGGTCCACCCTGACGGGCGCCCACTGGCGGGTGGCGCCGTGGTCAACAGTGACACCGTCGACTTCGTCCTCAATCTGCACTTCGAGCAGCCCAAATCGTTCGATGTCTTCTCGTTCCTGGCGCTGTGGAATCCCGTCGACTATTACCACGACTACATCGAAGGCAGCTATCACCGCTTCGTCGACAATATTCTCTCGCACGATGACTACATCAGCTGCGCGTCGACGGCGGCCGATGACCACATCCGTCGCCTCATCACACGCGACGGTCCCTGTCGCGCACCCCATTTCGAGCTCTTTCACTCCGTCCCGCGTCCCTTCGGAAAACCAACCATCGGGTCAGGCAAGCTCTTCTTCGCCGGCATTAATTGGGAACGGCTAACGAAGCGAAAGACGCGCCACGGCGAGCTGCTGGAGATCCTTGACCGCTCCGGCATGCTGCGGCTGTACGGCCCCCGCGAACTGCACGGGGTCCGCGTCTGGGAAGGGTTCCAGAGTTACGTGGACGAGCTCCCGTTCGACGGCGTTTCCGTCCTCAAGGCCGCCGCCAATGCCGGGATCAGCCTCGTCCTGTCGTCGGACTCCCACAAGCGTTCCGGGATCATGTCCAGCCGCCTGTTCGAAAGCATTGGCTCTGGCGCCGTCGTCATCGCCGATGACCATCCCTTCGCGCGCGAACATTTCGGCGACTCGCTCTACTACTTCGAACCCGGCACGCCCGAGGAAGAGGCCGCGTCCATCCTCGCGCTCGTGGACGAAATCCGGTCCAATCCGGACGAGGCGTTGGCGCGAGCGGCACGCGCGCAGGCGATCCTGGGCGACCGGTTCGCGCTCGACGCAAGCATCGCGCGAATCTACGAGGGCCTGGATGCCCGCAAAGCCGCCCTTGAGACGCCGCACCCGGTCGCGCCCGCGCCGCTGACGATGTTCTTCCTCGTGCGCCACGACGGGTCCCGCGCGCTGGCTCAGCACGCCGCGAGCCTGCGCGCCCAGGCCGCGGAAGGCGTCGACGCTGTGCTGCTCGTGGACCGCGCTTCGCGGCTCAGCCGGGAGGAGTTCGATGCATCCCCCGACGCGGATGGGTTCCGCTGGATTGATTGGGATGCAGTCGGGGGACATGTCCCGTATGGCCCGCTGACACTCGGCGATGTGCTGGCACGAGAGTTGCGCACGCTTCCCGCCGGCGGGCACTTCATGGTGATTGGCGAGACGGAGCAGCTGTTCGCCGGGCACGTCCGGGCACTTCGCGCGGCACTGGCGGAGACTCCCGAAGGATGGGGAGCTGTCAGCTCGTTCGTGTGCGGGGGAATGAAGCTGGGCGATCAAACGCACGTCGTGAAGCGTCACGTCGCGACGGGGATGGCCCCCGATGCCCTGGGTGCACTCGGACGATTTCTCCTGCCGGTGCCGACATCCGATGTCGTGCTCACTTCTGGCCTGCCGTATTTCGATCACAAAGCGATGAACTTCTGTGCGTCACTCCTGCCCGGCATCGTGACGTCTCCTCGGCCGACGTTACGAATGCGCCGCGGCGGGCTCAGCGAAGAGGTGCGAAAGCAGGTCCGGATTGAGGACGAGCGGCTCGGGGATATGGCGGATCTGCCCGACGGCGTTCCGGCGCCGCCGCCGCCACGCGGGGCGCTGGATATGGGCCGCGACGACCTCGCGCATCTGCTTTACGCCGACCCCGGGCTTGTCACCCGTGCCGCGTTCGATGGCCTGCCCCTGCCGCGGCAGGTGCGCACGTTCGCGGTTGGGGGCGTGCGCGCGGTCCGCGGGGCCGGCCGGCGGCTCACCGGGCGCCGCCCGTAGCGGCAGGTCCGCTCGTGCGCCGGGCAGGGCACCTGATGCCGGTGGAACATGGAGCGGGAGACGAGGCTCGAACTCGCGACATCCTGCTTGGAAGGCAGGCGCTCTACCACTGAGCTACTCCCGCGTACGACCGCGGACTTTGTCGGGACCAACGAAGCCAGCCCCGTGGGGCGGCTGTCACGCTCTCAACCCGGCGCCGGACCCGCTGGAATTGTATCAGAATCCGTGCGTGGGCCGGCCTGCCCGCTGCGGACCCGGCGAAGTGGCGCCAGGAGCAGGTGCGGCCCTTAGTCCGCCAGTGCGATGCCAGCTTCCGCCGCGGGTGCGGCCGGCGCGCGTGCAGGCTGCGGACCGCCGTTGCGGCGGCGGAACCACTCCAGGGCTCGCGCTTCGACCAGGTGCCACGACAGGAACGCCAGCCCAAGCGTGATCGGCGCGGCCAGCAGCATCAGCGTCACTGGCCCGATGCCAACGCCCAGCCGCCAGATGAGCATCTGCTGGACCGGGAACGCGTACAGGTACACCCCGTACGAGAGGTCGCCGATGCTTTCGCGCAGGCTGGCGAGGACCGGATGGGCGAGTCCGGCGTACATCACGAGGTACGGCAGCGTCAGGTACAGCAGCCACGGCTTGGCCTCGCCCATCGTTCCCGCGTACAGGACCGCGACGCAGACGAACGCCATGCCGCCGTTCAGGGGGATATCGTCGCGGTGGACCCACATCGCGCAGCCGATGACGAAGAAGACGATGTAACGAAGGCCGGGATAGGTGGGCACGCCCTGGATGATGTACGGTCCCGGCTTCGCCCAGCCGTGTCCCTCGCGAACCACGTACCAGAGTGCGAGGAACGCGATCACCGGCAGCGCCAGGACGACGTATTTGCGGAGTGCGCCCGCCAGCCCGAGGAACGGGAGCGCGAGGTAACACGCCACCTCCACCGGGATGGTCCACATCGAACCGTTGACCAGCCGGTTGGGGTGGTCCGCGAACACACCCGGCAAGACCGAGCGAATCGGGAAGATGAAGACGTTGTAGAGGTGCTCGCGGGTTTGCTGCGCGTGCAGGTACTCCCCGATGGGGAGCGTCGTGCACACCACCCCGACGACCGTGACTTCCAGGATTGTGACCACCCAGAGCGCAGGGAGGAGCCGCGCGCACCGAGCGAGCACGTAGCGGTTGGTCTCGCGCTCGAGCACAGAGCGGGTGACAAGAAAGCCGCTGATGACGAAGAAAATGGCGACGGCGAGGCTGCCGCCGTTGTCGTGTTTCAAGTACCGCTGGAATGGTTCGCCCGCGGGCGATGCGGCGAGCGGGTAGCTGTGGCTGACGAGCACCATGAGCGCGGCGACCAGGCGAAGCAGATCGAAGCTGTTCGACCCGCTGCGAAAGGCGTCCCCGATCGTCCGTCCACGGTTCATAGCGGCCGCGTCCCCTGCCCGGTGTGCTGGCATGCCGAACCACGCGGTCCGCGAGTCAGCCGGCCCAAATGCGTGGCGAATCTACACCAGAACGGTGCTCCGTGATAGCGGATCGGCGGCGGTCACATATCTGCGAAGGTATGCGACTTTTCCCACTCCGACGGTGATGCCCACGCCTCAGGCATCGCGCATGACCCCCTCGGGGTTGAGCCCCTCAGCCTTGAGATCGGCTGCCACGAGGATGCGCACGAGGTCATCGAAGCGGACCTTCGGCTCCCATCCCAGGACCTTCCTTGCCTTCGAGGGGTCGCCGAGCAGCAGGTCGACCTCGGCCGGCCGGTCGTAGCGGGGGTCGTGCTCGACGAATTCGCGCCACTCGGCGCCGACGGAGCGGAACGCCGCCTCCACCCACTCCGCGACGGAGTGCGTCTCGCCCGTCGCGATCACGAAGTCGTCCGGCTCGTCGTGCTGGAGGATGCGCCACATCGCCTCCACGTACTCCGGTGCGAACCCCCAGTCGCGGCGCGCGTGCATGGTCCCGAGGAACAGCTTCTCCTGCTTGCCCGCGACGATGCGCGCCACCGCGCGGGTCACCTTGCGCGTGACGAACGTCTCCCCGCGGCGCGGCGATTCGTGGTTGAAGAGGATGCCGTTCGCGCAGAACAGGCCGTACGCCTCGCGGTAATGCACGGTCATGTGGTGCGCGAAGACCTTCGCGACGGCATACGGGCTGCGCGGGTGGAACGGCGTCCGCTCGCTCTGCGGGGTCTCGGCGACCTTGCCGAACATCTCCGAGCTGCCGGCCTGGTAGAAGCGGCACCCGATGCCGGCTTCGCGGATCGCCTCGAGGATGCGGAGGTTGCCGATCGCGACCGTGTCGGTTGTGAACTCGGGCATTTCGAAGCTGACGGCGACGTGGCTCTGGGCGGCGAGGTTGTACACCTCGTGCGGCTGGACCTTCGCCAGCACGCGCACGAGCGAACTGGTGTCGAGGACATCGCCGTGGTGCAGCGTCAGCTGGGGGCCACCCTCGTGGGGGTCGTGGTAGAGGTGCTCGATGCGGTCGGTGGAGAAGGTGCTGGAGCGGCGGAGCAGGCCGTGGACGTCGTATCCCTTGGCGAGCAGCAGCTCGGCCAGGTACGACCCATCCTGCCCCGTAATCCCCGTGATCAGCGCGCGGCGCCGGCCCTCAGCTGACATCCGGTGGCCCCGTCGTCCCCGGTTCGTCCGCATCGTCCTCGTGCGCTCTGGTCAGGAACAGCTCCGTGCGCAGGCGCTGGTTTTCGGCTCGCAAGAGGTCAATCTGTTCGGCGCCCGCGATACGGGCTTCGTGCACCTGGAACGCCGTGTCGACGGCGGCCTTCGCCACCGCTTCGCGCGCCTGCCGCAGGTCGGCTTCGCGGTCGGCCACGGCCTGGCGGAGGGCGGCCATCGTCGTCCGCGCCTCCTCAAGCTGTTGGGCCTGGATGGCGATGGTCCGTTCGGCCGCGAGGGGGAGTCCGTCCGTCGGCAGCAGCAGGAAGTCGCGGGTCGAGCCGAAGACGCGGCCCGCCGACTGCACGGCAGGGTCCACCGACGTCGCCGTGGCGCGCGCGCGAACGACGCCGAATGCGAGCGTCTCGCCCTCATCCGTGCCGAGGAGGCGCGCGATCCGTTCGATGTCGTCCCGGCGCTCCATGATTGGAGATTCGCCGACCTCCCACAGCACCTCGGCCCCTTCGAACCCCGTCTCACGCAGGAGGGCGTGGAGGTAGCGGGGCGTGAAATGGGCGGCAGCCCACGGCATGGCAAACTCGTGCACGCTCGCCTTGATCGCGGGCGCCTCCGGTGCCTGCAACACCGGCCACGACCCCAAGAGCACCGCTCCCGGCTTCATTCGCGTTCGCAGCCAGGCGAGCGCGCTCTCTCCGAAAGGGCTTCCTTCGAGCAGGTCGGCGGCGATGACGACGTCGTATGTGGCCTCGGTTCGCGACGCGTCGAGCACCTGTGCGGTGCGGACATTGATCTCCGGGGCCAGGGCTTTCATGAGCCGCAAGGGCAGGACCGCCGGGTCGTCACAAAGGAAGTCGACGTCGTACCCGCGGAGGCTCATGAGGTACGCGAAGTAGGGGTCGTTGGCGCATTGCACGAGCGCTTTCCGGCCATCGCCCGAGGGCAGCGCTTCGATGGCCTCGACGAATGCCCACTGCTTCCGCTCGTTCCGCACTCTCGGCGCGATGATGGAGCCATCGCTCAGGCGGTACGCCCAGGTCACGCGTTCGAGATCGAGGCTGCGCGCTTCCGTGAGACGTGCCACGGCGTCGGCGTCGGCGGAAAGCGGCAGAACGGGCCAGATCGGCGGCGGCGACCACCCTTCGGGAGCCACCAGCGCCTCGGGGATGCCCGCATACCCGAACCGCCCGTTGAATTCTGATTCCGCTGCCATCACGCGTTCCAGCAGGTGGCGCGGAGCACGCGCCGCTTCCCGCAGGCGGCGGACGGTCGACTCGTTCATGGGAGGGGTCGCAAGCACCGCCTCATCGAAGCGCTCGCCGGCGGCCGTCAGCGCCCGGGCAAGGTCCGCGGTCAACGACTCCTGCTTCCCGATGAACGTGCACGGCTCGTAGAACGGCTTCATGTGGGTCGAGCAGGGGGCCGTTGGCCAGCGCTCCAGCAACCGTTCGAGGAAGGTGGCGAAGGAGTCGGAGCGGGCGACATCGGAGACCTGCGACTCATTCCACCCGAACTCCATTTCGTGCCGCCACAGCGATGCAGCCCACGTCAGCGGGTGCCGGACGAAGCAGAAGGTGAACGGCTTCGGCGCGAACAGCGGGTCAAATGGCGCCTGCGCCGGCGTGAGATGCAGCGCCGCGAGCCGCGCTTCCACCAACCCCGCGCGCCACAACACATGAGAAACCCAGTGACCGCCAGTGCGCCCAAGGTGATAGAAAATCGAGTTCGGCAGGACAACCGTCATCAGTCACTCAACTCCACACGTGGTCGTGCGAACTAGTCGCGCGCGTCCGCGGCGTTCGCGGCGTACCAGTCATATGTGGTACGAAGCGCGGCATCGAAGTGGTATTGCGCCGAAAAGCCAGCGGAGGTGAGAACGCTCACATCGAACGTCCTGCGCTCCTGCCCGCGTGGCTTGGAGGTATCCCATTGCACCCGGCCCCGCATTCCAACGTGCTCTTCCAGCACGGAAACAACGTCCCGGATCGTGCGATTAACGCCCGACGCGAGGTTCACAAGTCCGGTGAGCTGCTCCATGATCACACGCAACCCAAGGGCCGCATCCTCGACGTAGAGGAAGTCCCGTTCCTGCGTGCCATCGCCCCAGACGTACACGTGCTCATCGCGCGCCTTCGCCTCGAAGAACTTCCGCACGAGGGAAGGAACAACGTGCCCGGTAGCGGTGTTGAACCGGTCATTCGGGCCGAAAAGGTTGGTACTGATCGCGACGGCGTATCGCGTGTTGTAACTCTGCCGGCACGCCTCGAGATGTGCCACCATTCCGCGCTTCGCGTTCGCGTAGCCATACTCCGCAAAGTACGGCGGCCCCTGCCAAAGGTCTTCTTCGCGAAGTGGCAGCCGGGGTGATGGTTCCGGGTACATTGCGATTGTTCCCATCGCGACGACCTTCGACACCCCATGGTTGACGCACTGTTCGACCACATTGGTGTTTATAAGGGTGTTGCGAAGATAGGCCTCGGCCTGGTTCAGCATGTTCCCCATGATCCGTGCACGTACCCCGCGAGGTGGAACACGAAATCCGGCCGCGTCGCCTGGAAATACCGCTCGGTGGCGCCGCGGTCGCAGAGGTCCAGTTCGGCGGAGGAGGGATCGAACACCTCGCAGGCCGCGGATTCGCGGAGTTGCCGGGCGAGTGCGGTGCCGACCAGGCCCTTACCGCCGGTAACGAGGACCCGGGACCCCTCAAGCATCCGCCACACCTCCTGCCGGCGCGCTCACGACCGGGCATCCCGCTGATTCTTCCCGTAGCCGCGGGTATGAACAACACCGATAATGCAAATTGCAGCGTGCGTTCCAGGCGCGTGGATGACAACCGCGGGAGTGCGGGACGAGGGGGCAGACCGGTCAGGCTCGTTCACGAGAGGCCAAGGAGCTTCCGAATCGCCGCCCGCTTCCACGCGATCGCGCCCGCTGCGACGGCGACCGTCGCGGCGGCGGCGACGGCTGCCCCCTCCGGCACGTTGCTGCTGCTCCCGTCGACGTCCAACGGTGCGCGAGGGTCTGCGAGCTCCCCGATGTTCTGGAGCCCCGGTGTCACGGCCCGCCGGGGCGTCGACGCGGCTCCAACGGCGAACACGTTCTGCTCCCCCGGGGTCGCCCGCAACGCACGCGCCCAGTTCTCCGGGCCCGCCTCACTTCGTGGGTCACGGACGGCGAGCGTCTCGCCCTCGGCGGGCAGGGGTGCGGGTGGGTCGAATTCGTCATCGTTGTCGCCGTACGAAATCGCGTCCACGACCTCACCGGCAGGATCGATGAGCACCACGGCGTCGCCGCCGTTGTTGAGCCCCCGCCCGATGACGCCATCCACCGGCCGGACGACGAGCACGCCCTCGCGCAACACCGCGAGTTTGGCAGCCACGATGACATAACCCCCTGCAGGGATCGTCGCGGCCGGCAGCACATCGAGCTGGGCCGCGTCGCCGAGCTTCCACCCCGCAAGCGATACGGCCTCGCTTCCAATGTTCACCAGTTCAACCCACTCGAGGTCGGTGTCGCGACCATCCCCGCCGGGGTTCGGCAGGATCTCCGAGAGTCGTAACGTCGATGGGCCGGCGGGGACGGCCGTCGCGGCGGACGTTCCACGAGCCGTTGCCACCGCGGGGATCCTGGTCCCGGTGGGCGTGGTCCCGCCCGGCGTCGCCGCCACCACGGCGCTCGTCGAAACCGTCGCGGTCACGGGTGTGGGAGTGGCGACCGGCGATGCAGGTTCGGCATCCTCGAACACGGCGTCATCGAAGGCCGCCCGTGCGTCCCCGGCGACGGGGCGGAGCATCAGGCGGAAGCGGGCGGCGCGCGCCGTCTCGGGGGCCTCCACCGGTCCCGTGTCGAGCAGCTCCCACGTGTCGCCCGCCCACGCCTCGCTCTCCGATTGCCCCAACGCCACCCCGCTCCCGTCGGCGCTGGCGTACCAGCTCAGCCGCAGGAACACCTCCGCGTCGCCCTCGGCCACGCGCCCGAACGCCCGTCCCCGGTACCAGGCCCCGCCCGTGACCGGTACGACCTGGTGAATCCACTTGGTCGAGGAACTCGCCGACGTGAGGGCGGCCGCGAGTTCGCCGCCGTGCGCCTCGGCGTCCATCGCCAACTCCCCTCCGACCTTGCTCCAGCCGCCCGGCTTCCCGCCGTCGCTCTGTTCGAACCCGCCGTTCGCCAGCAACCCTCCGCTGCCATCGTCGACGGCGGGGGATCCCGTGGCGGGCGTTGCGCGCCGCGGAGTGGGAGTGCGCGTGGCGGTGGGCGTGCGTGTCGCCGTACGTGTGGCCGTGGCTGTCTTCGTCGGCGTCGGGGTCCGAGTGGCCGTGGGCACCTTAACCGTCGGGGAGCCCCGGGCGGACTCGCGCCCACCGTACCCGTGGAGGTCGCCGTCGCCGTGGCGGTTGGCGTTTCGGTGGGCTCGTCCGCCGGTGTCGGGGTTGCCTGCGCGGGCGTCGCCGTAAGCGCTGCGTTGTCCAGCGAAACAACCGCCGGGCCGCCGCCCGTAACCGAAATCGCCACCGTGACGTACGCGGCCGAAGCCGGCGCCGTGGCCGGCAACTTCAGGTGCTGCCACCCAGGCCCGACCGGCGCCAGGGCCTGTTCGATGGTCAGCGCCGCGAGCCCGGCATCGAGGAACGTGAGCGTCAGCGCGACCCGGTCAGCGTCCGTGTCCCGCCGGACATCGACCCCGGCGGAGTAAAGCGCGAACGGCGTCACCGCCACGTTCTGGGCGAGCCGCACGGACGACGGCGTGGTGAGGCGCGCGCCCTGGCCACTGGCCCCGTCGGGAATCGCCGTAACCGAGCCGCTGCCCAGCAGCTGCCATCCCGCGGGAACGTTCCCTGCCCAGGCCTCGAACGAGCCGTTCTGCAGCAGTTCCGTGGCCGCGGACCCGCGAATGGTCATCGCGACAGCGAGCACGCCGAGGAGGGACACCGCCGCGGCCGCCCGCCCAATCATGGCGCGGGATGCTACCAGAGCGGCAACGGAAATACATCCGCCCCTCCGGGACAATCGGACAAAGTTCGTGCAACCCCCGCCCTCAACCCCGGCCCTCGCTCCTGTGATGGCGGTGTAAGCGGCGGTGGGGTGGTGGGAGGCGCGCGGCGGCGGTGGGGACGGCACACTGCGGGCGTGGAAGGTGATGTGGTCCCGGGTGTGCGGCGGATTGCCGTGTTGCGCGCGAATGGCATCGGCGACTTCTGTTTCGCCCTGCCCGCGCTCGATGCGCTCCGGGCGACATACCCAGCGGCTGAGATCACGCTCCTTGGCCTGGGGTGGCACCGCGAGTTCCTCGCCGGCAGGCCGGGGCCCGTGGATCGCGTCGAAGTCGTTCCGCCGTACCCCGGCGTGGGCGCGCCCGAGGGCAGCGCCATCAGCCCCATCCTGGAGGCCTTTATCGCCCGGCAGCGCGCCGCGGGGTACGACATCGCGTTCCAAATGCACGGCGGCGGCGCCAACAGCAACCCGCTCGTCGCGCGGCTGGGCGCCAGGCTCACGGTGGGTCTGCAGGCACGAGGTGCACCCCCGCTCGACCGCACCGTCCCTTACATCTATTACCAGTCTGAAGTCGACCGGCTGCTGGAGGTGGTGGCCGCCGCGGGTGCGAAGGCGGTCGCGCGCGAACCGCGGCTCGCGGTGATGCCATCCGATCGCGAGGCGGCCGCGCACGTTCTCCAGCCGGGTCCGCGCCCGTTGGCCGTGCTGCATGCCGGCGCCGGCGATCCCCGTCGACGCTGGCCTCCTGCGTCCTTCGCCGAGGTGGGGAAGGCGCTGCTCGCGCACGGCTGCCAGGTGGCGGTGACGGGCGCCGGCGAAGGCGACGACCCTGCGATCGTCCGCAATGTGTGCGACGCCCTCGACGGTGACGCGGTCGACCTCGCGGGGCGGTTGGGGTTGGGAGGGTTGGCGGGGCTGTTCGAACGCGCCGCCGTCGTCGTGGCCAATGACACGGGGCCGCTGCACCTCGCCATGGCCGTGGGCGCGCCCGTGGTCGGGATCTATTGGTGTGGGAACGCGATCAACGCGGGTCCCCCGTGGCGGACGTGGACGCGCCCCGTCCTTTCGTGGCGGCTCCGCTGTTCCGTCTGCGGCGCCGATGCGACCGCCGGCGGTTGTTCGCACCAGGAGACGTTCGTGGACCTTGCCCCGATCGATGAGGTCGCCTGGCACGCCCTCGACCTTCTCCAACGGCGCGAAGGGCGTGCGGGCGCACGCCTCGATTGACGGGCACCCGGCCGAATCCCAACAATCGGGAGGTGGCAGCCTATAGCGACCTCGTCATGGAGCACTTCCAGAACCCCCGCAACGCCGGCGAACTCGTCGAGCCCGACGGCGAGGCATCGAAGGCGAACCCTGTCTGCGGCGACCGCATGCGCGTGATGATCCGGGTCGATGCGGGCCGCATCGCCGAGGTGCGGTGGCAGACGCGCGGCTGCCCGCCCGCGATCGCGACAAGTTCGTTCGCCAGCGAAATGGTCCAGGGGTGGACGCTGGAGGATGTGGATAGCCTGACGCGAGAGCGGATCGCCGATGCGATCGGGGGCCTCCCCGGTGACAAGGTGCATTGCAGCGTACTTGCCGCCGATGTTCTTCGCGCCGCCGTCGCGGATTTCCGGCGAAAGTCCGGCGCATGAGAAAACAGGGTTCGCCTTAACGGATCGGACGGGTATGATCCGCGACGGCGCGAACGCGTACAGGCTGAACGACCGGAGAATTCATGCTCGCCATCCTGCCTTTCCTCATGAGTGCAAACGACGCAGGTGTCATCTGCCTGGTCATCTTCCTCGCATCCAACATCATCTTTGGCATCCCGGTGTTCGCGACGCGCGGCACCACGCAGCTGATGTGGGCCGGGGTCGTCGGGTTTGCGTTGCTTATTGAAGTGGTGGCGATGGTGACCTTCGTCACGCTCATCAGCAACGGCACCATCAGCCCCTCGTTTAGCTAGGCTTACTTCCCTCCACGGGAGACAACACGAGGCGGAAGCCATCGCGGCTTCCGCCTCTTCGTGTGTCCGTGGAACCGCCCGGTTAGAGCAGCCGCCTGATCGGCTTCCGTCCCGGCCGCGGGTCGTAGTTACTCTTGAACATCTCCAGCTTGTCGCGCTCGATGAGGTACTTGCCCGCGAACAGCGTGGCCGGGATCTTCTTCTGCTTGATGAGCCGCCGCAGGCTCTGCGGGTGAATCGCGAGTTCTCGCGCGGCCTCGACGAGGTCGAGGTAGTTGTCGAATGGGGTGATGACCGCCACTGTCCTGGACTCCTTCCCCGGTGCGCCCGGGCGCTGCGGAGGAGTCGAATTGGCTCACCCGCGTAGGCAGTAGCTGACGTTAGCAAAGGCCGCGCGTTATTGTCTACACCCCTGAGCAGTTTTCTCACCGGCCCGCTCGGCCCTCGACGGATCCTCAACCTTGCGCGCGAAGACCACGGTGCGCGTGCCCGCGATCGTCGTACAGAGCAACGCGATCGGCTCGCCTTCGACCCGGCCGAGCAGCCGCCGCAACTCGTCGGGCTCGACGGGGAAGGCGCGACGCCGGATCTCGACGGGCCGCCATCGCCGCTCGCGCAGCAGTTGCCTCACCCGTGCCACGCCGAACGGCACGACCTCGAGGACTTCGAACGTCGCCGCCATGGGGTCGAAGGAGGCGGCATCGCCCGTGAGATATGCCACCTGGGGGTCCAGCAAACGCGCGCCGAGCCGTGCCGCCAGCTGTCGCACCACCCCGGCCCGCGTTGCACACGATTCGGGGTCGAAGACGAAGGCGCCCACGGGTACGGGCTGGGGCGAACACTCGGGTTCGCCCGAGGTCAGCTCCACCCCGGCGGGCAGGAGAACCGCCCGGCGTAGGCCGACTGCGGCCCCGGCGCCGAACCAGAGCGCCGCTTCGCGCATCGACCGCCCGAACTGGACGAACTCGACCTCCGCGTCGGGTGGCAGGTGGCGCTCTTCGATGCCCGGGGCGGTCTTGAGCACGGCCAGGGCTGCGTCGCGTGCGAGGGTGAGCGCGACATCCCACGGGGGCGAGAACGCAGAGGGGTCGAACCGCCGCGGCCCATCCTCCCTGCGCGAGGGGTCGAGAATGACCGCCGACCCCGCCAATGCGAACGGCGGCCGCGCGGCATCGCCGCGCGCCATGAGCGCGGCGGGCACGTTTGCACGCGTGAGGAGCGCCGTCGGGGCGTCGAGTTCGAGCCCGGCGGCAGGTTCGCCGGCGGCCGCCACGGCCGAGAGGTCGCCGCCAAGGCCGCACGTGAGGTCGATGACCGGGAGCCCCGCGGCTGCGAGCCGCGCGGCCCTGCGAGCGGCCACGCCGGGGTGTGTCATCATCTCCAGCCCGTGGGGCGAAAGCAGCATCCCTTCGATCCCGCGCTCGCGCGCCTTCGCCCGGAGGGTGACCTGCTCCGCCAGGGCCGAGGCTTCGAACGGTGGAAACGAGCGGCGGAGTTCGGTGGCGAGCCGGACCGGGTCAAGTCCCGTGAGCGCGGCAGGCAGGGCGTCGAGCGCCCCGCGACCGGCCCCGGACACGAGGTAGCGGGCACGGTCGATATCCATTCGCCGCCAGTGTACGGCCCGCCGTCTTCGCGGAACGGCCCCCTGTTGCGTAGGCTGGGCGGGTGGCCGCCATCCTCTGCCTCGATTTCGACGACACAGTCGTCCTTGAGAACCTCACCCGCGGGCTGCTGGAACGGTTCGCTGACCCCGGCTGGCGTGCGTTCGAGCAGGCGTACAAGGACGGGCGCATGTCGGTGGAGGAGTACAACATCGCCGCACTCGATCTCGTGCCCATCGACGTGGGGCCGGAGGAGATGGCGGCGTTCGCGCGCGAGACCGGGCACCCACGCGCCGGCCTGCTCGAACTCGTGGACTGGGCGCATTGGAACGACTGGCTCGTCACGGTGGTGAGCAACGGCTTCGACCTGACCGTGGACCCCGTGCTCGACGACCTCGGGCTGGATCGCATCGCGCGGCACCGGGGGCGGACGGCCCGCACCTACCGTTGGCGCGCCCGGTACGTCAGTCCCCGCGGTATCGAAGTCCACGAAGGGTTCAAGCTCTCCTACGCCGCTGCTTTCCGTTCGAACGGGGATTTCGTCGCCTACTGCGGCGATGGCGCGTCGGACGTTCCCGCGGCGCGGATGGCGAAGGTCGTTTTCGCACGCGACACGCTCTGGGAACGGCTCCGCGATGACCATCCCCGCTGCTACCCGTTCGAGACCTTCCACGACGTTGTGACGGTGCTGCAGCGCGACGCGGCAGGATGGCTCGCCGAATTCGAGCAGCAAACCGGCGAACGATAGTCAGCCGGTTGGCTCCGGGCCGTCTCGTTCGAACCCGGGGCACTGCAGCACGGGGAGCGGCGGGGGCTTGCGGAAGCGGGGGTCGGTCGCCGCTCGGGTGCAAAGCCAGAAGGTGGAACCGCGGGCCGACTCGATGGTCCGCGAATGCCGGCAGAGGGAGCAGAGGCCGGCGCGGGCGTCACGGGCTCGGTCGCTCACGCCGGGGACTATAGCCGAAGCCCGGCGCAGGCGACCGTTTCCGGTGACCGGGGATATACTGACAGCCTCTATGACCGTTTCCCAAGCAGCACCCGAAGACCTCCGGGCGGAGGCGCTTGCCGCGCTTTCCGGCGCCACGGACGAAGCGGCGCTCGAACAGTGGCGGGCCGAGTGGCTTGGCCGCCAGGACGGGCGCGTCACCCTGCTCCTCCGCGCCGTGCGGGAGCAGCCGGCGGACCAGCGCGCCGCCTTTGGCCAGGCCGCGAACGCCGTGAAGCAGGCACTCGAGGCGGCCCTCGGCGAGCGGCAGGACGCCCTCAAGCAGGCGGCGTTGAAGACCCTGAGCACGACGGCCGCGCTCGACGTGACCCTTCCCGGGCGGCCCCAGACCATCGGCCGCCTGCACCCCGTGACTCAGACGATGCGGGACTGCGTCAAGGCGTTCCAGGAGATGGGGTTCCGCGTGGCCGAAGGCCCCGAGGTGGAGTGGAGCGCCTACAACTTCGATGCCATGCGCATCCCCGATGACCACCCCGCGCGCGACATGTGGGACACGATCTGGGTCGATACGCTGCTCAACGGCGAACGGAAGATGCTCCTTCGCACGCACACATCGCCGAACCAGGCGCGCGTGATGGAGCGGACGCCGGAGCCCCCGGTGCGCGTCATCGTCCCCGGCAAGTGCTACCGCCAGGAAGCCACCGACGCCACGCATGAGTGGATGCTGACCCAGATCGAGGGTCTCGCCGTGGACGAAGGCGTGCGCATGAGCGACCTCAAGGGCGTGCTCTACGAATTCGCCCGGAAGATGTTCGGCCAGGACCGCAAGGTGATCTTCCATCACAGCTACTTCCCCTTCGTCGAGCCGGGGGTGGAGATGGCGATGGACTGCTTCATCTGCCGCGGATCCGGGGCGGATTGCCGCACCTGCCATGGCACCGGCTGGATCGAGATCCTCGGCGCCGGCATGGTGCACCCCGAAATCATCGAAAACGCGGGCTACGACTCAGCCCGCGTCACGGGATTCGCCTTCGGCCTCGGCGTCGAACGCGTCGCCCTGCTCCGCTGGGGCATCGAGGACATCCGCCACTTCTACGCGAACGACCTGCGGTTCCTGGGGCAGTTCTAGCGATAGCGATGAGCTGCTGGCCGCTGGCCATGAGCCGCCGCGAGCAGCCGGTGTGGAGTCGACCATGAGGCCATTTCAGGAGTTGGTGGTTTGGCAGAAAGCGCATCAGCTGGTCCTCGACGTGTACCGGGAGAGCAACGCACTCCCGGCCGAGGAACGGTTCGGGCTGACATCGCAGATGCGCCGGAGTGCGGCATCCGTGCCGGCGAATATCGCCGAGGGGTCGGCGCGAAACACCGATGCCGAGATGCGGCACTTTCTCAGCATCGCGTTCGGCTCGGCCACCGCGCTGGAATACCATCTGCTTCTGGCGAAGGACCTCGCCTACATCTCTCCAGCCACCCACAGCCAGCTTGATACGCGACTCGCTGAAGTGAAGCGAATGTTGAACGCGTTTATCCACCGCCTCCAGCGGGACCCCAACTAACGGCCAGCAGCCAAAGGCTAGAAAGCTCACCTATGAAACTCCTCCTCTCGTGGCTCCGCGAATACGTCGATGTCGACCTGCCCGTGCCCGAACTCGCCCGGCGGCTGATTGATGCCACGGCCGAGGTCGAAAGCTGGGAGACCATCGGCGCTGACTGGGACCCCGAGCGGATCCGTGTCGCCCAGGTCGTGGCGATCGAACCCCACCCCAACGCGGACCGGCTGCGGCTCGCGACGGTGGAGACCGGCGCCGGCCGCCAGCAGGTCGTCTGCGGCGCCCCGAACGTCGCGGTCGGCCAGAAGGTGGCGTTCGCGACCGAGGGCGCCCTGCTCGTGGATGGCCACACCGGGGAGAAGGCGAAGCTCAAGCTCCGCCCCATTCGCGGCGTCGAATCAGCCGGCATGGTGCTGAGCGAAAAGGAGCTTGGCCTGAGCGACAGCCACGAGGGCATCCTCGTGCTCCCCGATGATGCCGTGATCGGGCGGCCGCTGGTCGAACAGCTCGGCGATGTCCTCTTCGACATCTCCACGTGGGCCAACCGGGCGGACCTGCTCGGCGTGCTCGGGCTGGCGCGCGAGGTCTCGGCACTGGTCTCCCGGCCCCTGCGCGAACCCGCGACCTCGTACTCCGAGGGCGGCCCCGCGATCGACTCGCTTGCCTCCATCGTGATCCAGGACCCGGACCTCTGCCCGCGGTTCACGGCCTCCGTCATCCAGGGCGTCACCATCGGTCCGTCGCCGGCATGGATGCAGGAACGGCTGCTGCGCCACGGAATGCGGCCCATCAACAACGTCGTGGACATCACCAACTACGTCATGATCGAAACGGGCCAACCGCTGCACGCGTTCGATTACGACCTCGTCCGCGGGAAGACGCTCATCGCGCGCCGCGCCACTCCCGGCGAGAAGCTGGTCACCCTCGATGGCGTCGAGCGCGAGTTCGATGGCCAGATGGTGCTCGTGTGCGACGGCGAAGGCGCGGTGAGCGTCGCCGGCGTCATGGGCGGCGGCAACAGCGAGGTCAGCGAACGCACGACCAACGTGCTCCTCGAAGTCGCGACGTGGGTTCCCGGCAATATCCGCCGCACCTCCATGTACCTCAAGCTGCGGAGCGAGGCGAGCCTGCGCTTCGAGAAGGGGCTTGGCCCGGAAATGGTCGAGTTCGCGCATCGCCGCGCCCTCCACCTGTTCGAGCAGCTCACCGGCGGAACGATCTCGAAGGGCATGATCGATGTCTACCCGGGGAAGCAGCCGCCGCGGACCATCATCCTCCCGGCCGCGCGGATCGAGCAGGTGCTCGGGTTCGCCATCGCCACCGACGACGTCCGCCGCATCTTCACGGACCTCGGGTTCCTCTGCCATCACCTTCCGCCGGACCGCTACAGCGTGCAGCCGCCCTACTGGCGGCCGGATGTGCTCATCGCCGACGACCTGATCGAGGACCTCGCCCGCATTCACGGGTACGACAAGCTGCCCGCGACGAAGCTCCGCGGCAGCCTCCCGGAGCCCGAGCCGCGGCCCGTGGAGGACCTGCGCGAACGTGTCCGGGACCTCGCCGTGGGCCTCGGCTTCCAGGAGATCATCACCTACAGCCTCACCGAGAAGCAGAAGCTCGAACGCGTGGTTGCGCCCGAGGACGTTCGCCGGCGGGCGCCCCTCTCGGTCGTGAACCCGGTCGCGGCGCGCCACACCTACCTGCGAACCTCGCTGCGAGCGGGGCTGCTCGAGACCTATGCCGCCAACCGCCGCCAGCACGATGGGCCGCTGCGCCTGTTCGAAGTCGGGCAGGAATTCCTCCCCGTCGAGGCCGACCTCCCGCACGAGCGCAAGGTCTTCTGCGGGCTCGTCGGGGGGACGCGCGAGACGCGGTGGGCGAAGGCCGGTGAGGACCGCATCGACTTCTTCGACGCGAAGGGCGCGGCGGAAGCCGTCCTCGGCGCTCTCGGCATCCCCGGCGCGTTCAAGGCCGCAGTCGAGTACGGGCTGCTCGAAGGGCACACGGCGCGCATTTCCGCGGGGAAAGAAGCCGTCGGCCTCGTCGCGCAGGTGCACCCCGAGACCGCATCCGCATTCGATATCGACGAGCCCGTGTTCATGGTCGAGCTCTGGCTGGAGGACCTCGTTCGCGTTCTGCCGGAGCGCCCGGCGTACCTCGCGCCGTCGCGCTTCCCGGAGATGCGGCACGACCTCGCGCTCCTCATCGATACCGCCACGCCGGCCTCGCGGCTGATCGACATCGTCCGGTCCCACCGCTCGGGTGCCGTCCGCGTGACGGCCGACATCTTCGATGAATACCGGGGCAAGGGTGTGCCGGAGGGGAAGAAGTCGCTCGCCGTGGCCGTGCGCTACCAGGCCGAGGACCGCACCCTCACCGACGAGGACGTGGCCCGCATTGAGACCGGGCTGCTGAAGCGGCTGGAGAAGGAGCTCGGCGCCGTCCGCCGCTAGCGGTGGTCCCCTCCACCCCGGGCGGCGGCGTGACGGCGGTCCGGCCCATCTGGTATCGTGGTCAAGTTGCGGCCCGCGCGGGCAAATCCCTTCGCAAGAAGGTGGGGTGATTCGGCACTCTGTCAGAGGTAATCGTCGGCGATAACGAGTCCTTCGAGGGCGCCCTCAAGCGCTTTAACAAGCGCGTCATGATGGATGGCATCCTTTCGGAGGTACGGCGCCGGGCCCATTACGAGAAGCCCAGCGTGAAGAAGAAGCGGAAGGAAGCCGCACGTCTCCGGAAGCTCCTCAAGAAGAAGCTGCGGAGCGAAGCGCGAGACCGGGAACGGCCGCGCCGCTAGGGCGACACCGTACGAACGACGGCCGGGAGCAATCCCGGCCTTTTTCGTGTCCCGCGGGCCTCCCCGTCGCGCAGCGGCCTGTCTATACTCGAACAGAAGTTCGAATGTCCGCTGCGCCCGTTCCCACTGTCATCCATGTCGATCTCGACGCCTTCTTCGTGTCGATGGAACTGCTGCGCCACCCCGAGCTGCGCGGGCAGCCGGTCATCGTCGGCGGGCCCGGCGCCCGCGGCGTCGTAAGCACCTGCAGCTACGAAGCCCGCACCTTCGGCGTGCGCTCGGGGATGCCCGGATCGCGGGCGAAGCAGCTCTGCCCGCAGGCGGTCTTCCTCCCCGGCGACTACAGCTTCTACGCGCCCGCCTCCCGCGCCTTCCACGCCATCCTCCGCGACTACACGCCGCTCGTGGAGCCCGCCGGAGCCGACGAGGCGTACCTCGATGTCCGCGGCTGCGAACGGCTCTTCGGCGATGGCGCGGACATCGCCGCCGAGATCCGGCGCCGCGTGCGCGACGAGATCGGCATCACCGCCTCCGCCGGCGTCTCGGCGAACAAGCTGGTTTCGAAGGTCGCGAGCGACGCCGGGAAGCCCGACGGGCTCGTGGTCGTGCATGCGGGGGAGGAGGCGGCGTTCTTCGCTCCGCGTCCCATCCGCGACCTGCCCATGGTTGGCCCGAAGACCGCCGAAGCCCTGGCCGCGATCGGCGTCACGACCATCGGTGACCTTGCCGCCATCCCGCCGGCCGTGCTGGAAACGCGGTTTGGGCGCCACGGCCGCGAGCTCGCCGATCGCGCTCGCGGCATTTTCGATGCTCCCGTGCTCCAGGGCCGCGGCGAGGCGAAGTCTGTCAGCCGCGAGATCACCTTCGAACGCGACGAGCCCGACCAGGCCCGCCTCCGTGCCGTCATTCGCGGCCAGGCCGAGCGCATCGCCGCCGAACTCGCGGACTCCGGCAAGAGCGCGCGCACCGTCACGCTGAAGCTCCGCTTCCCGCCGTTCGAGACGCTGACGCGGTCGCTCACGGTGGCGCGCCCGGTCAGCCTCGCCGACGAGCTGTTCGAAGCCGGCACGCGGCTGTTCGAGGAGGCGTGGACCCGCAACGGGCGGCGTCCCGTACGCCTGCTCGGTATCGGCGCCGCCAACCTCCAGGAGCGTGCCCGCCAGCTCGGTCTCGGCGAGACCCTCGAAGCCGACCGGCTGTCCGGTGCCGTCGCGGAGGTCCGGGCGAAGTTCGGGGAAGGCGCGCTCCGGCGAGCGGCGGAGCTGGGCGCGGGCCTGCCGCGTTACGGCGCTGGCGGCGGCATGGGGCCTCGGCTAGAGTAGGCGCGCCCGGTCGCGGGCCACCTTTACCGTTGCCGGAGGCCCCCGCATGACCTACCTGACCGAAGAGCGGCTGCTCATCCAGAAGTCCGCCCGCGAGTTCGCGATGAAGGAGGTGCTGCCCGCCGCCAACGAGTTGGACCGCGTCAAGGGCGACATCCCCATGTCCATTCGCGACCAGATGGGGCAGCTCGGGTACTTCGGCATGCGCATCCCCGAACGGTACGGCGGCCTCGAACTGGGCGTGTTCGAGTACATCCTCGTGACCGAGGAGCTGGCGCGCGCCTGGATGAGCGTCGCGAGCATCATCGCGCGCGGGAACGGCCTCGGCGGCGGCTTCAGCGACGAACAGAAGGAGCGGTACCTGCCTCGCATGGCCCGCGGCGAGTTCCTCGGCGCGATGGCGCTTTCCGAGGCCGAAGCCGGCTCCGATCTTGCGAACGTCCAGTGCCGCGCCCGCCGCGATGGCGACGACTGGGTGATCAACGGCAGCAAGATGTGGTGCACGTTCGCCGACGGCGCCGACTACATCCAGGTCCTCTGCCGGACGGAGGACGCGGACCCCGCGGCACGCCATCGCGGCACCGCCATGTTCTTCTTCGAAAAGGAACGCGGCACGTTCCCGCCTGGCCTGCAGGCGACCACGATCAACAAGATCGGCTACCACGGCTGGCGCACCTGGGAGCTGCACTTCGACGACTTCCGGCTGCCCGCAACGGCGCGTCTCGGGGACGAGCAGCGCGAAGGGTTCAAGTCCGCGGTCGGCTTCCTCGAATCGGCGCGGGCGCACACCGCGGCGCGGGCCACGGGCCGCGCGCGGGGGGCCCTCGAGGATTCGATCGCGTACGCGGGGCAGCGGGTGCAGTTCGGCCAGCCCATCGGCAAGTTCCAGGCGATCCGCTTCAAGATTGCGGAGATGGCCGCCGAAATCGAGGCCGCCCGCCAGCTCACCTACTTCTGCTGTGACGCCATCGACTCCGGCCGGCGCTGCGACAGGGAAGCCGCCATGGCGAAGTGGTTCGCGAGCGAAATGGCCGAGCGTGTGACGAGCCAGGCGCTCCAGATCCACGGCGGAGTTGGGTATACGACCGATCTGCCCATCGAGCGGTACTGGCGCGACGCTCGCCTCACCAAGATCTTCGAAGGGACCAGCGAAATCCAGCTGCGCATCATCTCGGACCGGCTCATGGGCGACCGCTAGGGATCGGTCAGCGGGATCCGCACGGCGCCGTCGACGTACAGCAGCGAGAGCGCCGTCACCGCTGCACGCGCGGCGGTCTCCGCATGCCCCGGTTCGAGTCCCGCGACCAGGTCCCGGATCAGCGCCTCCACCGTCCGGTTGCCGTCGATGCTCGCGGCGAATCGCGCGAGGAGCGGGCTGAGCGGAATTCCTTCCCGCCGCTGGGGCGACACCAGCACGTCGGAGAGTTCGAACTCGCCATCGCCGATGACGGCCCGGCGTTCGAAGGTGGCGCCGGCCGTGAGAGCGGGCACCGCGGCGGCGAGTGTTCCCGTGGCAAGGGCGCTTTCGAACCGCCGCTGGCGCAGCTCGCGCCCGGCCTCGATCGCACGCACGCTTTCGATGTACTCGGGCGGAGCGCCCCCGCGGTCGATGACGACGCGCTCGTACCCCCTGCGGTGGCTGGCCCGCGACCGCACGGATGAACGCCTCGCGGGGTGTGCTGTCATCGCTGCTCTCACCGAGGAAGGCGCGGGCCTCCCAGAAGTACGACTCCATGCTCCTGTTCGTCGCGTAGAAGAGCTTCGCGAGCTCCCGGAAGTGCGCGTACTGGCGCGAGTAGGATTCGAAGTACGCGGCCGCGGCCGCTTCGCGCAGCGCTGGCTGCTTGAGCGCCGTGGTCACGTACGCCGACGCGAGCACGCCCGCGGAGAGCGCGAGGTGCACCCCGCTGGAGAAGAGCGGGTCGATGAAGCAGGCCGCGTCCCCGGCGATGACCCAGCCGTCGCCGGCCATGGCCGTGGATGCGTACGACCAATCCCGCAACACGTGCGGCCCGTCGGTCAGCGTGGCTTCGGCGAGCAGCGCGGACGTATGTGGCGCGGCCGCGATCTGCTCGCGGAGGTAGGCGTCTGCGCCGAGCGCGCCGATGCCGGCCTGGCCGGCCGCGCTATCGACCACGGCGCCAACGCTCGCGACGCCCGTATGCAGCGGGATGACCCAGAGCCACCCGTGCGGATAGGACTCGATGAGGATGTTGGTTTCATCGGGAGCGGGAAGGCGGCCCGCGTTGGCGAAGTAGCCGTAGATGGCGAGGTTGCGAAAGGACTGGTCCTGGCGGCGTAGCCGAAGCGCCCGCCCGATGATCCCGGCCTGTCCGCTGGCATCGACGATGAAGCGCGGCGCGAGGCGCTGTTCCGGACCGTCGGGACCGGTGAAGCGCACGGCGGTCGCACGTTCCCCGTCGAACTCAACGGCCGTGACGCGGTGTCCTTCGCGCACGTCCACGCCGTGCGCCCGTGCGTTGTCGAGCAGGATCTGATCGAACCGCGGCCGCCAGACCTGGAAGGCGTGGGGATGCTTGCGATTGGTTTCGCGGAAGTACCAGCTCCAGGGCTCGGTGCCGTTCCCCCAGACCATCGTCGCGCCCCACTTGGGGAGAAACCCTTCGGCCGTGACCGCGGGCAGAACGCCGAGCATGTCGAGGATGGGCATGCTGGCCGGGAGCAGCGATTCGCCGATGTGCGCGCGAGGGAAGCGTTCGCGTTCAAGGAGGGCCACGGACCAGCCCTTGCGGGCCAGGAGGGTGGCGGCCGAACTACCGGCCGGTCCTCCCCCGATAACCACGATATCGGGCTGGTCCGTGGATTCCTCCTCTTGGGGTCCGAATCCGGGCGGATGCCTCGCAAACATCCGTCCGAATCCTGGCTACATCGTGCCCGGCGCCTGGGTGAGGTCTTTGCCGGTCACCGGATCGCGTTCGAATGGGCTCTTCAGGTCGAGTTCCTTCGAAATCTCCCGCATCGCCGGGATGACCTCCTCGCCCATGAGCCGCAGGCTCCGCATCGAGTCTTCATGTGTCATGGCGCCGTCGCCGTCCCAGAAGAAGACGCTCCCGGGGCGGATGTACTCAAGCACTTCGCGCACCTTCGGGATGACCGTCTCCGGCGTCCCGGTGATGATCGACTTCTTCGCGATCTGCTCATCGAAGGTGCCGTTGTAGTCCCCTTCGCGGCGATCCACGGCCTGCCCCGTGGCTCGCTGGAACTGTTCGAGGCGTCCGCGAGCGGCCGCCGCGGCGTAGGTGGTGACCGTCGGCAGCAGGTTGTTCCGCTGCGTCAGCCCCGGCAGGTTCTGGATGAACGACCGCACATTGCCCTGGTTCCCCTCGAGGAACGGGTTGCTCGGCCCCTGGACGTACTTGCGCGCGGTCGCCTCGGCCAGCTCCTCGGTTTCGTCCACGTGGACCTTCATCAGGTACCCGCGGTGCTCCGTGTTCGCTTCCCATCCGGCTCCCGCCGCCTGCTGCGCGTAGTACTCGAAGGACTGGCGCGTCGGTTCGAGCTCGGTCGCGAGCATGACGTACGGGTAGTGGTGCTGGGCCGCCCAGGCCACCGTGTTCCGGCTCATCACGCCCGGGACCCAGATCGGCGGGTGCGGCTGCTGGTACGGGCGGGACCACGGATTCACATAACGGTAGTTGTAGTGCTCCCCTTCCCAGCGGAACGGCCCGGGCGTCGTCCACGCCTTCACGATGAAGTCGTGCGCTTCCTGGAACCGCTCCCAGTTGAACGGCGGCTGGGCGTTGTGGGCGATGCTCTCGCGGCCGGTGCCCCGCACCCATCCTGTCACGAGACGGCCCCGCGAAATCATGTCAATCTCGGCCAGCTCCTCCGCCAGCCACAGCGGATCATCCCAGACAGGGAGGACGTTCCCGAGGAGGACGATCTTTGCCCGCTTCGTAATCCGCGCCAGGATCGCCGCTTCGACGTTCAGCACGCCGCCCATGCAGAAGGGCGTGCTGTGATGCTCGTTGAGCATGAGTCCGTCGAAGCCCATTTCCTCCGCGTACACCTTTTCGTCGAGGTAGCGGTTGTAGAGCTCGGCGCCCAGCCGCGGGTCGTACGATTCGTTCGACATCCCGAGGTCCGTGACGTCGCGGCCGGCCGAGCCGAAATACCCCGAGTTCGGGTCCTGGTAGGGGCGTTCGGTGAAGTAGCCGATGAACATGCTGCCCCCTCAGGCGACTGCGGGGACGCGCACGAGCGACGCCACCCGGGACGGTTCTTCCATTTCGACGAGGTGGCCGGCCCCGGGGATGACCTCGAGCACGGCCTGCGGCAGCGCCTCCTGGTACTGCCGCGCCACATCCAGGGGCACGATCGCGTCCGCTTCGCCCCAGACCAGCAGGGCCGGGGAATCGACGTCCGCGAGCAGCGGCGCGAGCCTACGGCTGAACATGTACGGCTTCCACGTCACGCGCGCGGTCATTTCGCGGCTGAACTCCCAGAGTTCGCGGAGCTCCTTTGCCTGGTGTCCATACGACGCTTCGTACCGCTCGGCGTCCCGGAACCCCGCGGACACGTACTCGTGGTAGTCCATCATCATCTGGTCGGCGATTTCGCCTTCGCGCGGCTGCAACCCCGCCGCCCCGACAAGCACGAGCTGGTCGATCCGCGAGGCATCGAGGGCCGCCATCTCCGCGGCGACGAACCCCCCGAAGCCGAGGCCCACGAGCACGAACCGCGCGATGCCGAACGCACGCGTCGCGCGATTGAGCATCACCGCGAGGTCCCGCGGTTCGCGCGCCCACTCGGGACGCTCGGACTGCCCGTACCCCGGCATGTCGACCGCGAACGTCGTGAAACGGGTGGACAGCTCCTCGTGGAACGGCAACCAGCCGGGGTTCCCGGTGGAATGGTGCAGCACGACCGCGGCTGGCCCACTTCCGCCGATGAGCGCCCGCACCCGGCGGCCCGCGACGACCACGCTTCGTTCCGTTTGGGCCGCGGCCGCCGCTGCCATGTTGCGTGCCTCCCGGACGGGCAACGCTCGCCTAACGTCCGTGGCCGCACTATACCGGCCCCTTCGCTATTTGCGAATCCATTTGCTGATATTGAGGACACCGTTGTTCGGCAGGGGCACGCGACCGTGCCGAGCGTGCAGGTCGTACCACCCGTGGACGGCGGCGTCACGGCCCGGCCGCTCCCAGTACGCCCGGATTTCGCACTCGATGTCCTCGGCGGAACGCCACGTCCCCGGCGTCTCCTCCCCGAATGGCCCGGTGGCGCCGAAGGGAAGCGGTGACCGATGCGCCGTCCTTCGCGCGCCCTGAGCGGAAGCCGCAGCTTCGGAACCGTGGCCTGGTTGATGAACTTGAATCCGGCGTAGCCCATGCGTACGAGCGTCTCCAGCATCGGCGGCTGGCCGTTTTCGACGCTCACGAACGATGGCCGGCACCCGCTCTCCTCAAGCTGCCGCAGTGCAAGCAGGTCGTGGCCCTCGATGTCGATCTTCAGGTAGTGCGGGCAACCGAACTCGCGCAACACGTCCCCAAGAACGACCGTGGGCACGGCGACCTTCCGCCCCTCGCCCGATCGGCCGCCAAGGCCTGGTTCGAATGAGCTCCATTCGCTGTGGACGGGGTCGATGAAGAACGTGCTCAGGCCGCGCGTTCCCCCGATACCGACGGCGAGCACGACCAGCCGCCCCTCTTCGACCGCACCGTGCAGCCGCGAGCGCGCCGCTCGTGCGAGCACCGGGTTCGCTTCGATAGCCACCACGCGGAACCCCTTGCGGAGGTAGAACTCGGTGTCCTGCGCGACGTGCATGCCGAGGTCAAAGATCAGGTCCGGCCGGGGCGTCATCTCCACCACGGGAGCCCTCGCTCCTGCTTCGAGGCGAATCCCCAGTTGTAGCCGTCGACGAGCGCGCGGCCGGCAACGGCGCGGAGCACCCGCCGCACAACCCGGTGCTCCGCGAGGCGCAGCCGACCGCACGCCGGTGGGCTGTCGTAGCACCCCGTGAGGTCGTAACGGCGGTAGAGCCAGCGGTACAGGTAGGCGAGCCGCCCCCGGTACGGCCCATGCCGCCGAATCACCTCGAACGACTCCTCGGCGTGCGCCCGGCCCCCGGTGCTCGTGAGGCTGCCCGCGGGAAAGTGGTACCGCGCGATCAGGGCCGGTGTGTACGCGAACCGCGCGTTATCGCGTTTGAACCGGCACCACAGGTCCCAATCGAACGCGAGCCGGAGGCCCGTATCGAGCGGCCCGGCACGTTCCATCAGCGCCCGCCGCCAGAAGAGAGAGGGCTGGTCGAATTCGTTCCGCCAGGTGAGGTGTGCGAGCGCCGCCGGCCCCGGGCGAGTCACGGCCCGCGTGCCGTCGGGGTACACCCGCTCGCACGCACCCGCGATCACATCGCACGCCGCCGAGGCGAAGACCGAGGCGACGTCGCGCAGCGCGCCCGCGCAAGTTCGTCGTCACTGCCGAGCCAGCCAAGCAGGTCGCCGGTCGCGCGCGCCGAACCCCTTGTTGATGGCGTCCGCGGGGCCCGCGTCGGGTTCGCTCACGATGGCCGTGACCAGCGGCCGGTAACCCTCGGCGATGGCCACCGTCGCATCGGTGCTGCCCCCATCGATGACCATCACCTCAAGTCGTGGCCAGTCCTGCGCGGCGAGCGAATCGAGCGCGCGCGCGAGCGTCGCCGCGGCATTGAAGGTGGGCACAACGATGCTGAAGGCCGGGTCAGGCACTGGTCCGGGCCTGGCGGTAGTAGCCGATGTCCCAGCACATGCGCACCAGTCCCGCCCTGAGGCCGTGGGTGCGAAGGTGCCGCCACAGCCGCCCGCTCAGCTCGCGCGCGAGTTCCGCCACGCCCGGGCGCGGCACCTGCCGTCCCAGCAGCCGTTCGAGGATGACCGCGGAAACGCCGTGGCCGTAGTACGTCCGCGCCAGCCGCCAGGTGCGAAGGCGGTCGCGTTTCATGGCGTGCGTCAGCCGCAGCGACGGCTGGTACGAACACGCGTACCCATGCCGGTATGCAAGGCGCGCGAGCAGCGAGTCGTCGCCGCTGAGCGCGCCCGTGCCGGTGCGCCCGAGGGCGGTGACCCCGGGGAAGCTCGCGAAGTGCGCGGCAACGTCCGCGCGCACAGCCATCCCCGCCCCCATCGGCTCCCACGGACCCCACTCGTCGGTACTCGCCGTGATGACCTGGTCGCCTTCGTCCCGAACGCCCAGCCCGTCGAGCAGGCCGCGCTTCCATGCCGGGATGCGCACCGGCACGCGCGCCATCGCCTTTCCGCCGAAGGCGCCGATGCCCGGTTCGCGCGCCGCGATCGCGACCGCATTCGCGAGGTAGTCCGGCGCGAGGCTGTTGTCGTCGTCCACGAACACGAGCAGTGAGGCGCGGGCCAGCCGAATGCCCGCCACACGCGCCCTGGACAACCCCGGCTGCTGTTCGCGGTGCAGCGTCGCGCCCCGCCGCAGTGGGAGTCGCGCGCGGTCCAGCGGCGGCTCGCTGCCGCTGTCGATGACGATCACCTCGAACTCCGTCGCCGGCAGGGTCTGTTCGTCGAGCGAACGCAGCGCCCAGGCGAGCAGCCGCGGCGGCGGGTTGTGCGTGCAGACGATGACGGAGACAAGGGGTACGTCAGCCATGGCCCGGTCCCGTCCTCCCCGCGAAGGTCACCCGCGGGGCATCCCCAGGCCGCGCTGCGCGATGATGTTCCGGTTCACCTCGCTCGTGCCCGCGGCGATGGTGAGCGAAACCGCGTTCAGGTACGTGAACGGGATGTTCCCCCCCATGGGCGCGGACTCTCCGAGCAGCTGCGAGGGCATGCCCACCGTGCTCATCGCCACGCGGGCCATGCGCTGGTGCAGCTCGGTACCGAACGTCTTCGCCATCGAGGCTTCGTAGTTCGGGATCATCCCCTGGCTCTGCATCCACGCCACGCGGTACGACATCAGCCGCCCGACGGCGAAGCTGAGGCCGATATCAGCGAGAGCGTGGCGGATCGTGCCGCTGTCGAAGAGCGTGCCGGCGCTGTCCCGCGCCGGGGTTCCCTTCGCGTAGGCCACGACGTCTTCGTACGTCTTCAGCCCGCCAATCACGCGCCCAATGCCCGATCGTTCGAAGTCGAGGGTGGCGGTCGAGACATACCAGCCTCGGTTCACTTCGCCCACGACGGCCGTGGCGGGCACGCGCACATCCTCGAAGAACACCTCATTGAAGTGCTGCTGGCCGTTCATCTGCTTCAGGGGCCGCACGGTGATGCCGGGCAGCTTCATGTCGAGGAGGAGGTAGGTGATGCCGCGGTGCTTGGGCGCGTCGGGGTCCGTCCGCGCGAGCAGGATCATGTAGTCCGCGCGTTGCGCGCCGGAGGTCCAGATCTTCTGGCCATTGACCACGTAGACGTCGCCCTCGCGGATGGCGCGGGTCTGGAGCGAGGCAAGGTCCGATCCGGATCCGGGTTCGGAGAAGCCCTGGCACCACGCGATCTCGTCCTTGACGATGCGCGGCAGCAGCTCGGCCTTCTGGGCGTCGGTGCCGAAGAGGATGATCGTCGGCCCGACGCGGTCCGTGCCCATGGTCTGGCCCGGCGCGCGGTTGTAGGCCATCTCCTCGTTGTAGACGAGTTGGCGCATGTGCGAGGCGGCCTGCCCGCCATGCTCCTTCGGCCACGACATCGTCAGCCAGCCGCGCTCGGCGAGCTTGCGCGTGAACGACTCGCCGTCCCGCACCTTCGGGAACTCTTCGTGAATGAACCCGCGGACTTCCTTGCGGAACGCTTCTTCCTCGGCCGTGAACCGGAACTCCATCGCGCCCTCCATGGCCCCTGCTTCGCCAGTTACCGGGGACAATACCGAACAGCGCGCCCCATGGGCCAGCGCGGGGCCTCCGGCCAAGCCGCCAACGGGCCGGCGTGGCGCTCGGTGGGGTGAGGTTCCGAGCCGCGTGGGGCGGCCCGTGGTCCATCGGGAGGTTCCCTTGCGAATCGGCCGTATCCCGTGCAATTCTTGCAAGAGACGTGTTGGAATTGGGGTTGTAGATGGATTTGGGAGTTTTCAAGAAGAGCCGGCGCTTCGCGGTTGCCGGCGTCCTGACGGCCGCGCTCGCGGCCACCGCCTTCGCGGCCTGCGGCGGCGATGACGACACCGAAGACGCCACGGCGACCACGCCCGCCGGCGGCGCCACCCAGGCGGCGACGACCACCACCGGCTCCACGAAGACAAGCTACCCGCTCAAGGTCAAGGACATGCTTGGCCGCGACGTGGAGATCAAGGCGAAGCCCACCACGATCGTCGCGCTCAGCCCGACCACGGTGGAGTACGTGTACGCCGTCGGCGGCACTGTCGTCGGCCGCAGCCAGACGGCCGAGTTCCCCGAGGCCGCGAAGCAGGCGAAGGACATCGGCACGTCGTATCAGCCCAACGCCGAGGCAATCCTCGCGCTCAAGCCGGACCTCGTGGTGGCCGACTCGGTCATCCAGTCGCAGCCGCAGCTTCGCCAGCTCGTGGAAGGGCTCGGCGTGCCCGTACTGTTCGCCGGCGCCGAAAGCTACAAGCAGGTCCTCGATGGGCTGACCCTCGTCGGTCAGGTGCTCGACGGCCAGGAAAAGGCGAAGGCCGCCATCAGCGAGATCGAGAAGGCGAAGGACGAGGCGAAGGCCGCCGTCTCCGCGAATAAGGCCTCGGCGGTCGTGCTGATCGCAGGGCGCGACAACACGCTGTACTCGGCCAAGTCGACCAGTTACGCCGGCGACCTCCTGACCGTGGTCGGCCTGAGCAACCGGGCGGCGAACGCCCCGGATTCCGGGCCCGGCTTCCCCGGCTACACCACGCTCGCGCAGGAGAAGCTGCTCGAATACAACCCGGACATCATCTTCACGGTGACGCCGGGCCCGGCCAGCGTGCCGCGCCTGAGCACGCTGCTCCCGAACATCCCGCCGTTCCGCGGCCTCAAGGCGATCACCGGGAAGAAGGTGTACGAGTTGGACGTGCCGCTGGTGCTCGAAGCCCCCGGCCCGCGCGTGAGCCTCGCGCTCAAGCAGATCACGGCGGCGGTCACGGGGAAGGCCGCGGCCGCGAGCCCGGCCGCTTCCGCCTCGGCTTCCGCCAGCGCCGCCGCGAGCCCGTCGGCCGCCGCCTCGGCTTCGGCGACGACCGCGCCTCGCTGATAGCAGCGCGAGCGATACGATGGCGGGGATGGCGACCACGATCGAAGGAAGTGCCCGGCAGCGGGCCGCCCTTGGGCGTGGGGGCCGTCCCCCTGCTGTTCGTCGCTGGCATTCTCGTGGTGCTCCTCGGCCTCGCCTACCTGAGCGTTGCCTACGGCGCCCGCACGCTGTCCCCCTCCGAGGTCTGGTCCGGGCTGACCACCGAGTCCGACGCCCTCAACCACGCCATCGTCTGGCAGATCCGGCTCCCGCGGCTTGTCGATGGCATGCTCGTGGGGGCGGCGCTGGCGGTGGCGGGATGCCTCCTCCAGGGCGTCACGCGCAATCCCCTCGCTGATCCCACGATTCTCGGCATCACCGCCGCCTCCGGCCTCGCGAGCGCGACGGCCATGGTCATCGAGCCGCAGATCCCGACCTGGGGCATGGCGGCGGCGTGCGTGGGCGGCGGACTCGTCGGCGCAGGGCTGCTGTTCTTCATCGCCTGGCGTGGCCAGATCTCGCCCATCCGGCTGGCGCTCGCCGGGGTGGCCATGTCCGCGTTCTTCGGCGCCGCGATCGTGGCGCTGCTCAGCAGCTCCCGAACGTTCCTGCAGACCAGCCTCGGTTTCCTCGCCGGCGGGCTCTACGGCGCCGACTGGCGCGATTTCCGCGCCACGGCGGTGTACATCGTCCCCGGTATCCTCGGTGCGTTCCTGCTCGCGGGCAGGCTGAACGTGCTCGCGCTGGGCGACGACGTTGCCGCCGGCCTCGGCATTCTCACGGACCGGACCCGCGTCGCCATCCTCGTGGTCTGCGGCGTGCTCACCGCCGCGGCCGTCGCCGTCGCCGGCCTCGTCAGCTTCGTCGGACTGGTGTGCCCGCACCTCGCGCGATTCGCCGTGGGCAACGACAACCGCCGCCTCATCCCGGCGTCGGCGCTCACCGGCGCGACGCTGGTCGCCGCCGCCGACCTCGCGGCGCGCGTCGTCATCGCGCCCTCCGAGATCCCCATGGGGATCATCACGGCCGGCGTAGGCGCCCCCTTCCTCCTCTACCTCGTGAAGTTCCGCGGATGAGGCTCGAGGCGGAGGCACTGACCCTCGAATACGGCGGCCGCCGCGCCGTCGACGACGTCTCGCTCGCCATCCAGAGCGGCGAAATGGTCGCGATCGTCGGCCCCAACGGAAGCGGGAAAAGCACACTCCTGCGGGGCATGTCCCGCCTGCAAAAGCCTTCGTCCGGACGCGTGCTGCTCGATGGCCGCGACATCCGCGGCATGGGTGCGCGCGAG
This sequence comes from Candidatus Amarobacillus elongatus, assembly GCA_016703545.1. Taxonomy (GTDB): domain Bacteria; phylum Chloroflexota; class Dehalococcoidia; order Tepidiformales; family Tepidiformaceae; genus Amarobacillus; species Amarobacillus elongatus. The sequence goes on from JADJBX010000003.1 coordinate 45,258, forward strand.
GTCGCCCGTGATCTCGCGATCCTCACCCAATCTCCCGAAGCCGGCCTCGATCTGACCGTGCGCGAACTCGTCTGGCGCGGGCGGTACCCCCACCAGGGCATCCTGCAGCGGCCCACCGCGCCGGACTTCGAGGCCGTCGAATGGGCGATGGACGCCGCCGACGTGACCGCGCTCGCGGGCCGTGCCCTGGGGGCGCTGTCCGGCGGCGAACGTCAGCGGGCGTGGATCGCGCTCGCGCTGGCGCAGCAGCCCCGGGTGATGCTGCTCGACGAACCGACGAGCTTCCTCGACATCCGCCACCAGGTCGAGGTCATGCACCTCCTGCGGCGCCTCAATGCACAGGGCATGACCATCGTCGTCGTGCTCCACGACCTCCTGCTCGCCGGCCGCTTCTGCGACCGCATCGTGGCGATGACGGGCGGGTCAGTCGCGTTCGACGGGCCGCCGGCAGCGGTACTCGAACCCGACGGTCTCGAGCGCGTTTTCGGTGTACCCATGATGGTCATTGCCGACCCGGAGACCGGGCAGCCGATCGCGCTTCCCCGGCCGGACCCGGCGCTCTGCCCGGCCGCTCGCCCTTTGCCCTGACCTACCGTCCGGCGGCTGCCCGCAACCGCCCGATGGGGACGCGGTAGTCGTCGATGTCCGCCCGGCCGAACCGGAAGATGCGTCCGGGGCCGATCCCTTCGATCTTCAGGAAGACGGCGAGCGCGGCGAGAATGGCCGTGCCGTAGGCGATGGAACTCGCGAGTGCGGCGCCGTTCACCCCCATCCGCGGCACCAGCACGAACGCGAGCGCGATATCGATCGCGAGGCCGGTGCCCGCGACGATCGCCGCCACCCACGGCTGGCCCCGCTGGTATGTGTAGAAGCCCGAGTACGACTGCGCGAGCCCGTACAGGAGCACGCCCGGCAGCAGGAAGCGGAGCGCGCCGGCCATGCCGTCGTACTTGTCGAAGAGGATGCTGGCGACGATGCCCGAGACCGCGAACAACGCGAGGCAGATGAACGACAGCAGGACCACCGTGTGCCGCATGACGCGTGTCGTCAGTTCGGCGGCCTCGTGGCGCGGGAGCGCGCCAACGCGCGGATACGTCGCCAATGCGAGCGAGCCGCTGACCTGCCACACGGATTCGGCGAGGTAGACCGCCAGCGAGTACGTTGCCACGCCGTCGGTGCCCTCGAAGTGCCGCACGACGAACAGGTCAGCGCGGTAGTTCAGGTAGGAGATGCCGCTGGAGATGCCGGCGAGCACCGCGAAGCGGATCGCCGTTCGCACCAGCGACGCGTTGACGGCGAGCGCGCCGGCGGTCTCGGACCGCACCAGCACGGCGAGGACGATGAACGCCCCCCATTGCCCCGCCGCGTACGCCCCCATCGCCGCTTCGGGGGAGCGATGATCCATGGCAACGAATGACAGCGCAATCACCCCCAGCGCGAACAGCGGCGGCAGGACGAGCGCGAGGTTGTACTTGAGCATGCTGTCCCGCCCGAGGAACACGCCCGCGAGCACGCTGTTGATGATGACCGCCGCCGCACTCGCGCCGACGGCGAGGGACACACTGCTTGCTTCCCCGCTCAGGAGCGCCGTCCCCGCCACGCCGGCCACCACCGCAAGGACGCCAATGACGCCACCGAACGCGCCCGAGCTGCCCAGCGCGTCACCGGGGGCGCGGCGCTGGTTCGAAATCTGGTATGCCGTGGCCGCGGTAATCCCGCCCGTCATCGCCGTGACGATGCCGACGACCGTGAGGCCGAGTACGAAGGTGCCGTATTCATCCGGACTGAGCTGATGGGACGTCAGCACGACCGTCGTGAGGGCAATCACGAGATTCAGCCCGCGAAAGAGAAAGGCGACGATGCCGCCAAAGGCGATGGACATCGCCGCCAATCCTATCGGCGGGCCGGGTCAGGCGCTCCGCCCGGCTGACCCGCCCGGTGGCAGGTAAGGGAACCGAAAAGGGCCCTAGTTCACCCGCCGCGTCGCGCCCTTCCAGTACTCGTCGCGGATCACGAACTTCTGCAGCTTGCCCGTCGCCGTGCGCGGCAGGCTCGGAACGAAGTCGACCGAGGTCGGGCACTTGAAGTGCGCCAGGTGCTGCCGGCTGAAGGCGATGATCTCCTCCTCCGTCGCGGTCGCGCCTTCGCGCAGGACGACGAGCGCCTTCGGCGTCTCGCCCCACTTCTCGCTGCGGGACGCCGATGACGGCGCATTCGAGCACCGCCGGGTGCTTGTAGAGCGCGTCCTCGATCTCGGGCGAGGAGATGTTTTCACCGCCGGAGATGATGACGTCCTTCTTGCGGTCGACGATGTGGATGTTCCCGTACTCGTCCCAGACCGCGAGGTCGCCGCTGTGGAAGTAGCCGTCGTGAATGGCGCGGGCGGTCTCCTCCGGCTGCTCCCAGTAACCCTTGAGGATCATGTTCCCGCGCGCGCACACCTCGCCGATGGAGACACCGTCCATGGGCACGGGGTTGTTGTTCTCGTCCAGCACCTGGATGTCACACCCGATCGCCTCGACCCCGGCGCGGGCCCGGCGGCTGTAATCCTCGCCCGCCGGATTGTGGAAGTCGGCCGTGGAGACGGTGATGATCGGCGCGGTCTCCGTGAGGCCGTAGATCTGCATGAACTCCCAGCCCATCTCCTTTCCAGCCGTTCGATGAACGCGGCCGGAGGCGGCGCACCCGCGACGACGAAGCGCGGCTTCGTCTTGATCGCGTGCTTCGCCTTGTCGGGGTAGTTCAGAATCGTCGAAAGGACCGCCGGCGCCATGCACGCGAACGTCACGCCGTGCCGCTCGATCAGCGAGTAGATGTCGGCGCCCGCGACGGCGCGCAGCACGACGTGCGTGGCCCCCATCGCCGTCAGCGCGAACGGACCGCCCCAGCCGTTCGCATGGAACATGGGCAGCGTCCACAGCTCCACGTCCTCGTGCCGGATGCGCAGGTGGGCGATGAAGTTGTACGCGTTGATGTACACGTTCCGATGCGTCAGCATCACCCCCTTCGGGCGCGCCGTCGTCCCCGGACGTGTAGTTGATGGAGGTGGTGTCGTTCTCGTTCTGTTCGACGAACGGCGTCGCGGAGGTTGGCATGCTGCCCACGAGAGTGTCCCAGTCGGTCCAGCCCGCCTGCGGCTGCCGGTCCGCCCGAGGGTCCGCGACGATGAAGTGCTCCACGTTCGGCAGGTTCTCGCGAATCGTGTCGACCACGTGCGTGTACTCGTAATCGACGAGCACGGCCTTCACGCCCGCGTGATTGATGATGTACTCGTGGTCGGCCGCGACGAGGCGGTAGTTGAGGGGCACGAGGATGGCGCCGATCTGGGTGACGCCGTAGTAGCTTTCGAGGAAGTAGTGGGAGTTCGGGCTCAGAATGCAGACCCGGTCGCCCTGCTGCACGCCCAGGCTGAGCAGCGCATGCCCGAGCTGGTTGCACCGCTCCTGGTAGCGGCCGTACGTGTAGCGCTCGTCGCCGTCGATGATGGCCGTCTTGTTCGGGTACAGTTTGGCCGCGCGGCGGAGAAAATCATTGAGCAGCAGTGGGACTTCCATCGGGTCACTCCTGGTGGTGCGTGCCCGGATTCTAGCGCGAACGCGCCCGGCGGCGAGCGCCCCGCCGCCGTTCGTCGTGTCTACCGGGCGGTAGGCTATACTTCGCGTTCGCATTTCCGCCGGAGGGGGAGCCCAATGAAGGTCCAGGTCAACGAGGACATGTGCGAAGGGCATGGCAAGTGCCAGAACGCAGCGCCGGCGGTGTTCCGGCTGCGCGAGGACGACGTCAGCGAAGTGATCGTCGATGTGGTGCCGGCCGAGGAGGTCGAGAGAGTGGAGCGCGCCATCCGTCTCTGCCCGCGGCAGGCGATCAAGTGGGTAAGCCAGACGTAGGCGCGCACCCTATTCCTGCGATAGACTGTCAACCGAGCGGTAAGTTCATTACCACCTGACATGGAGTCCCTTTCGTGACCAGTGCGGCCCCGCTTACCCTCGACCAGATCAACCTGTTCGACCCGACTCCGTTCGAAATGGGCGAAGCCCACGCCATCTTCAAGTACCTGCGGAACAACAAACCCGTGTTCTGGAACGATGGCCCCGAGAACCTCGTCGGGACGTGGAACCTGACGAAGTTCGAGGATGTGGTCGCGGTATCCCGCCTCCCCGAGACGTTCATTTCGAGCACCGGCATCACCCAGATGAAGCTCGCCGTGCCGGAATCGGACGGGCTGTTCGGCGATACCTCGGGTAACGGCAAGATGCTGATCACGATGGACCCGCCGCGCCATGTGCGGCTGCGGCGGCTGGTCAACAAGGGCTTCACGCCGCGCGCCGTGGCCGCCATGGAAGCCCACATTCGCGAAATCACCACCGAAATCCTCGATGGCATCGCCGGCCGCCGCAGCTGCGACTTCGTGCTCGAAGTCTCGTCGCAGCTCCCGCTCGCGGTCATCTGCGGCATGATGGGGCTCGAAAAGAAGGACTGGCCGCTCATGTTCCAGCTCACCAACAAGGTGCTGGGCGCGGGCGACCCCGAGTACCAGACCGACGTACCCGAGGACCAGCGCGGCAGCCGCGAGGCCGCCAATATGACCGGCGCCATGGGCTTCATGCAGATGTTCGCCTTCTTCGGCCAGCAGCTGCAGAAGCGCCGCGTCGACCCCGAAAGCGACCTGATCTCGCTGCTCTGCGGCTCCGAAGTCGATGGCGAGGCGCTCAACGACGAGGAGATCCTCTGGTTCTGCTTCCTCCTCATCCTCGCGGGGAACGAGACGACGCGGAACGCGATCTCCGGCGGACTCATCACCCTCTGCGAGCACCCGGACCAGCGCCAGAAGCTCCAGTCCGACATGTCGCTGCTGCCGTCGGCAGTCGAGGAGATCCTCCGCTGGGTCTCGCCGGTGACGCACATGGCACGCGAATGCACCCGGGACACCGAGATCCGCGGCCAACTCATCCGTGCCGGCGAGCGCGTGACCATGTGGTACCCGTCCGTGAACCGCGACGAGGACATCTTCCCCAACGCCGACACCTTCGACATCACCCGCACGCCCAACGACCACCTCGCGTTCGGTATCGGCGAGCACTTCTGCCTCGGCGCGGGCTTCGCACGCCTGGAGCTGAAGGTGATGTTCGAGGAGCTCTTCCGCCGCTTCCCGGATATCGACATGGACGGTCCCGCCGAGCGCCTTCGTTCCACCTTCATCGGCGGGATCAAGCACCTGCCCGTGCGCTACACCCCCGCGGGCTAACCCGCCCGGCGGCGGCTCAATCGAGGAGGCCCGGCGATGAAGCCGGGCCTCCGTTCGTTTCAATCCGTGGGGCGTTCGCCCATCGGCGCCGGCGCGAGTGGCGGAAGCTGCTCCTCGAAGTCGGCGGCCATCGCGTCCAGGTCGTCGTCGTCGCAGCGCTCCTGCGTGAGTGCGAACAGCGTCGCCTCCTCCCAGCGGACATGCGCGCGAAGGGCCTCGGCGAAGCGCCGCAGCGCCTCGCGCCGGGTCTCGATGTCCGGCTGGTCCCGCATCGTCGCGACCAACGCCTCGAGGTAGAGGTGGTCGCTGTGTGTCCGTGTCACCGCCGAATCCTCGGGCGCCACGTGACGGATCAGGCGCGCGAGGAGGCACTCCTGCTCGGCGCGAAAATGGGGCAGCAGCCCCGCGGACCAGAACCCCACGAGATCCGAGTACAGCATCGCGAGGCCCTCATCGGACGCCGATTCGACCTCGAGGATGAGGCGGCGGGCCATCGCGAGGGCGTGGTGATGGTCCCAGGAGAGGCGGACGAGGCGGTCATCGCGGCGCATGGACCTATGCTACTGCCGGCCTGCGCGCTTCGGGCCGCCACTCACCGCGATTGCGGCCTCCCGGCAGAGCGCCGCGATGCCACGGCGCGCAACCGTAATCATGGGCAGCGTGGTCGGCCGCTCGTCGGTGAACGAGACCGAGACCTTGTGCGGCAGCGGGGTCGATGCCCAGACCACCATGAGCTCTGCCCAGTCGAGATCGCGCAGCGCATCCCGCTTCGTCACCGTCTGGGCGGAACCGTCGATGCACCGCAGGGACACGTCCTTCCCCGTGAGCAGGTCCCGAAGCTCGGCGTGGTTCGCGCCCGTGCCCCCGAGGATCAGCAGGCGGCGCACGCCGTTCGCGCGGCACGCTTCCGCGAGCACGAGGGCCGCCCGGCGGTTGTTCGAGCCATGGCACACTTCGCAGCTTTCGGGCGGGCCTTCGACGAGCAGCCTCCCATCCTGCTGCGGCGAACCGAGGCGGGCGCAATCGGGATCGCCGCAGGTGCGGAGGGCGCCGCGTGCAAGGGCGGCGCGTGCCTGTGCCAGCTTCCCCGGCGCCATGCCCGTCTTGCCCGCCCGCGTGAGGCCAGCCTGCTCGAGAATGGCGCGCCCCTGGTACCGCGCCCACTCCGTGATGAAGCCCTCTCCCGCGAGGAACTCATCGATGGGCACGGCTTCGGTCATGGGTTAGCGGTAGTTGCCGAACTTGAGCTCGATGCCCCAGTCCTCGCCCTTAAGGTCGTTCATCACGGTCTGAAGGTCGTCACGGCTCGGGCTCGCGACGCGCACGGCATCACCCTGCACCTGCGCCTGGACCTTCTTGTACTTCTGATCCTTGATGAACCGCACGATCTTCTTGGCCGTGTCGCCATCGATCGCCTGCGTCAGGGTCAGCTGCTGCTTGAGGGTGCCGCCGCCAGCTTTCTCCTCGTCCCCGCGCTTGATGTTCTTGAGGGGCACGTTGCGCGCGATGAGGCGGCCGCTGAGCACCTGCCAGATCGCCTCCAGCTTGTACTCGTCGGCCGTGTGCACGTCGATCACGGCCTTCTGCCGGTCGTATTCGATCTCGGCCAGCACGCCCTTGAAGTCGAAGCGCGTGGAAATCTCCTTGCGCGCCTGGTTGACCGCGTTATCGACCTCCTGGAGGTCGCATCCTGTGGTGATGTCGAAGGACTCGTCTTTCGCCATGTCGCCAGTATACGGGCGAACGGCCGCAGAGGCCGGGGATCAGTAGTCGCGCGGGTTGGAGGCGCCTCCCAGTGCTTCCCGGATCGCCGCCAGCCGTGTCCGTTCGGCCAGCAACTGCAGGATTTCGAGCGCTTCCTCCGGGGAGGGATCGTCGCCCGCTTCCTTCACCAGCCGCGCGATCCGCTGGTCCAGTTCGAGGATGGATTGATCGAGCTGTTGACGGTTCGCGTCCTGGCCCGGTTGCGGCGTGCCGTTCGCGCCCTGCCCGCCGGGCCGCGGCGTCGAAGGCGCGCTGCCGCTTCCGCCGGGCGTGGGCGAACCCGAAGCGCCGTCCCCGCCGCCCGCCGCTGGCGTGCCCGAAGGCGACGCGTTCGCGCCCGGCGTCTCCCCCGCGCCCGGCGTCGGCGTTGCGCCACCAGCGTCCCCGGGTTCCGGCAGGTCGGGGTTCAGCAGGCGAAGGACCACCTCGTAGTCGTGCCGCGCGTCATCGTCACCGGGGTTTTCGATAAGCGCCTGGCGGAAGGCGGAAAGCGCGCCGGCGAGGTCACGAAGCGCGAACCGCTGGTGGCCAAGAACCCCCTGGGCGAGTCCGCGCAACTCCGCATCCCGCGACCCGAGCACGCGCCGCGCGGCGATGCCGCCCTCTTCGTACCGTCCCGCCTGCGTGAGCGCGGCCGCGAGGTTCAGGTCGATACGCGCATTGTCGGGCTCCGCCGCGCGTGCCTTCGCGAAGAGGTCCGCGGCCGTGGCGAAGTCCCCCGCACGGTAGGCGCGGACGCCGTCGGCGTTGTAGGTGTGGGCATCGCTGGCGCACGCCCCAATGAGGAGCGCGAAGGCCGCAACGGCGGGCGCGAACGCGAGGCGGCTCGCACGCCGCGGCAACCGCTCCGCAAGGGACGCGAGCACCACCAGCGCCAGTGCCGCGCCCGCGAACCAGTGCACGCGCTCGATGGGCACGGTCGCCGTCTCCTGCTCGATGCGTGCGTGCTGGATGGTCGCAAGGCGGCCGGCGACCGCGCCCGGCACCGCGCGAAGGTCGGCGCCGAGGTAGCGCCCGCCCGCCGCCGACGCGAGCGCCCGCAGGAACGGCTCGTTGAGCTTCGTGATGATGGGAGCGCCCGCGGCGTCCTTCTTGTCCACGAAGCCGTTGGTGCGCGCGTCGTAGACCGGGACCGTGGCGCCCTCGGCCGTGCCCGCGCCCACGACCATCAGCTCGACTCCCGAGTCGCGGATGCGCTGCGCCACCCCCGCCGGGTCCGCCCCGAGATCGTCGCCGTCCGTGATCAGCAGGATGAGTTTGCCGCCTTTGGCTTCGGGGTCGAAGGCGCTGAGCGCGATGTCCAGCCCGCTGGAGGCGCTGGTGCCGGCTTCGACGATCACGGACCCCGTTTCCAGGTTGCCGATGACGTCCCGTGCCGCGCGGAAGTCGGTCGTCAGCGGGAACCGCAGCCGCGCATCGCCGGCGAAGATGACGAGCCCAACGCGGTCGCCGCCGAGGCGACCGATGGTGGTTTTCAGCGCGTCCTTTGCGGCATCGAGCCGGTTCGGGGCGACATCGCGTGCAGCCATGCTGCGGGAGACGTCGAGCACAACGACGAGCTCGGCGCCTGCGCGCGGCAGCGCCGACCGCTGAGTGCCCAAGCGGGGCTGGGCGGGCGCGAGGACGGCGGCGGCCGCGGCGCCCGCGAGCAGCACGCCCGAAAGGTAACGCGGGCCCCCGGGCACCGATCGGGAAAGAGCCCGAGCACGCTTCGCCTGGCGAGCGGAACCCCACGCCCACAGCCCGAGTGCGATGGCGACGATTGGCAGCCCGGCAAGCAGCCACGGGTGCGCGAACGTCATACCGGCGCCCTCCTCAGCCAGGTGCCGGCCAGCAGCAGTTCAATTCCGAGCAGGGACGCCCCGGCGAGCGCGAACCACGGCCCGAGCTCCGTGAATCGCTCGTAGTTCTCTCGGCCGACGGCGCTGGTCTCGAGGCGGGCGATCTCGTCGTACACCTCTGCAAGGCGCTGCGGGTTGTCCGCGACGAAGTAGCGCCCGCCGGTGCGTTCGGCGATGGCGCGCATCAGGTCCTCGTCGATGTCCGCGTCCGGTGTGTTGATGTTGGTGACGACGCCGACCGTGTACACCTTGATGCCCAGCGCCCCCGCAAGGTCGGCGGCGTCCTCGGGGCTGATGGACTCCGCGTTGTGCTGACCGTCCGTCAGCAGGATGACGATGCGGCTGGCCGCACTGGATTCCCGGAGCATGTTCAGCGACGTCGCCAGCCCGATGCCGATACCCGTGCCGTCCGGCAGGATCCCGCTCTTCACGTCCGCGACCACGCGGTCGAGGGCGTCGTAATCGAGGGTCGGTGGCGCTACGGCCAGCGCGTCTTTCTGGAAGACCGTCAGCCCGATGCGGTCATCCGTGCGTCCCTTGATGAACTCGCGGATGACCTCCTTCGAGACATCGAGGCGGTTCCGGTCCGGACCCAGCTTGCTCGACGTCATCGAACTCGAGATGTCCAGCGAAAGAGAGATGTCGATTCCCTGCCCGGGCACGATGGCGTTGGCATCGCCGATGCGCGGGCGCGCCACGGCCACCGCGAGCAGGATGATGGCGACCGTGCGCAGGAGGGGCAGCATGCGCGCGGCCTGCACGCGGAAGGACGCCGGCAGCGCCGCGAACGCCGCGGCATCCGGGAGGGCGTACCCCGCCCGCCGCCTCCGGAGGACCATCCACCCGATTGGGGCCGCGGCCGCGGCAAGGGCGAGCAGGTAGGGGTTCGCGAACTCCATCACACGACCCCCGCGAGGATTTCGCGTGCCATCGTGAGGTCGTGTTCGCGGCGCTCGGCGGCGGGCCGGTAGCCCGCGTACACGACCGCATCGCACTCCTCGAGCAAGCCGCTCACGAGCCGCGCCTGCCACCGCTCGACCCCCTGCCCCTCCATCCTCCGCTGCAGTTCCGCCGTGGTGAGCGCGAAGGCGGGGAAGCCATAACGGTCGCCAATGGCGGCGCGAATCGTCGCCGCGAGCGAACGATAGGCGGCCACGGGGTCGTGGTGCAGGAGACCCTCGGCGCCCTCGATCCCGGCCGGCGGTGGGGGCGCGTCCTCCGGGATCGGGCGGCCGGCCGCGAGCCTCCGCCGCACGAACCGCGCCAGCAGCGCCACCCCCGCGACCACCGCCGCAAGCGTGACCACCGCACCGAGCCCGATGGCTGGCTTCAGCAGTGGCGATTCGGCGCCGCCGATGGCGCGTGGCGGCGTGAGCGGCGAAAGCTCCAACGGGTCACCCGGCGCCAGCGACGAGAGCACCGTCATGCGCACGGCCGGCAGTGTCCGCGCTTCCACGGTCGCGCCGGAGATGATGTTCACCGCGGGTGTGAAACGCACGTCGCCGACGGAGAACGGGGCCACCGCGAGGCGGAGCAGGTGGGTCGTTGTTGACCCCGTGGTCGTGGTGTTCGCGCTTTCGATGCGCACGACCTCGACCCCGTTCCACCCGGGTGCGGCCGGGTCCACCTCGACCGTCGCGTCCCGCGGCGTGACGACCGTCAGCTCCAGGATGGACTGCTGCCCGAGGGTGGACGTGCCCGCGAGGAGCCGCGCGCCATCGCCAGACTGTGCGAAGGCGGCCGCGGGCAGGAGGCCGGCGACCACCGCGGCGATAGCCAGGAGCACCCGCCTCATGCCGCACCCACCGCTCGCCGCTTGAAGAACCGCAGCAGCTCCGGCACCCAGTCGGTCCCCACCGTCACCCGGATCTCATCGATGCCGAGCTCGCCGAAGAGGCGGCGGCGGTCGCTGTCGATGGCGGCCACGCGCTCCCGGTAAGCGTCACGGACGCGCGCGCTGGAGCTGTCCACTTCGACCAGCGAGCCAGTCTCGGCGTCGCGCACGGGCACGATGCCCGCATCCGGCAGCTCGCCGTCGAGCGGTTCGCGCACGCGGATGGCAATGATGTCGTGGTGGAGGGCCGCGGCACGCAGCTGGCTGGAGTAATCGGGCGCGAGGAAGTCCGACACGAGGAAGACCGTCGCCCGGCGCCGCTGCACGCCGGTGAGGTATTCAAGCGCCGCGCCGATGTCCGTTCCGCCCGTCTCCGGCCGCGCCCAGAGCACTTCCCGCACGACGCGCAGGACGTGCGTCGCGCCCCCCTGCGGGCGCACGTACCGCTCCGGCTTGCTCGCGAACAGCAGCAGCCCGACGCGGTCCTTGTTCCGGATCGCCGCGAGTGCGAGCACGGCGCACAGCTCCGCCGCGAGGTCCTCCTTCGTTCGCGGCAGCGCCCCCGCCCGTTGGGAGGCGCTCACATCGACCACGAACATCACCGTGAGGTCGCGGTCCTCGCGGTAGCGCCGGATCATCGGCTGGCCGGACCGCGCATACGCCTTCCAGTCGATGGAGCGAACATCGTCGCCGGGGACGTACGGCCGCAGTTCGTCGAATTCGAGACCGCGCCCGCGAAAGACCGCCTGATACTCCCCGAGGAAGAGGTCGTTCACGAGCCGCCGGGCCCGGATTTCGATGGCGCGAACGCGATCGAGCATCTCCTGCGGGATGCCCGCCGGTTGGGCATCCTGGCCGTGCCCTGCCGTGTGCCGGTTGCGCCGCCAGAACATCGCCCCTCCGCCCCTCAGGGAACGTCGATGCCTTCGAGCACGCGGTCGATGAGGTTGTCGGTCGTGAGCTCCTGCGCCTCGGCCTCATACGTCGTGACGATGCGGTGGCGAAGGACGTCGTGGGCGAGCGACTTCACGTCGTCGGGCGTCGTGTAGCCCCGGCCCTGCAGGAACGCATGTGCGCGCGCCGCCCGGGCGAGCGCGATGCTCGCGCGTGGGGAGGCCCCGAAGGCGATGAGCGGCTGGAGCTGCGGCATGCGGTACTGCGCCGGGCGCCGCGTCGCGTACACCACCTGCACGATGTAGTCCTTCAGCGTGTCGTCGAGGACGACTTCGTTCACGGCCTCACGCGCCGTGCGCAGGTGCTCGCGCGTGGCCACCGGCCGTCCCGCGGGCACGGCCCCATTCAGCCCCATTTCCAGGATCTGGCGCTCCTCCTGCCGGGACGGGTAATCCACTTTCACCTTGAGCAGGAAGCGGTCGAGCTGGGCCTCCGGCAGGGGGTAGGTGCCTTCCTGCTCGATCGGATTCATTGTTGCCATAACGAGAAACGGATCGTCCAGCGCGAACGTCTCGCCGCCGATGCTCACCTGCCGCTCCTGCATCGATTCGAGGAGCGCGGACTGGACCTTCGCGGGCGCCCGGTTCACTTCGTCCGCGAGCACGAGGTTCGCGAAAAGCGGGCCGCGGCGCACCGTGAAGCGGCCGTCGCTGGCGTTGAACACCTCGGTCCCGATGAGGTCCGAAGGCAACAGATCCGGCGTGAACTGAATGCGCACGGAGTGCAGATCGAGGGCGCGGGCGAGCGTGGAAACGGTCAGGGTCTTGGCGAGACCGGGCACGCCTTCAACGAGCACGTGGCCATCACAGAGCATGCCGATGAGCAGCCGGTCGATGAGGATGTCCTGGCCGACGATGGCGCGGTGGACCTCGCTGCGTACGCGCCCGAGGGTATCGGCGGCTTCGGCCGCGCGGGACGAGAGTGTGCGGGTGCCGGCGGACAATGGCGGCTCCGGAGGAGGATGGGGCGCAGCCGAGGAGCCGCGTGGCCGCATTGTATGGGTGGGGGCGAAAAAGAGGGATTAACCCGGCGCGAGTCATCAGTCACGCAACGTTTCGATTCAATCGTCGATGGGCGCCCCGGGCCGGGAAACGTCATAACTGGCCCGCGCGAAGGCGACGACGTACACCCGCCGCGCACCGTGGTCGCGCAGCGTCGCCGCGCACTCCGTGACCGTCGCCCCCGTCGTGACGACATCGTCGAGCAAGCACCACGGACTGGCCGTCGAGGGGATCGCCGCGGTACGCGAAGGCTCCGGAGACGTTGCGCTGCCGCTCCCGTGCCCGTCGGCCAACCTGGCGCTCGGTCTTGCGCTCGCGCCGCAATTCCGCCCCTCCGTAGGCGGGGATGCCGAGATGCTGGAGCAGGAGGGCAGCCTGGTTGAATCCGCGTTCGCGCTCGCGGGAGTGGTGCAGCGGCACGGGGAACCACGCGGCGGAGGGCACGGCCGCAACCAGCGGCTCGATCGCCGCCGCCATCGGCGCCGCCAGCGACCGTACCCCCCGGTACTTCAGGCCATGGACCATCCTGCGCGGCACGCCCTCCATCTCGAAGGCCGCGTGCACCCGCTCGATCTGCTGCATGGAATAGCAGCGGTCGCAGTTGCGTTCCCCGGTCCAACGCGCCGAGCACATTGGGCAGCGTCCGGCCGTGGTCAGGGGAACGAGCGCGGCGGAGCAGTGCGCGCAGAGCGAGCGGCCGAACGCGTGGCAGCCGGCGCAGCGCTCCGGGTACAGCAGGTCCAGGGCTGTCTTCCCAAGGCTCGTCAGCCGTTCGCGGAGGAGCGTCGCGTCCATGGTGCTCGTTCCCGCGCTCAGCTGGCCGGCGCCTGGTACAGGGCGAAAACGGCACCCGCCGGGTCGCGGAGGACGCAGTACCCGCCCTCGGGCCCTGCCTCCGGCGCTCCCGACACCAGTGCGGCGCCAAGCTCAAGCGCGAGTTTCGCCGATGCCGCGAGCTCCTCGACCGTGATGTAGATGAGCCACTGGGGCGGCACCGCGGCGTTCTGGCCGCGTGCATGGCACACCCCGGCGACCGGATTCCCCGTCGCGGGGCTGATCATGTTGAAGTCGTCGTACCCGCCCATGTCCACGGGCGCGGTCTGCCAGCCGGCGACTGCGGCATAGAAGTCCCGGATCGCGGGTGCGTCTGGCACGGTGAGGTCGACCCAGCCAATGGCTCCATGTGGTGTGTCACTCATGGCGCGCAGTGTAGCGGCCGGGACCGGGGGCGCGGGTGCTGTAACCCGGGGCCGCGAGGTGCGGGGCGCGGTGGCGTACAATCGACCGGTGACCGTTACCGTTCTGCTGTTTGCGTCCATCGCCGAGGCCGCCGGCGCCCGCCGCATCGAAATCGCGTCCGCGCCGGGCGAAACGGTGGCCGACGTGCGCGAGCGGCTCCTCACCGAGCGGCCGGCGCTCCGGCGTTTCATCCCGACCCTCATGTACGCGCTCAACGAAGAGTACGTGCGCGACGACGCCGTGGTCCCCGATGGCGCGACGCTCGCGCTCATCCCGCCCGTTTCCGGAGGCTAAGATGCTGATCAAGGTAACCACCGACGAACTCCGGCCCGAAGAAGCGATCGCCGCCGTGGCGAGCCCCGCCGCCGGCGCCATCGACCTCTTTCTCGGCGTCGTCCGCGACAACAACCTTGGACGGCGCGTGGGGTACCTCGTGTACGAAGCCTACCCTTCCATGGCGGAGAAGGTGATGGCCGAGATCGCCGAGGAAGCGAAAGCCACCTTCGGGCTGGAGGAGTGCGCCGTGCTGCACCGCACCGGGCGGCTCGAAATCGGCGAAACCAGCCTGCTCATCGCCATCAGCAGCGGACACCGCGCGAGCGCCTTCGATGGCGGCCGCTGGCTCGTCGATACCATCAAGAAGAAGGTCCCCGTGTGGAAGAAGGAAGTCTGGGAGGACGGCGAGGCATGGATCGAGGGACCGGAGTCGATGGGGATGCAGCAGGCGCCGGCCGGGCTCCGGGGCTAGGGGAGGCATGAGCCAGCACCCCCACACCTTCAGCCGCTACTGCATGCACTGCGGCCAGCGGCTCACCACCGCCGTCCCGGAAGGCGATTCCAAGCGGCGGATGGTCTGCCTGGACTGCGGCTTCATCCATTACATCAACCCGCGCCCCGTCGCCGGCACGATCCCCGTGCGCGAGGACGGCGCCATCCTCCTCGTGAAGCGCGCGATCGATCCTCGCGCGGGGACCTGGGTGTTCCCCGGCGGCTACATGGACGTCGGCGAGACCGCCGAGGAGGCAGCCGCGCGCGAGACCCGCGAGGAGGCGCTGCTGGAGGTCGATGAGCTGCGGCTCGTGGGCGTCTACACCCGCACCGAGGCGGGCGTCGTCGTCATCGTGTACGAAGCGCGGGCGCTCGGTGAGGGTTCCGCCGGCGAGGAGACCCTCGACGTCGCCTGGTTCGCGCCCGACGCCATCCCTTGGAACGAACTCGCCTTCGATTCCACCGAGTGGGCACTGCGGGAGTGGCTGGGGCAGCGAGGGTAGGCGGTTTCCCCGGCGTTCCCGTCCCCGTACGCTGGAAGCACAGATGGACGACCACACCTTACGCGTGCTCGAGTTCGACAAGGTGCTGGCGCTGCTCGCGGCCGAGACCGCCTTCAGCGCCGGGCGCGAGCTCGCCCTGGCCGTCCGGCCCGAGACGGATTACGAAGCCGTGCGGCGGCTCCAGGAGCAGACCGCCGAGGTGCGCCTCCTCGACCAGATGGGGATCGATATCCCCTTCGGTGGCGCCCGCGACGTTCGCCCCCTGATTCATGCCGCATCCATCGGCCAGGCGCTCGAGCCAACGGAGCTTGTCGACGCCGCGGGCACCCTCAAGGCCGCCTGGCGCGCGCGAAATGTGGTCGAGCGGCTGCGGGACCGTGTCCCCGTGCTCGCGGTCATCGCCGATGAAGTCTCTGACCTCCGCCGCTTCTCCGACGCCGTCGACCAATCCATCACCTCCCGGGGCGAGGTCGCCGATAGCGCGAGCGACGCATTGGCGACGACCCGGCGCGAACTGCGCATCGCCCAGGATCGGCTGGACCAGCGGGCGCAGGCCGCGCTCGGCGACGCCATTCGCCGCGGCATCGCCCAGGAAGGGCTCCTCACCGAGCGGAACGGCCGCAAGGTCATTCCCATCAAGGCGGATTACCGCGGGCAGATCCAGGGCATCGTCCACGATGTCTCGTCCTCCGGCGCGACCGTTTTCCTCGAGCCCATGGGCGTCGTGGATGCCGGGAACCAGGTCCGTGAACTGCAGCTCGCTGAGGACCGCGAGGTGCGGCGCGTGCTCCAGCGCCTCACGTGGCTCCTGGGCGAACGCGAGGAAGACGCCATGCGTTCGCTGATGGCGCTCGCGAAGCTGGACCTGTTGAGCGCCCGGGGCCGGCTTGCCCGCCGCCTGAAGGCGGAGCTCCCGCCGCCCGGCGACGCCGACAGCTGGCTCCGGGAGCGCGGCGCCACCATCCTCGTGCGCGGTCGGCACCCCCTGCTGCGCGGCACCGTGGTCCCCACCGACATCGACGTCGGCGGCGAATTCCCCGGCGTGCTCATCACCGGCCCGAACACGGGCGGGAAAACGGTCGCGCTGAAAACCCTGGGGCTGCTGACCCTGATGGCGCAGGCGGGGCTGCCCATCCCCTGCGACGAGGGCAGCCAGATGGTCGTCTTCGAGCGCGTCTACGCGGACATCGGCGACGAGCAGTCGATCGAGCAGTCGCTCTCCACGTTCTCGTCGCACATGCGGAACATCACCGACATCCTCGGCAAGGCCGGCCCGGGCACGCTCGTGCTCCTCGACGAGCTGGGCGCCGGGACGGACCCCACGGAAGGCGCGGCGCTCGCACGGGCCATTCTCGAAACGCTCCTCGAACGGGGCTGCACCATCGTCGCGACCACGCACCACGGCGAACTGAAGGCGTTCGCGCACAACGACCCGCGGCTGCGAAACGCCTCCGTGGAGTTCGACCTGGAGACGCTGAGCCCGACGTACCACCTGACGATCGGCCTGCCGGGGCAATCGAACGCGATCGCCATCGCCCGCCGCCTGGGGCTCGATGAACCGGTGCTGCGGCGGGCATCCGAACAGCTGGCGCCCGAGCACTTCGAAATGGAGACCCTGCTCGGCGAAATCCGTGAAGAGCGCGCGGCGGCTGCCGAGTCCCGTCGGCGCGAGGAGCTGGCGCGCGAGGAGTCCGAGGACTTGCGGCGTTCCCTGGCGGAGCGGCGCGACCGCATCGAGCAGGAGCGCGCGGGCATCCTCGACGCGGCCCACCGCGAGGCCGAGGACGAGCTCGCGGCGATCCGCCGGGAGATCGACCAGGTGCGCCGAAAGGCGGTGCTACGGGACTTCGACCCGCGCGCCGCGGACGAGACGCTGCGCACCCTCGACGCGAACCTCGGGCGGCTGCAATCCCGCGCGCGCATTCAGCGGCGCGAAGTCGTCACGCCCCCCGTGGCGCGTGCCCTCGCGCCGGGGGACATGGTCCACGTGCGCGACATCCCGCAGGTTGGGGAGGCGCTCAGCGCGGTGGGTGAGGATGGCCGCGTCGAGGTGCAGTTCGGCGCGCTGCGAATGAAGGTGTCGGTCGACCGCATCGCGAAGGTGGAGCCGCGAGCGGGCACCGCGCCCGTGGTGATGCCGCAATCGGCGCTGCGACCGCACGTCCCCATGGACCTCGACCTCCGCGGGCAGCGCGCCGAAGAGGCGTTGAGCAACTTCGAAACCTACCTCGACGATGCCTTCCGCGCGGGGCTGCCATTTGTACGCATCATCCACGGCAAGGGCACGGGAGCCCTGCGCGCCGCCATCCGCGAAGCCCTGCACGGCCACCCGCTCGTGCGAAAGTACGAATCCGCGGCGCCCAACGAAGGTGGTGAGGGCGTCACCGTGGCGGTGCTCGCCGGCTGATCGCGTCAGACCGGCGGGGGCGCGGCCTGGATCACCCACTGCAGAACGGCGTTGGCCGTGAGGGCGTGCGCCTCGGCCGTGACGTGCAGGCGATCCGGGTAGAACCAGCGATCCAGGTCCTCGCGGTGCGCCTCGTTCAGGTTGATATAGTCGCAGTGGGCCTGCCCGCACGCGGCGCGCATGTCCACGAAGAAGCGTTCCAACAGCGACGCGGCGGCCCGGCGCGACCGCGCCGGGCCCTCCGGGACGCGCACGAACCCCTGGAACGCGAGCACGCGCAGGTCCTCCTCCCTCGCCACCCGCCGCAACGCCGCCACCGTGGCGTCGCGAACGGTCTCGTAGTCCGCGACCGGCGCAGCACCGAGCACCGCTCGCGTGATCCGGCGGGCGAGGCGGTTGGCGCTCCCAGCAGCCTCCCCCCGATCCCTCGTCACGCGGTCGAATCGCGACTCCAGGCGCTGGTACAGCCGGTAGGCGCGTTCGCCGTACCGCTTCCGCACGCCCGGCCCGACCATCGGCTGCAGGAACGCGAACGGGGTCATGGTGAGGATCACGAGGTCGGGCGAGTACTTCGCGAGTTCACGGTCGAGATAGGCGGCGGAGCCGGCAGCGTGAGCGTAGAAGGTACGAAAGGTGACCGTCGCGGGCCGGCCCAGTGCGCTCGGGAGAGCCGCCGCGAGGAGCTGCGGCCACGGCAGGGCGCCACCCGGGAGTACGGCCCCCGCGGAGTTGCTCTGACCGAACACGAGAATGTGAAGCGGCTCCGGCACCGCGGGACAGTGTCGCGCACCGCCGCGCTCGCGCAACGGCCGAATGGCCGTTGCCAGCCCGGCCGGGCATGCGAAAGGGGCCCCGGAAGGGGCCCCTTTCGCATGACTTGCGGTTCCGGGGTCAGGCGCTTTCGCGACCGTCCGCCGGCGCCGGGGTGGTGGCGTCGATGGTGGCGCCGCCCCGCGTGATGAGCAGCGGGCGCTGCCCGCTGAGCACCGTCTCCGCGCTCACGACGCACTTGCGCACGTCGCCGCGGCCCGGGATGTCGTACATCACTTCCATCAGCGCCTGCTCGAGCACCGTCCGGAGCCCGCGGGCGCCCGTCTTGTGCTTGATGGCGGTCTGGGCGATCGCGCGCAGCGCTTCGTCGGTGAACACCAGCTCCACACCGTCCATGCCGAAGTACCGCTGGTACTGCTTCACGAGCGCGTTCTTCGGTTCCGTGAGGATGCTGATGAGGGCGTCCTCGTCGAGCGAGCTCAGGCCCACGACCATCGGCAGGCGGCCGACGAACTCGGGGATGAGGCCGAATTCGAGCAGGTCGTCGTGCGTGACGTGCGTGAGGAGCTGGTCCGCCCGCTTCGTGCCCCGGAAGGCCCGGTCCGCGCGGAAGCCGATGCGGACGTGGTCGCGCGTCAGCCGCTTCTCGATGTGGTTCTCGAGCCCTTCGAAGGCGCCGCCACAGATGAACAGGATGTTCTGCGTGTTGATCTGCAGGAAGTCCTGGTGCGGGTGCTTGCGGCCGCCCTGTGGGGGCACGTTCGCCACACAGCCTTCGATGATCTTCAGGAGCGCCTGCTGCACGCCTTCGCCGCTGACATCGCGCGTAATGCTGGGATTGTCCCCGCTCTTGCGGGCGATCTTGTCGATCTCGTCGATGTAGATGATGCCCCGCTCGGCCTTCTGGATATCGAAGTCGGCGGCCTGGATCAGGTGGAGGAGGATGTTCTCGACATCCTCGCCGACGTAACCCGCCTCCGTGAGGGCGGTCGCATCGGCGACGGAGAAGGGCACGTCGAGCATCCGCGCCAGCGTCTTGGCGAGGAGCGTCTTGCCCGTACCGGTCGGCCCGACGAGCAGGATGTTGGACTTCTCCAGCTCGATGTCGTTCTCGGCCGCGGCGGTGATGCGCTTGTAGTGGTTGTAGACGGCGACGGAGAGAACCTTCTTCGCCTGTTCCTGGCCAACCACGTACTCATCGAGGTGTTCGTAAATGAACTTCGGGGGCGGGACGTTCCGCGCCGTCGCCTTGGGGCCGCCCGCCGTGGCAGGCGTGGACGAATGCGATCCCGTCTCTTCGTCGATGATCTCGCGGCAGAGGTCGACGCATTCGTCGCAGATGTAGACAGCACCCGGCCCGGCGATGAGCCGCCGCACCTGGTCCTGGTTCTTCCCGCAGAACGAGCAGTGGTACTGAACCCTGTTGGATGAACGGCTTCCGGCCACGGACTGCCCCTCCCCTCGTGCTCCCTATTTGGCGTCGGCCGGCCGCGCGAGCAGCTCGTCGACGAATCCGTATTCCTTCGCACCCTGGGCATCGAGGTAGAAGTCGCGGTCGAAGTCGCGGGTAATGCGCTCGACCGGCTGGCCCGTGTGGTTGGCGATGATGTTGCGGATGATTTCGTTGTTGCGAAGGATCTCCTTCGCCGCGATCTCGATGTCGGTGGCCTGGCCGCGAGCGCCGCCGAGCGCCTGGTGCATGTGCACGGTGGCGTTCGGCAGGGCGAAGCGCTTCCCCTTGGCCCCGGCGCAGAGCAGCACCGTCGCCATCGAAGCGGTCTGGCCCACTGCGATCGTCGAAACAGCCGGCTCGATGAGCTGCATCGTGTCGTAGATCGCGAGCCCGGCGGTGATGACGCCGCCCGGCGAGTGGATGTACATGGAGATGTCCCGCTCCGGGTCCTCGCGCTGGAGGAACAGGAGCTGGGCAACGATCAGATTCGCGATCTGGTCGTCGATGGGGGTGCCAAGGAAGACGATCCGCTCCTTCAGCAGCAAGGAGAAGATGTCAAAGGCGCGTTCGGAGCGCGGTCCGCTCTCGATCACCGTCGGGATGACTGCCCGCACCAGCGGGTGGACCGTTTGCGCTTGCGTCACGCGCGCTCCTCCTCCGTCGTGGGGACGTCCTCCCCGAGATCGTCGTTCGCCGCGGCCGCTTCCGTAGCCCCGTTCGTGACGGGAATGTCGGGAGCTTCACCGGCGGCGATCTGCGAGAGCCGTTCGAGAACCTTCTGGCTCTGCAGATTCCTGCGGATCGTGGCGATACCGTCGGGCGTCATGAAGAGTTCGCGGAAGCGGGCCGCTTCTTCGCCCATCGGGGCGGCAAGGCGGTCCAGTTCCCCATCGACATCGGCGTCGGTGACGTCGATGTGTTCCACTTCACCCAGTTCGCTCAGCACGAGGGCGCGCTTGACGCGCACCTCGGCGGCTTCACGCCAGGTCTCGCGGAACTCCTCTTCGGTGCGCCCGATGCGCGAAAGGTAGGCGGCGTACTGCTGCCGGTCGTTGCCCATCGCGTCCGAGACCATGTGGTCGATCTCGCGCTCCACCATCACCCGCGGGAAATCCAGCGTGGCGATTTCGAGCAGCCGATCGATGGCCTCGTTCCGGATGCGCGTGTCTTCCTGTTCGGTGAGCGCCTTGAGAATGTCCTCGCGGATGCGCGCCCGCACCTCCGTGAACGTCTTGAACTCGTCGCCGTTCACCTTGGCGGCGAGGTCGTCATCCTCGGGCGGAAGGTTCTCCTGCTCGACCGTCTTCACGGTCAGCGTGAACGACGCCGGCTTCCCTGGAAGCGCTCGACGCGGAAGTCGTCGGGGATGGTGATATCCACGGTCTTCGTGTCGCCCGCGCCCATACCCACGAACGCTTCCGCCAGCCCGGGGACGAGCAGATCCTGCCCTTCCTTGAGCTGGAACTCGGCATCGGTGTCCTGGACGAATGGCTCGTCCGGTTCGGGCTCTTCGGCGCCTTCCGGCGTCTCGCCCTTGATCACGCCTTCGACATCGACCGTGAGCACGTCGCCGTAGGCGGCGGGCCGGTCGGCGGTTTCGCGTTCGGCGAAGCGGCGCCGGAGCGTCATGACGGTCTCTTCGACCTGCTCCTCGGTGACTTCGACGGGCTGGCGCTCGATGCGCACGGCGCGGTAATCACCGAGGTCCACGGTGGGTCGGACAGCGACGGTCGCCTTGAAGCGGACGGGCTCGAGTTCGAGGATCTCCAGTTCAGGCTGTGCGATCGCGGGCACGTCTTCCTGCTCGATGGTCTCGTTGTAGACATCGGGCACGAGGCGGTCGAGCGCTTCGCGAATCAACCCTTCGCGGCCGTAGGCGCGTTCGATCATGTGGCGCGGCGCCTTCCCGGGGCGGAAGCCGGGGATGCGCGCCTTTTGCGCCAGGCGCTTGTAGGCCGAATCGAGCGACTTCTCCAGCCGCTCGTCATCGACTTCGATATCGAGCTGTACGCGGCTCTCGGGGAGCCGTTCGAGGGTTACCTTCACGGGTGGGCTACTGTCCTCCGCAATCGAGTATAGCAAAGAGCCCGTTCCGCGACGGGTTCCTGCCAATCCCTCGATGTGGCGTTGCTAACGGAGGTTCAGGCGCGGTTCGAGCACGTCCACCAGCGCGTCCCCGAGCAGGTTCCACGCGTAGAAGAACAGCACGACCGGCGTCGCCGCCCCGAGCAGCAGGTGCGGGTACTGCTGGAACGTGCGAATGAAGCCGGCCTCCGAAATCAGACTCCCGAAGCTGGCCGCCGGCGGGTCGATGCCGAGGCCGAGGTAGCTCAGCGACACCTCCGCCCCGGCCATGCCCGCCATGCTCCCCGATAGGCCGACGATGAACAGCGGCATCACGCCGGGGAGGATGTGCCGCCCGATGACCCGCCATGTCGAAGCGCCCATCGCCTCGGCGGCGGTGACGTACGCGAGCTCGCGAATCGCGAGCGCCTGCGACCGCACGATGCGCGCGCTGCCCACCCACGCGAACGGCACCGTCGCCCCCGCGATGATCGTGAACTTGAGGAACGTCTTCGCTTCGCTGAACGAGACCCAGGTGTGGTCTTCGAACCAGTACGCAAGGTCCGTGATGCGTGTTCGGAACGCAGCCGTGATGGCGAGGATGAGGATAAGGGTGGGTAAGCCGCCCAGGATTTCACCCACGCGCATGATCGCGGTGTCCACCCAGCCGCCGCGATACCCCGCGAGCAGCCCAAGCCCCAGCCCGAGGAAGAAGCCGCCGGTAACGACGACCACGATCGTGAACAGCACGGTCGTGCGCGCGGAGTAGATGACGCGCGAGAGAAGGTCGCGGCCGAGGGAGTCCGTCCCCAGCCAGTGCTCGGACGACGGCCCCTGGCGGGTCTCGCCGGCCCGGATGTTCTGGTCGTTCGGGTCGTAAGGGGCCACGAGCGGCGCGGCGAGCCCGACGGCGTAGAACAGCAGCAGGTACGCCAGCGCCACCAGCGCCAGCTTCTTGCGGGCGAGGGCGCGAAGCGCCGGCCAGCGCGGCCGGCGGGTCATCTCCGGGGAGGTGAGGACGGCGGTGCTCTCCGCGATCGCCATGGCTACCCCCTTGCCCCGCCCACACGCACGCGCGGATCGATGAACGCGTAGGCGACATCGATCACGACGTTGGCGAGCACGAACGACGCCGACCCGAAGAGGATCAGGGCAAGGACGACGTCGAAGTCTGGCAGTTGCACGGCCTCAAGCGACAGTTGGCCGATTCCGGGGATGCCGAACAACGTCTCCACGAACAGGGCGCCGGCGGCGACGCCGGGCAGGGAAAGGCCGATCACCGTCACCATCGGCAGGAGGGCGTTCCGGGTGATGTGGCTGACGATGATGGTCTGCTCGCGCAACCCCTTGGCGCGCGCCGTGCGGATGTAGTCCTCATTCAGGACGCCGATCACGCTCGCGCGCATGAGCCGTGCCACGCCCGCGACACCCGGCAGCCCCATCACCAGCACGGGCAGGATCATGTTCGCCGAGAGGAAGCCGTCCCAGCCCAGGCCGAACAGCTTCAGTTTCAAGACCAGCGCCCACTGCACGAGCGGGATGAGCACGTACGGGGGAATCGCGTCCAGAAGCAGCCAGCTCGAGATAGTCAGCGGGTCGAGGAAGGTCCCGCGCGCGAGCGCGGCATACACCCCCACGGGAATCCCAAGGCCGAACGAAATCAGCAGCGCGAGGATGCCGAGGCGGCTCGAGACCCACAGCTTCGGCAGGATGACCTCGGTGACCGTGAAGTCGCGGTACTTCACCGACACCCCGAGGTCGAGGTGGGCGAGGTTCCACATGTAATTCGCGTACTGCACCGTCAGCGGCTGGTCGTAGCCGTACTTGCGGCGAAGGACATCCGCCTGCTCTTCATCGAAGCGGTTGCCAAGAATCGTCTCCGCGGGGTCGCCCGGCGCCATCCGGAGCATGACGAAGACAAGGACGGAGATGATGAACAGGACAGGGATAGCCCAGAGCAGGCGGCGAAGGATGTAGCCAGCCAGCCCTGGGCCCATGGGATTACGGCTTCACGATGTCGACGTAGCGGTACTTCGGCACCGTCATCGACACGTTCGGATAGCCCTGCACGCACGGCTTCACGAGCGTGTGCGACACCGGCCAGAAGATCGGGATGATCGGGGCGTCATCGAGGATCTTCTGCTCCGCCTGCGCGTACAGCGTGTACCGCCTGTTCCGGTCGGTTTCGCGGCGCGCCTGCTGCAGCAGTGCATCGACTTCGCTGTTCTTGTACTGCGTGTAGTTGAGCGAACTGTCGCTCCGGAACAGCTTGCCGGTGAAGTCCTCGAGGTCCGGGTAGTCGGCGGCCCAGCCGTCGGACAGCATCTGGAAGCTGCCCTTGCGCTGCTCGCGCATGTAGGCCACCGGGTCCACCGCCTCGAGCTGGACGGTCACGCCGAGGGTCTCCTCCCACCCCTTCTGCATCGCCACGAGCGTCTCCGGCGAATTGCCGCCCGATCCGCCGTAGTTCAGGGTGATGCGCGGCAGACGGCCGGCGTACTTCGATTCCTGCAGCAACTGCTTGGCGCGAACCGGGTCGTACTTCAGCGACTTCACGGACTCGGTGTATCCCGGCATCTCGGGCGGTGTGAAGCCGTCGGCGATGCGGTAGGCGCCGTAGATGAGCACGTTGTTGATGCTTTCCCGGTCGATGGACATGGCGAACGCCTGGCGCACCTTCGGGTCGTCGAACGGCTCCTTGGTCGGGTTCATGGTGATGTACGAAACGGCCATCTCGTTCGTCGCGCGGTAATCCTTCGCGAGCGGGCTGCGGCCGGCCTTCACGGCGTCGAGTTCGGTGCCGGGCACAAAGCCCACGTGCAGTTCGTCGTTCTGGTAGCGGGTGGAAATGGAACCGCCGCCGAGTTCGAAGCGCACTTCCTCGAGCTTCGGCACCCCGAGGTGGTAGCGGTCGTTCCGCACCAGCCGGATCTGCTCGCCGATGGTGAATTCGACCAGCTTGAACGGCCCGGTGCCGTTCGGACGGCGCGTCCAGTTGCGCGGATCCTTCTCGATCTGCTCGCGGTCGACGACGTAGGCCACCGGGTACGTGAGCTCCGCGAGGAAGAAGTCCGCGGGCTCGATGAGGGTGATCTCGATCGTCTTGTCGTCGACGACGCGGACGCCGCTGACTTCCTTGGCCTTGCCCGAGAGCTTCTCGGCGATGCCGACGATGTCGCCGAGGTACGCCTTCGCCGTGGGCGAAGCCTCCTTGGGGTCGGCCGCACGCTCGATGCTGTACTTGAAGTCGGCGGCGGTGACGCGCCGGCTGTTCTGGCTGAAGACGATGTTGTCCCGCAGGCGGAAGGTGTACACCTTGCCGTCGGCCGAGACGGTGGGCATCTCACGCGCGAGGTCCGGGATGACCTTGAGCTCAGGGTCGAGCGTCATCAGCCCGCCGAAGATCTCGACGATGTACTCGCTCGTCTCGACGTCGCCGACCTGGATGGGGTCGAGCTGCGTGTTCGGTTCGCCGCCGGGAACCACGAGCGTCTTACCCTCGCAGATCTTCGCGACGGAACCGGACTTCGGGGTCGTGGTGCGCGACGGGCTGGCGGTGTCGCCCTCGTCGTCGCCCCCGCCGCCGGCGATGGCAACGACGCCGACAACGCCGACCACCAGGATCAGGAAGGCGACGAAGCCCATGAGGAGCATCAGGGTTCGGTTGGACAAATCATCACCCACAGGCCGGGATTCGATGAACGATACGCCGGGGCCACGGACTCCGCTTTCACGGCCGCGACGAACCGGTGAAGGTGCCGAAAAGAGTACAGCCCGCCGCGCGGGGCCGGAACGGGGCGCCCTCGCTCCGAAACGTGCTCTTTACCGCGCAACCATTGGCCCCCTCTGAATCAGGCGGGCACCCAGGCCGCCCCGGCGGGCAGCGACTCGCGCTCTTCCGCCCAGAAGGCGCCGTTGGTCGCATCGTTGCGGCCCGGGCGGCGCGGGCCCCTTTCGAGAATGCGCACCACTTCGCTCCACTGGGTGGCGAAGGTGAGCGGTGCACCAAGCGCGGCCTCGCACTCCTCGATGGGCATGCTGTCGAGGAACTTCTTGCCGAAGTAGTCGAGGCTCGTCCGCGGGAGGATGAAGCAATCCGGCGCTCGACCGCCGAGGGCGGAGACATAATCCTGGCCGCAGAGCAGGCCGCTCACGTTCACGCGCTCACCGAAGACGGAGTTTGTCACCGGGACCACTTCGATGCGCGCGCCGGTCAGCGGTTCGAGTTCGGCTGCGATGCGCTGCAAGACCGGCGCGATCAGGCAGCCGCAGCCAAGGACAACGTACTTCCCCTGGCCGCCCGGGCATCCGCGCCGTGCGATCCTCCGCTTCGTGCGGGCAAGGTCATCGAGCGTCGTTCGCACCATGCCGATGCCGTTCTCATATTGGGGGAAGCCGTCGTACATGCGCGCGGGCGGTACGTCCTCGCCCGCCGTGACGTAGTACTCGTCGCTGCACTGGAGGACGGTGACACCGTGGGCGGCGCGGATTTCGCGCTGGAGCCCTCGCACCTGGCCCACGATCGTGCGCGCGTACCCCGCTTCGGGCCGCACGAGTTCGATGCCGTCGCGTTCGAGCGACCAGTCTTCCAGCTTCGGGCTCGCGCCCACGGGCACGACCGAGATCGTGCGGACCGTGGGATACAGCGCCGCGAGGTCGCGCCCGGAGCGGTCGAGGTTCGGGCCGTCGTTCACGCCTGGGCAGAGGACGATCTGCGTGTGCGCCGCAAGCCCAAGCGTGCCGAGCCGCCGCAGCTGCTCGACGATGTCGGGCGCGGTGGGGTTACCCAGCATCCGGCGGCGAAGTGCGGGCTCGGTCGCGTGCACCGAGACGTTCAGGGGGCTCAGCCGCTGCTCCTCGAGCCGCGCCCAGTCGTCCTCCGTGAGGTTCGTGAGCGTGACGAAGTTGCCGTGGAGGAAGCTCAGGCGGTAGTCGTCGTCCTTCATGTAGAGCGACTTCCGCATCCCCGTGGCAGCCCCTTGAGGAAGCAGAAGAAGCAGTTGTTGTTGCAGAGGATGACCTCGTCCCACGTCGCCCGTTCGAATTCGAGGCCCAGGTCCTCGTCGATCTCCTTTTCGAACAGGATCGCCTCGTCCAGGCCGTTCGCCTTGCGAATGTGGACCTCGACTTCGGGCTCGGACTGGTAGAACTGCAGGTCCACGACGTCCCGCAGGACGCGGCCGCCCAGGGAGACGATGGCGTCGCCCGGTTCGATGCCGGCTTCCTCGGCGAGCGATCCTGGCCGCACGCCCGAGATCATGGCGGGCTGGGGAGTGCGATTCATGGGCGGGTCCCGGGGGAACGCGAGTGCGCGGCGCGGGCGGTCATCATTCCGGGGCGAGTTCGCGAATGCGCTGTTCGACCTGGTCGATGCTGTAGTCCGGGGGTGGATGCGCCGGCGGTGAGGCCGATGCGCCGCACGCCTTCGAACCACTCCGCCTGCAGCTCGTCCGGCCCCTCGATGTGATAGGCGCGCGTGCCCTGCTCTTCGCACGCCTCGCGCAGGTTGCGCGTGTTGGCGCTCTTCTTGCCGCCCACCACCACCATCACGTCGACCTGCCGGGCCAGCGCCGCGGCGGCCTCCTGCTGACCCGTCGTGGCATGACAAAGGGTGTTCACGATGTGGAACTCGAAGTTCCGGTCCCGCTGCAGCAGCATCAGGTTCGAAACGAAGCGGCCGAAGTCCTCCATGCGGTGCGTCGTCTGCACCATGACCCCGATCTTGCTCGGGAAGCCGCCGGGGAAGCTGTCGACCTGCTCCTTGAGGTAGTCATAATCGGCGCGCTCGAAGATCGTCGCGTGCGAGGTTCCGTTCGCATCGAACGTCCAGCCCATGATTCCGCGCACTTCCTTGTGGCCGCGATCACCGAAGATGAGGACGTGCCAGCCGTCGCGTACGAACTTCTGGGCGTATCGCTGGGCGCGGGTGACGATCGGGCAGGTGGTGTCGATGATGTCGAGGCCCGCGTCCGTGAGCTGGCGCACGACCCGCTCGCCGACGCCGTGGGCGGTGATGGCCACCCGTCCCTGCTGGACCGCCTCCGCGGTGGCGCGGCCCACATCGCCATCGATTTCGTCGGGCCCGGGCAGCTGCCGCACGCCAGATGACTCGAGGCTGCGCACGACGTGCGGGTTATGGACGATTTCGCCGACGCTGAAGACGGGCACATCGAGGGATGCCTCGCCCTGCATGATCTGCACGGCGCGCCGCACCCCCATGCAAAACCCCATTTCAGACGCCCGGAGAATCCCCACCATCAGCCGCGTTCCCTTCCTTCCCTGGCTCAGTATAGGTTGGGAGGTATTTCGCGGGTAAGAGCGCGGTAATCGCTTCGAAGATGCGCTCGGTGAGGTCGCTCACCTGCTGCTCCGAAGGCTTGCGAACCTTCTCGACGGTGAACGGCTCGCCGATGACGACGCTGATCCGGGGCTTCTTCAGCAGGTTCCAGAGGTTGCCCAGCTGCTCCGTCCCGACGATCGCGCAGGGCAACACCGTCGCCCCGGAGCGAAGGGCGATGAGCGCCGTCCCCGGGTGCGGCTTCCCGACGTACCCCGTGCGGCTGCGGTGCCCCTCCGGAAACATGCCGAGCACCTCTCCGTTCTTGAGGATGCGCTCCGCCTGCAGCATCGCCCGGATATCGGCATCGAAGCGGCGAACGGGGAAGGCGCCCCAGAGGCGGGGGATCGCGCCGAACGGATACTTGTAGAGTTCGGCCTTGGCCATCCAGCGGATGCGCCGCCGGGCGATGCCGGCCCCCACGATCGGCGGGTCCGCGTTGTTGAGGTGGTTCGACACCACGATCAGGGGTCCCGCGACGGGCACGCGCTCGCGCCCCGTCGCCTTCCAGCGGCCGATGACCATCAGGATGAACCGCAGCAGGTACGTGCAGGCCCAGTAGAACGCCGGTGTGAACCGCCCGTACCCGAACCAGGCACGGACCCGTCGCAGCGGCGCGAGCGCACGCCGGGCGCCATCCTTCGCCGCGGCGCGTGCCGGGGCGTGAGGCGCCGCCGTGGCGGAGGGTGGCGCCGGTGCCGAGCGGGCCGCGAGGGCGGCCACCCGCTCGCGGACGAAGGCGAGCACCGCCTCCAGCGGCATCGCCGTGGTGTCGAGTTCGAGGGCATCGGGGGCGCGCGTCAACGGCGCCGTCGCCCGCGTGGAGTCGGACGCGTCCCGGCCCGAGATGTCCCGGCGTGCCTGGGCGGCGTCCTGGTGTTGCTGCTCGCCCCGGCGGGCGGCCCGCGCCTCCTCGGAGGCCGTGAGGAAGATCTTGAGCGGCGCATCGGGCAGGACCACCGTCCCGATATCGCGCCCCGCGAGGACCGCCGGGGCCGACTGCGCCACCTCGCGCTGGCGGCCCACCATCGCGCTCCGCACCCCGGGGATCGCGCTGTACTTGCTCACGTTCGCCTCGACCTCGGGCGCGCGCAGTTCCCCGGTCACGTCCTCGTCGCCGAGGAAGATGTTCGTTTCGCTGCCCGCGCGGGCAGTCAGGGGGAGCGACGCGGCGAGCGCTTCGCAGGCGGCGGGGTCGTCGGCTCCCACGCCCGCTCGCAGCGCCGCGAGCGTGAACGCCCGGTACATGAGCCCGGTATCGAGGAACAGGTAGCCGAATTCAGCGGCGAGCGCCTGCCCGACGGTGGATTTTCCCGAGGCGGCGGGGCCGTCGATCGCGATCGGGTGGGGCAGGCCTGGGATCGGGCGGTTCGGCATCGACGGGGAATGGTAGGCGATTGGGGCCTACCGCACAGGGGCGCCGGATCGCTGTTCCGCTGCCTTCCCCGCGGCATACAGCGCGTCCACTTCCTCTGGTGTGAGTTCGCGGAAGGCACCCGACCCCAGCGTGCCGAGGTGCAGCGGGCCCAACCGGATCCGCCGCAGCACGAGCACGCGGCGCCCGACGGCTTCCATCATGCGGCGAATCTCGCGGTTCTTCCCTTCCCGCAGCACGAGCAGCGCCCACGCGGGCGCCGCCGGGCGCTCGTCCGGGTCCGGCGACGGCGGAGCGACGGCGGGCGTGATCGAGGCGGCGCGCAGGCGGTCGCCATCCGATTCCACGCCCCGGACAAGCCGCTGCATGTCCGTGCGCGAAATCGGCGCGTCCAGCCCGACCAGGTACTCCTTCTCGACCTCGTACCGCGGGTGCGTGAGCAGCCCCGTGAGGTGGCCATCGTTCGTGATGATCAGGAGCCCTTCGCTATCCATGTCGAGGCGGCCGACGGGGTGCATCTGGATGTCGCCGATGGGCACGAGATCGAGCACCGTCTCGCGGCCCTGGTCGTCCCGGGCGGTGGTCACGAACCCGGCCGGCTTGTTCAGCATGAAGTACCGGTACGCGCCCTTGAGCACGGGCACGCCATCGAGCGTGACTTCGTCGACGTCGATATCGGCGCGGGCGCCGAGTGCGTTCTGCACCTTGCCATTGACGGCGACGCGGCCGGCGAGGATGGCCTCCTCGGCCACCCGGCGCGACGCCACCCCGGCGTTCGAGAGGATCTTCTGGAGACGTTCAACGGCCAACGGGCGCCTTCTTCTTTTCGCGGTTCGTATTTCGAGTGTACCGCCGGGCGCGCGAAGGCAGGGCGGGTGGGGCGCCGCCAGGGTGCGAACCCGGGCGAAATGGGCGTCAGCCGCCGGTCTGGACCAGGCGGTGGCCGTCGAACGGGTTGGGGAGGCTGTACTCGTGGGTCAGCAGCTTCAGGAAGTCCCGCAGGGGCGGCGCGATGGCACGGTTGCGAAGGACGTGGACCCCCACTTCGCGCTGCGCCGGCTGCTCCATGTCGCGGATATCGACCCGCTTCAGCGTCCCCGCCTCGCACTCGGGGTCGATGGAGACCACGGGCAGGATGGCGATGCCGAGGCCCGCTTCGACCATGTGCTTGGTCGCTTCCATGGAGTCCAGCTCCATGACCGACTCCGGCACGACGCCCACGCGCAGGAACATGCTGTAGATGAGCGTGTGGTAGCTCGAGCTGCGCTCGAAGAACAGGAACGGCTCGCGGCCAGCCTCGGCCACGGTCACCCGGCCCCGCGCCGCGAACGGATGCGCCGGCGACACCACGAGCGAGAGGTCGTCGTTGTACAGGTGCAGCGATTCGATCTCGGGGTGCTGGGTCAGGCGCGTGATCGCGACGTGCAATTCTCCCGCGATCAGCTTCTCGATCATGTCCTCGGTGGTGCCGGTGGTGAGGTGGATGTGCACCCGCGGCCGCTCCACGCGGAAACGCTTGAAGATCGCCGGGAGCACGTAGGTGGCGATGCTGGAGCTCGCGCCGATGCGGATGCTGCCGACGTCCCCGTGGCGGACGGCCTCGATCGCGTCCGTGCCTTCCTGCACGGCCGTGAGCGCGCGCTGGGCGTGCGGGATGAAGGCGTGGCCGGCGTCCGTCAGGGTCACGCTGCGGCCGGTGCGTTCGAAGAGGCGCTCCCCGATCTCCCGTTCGAGCGACTGGATGCGCGCGGTCACCGAGGGCTGCGTGAGAAAGAGCGCCTCGGCGGCACGGCTGAACGAACGGTGATGGGCGACTTGGAGAAACGCCTCGAGTTGTGCAAGTTCCACTGTGGCTGGTACCTCCCGGGGCGGAGCAGGCGGAGCCCTGGCTAGGCTTCCTTGAAGAAATCAGCGTTGACGAGGATGAACGACTTCCACTCCTCGGGTACGGCGTCCTCGTGGAAGATCGCCTGGACCGGACAGGCCATCTCGCAGGCCGCGCAGTCGATGCATTGGTCCGGGTTGATGTAGTACTGCGGCGCGTCGTCCGTCGAGTGGATGCAATCAACGGGGCAGACATCCACGCAGCTGGCGTCCTTCACGGTGATGCAGGGCTGGGTGATGACGTACGGCATGCGATGCTCCTCTCAGGCCGGCTCGACGCCGCGCTTGTAGACCACGATGTCGCCCTCGGCGCGCGTCTGGCAGGCCAGCCGCAGCCGTGGGTCCTCCACGGAACGTGCCCCGCGCTGGCGGACCAGGTTCTGACGTTCGAAGCGCCCCATGGCGGAAACGCGTCCGACGCCGGAAATGATCTCCATCGCGCAGTTCGTGCACTCGCCGTTCTTCGCGCAGCCCACCGGCCAGAAGTACCCCTGCGAGCAGACGGCATCCATGACCGTCTCCCCGGGGGGTGCCTCGATCTCGATTCCGAGCGGTTCCACGCGCACTCGCGGCACGTAACGCAGTCTACAGGTCCGAAAAGCTACGCGTGGTATCGCGGGAATGAGCGGGCAAAAGCACCCCAATTCTGGCCGGTCCGCGCCTCCGCCCAAAGGCCGATCGCCGCTCCGGCGACGGCCCGGCGCGGAACCCCACCCGCGAACGGCATCCTCGGTTCACCACGAGGAGGTACACGCATGTCCCGGGAATCACAACACACGTCGCGCGCCTGGTGGCCGCTCTTCGGACTCGCCGCCGTCGCGCTCGGCCACACCGCCACCTGGATGGCCCAGTTCGCGCTCTCGCCCGATGAGCTGCGCGTCGGCGGGCAGGTCATGTTCGATGCCTACAACGACGACGGCACCGAGCTGCTCTTCCGGCTCTCCGCGGGCATGGGCATGCTCGGCATCGCCGCGCTCGTCGTCTTCGGCGCCGGCTTCCGCCGCATGCTCGAACAGCGGGTCCCGCGGGAGAGCCTGCTGCCCGCGGTCGCGGGGAACGCGCTCATCGCCACGGCGGGCGCGCTGCTCGTCGCGTTCGTCTTCCGCGCCATGGTCTTCGACACCATCGCCGAATACGGCGTGGACGCCCAGGTGACGACGTACTCGCTCTCGCAGAACGTGCCGCTGGCCGCCTGGGTTGGGGTGGGCGTGGCCGAGGTCGTGACGGCGATTGCCGCCTTCAAGTACGGCGCCTTCGGCAAGGGCTTCGGCTGGTTCAGTGCCGTGCTCGCCGCGCTCACGCTCATCGTCGTGCTCACTGGCACGCCGTTCCCCGGCAACGTCGCCGCCGGCATCTGGCTCATCGGCGCCGCCGTCGTCGCCATGCGCGGATCGGCCGTCGCGAATCGCGCCACCGCCCTCACGCCCGTCACCGCCTGACGGTTTCCGCAACGAACCAGAACAGGCCCGGCTCCTGCGAGCCGGGCCTGTTCGTGTTTTGGAACACCACACGCGGCCGTTAGCCGATGAGGCGAAGGCCGAGTTCGCGCAGCTGCGCGTCGTCCACCGGGCTCGGCGCGCTCATCAGTGGGTCCGTCCCGGACGAGGCCTTGGGGAACGCGATCACGTCGCGAATGTTCTCCGTCCCCACGAGCGACATCATCAGCCGGTCGATGCCCATCCCCACGCCGCCCATGGGGGGCGCCCCGAATTCGAGCGCGTCGAGGAGCACCCCAAACCGCTCGCGCTGCTGCTCCGGCGAGTGCCGCATCATCGCGAGGATGCGCTCCTGGTCAGCGCGATTGCTGATGCGAATGGACCCGCCGCCCACTTCGCTCCCGTTCAGCGTCAGGTCGTACTGCCGCGCGATCACCTTCCCCGGGTCGGTATCGAGCAGGTGCCGGTCCTCCTCGCGGAAGCCGCTGAAGGGGTTGTGCGTCGCGTCCCAGCGCTCCTCGTCCGGCCGCCATTCGAGCAGCGGGAAGCCCGTTACCCATGCGAACGAGAGCTGGTCCTGGTTCTTCAGGCCGAGGCTCGTGCCGAGGGCATCGCGTACTTCGTACAGCGACTTCGCCACGACATCGGCCTGGTCGGCCACGATCACGACCATGTCGCCGTCGTTCGCGCCCGTGACCGTGCGGATGGCGTTCACCTCGCTCTCCGAAAGGAAGCGGGCGATGGGGGACCGCAGCTCGTCGCCGGTGAACCCGATGTACGCGAGCCCCCTGGCGCCGCCGCTGCGCGCGGTCTCGGTCAGGTGGTCGATTTCGCGGCGGGTCATGCCGGCCTGGCCGGGGATTCGAATGGCCTTGATCTCGCCGCCGTTCGCCAGCGCATCCTGGAACACCTTGAACTCGCTCCGGCGCACGGTATCGGCGATGTTCACGACCTCCAGCCCGTAGCGAAGGTCCGGCCGGTCGATGCCGTAGCGGTCCATGCAATCGAAGTAGTCCAGCTTCGGGAAGGGCGTGCTGGCGATGGGCCGCCCACCGCCGAAGCGCTGCGCGATCCCCGTGTACAGCTCCTCGACGAGCCCCATCACGTCCGCCTCATCGACGAAGCTCATCTCAAGGTCGAGCTGGGTGTGCTCGGCGACGCGGTTGGCGCGAAAGTCCTCGTCCCGGTAGCAGCGCGCGAGCTGGAAGTACTTCTCCACGCCCGCGACCATCAGCAGCTCCTTCAGAATCTGCGGCGACTGCGGCAGGGCGAAGAACTGCCCCGGGCGCATGCGCGATGGCACGAGGAAGTCGCGTGCGCCTTCCGGCGTGGACTTGATCAGCGTGGGCGTCTCGACTTCGATGAAGCCCCGGTCGCTGAGGAAGTCACGGATGTAGCGCACGACTTCGTGGCGAAGGCGGATGATGTTCCCCGCCTCGGGGCGGCGCAGATCCAGGTAGCGGTAGCGCAGGCGGAGCTGCTCGTCCACTTCGACGGGCTCGTTGATGTAGAACGGCGGCGTTTGCGCCTCGCTCAGCACTTCGACGCGCGCCGGGACGACCTCGACCTCCCCGGTCGGGATGTTCGGGTTGATGGTGGCGGCGCTGCGTGGCCGCACTTCGCCCTCGACGGCGAGGACCCACTCCGTGCGGGCGCGATGAGCGGCCTCGTGGGCCTCGGCCTGGTCCGGGCTGAGCACGATCTGCACGATCCCGTGCGAATCCCGGAGGTCGATGAAGATCAGGCCCCCGTGGTCGCGCCGGCGGTGGACCCACCCGGCAAGGCGAACGGTGCGGCCGGCGTCGGCGGCACGCAGATCCCCGCAATACGTATCCTTCAACATCCTGCAAATGTAGCAACCGCCCGGGGTACGCGCCGATGCGCGTACACTGCGCGGCGAGCAAAAGGCCGGGAGGTGGACATGGCGTTCGTACTGCGAGGGGGCACGGTCTGGGACGGCCGGTCCGATACCGCGAGCGAGGCCGCCGTTGCCGTCGATAGCGTCATCGCCGGCAGCGCCGGCCCGGGTGAGAACATCGACATCAGCGGCTGCACCGTCGTCCCCGGGTTGATGGAGGCGCACGCGCACCTCTGCTTCAACGGTGAGCCGAACTGGCGCCAGGTGTACGACGCCGATTCGCCCGTGCGCATGGCCCTGCGGATGGCCGGCAACGGCCGCACCATGCTCGAAGCGGGCATCACCACCGTGCGCGACCTCGGAGCGCCCACGGCCACCTCCATCGAGGTCCGCGACGCCTTCGCGAAGGGTCTCGTCGCGGGACCGGACCTGCTCGTCGCGGGTGCGCCCATCACCACCACGGGCGGCCATTGCCACTTCATGGGGGGCGAGGCCGACGGCGAGCTCGAAGTACGCCGTGCCGTGCGCGAACGCGTGAAGGCCGGCTGCGACTGGATCAAGGTCATGGCCACGGGCGGCAACATGACGCGCGGCACGAACACCCTCGCCGCGCAGTACACCGTCCCCGAGCTGCGCGCCTGCATCGAGGAGGCCCACCGCCTGCGCGTGCGGGTGGCCGCACACTGCCACGGTACGGCCGGCATCCGCGCCGCCGTCGAGGCCGGCGTCGACATGCTCGAGCACTGCTCCTTCACCGGCGAAGGCCGCATCGATTTCGATCCCGCGGTCGTCGATGCGATCGCCGCGAAGGGGATCATCGTCTCGCCCACGGTCTCGATCGGGTGGCGGAAATGGGCCGACGACGGACTCCGGCGCGCCCGTGCGGACGCCCTCAAGACGATGTGCGCGCGCGGCTGCAAGGTGATTATGAGCACCGACTGCGGCATCCCCGGGGTACCCCACGCGGCGCTCGCCGGCGCCCTCGACGTGCTCTCGAGTACGCCGCGATGCCACCGGTGGAGGCGCTCAAGCTCGCCACCAGCCGGGCCGCCGAGCTGCTGG
Organism: Candidatus Amarobacillus elongatus; assembly: GCA_016703545.1. Classification (GTDB taxonomy): domain Bacteria; phylum Chloroflexota; class Dehalococcoidia; order Tepidiformales; family Tepidiformaceae; genus Amarobacillus; species Amarobacillus elongatus. Next base: position 81,054 of record JADJBX010000003.1, read on the forward strand.
ACCTGCCGGATCGCGGCGTCATCGCCGAAGGCAAGCGCGCCGACCTCCTCGTCGTCGAGGGGGACCCGCTGTCGGACCTGCTGGCGCTGCGGCGCGTGCGGCTCGTGGTGAAGGCCGGCGAGATCGTGTTTCGCCGCTGAACCCGTCATGGCGCGAATGCTCGCCTGCGACCAACCCGGCCTGCTGATAGACTCGCCCACCGTGGGCGCGCGCGCCCGACACTTCCGAGAGGATCACGCATGAAACTCGCATTCGTCGGGGGCACCGGCCCGGAAGGCCTGGGGCTCGCGATGCGCATGGCACACGCCGGCCACGAAGTCGCCATCGGGTCGCGCTCGACCGAACGCGGCGAGGAGGGCGCGGCGAAGGTCCGCGAGGTCGTGCCCTCGGCCGTCGCCACGGGCGGCGCCAACGCCGACGTCGTCGGCGATGCCGACGTCGTGTTCCTGACGTTCCCCTACAGCGGCCAGCACGACACGCTCGCCGCACTCGGCGCGCTGCTCGATGGCAAGATCGTCTGCAACGTCGTCGCCCCGCTGGAGTTCGAGAAGGGCATCGGCGCCGTAGCGCTGAACGTGCCCGGCGCGAGCGCGGCGCAGGAGGCGGCGGCACAGCTCCCGGCCGCGCGCGTCGTCTCGGCCTTCCAGAACATGAGCGCCGAAAAGCTCATGGAGATCGACCACGAGATCGACTGCGATGTCCTCGTGTGCGGGCGTGACGCCGAGGCGAAGCAGGTTGTCATCGGGCTTGCGAACCAGATCGCGGGCGTGCGCGGCGTCGATGCCGGTGGGCTCTCCCAGAGCCGCTACGTCGAAATGCTCACCTCGCTCCTCATCAACCTCAACCGCAAGTACAAGACGCAGACGAGCGTCCGCATCGTCGGGCTCTAGGAGGACACATGCCTGGACTGCAGGTTTTCGGTATCCCCGGCCTCCCGGAGGTCGAGAACGGCGCGGACCTTGGCGCGCTCATCCTCGAGGCGGCGGCCGCGGCCGGGACGCCGCTGGAGAGCGGCGACGTCGTCGTCGTGACCTCCAAGATTGTCTCGAAGGCCGAGGGCCAGACCGTCGAGCTGGCCGACGTCGAGGTCTCGCCCTTCGCGCGGCAATACGCCGAGCGGATGGAGAAGGACCCCGCGATCGTGGAGCTGGTGCTGCGCCAATCGAAGCGCGTGGTGCGCCAGGTCGGGCCCATCCTCATCACCGAGACCCACCACGGCTTCATCTGCGCGAACGCCGGCGTCGACCAGTCGAGCTCGGGCGCCCATGGCCGGGCGGTTCTGCTGCCGGCCGACCCCGACGCGAGCTGCCGCGGCATTCGCGCCACCTTCGCGGCCCGTGGCGTCGATGCGGCGGTCATTGTCTCGGACACGTTCGGCCGCCCGTGGCGCGAGGCGCAGACCGACATCGCCATCGGTATCGCCGGCATGGACCCCGTCTTCAGCTATATCGGGCAGGTAGACCCGCACGGCCACGAGTTCCGCGTGCAGGCGCTCTGCGTCGCCGACGAGCTGGCGGGCGCGGCGGAACTGGTGAAGGGCAACCTCAGCCGCGTGCCCGTCGCCGTCATCCGCGGGTACGCGTGGGAGCGCAACGACGACGCCTCGATGCGGTCCATCATCCGCGATAGCGAGCGCGACCTGTTCCGCTGACGGGCGTTCAAACCCGGGAGTGCTAGAGTGGGCGCCGTGAGACCAGGGCACGGGGGCGGTATGACGCAGGCCATCGCAGACGACGCTATCGAGAAAGCCGCGCACCACCTTGGGTACGCCACCACCATGTTCGATCCCCTGCGCTTCCGCGCCTGGGCCGAACTTGGCCTCACGACGGCCCAGCTCCGGGTGATGTTCCTGCTGCGCGATATGCCCGGGGTCACGGCCGGCGAACTCGCCACCCGCCTCAAGGTCACCCCGCCCACCATCTCGGGGATCGTCGACCGGCTCGTCCGGTTGGAGCTCGTGCGGCGCGAATTCGACCCCGCCGACCGGCGGCTCGTTCGCAACCATCTGACGGCCGATGGGAGCGCCGCCTGCAGCCGCCTCGAACGGGGCGCGGACCTCTTCACCCATCGGATCATGCGCGAAATGGCGCCCGCCGACCTCGACGCCCTGACCCGTGGCCTCGAGGCGTTCATCGAAGCAAGCAAACTCGTCGCGCGGATCGACCCGGACCTTGCCCGCCGCGCGTGGGCCGGAGAAGCAGAATGACCCCGAAGCGCGTTCGCACCATGGACCTCGAGGATCCCTTCGTCGCATCGTTCGAGGGGATGTGCGAGCTGCTCCTCGTCCGCCACGGCGAACAGCAGTTCCGCGACAACATCCCGCTCGGTGAGGCCCTGGATGCGCCGCTCTCGGACCTCGGGTGGCGGCAGGCCCGCGCCGTGGGCGAACGCCTGAAGGACGCCCGCCTCGGCGCCGTCTATTGCAGCCCGCTCCAGCGCGCGCACAACACCGCCATCGAAATCGCCAAACACCACGGCCTCGAACCCGTGATCGACGCCGAACTGAGCGAGATCGATCTCTGGAAGAACGCGCCACAGGACAAGGGGCTGCTGGACCTCTACAGCCGGGACGAGCTGGTTGCGGTGTACCGCGAAGTGGCCGCCACGCGCCGGCACTCAGCCTACCCCTACTGCGAGGATGCCGACGCCTTCCGCGACCGCGTCGTGTCCGCCATCGACCGGGTCATCGCCGCCAACATCGGCCAGCGCGTGGTGGTCGCCTGCCACGGCGGGGTCATCAACGCCTACCTCGCGCACCTTCTGAAGTCCGCCTACGACCACCTTGTCTCGGTCCACCACACGTCGATAACCGTCGTGCGGGCGGCGGATACGCGCCGCGAGCTGCTGACCATCAACGACTACGCCCACGTCATGCCCATCCAGAGCTCGCGCGGGTCGCTGAACGCGTCGCGCTAGGAGCCGCCCTTGGGGACGTACCGGCCCGGCATGAAACTCTGGATCGAGGGCGATGGCGGCCTCGTCATGTCCGATTACCGCGTGCGGCTGCTGCAACTGGTCGAGGACCGCGGATCGCTCGCGAAAGCGGCCACGACGATGGGGCTCTCGTACCGGCGCGCCTGGGGCAAGGTGAAGGAGCTCGAGGCGAATCTCGGCTTCCCGTTGGTCACGAGCGAAGTGGGCGGCGCCGGCGGCGGCCACACCAGCCTCACGCCGCGCGCCCGCGAACTGGTCGGCGCCTACAACCGCCTGCAGGCCCGCCTCGAGGCTGCCATGGAGACCGCCTTCCGCGAGGAGTTCGACGGGCTCGCTCCCGGCGCTCCGGAACCCTGATTCGCCGCACGAACCCGTGGTAATTCGAGCGTGATGCGTCTGTTGATTGCATGGCGATCGTATATCCTCTGTCCGACTTACGGGGAGGGTCCGCTCATGCTTGCGCGGTTCATTCTGACGGCGACGGCAATCGCCAGCCTTTCACTCTTCGCGGCCTGCGGAGGAGGCGGTGATGACGACGACAACACCGGAGACACCGGCGGCGATGCGACCGCGGCGCCAACATCGGCGCCCACGCAACCGAAGGAGCTCACGCCGCAGGAGATCGTCGCGGCGATGACCCAGTCCGTCGTCCACATCAAGGCGACCTACCCCGAAGGCGTCGGTGGGGGCAGCGGCATCGTCTGGGAGGATGGCACGCACATCCTCACCAACGCCCACGTCGTCACCGGCGCCGGCTCCATCAAGGTGATCGACCCCAAGGACGGCCGCCAGATCAGCGCGAAGGTCGTGGCGCAGAGCCCCTGCGACGACGTGGCGCTGCTCGAAGTCGAACGCGGCAACTTCACCGCCGCGAAGATCGGCGACAGCACGAAGCTGGCCGCGGGCGAGGCGGTTGTCGCGCTGGGCTTCCCCGGCACCGTCACCGACCAGGGTTCGGACAAGCTGACCATCACTCGCGGCATCGTCAGCAAGACCGCCGAGACCATCGACGGGTACAACGACCTCATCCAGACCGACGCCGCGATCAACCCGGGGAATAGCGGCGGCCCGCTCATGAACATGAAGGGCGAAGTCATCGGCATCAACACCCTCTCCGTGCGCTCGAAGCAGGGCCAGAACTACGCCATCTCCATCGGGGAGGCGAAGTTCGTCGCCGAGAAGCTCAAGAAGGGCAAGAACATCAACTGGATCGGCGCCCGCCTCGAGCAGAACTACCAGGGCCTCGCGCAGCAGCTGAATATCAAGCTCGCCTACACCGACGGCATCGTCATCACCGGTATTGACACGGGCAGCCCGGCGGCGAAGGCCAACCTCGGCTACTCCGACCTCATCTACTACGTCGACAACGTCAACGTGCCCACCGTCGGCGCGTTCTGCGATGTCCTTCGCTCGCGCAAGGCCGGGGACAAGATCCGCATCGACATCACGCGCACCTACACCAACGGCAATCACGAGGACCTCTACGCGGAGGTCGTGCTGGAATAACCCTACGGCTTCTTGTGTCGTCGCAGTGAACCGGCCGTCCGAAAGGGCGGCCGGTTTTCGTTGCGGATCTCCGCTTTTCCCCGCGGTGGCAAAGGGCTACGGTGGATTATCGCGTTCCCTGGAGGGTGGATGACCCCGCAAGCTGCCTCGCGGCCCCTTGGCGAGATGCTCACGCATCGCCAGAAGATGGTGCTGCTGACCACCCTGATGCTCTCGATGTTCGTCGGCGCACTGGACCAGACGATCATGTCCACGGCCACCCCGAGCATCATCGCGGACCTCGGTGGGTTTGCGCTCCTGTCGTGGCTCTTCACCAGCTACATGCTCGCCTCGACCGTTGTCGTGCCCCTCGTGGGCAAGCTCTCGGACATGTTCGGCCGGCGGATCTTCCTGCTTGGCGGGCTGGTCATCTTCATGGCGTCGTCCGCCGCCTGTGGCGCCGCCCCTTCCATGATCGCGCTCATTCTCTTCCGCGCCGTGCAGGGCATCGGCGGCGGTCTCATTTTCGCCTCCGTCTTCTCCACCGTCGGCGACATCTTTCCGCCCGCCGAGCGCGGCAAGTACATGGGTCTCTTCACCGGTACCTTCAGCCTCGCCAGCATCCTCGGCCCAACCATCGGCGGCCTGCTCACGGACCACGTCGGTTGGCGCTGGGTGTTCTTCATCAACGTGCCGTTTGGCCTCGTCGCGATCCCGCTCATCTGGCGCAACCTCCCGCACACCGCCGCCTCCATGTCGCGCAAGATCGACTTCGGTGGCTCCATCCTGCTCTCGGTCTCGACCGTCTCGCTGCTTCTCGGCCTCGTCTGGGCGGAGGAGGAGTACGGCTGGGGCTCCGCGCAGACGCTCGGGCTCATCGCCACGGCCGTGGTGTTTGCCGCGCTCTTCGTTTTCCAGGAGAAGCGCCACCCCGAGCCGATCATCCCGCTGGGGCTGTTCCGAAACCGCACCTTCCTCCTCGCGAACCTCGTCGTGTTCGCGCTCGGCGGCGGCATTTTCGGGACGGTAGCGTACCTGCCGGTATTCGTGCAGACGTCCCTCGGCGGATCGGCCACAACCTCCGGCCTGATCACCACGCCGCAGTCCCTCGGCATCCTGCTCACAAGCATCGTGGGCGGACAGATCATCTCCCGGACGGGCCGGTACCGGTGGCTAACCATCATCGGCGCGTGCTTCATCCTCACCGCAACCCTGCTGCAGACGTCCCTCGGCGCGGGCAGCCCGAAGTGGCACATCAGCGTGTTCATGATCGTGATGGGCCTCGGCTTCGGCATGGTCATGCCCACAATGTCCGTCGTCATCCAGAACGCTGTTTCGCACCAGTACCTTGGCGTGGCCACGAGCGCCCGCCAGTTCTTCATGCAGATTGGCCAGGTCCTTGGCACGGCCATCTTCGGTGTCGTCCTCGCCACCACCTACCAGTCGTCATTCGACAGCGAGCTCTCTCCCGAGGCGCGCACGCAGATCCCCGCGGCAACCCTCTCCCGCTTCGATGACCCCACGATGTCGCTCGACGAGCGCACGTTCGGGCAGGTGAAGGAGCAGGTTCGCGCGGTCCCCAACGGCGACGTGCTGCTCGACGACGCGCTCGATGCCCAGCGCGTCGCCGTTGCCGACGGCATTCACCGGCTGTTCCTGATCTCCGTCGCGATTGCTGTCTTCGGGCTCGCGATGACGCTGCTTTCGCGGGAACTCCCGTTGCGACGCGGCTTCGGCCCTGCCGCGGAGGGCGGCCCCCAGGGGTCGACAGCGCCCATCCCCGTGGACGCCCACTGACGGTGGTCGGCTGATAGCTACGGTTCGAGCGACGCGATGAGCGGGTAAAGCGGCTGTCCGCCGTCGAGGCACTCCAGCTCGGCGGCGGGGAACGCCGTGCCAACGGCCTCGGTCACCGCGCCCGCGTCCGCGTCGCACTCGCGCCCGAGGTACACGGTGATGAGCCCGCCCTCCGCCGCCCCCGCCTTCCCGAGACCGTCGATCAGTGCCTCGAGCACGCTCCCGGTGGACGCGACGAGTTCTCCGTTCACGAGCACGATCGCCTCGCCCGCCCTCACCGCCACGCCGCCCGCCGTCCGTGTGGCTCCCGCGGTCGTGACCTCCACCGTGGCGACGGAGGCCATGGCTCCGGTCATGGCGGCGGCGTTTTCGGCCACCGCTTTTCCCGTGTCGAAGGCGAGTGCGGCGGCGATGCCCTGCACGAGCGACGCGCTGGGCACAACCGTCAGCCGGCAGGACGTGAATTCGGCTGCCTGCTCCGCCGCGAGCCGCACGTTCTTGTGGTTCGGCAGGACGATGACTGCCGGAGCCCCGGTGGCATCGGCCGCGGCCGCGATTTCGCCCGCCGGTGGCTTCACGACCTCCCCGAGGTCCGCCACATGTGCGCCCATGCTCGCGAAGATCGCGTCGAACCCTTCGCCCCTGCTCAGGGCGAGCAGCGCGATGCTGGCCGTGGCCCCGGATCCGCCCGCGCGGTAGCGCACGTGCTGCGCCGACATGTCGTCCACCTTGCGGCGCACGATCGCCCCGAACGTCCCGAGCGTTGCGAGCGCGGCCTCGGCGTCGTCCGCGTGCAGGTGGACGTGCACCGCCGCGGCATCGCCGACGACCACGACCGAGCGGTTCGTACCCGCGCCCGCGGCCGTGCGAATGGCGTCCGTGTCGAGCGCGGTATCGCGGCGCTCGATGACGGCCTCCACGCAGAAGCCGAAATCGCCGCCGTGCGCGTCGCCGAGGGTGGCGAGCGGGCGGCCGGGTGCGGCCAGGGCGGGCACGGGCATCGGTTCGCCCCGCAGCGAGGCGAGCATTCCGCCCAGGATGACGCAGATGCCTTCGCCGCCGGAATCGGGCACGCCGGCTTCGCGCAGCGCCTCAAGCTGGTCCATGGTGGCGTCCTCCGCCCGCTCCGCGGCAGCCGCTGCCGCCGCGAGGACGGCCTCCGCTCGTGCGCCGGGGTCGCGGGCGATGGCCAGGACGGCGGCTTCGGCGGCCGCGCGCAGCACGGTTAGCATCGTCCCCTCGACGGGATGGGCGACGGCCCGGTAGGCGCGCGCCGCGGATGCCGAGAGCGCGGCCGCGATCGCGGCGCCATCGAAGGCGCGCGCGTCGTCCAGCCCGTCCGCGAACCCGCGCATCGCCTGCGACAGGATGACCCCGGAGTTCCCCCGCGCGCCGTACAGCGCGCCGCGGGCAAGCCTCCGCGCGACCTCCGGGGCGGTCGTGGCGCCGGCGCCGGCGGCGACGGCTTCGCGCAGGGTCGCGGCCATGTTCGAACCCGTGTCGCCGTCGGGGACGGGGTAGACGTTGATGGCGTCGATGGCGGCGGCGGCGGCGGTGAGGGCGGCGGAAGCAGCTTCGAACGCCGCGAGGAGACGCTGTGCGCCGGGGTCCGGGGTGATGTCAGGGGATGTGGTCACGGGCTCCCAACGGGCGCGCGGTTTGGCCGCAAGCGCGGCCGCGTGCTAGCATTCACCTTCACGACCTTTTCAAACAAGGGACTCCTCATGGCCCGTGACGATATCACTCGCGAGGCGTTGGGCCTCGAACCGATCAAGCCCGGCTGGGGCCGGCATATCCGCCACAAGCACGGCGGCCGCTGGGAGCGGAAGGCCGTGCACAAGAGCCGCATGTTCAAGCAGAACGTGCACAAGAAGCGCGTCTTCATCGACGGGCAGTGGGTGCGCGTGCCGCTGACCACCCGCGATATGCGGACCCTGCTCAAGCAGCAGGCCTGATCCCACAACCGCACGAACTCGAACGCCCGGCGGCCAGCCGGGCGTTTTGGCGTGTCCGCCAGCCAGGCTGATCAGGCGCCGCGCAGCGCCGCGCGCAGGGCTGCCACACTCTCGGCCACGCTCCGCTCGGCGTTGTACACCGAGCTGCCGCAAACGAGGGTGTCGGCGCCCGCGGCCGCGCAGGCCGCGGCGTTCCCCGCCTTCACCCCGCCGTCGATCATGATCCCGGCCCCATACCCCCCGCCGTCGAGGAGCCCGCGGATCCGCGCCACCTTCTCCAGCTGCCGGGGGATCATCTGCTGGCCGCCCCAGCCGGGGTTGATGGTCATCACCATCACCTGGTCCACGTCGGAAAGGGATTCGATGATCGCCTCGACCGGCGTCCCCGGGTTGATGCACACGCCGCACTTCGCGCCCAGCTTTCGAATGCTGTCGAGCGTCCGGTTGATGTGCGGCGAGACCTCGATGTGCACGTTGATCGTGTCGGCGATCCCCTCGAAGAGGGGTACCTGCCGTTCCGGCTCGACCACCATCAGGTGAAGGTCGAAGGGCAGCGACGTCACCTTGCGCAGCGCCTCCACAAGCTGGTGGCCGAAGGTGATGTTGGGCACGAAGCGGCCGTCCATCACGTCCAAGTGCAGCAGGTCGACGCCGGCCGCTTCCGCGGCGCGAACGTCGTCGGCGAGCCGGCCGAAATCGGCCGTGAGGATGGACGGCGCGAGCTTGATGGGGCGCATCACGGGCAATTCTAACGGCTTTTCGCGGATGGGCTTATACTCTTCCGCATAGGCAGCTGTGCAATTATGCCCGTCCGCGTTGTCACTGACTCCACCTGTGACCTCCCCCGTGCGCTCGTCGAGCAACACGGCATTACGGTCGTGCCCCTCACCGTCGTCTTCGGGGACGAGGGTCTCCTCGACGGCGTCGACATCGACGCCAACCGCTTCTACGAACGCCTGCGCGACTTCCCCGGGGTGCCCCGGACGAGCCAGCCTTCGGTCGAGCGGTTCGTCGACACATACCGGTCGCTTGCCGCGGACGGGGCCGACATTGTCTCGATTCACCTCTCCTCGCGCCTCTCGGGCACCTTGAACTCGGCCTCGGTCGCGCGCGACCAGCTGGCCCACGAAGCGCACATCGAGCTCATCGACTCGTACCAGGTGTCCATGGGCCTTGGCAGCATCGTCATGGATGCGGCGATTGCGGCAGCTGCCGGCGGCTCACTCGCCGAGGTCGCGAATGCGGCGCGCCGCGCGATGGACCGCACGCGCGTGGTCGCCTGCCTCGATACCCTCGAGTACCTGCGCCGCGGCGGCCGCATCGGACGCGCGACCTCGATGCTGGGCTCGCTGCTCAGCATCAAGCCGCTCATCCAGGTGGAAAGTGGCGAGATCGCCCCCTTCGAACGCGTGCGAACGCGTGCCAAGGCGCTCGACGGCCTGTACGCGGTGGCCACCGAGGACCGGAACGTCCGCCGTATGTTCGTCGGCTGCGGGGGCAACGACGCCGAGGCGCACGCGTTCATGGAACGGCTCCAGCCCGCGCTGCCCCACACGGAGTTCCACATCGGCCAGATCGGGCCCGCGGTGGGCGTCCACGGTGGGCCGAATATCCTCGGCGTGGCCTTCACGAGGCGGGGCTGACATGCCCGGACTGCTCTCCGACACCGAACGCCTGCGGCGGGTGTTCGAACTCGAGCTGAAGAACGAGTGCGCCAACCGCGTGGTCGAGGGCGGGCTCGACCGCATGTTCATCCAGATGCACGAAGAAGGGCTGCTCGAAATCGGTGGGCCGCTGCGCCAGCGGGTGAAGCTGCTGCCTGCGGGAGGCTACCGATCGCTCCCTCCTGAGCACCGCCAGGAGTGGATCGAAGGCACGCTGCGCGCCCTGGCCGTGCCCGTGAGCGTGCCCGCGCGAGCGCCCGTGCCGTTGCGGCGTCCGCCCCCGGCACGCGGAAGCGCCTCGCGTTCCGGCGCGGCGCGGCCCGGACCTCGCGCCGTCAACGCGCGGCCGGCGGAGCGCGAAGAATCCAGCCACTCGGGCCCCGGCCTCTCGCTCGATGCGCCCGTCTCCCGCCTGCCGGGGATCGGCAAGGCGGCGGAGGCGAAGTTCGAGAAGCTCGGCGTCCACACCGCCGGCGACGCGGTCTTCCTCTTCCCCCGCCGTTTCAACGACTTCACCGAGATGCGCCGCATCGCCGAGCTCGCGCCGTCAGGGCTGCCGCAGACGATCGTTGGCAACATCTTCAGCATCCGCGAGATGCGCTTCGGCCGGCGGGTGAAAGGCGCCGAGGCCCTGGTGACCGATGGCTCCGGGACGCTCCGCGTGGCCTGGTTCAACATGCCCTACGTCGTCCGCCAGCTGGAGGAGGGCACGCGCGTCGTCTTCTCCGGCAAGGTTCGCGCGTTCCGCGGCCGTCTCCAGATGGAGAACCCCGAGTTCGAACCCGTGGACGACGAGGCGGCGAACGCCGGGCGGCTGGTGCCCGTCTACCCCGCCACGCAGGGGCTCAGCCAGCGGATGCTGCGACGCGCCGTGAAGGCCGCCGTCGACGCCCTCAGCGACCGGGTCGTCGATGCCGTGCCCGGCTGGCTTCGGGAACAGGAAAACCTGCCCCAGCTCGCTCCGGCCATTCGCGCGCTGCACTTCCCCAACTCCTTCGGCGAAGCGGAGGAGGCGCGCCGCCGTCTCGCGCTGGGTGAATTCCTCGCCATCCAGGCGGCGGTGCTCATGCGGCGCGCGGAGTGGCAGCAGGGCCAGGACGCGCCACCTCTCGCCCTGGGCGAACGGCTCGGTCCGTTCCTCGAAGCGCTCCCCTTCCGGCTCACGGGCACCCAGCGGGAATGCCTTGACGACATCCTCGACGACATCAAGGGGCCCGCGCCGATGCTGCGATTGCTCCAGGGCGACGTCGGCTCGGGCAAGACCGTGGTGGCGTTCGGCGCGATGCTGGCGGCGGTGCACTCGGGCATGCAGGCCGTGCTCATGGCGCCCACCGAAATCCTCGCGGACCAGCATTACCGCTCGTTCGCGAAGCTCCTTGGGGCGGCGAAGTGACCGCCCTCGATGGCGTGTTCATGCCGCCATGGCTTGGCCGCCCGTTGCGCGTCCTGTTGCTCACGGGGTCACTTACCCCGGCGCAGAAGGCGCAGATCCGCGCGGACGCCGCCCACGGTGGCGCCGACATCATCATCGGCACCCACGCCGTGCTGGAGGACGATGTCGTGATTCCCCGGCTGGCGATGGCCGTGGTCGATGAGCAGCACCGCTTCGGTGTGATGCAGCGCGTGAAGCTGCGCCAGAAGGGCCTCAACCCGCACCTGCTCGTCATGACCGCGACGCCCATCCCGCGCACGCTCGCGCTCACCGTCTACGGCGACCTCGAAGTGTCGACCATCTCCGAGATGCCGCCCGGCCGGAAGCCCGTGAAGACGGTCTGGGTGCAGCCGCACGAGCGCGAGGAGGCATACGACGTCATTCGAGAGCGGCTCGACGCGGGCGAGCAGGCGTTCGTCATCTGCCCCCTGGTCGAGGAGTCGGAGTCGCTGGATGTCCGGTCGGCCGAGGAGGAGTTCGAACGGCTGCGCGCCGGTCCCCTCAAGCGGTACCGGCTCGAGCTGCTGCACGGCCGTATGCCGGGCCGGGTCAAGGACGAGATCATGGAGCGGTTTGGCCGGCACGAGGCCGACGTCCTGGTCTCGACCAGCGTCATCGAAGTCGGCATCGATGTGCCGAACGCCACGGTGATTGTCATCGAAGGCGCCGAGCGGTTCGGGCTGAGCCAGCTGCACCAGTTCCGCGGCCGGGTCGGGCGTTCCCCGAAGCAAAGCTACTGCCTGCTCTTCAGCACGGAGGACGACCCCGGCCCGGACGCGCGCGAGCGTCTCGAAGCGATGGTCGATACGACCGACGGCTTCAAGCTGGCGGAGGTGGACCTGGCGATGCGCGGCGAGGGTGAGGCATGGGGCAGGGTTCAGAGCGGCGCGAACTCCATGCTACGCGTCGCCCGCCTGACGGACCGCGACATCCTCGTGCACGCCCGTCGGCTCGCGGCGGAAGTGCTGGCTGTCGACCCGCGGCTGCAGAAGGCCGACCATCGCGCCCTCGCGATGGCGGTCCGCCCGTTCCTCGAAAAGGCGACAGAGGCGAACTAGGGGCGCGGGGTTTCGGCCGCCGCGTCGCTTGTGGCGCGAAGGCGCCGGAGGTCGAACGAGAGCGATTCGCGGCCGAGCAGCAAAAAGAACGCACCCAGGATGCTGACGGGCAGCACGTTCACGAGGTGCGCGAGGATGGCGAAGCTGAGCGCCGCGCTGGGTTCGACGTGGAACGGCATGAGGGTGAGCGTCGCGGCCGCATGGAACACGCCGACGTACCCGGGCGAACTCGGAAGCAGCATGGCGAGGTTCGTCGTGCATGTCAGCAGCACCGCCACCGCCATGGGCGTGTGAATGTGCAGCGCCGCCATCAGGAACCAGTTGATGGCGAACGCGCCAATCCATGCGCCGGCCGACCATCCCCAGATCAGCAGCACGTGCCGGCGCGAGAACAGCAGCCGGAAGCCATCGCGGAAGGATGCCGTCTCGGCGCGCAGCGGGCCGGGAAGCGGAAGCCGCACGCGCCCCACCACCGCCCGCCGGACCATATCCCGAAGGAAGTACCCCGCCAACGTCAGGACCACCCCCGCCGCGAGGACCGTCCAGGCCGCACGCAACAGGGACTCGTACGCCGCCGGAACGGGCAGGAAGGGGCTGATGGCGAGGAAGCACGCGAGCAGCGTCACCGTGTCCGTTACCCGCTCGGTCAGGAGCGAGGAGAGGACGTGGCCGAAGCGCAGCCCCGGCTGCCGCGACGTCAGCGCGATACGCGCGACATCGCCGAGCCGCGCGGGGAGGACGTTGTTGAGCAAGAACGAAATGTGGAGGATGCGGTAGAGCCGCGGCGTCGGCACCGGTGTCTCGTCGGGGAGCAGCAGCCGCCAGCGCGCGGTCTTCGCAACAAGAGACAGGACCAGGCACAGCACGGCCAGCGCGATCAGCCGCTCGTCGGCCGACTGGAGGATGCCCCAGACGGACTCCCACGCGATGAGCTTCACGAGGAGCCCCACGGAGACGGCGGTCAGGATGATACCGATCGCGAAACGGCGCATTACGAACCCAAACGGTACAGGGGACGCATTACCTCTGTAAGCGTCGCATACTCTTCGCCTTCCGTCAGCGTCACGGGGCCGCTACGGTTGAAGGGATGACGGCGCCGGGCACCCTGGATGGCACTCGCGGGAGCGCGCGCACGCCGCGGGGGTTCCTGCACGGCACGCCGTACCTCGCCATCCAGGCCGCGGCGCTCCTGCTGATGACCGCCAGCGTCGCCACCCGCCTCTGGAGCGATTACCCCTGGCTGGGCCCCACCCTCGTCGTGGTCGCGCTCGCCGCGTGGGCGCCCGAGCTGCGCCTGCGGCGCCCGCGTGGATGGTGGTTCGCCTACGTCGCCGGCATTTTCGTCTACACCCTGCTTCGCGCCGTCGCCGACGAAACCGCGATCCCGATTCGCACCGCCTACGTCATCGACATCGACCAGGCACTGTTCTTCGGCCACGACCCCGTGACGGTGCTGCAGTCGCGGCTGTTCTCGCCGGAACGGGTCACGCTCCTCGATGTCCTGGCCGTGCAGGTGCACTGGTCGTTCTTCCTGGCGCCGCACGCGCTCGCCGTGTACGTGTTCTGGCGTCACCGCGAGCAATTCGCCGGCTACACCGTGCTCGTGGTGGGGACGATGTACCTGGGGCTGGTGCTTTTCTTCCTCCTGCCCACCACGCCCCCGTGGCTGGCCGCGCAGGAGGGTGCGCTCGAAGGCGCCTACCGCGTCATGGACTTCGTCGGCGGGCGCGTGAACTCCGATTCGTACCAGTCGTTCTACGCGTCCCTGGGCGAACCGAACTCCGTGGCGGCGATGCCCTCGATCCATATGGGCGTGACCTTCGCGATGTACCTCTGGGCACGCGGCACGCGGCCGCGGCTGGCCGGCGTCTTGCTCGCCTACACCGCCGTCATGGGCCTCGCGCTCGTGTACCTGGCCGAGCACTACGCGCTCGACCTCGCCGTCGGCGTGATCTGTGCTACTGGCGCGTACGCCGTCGCGCGCTGGCGGGCGCTGCTTCCGGCGGCCTCAGGCCGCGCGGTGGTAGAGGCTCGTCCCGTCGGTCTTGAGTCCGAGGTCGCGTGAGCGCGAGATGAGTTCGCTGCCGCCCACGAAGAGGTAGCCCCCGGGGCGCAGGGCCTGGGTGAAGCCCGTATAGATGACGTGCTTTGCCTGCTCCGTGAAGTAGATGACCACGTTCCGGCAGAGGATGACGTCCAGGTCCGACGGGTAGGGGTCCTTCAGCAGGTCGTGGTGGCGAAAGGTGACCATGCGCTTCACGGTGTCGTTGACCGCGTAGGTTTCGCCTTCCCTGGTGAAGTACTTCTTGAGGACCGGCTCGGGTACCGAGCGAACCTCGGAGGCGAGGTACGCCCGGCCGTCCCGCGCGCGCGACAGGATGGGAATGTCCACGTCGGTCGCGAGGATGGTGTGGCCGCCGCGCGGGTCGATTTCGTTCAGGATCATCGCCAGCGTGTACGGTTCGCAGCCGATGGAGCAGCCCGCGCTCCAGATCTTCAACTGTTTCCGCTTCTCCATCAGGGCGGGGAAAATACGCTGCTGCAGGTCGGAGAAGCGCTCGGGCTGCCGGAAGAACTCGCTCACGTTGATCGTGAGCGTGTCGCGCACTTCGTTCAGGAGCGGCGGTTGAGCCTTGATCGCGGCCGCGAACGCCGTCCAATCGGCCACGCCCCGGCGAGCCATGACGGCGGCAAGGCGCCGCTTCATCTGCGGTTCCTTGTAGGCGCCCAGCGGAACGCCGATTGCCTTCTCGAGTGTGTCCCGGAACGCGAGCCATTCACGGTCGTCGGCCGCCGGTTCGATCGCGGTCATAATCCTGCCTCCCCTACGCCACTGCCCGGATGAGCGCTTCCGCCATGTGATCGAGGGCGATCTCGTGCGGGTTCTTCGTCAGTTCGCGCGCGCTCTTCGGCATCCCGAAGACAACGCAACTGGCCTCGTCCTGGACGAGGATGGTGCCCCCGAGCCGTTCGATGCGTGCCGCGCCCTCGGCGCCGTCCTTGCCCATGCCCGTGAGCACCGCGACCGTCGTGTTCTTGCCGTACACCTCGGCGATGGACGCCAAGGTGATGTCGGCCGCGGGGCGAACGCCGTGCAGAGCGGGTGCCTCGTTCAGATGCGCGCGATGGTCCGGCCCCACCGTCAGGTGGAATCCGCCGGGGGCGATGAGCACGCGTCCGACGGCGACGGCGTCGCCCTCCTGCGCTTCGCTCACGGCAAGCGGCGAAATCGAATCCAGGCGGCGCGCAAGCGCGGCCGTAAAGCCCGGTGGCATGTGCTGCACGACGACGACGGCTGCGCCCAGGTTCGCGGGCAGCCGCGGGACCACCTGACTCAATGCCGGCGGCCCGCCCGTCGACGAGCAGATGACGATGACGCGGGGATTCTTTTCGGCACCCCGGGCATCGTCGCGGCCCACGAACTGGAGCCGCTGGCGGCGCTGCTGCACGCGCGCTTCGCTTGCGCGGAGCACGGCTTCGGCCAGCTGGTTTTCAACGCTGATCAGCTCGTGGCTGAGCGTCCCCGGCTTGCCAACGCATTCGACGGCCCCGGCTTCGAGCGCGCGGATCGCCGTGTCGGTGCCCTCCATCGTCAGGGTCGAAACCATCACGATGGGGGTGGGAACGACGTGCATAATCTCTTCGACCGCGCGGATGCCGTCCATTTTCGGCATCTCGACGTCCATGGTGATGACGTCGGGGCGCAGTTCGAGGGCCTTGCGTACGGCCTCGACGCCATCGCATGCGGTGTCGATCACCACAACGCCCGGGTCCTTCTCCAGGAGGCGTTGGATGGCGCGCCGCATGAACGCGGAGTCATCGGCGATCAGCACACGGACCTGCTTGTGCGGCTGCGGTGCGGTCTGACCCATCACGAGTGCTCCTGGCGGGAGGAAATCAGGCGCAGAGCTTGCTGACGGCGGCGAGAACGCGATCGCCTTCGCACGGCTTCACCAGGAAGTCCTTCGCGCCGCTCTTCACGGCCTCGAGGACGATCTGCTGCTGCCCGAGCGCGGTGACCATCGCGACGCGCGCGGTGGGGTCGATCGCCTTGATCTCGCGGAGCGCGGTCAGGCCATCCATTTCCGGCATGGTGATATCCATGAGGACGGCGTCGGGCCGCTTCGCGCGGTACTTCTCGACCGCGTCCATGCCGTTCTCGGCCTGGACGACGTCGTAACCGGCTTCGGTCAGAATCTTGGAGGTCCGCATCCTCATGAACGCGGCATCATCGACGACGAGAATTGTTGCCATGGTTGGTCTCCTACAGTTCGGTCGGGGACGAGGCCGCGGTCCGCACATAGGTGCGGCCAGCCGCCATGTGGAGCTCCATCGTCCGGCCCTTGGTGCCGCCGAGGTCCTCGGCGGTCACGCGCAGGCCCAGCCGCTTGAGCTGTTCCTTGATAGCTTCGGCATTGCGCGCGCCGATCTTGAATTTTTCCGCGTTCGCCGGGCCGAGCACCGCCGCCCCCCCGGCCACCTTGATGACCAGGGAGGCGCGCGACGCTCCCCGGCGGGTGAGCTCGGCCAGCAGCGCCGCGACGCCCCAGTCGGCGTACCGCGCGGGCTCCTTGCCATCGGACACGCGCCCCTCCGAATCCGGGAGAAGGACGTGAACCATCCCGCCCGACCGGGTTCCCGGGTCGTAAAACGTGACGCCGACGCAGGAGCCGAGCCCGTACGCCACCAGGACATCGGTGGGGTCGGTGCTGACGGCGATCTGTCCGATTCCCACGGAAACGCGCCGTTGATCGGTGACGAGGGTGCTCATGCCGCCTGCCTCGCGAGCAGGGAGATGCACTCCGGGTCCGGCGCGACGATCAGCAGCCCGGCCGTTTCGCCGGAGTGATCCTCGAAGATCGTGTCGATCATGAGCACGTCGCCAGCCTGCGCCATCACTTCGGCGTAGACGGATTCGACGAGCGCGATCGCCATGTCGTTCAGGAGCACGGGCGGCGTCGGGTGCAGCACGAGGTGGGCGTAGTCGCCCAGGGCGTTCACGAACGCGGATCCGACGATGTTCGCCAGTTCGCCGATGGCGGAGAGCGCGAGCTCGTCGGCCTCGACCGTCGTGCCGATGGGCTGGCCGCACATCAGGTCGACGCATTCGAAGGCGCGGCGCTCCGGGAAAAGGAGCATCACATGGCCGGAGATATCCCCGGCCATCGAGAGGTACGCGCCGAGGACGACCTGTTCCTCGCCGCCGACCGCGTCGCAGGCGTCGGACTTGGTGCCGAGCCGGACGTTCGGAACGTGGATGACGATTTCCTGGCCCATGAGGCCGCTGAGACCGCGGCCCGCCCGGACGGCGCCGTCGCGGGCGACGATCGAGAGGGCTTCGGTGATCTGGCGTTGTGCCGTAGCGAGCATGTGTTCCTCCCCGCTCGTCGCGACTAGGCGGCGAACCGCGCCTGTTCGGAGATCAGGCTCGGCATGTCGATGATCAGGCCGAGGCTGCCATCCCCGAGGATGGTCGCGCCGGTCAGCCCCTTGCGGTTCCCAATGAGGTCCCCGAGGGACTTCACCACCACGTCCTGCTCGCCCAGCAGCCGGTCGACCAGGAAACCAACCTGGCGCGTGCCGTGCCGCGCGGCGACCACGAACCGTTCGCCTTCGGGGGCCGTCGAAGCGCCGTCACCCAGCGCCTCGGCGAGGTCGATGAGCGGGAAGAGCTTGCCGCGAAGCCGCAGCGTGCGCTTGCCGTTGACGGTGTGCACATCGGCTTCGCGTTCGAGCAGCGCCTCGGTGACGGACACGAGCGGCATGGCGTAGACGGTTTGCTGCGCCATGACCATCAGCGCCTTTGTCGTCGCGAGCGTGAGCGGCAGCTGGATGATGAACTCGCTGCCCTTGCCCGGCTCGCTGCGGACGGAGACGTTGCCGTTCACCCGTTCGATGTTCGTGCGCACGATGTCCATGCCCACGCCTCGCCCGGAAACGTCGGAAAGCGTCTTCGCCGTCGAAAGGCCCGGCAGGAAGATGAACTGCACGGCGGCGTCATCGCTCGCGGCCTCGGCCGCCTCGCGGGAGATGAGCCCCTTCTCGACCGCCTTCCGCCGGAGCGTGCTGGTGTCGATGCCCTTGCCGTCGTCCTTCACGGAAAGGTAGATGTACGTCTCCTGGTTCCAGGCGGTCACCGTGACCGTCCCGGTCTCGGGCTTGCCCTGCGCACGCCGCTCTTCGGGCGTCTCCAGGCCGTGGTCGATGGCGTTGCGAAGGATGTGGACGAGCGGGTCCGAGATCTCCTCGATCACGGAGCGGTCCAGTTCGGTTTCCTCGCCGGACATCACGAGGTCGACCTTCTTGCCACACTTCGCCGCAACGTCGCGCACGAGCCGCGGCAGCCGCGACAGCACGGAGCGCACGGGCAGCATGCGGCTCCGCATGATCTGCTCCTGCAGTTCGTCCGTGATGCGCGTGAGGTGCGACGTCGTCTCCTCGAAGTTCTGCATCAGCTCCTGGAGGTTCGCTTCCTTCAGCACGGGGTTCGCGGCATCGCGGATCTGCTGGAGGCGCGTGCGGTCGATGACGAGTTCGCCCACGAGGTTCATGAGCCCGTCGAGCCGCTCCACGTCGATGCGGACGGACTGCGAGCCCTTCTTGCCGGGTTTGGCGTCCGGCGTGGCCGCCACCGGCGCGGCGTCGTTTTCGACCACGCTCAGGCGTGGCCGGGCGACAGCGACGGGCGCGGCCTCGATGGGGCTGGCCGCCGCAAGCTCATCGACACCAAGGTGCGAGACGGTCACCGGCCCGATATCGGACACGGCTTCGAGTGCGGCCCGGACGTGCCCTTCCTCGATCAGGCCCGCGACCACGATCGTGAGGGTGTATTCGCCGTTGCCGGATTCGATGGCGTCCCGGCCCGGTTCCGACCAGGGGATGGAGCCGATCGCCTCCAGCTCCTGCAGCACCTGGTAGCAGCGGATGCCGGGGAGTTCGCACGTTGCATCGATGCTGACGTGCACGTGGAACGCCTGCTTGCCGCCGGCGATATCGGCGAGGAGCGCCTCGGCGGCGGCGGGCGGCACGGTCGCGGGTGCGGACGGCGCCACCTTGACGGCGACCCCGTTTCCAGCCGCGTTCCCCTCGAGGATGCCCTTGAGCTTTGACTCGATCTCCCCGGGCTCGATGCCGGAGTGAACGCGGGTGTTCACCTCGGCGGCGAGAACGCGGAGCGCGTCGAGGGCGACGAGAAGGGCATCGACCACGTCCGACTCCGGCGTGAGCCGGTTCTGGCGGACGGCGTCGAGGACGCTCTCCATGGCGTGCGTGAGGCTCGCCATGCGCTTGTGCCCGATCGTCGCCGACGAGCCCTTGAGGGTGTGCGCCGCGCGGAAGATCTGCTGCACAAGTTCCGGGTCCGGCTCTCCCTCGAGCTGGACGAGCGCGGTATCGAGCAGCTCAAGCTGCTCGTCCGCCTCTTCGGTGAAGAGTTTGAGGTCGTCCTCATCGAGGTCGAACGTGAGAGGTTGTCCCTTGGCCATCCCGCCTACTCCCTGGCTGCTGGTACGGCGCGCGAACTAGGCCGCGCGGGCGATGGTTTCAGTAACGCTGGAGTCCTCGGTATCGGCCGAATCATGCGAGGGGAGCACGCCATCGAGGTCCATCAGGGACACGAGGCGGTCTTCAAGCTTCGCGATACCGCGGAGGTAGGCGTTCTGGGGAACGCTGACGATGGCGCCGGGCGCCTCGATCTGGTCGACCGGGATGCGCATAACCTCCGTGACCGCGTCGACGATCAGTCCGACCATCCCGGTGCTTCCGCCAACCACCACGACGCGCGTGTCGCTCGTGTGGGGGGCGGCTTCGACGCCACAGCGGCGCCGGAGATCAATAACGGGTACCACCCGGCCCCGGAGGTTCGTGATGCCCTCAACCCAGGGCTCGGCGCCCGGGATCGACGTCGTCGGCTGGATGCGGACGATTTCCTGCACCGCCTGGATGTCCAGCGCGTAGTACTCCTGCCCGAGGCGGAAGACAACGACGTGCTCTTCTGCGGAGGGGGCCTGTTCGTCTTCGGGTGCGAAGGCCCCGGGCCTGCTAGCCATGGGTATGCTCCTGCGGCATGGAATGAGTGGGGTATGGGGGCCCCGAGCGTGATCTCCACGCTACGAGGAGCATCGGCATACCCCCCATCGGCACACACCCTCAAATCAGGTGAACACGGACCCCTCTCGGGGTGAGACCTAGGGACTTTCCACCGCCCCCTCTGGGGAAGGTCAGGATGTCGAACCGATACTCAAGAGAGGAGAGTGCTCGGTAATGGCCGACAATGCCGTCCTTAGCCAGCGCGAGATCGATGCGCTCATCAACGCCGAGATCGGCAACGCCGAAGCCGAAGCCGCCGCCGCCGCGCCTTCCGCCCGCAAGGAGACCGGCCGCCGCGTCAAGATCTACGACTTCCGCCACCCCGAGAAGCTTTCCAAGGAACAGCTCCGCGGCCTCCAGATCATCCAGCAGGGTGTGGCCGGGTCGCTCGCGGCCTCGTTCTCGGCGCGGCTGCGGTCCCCCGTGGAATCCCGCCTCAGCGCCCTCGAACGGGGCATCTATGAGGAATACGTCGCCCAGATCGGCACCCAGGCGATCGTCGTCATCATCGACATGAACCCGCTCACCGGGTACGCCGTCGCCGCCTTCGGCATGGACGTCGCCTTCGCCATCATCGACCGGCTGCTCGGCGGCAAGGGCAAGCGCCACAACCGCTCCCTCGACCGCGACCTCACCGATATCGAGACCGCGCTCATCCGCCACATCGGCATGGACATCGCGCGCTCCCTGGTCGAACCGTGGCAGCGGGTGAGCGACCTGCAGCCCGACGTGACCGAGCTCGCCGTCGGCCCCCAGGTGATGCACGTCATCCCGCCCAACGAGTTCGTCATCACCGCCTGGTACGAAATCCGCTTCGCCGAGCAGGCGGGCGGCGTCTCGCTCTGCTTCCCGCTGACGGTCCTCGAACAGATCCTGCCGAAGCTGACGGGCCAGAGCCTATTCGAAAACAGACCCAGCCGGCCCCACGCCGAGACAGCACGCGTCCAGCAGGACCAACTCCTCCCGATGACCGTCCCCATCCGGGCGATCCTCGGCAAGGCGGTGGTCGCCGCCACGGACATCGCGCATCTTCGCCCCGGGGACGTGATGGTCCTGGACCACACGGTCGAAGAACCACTCAGGATGCTTGTAGGGAACTGCGAACGGTATGCGGGCGCCCCCGGGACGCGGGGGAAGCGCCTTGCCCTACAGGTTTCAGGGGTTGTTGACGACGATGGTTGGGTGAAGCCCTTTGAGGAAGCCGGCCAATGAGCAGCACCGTCCCTGTCCGCGCAGTCCTGATGTCTTCCGACATCAAGAACGGAAGCCCCGGGTTTCACCGCCTGGTGTTCAAGGTCGACGGCGGCCGCAACGGCATGGCGCAGGTCACCGTGATGATCTCCCAGGATGCCCACCGCAAGATCGCGGGCCAGATGGTCCGCGCTCGCATGCAGCCGGTGGAGAAGACGCTGCTCCTGAAGACGTGGGCACGGTGGGAAATCGCGATGCGTCTCGAAGAACAGGGCATCATCCCCCAGACCATCACCATCACCGCGAGCGATGTCGATGATTTCGGCGCGTACGCATCGGACCTCGGCCGGACGCTGCAAATCGCCTGATACCGGGGGTTCAGTCCGGGACAACCGGCCCGAACATTACAGAGTGGGCGAGGGGTTGCCCTCGTGTTTCGAAGGGAGAGATTAACTCGATGCTTGCGAAAGTGACTGTCGCCGAAGCCGCCAACGCCGTAGCTGATGCCCCGGACCGGATTCGGTTGGAATTCATCGCTCCCTTCGTGGAGGCCGCCGCCCGCGTACTCACGCAGGAGTGCGGCGAGTCCGTCTCCAAAGGCCAGCTGTTCCGCGTGCGTTCGCCGCAGACCAGCAACGAAGTCTCCGCGCTGATCGCCATCACCGGCGGGCTCTCCGGCCTGGTCATCTACACGATGTCCGAGGCCACCGCCTGCGGCTTCGCCTCGCGAATGATGGGCGAAACGGTCGAGGAGTTCGACGCGATGGCCCAGAGCGCCGTCGCCGAGCTCGCCAACATGATCACCGGCCAGGCCAGCATCGGGCTGGAGAAGAACGGCTACTCGACGGACATGTCGCCGCCGGTGCTGCTCATCGGCCACGGCGCCAGCATCGCGACCTTCAACCTGACACGGCTCGTGGTTCCGCTCGTCGTCAGCTTCGGCGAATTCGCCATCGATATCGCGGTGAAGGAATCGGCCTAACCCGCGCATTTCACAGCATGGACGGGGAGAGAGGGCCGCGAGGCCCTCTCTCTTTGCGTGCGCGGGATCCGGGAACTACCCCTCGGGAACCGGGTCGGCTTCGATCACCTCGAGCAGCAGCTCGAGGGCGCGCTCGGTGATCGCTTCCATCACCTGGACCCGCGTCCCGGGGAACACCCGCTCTTCCGAGCGCGTGCCGGCCGGGCCCGTGGCGGCGATGGAGACGGAGCCCACCGGCTTCGGCGAACGGCGGCTCCCCTGGGGCCCCGCGATGCCGCTCTCCGCCACGGCGTACGCCGCCCCGGTCATGCGCTGGACCGCCTCGGCCGTCGCCGCCACCCAGATGGGGCTGACCGCGCCGTGCTCGCGGGCCATCTCCCGGTCCATGCCCAGCGCTTCGAACTTCGTTGGGCTCGAATACGGCACGATCGCGCTTTCGAACCATCGCGACGCGCCGGCCACGCTCAGCATCCTCGCCGAAATGAGCCCCCCGGCCGTCGTCTGGGAGACCGCGACCTTCGCGCCGCGCGCCATCAGCGCCTCGCCGATTCGGGTCGCCAGGGGATCGTCTTCGAGCAGCATCCGTTTCCTCCTCGCGGTCTAGTACCGCCCGGGTGTCAGGTAGAAGTGGTGGGGGTCGAGGCGGCGAAGGAGGGTCAGCTCCTCCCCCGTCGGTGGCGGGACCTCCGTGATGTTCGGGGCGACACGCAGGTCCCACCCCGTTTCGAGCCGCACGATATCCGGGTCCATGTTCGGAAACACCCGTTCGAGCACCATTTCGCAGCTGCCCGTCGCGCCGTCCGGGGTGTCGAAGGCGAAGACCCCAAAGGTGCTCACGACGGCGTTCGGACCCTGGGGCCCCAACCCCGCCCGCGCGCGCGCTCCGGGCCCATCGATGTAGCCGGGGCTCGTGTTGAAGTTCACGCGCTCGACGAATCGCCGGCGCTCCTGGGGCATGACCGTGAGTACCCGCCGCGCCATGCACGCGATCTCGGTGTTGCCGCCCGTGCCGCCAAGCCGCCGCTCAGGTTCGCGGTAGTCGCCCATGACGAGCGTGTTCAGGTTGCCGAAGCGGTCGACCTGGGCGCCGCCGAGAGCACGCCAAGGTCCACGTTGCCGCCCATGAGGAGCGTGCCGAGGGCGTCGACCATGTCGCTCACCATCGCCGACCCGTGGTTCAGGTTGATGTCGTGGATGCCGACCGGCGCCCGCGACAGCTCCGCCGGCGGCAGCCAGTCGAAGGCGCCTACCTCCGTGCAGATGGCGATCCCCGGCGCGTGCAGCATCTTCGCCAGCGTGGCCGTGATCATGGGCAGCCCCATGCCGGCCAACACCACCCCCGCCGCGGGAAACTCTCGCGCGGCCACAACGCACATCATCTCCGCCAGGGTGTACTCGGCGTCGCTCATTCCATGCGAAACCTGAGCGTGCTGTTGTACCCGTACCGTACGGGCGCGATGGGCGACGGCCCCGCGTTCACGGCGAGCGCATCGAGGGCAGCGTCCCCGAAGACCTCGCGGTAATGCTCGATGTACGCCGCCCGGTCGCGCACGCCGTGGATCCACTCCGCCGCGAAGGCCTCCCACTCGCCTTGCGAACGCGTCATCCGCGACATCGTTCGCGCCTGGTAGGCGTAGTCATAGTCGTAGTACCCCACAAGGCTGCTCGGGTGGCCGCCCCACGGCATGTGCACGACCGCCGACACGCGGAATCCGGGCACGACCGTGCGGCCGGGGTCCGCGGCGATAACGTCCCGGGGAACGATCTCCTCCGCGCTGACAATGACCTTCTTCGCCGCCCAGTACGCCCAGCGTGCATCGCCGAGGTGACCCCAGACCTGCACGTTGCCTTCCTCGTCGGCCCGTTGCGCGTGGAGCACGGCAACATCGGGCCGAAGCGCGGGGAGGAGGACCACCTTTTCGCCATCGAACGGCGACTCCATTTCGGCCCACTTACCCGCCCCGAGGAAGCCGCCGGCGTGGTCGCGGAACTCGGGGCGGAGGTAGTCGGTACCGAGGAATGAGCGCGTGGGGATGAATGGAATCCCGAGCGCGCCGGCCATGAGCATGAGCGCGATCGCCTGGTTGCTGTAATCCTCGAAGCGGAGGCGGCCGTCCGCCATCATCTCCTGCACGATGCCGGGGCGAAGGGCGGCGGCGACGTACCCCGCACGCACGCGGTTCGCGCAGCCGCCCATGAAGAGGAACGTGCCCTGCGGACCCACGGAGCCGCCGATCGCTTCGAGGTCGCGCTTCCCCGCGCGGACGATCGCCTGGCAGAGGCCGTACGCGGCGGACGTATAGCCGACGTACACGCTGTCGCCGTCATCGACGAAGCGCGCGACGGCCTCGTTCTCATCCATGAGCTTGCTCGCGCCCATGCCCCTGCCTTTCCGGGGCGTAAGCATACCGGCGAGCAGCCTGGCGCGCGCTACACTTCGCCCCGGGAGGTGTCCATGGAACCCGGCCCTACTCCCGGCATCCGCATCGAACCCGCGACCCGGGAGCGCATTGCCGCCAGCCTCGACGCCCACTGGGGCGGGATCGTCGTGACTCCCGAGCGGGTATACCGCGCCGCCGACCTCCGCGGAGCCTTCGTCGTGAGCGAAGGACGCGAGGTTGCGCTGGTCACCTGGGCGCGCGACGGCGACATCGGCGAGGTCGTGACGCTGGACGCGTTCGACCAGGGGCGAGGCTTCGGCCGCGCCGCACTCGCCTTCGCCGAGGCCGAACTGGCGCGCGAAGGCGCCACGGAAGCCCGCCTGTTCACCACGAACGACAACGTCCGCGCCATCGGCATCTACCTGCGGGCCGGGTGGCGGGTGGTTCGCATCCACCTCGATGCCATGGACGCAGTCCGCGCCCGCAAGCCCACCGTGCCGCTTACGGGCGACCACGGCCTCGCGCTGCGCGACATGTGGGAGTTCGTGAAGCCACTGTAATCAGACGCGGAAGCCCGGCGGCGGCGGCATGCCGTGATTGTTCGGCTCGGGCTTCCCCGGCACCAGGAAGCAGAGAACCGCAAGCGCAAGCGATCCCATCGGGATGAAGACTAAGAGCACCAACCACGCGCTCATGCCGATGTCATGAAGCCGCTTGCCGGCCGTCGCGGCATTCAGCCACGTGACGGCGGCCATTGCCGCCAGCGCCGCCGTCACCAGGACCACCGCGATGGCCTCCGGCACCGCGGGTTCGTTCTGGTGTTCGCTGGTCTCGCCGGACGACGACAGCACAACGAAGAGCAGGCCGAAGAGGGCCGTGCCCAGGACTGGCCCCGGCAACATGAGCAGCAAGAACGCCGTCAGCCGGTTGACGCGCCCTGTTGTCGAAAAGGCCCGGTACCAGCCGTTCGCCGAGGGACTGGGAAACTCGCTCCGCTCCCGCTCCGGATGGCTCGCGGTGGCCGCCTGCTCCTCGAGTGGCGGGCTCGCAGCCTCGTCCGCGACCGCCGAGTCCGGGGGCGGGGGCGCGGCGGCCGCGACCGGGCCTTCGCTCCACGTCGTCCCGTCCCAGTAACGAACGGTGCCTTTGGGATCGCCCTCGGCGTGGTACCAGCCCGGGGGAGCCGTGTCGCTCATGATGTTCCCTCTGGGGCCAGCATCATACGAAGAGGACGCATGGCGAGGGCCGATTGGTCCCCCCGCGCTGGCCCGACGTCCCTGCTTGCCCTAGAACGCCCGTTCTGTTCGTGATAGCATGACTGGCGCCGCCGCCCCCGGGCGGTACACTCGAGAGACGCTGCCGGCGCCAGCCGGGCCCCGGGATCGCCATGCCCCTCGATCACATTCTCGTCCGCGGCGCCCGCGAACATAACCTCAAGAACGTCGACGTCCGCATCCCGCGGGACCAGCTCGTCGTCATCACGGGCCTGTCTGGCTCGGGGAAGTCGTCCCTCGCCTTCGACACCATCTACGCCGAGGGTCAGCGGCGCTACGTGGAGTCGCTTTCCGCCTACGCTCGCCAGTTCCTCGGGCTCATGGAAAAGCCGGATGTCGACCACATCGATGGCCTCTCCCCGGCGATCTCCATTGACCAGAAGTCGACCTCCAACAACCCGCGGTCGACGGTGGGCACCGTCACCGAGATCTACGACTACATGCGCCTTCTCTGGGCGCGCGCCGGCCGTCCCCATTGCCCGAAGTGTGGGCGGCCCATCGAAAAGCAGACCGTCCAGCAGATTGTGGACGCGACCCTCGCGCTGACACCCGGTTCACGGCTTCTGCTGCTCGCGCCGGTCGCGCGGGCGAAGAAGGGCGAGCACCAGGGCATTCTCGATGAGGCCCGCCGCGCCGGCTTCGTCCGCGTCCGCATCAACGGCGAAGTTCGCGACCTCGATGAGGAGGTCTCCCTCGACAAGCGGAAGCGGCACGACATCGACGTGGTGGTCGATCGCCTCGTGGTCCCCGAACCGGGGGACGACCCCACCGCGACAAGCCGCATCGCGGACTCCGTGGAAACGGCGCTGAAGGTCGGCCAGGGCGTGATGATCGTCGCCCCCGCGCGTGCCGGCGAGGGGATGGAAGAGCGGATCTTCTCGGAGCACTTCTCCTGTGCCTACGACGGCACGTCCATCGGCGAAATCGAGCCGCGCACCTTCAGCTTCAACAGCCCGCATGGCGCCTGCCCCAAGTGCACGGGCCTTGGCGTCGAAATGCAGATCGACCCGCAGCTCGTCATCCCCGATCGGTCGAAGTCGCTGACCGGCGGGGCGGTGGAGCCGTGGGCGAAGACGGCGGCGGTGGCCGGCTGGTACCTGCGGCAGCTTGAGGCCGTGGCCGAGTACATGGGGTTCGATCCCGCCGCGCCCGTGTCGTCCCTCACCGAAGAGCAGCTGAACGCCGTCCTCTTCGGCACGGGCAGTGAGGTGCTGCCCCTCCGCTTCACGAACCAGTACGGGCGCACGCAGGTGTATGACTCGAAGTTCGAAGGCGTCGTGAACAACCTCGCGCGGCGCTACAAGGAGACGGATTCCGACTACATCCGCACCGAGATCGAGAAGTACATGGCCTCGATCCCGTGTGTCGTCTGCAAGGGCAAGCGCCTGCGGCCCGAGGCCCGTGCGGTGCTCATCGACGGCAGGGCCATCACCGACGTGACGAACCTCGGCATCGTCGAGGCGCTGCAGTGGGTTGACCATCTCGCCGGCCCAGGCACGCCCTTCAACCGGCGGGAGCAGACCATCGCCGGGCAGATCCTCAAGGAGATCCGGGCGCGGCTGCAGTTCCTCGTGGATGTTGGGTTGGATTACCTCACGCTCGACCGCGTCTCGGGCACGCTCTCCGGTGGCGAATCCCAGCGCATCCGGCTGGCGACGCAGATTGGGTCCGCCCTCATGGGTGTGCTGTACATCTGCGATGAGCCGTCCATCGGCCTGCACCCCATCGACGGCGACCGCCTGATCGCCACGCTCGTGCGGCTCCGTGACCTTGGGAACACCGTGCTGATCGTCGAGCACGACGAGGCGATGATGCGCGCCGCGGACTGGATCATCGACATGGGACCGGGGGCGGGCATCCATGGCGGCCACGTCGTGGCCGAAGGCGACATGGAGGCGATCAAGGCCGCCGAGGAGTATCACCGGTGCCTACCTTTCCGGCCGGCGGGAGATCGCGGTCCCGAAGACCCGGCGGCCGGGCAACGGCAAACGGCTCGTGATCCGCAACGCGCGGGAAAACAACCTCCGCAACCTCACGGTCGAGGTGCCGCTGGGGAAGTTCATCGCCGTCACCGGCGTCTCGGGCTCGGGGAAGTCCTCGCTGATTACGGACACGCTGGTCAAGCGCGCGGCGCAGGTGCTGCATGGCGCTCGCGAGCGTCCGGGCGCCCACGACGGCATTGACGGCTTCGAGCACGTCGACAAGATCGTGGACATCGACCAGTCGCCCATCGGCCGGACGCCGCGTTCGAACCCCGCGACCTACACCGGTGCGTTCACCATCATCCGGGAGATGTTCGCATCCGTGCCAGAGGCGAAGGCGCGCGGCTACAAGTCCGGGCGCTTCAGCTTCAACGTGAAGGGCGGCCGCTGCGAGGAGTGCTCGGGCGACGGCTACAAAGTCGTCGAGATGCAGTTCCTGCCCGATGTGACCGTGCCCTGCGAGGTCTGCCACGGCAAGCGGTACAACCGGGAAGCGCTGGAGATTCTGTTCCGCGGCAAGAGCATCGCCGACGTGCTCGACATGACAGTGTCCGAGGCGGCGGAGTTCTTTGAGCGGTTCCCGCGGGTGAAGCGCACCCTCGACACGCTCGAGGCCACCGGACTCGGGTACATCCACCTTGGCCAGCCCGCGACCACGCTCTCTGGCGGCGAGGCGCAGCGCATCAAGCTCGCGTCCGAACTCTCGCGCCGCTCCACGGGCCGGACGCTCTACATCCTCGACGAGCCCACCACGGGCCTCAGCTTCCAGGACGTCGCCCACCTGCTGCACGTCCTCCAGCGGCTCGCGGACGCCGGGAACACCGTGCTGGTGATCGAGCACCACCTCGACGTGATCAAGACGGCGGACCACATCATCGACCTCGGGCCCCTGGGCGGCACGCGCGGCGGCGAGATCATCGCGGAGGGCACTCCCGAGGAGGTTGCGCGCGTGCCCGGCAGCTTCACCGGGCAGTACCTCCTTCCCATCCTGGAGGCCGCCGGCACGCTCTCCGCGGCGAGCACCAACGGCGTCGCGAGCACGAACGGGGCGCATGCCACCCCGGCGCCGCCCGCTCGCGGCCGGCCACGGAAGACAGTCGCGCCCGCTCCCGCGCCTGCCCCCGTGGCACCGACTGCGGACGAAGAGGCGCCGCCCGTGGTAGCGGAGGCGCTGGAGCCTGCAGTGGCCGTCGCGGCCTCCTCTACCGGACGCCGCAAGGCGCGTTCCGTGGAAGAAGCCGCGGCTGCCGTCGTGGCGCGCATCGAGCGCGAGTCCGCGCCCCAGGAACCGCGCCCCGAGACCAAGGCGGCCGCGAAGCGCGCGCGCCAGGCCGCGAGCCCACGCAAGGAGACCGCCAGCGAACGCTCCCTTCGCGAGCGCCGCGAACGGGGCGGCCCGGAGCCGTAGGAGGTCCCGTGTCGAGTAAGCAACGGCGGGAAGCGGCGCTCGCCGCCGCTCGCGACACCGTCCGCCCCGAGCCTGCCCCGTCCGGCGAGGGCTGGCCGCTCGCGCTCATCGCGCGCACGCGTGCGCTCTGGGAAAGCCTCGAAGGGAAGTACGGCTTTTGGGACCACGGGTTCGAGGTGTTCGCGTCGCCGGTTCCGCCCGGCGCGAGCCTCGTCATTGTCGGCGAGCACCCCGTGGGCGGCGCGGATGCGTTCGACCTCGCACGGGCGTCGGTCGTGCCTGCGCGGCATTCCTACCTGGATGCCGCAGGGCTCGGCCCCACACGCATGCGGGAGGCGTTCCGCTCTCTCGGCCACGAGGCCGCGCTGATGGGAAGTGTCAAGACGTATGCCAACAGCTTCCGCAGCGAGAGCCTCGCTCAATGGCGAACGACGAACGTGCCGGAGCGCCAGTACATGGAGAAGCTGTCGCTCACCTCGCTTCGCACCACCATCGAACGGCTCGGACCGCTCCTCGTGCTCTGCGAAGGGATGGAGGCGCTGCAGCGCACGCTGAAGCTGTTCCCGGGCGCCGCCCCGACGACCGTCGCGGTGGCGAGCGGCAGCCGTCGCGCCTACTGTCGTACCACGGTGGAAGGCGGGATGACGTTGGCCGCGATCATCGACCCGGTGAGCCCTCAGACATCCGAGGCGGACTGGGAGGCCGCGTTGCCGGTGCTCGCGCGGGACCTGGCGGTGCTGCGGTAGGTGTTCCCGCCGCAACGAACGACGGAGGCCCGGGGGATTAGTGCCGGAGGCGGGGCGCCGGGCGCTGCGGGTTGCACCGCTCCTGTTCGATGATCGCCTCGATCTCGGCCACGGCCTCGTCCAGGCCGCCGTGGCGGTTGATCACCGTGTGGTCGTTGTTGGGGATGTCCGCCAGTTCGCTCTCCAGCTCGTCGAGGCGGGCCTGCAGGTCCTCGTCGTCCTCTGTGCCGCGGTCGATGAGCCGCTGGCGGAGCGCCTCGCGGTCTTCGGCCATGAGGAAGACGAAGACCGCGTGGTCGAGGAGGTTCCGCCAGGTGCGGGCGCCCTGGACATCCGTGCGAATGATCACGTCTTCGCCGCGCGAGATCGGCCCTTCGATCTCGTCCCGCGAGAGCCCCTTCCACTGGTCGTAGACGAGCGCGTACTCCGCGAAGTCGCCGTTCGCGATCCCGCGCTCGAACGCTTCCTTGCTGACGAAGTGGTAGTGCACGCCGTCGGTTTCATAGTCGCGCGGCGCCCGGCTCGTGGTGCTCGTGGCGCGCAGGATGCCCGTGCGCGCCCGCAGCCGGTCGATGACCGAGTCCTTCCCAACACCGGACGGGCCGTGCAGAACGAGGACAACGGGCTTCCGTTGGTTCATGGCCCCTCGCTAGCTGCGGCCGTTGCCGTTCTCATCGACGCCCAGCTTCCGCTTCAGGTCGTCGGTGTTTCGGTCCATGCCCGGCTTGTTCGTGACATCCTTGAGCCGGTCGTAGAAGCCGCCGAAGAACATGCGCCGCATCGTGTCCGCGGCCGTTGGGGCCTCCGGGCCATCCGGCACGCGCCGCTGCGGCGGATTCATAATGAACGTGTCGCGGTCGAGCTGCGTGCTCGCGAAGAGGTCCGTGAGCACCGGGTCGCCCTCTTCCAGCGCGCGCTTGATGGTGCGCAGCTCGTCCTCGAGGCGCCCCAGCCAGTGCATCACCGCATCCCGATTGCTGGACATAATGTCGCGTGACATCGTCGGGTCCCCGCTCGCCAGGCGCGTGAGATCCCGGAAGCCGCTGCCCGCGAGGAACGAGGCGTCCTCCCAGCCGTGGCTGTCCCGCACCATGCGGAAGAGCGCGACGGACATCAGGATCGGCACATGGCTCACGGCCGCGGCGTAGGTGTCGTGTTCGGAGGCGTCGATATAGAGGGGGATCGCGCCGAGCGCCTCGATCAGACCGAGGACGATGTTCACGGCCTGTTCGTCCGCTCGCGGCGATGGCGTGACTGCCCAGGTCGCGCCCCGGAACAGGTCGATGTTCGCCGCGCCCGGACCGCTCAGTTCGCGGCCCGCCATGGGATGGCTGCCGACGAAGTTCACGGTGTCGGGGAGGAATTCAGCCGCCCAACGGAGGATGTCCGCCTTCGTCGAGCAGGTATCGGTGATGATCGCGCCTTCGGCGAGGTACGGGACGGCGTCCTGCAGGATCTGGCGGGCGGCCATGGCCGGCACCGCGATCACGACGAGGCCGGCATCCTTGAGCGCTTCCTCAAGCGAACCGGCTTCGCGGTCGATGGCGCCAAGCTTCTTCGCTTCACGCATGTGGCCGCGGTTCTTGTCGATGCCGACGATGTCGTACTCCCGGTCCTTGCGGGCGGCGAGCCCGAGGCCGATGGAGGTGCCGATGAGACCGGTCCCAATAATGGCGATGCGCGCACGCGCCATGCCGTGATTCCCCCGCTTGCGTTAGCTTTCCGCGTCCGCCTGTTGAAGCAAGGCTAGCATAGTGTCGTGACCCGAGGGTCCGTGGTGGTTCAGAGTCAGTTCAACGGCCCGCACCGGCGCCCCCGCGGCGGCAAGCTGGTTCGCCCCCGAGCGGCTGTGCTCCCGCGTCCGGCCCACCGCCCGGCGAACGGCGAACCGCGACGTGGGCGATGCCACCCGTCCCGCCGCTCCCACCGCATCGGCCAGCACATACACCACGCGGTCGAGCCGGCGTTGCTCGCCCTTGCCGATGTCGTGCAGGAGCGCGGCCAGCACGAGGTCGGGCTGCGAATAGCCGCGGGTCAGCAGCCAGCGGGCCGTCGCCGCGGCGTGCACGATGTCGCGCGGATGCTGCCGCGCGAAGAGCGCGAACAGCGCCGGCGGCAGGTGCTCCCGCGCGAGCGCGAAATCGGCGTCGGAAGGTTCGCGGCCGGCCCCGGCGAATTGCCGGGTGCGGTGCATCACAAGAGTGCTTCGGCGACGTGGTCCACGAACGGACCCATGATGTCGCCGATGGGGTTGATCGCGCCCCCCGTCAGCAGTGACAGCATGAAGAAGAGCATCAGCAGGCCCGGGCCCCACGGAGCGAGCGAGTCGAGCACATTCGCGACTTCGCGCGGGACGATCCCCTGCACGACCTTGAACCCGTCGAGCGGCGGGATCGGGATGAGGTTGAACACGCCAAGCAGGATGTTCAGGCTCAGCACGGCCGAGACGAAGAGATCCCCGGGGCCGGCGTACCGGAGCACGTTGAGGCTGTACGGGTTGACGTAATCCACGATGCCAAGCCGGATCGCGAACGCGGCGATGAGCGCGAACACAAGGTTGGAAAGCGGGCCCGCGGCGGAGACGATCGCCGACCCTATCCGGTGGCCGTAGCGGAGGTTGCCGGGACTCACCGGCGTGGGCTTGCCCCAGCCGAACCCCACGAAGAAGAGCAGTGCGGTCCCCAGGGGGTCGAGGTGGCGGAACGGGTTGAGGCTGACGCGGCCCTGGCGTGCCGCGGTCCCATCGCCCAGTTCGAGCGCGGTGAGGGCGTGGCTGAACTCGTGGAACGCGATGCCCGTGACCACGGCGACGACGTAGGCGGCGAGGATGGCGGCGAAGCCCTCAGGATTCTGGCGAAGGGCATCGAACCCGAAAATCAGCATGCGAGAGGATCGTAGCACAGCGAGGGTTCGAATCCGTGTTGAGCGGCCGCGGTGGGGGTCGCTCCTTGCTTTCGTAGTAACCACTGATTGACGAGACGTGGAGCGGTTGTTACGTTCGCCGCGTGCGGGTGGGACTGCACAGCGGTACTGCGGGGGTACCGGACTTCCGAGCATGCGCCGGGTCCGTCGAGGGATTCGGTCAGCGTACGCCGGGCCACTGGCCGGGCCGTAGCGCGAGGTAGCCGAGTGTACGTGCCCCGGGCTTCCCAGGGTCTCCATATTCCACGGATCAGGCTCCCGCTCCTTCCGCTTGTCGCGGTGGTGGCGGCGGTCGCCGCGTGGGGTGCCCTGACCATCCGCCCGATTGGCCACGAACCCGCACTCCCCCAACCCATCGCGACCGACATCCACAGCATTGCCTACTTCGAACACGCGCCCGGCGCCGATGTACTCACGGTGCGGCGTGCCGCCGGCGCCTCCGTCGCCGAGCCTGTCGCCATGTTCCCGCGCTACCTCGAATTCGGCGCGCGCGGTTCGGCCTCCCCCACGGGCGGCACCGTCGCGGTGCTCTCGGTCGGTGAGCGGCCCACGTCGCCGGCGACCCTGACGCTCGTTCATATGGAAAGCGGCGAGCCCCGCGTGGTGCCCGGCGACTATGGCTATCTTTCGCCGCTGGCTTGGGCCGCGGACGGAAGCCGCCTCGGCGTGCTCGGTTTCAGCGCCGGCGGCGAGGCCCCGGTCCTGATCGAAGTCGATGTCGCCTCCGCCACCATCGTGTCCGCCAGCCGCTTCGATTCCGCGCTCGAGGTCGCGCCCGTCGGGTTCACGCCCGGCGCGAACGGCATGCTCGCCGTGGTGGTCGATGCCGGCGGGTCCAGCCTCTGGTCCGTCCGGGGTGGTGATGCGAAGCACGTCGCGGATCTCAGCGCCGGGCTCACCCGCGACTGGTCACTCAGCGCCGACGGCGCCCGCCTTGCGTTTGTCGAACGGCTCGGGGTCGGTGGCCGCCGGTATGCGGGCCGCGTTCTGACCCACGCGACGGGAACCGTGCAGCGTGTCCCCGGCGACGGCGACCAGTTTGGCGCCGTGTGGCAGCCCGGCACGCAGGTCGCTGAGTTTGGCGGGCCGGGTGGCTCGCTGCGGCTGGCGGGCGGCGGCACCGGTTACATCGTTCCCCGCGCATGGTCGCCGGACGGCACCACGCTCGTGGCCGCCGTTTTCCCGAGCGACGTCCCGGGGGCGGAGGCCGAACTCCAGGTAATTCACACCGACGAGTGGCGCATGCCGCTCGGATCGAACTCCGCCACATTCATCGGCTGGGTGAGGGATCGCGAATGACGACGTTGGGAGGACTGCGCCGATGACCGCATTGCCGGGGTACGCCCCGAGACGGGCCCATGTCCCGTACTGGCTGATCGCCGCCACACTCGCCGCCGCGTTCATCGCGGTGATGCCGATTGTCGCCGCGGTGTTCGTGGGAACGAGCACGGGCACCCGGACAGCGTTTGCCGGCGCCGCCGCGGGTGAATACGCCGTCATCGTGCGTTCGGAAGAGACCTATGATGTCGTCCTCGCGGCGCCGGTCGCGGGTGGCGAACCCGTCGAAGTGACCCGCATCAGCCATCTCCCCGGGTACGGGATCAAGGGGCAGGTCTCGCCCTCGGGCCGGCAGCTCGCCGTGCTCGTCCCCGACGCGGGGTCCGTCGCGCGCCCCGGCACCTCGCTCGCCGTCGTGGATCTCGAAACCGGGGCGTCGCTGCGGCTGGCCAACGCCGTCGATGACGCGCTCGCGCCCGTCTGGAACCCCGCGGGCGACCGGCTCGTGTTCACGCGCTCGACCGCATCGGGTTCGCTCAGTGACGTCCGCGTGCTTTCCGTCCCCGTCGCCGGCGGCTCCGAGCGCGAGGAGTTCAGCTCCCGCGCCCTCGGCGTCTACCCGTTCGGCTTCACCCCCGATGGCACGCTGGCGTCAGTGGTGGTCGATGGCCGCGGCTCGACGCTCATGCTCGGCGGGCGGGCGGCGCTTTCGTTGAGCACGCAGATCACGCGGGATTGGCGGCTCAGCCCCGATGGCACGCGCGTGGCGTTCATCGAATCTGACCTCACGAACGGGCTTTCGTACCGCGCGCGCGTCATGTCCCTCGACGGCCAGAGCGGCGCGACCGCGCAGGCGATGAGCGCCGCGGGACAGCAGCTCGGCGTGGCATGGCTGCCCGGCACCGGCGACGTCGCCTTCGGCCACGAGCCCGCGGCCGCGGCCGGGGACACCGGCGCCGCGAGCGCCCAGGCCCTCACTGCCGCCGGGTTCGACATTCCCGTCGCCTATTCCGAAGTCGGCACGGCGATCGTGCAGGCCTGGAGCGGTCCGTCGTTCAGTGACCCCGGGCGGGCGGAATTGACCGTCGTTCGCGATGGCCAGCGCACCGGCCTGGGCTATGGCACGAGGTTCCTCGGATGGTCGGCGCGCTAGCTCGGCTCGGCGCGATCGGCGCCATCCTCTCGCTGGGCGTGGCCCTGAATATGGCGCAGCAGGATGCGCCCGGCGCCTTCGCCTGCGGCGCCGCCGGCCCGTACGACTTCGATACCTACGAACCCGAAAAGTACGACCAGGTCTATTCGCGCTCCATTGAACTTGCCACCGCGGGCAGGGCGATCAACGGCGTGTACACCGTGACGTCCACCGCCGAGACGGTGGACCTGCGTTTCCAGGGGCTGACAAAGGGACCGCGAACCGCGCGTACCACCAACCTCGACAAGACGCTCACCATCCCTCCGACCATCTTCAAGGCGATCGCCTGGATCGAGTCGGACTGGCAGAGCGCTTCCACGAGCGTGCCCTACGGCGGCGTCGGCAAGAGCCTGCGGTCGTTCGACTGCGGCTACGGCATCGGGCAGATCACCTCGACCATGGGCAACGCGACCGGCAACGCGACGGCGCGGCAGGCGCTCATCGGCACCCACTTCCTTTACAACATCGCCGAGGGCGTTCGCATCCTCGCCGAAAAGTGGAACTCCGCCCCGAAGTTCCGGCCCATCGCCGGTAATGGCGACCCGTCCGCTCTCGAGGACTGGTACTTCGCCATCTGGAGCTACAACGGCTTCGCCTTCATCAATCACCCGCTGAACCCGGTCTTCGATCCCCTGCGCGGCGAGGCCTGGAGCTGCGGGAACCCCGCGGCCCCCAACGCCGATTACACGCGCGGCTCGTTCACCTACCCCGAGAAGGTGTACGGCTGCATGAAGAACCCGCCCGTGCGGAACAACGCGAAGCTGTGGCAGGCGCAGGTCTTCGACATGCCGCACTTCGCCGACGAGCGCGTGGCGAAGGCGTTCGACCCCAAGAACTACCTCGATTGCTCGGAAGCCGACTTCGCCAACGGCTGCCCGCTCATGGACTACCCGACGACCATCCCCGAACTGAAGGTGGTCACCCACAAGGACACCACTCCCCCGGACCCCTCGGCCACCGCGGCGGCGTTCCTCGGTGACCCCCGGCTGACGTATGCGGGCCCGACGGCGGTAAGCCTCACCGGGTACGCCGACGGCACCTCGACCACGAGCACCGTGACGGTGACGAACGCGGGCGCCGGCCTGGGGCCGTACCGCATTCGTACCTCCGTGCCGTGGATTCGCGTCCACCACCCGAACGACGGCCTCGACCGCTCCCTCGACGGCGGCGTGGTCGTGGGGGCCGATATGGAGGTGGTCATCCAGGCGCCGACGGCCTCGCGGCCGCGCATCGCCCAGAAGGGGTACGCGAGCACGCTGGTGATCGCGCTCGCGCCGGGCCTGATGCCCCCCGGCCAGTCGACCGGCAAGGTCTGGATCGAACCGCTGGCCGGCGGTGGCGGCGTGTACGAGATCTCCGTGACGGGCAACAACACCGCCGCCGCGGCGAAGTACCGGTCGTTCCTGCCGGGTCTCGCATCGGGGAACTGATGGCGTCGGCGGTAAGGCGGCCGGGCGGTAGGCTCTCCCCATGATCGACTGCGTCTTCCGCCGCGATGGCGACTTCTTCATTCCCACGGAGGGGGCGAGCAGCCCGTGGGGTGCGCGTGCGCTGCATGGTGGCCCGCCCGCTGGTCTCCTCGCACGCGCCATCGAACGGCATGCACCGGACCCGGCGATGCAGGTTTCCCGGCTGACCATCGACCTCTTCCGTGCGGTGCCACAGGCGCCGCTGTCGGTGACGACGGAGGTCGTGCGCGAAGGGCGGCGCATCCTCGCGGTGCAGGCGTCGCTCATGGCCGAGGGTGTCGAAGTGTCCCGCGCGACGGGGCTGCTGCTGCGCCACACCGAGGTCGACGTCCCCGACCACCATCTCCCTCCGGGGATTGAGCACCCGGGCCCCGAGGGGTTCGAAACGACCGGGCTCTCGACCGTGTTCGGCGCCGATGGCAAACCCGAGCAGCGGATGTCCTCGCTCCCGGGGTTCCATACCCTCATCGAGGTCCGCCGCGTGGGCGGCCGGCCGGGGAGTGGCCGGGCGACGGCCTGGATCCGCATTCCCGTGCCCCTCGTTGAAGGCGAGGAGACGACGCCGCTGGTGCGCCTTGCGGCCACCTCCGACTTCGGTAATGCGCTCGGCAGCATCCGCGCGTCGTCGCGCACGGGGTTCATCAACGCCGACATCACGCTCTATGTGCACCGGCTGCCGGTGGGGGAGTGGATCTGCCTGGACACACGCGGGGCGGCTCAGCCGCACGGCGTCGGGCTGATGCAAACCACCGTGTACGACCCCGAGGGGAGCGTCGGCATCGTCGCGCAGGCGGTCCTGGCGAATCAGCGGGCGGGCGAGTAAGTCAGCCAAAGTTCTTCCCGCCGGGCGCTTCGATAAGCCCTGGGAGCGGACAGCGCCGGAACTCCTCGGCGATGAGGTTGGGGAAGCCGCTCTTCTCGTTGTCGATGTGGCCGCGAATGATGACGAACGGCGTCGCGCGGACGAGTTCTCGCTGGCGTTCCTGCAGCGGCGTGTAAACGACCACGTTCGCGAGCCCGAATTCGTCCTCGATGAGCATGAACATCACGCCGCTCGCGGTCTGGGGCCGCTGCCGGGTGACGACCATCCCCGCCATCTCGACGCGCATCCCCTGCGGCAGGCGGTTGGGGTTGTGCGGCCCGCCCAGGTGCCGCGTCGTGAGGATGCCTTCGTGCAGGAGGGGCCGCACGAGCGCCATCGGGTGCTGCTCATCGGTCATGCCCAGCAGTTCGTAGTCCCAGGCAAGCTGCTTCCACGCCCCGAGGGCGGGAAGCGGGGCCATGTCCTGCTCCGTCGCGAGCGGCAGGGCGGCCTGGAGCGATGCCGCTGTCTTGCGCCCCCGCCCCTTCGCGGGGAGACCCTCGCGGCGGGGCATCGTGAGCAGACCGAGTTGCCACAGGAGCTCGCGCCGCTCCATGCCGAAGCTGTCGAGCGCGCCCGCGCGGATGAGCGCCTCCGCTTCCCGCTGATCGAGGCGCGCGCGCGTGACGAGGTCGTGGAGGCAGCGGTAGGGGCCGTTCGCCTCGCGTTCGGCGGCGATGCGCTCGGGGAGGCTGAGGGCGGCGGCGGAGGTGGCGCCGCGCGCGCGCCGCGCCATCCATCCGCCCCCGAGGCCGCGCACCTGTTCGAGCCCCAGCCGGATGTTCTCGTATTCCGGCCACGCGCCCGCCTGGCTGAGGTTGATGTCCGGCGCGAGCACATGGATCCCGTGCCGGAGGGCGTCGCCGGTGAGCACTTCAACCGAGTAGAAGCCCATCGGCTGGGCGTTGAAGAGGGCACAGTAGTAAGCGGCCGGGTAGTGGTACCGCAGCCAGCACGATTCGTACGCCAGCAACGCAAACGCGACCGCGTGACTCTTCGGGAAGCCGAACGCGGCGAACGCCGACATCCGCTCGAACGCCACCTCCGCCGCGGCGCGGCTGATCCCCTGCCGCTCGGCGCCCGCGAAAAACTCCTGCGAGAGCGCCTGCATCGCCTCGGCGGAGCGCTTGCGGCTCATCGCGCGCCGCAGACGGTCGGCCTGTCCGGGGGTGAAGCCCGCCACCGCGCAGGCTATCTGGAGCACCTGGTCCTGGTACAGCACGTGCCCGAGCGTTTCCGCCATGCAGTGCTCCAGCACCGGCGCCAGCTCCGGGTGGCCGTAGTCGATGTCGACGTGCTCGCCCCGCGCCATCATCTGGCGATATTCCATGTACGGGTGGAAGGTGCCCGCCACAATCGGCCCCGGCCGGATGATGGCCACCTGGACCGCCAGGTCGTCGATGTTCGCCGGCCGCGTTCGCGGCAGGGTCTGCACCTGGGCCCGGCTTTCGATCTGGAAGACCCCCATCGTGTCGCCTTCCTGGATCGACGCGAAGATCTCCGGGCTGTCGTGCGGCACCCGGCCGAGGTCGACGCGGATGCCGTTCACCTCCTCGATGATGTCGAGGCAATCCCCCACCGCCGAGAGCATTCCCAGCGCCAGGAAGTCGATTTTGACGAAACGGGCATCATCGACCGAATCCTTGTCCCACTGGCACACCCAGCGGCCGTCCATGCGCGCCGGTTCGATGGGAACGACGGAGGAGAGCGGCTCGGCGGAGATGACGACACCGCCCACGTGCTGGCCTATGTGGCGGGGGAAGCCGGCGGCGGCATCCGCGAGCGCGATCATGTCCCGCCAGATCGGCGCATCGACGAGTTCGCGAAGCTCGGGGACCTGCTCCATCTCCGTCCCGATTTCGCGGGCGCTGGCGAACATCCCGCCGAGACGGTTCAACTTCGCGAGCACCGGCTCCGGCAGCCCGAGAACCTTGCCGAAATCGAGCACCGCGTTCTTGAAGCGGTACGTCGGGAATGCGGCCACGATCGCGGCGTGTTCGGGGCCGTAGCGGTCGTAGATGCGCTGCAGGAGCACATCCCGGATGTCTCGCGGGAAGTCGAGGTCGATATCCGGGAGCGAGTGCAACTCGTCGTTCAGGAACCGCTCCAGGTAGAGCTGGTTCTTCACCGGGTCGATGTGCGACAGGCCGATGAGGTAGCAGACGATTGAGCTGACGGACGATCCGCGGCCGCGCCCCACCGGGCGCTCGTCCGAGGGCATGTCCTTCGGGCGGCCGTGGAGCTCATGCGCGATTTCGCCTACGAGCTGGAGGATGTCCCAGTACACGAGGAAGAAGCCGGCGAGGCCGTGCTTCTCGATGAGCTGGAGCTCGCGCTCAAGCCGCTCGCGCGCCTCGGCGCGTGTGGCCCCGGTTTCGCGTGCGCCGTACTTGCGCTTGAACGCCCGCTCGCAAATGCCCCGCAAAAAGCTGTCGAGGGTCGCCCCTTCCGGCACCGGGTAATCGGGCAGGCGGTAGGGCAGGTCGGTCGAGAGATCGAACGTACAGCGCTCCGCGATGACGACCGTGTTCGCGACCGCTCCCGGGTACCGCGCGAACCGGCGCTCCATCTCCTCCGCGCGCTTCAGGAAAAACTCCGAATTTGGCCGCCGGACGTGGTGCGAGCTATCGAGCGTAAGGCGGTGGCGGATGGCGACGAGCGCGTCGTTCAGCCGGTGCCGCTCGCGGATGTGGTAGTGCGCGTTGTTCGTCGCGACCGTTTCGAGGCCCACCCGTGCGGCCAGTTCCGCGAGTGCTTCCAGCCGCTCGTGGTCGCCGAAGACGTCGTGGTCCTGGAGCTCGATGTAGAAGTTCCCGGGGCCGAGGGCATCGCGGTATTCGGCGGCGAGCGCATCGGCGGCCGCGCGCTCGCCCGTGGTCAGCAGCTGGCGGATGCGGCCCTCGCGGCACCCGGAGAGCACGATGAGCCCTTCGTGCCATTCGAACAGCCACGCGCGCTCGACCATCGGGGTGTCCTTGCCGAAGGTCCGGTAGGCGCGGCTCAACAGGCGGCAGAGGTTGCGGTACCCCTCCACGCTCGCGCAGAGGACGGTGAGGTGGCTGGTGACGACGGGCTCGCTGTCCTCGGCGCGTTCGCGGATGGTCAGCTCGCAGCCCGTAATCGGCTTCAGCCCGCGCTCGTGCGCCGCCTTCGCGAACTCCATCGCGCCGTACAGGTTGTCGTGGTCCGTGATTGCGAGCGCGGGATAGCCAAGGGCGACCGCGCGGTCCACCATCTCGTCGGACGTGCTCGCGCCTTCGCGGAGGGACCAGCAGGAGTGGGCATGCAGCTCGACGTAGGCGGACACGGGGCCAGTATAGAACAAGCGTTCTGATCATGGTGTGCCCTTTTTCCGGCGCGAGAACGTTCTGTTCGCTTGCATTCCTCTCGCAGTGGGGTTAACCCTCCTTAACACAGGGCGCGCCACGCTCTAGAGTCGGGGTTACTCGGAGGTTGCTTATGCGAACTCGCCTGTTGCTTATCCTGATGGTTGTCCTCGGGGCATTCCCCGCGGCCATGGCCGCCACCCCCGCGGAAGCGCAAATCGCGCAGTGCGCGGGCGCCGAGCCGACCATCTCACTGAGCCCCATCAGCGGCCCCTCCGGGACGCAGGTCACCCTTCGCTACCGGAACTTCGACCCCGGTGACCCGCTCAAGGTGATCTTCCGCTCCGCCGGCGACCCCGTGGTTGCGACCGGTACCGCCGACGCGGATGGCGAAGGCCGCCTCGTGTTCACCGTGCCCTCCGCGCCCGATGGCCTCTACTGGGTCTACGTTGAATGCCACACCGCCGCGCACTTCCGCATCGGGCCCGTGACGCCAACGGTCACGAGCAGCCCCACGCAGACCGCGACGCCCACGAATACCCCGGCGGTCACCCGCACCCCGGCGCCGCCGACGCCCGTGAACACGGTCGCACCGCCGCCTCCGACGCCGCTCGCGCCGGTGGCCGGCGAAGGTCTCGCCGCACCCTCGGCGACCTCGCAGTTCAACCTGTTCGCGCTTGCGGCCGCTCTCGCGATGGCGGCGGCGGGCTTCGGCTCCCTGGGCCTGGGGGCGAACATCACGGCACGGAGGCGCGCCGCGGTCTACGCCACGGTCGCGTGGTGGCCCGGCGTTCCCCGAAAGCGAAGCCACCAGCCCGATGCGCCCGGCCACGCGATTTCGCCCGAGCAGCTCGAACGGCGGATGCGCGGGCCGCGCTAGCCCGTTCCGGTTCACGATCACGAAGAGGCCCGGCGACGGGCCTCTTCGGCTGTCCAGGAGCGCGCTCCCCCTACGCCTTCTTGCCGCCCTCGAGCAGCTTGGCGCGATACTCGTGGTGCGCCGGCACGGGCTCGCCAACGACGTACAGGAAGTAGTAAGCCCCAAAATCCCCGACGTGCTTGAAGCGCTTCTTGAGTGAGGTCACGGCATTGCCGAACTCACCCAGCCCCGACAGGTACGGCTTCATACCGCCGAATTCGCGTTCGATGTCGATCATGGCGCGGGCGTTGTGCACCGTCGCCTCGACCTTTCGCCGGTTCCGGATAATGCGCGTGTCCGCCATGAGCCGGTCGAGGTCATCCGGGGAGTAGTTGGCGATGGTTTCGGGGTCGAAGCCAGAGAACGCCTCGCGGAATCCGGGCCACTTCGCCTCGACAATCGCCCAGCTCATGCCGCTCTCGAAGACGGCCTTGCTGAGCACTTCGAGGTAGTCGGCGGTCCGGGTGGGCACGATGATCGCAGGCGGTTCCATGCCGGGAGACTGCCCGGACCCGCAGGCGTCGTCAAGGGCCGGACGCGGCGAAGCCCGGCACAGCCGGGCTTCCCAAATGAGTGTTGCCGTCGAAGAGCTTACTTCTCGCGCACCCAGTAGGTTGCGCCCGGCTCGAGGCGGTCGAGCGTGGTCAGGAAGCCAGCGCCGGCGACCCAACGCAGCCAATCGCCCTTGCCGTCGTCCCGGTACACCGCGGCACAATCGCAGGCGGCGGGATCCGCTTCTTCCGCACCCCATGTGATGGTGCGCCAGCCGTCGGGGGCGATCTCGCGCTTCGCGTTCAGCCCGGACGAAGGCGGCGGCACGGGCGGCGCGGGAACCTGGACTGACGCCGCCGGGGCCACCGTCGGCGCTGGCTTCACGGGCGTCGCCGCCGGCGGGACGGGCGTGGGCGTGGGCGGCACGGCCGTCGGCACGGGGGTCTCGGGCGCGGCCAGCGCGACGCTCGTCGGGGGCGGCGGAGGCGGCGCGCTCGCGCCCTTCGGCCCATACAGGAAGATCGCTCCCTGGGCATCGTCCCCCGCGAACGCGTAGAACGACGGGTTCATCATGATGCTTGGGGTGTCGGAGTGATCGAGGCCGATGCAGTGGCCGAGTTCGTGCGTGACCGTCGCCTGCTGCGCCGCCGGCGGCAGCGCGAAGAAATGCACCGGGTGCAGGCGGATTTCGCAGTGCGTGATGATGCCCCCGCCCTGCGTGACGTTCGCCTGCGCCGGCTGCGTTTCGTAGTACACCGGCGGCAGCATCGGCGCGATGACCACGTCGATGTCGTGCCCGCCGGGAACGCCCTTGATGTCGGCCACACCCGACCAGGTGCTCATGCCGTTCGCCACATACGACGCGACCGAACCGTCGGCGCTCCATTCGAGGGTCCGCTTGTCCCATTTCCCGCCAATGAGCTTGAACGCGAGTGTGGTGCCGATTGCGATCGCGAAGAGCATCAACGCCCAGAACACGAGGCCCGTCAGGAACGCGTAGGCAACCGCCCGGGTGCTCCCGAGGTTCGCTGTGTGGGCATGGTGCGATGTGTATCCCATTGCGTGACCGTCTCCCCGTCCCATCTCCGTCGTCCTCCGTCATGGGTTTCGAATGGGACGGAGGCGTACCGAAGGCAGGCAGGGTTGACATTTCCGCGATTCGGGTTGACGACCCCGACGGATAGGTGAAAGCGTGAACGCGAGGGTATAGACGGCGTTACCCCCGGGACGCTCGCCGGTGGACCGCCGGTGATCGAACACCCCGGGCGGCGTGACGAAAGTCCGTGCGTACTCCCCGGGCAAGGGGCACCATGGAACCATGACTGCTCCCCACAACGTGAACCCGGACGACCTCATCGCCGTGCGTCCGGCCCCTATTCGCCGGGTTGCGCCGATGCGGCCGCCCGCTCCCTGGCTCTTCGCCGGTGCGATGGCGGCCTCCATCGGCGTCGCGATCCTCGGTGGCCTCGTCCTCGGTTACATGGCCGCGACGGGCCACGGCATCGGCGATACGAAGTGGACCGAGTCCGTGCAGTCCCACGGGCATCTGCAGCTGTTCTCGTGGGTGGGCGTCTTCGTGCTCGCCCTGCTGTTCGAGTTCGGCGTGCGGTTGAACCAGGCGCCGATGCTGCCAGTCCGGCCCCGCCTGGCCGTGCTCGCGGCGGTCGGCCTCGGTCCGATCGTGTCCGCGCTCGGCCAGCTCGGCGTCCCACCCGATACCGGGCTCATGCTCGCCGGGGCGGTCCTGCTCGCGGGCGGCGCGCTTGGCGGAGCGTGGCTCGTGGTTCGCATTCCCACCCCGCGGCCGTTCTCCATCGATGTGCATCCGTTGTGGCTGCGGGGCGCTGCTTGCTGGCTCGCAGCCGCGGCACTGGCGAACCTGGTGGCGGTCGCCCGCGCCGATGGCCGCATCATCGCGCTCGAAGACGCATGGCTCGTGAACGAAGTGACCCTGCGCGGCTTCGTGATGTTCGCGATCGTGGGCGTCGGCCTGCGGGCGTTCCCCGGACACCTCGGGCTCCTCATCGTGGAAC
This sequence comes from Candidatus Amarobacillus elongatus, assembly GCA_016703545.1. Lineage (GTDB taxonomy): Bacteria > Chloroflexota > Dehalococcoidia > Tepidiformales > Tepidiformaceae > Amarobacillus > Amarobacillus elongatus. The sequence continues at coordinate 125,924 of JADJBX010000003.1, forward strand.
AGCGCTGGCAGCGCATCTTCCTCGCGTGGTTCACCGCCGCCGTCGTGCTCTCGGTCGTGTCCGCGGGCGCGTTTGGGCTCGGCGGTTCGCACCTTCTGCTGCGCGCGGCCGACGTGGCGTACGCCGGCGGCCTGCTCGCGTTCACCTGGCGCATCGGTGTGCTCCGAGCACTGCGACGCCCCGCTCCCGGCGAGCGGTATGCGCTGCTCATCGCCGTGGCGTGGGTCGGCCTCGTGCTCTACGCGGTGGCCCTGGCCGCCCAGGCGCTATTGGCCGAGACGAACGACCGCACGCTGTATGAAGAGGGCGCCGTTCGCCACCTGTTCATGCTCGGGTTCATGGCGCCGTTGATGGCGGCGATGGCGCACATCGTCCTCGCCCGCTTCGCCACCGGCCGCCTGCTGTGGGAGAACCGGCTGACCGCCGCCTTCGTGCTCCTCGTCGCCGCCGCGCCGCTGCGCGTGCTCCCCGTAATCGTGACGGACACCCCGGGGGCCATCGGCCGCAATGTCCTCGCCACGGCGATGCTCCTGACAACCGTCGGACTGGCGCTGATGGCGGCGGTTGCGGCGCGCACCGCGCTGGCCGTGCGGCAGCGGCGCAGGGTCTGACTCAGGGCACGCTTGCGTCGTATTCCGTGGCGATGTGGCCCCCGGCCCGGAGCGCCTCGATCTCGTCCTCGGGCAGCCCCAGGACGTCGCGGTACACGTAGTCGTTGTGCTCCCCGAACGTCACGGGCGGCTGAATGAACTCGATCGGCGTCCCGGTCATGTTCCACATCGGACCGGCGTACTTTCGTGGGCCCGTGCCCTCCACCGTCTGTTCGCGGAAGAACCCGCGCTCCAGCAGCTGTGCGTCGTCGAACATGCGCGAGACCTCCAGCACGGGCGCGCAGGCGATGCCCGCCGCCTGGAGGCGGTGCATGAGCTCGTAGTCATCGTGCTGGGAGGTGTAGCTGGCGATGTGCCGGTCGAGCTCGCGGGCGTGGCTCCGGCGTCCCTCGTTCGTGTCGAATCGCGGGTCCGTCGCCCAGTCCGGTGACCCCATGACCCGCACGAGCGCGTGCCACTGCGCATCGGTCTCGACGTGGATGGTCACCCAGTGGTCGTCCATCGTCGCGGCGGTGCCCGGAGAGAGCGCCGGGTACACCCCGCAGGGGTACCGCCCGTTCACGTCGCGGTTGCCGATCGCCTCCTGGATGCGGCCGTTCAGGCTGTAGTCCATCACGGCCTGCGTGAACATCGCCGCCGCGTTCTCGGCCTGCCCGATCTCGATGAGCTGGCCGCGGCCCGTTCGCTCGCGCAGCCACAGCGCCGACATGACCGCGAAGGCGCCCTGTACGCCCGCCAGGTAGTCGCCAGAGTAGATGGCGGTATTGGTCGACGGGTCGGTGTCGTCGTACCCGCGCAGCAGGCTGTGGCCCATCACGGCCTCGAGGTGCACCCCGAGGGCGCGGGCGTTGTAGTACGGTCCCGTGCTGCCGTACGCGGGCACGCGCACGAAGATGATCCGGGGGTTCGCCTCCCGCAGCCAGTCATACGTGATCCCGAGCGATTCCATCGTGCCCGTCGCGTTGTTCTCGTACACGACGTCGGAAACCGCGACGAGCTTCCTCAGGACCTCCATCCCCTCGGGTCGGCGAAGGTCCACCGTGAAGCTCCGCTTGTTCCGGTAGAGGCTGACGAAGGTGGGGGAGTAGTTCCATGGCTTTTCGCCCGGCACGCCCCCGGGCAGGCCGCCCGCCCACGAGTTCCCCGCATCGAGCATGAGCTGAGTCGGGCGCGCGACGCGGCCACGCGTCATCGGCTGGAAAACGAACGGGTTCTCGGGCTTGATGACCTCCGCCCCGAGGTCGGCCATCGTCATCGTCGCGAACGGCCCGGCCCAGACGACGCAAAGGTCGATGATGCGAACGCCTTCGAGTGGCTTCTTCACGCCGGAACCCTCCCATGGGCTTCGATGCTGGCGATGGCGGCTGCCGAAAAGCCGTGTTCCTCGAGCACCTCTCGCGTGTGTTCACCCAGCAGCGGCGCGGGCCGCCGGAGCGCCCAGCCGCCCTCTTCGAAGATGAGCGGCCGGCCCGGGAACTCCACCTCGCCAAGCTCGGCGTGCGTCGCCTTCGCCCAGAAGCCACGCCCGCGGAAATGGTCGTCCTCGAAGAGGTCCTTCATGCTGAACAGGGGCCCGCACATGACTTTCGCCCGGCGCGCTTCCGCCCAGATCTCGCGCTTCGTCCGCTCCAGGCACCAGAGCAGGAAGTTGGCGTTCCACTCTTCGATCACGGTGGGGTCGAAGCGCAGCACGGGGTCGCGGTACTTCGGGTCCTGGTTCCACTCGGGGAAGCCAAGCATGTCGTCCACGCGGTCCGGCCGCAGGCCCGCGGCGGTAAAGTCCACATAACCGTCCGCGCAGGGGTAGATCCCCTGCGGCATGCCGTTCGCCGCGTCCGCCGCCCGCAGCGCCTTCCGGCCGCTGAACTGGTAGGCGATGGCGGTCGCGTGGCGCCGGTCGACGCCCCCGGCATGCGTCTCCGTCAGCGCGATGTCGACCCACTGCCCGGCCCCGTTCACCTTGCCGCCCCAGAGCGCTCCCATGAGGGCCGCCGCCGCGGAAGCGCCAGATTCGAACAGCGCGGCCGTGCCGGCCATCTTCGTCGGCTCGCGGTCGGTGAGGCCCATCGAATACATCTCGCCCGCATACCCGTAGAGGACGAGTTCGCTGGTGCGGTAATCCCGGTAGGGCCCCGTCGCGCCATAGTTCGAAATCGAAATCATCGAGGCACGCGGATTTGCCGCGTGGATGGCATCCCAGCCGAGGCCCAGCCGCTCCATCGTGCCCGGCCGGAAGTTCTCGACCACGAGGTCGGCCTTCGCTGCCAGCGCGAGAACCGCGTCCCGGCCCTCGGGCGTCTTCATGTCGATGACGACGGAGCGCTTGTTGAGATTGAGGAAGAAGAAGAGGCCGCTCCGCTCGATGTGCGGCACGTCGCCCTTGAAGGGGCCGAGGCGGCGGGCAATGTCGCCATCCGGGCGCTCGATCTTGATCACGTCGGCGCCGAAGTCCGCGAGGAGCTTGGTGGCGTACGGGCCCGCGATGTGGTGGGTCAGGTCGAGGACGGTGACGTTGTCGAGTGCCTGCACGATTCCCTCCGTTGGCGGCGCGCCGCTTCAGACCGTGAGTGCGTAGACCTGGTAGGAGACCGAACCGCTCTTGCTCGTGCCGATGCCGACGGCCTGGATCGTGTTCAGCCACGCGTACCGCTCGTCGCCCGCCTCGAAGAGCGGCGCCGTGCGCAGCTGGAGGCCGTCGGCGGTGCGTACGCCCACGCCCGTGTAGCTCATGACGATGTGGACGCCGTCATCGGTCGTGAGCACGAGGCGGACATCGAGCTTGAAGCTGCCGTCGGCCCGGCCGGTGATCCAGTCGCCGCCCGGCGAAGGCTCCACGCTCCCGCGCAGCCGGGGGCCTTCGAAGGTACCGCCGGTAACCGGCACGACCACGCGGGAACCCTGGGGGCCGCCGGGGATGGAGATTCCGGTGGCGGTGGTGGCCGTGAGGCTGAACAGGAACTCAGCCGGGAACTGATTATCGGCCACATCTATCTCCAGAATCGACTGGAGCCGAATCTACCAGAGGGTGCAGGGGTTGAATAGTCGGAGGCGCAACAAAAAACGGCCCCTGGGTCAGGAGCCGTTCGATGGTGATGTGGTGGAGACGAGGGGACTCGAACCCCTGACCTCAGCGATGCGAACGCTGCGCTCTCCCAGTTGAGCTACGTCCCCACAAAACAAATCGGGCCGCTGCCCATGGTAGGGAGCGGCCCGATGGAGCGTCAAATCCAGGAGTTAGGAGCGGTGGGAGGATCCCCGGCCAATGCGGTAGGACGTCTCACCTGTGAACTCCCGCTCCTTGCCGCACTTCTTGCACCGTCCCGGCGTCAGTTCGCCTCGCGGAGGCTCCAGAACCCAGTGATGGACACACGCCTCCACCATTTGAAGCGCTTCAGCCTTCGACATTACGGCTTTTCTCCCTCGACAGCAGTGTTCTCGGGTTTTGGCCCACCCCGGCCGTTCCCCGGTAGCCCGTGGGCAGCATAGTACCGGCTATAGAGGGTTTCAATCCCCTATTTCGATTCGTCTAACAGTCCGGGTAACGGCGTGATAACCATCACCCCCTCCTGTACATCGATCCGGTCAATGACTTCCTCGATGGCGGGGATCAGGACCTCGCCGCGGCCGCCGCGCACGACGTAGACGTCGTTCGCTCCCGGCTGGAGCACCTCCGTCAGCTGGCCGAGGTGCTCGCCGCTGCTCGTCTCGACGCGAAGGCCGATGAGCTCATGAACGAAATAGGAATCGCTGTCTGACCGCCGAACGTCCTTGTCCGGGACTTCGATGAGCGCGCCGCGGAGTGCTTCCGCTTCGGTCCGCCCGCCCGAACCGCCCAGGAGGACGAGCCAGGCGCCGCGGTCTTCGCGTGAGGCCACAATTCGCCGGCGCTCGCCGCGAATGGTGACCCATCGCCCGCGCTGCAGGTTCGGAGCATCGGGCGAGAACGTCTGGACGCGCAGTTCACCCTTGAGCCCATGGGGCCGAAGGACCAGCCCGACGGCGGTGTGGCCCTCCGATGGCTCGGGAAGGACGGGCCGCGGGCCGCCGCGTGGCGGACGCGGCGCCGGGCGCGATGCCCCCGGAGCCGGCGGTCCGCTTTCGGGCGTGGCCGGGGCGACGTCCGGAGCGGCTGTGCCGGGCATGGCTGCTGCTGGCGCCACGCGCGGCGCGCGTGCAGAAGCCCCGCCGGTACGACGGGGCTTACGAGGCCGCGCTGGCTGCGGGGCGGGACTGCTCTCTTCGCCGCTCAGTCGCCGATCTCCAGGTTGGCGCGCACGCCTTCCTTGACCGCCGCGACCTTCACCAGCGAACGCATGGCGGAGGCGATACGGCCGCCGCGGCCGATCACCTTGCCCCAGTCGTCCTCGGCGACGTCGAGGCGGATCGTGATCCGGTCGCCGTCGGAGTGTTCGCTGATGGCGACGCTGTCCGGGTCATCGACGAGGGACCGCGCGAGGTAATCGACGAGGGTGCCCATCATGGTGTCGGGCATGGGGTGGGTTACTCCGCCGCCGGGGCCGGCGCCGCGCCGGTGACGATGCCCGCGCGCTTGAGGATCTTGGCGGCCGCCTCGGAAGGCTGCGCACCCTTCGCGATCCATTCGCGCGTGCGCTCGGCGTCGATGTTCACCGCGGGCGGGTTGGCATGCGGGTCGTAGGAGCCGAGCGTCTCGAGGAAGTCGCCGTCGCGCTTGTCGGGCTGGTTCGCCAGGACAACACGGTAATACGGCTTCTTCGTCTTGCCGATGCGGCGAAGGCGGATACGAAGCATAGATACTCTCCTCGGTCCGGCGGATCGGACCCGTGATTCAGCACAGATGTTAGGACGATGCTAACGCACATCGCGGGAATGCGCTCGGCCGAGCGCATTCCCGCGATGGTGGTTGTTCGGGCGGATGCCTAGCGGCTGCCGCGAAGGCGCGGGTCCAGCACGTCGCGAAGCGCGTCACCCAGCATGTTGAAGCTGTACACGGTGAGGAAGATCGCGAGGCCGGGGAAGACCGCCAGGTGCGGGTGCCGCGAGAGCGCTTCGCGGGCTTCGTTCAGCATGCGGCCCCAGCTCGCCGTCGGCGGCTGAACACCGTAGCCAAGGAACGCCAGCGACGACTCCGTCAGGATCGCCCCGCCGATCTGGATCGACGCCCCGATGATGATGATCGGGATCACGTTCGGGACCACGTGGCGCGTGATGATGCGCGCGTCGCTGGCGCCGATGACGCGCGCCGCTTCCACGTACTGGTTCTGTTTCGTCGCGATGGCCGCACCGCGGATGACCCGCGATTGGCCCAGTGCCGTGAGTGCGCCGACCGCCACCGCGATTCTCACCACCACGCGGCCCGAGGGCTCGAGCCCGAGGAACGCTGGCGGGAACTGGGTGAGGCTCGTCACCACGAGGATGATGAAGATGAGGCCCGGGAGGGCGATGCCGATGTCGACGACGCGCTGCACGAGCAGGTCGAAGATGCCGCCGAAGTAGCCCGAGGTCACGCCCAGGAAGGTCGCGACGGAGGCGCTCACGAGCACGACGAGCGTGCCGATGAGGATGGACGTGCGCGCGCCGTAGATGATGCGCGTGTAGAGGTCACGGCCGAACTGGTCGGTGCCGAACCAGTGCTCCGCGGACGGGCCCTGGAAGCGGTTCACGATCGAGTTCGCGTCCGGGTTCCCCGTGTTGGGGAAGAGGCCCGGCACCGCCGCCATGAGCAGCAGGATGACCACGAACACGGCGCCGAAGGCACCCAGTGGCTTGTACCGGACGAACCGGATCGTCGAGCGGCGGAGGCGCTCCGCGAAACCGGGGCGGCGCCGAAGGGCGTACTGTTCGAGCTGATATGCGGTTGCGGCGCTTACGCTGGCCATTACGAGTACCTGATCCTGGGGTCGAGGATGGAGTACGTGAGGTCGACGCCGAGGTTCACGAAGACGACCACCACCGCCACGATTACGTTCACGGCCTGTACGACCGGGTAATCCAGGGAGCTCACCGAGCTGACGTAGTACCGGCCCATGCCGGGAATCGAGTACACGGTCTCGATGAGGACCGTTCCACCCACCAGGATGGGAAGCTGCAGGCCGACGACCGTGACCACCGGGATCAGGGCGTTGCGGAGCGCGTGCGAGATGATGACGCGCCGTTCGCGGAGGCCCTTCGCCCATGCCGTGCGGATGTAGTCCTGGCGCAGCGTTTCCAGCATCGCGGAGCGCGTGAAGCGCATCACGCTGCCCGAAAGGCCCGCGCCAAGGATCATCGAAGGCACGATCATCATTCGCAGGTTCCCGAGCGGGTTGTCCGTGAAGGCGATGTAGTCCTTCGGTGGCACACCCCAGGTGAAGTACCGGCCGGCCATCGTGATCAGGATGATGCCGACCCAGAACCCGGGAATGGCCAGGAGGCCAATCGCAAAGCTACGGCCGGCGTAGTCCCACGCGGTGTCCTGCCTGATAGCGGACATAATGCCGACTGGTAGCGCGATACAGAGTGAACAGATGATGGCGAGAATGCCCAGCTCCAGCGTCACGGGCAGGCGGCTCTTGAGCTCGCTGATGACCGTCCGGTCGCTGAGGATCGAGTTGCCGAAGTCGAACCGAACCACGCGGCCGATCCACTTCACGTACTGGACGACGATGTTGTCGTCGAGCTGGTACTCCTTGCGGAGGGCTTCCTTGGTCTCCTCACTGGCCGCACCGAAGTCGCCCGTGAGGAGGTCGATGACGTCGCCAGGTACGGCCCTGACCATGACGAACACGATAAACGTGACCCCCAACAGCGTGGGAATCATGAGGAGAAGGCGTCGCGCCACGTAGAACTGCATTGGCGATGTCCGTTTTCAAATGGGATGGTCGGAATTGGTCCTAAAGTGCGGGCGCCCCGGCTGGGGCGCCCGCACTCCGTTGTTGGGTGGGCCGCAGCTTACGCCTTCCAGCGGAAAACGTACTCCTCGGTGCCCTGGCCGTAGCCCTTCGTGCGGTATTCGGCCGCGCCCTTGATGTTGGCCTGGTGTCCAGTCCAACCCGAGCCCGCGCCCGCCACACTGGGGACGTAGAACATGTTCTCACCGTTCTTGACCTGGGCTTCCTTGAAGAGCGCCCTGCGCTTCTCCTCGTTCGCCTCGATCGCCTGGTCCTGGGCCAGCTTGGTCATCGTCGCGTCCTTGACCTTGCTGTGGTTGTTCGGGTCTTCCGTGAAGAAGCGCGTCAGGTACGAGCCTGCCTCCGGGAAGGGGGTCTCGTAGCCGAACGCGATGCCCTTGAAGTTGCCGATGAACGTCTGGGTGATGTACTTCGAGCTGTAGTCCTGGACGTCCGTCGTGGTCTTGATGCCGATCTGGTTCAGGTAGTTGATCTGAGCCTCGGCGATGTCGTTGAAGAGCTTGCCGTAGCGGTTGGCCGTGTACTGGTACACGGTGCTGAAGCCGTCCGGGTAGCCGGCGGCGGAGAGCAGCTTCTTGGCCTCGGCCGGGTCGTACTTGAAGTACTTGGCGCTGTCGCCCTGGTCCTTGCCCTTCGGATCGATCCACCAGCGGGTCTCGCCCGCCGGGACGATGTTGTGCCACGGGCCCTGCACGTCGAGGCCGGCTTCCTTCAGCTTCTTCAGGTTGTAGCCGAGTTCGAGCAGGTCGTCGCGGTTGATGGCCATCGACACCGCCTGGCGGACGCGCGGGTCCTTCCACGGCGACGTCGGATCCGGGTCGAAGAACATGAACGAGAGCGTGGTCCCGACGACGCTCGTGAGCTGCGCCTGCGGGAGCTGCTTCTTCACCGTCGTCAGGTCATCGCCGTTCGGGTCCGAGAGGTCCAGGTTGCCGGCGAGGAACTGCGCGAGGCGGTTCGCATACTCGGGGATGATCGACTGCTCGATGGAGTCGAAGAAGACGACGTTCTTGTCGTACCACTCCGGGTTCTTCTTGCGGACGATCTTCACCGACGGCTGATAGCTATCGAGGACCCACGGGCCGCTGCCGATGGTGACCTTCGCGCGGTCGTACTGGCTCTCCGATTCCGTCGGGACGATGAACAGGAGGTTCGTGTCCGCGAGGGCATCGAGGAAGGCCGCGTTCGGGCCCTTCAGCGTGAAGGTGATGGTCTGCTTGTCGGGGAACTCGACCTTGTCGACGTACTTCACCTGGGAGGCGTTGGCGTTCGTCGCCGCGGTGAGGAGGCTCCACGAGAACTTGACGTCGTCGGTCGTGACCTGGCGGCCGTTGACCGGGGCGATGTTGTGGAACTTCACGTCCTGGCGGAGCTTGAACGTCCACTTCGTGCCATCGGGCGAGGCCTCGGCGGTCTGCACGATATCCGGCTCGGGGCGGACGCTGAGCGGCAGGATGCCGGGGCCCGTCTTGTACTTGTACAGACGGCTGTAGTGGTAGGCCGCGAAGCCCTTGGTGAGGAAGCTCAGGTTGCCGTACGGATCGAGAGACGGAGCGTCGCCCGTCTGGTAGATGCGGTACGTGCCCCCGCGCTTGGCGCCAGCGAACGGGTCGCTGGGCGTGGCGGTCGCCTGGCCGGCAGGCGTGGGAGTGGCGAGCTGGACCCCACCGTCGCCACCATCGTCGTCGTCGCCGCAGCCGACGAGCGCCATGCTCGCTGCGCCGACGCCGGCAACGCCGGCCCCCTTGAGCAGCGTGCGCCGGTTCGACTGGCGGTCCCACCAACGATCCCAATAACTTGACAAGAATCCCCCTCCGGATCTCTTGGGGCTTGCGAGGCGCCCCAATAGAGCTCGTAGATGGTACGAATCCATCCACTGAGCGGTTCTACCCGCGGAAGCCTTTCGTGTCAATCGCAGCGAATACCACGCATATCGAATGCGCGTGGAAATACAGGGCCCGGGCGAGGGGCTCTCAACCCCCGCCCGGCCCTTGCCTTTAGATTCGGGTGGCCTCCCACCCGGGACGTTCCCGGCTTACGCCTTCCAGCGGTAGACGTACTCCTCGGTGCCCTGGCCGTAGCCCTTGGTGCGGTAATCCACGCCCTTGATGTTGGGCTGGCTGCCGCCCCAACCCGAGCCCGCGCCCGCCACACTGGGGACGTAGAACATGTTCTCGCCGTTCTTGACCTGGGCTTCCTTGAAGAGCGCCCTGCGCTTCTCTTCGTTCGCCTCGATCGCCTGGTCCTGGGCCAGCTTGGTCATGGTCGGGTCCTTGACCTTGCTGTGGTTGTTCGGGTCTTCGGTGAAGAAGCGCGTGAGGTACGAGCCCGCCTCCGGGAAGGGGGTTTCGTAGCCGAACGCGATGCCCTTGAAGTTCCCGAGGAACGTCTGGGTGATGTACTTCGAGCTGTAGTCCTGGACGTCCGTCGTGGTCTTGATGCCGATCTGGTTCAGGTAGTTGATCTGAGCCTCGGCGATGTCGTTGAAGAGCTTGCCGTAGCGGTTGGCCGTGTACTGGTACACGGTGCTGAAGCCGTCCGGGTAGCCGGCGGCGGAGAGAAGCTTCTTGGCTTCGGCCGGGTCGTACTTGAAGAACTTGGCGCTGTCGCCCTGGTCCTTGCCCTTCGGGTCCACCCACCAGCGGGTCTCGCCCGCCGGGATGATGTTGTGCCAGGGGCCCTGCACGTCGAGGCCGGCTTCCTTCAGCTTCTTCAGGTTGTAGCCGAGTTCGAGCAGGTCGTCGCGGTTGATGGCCATCGACACCGCCTGGCGGACGCGCGGGTCCTTCCAGGGCGACGTCGGATCCGGGTCGAAGAACATGAAGCTCAGGGTCGGGCCGACCGTCGAGGTCAGCTGTGCCTGCGGGATCTGCTTCTTCACCGCGGTCAGGTCGTCGCCGTTCAGGTCGACGAGATCCAGGTTGCCGGCGAGGAACTGCGCGAGGCGGTTCGCATACTCGGGGATGATCGACTGCTCAATCGTGTCGAAGAAGACAACGTTCTTATTGTACCACTCCGGGTTCTTCTTGCGGACGATCTTCACCGACGGCTAGTAGCTGTCGAGAATCCACGGCCCGCTGCCGATGGTGACCTTCGCGCGGTCGTACTGGCTCTCCGATTCGGTCGGGACGATGAACAGGAGGTTCGTGTCCGCGATCGCATCGAGGAACGCCGCATTCGGGCCCTTCAGCGTGAAGGTGATGGTCTGCTTGTCGGGGAACTCGACCTTGTCGACGTATTTGACCTGCGCGGCATTCGCGTTGGTCGCCGCCGTGAGCAGGCTCCACGAGTACTTCACATCGTCCGAGGTGACCTGGCGGCCATTGACCGGGGCGATGTTGTGGAACTTCACGTCCTGGCGGAGCTTGAACGTCCACTTCAGGCCGTCCGGCGTCGATTCACCGCTCTGCACGACGTCGGCCTCGGGGGTGCCGCTCAGCGGGCGGACCTCCGGGACGGACTTGTACTTGTACAGGCGGCCGTAGCGCGCCGCGCTGCCGCCCTTGGTGAGGAAGCTCAGGTTGCCGTACGGGTCGTACGAAGGCGCATCGCCCGTCTGGTAGATCTTGTATGTCCCACCGCGCTTGGCGCCCGCGAACGGGTCGGCCGGAGTGGCCGTGGCGGCCTGGCCGGCCGGCGTCGTCGGCGTGGCAAGCTGAACGCCGCCCCCGCCGCCATTGCTGTCGTCGTCGTCACCGCACCCGACGAGCGCCATGCCCGCTGCTCCAACACCGGCGACGCCGGCCCCCTTGAGCAGTGTGCGGCGGCTCGACTGGCGGTCCCACCAGCGGTCCCAATAGCTAGTCAAGAATCCCCCTCCGAGCTCTCGGGGCATCAGTTTTGTCCCCATAGAGCGCAATGATGGTACGTATCCATCAAGCCTCGGGTTCTACGTGTGAAACGAATCAGTGTCAATATGTCCGAAAGTGAGTGTTCACCTCACTATTGGTATTCAAAAACAGTCACTCGTTCGACTTATTAAGCGGGCGCTCAGCGCCACCGGGGTGGCTCGATCCGGGCCCGCACGGCCGCCCCGGGCGCCCGGGGAGCGGCTGCCCGCCGGATCCCCCATAATCGCCCTACCACCGGAGGAGACCGCCCGATGCAGGAACCCCGCCCCGAGTCCGTCCAGAAGATGTGGCGCTACGCCGAAAAGTTCGCGGAGAAGTCGGGCACCCACCTCCACCCGGATCGCTTCATCACCGAGGGCGTCGTCCTCGGCCTCGCCGCGAATATCGACCAGTACGGCCGCCCCATCTGCCCGTGCAACTTCTACCCCGCCAAGGATGAGAACGGGAACTGGCCCGAAGGCCTCTACCTCCCCCGCGAGGAGGAGGCGAAGCGGCGCACCTGGATCTGCGCCTGCGACGAGATGCAAATCTACAAGTACTGCCACTGCCTTCTGTTCGTGAACGAAGAGGGGCTGCCAATTACCGAGTACCTGCCCGAGGACCACGAAGGGCGCGAAATCTACGGCCTGGTGACGGACCCCACGCCCGACAAGGGCCGCGCGCTCGGACGCGTGCTCAAAGAGCGCGCCGAGAGCGATTAGCCATGTGGCGGGTCGTGGGCGCCGCGGCGACGTCCGTGGCGGCGTGGCTCGTCATTTCCAGCTGGCCGGACGCCTTTGGCGCCGGCATCGCTCCCCTGATGTTCCTCTTCCTCGCGTTCGGTGGTCCGCTGCTCGGGACGGTGTGGTCGCTTCCGGCGCTGGATGGCCACGTGATTACGCGTGCCGGCTCCGCCGCCGCGATTGCCGGCCCGCTCATGTCCGTCGTCCTGCGATTGAACGACATGAGCTATGACAATAACGCGGCGGTGGTGACGGTTGGCGCCGGGGTCTGGCTGCTGCTCGCGGGGGGCCTCGGCTCGCTCGTGTCCTGGGGTGTCGGCGCGATGGTCAACGGGTGGCGCGAGCCTACGGTGCCGCGGGCTCCATCGCACTGACCGCCTGAACGCCGACGCCCCCCGGGTGCGCCCTTCGCCAGAGCAGGAGGAGCGGCGGCACGAGGATGGCAAGGTAGGCGGCCGCGAAGAAGAGCGCCGCGACCATCGATACACCGTCCGCGATGAACCCGAGCCCCGGTTCGAAGAACGCTACCTGCAGGCTGAACGCGAGCTGCAGCACGCTGAGCACCGTCGCCCGCCGGTCGCTGGGGATGCGTTCGTTCAGGTGCGCGCTAATGGCCGGGTTGACCAGTGCCTGCACGAGCGCGGGCGCGGCGAACAGGGCGAACGCCCACGGGCGGTCGATGAGGCCAAGGAGCAGGTACGCGCTGGCAATCGCCACCGGCCCGGCGAGGAAGAGCGTCGAACGGCCGACACGCATGGCCACGGCGCCGGTGAGGAACGCCGCGATGACCGCGGTCAGGCGGATCGGCGCCTGGAAGAGCCCGAACCACTCGGTCGCGATGTCGTGGTCGATGAGGAACGGCTGCATGAGGATGACTGGCCCGAACGTGCCCGTCATGACCACCGAGCCGAAGAGCACGGTGTACCGCACCTGGGGCGTGTTCCAGGCGAACGAAAGGCCGTCGCGCAGGCCCCGCAGATACGGTTGGCGGCTTCGCTCGCGCGGGGGTTCGACCATCAGCAGCGCCACGACGATGGCGGCGACGGGGAAGAGCGCGCTCACCTGCACCGTGAAGGCGAGACTGGTCCACTGCGCCACGAATCCGCCCGCGGCGACCCCGATGAACCCTCCCGTGAGGGTCACGGCGAAGTTCCGGCCGATGATGTGCTGGAAGCGCTCCTCGCGGCCGGCCGCCTTGAGGGAATCGAACATGAGCGCTTCGTCGGCGCCGCTGGTGGCCGCGAGCGCGACCGCCCAGAGCATGTAGTCCGCGAAGAGCATCCAGTAGGTGGTGGTGAACCCGAAGCCGAGGATGGTGACGGCGTACGCCGCCGCGCCCATCACAAGGACCTTCCGCCGCCCGATGTGGTCCGCGAGCGCGCCGAGCGGCGCCTGGAGTGCGGCCATGGCCAGCCAGAACGGCAGGTCCATGAGGAAGATCCAGCGCAGCTCGAAGCCGCGCGTGTCGAGCAGGTACTTGATCCAGATGCCGAACCAGAGCCCGGACTGCATGAAGAACGCGAACGCGTAGTACAGCCAGGTGTTGCGGGCGATGGGGAAGGCGGGCGTGGCCATGAAGGAACCAGCCTACACCGGCCGCCGATCGCTCCGCGCACGTCTTTCGGCGGAGATGCCAACGCGGGCCGGCCCTCGAAGGGCCGGCCCGCGGGCAGTGAGCGAGCTGGCCGGGGTCAGCTGTAGTCGAAGAGGATGGAGAAGATGCCGGCGCCGATGGGTGCATCATCCCCCGCCTGGGAGAAGAACCCGAGCACGAGAATCATCACGCCGGGCGATGGGCATGAGCGCGAACAGCGGGTACAGCACGGGGATGAACATGAGGACCCAGAGCGCCATCGGGATGGCGGCGTAGCCCATCACGCGCACCAGCGACATGAGGTCGACCTGGAGCTTGAACATCTGCGCGAGCACGACATAAATGACCAGTGCGCCCACGCCGTACATCGCAAGCGTGAAGATCGAGCCGAGCAGGAGGGTGTTGAGGAATACGCCGTCCGGCTCGAATTCCGAGCCCCAGACCACCTTCCACCAGAGGAACGAGCCGATGCCAGCGAGCAGGGCGCTAATCGCCGCGATGATGACCGCGGGGATGGTTTCGTTCTGGTCGTCGCGGACCTCGTCGAACACCGATGTATCGAGCCGCGCGAGGCGCAGCACACGGCCGAGGATGACGTTGGGGTCCATTCTGCCTCCCTGATGCGGGTGACGCCTTAACAAACGTAAAGCGCCCTCGTCCGAATCGGGCGAACTATAGCACACGCCTCGAACGCGAGTTAAGTGCTTAGGCGTTTCAACTGTTCCACAGATCGCATTCCGCGATCACGCACCGGGCCGGGCGAACCCCTCCGCTGCCTCCCAGTCAATCATTACCACCGGCACCGACCCGACGACCCATGCGTCATGGCCGGGCTGAATGCAGGCCACTTCGCCCGCGCCGATCTCGAACTCGCGGCCGTCACCCATGCGCACATGGAACCGGCCGGACACGTGGTATCCCATGTGCCGCTCCTGGCAGAGCTCCGTCTTCGCGATTGGCCGGACATGGTCCGACCACCGGAAGCCGGGCTGGAGAGTTAGGCACCCAACGGAGCGTTCGCCAAGCCGCACAACTTCGACCTGGCCAAGTGGGAATTTGCGGGTTTCATCCGGGGACGTGAGAAGCCGCTGATCCACCAAACGTTCCACCCCACGATCAGAAGTGCCCGGCCGCGTCCATGGCAGCCGCGGCCGGGCCGACGGGGAGGATGATACTAAGGTTGTCCAGTCTGTTATTTGGCTATCCGCCATCCCCGAGGCGGGGCGTGCGTTCGCGGTCGCCCGGCGCATCCCACCCCTTGAACCGTGGTTCGCGCTTCTCCGCGAACGCGGCGCGGGACTCCATCAGGTCGCTGAGCGCGCCATGATTCCGGAGCCGGTTGGCGAGCTGTTCGCGGTCCGGCGCCACCTCCGGCCGCATCGCGCGCATCATCGCGAGCGTGTTCACCCGGGACGCGGGTGGCAGCGAAAGGAGGTGATCGGCCATCCGCCGTGCCTCGGGCAGGAGCTCCTCCTCGGTCGTCAGCCGGTTGATGTAACCCAGCTCATGCAGCCGTTCGGCGGTGAAGCGGAATGCGAACGCCATCTCCGTGGCGATCGCGTGCGGCATCGCGCCGAGGTGTCCGTGCTGGTACCCGCCGAGCAGCCAGCGCTTCGCCTCCGACATTTCGAACACCGCGCCCCGCACGGCGACCCGCAGGTCGCACTTCTCCACCAGCTGGAACCCGCCCCCCATCGCGAAGCCGTTGATGGCGGCGACGATGGGCTTGTCCAGTTTGCCCGCCATGAACGGGTCCTCGCGCGCGAGCGACGGCAACCCCGCCGCGCCCCGCTCGAGGGATTCCTTCATGTCCTCGCCCGCGCAGAACGCGCGTCCCGATCCCGTGAAGATGGCGACCTCCGCCTCGGCGCTGTCCCGGAAGGTGCACCACGCCTCCGCCAGCGCGGCCCGGATTTCGTTGCCGAGCGCGTTCAGCCGCTCGGGGCGGTTCATGCGGATGACCGTCACGCCCCCGCTGGTTTCCGTTTCGACGATCGCCATGCCTGCCTCCAATCCGCTGCCCGGGCGGAAAGCCCGCGGCGCCCGATGCTATCATTCGCGGCGCTCGAAAGGAGGCGGTCATGGACGCCATCCGGCCCTCGGCGCTGCACGGCATTCGCGTGCTCGATTTCACCCAGGCCCAGCAGGGACCGTTCGCCACGCTGCTGCTCGCGGATATGGGTGCCGACGTGATCAAGGTCGAGCCGCCCGGCGGCGAGATGGGCCGTGCCAACGGCCTCGGCCCCGACGGCTTCTCCTCCTATTTCGAAGGGCACAACCGCGGCAAGCGCAGCCTCACCCTCGACCTGAAGAAGCCCGAAGCCGTGGAGGTGGTCCGGCGCCTCATTCCCTCGATCGACGTGGTCGTCGAGAACTTCCGGCCCGGCGCGATGGAGCGCATGGGGCTGGGGTACGAAGACCTCAGGCCGCTCCGCGAGGACCTCATCTACGCCTCCGCCTCGGCGTGGGGCCGCTCCGGCCCGTGGGCCGGGCGCGGCGGGTACGACCATGTCGCGCAGGCGCTGAGCGGCGTCATGTACGAACAGGGGACCGGCCCCGGGGGCGAGCCGCACGCCCTTATCGGTGGCTTCGCCGACCAGATCGGCGCGATGCTGCTTGCGTTCGGCATTGCCACCGCGCTGGTCGTCCGCGAACGCGACGGCATCGGCCAGCACATCGATGGCTCGCTCATCGGTGGGATGGTGGCGATGCAGTCGAAGCAGATCGTCGAGTACCTGCGGACGGGGAAGCAGTCCGGGTTCCAGAGCCGCCGCGCAGCCACCTACACGAACTACGAATGCGCCGACGGCCGCCACGTCGCCATCGCCGCGAACACCGAGGCGATGTGGGAGCGGCTCTGCGACGCGCTTGGCGCGCCAGAGCTGAAGCGCGACGAGCGCTTCGCGGATCCGTTCGGCCGCGCCCGCCACAAGGACGCGCTCGTGGTCGAGCTGGAGCGGCGCTTCCGGGCGCGGCCGATGGGCGACTGGCTGGGACCGTTGACGGAGCACGATGTTCCGCACGCGCCGGTACTGGACTACGCGGGGATGTCCGAGCACCCCCAGTTCTGGGCGAACGGGTACCTGCAGGAGATCGACACGCCGAACCTGGGGAAGATGCGCGTCCCCGGGCCGCCCATCCACATGAGCGAGACGCCACCGCGTATCCAGGGCGGCGGGCCGCCGCTCGGCATGCACACCGAGGAGATCCTGCTGGCCGCCGGGTACAGCTGGGACGAAATCGGGCGGCTGAACGAATCCGGCGCGACGCGGACTGCCTGACCGCCTACCGGGGCAGCCCCGCAGGCCGTGTTGGCGGTTCGATATCGAGCCGGAGCGCCTTCCGTGCCGCCGCCAACTGCTCCTTCACCGGCGCGAGCATCGGCGCGATCGCGTGGGCGTCCTCCTCCGTGATGAAGCCATGCCCGAGCAGCCGCGCCATGTCCATCACCCAGTCCGGGGTGACCGCGCGTCCTTCCGTGCTCTCCGGTGGGGGCGCGCCCGCCGCGCCGAACCGGGGCGGGACGTCGTCCGGGAAGGCCGGCGGTCGCGCCTCGTGCCACGGCGTCGATCGCTCGTACGCGTGCGCCACCCGGAACAGCGCCGCCTCCCGTCCCTCGAACGGGTCTCGAACCAGTCCCGGTGGTACACGAACGACTCCGAGTACGCGATGGTCCACGACGCCGCGGGGGCGAACTCCGAAGCGGGGAGCGCGATCGGGACCATGACGGCCCCAAGGGCGGCGAACTGCTGGATGGCGGCGTGCATCGCCGCCAGGACCTGCGGGTCCAGGTCCTCCATGAAGAACCCATGGGGCACGCCGATGCGAACCCCCGTGACCTCCTTGCCGAGATCGGCCGTGAAGTCGGGGACACGCAGCGGGGCGGACGTTGCGTCGAATCGGTCCCCGCCGGCCGTTGCGCCCAGCATCAACGCGACATCCCCGACCGTGCGTCCCATTGGCCCGATGCTGTCCTGGCTCCAGCTCAGCGGGATGCAGCCGTGCCGGCTGACGCGTCCGTAGGTGGGGCGCAGGCCGACGAGCCCGCAGAAGCACGCCGGATTGCGCACGGACCCGCCCGTGTCGGTGCCGGTCGCGAGCGTGACCATGCCCGCCGCCAGCGCGGCGCCGCTCCCCGAACTCGATCCGCCGGGGTAGGCGGAGAGGTTCCACGGGTTTCGGGCGAATCCGAACACGCCCATGCTCCCGGAAGCGAACTCAATCAGGTTCAACTTGCCGAGGCAGACCGTGCCCGCACCCCGCAGCCGGCTCGCGACCGTGGCATCCGCGGTGGCGATGCGATGCGGCATCACCTTCGAGGCGCCGGTCGTGGGCATTCCCGCGACGTCAATGATGTCCTTGTGCGCCACCGTGATGCCGTGCAGCGGACCGCGGTAGCCGCCCGCCGCGATCTCGCCCTCGGCGGCCCGCGCCAGCCCTAACGCGCGCTCGGGATCGACGTGGATGAAGGCGCGCAGCACGTCGTCCTTCGCGGCGATCTTCGCGAGCTGTGCCTCCACCAGGTCGACGGGCGAGATCTCCTTCGTCTCGATGCGCGGCGCTAGCTCGGTCACGGACATGAAGGTCAGGTCGTCGGTCACGGGAGTCCTCCGGGTCGGGTCGGGCCTCAGCGTACTTCCCGCCAGAGGGTCATGCCCGCCGGCGCAGGGGCGGCTGGTCGAAACCCGGTCGTCCGGGTGCCGCTCGCTCGCGTAGACTTCGCCGCCAACAGGAGGCTGAACATGGAACAGGAACTGTCGGGCAAGGTGGCCATCGTGACGGGCGCGGGGCGCATGCGGAGCATCGGGCGGCCGATCGCGAGGCTGCTCGCCGAGGCCGGCGCGAAGGTCATCGTCACGGGCACCGGGCGGCCGCCGGAACAGTATCCGGACGATGAAAAGGCGGCCGGCTGGCGCGACATCGAGAGCGTCGCGGACGAGATCCGGGCGGCGAACGGAACCTGCCTCCCGTTGGTCTCGGATGTGCGCAGCGAGCAGGCCAACAGCGACCTCGTCGCCCGCTGCATCGCTGAATTCGGCCGGCTGGACATCCTCGTGAACAACGCCGGCGCCGCGCGTGGCGAGGACCGCGTCCCCACCGTGGACCTGCCGTACGACGTCTGGAAGAAGGTGCTCGTCACGAACCTGGATGGCACCTTCCTGCTTTCGAAGGCCGCGGCGAAGCAGATGATCGCGCAGGGAGAGGGCGGCAGCATCATCAACGTATCGTCCATTGCGAGCCGCGGCGCCGGCGCGAACACCGCCGCCTATTCGGCCTCGAAGGCGGGCATCAACGCGCTCAGTCACTCGATGGCGATGGAGCTGGCGAAGTACCAGATCCGGGTCAACGCCCTCCTCCCCGGCCTGCTCGACACCTTCCGCACCGATGACCTCGGCCGCGGCGAGACCTGGGAACGCGTCGTCCGCGATCGCATCCCCCTCGGCTACGCCGGCGACGGCACCGAGCAGGCGGAGATGGTCCTGTTCCTGGTCTCGGAGCGGGGCAAGTGGATCACCGGGCAGTGCCTCGCCGTGGACGGCGGCACCACCTGGTAGGAGCCGAGGGCACGGCGGCGGGTTATGCCGCCCGCCGTGCCACCTTCGGGTTCCGGACGAGCTCGATGTGGTCACCCTCCTCCACGACGCGGTACCCCAGTTCGTGGGCGAGGGTGGCCACCAGCACGCGCAGCGTTTTCACGCGCGCGAACCACTTGTCGTTCCCTTCGATCACGCGCCACGGGCTCGTAATCGTGCTCGTTTTCATGAGCATCTCCTCGACCGCTGCCTCGTAGTCGTCCCAGCGGTCGCGGTTGCGCCAGTCTTCGTCGGTGAGCTTCCACTGCTTGTGAGGGGTGGTCTGGCGCTCCTCGAAGCGCCGCAGCTGTTCGTCGCGTGAGACGTGCATCCAGAACTTCACGACCACGGTCCCGCCCTGCCGCAGCTGTCGTTCGAATTCGTTGATCTCGCGGTAGGCGCGCTTCCACTCGTCATCGCGGCAGAACCCCTCCACGCGCTCGACGAGCACGCGCCCATACCAGCTCCGGTCGAAGATGAGCACCTGCTTCTCGGAGGGCGGCCGGATGCGACGCCAGAAGCGCCAGAGGTAGTGATGGGTGCGTTCGTCGCCCGTGGGCGCCGCAATGGAGTGCACTTCGTAGCCGCGCGGGTCCAGCTTTTCGGTCACCCGCCGGATGTTCGAGCCCTTGCCCGCCGCGTCCCAGCCTTCGTACACGATGACGATGGAGCGCTTCTGGAAGTAGAGCTGCTGGGCGAGCTGGCGGAGCGCGACCTGGTTGCGCACGAGTTCGCGCACGTACTCCTCGCGTGAAAGCTTCTGGCTGAGGTCCAGGTGTTCGAGCATGGCGCTACTCCTCGGCGTGCCCGGTGGGCTGCCACGCCGGCAAAGGGACGTTCCGCTCGCGCAGCGCACCCTCGAGGGCGGTCGTGACGGTGTCGAACACGCGGAAACGGGCCCAGCGGCGGTCCGTCGCCTCGACGATGGTCCATGGGCCCCACTCCGTCTCGGTGCGCTCCAGGAACTCCTCCGCCGCGATGAGGTGGTCGCCGTACGTCCGGTGGCGCTTCCACACATCCGTGGTGAGCTGCCAGCTCCCGAGCGGGTCGCCCCGGAGGCGGCGCAGCCGCTTCGCCTGCTCCGCCTTCCCTATATGAAGGAAGAACTTGATCAACACGTAACCGTCGTCGGCGAGGGTCCGTTCGAATTCGCAGATGGCGCCGTACGCGTCGAGCCATTCACGCTCGCTGACGGCGCCGGCGACGCGGTCGCGAAACACGCGCCCGTACCAGCTCTGGTCGAAGATCGCCATTTCGCCGCGTGCCGGGAGCAGGTTCCAGAAGCGCCAGAGCCAGGGAAGTTCGGCCTCGTGCGACCGTGGCTGCTGGATGGCGTGCAGGCGGAAGCCTCGCGGCTCCAACTGTCGCGTGAGCGCGCCGATCGCCGATCCCTTGCCGGCGGCGTCCCAACCTTCGAACACGACGAGGCTGCCGACGCCGTGCTCCCAGCACGTCTTCTGGATGTCGAACAGGCGGCTTCGCAGGTACGAAATCCGGGTCTTGTACTCCTCGCGCGGGAGGGCCCGGTCGAGCGGAACGGTTTCGAGCATGCGGCGCCTCGGCGGGACTGCCCCTGTCCCACTCCAAGTGTCGGCGCGATCGCCGCGGAGACGATGGGCCCGCATGGGATCGGCCGCGGTGCCGCTGCTACGGAACGTCGATATCGAAGCGGAAGGCGAGGCCGAAGTCGGGGTCACCGACGAGGATGCCCGAGTTGACGACGACGCCGTTGACGAGGATGCCCAGCTCGCTCCCGACTTCGTTGATGCAGCGGGGAACGTGGCCCTGGCCACCCGCCGCGTACCGCACCACGTAACCGCCCTCGGCGAGCGTGTACACGCCGGGCCCCGGCTGGCTGTCGAAGGTGAGATACACGACCGTGCCCGCCGGGGCGGGGGCTCCGCCGATCGTGAGCAGCCCGAAGACCGAGTTCGGCGGGAACGGGGGCGCCCCGACCGCCGCGGACGGCCCGCAGTATCCCGCGCCGGGCGGGGGCGTCGCGCGTGCCGGCGTGGGGAGCGTCGGGACCGGCTCCCCCGCCGCGACGAAGGCCATGACCGCGCGCTGTGGCAGCGGCGATTGCGCACCGGCGCCCGGGGTGACACGGACGGCGGTGAAAAGGAGGACGGCTGCGGCGCCGGCGAGGAGGAATCGAACCATCGTCCGATCCTGACGCCCGCGCGCGGCCCCGTCACCTCGCCGGGAAGCATCCCGTTACCCCGGCGCGCCCGCAGGTCGAAGGGTGGCCGCCATGAGCGGCGTTCCGATCGATCTGCAACGGCCCGCGCCCGGTAGGATTGGCGCACTCCACTTCGAGGGACCGCCATGATCCACGAACTCCGCATCTACACCGCGCACCCGGGCAAGATGGCCGCCCTGCAGGCGCGCTTCCGAAATCACACCCTCGGGCTGTTCGAAAAGCACGGTATGACGAACGTCGCCTACTGGACGAACGCCATCGGCGGACGCAGCGATGAACTCTGGTACGTGCTCGCGTTCCGCGACCTCGCCCACCGCGAGCAGGCATGGGCCGAGTTCGCGGCCGACCCGGTCTGGCACACCGTGCGCTCCGAATCGGAGAAGGATGGCCCGCTCGTGCATCACATCGAAAACCGGATTCTCGCGCCGACGGACTACTCGCCGATCAGGTAGCGCGCCGGCAGGTGACCATCACTTCGATCTCGTCGAGTTCCAGAGGCCGCCGTCCCCAGCGGCCCGCGGTGCCGCCCCACGTGTGCTCGACAGCGAACCCGCACGCGTTCAGAAGCGCGACCAGTTCGGGGAGGATGTACAGCCGTTCGCGGTACCGCATGCGTCCCTCCGCGCCGGGGACGGCGAACTCCTCCTCGCGCGTCTCGATCATCGTGACCGGATCGAAGCGTCCGGCGGAGACATCGTCCTGCGTCACCTCGCGGATGCGCCGGTACCCGTTCGGCGTGGTCAGCACGAACGGCCCGCCGGGTGCCAGCGCCCCGGCGATGGCGGCGAGGATGGCACGGTCGTGGGCGAGCGGATCGACAGCCAGGTCGGCGACCGTGAAGGCGCCGCCACAGAGGCAGAGCACGGCATCGAACGTGCGCGTTGGCATCCACGCGGTGGCGTCGGCATGGACCCACTCGACGGAGACGCCGGCGGCCGCCGCCTTGTGGAACGCCTGCCCGAGCATTCCCGAGGAGATGTCGACCCCCGTGACCCGGAACCCCCGGCGCGCCAGCTCGATGCTGTGCCGCCCCGTGCCGCAGCCCACATCGAGGATGGCCGCGCCGGGTGCGAGGCCGAGCAGATCGAGCAGGAAGTCGACCTCGGCAACCGTGTGGCTCGTGAAGGCGCCCCGGTCGTAGTAGGGCGCGTGGCGGTCATAGAAGCTCTGCCACTGGTTGGGCGTGGTCACCGCGCCACGATACCGCCCACGGCGCGGAACGGCGTGTTTCCGAACATCCACCCCCGCTCGTGGGCGGGCGCTGGCCCGATGGAGTAGGATGCGCAGCGCACACCAATTGGAGGACATCAGTTTATGGCAGTTCGACTCGACGGCCAGGTCGCCCTGGTCACCGGCGCCGGCCGCGGCCTGGGCCGTGCCTATGCCATCGACCTCGCGAAGCACGGCGCGAAGGTCGTGGTCAACGACTTCGGCGGCAGCGTCTCGGGCGAAGGCGCCGACGATAGCCCCGCGCAGCAGGTCGTCAATGAGATCAAGGCGATGGGCGGCGATGCAATCGCCAACGGCGGCGACGTCGGCAGCTACGACGATTGCTACAACATGGTCAAGCAGGCCATGGACACGTGGGGCCGCCTCGACGTCATCGTCGCGAACGCCGGCATCCTCCGCGACCTCGCCCTCCACAACATGAGCGAGAACGACTGGGACCTCGTCGTCCGCGTCCACCTGAAGCAGTGCTACAACCTGCTGCGCCATGCATGGCCGGTCTTCCGCCAGCAGGCCTACGGCCGCGTGGTCATGGCGACGTCGTCGTCGGGCCTCGTGGGCAACTTCGGCCAGGCGAACTACGGCGCCGCCAAGGCGGGCATGCTCGGCCTCATGAACGTCGCCAAGATCGAGGGCGAGAAGTACAACATCATGGTCAACCTCATCTCGCCCGGCGCGATGACGCGCATGACCGAGAACCTGATGGCCGGCCGTGGTGAGGATGTCGAGGAGCGCAAGCAGACCTCGGCTCCGGAGCACGTTGCCCCCGCCGTGACCTACATGGCCTCCCCGAACTGCACCGTCAGCGGCATCTGCATCGATGCCAACGGTGGCCGCTACGGCCGCTCGCAGATGGTCCGCACCGTCGGCGTGTCGTATGACCCGCACGAGTTCAAGGATGCCGACTGGTTCGAGAGCCAGTTCGACAAGATCTGCGACATGACCGGCGCCACCGAGCCCTGGTCGATGCGCGAGACCCGCCAGCAGCACTACGCCGCCAAGGGCTAATCACCCGCCCCCGGCTCACGACGAAGGCCCGCCACCCGGCGGGCCTTTTCGTTCCCCCGGCGGCTACTCCAGGACCAGTTCGTCGCCCTCGCGAATGGGGCCCGCGGTAATGACCGCGCCGTACACTCCAGCGCACGAGTTGTTGAGCTCCGCAGCTGCCTTCAGCACTGCCGGCGAACCCGCGCTCGTGGGGTGATCGAGCGTGATCATGACGCAACGCCGGTCCGGTTCGGTCACGGCGATGCGGGCGCCCCCCACGCGGATGATCCGCCCCACCCAGTCGTTCTCCGCGAACGGCGTCGACCCGCCCGTCTCGACCGTCAGGGTCATGCGGTACCGGCCGGGGTCATCCGCGGTGCCACTCGCGGCTGCCAGCGCCGCTACCGTCGCGTGACTGATGAGCGTCACGGGCGCAACGTCGTAGTTGCCCCGGTAGTCCGAGAGCAGCGTCAGCCGCCGGCCCGACTCGCGTTCCAGCTCCTCGCGCAGTGCCGGGTCCGCCGCCTCGTAGCGCGCGCCGGTGGGGGTTTCGACTTCGACCGAGGGCGGCGAGCCCGGCTTCATCGTGGCGCGGTAATTCAGGAGCGTGGCGTGCTCGCGGCCCGTGAACCAGGGGAAGCTGCTCCTCGAATCGGCGAGGACGAAGGCGTACTGCCGGTCCCCCGGCAACCCCTGGAGGGTCAGCGGGGCCGCTTCGAGCCGTTCGCCGCCCATGGACTTCACCGGATAGCGATGAATGCTGGTGATGACGCCGATCGGTTCCACGACTGTTCCCCCCGGACACGCTTTCCGCGCGCATGATAGGCGAAGCCGCGGGGCCGCGAATCCCGCGCGCCCGTCGGCGTTTTCCCGGTGCGGCCCCGCGCGAGATACTGGCCCTACTCATTCCCGGGCCGGAGCCGCGCGTGCCGAAGCTTGTCCTTGCCTATTCGGGTGGCCTCGATACCACCACTGCCATCAAATGGCTCACCCTCGAGCAGGGCTACGACGTCATCGCCCTGAACATCGATGTCGGCAAGAGCCGCGAACAGCCGGTCGTGGAATCGCGCGGGATGGCAGCCGGAGCCGTCAAGGTGCGCGTCATCGATGGCAAGGAAGACTTCATCCGCTACTTCGCCTTCCCCGCGCTCGCGGCCGGCGCCGTCTACCAGGACGCCTACCCGCTCGCGACCGCCCTCGCGCGGCCGCTGCTGGCGAAGCTGCTCGTCGATGTCGCCCACGAGGAGGGCGCGACCGCCGTGGCCCATGGCTGCACCGGCAAGGGCAACGACCAGGTGCGCTTCGACGTCGGCATCCAGACCCTCGACCCGACCCTCCAGATAGTCGCGCCCACGCGTGAGAACGCGATGGCGCGCGACTACCAGATCGAATACCTCCGCAAGCACGGCATCGACATCCCCTGGGGCCAGAAGGGGCCGTTCTCCATCGACGAAAACCTCTGGGGCCGCAGCGCCGAGGCGGGCGTGCTCGAAGACCCGTGGGCGGAGCCGCCCGCCGAAGCGTACGAGTGGACGCGCTCGGCCGAGGACGCGCCCTCCGAGCCGGCATACGTGGAGATTGGGTACGAGCACGGCATGCCCATCACGCTCAACGGCGAAGCGATGACCGCCGTCGCCATGGTGGAGTACCTCAACGAACTCGGCGGCGTCCACGGTGTCGGGCGAATCGACCACATCGAAGACCGCCTCGTCGGCATCAAGAGCCGCGAGATCTACGAAGCCCCGGCCGCGATCATCCTGCACACGGCGCACCGCGCGCTCGAAGGCATGACGCTCTCGAAGCAGCAGATCAAGCTCAAGAAGTACATCGCCCAGGAGTACGCCGAGCTCATCTACAACGGGCTCTGGTTCAGCGCGCACCACCAGGACATCGCCGCGTACGTGGCGAGTACCCAGCGCCACGTCAGCGGCACCATCCGCGTGCGCCTGCAGCGGGGCACGGCCACCGTCGTCGGGCGGCAGGCGAAGGAATCCCTGTACGACCGTGCGCTCGCTACCTATGATCGCGGCGACACGTACGACCAATCGGCGGCGGTGGGCTTCATCAACATTTGGGGTCTCCAGACGCGGGTGCAGGCGCGCCAGCAGCTGCTCGGCCAGCTCCCCGAAGCCCTGAAGATCGCCATGCCGCGAGAGGATTCCTGATGACCACGACTACCCCTATCCATGTCAGCTTCGAAGGCTACGGCGAGGCGCCGGAGATCTGGGGTTCGATGCAGGCGAACTTCCTCGTCACCCAGCATGGCCAGCACGCCCAGGAAACCGCCGTCCTGCTGAATGACCCGGCCGCCACCTACCTCGCGGAAGTGCTGGGCCAGCCCGACGGCGACGAGTTCCGGCGGGAAGCGGCGCGCCACGTGGGCCGCCTTTGGCTCGAAAAGCTCGTCGCCGAGGGGGTGCACCTTGCTCCCGCCGTCACGATCTCGCGGGGCGCCCTCGAAGCCGACCAGGCTTTCGTCGAGCAGGTGAAGCGGCTCGTCGGCCGGTAGCCGGGTGAGCCCGGCGTTCGATGCGGCGGCGTTCCAGCGCGCCCTCCAAACCCGCGCCGTCGGCCGCTGGATGGTGTACCGGGACGAGTGCGAGTCGACCATGCCCCTCGCTCGCCGCGAAGCGGACGAGGGCGCGCCCCACGGCACGATCGTGCTCGCGGAGGCTCAGACGGCCGGCCGCGGCCGCCGCGGCCGTTCGTTCCACAGCCCCGCCGGCGAGAACCTCTACTTCACCCTCGTCCTGCGGCTGTCCCCGGCGCAGCAGCGCACGCTGCCCGTGGCGCTCCCGCTCGCGATCTGCGATGCCGTGCGGGCGGAAGGCGTCGACGCACGCATCAAGTGGCCGAATGACATCTGGGTGGGCGAACGCAAGCTGAGCGGCATGCTCATCGACGCCGAGGCCGGGCCCGCCGGGCTCGTTGCCTTCCCCGGCATCGGCATCAACGTGAACGGCGACCCAACCCTCGTCCCGGAGCTCGCGGCCATCGCCACGAGTGTGCGCAGGGAACTCGGCCGCGCCGTCGTGCGCGAAACGCTCCTCGCGCGCGCCTGTTCGCTCCTCGAAGCCGCTCTCGATGCGCCCTCAGACACGCTCGTGCCCCGTTACCGGGAGCGGTCGCTGATTCTCGGCCGCCGCGTCGTGGTCGCGCCCACGGGCGCCGGCGCATTCGAGGGGATCGCCGCAGACATAACGGATGACGGCTCCCTCGTCGTGCGGCACGAGAACGGCCGTCACGAAACCGTGACGGCCGCCGATGTCTCGGTGCGCCCCGCCTGACGGGGCTCCCCGCTCAGGCCGGCTTCTTCGGCACCATCACCTTGCGACGGAAGTAGCACACCTCTTCGCCGCGCTGGTTGAAGCCGCGCGTCTCGACCGTCACGATGCCGCGGTCCGGCCGGCTCGTCGATTCGACCTTCTCCAGGACGAGCGTCTCCGCGCGGATGGTGTCGCCGTGGAATGTCGGCGCGACGTGGCGCAGCGACTCGATCTCGAGGTTGGCGATCGCCTTGCCCGAGACGTCCGGCACGCTCATCCCGAGGACGAGCGAGTACACGAAGTTGCCGACGACGACGTTCTGCTTGAACTGCGTCTCCTCTTCCGCGAACCAGCGGTCCGAGTGCAGCGGGTGGTGGTTCATCGTGATGTCGCAGAAGAGGTGGTCTTCGGATTCGGTGATGGTCTTGCTCGGCCAGTGCTTGTACACGTCGCCGGGCTCGAATTCCTCGTAGTAGCGGCCGAACTTGTCGCGCCCATCGTAGACAGCCATGGTGTGTTCCTCCTCCAAGTGCGAAGCCCGTCGCGGCGGGCACGGTCGGGCAGCTGGCGCGAGGCCGGTGCCTAGACGGGGTAGTCCTTCACAAGGTTGCGCGCGATGACGATCTTCTGGATGTCGCTCGTGCCCTCGGCGATGATCATGAGCGGCGCGTCGCGGTAGTACCGCTCCAGCGGCAGCTCCTTGCTATAGGCGACGCCGCCGTGGATGCGCATGGCATCGAGCACGACTTCCTGCGCGATCTCGGTGGAATACAGCTTCGCCATCCCGGCATCGAGGTCGCTGCGTTCGCCGGCGTCCTTCTTGCGGGCCGCATCGAAGGTGAGCAGGCGCGCCGCGCGGATCTTCGTCGCCATCTCCGCAAGGCGGAGCTGCTGCGCCTGGTGCTCGAAGATCGGCTTGCCGAAGGCCACGCGCTTCTGCGCATAGCGGATCGCGTCATCGAAGGCCGCCTGCGCGACACCGACGCCCCGCGCCGCCACGTTGATCCGGCCGACTTCGAGCGCGCTCATGATGTGCTGGAAGCCGCTGCCTTCGCGCCCGCCAAGGATGGAGCTCGCCGGTACGCGCGCATCCTCGAAGGCGAGTTCCGTCGTTTCCACGCCCTTGTAGCCGAGCTTGTCGAACTTCTTGCCCTTCACGAAACCGGGGGTGTCGTGGGGCACGAGGAACGCGGTGATGCCCTTGTGCCGGGGCTCCGCCGCCGGGTCCGTCTTCGTCATGACCAGGTAGACGCCCGCGCGGTGCCCGTTCGTCACCCACATCTTCTGCCCGTTGATGACGTAGTCGTCACCGTCGCGGCGGGCCGTGGTGCGGATCGCCTGCGCGTCGGACCCCGCGTCCGGCTCGGTGATGCTGAGCGCGCAGCGCATCTCCGGCTCGACCAGCTTCGGCAGGTACTCGTTCTTCTGCGCTTCGGTGCCGTACTCGTTGATGGCGTACCCGACGAGCACGTGCGTATTGATGATGCCCGCGAGGCTCATCCAGCCGCGCGCGAGCTCCATGCAGACGCCCGCGTAGCACTCGAATGTGAGGTCCAGGCCGCCGTACTGCTCGGGGATCTTGATGCCGAACAGTCCCATGTCCGACATGCCCTTGAGCAGAGGCTCGGGGAAGGCGTCCGCGTGCTCGAATTCGCTCGCGTTCGGGCGAACCTCCTTTTCGACCCACACACCGACGTTGTTCACGACGTCCCGTGCAAGCGGATCGAGGATATCTGCGGCGTAATCTCTCGCCATCGGTGGCCTTCCTTCTGTCCCGTGAAGTGGGCCAATTATCGGCGGCGGCGCCCTTACCGGCATCGGCGGGCTTACGCCACTCCCGAACCCGCCTCGAATCTTCCGTTTACGTCACGGTTACTCCCGTGGAATAATCGATGCACACGATTGGCGGGGCCTTCACATCCCGCGCGCGAGGTACCTGATGGCGATGCATCGAGGCGGAACAGCCGTGAGCGGGCAGGCCGGTGGCCCCGTGCCCGGGGGAAGCAAGCCGTCGTTTTCGCAGGCCCTCGACGTCTTCAGGTCGCGAAACTACCGCTTCCTCTGGACTTCCTCCCTCTTCTCCTTCACCGGCATGCAGATGCAGCAGGTTGCGCGCGCGCTGCTCGCCTGGCGCCTGACCGAATCCTTCGGCGCCGTTGGCGCGATCTCGCTCTCGTTCGGGTTGCCGATGCTGCTGTTCTCCCTGGTCGGCGGCTCGCTCGCCGACCGCTTCGAAAAGCGGAACCTCTCGCTCATTTCGCAGGTGGTCACGGGGCTGTTGGCGCTGATCAACGCGCTCATGCTCGTGACCGACACGATCACGTTCGAATGGCTCTTCATCCTCGGGCTCGGCGGCGGGACCGCGATGGCGCTCGGCATGCCGGCCCGCACCCCGTTGATGGCGCAGGCCGTCGGCCCGGACAAGGTGATGAGCGCGATGGCCATGTCCAACGCGGCGATGAACTTCACGCGGCTGTTCGGCCCCGCCCTCGCCGGCGCGATGGTCGCCGCGTGGAGCCTCGAGTCCGTGTACTTCCTCCAGGCCGCCCTCTATGTGCTGTCCTGCCTCACGCTGCTGTTCGTCCCGCGCGGCCTGGGCATGGCGATGAGCCGCGGCCCGGCCAGGCAGGGCATGTTCGCGGAGATCGGCGCCGGCCTGAAGTACGTCGCCACCGACTCGCGGCTGCGCATGCTCAACGGGACCATGCTCATCATCAGCTTCTTCGCCATGCCCTACGTCATGCTCCTCGCGGGCTTCGTGAAGGAGGAGCTTGGCAAGGGCGATGGCGCCTTCGGCCTGCTGCAGTCCGTCTCGGGCGTGGGCGCGCTCGCCGGCTCCCTCGCCATCGCCACCCTCACCACGTACGACCGCAAGAACACCGTGCAGTGGGTCGCCGGCGTCGTTGGCGGCCTCGGGCTGTTGGGGCTCGCGGTCGGTTCCGAGGCGTTCGGGTACAGCGGCGCGCTCGTGGCCATCCTCGTGCTCGGCCTCGCTCTGACCGCCTACCAGACCCTGAACTCGACCCTGATCATGGACGCGACGAAGCCCGAGTACTACGGCCGCGTGATGAGCATCAACATGCTCAGCTTCAGCGCGATGCCGCTGATGGCGTTCCCCCTCGGCCGTGTCGCCGACGTGGTGGGCGTGCAGCAGATGTTCGCCGTCCAGGGGTTCATCGTCATCGCGTCGCTGGTGCTGGTGGCGCTGCTCAACCCGGGCCACACCTTCGGGCGGGTAGCGCCACGCGCGTACTCGGCGATGGGCATGGGGCACGGCGGCCCCGGGATGGCTCGTGCTGGCGCTCGTCCCGGCTCCCCCATGACAGAGGAAGAGGCCGCTCCCGCGCCCGCCGGCGGCCAGTAGGCACGGAGCAACGGCTGCCCGGCTGGGCTCGGTCAATTCACACGGACACAAAGAAGGGGGGCCATTCGGCCTCCCTTCTTGTTTGGTCTTTGGGCCCCGGGGCCTAGGTGTTCGCGCCCATGCCTTCGCGCGGGGCGTTTACGAGGATCACCATGTTGCCTTCGGGATGGCGGTTCTCGTACATCAGCTGGTGGCACTCGCCCGTCTCGTTGAACGGGAACACCCGCCCGAGGCACGGGTCAATCTTCCCTTCGATGACAAGTTCGTTGAACGCGTAGGCCTGGTCATCGTTCGCGAAGTGGGAGCCCTGGAGGCGCTTCTGGCGCATCCAGAGGTACCGCAGGTCGACATCCGCGTTGTAGCCGGTGGTGCCGGCGCAGATGACCACCATGCCGCCCGTATCGCACACGAACTGGCTCGTCGGGACGGTGTCCTGCCCGGGGTGTTCGAACACGATGCGCGGGCTCTTGCGCTCGCCGAGGACGTCCCAGATCGCCTTGCCGAAGGCGCGGGCGCCGCCCGTGAACTTGCCCATCGCCTCGTTGTCGGTCCAGTCCGGAAGCCGGCCCCAGTGGTCGAAGTCCTTGCGGTTGATGCAGCCGACGGCGCCGAGGCGCATGCAGTGTTCGTACTTCGCCGGGCTCGAGACGACCGCGATCGGCTTCGCGCCAACGTTCGCGGCAAGCTGCAGCGCCATCGACCCGAGGCCACCCGAGGCGCCCCACACGAGCACAACGTCGTTCTCCTTCACGTTGTGCGGAGGCCACCCGAAGAGCATGCGGTACGCGGTCGCGCCCACGAGGAAGTAGGCGGCGGCCCCCTCCCAGGTCAGGTGCCGGGGCTTCGGCGCGCACTGGTGCGCCTGCACCTTCGTGAACTGCGCGAACGAGCCCCAGTTCGTTTCGTACCCCCAGATGCGGAACGAGGGGTCGAACATCGGGTCTTCGCCCGCCTTCACCGACGGCGCGTTCACATCCCAGGATCCGCAGTGCACGACGACTTCGTCGCCGACCTTCCAGTTCCGGACGTTGGAACCGGTCTTATAGATGATGCCCGACGCGTCGGAGCCGCCGATGTGGAAGTCTTCCGGTTCGCCGGCCCGGTTGCGAATGCCAATGACGTCGATGGGCGAACCGAGGCCGGCCCAGACATTGTTGTAGTTGACGCCTGCCGCCATGACGTATACGAGCACGTCGTCCGGGCCGATTTCCGGCACGTTAACGACCTCCGGCTGGAACGCCTGGCGGGGCTCCCCGAAGCGGGACTGGCGGATGAGTTGCGCGTGCATCCGCGCCGGGACGTGCCCGAGCGGCGGCACCTCGCCGAGGTCGTAGAGATCCTTCAGTTCTTCGGCCATGCGGCTCCTCACAGGCGGCTGTCCCGCCGCGTCTTTGGGGTTGGGACAGTCTAGCCAACGCCGGTCGGCCGGTAAATTCGCGCGCTTACGTGCTCAGGCGTTCGGCGTGCCCGTGTGAATCCGCGCCTCGCGATTCCGGACCGGGACCAGCTCGGTCAGCACCCCGGCCGCTTCGCGCGGGTAGAAGAACGCGGCGCCGGCGCGCGGGCCGATGTCCACCTGGCGAAGGCCGTTGCTGGCGAGGCGCGCCGCCTCGGCCGTCACGTCGTCGACCGCGTACCCGATGTGGTGCAGCCCCGCGCCGCGCTTCGCGAGGAAGCGGGCGGCGCCGCTCGTCTCGTCTTGCGGCACGATGATTTCGACCACGGTTTCGCCCTCGCCCACCGCGATGAAGTAATTGAGGGTGCGTTCCGGCGCGAAGTACGAGCCTGTCTCCCCGGCGCCGCGCCAGTCCGCGATTTCGAAGCCCATGACGTCGATGAAGACCTTGCGCGCGTCGAGCCATGACGCGGCGACGAGGCCAATGTGGTCGATGCGGCGGATCATGGCGGTCTCCCCCGGGTGCGGAATGTGCGCGCACAGTAGCGGTCCGCGGGGGGCGCGTCGATGGGGCGAAACAGGCAGCCTCCGCTGAAAGCTCGTGTCCGAACGGGTTTACGGCCATTTTACGAGCCGCTTGCCCAATTCGGGCGCATCGCCGGGCGTGGGGCGGCAGTATCTGCCCGTGGCCGCAAGGCCCGCCGGCATCTCCGCCGGGACCCTCCGAGCCGCCTGCGGGAACTGACACCTGGGGGCGCAAGTGCACAATCCCGCAGGCGCGCTCGGGCTCTCCCCCTCTTCCCCTCCGCTGCTTTCCCACCGTTCTTCTTCGTCTCCCCCGTTGTGACGGCGCCCCGGGCGTGCTCACCGATGAGCGGCGTTGGGCGCTGCGTCCAGGGCGTTCGTTCGACCCTTCGTTTCACTCTGTAATCGGGAGCCCTCTGGCGCTTTGAGACCGGGAGGGGCAGAGTCGTACCCGGTGGGCGCGGCGCGTATCCGGGACCGGTGAACGGTTTTGTTCCGGTGAAGGGCGCGTGCTATAGTGCCCACCGGCTTTCGGGACAGATTTCACAATCGGCGGCCGCGTGCTTTACGAATTCGGTCACATCGGAATCCTCGTCATCATCGCCATCGTCTTCCCGCTGGGAGCGGTGGTGACGTCGTGGGCGCTGCAGTTCGTCCGAATCCGCCCGGCGGTCCCCTCGGACCCTGTGAAGGAAGACATCTACGAGTGCGGCGTGCTCACCGAGGGCCCCAGCCTCGTCCAGTTCAATTTCCGCTTCTACTACGTCGCGCTGCTGTTCGTGTTGTTCGACGTCGAAATCATCTTCCTGTTCCCCTGGGCCCTTGTGTATGACTCCATCGGCTGGCAGGGGTTCCTCGAAGGCGTCGGCTTCATCGGCATCCTCGCGCTCGGCATCCTGTACGCGTGGC
Organism: Candidatus Amarobacillus elongatus; assembly: GCA_016703545.1. Classification (GTDB taxonomy): domain Bacteria; phylum Chloroflexota; class Dehalococcoidia; order Tepidiformales; family Tepidiformaceae; genus Amarobacillus; species Amarobacillus elongatus. Next base: position 159,018 of record JADJBX010000003.1, read on the forward strand.
GCAAGCGCGCGCTGGAGTGGCGCTAATGGCAGTGACACGTGAATGGTCCGGACACGACGTGGCGGCCGCCGTCGAAGCGGCGGTCCCGGGTGCGGTCGCGAAGGCCGATGCGGTCGCCTGCTTCCTCAAGCCCGAGCACCTCGTTGAGGCCATGCAGGCCCTGCGGACCGGCCCCGAAACCGACTTCGTCCACCTCACCAACCTCTGCGGCGTGGACTACTGGGACCACTTCGAAGTCGTCTACCACATCCAATCGTTCGTGCGGAATCAGATTTGCACCGTGAAGGTGGAGTGCTGGGACCGCGAGACGCCGGTGGTGCCGAGCGTGGTCCCCGTGTGGCACGGGGCATGGATGCAGGAGTGCGAGGCGTACGACCTCTTCGGCATCCGCTTCGAAGGGCACCCCAACCTCCATCGCATTCTGCTCTGGGACGGGTTCCCCGGCTGGCCACTTCGCAAGGACTTCCTTTCGATGCCCGGCGGCCTGCAGCCCGGCCTGAACGAGTTCGCCGGGACCGCCCGGCGCGAGGCTCCCCCCGTGAGGCCCGTGGAATGACTGACACGATCAAGAGCGAGCCGTTCGTCCTCAACATCGGGCCGCAGCACCCTTCGACCCACGGCGTGTTCCGCATCAAGGCGACCGTCGACGGCGAAAAGGTCATCGACGCCGAGATGGTGATGGGCTACCTCCACCGCTCGATGGAGAAGCTCGCCGAAGAGCGCACCTACGTCCAGAACATCCCCTTCACGGACCGCACCGACTATCTCTCGAGCATGTCCAACAACCTCGGCTACTGCCTGGCGGTCGAGAAGCTCGCCGGCATCGACGTCCCGGACCGCGGCAACGCGATTCGCGTGATCATGGCCGAATTCCAGCGCCTCGCGAGCCACTGCATGGCCGTGGGCGCGTTTACCAACGACACCGGTGCCTGGCAGACGCCCGTCATGTGGTGCTTCCGCGAACGCGAGAAGATTCTCGACCTGTTCGAGATGACCTGCGGCGCGCGCCTCACGTGCAACTACATGCGCATCGGCGGCGTCGCCTTCGACCTGCCGGCGTCCTTCGTCCCCGCCGCGCGCAAGCTCGTGCAGACCCTCCCCGGCTTCATCGACGAGATGGAGTCGCTCCTCGTCGCGAACGAGATCTTCATCGTGCGCACGAGGGGCGTGGGTGTACTGACGCCCGAGATGGCCACGAACGCGAGCCTCTCCGGGCCGATGCTGCGCGGCTCGGGCATCGCCTGGGACCTGCGCAAGGCCGATTCATACTGCGGCTACGACAAGTACGACTTCGAGATCCCCATCGGGTACCGGGGCGACAGCTACGACCGCTTCCTCGTCCGCCTCGAGGAGATGCGCCAGAGCGTGAAGATCATCAAGCAGGCGCTGGATGGGTTGCCCGGAGGCCCGCACAGCACGCAGGTGCCGCTCGCGCTGCGCCCGCCCAAGGGCGAGGCCTACGCACGCGTCGAGGGCCCCCGCGGCGAGCTCGGCTACTACGTCGTCAGCGACGAAGGCCCGTCGCCGCATCGCTTCCACATCCGCCCGCCGTCGTTCATCAACCTGAGCGCGCTCAAGGAGATGACGGTTGGCGGCTCGGTGGCCGACGCCATCGTCGTCCTCGGCTCGATCGACATCGTCGTAGGGGAGATTGACCGCTAATGGCGCTTCCCATGCTGGCCACCGACAACTGGTACGACATCCGGGATCTTGCGAACCTGACGAACCCGCTCCTCGACTTCGTGGGCGACAACATCAGCAGCGAACTCGCCTACATCCTCGGGCCGCTGATCGGCTTCATCGCGAGCTTCCTCATCTTCGTGCTGCCCTCGCAGCTGTACGTCGGCGTTTACGGCGAACGGAAGCTCATCGGCCGCATCCAGTCACGCCTCGGCCCGAACCGCGTCGGCCCCTTCGGCCTCATCCAGCCCATCGCCGACGCGATCAAGCTGATGCAGAAGGAAGCGCTCACGCCGAAGCTGGGCGACCCGATCATCATGAACCTGGCGCCGATCATCTTCGTCGCGCCGGCGGTGCTGCTCTTCGCGGTCATTCCGTTCGGCCCGAACATGATTGTGGCGAACGTGAATGTCGGCCTGCTCTACTTCCTGGCCGTCTCCTCGCTGCCGGTCCTCGCCGCCTTCATGGCGGGCTGGGGCAGCAACAACAAGTACAGCCTCTTCGGCGCCATGCGCATCGTGGCGATGTCGATCTCGTACGAAGTGCCGCTCGTACTGGCGCTCCTTGGCGTCGCGCTCTTCACCGACAGCCTCTCCCTCCAGGGGATGGTGCTCTGGCAGAAGGAATGGGACATCTGGGTCGGCTTCCTCATGCCGATCGCCTTCGTCATCTACTTCATCTGCGTGAGCGCCGAGCTGAACCGCACCCCGACCGACATCGCCGAGGCGGAGTCGGAAATCGTCGCGGGCTACCTGACCGAGTACTCGGGCATGAAGTGGGGCCTCTTCTACGGCATGGACATCGGCTACGCGCTCGCGGCATCGGCCTTCGCGGCGACGGTGTTCCTGGGCGGCTGGTCCATGTTCGGGCTGGATAAGTTCATCCCGCCGTGGCTCCTGCTCGTGGTGAAGACCCACCTCTTCTACATGCTCTTCATCTGGACGCGCGGCACGCTCCCGCGCCTCCGCATCGACCAGCTCATGGCGTTCGCGTGGAAGTTCATGCTTCCCGTGGCGCTCGCGAACCTGCTGCTCGTCGCCACGGAGCGCATGCTCTGGGTCGACGCCTTCGATTCGAAGCAGGCGATGCTCTACGTCTTCATGATCGTGAACATCGCCGCCGCCGTGGGCATCGTCTACGTCTGGGCCCGCTTCCTCGGGTACGACCCCGACAGCCAGCCGACGAAGGCCCGTCTCGTGAAGGAAGCCGGCGGCTACGTGCCCGTCGGCCGGGAGGTGCGGTGATGGAGGGCTCCGGACCCGTCATCGCGTTCTGGATGCTTGCCGCGGTCACGCTTGTCGCCGCTGGTGGCGTCCTCGTGTCGCGGAACCTGCTCCACGCGGTGCTGTTCCTCATCCTCGCCTTCATCGGCGTGGCCGGGCACTTCGTGCTCCTGTCGGCCGAGTTCCTCGCGATGGCCCAGGTCATCATCTACGTGGGCGCCATCTCCGTGCTCGTCCTCTTCGCCATCCTCCTCACGCCGCGCGCGAGCCGCGATAACGGAGAGACGAAGGCGTTCCCCTTCGGCGCCCTCCTCGCCATCGCGCTGGCTGCCGTCTTCCTCTTCGTCATCAACGACACCGACTGGCGCACTGTTTCGGAGTCGCCCGGGCTTGCACCCGAGGCGCTCGGCGAGGCGCTGCTGACCACCTGGGTGCTGCCCTTTGAAATCGCCTCGGTGCTGCTGACGGCCGCGCTCGTGGGCTCGATCATGCTCGCCCGCACGGCTGAGGAAGAAGCGGAGGACGCGCTCGCATGACCACGTTGTTTCTCGCGTCCGTTGGCATCGAGCATTTCCTCACCGTCGGGGCGCTCCTGTTCTGCCTCGGGCTGATGATCGCGCTCGGGAAGCGGAACGCCATCGGCGTGCTCATGGGCGTCGAACTCATGCTCAACGCCGTCAACCTGACGCTGCTCACCTTTTCGCGCTTTAGCGAAAGCGACCGCCCGATCGCCGGGCAGACGTTCGTCGCGTTCATCATTACGGTCGCCGCTGCCGAGGCGGCCGTCGCTCTCGCCCTCGCGATGTCGGTGTACCGGAACCGCGAGACCGTCGATGTCGACCAGATCAACCTGTTGAAGTCGTAAGAAGCCTATGTGGGTCGAATTCATGAACGTCCGCAACGGCTACGTAGCCGAGACCTGGCGGGAGCTTTTCGCCGCCGAGGGCCTTTCGGTGCGGGTCATTCCGCCCGTCGGCAAGGGGGAGAAAGCCTCCATGCGCGACGCGCGCACGTTGTACGTCCCCACGGGCAAGGCACACGTCGCCCGTGAGATCCTGAGGAAGATCTAGCCGATGCTATTCCTCGCCGAGCCGACCCACGCGGCAGCCGTGCCGACCATCGGGGAGCCCGCGCTCTGGGCCATCCTGCTCGCGCCCCTGGTGGGCTGGGGACTGATCGTCCTCTCCTTCCGGAAGGTGCCGGCGATCGCGGGCTACATCGCGATCGCAGCCGTGGGCATCGCCTGCGCGCTGAGCTACTACGCCCTGCTGAACGCCATCGACGCCGATGGGGGCATCAAGCAGTTCACCCATGAGTGGTTCACCGCCGGCAAGCTGACCGTGAACCTGGGTGTGCGCCTCGACGGCCTGACCGCGGTCATGCTGGTTGTCGTCACCTCGGTCTCGACCCTCGTCCAGATCTACTCGACCGGCTACATGAAGGGTGACCCCGGCTACGGGCGCTACTTCGCCCACATGTGCCTCTTCACCACCTCGATGCTCGGCCTCGTGCTCGCCGACAACCTCTTCCAGATCTTCATCTTCTGGGAGCTCGTCGGCCTCAGCAGCTACCTGCTTATCGGGTTCTGGTTCCACAAGCCCAGCGCCGCGGCCGCCGCCAAGAAGGCGTTCATCGTCACCCGCATCGGCGACCTCGGGCTGCTCGCGGGCATGCTGCTGATCTGGACGAAGGGCGGCACGTTCGATGTCGCGGGCATCCAGGCGCTCGTCCACGAAGGCCACTTCGAGGAATGGGTTGTCACCTGGTTCGCCCTTGGCCTGTTCGCCGGCGCCGCTGGAAAGTCGGCCCAGTTCCCCCTGCAGGTCTGGCTCCCGGACGCGATGGAGGGCCCGACACCCGTTTCCGCGCTCATCCACGCCGCGACGATGGTTGCCGCTGGTGTGTACCTTTCGTCGCCTGGATCGGCGCGATCACGGCCATCATGGCCGCCTGCATCGCGCTCGTGCAGACCGACTTCAAGCGCGTGCTCGCGTACTCCACCATCAGCCAGCTGGGCTACATGATGATGGCGCTCGGCATGCTCGGTTACGTCGCCGCCATCTTCCACCTCTTCACCCACGCCTTCTTCAAGGCCCTCCTCTTCCTCGGCAGCGGGTCGGTGAACCACAGCACCAACACCTTCGACATGCGCAAGATGGGCGGTCTCCGCAAGAGCATGCCCGTCACCTTCTGGACGTTCGTCATCGGCTCGCTGAGTCTTTCGGGCATCTTCCCGCTCGCCGGGTTCTGGTCGAAGGACGAAATCCTGCTGGATGCCTGGCGCGAGGACACCGGGCTTTGGGCCTGCGCGTTCCTGGTCGCCTTCATGACCGCGTTCTACATGTTCCGCGCCATCTTCCTGACCTTCTTCGGCGAGTACAAAGGCGGCGAGCCGGTCGACCATCACGACCCGGACAACCACTTCCACGGCGACCCGAAGCACCCGCACGAGTCTCCCTGGAACATGAAGGGACCACTGCTCGTGCTCGCGGTGCCGTCGATCGCGGCCGGCTGGTTCGCTTACGACCACATGTTCGCGGACTTCATCAACGGCGCGCTGCCCGCGGTTCATGAGCATGGCAGCACGTTCTCGTGGGGCATCGCGCTGAGTTCGAGTGCGGTCGCGCTGCTCGGCATCGGCATGGCCTGGGCGATCTACTACAAGCAGTGGGTGACATCGAAGTCACTCCGCGACGGGTTCGCGCCGTTCGCGATCGTTTTCGAGAACAAGTTCTACATGGACAAGCTCTACGAAGACCTGATCGTGCGGAACATCCTCCAGCGCGGTTGGAACCGGCTGCTGCAGCTGAACGACCAGTACGTCGTCGACGGCATCGTGAACGGTTCCGGGCGACTGACCCGGCAGCTCAGCTCGCGCCTCCGGGTCATCCAGACGGGCCAGCTGCAAACCTACGGCCTCGGCGTCGCCGCCGGAGTGCTCATCCTCGTCCTCGCCGTCTACACGGCGAACCCGCTTTAGGAGGCCGCCATGGATCTGACCATCGTGACCTTCCTGCCGGTTGTCGCCGCGGCGATCATCATGCTGCTGCCGCAGCAGCAGGAGCAGAACGCGAAGTACGTGGCGCTCCTGTTCGCCGTCGGCGGGCTGCTGTACTCCCTCTTCCTCTTCGCCGATTTCGATGTGAACGGGCCGGGGTACCAGCTGGTCGAAAACCGCAAGTGGGTGGAAATCGGCCAATTCGATCTGCGCTACCACCTCGGCGTCGACGGCCTGAGCATGCCCCTGGTGCTGCTCACGACCTTCCTCACCGTGGCGTCGGTCCTGGTCTCGTTCAGCGTGAACATGCGTCCCCGCCTGTACTACTCCATGCTGATGCTGCTCTCCACGTCCGTCATCGGCGTGTTCGTGTCGCTCGATTTCATGCTCTTCTTCCTCTTCTGGGAGTTGGAGCTGTTCCCGATGTTCCTGCTCATTGCCATCTGGGGTTCGGGCCGGCGCGAGTACTCGGCGACGAAGTTCGTGCTGTACACCATCGCCGGGTCGGCGTTCATGCTGCTCGGCATTCTCGCCCTGGCATTCAGCGCCAACACGTTCGATATTGTCGAACTCTCCCAGGCCGAATTTAAGGACACCATCTTCCCGCTCAGCTGGGTGTTCCTGTTCCTCTTCATTGGGTTCGCCGTGAAGCTCCCGATCGTGCCGCTGCACACCTGGCTGCCCGACGCCCACGGCGACGCGCCGACGGCGGTCTCGGTCATGCTCGCGGGCGTGCTGCTGAAGATGGGCGGCTACGGCCTCATCCGCATGTGCGTCAGCATCCTGCCGGAGACGGCGGATGATTACAGCGTCTGGTTCGTGGGCATCGGCGCCTTCAGCGTTCTCTACGGCGCGTTCGTCACGCTCCGCCAGACGGACCTGAAGCGGCTCATCGCCTATTCGTCCGTGAGCCACATGGGCCTCGTGCTCCTCGGCATCGGCGCCATGGGCAAGGAGAGCATGATGGGCGCGACCTACCAGATGCTCGCGCACGGTGTCGTCACCGGCATGCTCTTCACCTCCGTGGGCCTCATGTACGAACGGCCCCACACCCGCGAAATCGCGCGCCTTGGTGGCCTGGCGCGGCAGATGCCGCTGATCACCACCGGCCTCGTGTTCGCGGGCTTCGCGAGTCTCGGCCTGCCCGCGCTCGCCGGCTTCGTGGCCGAAGTCACCGTGTTCCTCGGCAGCTTTGCCCGGTACGAATGGGCCGTGCTGCTGTCGCTCGGCGGTGTGGTGCTCTCGGCCGGCTACATCCTGTGGACCCTGCAACGCACGGTCTTCGGCCCGGTGCGCCACGATTGGGACGGCGTCACGGACGCGCACCACTGGTGGGAGCATGCCGTCGTCCTCGGCCTGGCCGCTTCGGTGATTCTTCTCGGCGTCTACCCGGCACTCATGATGGACATGATCGGCCCGGCCATGGACCCGATCGTGCAGAGGTTGTCCGCATGAACGGCATCGATACGGTCGGTCCGCAGCTTTCGGTCCTTGGGGCCGCGGGCCTCATCCTCGTGGTGGACGCGCTCATGCCGCAGCAGCGCCGCCTCCTCCCGTTCATCGCGCTCATCGGCCTCGCCTTCTCGGCCCTCTGGACGCTCTCCTGGGTTGGCCGCGATTTCGACCCGAACGACCTCACCACGTTCGACGGCACGCTCGGCCTCGACCAGTACTCGGCGTTCTTCTACTTCCTCTTCGCGGGCATCACGGCAACCGTGGTTCTCGCTTCCATCGACTGGGTGAACCGCGAGGGTCGCGGCCAGGGCGAGTACTACGCCCTCGTCATGACCGTCTGCGCGGGGCTGATGTTCCTGTCCGCGGCCCGCGACCTCATCACCATCTTCCTCGCGCTCGAACTCTCCTCCATCCCGCAGTACATCCTCGCGGGCTGGGGGAAGGACAAGCGCTCCAGCGAGGCGGGCATTAAGTACCTGCTGCTCGGCGCGGTCGCGTCGTCGCTGCTCCTCTACGGCATGGCGCTGCTCTACGGCGTCAGCGGCACGACCCTCCTCGACGGCATCGGCGCCTTCGTTGCCTCGCCGGAAGGTGAGGCGAACCGTTCGCTGCTCGTGCTCGCGATGGTGCTGCTGATGGCGGGCTTCGGCTTCAAGATGGCTATCGTCCCCTTCCAGATGTGGGTCCCCGATGTGTACCAGGGCGCGCCCACGCCCGTCGCCGCCTTCCTCTCCGTCGGCTCGAAGGGTGCGGCGTTCGCGGTCGTGGTTCGCGTGTTCATCGAGGCGCTTGGCGCCGACGTGCTCAGCGACGACTGGTCGATGATCTTCGCGATCCTCGCGGCCGTTTCGATGACCCTCGGCAACGTGATGGCGGTCGTGCAGACCGACATCAAGCGGATGCTCGGGTACTCGTCCATCGCGCAGGCTGGCAACTTCCTCATCGGTCTTGCGGCCATTTCCGCGGGCGACGAGCGGTTCACCCTGGGCGCGAGCGGCGTGTTGCTGTTCGTCGCCGCATACGCCTTCACGAACCTCGGCGCGTTCGTCGCGGTCATCGCGATTTCGCAGCGCATCGGCAGCGACCAGATCAAGGATTACGCGGGCATGTGGCGCCGTTCGCCGGTGCTGGCACTGGGGCTCGCGTTCTGCCTGGTGTCCCTGACGGGCATCCCGCCCACCGTCGGCTTCTGGGCCAAGCTGTACATCTTCAACGCCGGCATCCGAGCGGACCTGGGGTGGCTGGTCGTCATCGGCGTGCTGAACAGCGTCATCTCCGCGTACTACTACCTCGGGGTGGCACGGCAGCTGTTCACGGGCGGCGACGAAAACACCGAGCGCGTCCCGACGTCGCCGTCCATCGGCCTTTCGCTCGGTGCCGCGACCCTCGGCGTGCTGGTGTTCTCCATCATCCCGATGCCGCTGATGTCGGCCGCGCGCGACGCCGCCGAAGTTCTGACGCGGTAACGCGGTGCCCGAATACGACATCACCGTCGAGCTTGAGCTCGAGGCTCCGGAACTGGACCTGGCCGCGCTGGAGGATCTCTCGCGCGTGGTCATGGCCGGCGAGGACGTGGCCGAGGAACGGGGCTGACGGTAGTCATCGTGGACGATGACGAAATTCGCGACCTGAACGCTCAATTCCTGGGGAACGACGAGCCAACCGACGTGCTCTCCTTCCCCGATGAGGGCGACGACTTCATTGAGGGCGGTGACGCCGCCCCGTTCCTCGGCGACATCGCCATTTCGCTGCCCACGGCGCAGCGCCAGGCCGACGCGGCGGGGCACCCGCTCGCGGCGGAAATGGCGCATCTGCTCGTGCACGGCATCCTTCACCTCAAGGGGTACGACCACGTGAACGGCGGCGAGGAAGAGGCCCGCATGCGTGCCCGCGAGGAGCATTACCTCGGCGCGTTCGGGACCGTTCACCACCACTAGGCCCGCGCTGCCGGTCGAACCGCCGGTACATCTGTTCTATACTCGGAGAAGAGTCCGCAGCCCGGGGGAATCGTGCTCTACGGCAAATGGCGCCCGCGCGGCTTCGATGAGGTCGTGGGGCAGGATCACATTGTGACCACCCTGCGAAACGCGCTGGCGTCGGGCCAGGTCGTGCACGCGTACCTGTTCAGCGGGCCGCGCGGCACGGGCAAGACGACCACCGCTCGCATCCTCGCGCGGGCCGTGAACTGCGCGAATCTCTCCGGCGGCGAACCGTGCAACCGCTGTGCCTCGTGCCAGGCCATCGCGAACGGTACCGCGCTGGACCTCATCGAGATGGACGCCGCCAGCAACCGGGGCATCGACAGCATTCGCGAACTCCGCGAGAAGGTCGCCTTCGCCCCCAGCGACATGCAAAAGAAGGTGTACCTCCTCGACGAGGTCCACATGCTGACCGACCAGGCGTGGAACGCCCTGCTGAAGACGCTCGAGGAGCCGCCGCCCCACGCCGTGTTCATCCTCGCGACCACCGAACTGCACCAGGTCCCGGCGACGATCCTCTCGCGCTGCCAGCGCTACGACTTCCACCGCATTCCGAACGAGGCCATCGTCTCGCGGCTGCGCTTTATCTGTTCCGAGGAGGGGTTCAACGTCCCGGACCAGGGGCTCCTGCAGATCGCCGTCCAGTCCCGGGGCGGCGCGCGCGATGCGATCACGCTGCTGGAGCAGGTCGTCGCGCGCTACGGCCCCACGCCATCAACGGACGAGGTTCTCGATGCGCTCGGCCTGATCCACGACGAGCGGAGCGAGCGCCTCGCGACCGCGATCATCGAAAGCGACCTGGCTACGGCGCTCGACATCGCCCGCGAGATCGGCGACGACGGCATCGACATCGCCCGGTTCACGCGGGAGACCATCAACGTGCTCCGGGACGTCCTGCCGCAGGCGCTTCGCGGCCGGGTGCGCGAGGAGTCGCAGTACCCGGGATTGGCCGAGGCCGCGATCGGGACGGCAAACGCCGCCGCGAACATCGCGCGGGCGGTGCAGGAGCTTTCGCGCGCGGACTTCCGCCTCGACCCTGCCAGCCCGGTCCCTCTCGAAGTTGCCTGCGCGACGGCCATCATGGGGCCCGTCACGGTGGTCGTGCCCGCGGGGAGCGTTCCCACGGCGGTGGGCGGCGCGGTCGCGAATGGGCGGCCGGCGGCGGTGGCGCGGCCGGCCGGGGCTGCCGGCGTCGGCGAGAGCGTCGGCGATACCTCCGCTTCCCGCGAGGATCGTTTCCTCAAGGACCTGTATGAAGCTTGCAGGATGGCGAACCCGCGCCTCGGCGCCTGGCTCAACGGCTCCTGCAAGGTGCTCGCGATGGACGGCGACGAACTCGAACTGGGCTTCTTCATGCCCGTTCACATGAACAAGGTGGATGTAGACTGCCGCCCCCTCATCGAGGAGCAGGCGGAAGGCTTGCTCCATCGGCCGGTCAAGCTGAAGGTGAGACTGGTCGAGAAAGACGAGCAGCCGAAGAAGGCGCCGCGTGGCGGCCACCTCGCCCGTGCCGCCGAAGCGCTCGGCGCAACACCCGTAACGAAGGAACCCTAGAACACATGGCCAAGTCCAGTGGTAACAACCGGTACCTCCGCCGCGGCGGAGGCGGCAACCTTCCCCGTCCCGGCGGCGGCGGCGCGAACCCGATGGCCGCTGCCCAGGAGATGCTCGCGAAGGCCCAGGAGCAGCTCGCCGTCACGGAGGTCGAGGGCACCTCGGGCGGCGGCGCCGTGAAGGTTCGGATGACCGGCGAACATAAGATCACCGACCTCACCATCCAGCCCGACGTCGTGGACCCGGAGGACGTCGAGATGCTCCAGGACCTGATCCTGGCCGCCATCGGCGACGCCCACGAGCGGGCATCCGCGCTGCAGTCGGAATCCTTCGGCGCGATCACGGGCGGCCTCAACATCCCCGGCCTCGGCTAACCCGATGGCAGAGGGGGCGGGCACGCCCGAGCCCATCGCGCGCCTGATCGAGGCGTTTCACCGCCTCCCCGGGATCGGCCCGAAGTCGGCGCAGCGGCTCGCGTACCACATCCTCCGTGTTTCGCCGCAGGAGGCCGAGGCGCTTGCCACCGCGATTCGCGATGTGAAGGAGCGCATCCGCTTCTGCTCCGTCTGCCTGAACATCACCGACGCGGACCCCTGCGCCTACTGCACTGACGCCCGCCGCGACGGCTCCGTCATCTGCGTGGTCGAACAGGCGCTGGACATCATGGCCGTGGAGCGCGCCGGGGGATTTCGCGGGCGGTATCACGTGCTTCACGGCGTCCTGAACCCCATCGATGGCGTCGGCCCGGAAGACCTCCACATCAAGGAACTCCTGGTGCGCCTCGGCGACGGCGAGGTCCGCGAGGTGATCATGGCCACCAACCCGAGCCTCGAAGGCGAGGCCACGGCCATGTACATTCACCGGCTCGTCGGACCGCTGGGGGTGAGGGTCACCCGGCTCGCGCGCGGCCTCCCGAGCGGCGCGGACCTCGAATACACCGACGACCTCACCCTCTCCCGCGCCTTCGAGGGGCGGCAGGAGCTGTAGGGTGGCCGAGCGGCCGCGCACCTACACCGCCGAGGGCGTCATCCTCCGCCGCCGCAACATCGGCGAGGCCGACAGCATCTTCACCGTGTACAGCGACCGCGAGGGCAAGTTCGATGCGGTTGCGCGCGGGGTGCGCAAGACGCGCAGCAAGATGCGGGGCCACCTCGAGCCGCTCATGCGCAGCCGGTTCCTTATCGCGAAGGGCCGCACCCTCGATGTCTTCGCGCAGGCGGAGACGGTGCACCACTACCGCGTCGTGCGCGAGGACCTCGACCGCGCGGCCACCGCCCTCTACTGTGCCGAGCTGGTCGACCGGTTCACGGTCGAACGCGCTCCCCAGGAAGGGCTCTACTCCCTCCTGCTCGGCGTGCTCGATGCCCTGGAGGACGGCTGCGGCATCGCGGTCGCGCGGTACTTCGAAGTGCAGCTGCTGGCGCTCACCGGGTACGACCTCGCGTTGGAGGCGTGCGCCCTTTGCGGCTCGCCCCTGCCCGCCGAGGAGACGCTGCTGTCGCCGTCGGCCGGGGGCCTCGTGTGCCGGCTGTGCCGCCCGCGGGCCGAAGGCGGCCGCCTGCTGAGCCTGCGCGCGGTGAAGGTGCTGCGCTACGCCCGCCGCGAGACACTCGACGCGTTCGCGGCGGTGGCGGTTTCGCCAGAACTCGATGGTGAACTGCGCACGGGGCTGGCGCTGATGCTGCGCCACACCCTGGAGCGTGACCTCTCGGCCACGCGCTTCGTGGAGGACGTCCGCCGGCTGCCCGCCGCCCATCCGCCGCCTTCACCGGGCGGCAGTGTAGAATAGCCCGCAGTCCAACCACTTCGAGGCTTCCCGTGCCCCTGTACGAATACTTCTGCGAACCCTGCAACGGCATCTTTGAGGAACTGCGGCCGATGCGCGAAGCCACCGACCCGGTCCCCTGCCCGGAGTGCTACAAGGACGCCCGCCGGATCATGCCGACGTCGTTCACCGCATTCACCTTCCGCGAGGGCTACCCGCGTCGCATCCCCGACGATGGCAAGTACTACCACCTCGGCAAGAAGGTTTCGAGCCTTGTCACCGGTGGCGCCCCGAACGAGCACCCGGAAGTGAACAAGAAGGAACCCGCCCCGGTTCTGCCGAAGGCCGAGAAGGACGACATCCGCGACGCCAGCGAACTCGCCAAGAAGGACGAGCTTGTGGATGCCTACGGCAGCCGTATCGCGCCCGAGAACGTGGTCCAGGCGGTGACCACCGGCCGCGGACTGAAGAAGGGCACCCGGGGCTGGAGCCCTCCCCGGCATTCCCACAAAACGACGAAGGCGCCCACAAACGGGCGCCTTCGCAATTGGTGAGACCGCTGGCGAGCTAGCTGCGGCGGCTCAGCACGTACTCCCCTATGTCCGTCATGCTGCGGCGCGCGTCCGTCGCCGGGAACTGGCTGATCGCCTCGTTCGCGCGGCGGATGTAGCTGCGAGCCATGTCCATCGATACTTCGAGGACCTCGGTCGAACGGACCATGGAGAGCGCCTCCTGGAGCCGTTCGGCGCGTTCGCGCTTCGCGAGGATGAACCGCTTGACGGGGTTGTCCTTCGGATACCGTTCGATGAGCAGCATCGCGGGGAGGGTGATGGTGCCTTCGAGCAGGTCGCTGCCGCAGGGCTTGCCCATCTCCGCCTCGTCGCCGGTGAAATCGAGGATGTCATCGACGATCTGGAACGCCATCCCGAGGCTGTAGCCGTAGGTCCGCAGCGCTTCCACTTCGCCCTCGGTGCAGCCCGCGAGCATCGCGCCGCCTTCCGTGGCGTTGGCGAACAGCGATGCGGTCTTGCCGGCGATCCGGGCGAGGTAGTTCTGGATGTCCTTGCCGACATCGAAGGCGGACGCGTCCTGGTCGAGTTCGCCGCGCGTCATCTTCTGCAGCGCCAGCGCGAACAGCCGCGTGACGGGGAGGCTGCCCGTGCGAGTCACCATCTCCGCTGCGTTGGCGAAGATGTAGTCGCCGAGGAGCACGGTCATGGCGTTGTCGAATACCGCGTTGGCAGTCGGCCGGCCGCGGCGCGAGAGCGCGCCATCGACGACGTCGTCGTGGACGAGGCTGGCGGTGTGCAAAAGCTCGATCGCGCCCCCGAGGGGCACGAGCTTGTTGAGGTTGTAGTCTCCGAAGGTGCCGGCGAGCAGCACCAGGGCGGGCCGCAGCCGCTTCCCGCGGGCCTGGAGAACGTGGTCCAGCATCCGCTTCAGCGGAGGCAGGTCGTCGCGCTTGATGGACTCCAGCATGTCCTCGACGAGGATCATGTCTTCGGCCACCGGCCCGTACAGCGTGGACAGTTGCATCGTCGTCATGCGGCGTGAACCCCGGCCCGGATTGCAACACGATACAACCGCTCGGCGTTTCGCGTGGTGAGGGTGGCTACGTCCTCGATGGAAATCCCCGTGCTTCCGCGATTGCGGCGGCGGCAGCCTTTACGTTGGCGGGTTCGTTGCGTGTTCCCCGCAGCTTCTGCGGCGGGAGGTAGGGACTGTCGGTTTCGATGACCAGCGACTCCGCGGGAAGCTCGCGCGCCATCGCCCGGTTCTCGTCGTTGCGGGGGTACGTGATGGGGCACGCGATGGAGACGAGGAACCCGAGCGCGACGTACCGCCGCGCCTGGTCCACCGTTCCCTGGAAGCAGTGCATCACGCCGGGCACGCGCCCGGGCCAGCGCTCGGCCATGAGCCGGGCGAACGGCGCCAGGTGCTCCTCCGCGGCGTCTTCGGCGGCTCGCGAGTGGAACGACACGGGCTTGCCGTGGCGCAGCGCGATCTCCAGCTGCGCGTCCAGCACCCGCCGCTGGTCCGCGGGAGTGGAATGGTCGCGAAAGAAGTCGAGCCCCAGTTCCCCCACCGCCGCGACCGCCGGCAACGCGGCAAGGGCGTTGAGATCCGCCAGCATGCCCGGCGTCACGGTCCCGGCCTCGTGCGGGTGGTAGCCCGCGGTGGGATACACCCCCTCGCGGCCCTCCGCGAACGCCAGCGCGGCTTCGTTCGAGGCAGCGTCGTACCCGCAGACGGCGATACCCTCGACCCCGGCCGCTCGCGCTCGCTCGTACACCCCGGCGGCGTCCTCCGCGAACGCGGGATCGGTCAGGTGGCAGTGGGTGTCGAACAGGATCATGCGCCCGCCGCGCCCGCGGGGGCGGTTTCGATCTTCGTGTACAGCGGCCGCGCCGGGCGGAGCTGCGTGCCCGCCGCGATCGGTTCGAACGCCCATCCGCGCTCGCCGATGCTGTCCGCGAAGCCGAGGTCCTCGTGGAGGGTGGCCGTCGTGAACGGGATCACCGGGTGGAGCAGCGTCTTGATCGCGTTGATCGTCGAAAGCGCCGTGGCGAGCGTCTGCGCGGCGTGGTCGCGGTCGCTTTTCACGGCCTTCCACGGCGCGCGCTCATCGAGGTAGCGGTTCGCGGCCTGTGCGAGCCGCATCGCCTCCTGGACCGCGTTCCGGAAGTGGCACGCCTCGAACTCCGCGGCGGTCGTCGGGAAGGCGGCCGCGGCATCAGCGAGCAGCGCCGCGCTCTCCGGTGCGAGCGCTCCGCTCTCCGGGACGACGCCTTCGAAGTTCCGGTGGATCATCGAGATGACCCGGTTCGCCAGGTTCCCCCACGTGCCGATCAGCACGTCGTTGTTCGTGCGAATGAGGTCGTCCTCGCTGAACACCGAGTCGGATGTTTCGGGGAAAATGGTCGTCAGGTAGAAGCGCAGCGCGTCTGGCGCGTACACATCGAGCAGGTTCAGCACCCACGTGCCCGTCCCCGCCGACTTGCTCTGCTTGGCGCCGCTCGGCATGTTCACGTACTGGTTCGCGGGCACATCGAACGGCAGGTTGAGGCCGCCGTAGCCCATGAGCATCGCGGGCCAGATCACCGTGTGGAACGGGATGTTGTCCTTGCCGATGAAGTAGTAGCTGCGGGCGTTGGGGTCTTCCCAGAAGCGCCGCCAGTCCTCGGGTTCGCCCTTGCGCTGGGCCCATTCGCGGGTGGCTGAGAGGTACCCGATGACGGCGTCGAACCAGACATAAATGCGCTTCTCGTCCCAGCCCTCGACGGGCACGGGGACGCCCCAGGCGATGTCGCGGGTGATGGCACGGTCGATCAGCCCCTCGTTCAGCATCCCGAGGGTGAAATTCTGGACGTTCCGGCGCCAGTGATCCTTCGGCGCGACCCACTCCTTCAGCCCCTCTTCGAGCGCACTCAGGCGAAGGAAATAGTGCTCGGATTCGCGCACGATGGGCGTCGCGCCCGTCATCCGGCTGCGGGGGTTGATCAGGTCGATGGCGTCCATCTGCGATCCGCAGTTGTCGCACTGGTCCCCGCGAGCCTCGCCGTAGCCGCACTTGGGGCAGGTGCCTTCGACGTAGCGGTCGGGCAGGAAGCGGTTGGCCTCCGGGTCGTAGAGCTGGTCCTGCGTCTTGCGGTAGAGGTAATCCTTCTCCAGCAGCTTGAGGAAGACTTCCTGCGTCGTCGCGTAGTGGTTCTCGGTCAGCGTGGTCGTGTAGCACTCCCACTGGATGCCCAGCCGTTCCCACGTTTCGACGATCTTCGCGTGGTAGCGGTCGACGATGACGCGCGGCTCGACGCCTTCCTTGTCGGCGGAGACGGTGATGGGCGTGCCGTGGCAGTCGGACCCGGAGACCATGACGGTCTCGTTGCCGCGCAGCCGGTGATAGCGCGCGAAGATGTCGGCGGGGAGGTAGGCCCCGGCCACGTGGCCGACATGCAGCAGGTAGTTCGCGTAGGGCCAGGCCACGCAGACGAGGATCCGTTCGGGCAAGAGCGAGCTCACGGGACGATGGGATGCACCGGGAAGTCTAGCACAGCCCCCGGGCTGGTTCCCTCATTCCTCCCACTGTTCGTAAGCGACCGACTTTGCGACGCCAAACCGGCGGGCGGCCTCCGCGGCCGCGCCCGAGCGTCGCGCCCCGGCGCGCTGCATCGCCGCCATGAACTCGGCCACTTCATCGCTCGTGCCGTCGCGTCCCACCGCCGAGACGTCGACGGCGACGGTGATTTCGCCGCGCGTGTTCGCGAACCTGGCCGCCAGCTCCGACGCCCGGCCCCGCACGGTCTCCTCGTGGAGCTTGGTAATCTCACGTGAAACGGCCACGGGTGGGTCGGCCAGCGCATCGGCCACGTCTCCAAGCGTTTCGGCGAGGCGGTTGGGGCTTTCGAAGAACACGAGCACGCCCGCCGTCGCCGCTGCCTGCTGCAGGCGCGTCCGGCGTTCCGCCCGGCCCCGGGGAAGGAAGCCGAGGAAGTGCGCGTCGCTCCCTTCGAACCCGCTTACGGAAAGGACCGCCGTGAGCGCCGATGGGCCCGCGACGGCGAACACGGGCACGCCAGCCTCGTGCGCCGCGGCGACCAGCCGGCCGCCGGGGTCGGCCACGACGGGCGTCCCGGCGTCGCTGACGAGCGCGACGACGCCCTCACGCGAGGCGGCCACGATCTCGGGAGCGCGCTGGGTGACGTTGTGCTCAGTGAGACTCAGCGTTCGGGCGGTGCTCCCGGAATGTTTGAGTAACACCCCGGCCGTGCGCGTGTCCTCGGCTGCGACGACGGTGGCCCGGCGGAGGCACTCGGCCGCCCGCGGCGAAAGGTCCGCGAGGTTCCCAATCGGCGTCGCAACCACGTACAGGCCCGGCGGCCAGCGCTGCTCCGAGGCGTCAGTCACGGCGGCCTCGGGAAGCGGGCACGAAGGTGCGGAGTGCGGTCACGGGGCCTCCCGGGTATGGCGCTAGCATGCCGCCTTTCCCTGGGGGCGGCCACCGGCACGAAAAAACGCGCCACCCTCGCGGATGGCGCGTTCGCGTTCGAACCTCGTTGGTTCAGTCGGTGATGAGGTTGACGAGGTCCTTCGTGGCGGCGGCGGCCGCGACCACCCGCGTCCGCTCGTCGTCCGTCAGGGGAAGCTCGAAGGTGCGCTGGATGCCGCCTTCGCCGAGCTGGCAGACCGTGCCCGAGTAGATGTCACGGATGCCGTACTCGCCCTGGTGGAGGACGGAGCACGGGATCAGGCGGCGCTGGTCCAGCAGGATCGCCTCCGTCATCGCGATTGTGCCGGCGGAGGGCGCGTAGTACGCACTGCCAACCTTCAGCAGCTCGCCGATCTCGGCACCGCCGCGCATCGCGCGGGCGACCAGCTGCTGGATGCGGTCCGCGGGCAGCAGGTCCGTGAGGGGCACGCCGCCAATGCGCGTTTGGGAGACCACGGGAACCATCGTCGTGTCCGTGTGTCCGCCGATGACGAAGCCGTGCACATCCGCAGGCGAGACGCCGAGCGCGTCGGCGACGAAGTAGCGGTAGCGCGCGCTGTCCAGCGCGCCGCCCTGGCCGATGACCCGCTCGCGGGGGAAGCCGCTGGCCTTGAGCGCCACGTGGCACATCGCGTCCATGGGGTTCGCGAAGATGATGATGACCGCGTTGGGAGAGTGCTTCGCGGCCTCGGACACCTTCGCCCGCACGATGGCGGCGTTGCCGTTGAGCAGCTCCTCGCGCGACATGCCCGGCTTGCGGGGGGCACCGGCCGTGCAGATCACGACATCGGAGTTCGCCGTCTCTTCCCAGCCGTCGGTGGCGCTGATGCGGGTGCTGAAACCCTCCCACGCGGCCGCCTGCGATTCATCGAGCGCCTTGCCAAAGTGCATCGTGCCGGCGAACTGCGGGTCGTCCTGGAGGACAACGTCGCAGATGTCGCGCTCGATGAGGCGCTGGGCCATGGCGCCGCCGGTTGCGCCGGCGCCGATGATGGTGACCTTCTTGCGGGCCATCAGTACTCCTTCGTGCATTCGGAACGTGCCCGGAAGCGTACCACGGCGATGCCGAACGGACCGCCACCGGCATCGCCCAACGGGGGCGAAAATCAGGGCAGCGGCTCGCCCCAGCGGTCCCCGAAAGCGACCTCCTCGACCGGGCGCCGCGCGGCCACACCCCAGCGCCCGCGGGGGTACCCGAGCGGGATGAGGGCGGCCGTCTCGTAGTCCGCGGGGATGCCGAGGGCGGCGCGAACGTCGTCCTGCCGCATCCGGTGCACCGTAGTCAGCGTGCTGCCAATGCCGAAGGCCCGGGCCGCGATCATCAGGTTCTGGACGGCGGGGTAGATGGAGGAGCCGGTGGAAATATCGGTGGGCCGCCCGCCCGTCCGCACGCAGGGGACGATGATCACGGGCGCTTCGTGGAGATGGTGCGCCAGGTGCAGCGCCGAATCCGCCATCTTCCGGGTGCGGGCCGCCAGTTCGGCATCCTCCGAATTCAGCGGCTTGTGGTAGGGGCCCCCGGGCTGGAACAGCGCCTCGAGCGCCGGCCGGTATACCTCCTCCAGTTGGAGCTTCAGTGCCGGGTCCTGCACGGCGACGAACGCCCACCCCTGCGAGTTGCCGCCGCTGGGGCCGCGGATGGCGGCGTCGAGGATGGCGCGCAGCGTCTCCGCGGGAATGGGGTCCGGCTTCAGGCGGCGCATGGCGCGCGTCGTGTACATCGCTTCGAGGACGTCGATACCGGCGGGCGGCGGGAGGGTTTCGGCCATGATTCAGCATCTCCAGGAACGGCTACGGGTTCGCCCGGACTGTACGGCATACGAGCCCCACCCGCCCGGCCGCCGTCGAGGGCACCATCGGTATCCGCTATGCTGACCGGCATGGAAACGTCCCGTCCCGAGCGCGAGGTGCGGCGGCCCGTGGCACGGCTGCGCGACGGCCGCTGGACGTGCGTCGAGGACGCGATCTCGGCGGAGGAGCCCATGGAGATCCGGCTCCTCTGGCAGGCTGCGGGCGAACTCCAGCGTCGCAGTATCGCCGTTACCATGCGCACCCCCGGGGACGATTTTGCCCTCGCCGCCGGCTTCCTGTTCGGCGAAGGCATCATCGGCGGCCCGTACGACGTCGTGGACCTCTCGTACTGCACCGACGAGGACGAGGAGCAGGCGTTCAACATCGTCACCGTGACGCTGCGGCCGGGACTCGCCTTCGACGAGACGCGGCTGGAACGCAACTTCTTCACCACGTCGAGCTGCGGCGTCTGCGGCAAGGCAACGCTCGACGCGCTCGAGGTGCATGGCTGCGTGGCAGTGCCCGGGGGCTTCGCCATTACCCCGGCCGTCATCAGTGCCATGCCCGATGCGCTGCGAGCGGCGCAGGCGGCGTTCGCCGCCACGGGCGGAATCCACGCCGCGGGCCTCTTCGATGCGCAGGGCAGGCTGCTTGCCCTGAAGGAAGACGTGGGCCGGCACAACGCGCTGGACAAGGTCATTGGGGAACAGGTGCTGTCGGGCTCGACGGACCTCCACGACCGGGCGGTGCTGCTGAGCGGCCGCGCCAGTTTCGAGCTGCTCCAGAAGGCGCTCGTCGCGCGCGTGCCCGTGGTGTGCGCCGTGGGCGCGCCCTCAAGCCTCGCCGTGGAACTTGCGGAGTCCTTCGGCATAACGCTGGTAGGATTTGTCAGGCCGGGCGGCTTTAACGTATACGCCGGCCGGCAGCGCATTTCGGGCTGACCGACCCGGAGCGCGGGAGGAGAGAAGGGATGCCGAAACGGGACCGCTGGGAGGAGCGCAACGGCGATTCGGGAGCCGCGCCCGCGCCGCACTGGGATGAAGCACCCCGCATCCGCGCCCTGATCACTGCCTACGAAGGCGTTCCCGGGGCGCTCCTCCCGATTCTCCACGCCATCCAGGACGAGCTTGGGTACATCGACCGCCGCGCCATTCCGCTCGTGGCCGAGGGCCTGAATATCTCGCGCGCCGAGGTTGTCGGCGTGATCGGCTTCTACACCGACTTCCGTGAAGAGCCCCCGGGACGGCACGTGCTCAAGGTCTGCCGCGCCGAATCCTGCCAGGCGATGGGCTGCGAGCCGCTCGCCGAGCACCTCCAGTCGCGCCTCGGGGTCGAGATGGGTGGGACGACCGCCGACGGCGAGGTAACCCTCGAAACGGTCTACTGCCTGGGGAACTGCGCGCTCTCGCCTGCGGTCATGCTCGACGGCCGCCTCTACGGGCGCGTCACGCCCGCGCGTGCCGAGGCCCTGCTCGTGGGGGCACGTCCATGACCCGCGTGTTCGTTCCAGCGGATGCTGCCGCGCTCTCGGTCGGCGCCGAGGACGTGGCCGAGGCCATCGCCCGCGAAGCCGCCGCCCGCGGCGTTGCCATCGACCTCGTGCGAACCGGCTCCCGCGGCATGTTCTGGCTCGAACCGCTGGTCGAAGTTGAGACGCCCGCGGGCCGCGTCGCCTACGGGCCGGTGTCGCCTGCCGAGGTCCCCGCGCTCGTCGACGGTGGTCTCTTCGAGGGGAAGCCGGGCCCGGGCTGCCTGGGGTTGACCGAGGCGATTCCTTACCTCGCGAACCAGGAGCGGCTGACCTTCGCCCGCTGCGGTGTGATCGACCCGTTTTCACTGGACGAATACCGCGCCCACGGCGGCTACCGGGGTCTCGATCGCGCCCTCGCGATGATGCCGGGGGAGGTGGTTGAGGAGGTCGTCGCCTCCGGGTTGCGCGGCCGCGGTGGCGCCGGATTCCCCACGGGCGTGAAGTGGCGGACCGTGCTCGCGCAGCCGGCGGGGCAGAAGTACATCGTTGCGAACGCCGACGAGGGCGACAGCGGCACCTTCGCCGACCGAATGCTGATGGAGGGCGACCCCTTCCTGCTCATCGAGGGCATGACCATCGCCGGCATCGCCGTCGGTGCGACGAAGGGGTACATCTACATCCGCTCCGAATACCCCCACGCATTCCGCGCGTTCACGCGGGCCATCCATATCGCACGCGGCGCCGGGCTCCTCGGGGAGGATGTGGGCGGCGGCGGTCGCGCCTTCGACATCGAGGCGCGGCTTGGGGCCGGCGCCTACATCTGCGGCGAGGAGACCTCGCTGCTCGAGAGCCTCGAAGGCAAGCGCGGCACCGTGCGATACCGTCCGCCGCTCCCGGCCGTGGAGGGGCTGTTCGGCCAGCCCACGGTCGTGAACAACCTGCTCTCGTACGCGGCCGTCCCCACCATCCTCGCCGAAGGCGCGGCGTTCTACGCGAACTACGGCATGGGCCGATCCCGGGGCACGATGCCGCTCCAGCTCGCGGGCAACATCCGCCAGGGCGGCCTTGTCGAGAAGGCGTTCGGCATCACCCTCCGCGAGGCGATCGAGGGCTTCGGGGCGGCACCGCCAGCGGCCGCCCCATTCGCGCCGTGCAGGTCGGCGGGCCGCTCGGTTCGTACCTGCCGGATGCGCTCCTGGACACCCCCATCGACTACGAGGCGCTGGCTGCCGTGAAGGGGATGCTCGGCCACGGCGGCATCGTCGTCTTCGACGACACCGTCGACATGGCCGAGCAGGCGCGGTTCGCGATGGAGTTCTGCGCCGCCGAGAGCTGCGGCAAGTGCACCCCCTGCCGCATCGGCAGCACACGTGGGGTCGAGGTGATCGACCGCATCCTGGCCCGCGAGGACATCGATATGAACCTGCAGGTCCTCGACGACCTGTGCGAGGTGCTGACGGATGCCTCGCTCTGCGCGCTCGGCGGCCTCACCCCGAACCCCGTGCAGAGCGCGCTCCGCCACTTCCCCGAGGACTTCGACCGCTCCCCGGCGGTCACCATCGCCGCCCACGCGACTGAGGAGGGCGCCATGACGCTCATCAAGGAAATCGACTACGGAACGCCCGCCCGGGACGCCGAGCACCTCGTGACGCTCGAAATCGACGGCAGGCCCGTGACCGTACCCGAAGGCACCTCGGTGATGCGCGCCGCCCAGGAGACCGGCACCACCGTGCCCCGCCTCTGCGCGACCGATAGCCTCGAACCGTTCGGCTCCTGCCGCCTCTGCCTGGTCGAGATCGAAGGGCGGAAGGGCACACCCGCTTCGTGCACGACGCCCGCCGAGGCCGGCATGAAGGTGACCACGCAATCCGGCAAACTCGCCAAACTGCGGCGCGGCGTGATGGAGCTGTACATCTCCGACCACCCGCTCGACTGCCTCACCTGCCCTGCCAACGGAGACTGCGAACTCCAGGACATGGCCGGCGCGGTCGGCCTGCGCGAGGTGCGGTACGGGCAGGAGGGCGCAAACCACCTCCACACCGCGAAGGACGAATCGAACCCCTACTTCACCTTCGACCCGGCGAAGTGCATCGTCTGCTCCCGTTGCGTCCGGGCCTGCGAAGAGACCCAGGGTACGTTCGCCCTCACGGTGAAGGGCCGCGGCTTCGCCTCGACGATCTCGCCCGGCGACATGCTCTTCCTCGACTCCGAATGCGTCTCCTGCGGCTCTTGTGTCCAGGCATGCCCCACGGCGACGCTCATGGAGAAGAGTGTCATCGAGGCGGGCCAGCCCGAGCACAGCGTCGTGACCACCTGCGCCTACTGCGGCGTGGGCTGCTCCTTCAAGGCGGAGATGAAGGGCGGCGAGGTCGTCCGGATGATGCCCTTCAAGGACGGCCAGGCGAACCATGGCCACTCCTGCGTGAAGGGTCGCTTCGCCTGGGGCTACACCACGCACCAGGACCGCATCCTCGACCCCATGATCCGCAAGAGCATCCGCGACCCCTGGCAAAAGGTGTCGTGGGACGAAGCCATCGCCTATGCCGCCTCCGAATTCAAGCGGATCCAGGCCGAATACGGCCGCGACTCGATCGGCGGCATCACCTCGTCACGCTGCACGAACGAAGAGACCTACCTGGTGCAGAAGCTGGTGCGCGCGGCGTTCGGCAACAACAACGTCGACACCTGCGCGCGCGTGTGCCATTCGCCCACGGGCTACGGGCTGAAGAACACCTTCGGCACCTCGGCCGGCACCCAGGACTTCGATTCGGTCGAGGATTCGGACGTCATCGTCGTCATCGGGGCGAACCCCACGGACGCCCACCCCGTGTTCGGCAGCCGGATGAAGCAGCGCATTCGCGAAGGTGCACGCCTGATCGTGATCGATCCGCGCCGCATCGACCTCGTGCGCACGCCGCACGTCGCCGCCGACTACCACCTCGCCCTCCGGCCCGGCACGAATGTCGCGTTCGTCAACGCGATGGCGCACGTCATCGTCACCGAGGGGCTGGTGAACGAGCCGTTCGTGGCCGAGCGGTGCGAACCCGACGCGTTCAACCGCTGGCGCGACTTCATCGCGGACCCACGTCACGCCCCGGAGGAGGTCGAGGCGACCACGGGGGTGCCCGCCGCCGACATCCGCGGCGCCGCGCGCCTCTACGCCACGGGTGGCAACGCCGCTATCTACTACGGCCTCGGCGTCACGGAGCATAGCCAGGGCTCGACCATGGTCATGGGCATGGCGAACCTAGCAATGGCGACCGGCAACATCGGGCACCGCGGGGTGGGGGTGAACCCGCTGCGCGGCCAGAACAACGTCCAGGGCTCGTGCGATATGGGCTCGTTCCCCACGAGTTCTCCGGCTACCGCCACGTCTCCGATGACGGCGTGCGCGCCGTCTTCGAGGAGGCGTGGGCCGTCGGCCTGAAAGGCGAGCCGGGGCTGCGCATTCCGAACATGCTCGACGCCGCCGTCGACGGCACCTTCAAGGGGCTGTACATCCAGGGCGAGGACATCGCCCAGTCCGACCCAACACCAGGCACGTCGCCGCCGGGCTGGCGGCGATGGAGTGCGTCGTCGTCCAGGATCTCTTCCTGAACGAGACGGCGAAGTACGCCCACGTGTTCCTGCCCGGGTCGACCTTCCTGGAGAAGGATGGGACCTTCACCAACGCGGAACGGCGCATCAGCCGCGTGCGCAAGGCGGTTCCCCCGAAGGCCGGGTTCGCGGACTGGGAGATCACGATGGCGCTGTCGAACGCCCTCGGCTACCCCATGACCTACACCCACCCCGCCGAGATCATGACCGAGGTCGCGCGCCTCACGCCCACCTTCGCCGGCGTCACCTACGAAAAGCTGGACCGCCTGGGGAGCGTCCAGTGGCCATGCAACGATCGCGCTCCCGAAGGCACGCCGATCATGCATGCCGACGGCTTCGTCCGCGGCAAGGGCCAGTTCATGATCACCGAGTACATCGCCACCGATGAGAAGACGACCGACCGCTTCCCGCTGCTGCTCACCACGGGCCGCATCCTTTCGCAGTACAACGTGGGAGCGCAGACCCGGCGCACCGCCAATGTCGCCTGGCATGCCGAGGACGTGCTCGAAATCCACCCCTGGGACGCCGAGAACCGCGGCATCGGCGACGGCGACCTGGTCGCGCTCGCCAGCCGCGAGGGCGAAACCACCCTCCACGCGCGCATCTCGGAGCGCATGCAACCGGGCGTCGTCTACACGACCTTCCACCACCCCGGCACGGGTGCGAACGTGGTGACCACCGAGTTCGCCGACTGGGCCACGGACTGCCCCGAGTACAAGGTCACGGCGGTCCAGGTGCGGAAGACGTTCAAGCGCGCGGAGTGGCAGGAGACGCATGACGCGCTGCGCCTCGAAACGACGCGCCTCGCGATAGGAGCACCCGGCCAATGACCGACGAGATCATGGTGCATAAGGCGAATCAGATCGCGCTGTTCTTCGCCACCTACCCGCACGAAGAAGGGCTGCCGGGGGTGGTGAACCACCTCAAGATGTTCTGGGAGCCGCGCATGCGGCGCCAGATCGTCGCGTATGTCGAGGCCGGGGGCGCCGGCCTGCATCCGCTCGCCGAGGAGGCCGTCCGCCTCCTCACCGACCGGCCCGAGAGCGCGGTCAGCGGCGAAGGCCGCCACTGACCGCGCGCGTCGTTCGTTAGCCCAGGAGCCCGGCGCCGCGCGCCCACTGGTACTTCGCTCCGAGCACCTGCACCGGGATCTCGGTCGAGTACGCGTACGCCGGGATGCCGTGCTGGTACAGGTACTCCGACGCCTGCTCGACCTCGACGTCGCCGGCGAGCGAGGCCACGATCGGCTTGCTGATCCCCTTCGCCTTCATCTCCTCGACGATTTCCACCACGAGGTTCGCGAACACCATCGGCGGCGTGATGATCGTGTGCCAGTAGCCGAGGATGATCGAGTGGATGCGGTCGTCCTCGAGGGCGAGCTGGATCGTCGCCTTGTAGGTCGAAGGCGGCTCGCCGCCGGTGATGTCCACCGGATTGCCGGCCGCCCCGAACGGCGGGATGAACTTGCGGAAGGCCGCGTCCAGGTCGTCCGGCATCTTCATCAGCGACAGGCCGTTGTCCACGCAGGAGTCCGAAAGCAGCACCCCCGAACCACCCGCGCCGGTGATGATGATGACGTTTTCGCCCTTCGGGGTCGGCAGCGCGGGTACACCCCGCGCGAACTCCAGCAGGTCGCGCAGCGTCTTCGCGCGGATGACGCCGGCGTGGTGGAGGATGTCGTCGTATACCTTGTCGTTGCCCGCGAGGGCGCCCGTGTGCGACGACGCGGCGCGCGCACCCGCCGCCGTGCGGCCCGCCTTCAGCGCGATGATCGGCTTCTTCTTCGAAACCCGGCTCGCCACCTCGGCGAAGGCACGGCCGTCCTTCAGGTCTTCGAAATGCTGGGCGATGACCTGGGTGTTGTCGTCCTGCTCGAAGAACGCGAGGAGGTCGTCCTCGTCGATGTCCGACTTGTTCCCGAGCCCGACGATGGCGGAAACGCCCATGCCGGCCGAACGGCTGAAGCCCACGATGGCCATGCCGATGCCGCCGGACTGCGACGAGAGCGCGGCCTGGCCCTTCACGGTGTAGGCGGTACAGAAGGTCGCGCAGAGATTCTTGTGTGTGTAGTAGAAGCCGTAGATGTTCGGCCCCATCAGGCGCACGCCGTACTGCTTGCCGATCTCCTGCAGTTCGCGCTGGCCCTCGACGTTGCCGGTTTCAGCGAACCCGGAGGGGATCAGCACGGCGCCGGGAATGTTCTTTTCGCCGCATTCCTTCAACGCCGCGGGGACGAACGCCGCGGGAATGGCGAACACGGCCACATCGATGACGCCTTCGACGTCCTTCACCGAACGGTACGCCTTGATCCCCTCGATGCTCTCGGCCTTCGGGTGGATGGGGTAGATGGCTCCTTCGTACCCGCCGTTGATGAGGTTCTTCATCACCGAGTTGCCGATCTTGCCCTCCTCCGCGGAGGCGCCGATCACGGCGACGGCGTCGGGCTTCATGATTCGGTTCATCGCGCGGACGATTTCGTCGTGCGGCGGGCGATTCGGCACGTGCCGGGCCTCGAAGTTCACCGCGATGCGGACGTCCACCGCCAGCGCGCCGTGCTCGGAGGCAATGACCGGGTTCAGGTCCAGCTCCTCGATTTCCGGGTGGTCCGCCACGATCCGGCCGACGGTCTCGATGATGCCGGCGAGGGCCGCGCGGTCCACGGGGGCACTGCCCCGGACGCCGTTCAGGAGCTGTCCGGCCTTGATGCTGTCGAGCATGCCGAGCGCTTCTTCGTTCGAGACGGGCGCGAGCCGGAAGGTGACGTCCTTCAGCACTTCCACCAGCACGCCGCCGATGCCGAACGCCACCAGCTTCCCGAAGCTCGCGTCCGTAACGGCGCCGACGATGACTTCGCGGCCCGCCGGCGCCATCTGCTGCACCTGGACGCCCGTGATGCGCGCGTTCGCGTCGTAGCGCTTCGCGTTGGCGACGATGGTGTCGAAGCCCGCGCGCACGGCGGCCTCATCGGCCACGCCCGCGAGCACGCCGCCCGCGTCGGTCTTGTGGCTGATGTCCGGCGAGACGATCTTGAGCACGACCGGGTATCCGAATTCGGCGGCGATGGCTGCCGCTTCGTCGGCGGTGGTGGCCGTCGCGTCCTTCGGCATGGGGATGCCATATCGCTCGCAGAGCGCGCGCGCTTCCTCGGGAGTCAGCAGGCTGCGGCCCTCCGCCTTCGCCGCGTCAAAGATCGTGGTCGTGCTGTCGGTCGAAGTCACTGTGGTGAGGCTCCTTCTACGTGGCGCGCTCGCATGCGAGGGCGGGTCCGGGTGGGGGGATAGCACGCGCCCGTACAGAGCGGGCAGGGCCCAACCCTTCTACTGCCCGCTCATGCTGCCTGTCAATTTGGGCGGGCGGTCTACCGCCAGGGCTCGCCGAACCGTTCGCGCGAGATCAGCCCGGCAACCGGGACACGGCGGTTGCGGCCGTACTTCCGGTCCGGCCAGCCCATGGGCACGATCGCCTGCACGCCCATCGTCTCGGGGAGGCCGAGCAGCGGCCGTAGCTCGGCTTCCCGGCGCTTCCAGCGCGTGGTCAGCACCGTCCCAAGCCCGAGCGCGTGCGCCGCGAGCAGGAGGTTCTGGACCGCCGGGTACACGGATGCCCCGAGCGCGGCCTCGGCGCCCGCGTCCCGCCCAAACACGTACTCCGCGCACACCGCGACCAGCACCGGGACCTCGGACCACGGGTCGTGGTCGGGTGCGTTGGGGCCGTACATCTGCTGGCCAAGCTCATCGAAGATCGCCCCGAGGCTGCCCTTCGTGCTCGCGTCGCGGATGACGATGAACCGCCATGGCTGGATGTTGCGCGCGCTCGGGGCGCGCGTGGCGGCCGCGAGGACGCGTTCGATCGTGGCATCGTCCACGGGGTCCTTCGTGAAGCGGCGGACGGCCCGCTGCGTGGCCATGAGCTGTTCGAGGTCGGCGAATTCCATGGGGGTGGCTCCGGGTGGTGTGGGGCGAACCGTACGGGCACGCCGCGGGCGGCGCAACGCGGCGAACACGTGGCCCCCGCAACGCGCTAGAATGCCCGGCGTTGCCCCGGCCGGGGCCGGAGGAGCGCGATGGACTGGCGAGACAACAGCGAACAGGCGGCATTTCGCGCCGAGGTACGGGCGCTCATCGAAGCGCGGCTGCCCCAGCGCTACCGCGAGATGGCCGAGCAGGGCGGCCCCGGCGAACGCCAGTGGGAGTTCGATCGCAAGTCACCGGACGCCGCTGCGCGCGAGGCCGCGGTCGCGTGGCACGCCGCCCTCGCCGAGCGCGGCTGGGTCGCGCCGCACTGGCCGAAGGAGTACGGCGGCGGCGGCCTCACGCCCATGGAACAGTTCGTCCTCAACCAGGAGTTCGCCCGGGCGGCGGTCCCGCCGGTGGGTGGCTCCGGCGTGGGCCTCCTCGGCCCGACGCTCATCATCCACGGCACGCCCGAGCAGAAGGCGAAGTACCTGCCCCGATCCTCGCCGGCGAGGCGACCTGGGCACAGGGCTATTCCGAACCCGGCTCCGGGTCCGACCTTGCCTCGCTCCAGACCCGCGCGGTGCGCGACGGCGACGACTTCGTCCTCAACGGCCAGAAGATCTGGACCTCTGGCGCCCACACCGCCGACGCTCTCTTCGCGCTCGTGCGCACGGACCCGCAGGCGCCCAAGCACCGCGGCATCTCCTTCCTGCTCATCGACGACATCAAGACTCCCGGCATCACGATCCGGCCACTGACCGATATGGGCGGCCGGCACTACTTCAACGAGGTCTTCTTCCAGGACGTCCGCGTCCCCGCCCGCAATCTCGTGGGCGAGGAGAACCGCGGATGGTACGTGGGCATGACGCTGCTCGACTTCGAACGATCGAACATCGGCGGCGCCGTGGGCGCGCGGCGCAAGCTCCACGAACTCATCGACGTCGTGCGCGCCAACCCCGTCCTGCGCGAGCGCGTCAACAACTCGTCGGTGCGCCAGGAGATCGCGCAGCGCTTCATCGAGACCGAGGTGATGTACCAGTTCTCGCTGCGTGTGATTTCGATGCAGAACCGCGGCCAGGTCCCGAACGACGAGGCGTCGACCTCGAAGCTGTACAACTCCGAACTCTCCCAGCGGCTGGCGCAGACGGCGATGCAGGCCGTGGGCATGCTCGGCAACCTCATCGAAGGCAGCGACGAGTCGTTCGGGCGCAGCTACATCGGGGTCGTGCCCGCCACCATTCGCGGTGGCACGTCGGAGGACCAGCGCAACGTCATCGCGACGCGTGGCCTGGGCCTCCCCCGGGGGTAGGGCATGGCGGGCGCACTCGCTGGCATTCGCGTCCTGGAGTTCTCGCAGATCGTGGCCGGCCCGGTCGTCGGCGTCATGCTCTCGGACATGGGCGCGGACGTGGTCAAGGTGGAGCCACCGGAGGGCGAAGCGCGCCGCAACAGCGCGGCCGTCGTCCCGAACGAGGGCAAGTACTTCCAGTCGCTCAACCGTGGCAAGCGCAGCCTCACGGTCGACCTCGCGAAGGCCGAGGGCGCGGCGCTCATTCGCCGCATCATCCCCACGTTCGACGTCATGGTGATCAACTACCGGCACGGGGTCGCGGCGAAACTGGGGATCGATTACGAGACGCTACGCGCCATCAACCCGCGCCTCATCTACGCCAGCATCACGGGGTTCGGCGAGACCGGTCCGATGGCCACGCGCGCCGGGTCGGACATCGTCGCGCAGGCATACTCCGGCCTGATGGCGAACGAGGCGAAGGTCGATGAGTTCGGCGCGCCACAGCAGATCCTCGGCCTCAACCTTCATCGACCGCACCTCCGGGACGATGGCGGCGATGGGTATCTGCGCCGCGCTGCTCCACCGCGAACGGACCGGCGAGGGACAGTCACTCCATGTTTCGCTGCTCCAGTCGGCGCTGGAACTCATGTCGCACCAGGTGATGCGCGAGCCCGTGCACGACGTCACGGTGCGCGACCCGCTGCTTGCCGAACTCCAGGGGATGCGCGGATCCGGGGCGCGGTACGACGCCATCGCCGCCATCCGCAAGGCGCAGGGACCGCGTTTCGCCGCCCACCGGCTCTACTACGGCGGCTATCACACTGCGCGGGGCGCCCTCGTCCTCGGTGCGCTGACACCCCAGAACCGCCACGCCATTCGCGCCATCCTCGAGATGCACGACCCCACCGACGATTCCGACTTCGATGCGGCCGCGCCCGGCACGCGCGAAAAGCTCGAGGTCTGGCGGCAGGAGATCCAGGGCAAGCTGCTTGTCGCGCCCGCGAGCGAATGGGTGAGCCGCTTCCTCGCCGCGGGAGTGCCCGCGAGCGTCGTGAACTTCCCGGAGGAGATGTCGGACGACCCGCAGGTGGCGGCGGCGGGGATGATGGCGGAGCTCGAGCACGAACTCACCGGCCCCCAGCGGGTCGTGGGGCCCGCGGTGCGCATGTCCGCGACGCCGACGGAGGCGCGGCTGCCTTCGCCGCCGCTCGCGCGGCACACCCGCGAGGTCCTGCGCGAGGGCGGCGTCCCGGACGAGGAGATCGACGCCCTCCTCGCGGCTAGCGTGATTACCAGCCGCGAGTAGGACCGCCGCTCAGCGCTCTTCGCGCTTGAGGATATGCACCACGCAGACCGAGCCCGCGCCCATCATGTGCGCGAGGCCGATGCGTGCGTTCTCCACCTGCCGCTGCCCCGATTCTCCGCGGAGCTGCTGGGTGATGTCCCAGATCTGGGCGAGGCCCGTGGGACCGCCGGGGTGCCCGCGGCCGATGAGGCCGCCATCGGTCGAGAACGGGATACGGCCGCCGATGGTGGTCGCGCCCTCCGCCACGAGGCCGTCGCCTTCGCCGTCCCCACAGATGCCGAGCAGCTCGTAGTACATCAGCTCCTCGATCGGGAAGGCGTCATGCACGTGGACGAGGCTGAGGTCCTTCGGTCCCAGTCCCGCCTCGGCATAGGCGAGGTTGGCGGTGATGCGCGTGGATTCGGACGGGCCGACCACCGCACCGAGGAAGATGTGGCCCGGCTGGTACACCTCCGACTGCATCTGCGACGCGGCCACCTTCACCAGCGGCCGCCCGTTGCTTAGCTTTTCGGCGATTTCGCGCGTGGCCACGATTGCGCCCGCCGCCCCGGCGCCCGCGCCGCACGCCATCATCGCCGTGTGCGGATACGCGATCATGGGCGCCGCGAGTACGGTCTCGGGCGTGATCTCGTTCTGCGCCTGCCGTTCCGCGTACTTGTTGAACCGCGCATGGTTCCAGTTTTTCGCCGCGATCTTCGCGTACGTCTCCATCGAAGTGCCGTTGTCGTGCATGCGGCGAACGGCCCAGAACGCGAAGAAGGCGGCGGGAAGCAGGTTCGAGCCCATCGTCGGCCGGGGTGCGACCGCTGCGGGCGTGCTCAACCCCCGCAGCTGGCCGTCGAAACCGAGCGCCATGGCCACGTCGGTGACGCCGCCGCTGACATCGTTCACGGCCAGGCGGAACGCGGAGGAGCCCGTGGCGGAAGCGTTCTCCACATGGACCACCGGGATGCCCGTGAGGCCGAGGTCCTTCGCGTAGGTGACGCCGTCGAGCATGTTGCCGCCGATGTAGGCGGTGTAGAGCGCGCCGACGTCGCGGAACGAAAGCCCGGCGTCCTCCAGCGCGTCGATGCCAGCCGTGTAGGCCATGTCCCGGCGGCTGATGTCGTGCTTGCCGAAGCGGTGAATGCCCACGCCAACGACGTATACGTCCCGGTCCATCATTCGCCCCCTTCGATCACGCGGAAGGCGATGGTGACGAGCTCGTCGCCGTTCGCTTCCGTGGCGAGCGTGCGCGTGGTTAGCCGCACCCGTTGGCCAATCCGCCAATCGCCCTGCTTGCCCTCGAGCTGGGCCTGGATGCGGACGCCCTCGGGCAGGTCCACCTGCGCGGCGCCGAAGCCACCACCGGCGTCCGCCTTCATGCTGCCCATCGTGGGCATCGAAACGAACGTCCATGAGTGGATGACGCCCTCGGTCGAGAGCTCGCAATCCTCGACCGCTTCGAGCGAAATCGGGCAGCGCTTGCGGCGCGGCCAGAAGTAGGTGTTGGCGGCCGGGCTGTAGGAGCCAAGGAGGACGGGCGATGCGCCCTCGTCCTCGGGGATGCGGAAGTAACCGTCCTCGACGGGCACGCGCGCCATGGGTCCTCCGAGTGAATGTGCTGCACTCCGTTTACGGCAGGAATCGGTCCCTGTCCAACAACGCCGCGCTCCCCCGGATTCCCCCTCCCCGCGCTTGACGCGCGCACCGCCGAGGGTGGTAATGGCGCCCACCATCCAGGAGGGGCCTCCATGCACACCGATCCCGCGAAGGCCGGCTTCGACCCGGCACGTCTCGAGCGCATTACCGCGCACCTCGAGCGGAACTACATCGAAAGCGGCAAGATCCCGGGCTGCCAGGTGGCCGTGTCGCGCCACGGACAGCCCGCCTACTTCCGTTCCTTCGGCAACGCCGACCGCGAGCGCGAGCAACCGGTCACGGACGACACCATCTTCCGCATCTACTCCATGACCAAGCCGATCACCTCGGTCGCGCTGATGACCTTGTACGAACAGGGCCACTTCCAGCTCAGCGATCCCGTGCACCGGTTCATCCCCGAGTGGCGCAACCAGCGCGTGTGGGTCTCCGGCGAGGGCGACAGCATGGAGACGAAGGTGCCGGACCCGCCGATGACCTTCCGCCACGTCCTCAGCCACGGCGGCGGCCTCACCTACGGCGCCACCAACCACCCCGTCGACAAGGCGTACCGCATGGCCGGCGTCGGGCGGGGACAGGGCGAAACGCTGAAGTCGTTCGTTGAAAAGCTCGCGAACGTGCCGCTGTACTACCAGCCCGGCGAGCGATGGATGTACTCGTATTCCACGGACATCTGCGGCTACCTCGTCGAGGCGATCTCCGGGAAGCCGTTCGACCAGTACCTGCAGGAGACCATCTTCGACCCCCTGGGCATGAAGGACACCTCGTGCTTCGTCGCGCCGGAGAAGGCCGATCGGCTGGCCGCGAACTACCAGCGCATGCCCGACAAGTCGCTCAAGCTCATCGACGACCCGAAGAGCAGCGCCTACCTCTCGAAGCCGAGCTTCCTCTCCGGGGGCGGCGGGCTCACGAGCACGACGGCGGACTACCTGCGGTTCTGCGAAATGCTCCGCCGCGGCGGCGAGCTCGATGGCGTCCGCATCCTCGGCCCGCGCACGCTGCGGATGATGACCAAGAACCACCTCGCCGGGAACAAGGACCTGACCCAGATGGCGATCGGGACGTTCTCCGAGACCGCGAACGAAGGCGTGGGCTTCGGCCTTGGCTTCGCCGTGACCCTCAACGAAGTGACGGCCGGCACGCTGGGCGAAGGCGACTACTACTGGGGCGGCGCCGCTTCCACCATCTTTTGGGTGGACCCCGCCGAGGACCTGGTCGTGGTCTTCATGACGCAGCTCATGCCGTCCGCCACCTTTAATTTCCGCGGGCAGCTGAAGCAGATCGTCTACTCGTCCATCGTGAACTGAGCCGGGTGCGGCCCGGGCGGGTGGCTCGGGCCGCGTCTAGGTTTCGATAACGCCGTACAGGCGCGCGAGCGACTGCAGCAAGGGAGGCCGCCGGAGCGGGCAGCCTCTTCGAGCGCGCCGCGCTGCATCGCCTCCGGCAGGTCTCCGAGGAACAACGCCGGGTCGCCGCTGACCCGCCGCGCCAGGTCCTCGTGCCGCGCGATCAGCCCGAGAAACGCCTCGAACACGGCCGAACGCTGCAGGTGGTTTTCGAAGACGAAGAGCAGGATGTCCTCCGTGGCCTCCTCGTCGCCCGCTTCATGCGCCCGGTCGTACGTTTCGCCGAGCCAATCGGCGATCTGCTCCCACGCCCCGGGGGCTTCGGCGCAGGCCCGCGCTTCGAGCGCCTCCAGCGAAGAAAACAACATAACGAGGAACGTCGGGAGCCGGCGGCGGTCGTACCCCTTGCGGGCGAGGTCCACCCAGCGCAGGTCCTCGGCGCAGGTGGCGTTCGGCCGCGATGCGGGGATCGCGCCCGCGAGTTCGTTCGCCTCGGCCGCCGGCAACGTACGAATCCAATCCTCGATGGTCTCCTGCGCGACGTCCGCGAGGTCGATGACGGAGAGGGCGGCGAGGCGCCGATCCGGGGGCCCGTCCTGGATTTCCATCACCAGCTCGGGCGTGGTCATCCGCCGGAGCGCGGGCTCGTGCGATTGCCAACCGGCGTACTGGGGTGGGAGGCGCCGTTCCATCCCGGTCAGGATAGCAGCCAGCCACCGGCGCGAAAGCGCGTGGTAGCATCGCCGCATGGAGATGTCATCGTTTCGGCGTCACCGCCGCCTCCGTTCGAGCGATGCCATGCGCGGGCTCGTGCGCGAAACCGAACTTACGCCCGCTCACCTCGTCTATCCGCTCTTCGTCGAAGCAGGCCTGTCGGGAAGGTCGCCGATTGAGTCAATGCCGGGGCAGGATCGCCTTGGCCTGGACGCGCTTGCCGCCGAGGCGCGGGAACTTCGCGCCCTGCGCATCCCCGCGGTGCTGCTCTTCGGCCTGCCCCCGGAAAAGGATGAACAGGGCAGCGGCGCCTGGGCGCGCGACGGCATCGTGCAGCAGGCCGCGGCCATCCTGAAGGACGCCGCCCCGGAACTGGTCGTGATCGCCGACGTCTGCCTGTGCGAGTACACCAGCCACGGTCACTGCGGCCTCCTGTGGCCCGATGGCACCGTCGACAACGACGCCACGCTGCCGCTGCTGATGGAAACCGCGGTGAGCCTGGCCACGGCCGGCTGCGACATCATCGCCCCCAGCGACATGATGGACGGCCGCGTCGCCGCCATTCGGGCGGGGCTGGACCAGGGCGGGTTCTCGCAGGTGCCCGTGCTCAGTTACGCCGCGAAGTTCGCGAGCGCCTTCTACGGGCCGTTCCGTGAGGCCGCCGAGAGCGCGCCCGCCTTCGGCGATCGCCGCGGCTACCAGATGGACCCGGCCAACGCCCGCATGGCGCTCGACGAAGTCCTCACCGATATCGACGAGGGCGCGGACATGGTGATGGTGAAGCCCGCGCTGCCGTACCTCGACGTGCTCCGGCGCGTCCGGGACGCCGTGGACGTGCCCGTGGCCGCGTACAACGTCAGCGGCGAGTACAGCATGCTCATGGCCGCGGCGGAGCGTGGCTGGATCGACCGTGACCGTGCCATCGACGAGACGTTGACATCCATTCGGCGCGCCGGGGCGGACATGGTCATCACCTATCACGCAAGGCAGTGGGCGGAGCGCCACTAGCAATCACGACCGCGGGCTGATGAACTGCCGGATCTGCGAGGCGTGTTCGGTCGTGTGGCCGATGAGGCCGGTGATGACGAAGGCGTACGCCTCGCCGCGGTACCGGTGGGCAGCAGGCAGTGGCCTCGCGGCCAGCTCGTCGGTCATGGTGGCGAGCGTGTCGCGCACCCGTTGCCGGCAGGAGTCGGTGTAGTCCATCAGCTCCGCACGCGACCACGCCGCGGGCAGGCTCGCAAGGTCCCGCCAGTGGGGATGCCCCGCGAACGGCGGCGGCGGAGCCCACGCACCGAACCCACCGCCGACGTCGTAGTCGAGCGTCTCCAGCGCATGCCAGGCGACGCTCCACGGCGTGCCCCACCGTTCGACCCATCGCCGGGCCAACTCGTCCCGATGTTCGCCTCGCGCGACCGGACTCCAGTCCGGGGAAAGGAACTCGTGGTCGTCGCCCGGCTTGGCGACGGTCCACATGCTGGCCTCCCATAGCTCGCCCGGGCAATCACGGACGGCATCCGACAGAAGGTCCAGGGCTCGTTCGAAACCGCGCTCGAGGCTCTCCACCCACACATTCGCCATGGGCAAAGACGCTACGCCGGACGCACTGCAGCTGCGGACGGGAAAGTGGCCATCTGTAGCCGCTTTGGTTAGCGCCCTCCGCGGACCGGGGCAACCGCCGCGAGCGACGCAGCGACGGTGACGACCGTGCGGCGCGTGGGAGCCGGTTCGTTGCACGCCTCGCTCAGGCGCGCCTCGACGATGCCGCTGAGCCCCTTCGCCCGTGCTTCTTCCCGCACGTACGAAACGGTCGAGCAGACGATCGATTCGAAGCCGGACCAGGCCTCGCAGCGGATCACGCGGAGGTGGCGGGTGGCTTCGTTCCATTCGACCACGATGCGTGCATGTGCTGCGGGGCCGGCGCTGTAGCGGGTGTATCCGCCGAGGTATTCCTTCGTTAGGTGCAGACCGCGCCCGCCGGGGTTGATGTTCGACCGTTGGAGACCATCCCACAGGTCCCCGAGGGCCATGAACAGGCGAAAGGCGACGTCACTCGTGTCTGCGCGCAAGAAGGGCTTCTCCGGAGGTGGGTCGCCCGTTACGGCCGGGCGCCTCCGTGATAATAGCTTACGTAAGGGTTAACCCCGCAAGTGGTCTATCAAAACCATAGAGAGCGCTCGTGTTTCCACGCTATGGATAGGTGGCCAGTGCCTCCGCCAGCGGCGTGAGCGGCAGGCCGAACACCTCGCGGAGGCTGGCCGTATCGGCGATGGGGTCCATCAGGATGAAGTCGATCGCGTCCGGCGTGAGCGGCCGCCCCGGGGCGAACTGAGCCACCGACGCCACCAGCTTCATCAGCGCGGCCGGCTGGTGCAGGAGGAACCGCTTCTTGCCCCGGACCCGGAGCGCCGTGCGGATGATTTCGTCCATGGTCAGCACATCCGGCCCGCCGATTTCGAACAGCCGGTTTTCGGCGGCGGGCCGGCCCGGGGCCGCGGCCACATGCGCGGCGAGGTCGTCGACGAAGAGCGGGTTGAGCCGGATCTTGCCGTTGCCAATGACCGGGATGAACGGCAGGAACTTCGCGAAGCCGAGGAAGCGGTTCAGCGAGACGTCGCGGGGCCCGTAGATCCAGCTGGGGCGGAAGATGGTCCAGGTGAGCCCGCTGGCCTGGATGTGCTGCTCCTCCTGCCACTTGAACCGGAGCCAGTGGTAGCGCGCGTCCTCGGCGGCGCCGGCGCCACTGAGGCCGATGAAGCGCGGCACGCCCGCCGCTTTCGCCGCATCCACAAGGTTCTTGGTCCCACCGAGGTCGATCCGCTCGAACGTGTATCCCTTCTTCGGGTTCTCGACGGGCGAATTCGGAAACTGAACCGCGTCCACAACGGCGTCCATGCCGCGCAGGGCGCTGACCAGGCTCGCCGGGTCCGTGACGTCCCCGCGAACCCACGTGGCGCGCGGATCGACGGGGTCGCGCGAGGGGTCCGAGCGCGAGAGGATCGCGACCTCATGCCCGGCATTGATCAGCGCCGGGACGATCGCCCGGCCGAGGAGTCCGGTTCCACCGGCAACACAGACCTTCACTTGCTTCCCTCCGTGGTGCGAGCACGCTCCGCCGGCCGGCAGATATGTGCGATGCGTTCGAGTGCGGCGCCCAGCGGCGCCGGGGCGACTTCGACCCCGTCCACGCCCGGAGCGCGTACGGGGTCACCAAACGCGCGCCCTCCGACGAGAATCGGTGTCTCGGGAAGGACCGCCCGCAGCCCGAGCAGACCGGGTCGAAGCGCCTCGACCGAATCAGCGGTCGTGGCGCTCAGGCAGACGATGGCGGGGCGGATCTCCCGTGCGGTGGTAGCGAGCGCGCTCCCGGGGAGATTCGGCCCCAGGTAGACCGTCGCCAGCCCCTGGAAGCGCGCGAGCACGTTGAGCATGAGCAGCCCGAGTTCATGCTGCTCGCCTTCCGCGCACGCCAGCAGCACGACCGGCGCCCCCGACAGCGGGCGCGCCACGCGTGCCAGCGAATCGAGCCGCGCGCGGATGAAGGCGGAGGCGAAGTGCTCCTGCGCCTCATTGAGCCGCCCGGCGTGCCAGGCGTCCCCGATGTCCACGAGCGTCGGCACGAGCAGCTCCTCGAACGCGGCGAGGACGTCACGCCGCTCCAGCGTCTCGCTCCAAGCGTCGTGAGCGGCGCGTTCGTCGAAGCGCGTGAGTGCCTGCAGGAAGCGCGTCCGTGTCCAGGTCGTGTCGGCGTCGGCGGGGCGGCTTGCCTGCCGTGCGGCGAGTTCGGCGATGGCGGTCTCCGCCGCGCGCGACAGCGCCACGCCCGCCTCCGCCAGGCCGTGCATGCGCTTCACCAGGTCCACGTCGTCGACCGTGTAGAGCCGTTGGCCCCCAACGGTACGCGCGGGGCGGGGCACGCCGTACCGCCGTTCCCATGCCCGGAGCGTGTGTACGCCCACGCCCGTCAGCCGCTCCACGAGCGCGATTTTCAGTCC
This sequence comes from Candidatus Amarobacillus elongatus, assembly GCA_016703545.1. Classification (GTDB taxonomy): domain Bacteria; phylum Chloroflexota; class Dehalococcoidia; order Tepidiformales; family Tepidiformaceae; genus Amarobacillus; species Amarobacillus elongatus. The sequence continues at coordinate 197,764 of JADJBX010000003.1, forward strand.
GCCACTTGGCAGTCCTTCGTCTTCCATGTCTCCATACTGGACACCTTGTCCAACTGTTGTCAAGGTACTGTCTGGTGCTCTACGCTCGAACCATGACGGAACACCTGGATGTCGCGGTCATCGGTTCGGGGTTCGGGGGGCTGACGGCGGGAGCGCTCGCGGCGCGCAGCGGGCTGCGCGTTGCGCTCTTCGAGCAGCACACGCGGCCGGGTGGATGCGCCGGGGATTTCGCCATGGACGGCTTCACGTTCCCCGCGGGCGCCACCGTGGTCACGGGTCTCGAACCGGGCGGCATCCTCCGCCGCGTCGCCGGTATCGTTGGAGCGGCGATGCCGTCCGTCGCGCTGGACCCGTCGCTGGTGTTCCATGTGGAAGGGCGCATCGTTCCCTATGACGCCGGGCACGCGGCCTGGCGCGACACGTTCGGGAAGGCGTTCCCCGATGCCGGTCCCGGCTACGCGCGCTTCTGGGAGTGGGTGCGAACGACCGGCGGCGCCGTCTACGGCGTCGGCCGTGCCCTTCCCTCGCTTCCCCTGCACTCCCTCGCCGATGTCCGGCGCACGCTGCGCGCCGCGCGTCCCGGTGCGCTCCGGGCACTGCCCGCGCTCATCGGGACCGTCGCTGGCGCGAAGGCGCGGCTCGGGGCCGTCGGCTCCCCTGCGGCGGACGCCCTCATCGACGCGCTCCTGCTGGATGCGACCGGCGCGCGCGCGACCGAGTGCAGCGCCGTCCAGGGCGCCATCGCGCTCGACCTCTACCGGCGGGGCTGCCAGTGGGTGGAGGGCGGCACGGGCCGCCTCGCGATGGCGCTCGTGCGCGCTATCCGCGCCCACGGCGGCGATGTCCGATTCCGCGCTCGCGTCCTTCATCTCGCCCCCCGTCGCGACGGTTGGGAACTCACCTTCGAAAGCGGTGAAACCGTGTACGCCCGCCGGGTGGTTGCGAATGTGCCGCCCGTGGCACTGGCCCACCTGCGCGGCGAACGGGGCACGCCCACGCGCAACAGCGAGGCATGGGGCGCCTTCGTCCTCCACCTCGGCATCGACGCGTCCGGGCTCGATGCCATCCACCCATTTCACCAGGTCGTGCGTGCCACGGGCCCCGCCCTTGAGGACGAGGGGAACAACTGCCTGGTCTCGAGCTTCCCCGCGCGTGCAGACCGCTGGGCGCTGTCGGTCTCGACGCACACCCGTGCGGGCTCATGGCGCACCGCTCGAGCTTCCTGCCGCCCTTCGCCGCCGCCCGGCCAGCCTTTTTCCTCTCTCGTTTCTCCTTGCCCTTCGCCCGACCCTCGCCGTCGTGTCCTCGAAGACCGGCTCATCGATGCCGTTGCCGCGGTCATCCCTTCGGTGCGCGAGCGCATCCTCCTGCGGCGGTCGGCCACCCCCGCTACCTTTGAACGGTTCACCCTGCGCCCCGGCGGCTTCGTGGGTGGCCTCATCCAGCGGCCGTCCGTGACCGCGTTGCGCGCGGCCGGCCATCGGCCCGCCGGGGGCCTCTTTCTCGCCGGAGACCACGTGTTCCCCGGTCAGGGCATCGTTGGCGTGGCCCTGTCCGGCATCAATGCCTACCGCGACGCCATCGAATCCCTTGGAAGGAAGGCCATCTTGTGACGCTCGTCGTTCGATCCTCCACGTATCCCGTGCCGCCCGAGCGGCTGTTCGCGTTTCACCAAAACGTGGAGAACCTGGCGCGCATTTCGCCGCCCGTGCCGCGATTCACGTTGCTCTCGGCGCCGACGCCCACCCGTGCCGGCGATCGCCAGGAGTTCACGCTCGGCGTTGGGCCGCTGCGGGTGCGCTGGACGGCGCACGTCACGCGCTTCGAGGAGGGCCGCCTGCTGGAGGATGTGCAGGAGCGCGGCCCCTTCCGGCGGTGGCGGCACCAGCACCGCGTGGCGCCCGCCCCCGGCGGCAGCCGCCTGACCGATGCCGTGGCATTTCGCGCCATTCCCACGCCCGCGGGCGAGTTCCTTGAGTGGCTGCTCGTCGCGCCCGGCATCCACGCGATGTTCGCCTGGCGGCACTGGAAGACCCGGCAGGCGCTGAAAGCGTAGCCGTTGCGGTTGGTGGGACCGTTTCGACGGATTCGGCTTCCCGCCCGGGCATCATTGGGGCGTTCGTTCACAGTGGCATCTGCATTATCGAGGCGTTCGCTGCTACCGTTGGCACGCGCCCGGGGAGGTAGACGTGAACGAGCCCTGCGTGGTCTGCCAGGTGTTTGGCGGCGAGCTGATGCCAGGTACCAGTCTCGTTTCGATCCAGACCACTCTGCCCGCCCTGCGAGCGCGGGTGCAGCTGCCTGATGCGCATGGCGCCAGCGCCGCGCGCCTCTGTCCCGAGCACGTGGTCGATGTCTACCGGGGCCGGATCGACGGCGTGAGCATGGCCTGGCGGATTGTCGCCGCCCCGGTTGCCGTGCGTTGACACCCCTGTCGGGGCGTTCCTAGGATCGATACGTGACCATCACCCCGGATCCCACCACTCGCCTCGCCGAGACCGGGGCGCGGGTCACGGGACCGCGGCGCGCCGTCCTCGATGCCGTCGGCGGCTTCGGCGGCCCGTTCACCATCGAAGAGCTCTGTACCGCCGCTCCCACCGTCGGCCGCGCGACCGTCTTCCGCACGGTGAAGCTGCTGCAGGAAACGGGCGCCGTCTGCCGCCTCGTGCTCGAAGATGGCAGTGTCCGCTACCAGCGCTCCGAGGGCGGCCACCACCACCACCTCGTCTGTTCCGAATGCGGCCGCGTGCAGGAGTTCGCCGACGCGGAACTCGACCGGCTGATCCATTCCAATGCCGAGAACGCGGGGTTCGAACTCGATGGCCACAGCCTCGAGTTGTACGGCCGCTGCGCCACCTGCGCCTGACTAACCCCGGCTTCCGAATTCGCGCAGCAGCGTGCGCATCCTCGGCTTGAACACGACCTTCCCGTTGATGACGACGATCTCGTTGTTCAGATAGAGCTGCAGCGCCCGGCTCAGCACGGTCCCTTCGAGCAGCCGGCCCTTGGCGCGCACGTCCTCGACCGTGTCCACCCCGACCTCAATCTGGAACACGTCCTGGAGGATGATCGGGCCCGCATCGAGCTCCTCGGTCACGAAGTGCGCGGTACACCCGGTCACGCGGACGCCATCCTCCCAGGCGCGGCGGTAGGGGTTCGCGCCCGGGAAGTAGGGCAGCAGCGATGGGTGGATGTTGATGATGCGGCCCGCGAACGGCTGAACGATGGTGCCGGTCAGGATCTGCATGTAGCGGGCGAGCACCACCACGTCCGGCTGGCAGGCCTGGAGCTCCCGAAGCAGGAACGCCTCGTGCGCTTCCTTATCGGTGCTGGGGTGCCAGCTGTACGGCAGGCCCGCGGCCTCGGCCTGCTCCCGCAGGCTCTCATGGTTGCCAATGACGGCGACGATGTCCCCGTTCAGGTCGCCGGCGCGCTGGTCGGCGATGAGCTGTTCGAGGCAGTGCGCCTCCTTGCTCACGAGCACCGCGACCCGCTTGCGGTCGCGCGCGCCGTGCAGTGACACGCGGATCTCCATGCCGATCTCGTCGCCGATCCCGAGCAGACCGGTGATGAGCTCATCGAGGCTGACGGAGGCGCCCGTGATGTCGACGAGCATGTCCATGAGGAACTGGCCGCGCACCACGCGCTGTTCGATGTCCTCGATGTTGACGTCGCGTTCGGCCAGGTAGGTGCTGATGCGGGCGACGACGCCCTTCTGGTCACGGCCGAGCACGCTGACGATGGCAAGGACGCGCATGGAGGGGCTCCGGTTGGTGGGGTTGGTTCAGGGTAAAAGGATCCCGGAACAGGGGCGAACCGGCCCTTCTGCGAACCTATCGGCCGGGGCGAGCGTATACACCCATAGACGCAATGGTTGCGCTGTCTTCCGCGGGGTATGCTTGCCTACCAAAGATCCGGAAAAGGAGGCGCCGGCGGAAAAAGAACAGGCGCGGCGAGTGCGTTGCGCGTAAAGACTCATTGACAGAGCAATCTCAGCGCGCGAACTTACCGATCGGTCTAATCGCAAGAGGAGGGAACCCAAACGATGACCAGATCCCGATGGCGGATGCTCCTTGGCATCTTCGCCGTCCTCGGAGTGTTCTCGATCGCCGTGGCCTGCGGCGACGATGACGACGAAGGGGACTCGGCGGCCACGCAGCCCGCGGGCGGCAGCCCAACCCAGGCAACCAACAGCGGCGGGGCCCCGAAGGGCACCATCACCATCCGCGCGCTGCAGTTCGAGAACTGGGACCCCCACTTCTCGGACTTCGCGCAGGACATCTCGCACTTCTACATGGTCAACCGCGGCCTCTACATGCTGGACCTCCAGAACAAGCCGCAGCCTGAACTGGCCGACGGCATGCCGAAGGTCAGCGCCGATGGCAAGGTCTACACCATCAAGCTGAAGTCCGGCCTCAAGTGGTCGGATGGCCAGCCGATCAAGGCCGAGCATTTCGTCGCCGGCATCCAGCGCACGTGCAACCCGGATGTCGCCGGCCACTACCAGTTCATCCTCGATGAATCGGTCAAGGGCTGCCACGACTATTCCGCCGCCGGCAAGGAAGCCGCCGACAAGAAGGAACAGCTCCGCGCCGCCATGGGCGTCAAGGCGATCGACGATCTCACCCTCGAGATCACGCTGAACCAGGCGCAGCCGACGTTCACCACCATCCTCACGATGTGGCCCACCTTCCCGACCCCGACCCATAAGGTCGCCAAGGTCGATGACAAGTGGCCTGGCCCGATGGAGTCGGCCTACACCGGCCCGTTCATGCCCTCCAAGTACACGGAGAAGAACTCGCTCGAACTCGTGCCGAACCCGAACTGGAGCGGCGCGGCCAAGCCCAAGGTCGAGAAGATCGTCCTCCGCTACATCGATGACCCCGCCGTTGCGACGCAGGCGTACCGCGCCGGCGAAATCGATGCGACCGTCCTCCCGGCGGCCGAATTCCCGGCCGTGAAGGCCGATTCGAACCTCAGCAAGGAACTGAACCAGTTCCCCGCGACCCGCACCTTCGGCCTCGCGTTCAACCAGCGCGCGGGCCAGGTCGGCGAGAAGATGGACCTTCGCCTTGCCCTTTCGCAGGCGGTGGACCGCGATGCCATGAACCAGGTCGTCTTCAGGGCGTTCAGACGGCGACCACCAACTGGATGCCGCCGGACCGCTCGGGCCTGCCCCCTGAACGCGTTCAAGGACCAGGTCGGCTTTAACGTGACCAAGGCGAAGGAGAGCCTCTCCAAGGCCGGTTACGCGGATGGCAAGGGCTTCCCGAAGCTCACCCTCCTCCTGACCGACACCACGGAGAACAAGGACCTCGGCGCCTTCCTCAAGGACCAGTGGAAGAAGAACCTGAACATCGACGTGGACCTGGAGTTCGTTGACTCCAAGACCCGCTCGACCCGCTACAACACTGGCGCCTTCCAGCTCGTGATCGCGGGCTGGCAGGAGGACTACCCGGACCCGGAGAACTGGTACATCGGTCTCCGCGAAACGGGCGGTTCGATCAACAAGGAAGGCTGCAGCCTGCCCGCCCTTGATGACCTCATCAAGAAGGCGAAGGTGAACACCAACGACGAAGAGCGCCGCAAGCAGTACCAGGAAGCCGAAAAGCTGGCCGTGACGAACGCCCAGTGCAACCTGCCGCTGTGGCACGTCAGCGCCCTGCGCCTCGTGAAGCCCTATATCACGGGCATGAAGGAGAGCAAGCGCGCCGGCGATACGTTCGTCATGGGCGACTGGAACCCGGAAAACTGGGCTACGTCCAAGAAGTGAGCCGTCGCTGCGAACCAGCCTCGGACTAACGGCAAAGGGGGTGCGGCCGTTCGGCCTCACCCCCTTCACCGTCTCCCGGAGACAACTCCATGGTCGGATACACCATCCGCCGCTTCCTCGCTCTCATCCCGCTGCTGTTCGCGGTCGTCACCATCACCTTCTTCCTCATGCACGCCGTGCAGGGTGGCCCGTTCGATAGCGACCGGCCCCTGACCGAGAACACGCGCGCCCGCCTCGAGGAGAAGTACAACCTCGATGGGTCCCTCGGCGAACAGTACGTCTACTACCTCCGCAACCTCGGCCGCGGCGACCTGGGCATTTCGTTCTCGAACGACCGGCCGGTCCGCGACATCATCGCCGACCGCTTCCCCGTCTCGCTGCACCTCGGGCTCTACGCCTTCGTGTTCGCGCTCTCGATGGGGCTCGTGCTCGGCGTCGTCGCCGCTCTGCACCAGAACGGCCGCTGGGACTATGCAACGGTGTTCATTTCCACCGTGGGGGCGGCCCTGCCGCCATTCATCCTCGCGCCCTTCCTCGTCTGGGGCTTCGCCCTCAAGCTCGACTGGTTCAACGTCCTCAGCTCGGATTACGGGCCGATCAGTGTGCTGGACTGGAGCTGGGTATGGCACGACCTGACGCATATGCGCCAGATCGTCCTGCCGACGGTCGCGCTGGGCTTCCTGCCGGCGGCGTTCATTGCCCGCGTCACCCGCGCCTCCATGCTCGACGTGCTGCGCCAGGACTACATCCGCACGGCCCGCTCAAAGGGGCTGGACCACTTCAGGGTGGTCATGCGCCACGCCATCCGCAACGCGCTCATCCCCGTGCTCACCATCGCCGGGCCGATTTTCGCGGGCCTCATCACCGGCTCATTCATCATCGAACGCGCCTTTAGCATCCCGGGGTTGGGCCGTTCGTTTATCGAATCCGTCGTCAACCGGGACTACGGTGTGATCATGGGAACGACGGTGTTCTTCGCCGTCATCATCAGCGTCATGAACCTGGTCGTGGACCTGGCGTACGCCATCGTCGATCCGCGCATCCGGCTCTAGAAAGACTTCGCATGTCGACCATCGCGCAGCCATTCGACTTCACTCAGCAGCAGGTTTTCACCAAGCAACGCGGGCTCTGGAGCCAGGCGTTCATGCGATTGCGGCAAAACCGCCTCGCGGTGATCTCCGGGGCCATCCTCGGGTTCATCCTCCTGCTCTCCATCCTTGCCGAGGCCGTTCCCGCCGTCCGCCGCTACGACTACGACGAGAACGACTACTCGGTCATCGATCAGAAGCCGAGCATGGACCACTTCATGGGGACCGATAACCTCGGGCGGGACATGTGGTCGCGGCTGCTGCAGGGCACGCTCTTCTCCCTCAAGATCGGCTTCCTCGCCGAGGCCGTGGTCGTCACGCTGGGCATCTCGTTTGGCATGCTCGCCGCCCTGGGCGGCAAGAAGACCGACCAGGTCGTCGTCTGGATCACGGACATGGCCTACGCCTTCCCGGATCTGCTGATGATCATCCTCTTCCGGCAGGTGCTCTTCGGGCGCGACTGGCCGATCATCGGCGCGGGCGACCCCCAGGTTCCGGGGTTCTCCGGTGTGTTGTTGGCGACGGTTCTCGCTATCTCGTTCGTGAGCTGGGTGACCGTCTGCCGGCTGGTGCGCGGGCAGATCCTCTCGCTGAAGGAATCGGACTACGTGATGGCGGCGCGCTGCGTGGGCGCGAGCCAGTGGCGCATCGTCCGCTCGCACATGCTCCCGAACACCCTCAGCACCGTCATCGTCGCGGTCACGTTCGGCATCCCCACCCGCATCTTCGCGGAGGCCGCGCTCGGCTTCATCGGCCTCTCGGTGCCCGCGCCGTTCGCCAGCCTCGGAACACTCGTGAACGACGGCTATGCGAAGATCTACACCAATAACCTGCTCGTCATCTGGCCCTGCATCATGATTGCGGTGCTGATGCTCTGCTTCACCTTCCTCGGCGACGGCCTGCGCGATGCGCTCGACCCCCGCACGCGGAAGTAGCACTCGCAGGCCCGGCAACCGCGTGACCGTTGGCGCATCGCTTGCTAGGATCACTTCCGTGCCCGGCGGAATGGGCACCGACGGTTGGGGCTGTAGCTCAATCGGGAGAGCGCAACACTGGCAGTGTTGAGGTAGAGGGTTCGAATCCCTCCAGCTCCACCAACCATCCCTCCATCGCAGCGATCAAGGCCGCCGCCCGGGCGGCCTTTTGCATGGCCCCTATCTCTCGGCCCTCATGCAACGAAAACGAGGCGGCCCACATCGGGCCGCCTCGTTCGTCGTTGGCAGTGGGATTGGCGCCGCTAGACGCGAATCTCCTTGAGCCGCTGCGCCTGCGCCAGGTCGATGTACTCGTCCGCGGCGTTCTTCAGGTTCATGGCCGCGCTCTGCGCCACCGCGACCACTTCACAGCGGACGCCGCGGTTCTGCACGTACTCCACCAGCGGTTGGAAGTCGCCGTCACCGGAGACGAGGCAAACCACATCCAGGCGGTCGAGCATGGCCACGACGTCGAGCGCGAGCTCGATGTCCACGTTCGCCTTCACCGTGCCATCCGAGAACCGCTTCAGGGGCTTGGTAACCACCTTGAAGCCGCGCCCGAGGAACGGCTCGGCGAAGCGCTGCGTTTCCATGCTCACGTTGAGGTCGTCGTGGACCGGGGAGTAGGCGACCGCGCGGATGAGCTGGCGGTCGCGCGTGAGCATGCGCAGCACCTTGCCCCAGTCGAAACGGGCGCGAAGGCGGTCGCAGGCCAGCTCGATGTTCGCGGCATCGACGAAGACGCCCACGCGCTGCGGCGCCGCGACGGCCGTGCCACCGGCGCCACCGCCCCTGCGGGCGTTTTCCTCTTGCTGGCGAAGGGCTGCTCAATCTGCGCGCTCTGGCGTTCCATGGCGCGAAGGATGGACGCGGTTTCGTTCGAACCGTCGGCGTGGGGTGCGCCCCGAGCCGCGGTGCGCGCGGGCGGCTTCACCGGCTCCGGCGCGGGTGCGGCTGCCTCCGGCGTCTCGACGGCAGCCGCGGCCTTCGGTGCGCGCGAGCGGGGTGCGCGCCGGGGCTTCTCCTCGGCTGCCGGAGCATCGCCCACTGGCAGCTCCGCCTGTTCGGCCTGCTCGCCCGGAGTTTCGGTCTCGGCGGCGGCAGCGGCGGCGGCACGCGGGGTGCGACGACGTGGCGCGCGTGCGGGCGGCGTCTCCTCTGCGGGCGCGCTCTCAGCTTCGGCTTCGGAGCCTTCGGTGGTGCCCTCCGCGCCATCCGTCGGGCGGCGGCGGCGGCCACCGCGGGATCCGCGACGGGTGCGGCGGCGGCCTTCCTCGGTCGATTCGTCCAGTTCCGCCATCACCTCCGGTGATGGCTCCGGCGGCGCTTCGCGCTCCGGTTCAGGGTCGACCTGCGACGGCAGGTCCTTCCGGCGGGGAAAAATGTTCAACATCAGGGTTACACTCCCATCCTTTGCAGGACGCTGATGCGGGCCGCGACGAGACCCGCGATGTGTTCGAGCGCCTTTGCCGAAGAGGAGTCCGGGTGCGCGTAGACGACCGGCGTGCCCGCATCGGCATCCTGCCGCACGGCAGGCTCGATCGGGATTTCGCCGAGGAAATCGATGCCCAGTTCGTCCGCCGCCGTGCGAGCGCCGCCGTGACCGAAGATGTCATAACGGGTGCCGGTATCGGGGCGATGAAGTAGCTCATGTTCTCGATCATTCCGAACACCGGCACGTCGAGCTTTTCGAACATCGAGATCGCCTTGCTCGCGTCCTCGATGGAGACCTCCTGCGGGGTCGAGACGATGACCACGCCCGAAATCGGGGCGTCCTGCGCCATGCTCATGGCGGCGTCGCTCGTGCCCGGCGGAAGGTCAATGACGAGGTAGTCGAGGTCGGGCCAGGGGACATCGTGCAGCAGCTGCCGCACGGCGCTGCCGATCATGGGGCCGCGCCACACGACCGGCGTGCCCTTGGGCAGCAGGAAGCCGATGGACACGAGGTGAACGCCGTACCGCTCGACAGCCCGCAGGCCTTCGGTGCTTTCGCGCTGAAGGCCGGGTTGCACGCCGAACATCGTCGGCAGGTTCGGCCCGGTGATGTCGGCGTCGATGAGGCCGACGCGGGCGCCGGCCTTCGCAAGCGCGACGGCGAGGTTGGTCGCGACCGTCGACTTGCCCACGCCGCCCTTGTTGCTCGCGACGGCGATGATGTTGCGCACGTTGGCAACCGGCTTCTGGCCCTCCTTCGGGTTCGAAGCGCGAACGTTTGCTCCCCACGTGATGGAGAGGTTGGCGATACCCAGCGGTTCCAGCGCGCCGCGAATGTCCTGCTCGATCGTGTCCTTGAGCGGGCAGGCCGGGGTCGTGAGTTCGATGGTCAGGCGAACGGAGCGGTCTTCAACGACGACGTCCTTCACCATTCCGAGGCGGACGATGCTGGCGTGCAGTTCGGGGTCGTTGACGGTCATAAGGGCAGCCATGACATCGTCATGGGTCGCTGCCTGCGGTGAGGTCATAGGGTTGTGCAAGCTACCTTTCGGGGTGCCGCCATGGCGGCTGCTGAACGAGGACGGGATGGGCGCTGCCCCGCGGCGGCGCGCTCGCATCGAAGGTGCCTCACCTCGATCGTAGCCCCCGTGCGATGTCCTTGCAAACCGTTTACGCGTTCTTTGAATGCTGCCACATACGGTGAAGCGAAGGATCTGCTACAGTTCTACCGTCCGGTAGACGTCGGAGAGAGGAATAATCCATGGCACAAATGCATCCCATCGAGGCGGCGAGCATGTCCCCCGTTTGCCGTCACCACTGGGTCATCGAAACGCCGAATGGCTCCGTATCCTCGGGCCGGTGCAAGCGCTGCGGCGTTGCCCGCGAATTCCGCAATTCGAATGAAGACATGATGTGGGACAGCGACAGCTTCAGCCTCAACGGTTCGCGGTATCGCGGCCGCCGCTCCGAGGGCGCCCAGGACCTCTCCTGATCGCTCGCTCTATTCGCATGAAAACGGCCCGCTCAAGTACGAGCGGGCCGTTTCGCGTTCCGCGGGTTCGCCGCGTGCCGTACACTGTCGCCAATGCCCCCCAGCCTCGAAATCGACCTCGCGCCCACCCATAAGACCGGCCTGTTGGTATCCAATCCTGTCATGCCGGCTTCCGGCACGTTCTCCTGGGGCGTGGAGTTCGCGCGCCAGTTCGGCGTCAGCGGCCTGGGCGCCGTGGTCTCGAAGGGCATCACGATGGAGTCCCGCCAGGGCAACCGCCAGCCCCGCGTCGCCGAGACGCCATCGGGCATGCTCAACTCCATCGGCCTTCAAAATATCGGCATCGAAAAAGTGATCACCGAGATGGCCCCTCTCTGGGAGAAGTGGGACGTCCCGGTGATTGCGAATATCGCCGCCGATACGGTCGATGAGTTCGGCGAAATGGCGCGCATGCTCGATGGCGTCCCCGGTATCGCCGCGCTCGAACTGAACATCAGCTGCCCGAACGTGGACATCGGCGGCATTGAAATCGGCCAGAACGTCGAAGCCTCCGCCCGCGCGACACGCGCCGCCGTTCGCAACACGGACCTGCCCGTCATCGTGAAACTGACCCCCAACGTGACCGACCCGGTCCGGCTGGCGGTGGCCTGCGAAGAGGCCGGCGCCGCCGCGATCTGCGCCATCAACACGGTGCTGGGCATGACCATCGACATTCGCGCCCGCCAGCCCGTGCTTCCGCGTGCGCGCGGCGGCCTGAGCGGCCCGGCCATCAAGCCCATCGCCCTCCGCATCGTGTACGACGTGGCGAACGCGGTGCACGTCCCCGTCATCGGCTGCGGCGGCATCTCGACCGGCGAGGACGCGATCGAATTCCTGATGGCCGGCGCGAGTGCGGTCCAGGTCGGTACCGCGACCTTCTTCAACCCGCGCGCCCCGCTCGACGTGCTCGATGGCATGTGCGCCTGGATGGACGCGAATGGTGTTGAGGACGTGCGCGAGATCATCGGCGCCGCCCGGCCCATGCGCGGCTAACAGCATCCAGGTCCCCGGGACAAACAGAAGCAGGCCGGCACACACGTGCCGGCCTGCTTCGTTGGTGATCCGCTGGTGGGGTGGGCAATCGGCGCCCACCCCACCAGCGGCTAACGGCCAACCGCTCCCCCATCATTCATATCGCAGCGCCTCCGCCACCGGCACACGGCTCGCGCCCCGGCTCGGAAGCCACGTCATCCCCAGCGAGAACAGCATGGCGATGGCCGCCATGGCCACGAGCTCGGCCCATGGCACCGCGAACTGGATCGTCGCGCCTTCCGTGAACGCCTCGCTCGTGAGCAGGTTCCGCGCGAGGACCGCGCCCCCGGCGATGCCCGAAAGGATGCCCATGGCCGCCACAAAGCTCGACTCCAGCAGGAATGTCAACGTGACAGTGGTGCGCTGGTAGCCGATCGCGCGCAGCATGCCGATCTGCTGCCGCCGTTCGACGACCGAGCGGAAGGCGATGACTCCCAGTCCGGCGATGCCGACCACCAGGCCAAGCCCCATGAACGCCTGGAACATCCGGTTGAAGGCAAGGCTCTGCGCGCCGGCATCCCGGAGGATCTTCGTCACGCTCTCGGCCTGTACACCCCGCGTTGCGAGCGCCGATTCGATGTCGCTTGCCACCGTTTCGGCGTCGGCGGCGTCGTGCAGCCGCAAATACACGCGGCTGTAGACGGGCTGCCCCGCGAAGCCGGCATAGTCGCGTTCGTTGAGGTAGATGCCGCCGATGTAGTCGGCCGGCAGCGTCGCCTTGAGGATGCCGACGACCGTCACCGTGCGCACCTCGCCCGTCGCCGCGTTCGTGACCTCCAGGGTGAACGGTGCGAAGCGGTGGTCGTCGACCTGCACACCCTCGGCCGTCCATTCGTACCGGTCGCTGTAGTTGACCCCGATGACGGCGTTGTCGGCGAGCGCGAGGTTGGCGCCGTCGCGCACCGCGGCCAGCACCTCGGCGGGCGTGCCGTATCCGGTGGCGAAGGCGTCCAGCGACGGCGCGAGGCTGCTGAAGAAGCCGTCGTCCGCGCCGAGAACGGGGTACGGCATGGGTGCATCGCCACTCGTGGTTTCGCGAACGAACGTCGCGCCCGTGGGCAACGTCGCGGCCCCGCGGCCGGCGATCCCCGACCCGTCCGCGACGCCGGCGAGGTCGGGAATCGGCTCGACCGCGTTCGCGGTGGCAATGATGTCCAGATTGCCGCGGGCGTCGCCGCCGAGGAAGGCGGAGTCGAAGTTCGCGAGCAGGATGCTGAACACGGTGAGCGAAAACACGATGATGGAGAACATCGCGATCGTCATCCCCGTCCGGAAGCGGTTGGAGAGCGGGTAGGCGATGGCCATCTTCATCGCGGGTGCGAGGGCGGGGAAACGCACCGCCGACCACGCCAGCACGGCAGCCAGCCCGACGACGCCCGCGAGCAGGTACGCCAGCTGCCCGAGGCCATCGCCGCGCTCGCCGATGATCGCGCCCGCCAGGCCCGCCGCCACGGCAACGAACCCGACCGCCGCGCTCGGCGCGTATCGCATGAGCCCGCCCTGCGACGAAAACATCCTCGTGAGCAGCCTGGCGTTGAAGACGATCACGAGCGTGAAGCTGACGACGATCATGATCCCCGAGAGAACGAACATCTCGATGTCGGACGTGAATTCGCCGAAGAGCCGGTCGTGGGTGCCGGGAGGCAGAAGCCAGTAGGCGCCGAGCAGGATCCCGGTGACGGTCCAGAGCGGGCGGCTGGGGACACCGTGGTAGCGTGCCAGCGCGGCCACCGACAGCGGGATGATCGACATGCCCAGCGCGAACGGGAAGAGCACGCCGCCCGCCCGGCCGGCGAGGATGAGCACCGCGCCGAGGGCGATACCAGAGGGCGCGACAATCCACGCCCAGGGCAGCCCGAACCCCTTCCGTGCGATGAACCAGAGGCCCAGCGGTGGCACCACGAGAGCGGGCACGCCGGCCGCTACCCATGCCCACCGCGTCTTCCGGCGGGCTTCGCGGCGCGACTCCTCGGGCAGCTGGCGAATGGCGGCGACGATGTTGACGTGCGACACCTTGAGCGATGCGAACACGACGGTGATGAACGTGATGACCACGCCCAGGCTGTAGCCGATCACGAGCGAAACGGGGGTCATGCTGAATTCGATCAGGGCGAAGTACTCGCCGCCGACGAGGGGCAAGAGGCCGCGCGTCATGCCGAACGCGCTCGCGGCCCCGAGCGCGACGCCGATGGCGCCCGCCAGCAGCGAGTACATGACGCCTTCGGCGATGAACGACTGCACCAGGTGGCCGCGATGCGCGCCGACGGCCCGCGCCATGCCCATCTCCGCCTTCCGCTCGGCGGCCAGCATCACGAAGATCATGAAGATGAGCATGACTCCGGCCGCCATGGAGAAGAGCCCGAGCACGAGGAACAGGGTCGTGAACATGTTCCCGTACAGCTCCGCCTGCGCGACCAGGTCCGCTTTCACCGGGAAGACCTCGACCGTGCGATCGGACTCCAGCCCGCCGGCCTGCGCGAACAGCCCGGCGCCCTCGCCTGTGAGGTAGCGCTCAATGCGGTCCGCCGCCGCTTCGCCCGCGCCCACGGTCGAGCGCGCGTCCCCGCGCAGCGAGACGGTGAGGGCGTCGATTTCGTTGCCCTTCAGCCCCAACACCGCGCGGGCCTCATCGAGCGGCACCACGAGGCCGCCGGGCACCCGGGAGTACCGAAGGCCGAGCACGCCTGAGGCCAATTCGTCCTCGACGATGCCCGCGACGCGAAAGTCGCGGGTCGTGCCGCTGGCGAACACCGTCACGGTGTCGCCCGCTTCCGCGCGAAGGTCCCGTGCCGCCCGCTCGCTGAGGTACGCTTCGCCGGGCCGGAGGCTGCCAAGCAGTGCCGTGCCGCCAGAGAGCAGCCGCAGGCCGCCTGCACGGTCCATGCGCGCGGCATCGACGCCCGTGAGCGCCACGTCCGGCGTGGAACGCTGACTGCGCTGATTGGTCGCCGCGACCGGACGGTTGAGGAATGGCAGGAACGTTTCGATGTCCCGGTCACCGGCGAAGTGCGCTTCCAGGGCCGGGACGACGGCATCGGAAACGAACGCACGGGCGCCGTCGCCGTAGGCGCCGCCATCGGAGCTAAACTCCCGCTCGCCGTTCCAGGTGATGTCGATGTCGGAGCGGCCAAGCAGGCGGTAGGTGTCGCGGGTGAGCGAGTGGTCGATGGTGTCGCCGGTCACGAACGATGCCGTCGTGATCAGCGTGGCGAGGGAGAGTCCGCTCACGACGAGCACGGTCTGCAGGCCACGCCGCGGGATGTTGCGCATCGCCATGCGGAACATCGTCCGGTTGCCGACGCCGATGGCGGCGACGGTCGCCAGTGCCACGCCAAGCAGCGCGACGAGGGTGGCCATGATGGTCACGGTCGGGATGCCGAAGAGTTCGTTCACCGCAGGCGCTCCTCGTGGACGATGGCGCCGTCGACCATGTGGATGATGCGGTGGCAGCGCGCGCCGACCGCCGCGTCGTGCGTGACGATGACGAACGTCAGCCCCTGGTCTTCGTTCAGCGTTTCCATCAGCGTGATGATGTCGTCGGCGGTCCGCGAATCGAGGGCGCCGGTGGGTTCATCGGCCCAGACAATCTCCGGATTGTTCACAAGCGAACGCGCGATGGTGACGCGCTGACGCTGCCCGCCGCTGAGTTGCGCCGGGCGCTTCTCACCCTGCGCGCGGAGCCCCACCCGTTCGAGCGCGGCCTGCGCCCGCTGTCGCGCTTCCTTCGGGGAGACGCCCGAAACCACCAGCGGCAGTTCCACGTTTTCCACCGCGGAGAGCACCGGCAACAGGTTGTACGTCTGGAAGACGAAGCCCATGTTGTGCGCTCGGAAGGTCGTGCGGGCCTTATCGCTGAGGGTGGCGATGTCCTGACCGGCGATGCTGACGCTCCCGGAGGTCACGTCGTCGAGGCCGCTGGCGCAGTTCAAGAGGGTCGTTTTGCCGCAGCCGGACTGTCCCATGATCGCGACCATTTCGCCCCGCTCCACCGAGAGCGAAACGCCGGCCAGCGCGTGCACGCGCGTGCCGTTGGCGCCGTAGACCTTGGTCACCCGGTCGAGCGTGATGATGCTTCCCGCGCCGGGGGCGGCCGCGGCAGGGGCGGCGGCCCGTGCGACGGGAGCGGGGACGGGCAGGGTCAATCCGTTCGTTCGAGACATGGCTCTCTCCTTGGTTGGGCCGTGTGCGGCCCTCGGTTCGATGCTGGCGGAGACCTGTCACACGCTTCGGACGAAGACGTCACGGAGGTGTCACAGGTGCCCAAATGCCGTGCCCGGAACGTCCGAACCCGTGCATTGAGCATCGATTGCCGCGGGACAAGGAGAGTCAGCCGAGGGACGTGCGCTCGAATGTCCTTTCGTACGAGGCCGCGATTCGGCCAAACGGCGGAGGGGCGGCGCCATGGCGGCGACGCCCCTCGGGGGCCCCGGTTCGTTGGCGCCGTGCCGCTAGACGGCGAGCGCTTCCTGGAGCCTGCCGGTATCCAGCTCCGACGGCTTGCCCGCAAGCGTCACGGTGCCGCGTTCGAGGACATAACAGTGGTCGGCGTTCGCGAGCGCGAACCCGAGGAACTGCTCGGCGAGCAGGATCGTCATCTTCCCGCGCAACGACCCGATGACGTTCTCGATCTCCTCGACGATGTTCGGCTGAATGCCCTCGGTCGGCTCGTCGAGGAGGAGCAGTTTCGGGCGCCCCATGAGCGCGCGGCCGATCGCGAGCTGCTGCTGCTGCCCGCCCGAGAGCACGCCGGCGGTGCGGCCAGCCATCTGCTTCAGCACCGGGAACAGCCCGAACACCTCCTCGAGCTGCCCCGTGTCGCGGCCGACGGGTTCGAGCCCCATCTGCAGGTTTTCGAGGACGCTGAGGTACGGGAAGATGCCCCGCCCCTGGGGCACGTACCCCATGCCCGCGCGCGCCCTTGCGTGCGACGGCTTCTTCGTGACCTCACGGCCATCCAGGCGGATGGCGCCGCCGTAGGCGGGCAGCACGCCGATCAGCGCCTTGAGCAGGGTCGTCTTGCCCGCGCCGTTGCGCCCCATCACGCACACGACCTCGCCCGTACGGGCTTCGATAGAGAGCCGGTCGACCACGACGGAACGTCCGTAGGCGATGGAGAGGTCGCGCGTGGCGATCATTTCGCCGGCCGCCGCTTCGGCGTGGCGCGCGGCTTCGCGGCCAAACGGGAGAAGTGAAACGCCAATCATGCTGGTGCCCCCACGGTGGTGTGCGAACGGCCGATGTAGACCTGTTGGACAACCGGGTCGGCCTGGATCTCCTCGACCCGGCCTTCCCGCAGCACCCGGCCCATGTGCAGGACCGTGACCGTGCGCGAAAACTCGCGGACGAAGTCCATGTCGTGTTCGGTGACGATGATCGAGTGGTCGCCTTCGAGCGTGTGGAGAAGTTCGCCGGTGCGTTCACGCTCGCGGCCGGTCATGCCCGCGACAGGTTCGTCGAGGAGCAGCAGGCGCGGGTCCTGCACGAGCAACATGGCGATTTCGAGCCATTGCCGTTCGCCGTGCGAAAGTGCCGACGCGGGGACGGCGTGCCGGGCCTGGAGACCGACCCGTTCGATGGCGTGCCGCACGCGCTCCTTCCGCTCGCCGCTCATGGGTGCGAAGAGCTTGAGCACGCTGTCGCGGAATCCCGCCGCCACCTCGACGTTCTGGAAGACCGTGAGGCTGCCGAAGACGGACGGCGTCTGGAACTTCCGCCCCACGCCCGCCCGAACGATCTGGTCCTCGCGCATCTTCGTGAGCTCCTTGCCCTCGAAGGTGATGTGGCCACTCACTTCGATCACCTTCACGTGCCCGACCGCCTCCTCGGCGTGCGAGTTGTCGAACATAACCTTGCCCGAATCTGCGCGGATCTTGCCCGAGATCACGTCCATCAGCGTCGTCTTGCCGGCGCCGTTGGGGCCGATGAGGAAGCGAAGTTCGCCACGGCCGAGCGTCAGCGTGAGATCGTCAAGCACACGGAAGCCGTCGAACGACACGACGAGGTCCTCGATGCGAAGCAGGTCACCGGGCATCGGAGGGCCTCCCTTCGAGTGCCGCGGCCGGGACTCCCGCTGTTCGCCCGCCGAGCCGGTGGGCGGCTTCATCCCGCATTCGCCGGGCGAACCCAACGATGCCCGCCGGGAAGAGCACGACCGCTCCGACGAACAGCGCGCCATAGAAATAGCTCCAGGTGTCGGGGTAGCTCTCCGAGAGCGTGCTCTTGGTCCAACTCACGACGACGGCGCCGATGACAGCGCCCATCAGGCTGCCGCGCCCGCCCACGGCCACGAGCAAGACGAACTCGATCGACGGCACGATGCCGAGGTTCGCGGGCGAGATGATGCCCACCTGCGGAACGAACAGCGCGCCGGCGAGCCCCGCCATCGCCGCCGATACGGCGAACACGAGCGCCTTGATCAGCCCGACGTTGTAGCCGGCGAACCGCACCCGGTCCTCGTCGTCGCGAACGGCGACCAGGAGCCGCCCGAAGGGCGATCGCGTCATCCACAACGCCGCCGCGTACACCACGAGCACGAGGCCGGCCGTGATGTAGTACAGCGTGTGCTGCGTCGACTCGTCCGCCAGGGGCATGCCGAAGAGCTCGTCGAAGTTCGTCAGCCCGTTGGTGCCGCCCGTGTACTTCTGCTGGCCGACGAAGAAGATGCTCATGATGAGCGCGAGCGCCTGCGTGACGATGGCGAAGTACGCGCCCTTCACCCGGCTGCGGAACACCAGGTAGCCGAGCACGAACGCAAGCACTCCGGGCCCCGCCATGACCATGGGCAGCGCGAACCACGCGTGCCGGAATGGCGCCCAGAACCACGGCAGGGATTCGAGGCCGCTCCAGTTCATGAAGTCCGGGATCGAATCGCCGGAGGCCTGCAGCTTCATGTACATCGCCATGGCATAGCCGCCCAGGCCGAACCACACGCCGTGGCCGAGGCTGAGGATGCCCGTGTACCCCCAGATCAGGTCGATCCCGATCGCGAGGATGGCGTAGCACAGGAACTTCGCCAGCAGGTTCTGGCGAAAGTCCGAAAGGAACGACGGCGCCACCACGAAGAGCAGCACCGCGGCGATGACGAACGGCGCCGCCTCCCGGGCGAGCAGCAGCAGCCGGTTGGTGGGGACGGGCGAGGTCAGGGTCGAAGTCCGAGCGCTCATGGCCATCACGCGCTCCCTATCGCGCGGCCCGGCGGGCGATGATGCCCGCGGGACGCCACTGCAGGAAAGCGATGACGAGCGCGAAGACGATGACCTTCGCCAGCGACGCCGTCGTCTGGTATTCGAGGATCGCGTTCAGCCAGCCAACCGAAAGGGCGGCCACCACGGTCCCGATGAGCTGGCCGATCCCGCCGAGGATGACCACCAGGAACGCATCGACGATGTAATAGGTGCCGAGCGACGGGCCGATGGGGCCGATGAGCGCGAGGGCGCAGCCGGCGATGCCCGCGAGCCCCGAGGCCAGGCCGAACGTGAGCACGTCCACGCGCGGCGTGACGACGCCGAGCGCGCCCGCCACTTCGCGGTTCTGCATCACGGCGCGCGTCCGGCGGCCGGCACTCGTGCGCGTCAGGTACACGTACACACCGGCCATGCACACGGCGACGAGTCCGATGATGAACAGGCGAACGTACGGCATGCTGAAATCGCCGGTCACCGCGATGCCGCCCTGCAACCATGGCGGCGTGGTCACCTGCACGTTCGGCGCGCCGAAGATGCTGCGCGCGCCCTGCTGCAACACGAGGCTCACGCCCCAGGTCGCAAGCAGCGTGTCGAGTGGCCGCCCGTACAACCGGCGGATGAGCGTGCGTTCGAGCGCCATGCCCAGTACGGCGGCGACGACGAACGCCATCGCGAGCGCGAAGAAGAAGTAGTACTCGAAGCCCGAGCTGCCCATCAGGTCTTCGAACCAGTTCTCCGCCACGTAAGCCGAATACGCGCCCACCATGATCATCTCGCCGTGGGCCATGTTGATGACGTTCATGAGCCCGAACGAGAAGGCCAGGCCGAGCGCCACGAGCAGCAGGATGGAGCCAAGGCTGAAGCCGTTGAACAGCTGCTGCAGGAAGACGTCCATGGATTCCCCCCTCAAGGAAGGCGCGGCGGGGAAGGAGCCCCGCCGCGCCGATTCGCACCGGTGATGCCGGCGGGCTAGCCCTTCTTTTCCTTCGCGAACTCGCCGCCCCAGCTGTAGGTCTCCAGGTAGGGGTCCGGCTCCACCGGAGCCGACGTCGCGTACACCTCGTCGATGAGCGCGTCCTTGCGGATCTTCCCCACGCGAACGGTCTTGGAGATGTGGTGGTTGGTGGCGTGCACCTTCACCTTGCCCTCGGGGGCGGCGAATTCGAGACCCGCCATCGCCGCCTTCACCTTCTCCACGTCCGTCGAGCCCGCCTTCGCGACCGCCATCGCCCACAGGTGGACGCTGATGTACGCCGCTTCCACCGGGTCCGAGGTGGGCCGCTGCTTGCCGGACTTCGCCGTGAACGAGTGGTACGCGGGGACGAACTTCTCGTTCTCCTGGGTCTTCGTCGTCTCGTAGTAATTCCAGGCGACGAGGTGGCCCTGCATGATGTCGCCGCCGATGGCCGCCGCTTCTTCCTCGGCGATGGACACCGAGAGCGTGGTCAGCTTCTCGGCCGTGAGCCCCGCGCCCTGGAGCTGCTTGAAGAACGCTACGTTGCTGTCGCCGTTCAGCGTGTTGTAGACGACGTCCGGGTTCGCGGCCTTGATCTTGGAGATGATCGTCGCGTACTCGGTGTGGCCGAGGGGGGTGTACTCCTCCGCCACCGTCGCCCCGCCGCTCGCCGCGAGCTGCGCCTTGATGATCTTGTTCGCCGTCCTCGGGAACACGTAGTCGGACCCGAGGAGGAACATCTTCTTCTTGCCCTCCTTCAGCAGGTACTCGACGCTCGGGACGATCTGTTGGTTGGTGGTCGCGCCCGTGTAGAAGATGTACGGGGAGGACTCCAGCCCTCCGTACTGGACGGGGTAGTACAGCAGCGCCTTGTTCTGTTCGAAGACGGGGAGCACGGCCTTGCGGCTGGCCGACGTCCAGCAGCCGAACACGCAGGCCACCTTGTTGCTCTGGATCAGCTTCTTCGCCTTCTCCGCGAAGGTCGGCCAGTCCGACGCGCCGTCCTCGATGATCGGCTCGATCTTCTTGCCGAGGATGCCGCCCTTCGCGTTGATCTCGTCGATCGCCATAAGGTCCGCGTCCTTCACGGCCACTTCGCTCACGGCCATCGTGCCGCTGAGCGAATGGAGAATGCCGACCTTGATGGTGTCGCCGCCGCCGCCGGTGGTGGTGGTGCTGCCGCCCGAAGGGGCGTCGTCATCATCGTCGTCGCCGCCGCAGGCACTGAGCACGCCCGCGATGGCGGGGGTGATGGCGAGCGCGCCGCCCGCCTTCAGCAGCCGCCGGCGCGAGAACAGCCGGCGCATGACCGGGTCGCCCTGGTTGTTGTCCACGTTTCGTTCCTCTCCTCTTGCATGGCACCGCGGCGCCGGGGCGTCCTGCGGTTGGAGGGACGTTACTTGTGACCCGTTTCACAGCTGTGGCATTCAGGTTTCGGGGAAAACAACACCCTGTTTCGAGCACATGTCGCTCGCACGGCGAACACACGCGGGAGCACTACCGGACGAGCTGAGCGGCGCCGGTCTACGCCAACCGGTCTTCCAAGCGCGCGAGGAGTTCCTGGGCCCGACCGAGCGTGGGGCAGAGCGCGCGAAAGGCGGTGCCCCCGCTGCGAAGCCTCGTAGCGCCGCCCGTCACCCCGCCGGGCGCGAGTTCTCGCCACCAGTCCACGTCGGCCGCGGGCGTGGCGCCGAGCGCGAACACCGTCAGCGCCACATCGAAGCCGTCGAACAGCGATCGTGCGGCGGGGCCGCCGGCCAGCGTCGCGTCCTCCGCGAAAGCCACGCGCCCCGCGTGCCGAAGCCATGTCCGAAGCCGCAGCCGCGCGAAGGCGCACCGTTCGCCCATCGCCGTGCGGCCCGGCGCGACCACCGTCGCCACGACGGCGGCTCCGCCGTCCGCCACATCCGCTCGCAGACTCGATGCGTGGTCACTGCCGCGCTGGGGGATGAGCGCGCCGGGCAGCGAGAGCACGAACGCCCCGGCGGCGACGGTGATGGACGTCGCCATCGCACTTCGCGCCCCGGGGCGAAGGGGCGTGGCCGCGAGTCCGCGCACGGTGACGTGCGTGCCGGGCGCCGCCGTCAGGCGCAGCCGGTGGGCGTCGCCGGCAAAGATGCCATCGCCGAGGAGCTGGTGGACGGCATCCACGCGCGCCCCGTCCCGGCGCACCACCCATCGCTGCGGCGCCTCACACGCCGCCCGCCACCGCGCATCCCCGCCACAGGTATGAACGTCGAGACGCGCTCGCGATGCCGTCACTCGCCGCGCGCCGACCGCATCTCGCCGGTCACCCATTCGGCCAGCGTCCTCCGGTCCGCCGGGTCCCTCATGGAGGTGACGATGAACGGCCGCTCGCCGCGCTGTGCGGTGGCGTCGCGGCGCATGACCTCCAGGCTCGCGCCCACGTGCTCGGCGAGGTCTCGCTTGTTGATCACGAGCAGGTCCGACTGACGCACGCCAGGTCCGCCCTTGCGCGGGATCTTGTCGCCGCCGGCGACGTCGATCACGTAGACGACGCGGTCAACCAGTTCGGGGCTGAACGTCGCCGCGAGGTTGTCGCCGCCGCTTTCGATCAGGATCAGCTCAAGCCCCTCGTGCCGGGCTGCGAGGTCGTCGATCGCGCGCAGGTTCAGTGAGGCGTCCTCCCGGATGGCGGAGTGGGGACACCCGCCCGTTGCCACGCCGATGATGCGATCCCCCGGGAGTGCCGAATTCCGGCCGAGGAACTGCGCGTCCTCGTCCGTGTAGATGTCGTTCGTGACGACGGCGAGATTCACGGAGTCGCGCAGCTCAACGCAGAGCGCGAGCATCGCGGCTGTTTTCCCGGAACCCACCGGCCCCGCAACTCCGACGCGGAAAATCCCTCGCGGGTCGATGAGGCCCGCCTCGGCGCGGGCGGAGTGGGTGTGGTCGTCGCTGTGGGAGTGGCCGCTGGTCATGAGGCGAACATCCTGAAGGGGAGTGTGGGGTGCAGGGCACCGGCGACATCGAACCGGGGTGTGAAGGCGCCGAAGCGTGGACCAGGGGCCCGATCCAGGACCGCAGCCACGGTCTCGGCGATGGCGCGCTCGGCGCTGGCTCCAAGGCGGGTGGCGGCGGCCTGCCCGATGAGCCCCAACCGCACCGCGGCCTGGGTGAGCGACGCCGCCATCGCGAAGCCGAGCGCCGCGAGCGTGTTCGCCGCCTCGACGTCCGCCTCTCGGGCAACGCAGCCGTAGGCGGCCGCGTACTGTCCCGGCGCCTGGCCGGCACGGACCGCCGCGAGGAACGCGGATGCCCTTTCACCGCCGAACGCACCCTGCGCCGCGACGAGCAGCCGCTCACCCATGGCGCGGCCGGCCTCGCGTTCGCCCGCGGCGGCGATGGAAGCGTCGAGGGCGTCGTCGGTTCGCAGCAATGCGGGGAGGCTGCGTGCGCGCAGCGCTGCCAACGCGGCGGGCATCCACTGCCCGCCGCCCGCCTGCCGCACGTACGCCTCAACGAGCCCCGCCAGCTCCCGTTCGCCGATGCGCTCGTTCGCTGCCAGCCATTCGAGCCCGTGGCTGTACGCGAAGCCGCCGACGGGGAACGACGAGTCGGTGACCTGCAACAGACGCAGGAGGCCGTTCGCCATTCCCGTGGCCATTAGAAGAGGAAGTACCGCTGCGCCATCGGCAGCGTCGTTGCGGGCTCGCAGGTCGCGACTTCACCGTCCACGCGAACCTCGAACGTCTCCGGATCGACCGTGATGGCGGGCGTGGCGTCGTTCAGCACCATGTCGGCCTTGCCGATGGTACGGGTGTTGCGAACGGCCACGAGTGGCGTGCGAAGGCCCAAACTCCCGCCCACGTCCGCGGCCATTGCCGCCTGCGAGACGAACAGGCGCCGGGTCGAGGGCATGTTCGCGCCGAACATGTGCCGGTACCGCACCGGTTCGGGCGTGGGAATGCTGGCGCCGGGATCGCCCATGGCCGCATAGGCGATGATGCCGCCCTTGATGATGAGCTCGGGCTTCACGCCGAAGAACGCCGGGTGCCAGAGCACCATGTCCGCCAGCTTTCCGGGCTCGATGGACCCGATCTCGTGCGCCACGCCCTGGGCGATCGCCGGGTTGATGGTGTACTTGGCGATGTACCGCCGGATGCGTGCATTGTCAGCGCCGGGTGGGTCGCCGGGCAGCGGCCCCCGCTGCTCCTTCATCTTGTGGGCGGTCTGCCAGGTGCGGAGGACCACCTCCCCGGCTCGTCCCATCGCCTGGCTGTCGCTCGACATCATGGAGATCGCGCCCAGGTCGTGGAGGATGTCCTCCGCCGCGATCGTCGACGGCCGGATGCGCGATTCCGCGAAGGCAACGTCCTCGCGCACGTTCGGGTTCAGGTGGTGGCACACCATGAGCATGTCCAGGTGCTCCTGGATGGTGTTCACGGTGAACGGCCGCGTCGGGTTCGTGGAGGAGGGGAGCACGTTCGGCAGCCCCGCGACGCGGATGATGTCCGGCGCATGGCCTCCTCCCGCGCCCTCCGTATGGAACGTGTGAATGGCACGGCCGGCAATCGCCTCGATCGTCCGTTCGACGAATCCGGCCTCGTTCAGCGTGTCCGTGTGGATGGCGACCTGCACATCGAAGGCGTCCGCGACGCGCAGGCAGGTGTCGATGGCGGCGGGCGTCGATCCCCAGTCCTCGTGCAGCTTCAGCCCGCACGCGCCCGCCTCCACCTGCTCCCAGATCGCCGCCGGGTCGCTGCTGTTGCCCTTGCCGAAGAAGCCGAGGTTGACGGGGTACGCGTCCGCGGCCTCCAGCATGCGGGCCATGTTCCATGCGCCGGGCGTGGCGGTGGTGGCGTTCGTGCCCGTCGCCGGGCCAGTTCCGCCGCCGAAGAGGGTCGTGACCCCGTTCGCCAGCGACTCCTCCACGATCTGGGGGCAGATAAAGTGCACGTGCGAGTCGATGCCGCCCGGTGTGAGGATGAGCCGCTCCCCGGCGATGACCTCCGTACCCGCGCCGATGACAACCCCGGGCGTAATCCCGTCCATCGTGTCGGGGTTGCCGGCCGCGCCGATGCCGACGATGCGGCCGTCCTTCACGCCCACATCCGCCTTCACGACCCCGCGGTGGTCGATCACGACAGCGTTCGTGATGACCAGGTCGAGCGCTTCCGCGCGTGAGGCTGTCTGCGCCATTCCGTCGCGAATCGACTTTCCGCCGCCAAACGACGCTTCGTCGCCGAGGACGTGCAGGTCGGCCTCGATGAGGGCGTAGAGGTTCGTATCGGCCAGCCGGATGCGGTCCCCGGTCGTGGGGCCGTACAGGTGGCTGTAGCGGTCTCGCGAAATCTCGTAGCTCACGACGCGTCCCCGGGGATGTTGAAGCCCGCGGCGCGGGCGCGGCCAACCGCACCGTCGAATCCGTCGTCCTGCACGAACCCGTTGAATCCCACCACACGCTGATGCCCACCGAACGGCACGAGCCTTACGCGGTGGGTCTGCCCGGCTTCGAAGCGGACCAGAGGTGCCGGACGGGATGTCCAGTCGCAGGCCATAGGTTCGCGCCCGGTCGAAGCGCAGCGCCCGGTTGACTTCGAAGAAGTGGAAATGCGACCCGACCTGCACCGCCCGGTCGCCTGTGTTCGCCACCTCGAGTTCGATGGCCAGTCGGCCGGCATTGAGCACGAGGCCGCCGTCACCGTGGAGGATTTCGCCGGGGGCGCCCGGCACGCCGCCGTTGCTCACGGGATCGGGTTGTGGAGCGTGACGAGCTTCGTTCCGTCCGGGAACGTCGCCTCCACCTGCACGCTGTCAATCATGTCTGGGACTCCTTCCAGCACGTCCTCCCGCGAAAGGAACACGCCCTGCATGGCCATGAGCTGCGCGACGGACTTGCCGTCGCGGGCTGCTTCAAGGAGGCCGCTGGCGATGGTGGCGACAGCTTCCGGGTAGTTCAGGCGCAGCCCTCTCGCCCGCCGCTCGCGCGCCAGCATCGCGGCCACCGAGAGCAGGAGTTTGTCGATTTCACGGTCTGTCAGCCTCACGCCGCCGCACGCTCCTCTGGTTCTGGCCGGGTGGCCGTGTGGCGAGAATAGGGCGGGGACGTTTCCACTCGGTTTCGCGAGGTTGGGCCCTCCGGGCGCGTTGGCGCGGGAGGAACGGCCCTGCCGCAACGGCCCATTCCTCGCGAAACTACGGTGGTAATGCCCGAGACCGCCGCACCTCCCCGCCGATCGAGTTCCGCCTGGCCCATCCTCTTCGGCGGCATCATCGTCACGCTCGCGTTCTTCGCCTTGCTCTCGTTCTTCTCCGAGGAGAAGGAACCGGTGCCGGAAATCGCGTTCGGGCAGCTGGTCGAGGACGCGAAGGCGGGCCGCGTGGAAAGCATCGTCGTGCGCGGCGAAGCGATCACCGCCACCTACGTCAGCGACGGCGGAGATCCCGTCGTGAAGGAATCGCGGCTCGCCGAGAACGTCGACATCGTCGCGGTGCTGCGCGGCGAAGGGATCGCGCTGAGCCGGGCGGCCGCACCCGCGGGCGGCGCTGGCGTGGACCTCGAATTCGAGGAGAACAGCAGCAGTGGCTGGTCCACGGCCCTCACGATCGGGCTGAACGTCGTGCCGCTGCTCCTGTTCGGCGTGATCATCTGGTTCTTCTTCAAGCAATCGAACCGCGCCGGTTCGCAGGCGGGGGCGTTCGGCAAAAGCCATGCGCGTCTCGTCACGGGCGGCAAGATCACGGTCACCTTCGACGACGTCGCGGGCGTGGATGAGGCGAAGCAGGAGCTCACCGAGGTCGTCGAGTTTCTCAAGTACCCCGCGAAGTTCGCGGCCCTCGGCGCGCGCATTCCCAAGGGGATCCTGTTGCTCGGCCCGCCCGGCACTGGCAAGACGCTGCTCGCGCGCGCGGTCGCGGGCGAGGCGGGCGTCGCCTTCTTCAGCATCTCCGGCTCCGAGTTCGTCGAGATGTACGTGGGCGTCGGCGCCAGCCGCGTCCGCGACCTCTTCGAGCAGGCGAAGTCGAACGCCCCCTGCATCGTGTTCCTCGATGAAATCGACGCCGTCGGCCGCCAGCGCGGAACGGGCCTGGGCGGTTCGCACGACGAACGCGAGCAGACGCTGAACCAGATCCTGACGGAGATGGACGGTTTCGAGGCGGGCACGAATGTGGTGGTCATCGCGGCCACCAACCGCCCCGACATCCTCGACCCCGCGCTTGTCCGCCCCGGCCGCTTCGACCGCAAAGTCGTCCTGGACGCGCCCGACGTGCGGGGCCGCGAGGCGATTCTCAAGGTGCACGTGAAGGGCAAGCCGCTCGACGCCGACGTGTCGGTCGAGAAGGTGGCTCGAACGACGCCGGGGTTCACCGGCGCCGATCTCGCGAACCTGGTCAACGAAGCCGCCATCCTCGCCGCGCGGCGCGACAAGACCGTCATCGGCATGACCGACTTCGAGGAGGCCGTGGACCGCGTGCTGGCCGGCCCCGAGCGGAAGAGCCGCCTGCTCAGCGCCGAGGAGCGCCGCCTGACGGCCTACCACGAAGGCGGCCACGTCGTGGTCGCGCACTTCACCGCGAAGGGCGAACGGCCACACAAGGTGACCATCGTCTCGCGCGGGGTGGCCGCCGGGTACACGCGGTTCCTCCCCGCGGAGGAGTCGCACTTCCGCACGCCCGAGATGCTCCAGGATCAGCTCTGTGCCGCGATGGGCGGTCATGCCGCCGAGGAGCTCGTGTTCGGCACGGCCTCCACGGGCCCCTCGAACGACCTCGAACAGGTCGGCCGCATCGCCCGGGCGATGGTCAAGCGCTGGGGCATGAGCGCGCGCATCGGCCCCGTGACCTTCGGCAAGACCGAGGAGCTCGTCTTCCTTGGCCGCGAAATCTCCGAGACGCGGGACTACAGCGAGGAGACCGCGCGCATCATCGACGAGGAAGTGCGCGCGCTCATCGTGCAGGCAGCCGCGCGCGCGAAGGCCATCCTCGTGGAGCACCGTGACCTGCTCGATCACCTGGCCGCGACGCTGCTCGAGGTGGAGACGCTGCAGGGCGAGGACCTCGCCCGCGTCCTCGGCCCGGGGGCGGATGCGGAGGCGGCGGGCGCCGCTCCGCCCATGGCCGCCATGCGCCTCGACGCTTCGTAGCGCCGGCGTTAGTCGACCACGGGAACGCCGAACGTATACTGAGTTCACCCCCATCCTTTCGAGGCCGCTGGTGAATCTCGCGTTCGGTTCCGATCACGCCGGCTACGACCTCAAGCAGATCCTCGTTGACGCCGCCCGGGGCTGGGGCCATGAGGTCACGGACTTTGGCACCCACGGCCCCGAAAGCGTGGACTACGCCGACTTCGGCGAGCCCGTGGCGCGCGCCGTCGTGGATGGCACGGCCGACCTTGGCGTGGTGCTGTGCAGCAACGGCGTTGGCATCAGCATCACCGCGAACAAGGTTCCGGGGGTGCGGGCCGCCCTTTGCCACACGAGCTGGGGCGCCGCGCGCGCCCGGCAACACGCGAACGCGAACGTCCTTGCGCTCGGCGCCTGGGAAATCGGGCGGGGTGTGGCCGAGGACATCCTGCGCGCGTTCCTGACCAATGATTTCGAAGGCGGCCGGCACGAGCGCCGCGTCGCCAAGGTGATGGACGTCGAGCGGCGCGGAATCGCCGCGGAGGGCACGAAGGCATGACCGACCAGGCAAGCATTGGCAAGAAGACCGTTCGCGACATCGACGTCGCCGGCAAACGGGTGCTGGTGCGCGCGGATCTCAACGTTCCGCTCGCGAACGGCGCCGTCGCCGATGACACGCGCATCCGCGAGTCCCTCCCCACGATCAAGTACCTGCAGGAGCAGCGCGCGATCGTCATCCTCTGCTCGCACCTCGGCCGGCCGAAGGGCAAGGATGCGGCGCTTTCGCTGGCGCCGGTCGCGGGGCGACTGGGGAACCTGCTCGGGCAGGAGGTCTACTTCGCCGAGGATTGCATCGGTCCGGTCGCCCGCGATGCCGTCGAAGCCGCCTCCCCCGGCCGCGTGGTGCTCCTCGAGAACCTTCGGTTCTACAAGGAAGAGGAGGCGAACGACCCGGAGTTCGCGCGCCAGCTCGCCTCCCTCGCCGATGTCTACGTGAACGACGCATTCGGCACCGCGCACCGGGCGCACGCCTCCACGGAGGGGGTCACGCACTACCTCCCGGCGGTCGCCGGCTTCCTGCTCGAAAAGGAAGTTCGCTACCTGAGCGCGCTCGTGGCGAACCCGCCGAAGCCGTTCGCGGCCGTCATCGGGGGGGCGAAGGTTTCGACCAAGATCCCGGCGATCGAACACCTCCTGCCGAAGCTCGACATCCTCGCGCTCGGCGGCGGCATGGCGAACACCTTCCTCAAGGCGGAGGGCGTGAACGTGCAGATGTCGCTCGTCGAGGACGAGCAGGTGGCGATCGCGCAGCGCATTCTCGCCCGCGCCCGCGAGGCCGGCGTGGAGGTGCTCCTCCCTCGCGATGTGGTAGCCGCGAGCAAGTTCGCCGCCGACGCCGAAGCGAGGCACGTGCCGGTGAGCCAGGTGACGCCGGGGTACATGGTGCTCGATATCGGCCCCGAAACGGTCTCCGCCTACGCCGAGGCGCTGCGGCGCGCCCGCGCCGTCATCTGGAATGGCCCGATGGGCGTGTTCGAAATGGAGAAGTTCTCGAAGGGCACCTTCGGCATCGCCCGTGCGCTCGCCTCGCTCGATGCGACGACGGTTGTGGGCGGTGGCGAGACCGCGCAGGTCGTGGCCGAGCTTGGCCTGCAGAACCAGTTCACCCACGTCTCCACTGGTGGCGGCGCCTCCCTGGAGATGCTGGAGGGGCGTGAGCTCCCGGGCGTCGCTGCGTTGCAGGACGCCTGACGATGCTCTTCGGCTTCCGCTCCATCCGCCGCTACCAGGTCATGCTGGCGATCATCGCCATCGTCTTTGGCGTCACGTCGGCGCTCACCACGAAGTCCTACACCGAGGAAAAGGAACCGGTTCTGCTCGGGCTGACGGCGCTGTTCATGGTGCTGTTCATCTGGATGTTCAGCCTCGCCCTGCGCGCTCCCACGTCGTTCGTCGCCGTCTCGGACGAGCGCACGCGCATCCGGTTCGCCGGCTTCGTCGACACCGTTATCGATAACCGCAGCGTGATCGGCGTGCGCCTGGTGAAGCACCCCCTCTGGGGAGGCATCGGCGTCCGGACGAGCTTCGGCGGCACCGTCGCCCTCGCCACGGCGACGGGGCAGGTGGCGGAACTCGTCTTACGCCAGCCCGTTCGCGTGTGGCTCATCCCGCGCATCCTGCCGGTACGGGCGAACAACCTCCGCCTCAGCATCCGCAACCCCCAGAAGCTCGTCGAGCGCTTCGGCGCACCCCCCGCCGAGCGGCCACAGCCGGCCGCGTCATCGAGGAAGGCCAGGACACGTGGATCTCGCGCTCGCCAGTAAGCTCACCCGCCCCGAGGGCGGGAAGATCGTGTTCTGTGCCATCGATGGACTTGGCGGCCTCGCCCGCGAAGAGACGCTTCGCAGTGAACTCGAAAAGGCGGATATCACCCACCTGGACCGGCTCGCCGCCCGCTCGGAGGTGGGCCTCACCGAGGTCGCCGGCCCGGGCCTTACCCCGGGACCACGTATTGGCTTGCTCGCGCTCCTGGGATACGACCCCCTGGAGTACGGCCCCGGCGCCGCCATTCCCGCTTTCAGCGACACCTGGAAGGCGCGCGCGGTCATGCTCACCCACGACGAAACCGCCGCCGGCGTCGCCCGCTCCGCGGGAATCGAGGTGCTCCCTGGTGACGGCGTGCAGTCGCAGATCGCGACCGTCCGCATTCGCCTCGCGGACTTCGACGTCTTCATCCTCCACATCACGGCCGTCGCCGAAGCGGCGTTCGCGCGCGATTTCCCGCGGAAGTGCCACGCGCTCTCCGAATTCGATGCGGCCCTGCCGGACCTGCAGTCGCTCGGCGCCGACGTGCTCGCGATCGGCGGGCCGCGCTCCATTCCCGCCTTGCTGGCCACCCCGACGTGGCATCCCGTCCCGCTGCTCGTTTCGTCGGTCCACGGCCGCGAAGGCAACGCGCAGCACTTCAACGAGCAGGAGTGCCTGCGCGGCAGCCTCGGTATCATGCGGGCGGCGGACGTGATGCCGCTTCTGTTCGCCCACGCCCTTCGACTTCAGCCGTACGGAGACTGACATGCGACGCCCGTTCGTAGCCGGTAACTGGAAGATGAACACCACCGAGAGCGAGGCGCGGGATCTCGCCGGGGCGGTCGCCGCGGCGACCGCCGGCGCCGCCTGCGACGTTGCGCTTGGAGTGCCATTCCCACACCTCGCCGCCGTCCGCGATGCGCTGCGCGGCACGCACGTCGCGGTCGCCGCCCAGGACGTCTATTGGGAGCCCAAAGGCGCCTTCACCGGCGAGGTGAGCGTTCCGATGCTCGCCGACTACTGCGCATACGTGATCGTCGGCCACAGCGAACGCCGTCAGTTCTTCGGCGAGACCGACGAGTGGGTGCGCCGCAAGACGGCCGCGGTGCTGGCCTCGACCCTCGACCCGATCGTCTGCGTGGGCGAACTCCTCGAGGAGCGCCAGGGCGGCCAGACCGAGGCGGTGCTTGCCCGGCAGGTGGCCGAAGGGCTGGCCGGCATCAACCTCAGCGCGCGCGTCACCGTCGCCTACGAACCCGTCTGGGCCATCGGAACGGGCGAAACCGCCACCCCGGAGATGGCGCAGGCGGCATGCGCGTTCATTCGCGGTGAGCTGCGCAAGCTCTGTGGCGATACCGCCGACGCCATCCGCATTCAGTACGGTGGCAGCGTAAACTCCGCAAACGCGGCCGAGCTGCTTTCGCAGCCCGACATCGATGGCGCCCTCGTCGGTGGCGCCTCGCTGAAGGCCGACCAGTTCGCGCCGATTGTCGCTGCCGCGAGGTGACCCTGCGGCGGCTCGTCGCCATCGTGGGGCCGACCGCCGCGGGCAAGTCCGCCCTCGCCCTCGAACTCGCGGAGGCGCTGGGCGGCGAAATCGTGAACGCGGACAGCCGCCAGGTGTACCGCGGCATGGACATCGGCACGGCGAAGCCTTCCCCGGCCGAGCGCGCGCGCGTGCCGCATCACCTGTTCGACATCGCCGGGCCGGGTGAGGGATACAGCCTCGCGCTCTTCCAGCGTGATGCCCGCGCGGCCCTGCACGAGATCTGGGCGCGGGGCGCGTTCCCGTGGCTCGTCGGTGGCACCGGCCAGTACGTCTGGGGGCTGCTTGAAGCCTGGAACGTGCCCGAAGTCGCGCCCAACGAGGCGCTGCGCGCGCGGCTCGCCGACTTCGTGGAGAAGGAAGGTCCGGCCCTCCTCCACGAAATGCTCCGCGAACTCGACCCCGTGTCCGCCGGCCGCATCGAGCCGAACAACGTCCGACGCGTCATCCGGGCAATCGAAGTGACGCGCCTGACGGGCCAGCCATTCTCCGAGTGGCAGGTACACGGCGACCCCGGCTTCGAATTCCACGTGCTCGGCGTCGACCTGCCGAACGAGACCCTCCACCCCCGCATCGACGCGCGCGTACTCGAGATGTTCGATGCGGGATTCGTGGACGAAGTGCGGGAGCTCCTGGCTCGAGGCGTGGCACCCACCGCGCCCGCGATGTCGTCGATCGGCTACAGCCAGGTCGTGCGGCACCTCGCCGGCCAATGCACGCTCGCCGACGCCATCGCCGAGACCCAGCGGGCAACACGGCAGCTCGCGCGCCGTCAGCGCCAGTGGTTCCGGCACGGCGACAGCCGTATCACGTGGGTGAACGACCCCGCGCAGGCGCGGGCGGCAGTGCACGAGTTCGTGTGGTCCGCCGTGGCCGGCTAACGGACGCTTTCGAAGAAGGCGGCGGCGTGCGGCGGCATCACGATCGCGCCGCCCTCGGCGCGCGGCGCGCGCCCGAATCCCCCGAACCGCCCTTCGTCCGTGCACAGAACCGACTCCACGCGCCCCTCCGCCGGCACGCTCACCTCGTCCCCGAAGTTGACCACCAGCCGCCGGCTTCCCGCGTTCGTCTCGATGTGCACGGCGATCGCCCGTTCACCGGCGGCCGTGACCGTCAGCGGCGGGCGGCCTCGCCGTGCCTCGACCAACACGGGATCCTGCGCACGCAGGCGAAGCAGCTCGCGGTACAGCCCACGCAGGAGGCGGCCCGCGCCCCGTTCCGCCTCGGCCCAGGGCACCCTTGAATCGACGAAAGTGGCGGTGGCCTGCGGATCAGGGACGAGGTCGCGAACCGCCGGGTCGCTGAACGCCGAGAACGCCGCGAACTCCTGTCGCCGCCCTTCGGTAACCAGCCGTCCCAGCCCCGGCTCGTGCTCGGTGAAGTACTGAAACGGCGTCGAGGCCGCGAACTCCTGGCCCTGGAACAGGAGCGGGGTCGCGGGCAGCAGCAACAGGAGCGCCGACGCGGCGGCGAAATCGCAGAGACCGGCCGTGGTGTTGAGCCGCAGCCCCAGCGCCCGGTTGCCGACCTGGTCGTGGTTCTGGATGCAGTACACGAACGACGTCCATGCGAGCCCGTCCGCCGGGGTGCCCCTCGCCTCGTCCGTACCCGGAGCGCATTGCCCTTCGTAGAGCCAGCCTTGCCGGATCGTGCGAGCGAGCTCGGCGGCGGTCCCCGCGAACCCGCCGAGGTACCCCTCGCGTTCCGCGTGGAGGATGGTGCGCACGCCGTGATGGAAGTCGTCGGCCCAAACGGCATCGAACCCGAACCCTTCGGGGCG
This sequence comes from Candidatus Amarobacillus elongatus, assembly GCA_016703545.1. Lineage (GTDB taxonomy): Bacteria > Chloroflexota > Dehalococcoidia > Tepidiformales > Tepidiformaceae > Amarobacillus > Amarobacillus elongatus. The sequence goes on from JADJBX010000003.1 coordinate 231,455, forward strand.
TGGCAGGAGGTATCGGCGATCGTTTTCGTGCGTCTCGGCCGTGAGGTAGGCGACGTGCCCGCCGCGCGGGTGCGCCACGGCGGCGTCTTTGAGTGCGCCAAGGATGTGGCGCGGGAGTCGTCGGCGATCTCGTGGGTGGCATCCAGCCGGAACCCGTCGATGTGGTATTCGTGGATCCAGTGCAGCAGGTTCTCCGTGAAGAACCCGCGAACGGATTCGCTGCCCCGGTCATCGAAGTTGAGCGCGTCGCCCCAGGGGGTCTTGTGCCGAGGTGTGGTGTACCTCGGCGAGAACAGACCGAGGTAGTTCCCGTCGGGCCCGAGGTGGTTGTAGACCACGTCCAGGATCACGGCGACACCGGCGGCATGGGCGGCGTCGATGAAGCGTCGAAACGCTTCCGGGCCGCCGTACGGGGCCGCCGGGGCGAACAGCGATACGCCGTCGTACCCCCAGTTGCGGCCGCCGGGGAACGACGCCACCGGCATGACCTCGATCGCGTTCACGCCAAGGTGAACCAGGTACGGCAATTTCTCGATCGCGGCGTCGAAGGTGCCCTCGCCCGTGAACGTGCCGATGTGGCATTCGTACAGCACCAGGTCGGCGAAGGGCGCCGGCCGACACCCCGCATCCGTCCACGCGAACGCCCTCGGGTCCACGACCTCGGAGGGACCGTGCACACCGTCGGGCTGGCTGCGCGAACAGGGGTCCGGCGCGACGGTGCCGCCGGCGTCGTAGGCGTACCTCGTCCCCGCCCCGGCTCCGGGGACGAAGGCCCTGTGGTATTCGCCGTCCCGTTCGAGCGCGATGCGACGCTGCCCGTCGCCCTGGTACAGGAGCAGGGTGACATCGGCTTCGGGCGCCCACACGCGGAACCTGACACCGTCGTCCGACGCGATCGCGCCGAGGGTCGGGGTCCACGGGCTCATTGGGCCGTCCCGATGGCGACCGCGGCGAGCCCGGAGTCCAGGCGCGTGCCCGGCCAGGTGGCGGGGTCGATGAGCTCCCCCGTGAGGGCGTCGCACCACCGCAGCGCGGGTGAGAGGCCGACCAGCGTGTCCGCCCAGGTCCCGGCGCGAAAGGCGCCCTCGCGTTCCACGAGCCGGAAGCAGCGTATGGGGATGGCCACCGCGAGCAGCTCGCCCTCGGCCTCGCGTTGGAACGCGAAGAGTCGTGATTCGAGGCTGCCGGCCGGCTGCAGCGGCGCGTAGCTGCCTTCGGCGAACAGCCGCGGATGCTGGCTCCGCAGCGCGAGCAGCCGCCGCGTCAGCCACAGCTTGCGCTCGTCGATGCCCACATCGGGTGGGCTCGCGGCAAGCGCGGCGACGCGCCCGGCGAGTGCTTCGAAGTCCACCGGGCGGCGGTTGTCCGGGTCCGTGAGCGAAAGCGACACGCACTCCGTGCCCTGGTAGATGTCCGGGAAGCCCGGGGCCAGCATCTTCAACGCCAGCGCGGAGAGCGTGTTCAGCGCCGCCGCCGGCTGGATGCGCTGAACGAGAGCACTGACCCGCCGCTGAAAGGCGCCCGACTGCACGGGGTCGAGGATGCGGTCGATGAAGGCGAGCGTTTCCTCCTCGTAGGCGTCGTTGGGCCGCATCCAGCTGGTCTCCAGCTTCGCCTCGCGCATCGCCTTACGGGCGTGTTCGCGGATCCGCTCGCGGTACTCGGGCCCTGGGCCCTCGGCCGGCCAGCTTCCGACCAGCGTCTGGTAGAGGTAGTACTCGAACCGGCTGCCGGGCGCTTCCTCGTCCTCGCCGCGGCGCTTGTGCCGCGCATTGAGCCGCACGAACGCGTTCACCTCGCGGTCCCAATCGCGCGCGATCTCGGAAAGGACGTCGAGCCGCGCGCGCACGTCCTCCGACCGCTTCGTGTCGTGGGTCGAGCTCGCGGACATGGCCCCGGGCCAGTGCTCGGCGCGGTCGGTCATCCACGTATGCACCTCGGCCGGCGTCCGTCCGAAGCTGTCCGGGTCGCCGCCGACTTCGTTCATGGAGAGCAGCCGGATGAAGCGGAAGAAGGAGGTGTCTTCGACGCCCTTGGCCGTGACCGGGCCGGAAAGCTGCTGAAACCGCCGCCGGAAGTGCTCGCGGCGCGTACGCTCGTCGGGGTCCAGGTCCCCTTCGAGCAACAGGACCTCGCACACGAACGCGACCGCGAGGTCCGACAGGTAGGGCTCCCGGTGAAGGGCGAGACCGGTGGCCCGCTCGATGATGGAGCGCGCGTGGCCCGCATCGCCAGACATGTACGTGCGGTACACCGGAAACGCCGCGAGCGTGCCACTGAGGGCGTCCCGCAACGCCCGGAGGGTGAGGTCGCGAAACCGGCGGCGCCGCTGCGCGATGCGGTACAGCTCCGCCGCAAGCACGTTCAGTTCGCCGGAGAATGCCGCCCGCGCGAGCTGACGCTTGGCGCCGTAGGTGGTGGTTTCGAAGGAGCTCGAATCGCCCGTCTGCTGGCGGCGCGTCATCTCCATCCGGTCCCGCCCCGCCGGGTCGACGAGCAGGCTGTCGACGCGCGCCATGAACTCGTACCCCGTCGCGCCATCGACCGGCCAACTCGCCACGAGTCGCTCATCGCCCTCCAGGATCTTCTCCACATAAATCGGGATGTTCTTGCGCGTGACCCCTTCGGCGGCTCGATCGAGGCCTTCGCGCAGGCGAACGAGGTACCCCTGCGGGTCGTACAGGCCGTCGATGTGGTCCACCCGCACGCCCGTCACGAACCCGCTCGCGACAAGGTCGAACACGAGCCGGTGGACGTGATCGAAGACGTCCTCACGTTCCACCCGGATGCCCGCGAGCGTGTTCACGTCGAAGAAGCGGCGGTAGTTGAGTTCCTCCGCGGAGACGCGCCAGTCGGCGATGCGGTAATGCTGGCGTGCGAGCAGGTCGTCCAGCCGGTCGTAGCTCGCGGGGTCGTCTGGCGTACCGTTGAACAGCGTCACCTGCCGCTCAAGGTGGCCGAGGAGCGCGGGCTCGTCGCGCATCAGGGTGCGCCACTGGACGAGCAGCTTCTCCAGCCGATCCGGCTCCTCCCGTTGCAGCGCTTCCAGCAGCTCGATCAGGGACGTGAGGGACGCCGGGTCGCGAAGCTGCTCCCGAAGGTCGACGGGCGGCAGCCCGACGAGCGAGGCGAAGGTGCCTGGGGCGATCGGCAGCGTCTGGCCGTAGTAGCGCAGGACGGGTTCGCCCTCGTCAATCGCCAGCTGCAGCTCCCCCGATTCGAGGGCCATGCCGAACGGCTGTCCGAGGATGGGGACGACGACCTTGCCCGCCGGCATCTGGGGCTGGCCGGCCCAGTCAATATCGAAGTAGCCGGCGTAGCGAGAGCCGGGGCCGTAGCGGAGGACGTCCCGCCACCATGGGTTCTCCCACCCGACGCCCACATGGTTGGGGACGATATCGAGGATGAGCCCCATATCGTTGTCGCGCAGCAGCCCGGCGAGGTCGTAAAACGCGGCCAGGCCCCCGAGCTCGGGATTGACCTGGCCGTGGTCGAAGACATCGTAGCCGTGGGTGCTGCCCGGCGAGGCCGCGAAGATCGGCGAGAGGTAGAGGTGGGAGACACCGAGGTCGCGCAGGTAGGGGACGACTTCAGCGGCGCGCGCGAACCCGAAGCCCGCATGGAGCTGCAGCCGGTAGCTGGCCGACGGCGTTCCGTAGCGGCTCATCGAGCGCCGCCGGAGCGGCTAGCGAACCCCCGGGACGACTTCAGCGACCTGCGCCGGGCGCAGCGAGCGGCGGCGCACGATGCGCCGGTTCGCAAGGTCGACAACCCAGACAGGCGAATCCTCCAGCTCATCCGGCCGGCGCACGGGCGCGGGCACGTCGAACAGGACGGGGTCAGGGTCGCGATCCATCGGAAGTCCTCCGGCCCGATGGGGATACGGGGCCGCCGGCCATCCGTCAGCCTCCTGTCCACCGGGTTACTGGGCTTCGTCAGCATAATCAGATCCATAACGTGCGTGAGTTGCAGAGCCGCCACCTGTGATTGCGAATCCATATCCGGTCCCGGCAGCCGCTCCGCCGATGCGCTCCGGCCCGCACTTCGAACGTACCGTGGCCGCCGCATCGCCCGCCTGTCAGCGCGGGCGGCCCGGCGTCACCAGCATTGCAGCTTAGCGCGGGGGGTAGTCCACGGTTGCGGTCGCCGTGTACTCGCCAGGCTCCACGGAGAACTCGATCACGACGATCACGTTCGACCGTGCGCGGACCTTCGCCGTCTCGTTCGCGGAGTACTCCCTGCCGCTCGCCGAGCGCAGCACGGCTTCGACCTCGATTTCGCCGTTGCCGCGGCTCTCGTTCTCCACCGTGACCTCGACGACGTAGGGGCTGCCCTCGGTCTCCGGTGGCGTCACCTCCACCGATGCCACGGTCGGACGCGGGCCGGAGCAGCGGAGTGAGAACAGCACCACGAGCCCGGCAAAGCAGACCATCCCGGCGGCGAACAGCAGCTTCATGTCCCCGGCACCCAGGGCGGCAGCACGATGATGTACGCAATCGCCGCGACCGACGCGACGACCACCATCGCCGCCAGACCCATCGTGGCCACCGGGTCCGCACGCCGCTCCGAGCGCGAGAGGCTGGCGATGCCGAGCGGCTCGGGGATGATGGGCAGCTTGTGCTCGGCCGAGTACTCGAAGTCGGGGAGAAACGCCTCGGCGCGCACGGACGCCGTGACTGCGCGCATGCAACTGCCGATGATGGCGCACTCCTCGTCGGTCAGCCACACCGTGGGCCATAGCTCCTCGACGTTCAGCGCGCGCCGCAGATTCTGCGCGAATTGCACCGTCCCCAGGTACGCACGCTGCGACTCATCGTCGACGCCGTTCCAGTGCACCGGATCGATATCGAGGCCGGGCATGCGATCGCCGATGGCCGCCTGGACCTGGCGGGCGAAGTACGCGAGCAGGTTGTTGGAACCGCCCCGCCCGCGGTAGGCGATGCGCGCACCCTCGACGCGGAGCTCGCCGGCGTGGCCGTACTCGTCCGCGATGGGGAATGCGAAATGCTGGAACGGCTGCCCCTCGCGTTCGATGACCACGTTCAACGCGGCCGAGCGTCCTTCGCGCGGTTGCTGGCGTTCGAACGCGCGCGTCCGGGCCTTCTCGGCGGCGTCGCGCCCGCGCACCATCGCCAGGACGCCCCAACCCGCCAGCCGTACCGCGCCGAGCGCGCCGCGGGACGACAGGATGGCGATGTACGCGAAGAAGACGAGGAAGAACGCTATCGTCAGCGTCTCGACGTTCGAACGCTGCGCGAGCGTGACGAAGAACTTGCCGCGCCAGCACAACAGCACAATGCCGGCAAGCGAGGAGATGAAGAGCACCGCGTAGATGGTCGAAAGGCGTCGTACCCGTGTGGCGTACTCGGTCGCGTCTGCCGTCGCGGGTTCGCGGACAAACGTGCGGGCGAAGTCGGACAAGCAGAGCTCCTGGGCGGCCTAGCCGTTCACCATTTCGCCGCCGTTCGGGTGCAACACCTGACCGGTCATGTAGGAGGCGTCGTCGGAGGCGAGGAAGACGTACGAGGGGGCCACTTCCTCGGGCTGCCCCGGCCGCTTCATGGGCACATCGGCGCCGAACCGTTCGACCTTCTACGTGGAGAACGTGGACGGGATGAGTGGCGTCCAGATCGGCCCCGGCGCGACGGCGTTGACGCGGATGCCCTTCTCCGCCAGCGACTGCGAAAGCGACCGTGTGAACGCGACGATCGCGCCCTTCGTGGACGAGTAGTCGAGGAGGGCGGGGCTGCCGCGGTAAGCGGTCACCGAGGGCGTGTTGATGATGCTGCCGTGGTCCGCGGTGAGGTACGGGAGCGCGGCCTTCGCCATGTAAAAGAACGAGAAGATGTTCGTACGGAAGGTGCGTTCGAGCTGTTCGGCCGTGATCTCCTCGATCGACTCCACCGGGTGCTGCTCGGCGGCGTTGTTCACGAGGATGTCGAGCTTGCCGTACTCCGCTGCCGCCTGCTGGACCGCCTTGCGGCAGAACGCTTCGTCGCGGACGTCCCCGGGGATGAGCAGGCATCGGCGCCCTTCCTGCTCGCATTCGCGCTTCGTTTCCTCGGCGTCGCCGTGTTCATTCAGGTAGACGATGGCGACATCCGCCCCTTCGCGGGCGAACGCGACCGCGACGGCGCGGCCGATGCCGCTGTCGCCCCCGGTGATGAGCGCGACCCGGCCGGTGAGCTTGCCGGACCCGCGGTGCGCGTCGTCCTCGAACTTCGGGCGGGGCCGCATCTGCGACTCGATGCCGGGCTGATGGTCCTGGGTTTGCGGGGGCAGGGTCTGGCCCTGTGACATGCGGCGGCTCCGTCGGGTCACGGCGGTGGTTACCGGCGTGGGTTGGTTTGGTGAGGGCCGGGGCAGTGAGGAAAACCGACTCCGATGACGCGGGCTACCCAATACAGCTCTTCAGGTTCGTGCCCCGGCCTCCCCTCGATACTACGCCCGGCGCTGAACCTCTCCGGCTTTCGCCCGGTGCCCGGCATTGCAGACCCATTGCAGGGAGTGGTGGCGGCACCCATCAGCCGAGGTCCGGCAGCTCCTGGCGCAGCTCCAGCAGCGGCGCGAACAGGTCGCCGTGTCGCGCGACACGCTCCAGCACATCCCCGGCCTCGAAGCGCAACAGCCCGGCGTCCTTCGCCGCCACCGCCGCCTCGACTTCGTCCCATGTGACCGGCGTCGAGACGGTTGGCTGCTCGCGCGCCCGAAGCGAGTACACGGCCACCGTCGTCTTGTGGTCGTCGTTCTGGGACCAGTCGATGAACACCTTCCCGGTCCGCAGCGCCCTGGTCATGCTCGAAAGCACGCGACGGGGCTGTTCGCGCTCCACGAGGCGGGCGACGGCGTGCGCGAACGGCTTCGTCTGTTCGAACGTGGCGGGCGTGTTCAGGGGCAGGTAGAGCTGCATGCCCTTCGAGCCAGATGTCTTCACGAACGATTGCAGCCCGATGCCCGCGAACATGTCGCGAATCCAGATGGCGACCTCCGCACAGTCGAGCACATCCGCCGGTGGCCCCGGGTCGAGGTCGAACACCACGCTCGTGGGGCAGAGCACGTCCTCCGCGCGCGACAGCAGCGGGTGCAGTTCGAGCGTGGCCAGGTTCGCCAGCCAGACGAGCGTCGGCAGGTCGTTCACCAGGCAATAGTTGATGGTCTTCGCGTTGCTGCCGGAGAAGATCCCTTTCGTTTGTACCCACGAGGGCGCGTGCGACGGGCACTGCTTTTCGTAGAAGTACTGCGCCTCCGAACCGTCCGGGTAGCGCTTCAACGTCATCGGCCGGTTGAACAGGTGCGGCAGCATCACCGGGGCGATGCGCGTGTAGTACTCGACCACCTGCGCCTTCGTGAAGCCGGCGGAGGGGTAGAGCACCTTATCCAGGTTCGAAAGTGACAGCTCGCGGCCTTCGATTTCGACGAAGACCCGGTTCCCTTCGGCCGTGGCAGCGCGCCGGGGGCGGGCGGCCGTGGTCCGTTCCTCGCGCGCGCGGCGGCGGGCGCCAACGCCGGGCGTGCCCACGAACGCCTGCTCCTCGGGCTCCGAATCCGTGGCCGCGGTCTCGCGCACGACGTCCCCCGGGGCCTTGTCCGTGCGAAGCCCTTCGAACGACGGGTGCCGGAGCGTGCCCGCCCGCGTCCACTCGGTGAAGTCGACATTGGCCACCAGCTCCGGGCGCACAAAGCGTGACCCGGCCTCGGGCTCACCCTGGTCGAACGGGCTCCGGTCGGCTTCGAGCGCGCTGAGGCGGGCCATCAGGTCACGGAGCGTGCGGTCGTTGAACCCCGTGCCCACCTTGCCGGCGAAGTGGAGCCGCTGGGGAACGCCCTCGGCCTTCGCCTGCGCCGCCGTCCGGTCGTAGTAGCCGAGGAGGAGGGCGCCGAGGCTGTCGAGCCGGTTCCCGGCGCCCGGCGTCCAGCCGCCGATGACGAACTCCTGCGCGAGACTGTTCTTGATCTTGAGCCACGCGCCAGAACGCTTGCCCGGCTCGTAGACGCTTTCCAGCCGCTTCGCGACCACGCCCTCGAGCCCCTGTGCCTTCGTGGCGGCCTGGAGCTCGGCTCCGCCGCCTTCGCGGTAGGCCGGAGTCCGCCACGCGGGCCCTTCGAGTTCGAGCCCCTGCAGCAGCGCGCGCCGTTCGCGGTACGGCAACCCCACGAGCGACCGGCCATCGAGGTAGAGGAGGTCGAACGCCATGAAGGCGACGGGGTAGTCGTCCATTTTTCGGCGAATGTCCGCGGGTCGGGTAAGCCCCATGCGGTTCTGCAGCCGGGAAAAGCTCGGGATACCGCCCTCGCCGAAGGCCACGATTTCGCCGTCGAGCACGACTTCGCGCGCCCCGAGCGACTCGCCCAGTGCCGCGAGCTCCGGGTACTGCTTCGTGATGTCGAGCAGGTTGCGGCTCTCGATGCGGACGCGGCCGCCTTCGCTGAAAAGCAGAGCGCGGATGCCGTCCCACTTAATTTCGAATGCATAGGCCGCGTCGTCCCGGGGGAGGTCGCCCGGCTTCGCCAGCATGGGCTCGATGTGCCTGGGCATGGGCTCGCGCTCCGGGTCCTGGGGCGGGTCCATGCGGTGCATCATCCAGTTCTTGCCGTCGGTCTGGAACAGCACGTACTTGCCGCGCACGCGCTCCCCGTGGAGCGTCACCATGACCTCGCCCTCGCGGAACTTGTGCGTCTCGTACGTACCCCGGTCCCAGAGGATGACCTTTCCGCCGCCGTATTCGCCTTCCGGGATCTCGCCTTCGAAATCGAAGTACGAGAGCGGGTGGTCTTCGGTCTGGATTGCGCGGTGGTTGACCTTCGGGTCGGGGGGGATGCCCTTGGGTACCGCCCACGAGGCAAGCACGCCCTCGTGTTCGAGCCGGAAATCCCAGTGGAGCGCCGTCGCGTGGTGTTCCTGCACGACGAACCGCGGGAGCCCGTCGGGTGGCTGCGCGATGCTGCCATCGGGCTCGGCGGTCCGGGAGAAGTCCCGCATCTGGCGATAGGTATCGAGGCGGTCCGGCATGGCGATTGCCGCTACAACACTACCATCGCCGGCCGGCCCCGGGGTTGCGGGCCCCTTTCAGCGATCGCTTCTTGCCCACCCTGCGATGGATCTGTTGCATGCGCGCTATCTCTCCGGGACGCCCTCGATAGCGTGTCACTCGTACCTTCCTCGCATTCCAGGTGGAGGCATACCGATGCTGCTCATGAAGTGCTGCAACCGCTGCAAGGGAGACATGTTCGTCGAGGAAGAGGGCACCCAGAAGGCGCTGGTTTGCCTTCAGTGCGGTCACCGGCCGGTCAACGGACCGGCCATCGCGGAGAAGCTGCTGCGGCGGGCGAAGGTCATCCCGCGCGTGGCGCGGGCAGCGTAGACGACGAACGACCGGGGCCGCGGCTCAGTAGCCGCGGCTGTCCCAGAGCAAGTCGCCCTTGCCGGCGAGCTTCGCCTGGTGACGGGACGCCACGAACAGGAGATCGCTCAGCCGGTTCAGGTACGGGACCACGAACTCGCCGATTTCCTCTTCGCGGGAGAGCGCGATCGTGAGCCGCTCCGCGCGGCGGCAGACGGTCCGGGCGACGTGCAGCTGCGCCGCCGCGAGCCCGCCACCGGGAAGGATGAAGCTCTTCAGCGGCTCGAGTTCCTCGTTCCACGCGTCGATCCAGCCCTCGAGCTGGTCCACGTGACGCTGTTCGATACCGGGGACGGCGAACCGCTGCTTGTCCTCCTGCAGGATGCAAAGGTCGGACCCGGCGTTGAACAGCACCTGCTGGATGATGAAGAACTGCGGCTTCATGGCCTCGTCCATGCCCGATTCCACGGCCACGCCGATGACGCTGTTGAGTTCGTCGACGGTGCCGTAGGCCTCGATGCGGAGCGAATCCTTGGCGACGCGCTGGCCGCCGCCGAGAGCGGTGCTGCCGTCGTCGCCCGCGCGCGTGTAAACCCGGTTGATGTGGACCATGCCGCAAGGATGCCCCATTCGTGCCCGCGCGGCGAGCGGCTTTGCCCGGGGGCGCGCGGTTTCGCACAATAGGGGCACATTGCGCCGCAACCGAAGCGGCATGGGGAGACTCCGATGGCTGACGCCCCCGTTCGCTGCATCCGCTGCTATACCAGATTCGCCGGCGCACCCTATCTCATGGCGGGGCGCGCCTACTGCTGCCAGAGCTGCTCCGTCGGCTCCGCGTGCGAACACCAGGGCGTGCATCGCGCCGCCAACGTCCGGCGCTACGACACGAATTTCGACCGCTTCCGCCAGTCGGCGCGAGAGCGGACGCCGTACGAAGAGGTCCGTCCCGGCGACTGACCCCGCGGCCCATCGTCACCTCCAGGAACGGAAGAACTCACTGATGGCTCTCTACGAATACCAGTGTTCCAGCTGCGGCGTGCGCACCGAAAAGCGCATGTCGATGAACGACGTGCTCCAGGTCATCCCCTGCCCCGCCTGCAACGCGCAGGCCAGGAAGGTGATCGGCGGCTTCGCCGTCCTCGGGCGGGCCGAGGCCAGCATCGGCGACGGCCCCGCGCCGTGGGAAGACGGCGGCGATGGCGGTGATGGTGGCGACGATGACGGCGGGCACGGCCACTCCCACGACTTCGGTGGCCACGGTCACAGCCACGGTCCCGGCGGCCACACCCACTGATTCGCGCTTGTCACGGCGGCGCCGCACCGCGAGCATGAGGCCGTGACCGCGAACACTGGCCCGGACTGGCTCGGCGCCGCCCTGGAGGAGATTCCCGGGGTCCGCGTCGTTCGCGACCGGGACGAGCTCAGCACGTTCGAAACGGATTGGACGCGCCGTTTCACGGGGGTGGCGCGCATGGCCTGCCTCCCGCGCGATACGGCCGGGGTAGCGGGCGTGCTCGCCTTCTGCGCGCGCACCAGCGTCCCCGTTGTGCCCCAGGGCGGGAACACCGGCCTCGTCGGCGGCAGCGTCCCGCGCGGCGGCGAACTCGTCCTCAGCACGCGCGGCCTCGTGGCGCTCTCGCCCGTGGATGCAAACGCCGCGCAGGTCACGGCGGGCGCGGGGGTCACGCTCGAACGGCTGCAACAGCACGTGCGTGCCGCCGGCTTCGATTTCGGCGTCGACCTCGCGGCGCGCGGCAGCGCCACCGTCGGCGGCATGTTCGCCACCAACGCCGGCGGCACGCGCGTGCTCCGCTACGGCTCCATGCGCGAACAGGTGGTTGGCTTCGAGGCCGTCCTCCCCAACGGCGGCGTTGTGTCCCGCCTCGGCGGCCTGCCCAAGGACAACACGGGCTACGACCTCGGCAGCCTCCTCTGCGGCAGCGAAGGGACCCTCGCGGTGGTCACGCGGCTGCGGCTGCGGCTGGTACCACTGCTGCCCGCGCGCGCCGTCGCGCTCGTCGGCGTCGTGGTCCCCGCCGACGCGGTGACGCTGGCGGCGCGCTTGCGCCGGGCCTGCCCGTCGCTCGAATCGCTGGAGCTGTTCCACCCCGATGGCCTCGCGCTCGTGCGGGCGCACAGCGGCCTCCGGCCGCCGTTCGCGCGCGACTGCGGCGCCTACCTGGTCGCGGAGTGCGCGGCGCGTACGGACCCTACCGAGGAACTTGCCACCGCCCTCCTCGAATGCCCCGAGGTGGTCGAGAGCGCGCTGGCCACGGGGCGGCCCGAGCGCGAGGCACTCTGGGCCTACCGCGAACGCCACACCGAGTCCATCAACGCCGAAGGCGTGCCCGTGAAGCTGGACGTGGCCGTGCCCGTCGCGGGCGTCGCGTCGTTCCTGCGCGCCGTGCGTGGGGAGGTGGGGCAGGCGGCGGCCGGCGCGCGCGCCATCATCTTCGGACACCTCGGCGAAGGGAACTTCCACGTGAACCTGCTCGGCGCGAACGAGCACGAGGAAGCGGCCACGGCGGCAGTGCTGAAGCTCGTCGCGAGCCTCGGCGGGAGCATCAGCTCCGAGCATGGCGTCGGGGTGGCGAAGGCGGCGTACCTCGGCCTGACCCGAAGCCCGGCGGACCAGGCTGCGATGCGTGCCATCAAGGCCGCCATCGACCCCTCCGGCATCATGAACCCCGGCGTCATTTTCCCCGCGTGAGCCGCGCGAAGCGTCCCCGCCGACGTCCCACCGGCAGCCGTCCGGCGCCCGCCGCTCCGGCCGTCGCACTGCCGGCGATGTCCCCCGTGGCGGCGATCGCGCGGCTGGTCCACCCGTTCCCGTCGCTCGCGGTGGCGGCACTGACGGCCGCACTGGTGCCGTTCGCGGCGCACTCCGGGGAGGCCGGACTGGCGACGCAGCTCGGCATCGGCATGCTGCTGTACCAGTTCGCCATCGGCGCCGCGAATGACCTCGCGGACCTCGACCTCGACCGGGTGCACAAGCCCTCGAAGCCGCTGGCGCGCGGCGCCCTGCCGCCACGGACCGCTCGCCTGCTCACCATCCTCCTCGCGGGCGGCGGAATGGCCGTCACGTCGACGCTCGACCTGCTGCCGTGGCTCATCGGCATCGCCGGCCTCGGATGCGGGCTCGTCTACGACCTGTCGCTGAAACGCACCGCGTTGGCGTTCGTGCCGCTGTGCGTGGCGGTTCCGCTCATCCCGATCTGGGTGTGGTCGGCCGCCGGAGAGTGGGATGCGCTGCTCTGGGCCGCGCTCCCCGCGGGCGGCCTCATCGGATTCGCGATCTACCTCGGCAACCAGGTCCCCGGCTCCGCGTCCGAGCGCGCGTCCGGGGTCGAAGGGCTCGCGCAAATGCTCGGGCCACGAGTGTCGGTGCTGCTGGGAGTGGCCGCGTTCGGCCTGGCCTCGTCCGTGGCGGCCGTGGCGCTGGTGCTCGCGGGCGAAGCGGGACGCGCCCTGCTGGTCGCGCTGGCGGCGCTGGTCACCGTGCTCCTGGCTCCGAGGTCGGTGCGCTTCTTTGGCCGCGACGGGCTCTTCGGCGTGTTCGTCGCGAGCGGCGCGGCTGTCGCGTTGGTCTATCTCTCCGCCGTCTGATGCCCGCCGGTCGCGGCTTCGATCCGGCGGAGACGGCGTTCGATATCGCGCATCGAGTGCCGGAAGATCGCCATCGTCACGAAGAAGTCGGCCCACAGCATCGACGCGCCAAGGCACAGGAAGATGTCCTGCAGGATCTGCTGGTTCACGAGGATCGCCGCGAGCACGAACGCAAGTCCGATGCCCGACACGATCGACGGCAGCACGATGAGCATGGTGTTCTCCCCCGCCCGGGCGCGTGGCTGGATTATGCCTGCCAGGGCAGCCCCCCGGCGAGCCCGAGGAAATCCGCGTGCGTTCCCGCGGTCCCGGCGATGGCCGTTTCGGAGAAGAGCGTGGCGTCGCTCCCGTCCCTGGCGGTGACAACCCCGCCGGCTTCGCGAACGAGCAGGATGCCCGCGGCGATGTCCCACGCCTCCAGCTTCAGGTGCACGTAGAGGTCCCAGCGCCCCGCGGCGGCATAGGCGAAGCCCAGCGCCGCGGACCCCGTGATTCGCAGCGCCTGCATCCCCGGCCACAGGTGCAAGGCCGTCTGGAGCTGGCGTGTGCCCCGCCCATCGTCGTACCCGAGGTCGAACGCGACGACGGCTTCCCGGATGGTCGCGGCTTCACCCATTCGCATGGGCGCCCCGTTCAGCGTTGCCCCCTGCCCCGCAACCGCCGCGAATTCGTCCTCCAGCAGCGGATGGTCCGTCAAAGCCACCACGGGTTTCGAGTCGTGGCAGAGGGCGATGGAGAACGCGAAATGCGGGATGCCCCGAGAGAAGTTCGTCGTGCCATCGATCGGGTCGCACACCCACATCCATCCGTCCGAGCGCGTGGACGCGGCCGTCTCTTCGCTGAGTACGGCGTGCGATGGGAATTCCCTTCGCAGGATGCGCGTGACCTCCGCTTCGACCGCGCTGTCGGCCTCCGTGGCGATGTTGCCGCGGCCCTTGATGGTCGTGACCGCCGAACGGCCGTAGGCGTCCCGGATGATGCCGCGAGCGGCTCGCGCGCATTCGCGCGCGACCTCGAGGGCTGACATGCCCGAGGCCGAAACGGGGAGTGGCGGCGGGGTTTCGGTCACGAAGGCCGCCCTGGACCGAGTCCCTGTACTGCTTCCACGTGATTTCGTTGTCGGCGCTCCAGCGGTCCTTCGCCACCAGGGTCGTGATCGGGAGCCGGAGCTGCGGCGCGAGCTCCTTCGCCCGCAGGTCCTCGGGGAGCTGCTCGGGCGTTCCCTGGAACCCGATGGCCATGACGACATGGACGCGAATGCTCTCGGGCGCGCCGAACACCGCGCGTACCGCGGGCTCATCGAAGCCCGCCACCGGGTGAAGGATGAGCCCGATGCCCGTGGCCTGCGCGAGCAGGTTGCCGAGCATGATGCCCGCACAGAACGCGCCCAGTTCCCGCGTGCTGCCGTCGCTGTTGGTCTGGGGGGTCTCCTGGGTGCTATCCGAGCAGATCGCGGCCAGCACCGGCGCGGCGCCCGCCCAGTTCCGGTTCCCCGGCGAGAATGCCCCGAACAACCGCTCGCGCACCTCCGGGTCGCGGGCGACGAGGATGCGCGCGGGCTGGGTGTTGCCGTGGCTGGGCGCCAGCGCGGCGGCCTCCCACAGGGATTCCAGCATCTCTTCGGGAACCGGGCGGTCGGCGAACGCGCGGCGCGCGCGGCGGTTGGCGATGGGGGAAATGACGTCGGCCATGCGCGCCATCGTGCCACCGGCGGCGTGGCGGCGCTACACTCCCGCCGTGCCAGCGTTCGCCGGGATCGACCTCGCGTGGACGCGCCACCACGATTCCGGCGTTTGCATCGTCCGTGGCGAACCGGGTCACTTCGAACTTGTGAGCCACTTCGCCGGCATCACGCCCGCGGAGTCGCTGGTCGAGACCCTCGCGGCCCTGGGGCCCGACGTGGTCGCCGCGATTGACGCGCCGCTGGTCGTGGGGCCGGGGCGCACCGCCGAGCGCGAAGTCGGCCGCGCGTTTTCGAAGTACCGTGCGAGCGCGCATTCCGCGAACCATGACCTGCTCCGGCGAGAGGGCCGCGATGCCGGACCGCGGCTGGCGGAGGCGCTCACAGCCAAGGGATTCGTCCTCGATCCCGTCACGGTGACGCGGCACGCTCCGGGGCGCTTCGCCTTCGAGGTCTATCCCCACGCGCTCCACGTCTGCTGGTTCGAACTCGATCAGCGCATTCCCTACAAGCGAAAGGGCGGCCGCAGCGTGGCGTCCTGCCGGGAGGCGCTGGGTACGCTGCAACGCCACCTCGGCGAGTCGCTCGCGATCATCGCGCCCGAGCTCCTCGCTCCGCTCGCGGCGGACCTCGACCCCGAGGCGCCCGCGCGGGCGAAGGGTTCCGGGCTGAAGCAGCTCGAAGACCGGCTGGACGCGCTCACCTGTGTGATCGCGGCGATGCGGGCGTGGCGCGACGGAATGGCGCCGGGCGACGTGCTCGGCGAGGGGCTCACCGGGTACGTGGCGGTTCCCGGACTAGCCCTCGATTGCCGCTTCGGCGCGGTCCATCCGCTCGGGTGCCGTCATGCCCATGAGGCCAAGGACGCGCGCGAGGCTGATCTTCGCCGCCTGTACCAGCCGTAGCCGCGCCCGCGACAGCGCCTCGTCCTCCGTGATCACCTTCAGCGCGGAGTCGTTCTGCACCTTGAAGGCGTCGTTGAAGGCGTGGAAGGCCGTCGCCAGGGACATCGCGTAGTGCGGCAGGTGCTGCGGCTCGAACGTGGTCGCCGCGACCTGGATGACCTCCGAGAGGCGCATCATCTCGCGAACGAGCGCGAGTTCGTGGCCGCGCGTCAGCAGCGTCACGTCGCCGCCTTCGGGCGACAGCCCCTGCTCCGTCGCGCGCCTCAGGATGCCGGCGAGCCGGGCGTGCGCGTACTGCACATAAAACACCGGGTTCTCGTTCGACTGCTTCTTCGCCAGGTCGAGGTCGAACTCCATCTGCGCGCCCGGGGACCGGAGCAGGAAGAAGAACCTCGCGGCATCCGCGCCGACCTCGTCGATCAGTTCGTCGAGGGTGATGATCTCGCCGCTGCGCTTGGAGAGCCGGACGATTTCGCCGCCGCGCTTCAGGACGACCAGCTGGTAGAGCAGGACGTGCAGCCCCTCGGCGTCGGCGCCGAACGCGCCCGTCGCCGTCTTCAGCCGCGAGACGTGCCCGTGATGGTCGGCGCCCCAGACGTCGATAACGAGGCTGAAGCCGCGCTTCACGAACTTGTCGTAGTGGTAGGCGATGTCACTCGCGTAGTACGTCGGGCGGCCGTCTGAGCGAACGACGACGTTGTCCTTGTCCTCGCCGAGGTCGCTGCTCGTGAACCAGCGCGCGCCTTCGCGATCGACGAGCTGGCCGTTCGCCAGCAGCAGCGCCATGACCTCGTCGTACACGCCCGAGGCCCCGTACAGCGACTTCTCGCTGAACCAGCGGTCGTAGTTCACGCCGAACGCGGCCAGGGACGAGCGGATGCCCCGGACCATGAGGTCGATGCCGACTTCGGTCAGGTCCGCCGGGGCAGGCTCGCCTTCGGGGCGAAGGTACCGGTCCCCGGCCTCCGCCTTCAGCTGCGACGCCAGCTCGACCATGTAGTGGCCGGGATACCCGTCCTTCGGGATGTCGACCGCGCGCCCGAACAGCTGCTGGTAGCGGGCGTAGAGGGTGTCGCCGAACGAGTCCGTCTGCGTGCCGGCGTCGTTGACGTAATATTCGCGCTCGACCTCGTAGCCGGCAGCGCCGAGGGTGGAGGCAAGGGCATCGCCGATGGCCGCGCCGCGGCCGTTGCCGACGTGCAGCGGCCCTGTCGGGTTCGCGGAGACGAATTCGACCTGCGCCTTTTTGCCCGCGCCGATGGCGAGGTCGGCGTACCGCTCGCCGGCTGAGATAACCCACTCCACCTGGGATTGGAGGAAGGCGTTGGAGAGCCGGAAGTTGATGAAGCCGGGCGGCGCCACCTCGGGCGCTTCGATTGCCGGGTCGGCGGGCAGGTGACGGACGAGGACCTCGGCAATCACCAGCGGCGGCTTCATCGCCGCGCGCGCGAGCCGCAGGGGCAGCGAACTGGCGTAGTCGCCGTTCGCCGCGTCCTTCGGACGCTCAATGGTGGCGCCGGGAAGGGCCACATCGGGCAGTTCGCCCGCCGCCACCGCGGCGCGGACCGCGCCGGTGACGAGCGATTCGAGGTGCTGACGGATATCGCGTGCGTCGGCCATGGAACGTACAGGGTACCCCATCGCGCCCTTTGTTGAATGCCGCGACCCCGGAACCCGCGACTCGCCACCCCGCGCGGCGTAGCATGGCGCCCGCCGCGACCGCGGCGAAGGGGGCCGCCCATGTCACGACGCAGCTTCTGGGGCTGGGGCCTCGAGAGCGACGAACCCGGGAAGGAGCAGCGCACGCAGGCCGCGCAGCGCGCTTCGCAACGGTATGGCGTCGAACTCACCTCCCCGCCAACCCCCACCGACGCCGACCTCCACCTGCGCGAGCCTCGCATCCAGCCGCCCGCCGCGCTGGCGGAGATCATGGCCACCGATGCGCACGAACGCGCTTCCCACACGTACGGCAAGAGCTACAAGGATACGATCCGCGCGTTCCACTGCGACTTCCCGAACCCGCCCGATATCGTGGCCTTCCCCAGGACCGAGTCCGAAGTCGTCGCAGCGCTCGAATGGGCGGGAGAAACGAACACGACCGTCATGACCTACGGCGGCGGCTCAACCGTCGTCGGCGGGGTGGAGGCCCCGGAAGCCGCGGAGCGCGTCCTCTCGCTGGACCTTGGCCGCCTCGACCGCGTGCTCGAAATCGACCAGACGTCTCGGGCGGCCCGCATCCAGGCCGGCGTCCTCGGGCCATCCCTCGAGGACCAGCTCCGGCCGCACGGCCTCACCCTCCGCCACTACCCCCAGAGCTTCGAGTGGTCGACCCTCGGCGGCTGGATCGCAACGCGGTCGGGCGGGCACTACGCCACCAATCACACCCACATCGACGACTTCGTCGAGTCCGTGCGCATGGTCACGCCTGCCGGGGTGTGGGAGTCGAGGCGGTTGCCGGGAAGCGGCGCCGGCCCGAGCCCGGACCGCATGGTCCTCGGCAGCGAAGGCATCCTCGGCGTGATCACCGAAGCGTGGATGCGGGTGCAGGTCCGGCCGGTCTTCCGGGCCTCCGCCGGAGTGACCTTCCCGTCGTTCGCGGCGGCCTCCGAAGCCGCCCGCATGGTGGTCCAGGCGAAGCTGTGGCCCGCGAACTGCCGCGTGCTCGACCCCGTGGAAGCCGGGAACGCGGCCGGCCTCAGCGGCGAGCAGGCGTTGCTCATCCTCGGGTTCGAATCCTCGGACATCCCCCAGGGTGCGTTCATCGCCGAGGCCGTGCGCATCGCCCGCGAGGCCGGCGGCGCCATCGCCGACGACCAGGTCATCGTGAGCGACGGTTCGAAGGAGGGTGTCGGGCGCCAGGGCGCCGTCGGCGAGTGGCGAAACTCGTTCGTGCGCGGGCCCTACGGCCGCAACCTCACCGCCGGCCTCGGGCTCGTGGGGGATACCTTCGAGACCGCGATCACCTGGGACCGCTGGCCGGCGTTCGATGCGGCCGTCCGGGAGGCAGTGCGCGACGCGCTGCAGCGAGTCTGCGGCGGCGGCACCATCAGCTGCCGGTTCACGCACGTCTACACCGATGGCCCCGCGCCGTACTACACCTTCCAGGGGCTGGGCAGGCAGGGCGCGGAGATCGAGATGTGGAACGAACTCAAGAAGGCCGCCTCCGATGCCGTCATGGCAAACGGGGGCACGATCACCCATCACCACGCCGTCGGGCGCGACCACCGGCCGTGGTACGACATCCAGCGGCCGCCCCCGTTCACCGCGGCCCTGCGGGCGGCCAAGAAGGCCGTCGATCCCGCGGGCATCCTCAACCCGGGCGTGCTCATCGACCCGTAGCGGCTACCGTCGGCGGCCGTCGATGAAGGTCGCGGCGGTCCCGGCGGCGAGCGCGAGCACGATAGCCACGCCCGCGAGAACGCGCATGCCGGCGCTCGCGCCGGCCTCGCCGGTACCGGTCTGCGGCGGAAGTGGCGGTGCTGCGTCGAACGTCGCGGTTGCCGTCGCGGACGGGGTTGTGGCTGTCGCCGGCGCCTGCCCGAGGCTTGCCGGCGTTTCGGCGGAAACCGCCGTGGCTTCGGGCATTACCGCAGTCGCCGGCGAGGTGATGCTCCCCGCGGCCGGGCTCGCGGCCGGCGTATTGGCGTTCGTCAGTTCGAAGGTGCAGGTCACGGAGGTGGCACCGTCCAGGCTGAATTCCACCCGCCGCGACGACAGGCTGACCAGCCGCTCTCCCGATTCGCAGGCGACATTCGCGAGCGTCCATTCCCCGGCGTCGACGAGTTCGACCACATAGCTCCCCGCGGGCAGCGCGGGCAGCGTGCTCGCCGAGGGGAGTGCCGTCCCGGGGTCATCGTCCAGTTCGAACCCGACGCCGCCAAGGGCGGAGGCGACGAACGAAACGCGCGAGGCCACCGAGTCACGGGCATCGACCACGACCGTGATCGAGCTCGCGAGCACCTGCGCCGCGGGCGTCGCGGGAACGGCGCCCGGAGTCGGGGGCACGGGGGACGCGCTCTGCGGCTGCTCGTAGATGTAGCGGCAGGTCGCGTTCTCGCCGGCGGCGAGCGCGATGCGGACGGTGCCGCCGCTGCTCCCCGGGAGGCCGGTCGCGTTGCAGCTCACCCCCGCGAGCGTCCAGCCGGGAGCGGCGGGTCCGGTCACGGCGTACGCGCCGGCGGCGAGGCCGGGGAATGTGACGCGGTTCGTGCGGGCCGGGTCGGCATCGTCATCGAGAACAAAGGCCGAGAGCCCGGCGCCTTCCGTAACGAAAGCGAAGTCGTCGGCGCTGTCCGGCCGCGTTTCGAGCACGACGGTGATGCTGCTCGTCGCGGCCTGGGCGCCGGCCGTCCGCGGGTGGGTGGCGATGGCGAAGAGTGCCACGGCCACCGTCGCGATGGCGATGGCCCAGGCGAGCCGTACGTTTCCGGGTCGCGTTTCCTGCGTCACGTTCGCACCTCCGAAGCAGGCCGCCGTCCCCGACGGGGGATTGGCGGGCCTCTTCGATCACCTTAGGAGCGAAGCGGCGGCGGGCTCGAAAACAGGGCAGGGAGTGGCAGTCGCAGCCGTCTCGCAGCAAGCCGAACGGCCTAATTGCAGCAGCCGAACCCGTGATACTTCTGCAGGCGGTGGGCGTGGGCCTCGCGGCGCGTCTGGGCGAGCAGGCCCGCGAGCAGCTCCTCAAGCGCCGCGACCCGGGGCAGGGCCGGCTGGGGTTCGAGCAGGCCGTAGCGAACGGTCTCGTCGGCCTGCAGCCACGGCGCGAGGAAGTCGACGAGTCGGTGCGGCGGCCGGGGGAGCCGCATCGCTCGCGCCCATTGGCCGGTCAGCGAAAGCGCCAGCTTGAAGTACTCCGGGAACTCCGCTCGCACGCGTCCGAGGGTGGCCTCAAGCTCGCCCGAAGGCTCCCACGAGGAGTCGTCGAACAGTTCGATTTCGCCGTACGGATAGGGCCGGGGATCGAGGAGCCGCGTAAGCCGAAAGCGCTGTTCGCCGCGTGCCGTGAGCACGAACCGGCCGTTTGGCAGCTCTTTCCACTCTTCGCTGCGCGCGGTGGTGCCCACGGAGAACGGGATGGCGCCGCCGCCGACCTCGCGCCCTTCGCGAATGAGCAGGACCCCGAACGCGCCCCCGGAGGCGAGCAGTTCGCGCGTCATCGCCTTGTAGCGTTCTTCGAACACCTGCAGCGGGAGCGGCATCCCGGGGAAGAGCACGGTTCGCAGCGGAAAGAGCGGGAGTTCCAACGCGGCTCCAGGGGCGCTTTCGGGGTCGGCGTTCCTTGCGTTAGCCGCGCGAACGCAGCCATGCCTCCAGTTCGGGGCGGTGTTCGTCGAAGTGGTGCAGGCTGGCGCCGTCCAGCAACCGGTTGCCGATGCGCGGCCGGTTCTTCTCGGGGTCGATGCCGTAGAACTCGTCGCCGAGCCCCTTCGCCGCGGCGTAGTACTCGTGGAACGCTTCGTCAAAATCGTCGAGCGCGGCCTGGCCGTCTTTCGCCAGGAGGGCGAATTTGGCGTTCCAGGCGTCGGTCTGGCTGTAGTCCGCGCCTTCCGGAGCAGGCCGCTCGCCGCGGGCGACGCGCGCGAAGCCTCCCGCCATCTCCCGGTACCAGCCCGCCATGTGCGCGAGCATCTGGTTCACGCTCCACTCGCCGAGCCACACCTCGCGGTACGCCTCTGGCGGAAGATTGACGATCAACTCGCGGAAGTCGACGTACTTCTGTTCGAGCTCGGCAATGAGGGACGCCTTATCGGTCACGGTGGGGCCTCGCTGGTCTGGCTCGGCCGATCATACACGCGGAACGCCGCCCCGGGATGATGCGATGGCCTTGCGCATGTTCGCCCACGTCGGCCGGGCGAACCCCTCGTGCGTCCCGTGGCTCGTCACTTCGTACCCGAGGGAAGCGAAGAGGGCGCCGTTCGCCGGTAGCGCGAGCCGTACGCCGAGACGCGTTCCCGGGTACCCCGCCGCCGCCGCGTACTCCTCCACCGCCCCGATCAGCGCCTTCGCCACGCCCTTTCCGCGCGCGCCGGGGAGGACGGAGAGCCGCCCGAAATAAAGGTCCTCCTCTTCGTCGTGGAAGACCACGCATCCCACCGGCACGGCGCCATCCAACGCAATCAGCGCCCCGCCGCCCGGCCCCGCCATGACCGCGCGAAGGGAGTCCGCGGTTTCGCGGTGCGCGCTGGACGGCGGCACGAGGGTTGCGCGGTACTCCTCGAAGGCGGTCGTAATCAGCGACGCCAGGAGCGCGGCGTCGCGTTCATCGGCGAAGGCGATCGTGAGCTGCATCCATGGACCCCGGCGTGCAGGTAGGTGATTCAGGGACTAGCATACGGATCACGCCCCCGTAGCTCAGCGGATAGAGTGTCGGCCTCCGGAGCCGAAGGCACAGGTTCGAGTCCTGTCGGGGGTACCAGTCCGCCACCACGGGCCGGAACAGGCCGGGTGGAGTCTGCGTGAGGGCGGGGGAAACGCGCGGCGGACGGTCCCACTTCGGCGTTGAAGGCGAACAGCGTTCTCTTGTATAACCGTCGCGTACGTGGCGAGCG
Source organism: Candidatus Amarobacillus elongatus (assembly GCA_016703545.1). GTDB lineage: Bacteria > Chloroflexota > Dehalococcoidia > Tepidiformales > Tepidiformaceae > Amarobacillus > Amarobacillus elongatus. The sequence continues at coordinate 253,536 of JADJBX010000003.1, forward strand.
GCGCCGCACGCGTAGTCCATTTCGTGTCCGCTGTTGCGGTCGAGGTCGGAGGGGATCGATGCCGTCAGGCGAATCCGTTCACGCGGAACCCGAGAAAGCCGCTCACGCGAAAGCTCGCACGACCACTGCCGGGCCCGGCGCCGACCAGGCGCAGCCCGGTGGCCTCGATCTCCGCGCGCCCGGGCCCGCGCATGTGCTCTCGCTGCAGCGTGTCGTTGGGAACCGTGCCGTCGGGCGGCGGCTTGCGCCCTCGGCCGGCCCCGTCGCCGTCGCGCGCAAGACCGCGGGCCTTGGTCCCGCGGCGGCGGCCAGTGTTGGCGGTGTCGTGCAGCGCGTTTGGACCAGTGCCGCCAGCCTGAGCTCGCATTTTAGTAAGCACAGCAGCGACTTCTCCTACGGCTCCGAGGAGGAATACTCGGACGCGGCCGATGAGCACTACGACAACCGCACCAGCTTCCAGAGCAAGGTCAGCAACGGCAAGACCTATGTGTACGACGACGCGACCGATACGCTTGGCGTGTACACGTCCGCTGGCAAGACCATCACCTTCTTCAAGCCATGCCACAACAACTCGAGCAAGGTGGCGAAGGGCGACGGCCAGACCTACTACGACAACCAGTGACACGCCAGCGCGCGGGAGGCCGGATTCGATGAGCACCGCTGAAGCGACGAAGTTCCCCTGCCCCTGCTGCGGCTACCTCACCCTCTCCGAGGCCGAGCGGGGCTCCTACGAAATCTGCCCCGTCTGCCTCTGGGAGGACGATGCCAGCCAGTTCGAAGACCCCGATTCGGACACGGGCGCGAACTCCGTAAGCCTCGCCGAGGCGCGGCGCAACTTCGCGGAATACGGCGCCAGCGAAGAGCGCTTCGCGCGCCAGGTCCGCCCGCCGCAGGACGACGAGATCCCGGCCGAAGACAACTCCTGACTCAGGTCCCGTCGCGCGCCATCTGCGGCGCATAGGCGCGGTAGACCGGCTTCTGGGACGGAGTCGGCGTCGCCGTGGGCGTTGCCGTGCCGGTCGGTGTGGGCGTCGGTGTGGTGGCCGTCGGCGTCGGAGTCCGCGTCGACGTCGACGTCGACGTCGCGGTCGCCGTTGGGGTGGCGGGAACGGTCACCGGGCCAACATCGCCGTTCGCATCCGTCAACGGCACCTTGTCCCCCGCCTGCTCGTCGCCGCAGGTGTTCGACGCGTTCGTGTCGGTGCAGACGACGCTGGAAACGCTCGGGACCGCGTCCACGACGTTTTCGACTGCCGGCCCCGAGAACGTGAAGACGAAGGTACCGGCCTGGACGGGCCCGTTCCATTTGCAGCTGGGCGCGCCCCCGGAACCCACCGAATCCGCGGCGCCGTTTGGCACGCTGGTGCATGTCAGTGAGCGCGGTGAGCCGATGCCCCCGGCCGCAAGCTGAATGGTCAACGCCTGCCCTGTCCAACCGCGAGGGTGACGGACACCGTGTACGTGATCGTGGTACCGAGCGCGACGTTCGAACCGCCCGGTGGCGACTGGTTCACTTCGGACGTAACAACGGGAGCCGCGGCAATGGCGCGGCGAGGTGCGGCCGGGGACCCGGTGGCGAAGGCGACCACGAGGGCGGCGATCCCGGCGGCCACAAGGGGCAGCGTTCGGGTGAGGCGAAATCGAGCGACGGTCATGCAGCGAAACTAGGTGGAGCCGTCCGGCGGGTAAATGGCGGAGACCACAGGCGGGGGCAAAGCTCGCGGAAGTCGGCGCGAACGCGAAGGCCTCCCCGGTAAGGGGAGGCCTTCTGTCATTCGTGTGTGGAGGCGCCAGTCGGATTTGAACCGGCGGTGGAGCTTTTGCAGAGCTCTGCCTTACCACTTGGCCATGGCGCCTAACGAAGAGTGCGAATGGATGGTGCCCAGGGTGAGATTTGAACTCACACGCCCAAAAGAGCACTGCCCCCTCAAGACAGCGTGTCTGCCGTTCCACCACCTGGGCACGAGTGCTCATCCTGACATTCGACGCGTCTTGCGGCAAGCCGCTGAGGGAATTCGGACGCGACGCCGGACCGGATGATCAACTGGCAGGGGTGGCAGGATTCGAACCCGCGACACTCGGATTTGGAGGCCGATGCTCTACCAACTGAGCTACACCCCTGCGAGCAGCGCCCATTGTAGCAAAGCGCCTCTAAGGGCCAACGCTAGGCCGCCTCATGCACCGTTTCGTACGATCCGCACGACGGACACCGTGCCACCCGCGTCGCTCGCGATTGCTGCCCGAAGTTGAATCGCGCGCGACAGCGCAGGCAGTGCACCCGCTCGAACATCTTCCCTTCGGCGAATTTGCGCCGCCACTGCGGTTCCAGGTGGTGTCCGGCTGTATCCATCGCATCAGGATGTACGACCGGACGAACAGCGGAATTAAGGGCCGCGCACGGCTACCTCGCAGATCCGTGCTGGCGGGCGTTCACTCGCACCATTGGTATACTCCCCGGATGCAGCAACGACCCCGGCATCTTCTCGCGTCGGCCGATCTGTCGGTCGCCGAAGTCTCGTTTCTCCTGGACAGCGCGGCGAAGCTGAAGCGTCGCCCGCAACGCCTGCTGGAAGGCTGCCAGCTGGCGCTCCTCTTCGAGAAGCCGTCGCTGCGTACCCGTGTGAGCTTCCAGGTGGCCATGCGCCACCTCGGCGGCGAGACCATCTACCTCGCGCCACAGGAGGTCGGCCTCGGCGAACGCGAGGCGATCAAGGACGTTTCGCGCGTCCTCAGCCGCTACGTCGATATCGTCGCCGTCCGCACCTTCGGCCAGGAGATCGTCGAGGAGTACAGCGAGCACTCCTCCATCCCCGTCATCAATGCGCTCACGAACGAAGAACACCCCTGCCAGGCGCTCGCGGACCTGCTGACCGTCCGCGAGAAGCTCGGCGACGACCTGCGCGGCCATTCGCTCGCCTTCATTGGCGATGGCAACAACGTGAGCACCAGCCTCGTGGTCACCGCCGCCTCACTGGGCATGGACGTGCGCATGGCCTCGCCCAGGGGGTACATGCTCCCCGAGCCGGTCATCTCCGAGGCCGCCGCGCGCGCGGAGCAGGCCGGCGGCAGGCTCACCATCGTGGTCGACCCCGCCGAAGCCGTCGCCGGCGCCGAGATCCTGTACACGGATGTCTGGACCTCGATGGGGCAGGAGCGCGAATCGGAGCGCCGCCGCATCGATTTCGCGGGCTATCAGTTGAACCGCGCCCTCGTGGAGAAGGCCGCCGCGGGTGCCCTGATCATGCACGACCTGCCAGCCCATCGTGGCGAGGAGATCACCGACGAGGTGATCGAAAGCGCGCAGTCGATCATTTTCGACCAGGCGGAGAACCGTGTGTGGGCACAGGCGGCGGCGGTCGCCTTCCTGCTCGGCCGGGCGGGCCAGATCGAAGACTGACCGAGGCTGTACAGGAACGCGCTATCATGATCGAGCGGAATGCGAGCCCGCGTTCATGAAGCATGCCTGACATTAGCCGAATCCGGGAGATTCTCAGCCAGTTCGGGCCGTCCAGCGTGCTCGATGTGGCGCTGATCGCGCTCGCGATCTTCGCTACCCTGCGCCTGCTCAGCGGCACGAGGGCGATGACGCAGCTTCGCGGCGCGATCGCCCTCGTTGTCGCGGCCGTGGCGTTCGGCCGCGTCTTCGACCTCACCGTCGTCAACTTCGTCGTGGACCATTCGCTCACGGCCATCCTCATCGGCGCGGCTGTCGTCTTCCAGCCGGAAATCCGCCGCGCACTCGATCGCCTTGGCCGAACGGGGATGCAGGGGTGGGGCACCCGCGGCCAGTCCGATGAGGTCATCGACTCCCTCGTCCAGGCCACGCGCCACATGTCGGCGGTGCGGCACGGTGGCCTGTTCGTGCTGGAACGGGGCACCGGCCTCCAGGACGTGATCGAAACCGGCGTGCCGGTGGACGCGCGCGTTTCGCCCCAGCTGCTCACGGGCATCTTCTATCCGAACTCCCCGCTGCATGACATGGCCGTTGTGCTGCGCGAGGAGCGCGTGGTCGCGGCGGGATGCGTGCTCCCGCTCGCGAACGACCTGCCGTATTCGGACCGGAAGCTGGGCACGCGCCACCGCGCGGCCATTGGGATCACCGAGCACACCGACGCCCTCACCGTTGTCGTCTCCGAGGAGACGGGCGACATCAGCATCGCGCTGGCCGGGCGCCTCACCTACATCCCGAACGAGGACCGCCTGCGCGACATCCTCCGCTGGCTGCTGCAACCGACCGACGCTCCCTTCGCGCGCGGCCCGAACGGGAGGGTGCCGATTTGAAGCGCGCCCGGAACGGCGTCCTCGCGGTGCCGGCGGCGGGCTGGGCGGCCGGCCGCAGCGCGCTCCTCAGCGTCACCGACCACTGGGCGCTGGCACTCTTCAGCATCGTCGCCGCCTTCGGCATCTGGGTGGCGGTTCAGGACATCGACAACCCGCGCACGACCGGGGAGGCTCCTCCCGGAGACGGCATCCCCGTCGAGGCGCTGAACGTCCCGAACGGCAAGCTGGTCGAGGACCTGGACCGCATCACCGTCACGGTGGAGGCGCGCAAGGACGACATCGCGCGCCTGAAGCCCGGTGACTTCATCGCCCGGGTGGACGTGAGCAGCATGGGCGACCTCGCCGAGGCCGAGCTCCCCGTCCGCGTGACCTCCCGCAGGGAGGACGTTCGCATCGTCGGTTCGCCTCCGCTCGTGAAGGTCACCCTCGCCGATGCGCTTTCGAAGGACATCGCCGTGACGATTCGCACCACGGGCGGATTGCCCGATGGCTACGTCATGAGCGAAACCCAGGAGGCCACCATCGACCCCCAGATCGTGCGCGTGACCGGACGCGCCGACCGCGTGGAATCGGTCGCGGCGGTGACGCTCGATGTCCCGCTGAGCGGCGTCCGCGACGCCACCTACACCTTTGAAAACGACCTCGTGCCCCGGAATGCGGCGGGCAACCGCCAGGACGTCGCGCTTTCGCAGCCCCGCGGGCGGGCGACGCTCCACATCGAGCAGGTGTTTTCCCAGCGCACCCTCGGCCTGACGCCCGCGACGACCGGTGTTCCCGCACCCGGGTACATGATCGCCAGTATCACGGTCGATCCGCCGGTTGTGCTCGTTTCCGGTCTGCGGGCTATCGTGGATGGACTGCGTCAGCCGCTGAACCTCGAGAAGATCGACGTGACGAACGCCCAGAAGGACGTTCAGCAGATTCGCAAGATTGAGTTGCCGCCGAACGTGGCGACCGACAGGCAGACAGTCATGGTCAAAGTTGAAATCAAGCCCGTGGCCGGGACGGTACGCATGTACCTGTCGCCGACCCTCGAACCGGGGACGCTTCCGGCTACCCTCTCTATCGAACCCCAGATCCTGCTTGTCGAGGCGACCGTCAGCGGCCCGCTCGACAAGCTCGTGGCGGCGAAGCCGGCGGACTTCCGCGCGACCTTCTCGGCCTCCGGCGCGAGCCTCGGCAAGAACGCCTTCGCCGTCAAAGTCACGCCTCCCGCCGGCTTCACGGTCGACAGCGTCGAACCCGTGACCGTGACGCTCCGCTCCTCGGCGGTGACGCCGTGACGCAGCAGCCCTCATCCGCGATTCTGCCGCGCGTCGTCATCGTCGGCCGTCCGAACGTCGGCAAGTCATCCATCTTCAACCGGGTGCTCGGCGAACGCCGCGCCATCGTCGAGGATGAGCCGGGCACGACCCGCGACCGCGTGGAGGCCGACGTTGAGTGGCTCGACCGCCGTTTCCGCCTCATCGACACCGGGGGCTTCGAAACCGACGAAGAGAACGTGTACGCCGCCCTCATCGTCGACCAGATCCGTACCGCCATCGCGCAGTCGTCGGTGGTCATCTTCGTGGTCGATGCCCGCGACGGGCTGACGGCCTCGGACTACGACATCGCTGATGTCGTTCGGCGCGCCGGCAAACCGACGGTGGTAGTTGCGAACAAATCCGACAACGAACGGCGCGAGATGGCCGGCATCGCCGACGCCCTCAGCCTCGGGCTGGGCGAACCCATTCCCGCCAGCGCGCTCCACGACCACGGCGTCGGCCTCACGCTCGACGAAGTGGTCGCACTGCTGCCGGAAACGGCCGCCATCGAGGAGAGCGACCGCGTCCGCGTCGCCAGCATCGGCCGCCCGAATGTGGGCAAATCGATGCTGCTGAACTCGATCCTCGGGGAGCAGCGGGTGATCGTGTCGGAGGTCGCGGGCACCACCCGTGACGCCGTGGACACGGAAGTCGACCTCCCGCAGGGGAAGTTCCTGCTGGTGGACACCGCCGGCCTTCGCCGCCCGGGTAAGCTCGGCAAGGGCATCGAACGCCACTCCGCCCTGCGAACGACGACGGCCGTCGACCGCTGCGACGTCGCCGTGCTCGTCGTCGACGGCCAGGACGGCATGACATCCCAGGACACGCATATCGCCGGCGAGGCGATGGAACGCTACAAGGCGCTCATCATCGCCATCAACAAGACCGACCTCTGGGACGATCCCGTCGCGAGCCGTGACTGGGCGGAGCGCCAGCTCCGAAGCCGCGCGCAGTTCGTCCCGTGGGCGATGGTGACGTACGTCTCCGCGCTCAAGGGCGAAGGCACGGGCAAACTCCTGGAGCTGGCTGTCGCCGCTCGCGATGCCCGCCGCCGCCGCATCAGCACCCCGGACCTGAACGGCACGCTCACCCGCGCGATGCGCGAGCACGTTCCCCCGCTCGTCCGCAATAAGCGGTTCAAGCTCTACTACGCGACGCAGGCCGGCGTCGACCCGCCGACGTTCATCCTCTTCGTGAACGACCCGCGCTCGTGCACTTCAGCTACAAGCGCTACCTCGAACGTGCGCTGCGCGAGTCGTACGACTTCGATGGGACGGCAATCAAGCTGGTGTTCCGGGGCCGGACCGAGGAGAATCCCGCACCATGATCGGCGAGTACGCGGCCAATATCCTCCTCGGCTACCTGTTCGGCTCGGTGCCCACGGGCCTCGTGGTCGGCTACCTCTGGATGCGCAAGGACATCCGCACGGTGGGAAGCGGCAAAACGGGCACGACGAACGTGCTGCGCACGGCGGGGAAGTTCGCCGCGGGCATCGTCCTGCTGGTCGACGTCTCCAAGGGCGCCGTCCCGGCGCTGCTCGGCCGGTACGTCTTCGATGACAGCGGCGTGGCCGCGGCCGGCGCCGCCGCGGCGATCGTCGGCCACGTGTGGCCCGTGTTCGCGGGCTTCCGGGGTGGGCGCGGAGTCGCCTCCGCGTTCGGTGGCGTGCTCGGGCTCGCGCCGTTGATTTCGCTCGTGTTCCCCGTGGTGGCGCTGCTGCTGGTGGCCTCCACGCGCTACGTGTCGTTCATGTCCGTGGTGGGCACGCCGATCGCGGCGGCGATTGTGGTCGTCATCGCCCTCACGGGGCATCTGCCGGCGGCGTTCGCGCTGTACGCCGTGTTCGCCGTGCTACTCGTCGAATACACCCACATCCCGAATATCCGGCGGCTTCTTTCCGGTACCGAGCCGCGCATCGGGCAGGGGGGCGACCGCCCCGCGACGGGCTAGCGTGGCCTACGCCGTCCTCGGGGCGACCTCCTGGGGCCTCACGCTCGCGGGGCTGCTTGCGGCGAACGGGCACGCGGTCACCGTGCTTGCCCGCACCCCGGCCGAGGCCGAGGGCGTGAACGCCTGCCGCGGCCTCGCGCGCATCCCCGAGCTCGTGCTCCCATCCAACGTCGCCGCGCTGGCCGCATCCGAAGCCCCCGCGGCGTTCGAAGGGCTTGTGGTCGCCGTCCCCGCGCAGTCGGTGCGCGCGACGCTGCGCTCGCTCCCGGGGCTTCGCGGCACACCCGTGCTCTCGGCCGCCAAGGGGATCGAGTTCGGCAGCATGCTGAGGGTAAGCGAAGTGATCACGGCCGAGGGATGGCAGCGACCCGCGATCGCCGTGCTCTCGGGCCCGAACCTCGCGCACGAAATCGCGCGCGGCCTCCCCGCCGCGTCCGTGGTTGCCGCACAGGCGGATGCCGAGGCGGCACGCTGGCAGTCCGCACTCAGCGGCCCGGCCTTCCGCGTCTACCGCTCCTCCGACGCCATCGGCGTGGAACTTGGCGGCGCGCTGAAGAACGTCGTGGCGATCGCGGCGGGCGTGGCCGCTGGCCTGGATATGGGCGCAAACGCGATGGCCGCGATCATGACCCGTGGGCTGGCGGAAATGACCCGCCTCGGCGCCGCCCTTGGTGCCGACCCGCTTACCTTCCAGGGGCTCGCCGGTGTCGGCGACCTCGCCGTCACGTGCTATTCGCCGCTGAGCCGGAACCACCGCTTCGGGGAGCTGCTCGCGCACGGCGAAACCCCCGCCACGGCCGCCGGCATCGTCGGGGAGGCGGTGGAGGGCGCGGCCACCGCACCGGTCGCGGTCGCGCTCGCGGGCCGTCTCGGGGTGGAGATGCCCATCGCCGAGCAGGTCACGGCCGTGCTGGAAGGCCGCGCGAGCATCGCGGGCGCCATGCAGGCGCTGCTCGGCCGCGCGCTCACGGCCGAACACCGGGGCTGACCCGGTCGAGTGCTACACTGGATGCATGGCATCCGCTCCCCCGCGGCAGCTTTCGCAGCTGCTCGAAACCCTTCGTTCCACCGGTACGCTCTCGGCCGCCGAACTGGCCGGTCTCTCCGATCTTTCCCGCGAAGAAGCCGACGCGCTGCGTGCGGCATGGCCCGACATCGCTCCCGCCGACCGCGAATCGCTACTCACGCGGGCGCTCGAACTCGCCGAAGACAACGTTGACCTCGATTTCGCGCGCTTCGCCGGCGTCGCCCTGGACGACACCTCGGCCCCCGTCCGCCGCGCGGCCGCCCGGGTACTGTGGGAAGTCGAGGATCGCATCGTCGTGGCGCGACTCGCGCAAATGGTTCGGTCGGACGACGACGAAGGTGTGCGCGCCGCGAGTGCCGCAGCGCTCGCGCACGCCGTCGTGCGAGCCGAGTTCGAGTCCCTTGATCGCGAAACCGCGGAGCTGGTGACGACCGCGCTGCGCGGGGCCGCCGAAAACGCGGCCGAAGCCCTCGACGTGCGCGCGGCCGCCATCGAGTCCATCGGCGCGCGCTCCCTGCCCTGGATCAACACGCTCATCAACGACGCCTACTACGCCGAGGACGACCGGCTGCGCATCGCCGCCATCCGCGCCATGGGCGCCTCCGCCAGCGAGCGTTGGGTCGAGTACCTCGCGGACCAGGCCGTCTCGGACGACCCGGAGTTCCGCTTCGAAGCCGCGCAATCCCTGGGGCTCATCGCCTCCGACGAGGGTATCGACCCGCTCGTCGCGCTTCTCGACGACGAGGACCTCGAGGTCGTCACCGCCGCGCTCTTTTCGCTGGGCGAAATCGGCGGCGAGGACGTCATCGAGATCCTCATGCGCGTCAAGGCGGAACCGCCCGAGGGCCTCGAGGAGGAGGTCGACGCCGCCCTGGAGATGGCGCGCTTCGTCACCACCGAAGGCGGCCGGAACAGCGAGTGACGACGAACCGGCTCCCCGTGAAGGATGCAGTGTCCGCCGGCGGCGTCGTCTGGCGCCGCTCCGCCGCGGGCGCAATCGAAGTCGTGCTTTGTGGCCGCACGGAAGAGAAGCTCTGGGGCCTGCCCAAGGGCACCCCGGACGACGGTGAGGCGATCGAGGAGACCGCCTTGCGCGAAGTGCGCGAGGAAACCGGGCTTGAGGTGGCGCTGGGCGAACCCATCGGCAGCATTGAGTACTGGTTCACGGCCGCCGGCGTCCGCTACCACAAGCAGGTCCATCACTGGCTGATGTCGCCCACAGGCGGGGACGTCAGCCAGCACGACCACGAATTCGACGCCGTCGACTGGTTCCCGCTCGCCGAGGCTCGCAAGAAGCTCTCGTACGTGAACGAGCGGCGCATCCTCGACATGGCCGTCGCGTTGCTTGAGGGCGGAGAGGCGTGAGCGAACCCGCCGCCGTGCCCGAGCCGCTCGTGTCGGCTGGCTGGATCTGGCTGCGGCGCCAGGTCCCGGCGGACGCCCTCGACAACTACCGCTGGCGCTCGGACCCGGAGATCGCACGGTACGATGGCGGCTCCCCGCTCACCGTGCCGTTTTCGAACTTCACCCTGCGCTTTGAACACGACCTGCGGTACCCGACGACCGAGCGCCGCGCGTTCGCGATCGAGACGGCCGACGCGGGCCACATCGGCACGATCATGTATTACGGCGCCGATTACGTGGAGCAGGTGGCCGAGATGGGTATCACCATCGGCCCGGGCGCGGCGCGAGAGCGTGGCGCCGGCAGCGCCGCCACCATCCTCTTCCTTCGCCACACGTGGGCGACCCTTCCGGTGCGGCGGATGATCCTCCACACGCTCACCTGGAACGAACGCGCTCAGCGTGCCTTCCGCCGCGCCGGCTTTGGCGATGCCGCCGTGATCGAACGGCAGGGGCAGCACTTCCTGCGGATGGAGGTGCGCCGCGAGTGGTGGCTGCTCTGGGACATGGAGGGCCGGTTCGAGCGCTTTCTCGCGGCGCCCGAGGCTCCCGGCGAGGTGTCACAGGCGCCCGGGCTGGCCCCGGCCTGACTTCCACTGCTCTGTCACCCTCCGGCCCGCCGGTTGGGTCTCCGGTCCGTGCCCCGCGAGCCGAAACTTCTCGTAGCACAACTCCATCCTGCGCGGCGCCCACCCGCAGGGAAGGACGACGTCATGGAGCACGGATACGGCGCGACCGCGGGGAACCTCGCGGTGGCCGAGAATTATCGCGAGCAAACGCCACCGCCACGGCCGGCGTCGCCGCTGCGTGCCCTGCCGTCCCTCCCGGCAGCACCCGACCGCATCGATGCGCTGGGGCTGCCGGAGCGGTTCATCGAAGACCTCGCCATCAAGACGCTGCATCGCATCGCGATCCCCACTCCGGTCGCCATTGCGAACTCGCTGCGTGTGCACCCCGCCATCGTGCGCGAGGTGCTAGAGGGCCTGAAGCGCCAGCGGCTGGTCGAAACAACCTCCGCCTCGGGACGGCTTGAATCCGAGTGGCAGTACCGCCTCACCGATGCCGGGCTCCACGAGGCCGAGAACGCCTTCACGCGCAGCCGCTACGTTGGTCCGGTGCCCGTCCCGATCCAGGAATACTTCCGCATGCTGGAACACGACGGCGAGGTCGGCGCGCCCGATCCCGTTCGGCTCGCGCGGGCGCTTCAGCAGCTCGTGCTCGCCCGCGATGTTGTGGCCAAGGTCTGCCTCGCGCTCACTTCCGGTCGCCCGGCGATGCTCTGGGGAGCCCCCGGCAACGGCAAGACGACGATCCTCGAACTTACTAGCGAGGCCATCCACGGCGTCACCCTGATGCCGGTGGCGGTCTACGTCAGCGGCCACATCATCAAGCTCTACGACGACCTCGTGCACGTCGTGGTCGAAGGCGACGACACCGCCGACAGCACGTCGGCGTACGACCGCCGCTGGCTCCGCATTCGACGCCCGTTCGTGTTCGTCGGCGGCGAGCTCCGGCATGAGGACCTCGACCTCGCCTACGACGCGGCCGTCGGCTACCACCAGGCGCCTCCGCACCTGAAGGCCCACGGCGGCCTGCTTGCGATCGACGACTTCGGCCGGCAGCAGGTCTCGCCGCACGCGCTCCTGAACCGCTGGATCGCCTCCCTCGAACGTGGCGAAGACACGATGGCCCTCGTGACCGGCGAACGGATCACGTTCCCGTTCCGCTCGACCATCTGCTTCAGCACGAACCTGGAACCGCGGACGATGCTGGAGGAGGCCCACCTCCGCCGCATTCCGTACAAGATTCGCATTCCCGAACCAACACCCGCGCAGATGGCCGAGATCTTCCGCCGGTTCGCCGAGGCGATGGGCGTCGAAGTCGCGCCCGGGGGGATCGAGACGGCGGTGGAGATGGTTCACCGTGCCAGCTCGGGCAACTCCCGGAGCTGCCATCCGCGCGACGTCCTGCAGCTCGTGATCGAGGAGGCGAAGTTTGTGAAGCGCCCGGCGGTGCTCGAGCCCGCAGCCACCCGCCGCGCCTGCGAGATCTACTTCGCCCAGGACCCGGGCCTCACCGCGTAGACCGGCCCGAGAACCAGTCCACCACGAGGCCGTGTCGAATACCGACGCGGCCTTTGTCGTGGTGTGTTCCCGGCCTGCCCGGGGCTACTTCGTGCATGATCCCGGCTGCGCTGGCATGGGTGCCACCGCCGCACCGCCGGACGCGACGACGGTCGCTGGCCTGGCAGGCTTCGGCGCGCACACGCCTGGGACGGTGGCCGTCGCGGCCACCTGCCCAACCCGGTGGTCGGCGACATTCGTAGCGGGAACCCCGGAGCGGTCGTCGCCGCAACCGGCGAGTGGAGCCGCCAGCGCGACGCCGGCGCCCGCGAAAAGGGCCATCCGTGCGACGGCCTGGGAACGGTGGATACGCATGAGGTGTCCTCCTGGCAGCGCGCGGTCGCGCGCCGGACGGTGTGGGCTCACCCTCGAACCTACCCACCCGGGAAGGGCACAACAAGCAACAGAACGCAAAATCTGCGCGGGATATGAAGCTGTAAGCTCGCGACCGTTGGCGAGGCGTGGCGCCAACGCGGCCGTCCTTGCGGCAGCCGGGAGCCGTTGTCCGCGTCTGGGATCACATGCCGCGGGTTGTTGAGGCGCTACGCCCGGGCGATCTCGAACTCGTAGCTTTCGATGACCGGGTTCGCAAGCAGGCGCGCCGACATCGCATCGACCTGCTTGATTGCCGCGTCTTTCCCGGCGGCGTGGACGCGCACCTGGAAGTACCGCCCCGACCGCACCCCTTCGACCCCTTCGAACCCGAGGGAGCCGAGGGCGCTGGCGATGGTATTGCCCTCCGGGTCGTTGACCGTCGGCTTGAGGGCGACATAAACACGCGCCAGGAACAGGGTTTCCTTCGCCGCCGAGTCGGCCTTCTTGTTCTTCTGCTTCTTGTCGGCCTTGTCCCCGGACTTCTTCGCGGTCTTCTTGCTCATGATGGAAGCTCCTGTCCCGTCAGCATGCGGTATGCGGTGAGGTACCGCTCGGTGGTCGCGGCGGCGACATCGGCGGGCAGCACTGGTGCCGCGTCGCCATCCTTCCAGCCGCTGGCGACCATCCAGTCGCGCACCGGCTGTTTGTCGAAGCTGGGCTGCGGCCCGCCCGGCGCATACCCCGCCAGCGGCCAGAATCGGCTGCTGTCCGGCGTCATGCATTCGTCGATGAGGATGACCTCTTCGTTCCAGATGCCGAACTCGAACTTGGTGTCCGCGATGATGATGCCGCGCTCCTCGGCGACGATGCGGCCGTAGTCGTAGATGGCGATGGAGCGCAGCTTCGCCGCATTCGCGGCGTCTTCGCCGATGATCTCGGTGAGCCGCTCGTAGGTGATGTTCTCGTCGTGCCCGGCGTCCGCTTTCGTCGAGGGAGTGAAGATGGCCTGGGGCAGCCGCTCGGATTCGCGCAGCCCTTCGGGCAGCCGTTCGCCGCAGACCATGCCCGTGCGCTGGTACTCCTTCCACCCCGACCCCGAGAGGTATACGCGCACGATGCACTCGGCGTCGAGCCGTCGCGCCTTGCGGACGATCATGCTGCGTCCGTAGTAGCGTTCGTCGATGGCGAACGGCAGAAGGTGGCTGGTCTCGGCCGTGACGAGCGTGATGAAGTGGTTCGGCACCACCTCCCGGATGCGCTCAAACCACCACGCCGACAGGCGGCTGAGCACCTCGCCCTTGCGGGGCACGCCCCCTTCGAGCACGACGTCGAACGCGGACACGCGGTCCGTCGCGACGATCAGCAGGCGGTCGCCGAGGTCGAAGGTGTCGCGCACCTTGCCCCGGTAGAGGCGGTTTGGGAGGTCCGTTTCGAGGAGAAGGTCAACCATCGGCACGCTGCCTCGCCTGGAGATAGAACGACGTCATGGTGGCGGACACCCACGCGAACACGGGAAGCAGGAGGATGGTCTGCAGCACCGTGAGGAGGCCGCTGAGCCATATCTGGGCCGTGCGGCTCCCGCGCGCGAGTTCGCCCGTCGCGTTGACGGCGAGCACGGGCACGGCCACCAGCAGCACGATGACGAGGAACACGGCCAGCAGGCGCAGCATCGTCGGCGTCATGATGCCGCTGAGGGCGCCGGCGCGGTTTCGGCCGGGGCCCATCACGGCCCAGCAGCGCCGGAGCGCCTGGAACGGGTTGCCCCCATCGAGCATGAACGCCTCGACCGTCAGGCCGAGCCGAAGCGCGAGGATGGGCAGCACGACGATGCCGACGACGGTCACCCCGAGAACCACGGCCCCCGCGAACATCAGGAACGCCAGCGTGAGCAGGCCACCCATTCGCGTGAACGCCGGGTCGAGCGCCTGGCTGAGCGGCAGCCGCTTGCCGCCGATGAGCGCGGCGACGCTGACGATCGTGGCTGCGCGCGCGACCTGGCTGAAGAGCGCGCTGACCGCGGTCAACGCGAGGAATGCGAACACGGCGCCCGCCGACCCTTCCGTGAACAGGTCATCGGCGATGTAGAACGGCTCGTCCTTGAACGCCGTGAAGTAGAGGAGCGTCGTCAGCGCGGTGACGACGATGACCACGGGCAACTCGACCGCGAAGAGGGGGAGCATCGTCTCGCGGGGTTGCGCCGAACGAGGTGAAAGGCGTCGCGAACCGTCGCCCAGATGGGCACCGGTGGCCGTGAAGGTCCCGCGCGTGGTCGCCGCCGGGGCCGGTGGAGGCGGCGGCGGCACCACGCTCACAGGCCGAGGCGCTCGAACGTCGCGCCGATGTTCTGCAGGTAGAAGCCGTAATCGAACAGCCCGCGCACGGCATCGGGCGCCAGTTGCGCGGTCACCTCGGGGTCCTCCAGCAGCAGGTCCAGGAACTGCCGCTTCGTCCTCCACGCCGTCATCGCGTTTCGCTGGACGATGGCGTACGCCCCCTGCCGGGAGAGGCCGGCGTCGATGAGCGCGAGCAACACCCGCTGCGAGAAGACGAGGCCATACGACCGGTCGAGGTTCTCGCGCATGTTCTCCGGGTAGACGAGCAGGCGGTCCATGATGCCGGTGAAGAGCGTGAGCGTGTAATCGAGCACGAGGCAGGCATCGGGGAAGATGATGCGCTCCGTGGACGAGTGGCTGATGTCGCGCTCGTGCCACAGGGCGACGTTCTCCATTGCCGTCACGGCATAGCCGCGCAGCACGCGCGCGAGGCCAGAAATGCGCTCGCATTTCTCGGGGTTGCGCTTGTGCGGCATCGAACTGGAGCCCGTTTGGCCCTCGTCGAACGGCTCCTCGGCTTCGCGAACCTCGGTCTTCTGCAGCGCGCGAATCTCGGTGGCGAACTTTTCCAGCGAGGCGCCGATGAGCGCGAGCGTGGTCACGAACTGCGCATGCCGGTCGCGCTGGATGATCTGCGTCGAGGCGTTTTCGATTCCCAGCCCGAGGTTCGCGCAAACGATCTCCTCGAGCGCCGGGGGAACCGAGGCGTGGGTGCCCACGGTCCCGCTGATGGCGCCGACGGCCACGGCGTCGCGCGCGCAGGCCAGCCGTTCGCGGTTGCGGCGCATTTCGTCGACCCACACCGCCAGCTTCAGACCGAACGTCGTCGGCTCGGCGTGCACGCCGTGGGTGCGGCCCACGCAGAGGGTGTCGCGATGGGCGGCGGCCTGCCGCTCAAGCACCACGATGAGCGCGTCGACGTCGGCGAGCAGCAGGTCCGCGGCGTCCCGGAGCTGGAGGCCCGTGGCCGTATCCCAGACATCCGAGCTCGTGAGCCCGAAGTGAACCCACCGCCCTTCGTCCCCAAGGTGGTCCGTTACCGAGCGGAGGAACGCCGTCACGTCGTGGTGGGTGATCGCGAGGTACTCATCGACCTTCGCCAGGTCGAAGGCCGCGTTCGCACGGATCTTCGCGGCGTCGGCGGCGGGAACCTGGCCCAATTCGGCCCAGGCCTCGCACGCGGCAACCTCGACGTCGAGCCAGCGCTGGAACTTGGCCTGGTCGGTCCAAAGGGCGGCCATTTGGGGGCGGGAGTAACGCGGTATCACTCGCGAATTCTAGCCCGCCGCCACGCTAAGGAGCACTCGGGGCAAGCGGATGCTTCGGATCGCGGTACTCCTCCCGCACCGGGCTGAAGACGTCAATCGCGATGGACGCCTCGATCACCTCGACCTCGTGCTCGACCCCACCCGGGACGCACCAGCTATCGCCCGCGCTGAGCTCCATCCAGGTATCGCCGAGGCGGAAGCGGAAGCAGCCGCTCGCGAGGTATCCCGTCTGTTCGTGGGGATGCGTGTGGGCCGGGACGTGGCTTCCCGGGTCCATTCGCAGCTCGCACAGCGTCGTGTGCGCACCTTCGTTCAATGTTCGCCGGACGATTCCGGGGAGCATGTCGATCGGCGTCGCATCGCCGTTCCGCGTGAGTCCGTCAGCCATGGTGTACCTCCGTCGGGGCGAAGGATGGCGGCGGCCAGTGCGCCTGGCAAGGGTCACCGCCCCCAGTGCGCGATGGATTCGAGCAGGCGCGCGACGGGCTCCTCGCCATCCGGCAGCACCTCGTCCGCGGCGTCGAGGGCGTAACGGTCGCTGTGTGCGAGCGCGTACCCCCGGCCGGCCCACGAGAGCATCGGGGCATCGTTGACGCTGTCCCCGATGGCCGCCACTTCGTCCCGTTCGATGCCGAAGTCACGGCAGAGGAGGGAGAGCGCGTGGCCTTTGTTCGCGTCCAGGCCCACCCCGACGGTGACGCCGGGGAAGTCGAGCAGGTGCAGCTCCTGGCTGTGTCGCGCGACGAGCTC
Organism: Candidatus Amarobacillus elongatus; assembly: GCA_016703545.1. Classification (GTDB taxonomy): domain Bacteria; phylum Chloroflexota; class Dehalococcoidia; order Tepidiformales; family Tepidiformaceae; genus Amarobacillus; species Amarobacillus elongatus. Next base: position 270,288 of record JADJBX010000003.1, read on the forward strand.
CCGGTGAATCGTGCTCGCCTCGCCGGGGCTGCTGATCACGCCGACGCCGGTTGGGCGCACCCCCGCCGTCTCGGGACGGTCCATGTACTCTGGCGTGATACCTGAAACGTGGCCGTATTCCGTGGTCGCGGGAGTCTCGCGCGAGGCGATGTAGCGAAGGGGATTGAACCACTCGTAGACGTGGTTGCGCTCCCGGGCGTAGTCGACGACGGCCATCGCGAGGTCCCGCTCGATGGGGAACTCGTGCAACATCGCGCCGTCGAGCGAGTGCACCGAGCACCCCTGCTGGCAGACCACCGGCGTCCCGAGGCCGAGGTGCCGCGCGATGCGCGCCGTTCCCGGGAACATACGGCCGCTGGCGAGGACGACCGCAATCCCCGAATCCGTGAGCGTCCGCACGGCCGCCGTGATGCGCGGCGAAGGGACGTCCGCGCCCGCTGGGACGATCGTGCCGTCGATGTCGAGCGCGACGAGCTTCACGGCCATTGGGCCACGACAATCCGCTCGATGGCGTTGAAGTCCACCAGGACCTCCGCGTTTGCGCCCGTGGCGTGGACGAGCTTCGCCACGTCCGGGGCCTGGCCGAATCCGACTTCAAGCGCGAGGAGGCGGGGGCGGAGGCGCGTGGCGCAATCCTGCAGCAGGCGCCTGATGAGCGCGTAACCGTCGTCGCCGCCGTCGAGCGCGAGCCGTGGCTCCCAGCGGCTCACCTCCGGTTCGAGCGCGTCGATTTCGCCACTCGGAATGTACGGTAGGTTCGCGAGCACGACGTCGGCCCGCCCGATCGGCCCCGCGAGATCGGCCAGGACGAAATCGACCCGCGCGGCGTGCCGGCGGGCGTTGGCACGCGCGACGAGGATCGCCCGTGCGCTGAGATCCGTGGCCACGACGCGGGCGTCGCCCGGTGAGAGCTCGGCCGCGAGCGAGACGGCAACCGCCCCGCTGCCGGTTCCCACTTCGAGCACGGTGCGCGCGCCGCCGCGAACGGCATCGAGGCCGATGTCGACCAGCATCTCCGTCTCAGGCCGGGGGACGAGGACGCCGGGACCGACTGCGAACGTGCGCGTCCGGAACTCGCGTTCGCCGGCGAGGTACGCTGACGGCTCGCGGCGAATGCGCCGCTCAAGGAACCCTTCGAACCGCTGCCGGCCGTCATCGTCCAGGGGCGCCCCTGCGAAGTATTGCGCGCGCGAAATCCCGGCGGCGGTGCGTGCGAGGTACTCGGCCTCGAAACGAGCCTCCGGAACGCCCGCCTCGGCGAGCAGCGGCTCGGCGGCCCGGGCCGCCTGCCACGCCGATTGCCGCTCCGCCCCGTCGCCGTTCACAGCCCCTTGAGCCGCTCCGCCTCGTCCGCCGTGGCCACGGCGTCGATCAGATCGTCGATGTTGCCGTCGAGGCGATCCGGGATGTTGTGCAGTGTCAGCCCGACGCGGTGGTCGGTGATGCGGTCCTGCGGGAAGTTGTACGTGCGGATCTTTTCGCTGCGGTCGCCGCTGCCGACCTGCGAACGGCGGTCCGCGCTCAACTCGGCGTCCCGCTTTTGCTGTTCGAGGTCGAGCAGGCGGCTGCGAAGGACCGTCATCGCCTTGATCCGGTTCTTGCCCTGCGTCCGCTCGTCCTGGCAGACGACGACAATCCCCGTCGGCACGTGGGTGATGCGGATAGCCGTCGCGACCTTGTTCACGTTCTGACCGCCCGCGCCCGACGAGTGGAAGATGTCGATGCGAAGGTCCTTCTCGTCGACGGCCACGTCCACTTCCTCGGCCTCGGGGAGCACCGCGACGGTGGCGGTGGAGGTGTGGATGCGCCCCTGCGCCTCGGTCTCGGGCACGCGCTGCACACGGTGCACGCCGCTTTCGAACTTCAACCGGGAGTAGGCGCCGCGCCCGCGAAGCTCGAACACGACTTCCTTGAACCCGTGCTTGTCGCTCTCCGAGGCGTTCAGGATTTCCGTGTGCCAGCGGTGTCGCTCGGCGTATCGCGCATACATGCGGTAGAGCTCGGCGGCGAACAGGGCGGCTTCTTCGCCGCCGGCCCCGGCGGATCTCGACGATCACGTCGCGGTCGTCGCGCGGGTTCTTGGGGAGGAGGGCGCGGAGAACTTCGCCGTCGAGTTCAGCCAGCCGCGCTTCTCCGTCCGCGAGCTCCTGCTCGGCCAGTGCCCGCAGGTCCGCATCGTCCTCGGCCATGAGGGCGCGTGCGCCGGCGATGGACTCCTCGACGCGCTGGTACTCCTCGAAGAGGGATGCGATCGCCTGGATTTCGGCGCGCTCCTTCGCGAGGCCGTTGACCTTCTCGAAGTCGGCCGCGACATCGGGGCGGCCCATTTCGTCGGTGAGTTCGTTGTAGCGCCGCTGCACGTCAAGCAGGCGGGCGCGAATAGCCTCGTCCATGGTCCTCAAGCAAGCTGGCGGCGTGCTGGGGCACGCCGCTCGGGGAATTGTGCGGTGATTCGAGTATAGCAGAGCCCCTCGGGGCCCTAGCCCGCGCTGGTAATCGCCCCGGGAACGGCGTCGAGAGGCACCTCGCGCTGTTCGCCGCCGCCGCGCAGGTCCTTCACCATGGCCACGCCACGGCCCAGTTCGTCGTCCCCAATAATGACGGCGAAGCGCGCTCCCGAGGCGTCCGCGCTGCGGAACTGTGACTTCATGGAACGGCCGCTTTCGGCCACGACCACCGAAACTCCACTGCTGCGGAGCGCCCCGGCAAGGCTCGTGACGGGCCGGGCGGCGTCCTGCGCGCGGTGAATGAGGAAGACATCGGGCGCGGCGTGGGCCGCCACCGGGACCTCGTGCTTCTGCATCTCCAGGATGATCCGCTCGATGCCACTGCCGAAGCCGACGGCCGGCGTATGCGGGCCACCGAGGATCTCGATGAGGCCGTCGTACCGGCCGCCGCCGCCAACCGTGCCCTGCGCCCGTTCGTCGTCCGTGGGGACGATCTCGAAGACCGTGCGGTTGTAGTAGTCCAGCCCGCGGACCAGCAGCGGGTCGATGACCACGGGGATACCGGCAGCGTCCAGCGCGGCCCGCACGACGTCCATGTGCGCCTGCGCTCCGTCGCTGAGCTGGTCCACCAGCTTCGGGGCCGCGTCCTTGTACGGCAGGTCGCGTTCGTCCTTGCTGTCGAGGAGGCGAAGCGGGTTGCGGTCGAACCGCCGCCGGCTGTCCTCCGACAGGCGGTCGAGGTGCGGACGGTAATACTCCTTGAGCCGCTCGACGTACGCCTTCCGCGGCTCCAGGTCGTCGATCGAACCGAGGCGGACGCCCACGTTCTTGATGCCCACGCCCTGGTACATCCGCCAGAGGAGTTCGATCACCTCGGCGTCGACCAGCGGGTCGGCCGATCCGATGACTTCGCAGTCGATCTGCGTGTGCTGGCGATAGCGGCCCTTCTGCGGCCGGTCGTACCGGAACATGGGGTGCGTGGTCCACAGGCGCACGGGCTGCGGCCAGCTGGCCATGCCGTGCTCCAGGTAAGCCCGCGCGATGCCGGGCGTGCCCTCCGGGGTGAGCGCGAGGCGGTCGCCCCCACGGTCCTCGAACTGGTACATCTCCTTCTCGACGATGTCCGTCGTGTCGCCGCTGCCTTTTTCGAAGAGGGCTGCGTTTTCGAAGATGGGCGTATCGATGCGGCGGAAGCCGAAGAGGTGCGTCACCTCCTCCGCGGTCCGGACCACGGAGGTCCAGTACGGCTGCATGTCGGGAAGGATGTCCTGCGTTCCGCGCGGCGCCTGGAAGCGGCTGCTCATGGTGGGAGCTCACAATCGGTGGGAAGAGGGGTTCGTGGTAGGATAGGTTTCGGAGCTTACCCGGCAAAGAGGCGACGGATTGCAGGTTCGCGTTCAGGAGCCGCAAACCCAGGGCGTCGATATCGACGCCGTTCTCGCTCGCGCCGCTCGTTACCTCCCCCCCGAACGCGTTGAACCCCTGCGGGAGGTCTACGCCTTCGCCGCCCTCTGCCACGACGGCCAGATGCGAAAGACCGGCGATCCGTACATCACCCACCCGCTCGAAGTCACGAACCTCGTCGCCGAACTGGAGTTGGACGCGAGTGCGCTTGCGGCCGCGCTCCTGCACGACGTGCAGGAGGACTGCAAGGTCCCGAACGAGGTGATCCGCGAGAAGTTCGGGGGCGATGTGGCCACGCTCGTGGACGGCCTGACCAAGCTCGACAAGCTGCCCATGACCTTCGGCGGCGATGTGCAGGCCATCCGTGCCGGCCAGCAGGCCCAGAACCTGCGGAAGATGTTCCTCGCGATGGCCGAGGACGTGCGCGTCGTCCTCATTAAGCTGTGCGACCGCCTCCACAACATGCGCACGCTGTGGGCGTTCGGCCCCGAGAAGCAGGAGCGCATCGCGCTCGAGACCATGGAGATCTTCGCGCCGCTCGCGAACCGGCTCGGTGTATGGCAGATCAAGTGGGAACTCGAGGACCTCGCGTTCCGGTATCTCGAGCCTGCCGAGTACAAGCGCATCGCCGAGCTGCTCGCGGCCAAGCGGCAACAACGGCAGGCGTACATCCAGGAGGCCACCGCTTCCGTGCGCGAGCACCTCGCGGCCGCGGGCATCAAGGCCGAGGTCACCGGGCGAGCGAAGCACATCTACAGCATCCACCAGAAGATGCAGCGCTACGCCGAGCAGGGGAAGGCGTTCGACCAGATCTACGACCTGCTCGCCATCCGGGTGTTCGTCGACAACGTGAGCGAGTGCTACCACGCCCTCGGCATCGTGCATGGCCTCTGGCGCCCCATTCCCGGCCAGATCGACGACTACATCGCCAACCCGAAGGACAGCCGCTACCAGTCGCTGCACACCACGGTCCTCGCACTGAACGGGCGGCCGCTCGAAATCCAGATCCGGACGTACGAAATGCACCGCGTCGCCGAGTACGGCGTCGCGGCGCACTGGGCGTACAAGGAGGGCGGCAGGTCTACCGGGCGCGACGAAGAGCGGATCGCGTGGCTGCGTCAGCTGCTCGATTGGCAGCGCGATCTCGCCGGCGCCGAGGAGTTCGTGGAGTCGGTGAAGACCGACATCTTCCACGACCAGGTGTTCGTCTACACCCCGAAGGGTGAGGTGCTGGACCTGCCGGCGGGCGCCACGCCGCTGGATTTCGCCTACCGCATCCACACGGACCTGGGGCACCAGACCGTTGGGGCGAAGGTGAACAACCGCATGGTCTCCCTCAACGCCACGCTCCATAACGGCGACATCGTTGAGATCATGCGGAGCCGGACGAGCAAGGGCCCCTCGCGAGACTGGCTGAATCCGAACCTTGGCTACATCCACACCGCTCACTCCAAGTCCAAGATCCGGCAGTGGTTCCGGCGGCAGGAGCGCGACGAGAACATCGAGCGCGGGCGGGAGATGATTGAGAAGGAGATGCGCCGTCTCGGGCTGGACCTGGCCGAGCGGCAGGAGCAGATCCTTTCGCTGTTCAACTACACGACCTGGGAAGACTTCCTCGCGGCGCTCGGCTACGGCGGCGTTAGCACGACGACGATTGCCCGCAAACTGGGCGATCTGCTGCGCGAGGAGGAGGGCGAGGCGGACTTGCCGCCAGCTCTGCCGGAGAAGATGGCGCCCGCGGCGCTCGGCAGCCCGTCCCTCCAGGTCACCGGCGTCGGTAACCTCCTGACGACGATGGCCCGCTGCTGCAATCCCCTCCCCGGCGACCAGATCGTCGGCTACGTGACGCGCACTCGCGGCATCACCGTCCACCGTGCGGACTGCGTGAACGTGCTCAACGAGGAGGAGCAGGAGCGGCTCATCGGCGTGGAATGGGGCTCGGCGTCGCGGCTGTACCCGGCGAACATCGTGATCGAGGCCTGGGATCGTGTCGGCCTGCTGCGCGACATCACCACGGTCGTCACCGAAGAGAAGGTGAACATGGTGGGCGTTCGCACCGTGGAGAACGGCGATGGCTCCGTGAACATCCTCACGACACTGGAGACGACGGGTATCGAGCAACTGAGCCGTCTCCTTTCGCGCATCGAGATCATCCGGGGCGTGCGTACGGTCGAGCGCGCCATTGAGCGCAAACGAGCGCGCGAGGCTGCACCTGCCCGTCGCGGCTAAGCGGGATTACGCTGCCCGTGCCCGGGTGGCGCGCCGCGCCTGCAGGCGGGCCACTTCCAATCTGAAGTCGTTCGGACCCGTGATCGCATGTCGGATCACCCGCCGTGACGTGGTGCGACTTCTCGCTGCGCCGCGCACCGCTCCGCCCCGCGATGTGAGGTATTCGTCCACCAGGGCTGCGCTGACCAGGAGAGCCGACCCGACCAAGGAACAGGTCGAAGACGATGGTGAGGGAGCGGGTTGACCATGATACGTACATCCGTTCTGTTGGTGGCGCGTAGAGTAGCGAACGCATGTTCGCCCGTCAACACAAATGTTCTATGACGCTGGCCCGCCAAAATGTGCGAGACTCCCGCGCAATTGAGGGAGGCACACCATGACCGAGGGCACGGTTGATCCCCGGTTCGAGCGCGTACGCGAGGCGTTCGCGAAGAACTTCGCGGAGCGCGACGAGCTAGGCGCGGCGGTTTCGGTCACGCTCGGGGGAGTCCCCGTGGTCGACCTCTGGGGCGGGTACCAGGACCAGGCGAAGCGCACCCCCTGGCAGCGGGACACCATCGTGAACGTGTGGTCCGTGGGAAAGGCCGTGAGCGCGATTTGCGTTCTGCAGCTTGTGGAACGCGGCCAGGTGGAGTTGGACGCGCCGGTCGCGCGGTACTGGCCAGAGTTCGCACAGGCGGGCAAGGCGACGCTGCCGGTGCGGTACCTGCTCTCGCACCAGGCCGGGCTTCCCGCGATTCGCAAGCCCCTGCAAGCCGGTTTGAATCTCACGGATTGGCACGCGATGTGCACGGCGTTGGCCGAGCAGGAGCCCTGGTGGGAGCCGGGTTCGCGTTTCGGATACCACGTCAACACGTTCGGGTTCTTGCTCGGCGAAATCGTGCGGCGCGTCGATGGCCGCGGGATCGGGACGTATCTGCGCGAGGAGATCGGTGGCAAACTCGGGGCTGACTTCATGAGCGGCTTCGGGCCCGAGGAGGACCACCGAGTGGCCGAATGGGTGCAGTACCAGCGCGCCGCCAATGAGGACTCGGCGCGGCCGTGGCTGGAGGTGGACCCGGCGACGCTCGAGGGTGTGGACCTCGCGCGGGTGTTGGCGTACCGCAACCCGCCGGGGCACCCGGAATGGCAGGTGAACTCGCGCATGTGGCGGGCGGCCGAGTACCCCTCGACGAACCCGCATTCCAACGCACGGTCGATGGCGCGCATCTTCGGTACGCTCGCGACCGGTGGCGAGGTCGACGGTGTGCACCTGTTGGCGCCCGAGCTCATCGAGCAGGCCAACACCATCCAGGCCGATGGCGAAGACAGCGTGCTTGGCAGGCCCAACCGCTTCGGGCTCGGCTTCCAGATGACGATTCCCGGCGTTCGCGCGCTGGGCAGTGGGCCGCGCACGTTCGGCCACTACGGGAACGGCGCCGTGCTGGGCTTCGCCGACCCCGACATCGGCCTCGGGTTCGGGTACGTCTGCAACCGCGCGGGCCGCTCCTGGCGAGACCCGCGCAACATCGCGCTGGTCGATGCGGTGTACGACTCTCTGTAGGCGCTACCGCGTCCCGATGCCTTCGGTGACGACGACGCCGGTGCGGACGAGCCGGTCGAGCTCCGCTTCGAGGCCCACGCCGGCGAGGACGGAGGCGGCGTCGGACCCCGGCCGCGGTGCGGGGCGTCCCGGCACGGGCGGCGTCCGCGAGAGCCGTGGCGTGGGCCCCGTTGTCGTGATCGGCCCGAACCCTTCGTGCTCGCGCGTCACGCTCAGGCCGTGGGCCTGGACCCAGGGGTCATCCATGAGGGCGCGCACGTCGTTGACGATCGCGTGCGCGCCGACCCCGGCGCTGCGCAGGCGCTCGACCCATTCCGCGACCGTGCCGCCGCGGATGGCGGCCGAAATGGCGCTCGCCAGCGCTTCGCCCTCGAGGCCATGCGCTGCGGCGAGTGCCGCGACGCGGTCGATGTCGGCGCGCCGGGCGGCGAGGAAGAGCCAGCCATCGGCGGCTTCGTACGCCCGGTTGAGCGGCCCGGCCCCGAGCGCGTCCTGCCCGCGTGGCTCGTCCCAAGTCTTGCCCGCGTACGACTGCAGCAGCGACGACTGCAGCATCGTAGCGGTGTACGCGAGGGCGCTGTCGACATGCTGGCCTTCGCCCGTGCGCTGGCGGTGGAGGAGGGCGAGGGCGACCCCGTACGCACCCATGAAGCCCGTCCCGTAATCGTTCACGGCGAACGGCGCGAGCGTCGGCCGGCCGGCGCCGCCGTACCGTTCCTGCATGCCCGAAGCCGCCTGCGCGATCTGCTCGTGGCCCGGCCGCCCCGCCCATGGGCCAACCTGCCCGTACGTATTCAAGGAGGCGTAGACGATGTCCGGGCGGCGGGCCCGAACGTCGTCATAGCCGATGCCCAGCCGTTCCGCCACGCCCTTGCGGAAGTTCTGCACGACCACGTCGGCGTCCGCCACGAGCCGCCAGAAGACGCTCAACCCCTCTTCGCTCTTGAGGTCCAGGACGATGCTCCGCTTGGCGCGGTTGATGTCATTGTGGAACGCGACCATCTTGCGCGACGGGCTGTCCACCTTGACGACGTCCGCGCCGAACTCCGCGAGGGTGCGGCCGCAGGTCGGGCCGGCGAGCACGATGCAGAGGTCCACGACGCGGATCCCTTCGAGCGCGGCGCGCAGCGGCGGTTCGCTCGCCGCGAGGGAGGGCATGGCGCGGTTGAGGGAGGCGAGGACGGCCGCGCGGTCGGCGTCCGGCAGGGAGCGAGCGCGGGGGGCCGGCGGCTGCGTTCGCGACATGCGGACGTTGATGCCCGGCCCGCGAACCGCGCCGAGCACGGGGTCCTCGGTGTCGATAACGATCTCCGACCCCAGCGCCTGCTCGTTCGCGAGCCACTCCTCGGAGGTGCGGCAGATGGCGCCCTCGGTGCCCGCCGCGTCGCAGAGAGCCTCCCACTCCGTCGAGGTGCGGGTTCGAAAGAGCGCTTCCAGCTGTTCCCGCTGCTGGTCGAGTGTGAGACCGGAATCGGGCGCGACGATGCCCGCGGCGCCGACGGAGGCGAGGAACGCCTGCGCATTCAGGTTGCCGGCGTGGTACATGAACCAGCGGCCATCGGCGCAGAGGAACTGGCGCGTGAGGGTCATGATCGCGGCGATGTCGCGGTCGTCGCCGGCGGGCGCGTTGTGAACGCGCAGGCCACGCGCGCCAATCGCCGCGAAGGTGGCATCGAACAACGGAACTTCGACCACCTGCCCAAGGCCGTCACGCTGGCGGGCGTTGAGCGCCATGGCGATGGCCACGGCGGCCTGGAACGCGGCGTAGTGGGATGAGAAGGGGAGTGCGGTGTACACCGGCGTGCCGCCGGGGCCGGCGCGGTACGTGGCCGTGGCCGCGGCGATCACGCCCTCCCACGCGGCGTCGCCCGCGCGCGGGTCGTCGGATGCGAACCCCGGCAGCGAGCAGTACACGAGGCCGGGATTGGCTTCGACCGCCGCCTTCGCACCGAGGCCCAATCGCTCCATGACCCCGGGGCGGAAGTTCTCCACCACAACGTCGGCCGAAGCGATGAGCCGCTTCGCCACCACCAGGTCGTCGGCCTGCTTCAGGTCGAGAACGATGCTCTGCTTGTTCCGGTTCCAGGTCGCGTTCGCGGGTGTATCCCAGCGTGGCCCGCCCGGAGGGTCGACGCGGATGACCTCCGCCCCTGGTCGGCGAGCAGCATGGCCGTGTGTGGTCCGGCGATGTACTGGCCGAAGTCGATGACGCGGATGCCGTCGAGCGCGCCGGGCATGGCAATCTCCAGGAGCGAAAGGCTCAAGCGCGCGCAGTCTACACCGGGCGTACGGCGGCGATGCGCGTTGGCGTAGTCCGGGGAGAGTCCAGAGTCCCCGGCGGCGCTCCCTGATTCGGCGAAAGAGTGCGTTGAAACTACTGTTCTTTTCCGGGGACCAGCGGGCGTCATGCCTGCTACGCTACCCACGATACGGCTGCGCCCCGCGCCTTACTCTTCCCGATGGATTCCCAGTTGTGACTCTTCGCGACCTCTTCGCGTGGCGCGACGCCGACCTCGCGCTCAACACCCTCGAGGCCCTTGGGGATGCCGTCATCGCCGTGGATCCCGCCGGGACGGTCGCCGCTGCGAACGGGGCCGCGTCGCATCTTTTCGGGTTCGAAGGGCGGCCGCTGACGGGCCACCCGCTCTCGGAACTGGTGCCCGCCGCACTGGCCGCGCGCCACCCGGCCCTCCTGCGTGACTACTTCTCGCAGGATGGGAAGCCGCGGCAGATGGCGGGCTTCCGGCCCGTCAGCGCCCGTCGCGCCGATGGGTCGTCATTCCCGTGCGAGATCTCGCTCTCCGTGGTCGAAACCGAATCTGGCCCGCTCGCCGTGGCGGTCGTGCGCGACGTCACGGAACGGACGCGCGCCCAGGAAGCGATCCGGGCGATGGAGCGCACCGTCCAGGGCGCCTTCGACGCCCTTTCGGACGAGATCGCCGTGCTCGATGCGACGGGGCTTGTCGTTCTCGTCAACCGGGCTTGGGAGGCGAAGGTCGGGAAGCCGTCGTTCGCCGACCGCGTGGGCCCCGGGCACGATTACCTCGCCGCCTGCGATCCGCTGCTCGCCTCCGCCCTCTCCGAGATTCTCGCCGGGACGCGGCAGGGGTTTGCGACCGACTACGGCGCCCTCGATGGCGATGCCGCGCGCCACTTCACGGTTCGCGCCTTTGCGATCCCGGGGGATGGCCCCGCGCGGGCCGTCGTCAGCCACCAGGACGTTACGGCGCTGCACGCCGCCAGCCGCGCCGCGCGCTGGGGAAGCGAAACGCTGCAGGCCGCCGACACCGCCGTCATTGAAATCTCGCCGGGCGGCGTCGTGACGTACGCCAACCGCGCGCTGCAGGACCTCTTGCACGCGACATCCCCCGTCCAGGGCCGTCCCCTCGACCGATTCGTCCGGGACCCGGGCGATGCCGTCGTGCTGATGCTCTCCGTGGCTGGTTCGAACGCCGCCCACGGCACCGTCCGCCTTCACCGCGACGATGGCACCGTCACGTGGGTCGACTACGCGGCGTCGCGCCTCACCGGCGCGGCCGGCGACGAAGCCCGCGAACGGGTCGTCATCACGTTTACGGATGTGAGCGCCCGAGCGGCGATCGAGGCGAGCTACCGCCGGGCGGAGACGAACCTGCGCGAGGCCCAGCGCGTCGCCCGCATCGGCAGCTTCGACTGGACGGCCGAAGGGGACGTCTACTGGTGGTCCGAGGAGATGTACCGGGTTTACGGGTACGAACCGGGCGCGGTGGAGCCGGGGTACGCGCCCGTGCTCGCCCGCATCCACCCCGACGACCTGGAGACCTTCTATGCCTCCAACCAGGCCGCCATGGCGAGAAAGGCCCACCCGCCGACCGAGTACCGCATATTCCTTCCCGATGGCTCGGTGCGCGACCTCAGGCTGCACGCCGACATCACCTTCGATGACGCCGGCCGGCCGCTGCGCATGCTGGGCACGGCACAGGACGTCACGGAGATGCGCGCGGGGGAACGGGCCTTCCGCGACACCGCCGCGGAACTGACCGCCGTCTTCGACACGGAAGCGGTGGGTCTGACGGTGCTCGATAGCCAGGGGTTCGTTGTCCGTGCGAACGCCACGGCCGCGCGGATCGCGGGGGAGCTGGGGCAGGTTGGCTACGGCCCGGGGTTTGATTTCCTCGCGTCGCTCCCCTCGAGGATCCGGGAGGAATCGCGCACTGTCCTCGAGACAGCGGCTGGTGGCACGCCGCTCGTGACCTTCCGTCATTTCCCCGACACGGACGGGCGGGAGCGCTGGTTCCGTTCGAGCATGAGTCCCATCGCCGCGGGCGAGCAGGGCCACCGCCGCGTCCTCATGGTGTGGGAGGAAGACACCGAACGCCGCGCGAGCGAGGAGGCGTTGCGCCGCGCGGAGAAGTTCGAGAGCCTCGGGGTGCTCGCCGGCGGTGTCGCGCACGACTTCAACAACCTGCTCGTCGGCGTCCTTGGGAATGCCGAGATGGCCCGCGCGCGCGCCGGCGACGATGCCGAACTCAATGGCTACCTCGACGACATCCTGCTGGCCGGACGCCGGGCCGCGGACCTCGCGCGGCAGATGCTCGCGTACGCCGGCCGCTCCCATGTGCAGCGCGAAGCCGTCGCCGTGAACGCCATCGCCGCGGAGATGGAGCACCTCCTGCGTGCTCGCGTCGGGCCGCTCGTCCAGATCCAGTACGAGCCCGGTGAGGGGATTCCGCCCATCGATGCCGACGCGAGCCAGGTCCGCCAGATCCTCATGAACCTCGTCGTCAATGGCGCCGAGGCGATGGAACAGGGCGGCACCATCACCATCGCGACCGGCCTCGCGAGCCTGCCGGACGACCTCTCGACCGGTGTCTTGCCGGCACAGCCGGGGCTGTACGCCACGATTACCGTGCGGGACACCGGCCGCGGTATGGAACCCCGCCTCGTTAATCGCATCTTCGACCCGTTCTTCACGACGAAGTTCACGGGACGCGGCCTCGGGCTGGCGACGGCGCTGGGCCTCGTGCGCACCCATGGCGGCACGCTCGATGTTCGCAGCGCGCCCGGCCAGGGCTCGGCGTTTCGCGTGTGCCTCCCCGTCGGCGACGCGCTGGATGCGGCGACGGCCGCTCCCACCGGTCGCGCCGCCCCGGAATCCGTGGAGGTCCAGCCCGGTTCGGTCCTGGTCGTCGATGACGACGCGGTCGTCCGGATGGTGGTGAAGCACGGGTTCCTGCAGGCCGGGTGGCGCGTGGCCGAGGCGGAATCGGGCGAGGAGGCGCTCCTTCTGCTCGAAACGCAGCCGTTCACGCTCGCCGTCTGCGACCTGACGATGCCGGGGATGCGCGGCACGGAGTTCGCCGCCCTTGCGCGGGCGCGGAAGGACGCACCCGCCATCGTCCTTATGACCGGCTACGACCCGGAAGGCGCCGGCATGGACGCAGGTATGGGCTACGTCGTCCTGCCGAAGCCGTTCGGGCTGGCCGAGTTGATGGCGGCCGTTCGCGCGTCGCTCTCCGCCGCCGCGGACCGGTCCGCTAGGTAGCGGCGGCCGCGGTCTCGCTCGCGTCCTGCTTCAGTTCGACCACCCGCTGGCTGGGGTGCCGGGGGGGCCGGGCGAGCAGGATGACCACGAACCCGATGAGCCAGAACAACCCGAAGAGCAGGAAGGCCACCGTGTAGGTGCCCGAGCGGTCGTACAGTTCGCCCGCGAGGAGCGGTCCGCCCGCGCCGAACACAATGGTGAACGGCAGTGCGACCGAACGGATGCGCCCCAGGTGTTGCCGTCCGAAGTAGTTCGCCCAGACGGTCTCCTGCAGCGGGATCGCGCCGCCGATGCCGAAGCCCCAGAGAGCGAGCGCCCCTGCCATCGGCAACCAGGCCTCCGAGTGGGCGGCCCCGAGGATGGCGAGCACGCCGAGCGCGGCGACGGCGAAGCCGAACGCGCTCAGGTGCCGAGGGTGGAAGCGGTCCATGAGGACGCCCCACATCGGCTTCGACACCAGCGCGACCCACGCCTGGATGCTGTACAGCGTCGCGGCTTCCCCCCGGCTCCAGCCGTGGTCGCTGAGGAACGGCACGAGGTGCAGCAGCAGCGCCCCGATACCGATGTTGGCGATGCCGTAGGCGATGATGATCAGCCAGATGGTGGCGGTTCGCAGCGCTTCCGGGCGCGTCCACTGGATTTCCGAGGCCACGGAGAGCCGCTTCTTCGCGACGCTGTACCGCTGCGCCTCCTCCGGCGTCATGCCGTCCGGGTGCAGGCCGTGGTCTTCGGGCGTGCGGCGGATGACCATCGCCGCGGGGAAAATCAGTGCCCAGACGAGGAAGCCGAGGAACACCCACGCCTCCCGCCAGCCCCACGTTCCGGCCACCCACGACACGACCGGAGTCATTAGCACGCCGCCCAGCGACACACCCGACGACGCGATCGCGACGGCCATCCCCCGCCTGGCGATGAACCACTTCGAGACGGTGACGTTGACCACGAGGTTGCCGAGCATTGCGTTGCCCACCGTCTGGGCGACCCCGCGTGCGAGGTAGAACTCCCAGAGGTTGTGCACCTGGCTCGTGGCGATGAGCGCCGCGCCGCAGATGAGTCCGCCCGCGAGCATGAGGAGACGAGGCCCGCGCTTGTCGATGAGCATGCCGATGCCGAACCCGACGATGCCCATCACCACCGTCGAAACGGTCTGTACCGCCGAGAATTCGCTGCGGGTCCAGCCGAGGTCCTGGGTCATCGGCTTGAGGAAGACGGTCGATGAATAGGTCTGGGTACCAACGGCGACGAACTGGGCCACAAGGGCTACGCCCACGATGTACCAGCCATAGAACGGCCGCCGGAACACGCCGGAACGCTGTGCCACAGTCGCCCTCCCGCGGCCGCAATTCCCCGCGGCCGCCCCCCTCAGCGGAGCATCCTACGTGGTCGCAGGCGCGTGCGCTCGGGCTACGGGCCTTCCGCCACACTCCCCGCGGCGATGGCTTCGTCGATGCGTTCGTCGGTCCAGCCGGCGGACTTGAGCCACTTGCGCGTGTCCCTTCCCAGGGGCGGAGCAGCGCCCTGCGCGGCGGGGGACTGTCACTCATCTTGAGCGGGGAGCGGCCATCTCCTGCGGCCCGGTGAGGTCGTGGTCGAGGTGCACGGCGTACCCGTTCTCAATGACCTGAGGGTTGTCCAACAGCTCCTCGACGAACCACACCGGGCTGGCGGGCACGCCGAAGCGGTCGAAGATCGCCATCCATTCATCGGTCGTCTTCGTCCGCAGCAGGTCCTCGACGGCGCGAATCGCGTCCACGGGGGCGATGCGGCCCGTGACCCCTTCCATCGGGTCCTCGATCTGCAGAGCCTGCAGCATCTTGGCCCTCGTCGCGGGCGAAAGGCATCCTACCGTGAGCGCGCCATCGGCGGTGAGGTACCCGCGGTAATAAATCCCGAAGCCCGCGACCACGTCGGCGGAGGTGCGGCGCCGCCGGACGAAGTCGTTGAACGGTTCCCCGTTCGCGCGGGATTCCTTGAGATCGGCGAGGAACGGCTCCCGGCGGTCGGCGTCGGCGACGGGGAGCGACATAAAGCTGCCGGTCTGGAGCATCAGCGCGTTCGTCAGCAGGGAGGTGCTCACCACCTGGCCCCGCCCGGTCCGTTCGCGGTGGAAGAGCGCGGCGCACACCCCCCAGGCGATGGCGTACCCGGTGGTGAAGTCCGCCGGTGCGGCGGGCCCGCTGAGCGCCGGGAAGCCGTTCTCCAGGTACCCCCGGTGCATGAGGAGGCCGGAGGCCGCCTGCGCGACGATGTCGTAGCCGGGGCGGTGCGCCCACGGTCCCTGTCGGCCGAAGGCGGTGCTGTCCACGTACACGAGGTCCGGGCGGAAGCGGGTCAGCGTTTCGTAGTCCACGCCCAGCCGCTTCGCCACATCGGGCCGCGAGTTGATGACCGCGACATCGCAGCCGCGCACGATCTCGTGGATCGCGTCCTGGCAGGCGGGGACGGTCAGGTCCAGCACCACGGACTGCTTCCCGCGGTTCAGCGACTGGTACGCCTTGGACTCGCCGGGCATGAACTGCCCCGTGAGCCGCCACGGTTCTC
This sequence comes from Candidatus Amarobacillus elongatus, assembly GCA_016703545.1. Taxonomy (GTDB): domain Bacteria; phylum Chloroflexota; class Dehalococcoidia; order Tepidiformales; family Tepidiformaceae; genus Amarobacillus; species Amarobacillus elongatus. Next base: position 285,976 of record JADJBX010000003.1, read on the forward strand.
CGCCGGGCGGTTCAACCTTGACCACTTCCGCGCCGAGGTCGGCGAGGAGCATGCAGCCGAGCGGGCCTGCGATGATCTGCGTGAGATCCAGGATGCGGATCCCGTCGAGCGGTCCAGACGCCATGGAAACCTCTTCGCCCCCGGGGCGAAGTGGCGCTGGCCGGGGGTGGTATGGAAGGTCGCGGGGACGGCCCCGGCATGCGCGAGGGGTTGACACATGCCGGGGCCGCCCGCTGCTGCGGAAGGAAGGCGGCTAGGCCTTCCAGCGGTAGGGGACGAGCTCGGTGCCGCCACCGTACCCCTGCGTGTAGAACTCAAGCGCGTTCTTCACGTTCCCCTGGTACCCGACCCAGCGCGTGCCGGCGCCGGCCTGGCTGGGAACGTAGTACATGTGCTTGGCGTTCTCGCGCTGAATGTCGTGGAAGATCTGGCGCCGCTTCTCTTCGTTCAGCTCCGTCTGCTGCTGGAACGCGAGCTTCTCGATCACCGGATCCTTGATGCGGCCGTGGTTGTTCGGGTCGTCCGTGAAGAGCCGGAGCACGTAGCCCGAGCCCTCCGGGAACGACGTTTCGAGGCCGAAGGCGATGCCCTTGAAGTTCCCCACGAACGTCTGCGTGATGTACTTCGAGTTGTAGTCCTGCACGTCGGTGCTGGTCTTGATCCCGAGCGCCTGCAGCATCGCGATCTGGGCCTCGGCGACCTGGTTGTGTTCGAGGCCGTAGCCGTTGCCCGTGTACTGGTACGTCGCCGGGAACCCGTCCGGGTAGCCCGCCGCGGAGAGCAGCTTCTTCGCCTCGGCGAGGTCGTACTTGAAGAACTTGCCGGTTTCGCCGTGCTCGGGCGACTGCGGATCGAGCCACCAGCGGCGGACGCTGATCGGGATGACGTTGTTGTAGCGGATGGTCGCGTCGATGCCGGCGGCCTTGATCGCCTTCACGTTGAAGGCCACCTCGGTGAGGGCATCGCGGTCGAGACACATCGAAATCGCCTGCCGGACGCGATCGTCCTTCGCCCACGGGGACGACGGGTCGGAGTCGAAGTAGATGAAGCTCAGGCCGACGGAGGTGTCCGGGCCGAACTGGGCGCCCGAGACGGCCTTCTTCACATCGACCAGGTCCTGCGCGTTGAGGGCCGTGGCGTCGGTGGCACCCGCCTGGAACTGCGCGATGCGGTTCGCGTAGTCGGGGATCGTCGTGATCTCGACGGCGTCGAGCAGCGGGAAGCCCGTCTCGTACCACTCGGGGTTCTTCTTGAACTTGAAGCCGATGGACGGCTGGTAGCTTTCGAAAACCCAGGGGCCGGTCCCGATCATCGTCTTCGCCGGGCTGAACCCGGATTCCGACTCGGTCGGCACGATGTAGAGCAGGCTGGCGTCGGCGATCACGTCCAGGAACGCGGCGTTCGGCGACTTCAGCTTCATCACGACCGTGCGGTCGTCCGGGAATTCGACCTTGTCGACCGAGCTGAGCTGGCCGCGGTTGCTGTTCTTGACGTCGGTCGCCTTCGCCCACGAGAAGCGCAGGTCATCGACACCGAGGGCGCGACCGTTCACGGGCGCGAGGTTGTGGAACTTGATCCCCTGGCGGATGCGGAAGGTGTACGTCAGGCCGTCGGCGCTGGCTTCCACCTTCTCGGCGAGGTCGCCGGTCGGCCGGACGTTGCCCTGCTTGAACTCCGGCCCCGTCTTGTACTTCATCAGACGGCTGTAGACGTAGTTCGCCATCGTCTTCGTGCGAACGCTGACGTTGCCGTAGGGGTCGATGGTCGGCGGGTCGATGGAGTTATCGAGCCGCAGCGTGCCGCCCTTCTTGGCCCCCGCGAACGGGTCGATGGGTGTTGCGCCGGCGGCCGGCGTCGGCGTCGCGAGCTGGAGACTGCCGCCTTCGCCCCCGTCGTCGTCATCCCCACAACCGACGAGCGAGAAGGCCGCGAACCCGAGGGTGCCCACGCCCGCCCCCTGGAGCACGCGCCGCCGGGTCTGCTTCTTCCTGGTCCAATATTCGCTGGTCACTGTCCCCCCTCCGCGCATGATTCGGCGCGGTATAGCGGGCAGTTCTACAGCAGCACGCGGCGGAACGACATTAGAGATTCTCGGACGCGGCATCCGTATTCCTCGAAGCGCGTTCGCCGGCGGATTCGAAATCGGGTGCGAACAGGCCGCCAGGACGGTTCGCGCGGCTCGCGGCCCGCCGCGAGTATGGCGTAAGCTCCCGCGCATGCCATCCCGTGCCCTCGAAGATCTCCGCGTCCTGGACCTCTCGACATCGACGGCGGGCGCCTGGTGTACGCGCATGCTGGCCGATTTCGGAGCGCGCGTGCTGATGGTCGAACCGCCGGCCGGGCATCCGCTGCGCGCCGAAGCTCCCTTCGACGGCGAAGGCCGCAGCATCCCCGCACAGGGGTACCTCGCGAACAAGGAGAGCATCGTCCTCGATGTGACGACCGCCGCCGGGCGCGACGCTGTCCTGGCACTCGGCCGAACGTGCGATGTCGTCGTCAGCAGCGCCTCACCCTCCCAGCTGGCCGAACGAGGGCTCTCGTACGAGGCGTTCGGCGCGCCCGCGCTCGTGATGACGCACGTGACGCCCTACGGCATGTCCGGCCCCCTGGCGAACGAACGCGGCAACGAGCTCGCCGTCGCGGCGCGTTCGGGTTGGGCCTCAATCAACGGCGACGCTTCGAACGTCCCCCTGCGGCCCTGGGGCCACCAGGTCGCGATGTGCACCGGGACGGCGGCCTACGCGGCCACCCTGGGCGCGGTCGCGCATCGGGACACGCACCCGGGCGAGGGGCAGGAAGTGGATGTGGCCCAGCTGGACGTCATGGTCAGCGCCTTCGCGCCGGCACTGCTGCGCGGCCAATACACGGGCAGCGCCGGCAAGCGCCGCGAGTCGGCCGATCTGCTCGCCGGCCCCGTGCCCGTCGCCGATGGCCACTTCGCGCTCACCATCAGCCCGCGCGCACTTCTGGCGGGATGCGATGCACACACTCAACCTGCCCGACCTGGCGGAGGACCCGCGCTGGGAGGCGAGCTGGTATCGGCAGCAGCACAAGGACGAGTACGTCGACCGCGTCCAGGAGGCGATGCGCGGCTGGGCGAAGGCCGACCTGTTCGAGGAGCTCGCGGCTCGCCGCGTCGTTGCCGGGCCGGTGCTGACGATGCCCGAGCTGCGGACGAACGAACACCTGAACGCGCGCGGCTACTGGGTCGAGGTGGCGGGCGAACCGTTCCCCGGCGCCCCGTACCGCATGTCGGCGACGCCCTGGGAACTCCGGCAGCCCGCGCCGCCGGCCGGGGAGCACGGCGAGGGGTGGGGCGAATGAACGGACCACTGGCGGGCCTTCGCGGCATCGTCCTGACGCAGGCGTGGGCGGGCTCCTACTGCACCTCGCTCCTCGGGCTCATGGGCGCGGATGTGGTGCAGGTGGAGGTGCGTATGCGCCCCGATTCGTGGCGCGGCGCCTACGACGCACCGCTGCCAGCGCGCCTGAAGGATGTGCCGACTGCGGAGCATCCGTGGAACTGCAACTTCCTCTACAACTCCGTCAACCTGAACAAGCGGTGCATCACGCTGGACCTCCAGAAGCCCGAGGGCATCGCCATCTTCCGCTGGCTGCTTCCCTTCGCCGACTTCGTGGCGGAGAACTTCTCGCCACGTGTGCTCGGCAACCTTGGCATCGACTACGACTCCATGAAGGCGATCAAGCCCGATGTCATCCTCTGCAGCCTCTCCGCCTACGGGCACAGCGGCCCGTGGGCGAACGTCCCCGGCATCGGCGGCACCATCGAGCCAACGTCGGGGATGTCCGCCCTGCTGGGGTACCCGGGCGAAGGGCCGCTGAACTCCGGGCAGATGTACCCGGACGCGGTCGCGGGGCTGAACGCTTTCGGCGCGATCATCGCCGCGATCCACCACCGCAACCGGACGGGCGAAGGGCAGTACATCGACCTCTCGATGCAGGAAGCGAACCTGACGTTCGCGGGCGAGGCCGCGCTCGAATACCTGCGCACGGGCCATCAGCGCGAGCGGATGGGAAACCGCCACCCAGCGTTCGCTCCCCACGGTATCTACCCCTGCCAGGGAAGCGAGCAGTGGGTCGCGGTGGCATGCGAATCCGAGGCCGACTGGGCCGCGTTCAAAGGCGCGCTTGGCTCGCCGGTATCGCTGGACGCACCGGAGTTCGCGACGCTCGCGGGCCGGAAGGCGAGCGAGGACGCCCTCGACGCGGCGATCGCGGCCATCACCCGTGGTCTCTCCCGCGACGCCGCCGTAGCCACGTTCGCGGCCGCGGGGCTGCCGGCCGCACCCGTCCACGACGCTCACGACGTGGCGGCCGACAGCGGCCTGCGCGAGCGCGGCACCGTCGCGGAGGTGACGCACCCGGAGACGGGGACGTGGCCCCAGGCGATCGCGCCGTGGCGCTACAGCCGCAGCGGCCGCCCGGCGCCCCGGCCCGCGCCGATGCTCGGCGAACACACCCGCGAGGTCCTCGCCGAGCTGCTGGGCACGACCACCGAAGAGTACGAGGCGCTCGTCGCGGCGGGCGTCTCCGGCATGGGGCCGCCGGACTGACGGCCGCGGGAGGGCACATGGGCGACTATCGCCAGGTTCGCTACGACATCGAGGGCAAGGTTGCCGTCCTCACGCTCAACCGGCCCCAGGCCCGGAACGCGCAGAGCCGCATCCTCATCGAGGAGCTCGACGACGCGTTCGACCGGGCCGCGAAGGACCGCGACGTGCGCGTCATCGTCCTCCGCGGCGAAGGCGACCACTTCTCCGGCGGCCACGACCTTGGCAGCCCCGAGGAGGTGGCCGATCGCCAGGCACGCCCGATGCAGGAGGGACTGCGCGGCAAGTACACGCGCTCGTGGGACATGAACATCGACCCCACGATGCGCTGGCGAAACGTGCCCAAGCCCACGATCGCGGCCGTCCAGGGATACTGCATCTTCGCGGGCTGGATGATCGCTTCGGCCTGCGACATCGTCATCGCCGCCGACAACGCGATGTTCCTTCCCACCAACTTCCAGTACTTCTCGGTCCCGTGGGACCTCCACCCGCGCAAGGCGAAGGCGATCCTGTTCGAAAGCCGCTTCGTCGATGCGAAGGAAGCCGAGGAGCTCGACTTCGTCAGCTGGGTTGTGCCGAAGGAGCGCCTCCAGGAAGAGGTCATGGAGTACGCCGCGCGCGTCGCCGAGAACGACCCGTTCCAGCTCCGGATGATCAAGCTCGCCATCAACCAGGCGCAGGACGCGCAGGGGTACACCGGGCACATCTACGGCGCTCACGCCCTCCACATGCTTTCGTCCACGGGCGAAGCGGACCCGGACTACGCGCTGCGGAAGCCTGAAGGCAAGCGCCGGCCGATGGTCCAACGCGCCTTCGAGAACTACGAGAAGCGGCGGGAGCGCCTGGGGCGGGACCAGTAAACGGCACTTGCCGGGGCCCGGTTTCCTCTCCCCGGAGGGCCCGTATCCTAGTCCCGATGCTGAAACTGACCCTGCTTCTCGGCGCCCTGTGCGCGCTGGCCACCGTTGCCTGCGGCGATGGTGCGAACGATGACGTAACGCCCACGCTTCCGGCACTGCCCACCGCCTCCGTGAGCGCTACGGCGCCCGCGCCGACCGTGACGCCCACGCCGACCGCCGTGCCCTCGCCTTCGCCCACGCCCGCCGGCACCCCCACGCCGCTCCCCGCGGACGTGGAGGCGGTGCGGCAACAGGTTGTGGCGGCCGCGGCGGCCGAACTCAAGGGACGCTTCGTCTCGCCGCTCGATCGCGACGCCTGCCTCGCGAACAACCCTTCGCAGCAGCTCTGCTTTGACGTGGTTTCGAAGCCTGACACGCTCGTCCGCGGCATCGCACAGGTGGCTACGGGCGACCCCTCTCGGCGGCGGCGCGACCGTGTTCTTTGGCCGCGAAGCCTCCGGGCAGTGGCGCTACTGGTTCGGCCCAGCAGGCGGTGTCGCCGCTCGTCACGCTTCCCGGCGAACTGCTGGCCTGCGGCGGGGGCCAGGGCATCACCGTGCGCGCCCAGCCGTCCGACACGGCCGAGTCAGTGACGAAGCTCGCCGACCTTGCCGCGATGCGCGCGCAGCAGTTCGTCCTCACCTCGGTGGGGTCGACGGCGCCGGGCTCGCCCCGGGGCGAAGGGTGGTACCGCATCAACATCCCCGCTACGGGGTGGGTCAACTCCCGCGACATCACCGACTCGGCCCAAAAGACGTGCGCCCTGCACGATGCCATCTACGGGTCCGGCCCGCGCGGGTAATCGAGGCGCACCGGCTGAGTTGCCCGCGGTAGCAGCGGGGATGGCCACCTGCTAGGATTTGCCGCTCGCGCGCCGGAGCCCGCCCCTGCACAGGGCAGAGGGCGCCGCAGGCGAAACGCGCTATTCACGCACCCCGGAGCCGCGCGGCGCCGGGGCGTTTCCGCGTGCGAAAGGGGCCACCGTGCGGTTGTACTGGGAGGTGTTCCGTCACGGCTTCCGGCGGTACGCGAGCTACCGCGCCGCCACCGTCGCGGGGTTGTTCACGAACACCGTCTTCGGCTTTCTGCGTGCGTACGTCCTGGTCGCGCTCTTCGCGGCCACGGCCACCGTCGGCGGCTACGACCTCTCCGACGCATTGACCTACGTGTTCCTCGGCCAGGGGATGATCATGACGGTCTACATGTGGAGCTGGTGGGAGATAGCGCTCGCCATCCGTAGCGGCGATATCGTCACCGACCTCTCGCGGCCGTTCGATTACCAGTCGTACTGGCTCGCGCAAGACCTTGGCCGTGCCTGCTATCACGCGGTCTTCCGGGGCATTCCGCCGTTCCTCGTGGGCGCGCTTGTCTTCGATCTCCGCCTGCCAGGTTCTCCGCTGACGTGGCTGCTGTTCGTCGCGAGCGTCGCCGTCGCCGTCTGCGTGAGCTTCGGCCTGCGCTTCATCGTGAATCTTGCCGCGTTCTGGCTGCTGGACTACCGGGGCGTGGGAGCGATCTCGACGGCGTGCGGCACATTCCTTTCGGGGTTCGTGGTCCCGATCGCGTTCTTCCCGGGCTGGCTCGCGGCCATCGCCCATGTCCTCCCGTTCCGGGGGATGATTCAGGTGCCGATCGACGTCTTCCTCGAGAAGGAACGCGGGTGGGCGCTCGTTGGCGTGCTCGCGGTGCAGCTGGCGTGGGCCGCGGCGCTCTTCGCGGCCGGGCGGCTGTTGCTCGGTGCCGCGCGGCGAAGGGTGGTGGTGCAGGGTGGGTAGCGAACTCGCGCTCTATCCCCGGCTCGCCTGGTCCCGCGTTCGCGGCCAGGTGGAGTACCGCCTGTCGTTCGTGCTGATGCTGGTCGGATACTTCGCCGCCACCGTCGCGGACTTCCTCGCGATCTGGGTCATCTTCCTGCATCTCCCGCTGCTGGCAGGCTGGACGCTCGGCGAGGTCGCCTTCCTGTACGGGACCTCCTACGTCTCCTTCAAGCTCGCCGACATGGTCGTCGGGCACCTCGACGTGTTGCCGACGCTGGTTCGGTCGGGGTCGCTCGACACGCTGCTGACGCGGCCGCTGGGGTCGCTCTTCCAGGTCATCACCATTGACTTCGGGCTGCGCCACGTGGGCGCCATCGCCCAGGCCGTGTGCGTGCTTGCCGTGGCCTGCGTCACGGCGGGGGTGCCATGGGACGCCGCGCGCGTGGCGATGATGCCGGTGACCATCCTCAGCGGGACGGTCATCTTCGCCTCCATCTGGGTGCTCGGCGCGAGCACCGTTTTCTGGACGATGGGCAACGGCCTCGAGGTGATGAACACGTTCACCTATGGCGGCAACCAGATGGCGAACTTCCCCATCAACATCTACGCCGGCTGGCTGCGCCGCCTCATCGCCTACGTCGTTCCGCTCGCGTTCGTGACCTACTTCCCCTCCCTCTACCTGCTCGCGAAGGAGGACCCGCTGGGCAGCCCCGGCATCCTCCGGTTCGCGTCCCCGCTCGTGGCCCTCGGGTGCGTCGCGGCTGCGCGCTTCGCGTGGGGTCAGGGAATTCGCCACTACCAGAGCACCGGCAGCTGAGCGCGCCAGCAGGAGAACGCCATGGCCCTGATCGAGGTCGAGAATCTCAGTAAGCAGTTCCGCGTCGCGCGGAAGCCCGAGGGCGGCCGCGGCCGCCTGCGCCGCCTGCGCCGTGACTTCGCCGATGTGCATGCGGTCGACGGGGTCAGCTTCGCGGTCGAAGCGGGTGAGATGGTGGGCTACATCGGCCCGAACGGCGCCGGCAAATCCACCACCATCAAGATGCTCACGGGGATTCTCGTGCCCTCGGGCGGGCGGCTGTCGGTCGCCGGGTTCGAGCCCTCGCGGCAGCGCCGGGAGCTGGCCCGGCAAATTGGCGTGGTCTTCGGGCAGCGCACCCAGCTCTGGTGGGACCTTCCCCTCGCCGACTCCTTCGACCTGTTGAAGCACATCTACCACGTGCCGATGGCGCGCTTCGCCGCGAACCTGGAACGCTGCGTCGAGCTGATGGAGATGGGCGAGTTTCTCCGCACGCCCGTGCGGCAGCTTTCGCTCGGCCAGCGCATGCGCGGCGAACTCACCGCCGCGCTCCTGCACGACCCCGCCATCCTCTACCTCGACGAACCGACGATCGGCCTCGATGTCGTGGCGAAGGCGCGTATCCGGGCGTTCCTCACGGCCCTCAACCGCGACGCGGGCACCACCGTGCTCCTCACCACGCACGACATGGGCGACATCGAACGGCTCTGCCGGCGCGTCATCATCATCGACCGCGGCGGCATCCTCTACGACGGCGCGCTCGATCCGCTCAAGGCCCGCTTCGCCATCGAGCGAACGCTCGTGGTCGATCTCGAGGAGCCCGCGCCCCCGCTGGAGGTGCCGTTCGCGATCGTGGAGCGCGTGGAAGGCCCGCGGCAGTGGCTTCGCTTCCAGCGCGAGCAGACGAGTGCCGCGGACCTCATCGCCGCGGTCGCCCGCGCCGCCCATATCGCCGACCTGCGCGTGGACGAGCCCTCGATCGAGGATGTGGTGCTGCGCATCTACGCCGGGGGCGCCGGGGAGAGGTTCAGTTCGACGCCATCGCCCGGCTGATGCGGTACTCGCGGACCGTGCGCGAGAACAGCAGGATGAGCACCGCCAGCAGCCCGGCCAGGCCGCTGAGCACGAGGGTGATGTTCGCCGGGCCGATCCAGTCGGACCCCGCGCCCGCATAGAGCGCCCCGAGCGGCGACAGGCCCATGTTCAGGCTGACGATGCTCGTCACGCGCCCACGGAGGTCGTCGGGAATGGAGAGCTGCAACAGCGTTTGGTTCGAGGTGAGGTAGATCATCTCGCAGAAGCCAGACAGCACGAGCATCGCGAGCGCGGGCACGAGGTGCGTCGAGAGCGCGAAACCGCACAACGAGAGGCTGAGGAAGAAGAGCGCGACCAGCTGGACGACGCCGCGCCGGTCGATGGAATTCAGCGACGCCGCGAATAGCCCGCCGACGATGGCGCCGACGCCCACCGCGGAGAGCAGCAGCCCCAGCGTCAGTGAGCCCCCGTGGAAGACTTCCTTCGCGTAAATGGGCGGCAGCGCCGTGAACGTGGGAATGATGAGCAGCGGCAGGATCCAGCCCATCATCACGAACGTTCGCGTTTCCGCCGCACCTTTCACGTAGCGGATGCCCTCAGCGAGATTGCGAAGGAACGAGGGGGCCGCGCGCGTCCCGCCCCGTGGGGGGAACGCGATCGTGAGTCCGTTGAGCAGGATCAGCCCGTAAACGGCCGATTGCAGCAGGAAGTTCCCGCCCGGGCCCACCAGCGCGATGAGCAGGCCGCCGACCGCGGGCCCCACGGACCGCATCAGCCCCCACCCCGTCTGCATCAGCGCGACCGCGTTCGGCGCGACGGGCCGAGGGACAAGCAGGAACACCGCCGCCTGCCGGAGGGGCTGGTCCACCGCCGTCGCGATGCCGCTGCCGAAGGCGAAGGCGAAAAGCAGCCACAGATGCCGTTCGCCGCCCATGAGGAAGGCCCCCACGACGGCGCTGAGGATTGCCAGCCAGAGGTTGATCGCGATGATCAGCCGCCGCGGCGAGACGCGATCGACGGCCAGGCCGGCCCACGGCGCTGACCCGAGGGTCGCGAAGGAGCGGAACAGGTTCACCGTACCGACGCTCGTCCCGCTGCCCGTGATGTCGTACGCGAGCCAGCTGACGGTCACCTGCTGAAGCCACTGCCCACCGTTTGCCAGCGTGGTCCCGAGCAGCAAACGGCGATAACCGCCGTACCGGAGCGCGGCGAAGGTGCCGGTATGCACCGGCAAAGCGGCGGCCGCCGCGGTGGCGTCGGCTGTCATGGAAGGGGCGCCGCCCACATGCTGCTTTCAGGGAGCGTGCGCGAGTGACCACTCATCGCCGTGCTCTATTCCGCCTGTGCCTTCGGTGCACGGCCGGCTGATTTCAGTAGCCAGCGAGACTGCAGTCAAGAACGCCGGCACAGGGTTTAGACGGTAAAGACAGAATTTCAGGTTCGGGGGGACCCTAGAATGGAGCTCGGGGTTCTCCCCAGTGTGGTTCACAGCTTCGAAACGAGAGCGTGGTATCACCGGCTTGCCCTGATGCGCGCATGCCCGGCACGGGACAGTGATAACGCTCGGGCACTTCGCCCGTTTCAGTGGCGCAGGAGGCGCTGTATATGACCAGCAAATTCGTGTACCTCTTTCGCGAAGGCGACGCCTCGATGCGTGATCTGCTCGGTGGAAAGGGCGCCGGACTCGCGGAAATGACGCGCGCCGGAGCGCCCGTTCCCCCCGGGTTCACCATCACCACCGAAGCCTGCAACGCGTATTCGAGCACCGGGGAACTCCCGGCCGGTCTCTGGGACCAGGTGCTGGCCGGCGTGGCCGATATCGAACAGCAGACGGGGCGCACCTTCGGGGAGGCGCGCGAGCCGCTGCTCCTTTCCGTCCGTTCGGGCGCGAAGTTCTCGATGCCGGGCATGATGGACACCGTCCTCAACCTGGGCCTGAACGCGACCACACTCTCGGGCATGGCCGCCCTCACCGGCGACGACCGTTTCGCCGCGGACGCCTACCGCCGCTTCACACAGCTCTACGGCAAGATCGTTCTCGGCGTCCCGGGCGAGCGGTTTGAAGCGCTCCTTGACGCGCTCAAGGCGAACGGCAGCCGCCTCGACACCGACCTCTCGGCGGATGAACTACGCTCGCTGGCCGGGCAGTTCCGCGACGTCATCCGGCAGCAGGCGGGGGTTGAGTTCCCCGAGGATCCCCACGAGCAGCTGCGAAACGCCATCACGGCGGTCTTCCGTTCCTGGAATGGCCGTCGCGCGGTGGACTACCGGCGGTTGAACAAGATCTCCGACACGCTGGGCACCGCCGTGAACGTCCAGGCGATGGTCTTCGGCAACCTTGGACCGACGAGCGCGACCGGCGTCGCCTTCAGCCGCAACCCGGCGACTGGCGAGGCGAAGCTGTACGGCGAGTACCTCGTGAACGCGCAGGGCGAGGACGTGGTCGCGGGCGTTCGCACGCCGCGCCCCCTCGCCGACCTGCAGGCCGAGATGCCCGAGGTGTACGGCCAGTTCGCCACGATCGCCAACCAGCTCGAACGTCACTACACCGACATGCAGGACATGGAGTTCACGGTCGAGCGCGGCCGGCTGTACATGCTGCAGACGCGCACCGGCAAGCGAACGGGTGCCGCGGCGGTGAAGATCGCCGTCGATCTCGCGAACGAAGGCATCATCGACCGCGCGACCGCGGTCAAGCGTGTGGAGCCCGCCGCTCTCGACCAGCTGTTTCACCCGGCCATCGATCCCGTTGCCCGCGCGCAGGCGCACGTCCTCACGCGCGGCCTGCCCGCATCGCCGGGGGCCGCCACGGGACAGGTCGTCCTGGACCCCGATGCGGCGGAGAGCATGGCGCGCGCGGGCACGCCCGTCATCCTCGTACGCACCGAAACGGCCCCCGAGGACTTCCATGGCATGGTCGCGGCGCAGGCCGTGCTTACCGCCCGCGGCGGCATGACCTCGCACGCGGCGGTGGTCGCGCGGGGCATGGGCAAGCCGTGCGTCGCCGGCGCCGGGGACATCCGCGTCGACCTTGAAGCGGGGATGTTCAGCGTCAATGGCTCTCGCATTCCGGCCGGTGCCTACATCACCGTCGATGGCACCACCGGCGAAGTGTTCGAAGGCCGCATCGAGACGACCGAGCCCGACCCCGGCCCCGATGTCACAACCCTGATGAGCTGGGCCGACGAGTACCGCACGGTGGGGGTCCGTACGAACGCGGACACACCCACGGATGCGGCCGTCGCGCGGCGGTTCGGCGCCGAGGGCATCGGCCTGTGCCGAACCGAGCACATGTTCTTCGAAGGCACGCGGATCGACGCCGTCCGCGAGATGATCGTCGCCGACACGGTGGAGGAACGGCGCCACGCACTGAACAAGATCGAGGAGTACCAGACCGCCGACTTCGCCGCGATCTTCCGTGCCATGGACGGCCTCCCGTCACCATTCGCACCCTCGACCCGCCGCTCCACGAGTTCCTCCCGCATCTCGACGAAGAGGTCGTCGCACTGGCGGAACAGATGGGCGTTCCGGCGGAGAAGCTGCGCGCGAAGGTGGAGCTTCTCCGCGAAGCGAACCCGATGCTCGGCTTCCGCGGTTGCCGGTTGGGCATCATCTACCCGGAGATCACGGAGATGCAGGCGCGGGCCATTTTCACCGCCGCGACCCAGTGCCGTGCGGAGGGCGTATCCGTCCACCCGGAAGTCATGATCCCGCTCGTGAACACGCCCGAGGAATTGCGGCGGCAGGCCGTCATCGTTCGCGCCGCGGCGACGGCCGCCGGGTTCGAGGGCTACACCGTCGGGACGATGATCGAAGTGCCGCGTGCCGCTCTCGTGGCGAACAAGATCGCCGAGATCGCGGAGTTCTTCTCCTTCGGCACGAACGACCTGACCCAGACCGCCATGGGCATCAGCCGGGACGATGCCGCGCACTTCATCCCCGCCTACATCGAGCAGAAGATCCTGGCCGATGACCCGTTCCAAACGCTGGACCAGGAGGGCGTGGGCGAGCTCATAAAAATCGCGACCGAACGCGGCCGTGCGACGCGCCCCGGCATGAAGATGGGCATCTGCGGCGAGCACGGCGGCGACCCCGCGTCCATCGACTTCTGCGTGCGCGTGGGGCTGTCGTACGTCTCGTGCAGCCCCTACCGGGTGCCGGTGGCACGGCTCGCTGCCGCCCAGGCCGCGCTCGAATCCTCGGAGCGCGACCGCTAAGGACCGCACTCCACAAGAAGGGCAAAACAGAACAGGCCCGCGGCGACTCGCCGCGGGCCTGTGTCACGTCCGGGTGCGCCGGCTACTCAGCCCAGAGCGGGCTGCTGGCCTTCATGAAGCGAAGCAGCATTCGGTGCTCCGCGATGCGCTTTCCGCTGGTGTCGTCCGCGTACGTCTCGTACCAGAAGAACTCGGTCTTCGGGCTCTGTCCGACGGAGAGGATCTTGCCGTGGACCACGTAGGGCGTGTCCACGAGCAGCGGGCCGTTCACGTTGCGGATTTCGATCGCGCCGAAGAGGCCGACCACGCTGCCAATCGAGAGCCGCAGCGACCGGATCGCCTGCCCGTAGAGCAGCCCCACGTACCCCGCGGGCGTGACCACCGGGCCGCCCCACGGCGAATCCCCGGAGTACCAGTCCATCGGCTCCGTCATGATGTTGAGCCGCTCTTCCTGCTGCTTCTGCGAGTACACCACACCCGACTCGGGGATGATGTCGCCCGCGTGGAGCTTCTCGAGGATGCGGACGCCGGTGGCGTCGATCGCGTCCATGTCCAGCCGCTGGAGCGCGGTGGGCTCGCCCGTGTTGCCGACGGCCATCGTGCCTTCGCACACGAGCATGCCGTCCTCGCGGTTCATCCATACATCCGTCTGCACGTCCTCGCCGCGCGGCGGAACCTTCATCCGCGCGCTCACAGGCTCGCGGTCGATCGTGGCATTGCGGAAGTACAGCGAGAGGCTTCCCGTCTCCCACCATGCCCTGCCGAACGCCTTCGCCGCGAGCGGCGCGAAGAGGTCCATGTGGTTCGAACCCGCGACCGTACCGCCGCGGAAGCCCAGCTTCGTGGCCGTCGCCTGGTCGTGGATGCTGCCGGACGCGTTCTGGTTCGGGTTGGCCACGTTCCGGAAGGGGGTGGCGACAACCCCGGGCTCGAGTTGGGTCAGTTCGGTCCTGGTGGGAGAAGTCATAACGGTACCTCGTTGTGGTGCTGATTCAGGAAAGGCTTGCTGCAAAAGACTGCTCGCCCCACGGGCGGTTGTCCAGAGGGTCCGCGGACCATTCCTCAAGGTCCGACCCGGCGAGCGTGGCTTGAAGAGCGCCCACGAATTCGCGCGCGACGTCACCCGCGATCGGCGAAAGCACTGCTACGATCTCCTGGTCGCATTCGAACCCGGGCACTTCGAAGGCGAGGAAGTCGTCCCGTTACGGGCGAACCGGAGCACGTAGTCGGGCACAAGGGCGATACACGGCTCGGACCACGCGTCGTTGAGGGCGCCCTCCACCATCGTGTGTTCGTAGCGGATTTCGGTGTCGTCGCCGGTCCGCGCCATCCACGCGTCCAGGGCGAGGCGCAGCTGGGTGCCCGCCGCCGGCACGGAGAGCGGCCACTCGCGCAGCAGCATCGCCCCATCGCGGCCGCGCAGACCTTCGCGGCGGCGAACGGCGAATACGCCCCGGCTCGACCCGACGACGGTCGTCTCGAAGAGGCCCGCGGCGAACTCGGCTTCCGGCCCGATGAGGACGGCCACATCCGCCTGCCGCCCGACGATCGCGGTCGCGGCTTCGTTTGCTCGCCGCCCGTCCAGGAGCACCCGGAGGCCGGGCCGCCGCTTCACCATTGCCCGCGTGACACGGGGCAGCAGATTGGATGCGATCCCGGCCGGCGCGACCACGCGGAGCGTCTCGGGCCGGTTCACGGGGCGAGTGGTCATGTCGCCCTGCAGCCGCTGGAACTCGGCGACCGTGCGGCGCGCGAACACGAGGAACCGGCTGCCTGCGTCGGTGAGGCGCAGGACCCTCCCGCCGAAGGTCACGAGGTCCGCTCGCAACTCGGCCTCGATCGCTTTCACCTGGCTGTGGATCGTGCTGGAACTCGTGTACAGGGTCGCGGCCGCGGCGGCGTACGAACCCGTCTCCACGAGCGCGATGAACGACATCATGGCGTCGATGCGCATTGGGTGCTGCCCCTCCGGGTTGTCCCCTCTGGTTGCCACCCCTGGCGGGAAGGCGGCACGGACGGATCTCGTCCCTTTGCCGACCGTGTCTACAGGGTTCGCCGGAACTCTAGAAGACGTATAAGACGATGAATAAGAAACGCTAATGCGAACTCGCGCGCATCGCTGCCGCCCGGCGTGGGCCAGGGCCGCTCAACCGGGGCAAGCCTGCTCGCCATGCGCCGTCCATCACTGCGCCGCGGAAAGCCTCGGCGGCGGGCGTGAGGGCACCCGCGCGATATCCGAGATAGACCTGGAACTCGATCGGAAGCCCCGGCGCGCGAACGATGGCGAGACGGCCGGACGTGACGTCCTCGGCGCTCGCGGTCTCGCTGATGAGCGCGAGGCCGGTGCCCCGCCGGACGGCTTCGATCATGCCGTCGTAGTTCCCGATTTCGAGCACGACCTTGATCTCCACGCCGTGGCTCTCCGCCCAGTGCGCGAACAGCTCTGGCCCGCGGTAGGGCGGCGGGAGCAGTGCGAACGGGTACCGCGCCAGCTCCTCGGCACTCACCCGTCCGCGCGACGCGAGTTCGTGCCCCGCGGGGGCGACAACGTAGAGCCGCGACTCGAAGCATGGTTCGAACACGAACCGCGAGGAGCCGCTGGCGTCGGTGGTGAACACGAAGTCGACCTCGGCGCGCGCCAGTGCGGCCGCCGCCTGGTCGGTGGGGAGCACGCTCACCCGGACATGGATATCCGGCCGCGTGGTGCGAAGCTGGGCGAGAATGAGCGGGACATAATGCCGGGCGGAGGTTGGGGAGCAGCCAATAGAGACGGAATACGCGCCGGCATGGACGCGCTGTAACTCGCGCCGGACGTTCGTGGTCAGGGACTCCACGTCGCGGGCGTACTCAAGGAACAGCCCACCGGCTTCGGTGAGTTTGATCCGCCGCCCATTGCGTTCGAACAGGGTGACACCGAGTTCCCGTTCGAGCTGCCGGATCTGGAGGGAGACGGCCGGCTGCGAGAGGCGCTGCTCCGAGGCGGCCTCGCTGAAGCTCTCGAGCTCGGCGGCGAGGCGGAAGCTGCGAATCTGGTCGAGGTTCACCGGCATCCCATGGGCCACGAACGTGACGCGCGCATGGTGACACAGGGCGCCGCGGGCTGCACGGGTGGTCCCGCTCGAGCTCAGGGCGAACGAAAACAGCGCTGCGCCGGGGCGAGCGCGAGTACGGGCCGGGGCCGGACCGGGGCTACTTAAAGCGGAAGGTCAGGCGGCCGCGGGTCAGGTCGTAGGGAGAGAGCTCGACGAGGACGCGGTCCCCGGGGAGAACCTTGATGTAGTGCTTGCGCATCTTGCCACTAATGTGCGCGAGCACTTCGTGGCCGTTGCCAAGTTCCACCTTGAACATGGCGCTCGGGAGCGCCTGGGTCACCAGTCCTTCGACTTCGATAACGTCGGTCTTCGTTGCCATAACCACTCCTGGGTCTTGTGCCGGGTGTCCCCTGCCCTTACATCTTCGGCGGGGCCGGCGGGTGCGAATACGGTCCGGTGGTCCGCCGTTGCCGACGGTTCGGACACCTGTACCTATCCTATCACGCGGGAAAAGCGTTTGCCGTACACATGTGCTACGGTAGTTCCAGAGCGCACGCGACGTATGCGTGCCGCCGGTGTTCCTCAGGCTCTGTGATGTGCGGTGGTTGAGGCGTTCCGGGACGGAAGATCACTCGCTCGCAACATTCACACCCTGGAGAAAGATTTCTGCTTACCCTGACCTCGCATACCTCGCGCCCGGCCAAGCCGGCGGCGCAGGCATCCTCGCACCCCGTGGCGGAAGCCGCGGCCCCCACTTCCAACGAATCCGGATTCGCTTTGCTCGGCGTCACACCCGCCGTGGTGAAGGTGCTCGCGACCGCGGGCATCACCGAGCCATCGCCGATCCAGCTCCTCACCATCCCCGATGCTCTCGCCGGCCGCGATGTCTGCGGCAAGGCGCGCACCGGTTCGGGCAAGACGCTCGCCTTCGGCATCCCCATGCTCGCTCGCTGCGGCAAGGGCCGGCCCGGCCACCCGGCCGCGCTCGTCCTTGTCCCGACGCGTGAGCTCGCGGTGCAGGTCGCGCGGTCCATCGCGCCGGTGGCGGCCATCCGCAATCAGCGCATCCATGCCGTTTACGGCGGCGTTCCGCTTGGCGGCCAGATTCGCGCCCTTCATATGGGTGTCGACATCGTCATTGCCACTCCCGGCCGCCTCAACGACCTGCTCGAGCGTGGCGCCCTCTCCGTCTCCGAAGTGAAGGTGGCGGTGCTCGACGAGGCGGATCAGATGGCCGACCTCGGCTTCATGCCGCAGGTCCAGCGCATCCTGGATCGCGTCGGCCCGGAACGGCAGGTGCTGCTCTTCTCGGCCACGCTCGACGGCGAAGTCGACAAGCTCGTCCGCCGCTACCAGCAGGACCCGCTCTTCCACGAGGCCGCAACCCCCGATGACGAGCAGGTCACGATGCTCCACCGCTTTATCGCCGTGGAACCCGCCGAGAAGGTGGCCGTTTCGGCCGCCATCGCCGCGGGCCCGGAGCGGATCATCATGTTCGTGCGCACGCAGCGCGCGGCCGACCGTCTCGTGATGCAGTTGGACCACGAGGGCGTGGCCGCGGGCCGCATTCACGGCCGCATGAGCCAGCCGCAGCGCCAGCGCGCCCTGGGGGATTTCGCCTCCGGCCGCGTGCCCGTGCTGGTGGCGACGAACATCGCCGCCCGCGGTATCCACGTCGATAACGTCGACATCGTGGTTCACCACGATCCGCCCGAGGACGCGAAGACGTACGTCCACCGTTCGGGCCGAACCGCCCGTGCCGGTGCGAACGGCATCGTCGTGACGCTGGTGGAGCCCGGCCAGGAGCGCGAAGTCGCGTTCCTGCGGCGTGATGCTGGCATCCGTGAAGCCGTCGTGCCCATGGGCCCGGCGGATCCGCGGCTGGCCGACCTCGGCGGGTGGGAGCCTCCGCAGGAGACGCCCCAGGTGGCTCCGCTGCGAGGCCCGCAGCAGCGGCGGCCGGGCCCCGGCCCGCGCGGCCCTCGTTTCGAGGGGCGCGGCGGTCCTCGCCGCTCCTCCTTCACGCCCCGGCGCGATGAGCGCTTCAACCGCTCCGGCAGCTAGAATTCGAGGGTCCCGGATTTCGTCCGGGGCCCTCTTCCTTTCAACCCTTGCGGGCCCCGTCCGCGAAAGGGTAAGAAGGGATACATTGTTCCGCGTCGCGCTTGCCAGGGCGTGGCGTCAATTCGAGGCATGACCTCAGGTCCCGAAGGCGACACACATGGCACATACCGCGACTCGACCCGCCCCCGCACCCTCCCGAGTCCCCAGCAACGACTACCGCGAGCTCAAGCGCCGCGTCCAGGACGCTGGCCTGCTCGGAGGCTCAATCCGCCTACTACATCTTCAAGTCCATCGTCGCCCTCGCGACGGTCGGGCTTGTGGTGTGGATTGCGGCCGTTTCGACGAGCACCATCGTGCTGCTCGGCAACGCGGCCCTGCTCGGCTTCGCCTCCACCCAGATCGCGCTGCTCGGCCATGATGTCGGGCACCGCCAGGGGTACCGTGGCAAGCGTCTGAACCTGTTTGGCCGCTACCTCTGGGGCAGCCTGCTCCTGGGCATCAGCCACTCATGGTGGAACGACAAGCACAACCAGCACCACGCGACGCCAAACCACGTCGACAAGGACCCGGACATCCAGTTCCCGATGATTGCCTTCGCCGAGAGCCAAATCGGCAGCCGGCGGCGCATCTTCCTCCCTATCATCAAGTTCCAGGCGTTCATCTTCGCCTTCCTGTTCCCGCTGCAGGCGCTGAACATGCGCCTGACGAGCGCGAGCTACCTGCTCAGCGGCAAAGCGCGGAAACCGTGGCTGCAGACCGCGGGCATGGCAGCCCATCTCGGGCTGTACGTGCTCCTGCTTTCGCTGCTGCCCTCCTGGCAGATGGCGCTCGCGTTCTTCGTCGTGCACCAGGGGACGTTCGGGCTGTACAACAGCTCCGTCTTCGCTTCCAACCACAAGGGGATGCCGACCATCGACGAGAACGGCCGCATGGACTTCTTCCGCGAACAGGTCATCACCTCGCGGAACGTGACCGGTCCGGTGCTCGTCGACTTCTGGTACGGCGGCCTGAACTACCAGATCGAGCATCACCTGTTCCCGACGATGCCGCGCAAGAACCTTCGCAAGGTGAAGCCGATCGTCGAGCAGTTCTGCCGCGAACGGGGTGTCCCGTACCACGAAGCGAACCTGTTCGCGTCGTATTGGGAAGGGTTCAGCTACCTGCACCGTGTCGGTGCGGTGCTGCGCGCCCGCTAACCGCGCGGCGGCGGTTCGAAGGACCGCAGCAGGCGCACATATGTCTGATTATTGAGGGCGCCCGGCCGGCTCGCGATGCTGGCCAGGGCGTCATCGACGTTCACCCCGATCGCGCGCAGGATGAGCCCGGTCACGAGCCCGCTGCGGTTCATGCCGTGCTGGCACATCACGTAGATGCGCGCGGGGGGTTCGGGCGGGTGCGGCCATGCGCCGGCCGATTCGTGTTCGAGCCCATGCACGGCGTGCGCGACCGAGTTGGCGAGGTCGTGCAGCCAGGCGAGGTTCGGCGGTTCCCCTTCGGTGTCGACGAACACGCGAGGCAGCCAGAGACCGGCCGCCGTGCGGAGGTCGTGCGGCATTTCGCCCGCAACATCGATGATCCACGCCTCCGCCACCGACTCGGGGCCAAGCCGCTCGCCGTGAAGGCTGTCGGCGCCGCCCATCCAGATCTCGGTGCGCAGGTGCTCGAAGCCCGGCGCATGGATGCGCGAGGCCCGCGGTTCGGGCGCGCGAGGGTGATTGAAGAGCACCACGCCAGTCTACCCGCGGCGGCGCAATGCGCCCCCGGTCAACCCCAGTACGTCCGCTCCCAAACCAGCCGCTCGGCGCCGTCCGGGTCGCTCTCGCAGTGGCTTTCATTGTCGATGACCATGGTTCGCCGGCCGCCGGGCTCGAAGGCGTCCCAGTGCGGCAGCCCGCCCCCGTTGGGTTCGCCGGTGCGCGCGAACGCGGCCCAGGTCGCGCTGACCCTGGCCGCGAGGGCGGCCGCCTCGGGTGTCGCGCGCGTCAACCCACGCCACGACGGATGGTCCGTCTGGTCGAACACGAACGGGATTTCGAGCGCGTGCGGGGTCCGCAACCGCCCGTAGCGGGCCGTCGACTCCCAATCGAAGCGGTAGAGGAACACCGGGGCGCCGCCGCCCGCGGCCTTCGTCTCCGCGAGCTTGATGGAGTCGATGGGATAGCGGAGCGAACCGGTGTGAATGAGGATGTAGAGGTCCGAGGGGGACGCATCCGGGTAGGCCGCGCGCATGTCGGCGAGAATGCCCGCGGCACGCTCGCCGAACAGCTTCGTCGTCCGCCGCTGGAGCCCATCGTCGTCCAGCTCGTACACCTCCTTGTCGTTTGCAAGGAAGAGCGTGGCCTCGGTGCGGTTGAAGCCGATGAGCAGCGGGATACCGGCCGATTGCGCTGGCGCGCCATGCAGGAACGGGTGGGCGGGCAGCACCTCGGGGTCGATCACGGGCCGGAAGCCGCCGCGGATGCCCGGCAGGGCGGACGGCGACGCGCGCTGCACCGCGAACTGCGCGGCGAGAATGCGCTCCAGCGGCATTTCCTGCAGCGCGGAGAGGTCGCCGGGCACGACGCCCAGTTCGGCGAGGAACGCCGTCGCGAACTCGGTGCCGTACTCGCGGTCGTTCACCCGCATGCCGGGCCCGCTTTCGATGATCGCCTTGTGGAAGAGCCCCCTCGCGGGCGGCATCGCCATGAGGGAGGCTACCTTCCGGCCGCCACCGGATTCGCCGAAGATCGTCACGTTGCCCGCGTCGCCACCGAAGGCGGCGGCGTTGTCGCGGACCCATTCGAGCGCGGCCACGATATCGAGCATGCCCACGTTCCCGGACCGCGCGAACCGTGGATCGATGTCGCCGAGGTGCAGGTAGCCGAGCGCACCGAGGCGGTGGTTCAGGGTGACCACGACCACATCGCCGCGGCGTGCCAGGTTCGACCCGTCATACGCGGGGCCGCCGGACCCGGAGACGAAGCCGCCGCCGTGGAGCCACACCATCACCGGCCGGGCGCCGTCCAACGCCGGGGTGTACACGTTCAGAACGAGGCAGTTCTCGCTCTCATCACCCGTTGCCGCGTCGAGCTGCTGGGTGACGGAGCGGGCCGCCCCCGGGAGGCTCTGGGGCGCCATGTCCCCGAAGGCGAGCGCTTCGCGGACGCCCTCCCACGGCTCTGGCGGCGCGGGCGGCATGAACCGGTTGGTGCCGGTGGCCGGAGCGGCATACGGGATCCCCTTGAACGCGTGGATCCCTTCGATGGTGGATCCGCTCAGCGTTCCCCCGGTGGTCTGGACGATGGGCGCGCCGATGGCGGGCGTGGTCATGGCTTTGCTCCCCGGCCGCCGGGCGGCCTCGAAATTGCGCGCGAGCGTACCACGATGGCGCGCCAAAGGTAGACGTTACTGCCCCGCGATTTCCCACCCGTGCCCGGCGACCTGCTTCCCAGTCATCCGTGCCCCCGGGTCAGCCGGCGTCTTCGAAGATGCGCCGCACGCGGAACAACTCGTCCGTGGCGTCGTAGGCGTCCAGCAGCTCCGCGCGCGTCCCCACGATGTGGTCCAGGAGTGCGACGACGGTCGCGCGCTGGGCTGCGGTCATCGCCTGCCATCGTTCATTGCGCGGGCCGTCCCGTTCGAGCTGGAAGAGGAGCTGCGGCCCGAACCAGCCCCAGGTGGGGTGGGGATCGTCGAGCGCGAGGCGCGCCAGCGCGGGCATGTAGTACGCGAACGCCTCGGGGGTGGCCATGGTCGTGGGGTCCCACGCGCCGTTGCCGATGTCGTCGAAGCACAGGGTGTCGAGGTCGCGCGAGGCGAGCGTTTCGTGGTGCTCTTCGCACTCGGCGCAGAACGGGTGGTTGGTGAACCGCTCCGGCCGCGGGCAGGAAGCGAAGACGCCCCGCACGCGGTCCAGGATCTCGACGTCGCTGCTCATGATCCCATGGTCAGGGATACGCTGTGGAGGCGGCGAATCGCCCGCGTTGCGATTCGAGCGAAGGGCCCCCGTCGCCGTTCCGCCGGGACCGCCGGCGGCCTCCCGTGTATGCTCCCGCGCCATGGAAACCAACCAACGGCCCGGCGCCCTCGCCGGAGTGCGGATCCTCGAAATCGCCCAGGCGCTGGCGGTTCCCTTCGCGGGCGTGCTGCTCGCCGACATGGGCGCCGACATCATCAAGGTCGAACCGCCCTCCGGGGACGGCATCCGGCACACGATGGAACCGATCCTTCCCGGCGAGAGCAAGGGGTTCACGCTCGTGAACCGCGGCAAGCGGGCCATCTGCCTCGACATCACCCGCGAGGAGTGCCGTCCCGTCCTTGAGCGGCTGGTGCGCTGGGCGGACGTGGTCATGGTCTCGATGAAACCGGCCGACCTGCCGCGCTACCGCATTGCCTACGAGGACTTCAAGGCCCTGAATCCGTCCGTTGTCTACCTCGAACATGTGCCCCTCGGGAAGCACGGCCCGCTCGGGGGCGAACCGGGGTACGACGTCGTGGTGCAGGGTCTCTCAGGGACCGCCGTCCTCACCGCGCGTGAACGCGACGGCGTGCCCATGAACATCCGGCCCGCGTTCAACGATATGGGCACCGGCGCGTTCTCCGCCCTCGGCGTGGTCGCGGCTCTCCGTCACCGGGATCGCACGGGCGAGGGACAGCGCATCGAGACCTCCCTCCTGGGCACCGCGATGGCGCTCGGGCACCAGCTCCTGAGCTGGTTCGCCGCCACGGACCCGCCCGCCGACGAGGCGTTCTTCCCCGCGGTCGCTGCTGCCCGGGAGCGGGGCGAAGGGTTTGCCGAGCAGCGCGCGATCTGGGAGCAGAACTACGTGCGCGGCGGCTTCGCCAACATCTACTTCCGCCACTACCGGACGAAGGACGGCTTCATGAGCGTGGGTTGCCTGAGTCCGCAGCTCAACGCGCGCTTCCGCACCGTCACCGGCATCGTCGACCCACGAACCCAGCCCGGGTGGGACTTCAACGCCCCGGGGTCCTTCGAGCGGCTCCGCGCCCTTGTGAGCGAATGCGAAGCGCTCTTCGCGACCTACACGACGGCAGAGTGGATCGAACGCCTGCGAAAGGGCGGTGTTCCCTGCGGACGGCTCAACTTCCCGCCCGAGGCGATGGTCGATCCGCAAATGGTCGAGAACGAGTACGTGATCGAGATGGAGCACCCACTGCTGGGGATGTACCGAACCTTCGGCCCGCCGGTGAAGATGGATGGCACGCCCGTGCGTGCGAGCGCTCCACCGCCCACGCTCGATGAACACACCGACGCCATTCTCGCGGACCTCGGGTTCGGCGATGGCGAAATCGCGGCCATGCGCGAGGCCGGGGTTGCGGGCGCTCTTCGCCGTGCGTAGCTACACGGGGATGCGCCGGCCCGGGGCGGTTTGGGCCACGGTCACGGGGCGGTCGGCCCATCGCGCCCAGGCCTCAAGCCAGTCGGCGGCGGCGTTGATCTCCTGCCTGCTGCGAAGGGCGACTCCCCAGACTTCGGCGGCGGCGCCTTTGTCGTCGACCGACAGTCGCACGAAGCGGCCGCAGTCGGTGATGCGCACGCCGTGCCAGTGGTGGCGGCGCACCTTGCGAAGCCGCCCCCAGGCGACCGCGAGTTCGGCGGCCGCTGCGCGTGCCTCGCGGAGGGAGATGACCGTTCGCACCGGCAGGCCCGCCGCCCCGGTGCGATGCCGGACCTCGACGCCTGGTCCATCGGCGGTCACCGCGGCGACGAACCAGCCGTCCGCCACGGTCAGCACGAGTGGAGGCGGATCGAGCGGGGCGTTTCCCACCGCTTCCTTGCCGCGCTTCGGGCCTTTCCACGCGTGACCGGTACCAAGATGTTGTGCAACTCCAAAGAACGCCACGCGCTTCCCCCGAGGCAGGTTGCAACCAGCGTTCTCCCCGCGCGCCCTTGCGCGTACAACAGTGCCCGGCGTGCGCATTTCGCCGCCGTGAACGAGCGCGGGTTCTTAGGCGGCTGCAACGGCCGGTCCCCGAGCTGTCGGCTGCACGCGACGGTTCGCAGGGCGCAGCCGCACAGCGTCACGGTCACGCGCACCACGGGGGCCCGCGCCCAGGGCTGACCCGGTCCCGCTACAGGAAGGCGTAGTCCTCGGGGTTGGGTTCGCGCGTCTGCCGCCAGTACTCCACGAGGTTGAAGGGCCAGTTCTGCGCCGAACGCCCCTTCGCGTTCCGGTACCAGCTGTTCACGGTGGCCACGCCCCACACCATCTGGCGGTTCGCCGCGTCGATGCGTTCGTTGTAGGCGTCGTGGACGTCCGGCTTGCAGTCCATCGCCCGGGCTTCGCCCTGCGCCAGCAGGCGAAGGCAGCCGAGGATGTACCGCATCTCGCACTCCGAGAAGTAGATGATGCTGCCGTTCACGACGATGTTCGTGTTCGGGCCGTACATCATGAAGAAGTTCGGGAAGTTGGGGACGGTGATGCCCATGTAGGCGCGCGCGTCTCCGTCCCACTGCTCGTTCAGTTCGATCCCGCCGCGGCCGACGATGCGCATCGGCGTGAGGAACTTCGACGCCTGGAACCCGGTCCCGAAAACGATCACGTCGACCGCGTGCTCCATCCCGTCCTCCGTGACGATGCCGGTGGGCGTGATTTCCCGAATCGCACCGGTGAGCAGGTGGACGTTCTCGCGCTTCAGCGTGCGCGCCCAGATGCCGTTGTCGAGGATGAGCCGCTTGGACGCGGGCGCGTACGTGGGCAGCACGTGGGGGAGCAGGTCCGGCCGGTCGGCGAACTGCGACTGGATGTAGCCGGTGAGGAGCTGCCGCAGTTCGTCGTTGCGATGGCTGACGGACCGCTCCTGTGGTTCCCAGCTCTCATCCACGCGCACCCCCGGGAGCATGCCATCGGTGGTGGTCAAGAAGAGCCAGAATCGCTGCCAGTGGATGTAGTGGGGGACGTGCCGATAGAGCCAGCTCAGCACGTTCGGGATGGCATCGTAGTAGTGCGGCACGGGGACGAACCAGTTGGGCGTGCGCTGGAAAATCAGCAGCTCGGCGGCCTGCTCGGCCACCGGGGGATGAACTGGGCCGCGCTCGCGCCGGTGCCGATGACGGCCACCCGCTTCCCCGTGAGGTCGACGCTGTGGTCCCAGCGGGCGGAGTGGAACGACGGACCCGCGAAGGTATCCTGGCCGATGATTTCCGGCACGTTCGGCCGGTTCAGCTGGCCGACGGCGCTAATGACCGCCTCGGCCTCGATCGTCTCCCTCGTCGCCGCCCGCGCCTTTCACGCGAAGCCGCCACGTGCGTGCTTCCTCGTCGAAGGCGGCCTCAATCACCTCGGTATCGAAGCGGATGTTGTCTCGAATGCCGTACTCCTCGGCGCACGCGCGGAAGTAGTCGAGCAGCGTCCCCTGGGCGGAGTAATGCGTCGGCCAGTCCACACGTTGGGCGAAGGAGTAGCTGTAGAACGCGTTCGAGACGTCGACCCGCGCGCCGGGGTAGGTGTTCTCCAGCCACGTCCCGCCAACGTCTGAGTTCTTCTCGAGGATGACGTAGGGGATGCCGGCCTGCTGCAGCCGGATGGCCGCGAGGATGCCCGACATGCCCGCGCCGATAACGACCACGCGAAGGCGGACGTCCGCCTCCAGCCGCCAGTCGGGCGCGCGGGGGTCCTCCCCTTCGGGGGCTAGCTCCTCCATGAGCAGCTCCACGTATTCGTCCGAGGCGGGCGAATCCGTCATCCAGGCGACCGTGCGGCGCACATCCTCCGCGAGGGTATGCGCGCCGGGGGCGACGTCGCCATCGCGGAGTCGGCGAATGGCGGCCAGTGCGAGCTCGCGCGCCTCCGCCTGCGCCTCCGCTGGAAGGCCCGCCTGTGGCACGCCCGGGGTGAGGGTCCGGGGACGGAGGTCGTCGCGCAGGATCGAGAGATCGCCCGTCGCGTGCGCGAGCGCCGGCAACAACGCCGGGAGGAACGCATCCTCAAGTGCCGCGCGGATCGTGGCGTCGTCGTCGGTGATGGGCTCGGTGACGCGCGAAATGGCCATGTGAATCGTTCCCCCTCGATCTCGTGGGGCGGAAGCCTACCCCTCCGGGGCGTGAGTGAGAATCACCGGGCCGAGCTCGAATGCGCACGCCGCCGCTAGATCATCACGTAACGGGCGAACTCCTCGTCGCTGATCTCCTCCGGCACGGGATTTCCCGGGCCGTAGATGGGGTGCCGGCGTGGGGGCGGGGCCGAAATCCTGGTGCGCCCTTCGTTCACGAGCCGCCGCACGGCGTGGTCTGCGAGGTACGGGTCGCGGAGCACCGGAAGGCCGAGGCGCGTGCGAAAGACGGAGCGGGCGCGCGGAATCGGGCCGCCCATCAGTTCCATCTCCCAGTAGTTCACGTACTCGAGGGCACGGTCGAACGACTCCTGCGGGAAGCGCTCGCCCATTTCGTGGATGAGCCGCCCGGCGAGCGTGTCGTTCGGACCGGTGAGGGCCAGTGGCACCTCGCGCACCCGGCCACCTGGCGGCGGCGCGCTCCAGTACACCCAGGTTCCAAAGCAGGCCCGGAGGCATTCCCCGAGCGGCGTCGCGCGGGTGCCGGGGCCGCCATCGCCGTCCGCGGGTTCGAACGCATCCATGCTTCTTGCCGCGGCCGCCCGCAATGCGCGGCTCGCCTCGCTCGCGGCGTCCGTGAGGTCGCACGTGCGGTTCGATGGCTCGACCAGGAGGAAGCAGTTGGCGAACTGCGTGCCCCAGTCCATGGCGATGTACCGCTCTTCGTCGTCGAGCCGCCGCAGCGCCAGCAGGATGACCAGGTCGCCCGTATCGACTTCGCGCCGGGCGGCGGCAAAACCGCGCCATGACGGCGTTTCGCGGAGGTAGACGGCGCTGCCTGAGATGCGGCGCGGGCGCTGGGCGAACGGCACGTCATAGACGACCCCGCGGGCGGATCCGGCGAGGTCGCGCAGGCCCTGCTGGATGAGGGCCTCGATCGACGGCATCACGGGCCCGGCGGGAGCACTCTCGCCCATGCTGCCGGCACTGCGTCGCCACAGTCGCATCCCGTTGCCCCCATTGCCTCGACCGTCGAGGGTTCTTCCTTTCGTACGGTAGCGCGTTCGCAGCGGATCCGGCAGTACGAAAAGCCTTACTGGTGGCGGGTGGAACTTCCGCCATCGACCGGGATAACCGTGCCGGTGATGTACGCGCTCGCCCGCGAGGAGAGGAAAATCGCCGTCCCGGCCATGTCCTCGGGTTCGCCAATGCGGCCCATCGGGTTCGCGCGCGCGATGGCGTCGCCCGCGCGGCGCAGCGTCTCCGCCATCATCTTGCTTTCGAACGGACCGGGAGCGATCGCGTTTACGGTGATGCGCCGCGGCGCGAGCTTGTGGGCCAGCACGCGGGTCATGTGGTGCACCGCCGCCTTGCTCGCGGAGTAGGCGAAGGTGTCGAGCGCGGGCGCCTGCAACCCGTCGACGGAGCCAATGTTGATGACGCGAGCGGGATCGCCCTCTCGTGCACCTGCCGCGAGCGAGTCCACAAGCAGCCGCGTGAGGTGGAAGACCCCCTTCACGTTCGTGTTCATCACTTTGTCGAACGCCTCGTCGGGGAACTCGGCCATGGGCGCCGCCCAATTGG
Organism: Candidatus Amarobacillus elongatus; assembly: GCA_016703545.1. Lineage (GTDB taxonomy): Bacteria > Chloroflexota > Dehalococcoidia > Tepidiformales > Tepidiformaceae > Amarobacillus > Amarobacillus elongatus. Next base: position 313,923 of record JADJBX010000003.1, read on the forward strand.
CCCCGGCGTTGTTCACCAGGATGTGGAGAGCGGGCTCCCGTTCGGCGATGAAGGTCGCGAGCGCCTGGCAGCCCGCGAGCGTGGAGATGTCACCCGGCACGGCCACGCAATCGCCGAGTTGCGAAAGGCGTGCGTGCGCGTCCTGCACTTCGCTCGTCTTGCGCGCGGTGATGTACACCCTGGCGCCCGCTTCCACGAAGCCCTGCGCGATCATGAACCCGATGCCCCGTGACCCGCCCGTCACGAGCGCGACCTTCCCCTTGATTGAGAACAGATCCTGCATGACTTCGGCCCTCCCGCGCGTGCGAGTCTATCCGCGGGTTCGTCTTGGGAAAACGGGCGCGTACGAAAAAGGGCGAGTAGCTCGCGCCACTCGCCCTCGGCGGTTCGTCCCGGGACGGGTCAGGCGACCTTGCCGGCGGCCTCCACGGACTTGCGGGCGGCGTCACCCAGCTCGGTCGCGCGGATGACGGGCAGGCCCGATTCCTCGATCAGCTTCTCGCCTTCGGCAAGGTTCGTGCCGACGAGGCGCATCACCACCGGAACCTTGATCTCCATCTGCTTGTGCGCGTCGATCACGCCCTGGGCGATGATGTCGACGCGGGCCATGCCGCCGAAGATGTTCACGAAGATCGCCTTCACCGACGGGTCTTCGAGGATGACCTTGAGGGCGCTGACCACGCGCTGCGGGTCGTTCACGGTGCCGATGTCGAGGAAGTTCGCGGGCTCGCCGCCCGCGAGCTTGATGGTGTCCATCGTCGCCATCGCGAGCCCCGCGCCGTTCACGACGCACCCGATGTTCCCGTCGAGCTTGATGAAGTTGGCGACGCCGAGCTCCTGCGCCATGACCTCCAGCGGGTCCTCTTCGTCCTTGTCGCGAAGGGCTTCAAGGTCCTTGTGGCGGTAGAGGGCGTTGTCGTCGATGGTCACCTTCGCGTCCAGCGCGAGCACGGTGCCGTCGGTGGTCACCACGAGCGGGTTGACCTCGACCAGGCTGGCGTCGGTCGCGACGAACGTCTTGTACAGCCCTTCGAGGAGTTTCGTGAACTGCGCGGCCTGGTCACCCTGGAAGCCAAGGCGGGCGGCGACGACGCGGCCGACGTATGGCTCGAAGCCGGCGGCCGGGTTCACGGGCTGGCGCAGGATCGCGTCCGGGTTGTTGTGTGCGACGACCTCGATCTCCTGGCCGCCTTCGGTGGACGCCATGATCAGGGGTGAGCCCTGCGCGCCATCGATGATGATGGCGACGTAATACTCCTTCGCCACGTCCGTCTGGGCGGCGACGAGCACGTTCTTCACGAGCTTGCCCTCGGGCCCCGTCTGGATGGAGACGAGATGCTTGCCGAGAATGGCCGCGGCGGCCGCTTCGGCTTCGGCGGCGGTATCGGCGAGGCGGACGCCACCGACGCGCTCGCCCTTGACCTGCCCGGAATTGTTCGCGGGATCGGTGCTCAGGGTTTGGAACATCGCGGCCGTTTCGGAGGCCCCGACGAGACGGCCTTTGCCGCGGCCGCCGGCATGGATCTGCGCCTTCACGACGACGCGGCCGCCAAGCTCTTCGGCGATCTGGCGGGCTTCGGCGGGGGTGGAGGCGACGCGGCCGCCGGGCAGCGGCACGCCATGGCTGGCAAGCAGGTCGCGGGCCTGATACTCGTGCAGTTTCATCGGGTGCTCCGGGGTGGTGGTGCGGCAAGACTACGCGAGCGCGAGCCTAGAACGAAGTGCCGCGGCCGGGAGCAGCGAACTGGCGGAGAGGGTGGGATTCGAACCCACGGAGCTTTCGCTCGGCCGTTTTCAAGACGGCTCCCTTCGGCCTCTCGGGCACCTCTCCACGAGCCATCATCGCGGGCCGCTTCCATCCCCTCAATACCGCCCCCGATGCCGGGAAAGCCCGCTCTGCTTAGCACTCTTGACAGGCGAGTGCTAAGCGGCCGACGATGAAACCGCTTCGCGCTCGCGCGCGTCAACCTTCGCCACGGAGATTGCCGGTGCCGGCTTACGACTACCATTGCGACGCCTGTGGCTCGACCTATGAACTGCGGCAGGGCTTCGATGCCGAGACGTCGCACACCTGTGAGGAGTGCGGCAAGGGCACCGCGAAGCGCGTCCTGACCGCTCCCCGCGTCGTCTTCAAGGGCTCTGGCTGGTACGTCACCGACAGCCGCAAGACCGGCACGTCCGTCGACGACAGCCCGGCGCCGGCGGCCGCCTCCACGACGGCCGCGACGGAGTCCACGTCTTCGTCGACCGAATCCAGCTCATCGACGGCTGCCCCGGACACGGGCAGCAAGGCGGCATCGACGGCGGACTGATCGTGAACAGGAGCACTCCCCTGCAACGGTGAGGCGGGATACCCTCGCGCGGGAGGTGAGGGGAGGAGTCCATGGGGTCGCCAGGCGAAAGCGCTTCACCAACAACGCGGGAGCGGATTCTTGCGTCCGCCCGAGAACTCTTCGCGCAGGATGGCTACAACCGCGCCACCGTTCGCGCCATCGGCCGGCGATCGGGCATCACCGACGCGGCCATCTACCACCACTTCCGGGGCAAACGCGCGCTCTACGATGCCGTTCTCGAAGAACGCCCGGTGCCGCCGCGCGGGCCAGAGGATGAAGGAGCGAGCCGCCAGGCACTCCTCGCGATGATCATCAGCGCCATGGAGGCGTGGGCGCGCCAGCCCGGCCTGACCGCGCTCATGTTCCACCAGGGCATCGCCGGCGACGGCCAGACCGTGGAGGCAAACGTCGTCGCCCGCGAGGAGATCATCGCCATGGTGGAGCCCTGCTTGCAGGGGGGCGGATCTGCCCTGGCCGCCGAGGCGCTCGCCTACGTTGTTTCCGGGATGGTGACCGACGCCATTCTCAGGATTGGCGCCGCGTACCCCGAGCTCGCGCTCGGCGCCGATGGCCTCCGGCACGTTGCCGAAGCTATCGACCACATTCTCCCGGCCCAGGCGCTTCCCGCGCAGCAGTCGGCGGCGGGCTAATCCGATGCCGTACCTGTACCGGGACAATGGCGCCCGCCGCGCCGCCGAGACGCGTAAGCGCATCCTCGATGCCGCCCTCCGTTGCTTCGCGGCCGGGGGGTACGAAGGCACGAGCATGCGCCAGCTCGCCGAATGCTGCGGCCTCACCGACGCCGCCCTCTACTACCATTTCGAATCGAAGCAGGCGCTCATGGAGGCGCTGTTGCGGGAGCGCTGGGGCTGCCTCGCCGCCCCACGGCCCGAACCGGACACCGCGCGCAGACCGTCAGGCGCGCTCGCCCACCTCATCGACCTCATCCTCGATCGATGGGCGGAGCACGCGGACTACCTGCGGGTGCTCGCACGCGAAGCGCACACCTCGGCGCTCGCCCGCGAGCTCTACGCGCGGATCGCCGATGAGTGGGCCGACTCCATGACCGCGCTGCTCGCCGGGCGGTTGCACAGGGATGACGCCGCCCGCATCGCGCGTTCGGTGCGCTACGCGGTCGTGGGTGTCCTGTTCACGGGTCTCCAGGAGCATGGCGCCGCGTTCGCCGAACTCGCGCGGCAGCCCGCGTTTCGCGACCACGTTCACGCCCTCGTTCGCGCGGTCGCTCCCGTCGAGCGGTTCGAAGCGATTCCCGCCGCGCAATGAGGGCGCTCGTGCAGCGCGTTTCGCGCGCCGAGGTAAGGGTCGACGGCGCCGTGCGCGGGCGTATCGAAGCGGGCTTCGTCGTACTGGTCGGCGTGTCTCCCGCGGACACCGTGGCGTTGGCCGCGCGGCTCGCCGCGAAGGTGGCTGCCCTTCGCCTGTTCGAAGACTCCGAAGGGCGGATGAACCTCGCGCTCGCGGACGTTGGCGGCGCTGTCCTCGCCATCAGCCAGTTCACCCTCTACGCCGATGTCCGGCGGGGGAACCGTCCCTCGTTCTCGGGAGCGGCGCCCGGCGACGTCGCGGAGCCGGTTTACGACGCGTTCTGCGCCGGGATCGAGGCCGCTGGTCTGCCCTGCGAACGCGGTCTCTTCGGCGCGCACATGGAGGTCGACCTGATGAACGACGGCCCCGTGACCGTCATCGTCGACTCCGCCGACCTTGAGCGGCCGCGGGACAGCAAGCCGGTAACTTGACCGAACGTGACACGGCGCGCCACCGTTCGTAGACCGACGAAGGAGTTCCCCGCCCATGAGGATGAGCCGCCTGCTCTTGAAGACGCTGCGAGAGGCGCCGGCTGACGCCGACCTGCCCAGCCATAAGCTGCTCATCCGCGCGGGCCTCGTGAGCCAGCTCGCCGCCGGGCTGTACTCCTTCACGCCGCTGGGCTGGAAAGTGTTCCGGCGTCTCGAGGCCATCATCCGCGAGGAGATGGACGGCGCCGGCGCGCAGGAGGTGCACCTCCCCGCCCTGCACCCCATCGAAGTCTGGGAGAAGTCCGGCCGCGCGGCGGCGATGGGCGAGACCCTCTTCCGCCTCAATGACCGCAAGGAGCATGGATTCGCGCTCGGCCCCACGCATGAGGAAGTGATCAGCGACCTCGCCGGCCGGACCATCCAGAGTTACCGCGACCTGCCGGTGACCCTGTACCAGATCCAGACGAAGTTCCGCGACGAGCCCCGCCCGCGGGGCGGCCTCATCCGGCTGCGCGAATTCACCATGAAGGACGCCTACAGCTTCGATACCGGCTGGTACACGCTCGACGCGTCGTACGACCTCGCCTTCGAGGCCTACGTGCGCATCTTCCAGCGCGCGGGCGTGCCCGTGATTCCGGTGGCCGCGGATTCCGGCGCAATCGGCGGCAAGGATAGCCAGGAGTTCATCTTCCTCACCCCCAACGGCGAGGACGAAATCCTGCTGTGCCCCTCCTGCGGCTACGCGGCCAACGCGGAGAAGGCGGATTTCCGCCGGCCGCCTGCCGTTCCCGGTGAGCCCGCGCCCATGGAGCGCATCGCCACGCCGGGACAGAAGACGATCGACGACCTGGTCGCCAATCTCGGTGTCGAAGCCCGGCAGACGTGCAAGGCCGTGTTCTTCCGCGCCGACGGCAAGCCCGTCTTCGTGGCCATTCGCGGTGACCTCGACGTGAACGAGGTGAAGCTCAAGAACACCCTCAAGGCGAAAGACCTCGAGGCGATGGACGAGCGCATGGCGCGTGCCGCGGGCCTCGTTGCCGGTTCCGCCTCCGCCGTGGGGCTCACCGGCATGACCATCGTGGCCGATTCGAGCGCGGTCGAAGCGGTCAACCTCGTCGCGGGCGCGAACGAGGACGGGTTCCACTACACGAACGTGAACCACGGGCGAGATTGGAAGGGCTGACGTCGTGGCGGAGATCGCGCTCGCCCGGGGCGGCGATGCCTGCGCCACCTGTGGCACGCCGCTCCAGGTCAAGCGCGGCATGGAGATGGGCCACGTCTTCAAGCTGGGCACGATCTATTCGGAATCCATGGGCGTGTACTACCTGGACGAGCAGGGTGAGCGAAAGCCGGCCGTGATGGGCTGCTACGGCATTGGCGTGGAGCGCATGCTCGCCGCCTGCATCGAAGCCAACCACGACGACAACGGCATCACCTGGCCTGTGGGCGTGGCGCCGTACGATGTCCACCTCGTGGGGTTGAACCTCGACCAGCCCGCCGTCGCCGAGGCCCTCGCGAGCATCGAAGCCGCCCTCGCCGCCGAGGGCCTCACGGCGCTGATCGACGACCGGTCAGAGTCGGCGGGCGTGAAGTTCAAGGACGCCGACCTGCTCGGCATGCCCGTACGCATCACCGTCAGCCCCCGAGCCCTGGAAAAGGGCGGGGTCGAGGTGAAGGCGCGCAGGGCACAGGGGTTCGAAATCGTCCCCATCCCGGGGATCACCGCTCACGTGCGACGGCTGCTCGTGGACGCGACGCCGGCGTCGTAGTTCAGCGTTGCGCCGCCAGCGCTTGCTCGCGAAAGCCGAACCGTTCGTAGGTGCGGGTCATGAGCGGGCTCGAAAGCACGAAGTCCGCGGTGGCGCGGTTGCAGGCGATGGGCGTGTTGTAGACGACGGCGATGCGGAGGAGCGCCTTCACGTCGACGTCGTGGGGCTGCGGCTCCAGCGGATCCCAGAAGAACATGACGAAGTCCAACCGGCCCTCGGCGACGGCCGCGCCCACCTGCTGGTCCCCGCCGAGCGGTCCGCTGAGGAAACGCGTCACCGGGATGCCGAGCTCGGCTTCGATGAGGGCGCCGGTCGTCCCGGTCGCGTACAGGTCGTGCTCGGCGAGGGTGCCGCGGTTGTAGCGCGCCCAGTCCAGCAGGTCCAGTTTCCGGTTGTCGTGCGCGATGAGCGCGATGCGTTTTCGTTCGGCCATCTGCGCCGGTCGCGGCGCCGTTTCGATATGCATGGAGTCTCCTTCGCCCGCGTATGCCGCGTGCTCTGGATCCCACCGTAGCCTGTCCCGGTGAACGGTGCGTTTCCGTCGGTAACGTCCAACCTAACTTGCTGAACCCCAATATGACGGGAAATGGACAATCTACATCTGCCCATGCCGCATACGCGCGAGTACGATGACGCTCACAAGCAGCGGCAACTGCCTGGAGGGCTTCCATTCCCATCAGTGGCGCATCCCCGTCGGGGCCGCGTGTCGAGCGGTCGAAAGCGGCGGTCCTGGCCGCGGCAGCGCAACTCCTCGTGGAGGGCGGGGCCTCGTTCGTGACCATCGAACGGGTTGCCGAACGTTCGGGGGTGGCCAAGACGACCATTTACCGGCACTGGGACTCGCGCTCGCAGGTTCTCTTCGACGCTTTCGCGGGGCTGGTCCGCCGGCATACGGTGCCCACGCCCGAGGGGGAGCCTTCGCGACCGGCTGATCTTCCTCGCGAACAGCCTGACCCGGGGCCTGACGAACTCCCCCTGGGCGCCCGTCTTCCCGAGCATGATCGACGCCGCCGAGCGTGACAGCGAACTCGACGAACTCGTGCAGGGGCTGCTGGCGGACTCCGTGGGGCGCCTCCGGGAGGCGCTCGTGGAGGCGCGCTCGGCGGGCGAACTCCGCTCCGACGTCGACCTCGACGTGGCCGTGAGCGTACTCGCGGGGCCGCTGTTCTACCGTCGCCTGGTGAGCCGCGAAGTCATCGATCCGCGCTACGCGGAACAGCTCGTGGACCACTTCCTGCGCGGAGCGTGGGCCGTCTGATCAGTCGGTCCGCGGCGCGAGGCTCCCGTCCGTCGCCCAGCGGAAGTGTTGCCGTCCGTGATCCGCGTTCGCCGCGAGGATGCCTCCCACGGTGCCATCGGCCCACGGCGCTCCGGGGATTACGGACGCGAGCTGGTCATCGTCGAGCTCCGCCAGCAGTGCAAGCGTGTCCGCGCGCACGGCGAGCCCCACGCGCACCAGCTCCGCGAACGGCTTTCCCCGGTGTTCGTCCGCCCACCGTTCGGTCCACTTGTGGATCCCGGCCATGACGTCCTCGCGCGATTGCGGCGTCCCGTCGGCGGTGGCCCGGGGCGCCATGCCCGGCTCGCCGGCGAGGTGGCGCCGGAACATCGCGTTCCAGTTCTGCTCGATCAGGGTGGTGTGGATGAAATGGTCGGCGAACGACCAGGTCTGCTCGGGGTTGTGCTCACTCGGCGTGCGGGGCGCCGTCAGCTCGGCTTCGCTCATCGCGGAGAGCGTCTCCAGCAGCCACGCGCGGTCGCGGTTCAGTTTGATTTCGATCTCGATGCGGTTCACGTCGTCCCCCTCGTTTCCCGCCCGCGTTGCAGTCTAGCGGGTGAGCGGGCGTTGGGGGTGAGGCCGCGGACGGGGGGCCATCCGCGGCCTCGAGGGGAAACGCAAGCCATGAGGACGGCGTTACTCGTCCTTCTTCGCCACCTTGAAGATGTTCGTGTGGCGGATGCGGGCGTACTCCGTCGTGCCGTCGGCCGAGAGGTAGTCGCCGTCGAAAGCGCCGTAGTGGTGGCGGTCCGCCCACGCCTTCACGTAGTGCCCGGTGACCGCCAGCGGCACACCGGTCGGGATGCGCTTGAGGTTCTGGATGTGGCTGCTCACGTGAATCGAGGGCTTGCCATAATCCACGGTGTACGACAGCAGCGACATCATGTGGCGGGCGATCGTCGAGGGGTGCAGGAGTGGGTTCTCGCCCACAAAGAGCGGGTTCTCGTCACGGAGCTGCTTGCGGGCGATTTCGCGCGCCTCGTCGGCGCTGATGTTCAGCGGCAGGGTTCGCAGATCCTGCCCCACCGGCGCGTTCTCGAGGGTCAGCCATTCGCGCTGCTCCAGGGGAGGGTCCGCGGGCAGCCGCTTTGAGAGCTCGAACATGTCGATCCAGGGGGCGTCGCCCAGGCCGAACTGGCCGCGGATGCAGACTTCGCCGCCCTGCTTCTCGGCGAGGAAGCCCCACGAGCCGTCGTCCTGCGAGATGGCGCGAATCGTCATCTCGTCACCGGGGTACGTCGGGCGGCGGAAGTTCACTTCGACCCAGCCGTGGTCCAGCCACCCTTCGCCGGCGGCCTGCAGGAAGGTCGGCACGCACCACCCGTACACGGTGACGCCGCCCACGAGCGCGGCCTGGAAGCCGTATTCCTTCGCCCCATCCGCGGCGTGGATCTTGTTCGAAATGGTTGGATCGTTCGGGTTGTCCATCCACGCGGTGAAACGGTTTTCAATGATCTCGCCAGTTGCTGGCATGTCCTGCCCTCCTTGCGTTATTGAGCGCCGAGCCACTCGGCGAGGACTTCCTTCGTATCGATGCCCGGCTCTCGGGGCGCTGAGCGCGTGGTAGCCTCTGGCCCGCCTTCGAGCCGGAACGGCCGCCCGGGAATCCGGATCGGCACGCCGCCGGGCCCTTCGACCTCCCGCAGGAGCTCCCGGGCGGCAATCTGCGGGCAGCCGAAGAGGTCGTCCATCGTCTGCACGAGCGCGAACGTCATGTGCATCTTCTCGGCGGCTTCGAACCACTCCTGCGCCGTCTTCCGCTTGAACGGCGGCACGAACAGTTCCACGAACTCGTCGTAGTTCCGCATTCGGCCCTCGGCGGTCTGGAACCGTTCCTCGGCGAGCTTCGGCTCGTCCAGGAGCACGGCGATGCCGTCCATGCGCATCGTCGCGACGGCGCCGGGGGCGCAGTACACGAACTTGTCGCTCGCCGGGACCATGCGCAGTCCGCCCTTGATGCGTGCCTCCCGCCGCGCGACTTCGCCGCGGTAGACGTAGGCGCTGACCTGCCCATAGGTGTGTGACGCCAGCGCCTCGACGAGCGAGACATCGGTGCGGCGAAGGACGCCATTGGCGCGCGACGAGCGCAGCGCCGCGAGCGTGGCCGCCGCGGCGGAGACCGCGCCCATGAGCGCGCCCTGGTACGGCGGGAGCTGCATCGGCGGCTGGTCGTGCTCGCCCGTGAGGAACATGAGGCCGCTTGCCGCCTGGACCACGAGGTCGGTCGCGGCCCAGCCCGCCTTCGGCCCGGTGAGGCCGAAGGCACTCACCGAGGTCACGACGTGCCGCGGCTGGAGCGTGTCGTAGGCATCAGCAGGGAGGCCGGCCGCGGCCAGCGCCGCGCCGGAGAAGTCGCCCACCACCACATCCGCGGCTCGCGCGAGGGCGTGGAGCGTCGCGGTATCACCGGTGACGCCGCGTTTGCCCGCGTTCGCGAAGGCGAACGCGGCGCCCTCGGCGCCGCCCCAGCGCGACGCTTCCGCGCGCGTGGGGTCGCCGCTGGCGGATTCGAACTTGACCACGTCCCAGCCGACTTCCGCCAGCAGTTTTCCTGTGTACGCCGGCCCCACGCCGGTCGAGATGTCGAGAGCGCGCATCCTCACCGTCCCCCCTCGGCACGCGCCGCGAGCGCCCGCCAGCCGTCGTGCCGTTCATCCACCCGTGAGAGCTCGCCGCGGGCGATGCGCGTCTGCGTGTCCGCCGGCGGAGTGGACAGCGGCGGCGCGGGTACCGTACCGACGGCACCCGCCGCGTACAGCGCGTCGATGTCGGCCTCCGCATACCCGCCGAGTTCCGCGAGGATCGCACGGGTGTCGGCGCCAACGGGCCGCGATTCCTCCAAGGGGACGCCCGGGCCGTGGCCCCAGGACGGCCCTTCGTGCGGGTACTGGCCCTGCAGACCCGGCAACCCGCGCTCGACGATGCCGAAGTAGCCGCGCTCCCAGAGGTGCGCGTCGTTCGCGAGGTCCGAGGCGTCGGAGACGACGGTGGCGGCGATGCCGTGCTGTTGCAGGAGTGCGGCGGTCCCGGCCGCATCGCGCCCCGCCACCGCCGCGGCCACCGCCGCTTCGCTCACCTCGGAGATGCCGAGCGCCGCGCGCAGTGCATCGGTGCCCGCGTGCGGCACGGCAACCGCGATATGCCGGTCGAGCCCGGCACAGGCGAAGACACCGTGGATGGCGTAGTTCACATCGGCGTTCCCGAAACGTTGCGGCGATGCCCCGAGCGCACGCGCCGCCATGACCGGCCCGAGATGCGATACCGCCGTTTCGTAGAGTGATACGTCGATGTGCTGTCCGCGGCCCGTGCGGTCGCGCTCGTCGATCGCCGCGAGCACGGCGAAGGTGGCGTTGAGGCCGCACATGCTGTCGGCGTAGACGATCGTGCCGGGGCGTCCTGCCCAGCCGACGGCGTCGACGATCAGTTCGTTGTGCCCGGCCACGGCTTCGGCGCCCGGACCGAACAGCGGGCGTTCCCCCCACGGCCCGGTTGTCCCGAAGCCGGTGAGAGAGACATAAATGATGTCGGGCTTCACGGCGCGGATGCTGGCGTAGTCGATGCCGAACTGGCGCACGACACGGGGCGTGTAGTTGTGGGCGACGATGTCGCAGGAGGCGGCCACCCGGCGGAACGCTTCCGGTCCGCCTTCTGTCGCCAGGTCGATGGCCAGTTGCCGCTTGTTCCGCGTGAGGTCGATCTCGGCGAGCGACTGGATGCCGCGCTTGTGCGATTGCACGCGGATGACCTCGGCGCCGAGGTCGGCAAGGTGCCGGGTGGCAAACGGCAGCGCGACGGCCTGTTCCATGGCGAGCACGCGAATCCCTGCGAGGGGGGTATCCGTCATCGGGTGAACTCCGTGGGAGTGGGAATGATGGGCACGCCTCAGCCCTTTCGCTGGCGCGGATCGAGAGCATCCCGAAGCGCGTCACCGACGAGGTTGAAGCAAAGGACGAGCGTGAAGATGGCCACGCCCGGGGCAATCGAAAGCCATGGTGCACGCTCGATGAGCGGTGCCCCCTGGTTGAGGATGCCTCCCAATGTCGGCGTCGGTGGCTGCACGCCCACGCCGAGGTACCCCAGGGATGCCTCCGCGAGAATGGCGATGCCCAGCCCGAGCGTGGCCTGGACGATGAGCGGCGATGCGGCGTTCGGCATGATGTGGCGCAGCATGATCCGCGTGTCGCTCGCTCCCGTGGACGTCGCCGCCAGCACGAAGTCGCGCTCTCGTAGCGAGAGCACCTGGCTGCGCGTGAGGCGCGCGAAGATGGGAACCGATGTCACGCCCACCGCGACCATGACGTTGAGCAGGCTGGGTTCGAGTACCGCCACGATCGCCAGGGCGAGCACGAGGCTCGGGAACGCCGAGATGGCATCGATGATGCGCATTAGGAGTTCATCCGTGGGGCCGCGGAAGTACCCGGCGATGAGCCCGATCGGCGTGCCGATGCACACCGCCACGCCCACGGACACGACGCCCACGAGGAACGAGATCCGCGTGCCGTAGATGATGCGGCTGAGGAGATCGCGGCCGATCTGGTCGGTTCCGAACGGATGCGCGAACGACGGCTCCTGGCGGAGCGCGTTGTAGTTCGGCTCCAGCGGGTCGTAGGGCGCGAGCAGCGGCGACGCGATCGCCGCGATGGCGAGGGCGAGGATGATGAAGAACGCCACCGCGCCGACGGGCTTCTTACGCACGAGGCGGCGAAGCCGCGCTGGCAGGGCCGGCGCCGCGGGGCGCATGGGAAACTGCTGAACCTGGGGACTAACGGCCATAGTGAATCCGCGGGTCGAGGACGCCGTACATGACATCGGTGACGAGGTTCGCCGTTACGACGGCGAGGGTGGCGACGAGCACGAAGCCCTGAACGACGGGAATGTCGTGAGCGAGCACCGCGGTGAGCGCGAGCCGCCCCATCCCCGGGATGGCGAAGACCTGTTCGACGACGACCGTGCCGCCGACGAGCGCGCCCGCCTGCAGGCCCAGCACCGTCAGCACGGGCAGCATCGCGTTCCGCACGCCGTGGCGGATGATGACGCTTCGCTCGACCAGACCCTTCGCACGCGCCGTGCGGACGTAGTCCTGGTTGAGGACTTCGACCATCGCCGAACGCATCTGGCGGGTGAGCGAGCCGGTCTGGTGAACGCCCAGCGTGACCGCGGGCAGGATGAGGTATTGGAGCGCCTTCAGCGGGTCGTCCGTGATCGAGACGAACCCCGAGGGCGGCAGGATATCGGCCCAGACCCCGAAGAAGAGGATGAACATCAGGCCCATCCAGAAGCTCGGGACCGCGACGCCGCTCAGCGCGAGCACCGTGGCGCCGTGGTCCACCCATGTGTTCTGGCGCACGGCCGCGATGACGCCCAGCGGCAGCGAAATGAGGATGCCGATGGCCCAGGCCGCGAGCGCCAGCTGGAGGGTGGTCGGCAGCCGGTCCGCGAGCGCTTCGCGGACCGGCTGATGGGTCTGGATTGAACGGCCGAGATCGCCCCGGAGGACGCCCTTCAGCCAGTTGAGGTACTGGACCGGCAGCGGATCATCGAGCCCGAGGTCGTGCCGGATGCGGGCTTCCAGCTCCGGGTTGGACGCCACCTCGCCGCCGCCAACGATGGCCTCCACCGGGTCGCCGCTCAGGTGCGTGAGGGCGAAGACCGCCATCGACACGAAGAGCAGCAACGGGATCGCGTTCAGCGCCCGGCGGACGAGGTAGCCGCTCATCCCTCGAGCCAGAGCTCGTGCAGCCGCAGCTTCCCGTCACCGTAGTTGGTGAAGTTGCGGACGCGCTTGCTGAGGCCGACCAGGTTCGACTGGTGCGTGAAGAAGATGCCGTGGGCGTTCTCCACGATCTGCTTCTGGATGTCGTCGTAGAGCGCCTTGCGCTGCGCCTGGTCGTAGACCTGGCGGGCCTTTTCGATCTTCTGATCGAGCGAGACCTGGCTCTCTTCCTTGGTGTAGGTCTTGTTGAACGAGGCGCGGTTGAAGGCGCCGGTGCTGTGGAAGTTGTCGTAGATCGTGAGGTCCGGGTCCGCGCGGCCGGAGAAGCCGGTGAGGAAGAACGGGTACTTCTGATCGCGATAGTCCGCAGTGGCCTGCGTGGCCGTGACCACGACGATGTTGACGTTGAGGCCCACGCGCGACCACTGCGCCTTGAGCATCTCGGCCAGCGGCGTGTTCTCCTCGCTCGCCGTGATGAGGAAGTCGAACGTGATGCCGTTCGGATAGCCGGCCGCGGTGACCAGCTCCTTGGCCTTCTTCAGGTCTTCCTGGATGGGCTTGAGGTTCTGGTTGTAGGCCCAGCTCGCCTGCGTCATGGGGCCGTTCGCGAGCGTGCCCACGCCGAAGTAGATGCCCTCCAGGATCGCCTGGCGGTTCAGCGCGTACGACATCGCCTGCCGGATGCGAACGTCGTTCAGCGGCTTCTGCGAAATGTTCAGGTTGACCTGCGTGTAGCCGGTGCTCGGCCACTGAACGAACTGGATCGACGTGTCCTTCTTGGCCGCGTCGACATCCTTCTGCCCGAGCATGATCAGGTCCGTGTTGCCGCTGCGAAGGTTCGCGAACTGCACCGACGAGTTCGGCACAATCTGCACGTCGATGCCGTCCAGGTAGGGGGTACCCGGACTTGCGGTACTGCGCGAACTTCGAGAGCTTCTGCGAAGCCCCGACCGCCCAGTTGTCCAGCTTCATCGGGCCGGAGCCCACGGGCTTGTTCGTGAAGTCCTCACCGGACTTCTGGACGGCCGTGGGCGAAAGGATCATCCCCGCGCGGTCGCCGAGGATGGCGAACAGCGAGGCGGTGATCGTCTTGAGCTTGAACGTGACATGCGTCGAATCGGAGACGATGACCTTGTCGATGCTGCCCAGCGAACCCGCCGCGAACGACTTCGTCGCGGGGTCCAAATGGCGGTCGATCGTCGTCTTGATGTCCTGCGCGCTGTAGGCGGTGCCGTCGTGGTAGGTGATGCCGCCCGCCGGCACGGTGAACGTGACCGTCAGGTCGTCGACCACTTCCCACTTCTCGGCGATTCCGGCCGACGTCTGGAACTTGGGGTCGTTGTTGGTGAGGTTGTCGAAGATGCTGTAGAGCCAGTGGTGGTCGTTGCCGCCGCGCGAGGTGCTCGGGTCGAGGCCGGTGGGGTCGCCGGAAAGGGCGACACGGAGGGTTCCGCCCGTCCGCGCGGTTGCGCTGGGAACGGGTGTGGCACGGGTATCGGCGCTGGCGGGTGTGGTGTCGCCGCCGGTGCCCCCGGTGTCTTCGTCATCGCCGCCACAGGCCCCGAAGAGGACGCTGGCGCCGAACGCGGCGGCGCCGCCTCCCATTCCCTGGAGTGCCCGCCGTCGCGAAATGCGTGTCCCTGGCATGAAATCCCCCCTCTGGCGGCGCCGATCGCCGGTCGCGTGATCCACGCGCTCCCCTCGGCTCCGCCGCTGCCGCGATTTCTACCAGTGCGCGGGGGCCGCGGCCATCAGAGATTCTCGGTCCCGTCGTTCGAGGAATCCGAAGCAACCGGGAGCGGGGCCGCTCCGAAGAACTCCCGGAAGAATTCGAGAAACTCGGCCGTCAGCGGGTCCAGCCGCGCCGGGTGCAGCGCCATTACACGGCGGCGAAGGAGAAGTTCGGCAGTTCGAGCACTCGCAGCCGGTCGCCCACGGGCGTCAGGAGCGGCACGTACCCGCCGACCATGCCTATGCACCCGCCCTGCATCACGAACGACAGCAGGCCATCGAACGACGTGTGTTCGTACGCGGTCTTGAGCGTGATGCCCTCGCGGCGCGCCCAGCGCTCGAGCTGCTGGCGGTATCCGCTCGTGTTGGGCTGCAGCGCCAGCGGGTACGTCTCGAGGAGGCGAACGTCCGGCGGAGCGTAGTAATCGGCGCGAATCACCAGCTCGACGGTGTCCTCGTACAGCGGAGTCGCCCCGAACGGCCCCGAGAGCTCGTCCTCGTGCAGGTCGTTGAGGATCGCGATGTCCGCCTGGCCGCTGACGAGGGCGGCTTCGCATTCGCCCACGCCGTTCGCCGTCACGGTCACCGTTACATCGGGGTGGCGTTCCCGGAAGGCGGCCACGACGGGCGGCAGGAGGTGGATGCTCGGCCCGTGCAGGCTCGAGATGCGCAGGCGGGCGACGTCGGCACGGGCGAGCCCAAGGATGTCGCGCTCCATGCGCGCCCGTTCCTCCAGCATTTTTTCGGCGAACACGAAGAAGCGGGCGCCGGCGCGTGAGAGTTCGAGCTTGCGGCCGTTGAAGTGGACGAGCGTGGCCTGGAGCTCCTCCTCGAGGCTCTTCACGTGCCCGTAGATGGTCGTCGGGCTGAGGAAAAGCTGTTCGGAAGCACCCGGGTACGATCCGGCGCGGACGAGGTGCGCGAAGGAGTTGATGGCTTCGATGCGCATACTGGAGACCCTTGCTGCGCCTGGCGCGGTCCGCCCTGCTGGCACCGGCTGCTCCGCCGGATTCTACGCGAGCGGCGGCGGGTGTGCCGCCTTTCACTCGAAATTTCCGAATGCACGCTTCGAAGAGTTGTCGTTGACGCCGTCAGCGGTGGTGACCACGATGAGGCCGCCGCCCACGGTGCTCGCGTTCGCGTGCCCGCGCGAAGCGGTAACCCGGAGGTGCAATGACCCAGGTTCTCGAACGCGATGCGGCGCTCACGCCCATTCGCCTGCTCCCCATCAACAGCGCCGCCGATTCCAAGGGCAGCATCCACGACGACGAAAAGGCCCGTGAAATGGGGTACCGCGGCGGCCTCGTGTCCGGGTCGACCATCCTCGCGTACATGAGCCGCCTCATGTACGCCTCGTTCGGCGCCGACTGGCTCGCCGACTCCGCGCTCAGCGGCCGCCTGCGCCGCCCCGTGTACGAAGGGGGCGAGGTCACGATCGAAGGCTCCGTGGTCGAAGGCCCCACGGACGCCAACGGCCGGCGCGTGACCGTGGAACTGCGCGTGCTCACGCCCGAGGGCGAGGTCGCCGCCATCGGCCAGGCCTCCTGCCGGGTGACGGGCACTGGCAGCGAAGGGAACGGCGCATGAACCTCCCGCCGCTGAACGACGAAACCGGGAAGCCCGGAACGCCGCTGAACCCGTACGAAGTCACCTTCGACCGTGCCTTCGTGCAGGGGTTCCTCGACAAGACAGGCGAATCGGCCGATGACTACGCCGTGGCCGGGCAGCCGGTGGTGCCGCCCGGTATCTACCTCGCGGCCTACGGCCGGCTCATCCACGAGTCATTCCACTACACCGCGGGCGTCCATGTTTCGTCCGACATGAAGGTGCTGGCGATGGCGCCCGTCGGCACGAAGGCCACGGTGAGCGGCGAGGTGCTCGGCCTTTCCGAACGCAACGGCGACAAGTACGTCACCTTCTCCGTGAACGTCACCGATACCACCGGCACACGGCTGGCGGAAATCGAACACGTCTCGATTTACGCGCTGCGCCCGCGCACCTAGCAACATCCTTGCGCAATCGGGGTCATAGGCGGGTAGACTGCGCCCGCTTATGACTGAACCCGAATCGCTGGTCCTTGAAGAGCGGCGCGGCAACGTGGTGTTGCTGACGCTCAACCGTCCCGAGCGCCATCACGCCCTGAGCGCGGCGCTCAACGCAGCCCTCGACGACGCCTTTTCGCGCGCCGCCGACGATGCCGATGTCGCCTGCGTGATCCTCACCGGCGCGGGCGACAAGGCGTTCTGCGCCGGCGGCGACATGCTCGAAATGAGCGGCGTCGAAACGCAGGAACGCCCCCGGCGCACCTCGTCGGCCATCGCCCGGCCGGGCGCGATGCCCATGCCCGTCATCGCCGCCGTGAACGGCTACTGCTACGGCGGTGGGGCACGCCTCGCCATCGCCTGCGACATCCGCCTCGCCTCCGACAACGCCACCTTCCGTCTCCCCGGTTCCGAGTACGGACTCGTCGTGGCGGCGGCATCGCTGCCCCGGCTGGTCGGCGCCGAGCGTGCGAAGGAGCTCATCTTCACCGCCCGCAAGTTCACCGCGCAGGAGGCACATTCGTACGGCCTCGTGACCGAGGTGTATCCGCAGGCGGACCTCCTCCCGGCGGCCTGGGCGCTCGCCGAGACCATCGCGAGCCATTCGGCGATCGCGGTCCGCGAAGCCAAGCGTGTGATCGACGCGGCCACGCTTTCGGCGGAGGCCACTGCCATGGAAGACGAGGCGAACCGCCGCCTTCGCGGCAGCCCCGAGCAGGTGGACCGCTTCCGCCACGCCACCCGGCGCGTCACCGGTCGCTAGCCGGCAATTCCCCTGGAGGTCGCCATGCCTGGTCCCCTTTCCGGCATCAAGGTCCTGGATTTCACGTGGGCGCTCGCAGGCCCCTACGGCGTGATGATCCTCGCGGACATGGGCGCGGAGGTCTGGAAGATCGAGACCGCCGCTCAGAACGAGACGCGCCGCGGCAACGGTCCCTATGTCCACGGCGTCAGCACCTACTTCTTCAGCGTCAACCGCGGCAAGAAGAGCGTCATGCTCGATCTCAAGGCGCCCGAGGCGAAGGAGGTCATCTACAGCCTCGTGCGGCAGGTCGATGTCCTCACAGAGAACTTCTCCCCCGGCACCATGGCCAAACTGGGGTTCGATTACGAGACGCTGAGCAAGATCAATCCCGCGCTCGTGTACGCCTCCACCTCCGGGTTCGGCCACACGGGCCCGTACCGCTCGCGCGGCGCCGTCGACGCGATCGTGCAGGGGATGGGCGGCGTGATGAGCATGACCGGCCACGAAGGAGGCCCCCCCGCCCGCGCCGGCTACTCGATCGGCGATATGGCCGGCGGCATGTACACGGCCATCGGCGTGCTCTCGGCCCTCGTCGAGCGTTCGAAGTCGGGGCAGGGGCAGCATGTCGACGTTGCCATGCTCGACTGCCAGGTCGCGCTCATGGAGAACGCCATCGTGCGGTACACCTCCACGGGCGAGGTTCCGGGACCGGTTGGCCTGCGGCACCCCCTCGCCACGCCCCACCAGGCGCTCCCCGCGAAGGACGGCTGGGTCGTCCTCGCCAACGTGAAAGACCACAACTGGGGCATGTTCTGCGCCCTCATCGGGTGCGACGAACTGGTGACGGACGAGCGGTTCGCCACGAACGTTGGGCGCACCCGCAACTACGGGGAGCTGGAGCCGATTCTGTTCAACGCCTTCCGGCAGAAGACACAGGCCGAGTGGCAGGAGCTGCTCAGCGACTTCTGCCTCATCGGGCCACTGAACACGGTGGACAAGGTCGTCGCGGACCCGCAGCTGCATGCCCGCAACATGCTCGTGGAGCTGCCGACGTGGACGGGCGGCTCCCTCACGGTGTCCGGGACTCCGGTGAAGCTGTCGCGGACGCCCGGGGGACCCCAGGGCGGGGCTTCGCGGCCCGGCGAGCACACGGCCGAGATCCTCGGGGCCGCGGGTCTCGATGCCGACCGCATTTCCGCGCTCATCGCCAGCGGCGTGGCGGGTGACGCGCCCTCGAAATAGTTGGACAAGACATTGACATGGGCGCACGTCACGCCCATGCTGAGGACATGAACACCGCCGGCCCCACGCACGAACCGCTCGTACGGCGCTGGGGCCGGCGGTCCCTCACCCTCCCCGCGTACGCCTTTGCCGCGGCCGCCATGCTGCTCCTGGCGCCGCTGCTCTTCCCGCTGGCGGCAGGCATCGACCTTGCCCGCCGGCGGGGCTGGGTCCTGGTGCGCTGCCTCGCGATGGTGGATGTGTTCCTTGCCGCCGAAGTGGCGGGGGTAGTGGGCGCGACGGCGATTTGGCTCCGCGGCCCCCGTTCCGGCCCGGTCTTCCTCGAACGCAACTTCCGCCTCCAGTGCTGGTGGGCGAACACCCTCTTCCGTGCCGGTGAGCGGCTCTTCGCGCTGCGCGTTCGGGTCGAGGGAGATGCGAAGGCCGCCCGCGGCCCCGTGCTCATCTTCGTGCGGCACGTCTCGCCGGTGGACAACCTCATCCCGGCGGTCCTGCTCTCGGACCGCCACGGTCTGCGGTTGCGCTGGGTCTTGAACCGCTGGCTCCTCCGCGACCCGTGCCTGGATATCGTCGGGAACCGGCTCGCGAACGCGTTCGTCCGCGGCGGGACCGACAGCGACGGGCACGTCACCGCCGTCGCCACCCTTGGACATGCCCTCGACATCAACGAAGGCGCCGCCATCTACCCCGAGGGTGCCTTGTTCAGCCCCGCGCGCCGGGAGCGAGCCCTCTCGCGGCTTGGCGGCAGCCCGTGGCTTCCCCGCGCGGAGGCGCTGACCACCGTCCTCCCGCCGCGCATGGGCGGCGCGCTCGCCCTCCTCGAAGCCGCCCCGGCCGCGGACGTCGTCGTCTGCGCGCATCGCGGCTTCGAGCCCGCGGGCAGCTACCGGGCCTTCCTTTCGGGCGCATTCGTCGGGTCCGAGGTTTCCGTCGCCTTCTGGCGATTCCCGCGCGAAGGCATCCCCGGCAGCCGGGATGAGCGCACGGCGTGGCTCTACGACCGCTGGGCCGAAGTCGACCGCTGGGTTTCCGCGTCCGCGGGCGAAACGCCCACAGCCGTGTCCACACCCGTTCACACAGGAGTCTGACCGTGCCCGAAACGTTTCTCATTGCCCTGCTTGCCGTCGCCGGCCTGATGGTCACGACCTGGGTCATCAGCCTCGTTCGCCGCGATGCCAGCATCGTCGACATCGCCTGGGGGCTCGGCTTCGTCGTGGTCGCATGGGCCACCTTCGCCACGGGAAGCGGCTACGAGACCCGCGCGCTGCTCGTGACGGCCATGGTCACCGCCTGGGGGTTGCGGCTCGCCGGGTACCTCGCGTGGCGGAACCTCGGCAAGGGCGAGGACTTCCGCTACCGCCGCATGCGCGCCCAGTACGGCGCACGCTTCCCGATTGTCAGCCTGTTCACCGTGTTCGGGCTGCAGGGCGTGCTCATGCTCGTCATTTCGCTGCCTGTGCAGGCCGCGAACTCCGCCGGGACCCCCGCGCACCTCACGGCCCTCGACTGGCTCGGGCTTGCGGTGTGGCTCGTGGGCGTCGCCTTCGAAGGCGTCGCCGACATCCAGCTCGCGCGCTTCAAGGCGAATCCCGCCAACGCGGGCGCCGTGATGGATCGCGGGCTCTGGAAGTACTCGCGCCATCCGAACTACTTCGGCGATGCGCTCGCGTGGTGGGGCGTCTTCCTGCTGGCAGCGTCGAACACGGGCTCGTGGTGGGTCATCGCCAGCCCGATCGTGATGACGATTCTCCTCACACGCGTCTCCGGAGTTCCCCTGCTGGAGAAGTCCCTGGTGAAGCGCCGCCCCGGGTACGCCGAGTACGTTGCGCGCACGAGTTCGTTCATCCCGCGGCCGCCGCGCAAGCCTCGGAGCGCGTGACCGGAACCCCTCCGCGTTTGACGCCCGGCGGCTGTTCCTGTAGGCACACATGCGTGCCGGCGGCAGCCGGGATTTTGATGTGGGGGGCACGGTATGGCGACAGCTCCGTTCGAGGGCTTCCGGATCCTGGATTGCAGTGAGGGTCTCGCCGGGCCAATGGCGGCCATGCACCTGGCGGATTTCGGCGCCGAGGTCATCAAGGTGGAGCCGCCCGGCGGCGAACGGGGACGCTCGAACCCCGGGTTCCCGCTCTGGAACCGCAACAAGCGCGGAGTGACGATCGATATCCGCTCCCAGGCAGGCGCGGCGCGCCTCCGGGAGCTACTCGCGACCGCCGACGGGTGTGTGTTCTCGCAGCCGCTCGCGGAACTCGAGCACCTCGGCCTGGACCACGCGTCCATGACGAAGCTGAACCCCGCCCTTGTGTATCTGCACACGCCCCCGTGGCCCACCGACGACGAGTCCGTCGAGCTGCTGTGCGCGGCGACCGGCATCGGAATGGGCCAATTCGCGAAGGCAAACGTGCCCGTCGACCCCGTCATCCCGCACGTCCTGTACATGCAGGCCGTCGTGGGCGCGAGCGGATTCACCTCCGCGATGATCGAGCGCGAACGGTCGGGCCGCGGCCAGGCCGTGACGGTCGGCGGCATCCAGGCCGCCCTTTCGGCGACCACGGGTGGCGTCACGCACCGCCCCGGGGATCCGCCGCGCCCGAAGGGCCCGCCGACCGGTGGCACGCCCACCTACCGTCTCTTCCAGTGCTCCGACGGCGAGTGGATTTTCGTCGCCGGCCTCACGCCCGCGTTCCGCGTTTCGGCCCTGACGGCTATCGGCCTGCTGGACGAATTCCTCATCGACCCGCGCATCGCCGGCGAGCCCGCCATGATGTGGCTCCCGGAAAACATGCCATGGGTATCGGAGCGCATGGAAGCGGTCATGCGCACGAAGACGGCTGCCGAGTGGCTCACGATCATCGCCGAGGCCGGGTGCCCCTGCGGCCCCGTCTGGGACCGGGAGACGTGGCTGAATCATCCCCAGCTCCCTGCGATCGGCATGTGGACCACGCTGGACGACCCCAACGTCGGCCGCGTTTCAATGCCCGGTCTGCCCATCAACCTCTGGCAGTCGCCCGCGTCCGTCCGCACCCCTTCGCCCGCGCCCGGGGGCGTTGATGCTGTCGAACCCCACGTGTCGCCCCTTCGGCCCAGTGGCGAACAGGTGAAGGGCGCCGGCCCGCTGGCCGGTCTTCGCGTACTCGACCTCGGCGCGATCATCGCCGGGACGTATGCCGGTTCGATCCTCGCCGACTTCGGCGCCGATGTGCTCAAGGTCGAACCGCTCGGGGGCGACACCTTCCGCTCCGCGGGTGCCGGTTTTGTCGGATACAACCTCGGCAAGCGCAGCGTCGCCCTCGACCTGCAGAAGAAGGAAGGCCGGGACGCGTTCCTCCGCCTGGTGGCGAACAGCGACGTCGTCGTCGACAACTACCGCCCCGGCGTGCTGCAGCGGCTCCGCATCGACTACCCGTCGCTGAAGGAGGTCAACCCGCGCATCATCACCGTGACCGTGACGGGGTACGGCCACGCCGGCCCGATGGCGAACGAGCCCGGCTTCGACCCGCTGCTGCAGGCGGCAAGCGGAATGATGGACGCGCAGGGCGGAGGCGGAGATCCCGTGTTCTTCACCGTGCCCGTGAACGACGTCGCGAGCGCGGCGACCGCGACCCTTGGCGCGGTCATCGCGCTGCTGCATCGCGCGCGCACGGGTGAAGGGCAGGCGGTCACGACGTCGCTCGCGGCGCAATCCGTGATGTTCCAGTCCGGCGAACTGGTCCGGTATGAGGGGCGCGCGCCCGCTCGCGTGGGCGGCACGGATTACCCGGGGCCGTCCGCCCTCGACCGCTACTACGCCACCAGCGACGGCTTCATCCGGCTCCAGGCCACCGATGCGGACCGCGCGCGGCTGGCGGCGGCGAAGCTGCTGCCGGGCACGTCCGGCCTCGACGACGCGGGTACGGCCGAGGCCCTCGGCGCGTCCTTCGCGAAGCTCACTCGCGATGAGGCGGTGGCCATCCTCGCGGAGGCGGGCATCGCGGCGGCGCCGGCACGCGTCAACCGCGAGCTCACCGCCGTTGCCGAATTCGTGTCCCAGGGAGCCGTCGAACAGGCGGACTTCGGCCCGGGGTTGCCGGTCTGGGTGGCCGGCAAATACGCCCTCTTCAGCCGTACCCAGCGCCACGGACCGAAGAAGGCGCCCGGCCTGGGCGAGCACAGCTTCGATGTGCTTTCGGAGCACGGCTTCTCGCCAGAGGAGATCGACGCGCTGCTGGCGGCGGGGGCGATGGTGCAGGGCGGCGCGTTCGTCATCCCGTAGCCAGATCGCGCCAACGGCGGTGGCGTGCGCCGGCGATTGCCCGCACTGCCGCCGCCGTGGATGCTTCTCGCCATTCGAACCATTTCCAAGGAGGCCCACGTGGCCGAAGTCGATACGAGCACCTGGAAGAAGACGCCCGATGGCATCGCCATCCCGCCCCCGTCGGCGGACGACGTCCTGTACGAAGTCCGCGACAACGTCGCGTGGATCACCCTCAACCGGCCGCTGGTCCTCAACGCCTTCAACAAGAACGTGCAGCGGCTGCTCATGGCCGCCCTTGACCGGCTCGAGGCGGATGACGACGCGCGGGTGGCGGTGCTCATCGGTGCCGGCCGCGCCTTCAGCGCCGGCGGCGACATGTGGGCCGGGCTCTACCCCGACGACCAGCCGGCGCCCGGTGGCCCTGAGGTGCAGGGCCGGATCTGGGGGCTCTCCAAGCCGGTCATCGCCGCCGTTCGCGGCCATGCCGTCGGCCAGGGTTGTGAACTCGCGGGCGCCTGCGACCTGACCATCGCATCGGAAACGGCCCGCTTCGGCGAGATCCAGATTCGCCACGGCTTCCCGCCTCCGTTCCTCATCACCCCCTACCTCGTGAGCATGAAGCGCGCGAAGGAGCTGCTCCTGCTCGGCGAGGTCATTCTCCCCGAGGAAGCGCAGCGGCTGGGCATGGTCAACCGCGTCGTGCCCGATGGCGAACTCGAGTCCGCGGCGGAAGCCGTCGCGCGCAAGATCGCGTCATTGCCCCAGACGACGGTGCGGCTGAATAAGGCCCTCACCAACCGCGCCTACGAGCTCGCGGGCATCCGCGATGGGCTCGCCTGGAACCAGGACGAAGCCATGCGCGCGCTCAGCGGCCAGAAGGACGCGGTCGCCGAGGAACGGCACCGTATCCGCCAGGAGAAGGGTTGGAACGAGTTTAAGCAGGAGCGGGACCGGGGCTACTCCGGCTAACCGAAGCACAAGAGGTGGCCTGACCGGCGGTCAGGCCACCCGTTCGCGATACTGGATCGCCTCCGCCACGTGCGCCTGCCCGAGCGTGTCGCTCCCCGCGAGGTCCGCGATCGTGCGCGAAAGCTTGAGCAGCCGGTGGAACGCGCGTGCGGACAGGTCGAGCTGTTTCACCGCCGCGCGTAACAGCTCGGACGCGCCGCTTTCGAGGTGATCCTGCGCGTGCTCGCGCACCTGGCGCGGGTCCATCTCCGAATTCAGCCGCGATCCGTCCCCAAACCTGGCGTGCTGACGCGAACGCGCCGCCGCCACGCGATCGGCGACGACCGCGGATGGCTCACCACGTGCCGCCGCTGCCAGCTTTTCGTACTCCACCCTCGGCACATCCACGAAGAGGTCGATGCGATCCAGCAGCGGACCCGAGATGCGCCGCTGGTAGCGCGACACCACGGGTGGCGGGCAGACACAGCTGCGCGCAGGGTCGCCGTAGTACCCGCATGGGCATGGGTTGAGCGCGCCAACCAGCGCGAAGTTCGCCGGGAACGTGACCGATGTGCGCGCACGGCTAATGGTCACCACGCGGTCCTCCAGCGGCTGCCGCAGCACCTCCAGGACGCGCGGGTCGAACTCGGGGAGCTCGTCGAGGAAGAGGATGCCCCGGTTCGCGAGCGTGATTTCGCCCGGCTTCGGGACCGATCCCCCGCCCACGAGGCCGGCGTTCGAGATCGTGTGGTGGGGCGACCGAAAGGGACGCGACGCCACCAGCCCGGCGCCGCCCGGAAGCAGCCCCGCCACGCTGTAGATGCGCGTCACCTCCATCGCCTCGTCCGGGGTCATGGGCGGGAGGATCGAGGGGAGGGCGCGCGCGAGCAACGTCTTGCCGCTGCCTGGCGGCCCCCGCATGACGAGGTTGTGACCGCCCGCCGCCGCCACTTCCAGCGCACGCTTCACGTGCTCCTGCCCCACGATGTCGGCGAAGTCGGTGACCTGCGGGCCGGCGGCGGGCGCGGGTGGTGGCGGTTCGCGCAACGGCGCGATGGCCGAAGCACCGAGCAGGTGCGCCGCGAGCTGCGTGAGCGTCTCCACCGGGTACACGTCCATGCCGTCCACGAGGGACGCCTCCGGGGCGTTCACGGCCGGGACGAAGACCTTCCGAATACCCCGGTCCTTCGCCACGGCGACCATCGGCAGCGTGCCCCGCACCGCGCGCACCTCCCCCGTGAGGGCCAGTTCGCCCAGGAACACGGCGTCGTGGATATCGGCGACCACCTGTCCGCTCGCGACGAGCATTCCAATCGCGATGGGCAGATCGTACGCGGGTCCCTCCTTGCGGAGGTCGGCCGGGGCGAGGTTGACCACGATGCGGCTGTTGAACGGCCACGTCAGCGCGCTGTTGCGAATCGCCGAGCGCACCCGGTCCTTCGACTCCTGGATGGCCGCGTCCGGGAGGCCGACCACAGTCAGCTTCGGCTCGCCGCGGCTGATGTCGATTTCCACGTCGACAAGCTCGCCGTCGAGCCCGATTACCGCACAACTCAGGACCTTTGCGAGCATGGGCGGCATTGTCCGGGCGCGGTGAAGGGCGCGTCAAACCGCCTGCGAGGGCGCCGCGCTGCTACCCCTGCTTCACTCCAGATGGCGCCTGCTCGACGAGCCGGGCCATCAGCCCGGCCAGTTCCCGGGCGGCATCCACGCACTCCCCGAGCCGGACGGGCGAGAGCTGCACGATCGTGCTGCGCGGCGCCGTCACCCAGCGGAAGCGCTCCGCCTGCGTGAGCCGCGCGAGCTCGCCCGCCTCCGGGTTGCCGGCACACACCAGCGACATCGCCGCCAGCTGGTCTCGCACGGCGTCGAGATCGAGCCCGGGCGCGAACGCGGCCACGCGCGGCTCGTCGATGCGCCATTGCATCGCGAGGAACCGTTCGTTCTTGCAGAAGAGCACGACACCGGCGTTCAGGAACTCCTCGCGGTCCACTCGCGGGACCACGCGGACGACGGCGTACTCATAGACGCTGCGCGCGGGCACGCTCGGCCTCCTGTTCGAAGATCTCGCGGTGGGCGAGGCGCAGTTCGAGGTAGCGAAGGTAGGCGTTGCGGGTGGCGGCGGGGTCGCCGAACGGGACATCGACGAGCCACTCGTCCGGCAGCAAAGCGGTGATTGAGGCCAGCAACGACGGCGTGAGGACACGCTCGGCCATGCTCCCGGCACCGGTGATGCTCGCCGCCCGGCCGAGGAGGACATGGTCGCGAATGGCGGGGAAGGCCGATTGCGCGCGCGTCTCCCAGCCGTCCCACGTGTGATGGAAATAGAACGCGGCTCCGTGGTCGATGAGCCACGGCTCCCGGTGCCAGAGCAGGATGTTCGGGTTTTTCAGCGTGCGGTCGACGTTCGTGATGAAGGCGTCGAACCAGGCGGTGCGCGCGGCCAGCGCGGGGTCGAACGCCTGGAGCGAGACCGGGTCGAGGCTCAACGATCCGGGCAGGTAGTCCACGCCGAGGTTCAATCCCGCACTCGCGATGAGCAGTTCGCGGATTTCGGGGTCCAGTTCGTTGCGGCCGAATTCGGCGTCGAGGTCGACGAAGACGATCTCCGGGATGGGAAGGCCCAGCGCGCGCCCGATTTCGGCGCCGAGGAGTTCGGCGAGGAGCGCCTTCGGTCCCTGGCCGGCGCCGCGGAACTTCAGCACGTACAGGCCGTCGTCGTCGGCCTCGATGATGGCCGGCAGCGACCCGCCTTCGCGCAACGGCGTCACATACCTGGTGGCGGCCACCGTTCGCAACATGTTCCGGTTGTACGGCAGAACGGCCCAACGTGCCTCACCCGCCGCGAACGGGCCGCCAGATCGTGAGGATGTTGTCAGGCAGCCGGACCGCGAAACGTGCCTCCGGTGACGCCTCGGCCAGCAGCGCTCGAAGGCGCTGTTCGAACTCGGGCGTTTGCGCGCCGAAGAGGTGGGGCGCCGTCCACGACATCGAAAACGTTTCGGCGACCATGTCGTCGATGGTGCGAACGAGGATGCGCCCATCGGGCACGGTGACGCGCTCTCCGGGGGCGAAGCCCGCCGCCCGGAACACCGCGTCCTCATCGCCGGGCGAGGTGTTGCGAATGCCCCGGCCGGCACGGCGGTCGGGCCCGAGGAATTCGCGAGCCAAATCGCCGATCGCCGCCAGCGGAGGCGCCGCCAGGGGAGCTGGTCGCCTGTCGGTTGCGGACGGTAGCCCGGGGCGTCCACCTGAACGGCGGCGCCGCCCGCTTCGAGCATGTCGCGAACGGCCGCCGCCACCCGCGGACGGTCCATCCAGTGGAACGACGCCGCGAGCGTGACCACGCGAAAGCTGCCGAGGTCCGCTGGAAGCGTCTCGGCGCGCGCGCTGACCCAATGCGCGTTCAACACGCCGCGTTCGGCCGCCAGCCTCCGGGCTTCTCGGAGCATCCCCTCGTCGGGGTCGAGCCCCACGACCGATTCGAACAGCGCAGCGAGCCGGAGGGTGACCGTGCCTGGGCCACAACCGAGGTCCAGCAGCCTGCCGCGCCCATCGAGGTCGAGCGCGGCGGCGAGCGCCTCGGCAAGGCCGGGTGCGTAGGGTAGCCGCCCCGGTCGTAGTGCTCGGCCGCGCCCGCGAAAAGGCTCTCGTCCCATCGCCACTCCTGCCAGTCACCGCGCGCGCCCATCACCGGATGATAGCGCGGTTGCAGAGCGTCGCCGTTCCCGTAACATCCGCCTTCGTGACGAGTGGGGGGCCGCTGGCCGGCGTTCGCGTGCTTGAATTCGCCGGCTGGAACGGCGTCCTCGCCGGCCGGCTGCTCGCCGATGACAGCGCGGATGTCGTGCGCGTTGTTCCGCCCGGCGGCGACTTCCTCGCATCCGAGCCTCCCTTCGCCCACGGCCGCAGCCTCCAGGAGGCGTGGTACAACGCGGGCAAGCGCATCGTCCGGCTCGATCCTTCCACGCCGGACGGCGAGCGGGCCCTGGCCAGGTTGATCGCGGGGTCGGACATCGTCATCGATGACTGGCACCCCGGGAGCGAGCCTGCCGCGATTGCCGCCAATCCCCGGCTGGTGCGCGTTTCGGTCACGCCGTTCGGGCACGGCGCGCCGCACCAGTGGCATGTGAACGACCTCGTCGCCAGCGCGCTCTGCGGTTCGGCGAGCGTCACGGGGACCGCCGCCACGCGCCCACTGCCCGGCTGGGGCAACCAGACCCACAACACCGTCGGGATGTACGCCGCGATCTGCGCGCTCGCGGGCCTGCGGTTCACGCGACTGACAGGCAAGGGCACGCACATCGACCTCTCGGCGCACGAGGCCCTCGTAAGCTGCACAGAACAGGTGTTGATGGAGTGGTTCTTTCCCGGCGTCTGGGGCCCTGCCCGCACGGTCGCGCCGCGCCAGGGCGCCATCCACTGGAGCGGCGCCTACGACGTCTTCCCCGGCGCCGACGGCCGTGGTGCGCAGGTGTCCGTGGCGATGCGCCTGGCCGAGTCGATCCTGCCATGGCTCATCGAAGACGGCGCCGCCCAGGACCTCGCGGACGCGGGGAAGTACCCGAACGTCGTGGCCATGATCCGCAACCTGCCCTACGTCATGCGCGTCGTGGGTGACTGGGTCGCGACAAAGGATGCGTGGGAGTTGTTCTTCGCCGCACAGGAGAAGCACCTGCCGTGGAGCGCCGTCGTGTCGGTCCCGGAGGCGCTTGCGAGCCCCCAGGTCACGGAGCGGTCGTACATCACCGAGGTCCCGCACGGGGACGGCGAGGGCATGCTGCAACTCCCGGGACGTTTCTACCGCATCGCGGGCCTGCCACACGATGCGGCGCTCTCACGCGAGGTCGCGGCCGGGGACGTCGGGTGGGAAGCGCGCACCGGCGGAGCCGCTGCAGCGGGCCTCAGCTCCACACGGCCGCTCGAGGGCATCCGCGTGCTCGACTTCACACACGTCCTCGCGGGGCCGTTCGGCACGCGCGTCCTCGCGGACCTTGGCGCGGACGTGATCAAGGTCAGCACGGGGAGCCGCTCCTCGGGCGCGAACAGCCCATCGCACGCCTACTTCACGTCGTGGAACCGGAACAAGCGCAACATCACGCTCGACATGTCCCGCCCCGAGGGCCGCGCGGTCGCGCGGCGGCTCGCGCTCCAGTGCGACGTCATCATTGAGAACTTCAGCGCGGGCGTGCTCGCCCGGTGGGGCCTGGACCGCGCCGGGCTCCAGGCCGAGAACCCGCGAATCACCGTTGTCTCCATGGGGGGCATGGGCCAGGACGGCCCGTGGAGCCGCTTCGTTACCTTTGCCCCGACCATTCACGCGCTCACCGGCCTCACCTACCTCACCAACCCGGCCGACTCGCACCGCATCGGCTACGGCTTCTCGCTCACCGACCACCTGTCCGGGCTGATTGGGGCGCTCGCGTCGCTCGCGGGCGTGGAGCAGGCCGCCCGGACAGGCCAGGGGATCGCCGTGGACCTCGCACAGTACGAGGTGGGGCTGGGCATCCTCGGGCCAACGCTCATGGGCGCGCTCGCGAACGGCGTCACCCACAAACCCGTTGGCGCGCGCCATCCCTTCGGCGTCTACGCGCCCCACGGCACCTATCCCGCTACGGGCGAGGACGAATGGGTGGCCATCGCCGTCCGCGGCGATGGTGAGTGGCGCGCGCTGTGCGCCGTGATGGACGCGCGGGGGCTGGCGGATGACCCCCGTTTCGCCACCCACGAGGCGCGGCTTGCGAACCAGGACGCGCTCGACGCCGTCATCGACGCCTGGACGCGCACCCGGGACCGCTACGAGGTCATGAACGCATGCCAGGCGGCCGGAATCGCCGCGGGCGCCGTCCAGCGCGCGCCGGACCTTCCGGGGAACGATGCGAACCTCGCCGGCCGCGGCTTTTTCACCACGACCCGTTCGGAGCCGTGGGGCGAGCACGGCATCGATGCCTTCCCCGCGCGCTTCGACGGAGAACGGCCGCCGCGCTACGAGGGCGTCCACGGCATCGGCGCCGACACCTTCGAGGTGCTGACGGAGCTGCTTGGGATCGACGACGAAGCGTTCGCCGCCCTGGCCGCCGCGGGCATCCTCGCGTGACCCGGATCGCGGCTCCGTTGCTGTCTGCTACCCTTTCCCGCAGCCCCGGAAGGAGGAGCCCGTGACGCTCCGGCTCTATTCGTCTCTCGGCCGCGAAAAGCGGGATTTCGTCCCGCTGACGCCCGGCCGGGTCAACATCTACGTGTGCGGCGTGACGCCCTACGACGTCACCCACCTCGGGCACGCGTTCTCCTACGTCCAGTTCGATGCGCTGCGGCGCTACCTCACCTCCCTGGGCAACGATGTGCGCTACGTCCAGAACGTCACGGACATCGACGACGACATGATCATGGTCTCGAAGCGGCAGGGCGGACGGCCCATCGCCGAGATCCGCGACGAGAACGACGCCATCTTTCGCAACGACCTCGACCGCCTGAATGTCCTGCGGCCTACGGTGTACCCGTTCGCCACCGACCACATCCCCCAGATTATCGAGGCCACTCAGAAGATCATCGACGCGGGCCGAGCCTACGTCGTCGATGGCGACGTCTTCTTCGAAGCAGCCACCTTCCCCGGCTACGGCCAGCTCAATGGCGTCACCATCGAGGAGTTGGCGAAGCGCGAAAACCCGGAATCGAAGCGCGAACACAAGAAGCGCGGCCCTCTGGACTTCCTCCTCTGGCAGCAGGTGGACCCCGGCGACCCGAGCTGGGAGAGCCCGTGGGGTCCGGGCCGCCCCGGCTGGTCCATCGAATGCACCGCCATGTCCATGGCGCACCTCGGCGACCAGATCGACATCCACGGCGGCGGCCACGACCTGGTCTTCCCCCACCACGAAAACGAAATCGCGCAGGCGGAGTCGGTTTCCGGGAAGCGGCCGTTCTGCGGCTGGTGGATGCACAACGGCATGCTCCAGCTCGACGGCGTCAAGATGAGCAAGTCGCTGGGGAACCTCGTCCTCGCGCGCCATCTCATGGCCGAATTCGAACCCGACCAGCTCCGGCTCTACCTGCTGTCGCAGCACTACCGCACGGATGCAAATTACCATAACGGCGACCTCCTCGCCCTCGGGCCGCGGTACGAACGGCTGAAGGCGGCGGTCGCGAAGGCTGAGGGCACCGCGGGCGATCCGGCCGTCGTTGCCTCCGCGCGTGCCGCCCTCGACGACGACTTCGACACGCCCGCCGCCCTCCACGTCCTCGATGACGCCGCCACGCGTGTGCTCGCCGGGGGGGCCGCTCCCGGTGAGGCCGAGGCCCTGCGGGAGATCCTATCGGTGCTCGGGTTCGCCTTCGCGGGCGCGCGCGGACCCGCCACCGGCCACCTCAGCTCGGTCCTCTAGGGCGGAGATGACCATCGCGAGTTAGCTCGCGACGCCAGGCTCGTCGCGGCGATGGATGCTCGACCCCAGCTGGAGCACCTCGATCGCCGTCTCGGCGATGTCGCGGTGCTCCTCCGGGGGCTGGCCGCCCATCCACGCCGTCGACGCGATCTGGTCCACCAGCCGCGGCCCGAGTTCTTGCTCCGCCTCCGAGAGCACCTCGGACACGGCGACATGGTGTTCGAGCTGGCGTTCGCGAGCGATGGCATCGCGGTACTTCCACGCCCAGGTGCTGGCCTCGCTGCCCACCATCGGCGGAAGGCGCGTTCGTCCAACGTCGAGCGCGTGGCCGAGCAGCGGGTCGTCCTCGGCCGTCGGGATGTCGTCGGCGAGCCAGCGGCGGAACAGTTCGCGGTCGGCCGCGCGCGTGAAGAGCGCGGCGGGGACGATGCGGAACTCCGTGCGCAACGACGGGTTGCGAAGCAGGATGGCGAGGAGCGTGCGCTCGGCGAGGCTCTCCCCGGAGGGGCGCTCCGGCTCAGGGGCAATCCACCGCCGCCTCCCCTGGGGGCGGATGCGCTCCATGATGGACGTCTCCGAAACCCCAAGGTGGCGCGCCACACGCTGCACGTACATCGCCCGTTCCACCGGGTCGGCGACGGCCAGTAGCACGGGCCGCATACGGTCCACGATGCGGCGCGCCTCCACCGGAGAGTCCGGCGCCGCCGCTCCCATCAGCCGCGACAACAGGAACTCCGCGTAGGGCCGCGCGCCGGAGATGGCCGCGGCCCAACCGGCGGGGTCATCACGCGCGATCTCGTCCGGGTCCTTGCCGGCCGGGAGCGGCGCCACTCGCAGCTCGAGCTCGGACTTGCCCTGCAGGTCGTCGCCCGAGCGGACCGACTTCGCCATCGCCTCCGGGGATTCGAGCGACATAAACAGCGCACCGGCGCGCTCGGCGGCCGCGAGCCCCGCTGCGTCCGGGTCCATCGCGAGCACGACTCGCTTTGCGTACCGCTTCAGCAGCGCTGCGTGGTTCTCCGTGAGCGACGTGCCCATCGTCGCCACGACGTTCTTGAAGCCCGCCTGCCAGGGCCCCATCACGTCCATGTACCCCTCGACTACGACCGCCACGCCTTCGCGGCGGATGGCCTCGCTGGAGACGTTGAGCCCGAACAGAGTGCGGCCCTTGTCGAAGACCTCGGTCTGCGGGGAGTTCAGGTACTTCGGTTCCTCACCATGCAGGCCGCGCCCGCCCATGGCCACGTACTGCCCGCGCTCGTCGGCGATCGGGATGATGACGCGGCCGCGAAAGCGGTCGTAGGGCTGCCCGCCGCTCTCGGGCTCGACCAGCAGACCGGCGGCGAGCATGTCCGCCTCGTCGTAGCCGCGGCCGCCAAGGTAATCCCGCAGGCCACGCCACTCATCCGGCGCCCAGCCTATCCGAAACGACTGAACGGCCTCCTCCGTGAGCCCACGCTTCTCGTAGATGTACGCCCGGGCCGCGGCGCCGATGTCCGCGTCGCGGAAGCAGCGCTGGTAGTACTCCACGGCCGCCGACATGAGCGCCATGAGCTTCTCGGCGCGCCCGCGCTTCTGGGCCGACTCCGCCGTGAGCTGTACGCCGGCTTCGAGCGCGAGCTGCTGCAGCGCGCCACGGAAGTCGAGGTTTTCGCGCTTCTGCGCGAAGGAGAAGATGTCGCCGCCATCGCCGCAGCTGCCAAAGCAGCGCCACGTCCCGCGGTCGGGGAAGACGTAAAACGAAGGCGTCTTTTCAGTATGGAAGGGGCAGAGGCCACGGAAGTTGCGCCCGGCCTTCTGCAGCCGGGTCTGCCGCCCGATGTACTCCACCAGGTCGAGCTTCGCCTTGATCTCCGCGACGGCGTCCATGGCCCGATTGTAGGGCCCGTCTCCGCCACATCCCCGGGCAGCCGTCACCATGCCCGGGTTCTGAACGAAGGTGCACCCGTTACGTCAGGGTGTTGGCGATGGCGTGGCCCCGCCGGCGCCCGGGATCGTGAGCGACCCCGACGCGACCGTCTGGCCGTTGACCACCAGCCGGACCGTGGCCTGCCCGCTCCCCGCCGGGCGCGGCACACTCACGTTGCGGCTCTCGTTCTTCTTGAGTGCCAACGAGAGTGGTGTCTCCGTGGTCGTCACGCTCCCGTTGAGGTCCAGCGTCAGCACGATCTTCGCGTCCGTCGTCGCGTAATCACCCCCGCTGTTGGCGATGGTCACAGAGACGTTCGACCCCGCGAGTTGCGCGGTCAGCGACAGGTTCGGCGCCTCCACGGCCGGCTGGAGCGTGAACGTGGCGCTGTTGTTCGCCTCGTTCGCCTCCTTCACAGCGTTGTCGGGGTCGACCTTGATCTCCACCGTGGTGCGCTGCGACACCGGGTTCGCGAGTTCGAACGTCACGACGGCCGTGCCGTTGTTCGGGCCCATGTTCACGGCGAAGGCGCGTGCCCCGGCGAGGGCGCCGGCCGACACCACCAGTGACCCGCTGTAGGCGTTGCTGCTCGTGTTCGTCACCGTCACCCGCAGGTGGGTGGCGTCGGTGAGCTGCGCATCGGTGGGAACGAAATCGGGGGCGTTGGTGGCGGTAGCCGTGGGGCTGGGCGAAGGCGAGGGGAGCGCGGCAACGGTCGCCGTCGCCGGCACCGCCGTCGGCGTCTCGGAACGCACGGGCACGAGCGCCAGCGACTCCGCCACTTCGAGCGCGGCCTTCTTCACCCATCCGCCGCCGTTCGCATCGATGTAGAGCCACTCGCCGTCGGCGGTCTTGCCGAGCACCTTCACGCTCTGGCCGGAGTTCAGCGTGCCCATCGCCTCCCCGTTGTCGGCGGGCGTGCGGCGCACGGTCACCTGCGCGGTTACCTTGCCCAGGATGTCACGGGTGGCCGTGCCGATGTCCTCGACGCCGACCACGCGGACCTTCTCGGAGTCCTTCACCGCGCCGGATTGGGTGGTGACGCGCACGAAGATCGAGTACTCGCCGCGCCGCTCGAGCCGCAGCGGGAGCGAGGCGTTGTACACCTTGTCGGCGTTGGGCGGCGGCGCGGCGATGTCCTGGAACGCCTGGTCGCCCACGAACAGCTGGAACCGGGTGATGGTCTCGCTCGCGTTGGCGGCCACGATCACGTCGTACTGCTTGCCGATGTCGAGGCGGTCGCCGGCGCGCGGCGAGTCGATGCGCACCTGCGCCTTCGCCGTCTCGGTGGCGGCGACGCTGGGGCCGTCGTCGTCATCGCCGCGGACGACCGAGTACAGCAGGAAGACGGCTGCGGCGCCAACGAGCACCGCGAGCCCGATGAAGACATAAAACATCGGCTGTCGAGCGGGGACGTCGCTGTAATACCCGTCGTCGTAATAGCCGGGTTCGTCATACTCGTCGTAGTCGTCGTCGTACCCCTCCTCGTCATCCCAGTACTCGTCCTCGTCGGCCACGGCGGCGCGCCGTAGGCGGGGGGCGGGTTGGGGGTGCGCGGAGGGGGCGGGGGAGTCGAGGCGCCGATGATTGGCTCGTCTGGCGGAATCGACCCGGCTGAATCAGTCATGCAATCCATCCGCCCGGTGCCAGCCTGGCACGGGGCACGCGACGGTCGCGTTTCGCCGAATTATCGAATTGCGGGCGGGTAGCGGCAACAGAATGGCACCGGTTGCCTGCGTTTTTATTACGAGCCGTTTACGCGCGCCACCCGACCGCGTCCTCGCAGCCCAGGTCTCGGGCGAGCCGGATGGCATAGCGGTCCGTCATCCCCGAGACAAAATCCGCCGCCCGCCGTTCGACCGGGTCACCGGGAAGCGAGAACCCCGGCGAGATGCCGTCCGGGTGCGAGACGAAGTGCCGGAAAAGGAAGATGGCGATGCGCTTGCCCCGTTCGGCCTCCTCGCGCGTGCCGTCGAAGAGGTAGACACGCTGGAACATGAACTCGCGCAGCTCGTTCGCGGCGGACGCCACCGGCGGGCTGAAGCGGATGAGCGGGACTTCGCCATCACCGTCGCCGGTGGCGGCCCAGCTCGCGTGCACAATATCGCCGACCAGGGTGTCGACGCGCTCCTCGTACGAGCCGCCCAGTTCGCGCCGGGCAGACGCAGGCAGGTCGTGCTCGGAGATGAGCCCCGCGCGGATGGCATCGAGGATGTCGTGGTTCACGTACGCGATGGCGTCCGCGATCTTGACGACCTGCCCTTCGAGCGTGAGCGGGACGCCCCAGCCCTCGGCGAGGATGTCGGCGCGCGCCTTGGACGACTTTTCGATGGCGTCGAGGACCTCGAACGTCAGGTTCAGCCCTTCGCCGGCGTTTTCGAGGCGGTCCAGCACTCGCACCGACTGGTAATTGTGGCGAAAGCCCTCCGGCAGGCACTCCGCGAGCGCTTCCTCGCCAGCGTGGCCGAACGGGCCATGGCCGATGTCGTGCCCCAGGGCGGCGGCCTCGGCGAGGTCTTCGTTCAGGTTCAGGGCCCGCGTGATGGCCCGCGCCACCTGCGCCACCTCGAGGGTGTGCGTGAGGCGCGTGACGTAATGATCACCCTCGGGCGCCACGAATACCTGCGTCTTGTGCTTCAACCGCCGGAACGCCTTCGTGCGCAGGATGCGGTCGCGGTCGACCTGGTACTCGGTGGAAAGGGGGGCCGCCGTTTCCGGTCGCGCACGGCCCTTGCTGGTCGCGCCCCGCGCGGCGAAGGGGCTGAGGGCGGCTTCGCGCGCGGCCAGGCGCGCCCGGACCAGGGCTTCATGCATCCCGGTCATTGTACCCGCCGATGCGTCATTGGATGACGTTCACCTCCGCCCTTCGACCGAACGGTAGATGTGCCCTTTCGCGCATGGCACGGCGACGCGAACCGGCGACGATGACCGAAGAACGAAACACCACGGCGGCCCGGCCGCGAGGAGAGACACCATGGAAATCGAAGTGCTGACCTTCCGCATCGACGACGTCCCCAGCAACCGGGTGGCGCTCTATATCGAAAGCGTCGAGCTGGCGATCGGTGAGTTCGACGGCCTCGTCTCCAGCCACTGGGTACATCGCAGCGGCGGGGAGGTCGTGGGTGTGGTGGCGTGGGAAACCGAACGCGACCTCGAGCGGTTCCGCCATTCCGAGCTCTACGCCCGCCTCGTCATGGACCCCTGCGTGAACGACTGTGACGACGCCGTCTTCGAAGCGGGCCGGCGCTCCCCGGAACTGCCGACGGCCGAAGAGGTGATCGAAGCGTGGATGGCCCTGGCGGCGTGAACGAACAACAGGCCCCGGTTCGCGCCGGGGCCTGTCGGGACGGATTCGTGTGGCCTCGCTATTCGCGAGAGGGCAGCATGAGCGGCGCGCGGCCCAGCTTCGCTTCGGCGTCCGCGATGATTTCGCGGGTCTGGTCGATCATGTCCGGGCTGACGCTCACGCTCGTCGCGCCCCACTCCACCAGCCGTTCCGTGACCTCCGGGGTAGACGCTCGGCGCCTGGCCGCAGATGGAGACGGTGAGCCCGCGGCGGCGCGCCGTGGTGACCGCCGTCTGGATCGCCAGCATCACCGCTTCGTTGCGCTCGTCGAACGTCTCGGCCAGCTTCTCGCTGTCGCGGTCGACGCCCAGCACGAGCTGCGTCAGGTCGTTGGAGCCGATGGAGATGCCATCGATGCCGACGTCGATGAAGCGGTCGAGAATGAGCACGTTCGACGGCACTTCGACCATCATCCAGAGCTTGAAGTCCGGCGCCCGGACGAGCCCCTGCTCGGCGAGTGCGCGCTTCACGCCCTGCAGCTCCGCCGGGGTCCGGACGAACGGCACCATGATCGCGAGATTGGTGAACTCGCTGCGCACGAGCTTGATGGCGTCGACTTCGAGCCGGAAGATGTCCGGCTCCTGGATGTACCGGCTGGCGCCGCGGAAGCCGATCATCGGGTTCTCTTCCGACCGTTCGTACTTCGCGCCGCCGCGCAGGTTGGCGTATTCGTTGGTCTTGAAGTCGGTGAGGCGGTAGACCACGGGGCGCGGCGCGAAGGCGCGGCAGAACTCGCTGATGCCTTCCGCCAGCTTCTTCGTGTACTCCTCGGGGTGCCCGTCCTCGATGAACTGCCGTGGGTGCGTGCCGATCTGGGCGGCGATGAATTCGGCGCGCAGGAGGCCCACGCCATCGACGTGGCGCTTCGCCACGACGTCCGCCAGTTCGGGTTCCGCCAGGTTCACGTACAGCTTCGTCGTGGTCTTGAGCGTGGCCGCGCGGGAGTAGCGCTCCTTCTGGCGCGCCGCCCACTGCAGCCGTGCCTCCGCCCGGCCGTCGTAGATGACGCCCGCGGAACCGTCGACGGTCACGAGGCGGTCGATCTCGAGCGATGTCGCGTTCGCCACGCCGACCACGCAGGGGATGCCGAGTTCGCGGCTGACGATGGCCGCGTGGCACGTTCGCCCGCCGCGCTCGGTGATGATCGCGGAGGCTCGCTTCATGGCCGGGACGAAATCGGGGGTCGTCATCTCCGCCACGAGCACGTCGCCCGGGCGGACGATGTCGATATCCCGCGGGTCGTGGACGACGCGCACGATGCCCATGCCGACCCCCGGGCTCGCCGGCTGCCCGTTGAGCAGCACCGGCGCGGTCTCTTCCTCGCCGTCTTCCTCGTCCATCGCGGACTTGAGCGTGGTCACGGGGCGGGCCTGCGTGAGGTAGAACTTGCCGCCTTCGTACGCCCACTCGATGTCCTGGGGCGTGCCGTAGTGCTGCTCGACGCTGCGGCCGATGCGCGCCAGCTCGCGGATGTCGTTGTCGTCCAGCTTCGGCCGGTCGACAAGCTCGTCGGGGACGGGTTGCCAGGAGTTCGCGCCTTCATGCCCGCCGTCGGATTCCTGCGCACGGGCGATCTGGCGCGGCTGCGGGACGTGGGTCTTGCTCGTGATCTGGAACGTGTCCTTCTTGACGAGGTAGAGGTCCGGCGAGATCTCGCCCGAGACGATGCCCTCGCCGAGGCCGTAGACGGCCTCGATCGTGATCGTGTTCGGGTCCGAGCGTACCGGTTCGATTGTGAACATAACGCCGGACTTCTCGGACTGCACCATCCGCTGCACGGGCACGGCGAGGCCGACCTTGAGGTGGTCGTAGCCCGCTTCCTCGCGATAGAAGATGGCGCGGCCTTCGAAAAGGGACGCCCAGCAGGCCTGCACGGCCTTCACCACGTTGTCGCCGCCGACCACGTTCAGGAACGTGCTCTGCTGGCCGACGAAGGAGGCCTCGGGGAGGTCCTCGGCGGTGGCGGAGCTGCGGACCGCGACGGCGCCCTCGCCGAGCTCCGTGTAGGCCGCCTTGATCTCATCGGCAATGTGAGCCGGCATGGGCGCTTCGATGATGCGCTGCTTGATGCGTTCCGCCCGCTCATTGAGGGCGCGCGAATCCGAGACATCGAGCCCGAAGAGTTCCTTCTTGAGCACGGGTTCGAGGCCGTTCTGCGCCAGGAAGTGAAAGTAGGTATCGGCCGTGACCACAAAACCGGGCGGGACCGGGATGTTGGCACGGGTCAGTTCGCCGAGGTTGGCGCCCTTGCCACCCACGAGGCCGAGGTCGTCGCGGCCGACGTCCTTGAACCATACGACCGATCGCCCGAGAGAAATCATTTCTTGCCTATACCTCCGAGGGGGCATCATAGGTTTGGGTGATGGCACCGCGAATTATACCAGCAGCCCCTGCGGCTCCCAAACCCGTAAAGGGGCCGCTCGTTACCTACCCTTTGGTCCGCTATTCCACCGTTACGGTCTTCGCCAGGTTCCGCGGCTGGTCCACGTCGCAGCCGCGGCGGAGCGCCATCGCGTACGACAGCAGCTGCAGCGGGACCGTCGACACGATCGGTTCCAGCAGCGGCGCCACCGGCGGCACTTCGATGCACTCATTCGCGAGCCGCGTCACGTGGGCGTCGCCTTCGGTGATCACCGCGATGACGCGGCCGCCTCGCGCCTGCACCTGCTCGATGTTCGAGACGATCTTCGAGCGCAGCGCGTGGGTGGTGGCGATGGCGACGGTCGGGAAGGATGGGTCGATGAGGGCGATGGGCCCGTGCTTCATCTCGCCCGCCGCGTACCCCTCGGCGTGGACGTAGCTGATCTCCTTCATCTTCAGCGCACCCTCGAGGGCGACGGGGAAAGCGAGCCCGCGCCCGAGGAAGAGAAGGTGCTCCGACGCGTGGTACTGCTCGGCGAGTGAGGTGTACACCTCGAGATTGGCGAGCGCGCGCCCCACGGCATCGGGCACGCGGGTGAGGTCCTGGATCCGCTCGCGCAGTTCGCCCGGCCCGAGCCGGCCCTTCGCCAGCGCGAGGCGCAGCGACAGCGCGTAGAGCGCCGCGATCGCGGTCGTGAAGCACTTCGTGCTCGCGACGCCCCGTTCGAGGCCGGCCCGCGTGTAGACCGTGCCGTGCGCGACACGCGTCGTTTGGGCTCCCTGGGTGTTGCAGATCGTGATCTGCACGGCGCCCGCGCGCCCGGGCCACGTTCATCGCCTCCAGCACGTCCACGGTCTCCCCGGATTGGCTGACGGACACGACGAGTGCGGACGGCCCGAGGATGGGGTTGCGGTAGCGGAACTCGCTGGCGTTGTCGATCTCGGCCGGCACGCCCGCGATCTCCTCGATGAAGCGGCGGCCGATCATCGCCGCGTGCAGGCTCGTGCCCATGCCGATGAGGACCACGCGATCGATGCTGGCGAGTCGCGCCTCGGCCGACCCGAGGTCGTCACAGTGAACTTCCGGAGGCTCTTGCGAAACAAGCGACTGGATCGTGTCGGAGAGGCTCTCCGGCTGCTCCATAATCTCCTTGAGCATGAAGTGCGCGTACTGGCCCTTCAGCGCGCTCGCGGGGTCGATGTCGATCTCGCGGATTTCGACCTGGAGTGCGCTGCCGTGTTCGTTGACGTAACGCGCGCCGGCCTTCGTAATCTCGGCCACTTCGCCGTCCGCGAGGAAGGTGACTCGGCGCGTGCGCGGCAGGACGGCCGCCAGGTCGCTCGCGAGGACCATCTCGTCTTCGCCGTGCCCGATGACGATGCCACCGGCGTTCCCCACCCGCGCCGCGACGATGACGCCGGGCTGCGACGGGCTCAGCGCGAGGATCGCCTGGGAGCCTTCGAGCTGGCTGCAGGTAATGCGCAGCGCATCCAGCAGCGTGCGCCCGGCCTTCACCTGGCCCTCCATGAGGTGAGCGATGGTCTCGGTGTCGGTTTCGCTCAGGAACTCGTGTCCCTCGGCGCGGAGGCGGCCGCGGAGCTCGGCGTAGTTCTCGACGATACCGTTGTGGATGACGACGACCTCGCCCGCGCAGCTCTGATGCGGGTGCGCGTTGATGTCACTGGGGCGGCCATGCGTGGCCCAGCGCGTGTGCCCGATGCCGACAGTGCCGGCGGTGGCGTCCATGGCGTTCAGCGCCGATTCGAGGTTGGCGATCTTGCCTTCGCGCTTGGTGATGCTCACGGCGCCGCCATCGGGTTCGAGGACGGCGATGCCCGCGGAGTCGTACCCGCGGTATTCCAGGTCGTGCAGGGCGGAGAGGAGGACCGGCGCGGCGGGTTCATTCCCGACATAACCCACGATACCACACATAACGAAGCAAACTCCCTTGAGCGCTGCCGGCGAACGGCAACGTCAGAGCGGCGCGTTTCAGCAGCCGCGATGGATGGGCGCTTTGGACAGGTGGACGTGTGAAGAAGGGTGCGGGACACCCTTCGCACGTGGGAGCGGATCTGTCAGCCGGTTACCCGCGCTGGTTTGGCCGCTGCCTGACGACTGTGCATGCCGGGGGGCCATCCGCCGAATGTTTCGATACTGCCCCCGCCTCGTCGTCCGCACATGGGTGCGGACCTGGCGCTCTGCGTTCACGTCCTGGGATGCGAGCGTGTTTCTGTCTCGCGAGCCACCTCCCGGCAGTCGATGGAGTCAGTCTCGCCCGCTCCGGCGCCTGCGGTCAATGCCGGGAACCGCGAGGATTGCTCGTTTAGCAGTCCGCCCGCGCGATGCCCGCGAGGCCGAGGAACTCGTCCTCCCACTCAAGGACGGTGCGGATGATGTTCGCGCCGATGGGGTTCGGATTCCCGGCGATGCCCCGGTCCAGGAGCTCCTGCTCAATACGCGGCGCGCTCTCCGCCGGGGCGCTCGATTGCAGCCCGAGTTCGCGCTCGACCGCGAGGATGAGGTCCACGACCTCGCCAGCAAGGTACACGCCCTCTTCCTGGAGTTGCTCCCAGACCCACTCGGCGCATTCAGTCAGGAGTTCGGGGGTGAGCTTGCTCATGTTCGGCCTTCCTCGCCATCCAAATCTAAGCGGGCGCACGGAAACGGGCCACATGGGCTCACGCGACGGGGGCTCCCGCCTCGTTTCGAAGCTGCTTCAGGCGGCGCAGGTTCTCCTCGTCCGGTCCCTTGCCATCCATGCCGGGCACTTCGAGCAGGAACGGCACGTCGGCGAAGGCGGCATGGCCCATGAGCGTGCGAAAGCCGTCGTACCCGATGGAGCCATCGCCGATATTCTCGTGGCGGTCCTTCACGCCGCCGAGCGGGCCCTTGCTGTCGTTCGCGTGGACCGCGCGCAGGCGGCCCGGCCCGATTTCCTTGGCGAATTCAGTCATGGCCAGCTCGCATCCCTCCGCACTGGCGATGTCGTAGCCCATGGCGAAGGCGTGGCAGGTATCGAGGCAGATGCCAAGCCGCGGGTCTTCTCCCAGCCCGCGGATGAGCGTGCCGAGCTCGGCGAAGCTGCGGCCCATGCAGTTTCCCTGCCCGGCGTTGTTTTCGAGCAGGAGGCTGACGGCCGGCGGCGCCTGCTCCAGCACCTGCCCGAGCAGTCGGCAGGCCTGTTCGCGCACGCCATCGAACCCAGGCCGAGGTGGCTGCCGACGTGCACGATCACGCCCTCGATTCCAAGCCGGCCCGCCCACTGCAGGTAGCTCGAAAGGGACGCCACGGACTTCTCCTGGATCGCCTCGTCCTGACTGCCAAAGTTGATGAGGTAGATGGCGTGCGTGAAGACGGGAATGTCCGCCGTGGCGCGGGTGGTGATGAACGCTTCGGCCTGCTCGTCCGAGAGGGCGGGGAGGCGCCACTGCTGGGGCGCCGAAAGGAAGACCTGGAGCGCCTCCGCACCCATTCCCAGCGCCTTCGGGAAGGCGTTGGCCGGGCCGCCCGCGCTCGAAACATGTGCCCCAATCCGCATCGAAAGAACCCTCCGGGAAGGGAGTATAGCCGCCCTTCTTTGTGTGTTCGTTAGGTTCCCTGGCGGCTTTTGGGGCACAAGCAAAGAGGCGGACCCATGCGGTTCCGCCTCTCCGAAGCACGAAATCCGGGACGAATCAGGCGGCAACCTGCCGCACGACCGACTCGCCGCGCTGGGCGCGGCGTTCGAGCATGTAGCCGAAGCCGCGGACGTTGATGATGTAGCTCGGCTCCGCCGGGTCTAGCTCGACCTTGCGGCGGATACGGCGGATGTAGACCTTCACGATCTCCTGCGCTTCACGCTCGGAATAGGTGTAGTCCTGCACCGCCCGGAGGATCTCGACGGGGCTGACAACCTTGCCCGCATTGCGGGCGAGGTACGCCAGGATCTTGAATTCGGTGGGCGTGAGCGGGATCGTCTCATGGTCCCGCACCGCCTGGCAGCGGTCGAAATCGAGCATCAGGTCGCGGACGTTGATGATGCTCGGTTCGTCTTCGGACTCCACCGGTGCGGCCTGCACGCGGCGCCGCCCGAGTGCCACGAGCTGCGCGGTGAGGACATCGGCGCCGTCGGTATCGCGAAGGCAGACGTCCGCGCCCGCTTCGAGCGCGGAGCTGAGGCCCTGCGGGTTCGGCCCGGGTGCGATCACGAGCAAGGTCGCGCTGCTGGCCCGGGACACCGCGCGCACCAGTGCGACATCGGTTTCCACGCGCGGGTCAATCGCCAGTACCACCAGGTCCGGCCCGAATTGCGTCAGGAGCCGCTCGGTTTCGCGGTCGTGGGGCCGCTCGGTCGTGGTGTAGCCCTGGCGCGCGAGCGCGGGCAACACGTCCGAGGAGCGGTACTCCCGTGTATGCGTGACGAACGCCACCGCGTTCCTGAAGCTCTCTTCGTGTCGGTCAGGCATCGTTTCCGTCCCTCATCTCCGTACTCGCGGCCGAGCTGGCCGCCCACCTCCCGGCCACCCACCTCCAACCTTCGGATCGATCGGATGTGGGCGAGTCCTCTCCCCTATCTTCGGCAGCGATCGCGTTGCTCTTAGGGGGCAACGGTTGAGGGGAAGGCGTGCATTTGTGGCCGGGAACACCCCGACACCACCCGCATGGCCACCCGGGGAAACAGCAACGCGCCCCGGCGTTCGCCGGGGCGCGTTGAGGAGGGTGCGGGGTTCGCGGTCAGGCGGCGTTCGGCAGCATCGAACGCCGCAGCCGTTTGACCGCCTGGGCGTGCAATTGGCTCACGCGTGTTTCGGAGACGTCGAGCACGGCCGCGATGTCCTTCATCGTCAAGTGCTCAACATAATACAGTGATACGACCAGCCGCTCGCGCTCCGGCAGCCCCTGGACGGCCCGTGCCAGGTCCTCGTAGAGCTCGCGCTCCTCGAAGCTGCGGGTGAAGTCGAGCCCTTCCTCGGTCGTTGGCATCTCCGCCGCCGGGAAGGAGTCGCCGTCCTCGTCGCGGTCGAGCATGCGGTCGAGCGACACGGTGACCCAGCGCGCGTTGGACGAGGCATCGCGGAACTGGTCGATGGTCATGCCGAGGTGCGCCGCCGCTTCGCCATCGTTCGGCGAGCGTCCCAGGATGACCTCAAGCTCGCTCTCGGCACGCTGCACTTCGCGCGCCTTCTGACGCATCGTGCGGCTCAGCCGGTCCATGCGCCGGAAGGCATCGATCATCGAGCCACGGATGCGGCGGACGGCGTAGGCATGGAAGTTCGTCCCCTTCTCGGGGTCGTACCGGCGGACCGCTTCGATCAGGCCGCAGGTGCCGTAGCCCACCGCGTCCTCGAATTCGAGCAGCCCGGGGATTTCGAGCGGGAGGGTCCGTGCGATGCGCCGCACCAGCGGCGTGTACTGAAGGACGAGGTCCTGCTGCTCCTCGAGGGTCAGCCGCGAACCCGCCCTGGTAAGGTCGGCGATCGGTGCGCCGTCGTCAGGTTCCGGGTTTTCCTGCCAGGTGTTCATTCCCCCACCCCCGATGCATCCGCCCCGGCATCCCACCATCGGAGTTGTCGTGCATCTGCGGGAATTGTTTAGGTACCGCCGGTGACAGGACAACGGTTCCCAACGTGGAGTCTCGGTGGACGGAAGCGGCCCGGGAGGCCAGTCAGGGCGGCTTGCCGGCGTTCTTATCATCATAACTGATATAGTGCGAAGTTCGTTCATTAGGAATTGGGCCCCCCGGCGAGCCGCAGTAAACAGCGCGTAAGCGCTCAAATTGTCGGGCCAACAGCTGGGCCGGTAGACTCAAGGTCCGTCCTTTACATCTGTCGTCCCGAAAGGCGGTTGTCGCCGCATGGATATTCCACAGAGCACGGCGCGCCCGGGTGGCGCGGAACGAGTCGCACGCGGCGCCGTCCTCGT
Organism: Candidatus Amarobacillus elongatus; assembly: GCA_016703545.1. GTDB lineage: Bacteria > Chloroflexota > Dehalococcoidia > Tepidiformales > Tepidiformaceae > Amarobacillus > Amarobacillus elongatus. The sequence goes on from JADJBX010000003.1 coordinate 358,613, forward strand.
TTTCCTCCTCCTCGCCAGCGTCACCCTCGCCTTCGGCCTCGGATACGGCGTGAGCGCCCTCCGCAAGGCCGATGGCGGCGCCTCGTCTGGCAGCACCACCCGCGCCAGTTCGGGCACCACGGATGACGCCGTCGGCGCCGTGAGCATCAACGAGATCTACGAGTTCCTGAAAGAGAACTACGTCGACAAGCGGAACCTGGACCCGAATCTCCTCAAGGACGCGGCCATCGGCGGCATGATCACCGCCCTCAACGACCGCGAGACGCACTACCTCACGCCCGACGATATCAAGAGCGGCGCCCTCGACATGGGTTCGAGCTACCAGGGCATCGGCGCGACCGTCTCGGATTCGAGCGGCCAGGTCACCATTGTCGCGCCGTTCCGCGATTCCCCGGCCGAAAAGGCGGGTATCCGCTCGGGCGACATCATCCTCGAAGTCGATGGCAAGCCGACCGATGGGTGGACCGACTCGCAGGCGGTCGAGGTCATTCGTGGGCCGAAGGGCACGACGGTCGCCCTCACCGTGAAGCACACCGACGGAACGACCCAGACGCTCCAGGTGGTGCGCGGCGAGATCCCGATCGAGAGCGTCTTCACCGAACCCAACCTCGAGATCATCCCGGGGAGAGCGGCAAGACATTGGTGGACCGGACGGGCAAGGCGGCCACCGACATCGCCTATGTCAACATCTCCCAGTTCCACGAGCAGACGCTTTCCGAGCTGCGGGCGAAGATGAAGGACGTCGAGTCGAAGGGGTACAAGGGGCTCATCGTGGACGTCCGGGCGAACCCCGGCGGCCTGCTCACCGCCACGCGCGACGTCGCGGACGAGTTCCTGGCGAAGGGCATCATCATTTCGCAGGTCGATTCCGAAGGGAAGCAATCGAGCGATTCGGCGCGCGCCGGGGGCATCCTCACGAAGATCCCGATCGTGGTCCTCCAGGACGCGGGCAGCGCCTCGGGCGCGGAAGTGCTCGCCGCCGCCCTCCGCGATAACGGCCGCGCGAAGATCGTGGGCACCACGAGCTTCGGCAAGGGCACGGTCAACCGGCTCTTCCAGCTCAAGGACTGCGGACAGTCCAACTGTGGCGCCATCTACATGTCCATCGCACGCTGGCTCACCCCCAAGGGCGAGCAGATCGAGGGCGTGGGCATCAGCCCGGACGTCGAAGTGAAGATGACCGCCGAGCAGTACATCGACCAGGGCGACATCCAGCTGTTCAAGGCGATCGACATCCTGCGCGGCAATCCCTGACGGCTGCTACACTCGAAGGATCGCGGCGGCCCCGGCTTCCTCGCCGGGGCCGTTCTCGTGTACGGCCACCCAAGGATCCCGCGGCTCCATGAGCGATTCGACCATTGCCCAGAACCGGCGTGCCCGGCACGACTACGAGATCCTCGCCCGCTTCGAATGCGGGATCGTCCTCACGGGCTCCGAGATCAAGGCCGTGCGCGAGCACAAGGTGCAGCTCCAGGGTTCGTACGCGCGCGTCAAGAACGGCGAAGTGTGGCTGCAGGAAGCTCACATCGCCCCCTATTCGAACGCCGGGTACGCCGGCCACGACCCAAAACGCGACCGCAAGCTGCTGCTCCATCGCAAGGAGATCGCGCGGATCGAGGAGATGGTGGGCGCGCAGGGACTCACGCTGGTGCCGCTCGCGATGTACTTCAAGCGCGGCAAGGCGAAGGTCGAGCTTGGTGTGGCGCGCGGCCTCAAGCATTATGACAAGCGTGAGCGCATCGCCGAGCGCGAAGTCCAGCGCGACATGGCACGCGCGGTGCGGCGAAACGCGTGAACCCATAGCCCGGAACGCGGTGCGCGCTAGCGGGGTTGGTGCTAGCGTGACCTGAGGCTGGCCGCTGCGGCGCGCCGCCGACTAACCTCTGGATCTGGGTATCACCATGGCGAAAGTCGGCATCATGGAGACGGCCATCCGCGATGGCCATCAGTCGTTGCTTGCCACCCGCATGCGCACCGAGGACATGATCCCCGTCCTCGAGCAGATGGACGAAATTGGTTACCACAGCATCGAATGCTGGGGCGGCGCCACCTTCGATACCTGCCTGCGCTTCCTCCGCGAAGACCCGTGGGAGCGCCTTCGCCAGATCAAGTCGCGGCTTAAGAAGACCCCGACGCAGATGCTCCTCCGCGGCCAGAACGCCGTCGGCTACCGTCACTATGCCGACGATGTCCTCTTCGCCTTCTGCGACCGCGCCGTCCAGAACGGCATGGACGTCTTCCGTGTGTTCGACGCCCTGAACGACGTGCGTAACCTCGAAGCGCCGTTCGCCGCGGTGAAGAAGGCCGGCGGCCACATCCAGGGCGCGCTCTGCTACACCACCAGCCCCGTGCACAACGTCGAGACGTTCGCGAAGCTCGCCGACGACATGGTCGCGATGGGTGCCGACTCGCTCTGTATCAAGGACATGGCCGGCATCCTCAGCCCCGGCATGGCGCGTGCCCTCGTCACGCGCATCAAGCACGACCACCCGGACAAGCTGCTCCAGATGCACTGCCACGACACCTCGGGCTACTCCGAGATGGCGTACCTGGAAGGGGTGAAGGCGGGCGCGAACGTCATCGATACCGCCATCAGCGCGCTCGCCGGCGGCACGTCGCAGCCCGCCACGGAAACGCTCGTCGCTGCCCTTTCCGAATTCCCGGAGCACGCGACCGGCCTCGACCTCCACAAGCTCGGCGACCTCGCGGTCTACTTCAAGGAAGTGCGCCGCAAGTACTGGAAGTTCGAAAGCGGCCTTCTTGGTGTGGACGCGGGAGTGCTTCAACACCAGGTCCCGGGCGGCATGATCTCGAACCTCGTGGGTCAGCTCCGCGACCAGGGCGCCGAGGCGAAGCTGCCGCTCGTGCTCGAAGAGAACGCCCGCGTGCGTGAGGACCTCGGCTTCCCGCCGCTCGTCACGCCCAGCTCGCAGATCGTCGGTACGCAGGCCGTGTTGAACGTCCTCACGGGCAAGCGGTATGCGAGCGTGACCAAGGAGACCCGGAACCTCGCGAAGGGCATGTACGGGCGCACCGGCACGCCGATTGCCGCCGAGGTGCTGCAGACCATCCTCGGTGAGGAGCAGCCCATCACCCACCGCCCGGCCGATGACCTCGCGCCGGAGATGGAAGCAGCCACGGCCGAGATCGGGGAGCTCGCGAAGGACATCGACGATGTGCTGAGCTACCTGATGTTCCCGGGCCCGGGCAAGGAGTTCCTCCAGTGGCGCGAAGGTGGCCTTGGCCCCGAGCGCGAGCTCGTCGCCGCCGTCGTGGGGGCGCTGGTCATCGGCGAAAAGAAGGCACAGGCGCCGGAACCCGTCGTCGTGGCAGCCGCCGGGGAGCCGGCCGGAAGCAGCTGGCGAAGCTACGGGCGCCTCCGGCAGATGCGCTAACGCCCGCACCGCGGGTATTCAGGGGAGAGACAGCGATGGCGAAGGTCACAATCGGCGGCCGCAGTTATGACGTGGAAGTGCGCGGCGAGTCCGTGATCGTGGACGGGCAGGAGTTCCCGGTCACGGTCCGCAACGACGGCGCCCACCTCACGGTGAACGCGGGTGGCGTGGGTTACCGCGTGCAGCTTCCGCCCGCCGATGGCCGGGCCAGCGGCATGGGCGTCCAGGTGGACTACCGCCCCTTCACCGTCGAGTACGACGGCCGGCTGGGCGGTGGCGCCGCACCCGCACGCCAGGCCCGCGCGATTTCCCCATCCGCCGCTTCCGCCCCGGCCGCTGCCGTGAAGGGCGCGGTCGTCGCCCCCATCGCCGGGAAGGTCCTGCGCGTCATCGCGAAGGTCGGCGACACGGTCGCGCGGGGCGACGTTCTCCTGATCCTTGAGGCAATGAAGATGGAGAACGAGGTCAAGGCGAGCGCCGACGGCACCGTCAAGGAAGTCGTGGCCGTGGAGGGCGCGAAGGTGACCGAGGGGGAGACGCTGGTCGTCGTCGGCTAACGGCGCCCCTGATACGGGACTGCAACTGATCCCGTGGCAGAATCCACGTATCAGCATGCGCTATAGCTGGGCTCCCCGACTTCACTTTCAGGCTATAGCCGTCTATCCTTTTCGTGGGCTTTTCGCCTGCAAGAGGACGTATGGCTGTTTCCGAGGCTCCCCACAACCTGAGTGACATCGTCGTCGCCAACGCGAGCGTGGTGCATCGCAACCTTTCGAGCCCCGTGCTGTACGAGCACGCGGTCCGGCGGGGGGAGGGCAAGCTCCTCCAGGGTGGGACGTTCGCCGTGGCCAGCGGGGACCGCACGGGACGCAGCCCGGATGACAAGTTCGTGGTTCGCACCCCGGAGATCTCCGAGCACGTCTGGTGGGGCAAGCACAACCAGCCGATGTCCGTGGACACCTTCGAGCGCGTCCGCGGCCGCATCCTCAAGTACTTCAAGGACCGCGAACTCTACCTGCAGGACTGCGTCGTCTCGCAGGACCCGGACCACCGCCGCACCGTCCGCGTGGTCAGCGAGCAGGCATACCACAGCCTCTTCGCGCGGACGATGTTCATCCCATCGAAGCCGCTTGCGGACGGCGAACAGCCGCAGCTGACCATCCTCCATGCGCCGTTCCTCCGCCTCGAGGGCGAAACCGACGGGATCCGCAGCGACGCCGTGGTCGCCCTGAACCTGACCGAAGGCGTCATCCTCATCGCGGGCACCGCCTACGCGGGCGAGATGAAGAAGTCCGTCTTCACCGCCATGAACTACTACCTGCCCCTCGACGGCATCCTTTCGCTGCACTCGGCCGCGAACGTGAACCCCAAGACGGGCCAGTCCGCGCTGTTCTTCGGCCTTTCCGGAACCGGCAAGACCACGCTCAGCACGGACCCGGAGCGCCTGCTCATCGGCGACGACGAGCACGCGTGGACCGAAAACGGCATCTTCAACATCGAAGGCGGCTGCTACGCGAAGGTCATCCGCCTCTCCGCCGAGGCCGAACCGGACATCTTCGAAACGACCCACCTCTTCGGGACGATCCTCGAAAACGTCGTGTTCGACGAGCACTCCCGCCATGTCGACCTCGATAACGACTCGCTGACCGAGAACACCCGCGGCAGCTACCCGCTGGGCTCGCTGGCGAACGTGTACCAGCAGGAGGTCGCGCCGCACCCGTCGCACGTGATCCTCCTGACGGCGGACGCGTTCGGGGTCCTGCCTCCGCTGGCGAAGCTCTCGACGCCGCAGGCGCTGTACCACTTCCTCAGCGGGTACACCTCGAAGCTGGCCGGCACCGAACTGGGCGTAACGCAGCCGAAGCCGAACTTCAGCCCCTGCTACGGCGCCCCCTTCATGGCGCTGAACCCGACTGTTTACGCCGACCTGCTGCAGCAGCGGCTCGACCAGACAGGCGCGCAGACCTGGCTGGTGAACACCGGCTGGATGGGCGGCCCGTACGGCGTGGGCAACCGCATCGCCATCCAGGAGACGCGCAAGATGGTGCGCGCCATCCTCAACAACGCGTTCGAAGGCGCTACCTTCCGTCACGATGAGGTGTTCAACCTCGATGTGCCGGTTGCCTGCCCGGGCGTGGACCAGAAGCTTCTCGACCCGCGGGCGATGTGGGCGAACCCGGCGGACTACGACACCGCCGCGACCGACCTCGCCGCCCAGTTCCGCGCGAACTTCGAGCAGTTCCGCAGCATGGTCGCTCCCGACGTGGCGGTCGCCGGTCCCTGAGGCCGGCAGCCGACGCGACACGCACAGGGGGCTCGCGCGATATCGCGTGGGCCCCTTCGCATTTGCGGCCGTTGACGTTCGACCGAGCCTTACGGCAGGTTTACACTCTTCTCGCCACGCCGCTCGTGGCCAAGATGAACTCCAGGAGCCGGGTGTGGTTGCCAGGTATCTCCGCGACCAGCGTCACGTCGGCACAGTCGCCGAAATCGCCAAGCTCAAGTTCCCCTTCCCGAATGCCGAATTCCCGGACTTCGAGACCATCGTCAATGAGCCCAGGCCCTCCATGTCCGTCGGCGAGGAGGATGGCAAGCAGCTCTACCCGGACATCGTCGTCGTGCGGCGGCCCGGGACGTGGCTGCAGCTCATGGCCGAAGTCGAGACCGCCGACACCGTGAACGAAGAGAGCGCGCTGACCCAGTGGCTGCCGTACTCGAAGTGCGGCGACCTCCTGATTTATGTCCCGCAGGGCTGCGTCCCCGAGGCGAAGCGGCTTTGCAAGAAGTTCAACATCCGGGTCAAGGGCATCCGCACCTGGCGCTTCCGGCCCGTCTGGGGCCTCGACGTCTCGGAAGCATGAGCGACCCCGGGAGCGAGGCGCGCACACCGATCAACGTGTTCTACGACGTCGACCACACGCTGGTCTTCGTCAGCCACGAGGTGAACGCGCTCCGCCCCCGCGCCCACGAGTCGATGCAGCGCCTGAAGGCCGCCGGCCATGGAGTCTACGTCTGGTCCGCCGGCGGCAAGGATTATGTGGAGCGCATTGTCGACATGCACGGCCTGCGGCCCTGGGTCGATGGCTGCTTCGACAAGGACCCGAAGGTCCAGCCGCGCCCCGACTTCATCATCGATGACGACTGGTACCTCGTGGAGAAGTACGGCGGCCACTGCGTGAGCCAGTACAAGGCGGTCGACGACAGCGATTCGGAGCTGATGACCGCGCTCGAATCGCTCGCGAAGCTCGGTCACCTGTAGGCGATGCGGCCCTCCCCCGGTGCCGTCATCTTCGATTGCGACGGCGTCCTCCTCGACAGCGAACGGGCAATGGCCGAGCTCTGGTGCGAAGGGCTGCGCGCCGCCGGTGGGACGATCACGGTCGAGCAGTGGCTCACCCGCATCACCGGGCTTAGCGGATTCCGGCAACGGGTGCGGGACGAGCTCGGTGTCGACGTTTCCGATACCGAATGGGCCGCGATCCACGCCTCCGAGACCGCGGCGCTGGCGGCCGTGCGCGCCGTCCCCGGCATGGCCGACGTCGCGTCCGCGACGCCCGTCCCGCGCTGTGTGGCTTCGTCCAGCGGCCTCGAACGGCTGCATCGCACGCTCGCGACGGCCGGCCTGCGCGACCTCTTCGTGCCACACATCTACAGCGCCGAACAGGTCACCCGTGGGAAGCCGGCGCCGGACCTCTTTCTGCACGCGGCCGCCAGCCTGGCCGTCGCACCGGCGATGTGCGTGGTGGTGGAGGACAGCCTGCACGGGATCGAAGCAGCGAAGGCCGCGGGCATGCGCGTCGTGGCCTTCGCCGGCGGATCACACATCGTGCCCGCCGTTCGCGAGCGGCTCGCGCGGGCGGGAGCGGATGCCGTCGCCGAGGATGCCGACGCGCTCCGCGCCATCCTCGGCTTCTGACTCCGGGTACACTCAGCCCCGTGCTTTTCGACGCCAGGGACCGCGAACGGATCCGTGCCGGGCAGGTGACGCTCACCTACCGGGCCTGGCGCGCGCCGCAGGCCAAAGTGGGCGGCCTCTACCGGTTCGGCGAAGGGCGTATCGCCGTGGAATCGGTCACGACCGTCACCGCGGCCGACATCACCCCGGAGGACGCCCGCCTCGCCGGGTACACGGACGCCGACGCCGTCCTCACCGCGCTCACGCGCCGGAAGGCGCCGGCCGCCGAGCCGGACACGGCGCTGTACCGGGTGGCATTTCGCTACGAGCCCCTTCCCGTGCCCTCACGCACCCGGGACCTCGATCCGACGCCGTCTCCGCCCGCCTCGCGAGGATGGATGCCACCGCCGGGCGCCCATGGACCATGACAACGCTGCGGGCCATCGCGGACAGGCCGCAGGTCGCCGCTCGCATCCTCGCCGCCGATGGGGGCATGGAAACGCTGCCGTTCAAGGCGAATGTGCGCAAGCTCAAGGCACTGGGCCTGACCATCAGCCACGAGACCGGGTATGAGCTGACCGCGCTGGGACGCGACGTCCTGTCGCGGACCGAGGGCGAACGCCGGTGACGCTTCGCGTCCTCTTCATTGAGCCGTTCTACGGCGGGAGCCACCGTGCTTTCGCGGACGGCCTGCGCGACCACTCGCGTCACGAGATCGTCCTGCTCACGCTACCGGAGGCCGAATGGCGGCGACGGATGCGGCGCGGCGCCCAGGAGCTCGCGCCGGCCGCGCTCGCTCTCGACGGGCACTTCGACGCGATTGTGGCGACGGACATGCTCGACCTGACGACCTTCCTCGCGCTCACCCGCCGGCGCTTCGCACACACGCCCGTCCTCTTCTATCTCCACGAGAACCAGTTCACCTATCCACGGATTCGTGGCACGAAGCTCAACAGCTGGTTCGGCGCCATGAACTACCTTTCGGCGGCAGCGGCGGACCGCGTCGCGTTCAACTCGGACTACCACCGGACTGACTTTCTCACGGCGCTGCGCACGCTCGACGCGGGGCCCAACAACTGGCTGCTCCCGTCCCAAGTCGACCTGATCGAAGCACAAAGTAGCGTTCTCCCAATTGGCGTGGAACTTGGCTGGCTGGACGAGCTCCATCCTGAGGGGTCCGAACCGAAGCACGAAAATCGTGACCCGCTCGTGGTTTGGAATGCGCGCTGGGAATTCGACAAGGCACCCGACGTCTTCGCGCGGGCGCTCATCCGCCTTCACGCCGAAGGCGTGGCGTTCGACGTTGCCATCGCAGGCGACCCCGGTCCCAACCCGCACCCGGCCATGCACGAACTGCGCGCGGCCCTCGGTGAACGCGTTCTCCAATTCGGCCTGCTACCTACCCGAAGCGACTACGGCCGGCTCCTGTGGCGATCGGACGTGGTGGTGAGCACTGCCCGTCACGAATTCTTCGGCGTGGGAATGGTCGAGGCGCTGTATGCGGACTGCTTCCCGGTCGCCCCGGCGGCCCACAACTACCCGGCCCTCGTGCCCTCCGGCTTGCATACCTCGTGCCTCTGGCACGACGAGGATGAACTGGCGGAGCTGCTGCGGGTGGCGCTTCGCGGCAATCGCCCCGGCGCCGAGGAGCTACGCGCTTCCGCGGCCCGGTTCGCCTGGGATGTTGTCGCCCCCCGGTGGGACCGCGCGCTGGAGGCCCTTGCGGCCCGCGAACAGTAGGCGATCGGCCCGTTCGCGCGCCGCGCGCCTTCGGTCTACGCTATGGCGCGCATGGGACCCCGACGGGCCCGAAGCAGGTGATCCAGATGCTCCTCGCGCTCGATATCGGCAACACCTCCATCCACATCGGGCTTTTCGAAGGCGACCAGCTGCGGGACACGTGGCGGATCGGCGTCGAAACGGAACGCATGCCCGACGAGTACGGCGTCTTCCTCATGACGCTGCTCTTCACCCGCCGCCTGCAGCCGTCCGATATCGATGCGTGCATCATCGGCTGCGACGTGCCGCCGCTCATCCCGACCTTCCAGGCCGTGTGCAAGAAGTACTTCGGAATTGAGCCGCTCGTCGTGGGCCATGGCATTCGCACCGGCGTTCGCATCCTGTACGACAACCCCAAGCAGCTGGGCGCCGACCGCATTGTGGACGCGGTGGCAGCGATTAAGACGTACGGTCCGCCCGTCATCGTCGTGGACTTCGGTACCGCGACGGTGTTCGACGCCGTCAACGAAGCCGGCGACTACCTCGGCGGCGCCATCGCCCCCGGGATTGGCATTGCCAGCGAGGCGCTGTTCAGCCGCGCCGCGATGCTCTACCGCGTGCAGCTCGAACGGCCACCCCAGGCGATTGGCAAGAACACCATCCACGCGATGCAGTCGGGGATTCTGTTCGGCTACGTCGGGCTCGTCGAAGGCCTGGTGCGGAAGTTCCGGGAGGAGTTGAGCGGCGACGTGAAGGTCGTGGCCACCGGCGGCTGGGCGAAACAGATCGCGCAGGAGACCAACTGCCTCGACATCGTCGATTCGAACCTGACGCTGAACGGTCTGCGCATCATCTACGACCTCAACTGGCCCGCCTGAGCGCGGCGAACCCGGAGCTACCGCCATGTCCGACGTCTCGGTCCGGGAACGGTTGCCGCTGGAGGGTCGTCACATCGCCCTCGGCGTGACCGGGTCCATCTCCGCGTACAAGGCCGCCGACCTCGCGAGCAAGCTGCGGCAGGCTGGCGCCACGGTCGAGGTCGTGATGACGCCAGCGGCGGCGCAGTTCGTCACGCCGCTCACGTTTCAGTCGCTAACCGGCCGCCCCGTCGTGCTGGACATGTTCGCGGCAGAGGAAGCGGAAGCGCACGTCGAGGTCGCGCGCCGCGCGGACGCCCTCGTCATCGCGCCGGCCTCGGCCGATTGCATGGCGAATCTCGCGAGCGGCCGGACCCCGGACATGGTCACCCTCACCGCCCTCGCGACCGTCGCACCCGTCCTCGTGGCCCCGGCGATGGACAGCCAGATGTGGGCCCACCCGGCCACGCAGGCCAACGTCGAGACGCTCCGCGCGCGCGGTGTCACCTTCGTCGGGCCCGCCGAGGGACGCCTTGCCAGCGGCCGAACGGGCGCGGGGCGCCTGGCCGAACCCGCCGCCATCGTCGGCGCGCTGCGTGCCCTGCTTGGGCGTTCGAGGGGTGACCTCTCCGGGCGCCATGTCGTGGTCAGCGCGGGGCCGACGCAGGAGCCCATCGATCCTGTTCGTTATGTCGGGAATCGCTCGAGCGGCAAGATGGGCTTCGCCATCGCCGAAGCCGCCCGCGACCGCGGCGCGCGTGTCACGCTCGTCACCGGCCCGGTGGCGCTCGAGACTCCGCCCGGCATCGATCGCCGGGACGTCAGCACGGTCGCGCAGATGCTGGCGGTGCTGCAGGAGGTGACGGCCACGGGGGATGCGCTCGTGATGTCCGCCGCTCCGGCCGACTTCCGCCCCGAAAACCCCGCCACCCAGAAGATGAAGAAGACGCCCGGCCAGGAGTCGATGCGCATCGACCTCGCCAAGAACCCGGACATCCTCGCGTCCCTGCCCGCGGGCGGCGTGCGCGTCGGGTTCGCGGCCGAGACGGAGAACCTCGCGGAGAACGCCGTCGCGAAGCTGGCATCGAAGCGGCTCGCGTTCATCGTGGCGAACGATGTGACCGCGGCGGGCAGCGGCTTCGGCACCGAGACGAACCAGGTCACCATCTTTCACGACGACGGCCGCGTCGATGCACTTCCGCTGATGAGCAAGTACGCGGTCGCGCACGCCATCCTGGACGCCATCGCCGCACGGCTGGACTAAGCGAGCGCGGGCAGGCCCGCCATCTCCCACACGGCTATGTCGTCCGAGGACGTGAACGCCCAGGGCAGAAACCCGGCGGCAGGCACCTCCGCCACGACCTTGGCCGAGGTGTGCGTCTCCCCTTCGCTGTAGGTCGCGGCGAGGACGTTCAGCACCGGGATGTCGATCAGCGGGTCATGCCGCGATTCCCGCAGCGTGACGGTGCCGGTCCCGCGTGCGAAGCGGTGCGTCCGGCCGCGATGCGTGACGCGAACGAGGCGGACGTCATGCTCGAACCCCTCCCCGTTGGCGGCGGGCTGGAACTTGAAGTAGTAGTGCGGCACGGAGGTCGTGGGCTCGACCGCGGCCGGCTCGTCCTCGAAGGCGCCGTGCAGCTCCATGAACGTGACCCCGTGGCGGCGGACCGCGCCACGGGCGTGTGGGAATTGCACGGCGAGGTCGATATCGGCCAGCTTCTTCGGCTCGGCGAACAGCTCGCGGCCGAAGGTCACGGCGGGGCCGGTGCTCATCGGCATGGCGAGGCAGTAGAGGCCTTCTTCGCCTCCGTAACGGCAGGCGATGTTCACCGACGCGCCCCGGAACGGCCCGACACAGTTCGACTCGCGGATGTCGCTCACCAAGAGGGTCACGCGCGGGGAGTCACCGGGCTCCAGCGGCGGCGGCAGCAGTTCGCGCACCACGGCCGGGTCGGTTTCGATCGACAGCGCGAGCGTGCGGATGTCGAAGAACGACGGCGCGGCGAGGATCGACTGCAGGCGCGCGATCTCTTCGGGCGACTTCACGAATCGGGTGAGCAAGGGGGCCCTCCGCGCGGATCTCGGGCCCGATGGTACGCCCGTGGCCGCCGCGGGAACCACTACCGCCGGATTCGGACGATCGGGCCCTCGGAGAAGAGCAGCGGGTGGCGAATGCCCAGCCCTTCGTGAACGGACTTCGGGATGCCCAGGTCCGCCAGGTACAGCTCGCCCGTGTACGGCTTCGCGTGCGGCTCAAGCAGACCCCGCTTGGGCAGGTCGATCATGAGCGTTGTCACCGCCTTGATGGCCATGCCCGCGGCGAGCCCGGTGCTGGCGTTCACCCCGGTCGGCACGTCCATGGCGAGGATCGGGCGGCCCGACTGCAGCGCGAGGTCGGTCACGGCAGCCGCCATGCCCGTCGGCGGCCCTTCGAGCCCATACCCGATGAGCGCATCGATCACGAGGTCGGCGTTCGCGAGCTGCTCCTCGACGAGGAACTCGCTGGGCTCCTCGTTGTCCTTGTCGACGATGCCCGCGGCCTTGAGGATCTGCACCTGGCGGCGCGCGACGTAGGCCATTTCGCCCTGGACTTCGGCGAGGACGGGGTCGACGACGAAGCCCCAGTTCACGAGGGTGCGCGCCATGCAGAGGCCGGCCGCGCCTTTGTTCCCGCCCCCGGCGAGCACGACGATGCGCTGGCCCCGGCCCTTGCCGCCCAGCATGCCGAGCGCCAGGCGCGCGCCCGCGCGCCCGGCGTTCTCAATGATCTGGAGGATATCGACCCCGAAATCCTCCTGGGCCACGCGCTGGATCTCACGCATCTGCGGCGCGGTGACCGATGGCAACTCGCTGATGCGGCGCTGGGCGAAGCCGCCGGGATGTGGGTTGACGCTCATGGGCGAGAAGAACCGCATTCGCAGGATGTCCCGATACTAGGCTTGGGGAGGGATTCGGTCACGAGCGAGTGACCCAAGTTCGCTACCCCTCGCTATCGGCGATCCATTCGGCGCTTTCGTAGTCGGCCGTGACCCGAGCCGAGATGCCACCGCGCGTGTTGAATTCGCCCACGACGGTCGCGATACGGGGCGCGACGGCCTCCACGATGTCGGTCAGGATCTGGTTCGTCACGTCCTCATAGAAGATGCCGCGGTCGCGGAATGTCTGCAGGTAGAACTTGAAGGACCGAAGTTCGATGCAGCGCTCGTCGGGGATGTAAGTGACCGTGATGGTGCCGAAGTCCGGCTGGCCCGTCATCGGGCAGACGCTCGTGAACTCGGGGGCCGTGAACGTGATCTCGTAGTCACGCTCGCGATGGGCGTTTTCGAACGTGTCGATCGTTCCGTCGGTCTTGTACGTATTCTCGGACATACCGGGTAGCGTCGGGCCACGGGCGAACCCGCGCAACGCGCGCGAACCTTGACCCGCCTGATCGCACCCCATACCATTAGGCAACTTTAGCAATTTCCCGGGGCGAGGACCGCGGGAAAGTTGCGGGGGACCGTGTGCCGTTCGGAGAACCCGCGCCCGAAGAACTCCTGGCGCGGCTCAAGATCCAGTCCCCACCCGAGGAGCTGCTCCGCCGGGCGCTGACGCATGCGTCGTATCTGAACGAAGCAGACGCCTCCGCCGAGTCCGAACGAGCGGTTGGAGTTTCTTGGCGACGCGTTCCTGGGGCTGGTCGTGGCGGCACGCCTCTTCGAGCTCTACCCCACCGCCGGCGAAGGGCAGCTGACGCGTATGCGGGCGGACCTCGTCCGGGGCAGCACGCTCGCCGCCATCGCGCGCCGGCTCAACCTGGGCGATTACCTCGTCCTGGGCCGCGGCGAGGAGGCGGCCGGTGGCCGCTCGCGCGATCGCAACCTGGCGGGGACGCTCGAAGCCGTCATCGGCGCCGTCTACCTCGGCCTCGGGATGCGCACCGCGCGCGCCCTTGTCCTGCGCCTCCTTGGTCCCGAGCTGCGCGAACTCCAGCAGAGCGGCACGCGGATGGACCCGAAATCGAGTCTGCAACACCTGGTACAGGCGCGTTGGCATGAACCTCCTGACTATGTCACGGTAGACGAAGGGCCGGGTGGGTCCGGGCACCACTTTATCGTGGAGGTCCGGGCCGGCGGCGCAACCCTCGGGCGGGGCGAGGGCGCGAGCAAGCGCGAGGCACAGCAACGTGCCGCGGGCGAAGCCGTCGCGCGCCTGACCGCTGAGGCCGGGGGTTGAGATGTACCTGAAGAAGCTGTCGATCCAGGGCTTCAAGAGCTTCGCCAACCGTACCTCCTTCGAATACGGCCCCGGCATCACCGCGGTGGTTGGCCCCAACGGCTCCGGCAAGAGCAACGTCTCCGATGCCCTCCGCTGGGTACTGGGGGAGCAGAGCGCGCGCCTCCTACGGGCGAAGAAGCAGGAAGACGTCATTTTCGCGGGCACGAAGGACCGTCCCGCCGTCGGCATGGCGGAGGTCGTCCTCACCCTCGACAACAGCGAGCGCTGGCTCCCCCTCGAGTTCGCCGAGGTCGAAATCGCCCGCCGCTCGTATCGCAGCGGGGAATCCGAATACCTGCTGAACGGCTCCCGGGTCCGGCTGCGCGACATCACCGACCTCCTCATGAAGGGCGACGTCGGTCAGAACAGCTACTCGATCATGGGGCAGGGCCTCGTGGACGAAGTGCTCTCGATGTCGCCCGAGGAGCGCCGCGCCTTCCTCGACGAGGCGGCCGACGTGAAGCGGTTCCGCATGCGCATCAAGGAAGCGCAGGACCGCCTGGCGGCCACGCGCGACAACATCGGCCGGGTGCAGCTCATCGTGGCCGAGATCGAGCCCCGGCTTTCGCAGCTGAGCAGGCAGGCGGAGCGCGCGGCCGAGTACCGCCGCCTCTCGGCCGAACTGAACGACCTGCTCCGCGCCTACTACGGCCACCGCTGGAGCGAGGCGCACAACCACCTGATCCGGGCGCGAGCGGAATTAGACCAGCGCGTCGCCGAGGAGTCCGGGGCAACGGACCGGGTGACGGCGCTCCGGGAGCAGTTGCGGGCGCTCGGTGAGGAGATTCGCAAGCGGCGCGAGGCCATCACCCGACGCGACTCACGCGTCACGGAGATCGACACGCGCCTGGCCGCGACGGAGCAGAACATCTCCCTGGACAGGGAGCGCCACGGCATGATCGCCGGCCGCCGGCAGGAGCTGCTGACCGAGGCGGAGACGCTTGAGTCCGAGCGGGAATCGCTCGCCGCCACGGAGATTGACGCGGGCGACCGCGGTTCGGCCCTGCAGGAGCAGATGGAGGCGGCGCGAGCGTTCATGGACGAAGCTCGCGCGGGGCTCGACTCGGCGGAGCGCGCGTATTCGAGTGCGCGCGCGAAGGCCCGTGAAGCGGGCGAAGGTGCCGCGGACGAGGAGCGGCGCGCCGGCAGCATGAGCCGCGACGCCGAGGCCGCGAGCCGCCGGCTTGAGCAGTTGGACCGCGAGGAGCAGCAGACCATCGCGCGCCGGAAGCAGATCATCGTCGAACTGATCGGTTACGGGCGGCGCTTCGCGGACCTCCGGCGCCGTGTCTTCGATGCCGAGGACGGCCTCGAAGGCGCCCGCGCCGAGGCGGACGCGGCCCGCGAACGGCTTTCGCGCGTGCAGGATGAAGTGCGTGCCTACGAGTCCGCGGCCCAGAAGGAGCTGCGGGAGCTGGACCAGCTGGAAGGCCGCATGGAGGCACTAAAGCAGGTCCAGGCGGAACACGACGGTGTCGCCTCCGGGACGCGGAATGTGCTCATCATGGGCCACGCGCTCCTCGACGAGGTCGATCGCGCATCGCTCGGCGAAGCGCCGGAAATCCACGGCGTGGTGGGCCTGCTGTCCCGGCAGATCCGTGCCTGCCGGGGACGGAGCTGGCAATCAACGCCGCGCTCGAACAGCGGCTCCACGCCGTCATCGTCGAGAGCGAAGAGCACGCGCTGGCGGCGATCGAACGGCTGACGCGCCGGCGCGCCGGCCGTGCCCAGTTCCTGGCGCTCGATACCGTGCGGCACGTCTACCCGCTCAACCTGCAGAAGGAGCGCGGCGTGGTCGGCGTGGCGGCGAAGCTGGTCCGCTGCGAACAGCGCTTCCGGCCGCTCATCGACACGCTGCTCGGGCGGGTGATCGTGGTCGAGGATGTGCAGACGGGCCTGCGCATGGTCCGCCGCGCGCTGGGCTCCGTTGTCACCCTCGATGGCACCTACATCGAACCGACCGGCGTCATTACCGGGGGTGCGTCCAGCGCGGACGAAGGCGTGTTCAGCCGGCAGCGCGAACTGGACGAGCTGCCGGAGCAGATCGCCGCGGTGCGGGCGAAAGCGGACGTCAGCAAGCATCAGATTGAGACGGCGCGGCAGGCGGTCACCCAGCTATCCGCGCGGGCGAGGGACGCGGACCAGCGCTACGAGACCATTCGGCGCAACCTCGACGGCGCCCGTTCGGACATGGAACGCGAACGCGGCAAGCTGCACCGCCTTCGCCGGGACATGGACAGCGTGAAGGCGCGCCGCGCCGACATCGCCCGCGAACGCGACCAGAAGGAACGGCTCATCGCGCAGGCGCGGCAGGCGGTGGAGGCCGTCACCGCGCGCGGGGAGGAGCGTCGGCGCGCGTTGGCGGCCTCGGAGGAAGAGCTCCGGGCGGCGACGGCCGAACGCGAGGCGGCGCTGCGGGCGGTGGCGGAAGCCAGCGGCCGGCAGGCGGCCGCCGAGGGTGAACGGCGTGCCCTCCAGGCGATGCGCGAACAGCACGAGAAGTCGCTCGAGCGGATCGCGGCGCAGGTGGTTGCGCGGCGCGCGCAGGCGGCGTCGCTGGAGCAGGAGGCGTCCGCCATCGAGGGCCGCCTCGCGCGGCTCGAGGGCGAATTGGCGCGCATCCACGAGGAACGCGCCCGTTTCACCGAAGATGCGGCGCCCGACCGCGACGAACTGACGCGCCTCGAATCGCACGAGCGGCTGCGCCAGGAGGAGTTCAACGAGGCCCAGACCGCGCTGCTCGCCCTCAACCGTAGCCGCCTCGACCTCGAAGCCGACGTTGCGCGCGCGGAGGACCAGATCCACAACCTGCGCGCCGAGATGGAACGCGAAGGGCTCACGCCCGACCGCTCGGGGGCGATCATCCGGATTGAGGACGCGGTGGAGGAGGAGCCGGCGTGGCGGTGCACGGCGGCGCCGCGATCGATGTGGAGGCCACGCGCGCGCGCATCGACGAGATCCGCCGCCAGGTCCGCCGGCTTGGGCCGATCAACGCCGAGGCCCCCGACGACTACCGCGAGAACCGCGAACGCCACGAGTTCCTTACGACCCAGCTCCGCGACCTCGCCGATGCCGAAGCGCAGCTGCGGGCCGCGATCGAGGTGCTCAGCGGCGAGATTCGCATTCGCTTTAGCGCCACGTTCGAGAAGGACGCCGCGGCGTTCTCCGAGTACTTCACCGCGTTTTTCGGCGGCGGCAGCGCCCAGCTCACGCTCACCAATCCCGATGACTTCGCCACCACGGGCATCGAAATCGAGGCGCAGCCCCCGGGCAAGCGGATCAAGACGCTCAGCCTGCTCTCCGGTGGCGAGCGGTCCCTCACCGCCGTGGCGCTGCTCTTTGCCCTGCTGACCGCGAACCCGGCGCCGTTCGTCGTCCTCGATGAGGTTGATGCGGCGCTCGACGAGGCGAACGTGGGGCGGTTCACGGCGGCGCTCAAGAAGCTCGCGGAGCGTACGCAGTTCCTCGTCGTGACCCACAACCGGCGGACCGTCGAAGTCGCTGATGCTATCTACGGCGTATCGATGGGCCGGGACGGCGTATCAAAGGTGCTATCCCTCAAGCTGGGGGATGTTCCGCAGAACTGACGCAGCACCCCTGCCGCCCTACCATCGAACGAGATATCCATGAAGGAGCCCGCGCTTGCGGTTTTGGCGCCGGAAGAAGGACGAGGATGTCCGCCCCGAGGACGAGGGCGGAGAGGCGGCGGCGATTGCCGTCGCGGAAGCGGAGGCGGAGCTCGCCGAGGACGTTTCCGAGGACCTGGCGGCCTACGAACCCACCCCGGAAGAGGTGGCCGAGGTCCACGAACAGACCGAGCGCGCGGTCGAACGGTCGCGGCGGGGTCTCTTCGGCCGTATCACGGGACTGTTCCAGCGCGCGGACTTCGATGACGACCTGTGGGACGAACTGGAGGAGATCCTCGTCGCCTCGGACACGGGCATCGGGACGACGAACGCGATCCTCACGGCCGTGCGCGGGCGGGTGAAGGACGAGGGCGTCAAGCAGTCGGCGCAGGTGCGGGAGATCCTGCGCGAAGAGCTGATCGCCATCCTCGAGGCCCCGCGCGGCGCGCCCGGCGTGGGCGCAAACGCCCGTGCCGGGCCTGCTCATCCTGCTCGTCGTCGGTGTGAACGGTGCCGGCAAGACGACGACCATCGCCAAGATGTCGTACGCCTTCAAGCGCGACGGCGCGAACGTGCTCCTCGGGGCGGCGGATACCTTCCGCGCGGCGGCGGTCGACCAGCTGAAGGTATGGGGCGAACGGGTCGGGGTGCGCGTGATCGCGCACCAGTCCGGCGCGGACCCGGGAGCCGTCGTGTTCGACACCCTCTCGGCGGCCGAGGGCGGCCGCGCCGACATCGTCATCATCGACACCGCCGGGCGGCTGCACACGAAGACCAACCTCATGGAGGAGTTGAAGAAGATCAACCGCATCGTGAAGCGCAACCACCCGGATGCGCCGCACGAGACGCTCCTCGTCCTGGATGCCACCACCGGCCAGAACGGACTCGCGCAGGCGAAGACGTTCACCGAGGCGGTGGGCGTCACGGGGATTGTCCTCGCGAAGCTGGACGGAACGGCGAAGGGCGGCATCGCTTTCGCCATCGCCCACGACCTCGGCATTCCCGTGCGATTCATCGGGACTGGCGAAAAGATGGGCGATCTCGCCCCCTTTGACGCACGCGACTTCGTGGACGCGTTGCTGGGATGACCTAGCGCATGGCTCCCGTCCTCGCGTTCTGGGCGGCGGCCATGGTGGTGGGCGCCTGCGCCCTTCCAATCGCGTTCGTCCTGTTCCGGCGGTTCCCGGATGCGGGCGCGGGGCTCGCCTTCCCGCTCGGGCTGGTGCTCTCCGGGTACGCCTATTTCGTGCTTCGCATAGGGTCCGTCCTCCCGCAGGGACGGGGCGGCGCCGTGCTCGCCGTCGTGGCCCTGGTTGTGGCGGCGGCGGCGGCGGCCGGGCAGGACAGGCGCTTCCGTGAGACCGCACGCCGCTTCGCGCCAGGCGCGCTGGCCGCGGCGGGCCTCTTCACGCTGTGCTTCTTCGCCTATGTGTCGTACCGCTCCTACGTCCCGGACATCGCGGGGACGGAGCAGCCCATGGACTTCATGTACCTCAACGCCGCCATCGAGTCGCCGACGTACCCGCCCATCGACCCGTGGCTCGCCGGTGAGCGCGCGAGCTACTACTACTTCGGCTACGTCCAGAGCGGGCTGCTGACGCAGGTCGCGGGCGTGGCGCCAGAAGAGGGGTACAACCTCACGTTGGCGTACACCTTCGCCGCCGCCGCGACGTCCATCGCCTGCGTGGCCTTCGCCGTGGCCCGGTGGGCGCTGGGGGTCCGGCTGCGGCGGTGGGCGTTCGTCGCCGCCGGCGTGTCGGTGGGCTTCCTGCTGCTGGCGGGCTCGCTCAGTGCCGTATTCGAACTCGCGGCCGCACACGGCAACTACAACCGCGGCCTGTACGAGGCGTTCGGCGTGGAGTGGCTGATCCCCTGTCCCGAGCCCACGGGGAACGTCAACCCCGCCGACCGCGTCAACTGCTTCACCGGCCCCACGGAACCGCGAACCACATCGTGGTACCCGACCGAGTTCTGGTTCTGGTGGCGCGGTTCCCGTGTCATACCGAACACGATCACGGAGTTCCCTTTCTTCAGCTTCCTGCTGGGGGACATGCATCCCCACGTTATGTCCCTGCCGCTCGTGATTCTCTCGCTCGGCCTGGCCGCAAGCCTGTGGCGCGGGCGATCGCTGCTCGCCGCCCGCACACATCTCCGTCGCCCCGGCTGGACGCTCGCCTTCGGCATCATCCTCGGCGCGCTCGCGTTTCAGAACGCGTGGGACCTGCTGACTTTCGCGGCGGTGGTTGGTGCGGCCGTTTTCCTCCGCAACCTGCGGCGGGCGCCGTTCATGCAGGCGGCGCCCGCCACGCTCGGCTACCTCTGGCCACTCATGGTGCTCGCGGTGGCGCTGTACGCCCCCTGGTACCGCGACTTCAGCTCGCAGGCGTCGGGCTTCTACGCCTATGTCGGCGAAGGCACGCGGCCCGCGCACGCATTCCTGCAGTTCGGGCCGCTGTTGCTGGCGTCGCTGATGGCCTGTACCTGGGCGTTCCGGCGCGCGCCGCTGGCGGAGACGCGCAACGCGCTCCTGCTGGCGCTGTGGGCGCCGCTGGTACCGCTCCTCGGGTGGATGCTGCTCGCCTCGGCCCGTGGCGACTTCAGCACCGCGATCGAGCAGCGCGGCGCGGGCGGCTGGGTCACCCTCACCACCTACGCCGTCGCCGTATGGCTGCTGACCGGCGCGTTCGGTGTGCTTGTTCGCGGGCACAGCCGCGCCGCGGTCGCGCCGGCGCTCGGGGCGGTGGGCGCGCTCCTCATCTATGGCGCCGAGCTGTTTCTCATCCGGGACGTCTTCTTCGGCGGCCAGCCGCGCCTCAATACGGTGTTCAAGCTGACCTACCAGGCGTGGATGCTGCTCTCGCTCGCGGGCGGCGTGGCGCTGGCCATGGCGTTCGCGCAGGCTCGCGCGCGCCTTTCGCGAGCGGCGTGGCTGGGGGCGCCGGTGGCCGTGCTCGCGGTGCTCACGCTCGTCTACCCCGTCACCGCCACCGCCAACCGCGTCGGTGCTTCGACCGCTCCCACCACCATCGACGGTCTCGCCTACGTCGCTCGTAACAACCCCGGCGAATACGCCCTCGTCCAGTGGCTTCGAACGCACACTGCTCCCGGCGACGTAGTCATCGAAGGTTCGGGCCGAACGTGGGGCCGCGGCCAGGACGCCCGTCCCGTCGTGACCAACGCGGGCGTGGACTACGGCGAATCAGGCCGCATCAGCGCGCGAACGGGCCGCGCGACACCCATCGGCTGGTACTTCCATGAGGTCCAGTGGCGCGGACAGACCGAGGACACCACGCGCGAACTCACCTACCGGCAGGACCTCGTCGACGGCATTTACCTCGCGACGGATACGCGTACCATCATCCCTTCGATGCGCGAAGCGGGGGCGGAGTACCTGGTTGTGGGGACGATTGAGAACAGCCGCTATGCGGGGCTGATGCCGCGTTTCGACGAGGTTCTTGACCCCGTCTTCCGCATGGAGAACGCCACCGTGTACCGCATCCCCGTGCTCGAACAGGTGCGAACCGAATGACGACAGAGCCCCTGCAGGACGCGACACTGGAGCCGGCGGACGATGCGCCCGTCATCGGCGCCCGTCCCGCCGGGCGGACGGCGAGCGTGCCGACGCCAGCGGTGCGCCCCGGCGCGGGCATTGAAATCAGCGGCGCGATGCTCGCGTGGGGCGTGCTCGGCGCGATCTTCCTCGCCCTTCGCCTCGGGCCCATCTGGCAGGCGCCCGTTGGCGGCGCGGAGTGGATCCACCTGTCGGGCGCCTGGGAGGCCCGCATCGGCGACCCGGATGGCCGCTTTGTCCCCAGCCTGTTCCAGGCACTGAGCACGCTCGTCCTGCATATCTCATCGTCCGAGGTCGGACCGCGCGTCGCGGCATTCCTCGCCAGCGCGAGCATTCCCGTGGCCCTCTGGATGCTGCGAAGGCCGCTCGGCGAGGCCGGCGCGCTCCTTGCCCTCCTCTTGATCGCCATCGACGCCCCGGCGATCGCGTTCGGCGCCTCCGCCAGCGCCCTTGGGTTCGATGTCCCCATCGCGCTCTGGCTCTTCGTTCTGGTGACGCGCGACCGTGCCCTGCCGCCGTGGCTTGCGGGTGCGGCCGCGTTCGCCGTCGTAACGGCCGGGCCCATCCCCCTGCCGCTGACTGTCGCATGGGCGACGATCACCCTCGCCCGCGGCGCTCGGCCTAGCCGTGATGCCGCACTTCCCCTTGCGGTGGGAGCCGCACTCGGCGTGATCGCGGCGTCGTTCCGGTTCGGGCTCGGGTTCGATGGGATCCGCATTCCCGCGCTGGACCTGTTCGCCGCCAGTTTCGAACAACGGTGGACAAGCTCGACGGCGATGGACCTCGCGCTGCTGTATTCGCCGCCGCTGATGGCGGCCGCGGCAGGCGCCGTGGCCCACGCCGTCGTGGCCTCTCGCCGCGGCGATCTGCCGCAGACAACGGTGCTGCTTGTGGCGTGGCTGGTGTTCGCGGCCGGCTGGTTCCTCGCGAGCGCCGGCGAAGCGACGCCGGCGCCGCTCGTCGCGATGGCGCTTCCGGCCGCGCTTCTCGCGGGCCCCGCCCTGGTCAACGCCCTCCAGGCGATGCTGCGCGCCGAATGGCGCCTCGCACGGTGGCTCCTTCCCATGTCCGGGCTCTTCCTGCTCTTCGCACTGGCGATCGTCATCCACTGGGGCCAGGTCAATGAGGCCGGGGACGTGCAGGAACGGGTGATGACCGGGCTTCTGCTGGGCGGCGCCGGCGTGGCCGCGCTCGCGGTCGCCCTGGACCGGCGTTCGGCGCCGGCGTTGCTCGCCCTCGGACTCGGTATCTCCGTCTTCCCGGTGCTCACAGGCACCTTCGGGGTGGCGCTCAGCGCCGGTGCGGAGCCGATCCCGTCGCCTGTCTCCCCGGCACAGGCGCGCGAGCTCCGTGATCTTGCGGTGGCGAGGGCCGCATCCCAGGGCGGGCCCATCGTCATTCATCCGCAATTCGCCGACGCCGCGACGTGGCCATTCCGGCAGTCCGGCGACCTCACAATCGCGTCGCGGGTGCCGCAGGATGCCGCGATTGCCGTGTGGCCCACGGACCTCGCGCCGCCGGAGGGGATGGTGCCGGTGACGGGAGCATGGTCGTTCGCCCGCCACAAGGCCGCGCCGACGACCGGTCCGCTCCGGTACATCCGGTGGTTTACCCACCGGAACGCCGCGGTCATCACCTCCGAACCCGCGGGCGTATACATGAGGACCAGCAAATGACGGCACGTTCGATCCCCGCCCCCCGTGTTGCCCGGTCCGCGCCGCTCGAGCGCCTCCTCTCTATCCGCATCGCGCTGACGTGGGAGCTCGCGATCTATGTGGCGCTGTTCGCCATCGCCTTCGGCCTGCGCTTCTGGGACCTCGGCGCCCGCGCCTTGCATCACGACGAAAGCATCCACGCGCAGTGGTCGTGGGGGCTCATTCAGGGCAACTACCGCCACGACCCCGTGTTCCACGGGCCGCTCTACTACCACGCGCAGGGGCTGGTGTTCCTGGTGTTTGGCGCGAGCGATTACACGGCGCGGGTGTCGCCCGCGATCTTCGGAATGGCGCTCGTGGCCCTGCCGCTGCTCATGCGACGGTGGCTGGGACCGGTGGGCACCATCGCCGCCGTCGCCTTCCTCACGTTCTCCCCAACGGTCCTCTACTACAGCCGCTTCATCCGCGAAGACGTCTACATGGCGTTCTTCATCCTCGCGATGGCGGCCGCGATGTGGCGCTACATGGCCTCCGGCCGCGACCGCTGGCTGCTGATGTTCGCGCTCGCCTTCACGGGTTCGATGGCGACGAAAGAGGCCACCTACCTCGTGGTGGCCGTGTTCCTCGTGTACCTGGACGTGCTCGTGGCGACGGAGCTCACGGAGCAGTCGATGAAGGCAAACGGCCAGGCCGAGCGATCGCGGCGAATCGCGGGCATCGTCTTCACGGCGCCGTTTGCGTGGGCGGTGGTCGCGCTGTGGCCGTTCCTTGGGGGCGTTCGCCGCAGCTTCTCGTGGTCGGCGCTTCCGCGCTCCGGCGACGTCCTCATCATCCTCGGCACGCTCACCCTGCCGCTGCTGACGGCGCTCACGGCGATCCCGCTGGAGCACTTCTCCGTCGTGGACAAGGGGCGGCTGGTCTGCCGCGCCGACATGCCCGCGCGGGACTCGATGGCCATCGGCGGCCTCTTTGCGATAACGATCAGCGGCGCCGCGTTCGTCGGCCTGCAGTGGCGGCCGCGAACCTGGGCCCTCATCGCCGGGGCGTGCGCGTTCGTCTACCTCACCCTCTTCACGTCGCTCTGGACAAACGCGAACGGCATCTGCAGCGGCCCGTGGGGCGGCCTCAATTACTGGTGGAGCCAGCACGACGTCGTTCGCGGCGACCAACCATGGTTCTACTACTACCTGCTCATGCCCGCCTACGAATTCCTGCCCCTGGTGCTCTGCATCGGCGGCGCCTGGTGGTCGCTGTGGCGCGGGAACGCGTTCTCGCGGTTCCTCTGGGTCTGGCTGGGCGGCACGTGGCTCGCTCTCTCCTGGGCGGGCGAAAAGATGCCCTGGCTCAACATGCACCTCGCCGTCCCGGCCTGCATCCTCGCGGCCTGGACGGTGCAGCGCGCGCTCACGGCCTGGCAGCCGCGCGAAGACCTGCGTCGGGCGATCCTGCCCCTCGCCAGCGCCGCCGTGGTGGGCGCCGGGGGGCTTGTCCTCGCAGCCTACCTCCCGGGGAGCGGGGCACTCCCGGCGCTGGCGCGCGTGGGCGTGGTCGTCTTCGCCGCCGCCGTCGCGTGGTGGACCTCGCAGCCGTTCGGAAGGCGCGCGCTCGGCACCTTTGCGGTCGTTGCGGCCGTGGGCGCGCTCTCGTTCTTCTCACTCAAGGCGATGATTGGCGCGTCCTTCGAACGCGGCGACGTGCCGAAGGACATGCTCATCTACACGCAGAGCGCACCGGACATCCCGCGCCTGATGACCCAGATCGATGCGCTGGCTGAAGCTACCGGCCTCGGGTACGACATGCCGATCCTGGTCGATTCCATGGATTCGTTTGCATGGCCGTGGGCGTGGTACCTGCGGGACTACCGGCGGGTCGGCTACATCGACCTCTCGCAGGGGCCGCTCCCCACGGGCGACTACCGCGTGATGCTGGTGAACCAGGCGAATATCCCGAAGACGGACGCCGCCCTCGCCGAGCGCACGTCCGGCATCGAGTACGCGAAGGGCATCCCGTATCCGCATCGCTGGTGGTTCGACGAGGTGTACAAGTCCGCGATGGACACGGGGCACGGGTCGTGCACGGCCAAGGCCGGGGACTGCGGTCCCTTCAAACCAGGAACGTGGTCGCACGTCTTTTCGCATATGGGCCTTTCGGAATGGCCCGCCACCTGGTTGCGCTACATTCGCGATCACGACCTCGGGGGCACGATCCCGCACGAATCCGTGCGGCCGTGTGGCTCCTGCGGATCCGTCAACGCGGCCGCGTACTTCCCCGTGGATTGGGACACGAAGACGAAGTCGCTCGTGCTCCGCGACATCGCGGCGCCGAAACCCACGGTCGACGCCTCGGGGCGGCCGATGTTCGGCGGCTTCGGCCGGCTGCCCGGCCAGTTCACGGCGCCGGTCGACATCGAACGGGACGCGCAGGGCAACCTGTACGTCATCGACAGCACGAGCAAGCGGCTCCAGAAGTTCGATGCCAACGGGAACTTCCTCGCCACGGTCGATATCCGCGTCTCACCGGGCGATACCAACGAAGGTTCCCAACCGTGGGGGCTCGGCATCGCGCCCGACGGGACCGTCGTCGTGGCGGACACGTTCGGGTGGCGGATTCGCACCTTCACCCCGGACCTGGTGCCCACGGGCGTCACTTTCGGCAAGGCGCCGAACCCGGACCCGGCGGTCAAGCCCGGCGAGTTCGACCTCTACGGCCCGCGCGATGTCGCCTTCGATCGCCAGGGCAACATGTGGGTTACCGACGGCGGCCACGACCGGATCGTGGTGTACACGCTCAAGGGCGAGTTCGTCCGGGCCATCGGCGGCACCGGCAGCGGCCCGGGGCAGTTCGACGAGCCCGTGGGAATCGCCGCCGCGCCGAACGGCAGCTTCTACGTCGCCGACATGTTCAACGGCGCGTCGTCGTCCTCGGCGCGGACGGCGCCTACCAGTCGGAGTTCCGGGTCGAAGGCTGGGCCGGGCGCGGCGTGGACGACAAGCCGTACCTGCGCGTCCTCCGCGACGGACGCATCGCGGTGAGCCTGCCGTCGCTGAACACCGTCCGGATCTACGACGCGAGCGGCGCCGTGAAGGGAACTGTAACCACGGAGCAGGACCCGTTAAGCCGCCCGTACGGAATGGTCGAGACGCTGGATGGTAAGCTCTGGATAGTCGAAGGCGGCATCGGCCGCGTGCGGCAATTCCCCATTCCCTGACCGGGAGCCCGCTTTTGCACCGTTCACTCCGCTTCTGGGCTGGCGTCGCGATCAGCGCCGTCTTCATCGGCCTGTTCCTCCGAGCCACGCACCCGCGCGAGCTCGCAGACGCGCTCGAACAGGCCGACTACTGGTGGCTGATCCCGGCGGGAGCGATTCTGTTCGCGAGCATCTCCGTGCGGTGCGTCCGCTGGTCCATTCTGATGCGCCCCGTCGCCGCCATGAGCCCGGTGCGGCTCTTCCCTTACGCGATCATCGGGTACATGGCGAACAACCTCCTCCCGGCGCGCGCCGGCGAGGTCGTGCGTGCCTACATCCTCGGCGAACGCGAACACGTCAGCCGCATGGGCACCTTCGGCACCATCGCCGTCGAGCGGTTGTTCGATGGCTGCGCACTCGTGCTCATGCTCCTCATCGCCGGCTCCTGGGTTGGCTTCGAAGACGGGCGGTTGAAGGCCATCGCGATCGTCTCGGCGGCGGTCTTCACGGTCGCGCTGGCCGCCTTCTACCTCCTGACCCTGAACGAAGTCCGGGCGAAGAAGGTCATCCACCGCCTCCTCCGCTTCCTCCCCGAGCGGTTCGAGAGCAAGGCCGAGGACATGGCCGACTCGCTCGTCGGGAGCATGCGCTCCGTGCACGACCCGCGTTCGTTCGTGGCCGTCGCCGCCCTCAGCGGGCTCGCGTGGACGGTGGAGGGGGCGGCATACGCGGTCATCGGGCGGGGATTCTCCATGGATGTGGACTTCCCGCACTACCTGCTGCTGCTCTCCGCCGCGAACCTGGCCATCATCATCCCCACATTCTTCGGCGGCACCGGGCCGTTCGAATGGGCTGCGAAGCTCGTGCTCGTGGGCGCGGGGGTCGCGGAGGCCACGGCCGGCGCGTTCGCGATCGTCTCGCACGCGTTCGTGCTCATTCCCACGACGGTCCTGGGGCTGCTCATCCTCTGGAGCTTCGGGGTGTCGTTCCGGCGCATCTCCAGCGTGAGCCGCAAGGAAGAAGGGGCGGTGACTCCATGAGGGTCGGCATCGTCGGCGCGGGGGTGCTCGGCCTGGCCGCGGCGAAGGTCCTGCAGGAGCGCGGGCACGAGGTCACCATCTTCGAGGGCCGCCCCGGTGTGGGCGGGCAGGTCGTCACGTTCCAGGTCGCCGGGCAGGAGCTCGAGTGCTTCTACCACCACCTGTTCACGAACGACACGGTCGCCATCCGGTACATCGAGGAGATGGGCTACGGCCCGAAGATGCGGTGGATCGAATCGAAGACGGCGATGCTCCGCGGCGGCAAGATCTTCCCCTTCGTGACCCCGCTGGACCTGTTGCGCTACACCCCCGTCTCGCTCATCGGACGAATGCGGTTGGGCGCGGCCGCGGTCTGGCTGCGCCGTCAGAAGGACTGGCACAAGTACGAGGGCGTCACCGCACGGTCATGGATGGAGCGCGCGGTCGGCGCGAAGGCGTTCGAAGGTGTGTGCGGCCCCCTGCTTCGCGGCAAGTTCGCCGACCAGGCCGACAATGTGGGCATGACCTGGCTCTGGGGGAAGGTGTACCTCCGGTTCGCCTCCCGCAAGGGCAAGGGCGGCATGAAGGAACAGCTCGGCTACCTGCAGGGCAGCTTCGGCCAGTACATCGAGGAACTGGGGCGGCGCGTCGCCGCGGCGGGCGCGGAAATCAAGCTCAACTGCCAGGTGGACGAGGTCGCCGTGACCGACGGGCGCGTCAAGGGGATCCGGGCCGGTGGCCAGTTGCACGAGTTCGACCACGTCCTCATGACGACGCCAAACATCATCACGAAGAAGATCGCGCCGGAACTGCCGAGGGATTATGTCGCGGTCCTCGACCGCGTGCGCTACCAGTGGGCGACCTGCCTCGTGCTCGCGCTGGACCGGCCGCTGAGTGACACCTACTGGCTCAGCATCGCCGATCCGCTACCGTTCGTGGCGTGCATCGAGCACACGAACTTCATGCCGCCCGAAGAGTACGGCGGCAACCACATCGTGTACCTGTCGAACTACATGTCGCCCGGGAACCCTCTCCTGGATCTGCCCGTGGAAGAGGTGTTCGAGCGTTATCTGAGCGGCATCCACACGATTAACCCGCAGTTTGACCGGAGCTGGGTGAAGCAGATGTGGCTATTCAAGGACCCGGGTGGCCAGCCCGTCATCACCACCAATTACTCGCGTTCGATCCCGTCGATGCGGACCGGGATCGAGGGCTCTACCTGGCGAACACGACGCAGGTCTACCCGGAGGACCGCGGCCAGAACTACAGCCTGCGGCTCGGCGAGCAGGTGGCGGACCTCATGGACCGGGACGCCAGGGCGGCAGTGTAGCCGCAGTCGCTTCCGGGAGCGCGCGTCACGCGGGCATCGGAACGGCGTGAACCGCGGAAACGCAGGCGCCGGTTGCTGCATGACGCCGCCAGGGCGGGAAGCCCGGTGGCGGCGACGTCTGCAGACGAGCGGAGGACGCTGCCTAGCCCTGCGTGCGGTACACGCTTTCCGGCGCCGCGGACACTCGCGACCGTATAAGTACTCAGATGGAGGCGCTGGGCGATCTCGCGGTGCGTCCGCCCATCCGCCAGCTCCCGCAGGATTCGCACCCTCGCGAAGGTGAACCGCTCCCTATCGACCATCCGCCGTCCGTCCCTCGGCTTCCCGCCGCCGTCCACCTACTACGGCGGGAAGCCGCCCTTCCTGTATCCCATTGGCAGAGTCTGGTAATGTAAGGGCCCAAGACGTGGCATGGACCATGCCCGCCCGGGAGGAACCTCAGCTCTATGGACCAGGCTGTTAAGCCCTGGCGCCGGCTCGCAATCATCTTCCCTGGCCAGGGCTCGCAATACGCCGGGATGGGCGAACGGCTCGCGCGCGTCTCGCGCGCGGCCCGGGACGTCTTCAAGCGCGCCGATGACGTCCTCGACATGCGGATCTCGAAGCTCTGCTTCGAAGGCACCGCCGAGGAACTCGAACCCACCATCACCCAGCAGCCCGCTACCTTCGTAACCTCCATCGCGTGGCTCGCCGCGCTCCAGGAGCGGTGGGCGCAGCTCGACCGGAAGCTCGAGCCGGTGTTCTTCGCCGGCCATTCGCTCGGCGAATTCACCGCCGCCGTCGCCGCGGGTTCGCTCTCCTTCGAAGAGGGAGCGCTGCTCGTGCAGGAGCGCGGGCGTCTGATGGATGAAGCCGGCCGGGAGTTCCCCGGCGGCATGGCCTCCATCCTCGGATTGCCCGAGGCGAAGGTCGTCGAAATCTGCCAGGAGGCCTCCCGCGACGGCTACGTCGGCATTTCGAACGCGAACTGCGAGGGCCAGACCGTCATCTCCGGCGCCGTCGGCGCGCTGAAAACGGCGATGGAGCTGGCGGAAAAGGCCCGCGCCCGCCGCGTCGTGCGCCTCCCCATCACCATCGCCTCCCATTCGCCGCTGATGTCGAAGGCGAGCGAGGGGATGAACCGCCTCCTGCAGAAGCTCCCCATGCGCGACCCCGCGGCTCCGCTCGTCGGCAACGTGAACGCCGAGATCCTCGAAACCGAACCCGAGGTCTACGTCGAACTGCGCGATCAGCTCACCTCCGGGGTGCGCTGGCACCGCTCCATCGAGGAGATGAAGGCGCGGGGCGTGGACATGTTCATGGAGGTCGGGCCCGGTGGCGTGCTCACCAAGCTGGTCCGCCGCATCGATTACGACGTCAACAGCCTGAGCGTCAGCGACGACTACGAGGGCCTCATGAGCGATAACTTCAAGCTCGTCGAAGCGGCGGCACTGTGACCGGCCGCGTCGTGGTCACGGGTATTGGCGCGGTCACGGCCGTGGGGCACACCGCCGAAGACACCTGGCAGGCGATGCTCGCCGGGCGTAGTGGCATCGGGCCGATCACGCTGTTCGATCCCGAGCCGTACCCCGTCCGCATCCAGGCGGAGGTCAAGGGGTTCGAACTCGGCGACCGGGTGGATGCGAAGCAGCAGCGCTACATGAACCGGGGCGTCACCTTCGGCGTCTCCGCCGCCCTGGAAGCGCTCGCCGATAGCGAACTGAGCATCACCGAGGAGAACGCCGACATGATCGGCGTCATCTTCAGCGCCGGCGGCGGCGGCACCGACATGGTCGTCGAGCACCAGCACATCCTCGAGACGAAGGGGCCGCGGCGGATCACGCCGTTCCTGGTCGCGAACTTCATCCCGGACGCCGCCAGCGGCCACATCGCCATCGCCACCGGCGCGCGCGGCCCGAACATGGCCGTCGTGAGCGCCTGTGCGACCGGCGGCGGCAGCATCGGCGAAGCGTTCGAAACCATCCGGCGCGGCGATGCGACGGCCGTGATCGCCGGCAGCTCCGAAGCCGTGTTGCTTCCTATCTACCACGCGACGTGGTGCTCCATGCGCGCGCTCGCCGGCGACAACGACAACCCGACGAAGGCATTGAAGCCGTTCGACCTCAACCGCGATGGCTTCATCGCCGGCGAGGGCGGCGCGGGCATGATCCTCGAGGACTACGACCACGCGAAGGCACGCGGCGCGAAGATCTACTGCGAAGTCATCGGCTACGGCAGTTCCAACGACGCCTACGACATGATCGCGCTCCACGAGACCGGCCGTGGCCTGAAGCGGGCGATGCGGGCGGCGCTTCGCAAGGCCGCCATCGACCCCGCCGAGATCGACTACATCAACCCGCACGGCAGCGGCACGCCGCTCAACGACCGCGTGGAAACGCTGGTCTTCAAGGAGATCATGGGCGAGGCCGCGTACGACGCGAGTGTGAGCTCCGTGAAGCCGATTACGGGCCACTGCATGGGTGCCTCCGGGTCGGTCGAGGCGCTCGCCTGCGTCCTCGCGATTCGCGACCAGAAGGTGCCACCCACCATCAACTACACCACCCCCGACCCCGAATGCGACCTCGACTACGTTCCGAACGAGGCGAAGTCGCGCCGCGTGCGGGTGGCGATGTCGACCTCGGTCGGGCTCGGCGGACACAACTCCTGCCTCCTCTTCCGCGAGGTCAACTAACTGCTTCGGAGCAACCTGTGACACGAGCACTCGTGACCGGCCTGGGCGCGATCACGCCCATCGGTCTGACCGCGCCCGAATTCTGGGCGAACCTGGTAGCCGGCATCTCCGGCGCCGGTCCGATCACGCGCTTCGACACGAGCGACATGCCCGTGAAGATCGCGGCCGAGGTGCGCGGCTTCGAACCGGGCAACTATATGGATGCGAAGGGCGCGCGGCGGATGTCGCGGTTTGCCCAGTTCGCCGTCGCCGCCGCCCGCCTCGCCGCGGACGACGCGAAGCTCGAATTCACCGATGCGGAGCGCCCACGGGCGGCATCCTCCATCGCCACTGGCGCCGGCGGCGTCACGGACACGATGGACGAGATGGAAGTGCTGCTGAATCGCGGCCCTGCGCGGGTGAGCCCGTTCTACGTGCCCACGATGGCTCCCAACATGGGCGCCTGCCAGGTTTCGATGCACCTCGGGCTGCGTGGCCCCGCGCTCGCGAGCGTCGCCGCCTGCGCGAGCGGCCTGTACTCGTACATCGAGGCGAAGCAGCTCATCGAACTCGGGATCGCCGATGTGGTGGTCGCGGGCGGGACCGAGGCCGCGCTGCATCGCCTGCCGATCGCCGCGCTTGCGAACATGAAGGCGTTGAGCCGCCGCAATGATGAGCCCGAGCGCGCGAGCCGGCCGTTCGACAAGGACCGCGACGGCTTCGTCTTCGGCGAAGGTGCCGTGGTGATGGTGATCGAGTCCGAGGCCCGGGCGAAGGCGCGCGGCGCGAGGGTGTACGCCGAACTCCTCGGCGGCGGCCTCAGCTGCGACGCGTTCCACATCACCGCCCCGCTCGAGGACGGCAGCGGCGCCGCCCAGGCGATGACGGAGGCGATACGGATCGCCGGCCTCACGCCCGCCGACATCGACTACATCGCCGCCCACGGCACGGGCACGCCCCTGAACGACGCGGCCGAGACGATCGCAATCAAGGGCGCGTTCGGCGACGACGCGCGGCGCGTCGCCATTAGCTCCCCCAAGTCCATGGTCGGCCACCTCCTCGGGGCGGCCGGCGCCGTCGGCGCACTCGCCGCGGTCATGGCCTGCTACACGGATACCGTCCCGCCGACCATCAACCTCGAAACGCCGGACCCGGATTGCGACCTCGACTACACCCCGTTGAAGGCGCGCTCCATGACGGTTCGGGCCGCGGCCGCCAACGGCTTCGGCTTCGGGGGCCAGAACGGCTCGGTGATCTTCCGCAAGTACAGCGAGTGACCTAGCATCGACCACGCAGCCCGCGCCGGGCAGATCGCCCGGCCACCGGACAGGAGCAATACATCATGGCGACCGTTTTCGAGCGCGTCCGCGATACCATCGTCAAGCAACTCAAGGTGACCCCGGCGGAGGTAACTCCGGAAGCGAGCCTCATCGACGACCTTCGGGCGGACTCGCTCGATATCGTCGACCTCACCATCGCCATCGAAGAGGAGTTCGCCGAGGACGCGGAGTTCGAAATCCGCGACGAAGACGCGGAAAACATCCGCCGCGTCCAGGACATCCTCGACTTCCTCGCGCAGCAGGGGCTCAGCTAAGCGCCGCCCGGCGAAGCCGGGTAAGGACGAAGCGGGCGGAAGTGGCTCATGAGGTGCCGTTATGGCACCCTAAGCCTGTGTGGTGGGCCGGGTGACGCCCGGCGGGTTCGCGGGATGCTCGCGCGTCCTGCCCGGGAGAAAGGCGCCAGTTCCCGACGATGAGCATCGCGCAGCGGCTCGCCCTCGTTACCTCCATCGCGACCTTCATCCTCATCGGCGTCGGTGTGTACGTCCGTGCCACCGGCTCCGGCCTCGGCTGTCCCGACTGGCCAACCTGTCATGGGGACGTCGTCCCCATCTCCGCGCGTGACGACCACGACAAGGCCATCATCGAGATGGTCCACCGCTACTTCGCGACCATGGTCGGGATGCTCGTCATCGCCACCGCCGTGGCCGCGTGGAAGTGGTACCGCCACGTCCCGTTCATCACGCGGGTGGCCACGGTGGCCGTGCCGCTGGTCGGCTTCCAGGGGCTGCTCGGCGCGCTGACCGTGACGATGAAGCTCCCGCCCGAAATCGTCGCGAGCCACCTCCTGACGGCGATGTTCGTGCTCACCGCCGAGGTCGCCGTCTTCGTCGCGATGTACACGAATGACCCCGCGCACGCCGGCGCCACCGCCCGGCTGCTCCGGCCCGAACGGCGCGCGCTGGGCAAGAAGGCGCTGTTCGCAATCGCCTGGCTCGCGGTCACGATGTGGATCGGCGGGTACATGACGGAGCGGGGCGCGAGCACCGCCTGCACCAGCTGGCCGGCCTGCAACGGCTCCGCGCTGCTGCCCGGCTCCGACGACCACGAGATCGTGCACATGGCGCACCGCTACCTCGCCGCGGCGCTGCTCTTCCTGCTCATCCCGGTCATCCGCGAGGCATGGCGCCAGCGTGAGAATCTCGCGTGGTCGGGATACGTCGCGCAGGCGATGCTCGTGCTGTACATCGTGCAGGTGGTCGTCGGCGCGCTGAACGTCTGGTACACGTTCCCCGATCCGCTGACCGTGAGTCATACCGTGATTGCATCGGGAGTTTGGGTTAGTCTGGCAACCACGGTGATCCTTTCCTTCTACTCACCATCGGTGGAAACGACGCCACGGCCCGTCACACGGGTCGGGGTCCCCGCTTGAGCGCGCCCGCCGCCACGATGGCGCGGCCCAACATCCTCGACACGTTTCGCGCCTACATTGCCCTCACCAAGCCGCGCGTCATCAGCCTCCTCCTCGTGACCACGGTCCCGGCCATGCTCGTGGCCGAACGCGGCTGGCCGTCCGGCTGGCTGATTCTCGCGACCCTCATCGGGGGTTCGCTCTCCGCCGGCGGCGCCAACGCCATTAACTGCTGGTACGACCGCGACATCGACAGCGTGATGAAGCGCACCCGCAGCCGGCCGCTGGTCACCGGGCAGGTCGAGGCGGCGCACGGACTGGCCTTCGGCGTGATCCTCGGCGCTGGCGCGTTCGTGTTCATGTGGGCGGCGACGACGCCAGCGGCGGCGACCCTTTCGCTTGCGGCCCTCCTGTTTTATGTCTTCATTTACACGATGTGGCTGAAGCGCCGAACGCCCCAGAACATCGTGATCGGCGGCGCCGCCGGCGCCTTCCCGCCGATGGTCGGCTGGGCCGCCGTCACGGGCGACGTTTCCTGGGCAGCTGTCGTGATGTTCGCGATCATCTTCATGTGGACGCCGCCTCACTTCTGGGCGCTCTCCCTTCGCCTGAAGGATGACTACGCCGATGCCGGTGTGCCCATGCTCCCGGTCACGGCCGGGGTCCGGCACACGCGCATCCAGATCGTCCTGTACTCGATCGCGCTCATCCCGGTGACGCTGCTGCTCATCCCCACGGGCGACCTGCGCTGGATCTACCTCGCGACGGCGGTCGTCGGCGGAGTGCTCTTCGTCTGGAAGTCGTACGAGCTGTACAGGCGCCCGGCTGATATTTCGCCGATCAGCGTGTACAAGTTCTCGATGCTCTACCTGGCCGTGCTCTTCATGGCGATGGGTGCCGACGCCGTCATCTTCGGCTGATCCGGCACAACGCCTTCGACACAAGGAAACGAGAACGGGGCCAGCGATTCGCTGGCCCCGTTTCTTGTTGTGCCGTCCCCCGGCGGCGCTTAGAAGCCCTTCCACTGCGGCTCGCGCTTCTCCACGAACGCCCGCGGGCCCTCGCGCGCATCGTCGGTCGTCTGGGCGATGAACATCGCCATCTGCGCCATGTCGAGGTGCTCGTCGAAGGGGATGTTGGCCGACCGGTACACGAGCTTCTTCGCGAGCTGCACCGCCGTCGCCGGGCCGCGGGCGACGAGCCGGGCGTACTCCTTCGCGCGCGGCAGCAGCTCATCCGGCTCGTACACGGCCATCAGGTACCCCATCTCCAGCGCCTCCTGCGCGGTGATGAGCTTGCCCGTCCAGATCAGGTCCAGTGCCTTCTGCGTGCCCACGATGCGCGGCAGCGTGTAGCAGCCGCCATCGCCGGGGATGAGCCCCATGCGAACGTAGGTCATGCCCATGCGCGCCGTCGATGATGCGAAGCGGACGTCGGCCATGGTCGCCATGTCCATACCCGCGCCCGCGGCCGCGCCGTTGATGGCCGCGATGTATGGCTTCTCCAGCTGGATGAGCGCGCGGGGGATGGGGTGGACGCGGTCCCGCAGGCTGTGCCGCCGCGTGGCGACGGTCGCCTCCGTGCGCAGCACGCCCTCGCCGGACGCCTCGGCCGCGACGTTCATGCCGCTGCAGAAGCCGCGGCCGGCGCCGGTGATGATCACCGCGCGCACGCCGGGGTCCTGGTCGGCGGTGCGAATCGCGTCCGCCCACTCGGCCAGCATCTCGTCGTCAAACGCGTTCAGGCGTTCGGGCTTGTTGAGCGTAATCGTCGCGACGGCGTCCTCGACGTCGTACAGGATTGCTTCGTAGGCCACGTGGCCCTCCCGGCGTGGAATGCTGCGGGATTCTACCGCCCGGGGGCACTTCGCGCCCGGCAGCGGGTCGTTGCCAGCGGCTGCTAGTTCCGACGCCCGTCGCACCCTGGGCTTTCCCCGGATTTCCGCGCGTACCCTTACACTTCGTTGCCATGGGCACCACGGGGATGAACCGGCGCACGTTCCTCGCAGCCGCGAGCTCCGCGGCATTGCTCGCCGCGTGCGGCAAGCAGGCGAGGGCCGAGCCGCCAAAGCCGATGGCGGTAATTCCCGGCATCGCCATGGACCAGCCCGCGCCGGAAGCCGCGCAACCGCACTCCGCGCCGCCGGCTCCGACACCAACGCCCGTCCGCCCGGCCGCCAGCTACGAACGGACGCTGCTCGCCGGTACCCCGTGGGCGACGGCGGTCTCCATCCGCGACAGCGGCACCGCGGGCCCGGCCGTGCTCGTGCTCGGCGGCGTCCATGGAAACGAACCCGGCGGCTGGATGGCGGCCGAGGAGGTCGCGAACTGGGCGCCCCGGACGGGGTCGCTGATCGTCGTTCCCCGCGCCAACCGCCTCGCGACGCACTCCTTCGTCCGCACGTTCGACGACATCGGGGACCTGAACCGGCTGTACCCCGGCGACGCCGCGAGCAGCTTCGCGATGGAGCGGATGGCCGCGGAAATCACCGCGCTCGCCAATGAGTTCGAGTGCGCACTCGCGCTGGACATGCACGAGTCGTGGGCGTTCTACGTCGACGCGCCCGGGACGGGGACGGCGGCACTCGGGCAGACGATCACGACCGGAGTCGGGCCGCTCGCGCCGGCGTTCGGACCGTCCATCGCCGAGGCGCTGAACGGATCGCTGCCTGAACACGACCGCTTCGTCGTCCGCGACGGCACCAGCTTCCGCCGCCCCGACACGACCGGTGGGACGACCGCCCGGGGCCGCAGTTCGCTCTCACTCGGTGGCCACGTCGCCGGCCTGACGCCGGTGCTCGTCGAGATGGGGCAGCAGAACCAGGATGTCGACCGCCGCATGGCACTGCACCTCATGGTGGCGCGGCAGGCGTTGGGGATGCTCGGCGTCCTGTAGTGCCGTGCCGCTGACCGGTTCGGGACGTGGCGTGCTGTACACTGGATCCGTTCCCCATGGCATCCACGACGATTTCCGAGAAGCTCCGCAAGCAGCTGGCCGCCCTGCCCGCGCGCCCCGGCGTGTACATCATGCGCAACGCCGACGGCGAGGTGATTTATGTCGGCAAGGCGGCGAAGCTCAAGGATCGCGTGCGGTCCTATTTCGGGTCGCCGCACATGCTCGAGCCAAAGACGCGCGCGCTGCGCGAGCACATCGACGACTTCGAATACATCGTCGTCGGCAATGCGGGCGAGGCGCTGATTCTCGAAGCCACGCTCATCAAGCGGCATCAGCCCTTCTTCAACATCCGGCTGAAGGACGACAAGCGGTACCCGTACCTCAAGATCGACGTCCAGAACCCCTGGCCGCGCGTGTATATCACGCGGCGCATCGAGAAGGATGGCGCACGCTACTTCGGTCCCTACGCGAGCGCCGGTTCGGTGCGCGCGACGTTGGACCTCGTAAAGAAGCTCTTCCCGTGGCGTTCGTGCACGAAAGAGATCACGGGCAGAGACGCGCGCCCGTGCCTGGATTACTACATCAAACGGTGCATCGCTCCCTGTACGGCATTCTGTACCTCGGATGAGTATGCCGAGGTCGTGCAGCAGGTGATCCTGTTCCTCGAAGGCCGGTCGGACGACGTCATGCGGCGGCTGCGCGAGCAAATGGAGGAGGCATCGGAGAACCTCGAATTCGAACGCGCCGCCGGGATCCGCGACCAGCTCAAGTCCATCGAACGCACGGTCGAGCGGCAGATGGTTTCGACCACGAAGAACGAGGACATGGACGTGTTCGGCATGGCGCGCAACGGCGACCAGGCGTGCATGCAGGTGTTCTTCATTCGTGGGACGCACATGATCGGCCGCGACACCTTCATGGTCGAAGGGACGAAGGACGAGAGCGATGGCGCGGTGCTTCTGAACTTCCTGCTGCAGTACTACGAGAGTGCGCAGTACACTCCGCGGCTGGTCGCCGTGCCCGCCGACGTCGAGGACCGTGAGACGCTCGAGGAGCTGCTGACCGAGCGGCGCGGAACGGGCGTCGAGGTGCGGGTGCCCGAGCGCGGCGAAAAGCGGAAGCTCGTCCACCTTGCCTGCGATAACGCCAGGGAAGCGCTCGACATGATGCGGGTGAAGTGGCTGGCCGATGCCACGAAGACGCAGCTGGCGCTGGAGCAGCTGGCCGAGGAGCTGGCCCTGCCGGCCCTGCCGCACCGCATCGAGTGCTACGACAACAGCAATATCCAGGGCACGAGCCCCGTTTCGAGCATGGTCGTCTTCGTCGATGGCAAGCCCGCGAACAACCAGTACCGCCGGTTCAAGGTGAAGACCGTGACCGGCGCGGACGACTTCGCGACGATGGCGGAGATCATGCGCCGGCGATTCCGGCGCGCGGCGCCCCGGGCGGGCGCCGTGGAGATCCCGCCGGTGGCGGAGGACGAGCCGCCGCAACCAGACGCGGTCGGCAACGAGGCGAGCCCGGCTCCCGGCGACACGTGGGACCTCCCCGACCTGGTCATCATCGATGGCGGCAAGGGGCAGCTCGCGGCGGCGGCACTCGCGATGCGAGAAATGGACATGCACCACATCCCTGTCGTCGGCCTCGCCAAGCGTTTCGAGGAGATCTTCGTGCCCGACGAAGACGAGCCGATCGTCCTGCCACGAGGGTCGGAAGCGCTGTACCTCGTGCAGCGCGTGCGCGACGAGGCGCACCGGTTCGCGATCACCTTCCACCGGCAGGTGCGCGGCAAGACCGCCATCACGAGCGCCCTCGATTCCGTGCCGGGCATCGGTCCGAAGCGGAAGAAGGCGCTGCTCAAGAAGTTCGGCAGCGTGAAGGCGATCCGCGAGGCGAGCGTCGAAGACGTGGCCAGCACGGTTGGCTTCACCCGCGCCCTCGCCGAGAAGGTGAAAGAGTCGGTCTGAGCAGGCTCCCGTCCACGGGTCGAAGGAACCTGACACGGACGCCTGGCGTCTGTTCAAGTACGACGACGGGCTGGAGGTTGGACGATGCAACGCAGGCGATTCCTGGCGGCGACCGGCGGTCTCGCAGCCCTGTGGGCGGGGGCTCCTCTCCTGGCAGCGTGCGGAACGGAGAAGGCGGAAGCGACGGAAGCGCGCGCCGATGTCCCGCGTGCCGACGGTGGCTCCGGGGACGCGAGGGCGTTCGCGGGCGCGAGCACGATGCTTGGCTGGGAGCTGTACACGTTCCTGGGGGGCCGTGAGCCGGGGAACATCTTCCTCTCCCCCTATAGCATCGCCGCTGCCATGGCGATGGTGACCGCCGGCGCGCGCGGCGAAAGCGCGTCCCAATTGCACGCTGTGCTGCACACGGACGCCCTCGGGGAGAACCTGCACCCGGCGTACAACGCCCTCGACCATGCCCTGGCCGCGAGTTCGCCGAAGGATGGCGTCACGCCCTTCGAACTGGCGACGGCGAACTCAGCATGGGCACAGGCCGGTTTCGCCTTCGAACGCGCCTACCTGGAGACCCTGGCGCGGTACTACGGCGCGGGCGTGCACCTCGCCGACTTCGAACGCAGGACCGAGGCGGCCCGAACGGCCGTGAACGACTGGGTGGAGGACCGGACAAAGGACCGGATCAAGGATCTCCTGCCGAAAGGCTCGGTAGACGCACTCACGCGGCTCGTGCTCGTGAACGCCATCTACTTCAAGGCGGATTGGCTGTCGCCCTTCGCGAAGGAGAGCACGGCACCCGGCCCGTTCACCACGCTCGCCGGGCAGCGCAAGGATGTGCCGATGATGCACCAGACGGCATCGTTCGCGTACGCGAAGGGGAACGGGCTGGAGGCGCTGGAGCTGCCGTACGCGGGGAACGCCGTCTCGATGGTCGTGCTGCTACCGGCCGCGGGCGCCCTCAAGGACGTCGAGCTCCGGCTGGCGGCCGATGCGGCGACGCTGATGGCGGGAGTGAAGAGCACGCGCGCCGTCGTGACGCTGCCGAAGTGGGAATTCACGAGCAGCTTCGCTCTCAAGGACGCGTTCACGACCCTCGGCGCCCGCGACCCCTTCAACCCCGCCCTGGCCGACTTCTCGGGCATGGACGGAAAGCGCGACCTCTACGTCTCGGATGTCTTCCACAAGGCGTTCGTGCGCGTGGACGAGAAGGGAACGGAGGCCGCGGCCGCGACCGGTGCCGTGGTCGGCGCCACCTCCGCGCCCGTGGACCCGCCCGTTCAGTTCACCGTCGACCGGCCGTTCGTGTTCCTCATCCGGCACCGGGAATCGGGCGCCGTGCTCTTCGCCGGACGGGTGACGGACCCGGCCTAGCGGCTCAGGGGCGGAGCGCCGTCCCGGGATTGGCGCATCCGCTCGTACGCCCAGGGGTTCACCGACGGCGGCTGAATGCCAGCGGTCCCGAGGATGGTGAACACCTCCGCGCGGTGCTCGCTGCCGTGGTTCATCACCTGCGAGAGGATGGTCTCGATGCGGATGGTGCCGCGGGGATCGTACCGGTAGGTCGCGGCGGGCAACGGGTTCGCGGCGTATGCCTGCCACGCGCCGGCGAGGCCCCTGACCAGGGCCGCCGTCTCGGAGAGAGGCATGCCGTCCCGCGCCGCTGGCACATCCGCGGGGTCGGCTTCCATCACGGCCGCGAGGAACATCCGCTCCGATGCGGCCATGTGGGCGAGCGTCTCCGGGATGGTGCCGTAGACGCCGGGCCGAGAGCTTTCGAGCAGGGCCGGGGGTTGCTGCTCGCAGAACGCGATCAGCTCCAGCGTCGACCAGTGGTGAAAGGCGAGCATGTAGGGCAGCGGCGAATCGGGGGACGATGGCATGGCGTTACTGTACCGGGTCGGCTCTCAGCCCCAACAGGCCCGCGTCACCGGCCGCCGGCGGGCGCCGACCCCGGCTCGATGGGCGCCGAC
Organism: Candidatus Amarobacillus elongatus; assembly: GCA_016703545.1. GTDB lineage: Bacteria > Chloroflexota > Dehalococcoidia > Tepidiformales > Tepidiformaceae > Amarobacillus > Amarobacillus elongatus. The sequence goes on from JADJBX010000003.1 coordinate 399,291, forward strand.
ACGGGAACGCGACGCCCGGCGAGGCCGCCCAGCGTGACCACGGTCGCGCACCCCGCGGCGAGTACCACGAGCGTCATGCGCTCCCCGGCGGCGTCGGCGAACGCCCCGATGGGGAACGCCATCAGCGAGTTCACCCCGAACGCCATCATCGTCAGCGACATGACCCGCCCGAAATACTCTGGCCGCGACGTCTGCATGAGGCTGACGTTGTTCAGCAGCTGGAAGCCGCTTGAGGACGCCCCGACCATGACCGCGCAGCCCAGGCCCACCCACAGGTTCGGCGCCATCGCGAGGCAGAGCAGACTCGTGGCGAGGGTAAGCCCGAACATCACCATCAGCCGGCGCGCGGTGCGCGTGTTGTCCCTGCCGGCGAGATAGAGCGTGGTCACGATGCCGCCGGTCGCCGCCGCGCCATAGACCAGCCCGAGCTTGTTCGTGGATTCGCCGAGCACGTTCTCGAGCAGACCCGGCACGATCGTCTGGTACGAAAACCCGGTGACCACGATGCCGACGAATGTCAGCGCGAGGAGCCGAAGCTGCCGTTCGTTCCAGACGTAGACCCCGCCTTCGCGGACGTCCGCCCAGAGGGAGGTCTTGTTGCCTCCCGTGCGGGGGCTCGTGGGGTTCATCATCGCGAGCATGCCCACGACGATGGCGAACAGTGCGGTCATTACCAGGTAGGTGCCGCCGCTGTCGATCCACGCGACGGCGACCAGCGCACCGGCGAGCAGGGGACCGACGATGCGGGTCCCGTTGATGCTGAGCTGCTGCAGAGCGACGCCGCTGGCCATTTTGGGGCCGGGCAGGAGTTCGGCGATCCACGCTTGCCTCGTCGGGCCCATGACAGCGAACATCCCACCGAGCACGAGCGTGCCCGCAGTCAGCATCCAAATCGTGATCGCATCCGTTATGACGAGCGTGCCGATGACCGCGAACAGCAGGCCAATCATCCCCTGGCTGAACATCAGCAGCCGCCGCTTCGACATGCGGTCGCTGAGGCTGCCGCCGATGGGGCCCAGGGTCAGCATCGAGATGCCCGTGCCCAGCGCGACCAACCCGACGGCACTGTTCTTGCCCGTGAGGTCGAAGGCGATCTTCCCCTGGACGACCTGCATCATTCCGAACGCGAGCTGCGCCAGGGTGGTGCCGATAAACAGCAGCCGGTACTGCCGTTCGGCGAGTACCGGCGCCTTTCGCACGAGGAACGATCCGAGGCCGAAGCTGATCACGCCATCGCAGACTACCAGCCGGTCGCCGCTCGGGGCCATACCGCCGACGGGGTGAATCGCCGAATTCACATTGACCGGGGCCATCCGTCGTTCAATTTTGAACGCTTCAGCGCGCGAAGACGTCCTCCACGGCCGTGATGCGAACAGAATCCGGACTCAGGCCCAGCGCCAGCGCGCCGGCCTCGGCGTCTTCCGCCAGCACCTCCGGTGGCTTCGGCGATTCGTACGCCAGCGACGATGGCGCACCGCCAAGCAGTTCCGCCCGCAACCCTTCGGCGTCCTTCGCAACCATCACGATCGTAAGTTTCTCACCCGAGAGGTGCCGCCTGATGGCCGCGTTCACGCCGTCCACGGTGAGGGCCGCAAGCCGTTCGCGCATCGTCGTCACGAAGTCGCCGATGCCGTACCAGCGGCTATCGAGCGCGTACCCGAGCTGTTGGTCCTGGGTCTTGGTCATCAGGTAGACGTTCTTGAGCAGGTAGTCCCGGGTCGCCTCGAAGTCCTCGGCGGTGAGGCCGTTGGCGATGAGCTTGCGCAGTTCGAACAGCGCCAGCTTGAGCGCGAACACCGCCGTGGCAGGCACCAGGGGGCGGAGCCAGACCTCGAACAGCTGGTGCCGGCGGCCGAGGTTCGCGTCGGGGAAGAACTGGTACATGCCGCGGGGGAAGGCTTCGATGTACGCGTAGTCGCCGTAGTTCAGCCCCCGCAGTTCGCGGAGCCGCTGGTACAGCCGGCCGTTGGATGCGCGGTGCTCGCCGAGCCACGAGCGCGCGAGCCACAGCGCGGCGAAATCCTCATGCGCGCGGGTCACGTCGATGGCGTGCCCGAAAGACACAGCCACGGCCCGCGTCTCCTTCTCGATGATCTCGACCGAAAGCCCCGGCGGCCGGGCGGCCGTGACGGCGGGTACGGGCGCGGGTTCGCCCTCCGCGAGGGCGCCGACCTCCGACCGCAGACGCGCGGCGAGCTCCGCGGGGAAGTCACCGGCGAGGCCGAGCGTCAGGTTCGCGCGAGCGAAGCGGCTCGCCACCCACTCGCGCACGTCATCGAGGGTGATCGCGTCGATGCCCGCGACCGTGCCCGCCGACGGGTGCCCGTAGGGGCCGCCCGCGAACACGATCGACTGCAGCCGTTCCTTCCCGAGCTCCTCGTCGTTGTTCGACCGGAGGTCTTCCACGAGCTCGCTCCGCTGTTGGTCCTTCAGGCGCGCGAAGTCCTCCTCGCGGAAGCCGGGCGCCGTGAGCTGGGGCAGCACGATATCGAGGAACTTCGCCAGGTTGTCGCGGTGGATAACGCCGCTGAACGTGGTCATCTCGCGGTCGACCTGGGCGCCGAAGCTGCCGGCCATGGGAAAGAGCGCGCGCGTGACCTCGTCGATGCGCATCCGCTCGCTGCCGCCCTCGGCGATCATCGCCGCCGCGAGCTGCGCGAGCCCTTCCTTGCCCGCGGGGTCATGCGCGGACCCCACCGAGAACAGCAGCTTGAAGCGCAGCTGGCCGGACGGCGTTCGCAGTTCGACCATTTCGAGCTCCGGCGCCGCCGCGGCCGCTTCGCGGACCACCGCCGGCGCCTCCAGCAGACCCTCCGGCGCATCCCCGGCGGCGAGCGTAGCGAGGACCACGTTCTCGTCCGTGATGAACGTGCGGGCCGCGGCCGTCAGGTCGTCCACGGTCAGTCCGTCGTACGTCCGGAAGAGGTCGTTCAGGGTGTTGAATGAGCGGTCGAAGCGGACGTAGCGCGCGAGGGTGGCGGCGACCGCGTCCGAGTTGTCGAGCGTGCGGGCGAAGGCGTAGCGCGCGTTCGCCTTCGCATCGGCGAGCCTGCCGGCGTCCACGGGGGTGGTGCGCGCGGCGGCGAACTCGGCGGCGATGGCGTCGCGGATGGCGGCGCAATCGGCCGCGTCTTTCACGCGCGCCATGACCGTCGCGAGCGCGGGGTCCTGCCCCGAGGGCAGGTACGGGAACAGCTGGTCCACCTTCTGTTCCTGCTCGACCAGCCGCCGGTACAGGTCCGATGTCTCGCCGAAGTGGAGGTCGAGCAGCACGTCGAAGGCGGCGAATTCCGGACTCGTGGCTGAAAACGCGGGGCCATGGAAGCCCACGGTGACCCACGGGAGGGTCGGCGCGGGCCACGGGACGTGCGCGAGCACGGGCGCCCGCTGCGGCGGCTCCTGCGGAATCGTCACTGGCGCGGCAGAGCCCGGTTGCCACGCGCCCCAGTAGCGCTCAACCATCGCCATCGCATCCTCGAGGTCGATATCGCCGGCCACGATGACGGTGGTGAATTCGGGGCGGTACCAGCGTTCGAAGAACGTGCGCGAATAGGCGTACTCGTTCGGCATGTCCTCGATGTCCCGGAGGAAGCCCATGGTCGTGTGCTTGTAGGTATGGGTGGTGAATGCCGCTTCCCGTTGCACTTCGAGGAGCTTGTTCAGCGGATCACTGGCGCTCTTGTTGTACTCGCCGAGAATGGCCATCGCCTCGGTCCGAAAGTCGGCTTCGGAGTACTCGAGGTTCATGAAGCGATCGGCTTCCAGGTCGAGCACGTTTTCCAGGTCCTCGGCGGCGCAGGTGATGTGGTAGTTGGTGTAGTCGTCGGTGGTGTAGGCGTTCTGGCGGGCGCCGGTGCGCGTGAGAATCGCCTGGTACGCCTCCGGCGGGAAGCGCTTCGTGCCGCGGAACATCATGTGCTCGAAGAAGTGGGCGAAGCCCGACTTCCCCGGCTCGACCTCGTTCCGTGAACCCGTCTGCACCGGGATCTGCAGGGAGACGAGGTGAGGGAAGCCGGTGTTCACGGTTATGACGCGCAGGCCGTTCGCGAGGGTCCGTTCGAGGTGGGGGAAAGGGATGATGTCGCCAGGGGCCATGCGCGCGCTCCGGGGGCGAAGGGTCCGGGAATGGTACCGCACGACGCCGCGGACCCGCCGCGCGGCCCCTTACGGCCGCCCGCGCGATACTCCGCGCATGCGGGAACTCATCTCCGCGGAGGCCATTGCCGCGCGCGTGCGCGATCTCGGCGCCGAGATCGCGCGCGACTTCGCAGGCGCGCCGGACCTCGTCCTGGTCGGCGTGCTGCGCGGTTCGTTCTGCTTCCTCGCCGACCTTGCGCGGGCGATTGACCTGCCCCTGCGCATCGACCTGGTGGCCCTGCACAGCTACGACGGCGAGACGGGCAGCGATGTCCGCGTGCTTGCCGGGCCGTTCGGATCCGTACGGGGCGCGAGCGTCGTGCTCGTCGAGGACATCATCGAGCGCGGCGCGACCGTGACCGAGGCGGTGGCACTGCTCGAACGCGAAGGCGCGCGCTCCGTCGACGTTTGCACGCTGCTCTGGAAGCCGTCGGCCGGTGCGGCAGCGGGCCGCTACGTGGGCTTCGAGATCCCGGACGAGTTCGTCGTGGGGTACGGCCTCGATTTCGAGCAGCGATACCGGAACGTCCCCTTCATCGGCGTCCTCGACGATGACGAAAAGCGCGCGGCTGCCGGCGGCGGGTAGAATCGGGCCAGCCTGTCACGGAGTCCCAGCATGCGCGTCGGGGTCTCGCTCAACAGCTCCTACCGGGTCCAGGACGTTCGCCAGGGCGCGGCGTGGATGGTCGAACGTGCGGCGGCCGCCGCTGAGGCCGGGCTCGATTCGCTTTTCGTCGGCGACCACCACGTCATGCCCGCGCCCTACTACCAGAACACGGTGATCATGGGCCGGATGCTGGCGGAGTGGGACAGCGACCGGCCCGCCGGCTGCCTCTTCCTGCTGCCGTTGTGGAACCCCGTGCTGCTTGCCGAGCAGGTCGGGACGCTGGCTTCGCTGATGCGCGGGCGTTTCATTCTCCAGTGCGCGCTCGGCGACGGGCGCCAGCAGTTCGGCGGGATGGGCGTGGATATCCGCCAGCGCCCTTCGCGCTTCGAGGAATCTCTCGACATCGTCCGCCGGCTCCTCGCGGGCGAGACGGTGGAAGGCGGCCGGCGGTTTCCGTTCGCCAGCGCGAGCATTCACCCCACGCCCCCTGAGCGGGTGGAGGTCTGGATCGGTGGGAGCGCCGAGGCCTCGGTCGACCGCGCGGCTCGCCTCGGCGACGGCTACCTCGGTGGTCCCGAACTCACGCCCGGGAAGGCGGCGCACTGGTCGGCGTTCTACCGCGAACGGAGCGCGCTGCCCACAGTCGCACTCCAGCGGCGAACGCCATCCGGCGCGATGTGTTCGTGGGTCGCGACGACGAGCACGCGGCGGCCGTCGCCGGTCCGATCATCGCCGCCGGCTACCGCGGCTTCGACCCCTCGGCGCTCATCCACGGTGGGCCCGAGACGGTCGCGCGCGCGTTCCGCGCACTCGCGGGGGTGGGGTACACGGACGTCATCATCCGCCACCTCACCAACGACCAGGAGCAGGTCCTCGGCTCGATGAAGCGTCTGAAGGCCGTGAAGGAGCTTGTAGCCGACGCGTAGCGAGAAGACGCGCGGCGTCCGATACTCGGCACATGCGGTTGTTGCTCGTTCGCCACGGACAGTCCGAGGGAAATGCCGCCGGGATCGTGCAGGGTTCGATGGACTTCGGCCTGACCGAACTGGGCGCGCTCCAGGCGAAAGTCACGGCGGAGCGGCTCGCGCGCGAGGAGATCCACCGCATCGTCTCCAGCCCGCTGCGCCGCGCGGCGGATACCGCCGTCGCCATTTCCGAGGGCACGGGCGTGACCATCGAGTTCGCCGACGGCCTGCGCGAATACGACATCGGCGCGGCGAGCGGCCTCACGGCGGCCGAGATTCGCGAGCGCTTCCCCGACGTTGCCGAGGCGCGGCGTCGCGGCGAACGGCTCCCGTTCCCGGGCGAAGAGGGTCGCGACGCGTTCCACGCGCGCCTGCGCTCGGTGCTGGACCAGATCCAGGGTGCGGGGGGAACGACGGTCGCGGTCGCGCACGGGGGCGTGGTGGGGGCGATGTGCCAGATCGTGGTGGGCCTCGGGCCGCGCCACCGTGGGCTGTTCGAAGCCGCCAACTGCTCCGTCACCGAGATCCTGCGCGACGCTGGTGGCCGCCTTGTGATCGCGCGGCACAACGACACCTGCCACCTCTCGGGCATCGTCACGCGCCTCGACCGCGGCTGACCGCTAGCCGATTACCATGTTGATCCAGCCGTTGACGGAGACGAACAGGAACCCCTTGCCCTCCGCCGGGTGAAAGACGGCCTCAACGCCGTCGATCACATCGATCGTGCCCACGTTCTTGAGCACCCAGGCGTGATTGCCGGTGCTGACCACGTCGACGCGCCGGAGCGAGGGCCAGAGCACCATCGCCACGCCGTCGGCAGCGCCACCGGGGGTGACGCGGTACACCGCCGTACCATCGGGTGAGTACGGCTCGGCGACGGCTTCGACCCCAAAGAGACCGGCCACGGCGGCCACGGCGTCGTCGTCGAGCGTGGCGAACGTCCGGCGGCCCGCCATCAGCCGCGCGCCAGTGCCACGGGGCTGCCGTGGTGGTGCGCCATCCGCCAGTGCCCGTCTTCGAGCACGAACAGGTTGGTGGCGACGACGGGTGTGCCCGCAACGAACTCGCGGCAGGCTACCATCGCCATCTCGCCACGAACCGAGACAACTTCGCCGCCCACGACGATTTTGCCCTGCGCGGGGTTGGCCAGCATCGCGAACCAGCTCGCCATGACCTGTTCCCGGCTCGTCAGCAGGTTGCCGTGGGGATGGATGCAGGACACGGCTGCTCGCCGTGCCCAGATCACGTCCATGGAGGCGGTGTCGCGTTCGTTGAACGCGCTGTAGAACGCGGCGTTCGCGGCGAGCACGGCCTCGGTGGCGGCGTCCACGGCCGGGCGGGCTACGCCTGTGCCTGCTTCGCCAGCCGCTGCTGCACTTCAATGATCATGTTCGCGATCATCTTCGCGTGCGGGAACGGCTTCCAGCCGGCCGGGCTGTTGTAGTAGCGGGTGCCCGCCTGGTACTCGTCGGGCTCGCGCTCGCCGTATTCCACATCCACGCCGTTCACGCGGATGCTCGGCGACCCGAGGAACTTGCGCGTCTTGGCGTCTTCGCTGTCGGTGACTTCGGTGTAGACGATCTCGGCGTCGGCTTCGGTGGCTTCGATCGCCTGGGCGAGGGCTTCCTCGGCTTCCTTGCCGCGGCCCGTGGTCTTGGAGTACATGAAGTCGATTCGGAGGGGCATCAGTCTGGTCTCCCTGTCCCGGCGGAGTCGTCCCCGGGGTCTGGTGGTGAGCCGCTGAGCGCGCGCAGGCGCGCGGCGGCGGCAGCCTCGAACCCGAGGCTGCCGGGGTCGTAATACTGTGCCACCCCCAGCTCTTCGGGCAAATATCGTTCACCACGCGCGAAGTGTTCCGGTTCGCTGTGCGCGTACCGGTACCCGGCCCCGTACCCCATGCTCTTCATCAGCCCCGTCGGGGCGTTGCGCAGGTGCAGCGGCACGGGCAGGTGTGCCGTCCGCAGCGCCGCCTCTTTCGCCTTCTGGTACGCGGCATACGTGCTGTTGCTCTTGGGCGCGAGCGCGAGGTACGTCGCGCACTCCGCCATGGGGATCCAGCCCTCGGGCATGCCCACGAAGTGCACCGCCTGCTGGCACGAAACCGCCAGCATCAGCGCCCGCGGGTCGGCCAGCCCCACATCCTCCGCCGCCGCGATCACCATCCGCCGGATGATGAACAGTGGGTCCTCCCCCGCCTCCAACATCCGGGCAAGCCAGTAGAGCGTCGCATCGGGGTCCGACCCGCGGATGGACTTGATGAACGCGGAAACGGTGTCGTAGTGGTAGTCGGCCTGGCGGTCGTGGTAGGGACGGCGGTCCTGCAGCGCCTGCTGCACCTCCGCCACGCTGATGGCGCCGCCGTCCGCGGTCATCCCGGCCGCGATTTCGAGCGCGCCGAGCGCCGCCCGGCCATCGCCGTTCGCCCCCTGGAGCAGCAGCGCACGGGCGTCGGGCGCGAGCGAGAGCCGCCGCGCCCCAAGGCCGCGCTCCTCGTCCTCCAGCGCCCGGTCCACTACCTGCCCGAGCGCGTCTTCGCCGAGCGCCCCCAGGCGAACGACGCGCGCGCGGCTCAGGAGGGGCGCGACGACTTCGAACGAGGGGTTCTCGGTCGTCGCGCCGATGAGCGTGAACGTGCCGTCTTCGACATAGGGGAGGATGACGTCCTGCTGGGCCTTGTTGAAGCGGTGGATTTCGTCGATGAAGACCACCGTGCGGACACCCGCCGCGCGGCGTGCCGCGGCTTCGGCGACAACACGGCGCAGGTCGGCGACGCCGGACGAGACCGCGGAAATGGCGACGAACTCGGCGGCGACGTGGCTCGCGAGCAGGCGCGCGAGCGTCGTCTTCCCGCAACCCGGCGGCCCCCAGAGGATGACCGACGGCAGCACGCCGCGTTCCACCGCGGAGCGCAGCATCGACCCCGGGCCGACCGCCGCCTCGTGCCCGGAGAACTCGGCAAGCGTGCGCGGGCGCATCCGCGCGGCGAGGGGAGCGTCACCCGCCGGGGCCCCGGATTCACCGCCGAGCAGGGGCCGCTGCAAGCCCGTCTGCCGGTTTCCACGCCCTGTCCGGCCGCTACCCATCCTCGCCCCTTTCGTTCGCCATGGTAGCGAGCGCGGCCCCCAAAGGCTCCATCGCGTCCCCGGAGCGTGCACAATACGTGGGTGGCGGGGACTCCCGCCGGAGGCAGCCAAGTGCTCTCGCGTGTGGACCGTGTCCAGCTGGTTGTCGATGACCGCGCCGCCGCGGCGGAGACGTTCGCGGCTCTGTTCGGGGCGGTATCCGTGGGGGAGGACGTCTCCGTCGTGCTGAACGCGCGCCGCACGACGCTGCAGGCGGGGATCAGCCTCTTCGAACTGCTCGAACCCGCCGGGCCGGGACCGGTGGCGAACTTCGCGGAGCGCGCTCGCGGCGGGCTCTACGGGGCCGTCTTCGCCACGCCCGACCTGGGCGCCATGGCGCGCCACCTGGATTCGCAGGAGGTGCCATTCACGCCGGACGGCGACGCCCTCGTGCTTGGCGAAAGCGCCACGCATGGCATGCCCACGACCATCGTCCCGGACGTCGCGCGCGAACCCGTGGGCCACATCCGCTGCCTGTACGAAGTGACAAACCCGGTCGCCGACTGGCAGGACACGGCCGGGCTCTACACCCGTATCTTCGGCCTCTACCCGACGCGCTACTCACCCATCGAGAGCAGGCTCTATGGCTACCGGGGCACGCTCACGCTCTTCGATCCACCCGCACGTCTGGACCGAATCGAGATCACGCAGACGTGGGGCGACCTCGCGATGGATCGCTTCTACAAGCGCCGCGGGCCGGGGCTGTACATGTGCTATGTCGAAACCGACGACGTCGTGGGGCTGGCGGAACGGCTTCGCGCGCGCAACGCTCGCTTCACGGACAACGCCGACCGCCCGCCCGAGGACGGCCTCTTCATCCACCCCACGGCGCTGCATGGGATGCTCATGGGCGTCAGCAAGACCAACTTCGCGTGGGTGTGGAGCGGGCGGCCGGAACTCGCCGGCGAGGGAGCGGCCGAGCGGTACCGGGCTCACTGACCGCGCCCCGGGTCAGTTCAGCAGGAGGACGGTCATCGCCGTCACCAGGAACCCGGCGACGGCGATGAGGATCTGCGGGTCGGTGAACAGGATCTGGTCCGGGGCGTCGGTTCGGCGCGGGCCATTGAGCAGCAGCAGGTACCGGAAGAGCCCGAACGCCACGAACGGAATGGTCCATGCCATGGAGCCGTTGGCGGGCACGTAGGCCGATTCGATCGTGTACAGGGCGTACCCGAGGAGCGCCGTCGAAGCGCTGATGATGAGCAGCTGGCTGAGGATTTCGCCGCTGTAGTGCGCCAGCGCCGGGCGGTGCTGGATCGCCTCCGGGCCCAGCTGGCGGTATTCCGCCCAGCGCTTGCTGCAGGCGAAAAAGAACGCGCCGAAGCTCGTGCAGACGTACAGCCAGGGGCTAATCGCAACGTCAATGACGAGCGCTCCACCCACGGCCCGCGCCGCGACGCCACCCGAGAGGATGAGCACGTCGAGGATGGCGACCTTCTTCAGTTCGAACGAGTACGCGATCATCACCGCCGCGTAGCCGAAGAGCACCGTTCCCGCGCCCGGATCGAGCAGGAATGCCCCGGGGAGCGCGGTCGCGAGGAGTGCCACGGCGACGACGCGCGCAAGCCGGGTGGACACGGCGCCGCTCGCGATCGGCCGGTACCGTTTGCGCGGGTGGTACATGTCGGCGCCGCGATCGAGGACGTCGTTGATGAGGTAGGTCGAGCTCGCGATGAGGGACCACAGCACGAACAGCGCGCCCGAGCGCCAGAGGAGGGGCCACCAGCTGCTAACGTCGCCCGGCGTCCATGCGTGACCGGCGCTGAAAGCGAGCGACGCGAACACGATCGCGTTCTTCGGCCACTGGTAGGGCCGCATCGCCACGATGAGCGATGCCAGCGTGCCGCGCTGGGCGCGAACCTGGAGGGAGTCGGCGGTCAGCGCGTGATCGCGGCCCATTGCCCCCCCACACGCGCCACCAGGTCCTCCGGTTCCGCTTCGAACACCGTGTGCGAATCACCCGCGGCGGCGAACACGGTCTCGAACCGCCGCAGACTCTCATCCGCGACGATGTCGCAGGGCGCGAGATGTCCCACGGGTGCCACCCCGCCGACCGCGTAGCCCGTCACCGCCTCGACCTCCGCCGCCGAGCCCATCGCGAGCTTCTTTCGCGGCACGCCGAGCAGTTCCGCAAGGCGGGCGGTGTCGGCGTGGCGGTCGCCGGCGACGAGAACGACGGTGGGCCGGCCATCGGCGCTGAAATACAGCGACTTCACGATCTGTCCCAGCGAGCATCCCACGGAAGCCGCCGCTTCCGGCGCCGTCCCGGTGCTGGATTCGAACGCGACCAGCCGGTCAGGCAGCCCGGCCCTGCGCAGGGCATCGGCGACGCGTTCGGGCGGAGTCATGCGCGTAGGGTACGGTGCCCATGCGTTTGGAGGGAACAGCCGGCAAGCTGCGGGCAGGAGTTCGTAAGCACGGGCGTTGCGCGCGGTGTCCGGCCGCCCGTAGCGTAGCGCGAATGGCTCGCATCCGTGCCGACCTGCTCCTCGTCCAGCGCGGCCTCGCGGACACGCGCGAACGCGCCCAGCGGCTGATCATGGCCGGCCGCGCCCGCGTGGGCACGACGACGCTCGTCAAGCCGGCCACCATGTTGGACGAAGACGCACCGATCGAGATCTCGCAGCCCGAGCGGTACGTCAGTCGCGGCGGCCTCAAGCTCGAAGCCGCCCTCGATTCCTTCGCCATCGACCCCGGCGGGCGCGCATGTTTGGACCTCGGCGCATCGACGGGCGGCTTCACCGATTGCCTGCTCCAACGTGGCGCCGCCAGCGTCATGGCGGTCGATGTCGGGCGGGCGCAGCTGCACATGAAGCTGCGTGAGGATGCGCGCGTCACTCTCCTGGAGGGCGTCAACGCCCGTGACCTCCCGGAACTGCCGCCGATTGCCCTCTTCGTGGCGGACCTTTCCTTCATTTCGCTGCGAAAGGTGCTGCCCTCGGTGGAGGAACGGGTGGCTCCCGGCACCGAGGGCGTGGTGCTGCTCAAACCGCAGTTCGAGGCAGGGCCGAAGGACGTTCCGCGCGGGGGCGTTATCCGCGACCCGGCTGTTCAACAGCGCGTGCTCGACGACTTTCTCGCGTGGCTGGACGCGCACGGCTGGGCCCATGAGGGCTCCATTCCCAGCCCGGTACGGGGCGGCGACGGCAATCTGGAGTATCTTGTGCACGTGCACACACCCCGCCTCCCGGCTGCCTCATGCTGAGCCGCGTCGTCGTCTTTCACCACCCTCAGAGTGAGGGCGCGGCCTCGCTCGCGCGGCAGTTGCAGCGCGAGATGGAGCGCCACAGCGTTTCCGTGGCCGTCTCCGACGTGTGGGCACCGGATGGCCCGTCGCACGTGGACGGCACGGGGCTGATCGTCTGCATCGGCGGCGATGGGACCGTGCTCCGCGGCGCCCGGATCGCCATCCCGCATGGCACCCCCATCCTCGGCGTCAATATGGGCCGGCTCGGCTTCCTCACCGATATGAGCCCCCGAGACCTGTTCAACCACCTCGAACGCATCCTCGAAGAGGACTGGCGCATCGAGGAGCGGTATATGGTACGGACCGACCTCATCGATGGCCCCGGCACCCCGCACGTGACCTACCACGGCCTCAACGACATCGTCATCAGCCGCCAATCACCGGGCCGGCCCATTTATGTGGACCTGCGAATCGACGGCGCGCGTGTGGCGAACTACCGCTGCGACGGCATCATCGTCTCCACGCCGACGGGCAGCACCGGGTACTCGCTGAGCGCGGGGGGGCCGATCCTCGCGCCCACGGAACACCACCTGGTGGTGACGCCCGTGTCCGCGCACCTCGCGCTCGGCCGCTCGCTCGTGCTCCAGCCGGATTCGCTCGTGGAGATGCGCGTCACCTCCGACCACGGCGCGATCCTCTCGGTCGACGGCCAGGAGGACCTTCCGGTGGCCTCGGGCGCGACGCTGATCACCCGAAGCAGCGAGCACGTCACCCGCTTCGTCCGCCTCAAGGATCCCTCATCCTTCTACGCCGACCTCGCCGAGAGGCTCGAATTCCAGCTCTCGAGCGCCATGAACCCGCGTGCTTGAACGGCTCTCCGTCCGCGACTTCGCCGTCGCCCGGTCCGTCGAAATCGAGCCCGGGGCGGGACTGACCGTCTTCACGGGCGAAACTGGCGCGGGCAAGTCGCTCATCGTCGATGCGCTGGCGTTCGTGTTTGGCGCGCGGCGGGGCCGCGAAGTGGTGGCCAGCGGCGCCGAGCGCGCAACCGTCGTGGTGAAGCTGGCCGGTGGCGCCGAGATCGAGCGCAGCATTGGCAGCTCGGGCCGGAGCAGCGCCCGCATCGATGGGCTGCCGGCATCGCTCGATCAGCTGCAGGCAGCAGGCGCCGGGGCGGTCGATATCCATGGGCAATCCGAGCAGCTCGGCATTCTGAAGCCGGCGGTGCAGGTGCGCGTGTTGGACCGGTACGCGGGCCTCTCGGGCGACCAGGAGGCGGTGGCCACGCTCGCCGCCGCGCTCCGCGACGTCCGCCGCCGCCTGCGGGCGCTGCGCACCGACGCGCACGGACGCGAACGAATGCTGGAGCAGCTCACCTTCGAAACCAATGAAATCCGCGAGGCAGCCCTCACCCCGGGAGAAGACGACGCGTTGCGCCAGGAACAATCCCGGCTGGGCGGCGCCGGGCGCATTCTCGAGGATGTGGCGGCAGCGGAGGCTGCCCTGGAGGCCGCACCCACCGGCGAAATCGCCGCCGCCGTGAACGACATCGCCGCACGTGACTCCGAGGCCGCGCACCTCGCCGACCTCGCCGCCGTGCTCGAAACCAGCGCCGGCGACCTCGCCCGGGCCCTCCGGCGGTACCGCGACACCGTGGAAGAGGACCCCGAACGGCTGGCAGCCGCCGGCGCCCGGCTGGACCTCATCGCCCGCCTGCGGCGCAAGTATGGCGAAACCATCCCCGACATCCTCGCGTACCTCGACGACGCACAGGCGCGGCTGGCCGCTCTTTCGAACACGACCGAATCCGCGGACGTGCTGGAGGCGCGCGAAAGCGACCTCGCGCGGGACCTTGGGCAGGCTGCGGAGCGGCTCTCCCACGCCCGGCGCGCCGCTGCCGGGCGCCTGGTCGCCGCCCTTGCCGCCGAACTCGACCAGCTGGGCATGAGCGGCGCCGCGCTTTTCGTCGGCTTCGGCTGCGACGATGACGACGCGGCCGGTGTCCCGGTCTCGCTGCCCGACTACGAGGTCATCGGCCGGGGACAGGAACCCTCGCCGTCCGGCGGAGAGGCGTTCACCCGCGCATTCACCGACAGCGGGGTCGACCGCGTCGAGTTCCTCGTTTCGTTCAACCGTGGCGAGAGTCCGCGTCCGCTCGGGGCGGTGGCTTCGGGGGGCGAGACGTCGCGTTTTCTCCTGGCGCTGACAGCCGTCCTCGGGAGCGCCGCGGAACCACGCACCATTGTTTTCGACGAAGTCGACGAGGGAGTCGGCGGGCGGGCGGGAGCGCTCGTGGGTGCTGCGCTCGGGCGCCTCGCGCGGCGGCACCGGGTGCTGTGCATCACCCACCTGCCGCAGGTCGCCGCCTTTGGTGACGCCCACTTCGTGGTGGAAAAGCACACCGATGGCGCGCGCACATGGTCCGAGGTGCGCCCGTTGACGCCGGCCGAGCGTGTGGACGAGCAGGCGGCGATGCTCGGCGGCGTGTCGGAAGCGACGCGCGACGCCGCTCGTGAACTCCTCGCGGCCGCCAGGGCATAGCCGGGGGCCGCGGGCACGCGAAAAGGGGAGCCTTTCGGCTCCCCCTCCGAGTGTCCGTTGGACGAACGCTACGCGAGCGCGGCCTTCGCCTGCGTGGCGATCTGCGCGAACGCATCCGGGCGCGTCACGGCGAGGTCCGCCAACGCCTTCCGGTCGAGCTCGATCCCCGCGACCTTCAGGCCGTGGATGAGACGGCTGTAGCTGAGGCCGTGCAGCCGGGCGGCGGCGTTGATGCGCATGATCCAGAGCGCGCGGAAGTCGCCCTTGCGGTCGCGGCGGTCAACGTAGTTGTACCGCAGCGCGTGGATCATGCTTTCCTTCGCGCGCTTGATCAGGCGGTGGCGCTGGCCGTGGTGGCCCTTGGTGCGCGAAAGAACAATCTTGTGACGGCGATGCGAAGCAACGCCACGCTTGACTCGGGTCATCTCGGGTCTCCTGGAAGCCTGGGACCTACTGGCCGGCCAGCAGCCGCTCGACGCGCTTTTCCGAGGTCGGATGCAGCTCGACGGTGCGACCGTAGGCGACGGTGACAGGCTTGCGCTTCTTCCGGCGGAAGTTATTGCGGCTGCCGTACATACGCATAATCTTGCCGCCGCCAGTTACGCGAAAGCGCGAGGCGGCGCCCTTGTGGGTCTTGAGCTTGGGCACGTCTATTCTCCTGCGGTGACGGGCGCGGCCTCATCGGCCGTGTCCTCGTCATCCATCTCCTCTTCGTCCTCGTCGTCCTCACCGACCACGCGGGCCTCGGCGGCGGCCTTCGCCAGGCCTCGTCCTCTTCTTCCTCCTCCACCGGCTTCCCGGAGGCGGCGGCAGCAGCGGCCTGCGCACGTGCAAGAGCGGCGATCTTCTTTTTATCAGGCGCGAGGATCATGGTCATGTGCCGGCCCTCGAGCATCGCGTCCTTTTCGATGACGGCGATCTCGTCGAGGCTCTTCAGCACGCGGTCGAGCAGACCCTTGCCGATTTGGGGATGGGTGATTTCGCGGCCGCGGAACATGACCGTGACCTTCACCTTGTCGCCCTGCTTCAGCAGCTTCTTGGCCGTCCGCGTCTTGAAGTCGATGTCGTGGTCATCGATCTTCGGCTTCATGCGCACTTCGCGCAGCTGCATGTTGACCTGGTGCTTCTTCGCCTCGCGGTCCTTCTTGGACTGCTCGTACTTGAACCTGCCGAAGTCCATGAGCCGGGCTACGGGCGGACTCGCCTGGGCGGCCACTTCGACGAGGTCGACGTCACGCTGCCGGGCCATCGCGATGGCCTCGGAGGTGCGCACGACCCCGACCTGGCGACCCTCTTCGTCGATCAGGCGGACTTCCGGGACGCGGATACGCTCGTTAATCCGCGGCTCGGGGGCTACTGGCTTCGGTGGTGGCTTTGGTCGCTTCCTCAAACTTCTTCCCAGTTGAATTCGGAACGGACGCTAATCATAGCATCCCGCCGGGAACGCTGTACATTCGGGGATGCCCCCAATGCCAGCGCGGTGTTACAGCTCCGCACCAGCGGGTGGCGTGCCTTTCGTCTTCCCGTAGAAATGCGCGTTGATCCAGGTGTAGCCCGCCCACTGCTCCGGCAGGTCGTACAGCGAGAAGATGGCGTTCACCGGGCACACCAGTTCGCATGCCCGGCAATCGATGCAGAGGTCCGCATCGATGTAGTACTGGGAGGATTCGTCGGTGGTTTGGATGCACTGCGTCGGGCACACGTCCGCGCACGCGCCGTCCTTCACCCCGATACACGGTTCGGCGATGACGTAGAACATGGCGGGCATGGTAGTGCGCCTGCCCGGGAAGCGGTAACGGACGAGCGACCGTAGCATGCCCGCATGCAGGTGGCGTGGTGGTGGTTCCTGTTCGCGGTCTCCGTCCCGGCGGCCGCCCTGGCCTTCAGCCTCGCTCCGTGGCCGCGCTGGCAAAGGCACCGGAGCCGGCGAGCGGCGTTCTTCCTTCCCGTGGTTTCCTGCCTCACGCTGCTGGCGGCGGTTGCGGTCGCCTGGGACCGGACGGGGATCGCGATCGCCGATGTCGAACTCGTCGGGCTCCCCCGGCACCTCGCCCGCGCCATGGCCACGCTCCGCGCGCCCGCCGTTGGGCTGGCGGTGGGCGCGGCGCTGGCGGCGGTGGCCGCGCTCGGGCGGCACGGGCGGACGTGGATTGCACCCGCCGCCGTTGCGGGCATCGCCGCTGTCGCGCTCTGGGCGGCTGATGCCACGAGCGTGCGGCACGGGCCGCGCGGCGACCCCGAGGGCACGCGCATTGCCGATGTCCCCGCGGTGCGCATCCTCGAGGGTGTGGACTTCGTCGTGGATCTCTCGTTCAGCCGTACCGGCGACCTCTTCTTCGCCGAGCTGTACTCGCCGCGCATCCGGGTGCTGGCCGCTGGAACATCCGACCCCGCGGACGTGGTGACGCTCGGCGGGGAGTGGGAACGCACACTGCACTTCGAACTGCATCCCGACTGGCCCGCGATACCCGTGCTTTATGTCGCTCGTGACCGCACCGTGGAGAAGGACCGGCTCGGGCAGGTGACGGAGGTCGTGGCCAACGGCGCCGCCGCCCCGCGCGTTGTCCTGGAGGGGTACCCGACGGGACCGTCGCACCCCGCTTCCGCGTTCGCGGCCTGCGATGGCTTCCTGTTCGTCACAACGGGTGACGGCGACGAAGCCGCGGACGGAAGCAAAACGGGCCGACGCGTTCGCGCGCAGGACCCGGGTTCGATCGAAGGGAAGGTGCTGCGGTACCGCGTGACCGCCCGCGGCATCGAGCCCGCCGGACTCCTGTGGGAAGACCCGCCCGTCTACGCGCTCGGCCTCCGCAACCTGTACGGGATCGCCTGCGTGCCCGGGGGCGAGGGTGTGATCGGCGGCGAGAACGGCTTCCGTGGCCACGACCAGGTTCGACTGGTGACGGCGCGTTCGAACCAGGAGTGGCCGCTGTCGGACCTGCGGACGGCGTTCTCGCGGCCGTGGTTCGATAGCGGGCGGGTCTCCATCGCCCCGACGGGCGTGGCGGCGCGGGCCACGGCCGACAGAATCGATATGTTCTTCACGGCCTACCACGCGAACGCGCTCTACCAGCTCTCGGTCGACGCCTCGGGGAGACCAGGTCCGCTGGTCCGGCTTCACCGCTTCGATGAGCCCGCGCTCTCCGTGGAACTGGGGCCGGGGGGGTGTGCGTACGTGGGGACCGCATCGGCTATCTGGCGGGTCGCCATCGAGGGGTGTTCGCCGTGACGTCCGTGACCCGCGTGTCCGTCATCATCCCCGTGCGTGACGACCCCGCCGTGGTGCGAACCGTGCGCGCCGTCCGCGCGGCGTGCGAGGGGTTCGCCGGCGACATCCAGGTCATCGTCATCGACCACGCCTCCGCGGACGGCTTCGCGGCCACGCTCGCGCAGCTCCCGGAGGCACGCTCGTCCACCGAAGCGACGCGCCAACGGTGTACGCCGCGCGCAACGAGGCGATCGACCGTGCATCCGGCGAGGTGCTGTTCTTCACGGACGCGGACTGCGAGCCGTGCCCCGGGTGGATTGCCGAGGGCCTGCGGCACATCGACCGCGGAGCAAGCGTCGTCCAGGGGTTCTCGGGCAGCGTGGGCGCCACGCGCGGGGACGCGCTCATCCAGTGGCGGTACGAGGCCCACCTTCGGCCCCTCGCCCCGGGGGACAGTACGGAATGCGACACCCGGAACCTCGCCGTTCGGCGCGAGGTCTTCGACCGCGTGCGGTTCAACGGCGCCTGGCGGCGGGCTTCGGACACGGAGTTCGGCCTGATGGCGGAGGGCGCCGGAGCTGCCGTGGAGTACTGCCCGGCGATGCGCGTGCAGCACAGCCACAATCCGGACCTGCGCATCTTCGTCGCGAAGCAGATCTGCCACGGCTGGGGAGCGCAGCGAATCATGCGCGAACACCCCGAGGTGCGGTGGCACGGCGGGCACCTGCGCATCGTCGCGGCGGTCTCTCGCGTGGTCGGGTACTGGCCGCTCAACGTCTGGGGCGCACCCGCAATTGGCCGTGCCGCCCTTGCCGGCGCATCCGCGCTGGAGCGCTGGGACGGGCTGCTGCCGTTCCGGCTGCAGGCGGCCCTGCTCACGGCGCTGGACAAGGCAGGGGCGCTTGCCGGCCACCTGATGTACGAACTGGGCGGAGAGGAGCCCCGCCCGTCCGTCCTCGCCGGGCGCACCAGCCTCGACTGAGCGCGATCAGCCCAGCCGTTCGCGGATGAGCTGAACCGTCGCGACCGCGGCGGCGCCGTCCTCGAAGGCCGGCAGCGCCACCGTGAGGTCCCCCCGGAGGTGGCGCGCCCAGTCCGCCAGCATGTGCCCGATGGCCGCCACGGGCGGGTCCGGGCGGCGCGCCACCCGGCGCAGCAGCGAAGCGGCGGCGGATGGTGGCCCCGCCCGGCGGGCCTTGCCATCGGCCCGAATCGCTTCGCGGTACTCCCCCGGCCACTCCAGGATGACTCGTGCCGCCGCGCCCGACTCCATCGAAAACGCGAGGGCCACGCCACGCGCGTGCCGCTCTGCCAGCACTTCACCGATGGGGCTGCCCGAAAGGTAGCGCGCGAGGTCGATGACGTGTGGCGCGAGGTCGTCCAGTGGGCCGGAAGCGGCGTCCACGGCTTCCCACGCCGCAGGGTCCGAACGGAGGCGGATGGCGATGTCCCAGGCCGGGCCGCGCGCCGCGATGGCGCGATAGACGGGCCAGTAACGGCGTGTGAACGCGGGCGTGAGGAGCCGTTCGGCCCCGGCCCCACGCAGCGCCTCCACCTCCGCCTCGGTCTGGCACATCGGCTTCTCGACCAGGACGGGGACGGTCCGGTCCATCGCGGCGATGGCGTCCGCGGCGTGCCGCTCCGGCGGCGACAGCACGATGAGCGCGTCGGGCTTCGTTCGCTCCAGCAGCTCCGCGGCCGACCCTGCCCGCGCGGCACTGCCCGGCACCGCCGCGAACCGCTCGAGTCGCGGGTCGGCGACCCCCACGAGGTCGAAGTCCGGCGACGTCGCGATGGCCGGGAGGTACAGCCGTTCGAAAGCCCGCCCGGCCCCGGAGACGGCCAACCGAAGGCGCGTCACGGCAGCACCGCCTCGCCCTCGAGTTCGGGGCGAGGCGCGAGACCAAATCGGCGAAGCAGCGTCGGCGCGAAATCGACACCCTGCAGGACATCCCGCCGGGGCGACGTACCGTCGGCGGTTCGCAGGAAGCAGAAGCCGTCGCCGGTGTGGATGCCGTTGCGCGCCTCGGCGACGTAGTTCGGCACCTCCGTCCCGTCGGGCAGCCGCAGGCTCGTCAGCTTCGGAATCTCCGGGTTTGGCATCACGAGGGCATCGGGCAGCCGGTGCGCGCGCGGGCCGGGGTGGAGCTCCTGCACGCGCAGCATCTCAAGGAACGCCGGCACGCCGCCGTCCGACTGGCTCGCGAGCGATGCCTGCTCGAGGCGGGCCAGCAGCTCCGTGCCCTCCTCGTCGGTCACCAATCCCCCGGTCTCCCGGCTGCGAAGGTTGATGCGCACCGCGAAGGCGCTGTCGTGGGCGACCGTGAACAGCTTCTCGTCGCTGCCGATGCCGCTGGTGCTCGTCTGGCCGAAGCGGCGGTTCCGGACCGACGGCGGCAGCGCGAGCCAGACGCGGTCCTGGAGCCCCGCAGGCATCAGGTCGCGAATGCGGCGGATGAGGTCCCGCGCGGGGGCCTCGGTGGACACGGGCCGGCCCTGCGCGTAGCTCGCGAGGACTCGCCCAAGGTTCGAATAGTCGACCTGCGGGTCCATGCCGTGGAGGCTGAAGAGGTACACGTCACAACCCGCGCCGGCTGCCTGCACGATCCGCGGCAACGCGGCGTCCAGCGGCTCGAGGATGCGGCGAAGGACGCTGTCGGCGGTTTCGCCCTCGCCAAGGTCTTCGTCCGTCACGGCGAGATAGTGGCCTGCCTTGTGAGTCTCCGAGAACCCGATGATGCAAAGGTCCCAGTCCGTGCGCCCCGCGAAATCCTCGAGGAAGCGCGTGCGCAGCGCCGTTCCCTCCCGCATCTTCGCGGCCATGGCGCGCTTCGCCTTTGGTGCCATCGAGTGCATGGTGTCGGCCCGCAGGGGGTGGTCGCCGTACCGCTTGCGGAGTGCCGGGAGCAGGCGCGCCGGGTACGACTGCGGTTCCATCTCGTCGTGGAGGCCCCAGCCGTTAGCGGTCCACACGCCGGGCCGGTGGACCGCCGGGGTGTAGGGCACATCGAAGATGGCGACCTTCTTGCCGGCGTCGGCGAGGTCGAGCCAGAAGGGGTCGTAATGGAACGCGCCGTGACTGTTTCGAACGTACCGGCCTTCCTCGGCCAACCACTGCGTCCACCAATAGACGCCGTGTTGCCCCGGCCCCTGCCCCATCGCGAACGTGGGCCAGATGGCGCCGTGCAGCGTCCGCCCGATGGAGCGAACGCCGAGCCGGTGCGAACCGGCGGCGAAGGCGGCGATATTGGGAAGGTGCCCTTCGGACAGCCAGCGAGAAAGCAGGCGGTGGTCGAGTGCGTCGAGCCCGATCATCAGGACGCGCCGGCGTTCAGTCATGCCATACCCCGGGAGGAAGTCCCGCCGTCGCGGGCTGCACCCCAAGCGTAGGACGCGCCGCACGTTCGGGCGAAAGGCGGAGGCGCCGCTGGCCCCGCCTCTGCCACGCTGGATCGCGGGGGGACGATGAGCGCAATCGACCAGGCGTTGACGATGCTCGACGGCTGCGGGCCGGAGTTCGGGGGCGGGCTTTCGAACCACGGCCCGATGGCCGCGGAGGCGCTCGTTCGCCTCGGCCGCCCGGAACTGGTCGAAGGCTGGGTCGCGCGGTACCGCATCCGGCTCGGGGACCGGCCCTCCAGCATCTCCACCATTGACCGAGCGGATTGGCAAGAGGCGCTTGGCGACCTCCGGCGCGTGACCGACTGGGAGGTGTTCTTCGCGCGGGAGCTCGATGGCGCACCCTGGGCGGAGGTGCTCGAACGCTGGGTACCGCGCCTCGCGCCGGGGATCATGGCGGGCGCCACGCACGGGCTCATCCGTACCGCACACGCCGTCCGCAGCCTCGCGGAAGGCGAGACGAGCGAGCGGCGGACCGAGTTCGCGGCCGGGCTTTCGTACTGGGCGGCGCGGTACCAGGAGCTGCCGGGCGTACCCGGTCCCGCGCTCCCGCGACTTCCGTCGCAGGCGATTGACGCCGTGCCCGTGCTGCCGCACTCCCTTCGCACCCCGAACCCCGGGACCATCTTCCGTGCGGTTGCCGACCTCGATGGCTTCGAACCGTTCGCGGGCGCGGTGGATCTCGCGGCCCCCGGGGACGACCTCGACGGATTCATTTCGGACCTGACCGTCACGATGGCGCGCCGTTACCTGCAGAACGCCGGGTCGGCGGCCATCGCGTTCGTGCACACGGTGACGGCGCCGAGCGCGCTGCGCATGATCGCGCCCTTCGTGACACCCGGTACGGCGCGCCTTGCCGCGCGATATGCCTGGCAGGCGTGCGCGGCCATTCATTCGCGGTCGAGCAAGCCCGTGCCCGTTGTGCTCCCGGACGTCTTGCCGGCACGCGAGGACCTCATCGACCGCGCCGTGTTTTCCATGGACGAGCACGCCATCAAGTTCACCGAAGCGTGCCTGCGCGAATATGTGCTTCACCCGGACCCCGCGTTTCTCGCCGGGCCCGCGGATCTCAGCGCCCGTTTCGGGCGGCGGGTCCGCGACACACCCTGAACCGTCGCGGCGAAGGAATCGCATGAGGCGCGAGGGGGCGCATCGCTCACGACTTCCCTACACTCCGCCTGTGCCACGGAGCCAGCCCCCGGCGGAACAGGCGAGCCTCGCGGTCCTGGGGCGGACGATCGAATACACGGTCGTTCGCAGCCACCAGCGCTTGCGGACGCTGGAGATCAGTGTGCGGCCGGGCGAAGGCGTGCGCGTGGCGGTCCCCGCCTTCGTGCCTTCCGGCGAGGCGGCCGCGCTCGTACGGCGCCGGGCAGCATGGATTCTGGCGCGGCTCGACGCGTTCCCCCCGGCGCCGCCGGCGCTCGCTCCGGGCAGCCAGGTTCCCTACCGCGGCGGGTTCGTCCGGCTGGCGTTCGTACCCGGGCAGGGGCCGTTGTTGCATGGCGCCGAACTCATCGTGCCCCTCGCGCCGGGCGCTCATCCGCCCGCTGTCGAAGCCGAAGTGAACGCATGGTACCGGGCACGAGCGGCGGTGTTGGTGCCCGAGGCGGTGGCGGAATGGGCGGCGCTGATGGGCGTGACGCCCCGGGCGGTCCTCATTCGCGACCAGAAGCGCCGATGGGGTAGCTGCGCCGCCAATGGGACCCTGCGCCTCAATTGGCGCCTGGTCCTGGCCCCGTCGGCGGCGTTGGATTACGTGGCCGTGCACGAATTGGCGCATCTGCGGCACCGGGACCACTCGCGCGCCTTCTGGGAGGAGGTCACGCGCTGGCTTCCCGATTGGAAGTCGCGGCGAACGCTCCTCAGCGAGATCGCGTTCCGGCAGGTCCCTTCGTAGGAGACGCCGGTCGATGGAGATGTTCTCGCCGGGCGCGTAGAGTGCGCTCCACACCAATCTCCGGGGGCAACTGTGCAGTTCAACGACAATCCAGAGCAGGCGAAGTGGCGCGCTGAAGTGCGCGAGTTCCTCGCCAGCGCCAATCCGCCGCGCGTCCCCGAGGACGGCAACTTCGAAGACGACAGCGACCAGCGCGAATGGCGCGGGAAGCTCGCGAAGCGCGGCTGGATTGCGCCCGCATGGCCGAAGGAGTACGGCGGCGCCGGCCTCGGCGTGGTCGAGCAGTTCATCATGAACGAGGAGTTCGCCGAGGCCCGCGCGGTCGCCATGGGCGGCGCGTCGGTCGGCTTCCTCGGGCCCACGCTCATCCAGTACGGCACCGACGAGCAGAAGAAGGAGCACCTCTCGCGCATCCTCGCCGGCGAGGCAGAGTGGTGCCAGGGCTACAGCGAACCCGGTTCCGGGTCGGATCTCGCGAGCCTGCAGACCCGCGCCATCCGCGACGGCGACGACTTCGTCATCAACGGCCAGAAGATCTGGACCTCCGGCGCGCACCGCTCGAACTGGATGTTCATGCTCGCGCGCACGGAGCCGGATGCGCCGAAGCACCGCGGCATTTCGTACCTGCTGCTCGACATGAAGACGCCGGGCATCACCATCCGCCCGCTCATCAACATGGCCGGCCGCCACGGCTTCAACGAAGTCTTCTTCGAGGATGTCCGCGTTCCCGTGCGCAACGTCGTCGGCGAAATCAACCGCGGCTGGTACATCGGCGCGACCACGCTCGACTTCGAGCGCAGCTCCATCGGCAACTCGGTCGGCCAGCGCCAGGTGCTGGAGCGGTACATCGAGTACATTCGCGCCAACAAGCTCATGACCCCCAGCCTTCGCTCGGAGTTCGCCGAGCGCTGGATCGAGGCGGGCGCGGCGAAGCTGTTGAGCTACAACGTGATCTCGATCCAGGCGGCGGGCCGCGTGCCAAACCACGAAGCCTCGA
Organism: Candidatus Amarobacillus elongatus; assembly: GCA_016703545.1. Taxonomy (GTDB): domain Bacteria; phylum Chloroflexota; class Dehalococcoidia; order Tepidiformales; family Tepidiformaceae; genus Amarobacillus; species Amarobacillus elongatus. The sequence continues at coordinate 423,354 of JADJBX010000003.1, forward strand.
TCGCCAAGCTGTTCAACTCGGAGCTCGGCCAGCGCATCGCGCGTACGGCCATGACCACATTCGGGTTGCACGGCGCCCTCACCGACCCGGCCCGTGCGCCGCTGAGCGGCCGCGCCGCGATGACCTACATGGGTTCCGTCGCGAGCACCATCGCCGGCGGCACGAGCGAAGTGCAGCGGAACGTCATCGCCACGCGGGGTCTCGGCCTGCCGCGCGCCTGACGTCTCGGCCAGCACGATCACGAAAGGCGCGGCCCACGGGTCGCGCCTTTCTTATGTCCTTCGCCGCTCAAGGATGTCGCGGTAGAGCGCCAGGAGCTGCGTGACGATGGGCCGCGGCCGGAACGCTTCCGCGCGCGCCAGGCCGCGCGTGCGCAGCGAGGCCCGCTCCGGTTCACTCGCCAGCACGCTCGCGAGTGCATCCGCGAAGCGGTCCCGCGCCTCCCGGCGGTTGGTGCCCAGGGGGACCACGACGGCCGCGTCACCGCACACTTCCGGCAACGAACCACCGTCGCTGGCGACCACCGGCAGCCCGCAGGCCATCGCCTCGACGACGGGCATGCCGAACCCCTCGTACAGGCTCGGCTGGGCGAGCACGTCGCAGGCGCTGTAGATGTTCAGCAACGTGTCGGCGTCGATGTTGCCGAGTTCGAAGACACGCGCGGCGACGCCGAGACGGCTGGCCAGCTCCTTCTGCCGGGGCGTGAGGCGCTGACCGACACGGATGATCGTCGCGCCCGCCAGCGCCGGGCGCGCAAGCGTAGCCAGCAACAGGTCGAGGTTCTTGTACGGCGCGACCGTGCCGATGGAGAGAATCCGGGGGGCACGGGGCAGGTCGATGCCACGCCCGGCCAGAGCGCGGTCGGCGCCCTCCACCGGCTGCAGCGCGGCGGAAATGGGCACGCCGATCACGCTGATCCGTTCCCGGGGAACGCCGAGTGCGGCCACGATGTCCCCGGCCGTCCGTTCAGAGACGGCGACGACGTGGTCCGCGTGGCGCAGGCCACGCATGCAGGGTTGGAGGATGAGCCGTCGCAGCGTGGCGCCGCGTACGCCCCGGTAGTACTCCGGCAGGACGAACGGCATCACATCGTGGCAGGTCACCACCGTGGGAATGCCCTCGAACCGGCCGACGTGGTGCCCAAGCCCCTGGTCGGTGATGTGTACGAGCTGACTGCCAAGGGCATCACGCGCGGTCAGTGGAGCCCGGCCGCGTCGCGCGTCGACCGCCCGGCCCGCAACGGGGGGCATCCACCAGCTCGCGTGCCGCACGGCAAGCTCGACGCCTTCCAGGCCGCTCATGGACGCGATCGCGTCCGAGTAGTTGGCGATGCTCTTCCACGTGTACGCGGGGTACGGGCCGACCAGGAGGGCGCGCTGCAGGGCCGTCACGCGCGCATGGTACGCAGTCGTCGCGTTGTGGACTTGCCCGCTGGCGCGCGGGGTGGCACACCGGGGGCGATGGATCGCTCTCCGGTTCCGCCTGCGTGGCGCCCAATGGCGGCGTCTACCCGCCGCGGGCGGTCGGCTGCCCGCCTGCTGCGCGACCGCGCGTCCATCAACCTCGATTCGTTCGAAGGAACGGCGTGGGTGGTCGCGGCACACCCGGGGAGGAAGCGCTGGCGTGCGGCGGGCTTCTCGCCAGCCTGCGCGCGCTGGGGCGAGACGTTCGCGTCGTGTTCCTCACGTCCGGCGAGCGTTCGCACGCGAAGCACGTTGCGCCCGCGGTCCTTGGGCCGCAGCGCGAGGCCGAGGCGCTGGCCGCGGCCCGGCTGCTCGGCGTTCCCGCCGGCAACGTCCATTTCCTCCGTGCCCCGGACGGCAACGCGCGCGGCGACGCCCCGCGGGTGGAGCCCGCGCTGCGTGCGTTGTTCGCGACCGAGCCGCCGTCGGCCCTTTTCGTGCCCGGCGTCAACGAAGGGGACTCTGATCTCGCCACGGCGAACCAGACCGCGAAGGCGGCGCTTTCGGAGGCACCGGTCGGGACGCGAGTGTTCGAATACCCGTATTGGGCATGGCGCGTGTGGCCATTCGTCCGGCTCCAGCCGCCGCTCCCGTGGCTCGGGCGCGAGGAAGCGCGCGACCGCCTCGGCGTGATCTCGGCCTCCGTCTGGCACCGCCTGGGCCGCGAATTCGCCCGCCGCTTCCAGCTCGAAGTGGACGTGCGGCAGGTGCTCGGGCTGAAGGCGGCGGCGGTCGCCGCCCATCGCTCCCAGGTCGAACACCGGAACGGCGACCGCGCATGGTGGACGCTGGAGGACGTCAACCACGGGGACTTCCTCCGCCAGTTCTTCCGGGACGGCGAGCGGTACCGCGAAGTGGCCGGGCGCCGCCGCTAAACCACGGCGGCCCACTCGGCTACCATCCCTGTATGCGCCTGACCGCGACGCGCCCCTCGCTCCTGGACGAACTCGCCGCCGGCCCGGCCGAGGCGCTGCGTTCGTCGTTGGCTGGGCTCGGGTTCGAGGACGCCGTGGCGTTCGGCCGGGCTCGCGGGGGGACATCGACGTGCTACTTCGTGCGCGCCACCGGGCCCGCCGGAACGGAGGAGTTCGTCTGCAAATGCCCGCTCCCCGGGGAGTCCATCGAGAACGAGTGGCAGGTGCTAAACGATGCCGCCACGGCGGACGGGCTCGTGATGCGGCTTCCCCGGCCCGTCGCCCTGCTCCGTGGCGGCGCCGGGTATCTCATGGAGCGCCTGCCGGGAGACCCGCTGCTCCGCTCGCCGGGGCTCGCCCGCGCGCCGGAACGCGCCGCGCTGGCGAACCGCGTGATCGCCGACCTCCGCTCGTTCCACGCCGCACTCCAGCACGGTTTCGGCGACTTCCACGCCCGCAACGTGCTGGTCGGGCCGGGCGGGGCGGTGGCGTTCCTGGACGCGGGCGAAAGTGCCGACCTGGCGGCGGGCGTCGCGGGGTGGCCAGCCGCGCCGCTGCTCGTCGGCGACCTCGCGCTGTGGACGTATAACACCGCGCTCGATGCCCCCGGGGGCCTGCACGAACCGTGGCAGCAGATTCGCGCGTTCCGGTTCGCGGTCGCGCTTGTCGGTGCGGCGGCCAGGGGGGAACCGGATCCGGAGGTGTTCACGCGTGCGGTCTTCGCCTATGCCGACCGGCACGCCAACCGGCTTCGCGAGAGCCCATGGCGGACGAGGCGGGCGAGCGCTCCGATGGTCGCGCTCGGGCTCTCGATACTTCGCCGCGCCACCCTCCGCACGGTCAGCCGCCTGGGCGCCCAAGCAGGTGGTCCGCGAGCCTGAGGGCCAGCGCCATGATGGTGAGCGTCACGGTGGAGGCGCCGCCCGTGGGGAAGACGGCGCTGCTCGCAACGTAGACGTTCTCCATCGAATGAACCCGGCAATCGGCGTCCACCACACCGTGACGCGGATCGAGGCTCATCCGGGTTGTGCCCATCGCGTGCCAGCAGCCGTAGACCCGCGGGAACCCCCAGGGCTGTTCCACCAGCGAATCGACCCGCCCATATCCGGCCGCTTCCAGCGCCGTGCCCAGCGCGGCGATGGTGCCGCGCATGCTCGCGTGGTCGCGGGAGGTCATGCGCCATTCGAGCCGCGCGACGGGCTGGCCCAGGGCGTCGCGGCCGTGCCCGAGCGTCACCCGGCTGCGGGGGTTCGGCGCCTGCTCCGACGTGAGCACGAGCAGCATGGCACGCGGATCGCCGGCGCCGGGGGCGAGGGTGCGTGCGGCCCGGGCAAGGTCGCGCGGCGATTGCGCCATTCGCCACAGCCTGGCCGCCGAATGCAGCGGGAGGGAGTGCCCCCGGAGCGCCCACGCGAACTCGGCCGCCATCCGGGCCGCGGGCGTCGTGCGGGAAGTGTGCCGTGGCGCCATTCCCACCGCCGCGTTCAGCAGCCCGAGGCGGTCACGTTCGCTGTCCGGGAGGCGAAAGGCACCGATGCTCTCCCCGGCGGGCGATTGCGTGCGCCGCATTGCCGCGAACGTCTCTGGGGTGACCCCGGGGGCCAACATCAGGTGCGCGGCCTCGACATGCGTGTGTTCGGCGAACCAGCGCCCGAGATGGCCGTGCTCGTTGCCCATGCCGTCCGGATTGCCCGCGACTGAGAGCAGGAGCAAACGCGCGGCCTCGAGCCCACCGGTGGCGACGACCACGCGCTGTGCGCGTACTTCGAACACCCCGCCCCCGGCGGCCGCGACGCGCACCAACCCGCACCGCTTGCCCCCCGGCCCGGGCACGAGTTCGAGCACGGTTGCGCCGCGAACGACGCGTGCGCGTTGCGAGGCAATAAGCGACGCCGCGAGGGTATCGATGCGGCCGGGGTCGGCGAACCGGAAGAGCGCGGGTTCGATGGCACCGCCGATATCCGGCGGCCGCGGTTCGCCGTCCCCGGCCACATACGGCCGGTCCGGGAGCCCGAGCAGCGCGTGTGCGCGAGTGTAGTAGGGGGCAAGGGTCTCGTAGTCGAACGGCCACATCAGGCGGCCCGCATGGTCCCGGATGCGGAAGTCGGACGGATCGAGCGGGCGGCTCCGTAACCCGCCGTTGGTCGGCCAGACAGGATCGCCGGGGGGCAGCCAGGCCGCCCGCGTGCCGCCAATGCCGCGGAGCCGTGCACGGTGGAGGGGGAAGTAGGGGTAGCCGGCGTTCTCGCCGCGCGCAAGGGCGGCGTTCTCGTCGCCGCTCTCCAGGAGGAGGACGTCTTCGCCGGCGGCGTCCAGTTCCGCGGCGAGGGCGAGCCCGGCCGCGCCCGCGCCGATCACGCAGACCCCAGCGTCCACCACGCCTTCGGCTTCCAGGTCCCGCGCGTTGAGCAGCACCGTCGCCTCCCCGGCGGGGCAGGATACGCGCGGCCGGGCGCGCGCGAAACGGCCCAACGGAGGGCGCCGTGCCCGGCCCACCGGGCCGAAGCGAGGGTGTCCTTCGGGGACACAGAACGGGGGCCTTGCGGCCCCCGTTGGCGTCGCGCCCGGCCCACGAAAGCCCCCTTACTGGCCCCCGGTGACCGGACCCGGAACGCGTACTCGAACGACCCGCGGAACTCTGGCGGTTGAAACCGGAGCCCCTGGCCGACCGTGGCATCGCCGCCGCCCGCTACGCGGACGGCTCGTTTGCCGCGGACATGCTATCGCACCGCGCGTCCTTGTCACCGTCCGGCCGGGAACTTCATCGGAGCCCAACAGGGGAAAAGGGCCAGGGATCCGCAGCTGTCAGCGATTCCCTGGCCCCTTTTCCGCTCCCGGTGACTGGACGGATCAGGCGGCTCTCGCGATGGTGGCCGGCTTGAGGGATGCCTGGAGCAGCCCGAGCAACTCCTTCGACGCGACGCTCAGCTCGCTGCCCGGGGCCATCGCGTTCCTCGCCTCATCCACCTTCCGGGCGAGGGCGAGCTGCAGGACCGAGCCCGCGGCCTTGTGGAACCGCGCGTGGAGACTCAACACCTTCTCGTAGAGCGCACGGTCGGGAACGACGTCGCACTGCCCCCGTGCATCCATTTGCCGAAAACGCACTGGTCGTCGAGCGCCACCGTCGATGGGTTGAAGTCGCTCTTGCCGCTTTCGATGGCATCGGCGAGGCGCCGGGACCACATGGTGTGGGCGCGAACCGCGGCCTGCACCTGAACTTCGAAGCCGCTCGATTCGAGCTTGAACCAGGCCGTCGCGTGGTCCAGCGAGTTCGCGACGCTGCTCAACTGGGCGGCCGTGGCGGCCAGCTCCTGCGCCTGCGCCGAGATTTCCTGCGTCGAGGCCGAAACCTCCTCCACCGCTGCCGACGTGTTCTCCGTGGTCTGTGCGACCTTCACGATCGCCCTCCCGACAGACGCGGTCAGGTCGGCCATGGTCGCTGCGTCACCGGCCGACGACTGTGCCGAGGTCGCGATCGCGCCCGCGGAAGCCGAGATCCGTTCGGTGCCTTCGAAGATGGTGCCGACGGAGCCGGCCATGCCCGTCATCGCGCCTGCTGATTCCTCAACGGAGCGGACGATTGCCGCAAGCGCGGTCTCGGCCCGGCCCGTCACTTCCTGGCACGCCTTCACCTCGCCGACCCCGGTCTCCATCGCGGCGACGGCCTCCACCGTCCGCTGCCGGACGTGCCCGATGAGCTCCGCGATCTGACGCGTGGATTCGGACGAGCGCTCGGCCAGGGTGCGAATGTTCTCCGCCACGACCGCGAAGCCGCGGCCCTCCTTACCCGCGCTCGCGGCTTCGATGGCGGCGTTGAGGGCGAGGAGGTTGGTGCGGCGTGCGATGTCGTCGATGACCGCGACGATGCCGCCAATCTGCTCGCCGTAGGACCCGAGTTCGTTCACGACATGCGAGGCGCGGCCCATGGTCTCGGCGACGGCGCTGATGGACCGCGCGGCCTCCCCCAGTGCCTGCTGCCCTTCTGCGACGTGCTCGCGGCTGGCCTCGGCGGAGCGCGTCACGCTCTTCGCGGCATCCGCGATCCCGGCCACCTGGTCCCGGATCCCGGCGAGAGCTCCCGCGCTTGCGCCGCGTCGGTGGCGCTGGTGGTCGAGCTCTCGACCAGGCTCCGCGACCCGTTCGCGAGGCCGTGGACCTCTTCGGACGACGTCTGCGCAAGGTCGTTCAGCGCGACCACGGACCCGGCCACATCCGCCACGGCGGACGCGATCTGGCCCGTGGTGCTGGCCATCTGTCCGGACGCGACGCGCAGCCCGTCGGACGCGACGAGCACGCCGTTGGCGTCCCGCTGCACCGCCGTGACCAGGTCGGACATCGCCGTCCGCGCCTCGTTATACCTGGCGATGCCGCCGGCGATGTGATCGATGATTTCGTTCACGGTGCGCGCCAGGTGGCCCAGCTCGTCGTTCGAGGGGTCCGGGACGTGTGTCGTGACGGACTGCACCGTGAGGGTCAGGTCGCCGGCGGCGAAGGCGCTGATGCCCTCGGCCAGCCCGGCGACGCAGTTCTGTTCGAGGCTCTCAAGCCGCTCGCCGATTTCGCTCACGGGCCGGCGAATGGAGCGGACGGACCAGACGAGGGCGACGGCCGCGCTCGCGCCGCCGAAGAAGGTGGCGGTACCAAGGAGCAGGCGTGTGCTCTCGTCCGCGGCCTGGGCCGCGCCAGCGCAACCGGCGGCCACGAGGACCGCGATGGGCAGGCCCATGGCCGTGTAGAGCCGCAGTCGAATGGAACGGTGTCTAAGTGTTCCCAATGGGGTTTCCTCTGGCTCGTGCGGCGTTGTGCCGGCCGGTCGAGAAACGCGAAACATTCGCGTTTCCGATGCTGCTGCCCCTGTCGATGCCAGATGTATCGATACCGGCAACGGGGCCGCTCAGCCCGGTTGTCGTTGATTCCCTGAATGAAAAGCTCTCCAACACGCAACTTGCAGGTTCGCGTGAACGCACCGGCCGGGAGTCCGCCGGCCGGTCACGTCCAACGCCGGGGTTCACGGAAGGGTTTGTCCTCTTCCCTGCGACTATTCTTTCCCAATATGGCCCGGGGCCGGATCAGAGGGCTTTCGCGTAGGCGACCAGCTGGTCGAGCGCGGCGCCCCAGCCGTCGTGGAAGCCCATCTCCGCGTGCCGGTTGCAGCCCTCTTCGTCGCGATGGCGCGCCATCGCCCGGTATCGCGTGCCCTCGCCCTCGGGCTCGATCGTGACCACGCCGGTGAAGAACGGCTCGGCCGAGGGGCGATACCCCGGCAGCAGCGCGTCCGTCCAAACAAAGCGGCGCTCGGGGATCACCTCGAGGATGCAGCCCGTGCCCGGGAACTCCTCGCCTTCGGGCGACCGCATCACGGTGCTGAAGATGCCGCCCGGGCGCAGGTCGATCTCGGCGCGGGCGACGCCCCACGGTGCCGGCGCGAACCAGTGCACCAGGTGCTCGGGCTGCGTCCAGGCCGCCCAGACGAGCGCGGGCGGAACATCGATCACCCGTTCCAGCACGAGATCGAGGGCGGGGTCGAACGCCGTATCGGCGTCGAGGGCGGTTGCGGCGGCGGTCGTGTCAGTCATGGCGGGTCTCCTTCATCTGTATGAGGTACGAGTCGAGCTGATCGAGGCGGCGTTCCCACGTCTGGCGCTGCCCTTCGAGCCAATCCTCGGCGCCCCGAAACCCTTCCGGGTCGAGGCGGTACGTTCGCACGCGACCGTCCTTGCTGGAGCGAACAAGGCCGCACTCCTCCAGCACACGCAGGTGCTGGACGAACGACGGAAGCGCCATTTCGAACGGCATCGCCAGCTCCGTGACCGAGCACGGGCGCAGGGCCAACCGCTCGAGGACGCGCCGGCGCGTGGGATCAGCAAGCGCGCGGAAAACGGTGTCGAGCGATGGTGCGGGTGGCCGGGTCACGGTTGATCCCCGTCCGCTGCCGCGCACAAGCTCGAACCCGCGGTTCCGCACGCCGTGAAAGCCTCGCCGCGCACCTGGTGCTCCTGTCCTGCCGAGGATGGGCCAGAGTATTGAGCTTCCAACATAGTTAGGTCAATACCTAAGTTTCATCACTGTTGCGTGCGGGCGAACGCGTGTGCCTCGCACCCGACACTGCAACTTGCCTGCAATGGAACGGGCAATCGCCTCCCATTCGATGCATCCGGGGCGGGCCTACATTGGCGAAAGGGAAAGCGGCCGGCACGCACCCGGCAGCGCTTCACGGAGTTCCGCGCTTGAAACCGCTCCTCGAACAGCGGCCCGGCGATTTGCGCCGGGTGGCAGTCTTCCGCGCGCTTCAACTGGGGGATTTGCTCTGTGCGGTCCCCGCGTTGAGGGCGTTGCGGGCCGCCCTCCCCGAGGCGGAGATCACCCTCCTGAGCCTGCCCTGGGCACACGAACTCGCCAAACGGCTGCCGCGGCTCATCGACACCGTGGTCCCCTTCCCCGGTTTCCCCGGCCTCCCGGAGCAGCCGTTCGAAGCGGAGTCCCCGCCGCCCTTCCTCCATTGGGCGCACGAACGCCGCCTCGACCTCGCCATCCAACTCCATGGCGCTGGGCGAACGACCAACACCGTCGTGGACCTGCTCGGCGCGCGATGGACGGCGGGGTATCGCATGCCCGATGCGCCCGCACGGCCGAACTTCTTCGTCTACCCGGACCGCGGCCACGAGTCGTGGCGGTACCAGCACCTGCTCGAACAGCTCGGTGCGCCCCAGGTCAGCACCGCGGTCGAATTCCCGTTGCTGACCGAGGACGTCACGGAGGCCCGGCAGGCCGTGCCCGGTCTCGCGGCGCCATACGCGATCATCCACGCGGGGGCGCGGCATGCCGCCCGCCGCTGGCCACCCGAGCGGTTCGCCGCCATCGCAACGTCGCTGGTGGAACGCGGCCTCACGGTCGTGCTCACCGGTACGGAAGACGAACGGTCGCTGACGCAGGCCGTCCGCGAGCGCTGCGCCGTGCCTGTTATCGATGCCGCTGGTGCGACCCGGACGTTGGGCGCGATGGCTGCGCTCGTCGCGGGAGCGGCGCTGGTAGTGACGAACGACACGGGCACATCCCACCTCGCCGCTGCGTCCCGCACACCCAGTGTGGTGGTCTTCCAGGCGACAAGCCCCGAGCGTTGGGCGCCGCGGGACCGCGATCTCCACGTCGCGGTGGCCATGCCGGACACGCTCCGCGAGGGGCGCGGCAGCCCCCCGCCGGTGGCCACGGTCCTTCGCGCCGTCGACCAGCTCCTCCAGCGCGTCCCCGAGGCGGCCCGTGGAACCCATTGACGTCCGGTCACTGCGGCGCATCCTCGCCGTGCGGCTCGACAACATCGGCGACCTGGTTCTGCTGTCACCAGCGCTCCGTGCGCTGGCCACGGCAGCCCCGCAGGCAGAGATCACGCTGCTGTGTTCCCCCGCCGGCAGCCGCGTGGCGCCACTCCTACCATGGGTCAGCGACACCATCGTCGCGCGCACGAGCTGGCAGGACGCCTCGAACGGCCTGCCGCACGACCCTGCCCGCGAGCAGGCGCTCATCGCGGCGATCGCGGGCCGCCGCTTCGACGCCGCCTTCGTGTTCACCAGCTTCTCGCAGACGCCCCATACCCCCGGGTACGTCTGTTACCTCGCGGGCATCCCGGTGCGCGCGGGACAGCCCCGGGACTTCGGCGGCAGCATCTTTAGCCACGCGATTCGCCCCCCCGAGGACGACTGCCACCAGGCGGAGCGCAACCTGCACCTGGTCGAAGGCGCCGGGATTCCGGCGGCCGGCCGCCACCTCGAGCTCCGCGTCCCACCGCGCGAAGCCGCGCTCGGCGATGCGCTCCTTGCCCGCCACGGGATCGCCGCAGGCGAGCCGTTCGCGCTGTTCGCTCCCGGCGCCAGCTGCCAGGCCCGTCGATACCCGGCGGAGCGGTTCGCGCAGGCCGCGCGGCGTGTTTCGGCGGCGGGTCTGTGCGTCGTCGCCGCGGGGGCGGAACAGGACGCGGTCGCGTGCGAAGCGATAGCGGGGGCCGCGGGTCCCGGCGCCGCGAACATCGCCGGGGCCACATCGATTCCGGAGTTCGCTCGCGTCGTGAGCCGCGCCGCCGTCGTCGTCTGCAACGACAGCGGGCCGATGCACATCGCCGAGGCGTTCGCGCGCCCGATGACGGTGCTGTTCGCGGGGACGGACCTGCAGCGGCAATGGGCGCCGCGCGCCAGCCACGCCATCCTCCTGCAGCGGCCCACACCCTGCGCTCCCTGCTACGGCTTCACCTGCGACCGTCTGCAGGCGTGCCTCGACATCGACCCGTGGGAGGTGGCTCAGCACGCGCTCGCGCTCGCCGCCACCGTCCCCAGCGCCAAGGAGGCGGCATGAGAACTCCCCGCGCTCACCTGGCACGTCCACGGCAGCTACCTCTGGTACCTGTCCCACGCCGACGCCGAGTTCTTCCTGCCGGTGAAGCCCGGCCGCCCGGAAGGGTACGGGGGCGCACTCCGAGCTTTCCGTGGCCCGCGAACGTCCACGAGGTCGACGCGTCCACCGTTGCCGACCTGGAGCTGACTGCATCCTGTTCCAGAGCCGCCGGAACCTGGAGGTCGACCAGTTCGAAATCCTGTCGGCCGCTCAGCGGACGCTGCCGCGGGTCTACCTCGAACACGATCCGCCCCGCGAAAGCCCGACCGACACGCGCCACCCGGTCGCCGATCAGGACACGCTGGTCGTGCACGTCACGGGGTTCAACGCGCTGATGTGGGACAACGGCCGCAGCCCCGTGCGCGTGGTCGAGCACGGCGTGGTGGACCCGGGGCACCTCTACCGCGGAACGCTCGACCGCGGGATTGCCATCGTCAACAACCTTGGCCGGCGGGGGCGGCGTCTCGGCGCCGACGTGTTCGTGGAGGTTCGCGACGAGGTCCCCATCGACCTTGCGGGCATGGGCTCCGGCGACTTCGCCGGGCTGGGCGACCTTCCTCACGCGGAGCTGATGGAGACAGCGGCCAACTATCGCTTCTTCTTCAACCCGATTCGCTACACGAGCCTCGGGCTGGCGATTTGCGAGGCGATGATGGTCGGCCTCCCGGTGGTTGGCCTTGCGACCACGGAGCTCGTGACCGTCATCGAAGACGGCTGGAATGGCTACCTCGATACCCGGCCCGAGCGGCTCATCGACCCCATGCGCGCGCTGCTGAAAGACCCCGAGCTCGCCCGGACGCTCGGCAACGCGGCACGGAAGACGGCCATCGAACGGTTCGGCATCGAGCGGTTCAGCCGCGATTGGGAGTGCGTGTTCCGGGATGTCACCGGGGGCACGCGTACGATCTTCGCGGCGGCCGCGGCCGCCGGAGGTGCGGCGTGAAGCCGAAGATCGCGTTCATCAGCGAACACGCCTCGCCCCTCGCGGCGCCGGGCGGCATTGATAGCGGCGGCCAGAACGTGTACGTCGCGAACGTCGCGCGCCGGCTGGCCCGTGCCGGGTACGCCGTGGACATCTTCACGCGCCGCTCGAGCGCCGATCAGCCGCGCGTGGTGGCCTGGGAGGACGGCGTCCGGGTCGTGCATGTCTCCGCCGGACCCGCGGCGTACGTCCCGAAGGAGGAGCTGCTCCCCTTCATGGACGACTTTCGCGACGACGTCCTCGCGTTCATGGACCGCGAACGCGCGCCGTACAGCATCGTCCACGCCCAGTGCTGGATGTCGGCGCTCGTGGCGTGCGAGCTGAAGCGCCTCCGGCAGATCCCATTCGTGGTCACCTTCCACGCGCTGGGGCGCATCCGCCGCCGCTTTCAAGGCGACGCGGACGGTTTCCCCGATGAGCGCTTCGCCATCGAGGACCGCGTCATCGCCGAATGCGATCGGGTCATCGCGGAGTGCCCGCAGGAGCTGGAGGACCTGATCGTCGAGTACCGGGCGGACCCCGCGAAGATCGCGGTGGTGCCCTGCGGCTTCGATGGCCAGGAGCTGTGGCCCATGCCCAAGGCCGTCGCGCGCAAGGCGCTCGGCCTTCCCCGCGACGGGCGCGTCGTCCTGCACCTGGGCCGGATGGTCCCCCGAAAGGGCGTCGACACGGTCATCCGGGGATTCGCGCGGCTGCGAAAGAAGGCGGGCGGCGACCTCGTCCTCGTGGTTGCCGGCGGCGGCGGCGAAACCTCCGGGCCTGAAGGCGCGGAACTCGACCGCCTCCGCGACCTCGCCCGCGAGTGCGGTGTCGATGACGCCGTCCAGTTCGCCGGCCGCATCGACCGCGACATGCTCTCAAGTACTACTACAGCGCCGCCGACGTCTTCGTGACCGTGCCCTGGTACGAGCCGTTTGGCATCACGCCGCTCGAAGCGATGGCGTGCGGGACACCGGTGGTTGGCGCGAACGTGGGCGGCATCAAGTTCACCGTTCGCGACGCCGAGACGGGCTACCTCGTGCCCCCGCGGGATGAGGCCGCGCTCGCCGATCGCCTCGGCCACCTCTTCGCCCACCCGGAACTGCTGCACTCCTTCGGGCGGCAGGGCATCCGCCGCGTCCATGCGCTGTTCACGTGGGACCAGGTCACGGCGGGGCTGCTGGCGACCTACGAGGAAGTGCTCGCCGTGGAACGTTCCGGCGGCCACGAACGGCACGCCGAGGTCGCGGTCGTCGATGACGCCTTCGCGGCGGCCACGGAGGCAATGGAAGCTTCGCGTGTGGCGCTGCGCGGCGGCGTCCTCGACGCCGTCGACATCATCGCCGCCTGCTTCACCCGTGGCGGCAAGGTGCTCGTCGCCGGGAACGGCGGCAGCGCCGCGGAAGCGCAGCACTTCGCCGCCGAACTCGTCGGCCGGTTCCAGGCCGAGCGGCGGGGGCTCCCCGTCGTCTCCCTGAACTCCGATACCGCCATCCTCACGGCCTGGTCCAACGACTACTCATTTGAGTCCGTGTTCGCCCGGCAGGTGGCAGCGCTAGGCAGCCCCGGCGACGTCTTCATCGGCTTCAGCACCAGTGGCCGCTCGCCCAACGTCGTGCAGGCGTTCGAGGAGGCCCGCAAGCGGGGCATCCGGACCATCGCCCTGCTTGGCGGCACCGGCGGCCAGTGTGCCGGGCTCGCCGACGCCGCCCTCGTCGTCCCCTCCGGCGACACGCAGCGCATCCAGGAGGTGCACGCCGTGCTCGTCCACGTGCTGTCAGCGCTGGTGGAACGCCGCATCGCCTGCCCAGGCACGGAGCCATCCAGCCAGAAGCATCGCCGTTCGCAAACGCGCCGCCGGCAATCGGAACCCCGGACCCCGGGCGCGCGCGGTCTCACAAAGGAGAGCATTCGATGACGCAGGTGATCCAGGATCGAACCCGGGCCCGGACGCCGGGCCCGCTCAGCGGGCGCGTGGCCATCGTCACGGGCGGGGGCAGCGGCCTCGGCGAAGCGACGTGCGAAGTGCTCGCGCGCGATGGCGCCGCGGTGGTTGTCGCTGATATGCGCGCCCAGGCGGCGGAGAGCGTCGCGGCGCGCATCACCCACCGCGATGGCAAGGCCCTCGCGCTCATGCTCGATGTCGCCGACGAGGCCCAGGTCGATGCCGCCATTGCGCGTGCCGTTGCCGAATTCGGGACGTTCGACGTGCTCGTGAACTGCGCCGGCATCGACCGCACCCTTCCCGTGGACGACATCACGCCCGACGAGTGGGACCGCATTATGGCAACAAACCTGCGCGGGCCCTTTCTGCTCTCGCGGTCGGCGTTCCGGAGCATGCGAGAACGGGGCGGCGGGCACATCGTCAACGTCATTTCGACCGCCGGAAAGCGCGCGTGGGCGAACGCGAGCGCCTACCACGCCAGCAAGTGGGGCCTCCTCGGCTTGAGCCATGCGCTCCACGTTGAGGGCCGGGAGTGCGGCATCGCAGTCACCGCCGTCATTGCCGGAGGCATGCGGACGCCCTTCCTCCTGGACCGCTTCCCCGACCTCGACCCGAACGTGCTGCAGGACCCCAGGAACGTGGCGGAAGCCATCCGTTACGCGATCTGTCAGCCGGCGGGCACGGTTATCCCCGAGATCACCGTCCTGCCCACGAGGGAGTCGTCATGGCCGTAAGCCGCCGCCGGGCCGTGTTCCTCGACAAGGACGGCACGCTCCTTCGCGACGTCCCGTACAACGTGGACCCCGCGAAGATGGAGCTCATGCCGGGGGTGCCGGAGGGCCTGCGGGCGTTGCGCGACGCCGGCTACCGCCTGGTGCTGGTTTCGAACCAATCGGGGGCGGCGCGAGGCTACTTCCCCCTTCGTGCGCTCGGAGTGGTGGAGGCGCGGCTGCGCGAGCTGCTGAAGGCCGAAGGTGTGGCCTTGGCGGCCGTCTACTGGTGCCCTCACCACCCGGAGGGAGTGGTCCGCGGCCTCGATGTGTCCTGCGTGTGCCGCAAGCCGTTCCCGGGGTTGCTCCGGCAGGCCGCCAGCGACCTCGGGATTGACCTCGCGCGATCCTGGATGGCCGGGGACATCCTGAACGACATCGAAGCCGGCCGCCGCGCAGGGTGCTACACGGCGCTCGTCGAGACGGGCGGCGAAACCGAATGGCACGGCGGCCCGCTGCGAATCCCGGACGTCGTCGCCACCCGCTTCGATGAGGCCGCGACGGCAATACTCGAACACGACCGGCTTCGCCGGGCGGTGAGGATGGAGATGCGCACATGACCGAGCCGTTCACCCTCATCGACACCTTCCCGAGCCTCCGCGTGCTGGTCGTCGGCGAAGCGATGCTGGACGCATACCTCGAAGGCGAAGCGCCACGGCTGTGCCGCGAAGCCCCCGTCCCGGTCGTGACGCTCCAGCACCGCACCGACGCCCCCGGCGGCGCGGCCAACGCCGCCGTCAACCTGCGCGCGCTCGGCGCGAGCGTCACCTTCGTATCGGTGGTGGGCGACGACGACGCCGCCACGGCGGTGCGCAGCGCGCTTGCCGCGGCCGGCGTCTCGCCGTCGGCCCTAATCACCGAACCTGGCCGCGAGACCCTGGCGAAGCACCGCGTCGTCGCCGACGGACAGCTCCTCGTGCGATTCGACCAGGGCGACACGCGTCCCCTGTCGCGGGATTCCGAGGCACGCCTCATCCGCCGCCTGTCTTCCATGTGGGCGAAGCACGACGCGGTGCTCGTGAGCGACTACGGCTACGGGATCATCACCAACCGCGTCATCCGGACGGTGGAATCGCTGCAGGCCGCGAACCCGCGCGTGCTGCTCGTGGATTCGCGGGACCTCGCGCGCTACCGGGAGGTCGGCGCCACGGCGGTCAAGCCGAACTTCGAGGAAGCGTGTGAACTGATCGGCCAGCGCGTTCCGGTCGCCGCCCGGACCGATGTACTGGCCGCGATGGGGGACCGGTTCCTCGACGTCACGGGAGCGCGGATCGCGGCCGTGACACTCGATAGCGCGGGGGCCGTCGTCTTCGAACGCGGCCGCGTCCCCTACCGCACGAGCGCGCAGGCGGTCCGAAACGCGCACGTCGCCGGCGCGGGCGACACGTTCATGAGCGCGTTTGGGCTCGCGCTCGCGGCCGGAGCCACCACCCCCGTGGCGGCCGGGCTCGCCTCGGCGGCCGCCGCCGTGGCCGTGACGAAGGACCGCACCGCGTGCTGCACCGCGGACGAATTGCGCGGGCAGCTGCTCACCGAAACGAAGGTGCCGGAGAACGTGCCGGCGCTGCTCGCGAGGGTCGCGGCGGCACGCGCCATCGGGCGGCGGATCGTGTTCACGAACGGTTGCTTCGACATCCTCCACTCCGGCCACGTCAGCTACCTGAACCGTGCCCGCCGCCCCGGCGACCTGCTCATCGTGGGCCTCAACTCCGACGCATCCGTCGCGCGGCTCAAGGGGCCCACGCGGCCCGTGAACACGCTCGACGATCGCACACGCGTGCTCGCGGCGCTCACCTGCGTGGACTTCGTGATCCCGTTCGAGGAAGACACGCCCGACGCGCTCATCGCCGCCATCCGCCCCGACGTGTTCGTGAAGGGCGGCGACTACACCGAAGCAACCCTGCCCGAGGCGCCGCTCGTGCGTGCCCTTGGTGGACAGGTCGAAATCCTGCCGTTCATCGAGGACCGCTCGACGACGGGCATCATCGCGCGCATCCAGTGGAACGAGCACGGGCTGCCCCCCGAAGAACGCCAGGGAGGGCGCGGTGGCACACGGCTGGGAGAGCGCCGGGCGCCTGTTGTGCGTTCGGCTGGATAGCCTCGGGGACGTCCTCATGACGCAGCCGGCGATTCGCGCACTCAAGGGCGCGGTCGCCGGCCGCCGTATCACACTCCTCACCTCCCCGGCCGGCGCCGAGGCAGCCCGGCTCGTGCCCGAAATCGACGACGTGATCGTGTACGAGGCGCCGTGGATGAAGGCCACCCCGCCGCGGCCTTCGCCCGCCCACGACTTCGCGATGATCGATCGGCTCCGGGCCGGAGGGTTCGACGGCGCGGTGCTGTTCACCGTCTCGACGCAGGACCCGCTGCCCGCCGCCATGCTGACCTACCTCGCGGGGATTCCCCTGCGGGCCGGGCACTGCGCCCACAACCCGTACCAACTGCTCACCGACTACCTCCCAGAGGGCGACAGCGGCCCGGACCAGCG
This sequence comes from Candidatus Amarobacillus elongatus, assembly GCA_016703545.1. Taxonomy (GTDB): domain Bacteria; phylum Chloroflexota; class Dehalococcoidia; order Tepidiformales; family Tepidiformaceae; genus Amarobacillus; species Amarobacillus elongatus. The sequence goes on from JADJBX010000003.1 coordinate 440,277, forward strand.
CCACGAGGTGCGCCGTCAACTCGACCTCGTGGCCGCGCTTGGTTCGCCTTCGAACAACGACCGCATGGCCATCGCGGTACCTCCGGCCGCCCGCGCCGCGGTGCGCACGATGCTCGCCCAACACGGCATCGGCCCCGGTGAGCCCTTCGCCGTGATCCACCCCGGAGCGAGCGCACCGTCTCGGCGGTACGAGGCGGGCCGATTCCGCGTCGTGGCGGAGGCGCTGGAGGCGGCGGGCGTTCGCTGCGTCGTCACCGGCGATCCCGGCGAACGCGAACGTGCGCAGGCGGTCGCGGGTGGATCGGCCGTGAACCTGGCCGGCATGCTGGAGCTGCCCGCGCTCGCCGCGGCGATTGAGGCGGCATCCGTCCTGGTCACGAACAACACCGGGCCCGCGCACATCGCCGCGGCCACGGGGACACCGGTCGTGGTCGTGTATGCGCGCACCAATCCGCAGCACACCCCGTGGATGGTGCCCTCGCGGGTGCTGTCGCGCGACGTTGCGTGCAGCTGGTGCCTCAAGAGTGTGTGCCCGGAAGGCACGAATGCCTGCCTCGACGTGCCCCCCGGGGAGGTCGCCAGTGCGGCGCTGGGGCTGATTGCGATGCGGCATTCACGGGATGCCGGAGCCCTCGGGGCTATTCCAGCGCGCGCATCCGCGGCACGAGCAGGGTGACCATCGTCATCGCTATCACCAGCAGCGCCGCGAGCCCGCCGATGGCCAGCTGCGGACCGATGAACTCGGCGAGGATGGACACGGCGAAGGTGCCGAACTGCACGAGGCTGAACTGCATGAACCACACCGACTGCACGCGTCCGCGGAACTCCTCGGCCGAGTAGCTCTGGATGAGGACCTGCCCGATGGCCATGCGGCCGGCCTGCGCCGCGCCGATGAGGACCATGATCGGCAGCGTGATGTAGAAGTTCCGCGAGAGGGCGAAGAGCACGATGCTGCCACCGAGCAGGGTGCCCCACGTAATCATCATGCGCCCGCGCCGTTTCGCCGCCGCCGAGGCCACAAGCACCGATCCGACAATCGCCCCGATGCCCTGGACGCTCTGCAGCATGCCCTGCTCAAAGGCGCCCTTGTGCAGTACTTCCTTCACGAAGCCGGGGAGCAGCATCGTGTAGGGCATCGCGACGACCACGATCATGAAGTTGACGAGCACGAGCATGCGGATCGTGGGGTCCGTGGCGACGTACCTCATGCCGTCGAGCAGGTCGCCGAGCCCGCCCCTGCCCCGCTTGCCGTTCGAGGCGCGCGCCGAGGCGGCGGCCATTCCATCGGCGGACTGGGCGAAGGCGTACTGGGGTTTGGTGGGCAGCCGCACGGTGAAGCTCACCGCGATGGCGTACATCGCCGCCATCACCGCGAAAACCACGGACGGGCTCCAGGCCGCGATCATGAAGCCCGCGATCCCGGGCCCCACGAGCTGCATGAACGTCTGACCGGACGAGTTCGTGCCGATGGCGTTCATCAGCCGGTCGCGCGGCACGAGGTCGGAGATCATCGACTGCCGCGACGGCATCATGATCGAGTTCACGCCGCCCTGCAGGAACGAACTCAGGAACAGGTGCCAGAATTCGATGTGGAGGCCGAAGGCGCCGGCGGCGAGCAGAGAGAGCACCGCCGCGTTGAGGACGTTGTAGCCCTGGGCTACCTGGATGACGACCTTCTTCGGCGCGCGGTCGGCGATGACGCCGCCGATGGGGGCGAAGATGACGCCCGGGATCGCGTTCGCGAGCGACATCGTGCCCAGCGCGGCGAATGACCCGGTGATGTGGAACACCAGCCAGCCGCGCACGACCAGCTGCATCTGCATCGACCCGAACTGCATGAGGTTGCCGAGAAAGAGCCAGCGGAAGTTCGCGTCATCGATGACGGAACCGAAGGTGCGGCGAAGACAGGGAGCGGAAACGACAGCAGCGGCTGGCGGCGATTGCGTGGAACCCACGGCGTTAGCTTGGCCTTTCGAATCGTTTCGCGGTACCCCGTCCGGCCATCTTTTTTCGGTCACTCACGATTAAGATGGGCCCGCCGGTCAAGGACGGCCGGAGGGCGAGGGCATGGACGAAGGCATCGCACGCCGAAAGCAGGACCACATCGACGTCGTTCGCGAACGCGATGTGCGCTCGGCGATGAGCGCCGGGTGGGAGCGGTACGACTTCGTGCACAACGCGCTCCCCGAACTCGACCTCGACGAGGTCTCGCTGGAAACGGCGTTCTTCGGAAAGCAACTGACGGCGCCACTCCTGATCTCGTCGATGACCGGTGGCACCGCCGAGACCGCGGTCCTCAACCGGCGGATGGCGGCCGTGGCGCAGCGGCTTGGCGTGGCCATGGGCGTGGGGTCGCAGCGTATCGCCATCGAGCAGCGCGACAACCGGCACTTCCAGGTCCGCGACATCGCCCCCGACATCCTCCTCTTCGCCAACCTCGGCGCGGTGCAGCTGAACTACGGCGTCACGCCCCGTGACTGCCGCTGGCTCGTCGAGTCGACGGGAGCGGACGCGCTCATCCTCCATTTGAACCCGCTGCAGGAGGCGCTCCAGGAAGGCGGCGACACTCGGTTTCGCGGCATCGAAGGCCGCGTCGCCGCCGTCTGCGACGCGCTATCCGTGCCTGTGGTCGTCAAGGAGGTGGGGTGGGGCATCTCCGCGCAGGTGGCGAAGCGGCTGCTCGGCGCGGGCGTCGCCGCCATCGACATCGCTGGTGCGGGCGGTACGTCCTGGAGCGAAGTCGAACGTCACAGGGGCACCGACCCACTCCTGCAGGCCGCCGCCAGCGCCTTCGCGGGCTGGGGCCTCCCGACGGCTGACGCCCTGCTCGCGGTACGAGCCGCGTGCCCCGAGGCGTGCATTATCGCGAGCGGCGGCATCCGGGACGGGATCGATGTCGCGAAGGCGATCGCGCTCGGCGCCAATCTCTGCGGCATCGCCGCGCCCGTCGTCCAGGCCGCGGCCGATGGCGAAGAGCAAGCCGAGTTCGCCTTGCGGGTAGTCATCGAGCAGCTGCGCGTGGCCATGTTCGCCACCGGGGTCAGCACCATCGACGAGCTCCAAACCCGCCCCGGGCTGTTCCAGGGGCGGTCTGCCTGAAAGCCCACCCAATGTCCGAGCGATCGCTACAATCGAGCGGATGAAGATATTGCGCCTTACGACCAGTAACGAACTCATCCACCAGGGCCCGGGTTCGAGACTGGACTGGCTCACGCGCCTCGGCAGCGAACAGTTGGGCGAACCGGTCGAGATCGTGTCGAAGACCGTCTGGCCAGACGCGCGCCTTCCGAAGGCGGTCGAGCGATGGGTTGCCGATGAGCAGCCCGACCTCGTGTGGATGATGCTGCAGAGCTTCTGGTTCGAATACCGCTCGGTGCCGAAGAAGCTCTCGCGGAAGTTTGGGCGCGCCGGGAAGGTGGCCTCGGACATCGGCTTCAAAGCGGCCGACCGGCCACGCATCGCCAACAACTCCGTCTTCCGCACCGGCCGCCGACTGCTGCAGCGCACCGTCGGCGGCGACGCGCATTTCAGCACCGCTGACCTCTATGCCACCGTCGAGAGCATCGCCCGCATCTCCCTTCGCGACGAGGGGCGGCAGTTCGTGGTGTGGGGGCCGTTCTCGTATTCGAACTTCTCGGTGACGAAGAAGGAGGAGCGGGATACGGACCGGGCGCGCACCGCTCTCATCGGCCGCGTCCGCGCCCTTTCCCGCGATCTGCACTTCTACCATGAGGCGCCGGACCGCCCACGCTGGGCGACCGATGGCGAAGTTGGCAAGCACTCCGACGGCTTCCATCACGGCGCGGACGAACAGCGGCAGATGGCGGAGCGGGAGATCGCGACGCTGGTGCGGATCGTGCGTGGGCCAGCGCCGGATTCCACGCCGGAGATCAGTCGCCCGGTTCCACGTCCTTGAGGCGCCCGCGAAACTCGCAGTAGTAGTCGCCCCCGGCCTTGCAGGCGCCGCGGCGGGTCTCGAAGTTGGGCCAGAACGTTCGCAGCACGTCGAGTTCCACGTCGCACACCATCGGCAACTCCCGGGCAAGCGCGGAAATCGGGCACTGGTGCACGCGCACGATCGTCTCTCCGTCCGCGCCGTCCTCCAGTGAGAGGACGGCGCCGGAAGCGCGCGCCGACGACAGGGCGGCGCGTGCCTCTGATTCGGTGATATCGTCGCTGGGAAACCACTGCCGGAACACGCCCTCGAAGTGCGCGCGCAGCCACGTGGACATCGTCCCCGGACGAGTCTCGGCGCAATGGCGGGCGAGCGCGCCGAGCACCTTCAGTGAAGCATCGGGCACGTACAGATCGGCGAGCGGCGTGGTGGTGTAGGTGATGCGCGGCCGGCCGCGCGCCTGGCCCTCGCGCGTCGCCGTGCCTACCACAAGTCCGGCGGCTTCGAGCACGGAGAGGTGCTGGCGAACGGCGGTATCGGTGAGAACAAGCCGGGAGGCGAGGCTCGCGGCGTCGCGTTCATGGGAGTGCTTCAGCAACCGCAGGAGGCGGAACTGCATCGGCGTCAGTGCGGGCAGCTGCACCTCCGAGTCGTCATTGGTTCGAAGGGCTGGCTGTTTCTGGTTCGGATCGTTGGACAATCGTGAGGCTCCCGAAGAAACACGATCTTAACCAATGATTCGCCGTACACCACGGTTGCGAACGCAATTGTTTGAATCTCTATCTTTTTCAGTGTCAACAACTATTAAACGGCGCGCCGGCGCCGATTGGTGAATGCTCGCCGGGCCATCCACCTTGTACGTGCCGAACACACAACAACAGGGCCGGTAACCGGCCCTGTTGTTCGCTCGCCTGACCGGGCAGGGACGACGCCCCAGTCGTTTCCTGTCCGGCCCGCCGATGCGTGAGGTTACTTGCCCGCGCGCCGCCTCCGCGTCCCGAGCGCCGCGAACACGAAGCCGGTCGCGAGCGCCGTCACCGCGGCGATGAGCACTGGCGGGTTGGTCGTCGTGGTACCGGCGCCGGCCGACGGCGGCGCCGGTGTCGGGCCGACAGCCACAGCGGTCTGCGCCGCGAGGGCGGGCGTGTTGGTCGCCGTCGCGGTCGGGACCGCGAGCGTGGCCTGCTGCGTCGCAACCACAGGCGGCTGCGTGGTCACGGCCGTCGGCACCACCGTCAGCACGGAGGGAGCCGTCGCCGTGGCGAGCACGGGCGTCGCCGTGGGAATTGCCGTGTTGACGGGTGTCGCCGTGGCGGTGAACACCGATGTCGCGGTAGCCGTGGCCGTGGCCGTGGCGGTAACCGTGGGAGTCAGCGTCCCCGTCGGCGTGGCGGTCGCCGTGTTCGTCGGCGTGGCCGTGGCGGTGTTCGTCGGCGTGTTCGTCGCCGTCGCTGTGGTCGTCGGCGTGTTGGTTGCCGTGTTCGTCGCCGTCGCAGTGGTCGTCGGCGTATTTGTCGCCGTGTTCGTCGCCGTCGCGGTGGTCGTGGGCGTGTTCGTAGCCGTGTTCGTCGCCGTCGCGGTGACCGCCGTGTTGGTTGCCGTGTTCGTCGCGGTCGCGGTCACCGTGGTGGCGGTATTGGTTGGGGTGGCGGTCTCGATCACGACGGCATCGACCACCGCGTAGTCCACGTGGCTGATGTCCTTGCAGTCGGAACCCGAGCCCACCTTCGTGACGGTGACACTTGCCGTCCCAAGCCCGGTGACCTGGTAGCAACCGCCGTTGCCGTAGAACCCATCCGTGCTGATGGGGTTGCTGTGCTTGGACGTGCCGAACATCTCGACGCCGGACTTGATACAGATGAAGTCGACCACCTTGCCCGTGGGGGCAGCGATGACCTGGTTGCCTTCGCCTGTGCTGCTCCCGGTCTTGCAGACGGCCGGGGAATCATCGCCGTCGGCGTTGGCCGGGAGCGTCATGCCAAGAAGGACGCCCGCCGCTCCGAGGACGACGAGGGGCGCGAGACGCAGCGCGCGCACCAGATTCCATGTTCGTTCGTGATTCATCTCCACCACCTCACACAAGCGACGGGCGACTGCCCGACACTGGGACCTTCCCTAAAGAGTAACTCCTGGGCTCCCCAACAGTCACCGTTTCTACCCGGAATCAGTGATGGTAGTATCAACCCACTCAATCGCATGGAACGCATTCAAGACTCGTCCACTGGATCGGAAGTAATGTCGCCTGAAGGACGGTTGGTTTAGTCGGGCAATTCGAAATGGGCAAGATTCGTCAACTCGTCATACCGATGAATCGCGAGCACAGCTTTCGCGGGAGATAGCCGGCACCGTTTGGGCGGTTTCTGTTCACCTTTTCGCGGCGCGGGGGAGGGCGTGTAAGGCCGGCGTGGCGGCCGGGCCCTCGGGGCCTCACGCGAGCCGACCCGACCGTCATCAAACGCACATCTGTTGGTTGAAGTGGCGGCGGGGCGTACCTACAGTGCAAGGGCGCTATGTCCCCAGCCGATACCCTCGCCCAGGCTTCGCTCATCGCCCGCTGCCACGCGGGGATTCGCTCGCCATCGGCGAGTTGTACGACGCGACCGTGAAGCAGGTGTACGGGTACGCCTTCCGCCTCGCCGGGAACGTGCCGGATGCCGAGGACATCACCGCGGAAACGTACGAACGCGCGCTCAAGGGCATCGGCCGGTACCGATCGGGGGAGGTGCCGATCAGCGTGTGGCTGTTGCGCATCGCCCAGAACGTGGCGCGCGAACATGGACGAGCGCGCAGCCGCCGGAGTGTCGTGCCGCTGACCCCCGAGATTGCGGACCGGCTGACCCCGGATGTCGCGGGCGAGCAGGCGCGAAGCACCATCGCCGACGCCCTTCCCGGCCTTCCCCCGGCACAGCGCGAGGTCGTGGCGATGCGACTGGCTGGATACAAGATCCGGGAGATCGCACAGGCGCTGGGCAAGGCCGAGGGCACCGTGAAGGCGCTCCAATTCGCCGCAATGCGGAATCTGCGGAAGGTCGTGGACGGATGAACGAGACCACGTTCCTTGAAGCGCAACTCGACCGGGGCGTCCAGGCGCTGCTGGCGGGCGAGCTCCCGGTCGCGGTGCTGGCCACAGCGCCAACCGAGATCCGCCCCTACCTCGCACTATTCGCCATGCTTGTCGAGGGAGAGGCAGCGCCGCGGCCCGCGTTCCGGGATGCGCTGCGGGAACGTCTTACGGGCCGCGCCGCCGCTCCGCGCGCGGCACACGGCGGCTCGGTGGTGCGAAAGGCGGCGGTCGCCGCGAGCGTGACGCTGCTGCTCGGGTCCGCCCTCAACCCGTCGCTGGCGCGCGCCTTCGTCCGGAGTGTGGGCGAGACCCTCGGCGCGCCGGTCGCCGACGCGGTCGAGCAGATCCTGGACTCGGTGGCCGCGGCCCCTGCGGCTGAACCGCCCGCTGCCCGCGCGGCGACAGACGCGACCGCTCCGCAACTGTTCACGGCTGTCTCCGCCGCGTTCATCCCGGAAGTGCACGCGGAGGCCGTTGATCCGGATCCGGCAGCGGCCGACCCCAGTGCGTCCGTGGAGACTGCCGGGCCGGCGTCGTCTCCGCCATCCGCGAGCACATCGCAACCCACCCCACCGCGCGCGACGCCGCGAGCCGAGCAGCCGCCGTTGTCGGCCGCGCCATCGCCCGAGGGGGACCCGCATGCAGGAGGGCCCGGCCCGTCGAACGCGCCGGCTGATGCCGGCGGCAACGGCAACCCGGGCCTGACGGGGAGCGGCGGCGGAGACGCCAGCTCCAGCGGGGGCGGAGGGAACGCCACTCCCGACCCGGGCGGCAACGGCAACCCCGCTGGCGGGGACAACAGCGCCGCCGGAACCGGCAACGGCAATGCCAATCCGGATGCCGATTCAGGCGGCGGCCACGGGAACGCGAACCCCGGGGGGAACGCGGAACCGAACGGCGCGGGCAATGGGAACGGTACCCCGAAGGCTGAAGGCGGTGGTGACGCCACCAACGGAGCGAGCCACGGGAACGCCAACCCGGGCGGCAGTTCCAGTTCGACGCCGGGTGGCAATGGAAACGCGAACGCAGGCGGCGACGGCACGTCGAACCCGGGCGCGAACGGCAACGCGGGTTCGAACGCCGGCGGGAAATCGGATGCCAACGGCAACGGGGGCGGCAATGCGGGGTCGAACCCCGCCACGGGCGGGAACGTCAACGCGAATCCCAACGCGGGCGGCAATGGGAATGCCAACCCTGGCGGAGATGCCCCGGGCGCCGGCGGCAATGGGAACGGGAATCCGGACGCCGGCGGGAATGCCGGTTCGAACGCGAATGCGAACTCCCATGGCACCGCCAACGCGGGTGGCGGTGGCAACGTCAATTCGAACGCGGGTGGCAACGGAAAGAAGGACTGAACGGCGCCGAACAGGGCGGAGGCCCCGGTTGCCCGGGGCCTCCGCCAATGGCTATGCCGGGCGGGTCAGCCCGCCGGGACGGCGGCCTTCTCCAGGATGAACCCTTCGTAGCCGTTCGCGGCGATCTCGTCGCACTTCGCGCGGTAGCGGCCCACGCCGCCGATGTACGGCATGAACTGCCGGATCTTCCCGGGGACGTTCTCGCCGAGGTACCAGGAGTGGCAGCTCTCGGCCACGTACATCGTGCCCGAGGCGACGTTGTTCACGTGATCGACCCAGCGGTCCTCCGCCTCGATCGCGGGCTCCATTCGCTCGATCCCGTGGTCCCGGAGGTAGGCGAGGGAGTCGGAGATCCAGTCCACATGCTGTTCGATGGAGACCATCATGTTGCTCATGACCGACGGGCTGCCGGGGCCGGTGATGGTGAACAGGTTCGGGAAGCCGGCCACCATCAGGCCGAGGTAGTTCCGCGGGCCACCGGACCAATGCTCGGTCAGCTTCTCGCCGCCGCGGCCGCGGATATCGATGCGGTTCAGTGCGCCGGTCATCGCATCGAAGCCGGTGGCGTAGATGATGACATCGAACTCGCGGCTGCCCGAAGCGGTCTGGATCCCCGAGGGCGTGATGGCCGCGATCGGGTCCTTGCGCAGGTCAACGAGCGACACGTGCGGCAGGTTGAACGTCTCGAAGTAGTTCGTATCGATGACCGCGCGCTTGCAGCCAATCGGGTGCTCGCTCGGCGTGAGCGCCGCCGCCGTTTCCGGGTCACGCACGACGCGCCGGACCATCTCGCCGTAGAGCGCGCGCGCGACTCCATTCGCCTCCATGTTTGTGGGCACGTCGGCGAACATGCGCGTGACGCTGAAGCCGTGCTTCTCCAGCGCCTCGCGACGCTCGTCTTCACTGAGCTCGAGGATCTTCGCCGTGGGGGGCGCGAACAGCGCGCCGCCGAGGCCGAGCGCGATGCCGGCGATGCTGTTCCGTTCCTGCTCGCGAAGCTGGTCGTACGTCTCCCGCACCCTCCGCTGGTCCTCTTCGGTCAGCGGCCGATTGTTCGCGGGCCAGGTGTAGGTCGGCGTTCGCTGGTACACCGTCAGCGACGCAGCGACCTTCGCGACCTCCGGGATCGACTGCACCGCGGAGGAACCCGTGCCGATGATCGCCACCCGCTTGCCGGCGAGGTCGACGCCGTCCCTGGGCCAGAGGCTGGTCTGGACGGAGACGCCCTGGTAGCTCTCGATGCCAGGGATGTTGGGGAGCATCGGCGCCGAAAGGCAGCCGGTGGCCATGACCGCGTACCGGCCCTGGACGGCATCGCCGCGGTCGGTGGTCACGCGCCAGCAGTTGGCGGCTTCGTCGTAGTGGGCGCTGGTCACGCGGGTGTTGAAGGCGATGTCGCGGCGAAGATCGAACTTCGTCGCCACGTGCTGGGCGTACCGCTCGATCTCCGGCTGCGACGCCATGAGCTCGGACCATTCCCACTCGTTCTCGAGTTCCTTGGACCAGCTGTACGAGTATTCGAGGCTGGTGACGTCGCAGCGCGCGCCGGGATAGCGGTTCCAGTACCAGGTCCCGCCCACGTCGTCGCCCGCTTCGACCACGAGCGCGGTCATCCCCAGTTGCCGGAGCCGGTAGAGTTGGTAGAGGCCGGCGAAGCCGGCGCCGACGATGAGCACGTCGTACGAATTGGAAAGCGGAGCGCGGTCAGCGGCGTTCGTCACGGTCGAAGTCCCCCCATTCGCGGCCCCGGGGCCGCATCGCCTCATGAATCGATTGGTGTCGTCGTTCGGCACTATTCACGCCGCGGTCGACAGTGGGCACGCTATCGGTCCCAGAATTGCGCTGTCAAGGCAAGACGCGGGCCAGTTTTGGAAGTCGGCGGGATCCGGACCGCTTGCACACCCTTGCGAGCGATGCGCGTCAGCCGGCCCAGGGCTGGGCGGGCGCGCCCGAGTACGAAACCAGCGCCTTCATGTAGTTCGAGCGCTCGAACGCGGCGGGATCGGGGCTCGTCGCGTGACTGAGGCTGCCGACCATCTGCCGCACGGAGTCGTAGTGCCGGTCGCGCATCCACTGTTCGACCCCGGCGACGACGGTCGCGAGGTGCTCGGGGCCGTGGATTAGCAGCGCGGACGCCATCATCGTCACATCCGCCCCGGCGAGCAGCGCCTTGAGCACGTCCTCGGAGGCGTGCACCCCGCTCGTGGCGGCGAGCGAGACATCGACGCCGCAGCCCCGCAGGATGGCGATCCAGCGGATGGGGAGCGCGAGCTCCGCCGGCGAACTGAGACGCACCGTCGGCACGACCGTGAGCGATTCGAGGTCGATGTCGGGCTGCATGAACCGGTTGAAGAGCACGAGGCCGTCGGCGCCGCAGGCCACGAGGCGGCGCGCGACGGAGGGGAGGGCGCTGAAGAACGGGCTCAGCTTGACCGCGACGGGAATGCGAACGACGTCGCGAACGGCGGCCACGATGGTCGCGTACCGCTCCTCGACGGACTCCGCCGTCTCCGTGGCGTTCGCGGCGACGAAGTACACGTTCAGCTCGATCGCGTGCGCGCCTGCTTCCTCGATCTGGCGGGCGTAGCGCGTCCAGCCGCCGGGAGTGATGCCGTTCAGGCTGGCGATGACGGGAATGGAAAGCTCGCGCCGGGCCTGTTCGATCGCGTCGAGGTAGGCCGCGGGGCGCGTCGCGTGCTCGGGTAGCGCGGGGAAGAAGCTCTGGGCCTCGAGGTAGCTCTCCGTCCACTGCTCGAGCAGTTCGTGCAGGTCGAGCGATTCGTGCACGATCTGCTCCTCGAAGAGTGAGCGCAGGACAACCGCGCCGGCGCCCGCGGCCTCAAGGCGGCGTAGGGTGTCGATGCTGTCCGAGAGGGGCGAGGCCGAAGCCGCAACGGGCGAAGGCAGCGTAAGCCCGAGGTAGCGGGTGGTCATGTCAACCATGGTCGGCCTCCTCGGCGCCGTGACCGCCGTGCCCCTGGTCCACCGCGATGATCGGTGGCGACGTACGCTCCACGTCGGCGAGCTGCTCGTACAGCCGCCACCGCTCCGCGATGTCGTCCGCGGCCATGCGCGTGAGCTGCTCCGCCTCCTGGGGATTGGCCAGGCGCAGCATACCGAAGCGGGCTTCGCTCATGGCGAACTCCTCGAAGCGGATGCTCGGCTTCTTCGAATCCAGGTGGAACGGGTGCTCGTTCGTGCCCTCCGGCGCGGGCTTGTACCGGTAGAGGGGCCAGTACCCGCTGGCCACGGCGTCGCGCTGGTGGCTCATCGCGGTGCGCATATCGATGCCGTGGGCGATGCAGTGGCTGTACGCGAGGATGATGGACGGCCCCTTGTGCGCCTCGGCTTCGGCGAACGCCCTCACCGCCTGCGCGTTGTCGGCGCCAAGGGCGATGTTCGCCACGTACACGTTGCCGTACGCCGAGGCGATCATGCCCAGGTCTTTCTTTCCCACCCGCTTGCCCGCCGCCGCGAACTTCGCGACCGCCCCGCGGGATGTCGACTTCGACGCCTGCCCACCCGTGTTCGAGTACACCTCGGTGTCGAGCACGAGGATGTTGATGTCGTGGCCGCTCGCCAGCACGTGGTCCAGGCCGCCGAAGCCGATGTCGTACGCCCAGCCATCGCCGCCCACGATCCAGACCGACTTCCGCACGAGGACGTCGGCGACGCCGAGCAGGCGCCGCGCGTCGGTGCTGGCCGCGCGTTCCAAGCGCGACTTGAGCTGGGCAACGCGCACCCGCTGCTGCTCAATGAGGGCGTCAGAGCCCTGTTCGGCGGCCAGGATCTCGGCGCACAGCTCCTCGCCCACCTCGGGCGCGACCCGCGAGAGCAGGTGACGCGCAAGCTCCTCATGCTGGTCCAGCGCCAGACGCATCCCGAGGCCAAACTCGGCGTTGTCCTCGAAGAGCGAGTTCGCCCATGCGGGGCCTCGCCCGTTGTGGTCGATGGACCAGGGCGTGGTCGGCAGGTTCCCGCCGTAAATGGACGAGCAGCCGGTGGCGTTCGCGATGAGGGCGCGGTCCCCGAAGAGCTGCGACAGGAGCTTGAGGTACGGGGTCTCGCCGCAGCCTGCGCACGCCCCGGAGAACTCGAACAGCGGCGTGATCATCTGGGAGCCCTTGATCGTCGCCGCCTGGATCGCGGTGCGGTCCACCTCCGGGAGGTCCTCGAAGAAGGCGAAGGATGCACGCTCGCGGGCGGCGTGCTCCTCGCGCGGTTCCATGTTGATCGCCTTGCGCTTGAGGATGGACTTGCTGCGCGCGGGGCACACGTCCACACAGATACCGCAGCCGGTGCAGTCGTCGGGCGCCACCTGGATGGTCATTGCGGAGCCCGGCAGGTCCCGGCCGGACCACGCCCGGTGTTCGAACCCGTCGGGCGCGCCATCGAGCGCCGCGGGGTCATACACCTTCATGCGAATGGCCGCGTGCGGGCAGACGAGCGCGCATTTCGCGCAGTCGATACAGAGCGACGGATCCCAGATGGGGATCTCGGCCGCGATGCCGCGCTTCTCCCAGCGCGAGGTGCCCGTGGGGAAGGTGCCGTCCACGGGGAGCGCGGAGACGGGCAGGAGGTCGCCCTTGCCGTCAAGCATCATCGCCGTCACCCGCTGCACGAAGTCCGGGGCGGCCGCCGGGACAACCGGCAACCGGTGCTCGCGGCTCGCCGCCGAGGCGGGCGGCACCACCTCGTGCAGCGCCTCCAGCGCAGCATCGACGGCGGCGAAGTTCCGTTCGAGAACGAGTTCCCCGCGCCGGCCGTACGTCTTGCGAATGGCCGACTTGATCGCGTCGATCGCCGCCTCACGTGGCATGATGTTCGCCAGCGCGAAGAAACACGGCTGCAGCACCGTGTTGACCCGGTTCCCAAGGCCCGCATCCCGCGCGACCCTGTCGCCATCGATCACGAACAGGCGGATGCCCTTCTCGATGATCGCCTGCTGGATTTCGAACGGCAGACGATCCCAAGTGCCATCGGCCCCGTACGGGCTGTTCAGGAGGAACGTGGCGCCGTGCTCGGCGAACTCCAGCACGTCCATGCGTTCCAGCAGCCGGAACTGGTGGCAGGCGACGAACGTCGCGGCGGTGATCAGGTAGGTCGACCGGATGGGGTGCGGCCCAAAGCGAAGGTGCGACACCGTCACCGCGCCCGACTTCTTGGAGTCGTACACGAAGTACCCCTGCGCGTGCAGGGGTGCCTTCGCCGATGATCTTGACGGAGTTCTTGTTGGCGCCCACGGTGCCATCGCTGCCGAGGCCGTAGAACAGCGCGCGCACGGTGCCCGGGCTCCTCCGCGGTGAACGCGGGGTCGAAGTCGAGGCTGGAATGCGAGACGTCGTCGTTGATGCCGACGGTGAAGTGCTTCTTCGGTTTGGGTGCGGGGAGTTCGGCGAAAACGGCCGCCGCCATCGCGGGGGTGAACTCCTTCGAGGCGAGGCCGTAGCGGCCGCCGATGACGCGGGGCATGGCGTCGATTTCGCCTTCGCCCACCGCCTCGGCGAGCGCCGTCAGCACGTCCTGGTACAGGGGCTCGCCGACCGCGCCCGGCTCCTTCGTGCGGTCGAGCACGGCGATGGAGCGGACCGTGGGCGGGAGCGCCCGCAGGAACGCCTGGCGTGCGAACGGCCGGTACAGCCGTACCTGCAGCAGGCCCACCTTCTCGCCCCGGGCATTGAGTGCTTCGACGGCTTCCTGCACCGCGCCCGCACCTGACCCCATGAGCACGATGATCCGGCTCGCATCAGGCGCCCCCGAGTAATCGAAGAGCGAGTAGCGACGGCCGCTCATCGCCGCGAAGCGTGCCATTTCGGCTTCCACGAGCGCGGGGGTGCGCGCGTAGAAGGGGCTGGCGGCTTCGCGAGCCTGGAAGAATACGTCCGGGTTCTGGGCCGAGCCCCGGAGTACGGGGTGCTCGGGCGAGAGGGCACGGTCGCGGTGCGCCTGGACGAGGTCGCCGTCGATCATCGCCGCGACGTCGTCGTCGCTGATTGGCGTGATCTTGTTCACTTCGTGGCTGGTGCGAAAACCGTCGAAGAAGTGCACGAAGGGCACGCGCGAGCGCAGCGTGACGGCCGTTGCGATGAGCGCGAAGTCCTGTGCTTCCTGGACCGATGCGGAACAGAGCATCCCCCACCCGGCGCTGCGCACGGCCATGACGTCGCTGTGGTCACCGAAGATGGAGAGCGCGTGCGTGGCCACGGCGCGGGCGGCGACATGGAAGACCGCCGGCGTGAGTTCACCGGCGATCTTGAACATGTTCGGGAGCATGAGCAGCAGGCCCTGCGACGCCGTGAACGTGGTGGTCAGGGCGCCGGCCATGAGCGCGCCGTGCGCGGCACCGGCGGCGCCGCCTTCGCTCTGCATCTGGATGACGCGCGGCACGGTGCCGAAGATGTTCGTCCGGCCTTCGGCGGACCAGCCGTCGCAGAGTTCGGCCATCGCCGAGGACGGCGTGATCGGGTAGATGGCGATGACTTCGGAGGTCTTGTGCGCGATGCGCGCGGCGGCCTCGTTGCCATCGACGGTGAGGGAGGTTTCGTTCACTGGGCAATCATCCGGGGACCCCTGGGTGGCGCGGTGACACCCGGCAGGGGCGCCCCGTTCCCTTCGACGTTCGCCGCAGGGGTACCCCCATTCACACGGCCAACCGCACCACAATCCCCGCCATTCGGACGGTAATGGCCGGGTGACTCCCGGACGGGAGCTTCCGTCTTTCCTACAATGCTGCCGCCAGCGGCACTGGCGGAGGGATGGACATGGCCCAACAGGAGCCCTATAGCGCGGGAGTGCTCCCCGCGGGCGTCCGATCGCGGTTCGTCGACGGCGTGAACGGCCTGCGGATGCACATCCTCGAGGCCGGGCCGGCCGACGGCTCGCGCCCGCTCGTGTTGCTCCTGCACGGCTTCCCCGAGCTGGCGTACAGCTGGCGGCACGTGCTTCCCCGCCTCGCCGAGGCCGGCTACCACGTCGTCGCACCCGACCAACGAGGGTACGGGCGCACGACGGGATGGGACGGCACGTACGACGGCGACCTGTACTCCTACCGCCGGCTGAACCTTGTTCGCGACGCCCTCGGGCTGGTGTCCGCGCTCGGCTATGGCACCGCGGCCGTCGTCGGCCACGACTTCGGGTCGCCGGTGGCGGCATGGTGCGCGGTCGTGCGGCCCGACGTGTTCCGCTCCGTCGTGCTCATGAGCGCGCCCTTCGGGGGGACGCCGCCGTTCCCGTTCGCGCCCGTGGTCGCGGGGAGGGCCGGCATGGACGCGCAGTTCGCGGCGCTCACGCCACCGCGCATGCACTACCAGCAGTACTACCAGGGCCGAGAGGCGAACGAGAACATGTGGCACGCCGCGCAGGGCATAGGCGCGTTCCTGCGCGCCTACTACCACTACAAGAGCGCGGACTGGGCGGGAAACCACCCCCACCCGCTGCCAGATGGCTCGGCCGCCTCCCTCGCGACCATGCCCACCTACTACGTGATGGAGCGCGGCAAGGGGATGGCGGAGACGGTGGCCGAATTTGCGCCTTCAACCGCCGAGGCAGCCGCGTGCCCGTGGCTCAGCGAGGCCGACCTTGCCGTGTACGCGGAGGAGTTTGGGCGAACCGGGTTCCAGGGCGGGCTGCAGTGGTACCGCTCCGGTGCGCTCGGCGCGGCGGAGATGGAGCTGTTCGCGGGGCGGCGCATCGAGCAGCCTTCGATGTTCATCGCCGGCGCGAGCGACTGGGGGCCGTTCCAGTCGCCCGGTGCGCTCGAGCGGATGGGGCGTATGGCCTGCGCCGACTTCCGAGGCTCGCACTTCATCCCCGGGGCCGGGCACTGGGTGCAGCAGGAGCAGGCGGAAGCGACCTCCGCCCTCCTGTGCACCTTCCTCGCGGACGCCGCCGCTACGTGAGCGCGCCCCTCGCGGCCAGGTCGTCGATGTCCGCATCCGAATAGCCGAGGATCCCGGAGAGCACCTCCCGGGTGTGCTGGCCGAGCGCGGGCGCCGCGGACATCACCGGCGGAGTCTCACTGAACCGCGTCGCGGGGCCGTCGTACGGCGTGGGCCCCATAACGAGGTGGTCGCAGGTCACGAAGAAGCCGCGATGCGTGAGCTGCGGGTCTTCGTACAGGTCCACCGGCCGGAGGACCACCGAGGCGGGGACGCCGGCGCGCTTCAGGCGCTCCGCCAGCGCGAACGGCTCCTGGTCCGCGCACCACGCCGAGAGCGCTCCGTCGATCGCGGTATCGGCGGCGTGACGCGCGGCGAGGGCATCGAAGGCATCGGCCCCGAATGCCGCAAGCGGCGTCATGGCCCGCAGCGCGCGCCACTGGGCCGCGGTCTCACAGGCGATGGCGATGTACCGTTCCTCTCCCTTCGTCGCGTACACGCCGTGCGGGCTCGCGTACGGCGATTCGTGGCCGGACCGGCCGGCCACGCGCCCGTTCACCGTGTAGTCCAGCACGGCGGGTTCGATGAAGTGAATGCTCGCCTCCACCTGCGCAAGGTCGATCTCCTGGCCTTCGCCGGTCCGGTCGCGATGAAGAAGGGCCGCGGTCAGCGCCGCCACCCCGTACCGTGGCGCGATGAAGTCGGTGTAGGCCCCCACGGCGAAGCAGGGGGACGATCGGGCCAACCCGTGAGGCCGTAGATCCCGGCGAGCGCCGCGCCCTGTCCCCGTAGCCGCCGTACGTGCGCTGCGGGCCCGTCTGCCCCCGCAGGCAGGTGCCGAACTTGATGATGTGCGGGTGCTTCGCCTTGAGCGCCTCGTACCCGAAGCCCATGCGCTCGAAGGTGCCGGCGGTGAAGCTCTCCATCACCACGTCGGACCAGGCGATCAGCTTGGCCGCCACCTCCCGGCCGGCCTCCGTGGCGAGGTTCAGGTTCAGCCCGAGCTTGCTCGAATTGAAATTCGCCATGAACTGGGCGCGATCCAGGCCCGGAATGTTGTCCTTGAACGGTGCGGCGGTGCGAAGGATGTCGGGCCGCGACGGCGACTCCACGTGGATGACGGTCGCGCCGTGGTCCGCGAGCGCCTTGCCCACGATGGGCCCGACGCCGATCCAGGCGAAGTCCGCCACCTTCAGCCCCTCGAAGGGGCGGCGAGAACGCGCCGTTCGCACCGGCCGCGTCTCGGCTGCGGAGGCGAAGGTCGCCAGCAGGTGCTGGTGTTCGCCGAGCGCGGGGGCGGGGGCGGGCTCGTTCATCGGTGTGGCCGAGAGGCGCGCGGGCAGCCCGGGCACGAGCCGGCCGTTCACCTTCCGCCAGTAGTCCCGGGCCTCCAGCTGCGGGTCTTCGACGAGGTCTTTCACCGTGTACACCGGCGCCAGCAGCAGTGACGCCTCGACGCCGATCGCCAGCAGTTCGTTCTGCGTGTGCCCCTGGAAGAACCGGCCGGCCGTTTCGAAGGCGCGGCGCACATCGTCGAGCGGGATGCCCCCGCCCATGAAGTCCACGACCCACGCCGACCAGTCGCGCACCATCAGATCGTCATCGGCTTTGCCCTCCGCGGCGGCCAGCGTGAGGATCGTCTGCAGAGGCGTGCTGCCCGTTCGTCCGCCCAGCAGGACGCACGTTATGTAACCGTTCGCGCAGGGCCAAATGGCGGGGATGGTGAAGCCCGGGATGACCTGGATCGGCGTCTTGCGGTTCTCGCCCGTGCCCGGGGGGTCCCCGCCAGTAACCCTGGGGTAGCCCGTGGCGCTCATGAGCGTCCAGACCATCGCCGCCTGCATGGAGACGTCGAGGTACTGGCCGCGGCCGGTTTCGCCGCGAGCGCGAAGGGCAATCAGGGCATCCGCCGCGGCCTGCGCGCCACTGTGGAACGACGCCTGCGGGAAGCCGATGGGCACGGGCGGACGGTCGATATCGCCCTGGAGGCCGATCAGGCCGCCCGCCGCCTCGAGGGTCAGGTCGGTCGCCGGGCTCTGCGCATCGGGCCCCGACTGCCCGAACGGCGTGACCGAGACGTACACAACCCCGGGATTACGCGCCGCAAGCGTCTCGTAGTCCAACCCCAATGCCGCCATCTCCCCGGGGTCACTGCTCTCGATGACAATGTCCGCGCGCGCGAGCAGGGGCGCGATGGCCGCGCGGCCGGCCTCGGTGGTGATGTCCGCGACCACGCTCTTCTTGCCGGCGGCGACGGATGCCCAGTAGAGGGACTCGGTTGTGCCGTCGACGAAGGGAGGCAGCTGGCGAGCGTGAGCGCCGCCGGGCGGTTCCACCTTGATTACCAGCGCGCCGAGTTCGGCAAGCAGGCGCCCGGCAAGTTCGGCACGGGTGGTGGAAAGATCAGCGACGACGATGTCGTGGAGCGGGGGGTTCGAGGACGCCACGGCGCACTCCCGGCGAGATTTGCCCGTGCCATCCGCCCGGCGAGCGCGGTGAATCGTTGCATCGGCCGGGCAGTGCTGTCCAGAAGGGCCGCCGGGCGTGGCGTGGGTTCGTGTTCGAACCCACGCCACGGGGGGAGTTACGCGTCCTGGCGGGAGAAGCCGCGGGCGGCGATCGCGAGCGGCGCCGCCGTCCATGCGGCAATAGCGGCCAACAGCAGTCCGCGACTCGCGGCGGTGCCCACGCGGTCCGTGAGGTACGCGCCGAGCGGCCCGAGCACGTCGAGGTCGCGTTCGATGCTCATGATCGCGAGCAGCCGAGTGGATTCGGCCGGGTTCAGCAGCGCCACGGCGACGAGCGTGCGGCCCGACGGCGAAACCGCCAGCGCGAGGCCGATCGCGCCAAGGTCGTAGGCAAGGACGAGCACGAACCAGAGGACCACCGCGATCCCGAGCGCCTTCACGCGGCTCCCGGCGAACACGGAAACGAGGATGCCGAGGCTCAGCATGGCGCTCGCGAGGAGCCCGGAGAGCAGCACGAACATGAGGTAGTGCTCGATATCGGAGAGCGAGCTGAACATGACCATGAAGGCGCCCGCGAGGCCGAAGCCGGCGGCGATGGCGCCCCACACCGCGAGCGTGAGCCCGACGTACTTGCCAAACAGCACCTGCAACGGTGAAACGGGCTGGCTGAGCAGGGTCGCCAGCGTCCCGCGGTCCCGTTCACCCGCGATCGCGCCGGCCCCGAGGATGAGCGCGAGCAGCGGCACGAGGAGCAGGCAGAGGTTGATGAGCCCGGCCGTCGTGCGGTTGAAGCCCTGGTCGCCGAGGCTGCCGGAGTCGGCCTGGATGTGCGAAAGCAACATCGCCACCGCGGCGAAGGTGGCCGCGAACACGACCAGCCAGCCACTCGCCACGGCGTCGCGCATCTCCTTGCGGGCGAGAATGAGCACTTCGTTCATGACAGGTTCCCCCTGAGGGACTGCAGGTGGAGGACGGCGGCATCGACGGAGGCTTCCTCGACGCGGAAGTCGAGAATGCCGATGCCCGCGCCGACAAGTGCCTCGACCATGCGTGCCTTGTCGGTGGCGGCGCAGCTGACCACGACCCAGTCGCCCGAGCGGGCGATGGAGCCCGCGGCCGGCATCCGTTCGAGGAGCGTCATCGCCTCGGGGCTGTGACCGTTGAGGCGGAGGAAGAGCTTGCTGCCCGCGGCGCTCGCCGCCGAAAGCCCGGTAGCGGGGCCGGCGTACACGGTCTTGCCCTGGTCCAGCACGAGCGCGTTGTCCGCGACGTACGGGACGTCCTCGAGCCAGTGGGTCGAGAGCAGGATTGCCTTGCCGGCGGTGCGCTGCTCGGCCACGAGCCTGCGAAGGTCGAGGCGGGCGCTGACATCGAGCCCGGCGGCGGGCTCATCCAGCACGAGCACCGGGGGGTCCGCGAGCTGGGCGATGGCGAGCGCGAGGCGCTGGCGCATGCCGCCGGAGAGCGCACCCGCCTTCTTCCCCGCGTGCGCCTCCAGACCGGCCGTCTCGATGGCCGCGAGGGCACGGGTGGCGGGCAGGCGGCGGAGGTTCGCGTAGAAGTGGGCCGTTTCGCTCACCGTGAGGTCGCTGTGGAAGGCGGGGTCCTGGGGGACGTAGCCGACCATCTCGCGTGCCCGGCGGCCATCGCGCGCCACATCCATGCCGTTGATTGTGATGCTTCCCTCGAAGCGGATGAGGCCGACCACCGACTTGATGAGCGTGCTCTTGCCCGCCCCGTTGGCGCCGATCACGGCAGTCACCATGCCGGGTTCGATGGCGAGCGACGCCGCATCGAGCACCGTCGTCTTGCCGTAACGCTTGGTCACGTTCGTCGCGCTTAGCATCGTTCGCGCCACCTTTCGGTTCCGAATCGGGCGTAGCCGAGGCCCGCCATGGGGACCAGCGCCAGCGCGAGGAGCGCTAGCGCCGCAAGCCAGCCCGCCCCCTCCGCGCCCGCGCCCAGGCGGACCGTGGGCTTTATCAGCGGCGCCTGGTCGACGACCGTGGGGGCGTATTCGTAGGCGGGGAACCACCGCGCGGCGAGGTCGACGGCGGCCTGCGCATGCGTGAACGCGTACGCCTTGAGGGACTCATCCCGCTGCACGAGCTCGCTGAACGCCGAGCGGTAGCGGTATTCGATATCGCCACGGCCATCGCCGTTCGCATCGTACCCGCGGTAGTCGTCCCAGTAGTTCCCGCGGCCGTCGATCTGCCACGTGTTGTGGTGTTCGAGGCTGCCGCCCTTGGTATCGACCTGCCGAAGGTTACCCGTGAAGGTGTTCCCTCCAAATTCGCCGCCGACGGTCGTCGAGAGGAAGAGTGCCACATCGTTGTAGCCGATGAGGTTGTCCTCGATCCGCAGGAATGCGCCGGGGGTAATGGGCGCGCCTTCCATGGTCAGTCCCAGGCGGTTGTGGTGGACCTGATTGCCGACCATCTCGATGTTGTCCACGTCCTTGAAAAGCAGCCCGTAGCCGGAGGCGATGGACCGGTTGTGGGAGAATTCGTTGCCCCGGAAATAGAGGTCCTTCGAATACATGATCGAACCACCCGTGAGGTTGTCCCAGAAGCGGTTGTCGATCATGCGGTTATCGTCGGCGTACATGAAGTGAATGCCGTAGCGCAGCTTGGTCACGCGGTTGCGTTCGATCTCGTTATGGTGCGAGAAGTTGATGAAGACGCCGTCTTTCGCGTACGAGATGTCGTTGTCGCTGAGAATGTTGTCGTTCGTGTAGTAGAGGTACAGGGCGTGGCCGCGGCGCTCCGCCGCGAACTCGATAACGCTCTGAATATCGTTGTGGCGCACGGTGTGGCCGTTGCTGTCCTGGAGCGTGACGCCGTAGAGGACGTCGCGCAGCCGGTTGCCTTCGATCGTCGCGTGGTCGCGCAGCACGCGGATGCCGGAAGGCTCATCGGAGACTTCGCGCCCGGACCCCTGGACGACGAAGCCGCGGAAGGTGACCCCCTCCGCGGCTATCCGCACTACATCGCCTTCGCGGCCGCCGTCTATCACCGGCCACCCGACGCCCTCCAGCGCCAGGGGCTTGTCGATGACGATCGGGCCACGGTAGGTGCCGGCGGGAACGGTCAGCGTCGACCCGGGGGCGGCCGCGGCGATCATCTCCGCGAGGTCGCCCTCGGAAGTGGCGTTCACCTGAGCGGGCCGGGTTGCGAGGCCCAGCAGCAGCACCGCGGCGGCGCCGGCGACCGTTTTCTGCACACCGGTGTTGCTCCAGCTGTCTCGCAGGAAGCGGATGGTCCAGGGGCCGAAGGTCACGAGGATGGCCGCCGCCACCATCAGCCAGAACCCCCAGCTGACCATGCACTCGCTGTGGAAGTTCACCACCTTGGTACGGCCGATCACCTTCGGCGTGAAGGCGCCGGGGTAGAGCGGCGCTTCCTCGTTGAGGTCGTGACCGTAGGTGTACAGCCAGTACTGCAGGTCAATGAGGAGGCCGAGCGGGAAGCCCCAGGCCACGAGAATGATGCCGGCGCGCAGCCATCGGCGTCGCAGGAGGGAGGAGACGCCGATGGCCGCGACAAACCCAAAGAGAAGGAACGGGAACGCCTTGAGCTCCATTACGTTCTCGGGCTCGATGGCCTTGACCCCGGCGTAATGGTTGAGTGTGTTGATTTCGAGCAGGTCGCCTTCCATGGTGGTGCCGTAGGCGGTCAGCACGAGGTCGTTCGGGTACTGGGGCGCGATGAGCGTCATGTTCCAGAGCGGGGTGAAGTACGCGACCACGAGCAGTGCGGCGGCGATGAGGGCGCAGACGCCCCAGAGGTCCATGGAGAAATTCCCCCGTGCCGCGACGCGAGCGCCGGGAACGCGTGTATCGGTCATTTGCGCCACCACGTCAGCCCCTCTCCTTCAACCCGTCGATGAGCGCCGCCCACGTCTCCTGGTTCGTGCCGGAGCGGTTCGCCATGACCTGCTGGGCCGCTTCGCGGGTGGCGAATGCGGCGATGTCGTACCCCATGGGGCTCTTCAGGCCCGGCGCCGACACGAAGGTCGCGGCCGCGGCGTTGAGCCAGGTGGCGCCGCCGAAGTCGCGGACGAAGTAGGCGACTTCCCCGGCAGGGTGGTGCTTGCGGAAGTTGGCGATCATGCAGCCGATGTCGTCGAAGTGGCGCTCGTCGCGCCCGGCCCGCCACGCCGCGGCGAACCGCTCGTCCGAGATGATCATCCCGCATTGGGTGCACGGCTCGGCGCCGTAGCGAATGCGTGGATCGCCGGCGGCGGCCTCCTCGGCCGGGAGGGCGAGATACCCGCCGGCGGCGGCGCCCGCGACGACCGTGCCGGTGCCGAGGAGAATTAGGAATCGACGTCGCGTCATCATGGCGTTGGCCTCGTTTGCAAGAGTGCCGGGCGAGGAGAGGAGGGGGGCCCCTCTCCTCGCCGCGGTGCAACGCACGGGCTTAGCTGACGATGAGCCAGCCCTGCATTTCGAGGTGGAGCGCCGAGCAGAACTCGGTGCAGTAGTAGGCGAAGGTGCCGACGGCGTCGGCCACGAACTCGATCGTGACCGCCTCGCCCGGGTCCAGGCTCACGTTCACGTTGTAGCGCGGGATCGAGAACCCGTGGGTCGCGTCCGGCGTCGTCTCGATGTTCGTGAGGTGCAGGACCACCTTGTCGCCCTTGCGAGCGCGGATGTTGTCCGGCTTGAACTGGCTGCGGGTGACCGTGCCCCAGACCTCGACGCCGTCCGCGGTCCGCGAGACCTTCTCGGCGCCCTTGGCCGTGGCGTTCGGGTCCTTCTCCATCGTCAGCGGGTTGGTGCCCACCGGGTACACCTCCCACGCCTTGATGCGGTCGGCGCGAATGCCCTGGGTGTAGTGCGGTTCGCCGATGCCGATGGGCATGTCGGAGAGCACTTCCATCTTTTCGCCCGTGAGGTCCACGAGCTGGAAGTTCTGCGGCTTGAGCGTGCCCACCACCGGGAAGCGGTCGATCGACCACTTGTTCAGCGCCACGAGGTACTTGCCCGCCGGCTTCACGGTGTCGCCTTCCATGGTGACGAGGTGGCCGATGTTGTACTGGACCGGCAGCTTGTCGACGAGCTTGAACGCCTGGTCACCCTTGAAGTAGGGCTCGCCCAGGGTGAACTTGGCGACGGCGCTGTCGAGGAAGAGGCTGATGTAGCCGTGGCCCTCGGCGTCGTACTGGGTGTGCAGCGGCCCAAGGCCCACTTCAACGCGGCCGGCGACGACCGAGTCGAGCTTCAGCACCGGGATGCCGTACTGGTCCTTCTTCTCGATCTCGTTGTTCTTGATCGCGTTGAGGATCTTGTCGATCGAGTAGATGGTGACGTGCGGGTCGAGCTTGCCGCCGACGGAGATGTACTGGCCGTTGGGGGCCACATCGACGCCGTGGGGGCTCTTCGGCTCGGGCGCGAGGTAGAGGATGCCCTCGGCGACGGCCGTCTCGAGCGGGATGACGCGCATCCCGTTGATGACCTTGGACTTGGTGCCGACGATCTGCTCCGCCTTCTTCCAGTTGATGATGTGGAGGAAGTCGAAGTCGTTCGCGGAGGCGCCGACCTCGATCGGCTTGCCGCCGTCCAGGTTGCCACCCGTCGCCATTTCCGAGTTGTACGAGTTGATGAAGACCCAGCCGTCGCTCACGAGCTTGCCGGAGTCGGCGAGGTCCTGCGTGTACGGCGGCAGCTCGATCTGGAAGCTCCGGGAGAGATCCATGCGGCCGGTCTTCTGGTCGATCGCCATGAAGCTCGAGAAGCCACGGAAGTTGTCCTTGAAGTTATCAAGGGCGTTGGCGGCCTTGCTCGGGTCCAGCAGCGTCGGCGACATCGTCGAGATGTGCACGTACTCGCTGTTGGGCGTGCAGAAGACGCCGCCGTGCGAGCTGTCGAGGTTCGGGACGTCGATGATCTGCTTCGTCTTGAAGTCGCGCAGGTCGACCATTGCGATGCGGCCATTGGCGCGGTCGTTGATGTAGATCCACCGGCCGTCGTATTCGCCCTTGGTCTCGCTGAGGGCCGGGTGGTGCGTGTCGCCCCAGGT
Source organism: Candidatus Amarobacillus elongatus (assembly GCA_016703545.1). GTDB lineage: Bacteria > Chloroflexota > Dehalococcoidia > Tepidiformales > Tepidiformaceae > Amarobacillus > Amarobacillus elongatus. The sequence goes on from JADJBX010000003.1 coordinate 464,959, forward strand.
GAGGGGCCCACGCGCCGCGGAAGCGGGCTTGTTCTTCGAATCCGTGCCGGCCTTGATGATGAGGTCGGAGGAATCAGCGCCGTACCCATGGCCCTGCCACGGCTCCGGAGAGAACACGGCGATGACCTTCAGGAGGCGCATCGAGGGCACGCCGATCACGAGGATCTGACCGGAGTGCCCGCCCGAGGCGAAGAGGAAGAATTCGTCGGTCGTTTCGCCCGGCGGGACGAACGTCTTGAGAGCGCGGGTAACGTCTTCGGGCTTCAGGCTGCGCGCCTTGACGACGCTGTCGGCCTGGCCGCCGAGTCCGGTCGCGGCGCCCGCGCCGCCGTTGTCGTCGCCGCCGCCGCCGATGACGGCGCCGGTCACTCCGCCGATGACGAGCCCGCCGGCCCCCGCCGCGGCTCCCGTGAGTAGCTCTCGCCTGGAGATTGGCACTGTTGTTCTTTTCCCTTCTCCGTGGCCCGTTCAAACGGGCCACGTTGCGTCCGTGTCGCGAAGCGCGCTCGGGGCGGCGCTACTTGACGGTGATGGTCCCGACCATGTCCGGCAGGTGGTAATCGCACTGGAACTTCACGGTGCCCTTCTTCGTGAAGGTGACCGTGAACTTGCTCTCCTTGCCGGGGGCGATGGTCGCGTCGCTGGAGTAGTCCTTCCCTTCCGTCTTCGCGGTCAGGAGCTTCATGTTGTGGACGGCGGCGCCGTCGTTCTTGGCGACGAAGGTGATCGGCTTGCCGGCCTCGACCGTGAGCGTGCTCGGGTTGAACGCGTTCTCGGTGAGGTGGAAGACCACTTCGGTGGCCTTGTCGTCGCTATCGACCTTCGCGCTCGAGGTGCCGGACCCGTCCTTCACATCGACGGCCGCCCTGGTGGCGGCGGGCTTCGTTTCGCCACCGTCGTCGTCACCGCCGCCGCACGCGGCAAAGGCACCGAGTCCGCCGACCGCGAAAAGCGCCAGGCTGACCCTGAGGTAGGTTGCTTTCATGGCTCTACATCCCCACTGCACTGGTTGGCGTTCTGGCGGTTCGCGGTCGCCGCACGCCTCAGAAAGCAATCTCGGTTGAGCGCAAGTCAGCAAATGTGACAAACGTCACGAATTCGGAAGGTTCAATCGAGGAGGGGCCGAAGGGCCCCGATTGCGGGCCGGATCGGCCCATGGCGCGGACCCTCCGCCATCGTGTTCCCCCGGTTGGGACCGACCGGCCCTCGGCGAGGGAAACGAGTGGACGTTTGTGGAGCGGCGCGAGGAGGGGAGACTGCGAAAGCTGGAGAAATGCAAACGCCCGCCCCGGGTATCGAGGGCGGGCGAATGACGCTCGGGCGGTGGGGCAGCGACGTAAGTCGCAAGACAGGAGGTAAAGATCGCCGCCGCCACCGCCGGTCGCGTCCGCCAGTACCGGTCCGCTTCCCGGCTCGGCCTATCCTGAAGGGTCGGGCGCCGCCGCGCCGTGATAAAAGTCACGCCGCGGCACAATAGACAGGACAAAAGGTTCGTGGGAGCGGACCGGTGGGGGCCTAGCCGTAGCCCCCTTGCCCTCTCACGCCAATCTGTCGGCGACACCACCCCTGTTCGCTCCTCGCGCCGGTTCGGCAGAATGCCGGCACAGGAGGCGAGGCATGAGCGAACGGGTGACCCTACGGCAGTTCTCCGAGGCGGAAGGGACGGGCGATTGGCGAATCGTCGGCGATGGGGCGTGCGCCTTCTTCGCGACGCCGACCCTCGACCAGGCGGCGCGCTTCGTGGCCGTCATCGCCGCGCTGCCCGCGATCGAGACGCATCTCCCCGACATCGACATCCGCCCCGGCGGCGTGACCGTGCGGCTGGTCACGGCGGATGAGCAGGACTATGGAATGAGCGCGCGCGACATCGAGCTGGCCCGGGAGATTTCGGGCATCGCGGCCGCGATGGGCATCCCCGCCGACCCGCGCCGGGTGCAAAGCGTGCTCGTTATCCCCGGCGCGAGCGACGTCGCGGCGATTATGCCCTTCTGGCAGGCCGCACTCGGCTACCAGCGGCGCGCCGACAGCCCCGAAGAAGACCTGGTCGACCCCGGCGGCCGGGGCCCGGCGTTCTGGTTCGAAACCATGGAAGAGACCCGGCCCGATGGTGGAGGCGCGGTGCACGTCGCGGTCTGGGTGCCAGCCGAACAGGCCGAGGAACGCGTGGCGGCGGCGCTCGCCGCTGGCGGGCGAGTGGTCCGCGACCGGTTCTCGCCCGCCTGGATCACGCTGGCCGACGCGGCTGGGAACGAACTCGACATCTCGACCATCTCCGGCCGCGGCTGACGGCCCATGCGATCCGTGCCGCGGCCGCCTTTCGCCTAATCGAAACCGAACAGCGGCGGGAACACCCCGACGACCACGACCGCCCACGCGGCATAGGCCGGGATGTATCGCGTCTGCCAGCGTTCGAGGTCGCGGAATGGGCGGCGCCCGCGAAGAAACGCCGTGAGCAGCCATGCCGACCAGACCAGGTTCGCGAGCAGTACCACGTTCAACCCGAGGCCGGCCGTGCGGTTGGGGGTGAAGCCGAACTCGGTAATCCTCCCGAGGATGGCGGCCAGCGCGAGCGTATCGATCACGAGCGCGCTCGCGACGAGCACCAGCTGCACCGCGTCCATCAACCCCGGCCGCGCGTCGGAATCGCGCGCGGAGATGGAATACAGGACGAGGCCCACGACGAGCACGAGGAGCAGGTCGAGGAGGATGAGGACGTCGCGTTGGGCGTCGATGATGTTGCCGGTGAACGCCATCCCCCCGATCGCCGCCACCAGCATGACCGCGAACAACGGCGTGAAGACGCTCGTGAGCACCGGCGCCATATTCTCGATGACGCTCTGCTTCGCCTCGACCAGCCAGGCGACCACGACGACCGCGCCGACGGCGCCGCATGGCAGCACCCAGCCGCTGACCACCGGCACCATGTCGATGTCGATCGCTTCGAAGACGCCGATGGTGAGCCCGCAAAGCACCCCGCCCCCGGCGGCGATGAGGGCATAGTAGATGAACCATTCGCCCGTGAACCGGACGAAGTCCATCCGCGGGGAGTCGCCGCGCCATGCCCCGCCCAGGTAGGCGACCCCCGCCACCAGCCACAGCAGGATGGGGAGGTGAATCGCGGTGAGGATCTCGGTGTCACCGCCGCTCTTAAAAGGAAAGACGTTCACCAGCACGGCGGCGGCGGCAAACGGTACCGCGAGCACTCCCGCCACCCGCCACGGGAGTTTCCGCTGCCACGCCATGAACCCCACAAGGAATGGGAGCGTCAGCAGGGCAAGGTTGCGGACGTAGAACGACGCCTCGGCGTCCGCGTCCGGGTTGGAGGTCTCGGTCGCGCGGAACGGGTCGATGCCGAAGAGCGCGGGCAGCTTGAACGCCAGCGCCGCCGCGATCGCGAAGCCGGCCATGATGGCAAACGCTCGATAGTCCGGTCCTGCGTCCGCGCGCGCCCCTTCGCCGCCGAGGACAAGCTGCTTCCAGAGGCGGCTCGAACGCTCGCGCGCGAACTCACGGGAGAGTTCGTTCACGCCTCCCATGCGCTTGATCGCCACCAGGAACGACTCATCGTCGCTCAGGCCCGCCGCCCCGAGATCCGCGATCTCGTTTCGCAGGTGGTCTTCGAGCTCCTCGATGTCGACGGGGTGGAGCGTCTGCCGGCGCAGCAGGTACGACCGCCACTCCCTGATCTGGCCTTCGATGCCAGGATTCGCCGCTGATTCCATGGCGTCTACGCCTGCACCGGGCTCATTGGGACGTTCGCCGACTGGAAGGTGCGCCACGCGTTCTGGAGCGCACCCGCCACGATCTCCCACTGGCGCCGTTGCTCGGCGAGTGCCTTCCGCCCCGCCCCGGTGATGCTGTAATACCGGCGGCGCCGCCCGCCCGGAGGCTCGTCCCAGCGGGCCTCGACGTACCCAAGGCGGTCCAGCCGGTGGAGCAGCGGGTAGAGCATGCCGTCGGTCCACTCCATTTCGCCGCCGGACAGCTCGTCGATGCGTTTGAGGATGGCGTACCCGTAGCTCTCGCCCTCGTCGAGGATGGCCAGGACGAGTGGCATGGCCGATGCGGCGACGAGGTCCTTCCCGATCCGGGCGTCTTTCTCTGCGTGCATAGCGCCACTATACATTGGGCTGCTATGTATGCGGTTAAGAGGCCGTGGGCGCCTATACCGGGCGCTCGCGTCCTCAGCGGGTGAGCGTGTGCACCCCATCCGTGGAGACGCTGCTCGCGATGGTGATGCCCAGCGGCAGGTTCCGAGCCCCGTTCCGGTCGAGGATCTCGCTCGCGATGCGGGTGCCGACCGCGGCGGGCAGGTTCCCAGCCCTCGCGGAGTCCAGCACGATCCGGTTTCGGCCGCCGATCACGTCGAGGTGGCCGCGAAGGAGGATGTTGATATCCCGGCCCGCGTAGGAGGTGATGCCCTTCGCCTCCGCGCGTCCATCCGCGCAGAAGTAGACCTGGAGATTGCGAAGGGGCACGTCGCGTTCGGCCACGTACTCGACCCCGCGCGACGTCGCCTCCGCCTCGGAGAACGTCACGACGGTGCCTGGAGCGGCGTCGCGGAAAGCGACCCATTTCGCGTTCGCCGCGCCGGCTGCGGCCGCGGAAACGGCGCTTGTGCGAGGGGCGCACGGCTGCGGATCGCCGGTCAGCACGAGCGCGGCTGCGACGATGATGCTGATCACCACGACGCCCGCGAACCCCCCGAATATGCCGACGGTGATGCGGATCACGCGGCCCGGCGAGAGCCGCGGGCCACGCGAGGGCGGCCGGAGGGGCGTCTTCCCGGATCGTCCCGGAAGTCCGGTCCCGGTGGAGCCAGGGAACGAGCCGGGACCGCTACCGGGGGTCATGCCGCCGCCAGCGCCTGGGAGTTCGCCGCCGCGGGGACCGCCGGCGATCCCGCTGCCGGGGCTGCCGGGGAATCCGCCCGCACCACCACCCGCGATCCCACCACCGCCGCCCGCGATGCCACCGCCGCCACCCGCGATACCGCCACCGCCGCCCGCGATACCGCCGCCGCCACCTGCGATACCGCCGCCACCCGCGATGCCACCGCCGCCCGCGATACCACCTCCACCGCCTGCGATACCACCGCCGCCCGCGATACCACCGCCGCTGCCCGCGATGCCACCGCCACCCGCGATCCCGCTACCGCCCGCGATACCACCGCCACCCGCGATACCACCGCCGCCCGCGATACCACCGCCACCTGCGATACCACCGCCACCTGCGATACCACCGCCACCCGCGATGCCGCCGCCGCCCGCGATACCACCACCGCCCGCGATGCCACCGCCGCCCGCGATACCACCGCCGCCCGCGATGCCACCGCCGCCCGCGATACCACCACCGCCCGCGATACCACCCCCGCCCGCGATACCACCACCGCCCGCGATACCACCACCGCCCGCGATACCACCACCGCCCGCGATACCACCACCGCCTGCGACCCCCCCGCCGCCCGCGATACCACCGCCGCCTGCGATACCGCCGCCGCCCGCGATACCCCAGCCGCCCGCGATACCACCGCCACCTGCGATACCACCTCCGCCCGCGATACCACCGCCACCGCCCGCGATCCCGCCGCCGCCCGCGATCCCGCCCGCCCCTGCACCAGGTATCGCTGCACCCGCGCCCGCTGCCCCTGCACCCGGGACCACCACCCCCGCTCCCGCTGCAGCCGCACCCGCGCCCGCTGCCCCTGCACCCGGGATCGCGGCACCGGCACTCGCCGCGGCCGCGCCTGCCGCCCCCGCACCGGGGATGGCCATGCCCGCGCTCGCCGCACCTGCGGCCGCCGCGCCCGCGCCCGGGATCGCCGCACCGGCGCTCGCCGCACCTGCGGCCGCCGCCCCCGCACCGGGGATGGCCATGCCCGCGCCCGCCGCACCGGCGGCTGCTGCCCCGGCTCCCGGGATCGCGGCGGCCGCGCTCGCCGCGCCCGCCGCGGCCGCGGTCGATGCGCCACCTCCGAGCCCGCCGAGCACCGCCGCTCCCAGTCCCCCGGCAGCGAGGCCAGCGCCGGCAGCAGCGCCGAAGGCCGCGCCTCCGGGGCCGTGCTCGTCATCCTCGGCGAGCGCCGTGCCGCACTCCTGGCAGTACCGGTCGCCAGCCGCGTTCTTCGTGCCGCACTCGACGCAGAACACGAACTCCGGCACCTCGGGGCTCGCGCCGCCGAGGGACGCGCCGCACGCCTCACAGAAGGCGGCGTTCGGGTCCTGGTTGACGGCCTGACAGCTGGGGCACGTGCGCTCCATCGCTTCCCTCCGGCGCACCACCCCCCGAAGGGCGCCGTTCCTTGTTTAGGTCAGCACGGCGCCCGCGGTGAGGGCCGGAGGGTCCGCCACTGGGGACGCATCGACCCCATTCGGCCCGCCGCGGCGACCCTACGATGGCTCCCATGACCGACCCCTCGCAGCCACAGGGCCTGACCGAAGTGAAGCAGTACCGGTTCGTCCGCCAGCTCGGGAAGGGCGGCATGGGCACGGTGTTCGAAGCCATCGACACGCGCGACGGTGGCCGGGTCGCCGTCAAGCTGCTGCATCCATGGCTCGTCGCCGAGGACACGATGTTCCGCGACCGCTTCGAACGCGAGGCCCACATCGCGGCGCTCCTGCGCTCCCCCTATTCGGTCCGGCTGCTCGATTTCGGCGTTGCCAACGACACCTACTTCCTCGTGATGGAGTACGTCGAGGGCGCGACCGTGGGCAAAGTGCTGGAGCAGGGGCCGATGGAGCCGCTGCGCGCCATTCGCATCGCGATCGACGTGGCGCGCGCGCTCGAGGAAGCGGCCGCGCGGGGTGTCGTCCACCGCGACATCAAGCCCGACAACATCCTCCTCACCGCCGACGGGCGGGTGAAGGTGACCGACTTCGGCATCGCGCGCCAGGAGGGCGGCACGGGCCTGACGTCGGCGGGCCGGTTCGTGGGCACCGCCGAGTACGCGGCGCCGGAACAGGCTGGTGGCGAAGCGGACCACCGCACCGACATCTACGCGCTGGGTGCGACGCTGTACTGCATGCTGGCGGGCCATCCACCCTTCCAGTCCTCGAATGTGTGGGAGCTGCTGAAGTTGCACCAGTCGGCGCGCGTGGCCATGGAGCCGCTGGCGGGCCTGCCGGACAGCATCTGCAACCCCATCCGGCGATGTCTCGAAAAGGACCCCCGGGACCGCTACCAGAGTGCGTCGGAGCTGGCCGGGGCGCTGGAGCGCGCGATGGCCGGCTACCTGCACGACTCCGAGGCCGGGCGCGGACCGGCGAGCCGGGCGAGCACGGCAACGGCCGTGCCCGCCGCCCCCCGGCCGTCCGAGGCGGAGCCGGGCGCAACGCGTGTCGCCGCGGATGCCGGCGCGGGCGCAACGCGGGTGGCACCCGTGCCTGGCGGCCCCGCCCCGACTCGCGTGGCGCCCTTGGGACCATCTCCGGCAAAACCGGCGGGCGTCACGCTTGCCATCGAGCCAGGCGGGCGCGGGCCGGGGCAGTCCGCGGCGTTTGTCGCGGTGCTCATGAACGGCACCGCAGCGCCTCTGCGCGCGAGCCTCTCGGCCGCTGATCCGTCGAAGACGCTTTCGATCACGCTGCCGCCGACGGTGGACGCCGCAGCCGGCCAGGCGGTGCGCGTGCCGTTCCAGGTTCGCCGCATCCGCAAGTCTCCCGGCACGACGGTACCGTTCCAGGTGTTCGCGGCGGATGCCGCCGGCGCGCGGCTCGCCTTCGCCAACGCCACGGCGGACTTCGCGGCGCCGCCCACGGCCCCCCGCGCGGCGCGAGGCGGCGGACGCCGGGCCCCGCTCTGGATCGGCGGCGGGCTGCTGGTCGCGGGAGGCGCGGCCGTGGCCGTAGTGCTCGCCGGGGGCGGCGGAAGCGACACGGAACCCGGCACCACGCCAGCGGCAACCGCAACCGCCGCCCTGACCCCCGCGCCCTCGGCGGTCGCGACCTCGACTGGCCCGGCCGGCCCGACCACCGCAGCCCCTTCGATCCAGGTGCTCGACGCCTGGCGCTACAGCTTCAAAGTCAGCGCCAACGACTGCGGATTCGGCACGGCGGCGGGGCAGCAGTACCCGCTGGTGCTGCGGTTTAAGCCGGCCACGGGCACGTCTTCGGTCATCAAGGACGGCGATCGAGTGAACGTCTACGCTGTCCTCGACAGCGAGGTCTTCATCACCGCCGCCACCTTCCGGTTCGCCGGGTTCGAATTCACCTACAACGTGATCGGCGCGGCGGGCCAGCAGGGCCAGGCGACCATCAGGACCACCTTCGCGGACGCCACAACCATCGCGAACGCCACGCTCACGGAGCGCTACACGACGCCCGCGTGCACCATCACCGGCGCCCATAGCCGGTAACCACGGGCGAAACGAAGGGGCGGGAGCCAGCTGACTCCCGCCCCTTCTGATTGTGCGGCACGCCCGCGCCCGCTCGCCCTGTTACTGGCCGACCGTGGCCGAAAGCGTGACCGACCCTGTCCGGCCGGAGCTAATGACGGTTGCTTCGACCACGAAGACCATGGTCCCGAGGTCCACGGTTCCGGCCTGGCCGAGGTAGATGCAGTCCCCGCCGCCGACGCCGTTGTCCGTCCAGTCGCCGATCCATGTGTAGTACGGGCGGGTCTGCGTGACGGAGACGACGAACGGGTTGTTGGCCGGCGACATGCTGTAGCACAGCACAATCCAGTCGCCAATGTGGTAGTGGCTGGCATCGAGCCACGCGTGGAAGGTGTAATTGACCACCGGCGTGGCGGTTGGCGGCACGTGCGTCGGCGTCGCCGTCGGCGGAACCGGGGTCGCAGTCGGCGGCACGCGCGTTGCGGTGGGCGGGACGGGCGTGGCCGTGGGCGGAACGGATGTCGCGGTCGGGGGCACGGGTGTCGCCGTGGGCGGCACGGGTGTTGGGGTTGGGGGAACGGGCGTCGCCGTCGCGCCGGGGACGGGCGTCGCGGTCGGGCCCGCCGGGGTGGCGGTTGGCGGCGTCGTGGGCGAAGCGCCGGCCGCGGTCGGCGTTTCTGTCGGAACGGTCGCCGAGGCCGTCGCCGTCGCGGCTGTCGCCGTCGCCGTGACCGAGGGCGCGATGGTGGCGGTACGCGTGCCAGGGACAGTCGCCGTAGCGGCGGGCGTGGGACTCGAGGTCCCCGCGGGCGTGTCATCATCGTCACCGGCAAAGACCAGGCAGTACGCGCCAATGCCCGCGGCGAGCGCGACGACGGCGAAGAGTCCGCCAAGCCGCACGAGTCCATTCGTCAGGCAGCCACCGGCGCCGCCGCCCGCGCCACCGGGCACCGTCGAGGCCAGCGCAGCGCCACACGATTCGCAAAACGGGACGCCGGCCGTGTACGGCTTTCCGCACGCGGGACAGAAGGCCGCGGGCTGAGCAGTGGCTGCCGCGGGAGCGGCGCCGGCGTGTGCCTCCGTGGTTCGTGCCCGCGAGCCGCCGAACGCCTGCTTCGCCGAGGGTGGCGGCGAAGGCAGCTCAGCGGCGGCGGGCGGCGCCAGCGGCGGTGGCTCCGCCGCGATGACGGTGGCACTGCCCGCGACCTCGGAGAAGCCGTTCCCGGCGGGCCCGGCGGCGAGGTCGACGACGCGCGTCGGCGCGGACCCAAGGCTGGCGAGCGAACCCTCGGCGGACGGAGAGACCGGCGGGGGGACGTCCGGCGGCGCTTCGCTGAGGTCGAGCATCCGGGTCGGCGCGGAAACGAATTCGTCAGTGGGAGGCGCCTCGCCTCCGGCCCCGGCCCGCAGGCCCGCGGCGCCGGCCACACCCGTGCCAACCGCGGAGGCCACCGCCGTTCCGCAGCGGCTGCAGAAGCGGGCTCGTTCGGGAAGGTCTCTCCCGCAGGATGGGCAGTTCACGACGGCACCTCATGGTCAGGCTGCCTCCGTAGCATGGGCGCGATGCAGGAACGCAACCCCGTCCGTTCGTTCCCGGTCGAACGCTCGAACGGACATCCCCCGCGCAGGCTCCGGGGCGTCATCCAGTCCATCCGAAGTGGCCCGCAAGACCCTTGAGGGCGGGGGCATCGGCGCATGCTGCACGCGACTCCGCCAACAGGAACAGGCCGTGGCCGTACAGCTCGTCGTGCAAACGCCCGCATCCGCTCGTGAGCTCCCCCTGGAAGGCACGCTGACCTTCGGCCGGGCGCCCGACAACGTGATCCGCCTCGATGACATCGACGTTTCGCGCCATCACGCCTCGCTCGTGGTCACCCCCGACGGCGCGATGTTTACCGACCTGGGCAGCGCGAACGGATCGCGCGTCAACGGCCGCGAAGTCGAGCCGCGGGTGGCGGTGCGCGTGCAGCCGGGCGACACGATTGGCCTCGGGAACTGCAGCCTCGTGCTCCGGCCAGCGGGCGGGCCGCCGCCGAGCCCATCGCCCGCGGTGCCGCCCCCGGCCGCGGTGACCAGCGTGCTCCGCTTCGAGCCGACGCTCGACATCGTCACCCGTGCCAGCAGCCGCACGGTCGCGCTCACGGGAGATGCGGTGACGATCGGGAGGGCGGCGGACAACACGATTGTGGTCGACGCGGATGTGGTATCGCGGCACCACCTCGTGCTGCGCCGCAGCGGACTGGGCTACCGCGCCGAGGACCTCGGCACCACCAACGGCCTGACCGTGCGCGGCACGAAAGTCGCGAGCCACGACATCGCCGACGGGGACGAGATCGGCATCGGGGCCGACGTCCTCCTGCGCTTCCACCTCGCTCCGCCCGCTCCCGCCGCCGAAGCCGAGCGCGAACTCCGCCTCGACGTGTCGAAGGCGATCACGATCGGCCGCGACGCCTCCTGCGATCTGTGCCTCGCCCACCCGACGGTTTCGAAGCTGCACGCGCGCATTTCACCGGCACCGGGCGGGCAGCGCGTCATCGAGGACCTCGGCTCCACGAACGGCACCTTCGTCAACGGTGTCCCGCTGAACCACGGCGAACGGAGGACGCTGTTGGCCGCCGACACGGTGCAGGTCGGGCCGGTGCGCGTCCACCTCACGGGCGCTGGCGTGGTGGAACAGGTCGACCACTCGCGCGATATCCGGATTGCGGCGGTGCACCTCAACCAGCGCGTGAACGCGAAGCTGAACCTTCTCCAGGACATCTCCGTGGTCATCGAGCCACGCGAGTTCGTGGCGGTGGTAGGCGTGAGCGGTTCCGGGAAGTCGACCCTGCTGGGGGCCCTGAGCGGCCTTCGCCCCGCGACCGACGGCGACGTGCTGCTCAACGAGACCTCCCTGTACACGCACTTCGAGGCGTTCCGCACGACGCTCGGGTACGTGCCCCAGGACGACATCCTGCATAAGGAACTCCCGGTGGCGCGGGCGCTGAGCTATGCGGCGGAGCTGCGACTCCCCGACGACACGCCGCCGGCTGAGCGGGGCGAGCGCGTCGAATCGGTCCTGCAAACGCTCGGCCTCGTCGAGCGGCGCGAGACGCCGGTGGGGCGGCTGAGCGGCGGGCAGCGCAAGCGCGTCTCCATCGGCGCCGAGTTGCTGACCCAGCCCGGCCTGTTCTTCCTGGACGAAGCGACCTCGGGGCTGGACCCGGGCACCGAGAGCCAGCTGATGCGGCTCCTGCGCCACCTCGCGGACGAGGGCCACACGATCCTGCTCATCACGCATGCCACCAAGAACGTGATGCTCTGCGACCAGGTCCTCTTCCTCGCGCGGGGCGGGAACCTCGCCTACTTTGGGCCACCGGATGAGGCGCTCGGCTACTTCGGCGTGCCCGATTTCGATGGCATCTACGAGAAGCTGGAGTCGAACGAGACCACGCCCGAGGAGTGGGGCGCGCGGTACCTCGCCTCGGCCCAGTACCAGCGGTTTGTGAGCGCGCGGCTGGCTGCGCTCCCCGCCGCATCCGGACGTGCGGCGCCCGCCGTGCCGGCCGGCGGCGGACGCACCTCCTCTGCTGGCCGCCAGCTCCGGGTGCTCGCGGCGCTACTTCGACCTGATCCGGCGGGACCGCGTCAACCTCATGCTGCTATTCCTGCTGGCTCCGGCGCTGTCGCTCATCGACCTCGTCGCCTGGCCGCACGATGTCCTCGACCCCGTGAAGGGCGAGGCTACGACGGCGATGACGATGCTCTTCCTCGCGGCGCTCATCCCCTTCCTCATCGGCTCGTTGAGCTCCGTCCGGGAGATCGTGAAAGAGGCCCCCATCTACGCTCGCGAACGCGCGGTTTCGCTGAAGATCTGGCCCTACCTTGGCTCGAAGGTGGCGGTCGGTGCCCTCTTCGCGTTCTATCACGCGGGGATCCTGCTCGGCGCGAAGGTGCTGCTCATCGACTACCCCGGCGCCGACTCCACGGACTTCCTCATCCTCTATGTAACGCTCGTCCTCGCCGTCGTTGCCGGCGTGATGTGGGCGCTGCTCATCTCCACACTGACGAGCAAGGAAGAGCAGGCGATGATGCTCGTCATCGGCCTGATCGTGGTGCAGGTGGTGTTCTCGGGCGGGCTCGTGAACCTCGACGACCTTGGCGTGGCCGGCCTGGTCCTCGGCAGCATCACGCCGACGTCGTGGGCGCTGAAGGCGCTGGCCGTGGGGTTCGGCATCTCCACCGATGGCTGCACCGGCGACCTCGCGGCGTGCAACCTGCCCGGCATCCCCGGCATGGCCTCGCCGGAGGTCCGAACCGCGACCTTCGGCACCATCGACGACAAGTTCGGGCCGGTGTTCAACGCCGACATTCTCGTGTGCTGGGGCGCGATGGCCGCGATTATCGTCGTGCTCGGCGTCGCCCTCTACGTGCTGCAGAAGCGGAAGGACACGCTCTGAGCCCGGGGCGGCCTCAGCGCCGCCCCCGGAGCGCTCCCTCGAGCGCGGATTCCACCGTCGCCAACACCTTGAGCCGCGCGTGCAGCTTGTCCTCCGCCTCGACGAGGGTCCACGGCGCGATTTCCGTACTTGTCCGCTCAATCATCTCGGCCGCAGCGGCCTGGTACGCCGGCCACTTCTCCCGGTTCCGCCAATCCTCGGGCGTGATCTTGTAGTGCTTGAAGCCGAGTGCCTCGCGTTCCTGGAAGCGGCGAAGCTGCTCCTCCGGCGAGGTCGTCAGCCAGAACTTCAGCACCAGCGATCCCGCATCGACCAACTGCTCCTCGAAGGCGTTGATCTCGCCGAACGCGCGCCGCCAATCACCGGGGGCGCAGAACCCCTCCAGCCGCTCGACAAGCACGCGCCCGTACCAGGAGCGATCGAAGATCGCGACATGCCCCTGGGGCGGCAGCCTTCGCCAGAAACGCCAGAGGTACGGGCGCGCGCGCTCCTCGTCGCTTGGTGCGGCGATGGATACGACCTCGTAGAAGCGTGCATCGAGCGCCTGCGTGATCCGGCGGATGCTGCCGCCCTTGCCCGCCGCATCGGTTCCTTCGAACACCGCCACGACGGAGCGGCCGCTGTCGCGAAGGTCCCGCGCCAGCCGGCCGATCGCAAGCTGCCGCCGCTCAAGCGCAACGCGGTACTCCGCCTCCGGCACCGCCAGGCTGAGGTCGAGCGCGCTGATGACGTTCCGCGGGGCCGGCACCGGCAGCGGTTCGGCCGCGGGCGCGGGTGGCGCCGGTTGTGCGAGCCGCGCATTGATGGCCGCCAGCAGCGTTTCCGCCACGGTGAGGTGCCGGAAGCGCGCGTCCCACGCCTCGATGATGTGCCATGGGGCCGGGCCGCTACTGGTGCGGCGGATTGCGCGGCTGGCCGAGGTCACGAACTGGTCGTAGGTCTTGTGGTAGCGCCAATCGAGCTTGCTTACCCGCCAGCGCGTCTCCTTGTTCGCCGAGAGCTTCTTGAAGCGCTTCGCCTGCTGCTCCTTCGTGATGTGCAGCCAGAACTTCACGACCAGTACGCCTTCGTCCGTGAGCATGGTTTCGAACTCGGCGATACGCCGCAGGCCGTCCTCGAAGGCGGCCTCGTCGATCTGGCCAAGCGAATGGCGCGCGATGGGCTGCGTGTACCAGGAGCCGAAGAAGATGCCGATCTGGCCCTTCGCCGGCAGGCGGCGCCAGAAGCGGTAGTACTCGGGCCGCTCGCGTTCCTCCTCGGTCGGCGCCCCGAGGGCATGCGTCGCGATCCCGCGCGCATCGAGCCAGTTCAGCAGCAGGTTCACGGTTTCGCCCTTGCCCGCACCCTCGGCGCCGGCGATGACGACCACGACCGAAAAGCCCGCCTCGCGAAGTCGGAACTGGGCGTCGAGCAGCTCCTCGCGCAGCCCGGGCTCGCGTGCTTCGAATGTCTTCCGGTCCACGGACTGGCCCAGCCGGGCGTTCTCGAACATCGGCACGCCTCCTGTTATGTCTGCTTCGTGATGACGAGCGCGGGGTCGAATGTGTCTGGCTGCGAACGCAGACACTCCACCGAGCGCGCGAGGAGCTGGAGGCTGGGGACATCGAACTCGGCCCCGTGGCTGAGCAATGAGGCGAGCGACGTGCAGGCGTCCGCCCACTGGCGCGCTTCGAAGGATTGCAGCGCACGTTCGAACTCGTCGCGCCTCGCTCGCCACGCCGCCGTGGGTTCGCCGGGGAAGAGTTCGAACACGGCGACGGCTTCGGCGAACCCCTGCACCCGCAGGCCGCCGAGGCGGCGCGTGCCAAAGCCCGTGGGCAGGCGGTCCCGGGTGGCCTTCGAAATGAGCGGGCTCACGCCGAGCGTCTTCGTGGCGTTCTCAAGCCTGCTCGCGAGGTTCACCGCCGAGCCCATCGGCCCGTACTTGAACTTCACGCGGCTTCCCGTGTTCCCGACGAGCGCGACGCCCGTATGGATTCCCGTGCCGAGGCGTATGGGCTCCCCGGCCTCGTGGGCCCAGCGCTCCGAAAGCACGGGCAGGTCTGAAAGGAACGCGACGGCGGCGCGGCAGGCGCGTGCGGGGTGGTCCGGCTGGTCGGCCGGCGCGTTCCACATGGCGAGGAGGCCGTCGCCCACATAGTCGACGACGACGCCGTCCTCCTCGCGGATGCGCACGGTCTGCAACTCCATCACGTCCTGCATCATCGCGAACGTTCGCTGCGCGCCGAGCCGCTCCGAGATGCGAGAGAAGTTGCGAACGTCCGTGAAGAGGAGGGTCACCTCCCGTTCGCGGCCTTCCAACAGGGATGCATCCGAGGCGAGTTCGCGGGCGAGCTCCGGCGAGAAGAACTGCTCGAACTGGACCTGGCTGCGGACGGCGCGCGCTTCCTGCTCCTGCCGTTCCAGCCCGGCGCCGACTGCGGCCGCGAGCACCTGCACCACCAGTGCCTCGAGCCGGGTGACCCGCGGCGGTTCGCTCCCGGGCTTCAGCTCACGCGCGCCGTACACGATGCCAACCACTTCGTGGGCGGCGTCCAGGATCGGCGCGGCGACGACGGTATCGACACCAACCAGGCTCAGCGAGAGCGACTCGGCGCCGAAGTTGCGATAGACGGTCTGCTTGCGGCGCGCCACCTCGGCCACAATCGTTGAACTGAAGTGCGGCGGCCCATCGGGGTGGACTGCGCGGGGCACCCAGCGGCCATCCTCACGTGTGAGGACGAGGCCGCGGTCGAGCCCGACGAGCCGCACGACGGCCTCTGCCGTGGCATCGAGGAAGGCGCGGGACGACGCCGCGGCCTGTTGCACGAGCACGAGCGTCTCGAACCAGTGCGCCAGCGTCTCCGCATCGGGCGCCTCGCCGAGCGTGCCAAGAGCGACGGGCCGAGCCCCGGCGGCGGCCGGCGCCTCCACGACCTCGATGCGCGGCCCGCTTGCGGGATCATCCGGGGCAGACTCGACGGACGGGGGCGCCGGCTCCGGTAATGAGACCGGTGCTTCCACCGGCGCCGGAGCGGGTGCGGCATCGGCTTCGAACTCCAGGCGCACCTGGCTGTTGCCCACGCGGAGACCCGCCGGGAGCGGACCTGGCGCGACTCCCCGGGGTGCGAGCGCGGCGCCGCCCTCGAACATCACCGGGCTGGTGCGGCTGATGTTCTCCACCAGTAGTACCTCGCCGTTCCAGGTCACCCGAAGGTGGTCGCGCGAGGCAAAGGGGTCGCGCAGGGACACACTGGGCACGCCCTCGCGACCGGGCCCGCGGCCGAATTCGAGGGGCCCCGCGGCGTGCTCCAGGTGTTGTTCGGGACCCTCGCCACGGAGGGTGATGCGCAACATTCGGAACCCCCGTCGACGTCACGCGCACGGTACCCCTTCGCAAGGAGCCGGAGAACGGGCGAATCGGAACCGGATCCCGGGGCGCTGGGCCATGCGCAACGCGGTGGCATCGGGGCGGGCGGGCTGGGAGAATGGCCGTGCCGGGACCAACCCCGTGCGAACGGAGCTTCGCCCATGAGCGGCACCCGGCCCATTTCCGAAACCCGCGTACAGGCGAACGGACTCACGTTCGCGGTCACGGATTGGCCAGGCGCCGAGCCGGCGGTCTTCCTCGCGCACGCCACCAGCTTCCACGCGCGCTGCTGGGACCAGGTTGTGGAACGCCTGCCCGGGATTCACTGCATCGCCATCGATATGCGCGGGCACGGGCGCAGCGACCGGCCACCACCGCCGTACCCGTGGCTCGCGTTCGGCGAGGACGTGGCCGCGGTCGCCGAGGCGCTCGGCCTGCGGGGAACACTTGGCGTTGGGCATTCGAAGGGCGGGCACGCCGTCATCAACGGCGCCTTCCTGAATCCTTCCGCCTTCGCCGCGCTCCTCCTCATCGACCCCGTCGTGTGGCGCCGCGGGCGCGATACAGCCTGCCCGCGCCGCTGACGCAGCACCCCTCGGCGAAGCGACGGAACCACTGGGCCTCGCCCGGTAGAATTCTTCCGAACGGCTCGCCGGCCGCGAGCCGTTCTCACTCTGGGACCCGCTCGTCCTCCGGGACTACTGCGAATTCGGACTCCTGCCCCGGCCCGCCGGCGACGGGTACGAACTCGCCTGCCCGCCAGAGATCGAGTCGCTGCTCTACTCGGGCGGCGCCGGCGAAGCGGACCCATATCCGGCGATCGAGAGCCTGGAGTTGCCGGTCCGCATCGTCCGGGCGCGGGTCCGCGCCGAGGGAGAGGACGCCGCCCCGATGTCCACCTCCACCTGCGAACCCGGCCTCGCCACCCATTTCAAACATGCCGAGGACGTCTACCTTCCCGAGTACGGCCACTTCATCCCCATGCAGTCCCCGGAAACCGTTGCCACCCACATCCGCGAACTCTGGCGCCGCCTCTGACGGATGCCGGGGGCGTTGCAGCGCCGCACCGGCACAGCCACCGCCGACGTTGCGCCAATGGCGCTACCGCTTGCGTACCGCGTACGTCAGGTGCGTCACCCGCTGCGAGGGTTCGGTGCGAATCGGTTCGAGGGCAATGCGGGCCGCGTCCACGCCTTCGAACAGCCGGACCCCGTCGCCAAACAGCACGGGCGACAGCGCGATCGAGAACTCATCGACCAGGCCGGCGTTGAGGTACTGCAGGATCGTCTCGCCGCCACCGGCGATGCGGACATCGCGGGCACCGGCCGCCTCGCGGGCCTTCCCGAGCGCGGCCTCGATGCCGTCGTTCACGAAGTGGGAGGTCGTTCCCCCAGGCCGCTCCCAAGGCTCGCGCCGCTCGTGCGTGACGACGTAGACAGGGGTGTGGAAAGGGGCGTCCTCCGGCCAGGCGTGTTCACCCCCATCGAACCTGCGCTTCCCCATCACGCTGGCGCCAGTGCGCTCGAACGTCTCCCGCAGGATGTCGTTATCGCGCCCCTCCTCGCCGCCCTCGCCGAACTTCAGGTTCTCCCGGAAGAACCGCTGCGGGAACACCCACTGCTGCAGCTCCATCCACTGCGGCCCCATCAGCTGGCCGAGTGACCGGGGTGCGATGTACCCGTCGAGCGACATCGATACGCTGAAGAACACCTTCCCGGCCATCAGCGGTCCGCTCCCTTACGGACGAGCTCGGCGACATACGCGGCCAGGTGGCCAAGGGTTTGCTCGCCACCCTCGATCGCGTGGTACTTCTCGATCGCCTCATCACGCAGCTCCTTCGTGGGAAACAGCGTGCGCATCTCGATACGCGTCGCCGTGCCGGTCGTTTCGAAGGTGAGGACCGATTCGAAGGCGTTCGGGTCGTCGCGGGACTCGCCGTGCAGAAGCGCAATGCGATCGGGCGGGACGATCTCCCGCCACGTGATCCACTCCTGGTAGTCCGTCCCGTCCGGCCCGTGCATGACGAAGTCCCATTCCCCGCCGGCGCGGAACTCGAACGACCGCGTCGTGGTGGTGAACCCCTCCGGGCCCCACCACTGAGACAGGTGACGAACTTCCGTGAACGCCTCGAACACCACCTCGCGGGGGGCCTCGATGACCCGCGAGATAATGACCTCGCGGTCGGCCGTCGTGGATTGCCCGGCGGCACCCTGTCCTCTCGCACTCATCAGCTACTCCTCCTGCCGTTGCTGCTTCAGTTCCTGCACATAGGCGTCGAGCCGGCCGAAGCTTTCGTTCCAGAAACGCTCGAACCCGCCGGTCCATTCGTGGATGGGCCGCAGGCCGCCCGCATTCAGCCCGTACATTCTTTGCTTGCCGGCCTTGCGGTCCTGCACGAGCCCGACCTCCCGCAGCACGCGGAGGTGCTTGGACGCGCGCGGCTGGGACATCGCCAGCTCCCGCGCCAACTCGGTCACCGGCAGCTCGCCCCCGCGCAGCAGCACCAGGATCTCGCGGCGCTGCGGCTCGGCGATGGCGTTGAAGACGTCCGACGTGGTGGCGGCTCGTGCCATGGTCGAATCATATGCCCATATCGGCACACGTCAAGGGAAAGCGAGTG
This sequence comes from Candidatus Amarobacillus elongatus, assembly GCA_016703545.1. Classification (GTDB taxonomy): domain Bacteria; phylum Chloroflexota; class Dehalococcoidia; order Tepidiformales; family Tepidiformaceae; genus Amarobacillus; species Amarobacillus elongatus. The sequence goes on from JADJBX010000003.1 coordinate 483,699, forward strand.
CGCCGTTTCGCCGTCCCGGTTACCGGCATGCCCGCCGCCCCGGATACCCGGCGCGCGCCGCTACAGGATCTCGACGTTGATGGTCCGGCTACTGCATGCATTCCCCGCGCAGGCCGTCACCGTGACCGCATGGAAGCCGGCGGCGGTGAACACGGGACTGAACATCTCGCCGGTTCCTGACGCTGGTGTGCCCCCGGCTGCCGTCCACGAAAAACTGGTCGCGACCGGCCCGGTGTCGCCCATGAACACGCGGCACACCGAGGCGACGTTCCTGTCCACCCTCGTGCAGGTGACGTTTCGAATGACGGGCGGAGTCAGCGTGGGTGTCGGTGTCCGAGTTGGCGCCGGCGGGGGTGTCGCCGTCGGAATCCTTGTCGATGAGGGTGTGGATGTCGCGGTTGGCGTGTTCGTCGCGGACACCGTTGACGTCACGGTCGCGGCTGGCGTGGACGTTGCGGGCGGCGTCGCCGAGGCGGATACGCCCGGGACGGTCGGCGTTGGTCCGGGGGTGCTTGTTCCGTTCGCCGGCATGGTCGCCGTGCCGGTCGCCTCAACGGGGGCCGTTGCCACGTGGGTCGGCGTTGCGCTTGCAATGGCTGCCGGGCTTTCGATGCCGCCGGGGGTCGAATGACCGGCAGCGGTGGACGTCTTTGTTTCGCCCGGCCGGATTGTTGCTGTGGCGAACGGCGACGGGGGCGGGGCGGCCGCGCCGCCATCGCCATTGGTGGCCACGATGGCCGAAAAGACCGCGACCACCGCAAGCACCCCGGCCGCAATCCCAACGGCAATGGGCCACCAGCCGCGACTCGGCCCGGCACTGACAATTGGAGGTTGGGGACGGCCGGGCACCGGCCCCTGCCCGCGGGCGGAGGCGGAAGCGGTGAGCCAGCCGCGGATGGCGAGGCGGGCAGCACGACCATCTTGCCCGGGCGACCCACAACGCCCGTCGCTTTACCAGGTCGCGCCGCGGGGTGCGGGCGCTTGCCGGGCCTCACCGCCGTCGGTTCCTCGCGGCGCCGGTACTCCGCAGGCAGGAGGTCGAGCGGGTTCGCGGCCAGTTCGTCGTACAGTCCCGGCTCAACCGCCTGCGCGTGGCTCGCGAGCAGACGGCCCGAGGGTGGGGCCGCGAGGAACGCCGCGACCATGCCGTCGAGCGTGCCAGCGCACAGCTCGCGCTCGAATCGTTCCATCGCTCGCCGCGGCACGGTCGCGAACGCGCGGCGAGGTCCGCTGAGCCGAAAGACCGTGAAGTCCCACGTCGCGATGACCGGCTCGACGTCGAACGCGGGACGCTGGTGGGCGCGCGGAGAACGGTACGAACCCGTCGGCCGCCCCGGGAACGTACGTTCGCCGGCCGCATCCACGAGCGTGCAATGCGCCACGAGTCCTCAAGGCGCTCGCCGAGGGTGGTGGAACTTCCATCCTGCAGAGGGAGCACCGCGCGCGGCCCCGCTTCGTACAGATCGAATCCGAACGCTGCGTGGCGATGCAGCCGGTAACCGAAGCGCTCCCTCCCCGGCAGGAGCGACGCGGCAAGGGGCGGCGGCAAGCGCGATTCCTGACCCTTCCTCACCGCCTCCGCGGTTGCGCGAACGGTGCCCACCGCGAACCTGGCGGCCGTGGCGAGCTGCTCTCGTTCGATGAAGTCGCCGCAGAGTTCGAGCCGTCCCGGCCGCGGCCGCACGTAGATGCCCAGGGAGTCCTCGCGCTCGGCGATGGCGGCGAAGGCGGGGCCGAAGGTCAGGGCATAGCGGCGGGCGATCGCGTCGAGGTCGCCGCGCGGCACCGCGATGTTGATGTGGGTCGAATAGCCATCCAGCCGCATCCCGGCCGGGAGCAGCGTCTCGAGCGTGCGACGCCCCTCGTCCGCGAGCGCCACCACCTCGGAGCCGAACCCGCGGCCAACACGCACGGGAGGCGTGACCACCTCCGCCTCAAGTTCGTCCGCGGTGAGGGCCAATCCCGAGTCGAGGCGGTACGCGTTGGCGTCACCGGGATCGAGGCGCCGGCCGCGAACGGGAAGGCGGTGCAACAGGTCGCGGAAATCGACGGCGTTGCCGTCGCCATCGAGGACGCGGTACTCGTGCTCGACACCAGCGAACGCGCCGGAGTGGCCCGGGTCGCGGCAGTTCGCGAAGGCGCGGGCAAAGCACTCGCACACATCGTTGGCATCGTAAGCAGACACCAGCCTCCAGCGGGCCCCGAACGGCGCGCTCACGGGGTCATGCCTCTCCCGCCGAGGCTGCTATCGCCAGCGATACGACGACTGACCCGGACGAACCGCCTCCACACCATCGAGATGGGTCCTGGCGGTTATTGATGCCTCGGTCCGCGCCGCGTCACCCCGGCGGTCAGTTGTTCGTGATGTTGCTGCGCGACTTGACCACCGTGCTGGCTGCCGGGTCGTCCCCCGGTCCGGCATCGGCCGTTCGCTCAACCCCGTCGCCGTCACCGGCTGCTTCACCGCCGCCCGTGGCCGTTCGGAGGTTCTTGATATTGGAGTGGCTGGTGTTGATGGCGGTCTCGGTCGGGAGGTCGCCGCCGTTCGCGGTGCGGTCGATGTTGGACTTCGACAGGTTGAGATTCGACGTGGCGGCGGCGGCATCACCGCCGGCCCCCGGCTCCGCCTGTTCGGACGTGTTCGACTTCGAGCCTTTCACACGGGCCTCGGGGTCATCGTCCAGGCGGTCATCGCGGACGCCTTTGTCGTCCGCCTTCTTTGCTTCGGACCAGGTTTCCTTTTCGCCCACGACGGGCCTCCTCGGCTGCGGCACACTGGCCGTGCAGCCGAGATCCTACGGCCTATGTCAACAGAGCCAGCTACGAAGACCCTCGGAATTGGCCACTGCTCGTGCCATGGGGGCGAGTCAGGTCCGTCATGGGCACGCGTCCTTCGAGGTCGGGTTCCGGCCACGCCCCGTAGATGCGCGCTGCGCCCCCCGGACACCTGAACGCTGATCCCGGTCGAAGATCGCCGCGGTGCCCGCAATTGTCGCTGCTGCCGGTATGATTCGAACCAGCGAAGGTCGGCGTGATGTCGAGGTGAAGTGAATGGCGGAATTCTCATTGGCGGAGCCCGGCGCCCCTGGTGTCAGGCCTCCCACGCGCGGCCAGCGTCGCACCGCCGAACAGACGACACATGTGAAGTCCCGCCAGCGTGTCGCCGACCATGGCGAAGTGTTCACCCCGCCATGGATGGTCGAGGCGATGCTGGACCTGGTGCGAGCGGAGACAGAACGCATCGACTCGCGCTTCCTGGAACCGGCCTGCGGCAGCGGCAACTTCCTGGTCGCGATTCTGCGGCGAAAGTTGGCCGCCGTGGAGCTGCGCTACGGCCGCTCCGAGTTCGAACGGCGGCATTACGCCCTGCTCGCGCTCATGTGCATCTACGGGATCGAGCTGCTGCCCGACAACATCGCCGAGTGCCGGGCGAACGTGCTTGAGGTTCTCGCTGGGTACCTGGGCGTCGATGAAGGAAGCGAAACCTGGCGGGCCGCCTCGCACGTGCTCGCCGTGAACCTCGTTCACGGCGACGCCCTGACGATGCGCACGCACGAAGGCGAGCCGATCACGTTCGCGGAGTGGGGGTACGTGGGCAAGGGGAGATTCCGGCGAAGGGATTTCCGGCTCGACATGCTCGCCATGTCATCCTCCTTCAGCATGGAAGGGTCGCTGTTCGCGCAGGCGGGGAAGCACGAGCTGTTCAACCCAACGCGGACCTACCCCCCGGCCACGCAGGCGGAGCTCGCCGAGAAGGCAGATGCGATGGATCTGGGGGAGCGGGAATGAGCATCCAGGCGGCCTTCACTCTGCGCGGCCGGAACCCGGATGTGTTGACCTGCATCGCGAACCTTTCCAACGACGAGGTGTTCACGCCGCCGGAGTTCGCCAACCGGATGCTCGATACCGTCGCGGAGGCGTGGGCCGCAGCCAACAACGGCGCCAACATCTGGGCCGACCCCACGGTCCGGTTCCTGGACCCGTGCACGAAGTCAGGCGTCTTTCTCAGGGAGATCACCAGCAGGTTGATTGCGGGGCTGGCGGAGGAGATGCCGGACCTGCAAGCCCGCGTGCAGCACATCCTCACGCGGCAGGTGTACGGCATCGCCATCACGCAGCTCACGAGCATGCTCGCCCGGCGTAGCGTGTACTGCTCGAAGCACGCCGATGGGGAGCACTCCGTGGTGAAGGGGTTTACGTCCGCCGCCGGCAACATCTGGTTCGAACGGATGGAGCACACCTGGGCTGACGGCAAGTGCGGCTACTGCGGCGCGAGCCAGAAGACGTTCGACCGCGGCGAAGGGCTCGAAACGCACGCCTACGCCTTCATCCATACGAGCAACATCAAGGCGCGCATGGCGGAGCTGTTCGGAGGGGATATGCAGTTCGACGTGATCATCGGGAATCCGCCATACCAGCTCGACGACGGCGGGTTTGGAGCGAGTGCCATGCCCATCTACAATCGCTTTGTTGAGCAAGCGAAGGCACTGGAGCCGCGGTTCCTGACGATGGTCATCCCCGCGCGTTGGCTGTTTGGCGGACGCGGTCTGGACGATTTCCGCAAGACGATGTTGACGGATGGGCGAATCAGAACATTGGTCGACTATCCGGACAGCCGACAGGTCTTTCAAAGCGTGGACGTCGCAGGCGGAATCTGTTACTTCCTCTGGGACAGGGACAACCCTGGTGCCTGCAACGTAATTGAATTCGAGCGCGGTCAAGAGTCCACGCGAACAGTTCGACCGCTCCTAGAAGCGGGGGCAGAGGTATTTGTTCGGAGTAATCGCGCACTACCAATCTTAGGCAAGATCGTTCGCACAGAATCCGGCTCCGTGGACGTCCTTAGCTTGCCAGTGGGTAAGCGCTTCGAAAGACAAGTAAGCTCCCAGAAGCCCTTTGGACTGCGAACTTTCTTCCGCGGCTCACCTCAAAGGACATCAGATAATGACGTACTCGTTCTTCAGAGCGGCGGACGTTCGTGGACTAATCGGACAGACATAGAAACCGGTCAAGAGCTAATTGATAAATGGAAGGTATTCACCTCCAAGTCGTCTTCAGAGCACGCGGGCCAAGTTGATAAGAACGGGCAGCGGCGTGTCCTGTCGCTGTCAGGCATACTTCCGCCCGGTTCAGTCGTTACCGAGACATACGTACTGTTGGGCACATTCGATACGGAAGAGCAAGCCAGAAACTGCTTCTCGTATGTTACCACAAAGTTCTTTCCGGTTCCTGATATCCGCACGGTCGTCGGCGCAGGACCTAGCACGATCCGCATATGCGTTTGTTCCGATCCAAGATTTCTCCAAAGGGTGGACGGATGCCGAACTGTATGCCAAGTATGGCCTCGCCGATGATGAAGTCGACTACATTGAGCGATGTCCGGCCAATGGCGCCGATGACTAAGCCGATCGAGGAGATCTTCCGCCGCGGCCGGACGCCCGTCTCCCGCATCTACGCCTACTCCATCGGCGACAGCGCCCACGACGGGCTCCTGAAGGTCGGGCAGACCACGCGCGAGGTGAAGCAGCGGGTCGCGGAGCAGCTGCAAACGGCGGCGATCAAGAACTACCGGATCGAACTCGATGAGCCGGCCGAACGGGCCGATGGCACGGTGTTCACGGACCGGGAGGTGCGCACCGCGCTCATCCGCAAGGGGTTCGCGAACCCGGAGCTCGAATGGATGCGCTGTTCCCTGGCGGACCTGAAAACGGTCCTGGCCGAGCTGCGCGCTGGGCAGCGGTACACGGGCACGCACCACGAGACGTTCGGCCTGCGGCGTGAACAGGCGGCGGCCATCGAGAAGACGCGCCAGTACTTTCATTCCATCTGGCAGGAGGACATGAACGCCGTCCCGCGGTTCCTGTGGAACGCGAAGATGCGGTTCGGCAAGACCTTCACCGCCTACCAGCTCGCGCGCAAGCTCGGCGCGCGGCGGGTGCTCGTGGTCACCTTCAAGCCGGCCGTCGAGGATGCCTGGCAGACGGATCTCGAGGCGCACGTCGACTTCAGCGGCTGGCGATACCTCTCGCGGGCCTCTGGCGGCGACCCCACGACCGTGCCTGCGAAGACGCCCCTGGTGTATTTCGGGTCATTCCAGGATCTCCTGGGCCGGGACATGTTCGGCAACGTCAAGCCGCGGAACGAATGGCTGCACAAGGTGAAATGGGATCTCGTGGTGTTCGATGAGTACCACTTCGGGGCGTGGCGCGAGACCGCGAAAGAGCTGTTCGAAGGCGAGGAGACGGCCGTCGCCCGGCAGGAGCAGGGGCTGGAGTACGCGTCGGGCCTGGAGGGCCTGAACGAGGACCTCGGCACGCTTTCGAGGAAGGAAGCGGAATTCCTCCCCATCAGCACGAAGGCGTACCTCTACCTGTCGGGCACGCCGTTCCGTGCGCTCGCGACGGGGGAGTTCATCGAGGAGCAGATCTTCAACTGGACGTATACGGATGAGCAGCGCGCGCGGGAGGAGTTCGCTGCGGCACATCCCGGGGCGTGGAACCCGTACCAGGCCATGCCCCAGATGCGGCTGCTGACCTACCAGATGCCAGATGAGCTGATCGCCGTCGCCAGCGCGGGCGAATTCGACGAATTCGACCTGAACGCGTTCTTCGATGCGTGCGGGACGGGCGCGAACGCCCGCTTCAGGCACCCCGACGATGTGCAAAAGTGGCTCGACATTATCCGCGGGGGGTACGCGCCGAACGCGCTGGAGCACCCTGAAAACGGGCACGAGGCCCCCATTCCCCTATTCGGACGTGCGCCTGCTCCCTACCTGAACCACTCGTTCTGGTTCCTGCCGAACGTGGCCGCCTGCCACGCGATGGCGAACCTGCTGGCGGAGAAGCACAACACCCCTTGGCACGATTACGACGTCGTGGTCGCCGCGGGGGCGGGCGCGGGCATTGGACTGGATGCATTGCCGCCCGTGCGGGGCGCCATCGGCAGCGGCTTCGCGACGAAGACGATCACGCTCTCGTGCGGGAAGCTGACGACCGGCGTCACGATTCCGCAGTGGTCATCGATCCTGATGTTGCGCAACTTGCGGTCGCCAGAGACGTATTTCCAGGCGGCATTCCGGATCCAGTCGCCGTGGTCAATTCGCAACCCGCACGGGAACGACCCGAACGAGGAGGAGATCGTCAAACCCGTCTGCTTCGTGTTCGATTTCGCACCGACGCGTGCGCTGCGGCAGGTTTCGGAATACGCCATCGGGCTTTCCCCCGGCGAGCCAAACCCGGAGAACGCAGTGAAGGAGCTCGTGTCGTATCTCCCCGTCCTGGCGTACGACGGTGCGAACATGACGCAGATCGATGCTGGAGGGATCCTCGACATCGCGATGGCGGGCACCTCGGCCACGCTCCTCGCGCGGAAGTGGGAAAGCGCGCTCCTGGTGAACGTGGATAACGACACCTTGCGGCGGATTCTCGATAACCCGGAGGCGTTGGCGGCCGTCGAACGCATCGAGGGCTGGCGCGCACTGGGCGATAACATCATCGAAGCGGTGATCAACAAGAGCGAGAAGATCAAGGATCTCAAGCAAAAGGCGCGAGAAGATGGCCTTACACCCAAAGAGAAGCAGGAACTGACGGCGGAAGAGAAAGAGTACAAGTCGAAGCGGAAGCTGATCCAGGAAAAGCTGATCAAATTCGCCACACGCATCCCGGCGTTCATGTATTTGACGGATTATCGCGAGAACACGCTTCAAGACGTCATCACGAAGCTGGAGCCGGAGCTGTTCCTTGCGGTGACGGGGCTGACGGTGAAGGACTTTCACCTGCTGGTGCAGCTACGGGTATTCAATACCGAGCAGATGAACCAGGCCGTTTTCGCCTTCCGGCGCTACGAGGACACATCGCTGCGGTACACGGGCATCGATAGCCACCCGGGCCTCACCCACTACGGGCTCTACGACACCGTCGTGGCCCGGGAGTAACCCGGCATTGGCGCGAGGGGCGACCGGTGGCACCCTCGCGCCGGTTTCTGCGATACGCCGACTGCCCGCACGCCTCAGGAGGCGTGGGCGGCGGGGGCGCTGCGGACCATGAGCACGGGAAGCGGCGACTGGCCGAGGACTCCCATGGCGGCCCCGCCTGCGAACACGTGGTACTTCCGGCTGTGGCCATGCGTCGCCAGCGCGATGACCGACGCGCGCAGCTCCGTCGCCGCCTGGACGATGGCCGAGTCGATGCCGCCGAAGCGGACAATCGAGCGGACGACCGTTTCGACGCGATCCGGGGCGGGGAAGCGGGAACGCAGCCGGTCGAGGTCGGCCGTCGCCTCCGCAATCTCGACGGCGTCGCCGCGGTCCCCCATGCGCGGCGCATGGATGCGCAGCAGCGTCACCCTGACGGTGGGGTGGTCGCTCAGGGGCACCACGGCCTCGACCGCACGGAGCGAATCGTCCGAGCCGTCGCTGGTCAGGACGATGTGGTAGTCCGGCCGCTGCGTGTCCGGCGGCGCGATCCGCTGCCCCGCGAGGAGCAACGGGATCGGTGTCTTGTTCAACACGCTGAGGGCCACGCTCCCGAGGAGCGCGTGGCGCACGGCGCTCGAACCGCGGCTGCTCATCGCGGCCACGACGGCGTCCTGCTCGGCGGCCGCGCGGAGGATGGAATCGTGGATCTCCTCCTCGCGCTGGCGCACCTCGATCACGGGATCGCCGGGCACGCTCATCTCGGCCATCCGGGCCGTCAGCTCCTCCTTCCAACGCGCGGAAACCACCTGCACGGCCTCCTGCAGGCCGAGCCGGAACACGTCTCCGCAATCCAGCAGGGGGCTGAGCACGCGAACGACGACGAGGTCGGCTTCGAGCGCACGGGCGAGGCAGGACGCATGCGGGAGCACGGCGTCGGACACGGTTGAACCTTCGGTGGCGGCGAGAATGCGCGGCATGACGGACCTCCTCAGTTTGTGGATGACGGGTTCGCGAACCGGGTACAGCCGGGGGAACCCTCGGCCCCGGTCGTCGTCACTGTCCCAGCGTACGTGCCGGGGCCTCTCGGGCTCAGGGTCATACGACCGTTTATTCACGAACTCCCAGACGGCATTCGTCGCCGACTGTCCTCTCCGCTCATGTCACGACGCCCGCGACCGGTCGGTCCGCTTAATGAGCTTCTCGACTTCGATCCCGATGAGGGTCAGCGACCCGACGCCTGCCGCGATGAGGAGGTCGAGCACGCCGAGCGGTTCGACCTTGAGGAATCCCTCCGCGACGGGTGGGATGTACAGCACGGCGAGCTGGAGGGCGACGACGAGCGCCACGACGGCGACCATGACCCGGTTGCCGAACAGGCTGATTCGAAAGATCGATTCCGTATGAGAGCGGAGGGCGATCGCCTGGAACACCTGCAGGAATGCGAGGGTGGTGAACATCATCGTCTGCCACTCGGGCCGGTCCATCCGGTAGTAGACGAAGCCGACTGTCAGCGCGAGGGCCCCGATCAATCCGCCGACGGCGACCGTTCGCAGGCCGAGACCGCCGCTGAAGATGCCGTCGCCGGGGGCGTGGGGCCGGCGACGCATGACATCCTTCTCGGCGGCCTCCGCGCCCATGCTCAGGCCGAGGAGGCCATCCGTCATGAGGTTCAGCCAGAGGAGTTGGAGCGGGAGGAGCGCGGCCGCGGCGTCGGCGCCCACATCCATGCCGGCGGCGAGGAAGAGTGCCGGCCAGAGCAGCATCACCATGACCTTGCCGATGTTCCCGGATACGGCGAACACCACGAACCGGCGCAGGTTGTCGTAGATCACGCGCCCTTCTTCGACCGCGGCGACGATCGTGGCGAAGTTGTCGTCGCGGAGGACCATGTCGGAGGCCTCTTTCGAGACATCCGTACCGGTGATCCCCATCGCGACACCGATCTGGGCTTTCTTCAGGGCCGGCGCGTCGTTCACGCCGTCGCCCGTCATGGCCACGACCTCGCCCTGTTCCTGCAGCGCCGCGACGATGCGCAGCTTGTGCTCCGGAGAAACGCGCGCGAACACCGATGTCGTTCGCACCGCCTGAGAGAGCGCCGCGTCGTCCATGCGGCCGATCTCGATACCGGTGACGACGGCGGCGGTCGTGGAGATGCCCAATTCGCGCGCGATCGCGGCCGCCGTAAGGGGGTGGTCGCCGGTGATCATCACCGGCCTGATGCCGGCCTCGGCACAAACGGCGACGGCGGCCTTCACCTCCGGCCGTGGGGGGTCGATCATGCCCACCAGGCCGGCGAACGTGAGTTCCGACTCGATCTGCTCAATTGGCGTGCGATCGTCGACGGCCCGGAAGGCGATGCCAAGGACCCGGATGCCATCCCCCGCGAGCCTGTTGTTGGCGTCCTCGATCGCGGCTCGTTCCGCACTTCCCAGCGCGTGGATGCTTCCTTCGCGCCACACGGACGTCGAGACATCGAGGAGGCCATCGACCGCGCCCTTCACGACCGCGAACCGGGGGGCGCCGGCCAACAGCGCCGCCGGGATAGCAGGGAGACCTTCGGTCGTTCGCGTCGGGCGATGCACGGTCGTCATACGTTTGCGTGCCGAGTCGAACGGGAGCTCGGCGAGGCGGGGGAACCCGGTGCGGGCGGCGTCGTAATCCACGCCGAACCGCCGCGCCGCCGTCAGCAGCGCGCCCTCGGTGGGGTCGCCGATGATCCGCTCCCCGTCCTGTCCGGCCTGGACCTCGGCGTCGTTGCAGAGGGCGCCCGCCAGCAGAACGAGCGCGACATGCTCGCCGGCTTCGACCGGGGCGACCTCCCGCGCAATTTCGATTCGCCGTCCGGGGATCTCGATGACCGTGACCGTCATCTGGTTCTGCGTCAGCGTCCCGGTCTTGTCCGAGCAGATCACGGTCACCGAGCCCAGCGTCTCCACCGCGGGCAGCTTCCGAATGAGCGCCTGCCGGCGAAGCATGCGCTGCGCGCCGAGTGCCAGTGTGAAGGTCACGACGGCCGGGAGTCCCTCGGGGATTACCGCGACGGCCACGCTGACGGCGGTCAACAGCGCGCTCGACACGCTCTCGCCGGCGAGGAGGCCGATGCCCACCAGCATCGCCGCGACCACGACGCCGGCGAGGGCGAGCAGCTTTCCGATAGAGTCGAGCCGCTCCTGCAGGGGAGTCGCTTCGTGCTTCACGGACTGGAGAAGGGTGGCGATCCGGCCGAGCTGCGTCGCCATGCCCGTGGCCGTCACCACACCGGCGCCGCGGCCATACGCGACCTGCGTCCCCATGTACGCCAGGTTCGTGCGGTCTCCAAGGGCGGTCTCCGGGCGCGCAATGCCCCCGGTGCCCTTCTCCACGGGCTCGGATTCGCCGGTGAGCGCGGCCTCCTCGATCCGAAGCGACGCCGCTTCGATGAGCCGCAGATCCGCCGGCACGATCGTTCCCGCCTCCAGCAGGACGATGTCGCCGGGCACCAATTCCCGGGCGGTGACTTCCTTCACGGCGCCATCGCGCCGCACGCGGACGACGGGCACGGCAAGGCGTCGCAGCGCCGCGATCGCCTTCTCGGCCCGGTACTCCTGGAAGAAGCCGAGGAGCGCGAACAGGAGCACGATCGCCAGGATCGCGCTGGCCTCGAGGACCTTCCCGAGCGCGAGCGACAGCGCGGACGCCGCCACGAGGATCAGCACCATGATGGCCGTCAGCTGCTCCCACAGGATGGCGAAGGGTGACTTGCTGCCCCGGTCCACCAGCTCATTCGGGCCGTGTTCCACGAACCGGCGTCCCGCGTCCACCGCCGTCAGGCCGGCTTCGCTCGACTCAAGGCGGGTCAGCGCGTCGGCGGCGGGCAGCTGATGCCAGTCCTCGAACGGCTCAGAGAGCGAGGGCATCATTGGACATCCCTTTCACGGCCCGGGGGCCTACGACCAGGGACGACCGAAGGCGGAGTCCCGGCGAACCTCACGGTGGGAACCTTCGTACTGGAACGGGTCGAACGTCGCGACGACACCTGGCACCTCGCATCGCCGGGCAACAGGACCCGGCTCCGATGGACCAGGGTCTGACCGGCGGAGGTTGCCTCCGCTTGCGAAGCCGGCGCGAAACGCGCGTCCTGACGGCTCTCGCATGCCACCACAGCGGTGGCAGGTTACTCCCCCTGAGCGTGCACGCCACGCTACGGGCCCCGGCCATCCCTCGCAACGCCCGTTAGGACCCCAACCCGGCCCCCATCGGTGGCGAACCAGGGGTGCCTCGCCGCGGTGACGTAGCCAATTGACTGCATTCATCCGTCCGCGTCCCTGTGACAAGGCCGCCGAACAAGGCGCCGGCGGAGGGCGTCAACCCAACGAAACTCTCGGCGGTGTGTTCGATAGCTGGTCGTTGGGTCAGTTGCCTTCAGGACTACCAAGGCGCCCGTTTCGTTGTTCGTGGTCATCGAACCTTGCATTTTGCTGCTTCGACCACTCCACGCGGCTCGGCGTGGCTTCACTGCTACCCCGGGTTGCGCCGACGAAGCCACAGGTTGCTGGAGGCGCGGATCGCCGCGTTGTGTCCCAGGACATCCGCGAGCTTGATTCATGGACATCTTGGACATTTTGAGCGAGTACAGGTCGTTGAGTGCGATCCGCGAGGCGAGCCACATCGTTGCGTCCCGGAGGCGTTCCCGAGGGACGACGCGATTGACCATCCCAGCTCGTTCGGCCTCTGCGGCGGAAACGAAGTCGCCCGTCCACAGAGCTTCCTTTGCCTTCTTCACGCCCAGGTCAATGAAGTGGGTGGCGTACTCGTGATGAACACCGCCCCACCGGACCGACCGGTCGGCGAACCTGGCGTCGTCCGAAGCGACGATGAGATCGCAGGAGGCCGCAAGCATCCACGAACCCATGATGCAGTACCCCTGAACCATCGCGATGGTGGGTTTGCCGACGTTACGCCAGCGATCGTGCATCCGCCAATAGACGCCGCTGTCCATCGCCTTGACCCGTCCCAGGGGAGACATGTCTCGTGGGAAGTCCGGCATTTCCGCCAGAGATTCGGCGGTCCCCAGATCATGTCCACCGCCGAAATGTTCGCCTGCTCCGGTCACGACAATGACCTTCACGTCGTCATCTGCTTCGGCCCTGGCGAAGGCCTGATCGAGTTCCGCGTATACACGCCGGCTGATGACGTTGCGCTGGCGAGGCCTATTGATCGTGATTACTACGATCTCATTGGACTTTTCGTACAGAACATGCTCGGCGACCACGAGGTGCCCCTCCCTTTCTCGGTGTCCTTGCTTGCATCGGTTCGTACCGGGCTCGCTGTG
>JADJBX010000004.1 GCA_016703545.1 Candidatus Amarobacillus elongatus
ACGCCCGCACGCCACGAGCGACCTCCACGTGCAGTACCTGGCCGGGGCGTCCGGCAGCAGAGTGGTCGCCGAGGCGCGCGTGATTAGACCGGGCGCACGGCCATCTTCACCGACGTGGAGGTGTTCGACGACCGGCGCCGCCTCGTCGCCCGTGGCAGCGTGACCTTCGTGAATCGCCGCTCGCGGCGCTATCCGGCAGGTTCCACTCCGGGGTGAGCGACGTCTCATCGCCACGATGTGCTGACCCGTGGACTGCCCGTGCTGCCGCCGTCCGCGATACCGATTCCCGATCCACGAGCTTCCCCGCCGAGGTCTTGTCGCCGCGGGGTGATTTCGCCCGCGACGATTGTGGAGGCGTACCGCACCGGCACCTTCCCCTGGCCACATCCGTCAGCCGGGAGCTGCTCTGGTTCTCGCCGGACCCGCGCTCCGTGATCGAACCGGACGGTCTGACGTCTCCGCCGCCTCGCCCGCACGCTCAGGCAAGGCCGCTTCCGGCTACGGTCGATGCCGCCTTCGAACGCGTGATCCGCGCGTGCGCTGTCCGCCCGGAAGACGAAGGCCCATGATCACGGAGCGGCTGATTCGCGGCTACTCGACTTACGACCTCGGGTGGGCGCACTCGGTCGAAACCTGGACCCCGGACGGCGAGCTCGCGGGTGGGCTGTACGGCGTCGCCGTCGGCGCGATGTTCAGTGCGGAGTCCATGTTCCACCACGCCACCGATGCCTCGAAGGCGGCGTGGTGGCGATGATGCAGCACGCCCGTGACCTGGGCCTGGCGTTCGTCGATATCCAGGTGATCACGCCACATACCGCCAGCATGGGCGCCCACGAAATCCGCGCGCGGAGTACCTGGAGCGCCTGCACAAGGCACTCACACACGACGTCCGCTGGGCCTGACCGCTGAACCAGCTCGATCGCCTCGCCGGCGAAGCGGCGCGTGCCCCGGCGCATCTCAATCGTCTTGCCCAGCTTCACGACGCAATCCGCGACGCCCTTCTCCGCCCCGCAGCGTGTCGAACGACTGCATGCCGCAGACGTTGCACGACCCATGGTGGCAGTCGGGCACCGTCTGGTTCGAGAGCACGTCCTGCCATTGGCCACGGAGGTAGCTCTTCGTCACGCCCGTCTCGATGTGGTCCCAGGGCAGCGGCTCACGCGTGTCCGCCTCGCGATGGGCGAACCACGACGCATCCACCCGGCCTCGGCGAACGCCGCCTCCCAGTGTGTCGGCGCGGGAAGTACTCGCCCCACGCGTCGAAGCGCGCGCCGCGCCGCCATGCCGCCCGATCATCACCGACGCGGTGGTCGCCGCGCTGAGGACCGCTTCGATGAAGCTGTCGCGCGGGTCGTTCCAGCTGAACTCCACCCCCGCCGACCGGCACGCATCACGCAGGAACCGGTGCTTGGGGTCGAGCTCCGCCGCCGTCTCCTGCCGCGCCCACTGGAACGGCGTATGCGCCTTGGGCACGTGATTGCTGGTGCTCACCCGCACGCGCGCGCCCGCCGACGTGCTTTCGCCCCAGCGCCTTCACCTGCTTGCCCATCTCACGATGCCCTCGACGTCGTCCATCGTCTCGGTTGGCAGGCCGACCATGAAGTACATCTTGATGCCCGTCCAGCCGCGTTCGAAGGCGTTCTCGGCGGCGCCCAGCAGGTCCGCGTCGCTCACCAGCTTGTTCACGGCGTTCCGCAGCCGCTGGCTCCCCGCTTCGGGCGCGAGCGTCAGCGTGTGCTTCTTGCCCTTGGCCACCGCATTCGCGACATCGACCGAAAAGCTGTCGACGCGCGTGCTCGGGATGGAGATCTTGAGCTCGGGGAAGGTCGCGTTCAGCGCGTCGATAATGGGCACGATCTGGCTGTGGTCCGTGGTGCTCAGCGAAAGCAGCGACAACTCGTCGTAGCCCGTGTTCTGAAGCAGCTGGCCCGTTGCTTCGACCACCTCCGCGGGCGTCCGTTCGCGCGTCGGGCGATAGATCATGCCCGCCTGGCAGAAGCGGCACCCCTGCCTGCATCCGCGCTGGATCTCGACCGCCGCGCGGTCGTGGACGGTCTGCAGGAACGGCACGATCGGCTTCAGCAGCGGCGGCGGCAGGTTCTCCACGATCCGCCGACGGATCGCCTTCGGCGCCTCCGGGACCAGCGGCTCAAGGCCCGCGAGGTGGCCGGCCGCATCGTAGCGCGCCTCGTACATGGAGGGCACGTAGACGCCCGGCATCGCCAGCAGTTCGCGCAGGCGAGTGGCCCGCGGGGTCCGCGAGCGCTTCCACTCCGCCACCCGTTCCGCCAGCTCCACCACCGCGTCCTCGCCCTCGCCCAGGACGAAGGCGTCGATGAACGGCGAAAGCTCTCGGGTTGAACGCGCCGCTCCCACCCGCGATCACCAGTGGGTGATCGTCCGTGCGGTCGCGCGCCCTCACGGGGATGCCTCCGAGGTCGAGCATGTTGAGGACGTTGCTATACGTGAGCTCGTACTGGAGCGTAAAGCCGACGATGTCGAACTCGCGCAGCGGGCGGCGGTTTTCGAGCCCCCAGAGCAGCGCTCGCTCGCGGCGGATCTCGGCCTCCATGTCCTCCCAGGGCGCATACACGCGCTCCGCCAGGACGCCGTCGCGCTTGTTCAGGATGTCGTACAGGATGCCGAGTCCCATATTCGACATGCCGATGTCGTAGGCGTCCGGGTAGGCCAGCGCGAACCGCACCGGGTTCGCATCCCAGTCCTTGGTCACGCTGTTCCATTCGCCACCCGTATAGCGGGCGGGCTTGGACACGCGCGTCAGCAGCGAATCAACGGACGAACTCATGGCGAACCTCCATGCGGCCCGGGGACGGCCGCCGTTGCGGGTGAGCACCCATGGTAGCCCGAACACGGGGTATCGCGGGGAAGGCGGCCCGCACCCCCGCCGCCTTCCTCTACACTGCTTCCATGACCCAGCCGACCCAGCGCGTCCTGTACCTGCCGCCCGGCGTTGTCGCGGCGCCGCCGCCCACGCCCGTCCCGCAGAGCCAATCGGGGTTGCCGTTCGACCGCGCCTTCTTCGAACAGCTCCTCCCGGCGATGGTCGCGAACTTCTGCGCGCAGATCGAATGCGCGGCGCCGCTGGTCGAAGTGATGACCGTGGATGGCGCGCGGCATTATGTGAACGGGTCCGCGGCGTGACGGACCAGTGGGGGGCGCTGCACACGACGGCAACCGGACCACGCACGCGGTCGGTCTTTGTGCCTTCCACCACCATCTACCGCGTCGAAATCCACCCCGGCGCGACGACCGCCGCCAGCTCGGCTTCGTCACGAACGCCCCCGCCCGGCGCGCATCAACCCGCGCCCCAGGAGCTCCCGAGCGGGCCGCGGCAAAGAAAAGGAGGGGAATTTGATTCGCCGGGGCAAGTGGAGGGAGCGCCGCTTGGTACTTCGGGTCGGCGGCGACCGACCCAGGTTAGCCGAGATCGAGTCGGGATGGCGCAGTCCGCTGGGATACGCCTAAAGGTGCCGGACCGTGCCTTCACCGCCCGCCACCACCGCCACGCCCCGCCCGCGAACCATCGGCCGCCGGTGAAACCTTTGGTACACTGTTCGCTCAGTACCGGAGGGCACGCCATGGATAGCTCGGCTTCGCAACCCACGCTCTTTTCGCGGAGGCCCTCGCCGGCCTTTCCCGCTCCGTTCACGCGTAGGAGGAGGGCCCGCTCGCCGAAGATGCTCTCCCGTTCGCCCGAACGCGGCGAGTTCGAAACCAGCTCACTGCCCGTCCAGCGGCTCTATACCCCGCTCGATATCGCCAGGCTGGATTACGAGCGCGACCTTGGGTTCCCGGGCGAGTTCCCCTTCACGCGCGCGGTGTCCAGCCCACCATGTACCGCGGCCGCCCCCTGGACCATGCGCCAGTACGCCGGCTTCGGCACCGCCGAGGAATCGAACCAGAAGTTCCGGTACCTCCTCAGCCAGGGTCAGACCGGCCTCTCCGTCGCCTTCGACCTCCCCAGCCAGCTCGGCTACGACTCGGACGACCCCATGGCCATCGCCGAGGTGGGTCAGGTCGGCGTCGCGATCGACTCCCTCTATGACATGGAGACGCTGTTCGAAGGTATCCCGCTCGACAAGGTGTCGACGTCGATGACGATCAACGCGCCCGCCGCCGTGATGCTCGCGATGTACATTGCGACGGGCGAGAAGCAGGGCGTGCCTTCGGAAAAGCTGAACGGCACCACCCAGAACGACGTCCTCAAGGAGTACGTGGCGCGGGGCACCTACATTTTCCCCCCCGGCCCGAGCGTACGGCTGGCGGCGGACATCATGGAGTACTGCGCGAAGCACGTGCCCCAGTGGAACACCATCTCCATCAGCGGCTACCACATGCGCGATGCCGGTTCGACGGCGGCGCAGGAGATCGGGTTCACGTTCGCCAACGCCTGCGCCTACATCGATGCCGCGCTCGCCAAGGGGCTCGACATCGACGAGTTCGCGGGGCGCATCAGCTGGATCTTCAACACCCACAACAACTTCTTCGAGGAGATCGCGAAGTACCGCGCGCTGCGGCGGCTCTGGGCCACCATGCTGAAGGAGCGCTACGGTTCGAAGGACCCGCGCTCGATGATGTTCCGCACGCACACGCAGACGGGCGGCAGCACGCTCGTGGCGCAGCAGCCGGAGAACAACATCGTGCGCGCCGCGATCCAAACGCTCGCGGCCGTGCTCGGCGGCGTCCAGAGCATCGCCCTGAGCTGCTTCGACGAGGCCCTCGCGCTGCCGACGGACGAGGCCCAGCGCATGGCGCTCCGCACGCAGCAAATCATCGCCCACGAAACCGGCGTCACCGACACGGTCGACCCTCGCCGGCAGCTACTTCGTCGAATACCTCACGAACGAGCTCGGAGGCGAAGGCGCGCGAGTACATGCGGCAGATCGAGGAGCAGGGCGGCAGCATCGCGGCCATCGAGAAGGGCTGGATCAGGCCCAGATCGCCGAGGCGAGCTGGGAGTACCAGCGCAGCGTCGATGAGAAGCGCGAAATCATCGTCGGCGTGAACGACTACCTCGATGGGGCGAACAGCGGCCCTCGATCTTCTCCGTCGACCGGCGGCTGGTCGAACACCAGCTCTCCCGCCTCGCGCACCACCGCACGGAGCGCGACGACGCGGCGGTGAAGGCGGCGCTGGCGAACCTGGAAGCGGCCTGCGCCGGCACGGAGAACCTGATGGTGCCGATCCTCGAAGCGGTGCGCGCGTATGCGACCCTCGGCGAGATCTGCGGCTCCATGCGCGGCGTATTCGGCGAATACAACCCGCCGACCGTCATTTAGGGCCGCGCGAGGGGCTGCGCGACCAGCCGCTCGAAGCCGTACAGTTCGCCCGTGAGAATCCTGGTCCTCGGCAACAGCGACACCGCCGGGATGTACACCGACGCCGAGACGTGGCCCGCGGTGGTCGCGGCCCGGCTCGCCGCGCGCGGCCCGCAGGACGTTACGGTCGTGGAGCGGCCGTTCTGGGCACTGAACCCCAGGGCTCCCACGATCGCGGTCGAGCGCGCGCAGGAGACCGGCGCCGACCTCGTGGTGCTGCCGCTCGGGTCGTTCGCGTTCACGGTGGGGTTCGTCTGGGTGCGGGTGCGGCGGCTGTTCGGCGAACGGGCGGCCAGGCGCTTTCGCGCCGCCGAAGCGTCGTTCGACAACCGCACGAGGCGCCGGAATGGGATCCGCGCCAGCGCGAACCGCCTTTCGCGCGGCGTCGCGCGGTCCCTCATCGGCATCGAAGCACCACACTCCGTGGAGGAGACTGCGGCGGCGTACGTCGCGGTACTGCGAGCGCTGTCGCGCGTTGAAACGCTGGACGTCCTCGTGGTGGAGTCCCGGCGGAGCGCGGGCGGGCGTGGTGGGCGGCGACATCGCGGCCCGGCGGCAGCGCTTCCGGGCGGCCGTGCACCGCCGAGGCCGAGGCGCATCGCTACCCGTTCCTCGCCAACGCCGAGACCCTCGGAGACAGCGGCGCGTTCGTGACCGAAGACGGGTTCCATCTCTCGGGAGCGGGGCACGCGCGGCTGGGCAGGGCCGTCGCGGAGGCGGTCCACGGACGGCTGGCGGGCGGGGTACCGGTAGTGCCCGCCGGCGGCCGCGCCGACAGCCAGCCGCCGCGCGCGTAGAATCGGCCTGAATTCGATTCACGGGAGGGCGCGCAATGGCTGAGACGAAGGAGATCGGCTGCCGGTCCACGAGCGGTACAGCCCGCCGGCGAGGGTGCGCGAGGGCGCGCTCGTCGGGAGCCTCGCCGAGTACCAGGCGCTGTACGACCGCAGTATCGCGGACCCCGATGGGTTCTGGGCCGACATGGCGAACCGCCACCTGGAGTGGATGGCGCCTTTCGGGAAGGTGCGCGAGGAGAACCTGCCCGCGGGCGATATCAAGTGGTTCCTGGGGGGCAAGCTGAACGTCTCGGTGAACTGCCTGGACCGCCACCTCGCCACCCGGGGCGACCGTGTCGCCCTGCTGCTGGAAGGCGACGAGCCCGGCACCAATCGCTCCATGACCTACCGGGAGATGCACGCCGAAGTGTGCCGGCTGGCGAACTACCTCCGCTCGCGGGGCGTGGGCAAGGGCGACCGCGTCGCGATCTACATGGGCATGGTCCCCGAGCTCGCGGTGGCGATGCTGGCCTGCGCGCGCATCGGCGCCGTCCATTCGGTCATCTTCGGCGGCTTCAGCCCGCGTTCTATCCGCGACCGCGTCGACGACTCCACGTGCAAGGCGATCATCACGCAGGACGAAGGGCGCCGCGGCGGCCGGCCGGTGGCACTGAAGGCGAATGTCGACGAGGCGCTCTCGGCGCCCGGGCACACCGTCGAGTTCTGTGTCGTATTCCGCCACACGGGGGCGGCCGTGAACATGGTCGCGGGCCGGGATGAATGGTGGCACGACGTGGTGCCGGGGCAGCCAGCCACGGCCGAGCCGGAGGTGATGGACTCCGAGGACCCGCTGTTCATCCTGTACACGTCGGGGTCGACGGGGAAGCCGAAGGGCGTGCTCCACACGCAGGCCGGGTACCTGCTGTACACGATGGTCACGCACAGGTACACGTTCGATCTGCGCGACGACGACGTGTTCTGCTGCATGGCCGACATCGGCTGGATCACGGGCCACAGCTACATCGTCTACGGGCCCCTGGCGAACGGCGCGACCAGCGTGCTCTTTGAGAGCGTGCCCACCTACCCTGATGCGGGGCGGTACTGGGATATGGTCGATCGCCTCGGCATCACCATCCTGTACACCGCGCCGACCGCCATTCGCGCCATCGCCCGGGAAGGGGATGAGCCGGTGAAGCGGTACCGGCGGACCTCGCTGCGCGTTCTCGGCTCCGTCGGCGAACCCATCAACCCGGAAGCGTGGCGCTGGTACTACCGCGTGGTGGGCGAAGAACGCTGCTCGGTGGTGGACACCTACTGGCAGACGGAGACCGGCGGGCACATGATCACCGGCCTCGCCGGCGCCACGGACATGAAGCCCGGATCGGGGTCCCTGCCGTTCTTCGGGGTCAAGCCGAGCGTCGTCGACGAAGCGGGCGAAGAGCTCATCGGGAACGACGTTACCGGTCGGTTGTGCTTCGACCAGTCGTGGCCGGGCATGATGCGCACGGTCTACGGCGACCACGAGCGCTTCGTGCAGACGTATCTCGCGACGTACACGGGCCGGTACTTCACGGGCGATGGGTGCCACCGCGACCAGGACGGGTACTACTGGATCACGGGCCGCGTCGACGACGTGCTGAACGTCTCGGGCCACCGTCTCGGCACGGCCGAGATCGAGAGCGCTGGTGGGGCACGAAGGCGTGCGCCGAGGCCGCCGTCGTCGGCTTCCCCACGACCTCAAGGGCACGGGCATCTACGCGTACGTGCTGCTGAAGACGGGCGTGAGCGGCTCTCCGGAACTGGAAAAGGAGCTGAAGGACGCCGTGCGGCGGGACATCAGCCCCATCGCCACGCCGGACCGGATCCAGTTCGTCGAAGGGCTGCCGAAGACGCGTTCGGGCAAGATCATGCGGCGCATCTTGCGCAAGATCGCCGAGGGAGAGCCCGGAACGTCGGCGACGTGACCACGCTCGCGGACCCGGCGGTGGTCCAGAACATCATCGAAGGGGCCATCGCCGGCGACTGACCGTGCGCACCGGGGCCGCGCTGCGACCGCAGCGCGGCCTAAACGGGCTCGAGGGGCCGGTGCGGAGCGCCGGCAGCAGCACCGTGATGGCATCGCCCGGGGCCACGGCGCCGCCGGCGAGGACGATGCCCATGACGCCGGCCTTGCGCACGAGGTTCCCGGCATCGTCGCGATCGAGGCAGGCGGCCATGAGCCCCTGCTGGAAGCCGTCGAGCTGCGCGCACGGGTTGCGCAGGCCCGTGACTTCGATGACGGCGTTCCCCCCGATCGCGAGCCGGGTCCCCGTGGGGAGGGCAAGCAGATCGAGGCCACGCGTTGTGATGTTCTCGCCCATGTCGCCGGCGGACACCGTGAACCCTTCGGCCGCAAGCTGCTCGTGCAGCTCCGCGTGTACGAGGTGGACCTGGCGGAGGTTGGGCTGGTTGGGATCGCGCGCGACCCGGGAGCGGTGCTTCACCGTCGCGCCGCTGTGTGCGTCGCCTTCGACGCCAAGCCCGGGGACGAGGGTGATGGAGGCCGCATTCTGCTTCGAGAACGTGTGCCCGCCGCTGAGACTCACCGCCTCAACCGTTGCCATGGAACCTCCCCGCCGGCGCCCGCCGGCTGGCTGCCTCGATGGTGGCGCGCACGGGCAGCGCCATCCGGGGCGATGTCACCCATAAGTAGAGACGGAAGCCCGCGGAGGCGTCGGTGAACCTTCGCGCGCATAGAAACGGTGAGCGTCCGTGCGTTCGTTACGGCTCTGGAGCTGGACTTGTAGCAGCCCGCCTCGCGGGCGGTGCGCAGCGCCTCGGCCATGAGCGCGTGTCCCACGCCGGCGCTGCGCACCGTCGCATCCACAACCATGTTCTCCAGCTGGGCCCACGGCTGCGCGCCGTGCGTGAGGTTGGGCACGACAATGACCGTGACCGTCCCGGCGACGGAGCCGTCGTGCTCCGCGACGAGCAGAGTCGCGCCGGGGAACGCCAGGAGGGCGGCAAGGGCGGCCTCCGCGGCGCCCGGGGCGAACGGCACGTCGTCGCCGCCGAGCTGGGCGTACAGGCTCAGCAGCGCGGGGAGGTCATCGGGCCGGGCGGGCCGAACGTTCGTCATGCGCCAGCCCCTCTCACGGGAGCCGCCCGCGCGGGGCGTGAAGCACAAGCGCGGGCGGCCTGTCGTTCAGGATCGCGGCCGGACGCCGCCTACCACTCCTTGCCGATACCGCCGCGCGAACCGAAGAAGCCCGCGGGCCAGTTGCGGCCGGTGATCATGGCCTTGTCGACGTCCTCGCGGGTGGCGATGCCCTGCTCGACGATGAGCATGGCCTCGCGGCGCGCGGCGCCGAAGATGCGGTTCAGCAGGAACCCATACGTCTCCGGGGTGTCCTTCACGAGCGACACGGCCTTGCCGATGCGCTCGCCGAGGGCGACGGAGGCGTCGATCACGTCCTGGGTGTTGTCCGGCGTGTAGATCACTTCGAGCATGCGCATGGTCGGCACCGGGTTCGAGAAGTGCATGCCGATGAACACCGGCTTGCGCGCCTCGGAGACGTCCCGGGCGAGATCCTGGATGACGAAGCCGGAAGTGTTGCTGCCGAAGATGGCGCCGGGCTTCGCGATCGCGTCGAGCTCCTTGAACACGGCCTGCTTCAGTTCGAGCTTCTCCGGGACGGCTTCGAAGATGAAGTCGCAGCCGGCGAGTCCGGACATGTCGAGGGTGAAGCTGACGCGGTTCATGGCGGCCACGGCATCATCGAAGTTGACCTTGCCGCGCTCGACGGCGCGCTTGATGCCCCACTTGCCATCGAACAGGGCCTGCCTGGTGGCGCTGATGGCGTCGTCGCTGATGTCCCGGACGACGACGTCGTAGCCGGCGAGGGCGCAGACCTGGGCGATACCGCCACCCATGACACCGCCGCCCAGCACGCCAATCGTGCGGATGTCCTCGATCTTCATTCCGTTCTCCTGAGGAGTATTGCGGAGGGGATGATAGCCCTCCTCGGCGGGACTGGCATTCTCAGGAAACTCCCAGCGCCATCCGGGGAAGGCCCAAGGGCCGGGGAGCATCGTGGGGTCAGTGGCCGCGAGCGGCGAGCCAGGAGATGACGATGACGGGCAACATCATCCGCACGACGGTCGCAGGGCTGGTGCTGGCGGGATTCGCGAGCACGTGGGGCTACCTGCACAACGTGAATACCACGACGACGGCCGCGTCGACCGCCACGGCGGCCCCGAGCAGCGCGCCGGCGGGTGCCAGCACCACGCCGGCCCCGGCAACGACGAACACCGCGAGCCAGGCGACGGCAACCGCGACGGCGACCCCAACCAAACAGGCCACGGCCGCCGCGACCACGGCGGCGCGCACTTCCCGGGGGTCCTGAGATGAACACCAATACCGCCTTCCTGTGGGTCTCGGGCGGCATCGCGGCGCTGGCCGGTGGGCTTGCGCTGCAAGGCACGGACATCGGCCAGGAAGCGTGGTTCCTGAGCCGCGCGTCCGGGCTCGTTGCGTTCGCGCTGCTTTCGGCGAGCGTGATCCTCGGACTGCTGCTCAGCACGCGCACTGCGAAGGAGCTGATGCCCGCGCGCATCGCCGCCGACCTGCACACGTTCCTGAGCGTGCTGACGCTCGTGTTCCTCGGGCTGCACGGCGGGGCGCTGCTGTTCGATGGGTTCTTCCACTTCACGCCGCTGAGCCTGCTGGTCCCCTTCGCCAGCCCGTACGAACCGTTGTGGACGGGCCTCGGGGTCATCGGTGGATGGGGACGGCAATCGTGGCGGCGAGCGTTCGGATGCGCAGGCGCATGGGTTACGCGACTTGGCGGCGCCTGCATTACGTCTCGTTCCTGGCGTACGTGCTCTCCCTGGTGCACGGCATGACGGCGGGCACGGACACCGGGCTGCCGGCGGTGCAGCTGCTGTACATCGGGTCGGCGGCCTTCGTCACGGCGCTGCTCATGCTGCGGTTGCTCATGCGCCCGGAAGCGCGGGCGGCGAAGCCAGCCACGGCAGGGCAACCGGGTTCCATCTCCAGGGCCGCCTGAGCAGCGGACCTGCGGGCGCCGGCCACGTGCCGGCGCTGCCCGCGTTCGGGCCAGCCCGAGCGTTCTCAGCAAAACCTCAGGAGCAGGGATAATGATAGGCACAGAGAGCAACGGGACGACCGACATGCAGCGCACTTCGAACGGCCAGGCGGCCGATGCCACCACCCGGATCCTCGTCGTGGACGACGAGGAGGCGATTACCGACCTCGTCGCGACGACCCTTCGGTACGAGGGATTCACGGTCGAGACGGCGGCCAGCGGGCGGGAAGCGCTCGCGACGGTGAAGGGGTTCCGGCCGGACGTGCTCATCCTGGACGTGATGCTCGGCGACATCGACGGGTTCGACGTCCTGCGCCGGCTGCGCGCCGACGACGAACGGGTGCCCGTGCTGTTCCTGACGGCGGCGGACGCGCCGGAGGATCGTGTGCGCGGCCTGACGCTCGGGGGCGACGATTACATCTGCAAAGCCGTTCAGCCTCGCCGAGCTCGTGGCGCGGGTGCGGGTGGCGCTTCGGCGTTCGGCCCCCAGGAGGCGCCCACGCGGCTGACCGTCGGCGACCTGGAGATGAACCTCGACAGCATGCAGGTGAACCGCGGGGGCCGGCCCATCGAACTCACCTGACGGAGTTCAAGCTGCTGCGGTACCTCCTGGAGAACGCCAACCGCGTGCTTTCGAAGGACCAGATCGTCGACCACGTCTGGAACTACGACTTCGACGGCGACACGAACATCGTGGAGACGTACATCAGCTACCTCCGCAAGAAGGTCGACATCGAACGCCCCGCGCTGGTGCAGACGGTGCGCGGGTTCGGGTATTCGTTGCGGCTGCCAAGGAGTTAGAACGTGTCGTTGCGCGCGCGGCTCATCGTGGGGCTGGTGGTGGTGGTGCTCGCCGGGCTCGCGGGCGCGAACGTGACCACGTACGTCGTCGTGCGCGGCTTCCTGCTCGACCGCATCGACGACCAGCTGGTACAGGCGGCCGACCCGATTTCGCGCGAGATCGACCGGCAGCGAAACACCACCCCCTACCCGGACGGCACCTACCCCTACCCGCAGCGCGAAGGATCGCGCGACCGGGGGATTCCGCCGACCTCGTTCCCGCCCGGCACCTACGGCGAGATCCGCAATGCGGACGGCACCTCGTCCAGCCTCGTCCTCGGTTTCGGCACCTCGTACGCGCCGCCGAAGCTCCCGGAAGAGCTGGACATCTCGAGGCGACCTTCCTGTCCGTGGACGCCACCGACGGCTCGTTCCGGTACCGCGTCTCGCCCGGACGATCCGGACGGGCGCGTGCTTGTTCACGGCCGTGCCCATGACCAGCGTCGACCAGACGATGAACGACCTGCGAACGACGTCGCTTGGCGTGTCCGCGGCGGTCGTGCTGGTGGTGGCGGCGCTCGCACTCTGGCTGGTCCGCCTGGGACTTCGCCCGCTCGATTCCATGGCGGTGACGGCGGGCGAAATCGCGGCCGGCAACCTCACCCGGCGCGTCGAGCACACGGACAACCGCACGGAAGTCGGACGCCTGGGCACGGCGCTGAACCAGATGCTGGCGAGCCTCGAGGAGGCGTTCGCGGAACAGAAGGCCTCGGAGGAGCAACTGCGCCGGTTCGTTGCCGACGCATCGCACGAACTTCGCACGCCGCTGACCTCCATCCGCGGGTATGCCGAGCTCTTCCGCCGCGGCGCGGACCAGCGGCCCGAGGACCTGGCGAAGGTGATGCGGCGGGTGGATGAGGAGTCCGCGCGCATGAGCGTCCTCGTGGAGGAGCTGCTGCTGCTGGCGCGGCTGAACCAGGGCCGCCCCTCGATCGCGCGCCGGTGGACATCGCTCAGCTGGCGCAGGACGCCGTGGACGACGCACAGGTGGTGGCGCCCGGGCGGCGAATCGAGCTGGTGGCGCCGGAGCCGGTGTACGTGCACGGCGACGAAGCGCGGCTGCGGCAGGTCGTCGCCAACCTCGTCACGAACGCGCTGAACCACACTCCGGGGGATGCCGCCGTGACGGTGACCGTGCGCGAGGATGGAGCGAAGGCGGTGCTGGAGGTGGCGGACCTCGGCCCCGGGCTTTCGCCGGAGGACGCGCCGCACGTGTTCGAGCCGTTCTATCGCGTGGACAAGGGCCGCGTGCGGAGCAAGGGCGGCGGCACGGGGCTCGGCCTGGCGATCGTGAAGGCGATCGTGGAAGCGCACGCGGGCAGCGTCGCGACGCGGCCGAACACGCCCCACGGCGCGGTGTTCTCGGTGGCACTGCCCGTGTGAGGGCAACGGGTCGAGGGCAGGCTTCATGCGGGGGCGTCGCGCAAGCGGCGCCCCTGCTTCGTGCGCCGGGCGCCCGCCGGCGGGGCATTGACCGGGGTTTTCCATTTCTCAGGGAGATCTCTCAGGGCAGCTCCCCGAGGGCGCTGAGGTGGCGGCGGCATTGTGAGTCTCAGAACAACGGGGGACCGGAAACGGAGCCGGGGGTCGAACGAACAACCGCAGCACCGGGGACGTCCCCACCAGACCCAGGAAGGAATACCGAACATGAAGAAGTTCCAGGCCCTCACCCTCGCCGGCGGCGCCGTTCAGCGCGATTGGCATCTTCGGCGGCACCTCGTCCAGGCGCAGAGCGCGCCGGCCACCCAGACGCCCACCACCCAGGCCGCTCCTCGAGCACCGACCGCGCCGCCGACCGCGCACGCTGAAGTGAACGCCTACATGACGAAGCTCGCCGCGAGCCTCGGCATCAGCGTGGATTCGCTGAACGCCGCCGTGCAGAAGGCGAACCTCGCGACCATCGACGAACTCCAGGCGAACGGCACGATCAGCGCCGAGCGCGCCACCGAGATGCGCACCCGCGCCGGCGAGGCCGGTGCCGGCTTCATGCTCGGCGGCGGCAAGGGCGGCCCCGGCGGCGACCATCGCGGCGGCCGCGGCGGCGTGATGAACTCCGCCGACCTCGCGACGTTCCTCGGCGTCACCGAGGACACGCTCCGCACCGAACTGAGCACGCAGAGCCTCCGCGACCGTGGCGCAGAACCACGGCAAGTCGCGGGACCAGCTGAAGGCGTTCCTTTCGGCCGAGCAGAAGACGCACCTCGATGAGCAGGTGGCCGCCGGCCGGATGACGCAGGCCCAGGCGGATGCGAAGCTCGCCGAATTCAGCGCGAACCTCGACACGCGCATCGACCAGGTTGGCAAGCCGGCACGCGGCATGCAGCCGGGCGGCACGAACTAACCTCGACCAGCCTCCTCCTCCTCCAGCGCCTCGCCGGGCTTCCCCCGGCGGGGCGCTTTGGCGTGCGCGGGGATCGGGGCAGTTGCCGTGCGCTCGCAGGGCTCTAGAATCGCGCGCGGAGGTGCAGCACATGGGACACCCGATGCGCGGCGCGACGGCGATTACCGGCCTCGGTATCACGCCGATGGGGCGGATTTTCGGAAAGAGCGCGAACGAACTCGCGGCGGATGCGGTGCGAGAGGCGATCGAGGACAGCGGCCTTCGCAAGGACGAGATCGACGGCCTGCTCATCAACCCGGGGATCACGGGCACCACGGGCGGCGGCATCGGGCTGGGGCTGCAGAACTACCTCGGCCTGAACAACCTGCGGCTGCTCAACCACATGAACGCGGCGGGGTCGACGGCGGCGCAGATGGTGCAGTACGCCAGCCTCGCCATCGCGGCGGGCATGGCCAACCACGTGGTCTGCGTCTTCGCCGATAATCCGCTGACGGAAGGAAAGTCGAGCGGTTCCTCGTACGGTGGCGCCTCGCGCATGCCCTCGCGGCCACAGGGCGTGGGCGGGCTCTACCAGCACGCGGGATTCTTCGGGCCGAACACCTACGCGCTCGCCTGCAGCCGCCACATGGAGCTGTACGGCACGACGCACGATCAGCTGGGTGCGATCGCGGTGGCGGAGCGGGCATGGGCGGTGAAGAACCCCGCGCCCAAATGCGCGAGCCGATGACGATGGAGACGTACCACGCCTCGCGCTGGATTGTGGAACCGCTGCACCTGCTCGATTGCTGCCTCGTTTCCAACGGGGCGGTCGCGGTCATCGTCAGCAGCGCGGAGCGGGCGGGGGACATGAAGGCACCGCCGGTGTACGTCCTCGGCATGGGGCAGGGGCACCCGGGGACCGCTGCGCGCGGGCTCGGACTGGGAGACCGAAACCGGGGCGAAGATCGCGGCGCGCACCGTTTTCTCCATGGCAGGCCTCGGGCCTTCGGACACGACGCAGCTCCAGCTGTACGACTGCTACACCTACACCGTGCTCGTCACGCTCGAGGACTACGGCTTCAGCGAAGGGCGAAGGCGGCCCCTTCGTCGCGGACGGGAAGCTGGGGCCGGCTCGCTCCCCACGAACACGGGCGGTGGCGAACTTTCCGGGTATTACATGTGGGGCACGACCCCGCTGAGCGAGGCCGTCATCCAGGGCGCGGCCAGGGCGGCGAACGGCAACAGCCGAACGACTCCATCCTGTGCACCGGAAACGGCGGCATCCTGAACTACCACGGGGCTCTGATCCTGAGCCCGAACCGGAGCTGATGCGATGAGTGACACCACCCCGCGCCCTCCCGCCCGCTGCCGCAGGCCGATGAGATCTCGCAGGAGTTCTTCGACGGCGCGATGGAAGGGCGGCTGATGCTGATGAAATGCGCCGGTTGCGGCGCACTCCGGCTGCCCTCGCGCCGGCACTGCGACGTCTGCCTGTCCGACCAGACGGAATGGGTGCAGGCGAGCGGCCGGGGCGTGGTCAGGAGCGTCGGGATCATGCACCAGCGCTATCACCCCGGGTTCCAGACCCCGTACAACGTCGCATTCGTGGAGCTCGATGAGGGCGTGCGCCTGCCGACCAACATCACCGGGATCGCGAATGAGGCGATCCGCGTCGGCATGCCGGTGGTGGTCGACTGGGACCGCTATGAGGACGTGGCGCTGCCGAAGTTCCGGCCCGCATAGGCCCCGCGAACCATCGCCCGGGCCTCGGCGAGGGGGGATTGGGGGGAACCGTGGAGGTTCTTAACAATCCCGTGTCTTATGGCGACCGCGGGCGCTTGATACTTGACTACAACTTATACTGCCCCCCGGCGGGTGTGTCGGAGGCGCGGATCGTGGCAGGCGAACACGGACTGGGACTGGTCCTGTGGACCACGGATATCCCCGGGATGACGGACTTCCTGGAGAAGGCGGCGGGCGTGCGGGTGGCGGCGCGGCACCCCGGGTTCGCTGAATTGGACGCCGACGGCGGCACGATCTCGCTGCACGCCGACGAAGCCTCGCGGTCACACCCCTGGTTCAACGCCCTCGCGCGGGAAGGGGTGGCACGGGGCATCGGCGCGGAAATCCGGCTGCGCGTGGGGAGCACGCCGCAGGCATTTGCGAAGGCCACGGCGATGGGCGCCCTCTCGGTCCTGCCCCCCGTCCGAGATCGACGGACACCTGGAGTGCCAGGTGATGGGCCCTGACAGCTACCTGTTCACGTTCTGGCAGGAAGAAGCGGCAGCTCCCGGCGAGGTGGCGCCACGGGTCACCACGACCTCGGCGGACTGGCCGACGCGGCCCATGCAGTACCACCGCCGGTAACCGGTCACCACGCGGTCCAGCCGCCATCGACCACGAGCGTGTGGCCGGTGACGTAGTCGCTCGCGGCGCTGGCGAGGAAGATCACCGCGCCGGCGAGCTCGTGGGGCTGGCCCCAGCGCCCCGCGGGCGTCCGTTCGGTGATGAACCGGCGGCGCTCCGGGTCTTCGTACAGCGGCCGCGTGAGGTCGGTTTCGAAGTACGTGGGAGCGATGGCGTTGACCTGCACGTTCGCGGCGGCCCACTCGAGGGCGAGGACCCGTCAGCTGCTCGACGCCGCCCTTGGCGCTGGCATAAGCAGCCTGGTTCGCGAGCGCCACGCTCCCGAGGATGCTTGAGATGTTGATGACCTTGCCCGAGCGCTGCCCCACGAGGTGCGGCCCGAAGGCGCGCGCGGCGAGGAAGTAGCCCTCGAGGTTCGTGGCAAGCACTTCCCGGTATTCGGCGGGCGTCAGTTCGAGCACCGGCTTGCGGATGTTGATGCCGGCGTTGTTCACGAGGATGTCGACGCGGCCGAGGCGGGACACGGCGGCTTCGGCGAGCGCTGCGGCGTCCGCGGGGCGCGTCATGTCGGCGGTGATGGGCTCGCAGCGGCGGCCGAGCGCGCGCACCTCGTCCGCCAGCGATTCCAGCTCCGGGAGGGTGCGGCTGCTGACGGCGAGGTCCGCGCCCGCGGCGGCGAGGGCGAGCGCCATGGTCCGCCCCAGCCCCCGCCCTGCGCCGGTGACCACCGCCACACGGCCGGTGAGGTCGAAGAGGCGGATGCCGAGGAGTTCCGGTCGCGTCACCGGGGGAGCATAGCGGGAGGAGCGGGCAGCCGGAACGGCGCACCGGGTCCGCTGATGTCAGGGACCCGGTGCGCATCCGGGAGTCACTCGTAGCGGAGCGCCTCCGCAACCGGCACGCGCGAGGCGCCGCGCGCGGGGAGGAAGGTCATGAGCATCGACGCCGTGAAGGCGATGATGCAGATCACGGACAGGTTGAGCCACGGCACGATGAACGGCGCGCCCTTGGACTCCTCGCCGAAGTCCCCGGTGATGAACAGCACCCACGACAGGGAGAGGCCGAGGAAGAGCCCAAGGAGGATGCCGGAGAGGGCGATGAAGCCGGATTCGAAGAGGAAGCTCAGGGCGACCATGCTGCGCTGGTAGCCGATCGCCCGCAGCATGCCGATCTGCTGGCGGCGTTCGACGACCGCGCGAGACGCCACCACGGCAAGTGCGGCGATGCCGACGATCAGGCCCAGCCCCATGAAACCCTGGAACACGAGCAGGAAGCCGTTGGAGATCGCCTGCTGGTCATCGAGGAGCTTCTGCAGCGAATCCGCGCTCGCCTGGACGAGAGCCGACTCGACCTTCTTCGCGTACTCCTCGCCATCGACACCGGGCTTGAGGGTCAGGTAGAACCGCTGCCCGCGAGAGGCCGGAAACGTCTCCTCGACGGTGGAGAGGCCGGTGATGATGCCGCCCGTCCCATCGCCGCTGCCGCCGAGCGTGAGGAAGGTACCCGCCGCATCCTTCATGATGCCGATGACGGTGATGGTGCTCACGTTCCCGGTGCCCGGGTCGCGCAGCTTGAGCGTGAACGGCTGGAACGGTCCGGTGATTTCGTTGAGCTTGAGGAGTTCGCCCGCCGGGGGTCCGAAGGGGTCGGCGGGGGCGATGAGGTACGCGGGAATGACGGCCTTCGCCGGGTCGTCGCGGATGGCGTTCCACACCGCTCCGTCCGTTTCGTACCCGACCGCGCGGATGCGCATGCCGATGTTGGTCGACTGAATGAAGCCGGCGTCGGCGCCGATGACGGTGAAGCGCATGTACTCCGGAACGTACTTATCGTTCGGGTCCGCGGTCTGTTCGTTGTCGGCCTTCTTGCCGTCGCGGTTCTGGACCTCGGCCTCGAAGGAGCCGCGATACGGAGTTCGGCGGTCGTGGCGATATCGGTGGGCGGGAGCCCGGCCGCCTGGAGCGCCGCGCCGAGGTCGTCGATGCGGTTGTTTTCGTTGGGCTGGACGATGATGTCGAACCCGCCGCGGGACTCGTCGTTCAGGAAGATGGCGGAGAAGTTCGTGACCATCGTCGCCATCATCACGAGCGAGAACATGATCAGGCCGATCGCGACCATCGTCATGCCGGTGCGGAAGCGGGCCGTGAGCGGATAGGCCACGCCCGTCTTGATGGCGGGGAGGATGCGGCCGAAGCGCGACCCGAGGCGGGCAATCAGCGGCAGCACGATGTCGGCGTTGTAGACCACGATGAAGACGCTCGCCGTGACCATGACCATGCCGCTGAGGAAGAACATCTCGATGTCGCCGTTCAGTTCGCCGACGACCTTTTCGTACACGGGAACCCCGGCAGGTACCAGAGCACGAGCAGCGCGCTGGTGACGGTGAACGAAAGGCGAGGGCGACGCCGGAAGTAGCGCAGCGTGACGGCGGCGAAGAGGAAGATGAGCGAGACGCCGAGGAAGAACCAGAAGGAGCTATCCCGCTCCAGGCCGGCGTAGGTCATGGCGGCGCCTGCGAGGCCGAAAGCGAACGCGACGCCGACGCTCCGCGATCTGGACGCGGGCCTCTTGCAGGAGCGCGACGACGAAGCCCAACGGCGGCACGACGATGCCCGCGATGGGCAGCCAACGGGAGGCATGGATGCGGGGCTTGCGGTCGCGCACGATGACCACGAGGAGCAGCGCGAGGAACTACCACGGCAGGATGAGGAACCAGCCGATGCCGGGAGGAGGATGCCCAGGATCCACGGCCAGCGGTGCGCCCTCGCTCGTGCGGTGGTCCCGGGTGAGGCCGACATTGTGTCCGCGCAGCAGGTAGAACCACACGGCGCGACGAGGCCAATGAGGATGAGCACGCTCCCCGAAGAGCATGCCGAGCGGGCCGATAAGGAAGAGCGAGAGCCCCACGGGCACGCCGGTCGCCATGACGCCGGTGAGGGCCGCGCGGACGTACCCGCGCCAGGTCGCGGCTTCCGGGTTGTAGGGGTGGGTCTCGGGGAGGTCGCGGATGGCGGCCGTGATGTTGAGCCGGCTCGCGCGCCACGACGAAATGAAGATGACGATGAAGGTGGCGATGACGCCCAGGCAGAACGCGACGATGAGGCTGCGCGGCGTAAACGACACCGTCAGGTCCAGCCCAGGACCTCGCCGGCCGTGGACCTGATGATGGTGACCATGAGCACGGTGACGCCTATGCCCGCGATCAGCCCGACGACGGCGGCGCCGAGGTCGTAGCCCATGCCCTCGGCGAGGAACGATTCGACGAGCTGAAGTGCCGCTTCTGCGCCGACGGCGCGGGCCATGCCCATCTGGTCACCGGCGGCGAGCATCACGAAGATCAGGAAGATCGTGGAGTACGCCGGCGGCGATGGAGAACAGCCCAAAGACGACGAAGATGGTCGTGGAAGGCGTTGCCGAGGAGCTCGGCGAACCGCACGGCATCCTTCTTGAACGGCTGCACCTCGGTAGGGGCGGTCGCCGAACGCCTGCTCGATCTTTGTCGACGACGACATCCGGAGTGAGAGGGCCGCACTTCACCCCTGCCGGTGCTGGAGACCACGACGCCGTTCGCGTTTTCGCCCTTGCTGGTGATGGCGGCTGCGTGGTGGCGGAAACCGCGACGCCGCCGCCCTGCTTGGCGAAGGAGTTGAACGCGCCGGTGAGCACTTCGTTGGGCGAGATGACCTTGACCACCAGCGTGATCGGCTTGCCTTCGCAGAAGATCGAGACCTCGTCGCCGGGCTTCGCGTCGATCTTCTCGGCGAGCTCCTTGTTCACGGCGATCCTGTTCGGCCCGAGGCCGATGGGCTTGCCATCGATGTCGTTGAGGCCACCCAGCGTGGAAGGCCCGGCGTCCCGTGGCCGGAAGCCGACGATGGTGGCGGAGGCTTGTCCAGCGCGTGCGCTGGTTCTGGACGGGAGGGATTCAGTTCAGCGGGACAAACGCCTCGATGTCGGCGTCGCCGGCGAACCGCAGCCGCTGCCACGCCTCGATTCCGGCGATTGGGATCACCGTCCGCCCGCAGCCAGCGGGCTGCTTGTCGGTGTCCCAGAGGATGAGTTCGTCGGCCTCGCTGGCGAGGTTGTACATCTCGGCCGTGACGCTGGTCGAGGGTGTCACCGGTGCGAAGGCGGCACCGCGGACCGGCGTCGAGAGTACGAGGCCAATGATGATGAGCGCGGTCTGCGCCTTGCGCCGGGGATGCCGGTGCAGCCCCATCTTGAACACCACCGGGTTATGAAGGGCGATGAGGGCGACGAGCACAAGATGAGGGCCGGCGACGACGCAGCCCACGGCGATCCAGCCATGGAGAGGCCGAAGAGCTCGTTCATGCGTGGCCCCCGGCCACCTTCGCATCGTGGCCTGCGA
>JADJBX010000005.1 GCA_016703545.1 Candidatus Amarobacillus elongatus
TGGTGACGATTACAGGCAGCGGGTTCACGACAAATCTCCGGCCGTGAACTGCTCCGGGAACCCGGGCGCGGTGAAGTTCGGGGCGTGAACTCAACGTCCCGCAACGTCATCAACGACGACCATCGCTACGACGCCCGCGGGTGCGGCAGCGGGCCCAGTCAGGCGGCGTTCACGAACGTGCTTAAGTGAGACGAGCGTGGCGGCCGTCAACTTCACGTACGTGGCGGCGCCGACGATCGCGACGATTTCGCCCAACACGGGGACGACGACCGGCGGTTACTCGGTGACTGTCACCAGGACGAACCTGACTACCGCTTCGCGGTGATGTTCGACAGCGTGCCCGCAACGAGTGTGTTCGTCGTGGACGCGAGCAGCGTTAATGCGACGGTGCCCGCCCACGCGTTAGGCGCTGGCCACTTGACAGTGGTGACGGCGGGCGGCACGAGCAGCGCTGCCGTTCACGTACACGCCGCCTCCGGCGCCGGCGATCGTCGCTTTCGCCGGTGAGCGGGACGACGGCGGGCGGCACGGTGGTCACGATTACAGGCACGAACCTGCTGGAGGCACGACCGCGGTATCGTTCGAGGGCTCCGGGGACGAACATCACGAACGTGACGAACACGTCGCTGCAGGTGACAGCGCCTGCTTACGCGGCGGGAGCGGTGAACGTGCAGGTGACGACGCCTTCTGGGCAGAGCCCGGTTGTGGCTGGTGGCACCTACACCTACACCACGACGACGGTTCCGGTGATCAGCGTCGGTGACGCCGGCGACAACCCCCTCGCGGGCAGGACCGTGAAGTGACGATCACGGGCAGCGGCTTCACGGGCACCACGCAGGTGACCTTCGGAGGCGTCGCCGGGACGGAACCCCACCAACGTGACCGACACGTCATTGCAGGTGACGACGCCGGCCCGCGCCACGGCCGGGCAGGTTGACGTGATCATTACGGCAACCGGGCGGCCACGGAGCGCGACGTCCTCGGTGGCGAAGTTCACCTACGCGGGCGTGCCGACGATTACGGCGGTGAGCCCGGCGGGCGACCGACAACGGGCACGACGGTGACGCTGACGGGCACCGGGTTCACCAATGCTTCCGCGGTGACCTTCGGTGGTGTCGCGGGGACGAGCATTTCGAACGTCACCGATACGTCGCTGACGGTGGTCGCGCCGGCGGGAACCGGGCACGGTGGACGTGCTGGTGACGACGCCGCTCGGCACGAGCGTGGCCGCTGCGACGGCGAAGTACACGTACGGCGCGACGTTGCCGGCGATTACGACATCAGCCCGACGGCGGGGCAGGCGGGAACGGTGGTCACGATCACCGGGACCGGCTTCCTCGGCGCGACGAGCGTGACGTTCGGCGGCACCGCCGGGACGTCGATGACGGCGACGGCCACGTCGATCACGGTGACGGCCCCGGCGGGGACGGGCACGGTGGACGTGGTGGTCAACGGACCGCTGGGTGCGAGCCCGGTGGGGGCGCAGCCGGAGTTCACGTAACAAGGCGCGACGACGAGCGCTACCGCTGACGTTCCGTTGGAGCCTTGTGGCGTGGGGCGGGATCGACGGCATCAGCGCGGCCAACGCACTGAAAGGCACCGGACGCCGGACAACCCGGCGACGAACAACATCTTCTCGTCGGTGACGGCGATGTTCCGCTGGAACGGCGGGCAGAAGTGGGAAGCGTACTTCCCTGGCTCGGAGGGGGTGCCTGGAGTGAACGACTTCAGCACGCTTTCGAAGGGCCAGGCGTACTGGATTGCAACGAGCACGTCAGGGTCTATCGTATGGACCGTGGCACAGGGTAAATAGCGCTAGGAGGAGAACCAAACAAAGCATCCTGGATTCGCATGCCGATCCTGGCGTTGGCGGCAGCGGGGCGATCGCGGCGAGCGCGGTGGCCTTCGCGCAGGCTCCGCCGAACCCGCCGTCCCTTCGCGGGTTCGGTGACGATCAATGGCGCCCCGGCTCCGGCCGGCGCATCCCATCCAGGCGAAGGTGGGCGCGGCGAACTGCGGTTCGGCGGCGGTCTTCACGAGGCCGGGCAGTCGCGCTAACGTCGTGGACATGCGGCGGGCGGATGTGAACGAACGGGCTGCGGCACCGATGGCGCGACGGTCACCTTCCTGGTGAACGGCGTGGAGGCGGCGCAGACGGGCCAGTGGGCGAACTTCAAGCTGAGCGAGCTGAACCCTGACGGTCGGTGGCGCCGCGACGGCAACGGCCACGGCGACCACGACGAGGACGGCGGCCGCGACCCCGACGCCGCGCCCGCCGACGACCGGCTCGGGCACCGAGGGGCGCGGAGACGAGCTGGCTCCTGCTGACGGTGCTCGGCGGCGTTGCGCTCGGGGCGGGCGCGACGGGCCGCGGCGGTCACCGCCGCAGTAAGGCGACCATGGCCGGGCCAGCCCTTCGCGGGCGCCACAGGCACACGGAACAGGGGCAGCCGGTTGGCTGCCCCGTTTTCACGCCCCGCCCAAGGCTGACTCGCGACGCGGCGGACGATCTCGTGCATGAATTCGACCCCCATGTTCAGGTTGTCGACGGTGATGAACTCGTTGTTGCCGTGAAGCCGCGCGCTCGGCGCTGCTCAGTAGGGAAGGGGATGAAGCCGTAGGCGGAATGCCTGGACGCAAGCGGTTGTCCGTGGCGCCAATGGTCATGGAGGGATGACGACCGCGTCTTCCATTGCCTCGGCGGTAATGACGGCGCGAATGGCGTGGAAGAGCTCGGTATCCCAGGGCACGGCGACGGGCTCCAGTTCGCCCGGGCGGTAGAACTCGACCGTGATGCGGTCATCGGCGACGACGTCGCGGACCTGCTGGAGACACGCGTGGCGGTCCTGCCCGGGGAGGAGGCGGCAGTCGATGGCGCCCAGCTCTTCGCAGGGATGACGTTCGTCTTGATGCCGCTGCGGAGCTCGGTTCGGTGAGGAGTGTTCATGAACGCGGCCTGCGGTTCGCCGCTGCGGCTGATCCTGCGGCTTCGAGGGCGGGCATGTCGGAGCGCGGGGATGAGCCCGGCCTGGCCAGGCGGTCGATGTACGCCGTGGTATCGGGGTGAAGGTGATGCCGCGGTTCCACTCCTCAGGGCGCAGCAGGGCGCGCATGAGGTGCACGAGGGAGTTGTCGTGGTGTATGCGGCTGCCGTGGCCGGGGTGCCACGGCCGTCAGCTGCAGCCAGCAGATGGACTCCTCGTTGGTAGCGACGTTGAAGAGGCGGACATCCCTCGCCGCCAAAGCGGTCGGCGCCACCGCCGCCTTCGCTCAGCTCGAATTTGACGTCCAAATGTCGGGGCGGTGTTCGGAGAGCCACTTCATGCCCAAAGGCTGCCGGCCTCCTCGTCCGAGGGCGCAGAAGATGACATCGCGAGTGAGCGGGACGCGGTTGCGACGGAGAAGGAGGAAGGCCATGAGCTGCATGACGCCGCAGCCCTTCATATCGATGGCGCCACGGCCGTAGACGCGTCCATCGCGCACCACGCCTTCGAAGGCGGGCATGTCCCAATACTGCGCTTCGACGGGAACGACGACGGTGTGGTTGCAGAGCATGATCAGGCGCTTCGAACCGTCGGCGCGGAGGCGCGCGACGAGATTTCGCGCTCGGGCTGCGTCTCGATGTACTCGCACTCGATGCCTTCGCTTTCGAGCAGCGAGCCGAGGAAGGGCAGCGGGCTTTTTCGTTGCCGGGCGGGTTCGAGGTATCGATGCGGAGGTAGCGGACAAGGATATCGAGGGCTTCGGCGAAGACGGGCGCGAGGTCCATGGGGCTCCCGATGCGGTGGAGTGGCGGGAGCGGACTATACGCCTACGGGACGGCGGCGGCGGCAGCGGCGCGAGCCTCCGCGAGATGGCCGCGAAGGTGGTCGCGGATGAACTCCTCGGCGATGCGGCGATTCGGAAATTCGCCGAACCGTGGGGTGCACGCCGACGGCGTGCCATCCGCCGACGGGGACGGTGGCGGGAATGGCGGCGGCCTCCGGAGGTGACGGCGCGGATGGCGGCGGCGCCTCGGCTGGGGACATGCCGCGCGTGCGCTCAGGGCGGCGAGGCGGCCGGGATCAAGGAGTGCGCGGCCGACGTGGAGGCCGCGGGGTCGCGGCGAGGGCAGACGCACTGGCGAGCGAAGGTGACGGGGAATTCCGCGGCGTGCCCGGCGATCTCGGCGGCGGACCGGCATGCCTCGGGGACGGGGAATGGCGGAAGGCCCTCGGGCGAGAGCGTTTCGAGGAACGCGGCGAAAGCCTCGCCGGCAGCGAGGACGTCAACGGAATAGGAATTACCGTGGCTCCGGGGGACGAGGGTGCCGTGGCCGCCGGCGCAACGGTTTCACCGGCGATGATACAGTGAGCGGCATGGCAGGGAACGGCGATTCACGCCTTGTGTATTCGACCGATGGCACGAACGCGGGCCGGGTCCGGCCGGAGCCACCCGGAAACAGGGGCCGCGCGCAAGGGCGGCCAGGCCGCAGCAGCGTCGGCTGTGCCGGGATGACGGCGTCGTGCGGCTGTTCCGGGACCGCAAGGGGCCGCGGCGGGGAAGACTGCGACGGCGATTACCCGGGACTGCCCGGGAGCGAGGCCGGAACTCGACGCGATGCTCAAGCGGTTGAAGCATAAGTGCGGGGCCGGCGGCGTGCGCGAGGGACGGACGCTGCTCATCCAGGGGGGACCACCGGGACCGGCTGGCCGCGGAGCTGGGCGCGCTCGGGCACAGGGTCAAGCTCGCCGAGGGTAGTGCGCGTTCTGCCGGGGCCGGGCTGTGCGCCCGGCCCCGGAGGGATTGCGTCAGGCGCCGGCTACAACTCGCCTCTTCGCGGCTTCCTCGGCCGCGGCTTTCTCGGCGGCCGCCTTCTCCATCGCGGCCTTTGCGCTCTTCGGCGAACTTCGGCCCCAGGTGTGCGACACGGCCTCGGGCAGCGTGCCTTCTGTGGAGCCCGCGAATGCGGTCGATCTCGGCCTGGATGGTCGCGCGCAGGTCGTCCGGGTGCCGTTGTTCTTGTTGACGAAGTCGGCCCCAGGGGCGCGCGAACGGCGAGGGGGACCATCGCCCCGATGCGCTGCTCGGCCTCGGATTCGGTCATTCCGCGGGTCTCGACGAGCCGCTGCTTCGCAGATGTCGTCATCGACACCGATGGGCCAGACCTGGTCACTTTTTCGCACGCATGCAGTAGCCGGGCCCAAAGCAGGTTAACGGCTTCCAGCCGCCCAGAGGTCGTTCGGGCCGAGGGTGGCGCGCCAGCCGTCGATCTCCTTCTGGATGGCTTCGCTGATGTTGCCCATGGCGCGGGTGAGGCGGCCATCTCGGCGGGCTTGCCGAACACCTTCGCGCCGAGGATCTTGCGGTCGATGTAGCCATCGGGGCCGACGACGTCCCTCGCCGAAGTGGGCGACGACCTTTTCGCAGCCGGGGTCCCGGGATCGTAGAGGCGGTGGACGAGCTTGTCGGCGTCGCAGTGGACGGCGCCGTTATCGACGAGGAGTCTGGGCGACGGTACCCTGGGCTGGTGAGATGTTGAAGTTGCGGTGGAGGAACTCGGCGGGGGTGAGGAAGCCGAGGGCCTGGTGCGGGCGGAGGTGGTTGTAGGTGTGTTCCCAGCGGCGGAGATGGCCCTGGAAGCCCGCGACGGTGGGGGTTGCATCGGAGCAGTTGTAGAACTCCTCCCGGTAGGTGCGGTTCGCGCGCTCGACCCGGCCGTTGAGCTTGGGGCTGCGTGGCGGCAGTTCGAAGAGAAGGATGCCCTTCTGTTGGCAGGCATCCTCGAAGCCGGCCACCGAACTCCGAGCCGCCGTCCACCTGGATGGCACGGATGGGGAAGGGGCGAGGGCGATGATCGCGTCAAGCGCTTTCGTGGCGAGTGTCGCCGTGGCATTGCCCGCGATGGTGGGCACGGACCAGCGGCTGACGACGTCGACGGCGGTGAACTGCTTCAGCACGACGCCCGGCTCCGGGCGCACGTCCATCGTCGAGCTGGACGATGTCCCCGGGCAACTTCGCTTCGTATCCTCTCGGCTTGCGGGTGGCGTACTGGCGCTTCCACTGGCGCCGCCGGGCGGAGAAGCGACGCAGCGGTTCGAGGAGCTGCCGGGTGCGCCTTAGATACGCGAGGATGCGTCCCACCCTGGACGCACTGAGGTGCAGGCCCTGGCGAGCGAGGAGCACCACGAGCTTGAGCTTTCCCCAGGCCGGGTAGCGCTCCCTGAGCGCCTTGACGGCGAGGATCTCCTCCTTCGTCCAGGTCGCCTGTTTGCAGTGCTTCGGCCGAGAGCTGCGGTCCTCGAGCGAGCGGAGGTCGTTGGGGTTGTAGCGCGTGAGCCAGCGATAGAACGTCTGGCGAGCGATGGTGAAGTGGCGGCAGGTCTTGCTTACGTTCTCGCCGTTGGCCAGGTGCCAGTCGATGATCCGCAGGCGCCGCAGGGCGGCGGGGCTGAGGTCGGGCCAGTCCTGGCGGGCAATACGAAGCAGTTGGCCGGGAAGTCCGAATACTCTCACGGCGTCACCGCCCGTGGCGGGCAGGGTAGACTCAGACAGGGTGCATCTCCGTAGGTTTGGTGCTGACACACGCATCCTACTGGGGGCACCCTCTTCCTCTTCCTGGAACTCCCTGGCTGGAGCAGCGCTCGCGAGGCCCGAGGGACCGCGCAATTGCCTACACCGTTACCCCGCTCTCCGAACTGTCTCGTATGTCTTCGGACCTGATCAGTGCCGGGGAGGGTGGCGTGCCGCGGCGGTTTAGAATGCGCCGTGATGGACCTGAAGAGCTACGTGCGCGACATCCCCGACTTCCCGGTGCCCGGGATCCTGTTCCGCGACATCACGCCGCTGCTGGGCGACGGGCGCGCGTTCGCGGCCGCACTCGATGCGCTGGGGCGCGACGCGAAAGAGCGCGGCGCGGAGGCGATCGTCGGGATCGAGTCGCGGGGGTTCATTTTCGGGGCGCCGTTAGCGGACCGCCTGGGGCTGCCCTTCGTGCCCGTGCGAAAGCCGGGCAAGCTGCCCGCCGCGCGGATGTCGATGGAGTACGCGCTGGAGTACGGCGAGAGCCAGCTCGACATCCACGCGGATGCGCTGGCGCCGGGGCGGCGGGCGTACGTGGTGGATGACCTGCTGGCCACCGGGGGGACGGCGCGGGCCGCGGGGAAGCTGGTCGAGCTCATCGGGGGGACGGTGGCCGGCATCGGGTTCGTGATCGAGCTGGAGGCGCTTGGGGGGCGGGGAAAACTGGTGGAGTACCCGGTGTACAGCGTGCTGCAGTACGGGTAGCAGATTCGCGAGCGAGAAGCGGGCGAAAAATCGGACGCAGTCGGAAGATTCATGTGCGAAGGAATGGCGTCGACATGCGCGGAAGTGTGCGTGGAAGGCGGTTGAAGGAGCACGTCGATCTCTCGTAGGAACAGGTTCGTCATCCGCTTTCATTTCCGTATACGAATGACCGTCTTGACGCCCTCCCGGAAGGGTGAGTGCTAGGATCGGTTGATAATGAACGCTGTCACCAAACCGGAACTCGCCCTCGTCACCGGGCTCTACCGGACGACGAATGCGATCGTCCGCGAGCTCGACCAGCGTCTCGGACGCGATCACAACGTCACGTTTATCCAGGCAGTGACTTTGCTCGCGGTCGATTCGTTCGACCGGCCTCAACCGCACCTGGTGGCCGACTACCTGTCGCAACAATCGCAAACGGTGACGGGTGTGTTGGATCGCCTTGAGCGCGCGGGCCATATCACGCGCAGACGGGATCTCGACGACCGCCGGGCCGTGCGGCTGGAACTCACACGGACCGGGCAGGAGCTCGTGCGCGGCATCAAGACGACGCTGCAACAGCACGTCACGGACGTCATCGGAACCCTGGAACCGGAGACGCGGAACCGCCTCGGGGATGACCTGGAGTCGCTCGAGCGGTCCGTACGGTCGGCCTCGGGACGTTGACCTTGCAACCAATGGAACCGAAGCACGGGGCGCGCGAGCGCCCCTTCTTCGTGCCCGTCGTGCGGCGAGGCGCGCGCCGGTAGACTGGGCGCGTGATGGAGTTCGTTCCCCTGCGCCTGGAGCCGGGCGAAGGCATGGTGCTCATCGACCAGACGGCGCTGCCGCATGAGGAGCGCTGGCTGACGCTGCGCGACGTCCATGGCGTGTGCGAGGCGATACGCATGCTGCGCGTGCGCGGCGCGCCGCTCCTCGGGCTCGCGGGGGCGGGTGCGCTGGCGATCGCGGCGGAGACGCGGGGCGGGAGCGAAGCGGCGCTGCGCGCCGCCGCCGACGAGATCATCGGGACGCGGCCGACGGCGGTGGACCTTGGCACGGCCACCCGGCGGGCGCTGGCGGCGGCACTGGCCGAACCGGAGGAGGGGCAGCGAGCGGCGGTGCTGTGGGCATTCGCGACCGGGTTTGCCGGGCAGCGGGCCGCCGAGGACGCCGCCATCGGAGCGTTCGGGGCCGAGCTCATCGCCCCGGGGAGCGCGGTGCTGACGCACTGCAACGCGGGCGGGTTGGCGACAGCAGGCATCGGCACGGCCCTGGGCGTGGTGCGCGCGGCCTTCGAACAGGGCCGGCTCACGGGGTGCTACGCGACGGAGACGCGGCCGCTCCTACAGGGGGCGCGGCTGACAATGTGGGAAACTGCGGCGGGCGGGCATCCCCGGACGCTCCTGCCGGACACGGCGGCGGCATCGCCGATCTGCGTCCGGGGGGGTGCAGTACGTGGTGACGGGGGCGGACCGGATCGCGGCGAACGGAGATGCGGCAAACAAGGTGGGCACGTACGGGCTCGCGGCGGTCGCGGCGCGGCACGGCGTGCCGTTTCTCATCGCCGCGCCGAGGACGACGTTCGATGGCGCGTGCCCGGACGGCGGCGCGATCCCGATCGAGTTCCGCTCGGCGGACGAGGTCGGGGGGTTCGACGGAGTGCGGTGGGCGCCGGCGGGGGCCGAGGCGTACAACCCCGCATTCGATGTGACACCGGCGGAGCTGATAGCGGGGTTCGTGACGGAGCGGGGCGTGCTACGGCCGCCATTCGGCCCGGCCATCGAGAAGGTGCTGGAGGAGCGATAACGGCGCGGAACCAGTAGACTCGCCGTATCCTCCGCCGGAACGCGCGCGTTGACCCGTGCTCTCGATCTTGCCGTGCTGGGCGGCTCGGGCTTTTACGAAATGCCCGGGCTATCGGACGTTGAGGAAGTGGCGGTGGATACGCCGTTCGGCAAGCCCAGCGACCACATTCTCGTGGGGACGCTGGAGGGGGTGCGGGTTGCCTTCCTTGCGCGGCACGGGCGCGGGCACAGCATCCTTCCCTCGGAACTGCCGCAGCGCGCGAACATCTGGGCGCTGAAGTGGCTTGGCGCGAGGCGTGTGCTGGCGGTTTCGGCCGTGGGCAGCCTGCGCGAGGAGTTTCGCCCCGGGGACATGGTCGTCCCGGACCAGCTCATCGACCGGACGCGAGCGAACCGGCCATCGACGTTCTTCGGCGAAGGGGTTGTCGCGCACGTGGGGTTCGCCGATCCCTTTTCCGAGGCGATGCGCCAGGGGGCGGTCGCGGCGGCGCGAGCGGCGGGGGCATCGGTCCACGACGGCGGGACGCTATGTGGTGATAGAGGGGCCGGCGTTTGGCACGCGAGCAGAGAGCGAGCTGTACCGGCAATGGGGAGCAAGCATCGTGGGGATGACGGCGTTGCCGGAGGCGAAGCTCGCGCGGGAGGCGGAGCTGCCGTACGCCGTGCTGGCGGCGGTGACGGATTACGACAGCTGGCACGCGGGGCACGACGCGGTGGACGCGGCGACGGTGTTCGCGGTGCTGCGCAAGAACGTCGAGGCGAGCCGCGAGGCGGTGCGGGGGCTGGCGCGGACACTGCCAGATGTGACCGCCTGCCCCACGACGATGGCGCTTGATGCGGCGCTGGTAACGGCAACCGGATGCAATCGGGGCCGAGTGCCGGGCGCGGCTCGCGCCTATTCTGAGGCGGCGGCTGGGGGACGAGGGATGACGCTGTTGGTGGCGGGATGGGTGGCGATCGACGAAATCGAAACGCCGTTCGCCAGGGTCGAGGATTCGCTCGGCGGGTCGGCGACGTGCGCGGCGATGGCGGCGGCGCTGTTCACGGACGTGCGGCTGCTCGCGGCGGTGGGCGAGGACTTCCCGGCACACCACCGGGAGACGCTGGCGGCGGTTTCGGGGCTCGACCTCGCGGGGCTGACGGTGGAAGGACCGCGCACGAGCCGCTGGGGTGGGCGCTACCACTACGACATGAACACGCGCGACACGCTGTACACGGAGCTCGGGGTGAACGCGGCGTGGCGCCCGG
Source organism: Candidatus Amarobacillus elongatus (assembly GCA_016703545.1). Lineage (GTDB taxonomy): Bacteria > Chloroflexota > Dehalococcoidia > Tepidiformales > Tepidiformaceae > Amarobacillus > Amarobacillus elongatus. The sequence goes on from JADJBX010000005.1 coordinate 10,302, forward strand.
TGCTGCCCGCCGGGTGGAGGATTCGACCACGGCGTTCCTCGCGGCGGGCGACCCGCTGATGCAGCGGACGCTCATCGAAGGGCTCCCTTCGGCGCGCGCGACGATGGTGGACACGATCAAGTTCTACATCGACGGCATGCCGGGCGAGCTGCGGGAGACGATGGGTGCGGCCGATTTCGTTACCGTGAACGAAAGCGAAGCGCGCGAAATCGCGGGGACGCCGAGCATCGCGAAGGCGGCGCGCGCGCTGCTCGCGGGCGGGCCCAAGGGCGTCATCGTGAAGCTGGGCGAATACGGGGCGGCGTTCGCGAGCGCGGAGGACTACTTCGTGGCGCCGGGGTACCCGCTGGAGGACGTCGTGGACCCGACGGGCGCGGGCGACGCGTTCGCGGGCGGGTTCCTGGGGTACCTCGACAGCGTGGACGTGGTCACGCCGGGGGCGATCCGGCGGGCGATCATCTACGGGTCGACGGTGGCGTCGTTCGATGTGGAGGGGTTCGGTCCTTCGCGGCTGCTGACGCTGACACGCGCCGAGGTGGAGGCGCGCTACCAGGAGTTCCGGCGGCTGACCCACTTCGAGGCCGGGGAGTAGGGAATGGCGGAACGGGAGGTGCGGTGGCAGGGCGCGGCGCGCACGCACCTCGATTACGTGGTGCGGCCCGGATTTCGATCGCGACCACATCCGGTCGTTGTTGCGGCCGCGGATGGAGTACAGCGCATACGCGCTGGGGCAGCTCGAACCGGGGCTGTTTGAGCGAACGAGCTGGTACTGGTCGCGGGGGGACACGGGTTCGGGGCTGGTGCTTCACAGCCGCGGCGGGCTGGGCGAGGCCACGTTCGTGATGGGCGACACCGAGCGCGATTTCGGCGATCTTGAGCATCCATCCCGGGCCTGCGAACACTTACGCGACCTGCCAGCCGCAGCACCTGGACGCGCTGCAACGGTGTACCGGCTGGCGAACCAGCAACCCATGATCCGGATGGCGGTGCGGCGTGACCGGTTCCGGGCGGTGGACGGGGCCGACGTGGTCGGCGCTCCGGGGGAGTGGATATCCGGCGGATCAACGCGCTCTACGGGAGCGAAGGCGGGCTGAGCTACTACGTCCCAGAGCACATCGATGCGGGGGTGTACCGCGGCGTGGTGGCGATGGGCGGCTGGTAGCGGTGGCGGGGACGCATGTGTGTAGCGCGGTAAGGAAGGCGTGGCCGTCGTGGGCAACGTGTTCACGCATCCCGCGTACCGGGGGCGGGGGTTCGCCACGGCCGCGACGAGCGCGGTCACGGGTGCGCTGCTGGAGTTCTGCGAATACGTGGTGCTGACGGTGGACCCGAAGAACCTGCCGGCGGTCTCGGCGTACGAGCGGCTGGGGTACGGCGAGGTGTGCCAGCTGGTGGAAGCGAGCGCGCAGCGCCGGGACCCGTCCGGCATGGCAGCATGATGCGGCGCGTCCGGGCGGCTATCCGCGGGCGAAAGTACGATGGAGCCTTCGTAACGCTCTCACACTGACCGTGCCGCGACGGACGGACGGCTGACGAACGACCCCAAGCCATTCCCCGGGTGCGCGGCCAGGACCACCAGGAAGGAACACATGACCGTACCGTCGGACATCGCAAACCCGACGCTGGCAGAACGGAGGAATCCCGGCGGATCGAATGGGCGGCGCGGGAGATGCCCGTGCTGAAGCTGATCCGCGAGCGGTTCGGGCGCGAAAAGCCGCTGAAGGGCATCCGGATGACGTCGTGCCTGCACGTGACAACGGAGACGGCGAACCTGGCGATCACGCTGCGCGACGCGGGGGCGGACCTGCGGGTGTGCGCGAGCAACCCGCTTTCGACGCAGGACGACGTAGCGGCGGCGCTCGTCCACGAGTACGGCATCCCGACGTTCGCGATTTGCGGCGAGGACAACGAGACGTACTACCGCCACATTCACCAGGCGCTCGAACACGGGCCGCAACTGACGATGGACGACGGCGCGGACGTGGTGGCGGTGCTGCACAAGGACCGCCGGGACCTGCTGGCGGCGGTGCAGGGCGGCACGGAGGAGACGACGACGGGCGTCATCCGGCTGCGGGCGATGGCGAAGGACGGTGCGCTGGGCTACCCGATTGTGGCGATCAACGAGTCGGACACGAAGCACCTGTTCGACAACCGGTACGGGACGGGCCAATCGACGCTCGACGGCATCATCAGGGCGACCAACGTGCTCCTCGCCGGGAAAACGGTCGTGGTGGCCGGCTATGGCTGGTGCGGCCGCGGCGTCGCGAGCCGGGCACGCGGGCTTGGCGCGCAGGTGGTGGTGACCCGAAGTCGACCCGGTGAAGGCGCTGGAGGCGGTGATGGACGGCTTCCAGGTGATGCCGATGGCGGAAGCCGCGCCGATCGCGGATTTCATCGTCACGCTCACGGGCGACCTGAACGTCGTCGACCGGCCGCACCTGGAATGGATGAAGGACGGGGCGATGATGGCGAACAGCGGCCACTTCGACGCCGAGATCAACCTGAAGGCGCTGACGGCCATGAGCGAAGGACGGCGGCGGATCCGTGACCACGTGGAGGAGTTCCGTCTCGGCGACGGCCGGAAGCTGTTCCTGCTCGGCGAAGGGCGGCTGGTGAACCTGGCGGCGGCGGAAGGCCACCCTGCCGCCGTGATGGATATGTCGTTCGCGAACCAGGCACTCGGCGCGGAGTGGATCGCGACGAACCACCACAAGCTGGAGAAGCAGGTCTACGAGCTCCGGACGAGGTCGACAAGGAGATCGCGACGCTGAAGCTGCACGCGATGGACGTACGCATCGACACGCTGACGGAAGAGCAGCAGCGGTACCTCACCTCATGGCAGGAAGGCACCTAAGCCGTACGCCGCACCGGTGACATGGCGAGAAGGCCCCCCGGGATTGGGGGGCCTTCTTCGCGTGCGTTACTCGGACGGAGGGGGCGGGTCCGGCTCGTCCGGGTGGTGGGCGCCGAGGCGCGAGGCGATGGGGAAGGCGAGCACGACGCCCGCCACCGCGGCGGCTCCGAGCAACACGAGGGCGCGGTCGCCGGTGACCAGGCCGACGACCACGGCAATGGCGCCCACGGCGGCGGCGACCCACGGCAGGCGGTTGCCCAGCGGCAGCACGGGCAATCTCACGGGCGAACCCGGCGAGGGGCGGCGCCGCCGGAATGGTGGCAGCTCACAGCAGGCGTGGTTCCGGGTCCTCGGACTCAATGGCGGCCCAGTCCTCGTCACGGAGGGGAGCCAGTTCGCCCTTGCGGTGGGCGTCGTACAGGCGGAAGAGGGCATCCTTGTGGGGCCGGACGCGTCCGATGGGGCACTCGGCCCAATCCTTCTCCGATTCGTCGCAGTACCCGAGGCGGAACTCACCGCACTTGGGCTGGAGGTAGCGGGCCAGCTCGGGCACGACCTTCATGACCTCGGAGCGCATGAGCGCCGCCACCTTGCGAAACTCCCACTGCGCGCGGGTGCAGAGGCGGAGGTCGCAGATGTGGAGCAGGCTCTGGAAGTTGACGGTGATCTTGAAGTTCGTGTTCGTCGCGTTCGGCAGGAGGAAGCGGGCATCCTCGGCGGGCACACCGGCGGCGACCAGCTCCTCGTACAGCTCGCCGACGCGGCCGAACAGCTCCTCCATCTTCCCGTCCATCCCGGCCTTCTTCACGGTGTCCGGGATGGTGTAGGGGAATTCGCCGCCCTTGTACGTGACGTACCGCTGGCTCTGCTGTTCGAAGGAGATACCGACGCGGTGGCGGACGAACTGGTGGCTGAAGGCGCGCGAGACGCCGGAGATGCCGAACTCGAAGTAGACCTGCTCCAGGGGGCTCGCGTGGCCCGTCTTGAGGCGCTCCTCGATGAAGCCCCGCATCTGCTCCTCGGTGATGCGGTCGTCATCGATGCGGGCGAAGACCTGCTGGGGCGTGAGGGCGCTGTAGCAGGTGCGGTAGGCCATGTAGAGCGAGCGCATGGGCTCGGGGGAATGCGAGAGAAGGGTGACTCGAATCATGGAGGGGCCGATCTCCGGGCGGGTGCGCGGGCACGTCCCGGGTCTGGGGCGTCCTGCGAGATGAGCATACAGGGTGAGGATTGGCCGCCGCCGGTTCGAACGGCGGCACTGCACGGCGAACTCACGGAGGAGATGCCAGCCATAGCGAACCTTACACCGCGCCTCGGTAGTCGCGCACGAGCAGGGGTTTACCGCGCGAGTTCGTTCCAGGCGGCGGCGCTGATGCGCGCGATGGGGTCCCAGACCCAGCCATGGGCCGAAAGGACGGCGATGACGTACGTCCCGCCGGGTGCTTCGACGAAGCCGATGTCGTGGGTGAGGCCTTCCCAGGTACCGGTCTTGTTCCCGGCGGTGGCGCCGGGCGGGAGGCCGGCGGGAATGCCTTCGCGCCACTCCTGGGCGAGGAGCAGGTCGCGGGCATGGCGCCGGGCGTCTGGGGAGAGGTTTTCGCCGCGAACGATGGCCTCCATGAGGCGGGCCATGCCGGCGGCGGTCGCGGGGAGGTCGCGGGTGTTGACGGAGAGGTCGGCGGCGCCGATGCGCCGCAGAGTGGCGTCGACGTTCGCCGCACCCACGAGATGGAGGAGGGGCGACAGCGGAGGCGTTGTCGGAGCGTGACCATGGCGCGAAGGGCGTGGGACGAACGTGACGTTAAAGCCGTCGCCGGTGGTGAGGTTGGCGGCACCGATGGCGGAGGCGAAGACGGCGACAAGGAGAACGAGGAGGACAGGAAGATGCCGCGCCGATTCTTCCATCGCGCAGTGACCTTGTCCCGCCGGGTCAAAGCATGGCCGAAAGCACAGGTGCGATGCAAGCGAGTGTGCTGGTTCACGACGTTAGTGACACTCCCTGGGCTGGTGAGATGTTGAAGTTGCGGTGGAGGAATTCGGCGGGGGTGAGGAAGCCGAGAGCCTGGTGCGGGCGGAGGTGGTTGTAGGTGTGTTCCCAGCGGCGGAGATGGCCCTGGAAGCCCGCGACGGTGGGGGTTGCATCAAGGGCAGTTGTAGAACTCCTCCCAGTAAGTGCCGGTTCGCGCGCTCGACCCGGCCGTTGGCTTGGGGCTGCGTGGCGGCAGTTCGAAGAAGGATGCCCTTCTGTTGGCGGGCATCCTCGAAGCCGGCCATGAACTCCGAGCCGCCGTCCACCTGGATGGCACGGATGGGGAAGGGGCTGCGGGCGATGATCGCGTCAAGCGCTTTCGTGGCGAGTGTCGCCGTGGCATTGCCCGCGATGGTGGGCACGGACCAGCGGCTGACGACGTCGACGGCGGTGAACTGCTTCAGCACGACGCCCGGCTCCGGGCGCACGTCCATCGTGTCGAGCTGGACGATGTCCCCGGGCAACTTCGCTTCGTATCCTCTCGGCTTGCGGGTGGCGTACTGGCGCTTCCACTGGCGCCGCCGGGCGGAGAAGCGACGCAGCGGTTCGAGGAGCTGCCGGGTGCGCCTTAGATACGCGAGGATGCGTCCCACCCTGGACGCACTGAGGTGCAGGCCCTGGCGAGCGAGGAGCACCACGAGCTTGAGCTTTCCAGGGCCGGGTGGCGCTCCTGAGCGCCTTGACGGCGAGATCTCCTCCTTCATCCGGTCGCCTGTTTGCAGTGCTTCGGCCGAGAGCTGCGGTCCTCGAGCGAGCGGAGGTCGTTGGGGTTGTAGCGGCGTGAGCCAGCGATAGAACGTCTGGCGAGCGATGGTGGTGAAGTGGCGGCAGGTCTTGCTTACGTTCTCGCCGTTGGCCAGGTGCCAGTCGATGATCCGCAGGCGCCGCAGGGCGGCGGGCTGAGGTCGGGCCAGTCCTGGCGGGCAATACGAAGCAGTTAGCCGGAAGTCCGAATACTCTCACGTCACCGCCCGTGGCGGGCAGGGTGGACTCAGACAGGGGTGCATCTCCTGTAGGTTTGGTGCTGACACGCATCCCTGGGGGCACCTCTTCCTCTTCCTGGAACTCCCTGGCTGGAGCAGCGCTCGCGAGGCCCGAGGGACCGCGCAATTGCCTACACCGTTACCCCGCTCTCCGAACTGTCTCGTATGTCTTCGGACCTGATCAGCGAGGGCTGGCGTGCGGGCGTAGGATGGTGGCATGGGCCAGCTCTTCTTCTTCCTGCTCGTGTTCATCGTGCCGCTGGCGGTGTACCTGCTGAATGCCTACAACGCGCGGCGGCCGACGGGAATCGCGGGCGGGGTGGAGCCGCCGAAGAAGGCGAAGACGGTGAAGCCGCGGCGGGCAAAGGCGACTCCGGCCCGGGGCCAGATTCGCCTGCAACTGCGGGCGCGACTGGGCGCACCTGTGCCTTTCGCTGGTTGGCGCTCGGGCCGCGTGCCGGTGGTGTACCGCCGAGCCAGTGGAGCCGACGCCCTTTCCGCGGAGCGCTCCCGTGACGGAGCCCGCGACGGCGACGGCGCCCGAGGGGGACGCGGGGACGGGCAGCGCGACCGAACGTCCGGCGCCGATCGACATCATCGCGGAAGCGGAAAAGATCCTGGACGACAGCCGCAAGGAGTAAGGCGCGGCCGGCAGACGAACTGCCGGCCACGCCAGGTGGAGGCTTGCCCCGGCGCGACGCCGGCGCACGCGGGCGGGGGCCACGCGCCATCTGCCGGGATCGCCGCCGCGCGAGTCACTGTACGGGGCGGCCGGGCGCCGAAGCGCCTTCGCCCCCGCATGGTGATTTCGCGGGTCTCCGCGAGGCATCGCATCGACCGTGGCGGCTCGCGGTTCTCCGCTGCCCGCCACCGGCTGACCGTTTCACCCCGCCTCCAACGCCCGGGACTGTACCGGAGACGAACGGGCGCGGACAGGGCGTTATGACGCTCGCGGAGCATGCTTCACGCAGGATTGACGATGGGCGCGGATTACGTCCGTCGCGATTCCGGGGATGCCCTTGGAGTATGCCCGGATGGGAACGGCGTTTATGTCGCGATGCCGGGCGCGACAACCCCCTCCTCGATGAGCGACTCCAGCGGGTACCAGCTGCGGTAGTCGACGGCATCGACGAAGCCCATGCGCCGGTAGACGGGGTGGCCGAGCGCGGTGGCCTGCAGGCCGGCGGCGAAGCAGCCCTCGCGGCGGCCTTCTTCGAGGGCGTGGCGCGTCATCGCCTCGCCGAAGCCGCGGCGCCGGTAGGGAACGAGCGTGCTGACGTTGAAGATGCCGGCGATGCCGTGGCTTGCGACGAGGGTCGTGGTGGCCACGGGACGGCCGTCCGCGAACCCGAGGAAGTGGCTGAACCCGGGGCGGCCGAGGAGCGAGGGGTGCCCGAACATTTCGAACAGGCGGCGGGCGGTGCCAAAGCCGGCCGACATGGTGTCGACGAACAGGCGGGCGTCGGCGGGGGTGGTGACCTCGCGGATGGCGAGGGAGGTGGGCGGCGGCGCTGCCGCGGGCGCGAGGCTGGGGAGCGCCATCCCCGCGATGCGCGGCCCGGCCTCGATCGCCGAGGCGTTCGCGAAGGCGGGGGCGACCTCGGGCGGGGCGATGATGCACCAGGGCACGCCGGCGGCGGCGAAGAACTGCGAGGCATGGTCGAGCAGGATCTCGGCGTCGACGGGCGGGCGCAGGACGAACAGGCGGTTGAACTCTGAGCGGTCGACGCCGGTGGCGACGGCGGTGGCGCCCTCGGACTCCCAGACGGCGCCACCGGGGAGGGCGCGGCCCATGACCCGGTAGGCTTCGGCGAAGTTTTCGTGGAGGCGGGTGAGCAGGCCGGGGGAGAGGACGTCGTCCATCGCGGCGAGTGTAGCGCAGTCGCGCGGGCGATTCGTACGATGCGCCGCGGACGGCACATGGCGACGGATTACGGCCCATGGGAACCGCTGACCATCCCGGCGATCGCCGCGGAGATGGTGGGGTTCGCCCGTCCGTGGTGGGTGGCGGGCGGGTATGCCCTGGAAGCGTTCGCGGGCCGATCGTGGCGCGGGCACGGGGATGTGGACGTGGGGCTGTTCGGCGAAGACGCGGCAGCCGTGCGTGCGCACCTTGCGGGGTGGGACGCGTGGGCGGCATGGCCGGCGGGGACGCTCGTGCCGTGGCCGGCGGGCGAGCCGCTCCCCGGCGAGGCGCACGACATCTGGGTGCGCCGCGACGCCGGCTCGCCCTGGGCGTTCCAGCTCATGTTCGATCGGCGCGACGGGGACGACTGGGTGTTCCGGCGTGATGCGGCGGTGCGGCTTCCGGCGGCGGAGCTGACATGGGAACGGGACGGCGTGCGCTACATCCGGCCCGAGTGCAGCTGCTGTACAAGGCGAAGGGCCAGCGGCCGAAGGACGAGGCCGACTTCGCGGAAGTCGCGCCGCTGCTCGGGCCGGCCGAGCGGCGGTGGCTCCGGGAGCAGCTGGAGAGGCTGCACTCGGGCCACGCGTGGCTGGGGCGATTGCCCGCCAGTTAGAAGATGGCGATGGGGTTGACCGGCGAGCCGGTCGCGCCGCGGATGTTGAGCGGGTTCACGGTCAGCAGGAACTCGTAGGTGCCTTCCTCGGCACAGGCCTCGGCGAGCGGCTCGAGGCGGGCGTTATCGAGCAGCGGCAGGCCCATGTAGACGATCGCGAGGACGTGGACGGAGAGGCCACGCTCGTCGAAAACGGGGTAGCCCGAGGGTCGCGCGTCCATCATGTCCCAGCCGAGGAGGGCGATGTCGAGGTCCTTCAGCACGGGCGCGACATCGACGTGAAGGCCGGGCGACGGGGCCGCGCCGGGGACGCTCGACGGGTTCGCGGCGTAGAACGCAGCCCGGCCGCTGTGGACGATGAGGGCGTCGCCGGGCTGGATGGCCACGCCCTGCTTCGCGGCTGCCGCCTCGATCTCCCAGCCACGCACGGGGTTCCCGTCCTCGACGAAAGGGACGCAGCGGAAGCGCGGGATGTCGATGAGGACGCCGCGGGTGGTGATGCCCTGGCTCCATGCATCGACCGAGCCGAATCGCGCGCCGAGGGAGGTGACGTCGCTGGCGGGGCGGCCGTTCCAGCCTCGACCCTCCCAGAAGATGTGGCAGAGCGCATCGACGTGGGTGGTGGCGTAGCCGTGGTACATGATGCCGATGTAGTCGACCGAGAAGTCGTTGGTGGAGCGCACGAAGTGCTGGGCGGGATTGGCGTTCCCCGGCCCGCCGATGGTGTTCCACTGGTGCGCGAGGGAGACGGCACGGCCCGTGCGGACGAGGCCGGCGGCGGCGCGGCGCTTCTCCGCGGTGATGAGGTTGATGGTGCCGGCGTTGTCGCTTTCGCCCCACCGGCCCCAGTTGCTGCAGCGGTCGAAGTAGGCCTCGACATCGGAGGCGGAGGGAACGGGGGGTGTATCGGACATGGCAGGCTCCCGGGGGTTGGTGGCCGGGATTCTACGCGAGCGCGGCGCCGGGGAGCGCATCGGGCGTCTCATCGTCGCCGTCATCCCAGTCCCACTCCGAGGCAGCGGGGGCATCGGCCGCCCAGGACAGAGGGGGGCGCCATGCGCAGAAGCCGCAGGCGCGGTTGGGAGTAGCGGCGAATTCCGTGGTCGTCCTGATGCGGTTGGCGATGCCGATGTAGCGCTTCACGGTGGCCTTCGCATCGGTGCTGTGAAGGCGCCGGACGCGGACCTGACCGGAGCGCAGGTTCCAGCCGATCGCGCTGACAACCGTCTCGGAGGGGAGCTGGAAGGTGGTGCGAACGGCGACGTGCCCAAGGTCCAACTGGGCGTCGGTGACTTCGTCGATGTCGTGCCCCGTCTTCCAATCGATGACCTGCCATTCACCGTTCCGGAGGCGGTCGGCGCGGTCGATGCGGGCGCGAAGGGTGACGCCGCGGCTGTGGACCGGAACCCAGGTATCGAGCTCGGCCCAGCGGTCGTCGCTGTCGATGGAGGCGTGGGCTTCGGCGCCGCGGCGGAGGAGGTCCATGGCGCGGGTGTAATGCTCGGTGCCGGGGCCGGCGCATTCGTGGGCGGGCATGCGCAGGTAGGCGTCGAGCTCGCGTTCGCCATCCTCGGGGTCGCCGGTCAGGCACACGGTCTTGAGCGCGCGGTGGACGCCGTTGCCCACGAGACCGGGCGGCGAGACGACATCCTCGGGCCGTTCGAGCCCGCTGAGGTAGCCGAACCAGTACTGCTTCCGGCAGCGTTCGAACGACTGGACCATGCTGTGGGTGATGGCGAAGAGGCCGCTCATGACGCGGCATGATAGCGGCTGACGTCAGCTGTGCGAAGGTGCCGCTGGCGATGCGGCGGCCGTGGGCGAGGGCAGGAACTCGGGGTTTGCGAGGAGCGCGTGCATCATCTCCGCGGCCTGGACGCGGTGGCCTTCAACCGTCTTGTGGACGCCATCGGAGTGGTGAAGGGTGGCGCGCCGGGGGTGCGCGGCGTAGGCGGCTTCGCAACTGACGACGAGGAAGTGGTGGCGGCGGGCCACCGCCTCAATCTCCCCTCGAAGGCGCTGGAGGATGCGGTTCGCGCGGGGGTTGTCGCGGGTGACGCCGGCGCCGAAGGAGGGTTCGCCGTAGACGACGACGGAGAGGCCCTCGCGGCTGGCGAGGCGATGGAGGGTCTCGGTCTGGATGGCGGCCACCTCCTCGTACGAGGTAAGTGGATCGGCGCCGATGACGCGGCGGGCGAGCCGGCGGCCCCATGTGTTGAAGCGGGCCGGCTTGCCACGGGCGTTGGAGGTTGCACCTTCGAAGTTGGTTTCGAAGCGACGGAAGAGCGCGTACGCACGGGGGCCGTAGCGGCGCTTCACGCGCGTCCCGACCGTTGCGATGGCGCAGGGGAAGGAGCCGAAGGAGAAGATGACCATGTCCGGGCGGGTCTCGTCGACGGCGTCCATTGCGAGGGCGACGGCCTTCGACCCCATGGGGAAGATGGCGCGATGCTCGACATGGACGGGCTCGCCGAGGTGCGCGGCGAGTTCGCGGCCGATGACGTTCGGCCACGCAAGCGCGCGGTCGGCGAGGGTGGTGCCGAAGGAGGAGCTGGTGCCAAGGACGAGGATGCGCACGGGCAACCCGCAAAGGAGGGTTGCAAAAGCATAGCAGGAGGCGCCCGGACGGGGCCGTTATGCCCGAACCTGACACATCGCCCGAGGACCGCTATGCTCAGCCGGACATATTGCGGAGGTTGGGAATGCGGCCTTCTACCCGGCGGCGGCGGCTCATTACCACGGTCATGGCGGCGACGGTGGCGCTGGTTGCGCTGATGGGCATCTTCGCGGCGTGCGGTGGCGATGATGACGACACCGGCGGGACGACGCCTGAATCCACGCGAGCCGCGACGCAGGCACCGACGGCGACGACAGCGCCGAAGATCGGCGGCTCGATGATCCTCGCGACGACGACGAGCACGCAGGACACGGGGCTGCTCGACGCGCTGATGCCGCGGTTCAAGGAGCAAACCGGGATCGACGTAAAGGTGATCGCGGTCGGCACCGGGGCGGCGCTGGAGATGGGGGCGAAAGGCGACGCGGATGCCGTGCTCGTGCACGCCCCGGCCAGCGAGAAGAAGTACGTGGACGCGGGCGATCTCATCGGCGGCAAGCTGGTGATGCACAACGATTTCGTGGTCGTGGGGCCCCCTTCGGACCCGGCGAAGGTGCGCGGGGAGCGGGACCTGAGCGCCGCGATGAAGCGGTTGGCGGAATCGGGCGCCTTCGTTTCGCGGGGCGACAACTCGGGGACGCACACGAAAGAGCTGCAGCTGTGGCAGGCGGCGGGGATCGACCCCAAGACGGTCAAGAACCGCGAGGAAACGGGATCGGGAATGGGCGCGACGCTGAACGTGGCCGACCAGAAGGGCGCCTACACGCTGACGGACCGCGGCACGTACCTCGCCCAGCGGAAGAACCTGAAGCTCGAGGTGCTGGTGCAGGGGGACAAGTCGCTGCTCAATATCTACACGGCCTACGTGGTAAGCCCCGAAAAGCACCCGGGCGTGAAGAAGGCGCAGGCGGAGGCGTTCGTGGCATTTATGGTGAGCCCGGCGACGCAGACGTTCATCGGGGAGTTCAAGAAGGCCGAGTATGGCGAGTCGCTGTTCTTCCCGGACGCGGGCAAGACGGTCGAGCAGCTCGGGGGGTGATCGCGGACGGTGGAAGCGCTCTGGGAAGGCCTGCGTGAAGCGATCCGGCTGATCGCGACGGGCGATGCGCAGCTCCGCGACATCGCCCTGCGCACGGTGCTGGTTTCGGGGTGCGCAACACTGGTCGCGATGGCGTTGGGCGTGCCGCTCGGGTACTGGCTGGCGCGAACGCGGTTTCCCGGGCGGCCCATCATCCTGGCGCTGGTGAACACGGGGATGGGAGTGCCGCCGGTCGTGGTCGGCCTCGTCGTGTGGCTGATGTTGACGCGCAGCGGCCCGCTGGGTGGCCTCGACCTGATTTACACGCAGCGGGCGATGGTCATCGCCCAGATCCTGATCTCGCTGCCGCTGGTGGCGGGGTTTACCGTGGCCGCCGTCCAGGCGCTGCCGCCGGAGCTGCCCGAGCTGCTGCAGACGCTGGGGGCGGGCCGCATCCGGAGCCTGTGGCTGCTGAGCAAGGAGGCGCAACTGGGGCTGCTGGCGGCAGTGATGGCGGGTTCGGCGCCGTCATCAGCGAAGTAGGCGCCTCGATGGCCGTGGGTGGCAACCTGAAGGACCACACGCGGGTGCTCACAACGGCAATCGTGACGGAGACGAGCCGGGGTGAGAACGGCAACGCGATGGCGCTGGGCATCATCCTGCTCGCGCTGGCGTTCGCGGTGAACCTGGTGCTGACGTTCGCGCAGCAGCGCAGCGGGCACTCATGAACATCGTGTTCGAAGGGGTACGGATCGCGCGCGGCGGGCGCCCCGTGCTCGACGTCCCGGATCTGACCATCGCCGGGGAACGAACGACGGTGGTCGCGGGGCCGAACGGGGCGGGGAAGTCCTCGCTGCTGCGGGTGGTGGCGGCGCTGGACCGCCCGGCGGCGGGACGGGTGATGGTGGGGGGCGAGGTCGCGGTGCGCGGGCCGCACATCCGGGACGCCGTGGCGTACGCGTTCCAGCGCGCCGTGTTCCTCGCGGGGAGCGTGCGCGAGAACCTGGAGCTCGGGCCGCGGCTGCGGGGCGTGGAGGAGGCCGAACGGCGACGGCGCGCGGGCGAGGTGGCCGAGGCGTGCGGCATCGCGCATCTGCTGCAGCGGGACGCACGGCGGCTTTCCGGGGGCGAAGCGCAGCGGGCGAACCTCGCGCGGGCGCTCTGCCTGCGTGCGCCGGTGACGCTGCTGGACGAGCCGCTCTCGGGGCTGGACGGGCCGGGGCGCGCGGGAATGCTGGCCGAACTGCCTGGCCTGCTGCGCCAATTCGGAACGACCGTGGTGGTGGTCACGCACGACATGCGCGAGGCGGCCGCGCTGGCGGAGGACCTGGTCGTGGTGGCGGATGGGACGGTGCGGGCGGCGGGCGCTCTCGCAGCGGTGCTTGCGGCGCCCCCGGACGCGGAGACGGCGGCGCTGCTTGGGTACGCGGTCCTGCGCGCGGAGACGGAGGCGGTGGCGGCATGGCCGGGGGTGCTGACGCCCGGGACCGGGGCGGCGACCTTCACGATGGTGGTGGACCGCGCGGTGGCGATGCCGGGCGGGGTGGAGGTGACGGGCCGCATCGGAGGGGTGCCGGTGAGCGTGCGGCTGGAGGCCGGGATGCCGCCGCCGCGGGCGGGTTCGAAGCTGGCCGTGACTGCGCCGCCGGGCACGCTCGTGCGGTTCCCCATCGGCAGTGGCGGGCGTCTCGAACAGGGCCGTGCGGAGAGTATTGCGGTTCCTGAAAGTCGTTGACAGGCGGCAAGCGATAGGGCTACCGTCGGGGTCCTATGGATGCGCTCTCTGAAGCAATAAGAGGGTGAATGACGGCGGCGCGACGAGCGTCGCCGTTTGTGGTTTTCAGGGGATCAGCGCATCCGGACAACCTCGGGTCACACACCACGAAGGGGGAGCTCCCGAATGCAGTCCAGCCTCATCTCCAAGGTCGAGAAAGCCCGCACGTACGCTGGTGAGCGCCATCGCATGCAAATCGACGGCCTCCACGTCAGCTTCCACGGTGAGAACAGCGACCACGAGGTCACGATCCGGGACGGTGCGTGGCACTGTAACTGCGACTTCTTCGAAGGCTGGCAGGTGTGCTGCCACACGATGGCGCTGGAGCGGGTGCTCCAGGGGATGGTGCCGGCGCAGGAAGCCGCCGCCCTGGCCGCCGTCTAGGACGAGAAACGCGAAGAGCGGCACGCAAACCGGCGTGCCGCTCCCCTGCCCGTTGCGGCCGGGCGGGCAGCCGTGCAGGATTCGCCGGGCGCCCGGAGCGAACACCAGGCGGCGCGCCAGGGGAGTCCGGCATGCCGCGAATGTCCGCAGAGGACCAGGAAGCGTTCCTTCAGCAACCGATCACGGGCGTCATCGCCACCGCTTCGCAAGGACGGCATGCCGTACACGGTGCCGGTGTGGTGGCTGTGGAAAGACGGCGAGATCTGGGTTACGGGGACGACGTCCCGGGTGTGGTGCAAGCAGCTCCTGCGGGACCCGCGGGCATCGCTGTGCATCGAAGCGGGACGGCCGCGATCCGGGCATATCGAGTTCGATGGACATGCCGAAGCGAAGCAGCTGCCGGACTTCGACATCTGGCCCATTTCGCGACTGCTGGCGGAGAAGTACGTCGGGCGGGGTGACCCCGCCAACGCGGACGCGGTCGAGAAGTTCTATTCGAACATGCGAACGGAGCCGCGGCTGTTGTTCAGGCTCGTGCCGGAAGTGCGGCGCGCGATCGACATGAGCGTCTACCGGGGCAAGCGCGCGGACCGCGAGTACCAGGAACGCGTGCGCGCGGGTCGGAACCGGGTTCGTCGGCAACGTAACCCGCACGCCAACTGGCTCACCAGAGTGGTGGGCGATGGGATGCGCGAAGGCCGGGGATTGCTCCCCGGCCTTCGGTTTGTGTTCCCGGCCCCTTCGCTCCGCTCCACGAGGGGGCTGCCGCCGCTCGCGACCCGCTCTGGGCTCCACCCGGGAGTGGGGCCGGGACCTGGGCGCGCATGTCGTGTCCGTTTTGGATCGTACGAAATGTTTCAGTGGCATGTAATCTTGATTCGATGGACAACGCCCTGTCCATCGAACTTCGGGACGTCATAGAATCCCCAGCTCGCGGGCAACGTTGATGGCGGCCATGCGGCCGTTCACGCCGAGCTTCTGGTAGCTGCGATGCGCGAGGGTCTGCACGGTAGAGTGCTTCACGTCGAGGGCCACGGCGGCGTCCGCGTATGTGCATCCATCAGCGAGCAAGCGAAGCACTTCGACCTCCCGGGGGGCGAGGCGGCCGTGCGGAGTGTCGTTCCCCCGGCTGAGAGCGCGCGCGACGGGGAGCGCGTGGGGGCCGGCATCGATGCCCGCGTCGAGCAGGAGCTGCCCGGCATCGCGCCGCTGCTCGCGCTGCAGCTGTTCGGACACGACGAGGGTGCCGTTGGCGTAGAGCTCGCCGAGCTGGAAGGCGGCGAGGTCCCGCTCGACGTCGTACCCGGATTCGCGCGCCCACGTGACGGCGTGGTAGAGCTGCCGGCGGGCTTCCGTTTCGCGGGTGACGCGGAGCACGAGGAGCCCCTCGATGCGGGCGCGCGCGACGGGCCATTCGAGCGAGGTTTCGACGCCGCGGGGGAGGGCGGACAGGACCTGCAGCGCGCGGATGGCGTCGGCGTGCGTGCCGCCGTGGGCCGGCCTCGGCGCCGGCGAGGATGGTCGGCAGATTGCCGAGGTGCGATTCGCGGGGAACACGACGGGCATCGTCGTCTCGCCGTGGCGATGGGCCTCGACGTCGGCGGCGTAGTTCGCGAGCGAGCCGAACGGAGACCCACGCAAGGCGGCATCGAGTTCCGCGAGCCGGGCGAGTGGCTCGGCCACCCCGGCCCATTCGCGCCGCACGACGGACGCCCGCAAACCGGCGAGGACGCAACGCATCTCGGCGGTCGGGTTGATGGCGATGCCGGCCTCCGCCGCCGGGGGTTGGACATCGCGATCGCAGCGCAGCGCGACGCGGAGGGCGTACTCGAAGGAAAGCGCATCGGCCGCTCGCCAGCGGTGGTTTTCGGCGCGGGCGAGGAAGCGGAGCGAACGGAGCCAGGGTTCGACCGCGCGCCGGCGGCCGTCGGCGACGAGGTACGGAATGAGCCAGCTCATGACAAAGAGCGCCTGGCGCTGGTCGTCCTGGAGCTCGGGGCGCGAGAGGGACTCCTCGGCACGGCCGGCGGCGCCGGGCGCGAGCGACACGAGGTCGACGACGGCGCGAGTGCTGAGGAAGACGGCGCGGGCGAAGGCGGAGGTCAGGCGGGGTTCATCCTCGCCGGCGGCGGCGATGGCGCCCCGGGCAGCCTCGACGCGGCCGCGGGCGAGGAGGACGCCGGCCATGACGGACTGGATGAGGGCGCGGGCCTCGGCGTGACGGGCCATCCACGCGGTGCTGTGCTCCACCATGGCGAGTGCGTCATCGAAGCGGCCTTCGGCGTCGAGACCCGTGATCATGACGTGAACGACCTGGGCGAGCGCTTCCTTATTGTTCGCGACGTAGGCGGCCTCGAGCGCGGCATCCACCGCGGCGTGCCACTCCGCGTCCTGCCCGTTCTTCCGGAGCATGGCGATGAGGGCGTCAGCCGCGTTGCCCGACGGAGAGAATGAGGGTTGCGGTGTCACGCGATCAGTGTACAAGGCCGTGTCCATCGATCGGTGATAGAAACGACCCCGGCTCACGGTACAGACTCACGGCATTCCCGGATGAGGTGTATCGATGACCTGGATCGGATGCGAAGAGACGATGGGCTGGCTTTCGCGGGCGTTCGCGGAGCCGGCGGTTCAACAACAGCTGCGGGAGCTGCGGGCGGCCCGGGCGGAGCCGGGGGCGTACATCAGCGCGCTGGCGGAAGTGGCGGGCGATGCGCAGCGGGACACGCTCATCGCGGAGTTCCGGCAGCTCCCACGTTCACGGTCACGGCGATCATCGAAGCATGGGCGATGGCGGACGGCGCGAGCCGGCCGTTCGCGCTGACCTCGGTGAAGCCGGAGCGGCCGCTGGAGGCGGCGCGGCGCAAGCAGGTGACGCTGTCGATCGCGAGCGACGAGGACGGGGTGACGGTCGGGCTGGCGCACGTGGCGACGCGGCACGCGGAGTGGTACCGCGCGGAATCCTGAGTGCGTCGTGAGTCCCGAGTGCTGAGTCCTGAATGCTGGGCGGTGTCGCGATTTGCGTAGAGTGGGCGCGATGGATGACGTTGCGCTGCTGGCGACGCAGATGCGTGGGCTGTTCCGGTGGGACGAGGGCGGGCGGATCGCGGGGGTGAACAGCCCGGACGGCGACTCGGGCCCGGCGGTGTACCTGGCGGGGAATGCGGACGGCGTGGTGCACGCCGTCCGGTCGGACGTGGCCGCAAGGTTGGCGGGGCGATCGACGAGGTGTGCGGCCGGGCCATGGGATGGGACGAGGGGCTGGTGCAGGCGGTGCGCGAGTTGGTGGGCGGTGGCGCGGATCAAGAGCGGCACCTCGTGTGGGAGCTGGCGAGCGGCGTGCGGGCGGCGGCACCCGGTGAGGCCGTGCTCGTGGTCTCGGGGACGGAGGCGGGGGATGCGCTCATGGAGCGGCTGGCCCGCGAGGTGCCCGAGGAGGTGACGGCGGCCGGGTTCCTTGGGCCGGGGGACTTCTGGGAGCCCTGGGTAGTGGCGCTGCCAGGCGGCGAAATCGCGGCGACGGCGTTCGCGGCGCGCATCGCGGGCGGATCCGCGGAGGTTGGGGTCTACACCTTCGCGGGGTTCCGTGGCCGCGGGTTCGCCGCGGCCGTGACGGCGGCGTGGGCGGCGCACCCGGAACTGGCGGATCGCGCACTCTTCTACAGCGCGCTGGACACGAACGTGTCGTCGCACCGGGTGGCGGAGCGGCTGGGGTTGCGGCGGATTGGGGTCAGTGTGGCGTGGGGCTAAGGGTGCCGTGCGCTCGCCCGCCGGCGCCGGCAGGCACAGCGAGCCGACGGAGGGCAGGAGGCGGCACCAACAAAAAAGCCCTCCCGGGGGGGAGGGCTTTCGAGTGAGTGGTACGCCCGGGAGGACTCGAACCTCCGACCTTTAGGTCCGCAACCTAACGCTCTATCCGCTGAGCCACGGGCGCCTGAGTGCTGGTGCCGAAGGCGAGATTTGAACTCGCACGCCCTAATGGACACTACGCCCTGAACGTAGCGCGTCTGCCATTCCGCCACTTCGGCACTCGTGTCCTAGTATGGCCCCATCTCCGCTCCCGGGCAACGGCGGCCGGTGGCTCCCGCCGGGAAGGGAGCGCGGGTGTGCGACTTGACACATTACGTGCGGGTAGCGAAAAAGGGGGTACGCTTGCGTGGTTCCCGCCACGCTCACTGGAGTGCCACGCTTGTCGAAAACCCCGGCCGGTAACCTCTGGCTCGCCGAGGAGCTCTGGAAGCTCAACGCGATCGATTTCGGCGACTACACGCTCGGCCGCACTTCGGTCCATTCGCCGATCTACATCAACCTTCGCCGCCTGATTTCGAACCCGAAGGCGCTGGCGAAGTGCGCGCGCATCATCCGGGACGAACTCGAGACGCTGATGTCGATGCGCAACCCGCACGTGCAGCCGTTCACGCTGGTCGCGGGCGTGCCCTTTGGCGGGCTGCACGTGGCGACGGCGTTCTCGCTGGCGGTGAACACGCCGATGATTTACATCCACCCGCCCGCGACGGACAAGGCGGACGTGATCGAGGGCATCTTCGTACGCGGCCAGTCCTGCCTGATCATCGACGACCTGATCACGGGCGGCGGCAGCATCCTCCAGACGGCGGCGACGCTGACGGAGGCGGGGCTTGTGGTCCGGGACGCGGTGACGCTCATCGACCGGCAGGAGGGCGGCCGCACGAACCTGAAGGCGGCGGGGATCAACCTCGTCAGCATCCTCAAGCTGGACCAGATCGCGACGTACCTGATGTCGGCGGGGCACATCCCGGAGGATGCGTACCGGCGGACGATGGAGTACATCGAAGCGCACAACGGGGACGCCTGACCCGTTCTGGATGTCCAGTGTCGTACCACGTGAATCCCCGCGCCGCGGGGATTTCCTTTTTCCCTAGGGGAGCCGTCACCTTTCGGCGGGCGAGCGCCATTCGTACAGTGAAAACGCTGTGCTTGAGGTAAAGGGAGATGCGCTGGCGGCGGAAGGCCGTGATGACGCGGAAGTCGCCCGGCGGGCGGCCGCGCGGGACCCGCAGGCATGGGCGGAGCTGTTCGATCGCCATTGGAGTGCGGTGTACGGGTTCGTGCGATACCGGCTGCGCGGGGCCGCGGAGGCCGAGGACATCGCCTCGCAGGTGTTCGAAATCGCCTATTCGCGGGCGGACCGATTCGATTACCGGGGCGTGCCGATCGAGGCGTGGCTCATCGGGATCGCGCGAAATCTCGTGCGGGACCATATCAAGAAGCTGGGACGGCGCGGGTTCGAGGAGGAACTGGTGGAAGCGGTAGCCCCTCCCGACCCGGACGGGATCCCGGCGCTCGAACTGAAGCAGGACCTGGCGCGGGCGATGCACGCACTCACGGAGGACCAGCAGACGGTGCTTTCGTTGCGATTCCTGCTGGACAAGTCCGTGGCGGATACGGCGCGCCTGATGGAGCGGTCCGAGGACGCGGTGAAGAACCTGCAGCGACGGGCGCTGGCGGCGATGCAGCGCGCGCTGGCGGGCAGCGGATACACGGGAGGTGGCGGGTGATGGCCGACCGCATCGACGACCTCCTCGACCGAGCCCTCGAAACGGGGGCGATCCCTTCGGAGGCGACTCCGGCGGAGCGGGCCGAGCTGGAGCAGCTGCTTGCGGGCACGGCGATGCTGCGCGCGGCGAAGTTAGCCGCCGAGGCGGACGCCGCTGCCGCGAAGCCGGTGGCGAAGGCGCGCTTCGAGCGGTTCGCGGCGCAGCAACAGGCGGCGGCGACGGCCGCGCGAGCACGGGCACCGCAGCCCACGAAGCCCGTGCGCGGACCGCTGCGCCACCTGGTCGCGCTGGCGACGGGCATCCGGGGCGTCGCGCTGGCGGCGGCGATCGGCCTCATCGCCGTGGTCGCGGTGTTCGCCACGCAGAACCTGCGGAACACGACCGAGAGCGCGGCGGCGGCGTTCGAGCCCGGCGATTATGTGCAGTTGCAGGGGACGGTCGAGTCGACCTCGCCGGGCACGCTCCACCTTCGATACGAACTCGGGCGGGTGGAAGTGGACATCGCCGACGCGACGACCGTGATCGATGACGGCACCGCGATCGACCCGTCCTCGCTGAAACCGGGCGATTCCGTGCTCGTAGGGGGCGTGGTTGGGGAGAACCGGCGGGTGAGCGCGCGAACGCTGGCGGTATCGGAAGTGCGGCTGCCGGAGCCATCGGCGGTGGTGATGAAGCGGCTGGAGGCGCTTGAAGGGAAGCTGCCCGGGCGGGTCGTGGCCTTCGCGCTGGCGCCAAACGGGCGCGGCCGGGTGACGCTGGAAACGGCCGACGGACGGCGGCTGCTGGTCATCGTGGATGCGCGGTCGGCGGAGCGGCTGGTGGCGCTGGGGGCAATCCTGGGGCGGCGAGTGGTGGTCGGCGGTGTCTCCCCGGCGGGGGAGCGTGTGTACTTCCTCGAGTTCGAAGGCGCATCGCCGCCGCCGCCGTCATCGGGGGCGGGGACAGGGGCGGGCTCGACGGCGCGTCCGACGCTCACTCCGGCGGGTGGCGGCACGCCGCCGGCGACCGTGACACGGCCGGCGGGGACGCCACCGGCGGCGGGCGGGACCGTGGCGCGGCCGGACGGTGCATCGACGGGGTTGGTGCGAGTGAGCGGAACGCTGCTCGCGCGGGACGTGCTCGTGCTGACGCTGGCGACCGACCGGGGGACGGCGACGGTACGCCTGCGACCGGATACACGGGTCCTCGTGGGCGAGAGCGGCATCACGCTGCGAGAGTGGGCGGCGGGGGCCACGGGCATCGGGCATGCGGTCACGGTGAGCGGCGGCATAGACGCGCGGACGGGGGTCGTCGTGGCGGACCTGGTGGTGGTCGGGCCGAAGCCGTAGCGAGGGCCGGCGGGGTCGTGGGGGAAGGGGCTGGTGGGCCTCGCCCTAACGCGAACGTAAGGGTACGATCGCGGGGATGGCTGCTGAATCTGTGGGCGCGTTCACGGCGCTGCGATACCGGAACTACCGCCTCATGTGGTTCGGGCAGGTGGGGCATTCGGCCACGCTCTGGATGGACCAGGTGGCGCGAGCGGTGCTGATCCTCGAGCTGACGAACTCGGCGCTGATGCTCTCGCTGGTGATCGCGACACGGCTGGTGCCGATCCTGCTGTTCGGACTGATCGCGGGCGCGGTGGCGGACCGGTACGACCGCAAGAAGATCCTGATGAGCACGCAGTGGGTGACGCTCTCGACCCACGGGTTCCTGGCGATCGCGTGCCTGACGGGCATCATCGAGGTGTGGATGGTGCTTTCGACGGCATTCGTGGCGGGCACGGCGATGGCGTTCAACCAGCCGGTGCGCCAATCGCTCATCCCGCTGCTGGTGCCGAAGGAGATCCTGCTGAACGCGATCGCACTGAACAGCACGGCGCTGAGCTTCATGCGCATCGGCGGGGGCGTGATCGCGGGGCTGCTGCTGGCGGTGGTTACGGTGGGCGGCGTGTACACGCTGACGGCCTGCGTGTACGGGCTGGTGGTGCTGATGACGGCGCTGATGCAGGTGCCCAAAGCGCGGCCGCGGGCGAAGGATTCGAGCATCTTCGGGGACCTGGGCGAGGGGTTCACGTACATCGCGGGCAACCGCACGCTGCTCATGGTG
Organism: Candidatus Amarobacillus elongatus; assembly: GCA_016703545.1. GTDB lineage: Bacteria > Chloroflexota > Dehalococcoidia > Tepidiformales > Tepidiformaceae > Amarobacillus > Amarobacillus elongatus. Next base: position 32,099 of record JADJBX010000005.1, read on the forward strand.
ACGGCGCTCGCGCTCATCCTGTTCGTGTTCGGGTTCCCGTATCAGCAGGTCTTCGTGCCGCTCCTTGCGAAGGAGACGCTGGACCTCGGGAACTCGGGTGTGGGATGGCTGGCGGCCTCGACGGGGGTGGGTGCGGTGGCGGGGTCCCTGTTCGTGGCGTGGCGTTCGAACATCGCGCGGCCGGGGCTGCAACTCGTCATCAACATGCTGGTATTCGGGGCGGCACTGGTGGGGATTTCGCTGCAGGAGAACCTGATCCTGACGATGGTGCTGCTCGCCGTCGCGGGCAGCATGACGGTCACGTACATGGCGTTCACGAACGGCATCCTGTTGCAGCACAGTGACCCCGAGATGCACGGCCGGGTGATGTCGCTGTTGAGCCTGGACCGGGGATTGATCCCGCTGGGCGCGATCATGGCCGGCGTGCTGGTCTCGAACCTGGGCGTGGGGGGCGGCCTGTTCATCCTCGGGTCGACCATCCTGGTGCTGAGCAGCGGGGTCTTCGTATTCGCGGGAAGGCGGCTCGCGCGCATCGGGCCGGCGACGGCGGCGAAGGGCCACGGACGGCGCGCGGCGGCGGAGCCGGCGGTCGAGGGCGTGGCTCAGCCGGCGACGGCGGGTGTGGGCGACGGGCGCTGAAACGGGGCGCCTTTCGGCGCCCCGCATGAGCGATCTTCGAGGGCCGCGCTAGCCCGAAAAGGGCAGGATGCGGACGTGCCGGTTCGGTTCCTTGCCGGCGCTCTTGGATTCGAGGTTATAACGCGTCGCGAGCTGGTGCTGCACGCGCCGGACGTAGCTGTTCGCGGGTGGCAATTCGACCGGGCGGCCTTCCTCCATCACGCGGGCGATGGCGTCCTCGGTTTCGCGGAAGACATCGACCATGGGGTCGCGCCGGACGCCGCGCTCGCCACCACCTGGCTGGAACTGGTGGAGCACCTGCTCGATCTGGAGGGCGGTGTTGCTCTTGATGACGTAGACCGGCACCGAGCGTTCCTCGGCCTCGCGAAGGGCCGGGGGCTTGCGGCGGTAGTAGGTCCGGAGGGTGATGACGACGTCGGCCTCGCGGACGTCGTGGACGATGTCGACGTTCGTGCCGGCGTTGCGCATCGCCTCATCGAGGCGGGCCTTGCTCAGCCCAAAAGGGTAGAGGCGGATGAGGGGACCGGCGGCCGCGGCCTGTCCGCGCTGCGCGCCGAAGCGGTCCCGCTGAGGTTCGCGGTCGGCGGGCGGTTCCTCATCGCGGACGTGGCCGCCACTGCGGCGGTGGGGCCGCGCGAGGCCGAGTTCCCAGCCGCCACGGCCGCCGCTGCCGCCGCCGGGGCGGGGTGCGACGCTGCGCCCACGGGGCTCGTCGTCGTCGGGGTCCAGCGGTTCGTCCACGATCTCAAGGCGGCCGCCGAAGCCGAGCTGGCGGACCTCCGGGGGCGCGTCGTAGCCACGGAGCATGGCGTCGATGGTCTCGGCGACGTCGGTGTGGACGGCGACGCGCTGCCAGCTCTGGATTTCGACGACGACGTCGAAGGTCGGGGGGGCCTTCCGTTCGAGGATGGACTTCTGGGTACCGCGGCGCCGGGCCTCTTCGTCGCCAAGGGTGACGGATTGGATGCCGCCGATGAGGTCGGCGAGGGTGGGATTGAGCATGAGGTTCTCGAGCTCGGTGCCGTGGGCGGTACCGACGAGCTGCACGCCCCGCTCGGCGATGGTGCGCGCGGCGGCGGCCTCGAGCTCGGTCCCGATCTCGTCGATGACGATGACTTCGGGCATGTGGTTCTCGACGGCCTCGATCATGACCGCGTGCTGATTCGCGGGGGTCGCAACCTGCATGCGGCGGGCGCCGCCGATGGCGGGATGGGGGATATCGCCGTCGCCGCCGATTTCGTTCGAGGTGTCGACGATGATGACGCGCTTGTTGGCGTCATCGGCGAGGACGCGGGCGATTTCGCGCAGCATGGTGGTCTTGCCGACGCCGGGGCGGCCGAGCAGGAGCACACTCTTGCCGCCGAGAACGAGGTCTTCGATGACGCGGATGGTGCCGTAGACGGCGCGCCCAACGCGGCAGGTGACCCCGACGATCTTGCCCCGCCGGTTGCGGATGCAGGAGATGCGGTGGAGGGTGCGTTCGATGCCGGCGCGGTTATCGAGGCCGAATTCGCCGATGTGGTCGATGACGTAGAGGAGGTCGTCCTCGGTGACTTCCTGGTGGGAGAGGACGATTTCGCGGCCGGGGTAGCGAGCCTCGGGCAGGCGGCCGAGGTCCATGACGACTTCGAGGAGGCCCGTGCGGCGCTCGGGCTCGCGCAGGATGTCGCAGATGCGGGTGGGCAGGGCATCAAGAAGCAGATCGAGGTCGTCGGTGATGATCTGCTCGGTGTATTCGGATTCGGAACCGGAAAGTTCAAGCTGTGTCACGGACATTACTGCGGCAGGGCGAGCGATTCGGCCGGGACCGCAGCCACCTCCTTGAGGGTGTTGAGGAGCGCCATGCGGCGCGCGCAGATGAGGCGGACACCGAGGGGGGTGTAGCCGCGCGTGAGCGCTTCGCGTTCGAGGGCGACCTGGTCCTCGGCGAGGACAAGGGTGCCGTGGTGAGGGCCAAGGCCCTCGATGAGCGCAAGCGCTGCGGCGGCGACGCCTTCGCCGGTGCCGTCTTCGAGGATGCGGCTTTCGCGTTCGCCCATGCCCACCCACGCGGCGACGGCGCCGTCGCGTTCGAGCACGAACTCGCGGTTGGTATCGAACAGATCGAGGACGGCGCGCCAATCCTGCTGCGTCGGTGCTTCCTGGCGGCGGATGTGCTCGGGGACGGCGCGGCAATAGAGGCGGAAGATGCCGTGGCGGTCGGCGCGAACGGCGGGGCGGAAGAGGGTTTCGGCGGGCGGACGGCCACCGGGAACGGCGAAGAGGCGCTCGATGCGGTACGCCATGAAGCCGGCGCGCCGAATGGCGTCCTTGTGGGGGGAGCCTTCGGCGGAGCGCAGGCAGAGGCTGCGGCCTCCGCGGGCGGCGACTTCAGCAGCGGCGCCCCCAAGGAGGGCGGTAACGGCTTCGTCGTCCTTTTCGCGAGCGAGGCGGAGGGAGATTGCCTCCCAACCAGCGCCGCCGGCGAGCTCCTTGGCGACGACCACGCCGCGGTACCCGAGGCCGCGCTTGACGCCGAGAACGGCGGTGCGCGGGATGCGGGGGAGGTGGGTGAGGCCGGTGGCGGCGAGACCGGAGCGCACGAGCAGGCTTTCGCCACCGCGGGTGGCGATCACCTCGGTTGCGAGCCGGCCGAGCTGGGGCCAGAGGGTGGCCGCATCGATCGGGCTCAGTGGCTCGGCGCGCAGGTCTGTCATCCGGCGGCCTCCGCGGCAACGGGCTCGCGGGCACCGGTGCCGATGGTCAGAAAGTACTCGTGCAGGCGTGTATCGCCCGTGAGTTCAGGGTGGAAGGAGATGGCGAGAAGGTTGCCTTCGCGGGCGGCGACCACGGTTCCGTCCTCGAGGGTGGCAATGGCTTCGGCCGGGGGATCGACGCGCTTGATGAGGGGCGCGCGAATGAAGACGGCGCGGAAGGGCCCACCGGGGATGCCGCGAACGTCGAGGTCCGCCTCGAAGCTATCGACCTGGCGGCCGAAGGCGTTGCGGTGGACGGCGATGTGCATGGTCTCGATCCCGGGGCGGTCGAGGTTGTCGACTTCGCGGGCGAGGAGGATGGCGCCGGCGCAGGTGCCCCAGGTGGGCCGGCCGCTGGCGCAGAAGTCGCGCAGGGGCTGTTGAAAGCCGTTGCTGAGGATGAGGCGCGCGATGGTCGTGCTTTCGCCGCCCGGGATGATGAGCGCGTCGAGCGCATCGAGTTGGGCGGGTTTGCGGATTTCGGCGACGTCGTGGCCGAGGGATTCGAGCACCTGGCGGTGCTCGCGAAAGTCACCCTGGAGGGCAAGAACGCCCACCAACATCTTCATGGCAGGGACCGTGGGAGCGGACTGGCACACACCGGGATCCGCGGCTGACGAGCGTCGCCGCCGGGGTAGTTCGAACCTGACATGGTGCGTGTCTGTGACAGTGGCAACATCCCGGGTGGTTGTGCATCCATTCTATCGCATTGCGAAGAGGCCCGGTTGTGGGCGGATTAACGTTCGTTTGCGGGCGACAAGCCGTGTCGCGTGGGTGGTGCAGGATAGCTGTGGTGGAGCGCACGACACGCCCGGGGTGAGCGGCCCCGGGAGGCCAACAGGAGGAGTCTCATGGCCGTCCGTTGGGGTGAGTTCGCACTGGCGGCGCCGGAGATCGCGGGGCGCGGCCGGGAGATCATGTACTTCGCGGGGATTGGTCTGGGGTACCTTGCGACGGTGCGGGCGGACGGCGGGCCACGGGTGCACCCGTTCTGCCCCATTCAGTGGGAGGACGGGCTGTACGGCCTGATCATCCCCGGGCCGAAACAGCGGGACCTGCTCCGGGACCCAAGGGTGGCGATCCACACGATGGGGATGCCGGACCGCGACGATGAGTTCTCGCTCACCGGGACGGCACGGCGGCTGGATCACGCGGCGACGCTTGCGGCCGTCGAGGCGGCGTTCTCCGCCAGCGGCGGCACCAGTACGGACCACACGCTGTTCGAATTCGATATCGAGCGGGCGCTGCTGGTGACGTACGGGCCGCGCGGCGAAAGCACGGCACCGCCGCGCCACGAAACCTGGCGGGCGCCGGCCGGTTAGAGGCCGTTCGTGGCGAGCGAGGCGAGGAGCGCGTAGGTGCGGTCGCGCGCGGCCGGGTCACCTTCGACGGCGAACGGCGAGCCGTTGAAGTCGGTGACGCCGGCGTCGCGGAGGGCGCGCACCTGGGCAGTGACGGTGGCGGCGTCGCCGACGATGGCGACCCCGGAAGCATCGGCTGCGCCTTCCACATCGAGGATGGCGCGGTACGGGCGGAGTTGCCCATAGATGGCGATCCCCTTCGCGTCGGAGGCGCAGGCACCTCGGGGTCGTTCGTCACGGCAACCGGGAAGCCGGAAACGACACGGGGGCGGGCCGGCCCGCTTCGGCGGCGGCGGCGGTGATGGCGGGGATGGCCGTTTCGGCGAGGTAGCGCGGGCCGCCCATCCAGGTGGCGGTGCCATCGGCGAGGCGGCCGGCGAGCTTGAGCATCTGCGGGCCGAGCGCGGCCATGATGACCGGCGGTTTGCCCGCGCCGGGGACCTGCACCTGGAAGGCGACTCTGTACAGCTTGCCCTCGAAGCGGGTGACCTGGCCGCTGAGGCCGCGGTCGAGGATGGTGAGGTACTCGCGGGAGTGGAGGATCGGCTTCGAGTAGTCGAGCCCCATCTGCCCTTCGATAACGACCTTGTGGCTGAGCCCGATTCCGAAGAGGAAGCGGTTGCCGGTGGCGGCGGCGGTGGTCAACGCCTGCTGCACGATGGCGGCGGGATGGCGCGGGTAGGTGGGCACGACGAACGAACCGAGTTCGATGCTGCTCGTGACGCGGCCGGCGAGTGCGAGGAGGGTCATGGCGTCGTAGCCAAAGATGTTGGAGACCCACGCGCCCTTGAAGCCGTCGGCTTCGGCGGTTGCGAAGCGGGGAAGGACGTCATCGAGGGTGCCGCTGGTGTCGATGCTGATGCCGATGCGCATAGGAGCCTCCTGTACGCCGGGGATGGTACGCGCCGGGATGCGGGGTGTCAGGCGGGTGGGGTGGCGACGGAGGCGTCGATGCGGGCGATGAGCGCGGGAGGGAGGGGGCCAGCGGTCGCGGCGGCGAGGCATTCGCGCAGCTCTTCGCGGTTCTTGACGCCGAGGACGACGGTATCGACGCCGGGGATGCCGAGGGCGTACCGGTGCGCGAGGAGCGCGGGCGGCAGTTCGAGCGCGTCGGCGAGGGCACGGAACGGTGCGGCGCGTTCGAAATCGGCGGCGTCGGCGGAATCGGGCGGGAGTTCGCGGTCGAAGGCGGAGGTGAGCGCACCGGCCTGGACGGCGCGAATGCCCATGACGCCCACGCCGCGGGCCCTGGCGGCCGCGATGATCTCGCGCGGGCGGGCGGGCTCGTCGTAGCGCTTGAGGGCGCCGGGCGAATCGAGGAGGTTCGCGATGCACTGGATGGCGGCGGGGACGGGCTCGCCCTTGAGGGCCTGGAGGAGGGACGACGGGAAGCCGATGCCGGTGAGGCCCCAGGCGCCAATCAGGCCCTCTTCGCGGAGCTTCTCGAAGGCGGGAATGAGGGCGTCGCGGTAGGTGGCGAGGGAAGTGCGGCTCTTCGCGCCCTCGGGGGCGTCGGCGTCGAGGAGGTTGTGGAGGAAGAACAGGTCCACGCGGGCGAGCTTCATCCGTTCGAGGCTCGCCTCGAGGCTGGCACGAAGGATGCCGTACACCTCGCCAGCGGGGGGATTGCCGAGGCGGCACTTGGTGGTGACGCGCACACCCTCGGGGAGGGCGCCGCCGAACGCTTCGCCCACGACGCGCTCGGCCTCACCATCGCCGTACCCGGGAGCGAGATCGAGGAGGGTAATGCCGGCGGCCACGGCCTCGCGGACGGTGGCGATGGCTTCGTCGCGGGTCGTGGAACCCCAGACCTGGCCGAGACCTCCGCCGCCGAGCGTGAGCGCCGAAACGGGCCAGAGCGAACCCAACGTGTTTGTCTGCATGGAACACCTCGCGAGGGCATTGTCGCCCCGGAGTGTGAGCGGCGCACGCGACGGATGACGGCCGCCGGGCCGGGGCCTAGAGTGCGGCTACTTCCGGCGAGGTATGGGCGATGCAATGGGATGGCGAGGCGACGGTCAGCGATGGTGTGAGGGAACGGCGGTTCATCATCGAGCGTGATGGCGACCGCTTCCCGGGGTACCTGTGGACGCGCGAAGGCGCGGGCGCGGAACCGGTGCCGCTGGTCCTCGTTGGGCATGGCGGACGGACGCACAAGAAGGACCCGAAAATCGTTGCGCGGGCAGGGGAGCTGGTGCGGCGCGAAGGGTTCGCGGCGGCGGTCATCGATGGCGTCGAGCACGGGGAGCGCGGCGCGATCACGAACACCACGGACGACGACACGCTCTACCGCGCGCTGTGGCGGGGCGGGCCAATCGACCGAATGGTGGCGGACTGGCAGGCGACGCTGGACGCGCTCTCGGAGATGGACGAGATCGACGGGTCGCGGGTCGGGTACTGGGGCCTTTCGATGGGGACGATGTTCGGCCTGCCGTTCGTGGCGGCGGAGCCGCGGGTGAAGGCGGCGGTCCTTGGGCTGTGCGGACTCGAAGGGGCGAGCGCGGTGCGCGGGCACATCGTGCCGCGGCACATCGCCGACGCGCCGAAGGTGACGGTGCCGGTGCAGTTCTTCGCGATGCTCGACGACGAGCGGTTCGAATTCTCGGGGACGGTGCGGCTGTTCCGGATGCTCGGCACGAACGACAAGCGGTTCACGGCGTACCCGGGACTGCACGGGGAGTCGCCGGCGGAGTCGGTGGACACGGCGATCGCGTTCCTGGCGGGGCGTCTGCGCGGGGGGTAGATTCAGGCGCAGCCGAGGCGCGTCGCGAGGTCATGGAAGTCGTTCGCGACGACGTCGAACGACGGGTCCGGCGTGAGGTCGACCGTGCGGTTGGGGCCTGCTTCGAGCGGGCGGGGCACGAAGGCGGTGCGGAGGCCGCTCTTCGCGGCGGCGAGCAGGTCGTTCTTGTGGGCGGCGACCATCATCACCTCGTGCGGTTCGAGGCCGAGGAGGCGGACCGCCTCCCCGTAGCAGCGGGGCGAGGGCTTGAAGGCGCCGGTGATCTCGGCACTGAGGATGCAATCCCAGGTGAGGCCCGCGTGCCGGGCCATGTTCACGAGTAACGAGACGTTGCCGTTCGACAGCGTGGAGACGATGTAGCCGGTGCGCAGGCGGGCGAGGCCGGCGACGGAATCGGGCCACGGCTCGAGGCGGTGCCAGGCACGGTTGAGGTTGTCGCGGGCGGGTTCAGCGAGGGCGGCGAGGCCGTACCGGGGGAGGAGTTCGTCGAGCTTGGCGCGATGAAGGACGTCGGTGGTGACCATGGGCGCTTCGCCGCGGACGACCCGGCCGATGCCCGCGATGTACCCGTCATAGCGCCACTCGTCGGCGAAGGCAGCCCAATCGCCGGTCACGCCGGCGGCGGTGGCGACCGCTTCGACCTGGGCGATGACGCTGGAACGCCAATCGACGACGGTACCGAAGACATCGAAGGTGAGGGCGCGAACGGCGGAAATGGTCATGGCCCGCGGACTCTAGCAGGCATGGGGCGGCGTTCCCAGCCTCAGGTGGTGCGCTGGGCGATGCGGGCGATCTCCTCGGGGGCGGGACTGGGGTAGGCGATGCGTGGGTGGTACACGGCGCGGAGGGTGGCCTTGAAGCTGGCGGCGACGTCCTGCAGCTCGCGCATCGTGAGGTCGCACTCGTCGAGCTGGCCCTCGGCGAGCCGCTCGGCGAAGACGCCGTCGATGAGGTCCTCCATGGCGGGGCGGGTGCGGTCCTGGTTGGCTCGGACAATGGCCTCGCACGAATCGGCGAGCATGACGATGGCGGTTTCCTTGGACTGCGGACGCGGCCCGGCGTAGCGGAAGCCGTCGGGCTCCTGTGTTGGGTCGGCCTGCATCGCGCGGCGGTAGAAGTAGGTCACCAGCCGCGTGCCGTGGTGCTGAGGGATGAAGTCGCGCACGGGGCCGGGGAGGTGGTAGCGCCGCGCGAGTTCGAGGCCATTCGTGACGTGCTCTCGGATGACACGGGCACTGTCGACGGGGGTCATGGCGTCGTGAGGACTCTCGACGCCTTCGAGCTGGTTCTCGATGAAGTAGACGGGGCGTTCGAGCTTGCCGATGTCGTGGTAGTAGGCGCCGACACGCGCGAGGAGGGAATCGGCGCCGATGCCGTCGGCGGCGCGTTCGGCGAGGGCGCCGACCATCATGCTGTGGTGATAGGTGCCGGGGGTTTCGTCCTGGAGGCGGCGAAGGAGCGGGTGCCCGGGATGGGTGAGCTCCATGAGCTGGAGGCGGGTGGTGACGCCGAAGAGGCCGGGAAGGCCGACGAAGCAGCCGAGCGCGATCAGCGCGGAGGCGACACCTCCGGTGGCGGCGGTGCCGAGGGCCCAGCCGAGGGGGCGCTCTCGTGCGGTTCGCTGACGAGCCAGAAGACGGCGACGGCGGCGGCGCTGGACGCGGCCACGGCGACGGCCGCCCAGATGTAGCGGCCGAGCCGTTCGGCGCGATGCACGGCGGCGGCGCCGGCGAAGCCGCCCGCGGCGTAGACAACGGCAAGTTCGAGCGCTTCGAGGGCGGAGACGAACCCGGACCCGGCAAGGTCCGGGGCGACGGCGCCGGCGAACGCAGCCGCGAACGCGGTCACGGCGGCGACGGCGATCGCGAACGAGAGTTCGGAGTACGAGGCCACGACCATGGCGGCGGCGGCGATGGGGAGGGCGTACCCGAACGACTGCTGCGCCGTATCGGGGGTGACGACGGGGAGGACGAGGCGGGCGGCGGCGACGGCGGCGGCGATGAGCGCGGCGGTCGCGGCAAGGCGCCGGCCGGGGGCGAGTGAGAACGGCTGCAGCTGATACGCGAACACCGCGAGCAGGGCGCCAAGGCCGGCGGCGAAGAGTCCCGCGCCGCCGATACGGTAGTAGTCGAAGCCGTCCTTGATGGTGCCGGTTTCGCGGAGGGCCTCGATGGTGCCGGCGTCGAGGAGCTGGCCTTCGGTGACGATGACCTGTCCACGGGTGAAGGTGACGATGACGGGGGAGATGTTGCCGCGCGCCTCATCGCGGCGCTGCTGGGTGGCCGCCTGGTCGACTTCGACGTTGCCTTCGACAAAGCCCCGGAGGGTATCGCGGAGGACGGTCTGCTCGACCTCGGTACCGGGGTTGTTGCCCTGGCGGGCGAGGTATTCGTTCACCCTGGCGGCCACTTCGTCGCGGGCGATGGGACCGGCCATGACCTCGGTGAGCGCCTTGCGCGCGCGCTCCACGAACGCGTCGAAGGCGGACTTTTCGAGCAGGATCAGGTACGAGCGGGCGTTGGAGGTGAGGCGCGGAGCAGCGGGGAGCGCATTGAGCTCGGCGAGCTGCTGCTGGGCGGTCACGGGCTTCGCGCGGATTTCGCGGACCTGGGCGAGGAAGGCGCCAAGGGCATCGGCCTGCCGCGCGCCGACGGCGGGATTGGGCGGCAACAGGACTTCCTCGACCTGGCGTGCGGCCTCGTCCTGCGCGGCGGTGGTCAGCGCCTGGGAGGGGTACTGGGCATCGCGGGCGGCGGGGTAGGTGCGAGGCGCGAGATCGCCTTCGCGTACCTCCTGTTGGGCCGGGAGGATGGGCGAAAGGAGGATGGCGATGGCCGCGGCGAGCAGGATGCCGAAGGCTGCGGCGCGGCTGCCGGAGACGACGCGAGGGGGACGGCGGCGCAGCATGACGTGGCTTGGAGGATATCAGGTTTGGTCCCGCACTCTGACGCGGGGCTTACCGGGGCGAAAGCGCCGTGCCGCCGGGCCCCGAATCACGCCCCGAGGACGGCGCGCACGACCTCGTTCACCATGCGGCCGTCGGCCTTGCCGGCGAACTCGCGCACGAGCACGGGCATGACCTTGCCGATATCGCGGGGGCCGGAGGCGCCGGTCTCGGCGGCGATGCGGCGGGCGGCGGCCTCAATCTCCTCGCGGGATGCCTGCTGGGGGAGGTATGTCTCCAGGATGACGAGCTCGGCGCGCTCCTTCTCGGCGAGGTCGGTGCGGTTCGCCTTCGTGAACTCGTCGATGGAATCGCGGCGTTGCTTGACCTGCTTCTGCACGACGGTGACGGCTTCCGCATCGCCGAAGGGCTTGCCGCGTGCGTCGATCTCGGCGTTCTTGAGGGCAGCGGTGAGCATCCGGAGGGCGGACTTGCGAGTCTCGTCGCGGGCGCGCATGGCGTCGTTGAGGTCGTGAGCGATGGTGTCCTTGAGCGTCATGCGACGTCCTCCGTGGATTCGAGGAGCCCGGCGGGGGCGCCGGCCGCGGCAAGGGATTCGTCGAGCCGGCCGAGGAGGTGTTCGACCCAGAGGCCGGGGCGCTCGAGCGACGGGGCCGGAACCTTGTGGTTGAACTGGTCTTGTTTGCGGCGAATGGAGCGGGCGAGTTCAGCGTACTGGTCGCGGACGCGGGCGAGGCGGCGGGCGTAGCCCGGCCAGTCGCCTTCGGCTGCGGCCCAACCGGCGAAGTTATGGAATCGGGTGGCGGTCTCTTCAAGCCGGGCGAGGTCGCGCTCGATCTCGCGGCCGAGCATCATCCACTCGGGGGTGAGGTCGCCGTTGCGGAGGATTTTGAAGCCGAGCCAGTTGTCGCCGGCGAGGCGGTCCTCGTCGTCCAGCACCAGGGGCTGACCCGCGCCGGGGAGATCCTTGAAGGCGCCGGCCTGGATGGCTTCCTGGATGCGCGACTCGATCAGGTCCCAATAGCCCATGCGGAGATCGTAGCGGGTGAGGTGGGGATAACAAAACAGGCGGGCCGAGACCCGCCTGTTTCGCGTCGCTTGCGTGAGCGTTGGCTCAGTCGGCCGAAGGAAGCACCTTGGGCTGCATGAGCTCCATGGGGCGGCCGCCGACGCTGAGGTCGCAGTTGCCGGGCTTAATGACGAGGAGCTCGATGCCGGTCTGCTCGTCCTTGTAGCGCTTGCCGAGTTGCACTGCCATGTTCGTTGGTACTCCTTACTTCTTCAGCTCGAGCGGAGTATCGCCGCACATGAGCTCGCCATCGCCGCCCTTGGTGACGATGAATTCCGAACCACACTTGGGGCACGTGTACCGCTTACCGGTCTGCGCTGCCATGCCCAGTCCCCCTTCCGATTGGCGCGACGAAGCGACGCGCTGGATTTCTTGCGTCGGGATCGTAGCCACCGGGATCGGGAGCGTCAAACGCGGGCGGCGGGCGGGCGCGCGCGGAGGCGACAACGGCGGGGAACGAACGAGGGGCAGGCTGGCCTCCCTCGTGGATGTGGCGCGTGGCGCGGTGCTACTGGACGAAGATCGTCGCGAGCATCGCGGGGTGGTAGTCGCAGGTGATCTTGAAGGTCCCGGCGTTGGCGAAGGTCAGGGTGCGGGTGTCCGTCCCCTTCAGGTCGCCGTTGTCCTTCGTCCCGTTGACGGTGATGGTGTGGATGCCGACCTGGTTGACGAACTTGACGGCGGTGCCCTTGGCGATGGACACGACGCCCTTGTTCATCTCGGACTTCGTGCCATCGGCGGTGACGGTGAAGTCGTTGGCGCCGCTGGTGATGGTCACGTCCTTCGCCTGCTCGGCGGGCGGCGTGGCGACGGGTTCGGGCGTGCCGACACCGGGGCGGGTCTTGAAGACCGCATCCGGGACGGCGTGCTCGCCGCAGGCGGTGCCGGGGTTCCGGGCGTCCGGCGGGGCGCTGCCCTGCGCGGTCGTCGGGAGGACGAGGGCCTGGCCGATGCGGAGGACCGCGGTGGCCGGGACGCCGTTCGCCTCGCCGAGCTCGGCGGCGGTGACGTTCGAGAGGGTCTTCGCGATGTCGTCGAGGTTCTGGCCCTTGACGCCGTACTTGTCGACCTTCGGGAGAGTAATGACGACCTGCGGGGTGACGGCGTCGCTCTCGGAGATCTCGTTGAGCTTCGCCAGTTCCGCGGCGGTGGTCTTGTGGTGTTCGGCGATGGACGCGAGCGTGTCGCCGGGCTGAACGGTGTAGCGAGCGTCGGCGGGAAGCTTCAGCTCCTGGCCAGCGCCGGGGACCGTCTCGGCGGTGAGACCGTTGAGGCCCTGGAAGTCAGCGGCGGGGATGCCGTGCTGGCTCGCGATGGTGGCGACGGCGTCGCCCGGCTGGACCACGTAGACCGACGGAACCTTGAGCTTGCGCTCGCCTTCGAGGGCCTTGGTCTGGTCGGTGGTGCCGAGAAGCTTCGCGTTGTTGCCGTTGCCCGAGACATCCGCGGGGCGGAGGCCGTGAGCGGTGGCGATGGACTCAATGGTGTCGCCAGTCTTGACGACGTAGCGAGTGTTATCCGGGAGCTTCAGGGTGTCGCCCGGGAAGAGGCCCGGGATCTCCTGCCCCTCGGCGTTGAGGAGGGTGATCTTCGCGGCCTTCTCGTCGAACTTGTACGGCAGGCCGTTCAGCTCGGCGAGGATGAGGGCGCCAACGGACTGGCTCTCGGCGATCTTGGCGAGGGTTTCGTTGTCCTGGCGGATGAGGTAGGTGCGTCCCTCGGGATGCGCCTTCGTGGCCGGCAGCTTGATCTTGTCGCCGCGCTCGATGACCGCGTACGGGTCGCGATTGCCGTTGGCGGCGCTGATCTCGGCGAGGCCGAGCAGGTGAGCGGTGGCGATGGTGTTGAGGGTATCGCCGCCGACGCTGATGGCGGTTTCATGGTTCAGGTTATGCGCGAATTCGAGCGCGTAGAACCAGCCCTCGCTCGTCGGGTTGCCCTCTTCGTCCTTGTACTTCTCCTCGACGGGCGAAGTGATGAGGTCGATGAGGTGGTCAATCTGGCGTTCGTTGAAGGCGCCGCCGTTGGTATTGAGCCAGGCGGGCATGAGGGTGCCGGCGCGGCCGCAGGCGAGGGTGCGCTTGAGGAGCGCCTTGTTGTTCTTGAGGATGAGGGGATCCTGGTTCTGGAAGTCCCGCGTGCTCGCGCCGTTGACGGCGGGGCCGACGCCACGCTCGCCGACGTTGCCGTGGCAGGTGCGGCAGTTGTTCGCGAAGAGGAGCGCGCCGCGCTCGATCGACTGGGAGTGGTGCCACTCGGCCTGGTCCTGCGCGCGGATCGGGAGGTCGACGACCGCGTAGGCGGCGCAGCTCCCAACGAACACGAAGAAGAGGGTGACGATGAGGATGATCTGCTTCTGGGTGTTCAACGAGGCCTCCCGCTAGCCGTTGTACGCAACGGCGCGCAGCGGGTTATCGGCGGCGCCGCCGGTGATCTTGCCGGTGTTGACGTTGACGGAGCCATCGCCGTTCACGGAGAGCAGCATGGTATCCATGGGGCGCGGGGCGGGGCCGAAGACGCGGACACCGGCGCGCGAGTAGGTCGAGCCGTGGCAGGGGCAACGGAACCAGCCGTTGACGCCCGGGAAGTTGACCTGGGAGCCCTGGAAGCCGGGAACCCACGGCACGGTGCACCCGAGGTGGGGGCACTTCCAGTAGAGGGCGAGGAGGCCGCCGGTGCCGCCGATGCCGAGGACGTCGCCCTCGGCGCCGGCGAGGTTGACGAGCCAGAACTTGCCGTCCGGAGACGCGTTCCGGGGTGCCCGAGGGCTTGGGCACGCGGGCCTTGGCAACCGTGACGACACCGCCGAAGCCGGTGGGGTGGCGCAGGTTGAAGAAGCCGAGGAAGCCGGAGAGCAGGGTGCCTCCGAAGAGGGTGAGGCCGGCGAAGGCGCTCACGCGAAGGAAGGAGCGGCGAGCGACCTTCCTGGCCTCGACCTGTTTGGCCTGTTCGAGGCGGAGCGCGGTCGAGCGCGGCGCCGAGGAATCAGCAGTAGCCATTAATGTCCCCCCGCATCCTGGCCCGGGATACCTTCGCTGACCTTGAGCTCCCACGGGAAGACGAGCTCCTGGCCCTGGCCCCGGAACGCGGTGCCGACGAGCGTGAGCACGCCGTAGGCGCCGATGAAACCGCTAAAGAGTGCCAGCAGGGCATCGCGGCGGGTTTCCACCCAGCCGATGCGCCACATGGTGTAAATCATGATGCAGGGAAGGCCGACCATGACGGCGATGGGCACGCCCTGCTCGACGATCCAACCGGGGAAGTCGAGGTGCTGGAACTGCGTCGGGCCACCGGGGGCGTCGCTCGAGAGCAGCTTGAGGTTGAAGGGCAGGTACGTGATCTCCTTGGACCAATCGGGCCACGGGAGCTGCGTCTGCAGGGAGCGGACGTCGGCGAGGAAGCGGAGGCGGTCGCCCCCGGAGATTCCGAACCAATCGTGCATGAAGAAGGCGAGCTTGCCGGAGTCCCAAAGGATGAGGGCCCAGCAGCCAACGAAGCCGACGAGGCCGGCCGCGATGGTGATCTTGACGGCGCCTTCGGTGCCGAACCACTGGCCCTGGCCTTCCTGTTCGCGGTCGAAGTAGGGGAAGGCGCCAAGGATAACGAGCCAGATCGTGGGGATGATGACGCCGGCCATGGCCGCGTTCATATGGAGGAGCAGTTCCTGCAGGTTGAGCAGGTACCACGGCGCCTTGGACGGGTTCGGCGTCACATCGGCGTTGGCCTGGTCAAGCAGCGGAGCGTTGATCAGGAACGCGAGCAGGAAAAGGGTGAGCGTGAAGACCATCGCCGAGATGAACTCGACGAAGACGAGGTCCGGCCAAACGAGGACCTCTTCGTCACGGGCGCGCGCCTGGGGGCGAGCGACGGGGCGAGCGACTACAGCGGTTGCCATGGATGCGTACCCTGCGTGCTGGTGTGGGGCCTAAAGCGGCCGGGCGAGGCCGCCATCGCGCCGAATGCGCCAGAAGTGGACGGCCATGAAGATCGCGGCCAGCAGGGGCAGGCCGATGACGTGCAGTGTGTAGAAGCGGATGAGCGCGTCGGGGCCCACCTGCAGGCCGCCGAGGAGCCAGAAGCGCGACTTGGGCCCAAGGACGGGCGCGGAGCCGGCGATGTTGGTACCCACGGTGATGGCCCAGAACGCGAGCTGGTCCCACGGGAGGAGGTAGCCGGTGAAGCTGAGGAGGAACGTCAACACAAGCAGGATGACGCCGACGACCCAGTTGAATTCGCGCGGGGGCTTATACGCGCCTGTATAGAACACGCGCATCATGTGCATGAAGACGAGGATGACCATTGCGTGGGCCATCCAGCGGTGCATGTTGCGCATGAGCTGGCCGAACTGGACGTTGGTTTGGATGTTCTGAATGTCCAGGTAGGCGCGGTCCACACTCGGCACGTAATAGAACATGAGCAGAATGCCGGTGATGGTGAGCCCGAGGAACATGAAGAACGAGAGGCCACCGAGGCAGTAGGTGTGGGTGATCTTCACATGGGTGCGATGGATTCGCGTCGGGTGAAGGTGGAGGAAGACGTTCGTCGCGACGACGAGCATCTGGTTACGGGGAGTATTCGGATACCCCGTGCGGAAGATCGACTTCCACAAGTAATTGTGGAACATCTTGTCGTAGATCTTGTCCGCGATTGTTGGCCTGGTGGGTTGTTCGACAGCCATCCTTCCCCTCTTTCCTCGCCTACCGCTGCCACCAGTGGCCAAAGGCCACCATGATTGCTAGCGACGCCACGATGGTGATACCCACGAATACGAGCTCAAGCGTCTCGGCGAAGTCGTGCGGCAGGTTTGCGAATTCCACTTCCGAGCCCTTGGGGGTCCGCCCGGGTGGGCGGGATTCGCTCACGCCCCACCGCGCGGCACGTCCCGGGCCGCGATTGTGAAAGGCGTAGCGAAGGGTTTTATACATCGGCCCCCCCGGCGGGTCAAACCTGCGCGGTCCCCTGCTTACCGCGGAAGGGGCCGCGGCCGAAGGGCGCGCGCAGCCGGGGCCCTCCGGCCGTGGCGTGCTGCGGCGGAACTGGTTCGAGGCTACGACCTGGGGGTGAAGCGGCGCTGGAAGCGCATGCGCAGAAGTCCTCGGATGTCCTCGGCGGCGGTCTTGAGGATGTGGACTTTGGTGTCCGGGTCTTCGTCCCAGCGCACGGGAAGCTCCATGATTTTGTAACCCGCGCGGTGTGCGAGGATCAGCAGTTCCGTATCAAAGAACCACATGCGGTTCTCGATGCGGGGGACCAGGTTCTCAACCGTCCGGCGGCTGAGGGCCTTGAAGCCGCACTGGGCGTCGCTGATGTTGAGGCGCGGGAAGGTGGCGCGGATGAGCAGCACGTAGCCGCGGGAGGTGGTTTCGCGCTTCAGCGAGCGTTTCGTGCGGGAGCCGCGGGCGAGCCTGCTGCCAATGGCGACGTCGGCGCCTTCGTCGGCGATCATGTCGATGAGGCGCGGGATGTGGGCGATATCCGTGCTGAGGTCGACATCCATATACATGACGATGTCGGCGTCGCTGCGGCCCCATGCCTCCTTGAGGGCGAGGCCGCGGCCCTTGATGGTGAGGAGGAGCGCCTGCACGCGGGGGTACTCGTGCTCGAGGTCGCGGGCGAGGGTGCTGGTGCCATCGTTGGAGCCGTTATCGGCGATGACGATGCGCCAATCATACTTTGGCTGATTCGCAAGGAAGGCGAGGGTCCGCTCGACACTCTGGCGGAGGACGCCGACTTCGTTGTAGCACGGGATGACAACATCGACGCGCTTTTTCGCGGCGGGCTCGTTCGACATGCGAGCCATTGTCGAAGGAAACGCGCGAAGATGGAAACGCGCGAGGGGAACGAGGACATTACCGAACCATCTCGGAGAGGGTGGCGGGGGTGAGGCCGGCTTCGCGCAGCGCGGCGAGGATGCCGGGGAGCGCATCGAGGGTGTTGTAGCCGCCGAGATGCATGAGCACGATGGAGCCGCCGCGGGCGTTGGCGCGCACTTTCGCGACGATATCGGCGGTGGTCGGGCCGCCATCGCTTTCGGGACGCCAGTCGATGGTGTCGATATCCCACATGACCGTCAGTGGGTAGCCGGCGGCGGCCACGCCGCTGACGACGGCGGCGTTCTGCGCGCCGAAGGGTGGCCGGAAGAACGGCCGGGGCGAGGTGGCGACGATCCTCCCGATCGCGGCTTCGGTGCGGTCGAGCTCGGTACGCATGGCAGTGGCGCCGAGGGTGGTGAAGTCGGGGTGGGTGTAGCTGTGGTTGCCGAGCGCGAACAGCTCGGGGTGCGCGGCAACGAGGCGAAGGACCTCGCGGCCGGCTTCGGTGTTCCGGTTCTCGGCCATGGCGCCGGTCATGAAGATGGTGGCGTGGACACGGTTGGCGATGAGCCAGTTCATGATGTCGAGCGCGGGTTCGACGCGGCCGCCCATATCGAACGTCAGCGCGATGAAGCTGGAGTCGCGGGGGCCGTTGATGAGAAGGCGGCCGCTGGCGGGAGGAGGCGTGGACGTCGGAGGGGTGGCGCGAGTTGGGGTGGCGGTCGCCGCGGGGGGCGTGGGCGTGCGGGTCGCCGTGGATGTGGCCGCGGGGGTTTGGCGTCGCGGCCGTGGCCGTCGGGACCGGCGACGTTGCGGTCGCTGTTAGCGCCGGGCCGGGGGTGGTGGCAGTGGCGGTGCCGGTGGCGGACGGCGTGGCCGACGGAGCGGATTCGGAACCGGAGCCGCATGCGCCGGCGATGACGGCGAAAAGCGTGGCTGCGATGAACGCGAAGCGGGTCATACCTACAGGGTAGGAACGGGTGGGGCGCGGTGGGAGCGCGAATGGGCCCGTGGCAAGGGACCTTTCCGCGCTCCCACGGGTGGCGTCACACGGAGGGTGGGCCCGCGGCGACACGGGCTTCGAGCGCGACGGGGTCGGTATCCAGCCAATCGGCTTCGAGGTACCAGGTGGCGCCGGCCGCGGCGAGGTCGCGGACACGGGCGAGCGCTTCCGCGTCGCCGGGGCGAGTGGTGCCATCGACGACGATCTCCCATGGGCGGCCGCGAAGTTCGGCGGACCGTTCGCGCTCGGCGTACGCGGCGATTTCGCCCACGTGCTCGGGTGTGACCATGCCGGGGGCGGAATCCTCGACCTGGAGCTGGATCACGCCGCCATCCCAGCGGAGGGCACGGCGCATGGAACGGGGATTCGGCCAGAGGGCGACGGGCCAGATGGGGATGCGTGGGCGCTGCACGGGCCGGGGGAGGAAGGTCATGGGTTCGAAGGCGTAATGCCGGCCGTGGAAGCCGAACGGTTGGCCCGACCAGAGGCCATCGAGGATGGCGAGGGACTCATCCAGCTTTCGGCACGGATGCGGGCGGCGGTCGGTTCGCCCACGTTCGCCCATGCCTGGTCATCGAGGGCGCCGAGGCCGACGGGGAGGACAAGGCGGCCGTTACTGAGCACGTCGATGGACATGGCTTCGCGGGCGAGCTTCCAGGGGCGGCGGCGGGCCGGGGGGACGATGACGGCGCCGAGGCGGACGCGCTCGGTGGTCACGGCCATGGCGGCCATGGTGACCCAGGGATCGTAGGTCTCGGTCTCGCCGAGAGCCACGCCATCCCAGGTGAAGACACCGTCCCAGCCGGCGGATTCGGCGAGGGCGGCGAGACGGGCGGCCTCGCGGGGGGAGGGGCTGGTGAGGATGATGCCGGACTTCATGACGTGCCTCCGGAGGGAATGGGAACCGGACGAACCATGTTGCGGGGGGATAGCGACAATGGATGTCGCACCTTTCGTTCACCGAACGAGCGCCACGGAGCAGGGATTCCCCTGCGGTGCGTGGCCGGGCGAGTGCCGATACTCCCAATATGGGACTCGGGCTCATCGAGCAGCATCGGATCGTGGTCCGCGGCGGGGTCGACGGGGTGGCGTTCCGCGTGTGGGTGAAGAACGTCGCACGGTCGCTGCAGCTGATGGGACATGTGCGGTTCGTGGAGCCGGGGGTGTGCGAGGTGCTGGCGCAGGGAAACCGGTTCGCGCTGCGCCAGTTCGTTGCGACCTGCCGGCGGGGCCCCTGCGAGGGGGTGGTGGAGAGCGTGACGGACGAACGCGAACCGCTGGAGAAGCACCTGTTCGAGTTCGCGCTCTACCGGTAGATCACGCGAACCGGGCGGCCGCCTGATCGTCCGCCGGGGCGGGCGGGGGCTGGTGCGAAACGCGGCGCTGGGCCTTGAAGGCGCTGGCGCAGGGGTCGCAGAGGCCGTGGGACTGGTGACGGCCGCCGGCGACGAGGGTTTTGCCGCAGCCGATGCAGATGACCGTGGGATCGTCGGGCTCGCCGAGTTCGACGATGAGGGTGGCTCGGCCGTGGTCCAGCCCGACGACGGAGACGCGCGAGACATCGGCGACGAGGGCGAGGCGTTCCTGGAAGTCGATGATGTGGGCGATATCGCCGCCGCGGACCTCGATGCGCATGGCGCGGTCGGCGGGGAGGCGGCGGGCGCCGGTTCGTCGTGGGCGGGAAGGGCGGCAGGCTCGCCGAGGGCGGTGGAGAGGGCCTCGATGATGCGGTCGAGTTCGGCGCGGGCGGCGATGTACTCGGCGAGGACGTTCGCGAGTGGCGCGCGGAGCCCCGCGAGCACGCGTTCGGCGTCGCTCCCACCACCGGAGGGCGTCATGGTCGAACTCTCCGCGCGCCGGCCGTCTTCGGGAGGAAGCGGGATGCCGGCGGACCCACTCGGCAGTATACCGGCGCCGCGGTTTGCGTCCGGGATACGACGGAAAATGACCGACCGGAAGGTAACGAGGGGAAAGGGGCCGCGACTGTGCTGCCGAAAGGGCCGTTCCGTGGCTGCCGCCTCCGCGGAACGGGGTCAGCGGTTGGGGCGGAAGGTGGGCTGGAACGGGGCGAAGACAGCGCGGGCCGCGGCTTCGCCCGTGGGCTGGTCGAGTTGGCGCTGCATCTCGGCCTCGGACTGGGGGAACGGCCCTTCGAACCGGACGCCGATGAGGATGCCGACCTGGTTGACGCCGTCGTGGTACTGGATGGAGTAGCGATTGGCTGTGGAGGTGGTGCCGCCATCGCGAACGAAGCTGCGGGCATACGTGAAGAAGCCGCGGTAGCCAGCGGCGAGGTCGGCGTTGCCCATGGTGAAGACGAGGGCCGGGTTCTTGATGTGGACTTCGGGCAGGGCCGTCTTGAGCTGAGCTTCCTTACCGAGGAAGTTCGCCGCATCGAGGTCCGGGCAGATGAAGGGGTCGCAGGCGGAGATGGTGACGGTGGCGGTGAGGCGGACGCCGCTCTCCAACGGCTGCGACTCGTACACGGCGAGGAGCGAGGTCGCGGACGCGGTTTGGCGCACGGAGGTATAGCCGGGGACGGCGATGGCCGCCAGCCGGGTGAAGTCGGCGGCGGCGAAGGGGCTGGGGCGGGCGGCCGCGGGCGATGCCGTGGCGCCGGGAGTGGAGGGCGAAGCCGTGGGTTCGGCCTCGTCCGAGCCTCCCCCGCAGGCAGTGGCGAAGAGCACCGCGGTGGCGGCGGCAAAGAGGGCGGTCGTTCGAAGCATGTGCTCTCTCCTTCGTACCTGAGCCCAAAAAGGAAGGGCCGGCGCCGTGGAAGACGCCGGCCCTTCGCCAGGGAGGACCGCGTGCGTTGCGCCTAGGGCTGGCGGGCGAGGTCCCGCTTTCGGCGGTGGTATTCCTCGAGCTGCCTGCGGGCTGCATCGAAGGCGGTGTGGATGGCCGCCTGCAGTTCCGGGGCGGCGCGGTGCGTCACGGTGATGAGCTTCCCCGGGAGGGCAAGATCGATGTGGACGGCGAAGGGGCCGCCATGCCGGTGGTGGGTGGCGGGGGCATCGATGGTGACGTTGAAGCGCTGGATCTCGGGGTCGAGCGTCTGCAGCTTCGCGGCGTGTTCATCGATGCTGGCGCGAGCCTCGCCGGTGAGGGCCAGGTCGCCGTGGTGGATGCGTACTTCGGTCACGTACCTCTTCCGGGGACGAATTCGGCAGGGCCGGGTTTCGACCCTGTTACGTGGTAAAGGTACGGCAGGATAGCGCCAACGGGCGATGGCCGGTCGACCCCGAAGGGAGAGCCTGCGGGCCGTGTGCGGTGGGCGCGCCGGTATACTGGCGGCATGAGGACCGTCCGTGTCGCGCTTGCGCAGGTGAATCCGACCATCGGCGATATCGCCGGCAACGTCCGCTGCATGCTGGAGCGGATCGAGGAGGCGCGAGCGGCCGGCGCGGGCATCGTCGCGTTCCCGGAGCTATGCGTGACGGGGTATCCGCCGGAGGACCTGCTGCTGCGGCGGGCGTTCTGCGAAGCCTCGCGCGAGGCGGTGGCGGGCATGACGGGTGCGACGGCGGGAATCGTGGCAGTCGTGGGTTTCGTCGATTGGCACCGGGGCGACGCGTACAACGCCGCCGCCATCCTCGTCGACGGGCGGTGGGTGGACACGTACCACAAGCAGCGGCTGCCGAACTACGGCGTCTTCGATGAGGAGCGGTACTTCGCGCCGGGGCACCGGGTGCCCGTGTACCGCGCGGGGGATGTGCTCTTCGGGGTGAGCATCTGCGAGGACATCTGGTACCCGGGGCTGCCGCTCGATGCGATGGCGCTGGGTGGCGCGGAGCTCTGCGTGAACATCAATGCCTCGCCGTACCACCGGGGTCGGCTCTGGAGCCGGTCGCGAATGATCGCGACGCGCGCGGCGGACAACCTGATCGCGGTGGCCTACGTGAACGCGGTCGGCGGGCAGGACGAGCTGGTGTTCGATGGCGGGTCGCTGGTCTTCGACGCGGAGTGCCTTCTCATCGCGCGGGGGCCGCAGTTCGAGGAGGCGCTGATGTTTGTCGATATCGACCTCGTCGAGGTGGCGCAGCGACGGCTGCATGACCCCCCGCCGCGGGTTGAGCTGCGCGAACGGGACGGCCACGCGGCGGTCGAGTACGTGGACCGGGAGTTCGCCTTCCCCGAGACGTCGCTGCCGCTGTTGCGGCCCGTGGCGGATGCCCTGCCGGACGAGGAAGAGGTGTGGCGGGCGCTCGTGCTGGCAACGAAGGACTACCTTCGGAAGACGGGGTTCCAGAAGGCGGTCATCGGGCTTTCGGGGGGCATCGATTCGAGCGTGGTGGCGGCCATCGCCGTGGACGCGATCGGGGCGGAGAACGTGGCGGGCGTCTCGATGCCGAGCCGCTATTCGAGCGGGCATTCGCGGGACGACGCGAAGGACCTGGCGGACCGCCTTGGGATTCGCTACCTGAGCATTCCCATCGAGCCGGCACACCAGGCGATGCTGGAGATGGTGGCGGACGCGTTCGAGGGGTCGGAGCCGGGCACGGCGGAGGAGAACCTGCAGGCGAGGCAGCGCGGCAACGTGCTGATGACGCTTTCGAACAAGTTCGGTTGGATTGTGCTGACGACGGGGAACAAGAGCGAGATGGCGACGGGGTACGCGACGCTCTACGGCGACATGGCGGGCGGGTACGCGGTCATCAAGGACGTGCCGAAGACGCTCGTCTACCGGATCTCGGAGTGGCGAAACCGGCAGCCGGGCGGGGCGGTGATCCCGGAGGATGTGATCACGAAGCCGCCGGGGGGAGCTGCGGCCGGACCAGTTCGACCAGGATTCGCTGCCGCCCTACGAGGTGCTGGACCCGATCCTCGAGGCGTACGTGGAGGACGATCGCACCTTCGACGAGATCGTGGCGATGGGGTTCGACGCCGACACCGTGCGGCGGGTCATCGGGATGGTGGACCGGAACGAGTACAAGCGGCGGCAGGCGGCGCCTGGGGTGAAGATCACGCCGCGGGCGTTCGGGCGCGGGCCGGGGGGCGGGACCGGCGGCTGCCGCTGGCGAGCCGGTGGCGCGGGGTGGATGGGTAGGAATTCGAATGTGATTCCCCTGTGAGCGGGGGGCGTCCTACAATCGGCATGCCCCCCTATGTACAACAAGACCACACTGCCCAATGGGCTTCGCATCGTTACCGCCGAACTGCCGCACACTCGCTCCGCCACCGTTTCGGTGTACGTGGGGGCGGGGAGCCGGTATGAACGGGACGAGGAGGCCGGCCTCAGCCACTTCCTCGAACACATGCTCTTCAAGGGTGCTTCGCGGCGTCCGACGGCGCGCGACATCTCGGAGGCGATCGAATCGGTCGGCGGGATGCACAACGCGGCGACGGACCGCGAGGTGACGGTGTACTACGCGAAGGTGCCGCACACGGCGGCGCTGGAGACGATCGACATCCTCTCGGATATGGTGCGCGACCCCGTGATGGCGGCGGTCGAACTGGAGAAGGAGCGCCACGTCATCCTCGAGGAGCTGGCGAGCGTGGAGGACAATCCGGCCGAGATGGCGGGCATCCTCATCGATGAGACGCTGTGGCCGGGCCAGCCCCTGGGGCGGAACATCGGCGGCACGGAGGCGAGCGTCGACGCGCTGCCGCTGGCGGCGGTCAACCGGTACTTCCGGTCGCAATACGTGCCCTCGAACATGGTCCTGGTGGTGGCGGGCAACGTGGTCCACGGCGAGGTCGTCGACGCGGCGAACCGCTGGCTGGGCGACATGCCTGCACAGGCGCCGGGGGCGTGGTACCCCGTGGTCGAGCATTCGGGCGGGCGGCGCGTGGCGGTACACAACAAGGCGACGGAGCAGGCGCATATCTGCATCGCCTTCCCGAGCGTGGCGCTGGACCACCCGGACCGGTACGCGGTGGACCTCATCAGCGCGATGCTGGGCGAAGGGATGTCGAGCCGGCTGTTCCTGGAATTGCGGGAAGAGCGCGCGCTCGTGTACGACGTGCACACCTACCCGAGTGAGTTCCGGGACGCGGGTTCGTTCACGATTTACGCGGGTTGCGACCCGGAGAACGCGCGGGTGACGGCGGAACTGGCGCTTTCGGAGACGATGAAGCTGTTCGAACAGCTGCCGGACGCGGAGATCGCGAAGGCGAAATCGATGGCGCGCGGGCGCATCCAGCTGCGCATGGAAGATACGCGGTCGGTGGCGGGCTGGATGGGCGGGCAGGAGCTGCTCCTGGGCGAGATGCTGACGGTGGACGAGGTGGTGGCGCGCATCGACGCGGTCACGCGCGACGACCTGGCGCGGGTGGGCGCGGAGCTGCTGCGGCCCTCGGCGGCGGCGCTGGCCGCGGTTGGGCCGTTCGAGGACGACCAGGCGTTCGCGGGGCTGCTCTAGGAGGGACGTGTGGGCGCGACGATTCGACGGTCGTACTTCGCCGCGCCGAAGGAGACGCCCCAGCGCGGCGGGATGATGGTGACCGTCTACCTCGTGCCGGTGTACCAGGGGCGGCTCGTGGTGTTCGACGTGACGGCGCGCGGGGCGATGGGGCGGTGGATCCCGTGGCAGGTGCTGGAGTTCGGGCAGGTGCCGTACGAATCGGCGGCGCAGCTGACCGACGCGTGGCTGAACGGCGAGGTGACGAGCCTGTCGCTGGTGGACGTGATGATGCTGCCAATGGACGGCGGGGGATGCGAGCTGGCGATCATTTTCCGGTGCGACGTGACGGCGCTGCCGGCGCGGACCGCGCAGCGGGACGCCTTCGCCTACCCCGACGGGCACCTGGACGCGATTGGCGGATTCGACCCCGTCGACCTGGAGCGGTGGCTGCTGCAGACGCCGGCGCAGGCGGACTCGCGCTCACCAGCACCGCCCGGCGAGAACCTGGTGTTCTAGGGATGCCGCTCCAGAACCGGGTGACGCCGTTCGGGGAGCTGGCCGCGGTCGAATCGCGGGGAACGATCATGGGCAACCGCGGCGTGATCCACGACGGAGCGCGGCGGATCGTGCGGCGGTGGGCGAACCCGCACTGGATCACGTGCGTGCTGGAGTACAAGGACCACCATCGCGTGGTGATGACGCCGGGACGGTGGACCGAGCTGTTCTTCCTGGATGAGCCGACGGCGCTGGCGGCGGGGCACCGGCCGTGCTTCTTCTGCCGCCATGGCGAAGCGGTGCGCTTCGCGGAGGCCTGGGCGGCGGGCCAGGGCCGCGCCGGCGAGCGGCCGAAGGTGGCCGAGATGGACGCGCTGCTGCACGAGGAACGAATCGCGCGGCCGGGCGGCGGGAAGCGAATCCACCCCCTGCCTTCCGGGGCGCTCCCGGACGGCGCGATGGTGGGGACGGACGGCGGCGAGGGGGCGTGGCTGGCATGGGGAGACCGGCTGTGGCGGTGGTCGTTCGAGGGGTACGCCGACACGCCACCAGCGGCGGGCACTCACCTGGCGCTGCTGACCCCACCCTCCACGGTGGCGGCGCTGGCGGCGGGGTACCGGCCGCGGCCGCCGGCGGGAATGCCCGACCACTCGTGACGTTCAGGCGCGGCGGGGGCGGTGGCGGAAGAGCACGAGTGCCGCGGCGGCCGTGCCCACGAGGGCGGCGATGCGCCGCACGGGGAGGGCGCGGGCGACGGGGGGCGGCGGGATGAGGGCGCGCAGCGCGGCATCAGGCTCGTGGCGGCGGCGCAGTTCGAGGAGCAGGCTCTCCTCGCCGCGGGCCATGGCCCAGCGATGGTTCGCGGCGAACGCGGGCTTCAGGAGCCACGAGAGACGCCGGAGCAACGGCTTTTCGGCCCGGATGCGCCAGTCGTAGGTGACGTCGACGAAGGCGCCGTCCTGGGTGAACGTCCATCGCCCGGCGCCGTTGAAATCGCCCCAAGCTTCGAGGGCGAGGGCGTGCGGCCGGGCGACCTCGGTGACACGGAACTGCCAGCGCAGGCGGTAGGGGAGCCATCCCCGGGTGTAGAGCGCGACCACCTTGCCGACCCCGGTTTCGTCGCCGGGTTCGAGTTCACTCACGTGGAGGTAGACGGCGGGCCACCAGCGGGGGAGGTCGAGGGCTTCGCCGAGGATGGAGGAGACTTCGTCGCAGGTGCCGGGAACGCGCCACGAGGTGAGGAAGTGGTATTCGTTGCTTGCCATGCGACGGTATACGCGCGGGCGAGCGGAACTGTTCAGGCGGCGGGTGCGGGACGGGAACGCAGACGGCGATAGGCGTCCACGAAGGAGCCGTTGGGCAGCGATGCGACGATGAGCCACGAGAAGGTGACGACCAGGCCGCCGAAGATCATGTCGAAGAAGTAGTGATTGCCGGTGACGGTGATGGCCCACCACATGACAACGGACATGGCGACGGCGCCCGCACGCACGAGACGGTTGCGGCTGTTGCTCCAGATGGCAGCGGACGAGAGCGCGATCCAGCCGAAGTGGAAGCTCGGGAGCGCGGCGTAATCGTTCACGAACGGGCCGGGCTGGAAGTAGTGGACGTTGCTGGCGGCGCCGTGAACGGTATCGATGAAGCCGAAATCGTAGCCGTGCAGCTCCATCAGGCGCGGGGGAGCCGCGGGCAGCAGCCAGTAAGTGACGAGGCCGGCGAAGGCCGACACGAGTAGCACGTTGCGGATGAAGCGGAAGCGGACCGGGTCCTTGAAGGCGAGCCAGACGGCGATGGCGAGCATCACGGGGTAGTGGCCCCACGCATACACCAGGTTCGCGATGTGCATGAGGAAGTCCCAACCGATGAACAGCTGCTGGAGGTGGACTTCCCAGAAGATGTCGGCGCGCTGCTCGAAGCGGATGAGCGCGAGGCTGCGGGCGACGGACTGGTCGGTGGCCTCGGGGCGGATGCCGCGGAGGAGGAAGTACACGACCATGATGCCCGCGGTGATCGCGACTTCGCGAGAGGCGAGGCGCCAGCGGCTCCGGCCCTCAACGGGCGTGGGGCGTGGGAGCGAGGGGCGCCGGGCGAGCATCTGCATTTGGGGTGTCTAACGCTCAAGGTCAGGGGCGGCGCGGATGCCGGCTGAGGGAAGCGTTACAGCCAAGGTAGCAATTTCGCGAGAAGGGGGTCAATGGATAAATCATCGCGAATGTACGCTCCCGTTTGGAGCATGAACGACGTCACATTCCCGGGGGTCACCCGCTCGCGCCGGGGGAACAAACGGGCCGCGGAAAACTCCCGCGGCCCGTGCTGGTAGCCATACCGGCCGGATCAGATGTCCAGGTTCTTGACGTGCGCGGCGTTCGACTGGATGAACCGGCGCCGGGGCGCGACGTCGTCGCCCATGAGCTCGTAGAAGATGACATCGGCGGCGGCGGCGTCCTCGACGTTGACCTGGAGGAGGGTGCGGTTGCCGGGATGCATGGTGGTGTCCCAGAGCTGCTCGGCGTTCATTTCGCCGAGGCCCTTGAACCGCTGGACGTTGACGTTCTTCTTGCCGCGCGTGTACTGGTCCAGTTCGCCATCGGAGTAGAAGTAGTTGATGTTCTTCCCCTGCTGGGCGCGGTAGAGGGGCGGCTGGGCGATGTAGAGGTACCCGCCTTCGATCAGGTCCGGCATGTTCCGGAAGAAGAAGGTCAGGAGCAGGGTACGGATGTGGGCGCCGTCGACGTCCGCGTCGGTCATGATCACGACCTTGTGGTAGCGCAGCTTCGCGACGTCGAACGTTTCGCGGATGCCGGTACCGAGGGCGGAGATGACGAGGCGGATGGCCTCGTGGCCGAGCATCTTGTCGGGGCGAGCCTTTTCGACGTTCAGGATCTTGCCGAAGAGCGGGAGGATGGCCTGGAACTTGCGGTCGCGGCCCTGCTTGGCCGAGCCACCCGCGCTGTCGCCCTCGACGATGAAGATCTCGGATTCCTCCGGGTCGCGGCTGGAGCAGTCGGCGAGCTTGCCCGGAAGGGTGCCGCTCTCGAGTGCGCTCTTGCGCTGCACGAGGTCGCGAGCCTTGCGGGCGGCTTCGCGGGCGCGCGACGCGAGGAGGCACTTGTCGATGATGCGGCGCCCGTCGGAGGGGTTCTCCTCGAGGTGCTGAGTGAGGGCTTCGGCGAGGGCGGACTGCACCTGCTGGGTGACCTCGGGGTTGCCCAGGCGGGTCTTGGTCTGACCCTCGAACTGGGGTTCGGGGAGCTTCACGGAGATGACCGCGACGAGCCCCTCGCGGACGTCGTCGCCGCTGAGGTTCGGATCCTGTTCCTTGAGGATCTTGTTCTTGCGGGCGTATTCGTTCAGGACGCGAGTGAGGGCGGTCCGGAAGCCGGTGAGGTGGCTGCCGCCGTCGATGGTGTTGATGGAGTTCGCGAAGGTGTAGACCGATTCGTTGAAGCTGTCGTTGTACTGGATGGCGACTTCGATCTGGTTGCCATCGACTTCGCGGTCCACGTAGATGGGCTCGTTCAGGGGTTCGCGGTCGCGGTTGACGTGGCGGACGAAGGACTTAATGCCGCCTTCGAAGTAGTAGTTGATCTCGCGGCCGTCGCGCTCATCGAACAGGTGGAACCAGACGCCCTTGGTGAGGTAGGCGTAATGGCGGAGGCGGTCGGCTTCGATGCGGAAGTCGAAATCGACGCTTTCGAAGATCTCCTCGTCGGGGAGGAAGGCGACGGTGGTGCCATAGGGGCGGGGAGCAGCGAGGGGCTGGGGGCGAGGTCGCCCTGGGGCACGCCGCGGCGGTACTCCTGGCGGTAGACCTTGCCGGCGTGGCTGGGGCCCTGGGCGTCCGGGTTGGGGACAACCTCGACCCACATTTCGCTGGAAAGGGCGTTGACGACGGAGGCGCCGACGCCGTGCAGGCCGCCGGAGACCTTGTAACCGCCGCCGCCGAACTTGCCGCCGGCGTGGAGGACGGTCATGACGGTTTCGACGGCGGTCTTGCCGGTCTGGCGCTGGATATCGACGGGGATGCCGCGTCCGTTGTCGGTGACCTGGCACCAGCCATCCTTGCGGATGACGATGTCCACGCGGTCGCAGAAGCCGGCCATGGCTTCGTCGACGGCGTTGTCGACGAGTTCCTTGATGAGGTGATGGAGTCCGGACTTATCGGTCGTACCGATGTACATGCCAGGGCGGCGGCGGACGGCTTCGAGGCCTTCCAGCACCTGGATGTTTTCAGCGGTATAGCGCGAAGCGGGTTGCGTCGTCATAGGTGGAATACACGTCCTTGGCGAGGGGCCCCCGGTGGTCCGTCCCGGGGCGAGTCGCACGTACATCGGACGATGCCGGAAACCGTGCGCTTGCCTTAGCAGTTTAGCACAGGCGTGCGATTCCGGCGAATTCCGCGGTGTCGTGCGCTGAACGTAGACGGAGCCGCGCGTAAGGGGCGACGATGCCCGTACGCGGGATGGTACGGGCCGCGTGGAGGGCATGATGCGTGAGGTCGCCGAGCTCAACGGGGATGGCATCGCGGCGGAGCTGCGGGAGGCGGTTCGCCATCTGAACGAGGGGTTGGGCAGCCCCGTTTCGTTCCGGCCGATCGATTGGTCGGTGGAGCGCCGGGGCGAGGGCGAGGCTGCCATGGAGGAGGGGCTGGAGGCGTGCCAGGCCCTCGGCGTGGCGATGAAGTACCCGACGGTGACGGAGACGGTGAGCCCCAACCAGGTGATGCGCGACCGGCTGGACCTCGCGGTGATCCATCGGCCGTGCCGGACGTACCCCGGCGTGAGCAAGAACTACACGGGGAGCATCGACATCCATGTGGTGCGGGTGGCGACGGGAGGCACCTACGAGGACGCGGGGCACCGCATCGGGTACCACTCGGCGGTAAGCGTGCGGATCATGGAGCGGACGCCCGTCGAGCACGCGGCGCACTTCGCCTTCCGGCTCGCGGAGCAGCACCGCCGGGACGTGGTATCGACGAGCAAATACACGATCCAGCGGGCGGCGGACGGGCTCTTCGAGGAGATCGTGGCGGAGGTGGCGAACGAGTACCGGAACACGCGGCATCGCCGGGAGCTGTTCGACGCGCTGCTGGCCAAGGTGATCATGGCGCCGGACCGGTTCGACGTGATCGTGACGCCGAACGAGTACGGGGACTTCCTGAGCGACATGATCTACGGGCTCATCGGGTCGATTGGGCTCGGGGCGAGCGCGTCGTATGCATTCACGCCGAGCCACCAGCCGAGCGTGGGCATCTTCGACCCGGCGGGCGGCACGGCGCCGGACATCGCGGGGAAGGGCATCGCCAACCCGAGCGGGGCAATCGAGGCGTACGGATTCCTGCTGGAGTTCTGCGGGCACCGGGAGCTGGGGCGCGGCGTGGTGGACGCGGTGCGGGATTGTATCGGCGCGGGGGAGCGCACGGGGGACCTGGGCGGGACGCTGAACACGCGCCAGTTCACGGAAGCGGTGCTGCGGAGGGCGGTTCCGCGGGTGTGAGGAGATTGCGATGCGGGAGCGGCGGGCGCTGGCGCCGGGGTGACCCGGCCGGGGCGACGATAGGTGCACGGGGCGGCGCTGGCAGCATCTCCGCGGCAGCCAGTTCGCCCCCGTTCTCTCCTCTCCAATCCCAAGCAAGGAGGTTCGCATGGATAGCACGAAGATCCGCGAACACATGCCCATCGTCTGTTCGAACAACAAGCAGTTCGGGATGGTGGACCGCGTGGAGGGCAGCAGCATCAAGCTGGCGAAGGATTCCTCGGGCCAGCACCACTGGATCCCGTCGAGCTGGGTGACCAGCGTCGACGACAAGGTGCACGTGGACCGGCCCGGCCAGCAGGCGATGAAGGAGTGGATGTCGACGCCCCCCGAGGGGTCGATGCACTAGCGGCGGACAGCCAACCAGCTGCACTGCCACCGAAGGGGCGACGACCGTCGCCCCTTCAGCCTGTCCGGGGCCGGCGTGGCCGGGACGGCGAAGGACGAAGGGCGCCCGGGTGGGCGCCCTTCACCGCGTTGGTGGGATGGGTGACGCTAGTTGGCGAACGTCGTGTCCATCTTCGCGGACATGTCGAAGTATTCCTGCAGCGTCTGGTTGAACCGGTAGAAGGCGTCGCGGCGGTTGTAGTCCTTACCCTTGGCGAACTCGGCATCGCTGCGGAGGTCGAGGCTGTTCAGGGTGAACTCGTGGGTCGCGCGGCCGTTCGCCTTGATGTCCTGGAGCATCGCCTTCCAGGCGTCGTAGTCCTGGGTGAGGACGAAGTCGAGCTCGGCGGCGCGCTCGGCATCGATCTGCTTCGCGGCGGCCATTTCGAATGCTTCGAAATCCACCTCAAAATAGCGGTCACCAACAGCGACGCCCATCTGGGTGTCGCAGGTCCCGAGCCGCTTGAAGCTGTCGGACTTGTTCAGCAGGTCGCCGGCGGTCTTGAACCACTCTACGGACGGGAACTCGGGCATCGGGGTCCTCCTGTTTGCATGGGGCCGGAAGTCCGGGCAGTGCGGGAGTCTACCGTACGGTCAGAACCAAAACAAACGGACGTTCACCGTGCGATGAGCATTACGCGAGTGACCACGTGCTGCCGTCCTTCCCGTCCTTGACTTCGACACCGAGACCGGCGAGGCCGTCGCGGACGCGGTCGGCGAGGGCCCACTGCTTCGCGGCGCGCAGTTCGGTGCGCAGTTCGACGAGGAGGTCGATGAACGGTGCGGCTTCCTTGGAGCCCCCTTCGCTGGCGGCGAGCGTAAGACCGAGGACGCCCGACAGCTCGCGGAAGACGCCCTGGGCGGCGGCGATCTCCTGCCCGGCATCGCGGGCGCGATTGATTTCGCGGGCGAGATCGAACAGTACGGCGAGGGCGCGCGAGGTGTTGAGGTCGTCGTCCATGGCCTCGCCAAAGCGGGCGCGTGCGGCCTCGAGGGTCTCGGGGGCGATGGCGCCGGCGGCGCCGGGGCGGGCCACGGCGAAGGCGGCCTCGCGCAGGCGTTCCGCGCCGGCCTTCGCGGCGGCGAGCGCCTCTTCGGTGTAGGTCACGGGGCTGCGGTACTGGCTGCCGAGGATGAAGACGCGGATGGCATCGGGGCCGGCGGACTCGAGCACCTCATCGAGCATGACGATGTTGCCGAGGGACTTCGACATCTTCTCGGCGCCGAGGCGGAGGAGGGCGTTGTGCATCCAGATGCGGGCGAAGGGGGCCTTGCCAGTGAACGCCTCGCTCTGGGCGATCTCGTTCTCGTGGTGGGGGGGAAGATGAGGTCGGCGCCGCCGCCGTGGATTTCGATCTGTTCGCCGAGGTGTTCGAGCGCCATGGCGGAGCATTCGATGTGCCAGCCGGGGCGGCCTGGCCCCCACGGGCTCTCCCACGCGGGTTCGCCGGGCTTGGTGCCCTTCCAGAGGGCGAAATCGAGCGGGTCGTCCTTCAACTCGGTGGGGTCGATGCGTGCGCCGGAGAGGAGGTCATCGATGTTGCGGCCGGAGACCTTGCCGTAGCCGGCCTTGCTGCGAACGCGGAAGTAGACGTCGCCACCGGAGGCGTAGGCGTGGCCGCCGGCGATGAGGCCCTCGCAGATGCGGAGGATGGCGGGGATCTCCTCGGTGGCGCGCGGATAGACCGTCGCCGGGAGCACATTGAGGCGCCGAAGGCTGGAGAGGTACTGGTCGCTGAACTGGTCGGCGAGCGCCTTGACGGTGGTGCCGGTGGCCTGCGCGCGGTCGATGAGCTTGTCATCGATGTCGGTGAAGTTGGTGACGTGGCGAACGGTGTAGCCGCGGTACTCGAGGTAGCGGCGGAGGACATCGAAGACGACGGCGGGGACGGCGTGGCCGATGTGGCTGCCCGCGTAGGGGGTGATGCCGCAGACGTAGAGGCGCACGTCGAAGGGGGGCTCGGGGAGCGGGACGGGGGCGTTCGTCAGGGTGTCGAGGATGCGAATGGTCACTGCGGTGCCTGCTTTCGAAGAACGGGAGCGGGGCGCTGGGCGCCCTGGACGCGAATCAGCGCCCGGCGGGGCGCGAGGTACAGGCGCGAAGCGGCCGGTGGGGGCGTGCGGAGAGCACGGCTGCGTCCATCACGAGTTCGAGAATAGCGGCGGGAGCGGGAAAGCGGAAGCGGGGCGGGGGCCCGCCGCGGGGGGCCCCCCCCGGGGGGGGGGGGGGGGGGGGGGGGGGGGGGGGGGTAGGGGGGGGGGGGGGGGGGGGGCCGGGGGGGCGGGGGGGGGGGGGGGGGGGGTGGGGGGGGGGGGGGGGGGCGGCCGGGGGGGGGGGGGGGGGGGGGGGGGCCCCCGGGGGGGGGGGGGGGGGGGGGCCCCCGGGGCGGGGGGGGGCGGGGGGGGGGGGGGGGGGGGGGGGGGGGGGGGCCGGGGGGGGGGGGGGCGGCCGGGGGGGGCCGCCGGCGGGGCCGCCGGCCCCCCCCCCGCCCGGGGGGGGGGGGGGGGGGGGGGGGGGGGGCCGGGGGGCGGCGGGGGGGGGGGGGGGGGGGGGGGGGGGGGGGGGGGGGGGGGGGGGGGGGGGGGGGTGGGGGGGGGGGGGGGGGGGGGGGGGGGGGGGGGGGGGGGGGGGGGGCGGGGGGGGGGGGGGGGGTGCGCGGGGGGGGGGGGGGGGGGGGGGGGGGGGGCGGGGGGGGGGGGGGGGGGGGGGGGGGGGGGGGGGGGGGGGGGGCGGCGGGGGGCGGGGGGGGGGGGTCGCGCGGGGGGGGGGGGGGGGCCACCGCGGGGGGGGGGGGCGGGGGGGGGGGGGGGGGGGCCCGCGGGGGGGGCCGCGGGGGGGGGGGGGGGCCCCCGGGGGCCCGGGGGGCCCCGCCCCCCCCGGGGGGGCCCCCGGGGGGGGGGGGGGGGGGGGGGGGGGGGGGGGGGGGGGGGGGGGGGGGCCCCGGGCGCCCCCGGCGGGCGGCCTGGGCCGGTTTTTTTCGATGCGGGCGGGCGCGCGGCGCCCGCCCGCACGCGGGCTCAGGGGGTACCGTCGTTCGCGAGGAGCGGGAGGTACCGCTTCTCGGGACCGGCCGGGCCGGGGGTGACGGAGGCGGTCGGCGACGGGCTCGCCGATGCGGTGGGCGAGGGGCTGGCGGAGGGGGACGGGCTGCCGGGGGTGACGGTGCCCGAACCGGCGACCCCGTGGGCGGCGCCGAGGATGCCTCCACGGAGGGTGTAGCCGCCGCTGCTGAGTTCGCCGGCGTCGTGCTGGCCGATGGAGGAGCGAAGGGCGAACTGGCCGCCATCGGAGGCGGCGCCACCGCCGCCGGTCGCGCGGCCCGCCTCCAGGCTGTCGCCGCCGAGGGCGAAGGCGCCGGTGGCGAGCGCCGCGCCGACGAGCGCGGCGGTGCCGGCGGCGGCCGCCGCCAGCCTGAGCCGTTTTCTCCGGGCCTCGGACCTGACAGGGGGTATCACTGGTCGATCACCAGGACGTCGAACTTCGCGTTGTTCGGCATGGCGGCGAAGTCCTGGTTGAAGATCTTCCAGCGATTGGCGTTGTAGTAGATGGCCGTGGCGTGCGCGTTGTACACGCCCTCCCACATGGGGAGAAGATGACGATTGCGTTCGGGTTGTCGTTCAGGAGGGGGTGGTCGAGGACCGTGACGTGGCCGGAGATGGTGGCGGCCGTGGCGGTCCACTCGAACGCCGCGCGTGTGGTGCCGGTCATCTTGATGGCGCCGTTCGTGATTTGCAGGGCCGTGGAGTCGGCGCCATCGCCGACGGCGCGCAGGCCGGTACCGGTTGGGCTCATGGTCATGAAGCTGCCGCCCGCGCCGCCCGGGGCCGATGCGACGCCCTCGACGGCGACGGCGCTGCCGGTGGTCTCGTCGATCATGGCGAAGACGCCGACACCGTTGGTGGCGTTGTCCATGTTCACGACGATGCCGTTGCCCTGGGCAGCGTTCTGATTGATGGTGAGGCCGGTCGTGGTGGAGCCGGAGAAGGTGTCGCCCCAGTGGTTATGTTCGCCCACGTTCTTGGCGTAGAGGGCATACGGGGTGGCGCTGATGGGCTGGCGGGGCGAGAGGGTGGTGTGTGCGCCGCTGCTGGCGCCGGGGCGGACCTGGACTTCGACCCAGCGCGCGTTGCCCTGGAAGACGGCGCCGAAATCGAGCGTCGCGGTGAAGATGCCACCGCTGACGTTGAGGTCGTTGACGGAGACGATGGGGCCGACCTGGCCGCCACCGACGGCGTCGTCATAGAGGATGAAGCGGAAGTCGTACGCGCCGTTCGCGGGCGAGCCGCCGTCATCGAGCGCGCCCTGGAAGGTGAAGGCGTTGGAGAGGGCGCTGACGGCGAACGACCGCGGTTCGGAGGGTGGATCGGAGCGGCCGATGCCAAACGCGGTGGCCGCGGTGGCGACCAGCGCGACGGAGATGGCGGTGCCGGCGACGGCGAACAGAGCGCGTGAACGCATGGGGTAATCCTGCCCGGTGGTTTTGGAAATCGGGCAAGGAAAAGTATAGATAGCGGTGTCCCGGTTTCGTGCTTCCCGGCCGGGAGAATGTGAGAAACAGGTCACGTAACGCGGCTAAACCACGATCCGCAACCGCGTGCTTTCGGGTGGTGCCCGGCTTGTTATGCCGGGCGCAGGGGGCGGTGCGTAGTCTCGTTTGAAGGCGAGGCACACGTGGATATTGCAAAGCGGGACTTGCTCGGGAACGCGAAGGCGTTCATGCGGGAACTGAAGGACGATGATGTCCCGGGGCTCGCGGCGGAGCTCGCGTACCGGTTTTTCCTGGCGCTCTTCCCCTTCCTGCTGTTCCTTGCGGCCCTCGGGGGGTTGCTGGCGCGGGCGGCGGGGGTGGAGAACCCGGCCCAACAGTTCCTGGACACGTTCGGGGATGCGCTGCCCGCGGACGCGGCGAGCGTCGTACGCACGCAGGTCTCCGAAGTGGTGGACGGGAGCAACGGTGGCCTGCTTTCGGTGAGCATCCTCGGCGCGATCTGGGCGGCATCGAGCGGGGTGGGGTCGCTGATGAAGGCGATCAACCGGGCGTACGACATCCCGGAGTCGCGGCCCTTCTGGAAGAAGACGGCGATCAGCCTGGGCCTGACGATCGTGGGGGGTCTCGCGATCCTGCTCGCGATCACGGCGACGGTGGTGGGGCAGGTGGCGATTTCTCGGGTGGCGGACGAGGCGGGGATGGGCCGGGCCGTGGAACTCGGGATGCAGGTCGCGCGCTGGCCGCTGGCGCTGCTGGTGATGCTTTCGGCCATCGGGATCGTGTACTGGGCGGCGCCGAACACGAAGCTGCCGTTCAAGTGGGTGACGCCGGGGGCGATGGCGTTCGCGGTGGCGTGGGTGGCGGTGACGGTTGGGTTCGCCCTCTACGTGGCGAACTTCAGCAGCTACAACGCGACCTATGGCGCGCTCGGCGGGGTCGTGGTGCTGATGCTGTGGTTCTACCTGACGAGCCTCGTCATGCTCGCGGGGGCGGAGCTGAACGCGATGCTGGACGAGCGGCGGATCGCTTCGACGCTCGCGGAGCGGCGGCGCGAGGTGGCGCGGGAGCTGGCCGCGCGGGGCAAGCGGCCCCCGGCGGTGGAGGCGGAAGCCCGCAACTGGAACGGAGACCC
Organism: Candidatus Amarobacillus elongatus; assembly: GCA_016703545.1. GTDB lineage: Bacteria > Chloroflexota > Dehalococcoidia > Tepidiformales > Tepidiformaceae > Amarobacillus > Amarobacillus elongatus. The sequence continues at coordinate 68,750 of JADJBX010000005.1, forward strand.
GGGCGGGATTGATGCGCACGGCAGCGCGGAGCCGGGGTACGGGGGTGGCGCGACGCGGGCGGCGGGCACGGCCACCTCAACTACTTCAGCCTTTCTGGCGCTCGCCGGGGCGATAGTCGCGGCGGCAGCCTGGAGGAAGTTCGCACGCTAGCCCGGCCGACCGGGCATGCAGGAGGAGTACCCATGCAAAGCGAAGAGTTCGGCACGAGGAGCGGAAGCACCGGTTACGGCGATCTCTCCAGTGGAGCGGCATCGCGCGGCAGCTCGGCGGTGGGCGCGGACGGCGGCAGCTCGATGATGGAGCAGGCCGGCGACGTCGCTTCGAAGGCGCAGGAGGCTGTGTCGTCGAAGGCCGAGCAGGTGAAGGAACAGGCCGGCGAGATGCGTTCGCAGGCGGGCGAGAAGATCGTCGCGGGCGCCGACGCGGGCAAGGAACGCGCCGCGAGCGGGCTTTCCGTGGCGGCGGAGCGGATGCGCGAGCGGGCGGACAGCCACGAAGGGATGCAGGCGGATGTCGCCACGAAGGCGGCGGACGCGATGGACCGGACGGCGAGCTACCTGAAGGAGCACGACTCGCAGGAGTTGTGGTCGGAGGTGGAGGCGTTCGTGAAGGAACACCCGATGCAGGCCGCGGCCGGCGCGCTCTTTGCCGGCTACATGCTCGGCAAGATCATCCGATAGCCATGGCTGCCGACCCGGAGAGCAGCCTGGGCGACGCGATGCGTCGCGGACGGGAGGAGCTGCGCGATGTCGGCGACGAGTTCGCCGGCATCGTGTCGGACCTCCGAGAGGTCGCGCGGGGCGAAGTCGAGCTTGCGAAGGCGGAAATGGGCGAGCAGGTCTCGGCGCTGGTGCGGACCGCCATCTGGGGCGGGGTCGCGGCGGTGCTGGGGTTGCTGGCGCTGACGTGGGTCTTCGTGACGATGACGCTGGTGCTGGACATGTTCATGGACGCGTGGGCGGCGGCGGCGGTCACTCTCGGCGTGCTGGCCGTGCTCACAATCGGCGCGGGCCTGGCCGCGGCTTCGCGAATGAAACAGGTGACGATCGTGCCGAAGCGGACGGTGCATTCGGTGCGGGAGGACGTGCAATGGGCAAAGGATCAGCTGAAATCGCGGCAGACAACGAGCGCCGGCGCAACGCACTGAGAGCGCGGGTGGCGAGGCTGGATCGCCGCCTGCAACAGGACTATGACGACATCACCGAGGAGGTGACGGGCCGGGTCCGGCGCGTCACCTCGGGGGTGAGCGACCGGACCTCGCGTGCGCGAGAGAAGGCAGCGGCCGTAGCCGGTTCCGACATGGGGAGCGACACGGCCGTGGCGCGCCACCCCAAGGCGCTCGTGGCCGGGGCGGCGGTGGCCGGGTTCGCGGCCGCGGCGGTGCTTTCCCGTGATGGCGACAGCGAGCCATCGCGGGAGAAGGACCCCAAGAGCGAGGAGCCGCCGGGGTTCATGCGGAAGGCCGCGACGAAGGGCGTGGCTGGCGCCGTGGGCGCGTTGCAGGGCGAAATCGTCGCTGTCGCGAAGGATTTCGTGAAGGGCGCGTGGGAGGGCCACCGCGAGGTGGACCGGGCCCCGCAGCCGATGGGACGGGCGCGCCGGGACATGCTGGACGGACTGGAGCGTGACAGCTGGCGGCCGAGCGGGGTCGAGCTGCCGGGGTGAGCGGCAAGCACTAGCAACGCGAAGGGCCTCCCCGAGTGGGGAGGCCCTTCGTGCTTCGTGGCACGGTGGTTGGGTGCTAGACGTACTGGAGGAGCTGGAGGCCGAAGCCGAGCTCGGCGGCGGGGATGGTGGAGGTGTGGGTGCCGGGGAGCGGGCCGGGGCCCGGGTCCGCGACGGTGAACCCGCACGCGCGGGCATGGACGACGGCGGCCTGGATATCGGCCACTTCGAAAGCGGCCATAGCGGCGAGGCCTTCGGGGCGCTGGTAGATGCCGCTGTCGGGGGTGGCGGGCGAAAGCAGCTCGAGGATTGCGTCGCCGACCTTCACCTGGCGGATGACCATGGCGGGGGTGCGCACTTCGCCGAAGACGGGCACACCGAAGACGCGGTCCCAGGCGGCGACGACGTCATCGGGGTGGTGGACGATGGCGGCGAGGTGGTCCATGCGGCGGATGCCGAGGGGATTGGCGAAGAGGCCGGCGTCGCGGTGGCGGGCTCGGCGCGTGGCCAGTGGCTCGGCGTAAACGATGACGGTGAAGGGGACGCCGAGGACCGTCGGGTCGGCGGGGCGAAAGACCGTGGCGATGGGAGTGCCGTCGTCGCGCGCGGGAGCGTCTTCGGTGAAGCCACCAGGGAGGCCGGCGAGCGCGCCGCGCACGGCCGCGGCATCGGTGGCGGTGAAGGCGAGGCCGTGTGTGCCACCGCCGGTTTCGAGGCGCTTCGCAAGAGCGGCGCCGGACTGCGTGGTGGCGGCTGCGGCGGGGTCCGCGATGCCAAGGAGTTCGACGTAGAACTCGGTGCCTTCGTTGCCGGCGAAGAAGGCGGAGTTCGTGGTGGCGCCGCCGCCGTGGGTCATCAGCGGCGTCAGCGGCAGGCCGAGCCGTTCCAGCGGCTCGCGGGCCTTCGCGACGTCCTCAACGGCGATGACGATGTGGTCGATGGTTTCGAGTTGCATGCGGTCCCCCGTTCAGGGCCGAAGCCTACCGCGCGATGGGCAACGGTGCATGGCCACGAACCGGCGCCAGACCGGGAAGGTCGACGAGGAAGCCGCAGTCGCAGGGGTGCTGTTCGAGGTTGTAGTGGAACTTGTAAACCTCGATGGGCCCGCTCAGAGGCTCAAGGTTGTATTCCGCGAGTGCCTCGCGAACGGCTTCGAACGCGGCCGTGATCTCGTCGGTGTCATCGGCGTAGGCGTAGACGAAGGCGCCGCCGGGGAAAAGGACCGTACGCGCCGGGGCCGCGGGGGCATGGTCGCCGCGGATGGGGACAGCCGCGCGGAGCACGAGGGAGCCGTCATCGCGATCCATGGCCAGCCCGACGGCGGCGATATCGATGCGGCCGAGGGCGGGGCGGGCTTCGACGCGCCAGGTATTGAAGGCGTCCCAGAGTTCATCGACGACGTCGCCGCGCGTGCGGGCGTCGGTGCACTCGCGTTCGAAGTAGGCGAGCCGCATCTCCGGGAGGGCGGCAGTCCAGACCTTGCGTTCGACGGAGGTCACCGGCCGTGCTCCCGGGGAGGCATGGCGCGCGCGGCCACCAGGTCGGTGGCGGACGGGGAACGGCGCAGGGGGTCGATGAGTGCGGGCATGGGGGACGCTCCGGCTGGTGGCTGCCCGGGGAGGGCCGTGGCGGGCGATTGTACGGGAGGCCCGCCACGAACTCCGTCAGAGCCGTGTCACTGGCCGGGGACAGCATCCTCCTCGGGGGCGGTGTCGACGGCGTCGGGTTCGAAGCGGTAGCCGACGCCCCAAACAGTGCGAATGGCGGCGGCGCCTGGGCCGAGCTTCTTGCGCAGCCGCTGGACGTGGGTGTCGATGGTGCGGTCGGTCACTTCGAAGTCGTGCTTCCAGATGCGGTCCAGCAGCTCGTCGCGGCTGAACGGGCGGTTGGGGTTCTGGACGAAGAGCGCGAGGAGATCGAATTCGCGGGGCGTGAGCTCCACGCGCCGGCCTTCGACCGTGACGATGCGCATGACAACGTCGACGGTGAGGCGCGGCTCGGGTTCGGCGGCGGGCGTGACGGGTTCGGCGGCCCGGGCCACCGGAGGGGGCGGTTCGATAGCCGCCGGGGCGGGCGGTTCGATGACAACCGGCGAGGTGGCGGCAGTCTCGAGCGCAGCCGGGACGGCTTCGGCAAGCGGGACCTCCGCGACCACCACGGGCGCGGGCAGGCCGGGGAGTTCGCCGCGCGCGGGTGCGGTGGGGGCGACGGACGAGGGCGACGGGGTACGGCCGCCGCTGAGCAGAGCGGTCGCGAGGGTGCCGTTGGCGATGGCGAAGAGGTTGAGCAGGTGCAGGAAGAGCACCGTGGCGGGCACGCCAACGATGGCGAGGGGAAGGGTTTGCCACCAGGTATCGAGGGACGAGCCAGGCGACACCGGAAAGGAGCCGTTCGGCGTCGGCGGCGAGGCACCAGCCGTAGAGCGTGAGCGCCAGCAGGGGGATGCCGACGATGGTGATGAGCATTCCGCCGCCCACGGCCAGCAACGTGACGAGTGCCACGAAGGACGCCAGCCCGGCGGGGAAGGCGAGCGCGAGGTAGAGGAAGCGAAGCCACGCGCGCGGATCGACGGCGATGCCGACGAAGCGGCGGAGCGGCGACCGGCCGCCGGGGGCGGCGCGCGTGGTGGCGTCGTGGGGGACGGGGGCGCCGGGGCGCATTGCAACCATGCTGTATTCCATTGTGCATCCTCCGGGGTCGGTAGGTCCGTGGCTTCATCGTCCGAGAGAGGTGTCACCGCGCTCGGGCGGAAATGTCACAAAACGGTCACGGTGGCCGAATTTCGCGCTCCGTCGCGGGCGCACGGTGGCACGGAATGCCCGACCGAAACGGGGCGGTGCCGTAGACTGGACGGCTATGGCACGCTCGACCCAACCACCCCCGCCGCGACGGGGGATCCGACGACCCGGCGGTGATCTTCCTCACGGGGCTCATCACGCTCTACCAGGAGCACAAAGGCGACGACCTGGGGGCGCTGGCGCCGAAGGTCGAGGAGCTGCTCAAGCAGCACCCGGTGGCGAACCGCGACCTGAGCCAGCTGCCATCGGAGCAGGCGGAAGCGCTCATGGAGCAGGCGTACGAGGCCGAGGGGCTGCGAGGCGTGCCGGTGGCGGTGGACGCGCTGCGGCTGACGCCGTGGGCGTACGAGCCGTGGGAGTACCTCTCGACGACGTTCGCGCACGAGCCGTCGCTGGCGGCGATGCTGGCGAGTTTCGCGCTGTACGCGGCGCACCGGGCGATCAAGCCGGCGGTGATGGAGGAGTACCACGGGCGCTTCTGGGAAACGCCGGAGACGCGCGAATTCCTGCAGGCGCTGATGCTGGTGTCGTCGATGCTGATCGACGCGGGGCGGATTGTGGAGGCGTATCACCGGCTGGACGAGATGCTCGTGCTCGACGAGGAGGACCACCTCGGGGCGCGGCACTGGCTGCTTCCGCTGACGATCGAGCTGCACGACATCGACTACGCGGAGTACCTGACCACGCGGTGGGACGACGACGATGAGGCCTGGCCGTACCTGCGCGCGATGGCGGAGTACGCGCGCTGGGGGAACACGCCGCAGGGCCGCGAGCTGCTGCAGGCGGCGTACCGGCGGTACCCGCTCGTGGCGAAGTACCTCGTGAACGCGGTGCCCGAGCCGAAGCAGAAGGACGACGAGCGCAGTGACGAGCACCGGGCGTGGGAGGCGGCGGACCTTGCACGGGAGTGCTTCCGCCGGTACGGCGGTGCGATGAGCTGGCTTTCGGAAGTGACGGGCGAACGGCCCACGTTCTCGCCGTTTCGGTCGGCGAAGGCGGGGGTGAAGTCGAAGCGGCGGCGCCATTGACTCCCGGACCGGACGGGCGAGCGTGGTAATGTGGAAGGGCGTCCCGTGATCGCGCGGGCAAGAGGAGCCGCATGAGTTCGCCCGACGATTCGTTCGCCATCGACCCGGAAAACCCGGTCTACCGCTTCCTTGAAGGTGTGAGCGAGGTTTTGCTGCACGCCGAAGAGATGGACCCGCAGCGACTGAAGCAGGCGCTCACGGAGGTCATCGCGCGGCACCCGGAGCCGCCGCGGACGCTGGGGATTTCGCCCTCGGAGCAGGCACGCACGCTGATGGACGAGGCATGGGACCTGCCGGGCGAGGGCACGGCCATGGCGTTGGACGCGCTGCGGCTGGACGAGAACTGCGCGGATGCGTGGGTGTACCTGGGGTACGACGCCGGCGACGAGCTGGAGCTGGCGCTGGTGTTCTTCACGATCGGGCTGATGGCCGGCTTCGACAGTCTCGGGCAGGCGGTGTTCGACGAGCACGCGGGCGAGTTCTGGCAGATCGAGGAGACGCGGCCGTTCATGCGCGCGCTGGAGGCGGTGGCCCGGACGAACTGGGACCTTGGCGCGCCGGAAGTGGCGGCGACCTACTTCGGCGAAATGATCCGGCTGAACCCGATGGACAACCAGGGCGCGCGGCACGGGCTCCTGTGGCTTTCGCTGGAGCGCGGGGATGTGGAGACGGCGACGCAGGTGTTCCTTGCCTACCCGGAGGACCAGTCCACGGCGTTCCTGTACGGCAAGGCGCTGGCGGCGTTCATCGAGGACGGCGACACGCCGGAGGCGCGCGAGGAGCGCGCGGCCGCGATCGCGTCCAACCGCCACCTGCCGGCGTACCTTTCGCACGCGGCGCAGCTGCAGCCGGAGTTCGAACCGATGTTCGCGCCGGGCAGCGAAGGCGAAGCGCTGGCGATGGCGCCCATGATGTTGGGCGCGTTCGACCAGGTGCCGGGCGCGGGCGAGTGGATCGCAGCGGAAGCAGCGCCGATCGTGGCGGCACCGCCGCCGGCGCCATCGAAGGAGAAGCGTTCGGGCCCGCGGAGCGTTTAGCCCGGGGCGAAACGAACGATCTGGACAGCCCCCGGCGCGCGCCGTATACCGGTGCGCGCGGCGCCCTCGGTGGCGCGAACGGGGGGGAAGCGGTGACCACACTCGAACGAACGCAGGTCTCGGCGGGGCTGCCGATGGCGGCGCCCGAATCCGTGGGGATGTCGGCGGCCCGGCTCGGGCGCATCAGCGACGCGATGCGCCGCCACATCGAGGCGCGCGACGCCACCGGGATCGTGACGCTGGTGGCGCGCCACGGGCGCGTGGTGCACTTCGAGGCGCAGGGCGCGATGGACATCGATGGGTCCGCGCCGATGGGCCTCGACACGGTGTTCCGGCTCGCTTCGATGACCAAGCCGGTGACGAGCGTGGCCGCGATGATCCTGCACGAGGAGGGCCACTTCTTCCTCGATGATCCGATTTCGAGGTTCCTGCCGGCCTTCAAGACGATGATGGTGAATGCGGGGAGTCCGCCGGCGGGTTCTCACATCCCCGGTGTGGGGCTGGTGCCGGCGCACCGGCCGATCACGATGCGCGATTGCCTCACGCACACCGCCGGGTTCGTTTCGAACGAGGCGATCAACCGCACGAGCGTGACGCAGACCATCGCCGAGCGGACGCTGGAACTGGCGAAGCGGCCGTTGGCGTTCCAGCCAGGGACGGACTGGCGGTATGGCCCGGGGCACGAGGTCGCGGGCGTGGTCGTGGAGGCGATTTCGGGGATGACGCTGGAGGCGTTCTGCCAGGAGCGCATCTTCGCGCCGCTGGGGATGCCGGATTCGTCGTTCTACCTGCCCGAGGAGAAGGTCGGGCGGTTCCCGACGTTGTACCAGGCGGCCCGGCTGGACGAGGCGACGGGCTGGAAGCTGAAGGAAGTGGACCGGCCTGCGACGAGCGTGAAGGTGCGCGGGCCGAAGGTGCAGTTCGCGGGCGGCGGCGGGCTGCTTTCCACGCCGGCGGATTACGCGCGCTTCGGGCAGATGCTCCTGAACGGCGGCGAACTGGATGGCGTGCGGCTGCTCGGGCGGAAGAGCGTCGAACTGATGACGACGAACCACATCGGCGGCTTTTTCAACTACGTCCGCGGGCGCGGGTACGGGTACGGACTCGGCTTTGGGGTGCGCACGGACCTCGTGGGGTACCCGGCGGTGGGCACGGTGGGGACGTACGGGTGGGGTGGCGCGACGGGTCCGTACTACTCGGCCGACCCGAAGGAGGGGCTGCTCTGCCTGTTGTTCCAGCAGGTGAACGCGCCCGAGGTGCCGGGGCCCGACGACGCGTTCAGCGACGACCCGAAGGCGCCGGGGATCCCGCGGCGCATCGGGCAGGAGTTGGAGCAGTTCGCGTACCAGGCGATCGTGGACTAAGGCCGGGCGGTGGCCGATGCTGACGGCATCAGGGGGAACACACTCGTTGGAGGGATTCCCGGATGTCTGAATCACAGGAATGGCCGGCCGAGGTGCTGGCGCGGGTACAGGGTCTACTGGACCGGTCGGCCGCGACGGCGACGCCGGAGGTGGGGCGCGTGTTCGCGCGAGACGACTGGCGCTTCGACGCGCCGGGCTTCCTTGCGATGTGGGCAGCGCAACGGTGGTGCACCGTCGCCTCCGTCGGAGCGAAAGGCCAACCGCACATCGCCGTCGTGCACGCCGACTTCCAGCCCGATGGGCGCCTGACGATGCGGATGTTTACGGGCGCGGTCCGGGCACGGGACATCGCGGCGAACCCGCGGGTCGCGCTTTCGAAGAACCTGGATGGCGCGGTCGCGATGGTCTACGGGCGCGCGCGCGTGGTCCCGGGGACGGAGGCGGTGCGGCACGAGGCGGAGACCGTCGAGGTGGAGATCGACGTGACGCGCATCTACGCGATGAAACCGCGGATGGGGTAACCCGGCCCTGGGGGCGGGCGCGGATGGAGGCCCCGCCCCTGTTAGTCCTTGCGGCGGGCGATGAGCTCGGCGACCTCGGTGTCCTTCACTTCGTACACGCGCGTGGCGACGTCGTCGACGATGCCGGGGTCGTGGCTGGCACACAGGATCGTGCCGTCGTAACCCTGCAGCGCCTCGATGAGCTTGCGGCGCGTGGTGCGGTCGAGGTGGTTCGTGGGCTCGTCGAGCAGCAGGACGTTCGTTGGCTGAATGAGGAACTTGGCCAGGGCGACGCGGCTGCGTTCGCCGCCGGAAAGCACCTTCACCGGCTTGAAGACATCGTCGCCCTTGAAGAGGAACTGGCCGAGAACGGTGCGCAGTTTCTCATCCGTCTGGCCCATGGCGACGGAACGGACCTCGTCGAGGACGGTGCGTTCGGGGTCGAGCGCTTCGTCCTGGTGCTGGTCGTAGTAGCCGGGGCGGGCGCGTTCGGCCCAATCGACGACGCCCTCGGATGGGGCGAAATGCCCGGCCGCGATCTTCAGGAGCGTGGATTTGCCGCTGCCGTTGGGGCCGACGAGGGCGACCTTCTGGCCGCGTTCGATGTGCAGGCTGACATCGACGAGCACGGGATGGTCGCCGTAGGCGTGACCGACGTGCTTGAGCATGAGGACGTCGCGCTCGGTGCGGCCGGCGGCGTTGAGCTGGAAGTGGACCTCGGATTCCTTGCGGGTGCGATCGATGCGGTCGACACGCGCGAGCTGCTTTTCGCGGCTTTGGACGGCCGAGCTCTTGGTGGCCTTGGCGCGGAAGCGCTCGATAAAGCGCTCCTGGCGATCGATTTCCCGCTCCTGGCGGGCGGCGGCGCGGTCCTGGGCCTGGAGCTTCTCGGCCTTGAGGCGCTGGTAGGTGGTGTAGTTACCGGCGTAGCTTTCAATGCTCTTTTCGCGGAGGTCCAGGATGCGGGTGGCAACGCGGTCCAGGAAGTCGCCGTCGTGGGTGACGATGAGCACGGTACCGGGGTAATCGACGAGTTCGGAGGCGAGCCAATTGCGGGTCTTCACGTCGAGGTGGTTGGTGGGCTCGTCGAGGAGGAGGTTCTCGGGGCGGCGGACGAGGACCTTGGCGAGCGCGATGCGCATCTGCCAACCGCCGGAGAACTCGCCACACCGCTTGCTGGTGTCATTCGCGACATCGAAGCCGAGGCCATCGAGGATGCGGCCGATGCGGGCTTCGATGCGGTAGCCGTCGAGCCGCTCGAAGGCGTCGAAGAGGCGGGCCTGCTGTTCGATCAGCGCGTCAAGGTCGCCGTCGCCGCATTCGATGGCGGTGGCGATGACGGCGAGTTCGCGTTCGATGGCGTGCGGCTCGGGGAACGCGAGCCAGAGCTCCTCGAGGAGGGTGTTGTCGTCCTGCAGGCCGGCTTCCTGGCGGAGGTAGCCGAGCGCGCCACCGCGGTGGCCGGCAGCGCCGCTGTCCGGGGTATGGTCGCCGGCGAGGAGGCGCAGGATAGTGGACTTGCCGCCACCGTTGGGGCCGACGAGGCCCGCGCGCTCGCCGTCGCCAACGATGAAGTTCACGTTGGTGAGCACGTCCTTGGGACCGAACGACTTCGAGAGTGATTCCGCGTACAGCATGAGACCCGGGGTTCGCGACCCGAAATGGGGTGCGGGGCGTGGTGGGGTCCTTCGATGGTAGAGGCCCCGGGAGGCAACGGGAAAGCGGCGCGAGAAACGGGTGGCCGTCAGGGGGTGCGTTCGGAGCGGGCGAAGAGGCAGCGGGCGGCGAGGGTGCATTCGCCGCACTTGGGTGAGCGCTTCCGGCAGAGGTGCTTGCAGTGCATGACGATGAGGGCGTGGTAGCGCGCCCAGAGGTCGCGGTCCTCGGGGAGATTGGCGACGAAAAACGCCTGCCAGGTGGCGTAGTCGCGGGAGGCGACGGGGCCGACACCGAGGCGCGCGAAGAGGCGCATGGTGTAGGCGTCGATGACGAAGGCGGGCTTGTGGGCGGCGTAGACGGCGATGGCGTCGGCGGTCTCGGGGCCGATTCCCCAGGTCGCGAGCAGCTCTTCGCGGAGGGTGGCGGCCGGGAGGGCGAGGAGCGCATCGAGGCCGCCATGGCGCTCGGCGAGGACGAGGAAGGCGCGAAGCTTGCGCCTTCTGGCGGGGCACTGGCCGCTGGGGCGACGAGGTCTTCGAGGACCGCTTCGGGGAGGGTGGCCATGGCGGAGGGGGTGAGGGCGCGGGCTTCGCGCAGGCGATCGAGAGCGCGTTCAACGTTCGTCCAGGCGGTGTTCTGAACGAGGATCGAGCCAGTGATGACCTCGAAGGGGTCGGCATCGGGCCACCAGTGCCAGCCGCGCCATGCGTGGAGGGCATCGAGTTCGCCGAGGATGGCAAGCAGGTCGCGCGTGGTGGCGGTGGGCGCGGACATCAGGCCTCCGCGTGCACGATGAGGGGTTCGGGCGACGGGCGGCGGCCGCGCTCGGCGGCGACGGTTCGCACGGTCACGGCGGCGATGATGACGAGCCCGCCGAGGACGGCCCACCAGCCGGGCCGTTCGCCGAGGAAGGCGAAGACCCAGACCGGGTTGAGGACCGGTTCAAGCATGCCGATGAGGGACGCCTCGAGGGCGGCCACACGGGCAATGCCGAAGCCGAAGAAGGCGTAGGCGAGGCCGATCTGGAAGACGCCCAGGACCACGAGCCCGGCGATATCGGCCGGGCCAGGCGTGAAGGGTGCTGCGCTGCCGCGGGCGGCGTTGATGCCGGCGAGCCCCACGACCAGGAGCGCGTTCCCGAGGATCATCGACCGGGGGCGGGTCTCGGGGCGGCAGCCGGGGGCTCGCAGCAGGGTGAGGAAGACGGCGAATGCGGCGCCGCTGGTGAGGGCGCAGATGTTGCCACCGAGGTCGTCGGTTTCGAGCTTGCCGACGAAGAAGAGGCCCATTCCGCCGAATGCCACGGCGACGCACGCGAGGTCGAGGCGCGATGGGCGCTCGTTGAGCACGAGCGGCGAGAGAACGAGGACGTAGAGGGGCGCGGTGTACTGGAGGAAGATCGCGTTCGCGGCCGTCGTGAGCTTGGTGGCGCTGACGAAGAACACGAGCATGAGGGCGTAGCTGACGGCGAGGGCCCATTCGAGGCGGGAGGCGCGGAGCGGGTGCGGGAGCCGGGTGCGGGTGAAGAACGCCAGCGCGAGTCCCGCGAGGAGGGAGCGCCACATCGTCACGCCGAGGGCATCGAGGGAGACGGCTTTGATGAAGAGGCCGCCGGAGCTCCAGAGGATGGCGGCGGCGAGGACGGCGATGATGCCCTGGCGCTCGAGGGAGAGCGCGGAAAAGCGGGTGCGAAGGGCGGCCACCCCCGCAGCCTACAGGCCGCGCGGCGTGGGTCGCACGCGCGGGCCGGCCGGCGCGGCGGCGATGCCTTCGTCCCCGGGCCGCGGCGGGCGGGCGCACGTGAATGAAGCACGGCGGTCGCCACCGGGAGGTGACGACGGGAGGTGCGCATCCGCCAATGGGCGGAGGACCTTCTCCTGATTTTCACGGGGATTCGGGCCTTTCCTTACGTTGCATCTGAATATCAGGTGGTACGCTTGATATGCCGAATCCGGCCGTGGCCGGAGCGGGGGAACCAAAGGTCCGAGCAGAGAGGACCGAGAACAGGCGTGTGTGCCGGCCTGGGCATGCGGCTTCGTTCCCGATCTGCCCGGTCACTGGGGTGTAGCCGGTGACGAACCGGCCGGCGATCTCGACGCCGAACCCGACAGCTAACCTCGCAGGCGGTCGAGAGCTCGGAGAGTCCCCCTCCTGGAGCTCACAAGGAACAGGGTTTGTCCCGGTGCGGGGCGGCGTTGTGCCGTCCGTTCATCGGGGCACGGGAGTGTGTGTTGTTGGTGGCATCGGAGGGAACCGGTTCGTGAGCGATCGTTCGCTGTACTACGCCTCGAAACTCCTTGCGCAAACTGGCCAGAACCTACTGTGGGCCGCCCTGTTCGTGGCGGCGGGTACGGGGGAGAACGCCTCCCTCGGGCTGAGCAGCCTGTTCGTGGCCCAGCTCGTGCCGTCCCTGCTGCTGGGCATGCCCGGCGGCGCCGTGGCCGATCGCCTCGGGCCGGCGCGCGGCATGGTGGTGGGCGCCGGGCTGCGGTTCGCGTCGCTGGCCGTAGGCATCCTCCTCGTCGATGGATCGACGAGCGCGTGGATGATCGCGGGCCTGTATAGCGCTGTCTCGCAGGTGTTCACGCCCGCCGAGATGGCGATGGTGCGTTCGCTGCGGCACGAAGCTTCGAGCCGCGCGCACTCGATCGTGGTGGCGCTGCAGTATGGCGGCCAGGGGCTGGGCGTCGTGGTGCTCGCACCGGCGCTGTACCTGGCCGGCGGGGCCCAGCTGATGCTCGCGGTGTGCGCGCTGCTGTTCGCCGCGCAGGTGCCGGTGGCGGCGATGCTTGGGTGGCGGCTGCGGGGCACGCCCGCGATGCAGATGGAATCGACGCGCGAAGCGTTCGCGTTCGGCGACGTATGCCGCTTCTTCCTGAAGGAGGACGTGGCGCGGTACGCCGTGGTGACGCTCGCGCTGAAGACCGTGGTCTCGCGCGGCATCATCGTGGCGCTGCCACTGTACCTGCGGCACGACCTCGGCCTGCCGACGAGCGCGCTTGCGTACCTGGTGGCGCCGGGCGTGCTCGGTATCGTGCTGGGGCTGGCGTGGACGAACCGCGGCGTGAACCTCGAACGGTCGCGGATGGTGATGCGGTACTCGGTGGCGGGCCTGGTGGTGGCGGTGTTCGCCCTCGCCGTGTTCGATTACGGGCTCGCGGCGGTGGTGAACCTGACCACGCTGCAGCCGATTTCGCAGCTCCAGATCCACATGAACGCGACCTTCGTGGTGGCGCTGCCGGCGGCGTTCCTCCTCGGCCTGGGGCTGAGCACGACGCTCGTGAGCGCTCGCGTGGCGCTCACGGAGAGCGCGCCCGTGGGCCAGCAGTCGCGTGTGTTCGCGACGCAGGAGACGCTGACGGAAGGGCTGCTGGTGCTGCCGATGCTGCTGACGGGGATTGGCGCGGAGATGGCCGGTGCGCGCATGACGCTCGCGGCGATCGGGCTGGTCTCACTCGCGGCGTTCGTGGTCATCGAACTGCCCCGGCTGCGCGAGGCGCGCCTTCCGCTGCTGCGGCGGGCGCTCCCGGCGCAGGCGTAATCGCGGGCGGCGAAGCGGCGAACCTCTGATAGGCTTTCCGGGAGGACAACTCCCGGAGCTGATTCATGCTTGTTGAGAAGGCGCCGCTTCCGCGATGGTGATCGTGGCGCACCCGGATGACGCCGAATTCATGTGTGCCGGCACCATCGCGCGCTGGGCGGCGGCGGGATGCCACGTCACCTATTGCGTGATCACGAAGGGCGACAAGGGTAGCGAGGACCCGGAGATGACGCCCGCGCGCCTGACGGTCATCCGCGAGGCGGAGCAGCGGGCGGCCGGGGCGATCCTCGGCGTGCGGGACTTCGTGTTCATGGGGTACCCGGACGGTTACCTTCAGCACACGCTGGAGCTGCGAAAGGACCTCACACGGGTCATCCGGCAGTACCGACCGGAGGTCGTGATCACGTTCGACCCCACGGCCCGGTTCATGGGCGACTTCTACCTGAACCATCCCGACCACCGCACGGCCGGCGATGCCGCCCTCGACGCGATCTTCCCGAGCGCGCGTGACCGGTTGACCTTCCCGGAGCTGCTGGTCGATGGGCTGCAGCCGCACAAGGTGCGGCAGGTGTGGCTGGGGATGAGCGACCGGGTGAACGTGCGCGTGGACATCGGGGCCACGCTTTCGCAGAAGAAACAGGCGCTGTTGGCCCACCCGAGCCAGATCGCGGAAGGCGATGTCGGGTTCATCGAGCAGTGGAGCCGGGAGGCGGCGGCGGGCGAGGGATGCGAGTACGCGGAGGCGTTCTTCCGCATCCGCATGGACGAGTTCCCGGCGGAAGAGGGGTAGCGCGGGGAGCGCCGGGGCGTATGGTGCGCGCCATGGCCGCTGACCTTCGCCCTCGCTTCGCCGCCTCCGACCTTCGCCGCTACACCGCGGCCGTGCTCGCCTGGTACGGGGTGCCGGAGGCGGATGCGGCGCTCGGGGCGGAAGTGCTGGTGGATGCGGACCTCGCCGGGATCGAGTCGCACGGGATCGCGCATCTGCCGTGGCACCCGGGTACGCGCCAGGGTTCGACCGCGGCATCGTGAACCCGAAGCCGGCAGTAGCGGTGCTGCGCGACAGCCCGGTGGCGGCGACGTGGGACGCCGATGGCGGCATGGGCATCATCGTGGGACAGAAGGCGATGACCGCGGCGATGGAGAAGGCGCGCGTGACGGGGATGGGGACGGTGGCGGTTCGCAACGGCCGCCACTTCGGGCGCGGCGGGGTACTACGCGCACATGGCGGCGAAGCAGGACATGGTGGGGATGGCGATGTGCAACGTGCCGCCCATCGCGAACGCGGCGGGCGGGCTGGAGCGCGTATACGGGACGAACCCCATCGCGATGGGGGCGCCGGTGGAGGGCGGGCACGCGTTCCTCCTGGACATGGCGACGACGGCGGTGGCGGCGGGCAAGCTCGAAATCGCGATGCGGCAGGGCAAGCCGCTGCCGGCCGGGTGGGCGGTCGACGCCACGGGTGCGGACACGGGCGACCCAACGATCCTCCGGCAGGGAGGCGCGCTGTTGCCATTGGGATCGCGGCTGGAGACGAGTTCGTACAAGGGGTACGGGCTGGGGCTGATGGTCGACATCCTCACGGGGGTGCTCTCCGGGGCGGGATCGGGGCTGTTCATCGACCGCGCGGTGTTGACGCAGGGGTTCTGGTTCGCGGCGTGGCGGATCGATGCGTTCCGGGACCCGGCCGAGTTCAGGGCCGAGATGCGGAGGATGGTGGACCACATCCGGGCGACAACGCCGCAGCCAGGGGTGCCGGCGGTGCTCATCCCCGGTGACCCCGAGGCGGCGGCGCGAGCCGACCGCGAGGCGAACGGGATACCGCTGGACGCGGAGACGATCGAGCTGTTGGACGCGTTGGGCAGGAAGTGCGGCGTTCCGTTGCCCGCGCCGGTGGGCTGATGACGGGGTTCGATGCCGAGGCGCTGGCGCTGCTGACCGAGTGCCGGGTGGCGCACCTCGCGACGATCGCCGAGGACGGGCGGCCGCGGATGGTGCCGGTGTGCTTCGCGGCGGTGGATGGCCGCGTGGTGATTTCGCACGACCAGAAGCCAAAACGGCGGGGGGCGCTGGCGCGCTTCCGCGACATCGCCCGGGATCCGCGGGTGACGCTCCTGGCCGACCGGTACGACGACGATTGGACGAAGCTGGCGTGGGTGCGCGTGGAAGGCACGGCGGAGGGGATGCCGCGTGGCGAGGCGTGGCCGTAAGCGGTGGCGGCGCTGCGGGCGCGCTACCGCCAGTACGCGGCGATGGCGCTGGAAGAGACGGCGCTGATGGTCATCACGCCCGTGCGGGTGACCTCGTGGCACTGGGGCAAGCCGCGATAGCTCAGACGATGGGGTTCGCCTTGAGGTGCGCCAGGAGCTCGTCGCGGACGGTTTCGAATTGCTCCTGGATGAGCCAGTGGCCGGCGTCGAGTTCGACGAAGCGGTAGGGGCCCTTCATGTACTGAGCCGCGGTTTCCGTGGTCGAGCGGCCGACGGCGGTGTCCTGGTTCCCCCAGATCGTGAGCGTCGGAACCGAGATCTCCTGTGCGGAATCCTGGAGCATGGGCGCGCCGCCGCCAAAGCCGGCGCGGTACCAGTTGAGGGCCGCGGTCATGGCGTAGGGCTGCGAAAGGACGGCGACGTAGTCGGCCACTTCCGCGGGGCTGCTCGCGGTCCAGATGCCGCGGAGCATGGCGAAGTCGTTGCCGGTGAGGGCCTCTTCGGCCGCGCCGACCTGCTGGAAGAACGTGATGTAGGCGCTCTTCTCCTGCTGCGCCGGGTCGGTGGCGTAGGCGCGCTGGTACGAGGCGATGTGGGGGATGGAGAGCGCGCTCCAGCTGACGATGCGGTTCGGGTGGGCCATCACGGCGCGCCAGCCGACGGCGGCGCCCCAATCGTGTCCGATGAGGTGGAAGCGGTCGAAGCCGGCCGCATCGGCGATGGCCATGACGTCGCTGACGAGGGTGGTGGTGGCGTACTGATCGACGCCCTCGGGGCGGGCGCCGGCGCTGTAGCCGCGCTGGTCGGGGGCGATGCAGTGGTAGCCCGCCTCGGCGAGGACCGGGAGGAGGGCGGTCCACATGTGCGATGTCTCGGGGAAGCCGTGAAGGAGAATGACCGGTTCGCCGTCGGCGGGCCCCGCGGTGCGGCAGGTGAAGGTCATCCCGTTGGCCTGGATCTCGGTGGTGGCGCCCATGCGGCTACTCCCCGTTCGTTTGGCGGATTGTAGCGGGCGGGGAGGGCGCGTCCATCGCGAGACAGTGCCGTGGAGCTCACGCATAATGACGGCTCCACGCGGAGCACGAATTCTTCCGCGAAACGGGTGCCTTCGCCGGATGCCAACGCAGGACTGGACGTTCCTCACCAACCACGCGCACGTGCTGTTGTGCATCGCGCGGGATCCGAATGTGCGGCTGCGGGATGTCGCGACGGCGGTCGGTATCACCGAACGCGCGACGCAACGGATCGTGGCCGACCTGGTGGAGGCGGGCTACCTGGAGCGCGAGCGCGTCGGGCGGCGCAACGCCTACCAGGTTCACGATGAGCTGCCGTTCCGGCATCCCGTGGAGGAACGCAGCCAGGTGGGGGACCTGCTGAAGCTGCTGGGACCGGTCTGAAATGGTGACGCCGCGGGTGGGGATGGTGGGTGGCGGGCAGCTTGCGCGCATGACGTACCAGGCGGCGATCCCGTTCGGGGTGACGCTGCGGGTGCTGGCCGAACGCGCCGATGACGGCGCGGCGCTCGTGGGCGGGGACGTGGAGATTGGCAGCCACACGGACCTGGAGGCGCTGCGGCGGTTCGCGAGCGGCTGCGACGTCGTCACCTTCGACCACGAACTGGCGCCGCCCGAGCTGCTGACGCAGTTGGAGGCCGAAGGGCACGTGCTTCGGCCATCGCCGGCGGCGATGCGGTTCGCGCAGGACAAGCTCTGGCAGCGCGACCGGTTCGGCGCGCTGGGGCTGCCGGTGCCGGCGCACGCGCGGGTGGCGACGGTGGAAGAGGTGGAGGCGTTCGCACGTGCGAACGGCGGCTGGCCGACGGTGATGAAGGCCGCGCGCGGTGGATACGACGGGCGCGGCGTGTGGGCGGTGCGCTCCCCGGAGGAGGCGGCGGCGGTGCTGGCGGAGGGCGCGCGCGGCGGGCTGACGCTGTTCGCCGAGGCGACGGTCGACCTTGAGCGCGAGGTGGCGGTGCTGATCGCGCGGCGGCCGGGTGGCCAGAGCGTCGTGTACCCCGTCGTGGAGACGGTGCAGGAGAACGGCATGTGCCGCGAGCTGGTGGCCCCGGCGCCCATCGACCCCGTGGTGGCGGCGCACGCACGCAACATCGCCGAGCGCATCTCGGACGCAATCGACGTGACCGGGATCATGGCGGTGGAGCTGTTCGTGGCACGCGGGGGCGTGGTCCTGGTGAACGAGATAGCGACGCGGCCGCACAATTCGGGGCACCACACGATCGAAGGGTGTGTGACGTCGCAGTTCGAGAACCACCTTCGGGGGGTGCTGGACTGGCCGCTGGGGAGCACGGCGGCAATGGCGCCGGCGGTGGTTACGGTGAACGTGGTCGGCGGCCCCTCGGGCGGGGATCCGCGCGCGAACCTGCCGGCGGCGCTGGCGATCCCGGGGGTGCACGTGCACCTGTACGGGAAGGGGCCGCGGCCAGGCCGCAAGCTGGGCCACGTCACGGCGCTGGGAGCGGATGCGGGGGAGGTTCGCGAGCGTGCAGACCGGGCCGCGGCTATTCTCGTGGGCGAGCCCGCCTGAGGGCCGCGGAGGCAGCGTGGCAGACCCGATTGTCGGCATCATCATGGGCAGCGATTCGGACCTCGGCGTGATGCAGGCGGCGGCGGACGCGCTGCGCGAGTTCGGGGTAGCCCACGAAGTGCGGGTGGTTTCGGCACATCGCACCCCGGCCGGGATGCTGGAATACGCGCGCGCCGCGGCCGGACGGGGGCTGAAAGTGATCATCGCGGGAGCCGGCGGGGCCGCGCACCTGCCGGGGATGGTGGCCTCGATGACGCCACTGCCGGTCATCGGCGTGCCGGTGCCGCTGCAACACACGGCGGGGCTGGATTCGCTGCTGAGCATCGTTCAGATGCCGGCGGGGGTGCCGGTCGCGACCATGGCCATCGGCGGGGCGCGGAACGCGGGGCTGATGGCGGTGCGCATCCTCGGCGCATCGGACCCGGCGCTGCGAGAGGCGATGGTGCGCTTCCAGGCGTCGCTGGAGGCGATGGTCGCGGAGAAGGACGCGGCCGTGCAGGCGAAGTTCGCGGGGCAGTAGGCAGGGCCACCGGCGTTCGCGCACACTGTGGGCATGTGCGGCCGGATGACGATGACGTACCACGAGGCGGCGCTGCTCGCCGAAGAGCTGGGCGTGCCCGTGGAGGAACTGGACCGCGCGGAGTTCCGGCCGAGGTACAACATCGCGCCCACGGACCCGCACTACATCGTGCGCATCCGGGACGAGGGGCGGGAGCTGGTGGCGGCGCGGTGGGGGCTGGTGAACTCGTGGGCGAAGGACGCCTCGATGGCGGCGCGGCAGATCAACGCGCGCGCGGAGACGCTCGCGGCGCGGCCGGCCTTCCGGGAGGCGTACCAGAAGCGGCGCTGCGTGGTCCCCGCGGACGGGTTTTACGAATGGACGGGCCCAAAGAGTGACCGGCAGCCGTTCTGGTTCCACCGTCCAGATGGGCGGCTGCTGCTCATGGCGGGGCTGTACGAATCGTGGCAGCCGAAGCCGGGAGAGTGGCAGCGCACGTTCACGATCGTGACCACGACGGCGAACGAGCTCATGGCGCCGTTCCACGACCGGATGCCCGTGGTGCTGGACGAGGAGCAGGCGAGCCGCTGGATGTTCAAGACGACGCCGCCAGAGACGCTGCACCGGCTGATGGAGCCTCCGCCGGCACGCGCGCTCATCGCGACGGCGGTTTCGAAGCGGGTGAACTCGGTGGCGAACGACGACCCATCGGTGATGACGCCCGACCCGGTGGCGCCGCGGCTGCTGTAGGCATTCGCGGACGGTCCAGGTGGGCGGTGGGAATGGCGAAGCCCGCAAGAGTGCGGGCTTCGAGCGTTCGGTGAGGGAAGCGCCTCAGGACGCGATCTTGCCCTCGCGCGGGGAGGGCGGATGGGCGCGGAAGCGTGCCTGCTCGGCATCCATCTCGCGGCGGTTCCGTTCGAGGTCGGCGAAGGCGGCATCGACGTAGCTGCGGGCGTCCGCGAACTCCGGCGTCCACTGGACGGACCCGCCGATACCGCGGGCATAGATGCCGCTGCCGTCTTCATTGCGTGCGTAGGCGGACATGGAGAGCTGCGTGCGCAGGCGGTAGACGAACAGGGCGGCGCCGTCGGCATCGCATTCGGAGAGGACGACGGCGAACCGGTTCGTATCGAGCCGGAGGACGACATCGGAACGGCGGGCGATGCGCGCGAAGACCTGCGCGACGTACTCGCCGTACGAGGGCGCCTTGTCGCCCGGCTTGCCGGGGCGGAAGTTCGCGGTCGTGATCTCGAACACGGCGAGCGAGGCGCGGTCTCCGTAGCGGATGCTGCGGGCGATTTCGCGGTCGAGGACATCGCGGAACATGCGGCCGTTGAGGAGGCCGGACTCCGGGTCGACCGTTTCGACGTGCGTGACGGCGAGGCGCTCGGCAATGGCACGGCCGCGCGCGGGCAGACCACTCGCTGACGGTAGCCGCGAAGCCGAAGAGGACGGCGATGCCGCCCGCGGCGATGGGGTCGGTAGAGCCGAACGTGAGGGCCGTGGCCGCGGCGCCCACGACGCCGAGTGCCATGGGCGCGAGCCGGAGCAGGAGCGGCGCGTTCGGGGTGCGCGGCTCAGGCGACTGAGGGGCCATGCGATTCCTCCCGCCAGCGGAATTCCGTCACCACGGGACGAACGTGCTGGCACGACGCGAGCTGGGCATCGCCGGCGTCCACGAGCTCGGCCGCATCGCAGCCCAGGCCGGAGACGACGCCGAACGACAGGGTCACGGGGATTTCGGCATCCCATTCGGTGGCGTTCAGCCGCTCGACCTCGTGCGCGATGCGACGGGCGATGCGGCGGCCTATTTCGAGGTCGGCGTTTTCGATGATGATGCCGAAGTCGTCGCCACCGATGCGGGCGGCGAAGTCGGCGGCGCGAAGGGTGCGGGTAATGCCGGCCGCGGCGCGGCGGATCATGCTGTCGCCGGCCTCGTGGCCGTGGGCGTCGTTGACGACGCGGGTCCCTTCGATATCGATGACGATGAGGGTGACGGGGAGGTTCGCCGTCCGGGACGCGGCGCAGACCTCGCGGAGCTGCTCATCGAAGGCGCGGCGATTGAAGAGGCCGGTAAGGTGGTCGATGCGGGCCTCGCGTTCGAGCCAGCGGACCATGGTATCGCGGCGCTTCACGGCGCGCGTTTCCTCGACGGCGGCGAGGATGCGGGCGGCGAGCTGCTCGCGTTCGAGGCCGGCGCGGCAGACGAAGTCGTGCGCGCCAAGCTTTAGGGAGGGGAGCATTTCGCGGGGGTTGTCGCCGCTGGTGAGGAGGATGATGGCGACATCGGGGTGGTCGTCGCGGACGGCGCGGGCGAAGCCGTTGCGCTCGTCGGCCCAGACGGTGGCATCGACGATGGCGGCATCGTAGGCGCCGGCGGTGAGGGTATCGGCGGCATCGGCGATGTCGCGGGCGGCCTGCACGCGGAACTCGTCCTGCCGAGGAAGAGTTCGCGGATGCGGCGGCCGCTATCCGGCACAGGGTCGACGACGAGGACGCGGAGGATACGGTTCAGTTCAGCAACGGCCATGGCGCACGCACCTTCGGACCAAGGTAAGCACCATAGGTATCGGCACGGTCCGTCGGACTGAGGAGCCATAATGCGGTCAACAAGTGACCGTGGTGTTGCGTCTCTGTGACCGGGAACACGAAACGCCATGGAACGCATTACGGAAAACCGTAGGCGAGCGGTTCAAAGGCGGCTGAGTTGGGCCTTAGCCAGAAGAGGCCGCCCGGGTCGATGATGCTGCCATCGATCGCGACGACGGCGGGGCGCTCCTCGCAGTAGCCCTCGTTTTCGCACTTGTCGAAGATGAAGGCGTTGCGCTTCTTTTCGTAGCCGATCTTCCAGCTGCCCACGGCGACGCCGGCGGTGCCCTGTTCGAGCTGAGCCTGGAGGATGGCGATGAGTGCGGCGAGTTCCTCGCGTCCCATGGTTCTGTCTCCCACGGCGCGGCGTCTGTGGCCGGTGCCGGTGCGACCATCGTACGTGAGGGACCGGCGGCGTGCAGGCTCAGGCGAGGCGGCGGAGGGGTTCGCCCGGCCGGTAGCGGGTGAGCACGTCGGCCGGGGGACGCAGCGTGGCGGCGTCCGGGGGGAGGTAGACAATCTCGCCGCAGAGGCCGCACAGCTGGCGGTCGTCACGGGCCAGGGAGGTGCCGTGGTAGACGCGCTGCCGTTCTTCGCCGGGGTGTTCGCAAGCCATGCGGGGAGGTTGGCATGCGAACGGATGTTCTGCAAGTGTTCGCCGTCACGCGGGTGTCAGCGGGCCATCGCGTGGTATTCCGGGTTGGGCATCATGCCGGTGGCGGAGGCGAGGCGGTTCGTGAAGTTGAACATGGCGGCGACCTCCGCGATGTCCCAGATATCGCTATCCACGAACCCATGGGCGCGGAGGGCTTCGATGTCGGCCTCGGAGCAGGAGGCGGGGGCTTCGGTGACCTTCACGGCGTAATCGAGCATCGCGATGTGCTTCGCGCCCAGGCCCGCGCGGTGGTAATCGAAGGTGACGCGGTCGCCCTTCACGGGGTCCTTGAGGAGGGCGCGGACGGCGAACCCGTGCGCGACGAGGCAGTAGAGGCAGCCGTTCCGCATCGAGACAGCGACGGAGATCATCTCGCGTTCGGCCTTGCCGAGGCCGGGGGTGGGCTGCATCAGATCCTCGAAGTGAGCGCGCCATTTGTCGAAGCGCGGGCCCTTCCACGCGAATGCGACGAAGACGTTGGGGACGAAACCGAGCTTCGCGTCGAGCTGCTCGAAAAGGGCGCGCGTCTCGGGCGCGAGGTCATCACGGGAGGCGATGGGGAACCAGGAGATGCGTTCGGCTTCGGGCATGCGCGGAGTCTACGTGCCGGGGCGTATGGCGCGCACGCGCCCCGGCACGGCTATCGCGCGGCCGCCCGGACAGTGGCCGAAGCTTCCTTCAAGGTGAGGCCCCAGAAGGCGAGCAAGGCATCGTCCGGCTCGTTGGCGATGTGCCGCGCGCCGGGATCGTTGCCTTGCAGGTGTGGTTTTGCACCCGCCCAATAGACGCGCCCATCGATGACCTGGTGAATGAACGGGTCGCCGACGCGGAGCACACCAGAGGCGGGGTCGCGAACGAGGAAGAGGAGGTAGGTCTCGCCCGTCTCGAGCGGCGGGTTCTTGTCGTCGATGAGGAGTTGGCCCTGGAAGGCATGGGCGAATTGGACGACATCCACGGCGGCGGCGCGGGACGGGAGCGCGCCGGTCATCGCGAGAGGACGCCCCGGGCTGTCCTTGAGAAGATCGCTCACGATCAGGCGAGCGGTGAGTTCGCCGAAGCTGTGCGTGCCAGAGACGAACTCGCGATCGTCCAGCTGCACCGCGGCTGATTCCACGCGCGCAAGGACGACGTAGTCGGAAGCGGCGACGAGCGCCGGGACGCCCTCGGCAAGCGCCCAGCCCGACGGTGCATAGTCACCCACGACCGCATCGGGGAGGGCGTCGAGAACTCGCTCGCTGCGGGAGGGGGTGGCGATCTGCATGGCGCAGACGACCACGACGCCCACGGCCACGAGCGTGGCCAGCATGGCGGCGGCGAAACGGTACATGCCGGCAGACCTGCGGACGACATGGGAACGCGCGATCAACATGGCCATCCCCTGTCGTGCACAGTATTCACCGAACGCCGTTCTGAGCAGGTAATCTGGAACGTGTTACAAGGGTGCGGGTTCTGGCCCATGATCCCGGTGTAGTTGGAACAGTTGGAATTGTTGCTGTGGTCACCGAGGCCCACCGTGTGCCCCAGCTCGTGACGGGCGATGCCAAGCTGCGCGGAGTACGAGAGCGGGTTGAAGCCGCTGTCGAAGAAGATCACCTCGGAGAGGTCGTAGCCGGGATAGGCGGTTCCTCCGGCTGGTCGCCAGCAGTTGTACTCGCAGGTGTAGAAGGCGCCGAAGGAGCCATCCTGGTCGTAGGTGATTTCCTGAGCGGAAGCTCCGAGGGGGCCGTTCGTGAGCCGGTACGGCACGAGCCGTGCGGCGGGGTAGTTCTGCGGAGTGGCGTTCATGGAGAACCGGGCCACCGTGCCGGCTGAGTAGTCCCAGTAGCTCAAGGCCGAGGAGAACGCCGAGGCGGCCGCGGAGCCGTCGGTGAGAGGGTTCGCGCGGATGTAGTTGATTTCCGGCGGGGTTGGTGAGAAGTACTTCCAGCCGATGCAGCCGAGGGACGCGCCGCAGTCATTCCACGTCTGGCTACCTTGATAGTGGTTGGCTTCGACGGGCCGCGCGAGCGCGAGCCACGCCATGAGTAGCCCGACAAGGATGCCGGCGAGCGCTTCCCGGCTGGTGGACACTGACATGTCAGTCCTCCTTTTGGAGAACGCACGATAGTGGCAGGCCGGACCGCCGAAGTCCCTCAGGCGAGGTATTTGCGAGCGCGGACGCAACAGGATTCGTGGTGGTGAGCCCACGCCACGGTGCGGCGGATTCGTCTTCCCGTGGGCCCGCTTCACGTGAGTGCGAACGGTGTGGTGCGAAATCCCTAGTTCTTCGGCCGTTCCGGCGACACCGAGGCCCCCAAGCAGCATCGCAATGACGTCCGACTCGCGCCGCGTCAGGTCTTCAGCGTGTTGTATCATCAATTCCGATTCCAGCTCTTCCCCGCGACGATAGGCTAGCGGCGGTGTGGGCACGACGCAAGGGATTCGTGAGTGCGTGAGCCGATAGCCCACCGGCACGCAGCCCCGGCAGCCAGACCGCCGGGGTATAACGCACCGTCGCCGGGTACTAGACTGGTTATTCACTATCAGGGGTAGCCGGAGGGACGCATGACGCAGACGACGGGGACGTGGGCCGTGAAGGTCGGGCTCGCGCAGATGCTGAAGGGCGGGGTGATCATGGATGTGGTCACGCCCGAGCACGCGAAGATCGCGGAGGAAGCGGGCGCCTGCGCGGTGATGGCGCTGGAGCGGGTGCCTTCGGACATCCGCAAGGACGGCGGCGTGGCGCGCATGAGCGACCCGGAGATGATCCAGGGGATCATCGAGGCCGTGACGATCCCCGTTATGGCGAAGGCGCGCATCGGGCACTTCGTCGAAGCCGACATCCTGCAAGCGCTGGGCATCGACTACATCGACGAATCGGAAGTGCTCACGCCGGCCGACGAGACGCACCACATCGACAAGCACGCGTTCAAGGTGCCGTTCGTGTGCGGCTGCCGGAACCTCGGGGAGGCGCTGCGGCGGATCGGCGAGGGCGCCGCGATGATTCGCACCAAGGGCGAAGCGGGCACGGGCGACATCGTGGAGGCCGTGCGGCACATGCGCGCGGTCCAGGATGAGATTCGCCGCCTGCAGAACATGCCGGACGACGAGCTCTACACGGTGGCGAAGGAGCTGCAGGCTCCGCTGCACCTCATCCAGCAGGTGAAGAAGGAAGGCCGGCTGCCGGTCGTGAACTTCGCGGCGGGTGGCGTGGCCACGCCGGCCGACGCGGCGCTCATGATGCGCCTCGGCGCCGACGGCGTGTTCGTCGGTTCGGGCATCTTCAAGTCGGAGAACCCGCCGCTGGTCGCGAAGGCGATCGTGGAGGCGACGACGCACTACCAGGACCCGGAAGTGCTGGCGCGCGTGAGCACGGGCCTCGGGAAGGCGATGCCGGGCCTGAGCGTGGCTTCGCTGCCGAAGGAGCAGCTGATGGCGGGGCGCGGCTGGTAGCAGCGGCACGCCGCGCAGCCGTTCGATAGCCAAGGAAGGCCCCGGCTTCCCTGCTCTTGAGTGGGGAGACCGGGGCCTTTTCGGCGTGCGGCCGGGTATGGGGCGAAGGGCTAGTACGGCCCCATCATCGGTCCGCCGCCGTCGACCTGGATGCGCTGCCCGGTGATGTAGGTCGAGCGGTCGCTGACGAGGTAGCGGACGGCGTCGGCGATCTCCTCGGGCTGGCAGACGTGGCCGAAAGGCATCTTGCTGTCGAGTTCGCGGAGGTCGTCGCGGCTCTGGGTGCCGCGGGTGGCGCGGGCGAGGCGGATGCCCATCTGGGTTTCGGTGAGGCCCGGCGCGACGATGTTGACGTGAATGCCGTTGCGGCGCTCTTCCTTCGCAAGGGTGTAGGCGAGGGCTTCGAGGGCGCCCTTGCCCATGTTGTAGGGCGAACCGTTGGGCCCGAAGGACGAGGCGGCGACGGACGAGATCATGACGATGTCACCGCGCTCCTGGGCGCGCATGGAATCGAGCACGAGCTGGGACATGTAGAAGGAGCCGAAGGCGTGGGTGCGCACGACGCGTTCCATCTCGGCGGGGTCGGTATCGCGGACGGACTGGCCGCGGCTGGCGATGCCGGCGTTATTGATGAGGATGTCGATCTTGCCGAAGTCGGCGAGGACGGCTTCGACCATGGCCCGGTCGTCGTCGAAGGATTCGACGGAGGCGCGGTAGGCCTTCGCGCGGCCGCCGAGGGCGGCGATGGCGTCGACGGTGGCCTGCGCGGCCTCTTCGTCGCGGGTGTAGTTGACGGCGACGGCAGCGCCGTCCTGGGCGAGGCCGATGGAGATGGCGCGGCCGATGCCGCGGCCGCCGCCGGTGACGAGCGCAACGCGCCCTGCGAGTGACATGCGATCCCCCTCTGGTGCGGGCGCACCGGGCGGGATTCTACAGGAGCGCGTGTGGCGGGGGGCGTCAGCCTTCGGGGAGGGACGGGAGGGGGCGGGCACCGATCGCGGCCATGGCGTCGCGCTGGAGGATGGCCATGGTGAGGTCGCCGCGGGTCTTTTCGAGGATGCCGCGCGTCTGGTCGGTGGTGCGGCGAAGATTGCCGGTCATGGCGTCGGGGAAATCGATGGTGACGAGGACGGCGTAGATGTCATCCATGGCCGCGAGGATCGCTTCGCAGCCTTCGTAGACGCCGGCACGGAGGCGGTCGAGGAGGTAGCGGCGGAGTTCGCCGACGGCCTCGGCGATGCCGTTGAGGTAGGCGGCGTATTCGACCCCGAGCTCTTCGGGCGCGGGCAGGCGGCCCTCACCGAGCAGGGCGAGGGTGGCGCTGGCCTCCGCGAACTCCTTCTGGGCATCGTGCAGGAAGCCCGCGTATTCGATGTCCGGGTGGCCCTTGAGGGCGAGCACGGCCTCGTCACGGATGGCACGGGCTTCGGCGAGGAGCTGGCGCGCGCGGTCGAGGTCGTGACGGTGCACCGCGCGGATGGCGTTCGCGCTCATGCGGATGAGGGTGCGGCTGGCGGTGAGGGCGGTTTCGCGGGCGGCGTTCTTGGCGGCGAAGTGATCGAGGATGCGGGGCACGATCGTTTCGAGCGCCGATGTGTCCGGGCCCACGCCGCTACAGGTCCTTGACGGGGTCGGGGAATTCGCCGTCGCGGGCGGCGTCGATCATCTCGCGGGCGCCGTCGGGGAGGTCCATGCCGTACTCGTCGAAGCGCTTTTCGACCCAGCTGCCGATCTGGCGGGGGTCGCGGTAGGCGTCGGGGTCGTTGGAGTCGTGGGGATCGCCGTACTTTTCGAGGATGTCGGCGCGGCTGTAGGTGCGGCCGAACTTGGACATCATGCGGCTGGTCTTGGCGCTGCCGCAGTGCTCGCAGTTGACGGTGGAAACGGTGTCGATCTTGCGGGTGAAGTAGTTCGTGATGCGGGAGCACTCCGCGCAGCGGAACTCATAGATAGGCATGGGCATATGGTACCGGCGCCCCGGCTGGAACGGTAGAACGCGGCATCGACAGGGCCACGGGGAGCGTGAAGAATCGCGGGGTGGCAACGAACGGCGCGAGTGCGCCGACAACCCTGCGGCCGTTCGCACTGATCGTTCTCTGCGGGACGGTGTTCCTTTCGGTCATCAACGCCTCGATGAGCTCCCTCGCGCTGCCGGATATCCAGGGGGACTTCAACGTGAAGGCGGACGACCTGCCGTGGGTGGTGACGGCGTACCTCATCCCCTTCGCGAGCGGGACGGTGGTGTACGGGCGGCTGGGGGACATGTTCGGCACGAAGAAGCTGTATCTCGGCGGGTTGGCCGCGTTCGCAATCGCGTCGGCGGGGGTGAGCGCGGCGCCGGGATTCTGGGAGATCGTGGGCGCGCGCGTGGTGCAGGGGGCGAGTGGCACGGTGATCCCATCGATTTCGATGGCAACGATCGTGAAAACGACCTCGCCGGCGCGGCGTGGGCGGGCGATCGGCGCGACGGTGGTGGCGGTGGGGGTGGGTTTCGGCCTCGGGCCGCTTGCGGGCGGAACGCTGACGGACGCCTTCGGGTGGCGGGGCCCGTTCCTCGCGACGGGGATCGCTGTGGCGGCGTTCCTCCCGATGGCGGCGGTGTTCGTGCCGAACGTGCCGGGGGCGCCGGGCCAGCGGTTCGATTTCGCCGGGGTGGCACTGATGTGCGGCGCCGTGACGGGGACGATCATCGCGCTCAACCGGTTGCCTTCGAACCCGGGGAGCGCGCTCGGGCTGGCGGGCGCCGGGCTGGGTGCGCTGCTGTGGCCGTTCGTTGTGCTGCGGGTGCGGAGCGCCCGGGACCCGTTCGTGGCGCGCGAGGTGGCCGCCAACGGCCGGTTCTGGGGGCTCTCGGCGATCGGGGCGATGACGCAGGGCGGGCACTTCGCCGTGCTCGTACTGGTGCCGCTCCTGCTCACGCGGTACCACGGGATGACGACGTTCAAGATCGGCATGACGCTGCTCCCCGGCGCGATCGCGATCGGGGCGTTCGAGATGGCGGGCGGTGCGCTCCTCAACCGGCTGGGGACGCGACGGCTGTTGCTTTCGGGGACGGGGACGATGCTCGGGGCGGCGGCGCTGTTCCACGTGGCCGCCCCGGGGTGGCAGCCGTGGGCAATCAGCCTGCTCTACATCGCGCTCGCCGGCGGCTACGGGATGATCAACGCGAGCGTGGTGAGTGCGGCAACGGGGCAGTTCGCGGAGCGGCTCGCCGGGGTCGCCACGGGCGTCTACAACCTCGTGTACTTCATGGGCGGCGCCGTGAGCGTGGCGATCGCGGGGCGATCCTGCGCTCGCGCGATGGGACGGCGGGCGCGTGGAACCCGCTGTACGGCGGCATCGCGCCGGAGTTCAGCGACGCGATGGCGATTGTGCTCGTGTATGCGGTCGTGGGGGTCGCGCTGGCGGTGGCGTTCGCAACCCCGCACGGCGCGGAGGCCGAGGGCTAAGGCTTCGTCGGTTCCGGGAGCCGGGCCAGCGCCGCATCGAGGTCGGCGGTGGTACGCACCTCGCGCATGACGGCGAGGAAGCGGCCGACGTCCTTCGTGCGCTCCCAGACCTGGTCGACCTTCGGCCCGATGGGGTTGGATGACGCGGCGCTGGCGGCATAGGTGCCGTAGAAGGCGAAGTAGGCCTGATTGATGCGGCGAATGGGAATGCCGTGGTCGTTGAAGAACCGGCGGCGGGCGTCCATCAGCGCCTCGGCCTCGTCCACCTTGCCCTTCGCCAGCAGGTCGTCCACCTCCAGGCGGAGCTTGCGCATCTCGGCGTTGAAATCGATGTCCACGGGGCGGGCGGCGGAGGGAGGGGCCGTGCCGTCGGCGCCGCGGGGGAGCTCGACGGGGTGGGCCTTGCGGATGAGGTTGGCGATCTCTCGGCCGGCGAGGTCGGCGGTAGTTTCGTTCAGGGTCTCGGCGTCGCCGCCGTTGCCCCATTGCTCGCCGAGCGGGAAGAAGGCGAGGTAGTGGTGCACCCACTCGTGAGAGGCGGTCTCGATGAGGGACTCATAGGAACGGTCGTCGCGGACGATGGCGGGATAGGCGGCGATTCCGCCGATGGAGACGACAAGCGAGACCGTGTCCTCGGAGTCCGTCTCGCGCTCGATCTGTTCGATGTCCCGCAGGGAGAGGTCGTTCTTGAGGAGGGTGTCGCCGGCGCGCGCGATGCGGTCGCGAGGGGAGCGGACGAGGAGGCGGGGCGGGTTCGTGAGCTCGAAATCGACGGGGGGCCAGACGAAGCGGACATCCCGGAAAAGGGGGAGACCGCGGGTGAGGCCGGCGCCTTCGACGGCTTCGTGGATGCGCGCTTCGACGAGCCGTTCGACGTCGTTCTCGTACGTTGCGCGCTCGTTGGTGAGGGTGTCGATGAGGGCGAGGTCGGGGGTATCGTCGTCAAGGGCGGCGCGAAGGGCGCTCGTGAGGCGGAAGTACTCGGTGAGCGCGCGCGTGGCGTCGTCGCCTTCGGGGTGCGGGCCGATGCCGGCGCGTGAGAAGACGTTGTCGAGGAGGGTATCGGCCTGCCAGCGCCAGAGGTGGTACTCGTAACGGGCGAGTTCGCCGCGAGGGAAGAAGGTACTGAAGACGAGGCCGCCCGTGATGCCGATGATGGCGGCGGCGATGATCACCAGCCCGAACGCCTGGGGACGCCACGGCGTTTCGATGACGGGCGCGGCGGGCGGTGCGATCGCGAGGCGGGCCATGCCCGGCAAGGATACGGGAGCGCCGCCAAAGCGGGCGTAACGGGTCAGGCGCGGGGCGCGGCCGGGCGGTTCACGGGGTTCAGCGGTTCGCGGCCCGCCAGCACGGCGATGATGTTTTCGGCGGCCATCTCGGCCATGCGCGCACGGGTGGCGTGGCTGGCGCTGGCGATGTGGGGGGTGATGACGACGTTCGGGAACGAATACAGGGGGTTGTCGAGGGGCAGCGGCTCGGGGTCGGTGACGTCGAGGGCGGCGCCGCCGATGCGGCCCTCGCGAAGCGCTGCGATCAGCGCGTCCTGGTCGACGACGAGGCCGCGGGCCGTGTTCACGAGGATGGCGGTGGGCTTCATGCGTGCGAGCTCGGGCGCGCCGATGAGGCCGCGGGTTTCGGGGGTAAGGGGCGTATGGAGGGAGACGAAGTCGGCGCGCGCGAGGAGGTCATCGAGGGGGACCCGTTCGATGCCAAGGTCGCGCTCGAGGTCGGGCTTCGGGGTGCGGGAGGTGTGGAGGAGGCGCATGCCGAAGCCAGTGGCGCGGCGGGCCATGGCGGCGCCGATTTCGCCAAGCCCAACGATGCCGAGGGTGGCGCCGTGGATGTCGTTGCCGAGGAACGCGGTGGGCGACCAGGTGCGCCATCCGCCCGCGCGGGTGTCGCGGTCGCTGAGGGCGATGTGGCGGGCCGCGGCCATGAGCAGGGCGAAGGCGTGGTCGGCGGTCGTTTCGGCGAGCACGCCGGGGGTGTTGGTAACCCAGACGCCGAGGTCCGCGGCGGCGGCGGGATCGATGTTGTCGTAGCCCACGGCCATGTTGGCGACGATGCGGAGCCCCGGATTTGCGGCCAGAAGGTCGGGGGCGATGCGGTCGACAACCATGGTCAGGGCCGCGGCGGCGCCGGCGAGGCCATCGGAGAGGGCGGAGCCGGGCGGGAGTTCGCCGGGCCAGATGTCGGGTTCGTGGCCGGCCTCCTGGAGCCGTTCGATGGCCCTGCCGGGGACCTGCCGGGTGACAAAGACGCGCGCCATGGGCGCAGTGTGCACCGCCGGGAGCGCAGCGGGAACGGCCCGGGGGATGACAGCCGCGCGACAGGCAGGGCGAGGGGGTGGCGTGGGCGGATGCGGGGGCGGGACAATGGCGGTGCGCCGCGCGCGCTGGAGGGATCTCGATGGCCGCACCGCTGACTTCGGAGGCGCCGCAGGGGGCGCCGGCGCCGGTCTCGCCGTCGGAATCGGTGCTGGCGTCGGTGCGGGAATCGGCGGAGCGCATCGGGCTGGAGCCGGAAGCGCTGGAGCTGCTGAAGACATCGTGGCGCGAAATCCGGGCACAGCTGCCCGTGCGCATGGACGACCGGAAGCTGCGGATCTTCGAGGGGTACCGGGTGCAGCACAACGGCGCGCGGGGGCCGTACAAGGGGGGCATCCGCTTCCATCCGCGCGCGGACATCGACGAGGTGCGGGCGCTGGCGATGCTCATGACCTACAAGTGCTCGCTGATGGAGCTGCCCTTCGGGGGGGCGAAAGGCGGGGTGATGTGCGACCCCACGCGCATGAGCGAGACGGAGCTGAACCGGCTTTCGCGCACGTACATGCAGCACATCAACATGATTCTCGGGGTGACGCGGGACATCCCCGCGCCGGACATGGGCACGAACGCGCAGACGATGGCCTGGATGATGGACGCCTACGGCCAGATGCACGGCTACACGCCCGGGATCGTGACGGGCAAGCCGGTGGAGCTGGGGGGCAGCTTCGGGCGCGACCAGGCGACGGGGCGCGGCGTGGCGGTGTGCATGCGCGAGTACGCGCGCATCGAGGGGGTGGACCCGCGATCGATCCGGATCGCGGTGCAGGGGTACGGGAACGTCGGGTCGTGGACGTGCCGGATCGCGAGCGAGTACGGCTTCCGGGTGGTGGCGGTGAGCGACGTGAAGGGCGGCATCGCGAACCCGGACGGGATCGATATCGCGGCGCTGGACCGCTGGGCGGCGGTGGCCGGGTCCGTGGCCGGGTTCGATGGCGCGGAGCCGATCACCAACGAACAGTTGCTCGCGACGGACTGCGACTACCTGGTGCCGGCGGCGCTGGGCGAAGTGATCACGGGCGAGAACGCCAACAGCGTGCGGGCGCGGGTTGTGGTGGAGGCGGCGAACCACCCGGTGACGCCCTCCGGCGACGCCGTGCTGGCGGCGCGCGGGATCGTGGTGCTGCCCGACATCCTCATCAATGCCGGCGGCGTGACGGTCTCGTACTTCGAATGGACGCAGAACATCCAGCAGTTCCGGTGGTCGCTGGAGCGGGTGAACCAGGAGCTGGAGGCGCGCATGGTGGCGGCGTTCGGGGGGCTCATGGGGCGGGCGGCGAAGGACGGAACGCGGGTGCGGCAGGCCGCGTTCGATGTCGCGGTGGAGCGCGTGGCGAGGGCGATCCGGCTGCGGGGGTTCGTGTAATGGCGGGTGCCGAAGACGGTTCGCATTGCCCGTGTCGATGGGGCGTGGCTATAGTGGCTGCCGGACGACTGAATGCTAATTGACCTTCACGCGCACACCTGGCCACGCTCGCACGACAGTGTGCTGAACCCGGACGACCTGATCGTGCGGGCGAAGCAGGCGGGTTTGGACGCCGTGTGCTTCACCGAGCACGACACGATGTGGGACCACAAGTCCATCGAGGAACTGCGGGCGAAGCACAACTTCCTGGTGCTGGCGGGCGTCGAGATCAGCACGGACGACGGGCACATCCTGGCGTGGGGCATCGACCGCTACGTGTTCGGGATGCACCGCTCGCGGGAGCTGGCAAGCTACACGGAACGGGCGAGCGGCGCGCTGGTTGCGGCGCACCCGTACCGGCGGCAGATGCCGTGGTTCAGCCGGAACGACGAAGAGACGAACATGGCGCTGGAAAAGGCCATGCGGAACCCGGCGTACCAGTACGTGAAGGCGCTTGAGACGCTGAACGGGCGGGGCAGCGAAAAGGAGAACGACTTCTCCCGGCGGCTGCAGGAGATGATGGGGATGCCGGGCACGGCCGGCACGCACTCCCACGCGATCAGCGACATCGGCAAGGTGGCCACGCACTTCGAACGGGAGATCCACGACGAGCGGGAGCTCATCGAGGAGCTGAAGGCGGGGCGGTATTACCCGGTGGACATGCGCACGGGGAAGGCGGCAGGCACACCTTCCTGAGAAAGCGTGGGAGGGCTCGTTTGCTTTCCAGCGCGATCCGAGGATAGTAGTATGCCGGTGGGCTGGAGAGATTCGGCCCCCGCGACACGGACGACCCGCGAGAGGAGCAGCAATGGCCTACGTCATCACTACACCCTGCATCGACGTGCAGGACCAGGCATGCGTGGAAGTGTGCCCGGTGGACTGCATCCACTTCGACGAAGGCGAAGACCGGATGCTCTACATCAACCCCGATGAGTGCATCGACTGCGGTGCGTGCGAGCCCGCATGCCCGGTGACGGCCATCTACGCCGAGGACGACGTCCCCGGTGACCAGGCCGAGTTCAAGGCGATCAACGTTCTCTGGTACGAGGACAAGGCTGGCGCTCGCGCGAAGGTCGCCGAGTTGAAGCCGGCGTAGGCTATTCGTCCCGAACGCGAAGGGGCCACCTCCGGGTGGCCCTTTTTGTTGGGGTGGAGGCGGGCGCGGGGGGCGGCCTGCATTGACCGTGTGCCCGGCTGAGGTAGTGTGAACAGATGCGCGCCACGTATTCGCGCGTGGCTCAGGAGATCAGGAACCCATGGCTGAACGTCTCGTAATCGCGGCCGCGCCGCGTACTGTTGTTGGCAAGTCGGTGGCGAAGCTCCGCCGCAATGGCATCCTCCCGGCGAATGTGTATGGCCGGGGCATCGAATCCCGCTCGATCGAAATCGATGCGCGCGAATTCGGCCGCAACGTGAAGGCCGCCGGCCTTCGCGGCATGTTCGAACTGAACGTCACGGGCGAGACCGATCCGCGCTACGTCATCATCCGCGGGATGATGCGCAAGGGCGGGACGGGCGACCCGATTCATGTGGACTTCTTCCAGGTGGACCCGACCCGGCCGATCCAGGCGAACGTGCCAGTGCGGCTGGTGGGCGAAGCGCCCGCGGTGCGCGACCTCGCGGGGACGCTGCTCCAGAGCCTGGACCAGATCTCGGTACGCTGCCTGCCGCTGGCCATCCCGGACGCGATTGAAGCGGACGCCGGCCTGCTGAAGGGGTTCGACGTGACCGTGACCGTGGCGGATGTGGTGGTTCCCGAGGGTGTCGAAATCCTCACGGACCCGGCGATCAACATCGCGGTCGTGAACCCGCCGCGCGTGCGCCTGCAGGGCTAGACATGGCCGAAGGCGGCGCAACCGTGTACCCGTCAGACCCGGGCGAAGCGGGGCTGCGCCTCTTTCTGCAGTGGTTCGGCGGCTACTACGCCCGCAGCACGGCGATCGAGGCGCACGAAGCCTCGGAGAGCGGCGTGCACCGCGGTGTGGTGAACGTGGGGCGGCGCTGGCGGCTGGCGTTTTCACTGCTCAACACGCTCGCTCCCGACGCCGATTTGCCCTTCGAAGCAGCACGGGCGGCGGTTGAGCAGCGGCTGGACGGAGCGCGCCAACGGGTGGCGCTGTGGATGCCGCGCGGCGCGCACCTGCCCGAGGGTGAACCCGGCCTGAGCCAGCTTCTGCTGCAGGTCGCGGGGGCGGTGGATACGGAGGACGGGCGGAAGGAGCTGCGCCGGCCGGTGAGCCTCTACCTGCGGCGGCAGGGCACCTCCGGGTCGGTAGTCACGATCCTCGGCGGGCTCGGCGGGCATTGGGCGCAGTTCACCAACCGCGTGCCCGGCACCTACTACCTGAACGCACTCGAACTGTACCGGCTGCCAATGAGCGAAGAGCTGCGGGACGAGCTGACGGAGCGCATCGTGCTCGCGGCGGGGCAACCCGAGGCGGACGACACGCAGGTTATCCCGGCGGTGGACGCATGGACGGTAACGCCGGTGGAAGGCGACCGTGCGTACGTCATCGGGACGCCGAAGCCGGAGGACGACAACCAGGCATCGGCGCTGCGCCGGAATCTGCGCGCGCTGCTGCGGGAAGCGGCCCCGACGCTGGCGCTCGCGGCCGACGCGAAGGCGCTCATTGTGCTGGGCGCGGCGACGTACGCCGACGAAGAGAAGCTGACGTGGGCGCTGCGCGGCATGGACCCGACGCTGTACGCCGGGTACGACCTGCTGGTGGTCATCGCGGACGGGCTGGTGAAGCCGCTGCTGAAGCCCGGCCGGGCCGTCCTCCCCTGGGACGCCTAGGCCCGCCGCCCTTCGCAAAAGAACAGCGCCCGCGCCCCCTGTCACGTTAGGCTGATGGCGGCAAGAGCGGCCCGCGCGGCGCGGCGGTGTTCCACCATTCGACCACCGCAAGGCGGAAGCGGTCCCAGGCGGCGCGCAGCGAGAGGATGAGCAGGCCCGCCGCGATGAGAGCCGTCCCGGCAACGCCGAGCAGCGCCCAGTACGGCACGGCGAAGTAGCCGCCGGTGACCAGCCGGCCCGCGGTCGCGGTGATGGTGACGAGCGCCGATGCGACGAGCCAGCGGCCGTGGAGTGCCAGTCCCCCGAGCAACATGGCGATGCCGATCCCGATGAGTTCCAGCCCGTAGACGCCGCCGTCGGGGTCGAAGCTCTGGGAGGCGGGCGGGAGGACGAGGAAGAGCGCGCCGACGACCATGACCGCCTCGTGGAGCTGCAGGTGGGGATCGATGATGGGCGCGGTGTGCCGGTACGTGAATGCCATGACGATGAGGTAGACCCCGATGGGGGCGGTATACGCCTGGACGTTCGATGGTTCGCGGGTGGCGATGGCCATGAGGAGCGCGACCAGCAGGCCCGCGCTGGCGGTCATCCACACCGGGCGGCGCGCGAGACGGAAGCCTTCGGCCATGACCGCGGCGGAGGCCATGGCGAGCACGGCCGCGGCCAGCGTCCATTCGGTCGTAGTCTCGATCGAGGTGTTGGGGTCCAGGTCCCGGCCGCGCTGGCCGAGGACGAAGCCGGAGGCGACGGCGGCCGTGGTCCAGCTGCTCCAGGAGAGGAAGAACACGACGGCGCCGGACTCGGTGGTGAGGCGGGCATGGCGGCGAATGGTGAAGAACGCCGCCCATTCGACAGCGGCGAAGCCGGCGTAGACGAGCGACAGGTAGGCGTTCTCGAGGTCGCGCCACTGCCAGGCCGCCCAGACCGCGAGCCATGCGAAGGCGCTGGCGGTGCCGAGCAAGCTCCAGCGGCGGGAGCCCGCGGCCGCGGCCGCCTGGGCCACCACCGAGAGCCCGAGCACCGAGGCCAGCACACCGTACGCGTCGCCGGCGACGACGGCGGCGATGACGGAACCCGCGAGGCCGAGCGGCGTGAACGTCCAGGACCAGCCCGCACGAGCGCCAAGGAGGCCGGCGCCCGCCCACGCAGCGCAGCCAACGATGGCGAACGCCCACGCCTGGCCCGGACCCTCGATGCCGGCGAGCTGGTTCGCCGAGGCAGCGGCGCCGAAGGCGAACGCGGCCGCGGCCTGGATGAGGACGGAGCGTTCGCCTTCCGGGTAAATGGGGCTGGTCCGAGCGAAGAACTGGCTGACGCCGCCCTTCGTGCGGAAGGCGGCGACGGCGAGAAGCGCGGCACTGATGACCTGGCTGGCGAGCCCCTGCGGCGCATGGCTGAGGTTATGCGGCAGGAACAGGAGCGTCGGAAGCGCGGCGAATGCGACCGTATAGGCCCAGCCGCCCACGTCGGGGCCGCGCTGGCGGAAGCCACCAGGGGCCGTGGCGATGAGCAAAGCCGCGATCGCGAGCGCGGGGAAGGGCGCCCACGCGGCATCGACGCCGGCGGCCCAGAGGGTGGCGAACCCGGTCGTGGCGCCGAGGGCGGGGGCGACGAAGAGGCCGCCGTCGCGCCAGCGTGCGCCGTCCCACGTCGCGCCCACGAGCAGGATGGCGTAGGTGATCGGAAGCTGGAAGCGGAGTCGGGATACATCCACAAGGTCGTGGCTGTTGACGAAGGCGTGGGCCACGACCAGTGCGAGGGCACCGCTGGCGGCGCCGGCGAGCCGCCAGCGAATGCCGGTGCGGCCGGGCGCCCATGGCGCGATGGCGGCGTAGCCCACCGCGGCGGCGGCAGCCCACGCGCCGAGCCAGTCGAGCGGCATATCGACGGCGGCCCAGAGAGCGGCGCCGGTGGCGGCGAGCGCGGGCGGTGCGACGGCGAACGCCTCGGGGAGGCGCCAGCGCCAGCGAAGGGCGGCGGCCAGGGCGACCGCGGCGGCGCCGCCGTACACGCACACCAGTGACCAGCGGTCGGCGCTCTCGGGGAGGGTCACGGCGAACTGGGGCACGACGATTGCGGCGAGCGAAATGAGGATGGCGGCCCTGGCCCAGCGCCCCTGGAAGGGCCGGTCTTCGAAATGGCCGAGCAGGAGGTAGCCCGCGGCCGCCGCGCTGGCGAAGGGGGCGTACCACTCGACGGCAAGGTCCCAGTTCGCCCACGAGGCCGAAGCGGCGGCGAACGCGGCGAGCGCGGGGATGGCGGCCGGGGCGACGCGCCAGCGCCAGCGGAAGCGGGCGAAGGCGGCCAGGGCGCCGGCGAGCAGGAAATCCGCGGGGACGGGCATCGCCCAGCGGTTGGGGTCTTCGAACGCAGGCGTGACCGCGCTCATGCCGACGGCGAGCGCGCCGGTGACGGCGGCGGCGAATTGCCAGCCGCTCCGCCGCGTGGGGCCGTCGATGAAGGCGAGGGCGAGGTAGCCCAGGGCGGCGCCCGCCACGACGGTGGCGTACCACTCGATGGCGACGGCATCGCTGGCCCAGACGGTGCCGGCGACGGCCATGGCCCCTGCGGGCGGCATGAGGGTGGCGGCTTCGACCCAGCGCCAGCGCCCGTAGGCGGATGACAGGCCGACAAACAGCGCCGCGTAGGCGAGCGGGAGGGGTGCGCGATCGGCGCCCTCAACCGGTGTGAGGACGTGTTCGAAGGCGATGGCGGTGACGGCGAAGGCGAGGCCGAGCGCAGCCCACGTGCGTTCGCGGCCGCGCCGCTCGAGGTGGGCGAGGAGCAGGTAGCCTGCGGCCGCGGCGATGGCGCAGAGGGGGCGCCATTCGTCGAGCATACCGCGGTCCGCCCACCAGGCGGCCCAGGCGGCCATCGCCACGACCGGTGGGAGGAGCGCGCCGGCTTCGAACCAGCGCCAGCGGGCGTAGACGGTGGCAACGCCGGCGGCGGCGGCACCGTAGCCGATCGCGAGCGGCCAGCGGCTCGCGTCTTCGACGAGGACGAGCGGGTGGGTGACGGCGATGCCCAGGGCGGCACCGCCAAGGGCGAGGGCGGCCCAGGTGCGCTCGCGGCCGCGCCCTTCGAGGTGCGCGAGGAGCAGGTAGCCGGCAGCGGCGACGACGGCGAAGAGGGGGCGCCATTCGTCGGGCATACCGCGGTCCGCCCACCACGCCACCCAGGCCGCCATCGCCACGACCGGGGGCAGGAGCGCGCCGGCTTCGAACCAGCGCCAGCGGGCGTAGACGGTGGCAAGGCCGGCGCCGGCCGCGGCGTAGGCGGTGGCAAGGGGCCAGTGGCTAGCGCCGTCGACGGTGACGAGCGCGTGTTCGAGGACGATGCCGAGAGTGGCGACGGCGAGCGCGGCCGCGGCCCACGCCTGTTCGCGGCCGCGGCCCTCGAGGTGGGCGAGCACGAGATAGCCCGCGCCGGCGACGATCGCCGCCATGGGGCGCCACTCGTCGGCAAGGCCCCAGGCCGCCCACCACGCCGTGCCGGCGGTGGCCGCGACGGCAGCGGGGAGGAGCGCGGCGGCTTCGACCCAACGCCAGCGAAGGTACGCGGCGCTGACCCCGGCGAGCACGAGCACATGGGTAGCGGGCAGGGCGGCGTGGTCGGCGCCCTCCGGGACCACGAGCGCGTGTGCCATGAAGAGCGCCACGGCGGCGCCGCAGGCGGCAACGGCCGCCCATGCCTGCTCCTGCCCACGCGCGCGGACGTGCGCGACGACGAGGTACCCGTTCGCGCCGAGCGCGAGCCAGGCGGGCTTCCACGCGTCGGGGATGCCGGCTGCCGCCCACCACGCGGTCGCGGCGGTCATGGTCCCGAGCGCGGGGAGGGTCGCGAGCGTGGCCTCGTTGACGCGCCAGCGCAGGCCGACGACGACGGCGAGCGTGGCGATGGCGTACGTCAGCGGCAGGGCGAGTTTGTCGTAGCCGGGCTCGGCGTAGCCGGCCTGCACCCAGAGGAGGGCGGAGATGCCGATGACGATCGCCGCGACGTACACCGCGGAGAGGGCGCGCCAGCGGGTCATGAAGGCCGAAGAGCCGATGTAGGCCAGAGCGGCGAACGTGGCGTACCACGGCCCCCACCACTGCCACGGAACGTCGAGGGTCGCCCCGAGGGCGGACCAGGTGACGAAGATGGCGATGCCGGCGGGGATGAAGTACAGGCGGCCGTATCCGCGCAGCGCGAGGGCGAGGTAGAGGACCGAGGTGGAGGCCGAGCCTAGCAGCCAAAGGAGCGCGATGGAGACGTCGTCGTGGAGGACCTGCGTGCGGAGGGCGACGAAATCGACGGGGACGAGGACCGCGCCAAGGGCGAGGAAGACGGGCCCGGCTTCGCGGACACGCTCCCAGCGGGAGAGGGTGAGGCCCATGACGAGGAACGCGACCGCATAGAAGGTGAGGATGGCGAAGCGGGTGGTGCCGCTGAGGGTTTCGCCCTGGTAGGCAACGAAGATGATGGCGGCGATGGAGACGAGGAACGCGCCCGCATAAAGCAGGAGATCGGCCTGGCGTTCCGCGGCCCACCCGATGGCGAGCTGGCCGAGATTGGGGCCGGGAGGCTCGGGAGGGGCGGCGGGCGCCGCCGCCGGGGGCGGCGGCGCGGGCTGACGGCTGACGGCCTGCGCGGTCTGCAGGGCCGGTGTCGGGGCGGCGAACACAGGAGCGTGGGCGGCGGGCGGAGGTGGCATGGCCGGGGCATGGGCGGCGGGCGGAGGTGGCATCGCCGGGGCATGGGCCGCGGGCGGGGGTGGCATCGCCGGGGCATGGGCCGCGGGTGGGGGTGGCATCGCCGGGGCATGGGCCGCGGGCGGGGGCGGGGGCGCCGGGGCGGGGGCGGCCGGCGCGGGGCGCAACTGCTCACGCGCCTGTTCGAGGCGGGCTTCGTACTGATCCCGGACGGCGCGATAGGCGGCGGAGGGGATGGCGCCCGTACCGGCGAGGCTGGTGAGGTCGTTCAGGATGGCGGCGAGTTCCGCGACGGTGTGCGGCTGATACAGCTTGAACACCCGACCGCAGGTGGGGCAGGCGCTTTCGGCGAAGACTTCGCCGCACGAGGCGCAGTAGTGGAGGTAGCCCTGCCCTCCGGAGCCAGGAAACCGGCGGGGGGCGGCGAGTTCTGTGTCGGTCTCCTCCCCGAGTTGGGCGGGAGACCGACGTGGGGCGGGCTCCTCGATGTAGAACGGCGAGGTGAAGAGAAACCACCCCGTTGCCGCGACAACCGCACCAAGGACGAGGACGGGGCCGGCCTCGCCGAGGACCACGTGCGCCATGTAGGCGGCGCCGAAGAGGAACGGAGAGGTCACGACCAACACGGCCACGACGAGGGCGCCCTTGACCAGGCAGCCCATGCTGCGGAGCCCCAGGAGGAACGGTCGTGGCGGTTGGGCGTCTTCGTTCATGGCGTACGCACCGGCGTTGGGGCGGCGTTCCCGCCCGCGTCATGCAGCGTAGTTCCGGAAGGAATGGCCTGCGAGCCCATTGGGACCCGGGCGAGGTGCCCTTGGACCGCAATCCCAGCGCGCGAGCCGGCGTTGCTGCGACCTAACCCGCGCCGCGATACCATACGGCTGTGGCCGACCTCTCGATCTACCTGTTCTGGACGGGCCTCATCTCGTCGCTGTTCGCGGTGGTGTTGTATGGGGCGTATGTACTGAGCGCGACCGTTTCGCTCCGGCGGTTCGCGGCGGCGACGGCTGCGGGGACGATTACGGTAAGTGGTGCGACGGGCCAACCCCACCCGGGGATCGGGCGGCTGGCGACCAGCTTCACGGGGTTCACGGTGGCGGCGCTGTTGGGGGCGGTGGCGGCGCGCTGGTCGGCCGTGGGACACGCCCCTATTGCGAACCTGTACGAATTCACGACCGCGTTCGGCTTCGGCATCGCGGCGGCGTACCTTGCCTTCGAAGCGACGAGCGGGCAGCGGCGCATCGGGATCGTGGCGATGCCGATCGTGACGGGGATGCTGGTAATCGCGTCGCTGTTCCCCTCGGACATCGTGCCGCTGGTCCCAGCGCTGCAGAACGGGCCGCTGCTCACGATCCACGTGAGCGTGATGATGATTTCGTACGCGGTGCTGACGGTCGCGTTTTCGGCGGCGGTGATCTACCTGGTGCAGGGGGGCGAAGGGCGGCGGCGGTTCGCGTCGCTGCCGAGCGCGGCGGCGGCCGGGGACCTCGCGCACCGCGCCGTGATCGTCGGCTTCCCGCTGCTTGGCCTCGGCATCGCACTGGGGGCGTGGTGGGCGAATAGCGCGTGGGGCCGGTACTGGGGCTGGGACCCGAAAGAGACGAGTGCGCTGGTCACGTGGCTGAGCATCGCCGCGTACTTCCACGCGAGCGCGGGCAGCGGCTCGGTGGCGAACGCTCCCGGGTTCCGGCGAGTGTTGCCGGCGCGCATCCGGCGCGGCTGGCGGCCGGACCCGATGTGGTGGCTGGTCATCATGTGGGCGCTTGTGATGTTCACCTACTTCGGGGTGAACCTCTGGGTGAGCGGGCTCCACAGCTACGCCGGGGTGTGACGGGCGTTCCCTTTTCCTTCTTCGCTATCCGGGGGGTTGCCAGGGGAGGCCGATCCAGGCCGCGGCGTCGGCGAGGATGTCGGCGGGCGGGCGCGTGGCATCGAGGGTGAGCCACTTGCCGGGGAGGGAGCCCTGCCCGAGGACGTGGTACCCGCGGCGCACGCGGCGATGGAACTCCAGGTTCTCAAGGCCGGTGGCGACGGCCTCGGTTTCGCCCTGTTTGCGGGCGAGGCCGATTTCGGGGTCGATGTCGAGGTAGATGGTCACATCCGGGGAGGTGCCGCCCGTCGCGAGCCGGTTGGCGGTCTGCAGCGCCTCCACGGGCATGCCGCGGCCGTAGCCCTGGTAGGCGAAGGTGCTCGCTTCGAAGCGGTCGCAGAGGACGGTGGCACCGCGGGCGAGGGCGGGACGGATCACCTCGGCGATGAGCTGTGCGCGCGCCGTGAGGAAGGCGAAGACCTCGGCCCAGGGCGCGAGGCGCTCGTGGAGGAGGAGGCGTACCTGTTCGCCCGCGAGCGTTCCGCCGGGTTCGCGCACGAGAACGACCTCGCGGCCGTCGGCTCGGAGCCGTTCGTGAAGCGCGGCTGCAAGCGTGCTTTTGCCGGCGCCTTCGCCACCTTCGAGAACGACGAACATGCCCGCGAGCATGCTGCGCGGGCGGGCAAGGGGAAAGTGGCTAGGCGGCCGGGCGGGCGGCGGCGAAACGCTCGGCGGCACGGCAGAGCGCGTCCAGCGGTGGGAGGAGG
Organism: Candidatus Amarobacillus elongatus; assembly: GCA_016703545.1. GTDB lineage: Bacteria > Chloroflexota > Dehalococcoidia > Tepidiformales > Tepidiformaceae > Amarobacillus > Amarobacillus elongatus. The sequence goes on from JADJBX010000005.1 coordinate 111,524, forward strand.
GGAGCGGCGGCCGGCGCTGGGACATAGAGGCTCGTCGGCGGGAAGCCGGGCTGTGGCCGGCGCTCGACAAGCCCGGCCTCGACGAGGTCCCGGAGGCTGGCGCTGAGGGCGCGGGGCGTGATGCCGGGGAGGGCGGCCTTGAGTTCGTTGTAGTGGGCGAGGCCGCGGCCGATGGCGGTAAGGGTCACGAACGGCCACTTCCTGAGGCTCACGCGAAGGGTCTCGGTGCCGCGGACGGCGGCGACCATGGCGACGGTGGCCTCGGCGAGGTCGGTGGCGAGGGGGCTGAGGGCAAACTGCACACGCCCACCGACGGGGAGACGCTCGACGACGCCTTCGCGTTCGAGGCTGGCGATGGTCTCGGCAAGGGTGTCGCGGCTGGCGCCGAGGCGGCGCTGAAGCTGGGCCTGGGAGCGGGGGCCATCGCGCAGGACGTAGGTAATGGGCACGGACCAGCGATGGTGAAAGAGCCGTGTAGCCGGACCGAGATCGCCGTTCGTGGTCATTGACGCCTCCGCGGCCTCGGTATACTTTCCCAACACTCTTCCTTCCGGGGAATCGGTATGACGATCGAATTCGGACCCACGGCGATTCTGAGCGTGAACGTACGGGACGTGAAGAAGGCGGTCGAGTGGTATTCGCAGAAACTTGGATTTGGCGTGAATGTGCTGTTCGAAGAGTTGCCCTGGGCGGACATGGCGACGAGCGTGCCAGGGCTGAGCATCGGGCTTTCGCAGGCGCCGGAGCTCGCGGGGCAGGGAGGGGCGACGATCACGTTCGAGGTGGCCGACATGGCGGCGGCACGGGCTGAGCTCGAGGCACGCGGTGTGGAGTTCCGGGGCGAGAACGTGGTACTCCCGGGGATGGTGATCCTCGCGGACTTCGTGGACCTGGACGGGAACCCTATGACGCTCGCGCAGAGCCTTATGTAGATACGGGAGGGAGCGAGATGCCCTTCGCACTGGACGATAACGATGCAGTGTTGGCGCCAGGGACGCCGGCGAACCCGGCGCCGGAGCGCGCCACGCGGTCCGGGGAGCGGGAACGGCCGGAAGCGCCGGCGAAAGAGGCCCGAGGAGACGCGGGGAACCGGTGAGACACGGCGGATTCCCGGTTGGGGCAGTCTGCTGTAGAGTTACTCAACGGGCCTTCCCAATGGGGGGCCCGTCTGTGCGCCCCGTCCAGAGCCGGGCGCCGGCGGAAAGAGAAGCTTCCCATGCCAATCGTCGTCGTTGTCGGCGGGCAGTGGGGCGACGAAGGCAAAGGCCGAATCGTCGACCTCCTCGCTCGCAAGGCCCGTGTTGTCGCTCGTTACTCGGCGGGGAATAACGCCGGGCACACCATCGTGAATGAGAAGGGGGAGTTCAAGCTCCACCTTGTGCCGGCCGGCATCTTTTATGCGGACAAGACGTGCGTCATCGGTAACGGCGTCGCGGTCGACCCTGAAGTGCTGCTGGACGAGATCACGAAGCTGCAGGAGAAGGGCATCGACACGAGCCGCCTGATCGTGAGCGACCGTGCGCAGGTGATCATGCCCTGGCACACGGAGCTCGATCGGCTCGACGAGGCGATGCGCGGCGACGCGGCGATCGGGACGACGGGCAAGGGCGTGGGCCCGTGCTTCATCGACAAGGTGGCGCGCCGGGGTATCCGCGTCGCGGACCTGCTGCGGCCGGAGGACCTGAACCCGCGGGTTGAGGCTGCGCTGGCGTACCAGAACCGCGTGATCGAGGGCGTGTACGGCGGCAAGCCGATCGACATGACCGAGTGCATCGAGAAGTACCACCAGCTGGGCCAGCGGCTCGCGCCGTACGTGGGCGATGCGCAGGCGGTGGTACTGGACGCCCACCGGCGCGGCGACACGGTGCTGCTCGAAGGCGCGCAGGGTTCGCTGCTGGACCTCGACCACGGGACCTACCCGTTCGTGACGTCGAGCGTGCCCAGTTCGAGCAGCTCGGGCGCGGGCCTCGGCGTGGGCATCGGGCCGACCGATATCCAGCGCGTGGTGGGCGTGTTCAAGAGCTATTCGACGCGCGTGGGCAACGGGCCCTTCCCGACGGAGCTGTTCGACGAAACGGCGGAGCGGCTGCGCGACCACGGCAAGGAGTTCGGCCGCGGCGAATACGGGACGACGACGGGGCGGCCGCGGCGCATCGGCTGGCTGGACGCGGTCTCGTCGCGGTACAGCGTGCGCTTCAACGGGCTTTCGGCGCTCGCGCTGACGCGGCTGGACGTGCTCGACGGGCTGGAGACGATCAAGATCTGCACCGGCTACGAGCTGGATGGCCAGGTGATCGATACGCTGCCCGCCCGGCAGTCGGTGCTGGACCGGGTGCGGCCGGTGTACGAGGAGATGCCGGGCTGGACGGACGCGACGAGCGAAGTGCGGAACTTCGACGACCTTCCGAAGGCGGCGCAGGCGTTCATCCGGCGGGTGGAGCAGCTGCTTGAATGCCCGGTGGACCTGATCTCGGTGGGCCCGTCCCGCGAGCAGGCGATCATCGTCAACCCGATCTTCTAACCGGGGACGCGGACGGCGCGTTCGTGCAGGGAACAAGAGAACGAAACGGGGCGCCCCTTGCGGGGCGCCCCGTTTCGCGTTGGGGGGCAGCGGCGGGTCAGGCGCGGTCGCGCCAGGCCTTCATGAGGTGGGTGTAGGGGAACCAGGCCGTGGGACGGTAGTTCTGGATGGCCGGGTCCCAGAAGTAGGTGCGGGTGTCGGTGCTGAAGTAGATCTCGTACTGCTCCTCGGCGACGAGCTCCTCGATCTGCTTCACGGTCTGGAGGCGCTCCTCCATCTTGAACTGCTGGCGCTGCTTATCGAGCAGGGCCTCGAGGTTCGAGTCGTTCACGTAGCTGAGGTTGATGCGGCCGCGCTTGGGCTTCATGGTGAAGCGCTCGGTGACGTAGTCGAGCCAGTAGGCGATGGCGCGGGGGCTGTGGCCCATGCCTTCGTAGTTACCCTGGTACGTCGTGGGGATGTACTGGGTGAGGTACGGCTGCGGGTTGTCCTTGATGTTGAAGCCGACTTCCTTGAGCTGGTTCTGGGTGAGGGTGGCCGTGTCCAGGTACTCCTGGCCGTAGGCCGTGACGTCGGCGTGGCTCCAGGTGGTGTCGATGGATTTGCCCTCGCCGATGGCGGCGGCAAGCAGCTTCCTGGCCTCGCCGGGGTTGTAGTCCCAGTACTTCGCCTGGGGCAGGTCCTTCACCTGGCGGGAGAACGGATAGCCGACGAAGTAGAGCTGATCGGGGACGCCTTCGCCCTTGGTGATGGCCTCGCGCAGCGCCTTGCGGTTGATGCCCATGCTGAACGCCTGGCGGACGCGCTTGTCGTTGAAGGGAGGCATGTCGGTACGGAGGTAGATGTAACCGCCGATGCCCTGGGTCTCTTCGTACTTCGCGTCGGCGCGGTTCTTCTTGAGCTGGTCCCGGGGGTCGGGGAGGAAGAGCCAGGTGAGGTCGACGGACTTCGCGGAGAAGTCGGCGACGCGCTTGGCGACGTCGGTGGGGCCGAACGCCTTGACCTCGTCGAAGTACGGGTAGGGCTTGTCGTGGTAGTCGGCGTACTTCTTGAAGGTCATGCTCACGCCGGTCTGGGTTTCGGTGAGCATGAACGGGCCGGAGCCGACCATCTTCGTGGCGGCGTCGGGGCCTTCGGCGTGCTCTTTGGGAGAGATCCAGGCGCCGAGGTTGCCGCCGAGGTAGTTGACGGTGTCGGCGTACGGGACCTTCGTGGTGAACTTGAAGGTCTGCGCGTCCGGGGTCTCCATCTTGTCGATGAAGCCGAGGCCCGTCTTGTGGACGGATTTCTCGTAGTTCATGTACCGGTCGTAGGCGTAGCGGATGTCCTCGGAGGTGAGGGCGCGACCGTTGTGGAACTTGATGTTCGGCTTGAGCTTGATGGTGTAGGTGAGCTGGTCGGCCTGCTCGGGCATGGCGGCGGCGAGGTCCGGCTCCATGCTGTTATCGGCGGGGGCGAACTCGGGCGTGCCGGCCTTGAAGCGGTAGAGCTTGCTGAACCCGAGGCCGTGGACGTAGGCGGCCTGGAACGAGGTCTGGGTGTAGGGGTCGAGGTTGGTGGGGATGTTGGGCATCTGGAAGGCGAAGGAGCCGCCTGGCTTTGGCTGCTTCGCGGTGGTGGGGGAGGCGGCGGCGGTGGGCAGCAGGACCTGGCCGCCACCGTTGGTGTTGCCTCCGCCGGAATCGTCGTCGTCATCGCCACAGCCGACGAGCGCCATGGTGGAGGCGCCGGCGACGGTGAGGGCGCTGCCCCGAAGGGCGGTGCGGCGGCTGACACGCCGCCGCAGCCAGTAGTTGGAGTGTTCCTGCATGGCTCTGGTTCCCCTCCTCTGGTGGCCGACCCAAATCGCCCGGCCGTCGTTCGAACTGCCCTAGGACGAGCGCAGCCGCGGGTCCAGGATGTCGCGGAGTGCATCGCCGAAGAGGTTGAAGGAAAGGACGGCGGCGCTGATGGCGGCACCGGGCATCACGGAGAGCCACCAGGCGGCCTGCCACTGCGCGCGGGTGTCCTGGAGCATCTTCCCCCAGCTCGGGTGGCTGTCATCGGAGATGCCGACGCCGATGAAGCTGAGGGCGGCCTCGGCGAGGATCGCGTTGCCGATCTGGATGCTCGCGATCACGATGATCGGCGCCATCACGTTCGGGAGGACGTGCCGGAGGATGATCCGCGAGGGCGCGCTGCCGACGGCCTCGGCCGCCTCGATGTACTGGAGCGAACGGATGCCGAGGACCGAGCCGCGCACGATGCGCGCCGTCGTGGGGGTGATGATCAGGCCGATGGCGAAGCTCATCCACATGAAGGAGGCGGCGCTGAACCCCTTGTCCGTCTTGAAGATGGAGAGGATGAAGAGCGCGAGGACGAGCGGAGGGAAGCCGAGAATGACATCGAGCGCGCGGCTGACGATCATGTCGGGCCAGCCGCGGAAGTAGCCGGCAACGAGCCCAAGCAGCGTGCCCATGAGCGTCCCGATGGCGACGGAGCCAAAGCCGATGCCGAGGGAGATGCGGCTGCCGATGAGGACGCGGCTGTAGATGTCGCGGAAGAGGTTGTCGGTGCCGAGCGGGTATTCGCGGGAGGGCGCGTGCATGCGCGGGAACTTCGTCGCGTCCGGGGCGTGCGGCGCGAGCTGGTCGGCGCCGATGGCGATGAGCACGAGAAGCAGGCAGACGGCCCCGGCGGCGACCCCGATGGGCTTGCTGCGGCAGGTGCGAACGAGGGCGCGCGCGCGGCTGCGCCGGCGTGGGGCGAAGGTAAGGGCAGGCTCGGAGGCGGCGATGCTGGCCATCAGGCGTACCTGATGCGCGGGTCGAACCACGCGTAACTGATATCGACGAGGAGGTTGATGGTGACGAGGACGGCGGCGAAGAAGAGGACGACGCCCTGGACCTGCGGGTAATCCTTGCTGAGCACGGCTCCGAGGATGAGGGTGCCGAGGCCGGGGAGGGCGAAGATGGATTCGAGCACGACGGTGCCGCCGAGCAGCACGCCGAACTGGAGTCCGAAGAGGGTGACGACGGGAATCATCGCGTTCTTGAGGCCGTGGCGGACGACGACCAGCCGTTCGTTGAGCCCCTTGGCGCGGGCGGTGCGAACGAAGTCCTGGCGGAGCACTTCGAGCATGGCCGACCGGGTGACGCGCGCGAGGCTGGCGCTCAGGCCGAGCCCGAGGGCGAACGCGGGCAGGTAGAGCTGCTCCAGGTTCTTGAGGGGGTCGTGCCAGAACTCGGTGTACCCGACGGGTGGGCTGTATCCCCACCACTTCGCCGGGAAGATGACGAGCATTGTGCCGAGCCAGAACCCCGGGATGCTGAGCCAGCCGATGGTGACGAGGCGGAGCAGGTAATCGAGCCAGCCATCCTGGCGCACGGCGGAGATAACGCCGATGGGGATGGCGATGGCGAGCGCGAACGCCGTCGAGAGGAGCGTGAGCTCGATGGTGAGGGGGATGCGCTCGGTGATTTCGTCGCGGACGGCGCGGCGCGAGATGTAGCCGGTCCCCCAATCGCCGACGAAGAGGCCGCCCATGTAGCGGAGGTACTGGACGGCGGCGGGCTCATCGAGGCCGAGTTCGTCGCGGATGGCGCGGCATTGCTGTTCGTCGGCGTCGGGCGTGGCGAGGACGATTTTGCAGACGTCGCCAGGTTGGAGACGGACGGCGGTGAAGACGGCGACCGAGATAATGAAGAGGACGCCAACGGAAAGCATCAGCCGCCTGGCGATGTACTGAGACATGCGCGGGGTTCCCCTCAGACCGCCTCGCGGCGGCCTCCCTATGGGTCGCGCATTATTGACGCGGCCTATGAAGGAATCAATCCGAATTTATTGAATATTGCACGCGAAACAAACAGTTATGGCCGGGCACGCCAAAAAAGGAGAAGGACGCGCGGCGTGTGCCGCGCGCCGGGAGGTGGTGGATGGGACAACTGCTGCCGCGGCGCGAGCCTGGGGACGAAGGGGCGCGGCGGTTACACGTTGAACAGGATGTTGAGGATGTCGCCGTCCTGGACGATGTACTGCTTGCCTTCGGTGCGGAGGAGGCCCTTCTTCTTCGCCTCGGCCTCGCTGCCGGCGGCGAGGAGGTCCTCGCAGCGGATGACTTCGGCGCGGATGAAGCCGCGGCGGAGGTCGCTGTGGATCTTGCCGGCGGCTTCGGGGGCGTTCGCGCCCTTGCCGACGGTCCATGCGCGGCACTCATCGTGGCCGGCGGTGAGGAACGAGATGAGCCCGAGAAGGCCGTAGCTCATGCGGATGGCGCTGGCCATGCCGCTTTCGGTGACGCCCGCCGAGGCGCGGAATTCGGCGGCATCCTCGTCGCTGAGCTCGTTGAGGTCCATTTCGAATTTGCCGGAGAAGACGGCGACATCGCGGCCGGGCGCCTGGTAGCGGGCGCGGTACTCGGCCTCGACCTCGGCACGGCGGGCAAGATCGGCCTCGCCGATGTTGATGACGAGGAGGAGCGGCTTCGCGGTGAGGAACTGGGTACCTTCGAGCAGCTTCTCGTCCTCGGCTGAAACGTCCTGGGCGCGGATGGGGATGTCGTTTTCGAGGCCGCTCTTGAGGCGGCTGAGGAGGTCCCGGGTGCGCTGGAGGAGGTCGCGTTCGCCGGCCTTGATGCTGCGCATCTCGGCATCGATGCGCTGGATGCGGCGCTCGATGATGGCGAGATCGGCGAAGGCGAGTTCGAGGTCCATCGTGACGATGTCGCGGTGGGGGTCGAGGGTGACCTCGGGGTGGGGGACGGTTTCGTCCTCGAAGGCGCGCACGACGTGGATGAGGGCGTCGGTGCGGGCGATGTCCTGGATGAGCTTGCCCGCGGGGCCTTCGCCCTTGCCGAAGGATTCGCCGGCGGCGGGGAAATCGACGTACTGGATGGTGGCGTAGGTGGTCTTCTTGGGCTTGTACAGTTCCGCCAGGCGGTCGACGCGCTCGTCGGGGACGTTGACGACGCCGACGTTGGGCTGGGCGCTGGAGCTGTAGGCGCCGACCTGGGCGCTCCCGCGCGTGACGGCGTTGAACACCGTGGTTTTCCCCGCCCGGGCGAGGCCAATGATCCCGAGTTGCATGGTCCCAGCGTACGAAGCGGGCGCGCGAGGCGCGAGCGCGGGGCCGCGGGCGGACGAAGGTGGACACGAGGGCGTACGCTCGCGTGATGACGGACCTTGACCTCGCCCCTTTCCCTTCGCTCACGCCCGACGACATCGCCCGTGCCTGCCAGGGTGCGATGGACGCCTGCGACGCCGCCATCGCGGCGATTGTCGCGCTGCCCGCGGGCGAGCGGACCTTCGCGAACACGATGCTGGCACTGGAAGACGCGACGGACGAGGTATCGCTGGCATCGGGGGCGTACGCGTTCATGGCGCACGTGGCCCCGGATTCGGCGCTGCGGGACGCGGCGCGCGAGTGGGATCAACAGCTGGACCGGTACATGGTGGCGCTGGGGTTCCGCGAGGACCTGTACGAGGCCGTTCGAACGTTCGCGGCGACACCGAGTGCGCGCGAACTGGAGGGTGAGGACGCGCGCCTGCTTGAGCGCGAACTGCGCGATTACCGGCGCATGGGGTTCGAGCTGCCGGCGGCGCAGCGGGCGCGCGTGCGCGAGATCTTCGATGCGCTGGTGCGTCTCGATGTGGAGTTCCGGAACGCGATCGCGGACTGGGACGACGGCATCCTCGTGGCGCGGGCGGACCTTGCGGGGCTGCCGGAGGCGTACATCGCGGGGCTGCGCACCGTGGAGGAAGCGGGCGAGACGAAGTACCGGGTGTCGCTGGACTATCCCGAGCTGTTCCCCTTCCTTTCGAACGCTGAGAGCGAGGAGCTGCGGCGGGAGCTGTTCCTGAAGGAGCAGCGCAAGGGCGGCGCGGCGAACGTGGCGCGGCTGGAGGAGGCGCTGCGCCTGCGGTCGGAGGCGGGGGCGCTGCTCGGGTACGACTCCTGGGCGGCGTACGTGGTCGAGGACCGGATGGCGAAGCGGCGTGAGACGGTGGACGCGTTCCTCGCGGAGCTGCGGCCGCTCGTGGACCGGAAGGCGGAACGGGACTTCGCGGCGCTGCGCGAGGCGAAGCGCGAACACACGGGCAGCGACGGCCTGCGGCAGTGGGACTGGCGGTTCTACCACAACCGTCAGATGAAGACGCGGTACGCGATCGACGACTTCGAGGTGGCCGGCTACTTCCCGCTGGAGGCATGCCTTGAGGGGCTGTTCGCGGTGACCCAGGCGATGTTCGGCCTTCGCTACGAACCGGCGCCAGGGGCCCCGCGCTGGCACCCGGATGTGCAGGCGTTCGACATCCATGAGGAGGGGGAGAACGAGCCGCTTGCGCGGTTCTACATGGACCTCTTCCCGCGGGCGAACAAGTACAGTCACGCGGCCGCCTTCACGCTGCGCCGGGGGCGGCGGCTCGCGGGCGGAGAGTACCAGCGGCCGGTGAGCGCGATCGTGGCGAACTTCTCAAAGCCGGGCGCGGGGCATCCGTCGCTGCTGCACCACTCCGAGGTGGTGACGCTCTTCCACGAATTCGGCCACATCCTCCACCAGACGCTGACGAAGGCGGAACGCGCGCGGTTCAGCGGGACGGCCACGGAGTTCGACTTCGTGGAGGCGCCGTCGCAGATGCTGGAGCACTGGTGCTGGGAACCGGAGGTCCTGGGGCGGTTCGCGCGGCACCACGAGACGGGCGAACCGCTCCCAACGGCGCTGCTCGAGGCGATGATTGCGGCGAAGAACCTCGACTCCGGGGTGTTCACGGTGCGCCAGCTGTACTTCGCGATGCTGGACTTCGCGTACCACTCGCCCGGGTTCGATGGCGACACAACGGCCACGGCACGGCGGCTGCACGACGTCACCGGGTTCCCCTTCCCCGAGGGGACGCATTTCCAGTCCGGCTTTGGGCACCTGTTCGGCTACGACGCGGGGTACTACGGGTACCTGTGGTCGCACGTGTTCGGGGACGACATGTACACGCGCTTCGAGCATGCGGGGCCGCTGGACCGGGCGACGGGGCGGGCGTACCGGGAGGCGATCCTGGAACGCGGCGGGACGGAGGACGGCGACGCGCTGGTGCGCGGCTTCCTTGGCCGCGAGCCGAACAACGCCGCGTTCCTGCGGGGGCTCGGGCTGGATGGGGAGTAGGGGTTTGCGGTTCCCTGTTCCCGGCTACCCGCGGGTAGCCGGGGAACAGGCCGGCGAATGAGAACGATCAGGCGTTCAGGCTGAAGGGCGGGTACTCGTCGCGCAGCAGGAACATGTAGGCGCCGACGCGCGTGGACCAGCGGAACACGCCCTTGCCGAAATCGGCGAGGCCAACCGGGTAAGTCCCCGTGAAGAGGATCGCGAACCAGGCGATGACGGTGGTGACGAACCACGCCAGCCCAAGGACAAACACAACGATGAGATGCGGGATCGCGAAGATGATGCGGAGCCCGACGGAGAGGCGGCCGCGCGGCCCATCGGGCATCGCGATGCGCAGCGACGCGGGGTAATCGCCGTCGCCGAAGGGCGGGTATTCGTCGCGGAAGAGGGTGACGTAGGCACTCGTGCGGACCTGCCAGCGGAGCACGAACACCTCGAAGTCCCAGAGGCCCCGGGGATGGCTCCCGGTGAAGAGGATGGCGAACCAGGAAAGGAAGGCGCAGAAACCGGCGGCGACACCGAGGACACCGGCGTAGAGGAAGGAGAAGGCGAAGTCGACCCAATCGCCGTCGCCGCGGCCAAAGGACGCCCCAACATTCCCTGTCGAGCCCACGAACCCGGACAGGAACATGTGTGGAACCGCGAGGATGGGCCGGAAGCCGACGGTGAGCCGGTTGCGCGCTCCGAGGTCGGTTTCTAGGTCGATGTTCACCGGGTAGCTTGCCGGGTCGTCTGCCATGGGATCCTCATGTCGGTAAAGTGCGGGCAAGGCTAACGCCTCCGGCGCTCCGCGCCTACTCCTCGCTTGACACGGATTCCCCGGCGCAATCAGGGTGAACAGCGTGATTCTCGTCGATCTCAACGGCATTGGGCGTGTGTACGGGGGCCGCACCATTTGGCGTGGGCTCTCGTGGTCCATTCGCGATGGGGAGAAGATCGGGTTGATCGGCGCGAGCGGCGGCGGGAAATCGACCCTGATGCGAGTGCTGGCGGGCGTCGAGAAGCCGGACGAGGGAGCGGCGACCTTCCGCCGGGGCGCGCATCGCCTACCTGCCGCAGGAGTACACCGGGGAGGCCGGCCGGGCCGCGTTGGACGAGCTGCTGGCGGCGCGCGAGGACGTGGCCGCGCTCGATGCGCGCATCGCGGCCGTGGAGTACCGGCTTTCGCTGCCGGAATCGCTGGAGGACGCGGAGGCGTTCGACCGCCTGCTGGAGGAGCAGGCGTCGCTCATCCGGGAGTACGAGACCTCGGGGGCGCTGATGGTGCGCAACCGGGCGGAGGGAATGCTTCGAGCGCTCGGCTTCCCGGAGGCGTCGTGGGCGATGCCGATGGAGCGGCTTTCGGGCGGCCAACGGAAGCTGATCGGGCTCGCGCGGTGCCTGATCGCGGAGCCGGAACTGCTGCTGCTGGACGAGCCGGACAACCATCTCGACCTCGAACGGAAGGCGCTGTTGGAGAACGTGGTGCGCGAGTTCGAGGGCGCCGTGGTGGTGATTTCGCACGACCGGTACCTGCTGGACGACACGGTGAGCGTGATCGTGGAGATGGAGACCGCGCGCGACGGGACGCGGCTGAAGCGGTGGGAAGGGAACTACTCGGCGTACGTGGCGCAGCGGGAAATCGCGATGCTGCGGCAGGCGCAGGATTTCGCTTCGCAGCAGAAGGAGATCGCGCGGCTGGAGGAGGCAGTGACGCGCTTCAAGCAGTGGGCGCGCGTGGTCGTGGACGAACGGCACATCAAGCAGGCGCGCAACAAGCAGCGGCAGATCGACCGCATGGAAAAGGTGGAGCGCCCGGTGCTGGAGCGGCGGCGGATGTCGCTGCACTTCCGCGCCGGGCAACGGGGCGGGGCGAAGGTGGTCGAACTGCGCGGGGTGGCGAAGGCGTTCGGCGAGCGCACCATCCTGCGGCCGGCGGAAGCGCTGGTGCGCTCGGGGGAGCGGGTGGGGGTCGTGGGGGCGAACGGCGCGGGGAAGACGGTGTTGCTGCGGCTCATCCTCGGCGAACTTGCGCCGGACGCGGGCGAGGTGTGGACGGGGCCGAGCATCCGCATGGGGTACTACGGGCAGGAGCACGAAACGCTCGACTTCGCGCAGACGCCGATCCAGGCGATCCGGGAGGTGAAGAACCTCTACGAAGGGGAGGCCGTAGCGGCGCTCCAGCGGTTCCTGATCCCGTACGACGCCTGTTCGCAGCCCATCGGCCAGCTCTCCGGGGGCGAAAAGAGCCGGGTGCAGCTCGCGCGGCTGATGCTTTCCGGGGCGAACTGCCTGGTGCTCGACGAACCGACGAACAACCTCGATATTCCCGCCGCGGAGGTGTTGGAGGGCGCGCTCGACGCCTACGACGGGACGGTCGTGGTGGTGAGCCACGACCGCTACTTCCTCGACCGGCTCGTCGACCGGATCTTCGAGGTGCGCGACGGACGGCTCGTGGTCCACGAAGGGAGCTACTCGGAGTACGCGGCGCGCGCCGCGGTGTGACGCGCCCTAGAAACCGCCGCCGTTCACCGTGAGCCGCTGGTTGGTGATGTAGCGGCCTTCATCGGAGCAGAGGAAGGCGATGGCGTTGGCGATGTCCTCGGGCTGGCAGACGAATCCGAACGGCATGTTCGGATCGAGCTGACGCATGTCGCCGACGCCGCGGGTGAAGTTCATGAGGAGCTTGCCCATGTCGGTTTCGACGAGGCCGGGGGCGACCACGTTGACGCGGATGCCGTGCTGGCGCTCTTCCTTGGCGAGTGTGTAGGCCATGGCCTCCATGCCGGCCTTGGCGATGGCGTAGACGCCCATGCGCGGCCCGTACCCCTGGGCGGCCACGGACGAGACCATGATGACGTCGCCGCGGCCGAGGTCACGCATGCCGGGCACGAGCAGGCGGCAGAGGTGCAGCGGGCCGAAGACGTGCGCGTTGAGCAGGCGCTGCAGCTGGTCGTCGGCCATGGTGGCGATGGGCGGCTGGCCCTCGGAGACGCTCCCGACGCCGGCGTTGTTGACCAGGATGCCGACGGGGCCGAGGTCGTTGGCGACGGCGGCGGCCATGGCGGCGCAGTCGTCCTCGCGGGTGACGTCGGCCTGGTAGATGGCGGCCTTGCGGCCGAGGGCGCGCACATCGGCGGCGACGGCCTCGGCGGCGTCGCGGTTGGAGTGGTAATTGATGGCGATATCGGCGCCGCGCGCGGCAAGGGTGCGCGCGACGGCGGCGCCAATGCCACGGCTGCCGCCGGTAACGAGTGCGACGCGTCCTTCAAAGCCAGCCATGTGCGGTACCTCCCCGGAATCGCAGGCATAGTGCGTGCGGCGAGTCGGGAGAGCAAGCGGACGGGGGCGGGGTGGCTCCCGCGGGGGGGGGGGGGCCCCCCCCTGCCCGGCCCCCCCCCCCGCCCCCCCGGGGGGGGCGGGCCCGGGGGGCCCCCGGGCGCCACGAGCCCCCCGGGGGGGGGGGGGGGGGGGGGGGGGGGGGGGGGCCGGGGGCGGGCGGGGGGGGGGGGGCCGCCCCGGGGGGGGGGGGGGGGGGCGGGGGGGGCGGGGCCGGCCGGGGGGGGGGGGGGGGGGGGGGGGGGGGGGGGGGGGGGGGGGGCGCGGGCCCCCGGCGGGGGGCGGGCGGGGGGCGGGGGGCGGCGGGGGGCGGGGGGGCCCCGCCCCCGGGGGGGCCCGGGGGGGGCCGGGGGGGCCCCCGGGGGCCCCCCGCGGGGGGGGGGGGGGACCGGGCCCCCCGCGCCCCGGGGGCCGCGGGGCCCCCCCCCGGGCCGGGGGCCGGGGGCCCCGGCGCCGCGCCCCCCCCAACCCCCTGGCGTAGGCCGCGGCTGCGGCGACACTCCTGACATTTCCCGTCAGGAGGCGCTGCTACACTGGATGGTATGCCGCTTCTCGCTCCCGATGCCGCCCGCGCCCAGTTCCAGCTCCATGCCGAGTTCCAGCCCACGGGCGACCAGCCGCAGGCGATCTCGAAGCTGGTCGAGGGTGTCGAGCGCGGGGACCGGTACCAGACGCTGCTCGGGGTCACGGGTTCCGGTAAGACGTTCACGATCGCGAACGTGATCGCGCAGACGGGCCGGCCCTCGCTGGTGCTGGCGCACAACAAGACGCTGGCGGCGCAGCTGGCGGCCGAACTGAAAGAGTTCTTCCCCGAGAACGCGGTCGAGTACTTCGTCAGCTACTACGACTACTACCAGCCCGAGGCGTACATCCCGCGCACGGACACGTACATCGCGAAGGACGCCGACATCAACGAGGAGATCGACAAGCTGCGGCACGCGGCGACGCGGTCGCTGTTCACGCGGCGGGACGTGATCATCGTGGCCTCGGTGTCGTGCATCTACGGCCTCGGTGAGCCGGAGCAGTACCAGGAGTTCGTGCTGGCGTTCAAGGTGGGCCAGCCGTTCAAGCGCGCGGAGGCGATCCGGCGCATGGTGGGGATGCAGTACGAGCGGAACGACATGAACGTCGTCCGGGGCAAATTCCGGCTGCGGGGCGATTCACTCACCATCCTGCCGAGCTACGAAGAACTCGCCGTGCGAATCGACTTCTTCGGCGACGAGGTCGAACGGATCGTCGAGCTGGATCCGCTGACGGGCGAAATCGTGGCCGAGCGCGACAGCATCGAGATCTTCCCGGCGAAGCACTTCGTGACGACGAGCGACCGCATGGTGCAGGCGGTCGAGCGCATCGAAGCCGAGCTCGCGGAGCAGCTGGAGTGGCTGAAGGGGCAGGGGAAGATTCTCGAGGCGGCGCGGCTGGAAGAGCGCACCCACTACGACATCGAGTCGATGCGGGAGACGGGGTACTGCGCGGGCATCGAGAACTACTCGCGGCACCTGCAGCTGCGCGAGGCGGGGATGACGCCGTGGTGTCTGCTGGACTACTTCCCGGATGACTGGCTGCTGGTGGTCGACGAATCGCACAACACGCTGCCGCAGGTGCAGGGGCAGTACTTCGGCGACCGCGCGCGCAAGGAGACGCTGGTCGATTTCGGGTTCCGGCTGCCGAGCGCGCTGGATAACCGGCCGCTGACGTTCGAGGAGTTCGACAAGCACATCCGGCAGGCGATCTTCGTGAGCGCGACCCCGGGCGACTACGAGGTGCAGCGTTCGTCGCAGGTGGTCGAGCAGGTCATCCGGCCGACGGGCATCCTCGACCCCGAGATCGAGGTGCGGCCGACGAAGAACCAGGTCGACGACCTCATGGACGAGATCCGGCTGACAATCGACAAGGGCCACCGCGTATTGGTTACGACGCTGACGAAGAAGATGGCGGAGGACCTCGCGGACTACCTGCTGGAGATGGGGATCAAGACCCACTACCTCCACAGCGAAGTGACAACCATGGACCGCGTGGAGATCCTTCGCGACCTGCGCCTCGGCGTGTACGACGTGGTGGTCGGCATCAACCTCCTGCGGGAGGGCTGGACCTGCCGGAAGTGTCGCTGGTGTGCATCCTGGATGCGGACAAGGAAGGGTACCTGCGCTCGAACCGGTCACTCATTCAGACGATCGGGCGGGCGGCGCGGCACATCGAGGGGCGGGTGGTGATGTACGCGGACAAGGTCACGATGTCGATGCAGAACGCAATCGACGAGACGTACCGCCGCCGCGCGATCCAGGCCGCGTACAACGAAGAGCACGGCATCGAGGCGAAGAGCATCGCGCGGGCGATCCGGGACATCACGGACCAGGTGCGGCTGCAGGTGGCGGAGGAGAAGGGCGGCTACGACAGCGCGCTCGCGGCGAAGGACATGCCAAAGGACGAGATCCTGCGCATGATCAAGGAGCTGGAGACGCAGATGAAGGCCGCCGCGAAGGCGCTCGAATTCGAGAAAGCGGCGGCGCTGCGCGACGAAGTGGTGGAGCTGCGGCGGCGGATGGTGGGCACCGACGAAGAGGAACTCTCGGCGTTCGCCTCGGTGGCGGGCAAGCCGGGGCCGGTGCGCTACGGGCGAAGCCAGGCGGGCGGCCGTGACCGCAGCCGGCGGTATCGCCGGTAGGGCGCCGCTCGCTCGCGTATGCTGCGGCCATCAACGAGGGGGCGCGGCATATGGAACAGGACTGGGCACGACCGGTGGTCCACTGGGAGATCGAAGCGGTGGACCCGGAGCGAATCGCGGGCTTCTACAAGGAGCTCTTCAACTGGGAGATCGGGACCGGCAAGGTGAAGGCGATTGCGCCGGGGATCGGCGCGCCGGAACCGCAGATCTCCGGGAACATCATTCGGGGCGAACGGCCGGGTGTGGTGCTGTACATCCAGGTGCGCGAGCTGCGAGCGAGCATCGACAAGGCGGCGGAGCTCGGCGGGCGGGTACTGCGCGAGCCGTTCGACGTACCGAGCGGTCAGACGCTGGCGTGGATCGCCGACCCGGAGGGGAACCGCATCACGCTCGTGCAGCAGTGATGGCGGGCACGGGAACGATGCCGCGCGTAGACTCCCTGACGGCGAGGTAGATGAGATGCAAGGACTGACAGTCGGGGTACACATTCTTTCCGGGCACGCGAAAGGGCTGGTCGACGGGATCGTGGCCGCGGAGGCGGCGGGGATCGAAGTCGCGTGGATGACGAGCGGCGGCGTGGCGGCGGACCCGCTGGCGGTGTTCTCGGCGGCGGCCATGAAGACGGAACGGATCCAGTTCGGGACGTGCATTTTGCCCACGTTCCCCCGGCACCCGCTGGCGATGGTGCAGGGCGCCGTGACGGTGGACTCGCTCGCACCGGGGCGGCTGCGGCTGGGCATCGGGCCAAGCCACAAGCCGAGCGTGGAAGGGACGTACGGCATTCCGTTCGTGCGCCCGCTGGAACACCTGCGCGAATACCTGACGATTCTGCGGGCGATCCTCGGCGAGGGGAGCGTGCAGTTCAGCGGGAAGCGGTTGACGGCGAACGCGCGTATCGCTGGGCCCACGGGGGTGACGCTCATGGCGTCGGCGCTGCGGCCGAACGGGTTCAAGGTGTGCGGCGAACTGGCGGACGGGGCGATCTCGTGGGTGTGCCCGCTGCCGTACCTCCGGGAGGTGGCGGTACCCGCCATTGCGGAGGGCGCGGCGAAGGCGAACCGCCCGGCGCCGCCCCTCGTGGCGCACGTGCCGGTGGCGGTGTGCGAGGACCGCGACGCGGTGTACGAGGCCGCTCGCAAGCAGATCGGCTTCTACCCGCGTGTGCCGTTCTACAGCCAGATGTTCCAGGACGCCGGGTTCCCGGAGGCGAAGGACGGCGAGTTGAGCGACCGCATGATCGACTCGCTCGTGATCTGGGGGAGCGAGGCGGAGGTGCTGGGCCGGCTGCGGGAGGTGCCGTCGTTCGGGGTGCGGGAGCTGCTCGCGATGCCGATCCTGCCGGCGACGGACCGGGAATCGCTGCCGCGGACGCTGGCGGCGCTGGGCACGCTCGCGGCGGAGTAAGCGGCCGAACGCGAGGAACGCGCGAAGGCCCGCCCCACACCGGGGGCGGGCCTTCCGTTTGTATGCCGCTGGACGGCTTAGTCGAAGGTGAGGACGGTGCGGGCGACTTCGCCGGCCTTCATGGCGCGGAAGGCGTCGTTGACGTCTTCAAGCTTGCCCGTGCGCGTAATCATCTCATCGAGCTTGAGCAGGCCGCGCATGTAGAAGTCGATGTAGCGGGGCATGTCGATGCGGAAGCGGTTCGAGCCCATGAGCGAGCCCTGGATCTTCTTCGCGCCGAGGAAGGCCGCGCCGGGGAGTTCGATCTTCTGGCCGACGGGGATCATGCCGATGATGGTGGCCGTGCCGCCGCGGTTGATGGCGTCGAAGCACTGCTCGGCGGCCTTCTTGTTGCCAATGGCCTCGAAGGAGTAGTCGACACCGGCGCCGCCGGTCAGTTCGCGGATGGCCGCGACAGGGTCGCCGGAGGAGGCATCGACGACGTGGGTCGCGCCGAAGTCCTTCGCCGTGGCGAGCTTGGTTTCGAGCATATCGACGGCGATGATCTTGCCGGCATTCGCGAGCTTCGCGCCCTGGATGGCGGAGAGGCCGATGCCGCCGCAGCCGAAGACGGCGACGGTGGCGCCGGGTTCGACGTTGGCGGTGTTGAGGACGGCGCCGACGCCGGTGGTCACGCCGCAGCCGATGAGGGCGGCGCGATCGAGGGGCATGTCCTCGCGGATCTTCACGAGGGCGTTCTGGTGCACGAGCATCTTCTCGGCGTAGCTGGAGATGCTGAACGCCTGGGCGACGGGGTTGCCGTTCCAGGTGAACTTCGGGCGCTCGCCCGGGGCGCGGCGGGTTTCGGGGTTGGAGCAAAGGTACGGCCGGCCGGAGAGGCACTGGTCGCAGTGACCGCAGAAGACGGAGAGGCAGGTGATGATGTGGTCACCGGGCTTCACGTAGGTGACGTTCTCGCCCACGGCTTCGACGATGCCGGCGGCTTCGTGGCCGAGAATCGAGGGCGGCATCATCGGGTAGAGGCCATCGACGAAGTGGAGGTCGCTGTGGCAGACGCCACTGGCGACGGTGCGAACGAGGACTTCGTTCGCCATGGGCTGGTCGATTTCGATCTCTTCGATGGTCAGGGGCTGGTTGGGGCCATGGAAAATGGCGGCTTTCACGGTTCCTCCTACGACGGTCACGAGCGGCGTGCGCTGGCGCACCGGGGATGATACCGGAGATAGCCGAAGGAGGTTCGGGGGAATCGGTGGAATTTCCAATGCCAGGGGCGCCGGGAGAGGACGGCGCCCCTGGCGGGAATCGGGCGTCAGGCTGATCGGGCCTCGAACGACGCCCTGGGTTCGGTGAGGATCACAGCGCCGTCCCGCACGCTTTCGATCCACTCGGGCGGGACGTCGGTTTCGCTGGCGAAGATGAAGCCGCTGCGAACGACGAGGCGGACGGGGTGGCCGTTCTCATCGAGCTCGAACGTCTCTACCTCGCCCAGCTTCTCGCCGTCGCGGTCGAGGACGTCGTCGCCCTCGGCGACCGCGGGCGCGAGCGGGGCGTCGACGGGGGTGGTGCTGGCTTCGCCGCCGGGGAAGCCCATGACGCGGGCAGCGGCGCCCATGGTGGTCATCGGCCCGAGCGCGACGTAGGCGTCGAGCTGGGTGTTCGCGCCGCCGGCCGCGGTGGCATCGAAGCCCGGAGGGCGGTGTAGTCGGGGTCGGGGCCGTGGTACTGGGAGAGGTCGAAGAGCTGGAGCTGTTCGAACTCGGGGGTGGAGATGTCGGTATAGGCCTCGCCGTCCTGGGATTCGAGGGCGGCGACGGGAAGCAGGCGTTCCGAGGCGCGGAGGGTGCCGTGCTTCACGACCACGTAGGTGACGTCGTGGGAATCGGGATCGACGACGACACGGGAGATCTCGCCGAGTTTGCCTTCGCGGCCGAATACGGCTTCACCGATGCGGAACATGTTGGCCTCCCGGGGGAACTGCCCCTCTCCATCTGAGCGCGTGGGCCGTCGGCGGTGCATTCGCCGGGAGCGGCGCCAGCTATAAGGGCGGTTGCAGCGCGAGGATGGCGGACGCCGGGGACGGTTAGGGGGAGGCGTTGAGGTACCGTCGACCCTGCGTGGCGGCGGGCCGAGGGGTCCACCATCGATGGCATGGCTACAAAGACCGCGCGGTACGTCGATGGTGTCTGCGGGCACTGCCGCAAGGCACTCGCCGTCCAGGCACGCTTTTGTCCGCACTGCGGGCGCGCAATCGAACCGCATTGCGGAGCGTGTGGCGCGACGGCGGAGGCGGGGGCGCGATTCTGCCGGGGATGTGGCGCGGCGATCGGCGGCGAGCCCGCAGCGGCGGCGCCCAGCGCCGCGGCGTCCAGTTGGACGCCGGCGGATGCGCCCGCGCCGGCAGCAGCTCCGTGGCGCCCCGCGCACGCCGCACCGCTGCATCGTTCGCCGTTGCCGACGGTGGCGGCGGTGGTCGGCGCGCTGCTCATCGCGGCCATCGTGGGTGGCAGCGCCTGGTTCTTCCTTCGCGGCGGCGACGGCAAGAAGGGCGGCGGCGGCCCGGCCGACATCCAGGAGAGCACGGTCACGGTGGTGGCGCCCGTGGCCGCGGATGCGGTCGACCCGAAGCTGGGGTTGCCGCTGCGACCGGGCGTGCGGCTGGATCATCCCGCGGGGGCGAGCGCGGCGATCCCCGGTGGCGCGGCGCTGTACGGCCACGCGCTGGATTTGCGGCGGGTGGATGTGGCCGTGGACCCGTGGTGGGAGCACGGCGGCAAGGCGTGGGAGTTCGTTTCGTTCACGGGCGTGCCCGTGGAAGGCACGGCCACGGTGGACCTGCCGGTGGCGAGCGGCCCCACGGGCGGCGTCGCGATCGTACGGACGCTGACCGGGATGTGGGCGGAGATGCCCTCGACGCCGGTGACGCTGGCGAACGGGCAGGCAGCGCTGCGGGTCTCGGTGACGGGGGTGCCGGCGCCGTGGACGTTCGCGCTGGGCGTACCGAAAGCGGGCGCGCCGGCGACGAGCGAGGCGACGCGCGAGAACCTCCGCGTGGAAATGCTGTACTGGACCGACCGGGCCACGTGGGAAGCGGAGACGGCCGCCTGGCTGAAGGCGAACCCCGCCGTGGTGGCGGTCCCTGTCGCGTTGTATGTGCGGCAGGGCCCGCCTGGCGACCCGGGAATGACGGTGACGGCGGCGACGCAGGAAATGAACGCGATCATGCGGCTGTTCGGAGCCGCCCGCGCGGGCATCCTGCCGGACATCACGGTGGCGACGGGCGGCATGCCCATCGGGGCGACGACGATCACCGGGCAGGGCGCCTGGGCGGCGGGCGTGCGGCGGCTCGCGGTGCTGCGCGATGGCTGGCTCGACCTGCGTGCGGACCTCGGGGAACCGCGAAACGTGCCGGGGGACGACGGGCTCTGGATGGCGTTGACCGAATCCTGGATGGAGTCGGCGATGCAGCAGTACACGCCCTGGGGGCTCGACTTCACGCTTTCGCTCATCAACGGGAACTCGCTGCAGGGGTTCGATCTGCGCGTGCTGAAGCCGTACGGCGAGCTCAAATGGACCGACGTCACCATCCAGGCGGGGGCGATGCCCGCGATCGACGCGGCGGTCGCGGATGTACTGGCCGCGGAGCAGGCGGCGCCCATCGGGGGGCAGGCGACGGTCCAACGGACGCTCCGGCTGTACGGCGTGCGGGCGATGGAGCGGCTCGCGATCATCGACTGGTTCAAGGAGAACGTGGACTGGGTGGTGCGCTGGCTGCCGGTGGCGCTCGTCGCGCTGGGAGCGGTGACGGGCACGGTGATCATCCCGGGGGCCGTGGGGTTGTCGGTGTTCTTCGCGGGGACGGACCAGATCCTCAACTGGGTGCAGGACTGGTACACGAAGGGAGACACGAGCCCCTACGCGTACATGGCGTTCGAAGGCGCATCCGCCGGCGGCGCCGGTGGAGTGAGCTTCCTCATGGACATGTGGGAAGAGCGGGCGCTGATGGCGGCGGAAGGACGCCCCATGCTGCCGGCGCACGGGCTGACCATCGCACAGTTCGCCTATTCGGTGGGGATGTTCGCCGCTGTACGGGGAACGGACTGGTACACGTTCAAGACGATTCGCGGGGTGAACGAAGGCACGCGCGGCTACTGCGACGGCCGCTGCGACAGCATCACGGGTGCGATCCCGCCGGTCGTCCTCCACGTGCGCGCGACGGGCGTGTTGCGGCAGGAGACGGGGGCGTACCGGGGGTTCGTCGACCGGATGATGGCGTACCGGCTGGAGTACGGCAGCGCCGACTTCCACACCGGATGGCTGCAGGGCCACCGGAGCGGGCCGAACGGGGCGATCGCCGACCTGCCGTTCAACGAGTATGGCCGGAGCGGGTGGCCAGTGGTGGTTGAACGCACGCAGCCGGAGTTCCAGGTCATGCGGCTTTCGATCCCGAAGAGCGCGATCGACCCGGCCGTGTGGGGCGACCGGCCGAAGGGACACGCCAATCGGGACGTTCGCACCGACGCTTTCGCTCGAAGGTCCGAACGGCGAACAGTCGACGATCGCGATCACGAAGGACTCGGCACGACGGCCGAACGAGTCGGCGGACAACTTCTATGTGACAGCGGTGCTGCGGGCGAAAGGGGTCCAGGCCCTGGGCGGCGCGGACGGATTCGGCCCGGGCTACGAAGGGGCGGTCGACCACCAGGCCGAGCTGACGGGCGGGGGTCTGCGCATGACGCTCGCGGGAACGCTGCGGTTCGGGGACGAACGGACGAAGCCGATGGCGTTCACGGTCGACTTCGCACCCACGGCACCGCGCCCGGCGGACGTCGCGCGCAACGGCGAGGCGGAGAAGGCGAAGCCGGTGCCGCAGCGCGTGCACGCGATCGACGTGGCGGTGGTGAACGACGTATCCGGCAGGTACACGCTCTCGAAGTGGGCCCTGACCTCGGGTGACGCGGCGATGTCGGCTCTCTATCGCGAGGGGCGTCTGCTGCCCTTCGGAACGAGCTGCGACGCGCCGGGGGTGTGCTACCTCGACATCGTCCACAGCAAGTTCGCGAGCGAAGGGGAGCGGTGGTCGGCGCTGGTCTGTGGTCCGAGCACGAGTTCGGGGACGTACTGTCGAGACGCGGCGGATTCGAGGAAATTCAAGGAGATCTTCCCGGACACGAAAACCACGGCGTTGCCGCCGCTGGTCCACGACAACTTCTTCCAGCTCACGGGGCCGATCCTAACGGGGAGCGCGGAACACAACGCGGCATGGAGCCCGGGCGAGCCGGCGAAGATCGTGTCGTGGACGGAGATCCAGGTAGAGTTCAAGGACAACCGGGTCACGGGCACGGTCAGCATCCGCCAGGTGCCCGATGCCCGGAACATGAGCGACATCCGCACGGTGACGTTCGCGCTCGAGGGGACGAAGACGAAGTAGGGGACAGGGCGGGCGCGGCGGCTGCCGCGCCCGCCGCGGCGTGGTGGGCTACGCTGGAAGGAGCCCGGCATGCGCCGCATGGAGAAGCCGCCCTTGGAGAACATCCCCCCGAAGCTGCAGGAGCTGCTCGAAGATTTCGCGTTCGTCGACCGGAACGAGCGGGCGCAGCTGCTGATCGAGTTCGCGGACCGGTTCAAGGACGTGGAGCCGCGGATCGCCTCACGTCCGTTTCCCGAGGAGAACCACGTCCTTCGGTGCGAATCGGAAGCGTACGTGTGGGCGGAGGACCTGCCGGACGGAACGCTGAAGTTACACTTCGCGGTCGAGAATCCGCAGGGGCTCTCGGCGAAGGCGTGGGCGGTGATCATGGATACGACACTGAGCGGCGCGCCCCTCGAGCAGGTGGCGAGCGTCTCGCCGGACGTGATCTTCACGCTCTACGGGAAGGACATCTCGATGGGCAAGGGGCAGGGGCTCATGGGGATGCTCGACCACGTGACGAGCGCGGCGCGACGGCGGCTGATGGCGAACCGGGGCGCGTAGCCCCGGCCCAGCCCTCGTCCCCTAGGATTCGAGCCAGTTCACATCGCCGCAGAGCGCGGGGTCGTGCTCCTTCGCGGCGAAGACGGCGTATTCGGCCTTGCTCGCGGCGATGGTGGTATTGGTTCCGTGCCCGGGCCAAACGGTCGTGTCGTCGGGCAGGGCGTACAGCCGCGACGTGATGGACGCGATCTCCTGCTGGAGGGCGGCGTTGTCTCGGGTGCGGCCAGGGCCGCCGGGGAAGAGGGTATCGCCGACGAAGGCGTGGCCACCGTGCACGAAGGTGACACTGCCCACCGTGTGGCCGGGAACGTGGACGACGGAAAAGACGAGGTTGCCAACGCTGACGGTGTCGCCGTCGGCGAGGGGGACGTCGAGCTGGCCCTCCTTGAGGCCGATCTCGGAGGCCTGGGCGTACAGCTTCGCGTCGTAGTGGCCCTTGAGGGCGTCGATGGTGGCGGTGTGATCGAAGTGGCCGTGGGTGAGGAGGATGCGCGACGGGCGGACGCCCGCGAGCTCGGCGGCGGCGATGCTCACCTCGAGGCCGTCGGGGGCATCGATGAAGGCGGCCTCGTTGGTGGCCTTATCGAAGACGACGTAGACGTTGTTGCCAAAGCCGGTAGGACCCGCGACCACGATGCCGAGGTTGCCATCATCGATTCGTTCCATGCCCGCAAGCATGGGGTGGGAGAGAGAAAAGAGAAAGGAGGAAGGAGATAAGTGGGGCAACCCTGGCCTGGTGGGTGACCAGTGGCGACGGCGGCGCTACCGCAACCGCGCCCCGAGAAATGGTCACTCCTTTTCTCCTTTCTCTTTTCTCCTTCCTCTTCAGTTTCCGTATCCGGCTTCGCGGAGGCGGCGCCAGACTTCGCCGCTGGCGGCGTAGCGGCCCATGAGGTAGGGGTAGACGGCGGGGATGTTGAACAGGACTTCCATGCAGAGCTGGCCGAGGTAGCGATCGAGCAGCGCGGGGTGTTCGTCGGGTTGGACCATGTCGATGGCGAGGCCGGCTTCGAAGTTGCCGGCGGCGGCGGGCATGCCCGCGGCCTGGTCGGCGAGGACGCCCTTCTCCGTGAGTGCGACGATGGTTTCGCGCAGGGCGAGGCGGAAGGCGGGCGTGACGGCGACGCCGTCGGGGAGCAGGTGCACATCGGGGCGGCCCTCGGCCTGGAGCCCGGTGACGACGGCGGTGACGTGGTCGATACGGAAGCGGTCGTCGCCGGCGGCTTTGGAGGGCGGGAGGCCGACGCAGAGCACGCCGAGCAGAGCGACTTCAAGGGGTGCGAGGTCCTCGGGGTTCAGGGCCATGAAGCGAGGGTACCGCGCGGAAAGGAAGCAGGGGAGTGGCGGACTCTTGCGAGCGGCTGGCGCGGCCGACTATTTGCATATGGCGACGTTCTGGTTCTGGGGCATTCGTAATCCGCTCCTGGCATTCTGCGCGCTCTCGATCGCATCGGGATTCGCGGAGGTGCTGGAGTGGTCGCCGGCGCTGGCGTTGGCGCTTCCCTGCGCGCTGATCGCCGAAGCCGCGGATTGGCTGGGCGGCCGCGCGGCGGACCGGGCCGAGGAGCGTGCGCGCGCGGAGGCGGCGGCGCGAAGCAAGCTGGTGCCGTTCACGCCGTACCTCGACGAACAGCGGCGGCGGAACGCGGCCTAGCGTTTGGTTTGGAAGACCGCGCCGATGGCGGCGCCCATGGCCGTTCCGATGGCCACGCCGATCGCGACGTTGCCGGTGACGGTGCCAATAACGGCGCCCACGCCCGCACCCAACGCCATTCCCACGCCCATGCTCACGTTCCCATGGCGGCTCCGGTGGGCGAAGTGCCCCTTCCACCGTAGCGCCGGACGGATCGCGCGTGCGCCCCGCACCGGTGCATGCGTTCACGGGGCGGCGAGGCCGACGCGCGGACATTCCGGCGCGAGCGGACACCGTTCGCACGCAGGACGGCGGGCGATGCAGGTGCGGCGGCCGTGTTTGATGAGCAGCATGTGGAAACGGTAGTAGGCGGCCGGGTCGACGAGCGCCTCCAGGGCATCGTGGGCACGCGCGGCGTCGAGCCGCTCGGGGATGAGGGCGAGCCGGCGGGAGACGCGCTGGACGTGGGTATCGACGGGCATGGCGGGCAGCCCGAGCGCGAAGAGCAGGACGCAGGCCGCCGTCTTCGGGCCGACGCCGGGGAGAGCGCGCAGCCACGCGCGGGCGTCCTCGAGGGGCATGTCGCGAAGGAATTCGAGATCCCAGCCCGGTGAGCGTTCTTCGACCGCGCGCAGGATTGCCTGGATGCGGGGGGCCTTTTGCGCGGCGAGTCCGCCCGGCTGGATGGTCGCGACGACCTCATCGGGCGGTGCTTCGGCGATGGCGGCCCAGGTGGGGTAGCGCCGGAGCAGCTGGGTGAACGCCCGCCCGGAGTTGGTATCGGCGGTGTTCTGGGAGAGCACGGTGAGCACGAGCTCGGCGACGGCGTCGCCGTGCGGGGTCCAGGTGGGCTCGCCGTAGAGGGCGCCCAGCCGCCGCATGATCTCGCCCGGCGCGAGCGGCGGCGGCATCACGCGCGGAGCATGCGGCGGGCGATGGCGGGGAGGAGGGGGACGCGGGCGGCCTCGCGTTCGTAGGTGGATTCGCCGCGTTGAACGGCGAAGAAGGCATCCCAGAGGAACGTGGTGTGGCCGCTGGCGAACATCCAGGGGCGCGGCGCGCGGCGGAGCATGCCGTAGAACATGAAGCCGATGAGCCGGGCGGCGCGCAGCTCGGGCATGATCTCGCGGTCGACGTCCTGCTGGTAGCGCTCGAGGGCGCCATCGCCACCGAGGGCGCGCAGGACGTTGCGGGCGGCAAGGCGGCCGGACTGCACGGCGTAGGCGATGCCCTCCTCGGTGAATTCATCGGCGAGGCCGGCGGAGTCGCCGGCGAGCAGCGCGCGCCCGGCGGCGATGGATTCCGAGCCGCGCCGGAAACGGATCTTGTGGCCACGGGCGATGTCGACCTCGGCGTCGCCAAGGCCGAGTCGGGCGGTGTAGGCGCGGACCCGCTCCTTCATCTGCCCCGCCTGGTCCGGAGGGAGGACGATGCCGAAGGAGAGCACGTTCGCCTTCGGAAAGAGCCAGGCGTAGCCCCACGGGTTGTAGCCAAGGTCGATGAGGGAACGGGAACGGTAGCGGCGGAGCGCGGCGGGCGGGGCCTTGACTTCGACCTCCCAGGCGGCGCATTCGGCAATGTCCGCCCCGAGGCCGGCCATGCGGCCGACGGGGGAGTGCGCGCCATCGGCGCAGATGGCGAAGTCGGCCTCGGCGACGAATCCGCCCTCGGCCTCGATGCGGACGCCTTCGCCACCAGTGAAGGCGCGCACGGTGGTCCCGGGGCGGAAGACAGCGCCGGCACGTTCGGCATGGGAGAGCAGGAGGTGGTCGAAGCGGTCACGCATGACCATGTGCGCGAAGGGCTGGCCCGAGTCCTTCACGAAGCGGTGACGGCCGCGCAGGGAGACATCGAGGAGGTGGACGGAATCCTCGACGACGGAGTCAATGGGGAAGGGAAGGAGGCGCTCGGTACGAAGGGGGATACCGCCTCCGCAGGCCTTGTAGCGGGGGAAGGTGGCACGATCGACGACGAGAACGCGGGCGCCCGCGGCCGCGAGCTCACGGGCGGCGGTGCTGCCGGCGGGGCCGGCGCCTACAACGAGGGCATCGAAACGAGCCATGCGGCGATGGTATCGCCGGCCAGCGTTGCAAGCAGTGAGCGCACCGGGCCTAGTGGCGGATGAAGCCCACGATCGCGGTCAGGATGACGGCCCAGGTCGCCAGCCCACCGGCGAGGCCGAAGGTGAGTGCGCGGGGACCAGCGAGACGATCTTCCATGCTTTCCATGTCATCCAGCCTGACAGGTGGAGCGGGGGGTTCCAATGAGGGAAAGCGCGGATGAATGGTGGATGTTATGGGGCAACGGGAAGAGATGAGAGAAAAGAGAAGCGAGAAACGGGGACGGAGCCTGCGATGAGTGCGGTGGCGGACGGTTTGGCGGGGTTGGGGGCGTGGTATGCGGAGCGGGGGCGGCATGCGCTGCCGTGGCGGCGCACGCGCGACGCGTGGGCGGTGTTTGTCTCCGAGGTGATGCTGCAGCAGACGCAGGTGGACCGGGTGAGGCCGTACTGGGAACGGTGGATGGCGCGGTGGCCCACGGTGGCGGAGCTGGCGGCGGCGCCCGCGGCGGAGGCGATCCGGGAGTGGGCGGGGCTGGGGTACAACAGCCGCGCGCTGCATCTGCACCGGGCGGCGCAGGCCGTCGTCGAGCGGCACGGGGGACGGTTCCCGGTGGAGGAGCGCGCGATCCGGACGCTGCCGGGTGCGGGGGAGTACACGGCGGCGGCGGTGGCCTGCTTCGCGGGCGGCGCGAGAACGATCGTGGCGGATACGAACATTGCGCGGGTGCTGGCGCGGGCGGCGCTGGGGGTGGCGAGCCAGCGCGAAGCGTCCGCGGCGGCGGTGCGCGCCGCGGGCGAGGCGCTGCTCCCGCACGAGGGTGCGCGCGATCACAACCTCGCGCTCATGGACCTGGGGGCGATCGTGTGCACGCCCAGGGCGCCGGAGTGCGATGGCTGCCCGCTCGTGGCCGCCTGTGCGTGGCGGGCGGCGGGGTATCCCGCCGCGGTGATGGCGCCAAAGACCGCAGCGCGGTTCGAAACAACGGCACGGTTCGCGCGGGGGCGGATCATCGATGCGCTGCGCGCGGGGCCGCGGCCGGAGCACGAGCTCCGCGAGAGCCTGCCGGCCGCGCACGCGGTGAAGCTGCATGACTACCTTGCGGCGCTGGCGAAGGAGGGGCTGGTGGTGCGGGCCGGCGACGGTTGGGCACTGCCCCACTAAGCGAATGCGGCGAACGCGAAACGGCCCGGCGAAACGCCGGGCCGTCGTTGCGGTCGCGCGCGCGGGCTACTTCTCGACGGGGACGCCGACGGAGTTGCCCCATTCGGTCCAACTGCCGTCGTAGTTGCGGACGTGGTCGTAGCCGAGGAGGTAGGTGAGGACGAACCAGGTGTGGCTGGAGCGCTCGCCGATGCGGCAATAGGCGATGACGTTGTCGCCGGGCTTCAGCCCCTGCTCCTGCTCATAGATGGCACGGAGGTCGGCGGCGGTCTTGAAGGTGCCATCCTCGGGGTTGGCGCGCGCGCCCAGGGGACGCTCTTCGCGCCGGGGATGTGGCCGCCGCGGAGCACGCCCTCCTGCGGGTACTCCGGCATGTGCGTCCGTTCGCCGCTGTACTCGGCGGGGCTGCGGACATCGACGAGCGGCAGGCCGGCCGCCTGGTGCTTCAGCACCTCTTCCTTAAAGGCGCGAATGCGGGTGTCGTCTCGGGCGGGGGCGTCGTAGGAGGTCGCGGGGTACGAGGGGATTTCGCGGGTGAGTTCGCGGCCCTCCTGCTCCCACTTGAGGCGGCCGCCGTCCATCACCTTCGCGTTGGTGTGGCCAAAAAGCTGGAACACCCAGAAGGCGTACGTCGCCCACCAGTTGCTCTTGTCGCCGTAGAAGACGACGGTCGTGTCGCGAGAGACGCCGATGCGGGACATGAGGGCGTCGAACCCGGCCTTGTCCAGGTAGTCACGGCGGACCGGGTCATTGAGGTCGGCGGCCCAATCGACCTGCACGGCACCGGGGATGTGGCCGGACGGGTAGAGGAGCTGGTCTTCGTTCGACTCGATGATGCGAACGGCGGGGTCGTCGAGATGCTGGGCGACCCAGCTGGTATCGACGAGGACATCGGGGCGGGCGTACCCGCGCTCCGGGATTCCGGACATGGCGTGTTCTCCTTCGGGTGAACGTGAGGACAGCGTACGAGAGGCCCCCGACAAAGTCGAGCGACGTAGTCAACAATACGGGGCGGCCCTTCGTTCTATTCGAAGAAGGTGGCGGCCGTCTCCGGGACGTCGGCGGTGGGGCGAGCCTGGAAGAAGCGCTCTTCGCCGTAGAACCGCTCGATAAGGTCCGGGGGGATGCGCGCGAAGGCGCTGTTCTCGCCGAACTGGCTGCGGTGCATGCCGGCGGCGGCGCGTTTCACGGTGGCGAAGGCGCGGACGTCGTGGCGGACGTGGACGGGGGCATCGGGCTCGGCCATGGCCTTCATGAACCGCTCCCGGCGCTCGGGGTCGAGCGGTTCGGGGAGTTCGTTGCGCCGTTCGAGTTCGAGGAAGATGCCGGCGAAGCGCTTCATGCCGCTGGCGCCCCAGTACAACCGCTGCGGCGCCCACGGCTCGCCCGTTTCGGGGAAGGCGGCGGGGTCGGAGGCGGCATCGAAGGCGGTGAGCATGTGGCGGTGGACGGCGATGTGGTCCGGGTGGCCGTAGCCGCCGTTCGGGTCCCAGGTGAACACGAGGTCGGGGCGGACATCGCGGATGGCGTGGACGAGGTGTCCGACGACGGCCTCGGCGGGGGCCTGGTGGAGGCAGCGCGGATCCTCGTTCTCCTTCGTCCCGGCCATGCCGCTGTCGCGGAAGGGGAGGAAGCGGACGTCGCGCAGGCCGAGCTGGGCCATGGAGGCGCGCAGTTCGAGTTCGCGGGTGTACCAGAGGGTTTCGGGCGTGGAGAGCGTGGGGTCGGAGATTTCGCCGACTTCGCCGCGGGTGGCGCAGACGAGCGTGACGCGCACGCCCTGCTCAATGAAATGCGCGAGGGTGCCGGTGACCTGCCCCTCGTCGTCGGGGTGGCCGTAGGCGGCGAGAACCGAGGTGATCTTCATGGCAACGAATCGTAGGGCATCCCGCGCGGAGGGGCGTGGGCGGCCCTATTCGCCCTTGAACACGGGCTGGCGTTTCTCGGCGAAGGCGCGGGGGCCTTCCTTCGCGTCCTCGGTAAGGCCGATGATCCAGCGCATGGAGCCGGCAAGGCGCATGGCGTCGTCGTGGGGGAGGTTCTCCTGGCGGCGGATGAGTTCGCGCATGGCCCGCACGGCGAGGGGGGCGTTGCCGGCGATGCGCGCGGCCATGGCACGGGCGGCGGGGAGGAGGGCGTCGGGGGCGAACAGCCGACTGACGATGCCGCGTTCGAGGGCGGCGCGGGCATCGATGCGCTCGCCGGTGAGGAGCATGTCGTTGGCGAGCGCGCGCGGGATGGAGCGCGGCAGGCGGACGGGGCCGCCGCCGCCGGGGAAGAAGCCGAGGGTGATCTCGGGGAGGCCGAAGGTGGCCGCTTCGGAGGCGACGAGGATGTCGCAGGTGAGGGCGATTTCGAACCCGCCGCCAAGGCAGTGGCCGTTGATCGCGGCGATCACGGGCTTGCGCGGGTCGAAATCGTAGACGCCCTCGGGTCCTCGGTGCGAAAGAGCGGGGCGATGGGTGAGCCGGCGGCATCGGAGCGGACGCGGGCCTTGAGATCGGCGCCGGCGCAGAAGGCGCGGCCGTTGCCGGTAAGGATGGCGACGCGGATGTCGTCGCGGCGGCGCACTTCGCGGTAGGCGGCGATCAGGCCGGCGGCAAGTTCGCCATTGATGGCGTTGAGCGCCTCGGGGCGGTTCAGGGTGATGGTGGCGACGCCTTCGGCGACATCGAAGAGGACGGCGGCGGGCTCCGTAGACATGGGGCACCTCCCGGGGAAGTGCGCGCACTGTAGCGCCCTTCACCACCCCGGGGGAGCCGCCGAGGCTATTCGCCCTTGAAGACGGGCTGGCGCTTCTCCGCGAAGGCGCGCGGACCTTCCTTCGCGTCGTCGGTGAGGCCGATGATCCAGCGCATGGTGCCGGCGAGGCGCATGGCGTCGTCGTGGGGCATGTCGCCCTGGCGGCGGACCAGTTCGCGCATGGAGCGGACGGCGAGCGGCGCGTAGCCCGCGATCTTGCCGGCGATGGTGCGGGCGGTCTCGGCGAGGGCATCGGCGGGGACGACGCGGCTGACGATGCCGAAGGCGAGGGCGGTCCTGGCATCGATGCGTTCACCGGTGAGGAGCATGTCGTTCGCCATGACGCGGGGGATGGAGCGAGGGAGCCGCACGGGGGCGCCCGCGAGGGGGAAGAAGCCGAGGGTGATTTCGGGGAGCCCGAACTGGGCAGCCTCGGAGGCGATGAGGATGTCGCAGGTGAGGGCGATTTCGAAGCCGCCGCCAAGGCAGAAGCCGTTGACGGCGCCGATGAGCGGCTTGCGAAGGTCGAAGTCGGCGAAGCCCGCGGCTTCGGCGGTGGAGAAGAGGGCGCCAATGCCCCCGGCGGCGGCGGGCCCACCCGCGCGCGAACGGAGGTCGGCGCCGGCGCAGAAGGCGCGGCCCGCACCGGTGAGGATTGCCACGCGGATATCGTCGCGGGAGCGGACCTCGCGGAGGGCATCCATCAGGCCAGCGGAGAGATCGCCGTTGATGGCGTTCATCTGGTCGGGGCGGTTGAGGGTGATGGTGGCGACGCCATCGGCCACTTCGAACAGGACGGCGGCGGGTTCGGGAGAAGACATGGAAACCTCGCGCGAGTTGCAGATTGCAACGGACTCTACGAGGGTGGATTGCAGCGTGCAACGGACCGGCCGGGAATGGCGCTATGATGACCCCATGCGTGGTGTGAGCCTGTCGTCCCTGAACTGCTCCATCGCCCGGACGCTGGACGTCGTGGGGGAACGGTGGACGCTGCTGATCCTGCGGGACGCCTTCAATGGAGTCCGGCGCTTCGAGGATTTCGCGGCGAGCCTGCCGGTGGCGCGGAACGTGCTCGCCGACCGGCTGGCGACGCTCGTGGAGCACGGCATTCTTCGGCGCGAGCAGTACGAAGAGCGGCCGCCGCGGTTCCAGTACCGGCTGACACCGAAGGGGTTCGAGCTCTACCCCGTGCTCATGGCGCTGCTGCAGTGGGGCGACAAGCACCTCGCGGGGGAGCAGGGGCCGCCGATTGATGTCCTGCACGGGCCATGCGAAGCGCCGATCGCGACGCGCGTGGTGTGCACGAAGTGCGGCGAGCCGCTGACAGCGCGGGACGTCGCGCCGCGCCGTCACGTCCCCTAGGCGAAGGCACCCCGCCCCGGGGCTAATCGCCGGGCGGGTGCGCGATGCGGAAGTGGCAGTAGGGCGAGCCCTCGACCTTCCACGCCTCACGCGTGACGGTGCGGCCGGGCTCCATCCGCTCGATGATCCGCCGTTCGACTTCGCAGATGGCAGGTTCCGCCCGGGCGAGGGTGAGGGCCGGGCAGTGGTGGATGCGGAGGGCGAGCTCTTCGTCCGTGGCTGATTCGACGCTCACGATGGCGCCGCGGCGGCTGGCGGATTCGGCGACGGCGTGGGCGCGCTCGACGCTGCTCAGGCCCGCGAAGTCGGTGGAGACTTCGCCCACGCGGTGTTCCATCCAGGTGTCGACCCAGCCCGCCAGCGCTTCGGGGTGGCTCTGCTGCAGGTAGCGGACGAGCGACCAGAGTTGAAGCGGGGAGTTGTCGGGGAAGTACGTATCTGCGGCGGCCGTCGCGAGGTAGACGCGGCGGTTCCGGCCGGGGCGGTTGTTGGCGTCGGCGCGGCTCTCGATCAGGCCCGCGGATTCGAGGACGCCGATGTGCTGGCGGACGCCGGTCTCGGTGAGAAAGAGGGAAGCGGCGAGCGCGGAGATATCGGCTTCGCCCGCGCCCTTCACGGCATGGAGAACTCGGAGCTGCATGGGAGTGGGGAGGAACGCAGCGTCCACGGGGAGATACATGGCGAAATCACTGTACGTGACGATGGGAACAGCCGGAGGCGGCAAAGGAAAGGCAATTACAAACGGCTGAACTTGCGCATTGGCAAGCGGGCAGGTGGCGCCCCCGGCAGGATTCGAACCTGCGACCTTCGGTACCGGAAACCGGCGCTCTATCCCCTGAGCTACGGGGGCACGGGGTCAGTGTAGGGGAGGGTCCGGGGACGGGGTAAGGAGGGGGATTCGGCGGGGGAGGAGTGTGGCGGGAAAGCTCGCGAGCCGACAACTCCTGCATGAGTTCATCCTTTCGCTCCTTCCTTACCGTTCGCGCCGGGGCATATGCCATGGTCGCCGCGGCCGCTCTGCTGGTGGCGTGCGGCGGCGGGGGCGATGACGCGCCGGCGACCGACTCAAGCTCGCCACCGGGAGCCAGCAACAGCAGCGGCGGCGGCGGGAACACCACGAACGTGTCCACGGGCGGCGGCGGCGCGGCCGCGACGGCCACGCGTGGCACGTCATCCACGTCGAGCGCCATGGACGCCTGCCAGCTCGTGACGAAGGCCGACGCCGAGCGGACGCTGGGCGAACCGGTGAACCCGGGCGAAGGGGAGCAGCGGCGGAATAACACCAGCACCTGCACCTACGTCTCCGCGGGAAACTACGGCGCGCATGTCGTATTCGTGTACGCGGGCAAGGGCCCGAACGAGCGGCCGGCGTACGACCTCGCGAAGCGGACGCTTTCCCGGCCGGAGCCGATCCAGGGGCTGGGGGACGAGGCGTTCGCGATCAACCTGGACGCGCCGGTGACGC
Organism: Candidatus Amarobacillus elongatus; assembly: GCA_016703545.1. GTDB lineage: Bacteria > Chloroflexota > Dehalococcoidia > Tepidiformales > Tepidiformaceae > Amarobacillus > Amarobacillus elongatus. The sequence goes on from JADJBX010000005.1 coordinate 144,958, forward strand.
AGATCCACTTCGTGAAGGGTGACTCTTATGTAACGGTTGCAGTGACGCACCTGACCGCCACGGACCGCGCGCAGCGGGCACGGGCGCTCGCGGGGGTGGCGCTGGCGAACCTGCGGTAGGGGTCAATCAGCCGCCGGGACGACGGGCACTCCGGGCTTTCCGGGGGCCCGCCGGGCCGACGGATGGAGTGCGCTTCGGTCCCGCTTTTCTCGCAGAGGTCTCTCCGCCTTTGGTCTGGTCCGGGGGCACCGGGCCGGGCGATACGGTTCTTTCAACGCAGTGAGGACTGCAGCGAAAGAAACACGGCAGGAGAGAGCCATGACCACGAAGACTTCCATCCCCACCGACGCCCTGAAGCAGTTCCGCATGCGGGTCAAGGGCGACGTCGTCCTCCCGCAGAGCACGAACTACGACGAGACCCGCACCCTCCACAACCTGCTGCACGACAAGCGCCCGGCCATCATCGTGCAGGCGTCGGACGCCTCGGATGTGGCGCGGTCGATCGAATTCGCCCGGGCGCAGGGCCTGGAGATCGCGGTGCGGAGCGGCGGCCACAGCTTCCCCGGCCACAGCATGAACAACGACGGGCTCGTCATCGACATCTCGCGGATGACGAACATCCAGATCGACCCGCAGCAGCGGACGGCCTGGGCGCAGCCCGGCGCGCTCGCCGGTGACTTCGCGAACGCGGCCCAGGAGTACGGGCTGGCGGTGCCGTTCGGCGATGCCGAGTCCGTGGGACTGGGCGGCATCACGCTCGGCGGCGGCATCGGCTTCCTCGTACGCCAGCACGGCCTCGCCATCGACCACGTGAAGGCGGTCGAGGTGGTGACGGCCAACGGCCAGATCGTGACGGCGACCGCGACGGAGCACCCGGACCTGTTCTGGGCGCTGCGCGGCGGCGGCGGCAACTTCGGCGTCGTGACGGGCTTCCAGTACGACCTGGTGGAAGTCGGCACGATCCTCGGCGGCGCGCTCCTGCTGCCCGCGACGAAGGAAGTGCTCGAAGGGTACGTGCGCGTTTCGGAGCAGGCGCCGGAAGAGCTGACGACCATCTCGTTCGTGCTCAAGGCCCCGCCGATGCCGTTCTTGCCCGAGGAATCGGTGGGCGCGATGGTGCTCGCGATCTTCCCGTGCTACACGGGCAGCATCGAGGAGGGCCAGAAGGCGCTGGACCCGTTCCGCGCCCTGGCGACGCCGGTGGCGGACGTGACGATGCCGATGCCGTACGCCAGCATCTATGACCTCACCCGGGAGGCGACGCAGCCGAAGCGTGAAGTGGTGCGCTCGGGGTTCTACCAGCAGTTCGATGGCGAGACGATGGAGCGGATCCTGGAGTTCGTCGCGGCCGCTCCCACGCCGTTCTGCGCGGCGCAGCTGCGGCCCCTCGGTGGGCAGATGGCGAAGGTGGACCGGGACGCGACGGCGTTCTCGCACCGCGACGCGAACTACCTGATCACGGTCATCGCCGCCGGCGAGACGGCGCAGGAAGACGGTTCGGTCTCGGACTGGGCGCTGCGGTTCTGGGACACGATCAAGGACCGCCGCGACGGCGCGTACTCGAACTTCCTGGAGGACGAGGGCGAGGCCCGCATCCGCGAGTCGTACGCGGCGGAGACGTACGAGCGGCTGGCGGAGATCAAGCGCCGGTACGACCCCGAGAACGTGTTCGCGGGGAACCAGAACATCGCTCCGAAGGCGATGAGCGCCGCCGCCTGATTCCCCGGCGGTGCTGTTGCGGGGGAGGGTGCGCCATGCACCCTCCCCCTTTTTCGCGTGCCGGGAAAGGCGGGTTTTCCACGCGTGCGAGGTGATGAACTTCCGCAACAATCGGCGCCCCGGAGAGGACTACGGTGAATCCACGCCCACCACGGACGCGGGTGGGGAGAGCCGGAGGAGAACCATGGACAGGCAACGGTTGTTGCGGATCGCCGGGGTTGCGGGCATCGGGCCCGTGGCGCTGGCCGGGGTGGTCGGGAGCGGCCTTTTCATCGCACACGCGAACCAGGACAGCGGCGCGGCGGGCGGCAGCACGACGGCGCAGCAGACGATGCCCGCGCCGATGGACGAGTACATCAAGAAGCTGGCGGCGAACCTTGGCATCGACGAGCAGAAGCTGCGCGACGCCCTGAAGGCGACATCGCTGCAGGAGATCGACGCGGCGGTCGCGGCGGGCAAGCTCACGCAGGCCCAGGCGGACCGCATCAAGGAAGCGATCAACAGCGGCACGATCATGATGGGTGGCGGCTTCGGCGGGCCTCACGGCCACGGGGGAGGCATGGGCGACCGCGGGCCGGGCATGCGCGCGGAAGGCGGCGCGGAGATGGCGGCGTTCCTCGGCATCACCGAAGAGCAGCTGGGAACGGAGATGACGGCGGGCAAGACGTTGGCGCAGGTGGCGGAAGCCCACGGCAAGACGCGCGACCAGCTGAAGGCGTTCCTCATCGCCGAGAACGTGAAGCACATCGACGCGGCCGTGGCCGACGGCCGGCTGACCGCGGACCAGGCGGCGAAGGCCCGGGCGGCGTTCGCGGCGGCGGTCGACACGATGATCGACGCCACCATGCCCGCGAAGGGCGGGCGCTTCCACATGGACGGCGGGCGGGGGATGACGCCAGGATCGATGGCCCCGGGCGCGGTCCCCGGTTCGATGGCGCCCGGCACCATGGGCCGCGGCCTCAACTAAGTCCCTTCTCACGGGCGGGCGGGGCGTCTTTCCCGGCGCCCCGCCCGTCTCTTTGCGATACTCCCCATGAACACCGTGGCCGAGCACACCATCCTGGTCGCCGACGATGACGAGCACATCCTGGAGCTCGTCTCGCTCTATTTGCGCCGCGCGGGGTACCAGGTGGTGACGGCCCGCGACGGCGATGAGGCCCTCGCGCGCGAGAAAGACCATCGCCCGGACCTGCTGATCCTCGACGTGATGATGCCCGGACCCGACGGGCTGCAGGTCGCGCGGGCGCTGCGCCAGAAGGGCGACGTGCCGATCGTGCTGCTGACCGCGCGGGGCTCGGACGTGGACAAGATCGCCGGGTTGCGGCTCGGCGCGGACGACTACGTAACGAAGCCGTTCAACCCCGATGAGCTGGTCGCGCGTGTGGAGGCGGTCCTGCGCCGTGCCGGGCCGCGCGAACGGACGCCGGGAGCGCGCACGGTCACCGCGGGCGACATCGTGATCGACCTTGACGCGCGAACCGCCTTCGCCGGGGGCCACCCCCTGACGCTGACGCCCAAGGAGTTCGACCTGCTGGCGACGTTGTGCGGGTTCCCGGGCGTGGTTCTCGGGCGCGAGCAGCTTTTGGACCTGGTGTGGGGGACGTCGTTCTATGCGGTGCGGACCGTGGACGTCCATATCGCGCGGCTGCGCGAGAAGCTGGGCGCGAGCACGGTGCACATCGACACGGTGTGGGGCACGGGCTACCGCCTGGCCGCGCCGGCGACGCCGTGAGCCGCATCTTCCCATCGCTGCAATCGAAGCTGATCGCCGCGTTCGTGGCGGTGACGGTGGTGTCGCTGGCGGTGTCGGCGGCGGTGTTCGTGCGCCTCAGCCAGAGCGACCAGCGCCAGCGCGCGATCGACCATGTGGCCTCGGAATCAGGCGTGATCTACGCGGGCTTCCTCGTACGGCAGTTCGAAGGCGGCGGGATCACGGTGCTAACGGCGTATGCGCGCGACATCGGCCACGAGCACGACGTGCGCATCCTCATCACCGACCGATCGCGCGTGGTGGTTTCGGACACAGGCAAGGAGCTCGAGGGGAAGCAGCTGACGGTGATCGCGGACAACAGCGCGACGACGCTGTGCGGGCGGTTCACGCGGCTGCAGGTGGCGGGGTCCGCGGCCGAGGATCTGCTGCTGCTCGGCCCTTCACGGGAGGTCTTCGGCATGGAGCGTCCGCCGTTCGGGATGCGGCCGGACGACCCCCAGGTGACCATCGAAAACGTGGCGACGGCAGGCGGCGACGGGGAGGTCGCGACGCCGTCACCGACTGCGGCCGGCCGGGCGGGGCGCGACGGCCCCCGGGTGATGCGCGAGCAGCCGCTGGCGTATCAGCTCGTGCTGGCGGTGCCGGCAAGCGACCTGACGCATGCGTGGCTCGCGCTCGTGCCGGGACTGGGGCTGGCGGCGAGCCTCGCGCTGCCGGCGGCGGTGCTCCTCGCGGTACTGCTGGCGCGATCAATCACGCGGCCACTGCGGGACCTGACGCGCGCGACGGGGCTGGTCGCGGAGGGCCGCTTCGATGTCGCGGTGCCGGCGGCGCGGGGGGACGAGGTGGGGGAGCTGGCGTCGTCGTTCTCGACGATGACGCGGCGCGTGGGGGAATCGCAGGCGGAACAGCGGCGGCTGATCGCGGACGTTTCGCACAACCTGAAGACGCCGCTGACCTCCATCCTCGGCTTCAGCAGCGCGCTGGCGAGCGGGCACGCGGCCACGCCGGAGGAAGCGGCGCGGATGGGCAGCGTCATCCACGACGAGGCGGGGCGGCTGGCCGCGCGGCTCGGAGACCTGCTGTTCCTCTCGGAGCTGGAATCCGGCCAGGCCGTGCTCGACGAGGGCGACGTGGCACTGAGCGCGCTGGTGGAGAGCGTGTTCCGGCGCGTCGCCGGTGCGCCGGGGGACGAAGGGCCGCGCTGGGAGACATCGATCGCGCCGGGCGTGATCGTGCCGGGCGATGCCGCGCGGCTGGAGCGCGCCGTGGAGAATCTGCTTTCGAACGCGCGAAAGTTCGGGCCTGCGGGTTCCGTGGCGCGGGTAACCCTGCGGGCGGAGGGAGGACGGGCGCGGCTGGAAGTGACGAACGCGGCGCCGGAGCTCGAGGAAGAGCAGCTCCCGCGGCTGTTCGACCGGTTCTACCGGGCGCGGCCAAACGCGCGCAACGGGACGGGGCTGGGGCTGCCGATCGCGCGGGACATCGCGCGCAAGCACGATGGCGCCCTCGATGCGGCGCTGGCGGACGGGCAGGTGACGTTCACGCTGACGTTGCCGCTCTCGGAGGAGTAAGGCCGCAGCAGCATGGGTTTGGAAACGCAGAGAGGGGGACCAACGCGCGCTGGTCCCCCTCTCTGGGTTTTTGGCCCACGGGTGGATTAGACCTCGCGGAATTCGCCTTCGACGGTGCCGGAATCGGCCGGACCCTGCGAGGGGTCGAAGTTGCCGCCGGCGCCGGCGCCGTCGGCCTGGCCGGCCTGCGCGCCGTAGACGGCTTCGCCGATACGCTGCATGGCGCGGCTCAGCTCGTCGAGGGCGGACTGCATACGCTCGCTGTCCTCGGCCTGGATGGCGGCGCGGACGTCGGCGATCTTCGCCTCGACCTCGGTCTTGATGGTGGCGTCGATCTTGTCCGCGTTGTCGCGCAGGGTCTTCTCGGCCTGGTAGGCGGTGGTATCGGCCGTGTTCTTCAACTCGATCGATTCGCGCTTGCGGCGGTCTTCGTCGGCGTGGAGTTCGGCTTCGCGCTGCATGCGCTCGATTTCGTCCTTGGAGAGGCCGCTGGACGCCTGGATGGTGATCTTCTGCTCGCGTCCGCTGCCCTTGTCCTTCGCGGAGACGTTCACGATGCCGTTGGCGTCGATATCGAAGGTGACTTCGATCTGCGGCACGCCGCGGGGGGCCGGGAGGATGCCATCGAGGATGAACCGCCCGAGCGACTTGTTGTCCGTGGCCATCGGCCGTTCGCCCTGCAGGACGGAGATCTCGACGCTCGGCTGGTTATCCGCGGCGGTCGAGAACGTCTGGCTCTTGGACGTCGGGATGGTCGTGTTGCGGTTGATGATCGGGGTCATGACGCCGCCGAGGGTCTCGATGCCGAGGGTCAGCGGGGTGACGTCAAGCAGGAGGACGTCCTTGACTTCGCCCTTGAGGACGCCGGCCTGGATGGCGGCGCCGATGGCGACGACTTCGTCCGGGTTCACGCCCTTGTGAGGCTCCTTGCCGAAGAAGTCGGCGACGAGCTTCTGCACGGAGGGCATACGCGTCTGGCCGCCGACGAGAACGATCTCGTCGACATCACCGGGCTTCTTGCCGGCGTCTTCGAGGGCCTTGCGGACGGGGCCGAGGGTGCCCTGGAGAAGGTCGCCGACGAGCTGTTCGAGCTTGGCACGCGTGAGGGTGACGTTCAGGTGCTTTGGCCCGCTCGCATCGGCGGTGATGAACGGCAGGTTGATGTCGGTCGACTGTGCGCTGGAGAGCTCGATCTTCGCCTTTTCGCCTTCGGCCTTGAGCCGCTGGAGGGCCTGGCGATCCTGGCGGAGGTCGATGCCTTCGGCCTTCTTGAACTCGTCGATGAGCCAGTCGATGACGCGCTGGTCGAAGTCGTCGCCGCCGAGGTGGGTATCGCCGTTCGTGCTGAGGACCTGAAAGGTTCCTTCGCCGAGTTCGAGGATGGAGATATCGAAGGTGCCGCCGCCGAGGTCGTAGACGGCGATGACTTCGTCTTCCTTCTTGTCGAGGCCATAGGCGAGGGAGGCCGCGGTGGGTTCGTTGATGATGCGCAGGACTTCGAGGCCGGCGATCTTGCCGGCGTCCTTGGTGGCCTGGCGCTGGGCATCGTTGAAGTACGCGGGGACGGTGATGACCGCCTCGGTCACCGGCTCGCCCAGGTACGCCTCGGCGTCGGCCTTCAGCTTCTGCAGGATCATCGCAGAGACTTCGGGCGGGCTGTACTGCTTATCGCCCAGCTTCACCTTGGCATCGCCGTTGGGGGCGGAAGCGACGCTGTACGGGACGAGCTTGAGGTCGCGCTGGACCTCGGGGTCGTCGAGCTTGCGGCCCATGAAGCGCTTGATGCTGAAGACGGTGTTGTCGGGGTTGGTCACGCCCTGGCGGCGGGCCACCTGGCCCACCAGCCGCTCGCCGGTCTTCGTGATTGCGACGACGCTGGGCGTGGTGCGGGCGCCTTCGGCGTTAGGGATGACGACGGGCTCGCCGCCTTCCATGACGGCCATGCAGCTGTTGGTGGTGCCCAGGTCAATTCCGATGACTTTCGCCATTATTATCTCCTCCGGAGAGCTGTTGGCTGCTAGCTGCTGGCTGCTAGCAGGGGGGTGAATGCTGTGTGCCGGGTCCAGCGCTCCGCCCTCGCCGAGCGGCGGCGCGGTTGCCGCTAGCCCTCGCCGACGATGACCATCGCGGGGCGGATGACTTTTTCGCCCAGCCGGTACCCCTTCTGGACGACGTGGAGGACCTTGCCCTCATCGCCGGGCTGGCGGGCGACGGCTTCGTGGAAGGCGGGGTCGAAGGATTCGCCCGCCGCGGCCACTTCGTTCACGCCCATGGCTTCGAGCATGTGCCAGAACTTGCGCTGGATAGCGACGACGCCCTGCACCCAGTTCAGGCCGGCGAGGTTGGCATCGACGGAGCCGACGGCGCGCTCAAGGTCGTCGTAGACGGGCAGCAGGTTGATGACGAGGGAGGCGCTGGCAAACCGAGCGGTTTCGCCGCGTTCCTGCTCGATGCGCCGCTTGTAGTTGGCGAAATCGGCGGCGGTGCGCTGCCAGTTCTTGTAGTAGCTGTCGGCCTTCGCGAGGGCATCGGCGAGTTCGGGGGTCCCGGCCGCCTCGGCGGCATCGCCTGCGATAGCGTTCGAATCGTTCGCGCTCAGGGGTTCATCGGCCATAACGCCTCCATTCTGGCCGCCCGGCAGGGACGGCCGCGCTGTTGTGGTGTTCCTATTCGTAGAACTTCCGCATGAGTTCGGTGAGGACATCGCCGACGTAACGGACGTGGGCGACGGCGTCGTTGTAGGGCATGCGCGTGGGCCCGAGGACGCCGACCACGCCGCCGGCGCCGCCGGGCTGGCCGTAACGGGCGAGGACGAAGCTCATGTCCTGGTAGGGGCCATCGCGGTTCTCATCGCCGATGACGATGGCGACGCCGGCATCGTCGATCGCGGCGGAGGGAATGGCGCCGCGGAGGCGGCTTTCGTCGACGGCCTCGAGGGTATCGAGGATGCGGTCGCTGCCATCGAACTCCGGCTGGCGGAGCAGCTCGCGCACGCCTTCGACGACGGGCTCCTCGACGGCCTCGCGGGATTCGCGCAGGAGGAGCTCGACGACGGCGGCGACGACGATGGACTCGACCTGGCTGAGCGGCTCGGTGGCATCGCGGATGGGGATCTCGGAGGCGTGGCGGCCGCCGAATTCGCCGTTGAGGCGCCCGGCGAGCCGGGTGAGCTGCTCCTGGTTGACGTGCAGCGGGAATTCCAGCTGCTGCTGATGCACGGCGGTATCGCTGGTGACGACGACAAGGAGGGCGCGGTTTTCGGAGAGCTCGACGAGCTGGAGCTGCTTGAAGCGCGCCTCGGTGATGCGCGGCTGGGTGACGAGCGAGACGGTATGGAGCGAGTTGGCGAGGACGCTGGCTGCGAGCCCAACCCATTCCTCGAGGGAGCGGGCGGACTGGTGGAACTGGTGGAGGATGGAGATCTGCTCCTGCCGGGAGAGATCACGTTCCTGCATCAGAGAGGAGACGTAGTAGCGATAGCCGGGGTGCGAGGGGATGCGGCCGGCGGAGGTATGGGGGTGGGTAATGAAGCCCTGGTCCTCGAGGGCGGCCATTTCGTTGCGCACGGTGGCGCTGGAGAGGCCGAGGGCGTGGCGCTCGACGAGGGCCTGCGAGCCGATAGGGGTCGCGGAGTCGATGTAGTCATCGACGATGAAGGCGAGGATGCGCGCACGGCGCTCTGACAATCCCATTATCAACCCTACCGACCCATCTTAGCACTCTCAGCATGGGATTGCTAAGGGTGTCGAAGTAAAGGGTAGCAGGGGGTGGCGTGGGCGGGGAAGTGGGGGTGGGGTGGGTTGCGAGGTTGCGGGTGGGCCGGTAGAGTCTGGCGGTTGTACGGGAGGGTCTGGAATGGGCGGGGCAATGCAGACGGGACGGACAGCGACAATTCGCGCGTCAGCGCAACTCACCATCCCCGGGCGGGAGCTGATCGATGAAAACGCAGTCGCCCCGAACTGGTGAAGAACGGCTAGACGCGACCAACTGCAGTGGCGGAAGACGAGTTTCCGCGATCTCCAAGACACGGTCTCGTTCACGACAACGGATGCGGAATGAGCGCCGACGACGTGTTCGACAAGTGGATGGTGGCGGGCTTCTCCGCGAAGAAGGAACAGCTGGTCCGGCAGGAGGTCTCGCCACGGGGCCGCCTTCCGCTCGGCCAGATGGGGATCGGGCGCTTCGCAACCGCGAGGCTCGGAAAGAAGCTCTATGTTGTCACTCGCAAGGCCGGGGAACCGGAGGTGTTCTTCCAGATAGACTGGGACGCGTTCGGTAAGGCGGGGACCCTGGAAGACGTTGCGATTTCCATAGAAGAGCGGGAGCCGCAGATCTTTCCTGGGACCAAAACGGGAACCCGTGTTGCGATGGTCGGTGCCGTCGATCCGTGGACCGATGGACCTCACCGCAGTACACCGCAAGCTGCTGCGGCCCGATCCCCGATCCACGATCGTGACTTCGACCTGACATTCACCTGTTCGATCGACCGGAGCTCTCCCGGATCGAGCCGGAGCGTGTCATCGACAATTACCACTTCCGATTGACGGCGAAGGTTAGCGAAAATGGCAAGGCGTTCCTGACGTGGTCCAACGAGCTGACCGGTGAAGGCTCCGAAGGCGAAGAGGAAGTTGACCTTTCGGGCGAAGAAACGCAAGCGAGAGCGCCTTTCCATCGATGCTTCACGTTTGCCGGAGTGCGGCCCATTCGAGCTTCAACTTCGAGGGTGGCGTTTCACGCAGTCGGAACTCAAGAAGGTGAACATTCCCGACAAGCAATTCGTCGTCGAGTTGTCGGGTGTCAGTGTCTTCCGCGATCAGTTCAGAATCCTGCCCTATGGCGAACAGGGGAACGACTGGCTCGGACTGGCCCGCCCATCACCGGTCACGTCCAGCACCCCGCTGCCGCGTTCTACTCCCGTCTCAACTGCGGCTGCCACACTGTCACAAGGCGCCACACAAGGCAGGGATGCGCTACCGGACGAGGCGGCAATCCCCACGCGACGGCCGTCCCACTTGAGCCAGATCCTCAATGAAGTGCCGTTGGCGCCATATCGAACCGTATCCAGACAACACCGCCCGTAGCTACCTCGAATGCGCAGGAGTCTCGAAGGCGAGAACCAAGCTCGCGCATTGACCGGCGAGGCCACCGTCGCTACGCTTCTCGCAGGCGAACGTCCGTTCGGAGTGTGGCCCTGGATGAGTTTGACAGCCCCCTCTTCAAGTGTCCAAGAACGACTGCGGTCCCGACACGAACCGGAGGTCCCGCAATTCCGCTGACCTCTGGCCCCATCTGCCCCCATTGCTCACCGGGACCGAGCACCGTGACAGAAGAGGTTTACCTCACCCTCGACCTGTTCGATGGCGACATGCCGGTCGGTACGGTCACGTCCCGGTGGCACTACCAGACATGGTCGGCTTCCCGAGCCCCGGAAGGGCGATTGACGCAGCATCCAAGACAGCGTCGGAGGGTGACATCCTCCTGTTCGAACGGCGCAGCGACTCGCTTGAGCGGTACCGGGTGACGCTGGTACGGGGCCAATCAGCCCCCCACTCTGCCATCGCGCAGCGGATTGTGCCCGCTGGGGCCGCTGGCGCGGCTCCCTGGACCTTTCGGCGATGATCGGAGATCGTTCGATTCAGGACCGAACCGCGGAGCCGCCCTCACTTTGAGCCAGAGAACGAGGACAGTCGTCCCGGCTGCTGCGAAGCGCGGCATTTCGGTACGCGGTCCTTGCGGCCTACGACAGAAAGTGCACGGCCTGCGGTGTCGGCCTCGTGCTGCCCGCGGACCAGCCCGCTCATCTGCCGCCGTGCGAGCCGGAAGCGGCCCACATCGTACCGGTCGAGCTCGGGGGGCCGGATGACATCAGGAACGGGCTGCCCTGTGCCGCACGCTCATTGGGCCTTCGACCATCTTCTCCTGTACATGCCCCGAGCGCCGCTGGGGGATAGCGGCCTCTCAGCGTGAAAACCGAACGACGACTCAACGTTTGACGGAGGGCCGCCCGGATACCCGCACCCGCCAGAGGACGCGCTGGCCGGCACCGCGAGCAGGCACTCGCAGTATGAAAAAGACCGGCCTTCACCTTCATCGACCTTTGCGGGATCGGCGGGATGAGGCTGGCGTTCGAACGGGCGGGCGGGAGGTGCGTCTTTTCATCGGAGTGGGACGCCTACGCCCAGAAGACGTATCAGGAGAACCACGGGGACCTGCCCGCCGGAGACATCACCGTTTTCGACGAATACAAGGTCCCCGACCACGACATTCGTGGGATTCCCGTCAGCCGTTCTCCATCGCCGGGGTTTCGAAACACAACGCGCTGGGGCGCCAGCACGGATTCGCGCACACCACGCAGGGCACCCTGTTCTTCGATGTCGCGCGGATCATCGCGGCAAAGCGGCCCATGGCGTTCCTGCTGGAGAACGTCAAGAACCTGCGCACACACGACAAGGGCCGAACGCTCAAGACCATCCTGTCGACATTGCGTGATGAACTGGGCTACTACGTGCCGGATCCGCAGGTCCTGGATGCGGCGGCGCTCGTCCCGCAGCACAGAGAGCGAATTTACATTGTCGGGTTCCGGCTGCCGACGCCCGGCTTCAAGTACCCGGTGCTGCCCAAAGCACGGCCCACGCTCGCGTCGATCCTGGAACCGGAGGTCGACCCCAAGTACATCCTCGAGCGCTTGGGGAATACCCCCAGGACTACGCGGAGAAGCATCGGGCGGCCGGAAACGGCTTCGGGTATCAGGCTGTAGATCCCATCGCCGACCCGAACGTCGTGACGCGAACGTTGTCGGCCCGCTACTACAAGGACGGCTCGGAGATCCTGATCTGGCGGGGTGAGGGCCAGCGCCCGCGCCGTCTGACGCCTCGCGAGTGCGCACGGCTGATGGGCTTCCCGATTCGTTCAAAATTCCGGTGAGTGACACCCGGGCGTACAAGCGCCCGGGAATCTGGTGGTGGTTCCGGTCGTCGAAGCCGTGGCCGGGAGATCGAAGTGGATCCACGCCGCAGCAGATGGAACTGGTTCGCGGCCGGCGAGGCAGCGGGTGTTGCTGGAAGAGCCCGGCCATTCGCCGTCGTCTCCTGATCTGGGGCGCGGCGCACTCCCAGCGTTTCGCGTGGCGGGAGGAATCCGATCCCTGGCTGACGCTCGTGGCGGAGGTGATGCTGCAGCGCACGCGTGCAGCGCAGGCGGAACGTGCGTTCGCGCTCTTCAAGGAGCGTTACCCTCGGGCGGAGGCGTTCGCCGCCGCATCGGACGGGAGTCCCGAGGCGACGGCGGGCGCCTCCATTGGCGGACCGTTTTGCGCGAGGCCGCACGGGCGATTGTGCAACGGCGGAGCACCACCCGAGAGTGAAGAGGCGCTCCGGCAGCTGCCGGGGTTGAGCCGCGGCCGCGGCGTGGCTGTCGCTCCATCGGGGCAGGCGGGCGGTCATCGTCGACAACACGTGGCGCGGTGGCTCGCCGCATGGCAGGTGGCCTGCACGGCCGAGACGCGCCGGAAACGCTGGCTGCGGGAGCTGGCGGATTCGCTCACGCCGCGGACGGGCTTTCGCGAATACAACTACGCGGTCCTGGACTTCACGATGCTTGTGTGCCGCCCGGGTGTGCCGGCATGCGGCGAGTGTCCCCTTCGTACCGAGTGCCAGTTCCCTCTATCGCTGCCGCGCGCTGCCCGCGACACCTGAGAGCACCCCCAGCGGCTATGTGAGGTGAGGCACAGTTTGGGGGTTGCAGGGTGAATGTGGATTCATTAGAGTGAATATGGATTCAGTCTTGTGAATCGGTGTTCAGGACGAACGGGAGGCGTATCATGATGCTTACTATGGCGCGCCTCACACAGGCCCATGTTGATGCCCGCACCGGCGATATCCTCGCCGCCGCCGTCGCGCTCTTTGCCTCCCGGGGGATCGAGAAGACGACGATGGCGGACGTGGCGGCGGAAGCGGGCATCTCGACGGGCGCCATCTACCGCTACTTCCCCGGTAAGGAGGCCCTCCTCGCGGCGGTGTTCGAACGCGAAATGCGCGACAGCGCGGCGCAGTTCGAACGCGCGGCGGAGGCTTCGGGCATGGGGCTCGCGGCGCTCTTCCAGGTGGGGGAGAAGGTGACCAGCACGGGCGATTCGCAGGATTGCGCGCTCTGGCTGGAAGTCGAGCTGGCGAGCCTGCGCGACCCGGAGGGCATCGGGGGCAGGCAGCGGGACGTCCACGACGCGATCCGCGCGAACATCCAGACGCTGGTGGCGGCCTCGCAGGGGTCCGGCGAAATCGATGCGTCGATGGACGCGGAGGCGCTGAGCACGTTGCTGTTCGCGGTCGCCCGGGGGCTGCAGTTGGAGACGGCCGAGACGGGGAACGGGCCGCGCAGCCGCGAGGCGCTGGACCTTCTGGGGCGGCTGCTGCGCCTCTCGGGCGAGCACGGGCTGCCGCCGGCGTAACTCCCACGGCGGTGGGGGGCCATGGGCCCGACCGCCATCTCCGCCGAAAGTCCCGGTCACGAACCCGTCGTTCCGCGCGTCCCAGGGTGGGGGTGCGGCGGGCATCCTTTTGCCTGAAGAACAGCGCCGGAACGCCGGCGCGGGGCCCACCGGGCCCATGGGGAGGAACGCATGAACGCATTATCACCGGACAGGCTCGCACGGCTCGCGACGCGCCACCCGTGGCGCGTGGTGGCCGGGTGGGCAATCTTCCTTGTCGCGCTGGCGGCGCTCGGCTTTGGGGCCGGGGGTTCGCTGACGACGGACATGACGACGTACACGAAGCTCGAGGCGCAGACGGCGGACGAGCTCATCGAGGCGCGCATGCACGACGACTCGGTGGGGGGGCCGACGGAGTACGTGCTCATCCAGCATCGCGGGCTGACGGTCGACGATGCGGAGTTCCGCGCTGCCACCACCGAGATTACGCACGAGCTGCAGGGGCTCGGCGGGCCGGTGATGGGGGTGGTCAGCTTCTACGACACGGGCGAGCCGTCGCTTGTCTCGCAGGACCGCCACACGCTGCTGTTGCCGGTGATCACGGGCGCGCAGAAGGACCAGGAAGAAGAGAACGCGCAGGCGATCATGGAAGTCCTGGCCGAGCACGATGGCGTGGCCGGGTTCACCGTGGTCACGGGCGGGCAGGGCAGTTCGAACCAGACGTTCATCGAGGTTTCGGAGAAGGACCTGCAGAAGGCCGAGCTGATTGGCCTTCCGATAGCGCTGGTGGTGCTGGTGGTGGTGTTCGGCGCGCTGATGGCGGCGGGCATCCCGATCGTGCTTTCGCTGCTGGCGATCCTGGGGGCGGTGGCTTCGACGCTGCTCATCGGGCGGGCGTTCGACCTGAGCCTGTACGCGACGAACGTGATCACGATGATCGGCCTGGCGGTGGGCATCGATTACGCGCTGCTCATCATCCAGCGGTTCCGCGAGGAGCGCCGCAAGGGCCGCGACCGCGATGGCGCGATCGTGCGTGCCGGTTCGACGGCGAGCCGTTCGGTGCTGTTCTCGGGGATGGCGGTCGTGGTGGCGCTCGCGGGTCTGTTCATCGTCCCGACGAGCATCTTCCGAAGCATCGCGGTGGGGGCGATCATCGTCGTCATCATCGCGGTTGCGGCGGCACTCACGCTCCTGCCGGCCGTCCTGCGGCTGATGGGTGACAGGGTGAACATCGGCACGGTGCGCGTTCCCGGCCGCAGCCGTGGGGACCAGGCGGCCAGGGGTGGCGGGTTCTGGACCTGGGCCACGAACGTCGTGATGAAGCACGCGGTGGCGAGTGTGGTGGTGAGCGCGGGGCTGCTGGTCGCGGCGTCGCTTCCCTACTTCACGATCCAGCTCGGCAGCTCGGGCGTGAGCTCGCTGCCGGACGGGAGCTCGCCGAAGCGCGCGTTCACGATTCTCGAGGAGGAGTTCAACTCGGGGCTACTGACGCCGACGAAGGTGGTGATCGACGCACGGGACGTGAATTCGCCCGAAGTGCAGGGCGCGGTCGAGCGGCTGAAGGTGGCCGTGGCGACGGACCCGGCGTTCTTCGTGAACGGGTTCACGGCGAACACGCAGGGCGACCTCGGCGAGCTGGACCTCGCGATCCAGGGCGAGGCGCAATCGAAGGAAGCGCTGGACGCGGTTGAGCGGCTGCGCGAGGAGTACATCCCGGCGGCGTTCGCGGGCACCGATGCGGCGGTGTACGTGGGCGGTGAGACGGCCTGGGTGATCGACTTCGGCGGGCTCATCGACCGGTACACGCCGATGGTGTTCAGCTTCGTGCTGGGGCTGAGCTTCGTCATCCTGCTGGTGGTGTTCCGCAGCATCGTGGTGCCGCTGAAGGCGATCGTGATGAACCTGCTGAGCGTGGGCGCGGCGTACGGGCTGATGGTGGCGGTGTTCCAGCACGGCTACGGCGCGGGGCTGCTCGGGTTCAGCCAGGTCGAACGGATCGATGCGTGGGTGCCGCTGTTCATGTTCGCCATCCTGTTCGGGCTCTCGATGGACTACCACGTGTTCCTGCTGAGCCGGATCAAGGAGCAGTTCGACGCGACGCACGACAACGGCGGCTCGGTGGCCTACGGAGTGCGAACGACGGCGGGCATGATCACCGGGGCTGCGCTCATCATGGTTGCGGTGTTCACCGGCTTCACCATGGGCGACCTGGTGATGATGCAGCAGATGGGCTTCGGGCTCGCGGTGGCGGTGTTCCTCGATGCGACCATCGTGCGGACGGTACTGGTGCCGGCTTCGATGGAACTGCTCGGCGAGCGGAACTGGTACCTGCCGTCGTGGCTGGGGTGGCTGCCCCGGATCGATGTCGAAGGGCACGCCGAGGAGGAGCGGGGTCACCTGCTCCCGGAGGGTGCACCGGCGGGCGGCCAGTAAGCGCGGGCGTTCGATCGGCCGGGTGACCGGCGCAACGGACAAATCCAGAGGGCGCGGGACGCAGGTCCCGCGCCCTCTGCGCGTCCCGGAGAACGATGGCCGCCGGGGGCGACCGGAAAACGAAAGCAGGGAGGCCGCCATGGCCTCCCCGCTGGTGTTCGTCCCGTGCGCTCCGGTCAGGAGGCGGTGGCGAAGAAGAGCTCCTTGACCGACTCCTGGAGGGGGAGGTTCTGCACGTGGGCGCGCTGGAGCTGCTCCCAGTAGTAGCGGTAGGTGGCGCGGTCGTGCAGGTTGCCATCGTGCTGGATGGGGCCCCAGTCGGCGGCGTGGGCCTTGAGGAGGATGGCCTCCGCTTCCTCGACTTCGGGCATGGCGGGCGCCATCGCGCGGGTGATGGGCTCGATCTGCGCCGGGTAGATGGACCACTGGCGGAGGAAGCCGAATTCGAAGCGGGCGCGCAGAGCGTCCTTGTAGATGAAGTCGGTGTCCTTGAGCTCTAGCGTCACGTTGTGGGCGGGCACGATGCCGTTGGCAAGGGCGGCCGCGACCATTTCCGCCTTGGCGCGGCGCAGCAGCTCGTGCTCGAACTGCTGGGGGGAGCGCATGGCGGCGGAGGGGATGGCGCCGTGGTGGTCGCTGACGAAGTCCATCAGGCCGAAGTCGAGAACCTGGATGGTGGGGAGGTCGGCGATTTCCCAGACCTGGTGGAGGGCGGACTGCGTCTCCATGAGGGCGTGGATCGGGATGGTGCGGCCGATGTTGGCCTTCGCGGCGGCCTCGCGGATGTACTCGATCATCTCGCGGAGGTCGCTGACGCGGGTGGTCTTGGGGATGGTGATGTAGGCGACGTTCTTGCCGGCGCCGGGGACGATGATGTCGACGTCCTGGCGCCAGTGCTCGTTGGTGTAGTCGTGGATGCGAACGCCGGCCATGTTGAACTTGTTGAGGGGGCTGTTCTGCATCCGCACGACCATTTCGGCGTGGGCTTTTTCAGCGCCGGTGGGGGCGCCGTCTTCGCAGTCCATGGTGATATCGAAGACGCCACCCATCTTCGCCTGGAGCTCGAACGCCTTGGAGATGCGCTCTTCCGTGCCCGCGAAGTGCTCGCAGGTGGGAATGATCGGGAAGGCCTTGTGACCTTCGAAAAGTGCTTCGTTCGGATGTCGCGGCATGATGCTGCCCCCGCCGGTTTAGTCCGCCCAGTATGCGCGGGCGGCGGCAAAGAGGGAATCGCGTGGCGGGCGGGCGGGCGCACCGCTCGGGGGATTCACCGGGGGCGAGAGCAGGGAACACCCTCTACCGGGGCATCCGAAGCGGGACCAATACTGCTCTTGATGGGACGGGACGCGAAGGCAGCGCGAGCCGCGGGGCGGCGGAACCGGGTGGGGGAAGTCGTGCTCGCGCTGTGCTTCGCGACAGGTTGGGGACGGCAGCGGCGTTGCCGCTGGCGGCGCTCGCAGGAGCGCCGCGGGTGGTGGTGGTGGCGCCCGGCAAGGCTCCGCCGACCGCGTTTCGCGGACCGGCGGAGTCACCGGGCGGAATTCCCCCGGCGCAGGCCACGCCGGAAGACGGCCGGTAGGTCAGTCGCCCCGGCGGGACGAGAGCGCACCGTCGCCGACGGTGATGGAGCGCTCGCCGCGTTCGGCCATCATGGTCTGGGCGCGGATCTCGTTTCGCACGTCGCGGACGCCGCTGGCCTGCCAGGCGATGTCCTCGGCGAGGCGCTTCTGGCCGCGAGTCTCGACGCTGCCGCGCAGGAAGACTCCGCCGTCCTTGACCTCGACCTCGACGTCGGACGCATCGATGTTGCCGTGACGGGTGAGCATTTCGCAGACGTCTTCGTGGATGCGGCCGTCGTCGCGACGGTAGTTGCGCGGACCGCGGCCGCTGTGCTCCCCGGAGCCTGACTGCCGACCTTCACCGGGCATGTAGAAGGCGCTGACGGGGCGCCCGCCGGGCTCGGGGGCGTACGGGTCGCGGCCAAGCTGGCCGCTCCAGCTCTTGTCCCGCTCATCGAGGAAGTCCTCCGGTCGGGGGGCTTCGCCGCCGTAGCGGGACGTCTGGTAGCGGGAACCGGAATCGCGTTCGCCGCTGTACTCCCGGGTCGGGCGCGGGTAGGAGCCGTCTTCGTACGAGCCCCGGCCGGCCCCGTAGCGCTCGCCGCCATAGCGGCCCTCGCCGCGGCCTCCGTAGGAGCCGGGGCCGGACATCCGATCGGGATCGCGGTATTCGGGGCTCGAGAGGGGGCCGTAGTCACGGGTCTCGGGGTCGTAGCCGCGGCGGGGCTGGTCGCCCGGGTCGCGGTCGTAGCGCGGGGTGTAGGTTGAGCCCCAGATGCCGGGGCGGCCGTCCGGGAGGGGGTTGCCCCAGCGGTCGCGTTCGCCGCGGTAATCGCGGAAGTCGTCGAAGTCGGAGGAGCGGGCGCGCTCACGCGTCCGCCATTCACGCTCGTTGCCGTGGCTGTCCATGTGGTGCCTCCGTTGGCGGGTTTCCTTCCAGCGTAGGCAGGCAGCCCTTGCCGGGCGGTTACGGGCTGCGGCCGTTCGCTCACCCGGGCGTACCAGCGGGCGGCGGGAACGGCTAGACTTCGGCCCCATGAGCGACGCGGCAGGCGACACCCCGGAGACCGCCATCCCCCGGCCCACGGCACGGGTGGTGCTGCTGACGCCTTCGGGCCACACGCTGCTATTCCGCGCGAAAATGGCGGACGAGGACACGGGGCGGCCGTTCTGGTTCCCACCGGGTGGAGGGCTCGAACCGGGGGAGGACCACGCCCAGGCGGCGCTGCGCGAGCTGGAGGAGGAGACGGGGCTCACCGATGTGCTGCTGGGGCCGTGCGTGTGGCTTCGCGAGCACCGGGCACGGCTGGGAGGCCGGTGGTACGCGGTGGACGAGCAGTACTTCATCGGGCAAGTGCCCAGGCCCGTGGAGATCGCGCGGACGGGGTGGACGGACCTGGAGCTGCAGGAGCTGGCGGAGTGCCGCTGGTGGAGCATGGACGAAATCGCGGCCTCGGAGGACATCTTCGTGCCGCGGCGGCTGGCGGCGCTGTTGCCGCCGATCCTGCGGGTGAGTACCCGGGAGTGCCGATCGGGACCGACTGACGGGCGGGGCAAGGGGGTGACCGCAGGCGGCGCGCGCGCTCCTCGCCCATTGGTGATGCATTGCAGGCCTTAATTGCGAATTGTTACCATCCATCAAAGGCGGCAGTGCATGGACACGGGATCGGTCCTCGTACTGAACCAGAATTATGAGCCGCTCAACGTGTGCAACGTGCGGCGAGCGATGGTGCTCGTGCTGCGCGGCAAGGCGGAAGTGCTGGAGACGGCGCGCGACGCCATCCGATCGAGCACGCAGGCATTCCCACTCCCTTCGGTGATCCGGCTGTTTCATATGATCCGGCGGCCCCGGCCGAAGGTGCGCCTGACGCGCCGCGAGATCTTCGCGCGCGATAACTGGACGTGCGTGTACTGCGGGCGGATGACGCGGGACCTGACGCTCGACCACGTCCTGCCGCGGCACCGGGGAGGGCCGCACACGTGGGAGAACCTCGTGAGCGCCTGCAAGCCATGCAACCACCGCAAGGCCGGGCACACCCCATCGGAAGCGAAGATGGCGCTAACGCGCGAGCCAGGGGCGCCGCGCGTTTCGATCTACTACGTGTTCTTCCCGTACCTGAGCCAGCAGGAAGGCTGGCGGAAATTCGTGCCGGGGTACGAACCGATGGCCAGCGCCGCCGCGGGTTAGGCCTGCTCCGCGAGCCGCCGGAGGCGGTCGAAATCCACCTGCACGAAGATCGCTTCCGCCTCCGCACAGAGGATCTCGCCGTCATGCAGGGTGGCGCTGGTGAAGATCTTGCGGCCATCGACGCGGTCGACGCGCCCGGTGAACCGGACCTCGCGATAGAGGGGCGTGGGCTTGCGGTAGCGAACGACGAGCGTGCCCGTCATGCCGGTTCTGCCAGTCATGGACTGGGTGAGGCCGAGGACCTCATCGAAGGCGGCGGCGACGAATCCGCCGTGACAGTGGCCGGGCGGCCCTTCGTAGGGCCGGGTGAAGGTGACGCGGCCGATGACTTCGCCGTTCTCGACGGCGAGCGCCAGGGGCGGCGCGACCGGGTTCCCCAGCCCGCTCAGGGGGCTGCTTTCGAAGTGGGCGCGGGGGTTGCCGGAGTTGGCGGGTTCGCCGAAGCCCCAATGCGGGCGGTTACGAGGGCCGTTCTCGAAGCGGGCGGCGAGCGCCTCGGCGGCGGCGGCGGCATCGAGCAGGTCGGCCTCCGGGAGCCGCGAATCGAGGAGGAGTTCGTTCATGCGGCGGACGGCGGCGGCGATGCGGCGGAACGCAGCGCGCTGGCCCTCGGGCGGAGCGCCATCCGGGATCCACGACGATGCCCAGCCCGGCGGTGGTTCGGGGGAGTCGCTCATGGCGGGAAACTGTACGGCAGAACGCGGAGCCGCGCGCTCAGCGGACGGGCGAGGCGAGGGGGCGGCCGGCGGCTGCAAGGGCGGAGGACGGGTGGGGCGCGGGAAACGAGCGGACGAAGGTGTGGGCGCAATCCGGGCAGATGCCGTGGGAGACGCTGGGCAGCCCACGCCGGAGCAGCCGGTCACACCATGCGCAGACGACGGTGGGGAGGTGGGCTTCCATACCCGGTAATGGGGTCGGGGGCGAAAAAAGTGCCGGGTGGGAAGGAAATCCTTCGCACCCGGCACGAGAGAGCGCGGAGCAACGGCGGCGGCCTAGTCGCCGAGGCGCTGGGCCGTGAGCCGTGGCTTCTGGTCGGTGACATCCGGGGAGGCGTTGGGTGCCAGCCCGAACTTGCTGGTGGGCCAGTAGGAGACCATGGCCTTGCCGATGATCAGCTCTTCGGGAATGGTGCCCAGGGTGCGGCTGTCGGCGCTGTTATCGCGATTGTCGCCCATGACGTAGTACTCGCCTTCGGGGATGACGATGCGCGGCTTCGTACCGCCCCAGTGCGCGGGCGCGTAGGGCTCTTCGAGGAGCCGGTCGTTGATGTACACGTGGCCATCGACGACTTCGAGCGTTTCGCCGGGGAGCCCGACGACGCGCTTGATGAGGTCGGTGCCGGGCTGGGACGGGTGTTCGAGCACGATGATGTCGCCGCGCTCGGGGCCGTGGAAGACGTTGCGTTTGGGGTCCGTGCCCGGGTCGATGAACGGGAGGAAGTGGCTGAGCTTCTCCACATCAACCTCCGAGTACACGAGCTTGTTCACGATCAGGAACTGACCGTTTTCGAGCGTCGGGTACATGGAGGTGCCATCGACCTTGAAGTTCTGGAAGCTGGCGCGGACGGAGAGGAAGACGAGCGCCGCGAGGAGGCCGGTCTCGACGATTTCGCGGACGAGGGTGCGGCGGCGGCGGGGAACGAGGTCCTCGTGGGCCGGGTCGCCGGAATGGGCCGCATCGGCGACCGGGGGGCGCGCCCACGGCGGTACCGGCGTCGTCATCCTCGAATCCCCACTCTTCCGTGGGGTCGGGGCGGCCGGCGCGGGGCAGGGGCGGGCGGGCGGGCGGCTCATCGCCGCCGCGCTGGGGGGCCCAACCGCTGAGGCGGCTAAACCCGTGGTGGGTCGACACAGGGTCCTCGGGGCTGACTTCGTCAATGACGTCGACCCCGTCGCGACCGAGCAGCGGCTCGAGCGGCAACGGCGGCATGGACGACTCGGGGTCGTCGCTCGCGGAACGGGAGGCGGCGTGGCGTTCGAAGGCGCGAAGGACGACGTCTTCGTCAGCGGCTGGCTCCTCGTCGTTCCAGGCGTCGTGGTGCTGGGCGATGTGCTCGGCGTGGCCGCGGTAGACGGCGATGCCGTGGGGTGAATCGGATTCGAAGCCGCTGGCGGCGGCGACGGCTGCCCACGGGTCGTCGGCGGGCGGCTCGCCGGCCTGCGCGGCGGGTTCGTCGGCTTCCCATTCGCTGCTTTCGGGCGGCGTGGGCGGATCCTCCCCGAAGGAGGCAGCGACGGCGGGAGCACCCCACCCTTGCAGGGGTGAGACCGGCGTCGCGGCGGGAGCCGCCGGCTCAGCATGGCCGTCCTGCTCGTCGCCATCGGGGTCCTGATCGTCCCAGGCGAAGGCCGGCGCGGCGGGTTCGGGTGTGGTCTCGGGCGCCGGAGGCATTCGCATGGGCGTGGCCGTGGCGAACGCCTCCGGGTTCCAGTCGTAGTCGTCGTCCTCGGGGTCGGCGTCCGGATTGGTGACCGCATCGGCGATCGCGTCCCATCCGCTTGCGCGCTCGTGTTCGAGGTGAAGGGCATCCCCGGCCGGGGCGCCAGCGATCTCCGCGTTAGCCGCGGAGGCCGCCGGCTCGACCGTCGAAGCGGTCGTTTCGTCCATCAGCCGGGGTTCGTCGAAAGGGAGGATGTTCCCGGCCTCCCGACCGGGGTCCGCCGGGGTGCGGTCCTGCTCGCGTGCGGCAAGGAATGCAGCCCAGGGGTCATCGGGGCTCTCGGCGGGCTCGGGTTCGAAGCTGAACGCGGGGGCCGGTTCGTTCGGGCTCCGCCGCGAAGAGCGGCACCGGCACGGGCGATGGTTCAGACTCGGCGACGGGCGCCGGGACGGGTTCGTGTTCGGGCTCGAAGGCGAACAGCGGCACGGGCACGGCTTCGGCCGGGGTTGCCGGCTCCACCGCGGGCTCGGCCTCAGCGGGGGCAGCTTCGAAGACGGGCACCTGCCCGGACGCGGCGGCGGGCTCGTCGCCGAACTCTTCGGGGTCCCAGGTGAATTCGTTGCTGTCGCCGGGTTCGGAGGTCGTCACCGTCATCTGCTCCGGGGACTCCTCGAGAGTCTCCATTGCAGCGTCGGTCCGTGGCCATTCCCATGCAACTGTGGAGGTGGCGGGACTTTCCCCTGCGCTTTCGGTCGCGGGTTCGGGGTCCCACGCAAACGACTCGGTGGGAAGGGAGCCGGGGGCATCGAGGGATGCCCATGCGGCGCGTGCCTTCGCGGCCCAGTCGTCACCGTCGTCATCGTCGGCCACGGGCGCGGCGGCAGGGGCGGCTGCGGCGGGGGCAAGGTCCACGTTCGGTTCCCAGTCCTCACTCGCGGCGGCGGCAGCCGGCGAAACGCCGGCCATGCCCGCCATGGACCACGGCGGCGCCGTCTCCTCGACAAGGTCGGCCGACACCCAATCGCCGGGACCGACGTCCGGAGTGGATGCCGACTCCTGCTTCTTGCGTCCAAAGAGCCGCGACATGAGGCCCCCCTTCTTCTCCCGTGGCTTCTGTTCAGCCGCGGGCGGGATTGGGCCAGCCATGGAACGGGCGGCGGCGAAGATGGAGTCCTCGTCGTCGAAGCCGGGGATGGCGGTGTGGGTGGGTTCGTCCTCCGGGTCGTTGGCGGCTGGCGGCCACGCGAAGGGCGCGGGCGCGGATTCTTCCACCAGCTCGTCCTCGGCGGGGGTGTCACCCTCGGTGCCCCATGCCGCGAGGGCGGGCATCGCGACGGGAGGTTCTTCCGCGGTCCAGGCCGGCGCAGGCGCCGGCTCGTCGGGGACTGCCTCGGCGGCGCCGCTGAAGATGGCGAAGTCGGAATCGGCGGCGCCGCCCTCTTCGAGCTCCCATTCGAACGGTTGGAGGAACTCCTCGGGGATCTCCTGGGGTGGGGGCGGCTCATCGTCCTGGGGGAGGACGGGGCCGCTCTCGGCCCAGGCGCATGCTATCGATCACGTTCTCGCCGCGCGGGGCGTCCTGGAACGCTTCCTGCCAGCGGGAAGGTTCGCTCACGGGGCGTTCGCGGCGCCAGCTGCTCTGGTACTCGCCGGGGCGGCGGAAAGCGGTGATGTTCGAATCGCCGCCGTCGTCGTCGTCGCCGTCGCCATCTTCCGCCCGGAACGAAGGCGCGGCCGGGGTCGCGGCCCAGGCGCGCATGGCGTCGGCGATGCCGGCGGGCTCAGCCGGTTCGAAGTTAGCCTCGGCGAGCACGGGTTCGGGCTCGGGCTCGGGCTCGGGCTCGGGGCCCCTGCTGATTGGCCCAGGCGCGCATCGCGTTAATCAGCTCGGGGTCGCCGAAGTCCTCGACGCTCTCCGCGAAGGGGTCGGCCGTGAGGGATGCGGCGGGCACGGGCGGCGCGGGCTCTTCCTGCCAGAGGGAGCCGCTCTCGGGGTCGTCCCAACCGTCGCCGGCCCACGCGGCGAGCGGCTCATCGGGCCGGGCGGCGAAGGGTGCGGGCGCGGGGGGAACGGGCGCGGGTTCGGGGAGGGGCTCATCGGCGTGGCGCGAAGACCAGCCGGCGAGGCCGCCCTGCGGCTCTTCGGCGCGGGGTTTGCGGCCGCGGAACGGTTCGTGGCCGGAGCCCTGGGTCATGTTGCCGCGAATCCGCTCCCGGAGTTCGCGGTTTTTTTCTTCCTGGCGCTCCCAGGCCCCACTGGGGAGGTCGAAGTACCAGCCATCTTCAGACTCGGGCAACGCGAGGTCGTCCGGGCCCTGGTGGCCGTCCTGGTCCATAGTCATCAGCCTACCATGCCTCCCTGTGCCCCCCGATATCGCCCTTTACAGGTGAGTGACCTACCCTCGCCGCCATGAGCGAGGCGCCAAACACCGGCGACGAGGAGCTCGTCGTACTGGCTCGTGGCGGCGATCTCGATGCCTTCAACAGGCTCGTTGACCGCTACCAGGGCAGTGTCTACAGCCTCTGCGTGCGACTCCTGGGGAATCGCGAGGCGGCGGAAGACGCGGCCCAGGAGGCGTTCCTTTCGGCGTACCGCGCACTCGACCGGTTCCATGGCGGCAGCTTTCGCAGCTGGGTGCTGCGCATCGCCGCGAATGAAGCGAAGGACGAGTTGCGGCGGCGGCGACGCAAGGACGGCGCCACCTCCCTAGAAGCTATCTTCGACAGGCAGGAGTCACCGGTTGAGATCCCCGATCCCTCAGAAGGTGCCGAAGTCATTGTTGAACGCCACGATTTCGGCCGCGCGCTGGAGATCGCGCTCGGGGATCTGCCTTTCGAGCAACGCCAGGCGGTGCTTTTGGTGGACGTGTACGAGTTCGCCTACGAGGAAGTAGCGCGCCTGACGAACGCTTCGGTGGGGACGGTGAAGTCGCGGATTCACCGGGGCCGGGAACGGTTGCGTCAAGCGATGATCGCGCGGCCGGAACTTTTCGAAGGGTTGGTGCGTCCGGAGGAGTGATGGAAATTCGCTCGTGGCTATCGCCGCGCCACCGCCAGCGCAACCGCCTGCACGCCTACATCGAGGGCGCGCTGGAGGGTGCCGAACGCACCCAATTCGAGGCGGCCATGGCGCGCGACCCCGCGCTCGCGCGGGAAGTCGGGGAGTTGCGCGCGATCCGCCTCGCCGCGCGCGAACTGCCCGAAATCGAAGCGCCACGGTCGTTCCGGCTGACGGCGGCGATGGTGGCGGCGCCCGCACGGCAGGCGCCGGCCCCACGGCGGGCGCCGGTGGCGCTGCGGCTGGCGCAGGGCGCGGCCGCGCTTTCGGTGTTCGCACTCGCGGTGACGTTCGTCGCGGGGGCGGTGGACAACGAGCGGGCAGCGGACACGGCCGCATCGGGCGAGTCGGCTTCGCTGGCCGTGGAGGACGCGACGACAAAGCAGGCGCCCGCGGCAGCCGCGGCCTCGGGCGGGGCGACGAACAGCACGGCGGCCACGGCGGAGGGGCGGCCGCCGGTCGCGACCTCGGTGCCATCACCGTTCGCGCCCACACTGCCGCCCTATTCGCCGACCAGTTCGGTCTCCGGGCAGGGAGTGACGGCGACGGCCGAGACGCCGGCCACGGCGGTCGCCAGCCCGACACCACGTGCGCCGGCGACCGGCCCGGGCGAGGCCGTGACGGCGATGCCCACGCCCGTCCCGCCGCTCACCGGGGGTGGAGACGCCGCCACCGTTCCCGGCACTCCTTCGACAAGCGCGTACGGCACGCGAGACGGCGGCGTGACGGGCGGCGCGACGATTACGCAATCGGCACCAGCCGGGGCGGACAAGGATGGCCCGGGCACCATGCGGCTCGCGCAGGCGGGGCTTGCGGCCGTGGCGGTGCTCGCGATCGGAGCGACGATCGTTCTATCGCTGAGGCGCAGGAGGGAACCGTGAAACGGGTGTGGGTCCTGGCCGCCGTGGCCTCGTTCGCGGCCGTGTTCGCCGCGGGGTGCAAGGGGATGACGCGACCATTGAGGCGGGCGGCGGAACCGGCACGGAGGTGACCGGGGTGACGGTGACCGGTCACGGGGAGGCGCATGTCGCGCCGGACACCGGGTACTTCGAGGTCGGGGTGCAGGTGATGGCCGCGACGGTGGAGGCCGCACGCGACCGGGCGGCGACGTTCGCGACGGCGGTCATTGCTTCGATCAAGCAGAACGGCGTGGACAGCAAGGATGTCCAGACGACGAACCTGAACATCCAGCCGCAGTACGACTACTCGAAGAACTCGTCGACGCCCACGATTACGGGGTACATCGTGACGAACACCGTGACGGTGACGGTGCGAAGCTGGACACGTTCAGCAAGCTCATCGACGACGCGACGAGGGCCGGCGGCAACGACGCGCGGCTGCAGAGCGTGCGTTTCGGGGTGGAGGACACCGCCAAAGCGGCCGAGGAGGCGCGCAAGGCGGCGATGGCGGACGCGCGCACGAAGGCGGAGCAGCTGGCGAAGCTCGGCGGAGTGTCTCTTGGGAAGCCGCGCAGCATCGCGGAGACGCAGGGAGCGATCCCCGTCTACCCGGCGGGAATCCCCGGCGTGGCGCGCGATTCCGCCGGCTCGACGCCGGTCGAGACGGGCACGAACACGGTCACCGTCGATGTGACGGTGCGGTGGACCATCGAGTAGGCGCGGCGGGGGCGAACAGTCGCGCCGCCGCCCCGCGGGGCCTGCGGGACGGTGGGCGGCGGAAACGCGCCCTGCACAACGGCGCGCTATCATCGAATGCACTTCACTTTTCACACGACAGGAGCGAACGCGGCCGCATGGCCGCGCCCCCAATTCATGCCCGAATCCATGTCTGAAACCGAACGCAAAGCAGCCGACCCCCGCAAGTCGATCGACCAGCTTCTTGAACAGCTCGATGTGCAGCCCGTTGCCGATGGGTTCATTGGCCGCGTGAAGCAGGATGAGGGCCGCCTGTTCGGGGGGCTCGTGCTGGCGCAATCCATCATGGCCGCGGGCCGCGCCGAGGCGACCGGGAACATCCATTCGATGCACGCGTACTTCCTCCGCGCGGGGAGGCCGGCGAAGGACATCACGTACCGCGTGGAGCGTATCCGCGACGGCCGGAACTTCACGACGCGGCGGGTCACGGCGCTTCAGGACGGCGACGTAATCTTCGAGGCGTCGGTGGGGTTCGTGGCGCCGGAAGAGGGGCACTTCGCCTACCAGGAGCCGATGCCGGAGGCGCCGGACCCGGAAGAGCTGCCTTCGTGGTGGGAGTCCATGGCGCGGTCGGCGCAGATGCCATCGATGCCGCCGCCGATGATGCGCCACCGGAACCGGGGCTTCTTCAACCCGATCGACATCCGCGCGGCGCAGGGGAACCCGCGGGCGGAGGGGCTTCCGCACCGCACCGTATGGGGCCGGCCCGTGGCATCACTGCCCGAGGACCCGCTGATCCACGCGGCGGCGCTGGCGTGGCTGAGCGACAGCGGCATGGTGGCGACGGTGGCGCAGCGGTTCGGGATGTGGCAGCCCGGTGGAGCGACAGCGAGCCTCGACCACGCCATCTGGTGGCACCATCCACCGCGCTTCGACGACTGGGTGTTGTACGCGACGGACAGCCCGATCGCGCAATCGGCACGCGCGCTGATGTGGGGTGGGATGTATTCGAAGGCGGGTGTGCGGGTTGCGAGCGTGGCGCAGGAAGGGCTGTTCGGGCGCCGCAGCCGCGGGCGTAGCGGGAGTCGTCACGGGCATGGCCCGGGCGAATGTAACCAGGTTAACAATCCGGTATTGAATGGCTGCCTGGAGGTTGGCAGACTCCCGCTGATCAGCGAACCGCCTCCGTTCGTAAGGACGGTGGGCGAGCCCCATTCGCGGTTCGCGAATCGCCTCCCTGCCGCGCTGTGCCAGCGATTGACTGGCGCGGGGCGGCGCGAGGGTGCTGCGCCGGGTTCTCCAGCCGGCGGCGGGCGCCAGGCGTGCCCGGGATGCGCCTTCGTGGCGGCCCCCCGTCCACGGGCGCGAGGACGGGGGGCCGCCGGGGAAGCCCCTTGCGCCGTCCGAAGCGGGATGTGATGTACGCTCTTGGCATGGGGTTGATCGCCGAGATCCGGGACGATATCCGCGCGACGCTGCAGCGTGACCCGGCCGCGAGAAGCGCGGCGGCGGTCATGCTGTTCTATCCGGGGTTTCACGCGCGGCTGGCCCACCGGCTGGCGCACGCGCTCTACCGGCGGCGTGTCCCGCTCGCGCCGCTCGCGATCACGTACGCGGCGCGGTTCGTCACCGGTATCGAAATCCACCCCGGCGCGACCATCGGGCCGCGGTTCTTCATCGACCACGGCATGGGCGTCGTCGTCGGGGAGACGGCCGAGATTGGCGCGGACGTGATGCTCTACCAGGGGGTGACACTCGGCGGGACCAGCACGCGGCGGGTCAAGCGCCACCCCACCCTGCGCGACGGCGTCGTGGTGGGCGCCGGGGCGAAGGTGATTGGTGCGGTGACGATTGGCGAGAACGCGCGCGTGGGGGCTGGTTCCGTCGTGGTCACGAACGTGCCGGCGAACGCGACCATCGTGGGCGTGCCGGGGCACATCGTCGCCTTCCGGGACGAATCGAACGGCGTCCTGCAGCGGCTGCCAGACCCGGAATGGGAACGGATGAACGACCTCGACCGGCGGATGCGGGAGCTGCACGACCAGCTGGACCACCTCGACGAGCACCTGCGGGACCTTCACGACGGGCACCATTCGGAGGAAGAGCCGGCGCGGGAACGTGCTTCCCGGGGGTAACGCGAACTGGCTCCCAAACGGGCGCTGGCGCATCCTAACGGCATGCTCGTAGTCCAGAAGTACGGCGGCAGTTCCGTCGCCAATGCGGAGCTCATCCGGAACGTCTCGCGGCGGATCGCGCGGCGCATCGCCGCGGGCGACCAGGTCGTGGCGGTGGTTTCGGCGATGGGCGACACGACCGACGACCTGCTCGCGCTGGCGACATCGATCACGGACGACCCGAACCCGCGCGAACTCGACATGCTGGTGGCGACGGGGGAGCAGGTCTCGTGCGCGCTGGTGGCGATGGCGCTGCAGTCCATCGGCGTCAACGCGGTGAGTCTCACGGGGCAGCAGGCGGGGATCTTCACGGGTTCGCAGCAGCACCAGGCGGGGCGGGTCTCGCGGGTGCAGGCCGACCGCGTGCGGCAGGAGCTGGACGCGGGGCGGACGCCGGTGGTGGCGGGCTTCCAGGGCATCACGGAGGACTTCGAGATCGTCACGCTGGGGCGCGGCGCGAGCGACCTGACGGGGATCGTCCTCGCGATCGCGCTGGGGGCCGACCGGTACGAGAACTGCAAGGACGTGACCGGGATCTACACGACGGACCCGCGCATCGAGCCGATGGCGCGGCAGCTGAAGGACATCACCTACGAGGAGATGCTGGAGCTGGCGACGCAGGGATCGCAGGTGATGCACAACCGGGCGGTGGAGCTGGCCTCGGTGTACAACCTGCCCATCATGGTGACATCGAGCATGGTCGATGCGCCGGGCACCCTGATCCACGGAGGGACGGAGTTGGAAGAACGGAATCGCGTGCGCGCGATCGCGCATGGCCTCGACGTGGCGAAGGTGACCGTGCGGCAGGTGCCGGACCGGCCGGGGATCGCCGCCCACATCTTCGAACCGCTGGCCGAGGCAGGGATCAGCGTCGACACCATCGTCCAGAACGCAAGCGACCACAACCTGACGGACCTGACGTTCACCATCGGCCGCAAGGACCTGAAGCGGACGGAAGCACTCATGCCTTCGATCTGCCAATCGGTGGGCGCGGGCGGGTACGTGGCGAACGGCGAACTGGGCAAGGTCAGCATCGTCGGCGTGGGGATTCAGACGGCGCACGGGTACGCGGCACGGATGTTCCGCACCCTGACGGATGCGGGGATAAACATCGAACTGATCACGACGAGCGAGATCCGGCTGACGTGCATCATTGATTCGGGGCGGGTGCACGACGCCGTGCGGGCGTTGCACGCGGCCTTCGAACTTGAGAAGGCGGAGTAGAGAGAGAAGAGAAAGGAGACAGGAGAAAGGAGAAAAGAGCGTGCGGCCGGGGGCGATGGACAGGCGTGCGCGCGAGTTGGGGCTGACGGCGCTAGACTCCCCGCACGACCGTACGGAGGAGTTCCATGCCCGCACTCGATGGCATCACCGTCCTTGAC
Source organism: Candidatus Amarobacillus elongatus (assembly GCA_016703545.1). Lineage (GTDB taxonomy): Bacteria > Chloroflexota > Dehalococcoidia > Tepidiformales > Tepidiformaceae > Amarobacillus > Amarobacillus elongatus. The sequence goes on from JADJBX010000005.1 coordinate 175,156, forward strand.
CTGACGCAGTACGAGGCGGGGACGAGCTGTACACAGTACCTCGCGTGGTTTGGCGCGGACGTCATCAAGATCGAGCAGCCCGGCAGCGGCGACCCGGGGCGCTCGACGTCCGGGACGGGCGTGGATTCGCTGTACTTCATGTCGTTCAACCACAACAAGCGGAGCGTGGCGCTGAACCTCGGCGACCCCCGCGGGCGCGAGCTGTTCCTCGAGCTGGTGAAGCAGGCGGACGTGGTCACGGAGAACTTCACCCTCGGGATCATGGAGAAGCTTGGGATCGGGTGGGACGTGCTGCGGGAGGTGAACCCGCGCGTCATCTACGGGACGATCAAGGGGTTCGGGACGAGCGGGCCGCGATCGCAGTACAAGTGCTTCGACTGGGTGGCGCAGGCGGCCGGCGGCAGCTTCAGCATCACGGGGGAGCCGGGAGGGCCGCCGGTGAAGCCGGGGGCGACGGTGGCGGATACGGGCTCGGGGATGCACCTCGCGATGGGCATCCTGGCCGCACTGCTGCAGCGGCAGGTCACGGGGCGCGGGCAGATGATCGAGATCGCGATGCAGGAGACGGTCGCGAACTACATGCGCATGCCGATGTCCGGGCGGGAGCGGTTCCCGGGGGCGATCCAGCGGCGGGGGTCCGGGGCATCGGGGATGCCGGCGACGGGGATGTACCCGTGCGCGCCGGGCGGGCCGAACGACTACGTGTACATCCACATCGTGACGCAGCGGATGTGGGACTCGCTGACCATCGCCATCGACCGGCCGGAGATGCAGGCGGATGAGCGCTTCGCCACGATCCTTTCGCGGGCGGAGAACGCCGACGCGATCAGGGAGGCCGTGAGCGGCTGGACGATGCAGCGGACGAAGTGGGAGGCGATGGAGCAGCTGGCGGACGGGGGCGTGCCGGCCTCGGCGGTGTTCGATACCGAGGACGTGCTGAACGACCCACACCTGCGCGCGCGGGACATGATCCAGACCATTCACCATCCGACGCGCGGTGACTGGGAGATGCTGGCGCCGCCCATCCACATGAGCGATTCCGCGGTAGCGATGACGCCGGCCCCATTGCTGGGGCAGCACACGGCGGAGGTGCTGGGCGAGCGTCTGGGGCTGGACGCGGCGGCGGTCGGGAAGCTCGCGGCGGAAGGGGTCGCCGGGCAGTGGGCGCCGCCCGCACCGTAACGCGCTGCCACCGAACCGTTCCTCGGGCGGGCTGATTCCGTTCCGAGAATCAGGGTATGAACCGGTCGATGATCGCCCTGGCGGGGTGTGTGCTGGGCGCGGGCGCGTTCGCGTACTGCGGCGGGGTCGGCACCAGCGGCGCCACGGAACCGGCCGTCCCGACGGCCGAGGCGCCGCACGTGAGTTCGAAGGCGAGCGTCACGGGTACCGAGGCACCGACGGCGGGAGCCGCGCACGCCACTGAAACGGTCGCGCACCCGACGACGAAGGCGACGACGGGGAGCCCGACGCCCACGCCGACACGGGAGCGGATTTCGCTTGCGCAGCTGCGCGGTTCGACGGCATCGACGCCCGTGCCCACCGTGCGAACAAGTTCCGGGGGGACGACCGGAGGGTCCGGCCGGGTGGCGACGCCGCCTCCACCACCGGTCGTCGCGACGCCTGTGCCACCCGAGCCCACATCGCAGCCGACGACGGCGGCCACGCCCGATGCCCCCACGGCGACGCCCTCACCGGCACCCTCGACGCCGACACCGCCACCGCTTCAGCCGGGTACGCCCCCAGCCGAGCCTTCGGAGCCGCCGCCGCTGCCACCGTTGCCGACGGTGGGCCCGAAAACGGGAACGCCGCCCACCGAGGGGTGAGCGGCGGAATTGGGGCGCGCCGGACCCGGGTCAGGGGACGGTCAGGATGAGCTGGCCACGCTGGGGCTGGCCGTTGCAGCTGAAGCGGAACTCACCGGGACGGTCGGCCGTGAAGGTGTAGCTCTCGCCGCCATCGAGCGCGGCGACGGAGTCCTCGTTGTTCTTGAGCTGGCAGGGCGCACCGCCCCCATCGACGGCGATGACGGCGCCGGTTCCGCGCGGCACGACCAGCGACGCCGGCGCGAAGTTTTCGCCGACGGTGACGCTGGTGTTGCCATTGCCGATGCCGGCATTCGCGACGGCGGTCTGTTCGCCGCGCACGTTGACGCCCTGGGCATCGCCGCGAGGGTTGGTGTCGTTGGCGTTGGAGGCGACGAGATACACGCCGACCATGCCGATTGCGACGACCACGGCGAGCACTCCGAGGATGGGCCAGACGATCGGCGGGTGATTCGCGAAGAAGCGGCCCGGATCGCCGTGAGACGTTGGTTCGGTTCGGGACGTGGCGGGCATGTCGTGCTGCTCGCCTTCGCCTGTTGGGTGCTGCTTCATGCTGTCAGTTCAGCAAAGCGCGAATGACAGGTGTGCTAGCGGGATTCGGCGGGATCTTGCGACGGAGGGACGGCCTGCCAGCCGGTGATTTCGCGGCCGGACCCGGCGAGGCCGCGGGCGCGGGCCGCGGCGGCGATGGCGCGAGCGACCTCGGCTGCGAGGGCGAGGGCGGCGGCATCGAGGCCGCGCGCGGCGAGCATTTCGGGGGCGAGGAAGCGCGAGATGAACGCCTCGGGGGCCATCCAGCGGGCGGTGTGGTGTTCGCTGTTGAGGACGGGCTCGGCGCCATCGGGACAACGTGCGTTGTAGATGGCCGTGTGGGCGAGGCCCCCATCGTGGTCGTAGCTCATGATATCGGCGAGGGAGAGGGCGGCGGGATCGAGGGCGATGCCGGTCTCTTCGTGCAGTTCACGGACGGCGGTGGCGGCGGGGCGTTCGCCGGCTTCGACGTGCCCGGCGGGGATGAACCAGCCGCCGCTGGCGAAGCCGGCCGCCCGCTTCATGACGAGGATCTCGGGGCCGCGCCAGAGCACGATGCCGGCGGTGAGTTCGTACAGGGCCACGCGCGGATGGTACAGCACGGCCCCCGGAAGGTTCCGGGGGCCGTGCGGGGCGCCAACGGCATGGGGGGAGGATCAGGACGAGGAGGTACGGGCGCTGTCGGAGGCGCCGTTGGAGCCCCTGCCGATGGCCGGGCGCCGCCGGAGATGGAGGCCGCGCTGCCGGTGGACTCACCTTCGCCGCGAACCTTCAGGCGGTTGGACACGTCCTTCACGCCGGAGATGTCCTCGATGATGTCCTCGGCCAGGCGCTTCTGGCGCCGGTCCGCGACGAATCCCTCGAGGGTCACCTCGCCGTTCGAGACGCTGACATCGATGTCGGAGGCGTCGACCTGGCCGTACATGGCGAGCCGCTCGCAGACGTCCTCCTGAACGCGGTTGTCGGCGCGCTGGTAGCCACGGGGGCCACGGCCGGTGTGTTCGCCGCGCTGGAAGACGCCGGATTCACGGCCCCAGCGGCCGGATGAGGAGAGCCCGTAGGACTCGTAGCCGTAGCCGTCGGAGCGGCCTTCGCCGCCGCCGAAGGCGCCGCCCACGCGCGGTCCGTCGGGGGATTCGTAGGCGCCGCGGCCGAACTGCGACTGGCCGCGGTACTCGCTCTCGCCGCGCTGTTCGCCGTAGCCGCCGAACTGGGAATGGCCGCGGTACTCGCCGCCACGGGTGTCGCGGCCGAAACCGCTCTCATCGCCCCACTGGTTGCCCTCGAAGGAACCGCGGTAGGGGAGTCCCTGGCTGCTCATTCCGCGACGGCCGGCGTAGCCCGGTTCGCCGCCCGAGTGGCCGCCGCCGTCCATGCCTTCGCGGGAGGTCCGTTCGCCCTGGCGGTAGCGGGGATGGTAGGGCGAAGGGGAGCCGGACCAGTCGCGGCCCTCGGCGTTGTATCCGTATTCGTTGCCGTACCCGCGCCAGTCGTCGTCGCGGTTGCGTTCGCGGGTGCCCTGGTACTCGGCGCCGGAGCCGCCGAAGTAGCCGTGGTTGCTGTAGCGGCCCTGTGCGCCGTAGCCGCTGGAATCGAACTGGCGCTGGCCGCCCTGGTCGCCGCGGCTCCACTGGCTGTAGCGGCTGTCCTGGCCGTAGCCGCGGTCCGGGTCGTCGCGGCCCGAGGGGTTTGTGAAGTTCCTACCCGAGCGATCGTTGCCGGGCGAGTCCTGGTAGCGGTAGCCGCGCGCCCAGTCATCGCGCTGGCCGGCTTCTTCGTCGTACTGCTGCTGCGGCCGGTAGGCGGCCTCGCGCTGGTGCTTCTCCAGCTTGTTCGGGTTCTTGGCCATGGGTGCCTCCCGTGTGGGGTTTACCGTCCATGGTCCGCCCGGGTCCGTTGCGGGGGTGTCACAGGCGGCGCGAGGGGCGAAAGGGGCGTATCGAGGGATCCCGGGCAAACGCTGGGCATTGGGGGTATATCCGATGGTTTGGGCGGGACGAGGCGGGTAATGTAACGCCGCAGTAGTGGCTACCCGACGCGGGGAGGTCTCCCGGTGACGGCTCAGGTTCCCGGCGTTCGTCCCGGCTGGCGGAACGTGCCCGCCAGCCCGGCGTTGCTACTGACGGCCTCCGCGGTTGTGTTCCTGTGCGTCTACGCCATGCTGCTGGGCGCCGGGTATGCGGACGAACTGACGATCCTCCCGTATCACGTGCCGGCGCTCGTTTCGCTGGTCATCCTGTGGAAGGCGGCGCGCGCGTCGCACGGGCGCGAACGGCTGGGGCTGCTGCTGCTCGCGGGAACGGTGCTGTGCTGGGACGCGGCGGACTGGGTGTTTTCCGGGTACCTCGCCTTCGCGGGGAACGACCCGCCGTTCCCGAGCGTGGCGGACCCCCTGTACTACGTGGGCTACCTGTTCGGGCTGGGCGCCGTGCCGCTGCTGGTCGTGAGTGGGCGGCAGCGGCTCGACGTGCGGTGGCTGCTCGACGCGGCGATCACGATGGTCGTGGCGGCGGCGCTGGCGTGGGAGTTCCTCATCGTTCCGCAGCTTGGGGACGCGGGCACCACGGGGTTCGAGGCGGCGGCGGCCGTTGGGTACCCGGTGCTGGACCTCGGGCTGCTCATCATCGTGGCATCGGCGTTCTACGGCGCGGGCGGATGGATCAGCCCGCGGGCGGCGATGCTGAGCGCGGGACTGTTGCTGTTCGTGGCCACCGACGCGGCGTATGCGGCGCGGCTGGTTCACGCGCGCGGAGCCGTTCAGCAATTGGATGGATCTCGGCTGGCTGACGGTGAACTGGGGCTCGGGCTCGCGGTGCTGCTGCCTTCGACGGCGCCCTGCCGTGAGGAACACCCGGCGACGAGCCTGTTTGGGTCGGCACTGCCGTACCTGCTCGCGACGCCGCTGCTCGGGGTATTGATCGCGACGGCGGCGACGGGATCGCGCCCCCCGGCGCTGATGTCGGTGGCTTCGGTCGCCGCCCTGGGACTGGTGCTGGCGCGCCAGATGCTGACCATCCGGGACAACGACCGCATGACCCGTTCGCTGCGGGAGGAGGGGATCCGCCAGCGCGAGCTGCTTTCGGCGCTGCGAGAATCGGAGCACTTCGCGCGGACGGTGGTGTCGAGCATCGGCGAGGGGCTGGTCGTGTACGACACGGACCTGCGAATCGTGCTGTTCAACCCCTTCATGGAGCGCCTGACGGGCCGGACGGCCGATGAGATGACGGGCAAGAGCGTGCCGCCGTTCGAGGGCACGCCCGCGCGGAACGGGCACGAGGGGTACCTGCGGCGGGCACTGGCGGGAGAGACGGTGACGACGCCGGAGATTTCGTACGACATCCCCGGCGGAGACCGCACGGGGTGGTACGTGGGGCGCTACACCCCCTTTCGCACCGCGGATGGGCGGACGGCGGGCGTGGTCGCGGTGATCGCGGAAGTGACACAGCAACGGCTGACGCAACAGGCGCTCATCCAGTCTCAGAAGATGGAAGGGCTCGGGGCGCTGGCCGGCGGCGTGGCACACGACTTCAACAACCTGCTCACGACGATCCTGGGGAGCTGCATGCTCGTACGGCTGGACACCGGCCCGGGGCACCCGGCGGCGGAGAGCGTGACCCTGATCGAGGATGCGGCGAAGCGCGGCGCGGAGATCAGCGCGCGCCTGCTCAGCTTCGCGCGCGGCGGATTCTCGACCTTCGGCCCGCTGGACCTTCGCGACGTGGTGACCGACACGCTGCGGCTCGCGGTACCGTCGCTGCCGCCCTCGGTGAAGGCGCTCGTGCAGCTGCCACACGCGCCGGTCGTGGTCGAAGGCGACCGGGGCCAGCTGGAGCAGGTGCTGCTGAACCTCGTCCTCAACGCGCGCGACGCGATGGCGGGGACGGGGTCGGTGGAGGTGTCGCTGCGGGTGGAGAGCGGCGAGGGAATCATCGCCGTGACCGACGACGGGCCGGGGATGGACGCGGAGACGCGGCTGCGCATCTTCGAACCGTTCTTCACGACCAAACCGCCGGGTGCGGGCACGGGGCTGGGGCTCGCGATCGCGTACGGCATCGTGCAGCAGCACGGTGGGACAGTCACCGTCGAATCGGAGAAGGGCCGGGGAGCGCGCTTCGAGGTACGGGTGCCCTTGCGGCTGGAACCCGTCGACGGCTAATTCCGGCTGACGGTCAGGCGGGCGCGCAGGGTGCTGCCGTAGACGTAAGTGGCACCCTGGAATTCGGTGGCTTCGACACCGGTGATGGTGATGGTGAAGGTGAGACGACCGGCCGTGACGGTTCGGCTCGCGCCGGATGCCGCCTGCGCGGCCGTGATGCTCACGGAGCTGATGGCACCGGAGGCGGTGTCGTTCACGCTGACGCGGATGTCGGAGTAGATGACATCGGCGCGGCCATCGCCACGAACGGTATCGAAGGCGAGGCCGGACCACGAGAAGAAGTGGACGTAGCCGGCGACGCCGCCGTTGGTATCGCGGATGACGGCCGTGGAGCCGCCGCAGCAGAAGGGCCCCACGAAGCCGCCGGCGTTCGCAACACCGTCCCCGGGGAGGTTGAAGCCGGTCTGGGCGAGGGCCCGCGGGCGGCACCGGGGTGGGCGGCGGCGGAACGGGGGTTGGGGGACTGGGGCCAGCGGCACGGGGTCGGGGGATGGGCGTGGGTGGCGCCGCGGTTGGCGCAAGGGGTGTCGGCGGGATGGGCGTGGGCGTGGCCTGGGCAGCGGTCGCCGACGGGAGCGCCGTGAACGTGGGGGTTGCGGAGGGCGCGGACGTGGCAGCGGTTGTGCCGGTCGGCACAACCGCGGGCACGGGGGTACGAGTGGAGGTGGCGGTGCGCGTGGGCGTGGCCGTGCGCGTGGGCGTATTGGTTGCCCGGGCACGGGGAGTATTCGTCGGTTCCGGGGTCCGGCCCGAGGCGAAGCTGGTACTCGTGTCGCCGCCCGAGCCGATTGCGGTGACGGCGAGGAACGCGCCGGCGCCGATCCCCAGCACGCCGAGGCAGGCGGCAACGACGATCAGCCAGGGGATGCGCCGCCGCCGGCCGGGCGCGGCGAGCACGGAGTCGGGCTCGGCGTACTGCCCCTCCCATGCGAGGGCGTCCTGGAGCGCGGGGGCGGGTTCGAATGCGAGCGGCGGCGCCGGGGGGAGGGCGTCGTCGACGGCGGGCTCGGGTTCGAAGGCGAGCGGGGGCGCCGGGGGAAAGCGTTCGGCGGCGGCGGGCGCGGGTTCGAAGGGCGAGCGGGGCGCCGGGGGAAGGCGTCCTCGACGGCGGCCTCGGGCTCGAAGGCGAGCGGCGGCGCCGGGGGAGGCGTCTTCGATCGCAGGAGCGGGTTCGAAGGCGAGCGGCGCCGGAGGCGGCGCGGGTTCGGCGAGCGGGGGCGCCGGGGGAGGGCGTCTTCGGCGGCCTCGGGTTCGAAGGCGAGCGGCGGCGCCGGGGGCAGCGGCGTCTTCGATCGCGGGGGGCGGGTTCCGAGGCGGCGGCGGAGCGGGGGGCGCCGAGAGCGTCCTCGACGGCGGGCCCGGGTTCGAAGGCGAGCAGCGGCGCCGGGGGAAGGCGTCGTCGACGGCGGGCTCGGGTTCGAAGGCGGCAGGAGCGCCGGGGGAAGGCGTCTTCGACGGCAGGGGCGGGTTCGAAGGCGAGCGGCGGCGCCGGGGAGGGCGTCGTCGACGGCGGGCTCAGGTTCGAAGGGCCAGCGGCGCCGCGGCGGGGGAGGCGCCGGGTCGTCGACGGCGGGCTCGGGTTCGAAGGCGAGCGGCGGCGCCGGGGGGAGGGCGTCGTCGACGGCGGGCTCGGGTTCGAAGGCGAGCGGCGGCGCCGGGGGGAGGGCGTCGTCGACGGCGGGGCTCGGGTTCGAAGGCGAGCGGCGGCGCCGGGGGAGGGCGTCGTCGCTCGCGGGCTCGGGCTCGAAGGCGAGCGGCGGCGCCGGGGCGAGGGCGTCCTCGAGCGCGGGCTCGGGTTCGAAGGCGAGCGGCGGCGCCGGGGGGAGGGCGTCGTCGACGGCGGGCTAGGTCGAGGCGAGCGGGGGCCGGGTTCGAAGCGGCGAGCGGCGGCGGCGCGGGGGAGGCGTCCGCGGGCGGCGGCGGGGGCAGGGGCGGCCGGCGCAGCGGAGTTCCGCCGTCGGCGGCGGGGAGCGCAGGGTCGGCATAGGCGCCGTCCCAGGTGAGGCCCGCGTACGTGTCGTCGTCCGGAGCGGCCGCAAACGGATCGAGGGCGGGGGATCCGCTCTCGACCGGCGAGGGGTGCGCGTTGTCGCCCTGCGGCGGGCCCTCGGGGTCGCTGTCCACGACGCCAGTGTAGGGGTGCGAGGGGCGAGTGGAAGCGAGAAGTGCGGGCGCGGCCACAGAAGGCCACGAAGGCGCAACCCCAGCGCCACGCGTGCCGCCAGCGTAGAGTGCGGGCCACAATCTCGCATTGAGGGACCAGCAGCTATGGGTCAGGGCGTTCGCGACGAGTACGTGGTGCTCAACGGTCTTCGCTTTCACTACCGCGATTGGGGGGACCTGAGCGCGCCGCCGATCATCCTGCTGCACGGGTTTACGGGCCATGCGCGTTCGTGGGACACGCTGGCGGCGGCGCTCGCGGGGAAGTACCGCGTGCTGGCGCTGGACCAGCGCGGCCACGGCGAAAGCGGCTGGGCGGAGGACTATTCGACGCAGGCGATGGTGAGCGACGTGGCCGCCTTCGTGGCCGCGCTGGGGCTGCGGTCGTTCGACCTGCTGGGGCTCTCAATGGGCGGATCGAACGCGTACCACTACGCGGGAACGCGGCCGGAGGGGCTGCAGCGCCTGGTCATCCTCGATGTCGGGCCGGAGACGATCGCGGCGGGGAGCCAGCGCATCAGCGCCGGCGTGCAGGCGAACGACCTGTTCGACACGCCGGAAGCGGCGATTGCGGCGAGCCGGGCGGCCAACCCACGGGCGGACGAGTTCGAAGTGCGGCACCGGGCGCGCCACAACCTGATGCTGACCGCGGAAGGGAAGTGGACCTATCGCTACGACAAGGCGCTGCGCGGCGGGACCCCGCGGGTGCGTCCTTCGAGCGAAACGAACTGGGCGGCGTGGAAGAACATCGCGGTGCCGGTGCTGGTGGTGCGCGGCGGCGCCAGCGACATCCTCGCGGGGGAGACGGCGCGGCAGATGGTGGAGGCGCTCCCGGATGCGCGGCTGATCGAGATCCCGGGGTCCGGGCACTCCATCCCGCTGGATGCGCCGGCGCGGCTGCGGGAGGCGGTGCTGACCTTCCTGTAGGTCAGCTCGCGAGTTCGCGCGGCTGGGGCGCGGATGGCTGCGCCCCGGCGGCGTGAACGGAGTCGTTGGGGCGGGTGGCGAGTTCGCGGTCGTAGCCGGCATAGACATCGTGCAGGCGGGCGAGGAGCGACTGGAGCCCGGGGAGTTCGCGCACGGCGGTTTCGAACTGCACCTGCACGAGCGGGCGGCCCCAGGCCTCGCCGATGCGGACGACGGTGAACGGCAGGCGGAGCCGCTCCTCGGCGAGGGCGAGGGCGAGCACGCCGTGGTCGAGGGTGAAGGCGTTGCCATCGAAGTAGAGGAGCGCGCCGCCGGCGGAGATGTCGCCGACAAGCACGCCAATTTGCCCGTGCTCCCATTCGAGGCGCGCGGGTGTCCAGAGTGGATAGCGGCGGAACTGGCGCCGTTCAAGCTGCACGCCGGGTCCCCTTGGAGGCGGTCTTCGCGCGTGGGGCGCGGTGCCTCCGCCGGGATTGTCGGCAGGGATCTGCAAAAACTGTCGTGTCGAGTTCGTGGACCGGGCGTGGCACGGGGCGGCGGAAGCCGCCGTCGCGGTGGACGACGGCGGGCGGGGGAGTAGATTTCGGACCACTGCGAACGAGGGGAGAGCCATGGCCGAGGAACCGGTAGTGCGGTACGAGGAGCGCGACGGGATCGCGATCATCACGATGAACCGCCCGGAAAGATGAACACGCTGAACAACGACGTCATCCAGGGCATCGCCGACGGGATCGACGCGGCCACGGCATCGGCGGGGGTCTCGGCCGTGATCCTGCGCGGTGCCGGGCGGACGTTCACGGCGGGGTACGACCTGAACCCGGGCGACGGGCGGCGGCCGGCGCCGCGGCGGTACGACGCGCAATCGCCGGAGCAGCGGCCGGGAGCGTGGGACCCGGTGCGGGACATGGCGATGATGGGCCACAACATGAAGCGGTTCATGAAGCTGTGGGAGTGCCCGAAGCCGGTGATCGCGCAGATGCATGGATACGCGCTTGGCGGGGGGACGGACCTGCTGCTCTGCGCGGACCTGATCTTCATGGCCGAGGACGCGATCATCGGCTACCCGCCGTCACGGGTGTACGGCACCCCGACGACGATGCTGTGGGTCTACCGGCTGGGGCTGGAGCACGCCAAGCAGTTCTTGCTTTCAGGCGATCAGATCGACGCGGCGACCGCGCTGCGCATCGGGCTGGTATCGAAGGTGTTCCCGCTGGAGCGGCTGGAGGCGGAAACGGAGGCGTACGCGCGGCGGTTCGCGGCGATCCCGGGGAACCAGCTGGCGCTGAACAAGCTGCTCATTAACCAGGCGTTCGAAAACATGGGGCTGCGAACGACGCAGATGTTCGGGACGCTGTTCGACGGGATCACACGCCATACGGAGGAGGCGCTCCGCTGGCAGGAGAGCTTCCGCACGGTGGGGTTCCGGGAGACGATCCGGCGGCGCGACGCGCCGTTCGGGGATTACGGCGAACGGCCGCGGTAGCGGCGGATGACCCGGCGGGCGGCAGGCGGCATACTGGCGCGCCACAGGCACGAGGGAGGAATCGGATGAGCGAACACGGCGAGGGGACGTTCCAGAACGGCGAGGCGACGATCTACGAGCAGTGGTGGCATCCCGAGGGCGAGGCGCGGGCGGTCGTGGCGATCTGCCATGGATATGCCGAGCACGGCGGCCGGTACTCGCAGGTGGCGGCGGACCTCAACGCGCGCGGCTTCGCGGTGGAAGCACTGGACCTGCGCGGCCACGGCCGCTCGTCCGGCGAACGCGTGACGGTGAAGGACTACGACGAATGGATCGGCGACCTCGCGACGTTCGTGGAACGGGCGCGGGGGCGGAACCCGGGCAAGAAGCTGTTCCTGCTGGGGCACAGCATGGGCGGGGGCGTCTCGGTTTCGTACCTGCTGGCGCGAAAGCCCGCGCTCGATGGGGTGATCCTGGAGTGGGGGCGGGGCTGTTGAGCCCGCGGCCCGCGCCGCCCCCGGAAGGAAGCTCTCAGGCTGCCCCGCAGCCGCTGCCGGCGGCGACCATTTCGCGGGATCCGGCGGTGGTGGCGGCGTACGAAAACGACCCGCTGGTCTATCGCGGGCCGCGGCCGGCGGGCATGGCGGCGGTTTCGAAGGCGGCGTACGAGATGGTGCAGCGGGACATGCACACAATCGCGTACCCGCTGCTGCTGCTGCACGGCACCGAGGACCTTTTGGTGGCGGCGAAGGGCAGCGAGATCCTCTACGAGCGCGCGGCGTCACCGGACAAGACGCTCAAGCTGTACCCCGGGCTGTACCACGAAGTGCTGAACGAGCCGGAGCGCGACCAGGTGGTCGGCGACGTGGTGGAGTGGCTGGAGGCGCGGACGTCCTAGCGCATGGACATCTGGAAGTACTTCGACATCACGCACCGGGACCACGTGGTCTGCAATCCCATCAGCGTCGAGAAGGTGGACGAGCTGGTGCGGCTGTTCGACTTGCCGGCGGGCGCGCGCGTGCTCGACATCGCCTGCGGCAAGGCCGAGATCCTGGTGCGCACCGCGGAGCAGTACGGATGCACCGGCATCGGCGTGGACATCTCGCCCTTCGCGGTGCGAGACGCCCGGGCACGCGCCGACCAGCGCGTGCCCGGGAAGCTGGAGTTCGTGGAACAGGATGGGGCGGCGTTCGAGGGCGAGGCGGGCAGCTTCGATCTCGCGATGTGCGTGGGCGCGAGCTGGACGTTCGGTGGGCACGCGGCCACGACCGCGGCGCTGGCCAGGCTGGTGCGGCCGGGCGGACTGGTGGTGGCCGGCGAGCCGTTCTGGAGGCAGGAGCCGCCGCCGGAGTACCTGGCGGCTGCTGGGATGGGGCGGGACGCCTTCGGCAGCCACGCGGGCAACGTGGCGGCGGGCGTGGAGCAGGGGCTCACGCCGCTCTACGCGGTCGCCAGCAGCGATGACGACTGGGATCGCTACCAGGGCCTGACGTGGCGTGCCGCGGAACGCTGGGCGGCGGCGAACCCGGGTGACCCGGACCGGGAGGCCGTGCTCGCACGGGTGCGTGCGGCGCGGGACACCTATCTCCGCTGGGAGCGCGAGCTGTTCGGCTGGGCCATCTACGTGTGGAGCCGCTAGCCGGAGCGCGGCTGTAACGGGCGCGATTCGCTAGACGAACTTATGGTCGTCGAACTTTTCGCCGCCGGTGAGTTCGATGGCGGCGGCCCATGCGGCGAGGAAGCCGCCGGCGCCGAGGACCGCGGCGAGCGGAGCGAGCAGCCACGAGGCGCGCATGGTCCGCAGGCCGGCGCAGCCGAGGGCGGCGGCGAGCGCCGCCAGCCCCAACCCGCGAATCAGCAGCGGCGTTTCGGGGAGGAGCCGCCGGGGCTCGGGGGGCGCGGGCTTATGCGGCCACTCGGGGATGTCGCCGTCGTGGTCGCCGTGACCGTGGCCATGGCCGTGATCGTCGTCGTGAGCATAGGCGAAGCGGGTCATGCGTCGCGCAGGTCCGGGGGAGCAGATTGGGGATGCCATCCTCGATGGGGTAGCGTTCGTTGCAGCCGGTGCAGGTCAGGGTGCCGGTCATGATTTCACCGGCCTCTTCGCTGGCGACGTCGAGTTCGAGCTTCGCCTTGCACAGCGGGCAGACGAGGATGTCCATCAGGTCTTGTCGCATGGGGTGATGGTAGCACCGGCGGGAACAAGGGGCGTGGCCCCTAAGCTGGCGTTGCCCGAAGGTTCGCGGAAGCGCACGCGGCGTGGGGGTGCGCGGAGGCCTGCATGAACTGGGTGTCGTTCGTGCTGCTTGGCGTGATCGCGCTGCTGACGTGGCGGGCCTGGGTGAACGGCGTCATCCGCGAGCTGGTATCGCTGGGGTCGGTGATTCTCGCGATCCCGATGGCCGGCATCTTTTACGACGACATGTTCCCGAAGATTCACCCGATCGTGGACAGCGTGCCGCTGGCCAACCTGGTGTCGTTCCTCGCGATCTTTCTCGGGGTCGTCATTGGGGGTCAGGTGGTCGCGACGCTGCTGCGCGGCGTGGTAGCGGCGCTCAACCTCGGGCTGGCCGACCAGGCGGCGGGCGCGGCGTTCGGCTTCCTCAAGGGGGTGCTGCTGTGCCAGGCGGTGCTGATCGCGCTGGTGGCGTTCCCGAAGCCGGACCTCCGCGACGACATCGACCAATCGAGCGTGGCGCAGGGGCTGTTGGATGCCGCGCCGGCGGTGCTCGCGATCCTGCCGCGCACCTTCGACCGCGCCATCGATGGATTCATGGACGGCGCGCGGACACTCGACAAGACCATCGGCGGGACGCCGACGCCGTCCCCGACTTCGACCCGCTAGGCAGCGAAAGGGGCCGCCGGTTGGCAGCCCCTTCCTCGTGCGGTCCCTGGACGGCGGGCGTTACTTGCCGCGGTAGTCCTTGTAGCGGCTGTCGCGCTTGCCGAGCGCTTCCTTGAGGCCGCCGCCGGTGGTGTTGGCTTCGCGCATCTGGTCCTGGAACCAGTACGACTCGGCGGTGAACTGGCCGGCGGCATCGAGGTCCGTGGAGCTGCGCACGGAGGAGTAGATGCCCATGTTTTCGTAGAACCGGTTCATGTTGACCTTGAGGATGGCCAGGTGGTCGGCGGTCATGTTGGCGAAGTAGTCGGCGAAGGCGATGGTGCGGTCTTCGAGCTCGTCCTTCGGCCAGGCGTGGTTGATCATGCCGCAGTCGACGGCTTCGAGGCCGCTGATGCTGGCGCCGCTGTAGTACAGCTCCTTCGCCTTGCGCATGCCGATGACGAGCGGCCAGATGACGCCGTTGCGGGCGACGCCGAGGCCGCGGACGCCGGGGTGGCCAAACTGGGCATCCTCGGCGGCGACGACCATGTCGGCCATCATCGCGAGTTCGCAGCCGCCGGCGAGGGCGTAGCCGTGGACCTGGGCGACGGTGACCTTGGCCATGTTCCAGAAGTACATCTGGATATCGGTGATCTGCTGCATGCCGGTGCGGATGCCCATCAACAGCCGGCGGCCGCTCTCATCGACGGTCTTGTAGCGGCGGACGACGCCATCCGCGCCGCCGCGGGCGGGGGTGAGGTCGTAGCCGGCGGAGAAGGTGCGCCCGGCGCCGCGCAGGATGATGACGCGCACGGTGTCGTCGGCTTCGTAGTCGGAGGGGCGTCGTTCAGTTCGAAGAGGAGCTCCTGTGAGAGGGAGTTCATCTTCTCGGGGCGGTTGAGCGTGATGCGGCCGACGCGGCCATCGGTGCCGACGCGGTCGAGTTCGATGTTTTCGTACTTGCCGGACAAAGGGAGTGCTCCTCGGGCGGTGCTGCGCGCACGCTACCGGTGTGGCGGGAAAAGCGAAAGGCGAGGGAGCGCTGCGGCGTGAAATCCGTCACTTGACGGGCGTTTTCGTGGGCGGCGACGATGCGCGCTTCCATCCACGAGGAGGGGTTCGATGACGCCAACGGAACGTTCGGAGTTGATTGCACGGTACGCCGAAGGGCACGCGGCGGTGATTGCGGCGCTGGACCGCATCGGCCCGGACCGGCTGGACACGGTGCCGCCGGATGGAAGCTGGACGCCGCGGATGGTGGTCCATCACCTCGCGGACAGCGAAATGACGTCGGCGCTGCGGGTGCGCAAGCTGCTGGCCGAAGAGAACGTGGCGATCGTCGGGTATCCGGAGGAGATCTGGGCGAAGCGCGCGTATTACGACCGGCCGATCGAGCACTCGCTGGACGCGATCAAGGCGGCGCGCGCCACGACCCTCGACATCCTGGTGCGGATGACGGAGGAGGAGTGGCAGCGGCCGGGGACGCACAACGAGATCGGGCTGTACACACCGGAGGTGTGGCTGGGCATTTACTCGCGGCACTGTCACGAGCACGCGGAGCAGATGCTGCGGGCGATGGGGTAGGAGGAAGGAGAAAGGAGAAAGGAGAAAAGGGGCGCGAAGCGGGACTTACGGGGCGAAGAGCGCCTGGAGGCGTGCCATCGGCACGCCGACCTGGATGAGCGTGCGCAAGGCGGCAGCGAGGTCGTCTTCCGTGGGCATGGAATCGCTCTCGGCGCGAGCCACATCGAGCGCTCGCTGGACGGCCGCGGGGTCGGGGGCCAGGGCGACCGGGCCCCGTGCTGGCGAAACGGCGCTGGGAGACTCACTGGCAGGTGCTGAGTTCGAAGCGCTCTCAGGCGGCGGGGCCTCGCTGCCGGAGTCCTGTGTGCTGCCATCGACTCGCTCAGCCCATGCGCGGCGGCCTTCGTCGGCGTTCGCGAACCGCCGCCAGAACAGCCAGCCGTTGCGACTGCTTCGCGTAACAGCTGTGGCCGCGGCAGAGAGCGACCTGAACCACTGGCCATCCTCCAGCACGTAGCCCACGGTCCCGATGCCCTCTGAGCGCTCGACGCGAAGCAGCCGCACCACTCCCCGGTGGTCGGCGCAAAGCACCTCGCCTGTGCTCAGAGTGTTCCGGTCAGTTATCGGTATCAGGTGTTTCACGGACGCTCCGCGGCGTATGGAAGCAGCAAGGGAGCGAGCCGTCAAAGGGGGCGGCAGGTGTGCCGGGTGGCGAAGCGCGTATAGTGGCGCACACCACCTCCCGGAGCATTTCGCATGGCAACCATTACTGGCGCGCAGATTGTCGCGCGTGCCCTGAAGCAGCAGGGCGTCGAGCACATGTTTGGGATCGTCGGCATCCCGGTCATCCCGATCGCGGCGGCGGCGCAGCGCGAGGGCATCAAGTTCTATGGGTTCCACAACGAGCAGTCGGCGAGCTACGCCGCTGGCGCGGTGGGGTACCTGACGGGGCGGCCGGGCGTGTGCCTGGCGGTTTCGGGCCCGGGCATGATCCACGGCATCGCGGGGCTCGCGAACGCGTGGTCGAACAACTGGCCCATGATCCTCATTGGCGGCGCGAACGATTCGTACCAGAACGGGCAGGGCGCGTTCCAGGAGGCCCCGCAGATTGAATCGGCGCGGCCGTACGTGAAGTACGCGGCACGGCCGGACAGCATCGCGCGGCTGCCGTTTTACGTGGAGCAGGCGGTTCGGACGACCATCTACGGGCGTCCGGGCGCGGCCTACCTGGACCTGCCGGGCGACATCATCAGCGGGTCCGTGGAGGAGGCCGAGGTGACGTATCCCGGCCGCTGCCCGGAGCCGCCGCGCACGCTCGCGCCGGAAGAGAACATCAAGGCGGCGCTGGCGGCGCTGAAGACGGCCGAGCGTCCGCTCGTCATCGTCGGCAAGGGCGCGGCGTATTCGCGGGCCGAGGACGAAGTCCGGAAGTTCGTGGAGACGACGGGGCTGCCGTACCTGGCCTCGCCCATGGGCAAGGGCGTCATCCCGGACGACCACCCGCAGTCGATCGCGGCGGCGCGGTCGTTCGCGCTGCAGAACACTGACCTCGTGGTGCTGATGGGTGCCCGCATGAACTGGATGATGCACTTCGGCCAGCCCCCGCGCTGGAACGAGAAGGTGCGGGTGATCCAGATGGACATCTCGGCCGAGGAGATCGGCACGAACGTGCCGACCGAGGTCGCGCTCGTGGGTGACGCGAAGGCGATCACGGCGCAGCTGAACGCGGAGCTCGAGAAGAACCCGTGGTCGTACCCGTCGGAGACGACGTGGTGGACGGGCCTGCAGTCGAAGATCGCGGCGAACGCGGCGACGGTGGAGCCGATGTTCAACGACGACTCGGTGCCGATGGGGTACTACCGCGTGCTGCGGGACATCCGCGACCTGATCCCGAAGGATGCGATCATCTCGAACGAGGGCGCGAGCACGATGGACATCGGCCGGACGGTCCTGCCGAACTTCTTCGCGCGCACGCGGCTCGATGCGGCGACGTTCGGGACGATGGGCGTGGGCGCGGGGCAGGCGATCGCGGCGGCTTCGGTCCACCCCGACCGGAAAATCATCTGCGTGCAGGGCGACTCGGCGTTCGGCTTCGGTGGCATGGAAGTGGAGACGGCCGCGCGTTACGGGCTGAACATCACGTTCGTCATCATCAACAACAACGGCATCGGTGGCGGCCCCGACGAGCTGGACCCGGCGCACATCCCGCCGGGGGCGTACACGCCGCAGGCGCACTACGAGAAGATGGCCGATGTGTACGGCGGCAAGGGGTACTTCGTGACCACGCCGGACCAGCTGAAGCCGGTGCTCGAAGAGGCGATGGCCCAGCCGAAGCCGGCGATCGTGAACATCATGATCAGCAACAAGAGCGGCCGGAAGCCGCAGGAGTTCGGCTGGCTGACCCGCTAACCGCATCACCTGCCGGCGCGCGAGCGGAGCGCGCCCTGGGAAACACGGACGAGGAGGGGCCTGATGGCCCCTCCTTTTTCGTGTGCCGGCTCAGTCGCCGATGCGGGCGCGGTAGCGGGCGAGGTTGCCGGGGTTGTAGGGGGTGGCGGCGGCGCGCTGGATGACGCTGGGGTGGAGCGACTGGTTGGTCTCGATCGGCGGCGGCACGGATTCCGGCGGCTCGCCGGAGTGGGCGGCGCGGCGGCGGTCGAGCTCGGCGTTGAGGGCGGTATCGTTCGGCAGGAGGCCGATTTCGCGCACCTTCCGTCGATACAGCATCTGTGCGCCGAGGCCCCTCCGCGAGTCATGAATGCGGGCGAGCGGGTTGGGGTGGATGTGTTCGCGCTGGTAACGGTCGTCGAAGCCGAGGCCGAGCGCCTTCGCCTTCTCCATCATCCAGACGAGGGCGACATCGGAGAGGCAGCCGTCGCGCTCGGCTTCGCGGTAGGTGGTGGTGCCACCGCCCACGTCGCTGTGGCAGCCGGCGAACCAGCGCTGCTCCATCACCTGGGGGTAGGCGCCGGCGGCGGGTTGCCTTCGCCACCAGATGGCGGGTTCGAAGGGGTCGCGCTCTTCGTCGATGGCGAGGGCCTGGTAGGCGTTGCGGACGGCCTTCGAACTGAGCTGCACATCGTGGAATTCGTAGTCACGGTTGACGAGGCGGAAGGGGAACTTCTGGCCGAGGTGGCCGGGGATGCCGAGCGCGCCCACCGTGTCCCAGACGCCGAGCATGGTGACGACAGCGTCGCGGGAGCCGGTTTCGGCGCGATAGGCAACGACCCGCGGGTCGTCGACGGGGATGTCGCTGCGATAGAGGTCGTAGGCGCGCGGGAACTGCTCGGCGCAGTGCTTCGGGAGGAGGCCGGCCTTGCGCAGGAACCCGGTCATGCTGCGGGCGGTGAAGGCGCCGCGGCTGAAGCCGAAGACGAAGATCTCGTCGGGTTCGCCGCCGGCGCCGCCATCGGAGTAGTTGTCGACGAGGAACCGGTAGGCGTCGATGACGTTG
The DNA here is from genome assembly GCA_016703545.1 of Candidatus Amarobacillus elongatus. Classification (GTDB taxonomy): domain Bacteria; phylum Chloroflexota; class Dehalococcoidia; order Tepidiformales; family Tepidiformaceae; genus Amarobacillus; species Amarobacillus elongatus. The sequence goes on from JADJBX010000005.1 coordinate 194,020, forward strand.
CGGGAGAGGCCGACGCCAAAGGTGCCGCCGAGCCAGCGGTCGGCGCCGGCGCCGGTGCCGACGCCCTGGTCGTAGAAAACGACCTGGGGGATGCCGTCCTCGCCCACGGGCGGGACGGCCTGGGCAAGCTTGGAGACGTTGGTGGGCTTGTCGCCGTCGCGTTTGTTCCAGGTGCCATCGCAACAGATGACGATGCGCTTCTTCATGGCGGTACCGAACCTCGAGGCCTTGGGGACGTGGCCGGGGCGGGCCCAGGGGCGGGAGTATACGCGGGGCGGATGGACTGTTATGCGGCCCATGTCACAGGGCGCTGGCGAGGGGAAAGGGTGGACTGTGAGGCACGCGTTGGCGACGCTGGCGGAATGACGTTCAGTGACCGTTTATTCGCGGGCGAATTCCCGGTCGCGCTGGAGATCACGCCGCCCCAGCGGCCGCGGCCGGCGGTGCTCCTGCGGCGCGCCCGGCTGCTGGACGACCGGGCGGCCGCAATCAACGTCATCCAGCGGCCGGACCGGCAGCCGAGCCTGGACGCGTCGATCGCGCTCAGCGGGGAAGGGCTGGAGGCGGTGTGGCACCTGGTGGCGCGGGGGCTGACCGCGGAGGAGCTCGAGACGCAGCTGACCATCGCGCGCGCGGGCGGGATCCGGAACGTGCTCTGCATTCGCGGCGACCACAGCGGGCCCGAGGCGCCGGATGCGCTCACGGTGAAAAAGGTCATCGAGCGGACGGTGGGGGCGTTGCCGGGGGCGTGCGTGGGGGCCACGGTCAACCAGTACCAGGGCGACCGCGCCGCGGTCCTTCGCAACCTCCTGCCCAAGCTGCGAGCGGGGGCGCGGTATGTGCAGACGCAGCCGGTGTTCGACCCCGCGCAGCTGGCGCCGCTCGCCGAAGCGATCCGCGAGGGGGCGCCGGGCGTGAAGGTCGTGGCGATGGCGATGCCGCTGCTTTCGCTTGAGGCGGCCGAGAAGATCGAGAAGCGGCTGGGGATTGCGCTGCCGGCGGAGACGCTGGCGCGCATCGGCGAAGGGCCGGAGGGCGGCTGGAGCGCGTTCGAAGCCACGCTGGCGGCGCTGGTGTCGTGCGGCTTCGTGGACGGGGTGGCGGTCATGACGTTCGAAATGGACGCACCCGAGGGAATGGGCGAGCGGATCCTCGCGGCGCTGGACCGGGTGGGGCTGGCAAAGCGGCGGTAGGGCGGGCGGCCGGGCGGTGCGTTATCCTGCGGCCATGCGAGTTGGAGTGGTGTTCCCCCAGACCGAGAGCGGCGACGACCCGGGCTTCGTGCGCGACTTTGCCCAGGCAGCGGAAGGGCTCGGGTTCGCGCACCTGGTGTACTACGACCATGTGCTGGGAGCCGTGCCGGAGCGGGAACCGCGGCTGACGGGGCCGTATACCCACGAGACCATCTTCCATGAGCCGATGGTGGCATTCGGCTATCTCGCGGGGGTGACGTCGCGCATCGAGCTCGTCACGGGGATCCTGATCCTCCCCCAACGGCAGACGGCGCTGGTCGCGAAGCAGGCGGCGGAAGTGGACCTGCTCTCGGGCGGCCGGCTGCGGCTGGGTGTGGGCACGGGCTGGAACTATGTGGAGTACGACGCACTCGGGGAGAATTTCCACAACCGTGGGCGGCGGCAGGAGGAGCAGGTCGCGCTGCTGCGCGCGCTCTGGGGCGCCGAAGTGGTCGATTTCGAGGGGAAGTGGCATCGCGTCGACCGAGCGGGCATCCGGCCCCTTCCGAAGCGGCAGATCCCGATCTGGTTCGGCGGGTACCAGGAGGTGGTGTTCCGGCGCGCGGCACGGCTGGGCGATGGGTTCATCTTCGGCGGGCCGCAGGGGATGGCGATGGCCGCGCGGATGCGGGAGTGGGTGGCCGAAGCGGGCCGCGACCCGGCTGCGTTCGGCATCGAAGGGAACGTGGGGCTGGTCGCGGGGCCGGAGAAATGGAGCGAGCACGTTGCCGGGTGGCGCGACGCGGGCGCGACGCACCTTTCGCTGCGAACGATGGGCTCGGGGCTCGCGACGCCGGCGGACCACATCGCGGCGATGGAACGGTGGGCGCGCGAAACGGGCGCGCTCGCAGGCTAACGAACGAGGCGGAGGAGGACGCAGGGGTGATCGAGGGCGCGGACCGGCTGGTCCTTGAAGGCGAACATGTGCGGCTGGAGCCGCTGGCGCTCAGCCATGTGAGCGCGCTCGTGGAGGCGGCGGACGAATCGCGCGAGACGTATGCGTGGACGTGGGTGCCCGATGGCAAGGAAGGGACTGCCGCGTACACGCTCGAACTCATCCAATGGCGGCGGCAGGGGCTCGTCGTGCCGTTCGCGACGGTGCGGAAGTCGGACGGGCGGGTTGTGGGCGCGACGCGCTTTATGTCCATTACCTCGTTCGATTGGCCGGAGCGGAGCCCGCATCGGCGCACGCTGGACTCGGTCGAGATCGGCGGGACGTGGCTGGCGGCCTCGGCGCAGCGCACCCCCGTGAACACCGAGGCGAAGTACCTGATGCTGCGGCACGCCTTCGAGGAATGGAACGTCCACCGCGTCGAGCTGCTCACCGACGAACGGAACGAGCGATCGCGGCGGGCGATCGAGCGGCTCGGAGCGAAGCTGGACGGCGTGCTGCGCAATCACCGCATGGGGGCGGATCTGAACCTGCGCAGCAGCGCCGTGTATTCCGTGATTGAGCCGGAGTGGCCGGCGGTGAAGGCGGGGCTGGAACGCAAGCTGGGGCGGTAACGCCTGCCGCTCGTACCCGACGCCTACCCGCCGTAGTTCACGCCGCACTCCTTGAGGGTCAGCGGGTCTCGCTGATCACGGACGCCGGCTTCAACGACACGGCCGACGACGATAGCGTGGTCCCCTTCCTCGACGAGCGTGGCCACCTCGCATTCGAACCAGGCAGGGCAATCGCTGAGGATGGGGGCGCCCGTGGTGTGCGTCTCGTAGGCGTATTCGCCGAACCTGCCATCCTGGGGTTCCACGTGCCGGAAGAACGCAAACGCCATGTCCTTCTGGCCCGTCGCGAACACGCTGACGGCGAACTTCCTGGTGGACTTGAGGAGTTCGTAGGTGGCGGTTTCCTGCTTCACGCCGACAACGACGAGGGGCGGCTGGAAGGAGGCCTGAGTCACCCAGTTCACGCTCGAAATGGTGGCCTGCGCGCCTTCGCCGACGCCGAGGCCGAAGAGGCCGTAGGGGATCATTCGTAGCGCGGTCTTCTTCGCCTGTTCGTCCATGGGGAACCTCCGGGGGATTGGTGGCGATGCTGGCGGAGCCGTCGCGAGGTGTCAACGATGGGGCGTTGAGAATCGGCCGCCTATACTCCGGGGCCTGCGAGGAGATGCGATGAAGACGACGGTAGCGGTGCTGGCGGTGCTGGGCATGGTGGCCGCAGGGCGTGCGAGCGGCGGCGTCGACGGACCCGCGTACGAACCGGCGAAGGCGGATGCCATCGCGCATGCGGCGCTGCTTTCGCCCGTGGACCTGCCGGGGAGCGGCTGGGTGATCGCGAGCCGCGACCAGTTCCCCGACAACGAGCGGCTGGATGCGGCCGTGGACAGCGCGGCGTGCACTTCCGCCGAGGCGAAGTCGAAGGCGGCGAAGGACGCGGCCGCGGCCGATCGCGCGGGCCGGGCGCGGCTCGAACTGGAGTTGGCGGCGAAGGGCGCGGTGCAGATTTCGACCACCATCGACCACACGGTTTCGATCCAGAACACGGCGGACGCGACCGATCGCGCGATGGAGGCGTTCCGCGCGCACTCGCCGCCAGCGACGACCTGGGCAAGTGCCTCGGGGAGGTCGTGTCGAAGGGCCTGGGGTCGGCGCCGGGCACGAAGGTGACGGCGACGACGGTGAAGGCGGCCGGGAGCGTTCCCAATGGTGGCGCCGCGAGCGCGTTCGATATCGCCATCACCATCCAGAACCAGACGCTGGAGATGCGGGTCGAATCGTACGTATGGCAGGACGGGAACGCGGGCGTGACCGTGGCCATCACGGGCCAGAAGGACCAGGTGACCGCCGAAGTGGTCAAGAAGGCGCTGGACACGGCGAATGCGAAGCTGAAGGCACAGCAGGGAGATTGATGGTGACCCGCGCGGCCGGGGCGGGTAGAGTTCGCGCGTGAACATCTTTTTCGACGTGGACGACACGCTCATCACCTGGGACGTGAAGCTGCGGCCGAACGTCCATCACGTGTTCGAACAGCTCCGGGGGGATGGGCACACGATCTACCTGTGGAGCGGGTACGGCCCTCGCTGGGAGGTCGTGCGGCGATTCGACCTGCACGAGCACATCACCGATTGCCATTGGAAGCCGCTCCACGACCATCACGAGCGGCTCGAGGAGCTGGGCGTGCCGATGACGCCGGACTACACGGTCGACGACCACCCGGACATCATCAAGGCGTTCGGCGGCAGCCACATCCAGGCGCCGGGACCGTACCTGGAGCGGGACACGGAGATGCTGCGCGTGCTGGACGAGATCCGCGCGTTCGTGCGGATGCGGGAGTTACCGGGGCTGCCCTCGAACCCGTGACGGTGGTGCTGGTCCGGCACGCAATGCCCGAAGTGCGCCGCGGCGTGAGTTCGCGGCTGTGGACGCTCGGCGAGCGCGGGCGCGAGGACTGCGTACTGCTGGCGCACGCGCTGACGGGCCCGTTGGCGCCGGTGGCGTTCTCCAGCGACGAGCCGAAGGCCCGGGAAACGGCGGCGGTGATCGCGCTGCGCCGCGGCCTGCGAACCGCCGTGGACGCGCGCTTCGCTGAAGTCGATCGCCCGCAGGAATGGGTGGAGGACCATGCCGCCCTCGCGCGGCGCTACCTCGCCGGGGAGCCACTGCCAGGGTGGGAGCCGCACGGAACGGTCGTGGCGCGATTCGCGGGTGCCATCGCGGACGCCGTGACGGTCGAAGGCGGCGGTGACGTTGTGGTGGCAACGCACGGCATGGCGATGACGCTGTGGGCGTCTGCCGTCGCCGGGATCGCGGACCCGGTGAGGTGGTGGGAAGCACTCACCTTTCCCGATGCGTGGCGGGTGGACCCGCGGGCGGGCGCGTTGGAGCACCTGTACCTGGGCGGGACCACGGCGTAGTAGCCGGTCCCGGGCTCAAGCCGCGAGAGCGCTGCCACGAGTCGGTCGTGGACGCAGTGAACCCGATACGGACAACAGAAAGGCCCGGCGGATGCCGGGCCTTCGTGTGGTCTCGCGGTGGCGCGGGTCAGGGGGCGCGGACGGCCTCGCCGGTGATGCCCTGGTACAGGGTCTCGGTGGCGTGGTCGGCGGCCTTGTACAGCGGCGCGGGGTACACGCCGATGAAGATGACGCCAAGCATGAGCGCCGCCGCGAGCGCGCTGAGCAGCATGTTCGGGCGGAACCGGACCATGCCGGGCTCGGGGTCGTACAGGTACATCTGCCGCATGACCATCAGGTAGTAGTAGAGGCTGATGAAGCTGTTGAGGACGCCCAGGGCGATGAGCCACAGCAGCCCGTCGGTGGTGGCCGACTGGAACAGCAGCAGCTTCGTGGTGAAGCCGGCAAAGAACGGAAGGCCGGCGAAGGAGAAGAGCGACACGGTGATGACGACCGCGAGGAAGGGGGACGTCTCGGCGAGGCCGCGGAGGCCCTCGATCGTGTCCTTGCCGGTCTTGTTGTAGTACGCGGTGAGGGCGGCGAAGAGCGCGAGCGTGGACACGACGTAGCCGCCGATGTGCAACAGGAGCGCGCTCGACGCGTTGCGGCCGACCTCCTCGTCGCCGTAACCGATGGCGGCGATGACGACGAGCATGTAGCCGACCTGGCCGATCGAGCTGTAGGCGACGAGGCGCTTGAGGTTCGATTGCTGGATGGCGATGAGGTTGCCGAGGATCATCGTCGCGGCGGCGAGGAAGGCGACGGCCCAGCGCCACGACTCGGCATCGGTGCTGAAGGCGGCCGTGAAGAGGCGGACGAAGAGGGCGAAGCCCGCCGCCTTCGAGAGCGTCGAAAGGAAGCCCGTAATGGGCATCGGCGCGCCTTCGTAGGCATCCGGGGCCCACATGTGGAATGGCGCGGCGGACACCTTGAATCCGACGCCGGCGAGGATGAGCATGAAGCCGACGACGGTGGCGGCGTTGGTATCGGCGCCGGGCTCGCGGAGGGCGGCGGCGATTTCGTCGTAATGGGTGCTGCCGGTGACGCCGTAGATGAGGCTCACGCCGTAGAGCAGCATGGCGCTGGAGAAGGCGCCGAGGAGGATGTACTTGAGGCTCGCCTCGCTGCTCAGGCCGTCGCGCTTCACGTAGCCGACGAGGATGTAGAGGCAGAAGCTGAGGAGTTCGAGCGAGATGTAGGCGGTGATCAGTTCGCGCGCGGCGGCCATGTAGATGCTGGCGGCGCCGGCGAGAAGCAGCAGCCCGTAGTACTCCGGAGGCGGTCTTCGTGCGGTCCTTCATGTACGCGGCGGACATGAGCGCGGTGCAGAAGACGACGCCAGCGCCGAGCAGGCGGAAGTACGTGGTGAAGTTGTCGGACTGGATGAGCCCCTGGAAGGAGTTCGTATCCATGCCGATGTAGAAGCAGCCGGCGATGCCCCAGGCAAGCGCGCCGAGAGCGGTGATGTACGCGGGGATATCGCGGCGCATCTTCGGGAAGAAGAGTTCGAGCGCGATGACGAGGGCCGCCCAGCCGCCGGCGATGAATTCGGGAATGAAGATGGTGTAGTCGCGTTCCATCAGCCGGTGACCCCCGGGATGAGCGTGACGCTGGCGCCGATGCGGTCGGTGAAGGGCGCCCACCAGACACCCATGACGACGATGGAGGCGATCAGGAGGCCGCCGGCCATGACTTCAAGGGGGCGCAGGTCACGCAAGGCTCCACCGCCCCATCGTGGGTTCAGCGGTCCGAAGAATACGATCGAGAACATGCGGAGCATGTAACCGGCGGCGAGTGCGGCGGCGAAGATCGCGAGGCCGCCGAAGAGTGGGTACGTGCGGAACGTGGCCACGAAGATGTGGAATTCGGCGGTGAAGCCAGAGAGTCCGGGAAGACCGACGTTCGCAAGGCCGGCGATGGTGTAGAACACCACCCAGGTTGGCATCACCTTGCCGAGACCGCCGAAGTCCTTGAGGTCGCGGGTGTGGGCCTGGTCGTAGAGGGCGCCAATCATGAGGAAGACGAGAGCCGTCATGACGCCGTGGCTGAACATCTGGAGGACGGCCCCGGTGATGCCGATGGAGTTCATCGTCGCGAGGCCCATGAGGACGTAGCCCATGTGGCTAACGGAGCTGTAGCCCGAGATGAGCTTGAAGTCGCGCTGGGTGAGGGCGGCGGTGGCGCCATAGACGGCGCCGATGGTGCCGAGAACCATCAGGCCCGGCATCCAGAACTCGGCGCCCACGGGCAGGAGCTGGATACCGAGGCGGATGATGCCGAACGCGCCGAGCTTCATCAGGACGCCCGCGTGGACCATCGACACCGCGGTGGGGGCCGACATGTGGCCGTCGGGCGACCATGTGTGGAAGGGCCAGAGGGCGGCGAGGACGCCGCAGCCAATGACGAAGAGCGGGAAGAACGTCTTCTGGAAGGTCGGGTCCAGGGTGCCGTCGCTGCCGGCCGCCCAGAGGCGAACCATATCGAACGTGCCGAGGCCGGCTTCGTGGAAGACCGCGAAGATGCCGATCCAGATGAGGACCGAGCCGGCGACCAGCATGAGCGTGAGCTTCATGGCGCCGTATTCCTTGCGGGTGGAACCCCAGACGCCGATGAGCAGGTACAGCGGCACGACCGCGAGTTCGTAGAAGAAGAAGAAGAAGAAGAGGTCGAGCGAGAAGAAGGTGCCGTAGACGCCGCCGACGAGCATCCAGAAGAGGATGAAGAAGTCCTTGGGGCGGAAGTCGAGCTTCCAGGAGGCGAGGCAGCCGGCGAACGCGACGACGCCGGTCAGCAGGGCCATGGTGGCGGAGATGCCATCGACGCCGAGGTAGAAGCTGATGCCGTTCTCGCCGAGGATGCCGGTGTTTTCGACCCATGCCCAGCGGAGCTGCATCTGGATCTGGCTGCCGGGGCCAAGGTCGGGACCGTGCACCTGGTAGGCGGCAAAGATGTACACGCTGAGCCCGAGCATGATCGCCGCGAAGAACAGCGACACGTAGCGGACCAGCATCTTCTGGCTGCCGGGAATGAACACGAGCAGCAGCATTGCCAGCAGGGGCGCCGCCAGGGTCGCGAGGACGGCGTATCCCTGGGCCTCATCGAAGGTCATCGTCAGCCCCTCACCACGAGCCCGGCGACGGTGAGCCCGACGACACCGAGGGCGATGCCCATGGCGTAGTTCGGGACCTTGCCGGTCTGAATGTACTTCATTACTGATCCGGCGTAGCCGGTCACTTGCGCGGAACCATCGACGCCCGTGTCGTTGACGACGTAGCGGTCGAACCAGGAGACGACAAAGCTGAAGCCGAGGAGGGCCTTATCGATGCCGTACTGGTACATCTCATCGAAATAGAGCTTGTTGCGAAGCATGTCGTAAACGCCGGGCTGCCAGCGGGCGAGGGCGGTCGACTTATCGATCTTGTTGCCCCAGTAGAGGTAGGCGCCGGTGAAGACACCGATGACACCCATGGCGAGCGAGGCCGTCGCCCAGCCGGCATCGAAGTGGTATTCGTGCGGGCCGTGATGGGGAATGAAGATGAATTCGGTGATGCCGCCGGGGAAGCCGAGGCCCTCCGCGAACCCGCCGAAGACGACCCAGCCGGCGCCAATGGCGAGCACGGCGAGGAACATGAGCGGGAAGGTCATGAAGAGGTTGGACTCGTGGGTGTGCTCGTACACGTGGTGGTCACGCGGGGCACCGAGGAACGTCCGGATGAAAAGGCGAGTGGTGTAGAAGGCAGTCATGACGGCTGAGAAGCCGAGCAGGACGACGGCCCACGCGCCCCACTTATCGTTGAGGGTGACGAAGATTTCGTCCTTCGACCAGAAACCGGCGAGCGGCGGAAGGCCGGCGAGGGCGACGGAGCCGATGAAGAAGGTGGTACCGGTAATCGGCATCTTCTTCCAGAGGCCGCCGAGCTTGTCCATCTCCTGGTTGTGGTGGGTGGCGTGGATAACGGAACCCGAACCGAGGAAGAGGAGGGCCTTGAAGAAGGCGTGGGTCATGAGGTGGAACATCGCGACGCCCGGGCTGCCGGCGCCGAGGGCGACGAACATGAAGCCGAGCTGGCCCACCGTGGAGTAGGCGAGCACCTTCTTGATGTCGGTCTGGGCGAGCGCCATGAAACCGGTGAGGACGGCGGTGGTGAGACCAACGCAGGTGACGACGAGCAGCATGCCATCGGCGACTTCGAAGACCGGCAGCATGCGGGCGGTGAGGTAGACGCCGGCGACGACCATGGTGGCCGCGTGGATGAGGGCGGAGACCGGCGTGGGGCCTTCCATGGCGTCCGGGAGCCAGACGTGGAAGGGGACCTGCGCGGACTTGCCCATGGCGCCGAGGAAGAGGGCCATGCAGGCGACGAAGAGGTAGGTCTGGCTGTACCCGCCCTCTTCGGCGTGGTGGATGATCTCCTGGATGTTGAATGTCCCGGCGCCCTTCCACAGCAGGATGATGCCGATCATGAGACCGATATCGCCGGTGCGGGTGGTGATGAACGCCTTCTTGGCGGCCTCGGCGGCGGAGCGCTTCTCCCAATAGAAGCCGATGAGCAGGAACGAGCAGACGCCGACCAGTTCCCAGCTGACGAGGAGCAGGAGCAGGTTGTCGCTCGTGACGAGCATGAGCATGGAGGCGACGAAGAGCTGGAGGAGGGCGAAGAACCAGTAGTAGCGCGGCTCACCCTTCATGTAGCCGATGGAGAAGATGTTCACCATCAGGGCCACGGTGGTGACGACGCCGAACATGAGGATGGTCATCGGGTCGATGAAGAGGCCAAGTTCGACGCGCATCGCACCGACGTCGCTCCACTCGGTACTGGTGGTCCAGGGGCCGAGGCCGTCGCGGTGGCCGAGGAAGTACGCGGCGACGGCGATCATCAGTACCCATGCGGTGCCGGTGGAGGCGACGCCAAGGTAATCGCCGCCGCGGGGCATGTACCGCCCGTAGAAGGCAAGCACGAAGAACATGCCCGCCGGGATGGCGGCGAGCAACCATGCGTTCTCGGGATTCATCTCGTCGTGAAGTCCCCTTTTACCACTTGAGGCTCGCCGCTTCGTCCACGTTCGAGGTCGAGCGGTTGCGGTACAGGCGGATGACGATGGCCAGGGCGAGCCCAACCTCCGCCGCCGCGACGGTGATGACGAACACGGCGAACACGGCGCCGATAATGCGATCCGGGTCGAGGTACGCGGAGAAGGCGATGAAGTTCAGGCTCACGGCGTTGAGCATCAGCTCGACGCCCATGAGGACGAGCACCGCGTTCCGGCGGGCGAGCACGCCATACACACCAATGGAAAAAATGATGGCGCTGAGGACGAGGTAATTCTCCAGCGGGACCATGCTACTCGTCCTCCTGCCGGGCAAGGATGATCGCCCCGATAAGGGCTACCAGCAAGAGTACGGACGCGATCACGAAGGGCGCTCCGAAGTCCACGAAGAGCCTGTCGCTGATGGCGCCGATGAGGATCGGGGTGGGCTCATCGGTATTGCCGGGCCATGCGGTGCCGACGGCGACGGTGATGAGCACCGCGGCCAGGGCGCCCGCCACCAACACCCCGAAGGGCGCCTGCGGGCCGTTCGCGCGTTCGACGTTTCCGCCGGCGCCCATGCGGGTGAGCATGAGCGCGAGGAGGACGAGCACGGTGACGGCGCCGCCATAGACGAGGAATTGGACGAGCGCGAGGAATTCGACCATGAGGAAGACGTACATCGCGCCGACGCCGGCCAGGCTGGCGATGAGGAAAATGGCGGAATGGATCACCGACCGCGAGACCACGACGCCGAGCGACGTGATCACGATGATGCCGGCGAAGATCCACCACAGGACTTCAGTGGCGCTCACGCTTAGCCTCCCGCCATCGGGCTGCCGAGCTCGCGCAGGGTGGCCATGACGTCATCGGGGATGGATTCGCCGCGGTCCTGGGCTTCCTTCGCGCGCTTTTCGGCGCGCATCCGGCGGGCACGGACCTTTTCGAAGCTGTTGGGGTCGCCCTTGGGGCCGATGCCGATGCCGGGCGGGAAGACCATGCGGCCGTCGTCGGCAGCGGCGCCCGCCGCGGCCGGGGCGGCCCCGCCGCCACCACCGCTCGCTCCCGCGAGACTGGCCCAGATGGAGCCACCGGGCGCGAGGTCGGAGCCGAGGTCGTACAGCGTCTTCGCGACGTCCTCGGGGATCGGCTCGCCGGCGGCGGTGAGTTCGTTGAATTTGCGCTCGGCGCGCATGCGGCGGGCGCGGACCTTCTCCGCGGAGTTGGGATCGCCCTTGGGGCCGTCGCCGACGCCGGGCGGGAAGCGCATGGAGCCATCGGCCTTCGTGCCGGTGAGGGGCTCGGCCGCGGCGCCACCGCCGCCACCACTCCCGGCGAGAGTCGCCCAGATGGTGCCGCCGGGCGCGAGGTCGGAGCCAAGGTCGTAGAGCGTCTTCGCGACATCCTCGGGGATCGGCTCGCCGGCGGCGGTGAGTTCGTTGAACTTGCGCTCGGCGCGCATGCGGCGGGCGCGAACCTTCTCCGCGGAGTTGGGATCGCCCTTGGGGCCATCGCCGACGCCGGGCGGGAAGCGCATGGAGCCGTCTTCCTTCGTGCCCGTGAGGAGCACGCCGGTACCGCCACCGCCCGCGGCGCCACCCGCCGTGGCGGGCTGGCCGGGCTTCATGTTGCGGTACTTCTCGACGGCCGCCTGGATCTCGGCGGGCACGGGCTCGCCGCGATCGGTGAACGCCTTGGCCTCGCGCTCGGCGCGCATGCGCTTGGCGCGGATCTTGGACTCGGAGAGGATTTCGACGTCCTCGCCGGCGGCCGCGGCACCGGCGCCACCGGCGCGTGCGCCGGCCTTGGGCTTTTCGGGCTCGCGCTCCTGGATTGCCGGGGCCTCACCGCGCGCGACGCGCTCGATCTGCGCCTTGCGGGCATCCGGGCGGGCGGCCTTAAAGCTGACTTCGGGGAGCTCTTCGCCCTTCGCCTGCTTTTCGAGCAGCTCGATGTTGTCCTGGGGCCGGAACGGCGTGGTGAGGATGCCGAGACGGCTGCTCCGGGTGAGCTCGTCGATGTCCATGTGCAGGTCACGACGGTCGTAGGAGCTGTGCTCGTGGCCCGTCCAGTTGTTGTCCATCGTGATGGCTTCGAACGGGCAGACTTCGACACAGATATTACAGCGCATGCAGCGGCCGTAATCGATCCAGAACTTCTCGACGATCTTGCGGCGGTTGCTCGTGCCCTCGGTGTACTTGGGGTTGTCGTGCATGACGGCGCTCATGCAATCGACGGGGCAGTTGCGGACGCAGACGTTGCAGCCGGTGCAGAACGGCTCGTCGTGATCGAAGTCCCACGTGAGGACGGGGAAGCTCCGTTCGCGAACGGGCAGGAGGTGCTTTTCGTCGGGGTACTCGATGGTCACGGGCTTTCGCATGAACGTGGAAAGCGTGACGCCGAGGCCCTTCAGCATGCCTTTCATGAGGTCACCCCGACCTGGCGGTAGGAGCCGACGTACTTGTTCTTCGGACGCCGGATGGACCGCGTGATGATGATGGCGATGAGCAGGACGGCGCCGCCGCCGCTCGTGGCGGTGAGGAGTTCCTGCGGCCAGTCGTAGACAAGGATGAAGCCGTTCGCGACCAGCTGAACGATGGACAGCGGAAGGAGGACCTTCCAGCAGAAGGCCATGAGCTGGTCGATGCGGAGGCGTGGGACGGTGGTGCGGATCCAGAAGATGGTGAGGATCCAGGCGATGCTCTTCATGAAGGTGAGGGCGAGCTGCCAGCCCCAGCCCCAGTCCTCGCCGAAGGGGAAGGCCCAGCCGCCCAGGAAGACGACGGAGCCGAAGACGCTGAAGCCCCACATGGAGGCGTACTCGGTGAGCTGGAACATGGACCAGCGGATGCCGGAGTACTCGACGAAGTAGCCACCGACGATTTCGGATTCGGCGACGGGGATGTCGAAGGGCGCGCGGTGCATTTCGGAGAGCATCGCAGTGAAGAAGATGAGGAACGCGAGCGGCTGCAGGACGATGAACGGGCGGTCTTCCTGGAGCATCGCGATCTGGTTGAGGTCCAGGGTGCCGGCCACCATCGCGACAGCGAGCAGGCTGAGCACGAGGGGGATTTCGTAGCTGATCATCTGGGCGGCGGCGCGGACGCCGCCGAGGAGGGCGAACTTATTCCCGGAGCCGAGGCCGGCCATGATGATGCCGACGATGTTCAGTCCGAGGACGGCGAAGACGAAGAACATGCCCAGGGTGAGATTTCGCACGCCCCAGTCCTTCGCGAAGGGAAGCACGAGGAGGACGAGGAAGACGGGAACGAAGGTGGCGTAGGGTGCGAGTTCGAACACCCAACGGTCCGCGTTGGTGGGGCGGATGTCTTCCTTGGCGACGAGCTTGAGGGCGTCGGCGAACGCCTGGAAGAGGCCGGCGGGGCCGGTCTTCGTCGGGCCGAGGCGCTGCTGGAAGCGGGCGACGACCTTGCGTTCGCCGTAGGTGAGGTACATGACGACGAGCGTCATGGCGGTGACCACGATGACGACGCGGACGACGGCATCGAGCCAGTTCCACATGCCGAAGAGTTCGCCGCCGAAGCTAAAAGGCGTCACTTGTCCACCTCCCCGAGGACGATGTCGAGTGAGCCGAGGATGATGATTGCATCGGCCACGTAGCTCCCGATGACCATTTCGCGGAGGGCGGAGAGGTTGCAGAAGCTGGGGGAGCGCAGCTTCATGCGGTACGGCTTGTTGCCGCCCTTGGACATGGCGTAGACGCCGTATTCGCCCTTGGTGCCTTCGTAGCGGATGTACGCTTCGCCGTTCTCGACGCGAAGGGTCTTGGGGAGGTCCGGGTTGAGGACGAGACCCCCCTTGGGCATCTGCTCAAGGCACTGCTCGATGATGCGGGCGCTCTGATACATCTCGCTGAGGCGCATCCAGAAGCGGTCGAAGACGTCGCCCTGGAGGTCGGGCCGCCAGGGGATGTCGAACTTCATGCGGTCGTAGACGCTGTAGGGCTCGGCCTTGCGAAGGTCCCACGGGAGGCCGGTCGAGCGCAGGATGGGGCCGGTGATGCCGAGGGCGATGGCGCGCTCGCTCGTCATGGGGGCGAGGTTGCGGCAGCGCTCGACGAAGATCTCGTTGCCGGTGAGGAGGCCGTCGAGGTCCTCGATGCCCTGGCGGATGGAGCCGAGGAGCCAGCGGCAGCGCTGTTCGAAGTTGTCGGGCAGGTCCATGGCGACGCCGCCGACACGCATATAGGTGGGGAACATGCGGTCCCCGGCGACCTCTTCGAAGAGGTCGTAGATGCGTTCGCGTTCGCGCCAGGCGTAGATGAAGGAGGTGCCGAAGGAGCCGACATCGGCGCCGAACGCGCCGAGGAAGAGGAAGTGCGAGTTGATGCGCGAAAGCTCCGCCATGATGACGCGGATGTACTCGGCGCGTTCGGGCACTTCGATCTGGGCGAGGGCTTCGACCGCCATGACGTAGGCGTGTTCGCAGGCCATGCCGGCGAGGTAGTCGGTGCGGTCCCAGTACCCCATCGCCTGGCGGTAGTCGTTGGCTTCGGTGAGCTTTTCGAGGCCGCGGTGGAGGTAGCCGATATACGGCTCGCAATCGACGACGACTTCGCCATCGACGCGCAGGATCATGCGGAACACGCCGTGCGTGGCCGGGTGCTGCGGGCCGATGTTGATGGTCATGTCGACCGTATCGAACTCGGCTTCGCCAGGGGTCAGGACTTTTTCGTCGGGCCAGATGCTCATTAGATGGTGAACCCCGGCGGTCCGCTTTCGATGCCCTGCAGGATTTCGGCGGCCTGCAGTGGGTGGGCCTTCAGCAGCGGATGAATGTGGATGTCCTCTTCGAGGAGGAGGTTACGCAGGTTCGGGTGGCCGTCGAACACGAACCCGAACATCTCGGCGGCTTCGCGCTCGTGCCAGTCGGCGGCCGGGTAGTGGCCGGTGAGGGACGGCACGTGCGGGTGGCCCGTCGCCGTGGGGACGGTGACCTGCAGGGCGTAGCCGGTCTTGAAGGAATAGAAGTGGTACTTGAGTTCCATTCCCTCGGGAGACTGGTCGACGCCGCTGATGTTGCGCAGGTAGTCGAAGGCGAGTTCGTGCCGGTTGTGGAGGGCATCGACGAGCGCGAGCAGGTGCTCGGGGGCGATGCGCACGTCCACATCGGTCCGGGTTTCGCTGACTTCGAAGGGGATGGAGCCGATCTTACGGACGAGCGCGGCGAGGTCGGCGCGGGGGCGTTGGCGGGCGGCGGGCGGGAGGCCGCCGGACCGGGCGGGGGCTTTATTGCTCATCCGACCATCCGCTTGTCTTCCATGATCTTGCGCTGAAGCGCGAGAAAGCCGTCGAGGAGCGCTTCGGGGCGCGGGGGGCAACCGGGCACGTAGACATCGACGGGAATGATCTTGTCGACGCCCTGGAGCACGCGGTCGTATTCGGTGTAGGGGCCACCGTTGGTGGCGCAGGCGCCCATGGAGATGACGTACTTGGGGTTGGGCATCTGCTCGTAGAGAAGCTTGATGGCGGGCGCCATCTTCTTGGTGACGGTGCCGGAGACGATCATGACGTCGCTCTGGCGGGGGCTCGGCCACGGGACGATGCCGAAGCGGTCGAGGTCGTGGTTCGACATGAAGGTGCCCATCATCTCGATCGCGCAGCAGGCGAGGCCGAAGGTCATCGGCCAGAGCGAGCTCTTGCGGCTGATCGCGAGGAGGGTATCGGCGCCAACCTGGAGGACGCCGGGGAGGGCCACCTTATAGACGGCCTTCGTAACGGGCAGTTCGATGGGGGTGAGGCGTTCGGCCTCGGCACCGAAATCGGGGACGTAGACGTAGGGCGCTGCTTCCGTCATTTCCACTCCAAGACACCGCGGCGCCATGCATAGCCGAGGCCGAGCACGAGGACGCCGATGAAGACGAGCATTTCGTAGAAGACGAACATGCCGAACTCCTCCGCCTGGCGGACGAAGGTCACTGCCCAGGGGAAGATGAAGACCGCTTCGACATCGAAGATGAGGAAAAGGATGGCGATGAGGTAATAACGAACGTTGACCTGCGCCCAGCGGGAGCCGATGGGGAGCATGCCGCATTCGTACGACACGCCTTTCCCGCGCTCGGAGGCGAAGGGGCCAAAGATCCTCGCCGCGATGAGCGCGGTGAACACGAGGATGAAGCCAGCGATGAGGCCGACCATCAGGGCCGACCAGGAGTCGTAGAAACTCATGAGCGAGGCCTCCCCGGGGTCATGGCGAGAAAAAAGCAGACCCGCGGACGCTGAAAAGCGACGGCGGCTCTGCTCATCACGGTGGCCCAATCCCCAGCTTCAGGAGTGTGCGGAAGCGCACTCTGGACGGTTGTGAGGTTACGCACAAACGCTACCACCGAGGGTGGGGGAGGGCAAGACGAGGGAAAGCCGGGACGGCAGGGCGTGATAGGGGAGTTGATGTTCGCTTTATCGATGGGCCTCTCGCCCTTCCCGATTGGGCACGCCAAACTGGGGGAAACCCCGATGGCCCCCCATGGGGCCGGGGCACACCCTTTCTGGTCTGGAAAGGTCAGGCGTAATGATGCCAGTCGAGGACGCGACAGAACTCCCGCACGGGAGCGGGGCCCGCACGGTCCTGGTGGTGGACGATGAGGAGATGATCCGCACGCTCACCGAGAAGGCGCTCCGGCATTTCGGCATCCACGTCCTGGCCGCGGCCGATGGCGAAGAAGCCGTGCGCGTGTACGAGGCGAACGGCGGGACCATCGGCTGCGTGCTGCTGACCTCTCGATCCCCGGCTCGATGGCGAACAGACCTTCGCGCGGCTCCAGGCGCTGGACCCGGCGGCGCGCGTCGTGCTCATGACGGGCTACCCGATGAGCGAGGCCGAGCTTCGTTTCGGCGGCCGTGGGCTCGCGGCGTTCCTGCAGAAGCCGTTCGAGCTCGCCGAACTCCGGCGGGTGGTCGAAGGCGTGCTCCTGGTCGCCTGAGCGCCGCCACCTTTCGCACAACCCGATGCCCCGGATCCGCCTCCCGTGCCCGCTGCGCGCGCTCGCGTAGACTGGTGCGGCGCGCGACTCGCGCACGGGGGAAGACGATGAAGGCAGCGGTTTACTACCAGACGGCGGTCCCGAGGTGTTTCGCTACGAGGAATTGCCGGACCCCGTGTGCCGGCCGGGCGGCGTGCTCATCGATGTGAAGTACGTGGGCATCCAGGGCGGCGACACACTGCACCGGACGGGGGGCGAACTGGCGACCGTACCCCATGTCGTGGGGTACCAGGCGTCGGGCATTGTCCGCGAAGTCGGTGAGCGGGTGACGGACCGCAAGCCCGGGGACCGCGTGGTGGCGACGATGAGCTTCGGGTCGCATGCGTCGATGGTCTCGGTGCCGGTGCAGGCGTCGTACCTCGTGCCGGATTCGCTCAGCCTGGAAGAGGCGGCGGGCGTGCCGATCGAGTTCGCGACGGCCGCGGACTGCCTGTTCGAATTCGGACATCTACAGGCGGGCGAGACGGTGCTGGTGCAGGCGGGCGCGGGCGGCGTCGGGCTGGCGGCGATTCAGCTCGCCAAGCGCGCGGGCGCGACCGTCATCGCGACGGCTTCGAGTGACGAACGGCTGGAGCGGCTGCGCGAATTCGGCCTCGACCACCCCATCAACTACCGCTCCAGGACTTCGTGGCGCGGACGATGGAGCTCACGGGCGGGCGGGGCGTGGAACTGGTGGTCGATTCGGTCGGGGGCAAGACGCTGGAGGGGAGCGTCGCGGCGCTGGCGTACCGGGGGCGGATTTCGTGGGTTGGCAACGCTGGGCGCGAAGGGGCGCCGCCGGCGCTTTCGCCCATCATGCAGAAGAACGCGAGCGTGACGGGGGTGTTCCTCGGCGCGGAGCTGGGGCGGAACGCGCAGCGCACGCGGCCGCTGATCGAGGGGTTGCTGGAGCGCGTCGCAAGCGGCGAGCTGCGGGTGGTGGTGGACCGCGTGTTCCCGCTTTCGGACGCGGAGGGCGCGCACCGCTACATCGAGAGCCGGCAGGCGTTCGGGCGGGTGCTGCTCAGCACCGAGGGATGATGGCGTGCGGGTCGCGCTGATTTCGGACGTCCACGCCAATCTGCCGGCGCTGGAGGCGGTGCTGGCGGAGGCGGAACGCGCCGGCGCGGAAGCCGTGTGGTCGATGGGCGACCAGGTGGGGTACGGGGCCGAGCCGGACGCGGTGGTTGCGCGGCTGCGGGCGGCGGGTGCGGTGTGCGTGCTGGGGAACCACGATGCGGCGGTCGCCGGGATCATCGGCACCGAGGAGTTCAACCCGCTCGCCGCGCAGGCCGTGCGCTGGACGGCCGCCAATGCCAGCCCGGACACGGTGGCGTGGCTCCGGTCGCTGCCGCCGACGGTGCAAAGCGAGGGGTGGGCACGGGCGCACGGCACGTTGCGCGACCCGATGTGGGAGTACCTCGCGACGGGCAGGGCGGCGGCGGGACACTTCGCCGCCCAGACGACGCAATGGAGCGCGGTGGGGCACACCCACGTGCCAATGGTCCTCTGGGAGGAGCGCGAGGGGTTCGACCTCGCCGCCCCCGGGGGACGAAGCAATCGTGGTGCTGGACGAACGGCGGGTGTGTGTGAACCCGGGCAGCGTCGGGCAGCCGCGCGATGGGGACTCGCGGGCATGCTGGGCGCTCCTCGACACCGGCGCGGGCGACGTGCGGTTCCATCGCGTGGGGTACGACATCGGGGCTGCGCAGGCGCGCATCCGGGCGGCGGGGCTGCCGGAGGCGTTGGGGGCGCGGCTCGTTCGAGGGAGATAAGAGAAAGGAGAAGGGAGAAACGGGGCGCGAGGCGGGCGATGTGTGCGCGAGGGCGATGGAGCGCGACGGGATCCGGCGGGTGGACGAACGGCGAGATCGCCGAGCTTCTGTGGGTTTCTTCCGGGCGGCGAAGTGGCACGTGAGTGAGACCCTGGCGAAGTTCGGCGCGGGGCGTCCGCGGGCCAGGCGCGGTTTGACGGCGCGGATCTGTTGGGGGCCGACGCTCGGCGGCGCGAGCACCGGCGCCTCGTAGTCGAACAGCACCTGCTGGCAACCGACACCGCCGTAACACCGGTGTCCCACTCCGATGGAGTTAATAAAGTAAATGTCGGAAACATAATCCTAACAAGATTCCATTTCCTCCAAGCTCTAAGAACACCGCTGTCACACGGCTGTAGCCCCAGGGCGCAACAATAAAGTAAAATGCCGTGATGGACGACATCCCGGCAAACCCAGATGCAGTCATCGCGGCTGAACGTGCGCTCGCCAACGCCTTCAGCCCTCACGCACCCATCAACCAGGCGCGTTTCTTCCACGGCCGCCGGGAGCTTGTCCGGGAAGTCGTGGACACAGTTAACACTGCAGGTCTACATGCCGTGATCTACGGCGAGCGCGGCGTCGGCAAGACCTCGCTGGCGAACATGATTGGCGAGTACTTGGGCGGCGACACGTCGGTGTCAAGGGTGATCTGCAGCCAAGGGGACGCCTTCGAGACCGTCATTCGCCGCGCACTCAGCGCCATCAAGCTGGCCATGCAGGTCCCGAAGCTGGGATTCGCGGCTGGCACTTCGTCCCGTGAGTTCAGCCTCTGGGACGCTCTCCCCGATCCCGCCGAACTCGCTGCCGATGAAGCCGCGTCTTTGGTAGCCGGGCTGCCCTTTCATTTGGTCATTATTCTGGACGAATTTGACCGGCTTCCGAAGTCCGAGACAGTCGCATTCGCGGACTTTATCAAGGCGCTGTCGGACCGGACTGCCAACACAACAGTCGTCTTGGTAGGCGTCGCGGAGGACATCAACTCACTACTCGCTAGCCATGCGTCTGTCGAGCGATGCCTGCGTCAGATTCACCTGCCACGCATGTCCGAGGTCGAGCTTGGTGAGATCATTGACAACGGCCTGGCCGAGGCCGGATTTACGATGGAATCTCCGAAGCCAAGGGGCCGGATCCTCGCCGTCTCCCAGGGCTTCCCGCATTACACCCACCTGCTCGCTCAGTACGCTGGCCGGTCTGCACTCGACAAAAACCGCAGAGTCATCGATGAAATGGATGTGGTGACGGGTATGGTACGCGCGGTGGATCGAGCGGACCAAAGTACTCGCGATCTCTACCACCGGGCAGTTACAGGTTCACGGAAGGACCACCTGTGGCGTGAAGTAGTGACCGCCTGTGCTCTTGCGGCAAGTGACGAGCGCGGCTACTTCTCCAGTCGCGACATCCAAGACGCGCTCGCAGAGCTGCTCAATCGTCCCGCGAACCAACAAGCCTTCACGTACCACCTCGCGAAACTTATCTCTCCCGACCATGGCCCCCTCCTAGAGAGGATCGGTGCCGCAAGGCGATTCAGGTATCGGTTCGTGAATCCCTTGATGCGGCCGTTCATTCTCATGAAGGCAATCAATGATGGACTACTTCCTTCAGACTAAGCCGCAAATCTCCCGGGGCAATACAACAAGAAGAAAAGGGCCGCTCCCGTGGGGGAGCGGCCCTGTTTCCTGGTGGCGTCGAGTGGGTTCGTTAGGCGACTTCGCCGACGATTTCGCCTTCGGTGATGCCGTCCTCGGAGGGCGGGCGGGGGGCGGGACGGCCGTGAAGGTGTAGGCGCCGTCGGCGAAATCGACGGTGACCTGGTGACCCGGCTTCACATCGCCCGAGAGGATGCGCCGCGCGAGTTCGTTCTCGATGCGGCGCTGGACGGTGCGGCGCAGGGGACGGGCGCCGAACTGGGGGTCGTACCCTTCGCGCACGAGCTCGTCCTTGGCGTCGGTGGTGAGCACGAAGTCGATCTCGCGCTCTTCCATGCGGTCGCGGACCTCCGCGGCGAGCAGGTCGACGATCTTTTCGAGTTCCTCGCGGGTGAGGGGCTCGAAGATGATGACCTCGTCGATGCGGTTCAGGAACTCGGGGCGGAAGAATTCGCGCAGGGCGTTCTCCACGTTCCCCTTGAGCCGTTCGTAGTCGGTCGCGGTCTCCTGGCGGCGGGTGAAACCGAAGGAGGCGCGCTCCTGGGCGCCCGTGCCGAGGTTCGAGGTCATGACGATGACGGTGTTGCGGAAGTCGACGGTGCGGCCGTGGCCATCGGTCAGGCGGCCGTCGTCGAGGATCTGCAGGAGGGTGTTGAAGACGTCCGGGTGGGCCTTCTCGATCTCGTCGAAGAGGATGAGGCTGTACGGCCGGCGCCGGATCTGCTCGGTAAGGCCGCCGCCATCGTCGTAGCCGACATAGCCGGGAGGGGAGCCGATCAGGCGGCTGACGGTGTGCCGCTCCTGGAATTCGGACATGTCCAGGCGGACCATCGCGTCCTCGTCGTCGAACAGGTACTGGGCGAGCGACTTGGCGAGCTCGGTCTTTCCGACGCCGGTGGGGCCGAGGAAGATGAACGAGCCGATGGGGCGCGTCGGGTCCTTGAGGCCGGCGCGGGCGCGGCGGACGGCATCGGCGACGGCGACGATGGCGCGGTCCTGGCCGATGACGCGCTTGTGGAGGTAGTCCTCCATTTTGAGGAGCTTCTCGCTCTCGGTTTCCTCGAGCCGGGACACGGGGATGCCGGTCATCTGGCCGACGAGCGCGGCGATGTCCTCGGCCGTGACCGTGAGGTCGATGTGGTGTTCCCTGGCCCATGCCTCGCGCAGGGTGGCGTACTCGGACTGGAGCTGGAGCACCTGCTGCTTGATGCGGGCGGAGGCTTCGTAGTCGTCCTTCTGGATGGCGGCGTCAGCCTCGTCGGCGAGGGCGTCGAGCCGCTTGCGGATGTCGCGGATGTCGTCCGGCTGGGCCTGCGCGTCGATGACGTGCTTGCTCGCGGCCTCGTCGATGAGGTCGATGGCCTTGTCCGGGAGCTGGCGCCCGGTGATGTAGCGGCTCGACAGGCGGGCGGCGGCATCGAGGGCGTCGTCGGTGATTTCGACCTTGTGATGCGCCTCGTAGCGGGGGCGCAGACCGCGGAGGATGGCGATCGTGTCCTCGACGGTGGGCTCTTCGACGTAGACGGGGGCGAAGCGCCGTTCGAGGGCGGGGTCCTTTTCGATGCGGGTGCGGTACTCGTCGAGGGTGGTGGCGCCGATGGCGTGGAGTTCGCCGCGCGCGAGGGCGGGCTTCATGAGGTTGGACGCATCGATCGCCCCCTCGGCGCCACCCGCGCCCATGACGTTGTGGAGTTCGTCGATGAAGAGGATGACCTGGCCGTTGGAGGCCTTGACCTCTTCCATGACGGCCTTGAGGCGCTCCTCGAATTCGCCGCGGAACTTGGAGCCGGCGACGAGCGCGCCCATATCGAGGGCGTGGATGCGCTTGTCCTTCAGGTTTTCGGGGACATCGCCGCTGGCCACGCGCTGGGCGAGGCCTTCGACGATCGCGGTCTTGCCGACGCCGGCCTCGCCGATGATGACGGGGTTGTTCTTGGAGCGCCGGTTGAGGATCTGCATGACGCGGCGGACTTCGAGCTCACGGCCGATGACGGGGTCGAGCTTGCCTTCCTCGGCCAGACTGGTGAGGTCGGTGGCGTACTTTTCGAGGGACTGGTAGCTGGATTCGGCGGTGGGGCTGGTCACGCGGGCCTTCCCCCGGATGTCCTGAAGCGCACGGTAGATGGCCTCCTTGGTGACCTTGAACTCGGCAAGGAGGCGGTTAGCGCCGCTTTCCTCGTTATCGGCGATGGCGATGAGCAGGTGCTCGACGCCGACGTACTCGTCCTTGAGGCGGTCGGCCTCGGCGTTGGCGGTCTCGAGCATGCGCACGACTTCGGGGGTCGTGTAGATCTGGACGACGTCGTACTGGAGCCGGGGGAGGCCCTTGAGGACCTGGCCGACGCGGTCACGGAGGCGGTCCAGGTCGACATCGAGGCGCTGGAGCACCTGCTGGGCGAGGCCGCCCTTGAGGCCGATGAGCGCGGCCAGGACGTGCGGCACGCCCCACTGGGAATTTCGCTGCTGGCGGACCATCTGCTGGGAATCCGCGAGCACTTGTTGGGCCTGCTCGGTGAAGCGGTCCTGGCGCATCATGGGGTCACCTCCGGGGAGAGAAACGAGAAAGGAGAAGAGAGAAAAGGGCTTCAGCGAGCGGGATTGTGCTGCTGACCGACCGACTTTCTCAGTGCTCCGATCATGCGGGAGCATTCGATGGCCTGAGATTGGAGGCGATCGAAGGCTGATTGGCTGATGTATCCGGCATCGAGTGCGACGTAGAGGAGCGACCGTACTTCGGCGCAGGATGCCTTGCTGATACCAAGCATGTGAAAGAACTCGTTGCGGCCACCACGTTCGTACCCTTCGGCGATGTTCGACATGACCGAAACGGCGGCACGCTGGATCTGGTCCCGAAAAGAACGGGGGCCGGCGAACGATGTCGCGTCGGCGAGCTCGTTGATTGCCTTCACCAGCACGCGCGTCTTCTGCCAGGCGCGCAGCGCCTCGAATCCGGCGGGCGCGTCGTACTCCAGGTGCTCTTCCTCGATCCGCATGCCCCCGTCCGCACCGCTATACAGGCTGAGGCCGATCGCCAACTCTTCCATTGGCAGTTCGCGATGCACCTGCTGATCTCGCACGCGCTTTTCTCCCTTCTCTCTTCTCTTATCTCTCGCCCCGGTAGGGCGCCGGGAGACGGGTGGCGCGGAGGCGGTCGAGTTCGGTGCGGGTGCGGTCGAGTTCGTGCGAGAGCTGGCGGAGCTGTTCGCCCATGCGAAGGATGATTTCGACGCCGGCGAGATTGACGCCGAGTTCGTCGATCAGTTTCTTCGCCTGGCGGATGCGGTTGATGTCGTTGTTGGAGTACATGCGGATGTTGCCGGCGGTGCGGCGCGGTTGCACCAGGCCGGCGTTTTCGTAGTAGCGGAGGGTTTGCTGGTGCATGCCCACCAGCCGCGCGGCGATGGAGATGACGTAGATGGGTTCGTCATCGTGCAGGGCGTTGTTGCCGGGGGTTGGCGTGGCCATCGTTCGTCACCTCCTTCCTTGCGGGATCAGACCGCGGCGCCGGCGCGGGCGCGGGCGAGTTCACGGAGCTGTTCGTACAGGCGGCGTTCCTCGTCGCTCAGCTGCTCGGGGAGCGCGACGCGGACGCGAGCGTAGAGGTCGCCGTGGCCGTGGCCGCCGAGGATGGGCATGCCCTTGCCCCCGAGGCGGATCTGGCGGCCGTTCTGGGTCAGCTCCGGGATGCGGAGCAGGAGCTTGCGGTCGACGGTCTGGACCTCGACTTCGCCGCCGAGCACGGCGTCGGTGAGCGGCACCTGGACGTCGACATACAGGTCATCGCCCTTGCGCTCGAAGCGGGCGTGGGGAGGACGGTGACGAGGAGGTAGAGGTCGCCGTTGGTGCCGCCGCCGGCGCCGGGGCGGCCTTCGTTGGCCACGCGGACGCGGGAGCCGGTCTTGACGCCGGCGGGAACCTTCACCTCGAGGCGGCGTTCCCGGGTGGTGACACCGGTGCCGTCGCAGGCGTGGCAGATGGCGCCAGCGACCTCGCCGGTACCGCCGCAGGTGCGGCAGGGGTCTCCGCCCTGGAGGCGGACGGTGCGCGTGGTGCCGTGGTAGGCCTCCTCGAGGGAGACCTCGACGGGGGTCTCGATGTCCTGGCCACGGCGCCGCGCGGACTGGCCGCGGGGGCCACCGCGCTCGCGGCGGAAGAGGCTATCGAAGATGGAGCCGAAGTCGCCGGCGTTGCCCTCGAAAGAAGCGGTACCGCCCTGGCGGGCCCAGCCCGAGGGGGACTGGCGCTTCTGCATCTCCTCGATCTGGTCCGCGTACTCCCAGCGTTCGCCGTACTTGTCGTACTTCTTGCGGCTTCGGGGTCGGAAAGGACTTCGAAGGCGGCGGTGACCTCCTTGAAGCGGGCCTCGGCGGACTTGTCGTTGGGGTGACGTCGGGGGTGGTACTTGCGGGCGAGCTTGCGGTACGCGGAGCGGATGTCCTTATCGGGGGCGCCGCGGGGAACGCCAAGCACGTCGTAGAAGTCCCTTGCCATGCTTCTACCTTAGCAAGGGGAGCGGAGGGTCACAACAGTGGGGCCAGTGAAGAACACTGATAATCCTTTACTCAGACCTCTTGCATTGGCGAACCGTAGAGAGCTACGATCGTTGTTGCCAACAGCACACAACCAGGAGGACGAGCAATGGCAACGTCGATTACCCGCTGGGACCCCGCGAACGACATCGCGTCGATGCGCACGATGATGGACCGCCTGTTCGAAGGCTCCTTCGGCCGGTTCCCCGCGTTCCGGACGCCGGGCGAAGAGCTGGGCGCCGCGGCGCTGGGCCTGGACGTCTTCGAAACCAACGACGCGCTCGTGGTGAAGGCGGCGATCCCGGGCGTGAATCCGCAGGACCTCGACATCGCCGTCGAAGAGGACGTGCTCACCATCAAGGGTGAGTTCAAGCAGGAGGAGACGAGCGAGGACCAGCAGTGGCACCGCCGCGAGCTCCGCTACGGCAGCTTCGAACGGAACCTGCGCCTGCCGCCGACGGTGGACGCCGAGCGCGCCGAGGCGACCTTCGACCACGGGATGCTGAAGCTGGAGATCCCGAAGAAGCCGGAAGCGAAGGCGCGGAGCATCCGGATCACGCCGAAGGGCGTGGTGAACGGGAACGGGCCGGCGCAGCAGTAACGCAGGCACCGCCAGCAACAAGAGAAGGGGAGCAGCCCGTTGGCTGCTCCCCTTCTTCGTTGTCCGCGATGGCGTTCTACGCCGCTTCCGAGTGGCCCTTACGCCAGCGCCGCTTGCGGACCGTTCCGGGGGCGGAGTGGGGTCCGGTCGCCATGTCGGTCTCGGCATCGCGCTGGGCAGCGAGCCAGGGGATGGCGATGGGCTCGGAATCAGCGATGGCGGCGAGTTGCTCCTCGAGGTCCGCCGTCACCTGGCGGGGTTCGTAGTCGCGCTAGGGGCCGAGCCGGTAAGCCGAGTGCGCGAACTGCTCCTCCACGGTGATGCTGCTGAGCTGCGCTTCGAGCTCGGCGACGACCGTCGCGGTCGCCGGGCGCCCATCCATCGAGGGAAGAGGCGGCCATGCCGGGCTCCTGCACGGGCCCGGCGGGTTCGACCACCATGGCGGCACTGACCACCGGCTCGGCCAGGGGTTGCCACCGTGGCGGCTCTCGCCACGGGCTCAGGGATTGACCACCGTGGCGGCCTCGCCACGGTGGCGGCGGATTCCACCGTGGCAGCGACGGCAGGGGCGCGGCCGCGGTTCGCCACCGTGGCGGCGTACTCAACCACGGGCTCGGCCGGGGATTCGACGGCGGCTTCCGCCGAGGGAACCGGCTGCGCGGCGGCGACGATGGCCGAGGCAAGCTGCAGCCCTTCGATGCGGAAGCGCGATGTCGACCGTTCGAGCGACTCGGCGAGGCCGCGCATCTGGGTGGCGGTGGCGGCGAGCTCCTCGGACTGGGCGGTGAGCTCCTGGTGGAGGCGGACACCTCTTCGGCGGAGGCGGACGTCTGCTCGCTGGTGACGGAGACCTGGAGGATGGCTTCGGTCACGCGGGAGGTGTCGCCGGCCATGGTCTTGGCGCCATTGGCGGAGTCCCTGGCGCTTTCGGCGATACCGCGGGCGGAATCGACGATGCGATCGGCGCCGGAGGCGAGGCTCTGGATTTCGGCGGTGATCTTCTCCATTTCGACCGCGGAGACCTGGACGCTTTCGATGATGCTTTCGAGGGCGGCGCCGGCCTGCGTGGTGATGCGGCGTCCGGCCTCGACGTCCTGGACGCCCGCGGCCATCGCCTCGACGGCCTCACGCGTGCCGGACTGGACCTTGGCGATGAGCGCCGCGATCTCCTTGGTGGCGTGCGACGAGCGCTCGGCGAGGCCGCGCACGTTGTCGGCGACGACGGCGAAGCCGCGGCCCTGTTCGCCGGCGCGGGCGGCCTCGATGGCGGCGTTGAGGGCGAGCAGGTTGGTCTGGCGCGCGATGTCGTCGATCGCCTTGACGATGGTGCCGATCTGCTGGCTGTACTCGCCGAGCTGGTTGACGGTGCCGGAGGCGCGCTCGACGGCGCCGGCGATGGCCTGCATGGAGGCCACGGCCTGGCCAACGGCCTTCTGGCCTTCCTGGGCGGCGCGGCGGGAGGCGTCGGCCGACTGCGCCACCTGCTCGGAGGCGAGCACGACTTCGCCGATGCGGGCGCCGATGGCGCGGGCTTCCTCTTCCGAGGTGGAGGCGGAGCTGGCGTTCGAATCGGCGACGGCGGCGAGCTCCTGGCTGCCGGCGGCGACGCGCTCGACATCCTCGGCGGACTGCTGCGAAAGGGCGGACAGGGTGGTGGCGGCCTTCGTCACTTCCGTGATGGACGAGGCGATCTGGCTGCTGGCCGAGGCCATGGCGTCGCTGGCTTCCTGGAGGTCGCCGGAGGCGGCGAAGACGGCGCTGGCGTCGCCGCGGACCTGGCCGACGAGGCCGGCGAGGCCGAGACGCATGCTGTTGTAACTGGCGATGGTGCCGGTCAGCTTTTCGACGGTGCGGTTGATGGCGCTGGAGGCCTGGCCGATTTCGTCGCGCGAGGGGCGCGGAATAAGGGCGGTGCGGGCCTGGACTTCGACGGTGAGGTCGCCCTGCTCGACGGCACGGATACCGGCCTCGAGTTCGGCCACGGCCTCGGATTCGACGCTGCGAATGCGGGCGACGAGCTGACGCACGTCCCGGCGCAGCTTGATCGAGACCACCAGCGCGATGGCAACGCCAAGCAGGACGGCGACCGCGGTGGCGCCGAGGAGGATGGTGCGCGCACGGGCGGCGGCGGCATCGGAATCGGCGGCGGCGGCCGTCGCGGCTTCCTGGTTGCGGCTGATTATGGACGTCAGCTGCGAATTGAGCGCATCGAGGCGGCTGGCGGCGATGCGCGAGGCGTCGGCGGCCTCCTTCGCCTTGCCCTGCTCGACGAGGGCGAAGATCGCCTCCCGCTCGGTCGCGACCTGGGCCATGGTGTCCTCGACCGCCTTCCAGCGGTTCTGGACTTGCTCTTCGTGATCGTCTTTCGGTATTCAGCGGCGGCGGTCTTCGCGAGGGCGAGTTCGTCGCGGCCGTGCTTGAGGGGGAAGGCGGTACGGGTGGGGTCGTTACTCAGTTCGAGGAGGGCGTTCTGTTCGTCCTTCGCGCCGGCGATGGTGTGAACCGCGACCTGGTTGGCCCAGTGCACGCCCATCGTGCTCTGCGCGTAGAGGGCATGAGCGCGCGAGGCGCCTGGACTGGAGGGCGGTGACGCCGACGAAGGCGACGAGCGCGGTCAGCCCCAGGATGAGGCCGAAGCCGGCCAGCAACCGGGCCTGGAGGCTGAGGTTGTTGAACCAGCGCAGGGAGAGCCAGCCGAAACTGACCCGGGCGGGAAGTAACCGACGCATAGAGTCCCCCGAATCGGACAGGTAGTTGCGTCTATACTCGGAAAAGGATTCCTCGCTACGAATGAGGAAAACCCCTTACGTACGGGCCATGACGGGCCCAACATCCGTGGATATTCGGGACGTTTGGCACTCACCGGATGCGGAGCGGGGTCAGCGGTGGGAGGCGCGTGCGAAGGCGGCGAGCCCGGCGATGGCGGCCGCGAGCACCGTGAGTACGGCGAGCGAGCGCAGGACGGCGCCCATGCCGCCGCCGGGGTCACGGGAGCCGAAGATGTCGTCCATCTCGCCGGTGTCGTCGGCGGCGCCGGAGGGGCAGGCTGCGCCGGGTGCGGGTACCTTGAGCTGGACGAGGTAGGCATCAACGGCGTTGTCGACGCAGCGATCGCCGCCTGCTGTAGGCGGTGTGCCCTTCGCCATCGAAGGTGAGGAGGGCGGCGCCGGGGAGCTGGCGCGCGACGGCCACGCCCCATTCATACGGGGTGGCCGGGTCGCCGGTGGTGGAGACGACGAGGATCGGGGGCGCGCCGGTTGCGGTCGGCGGCGACGTCGGGTCTGGGGGCGCAGCCCAGTTCGCGCACGACAGGCCAACGGCGACCGCCGGGCCGAAGCGAGGGGAGACGGCGGCGAAGCGCGCGGCTGCCGCGGGGTAATCGGCCCAGCGCACGGGTAGTTTCGAAGGGCCCGAATCGACGCAGTTCACCGCGAGGTTCGCTTCGGTGCTGTTGGTGTAGCTGCCATCGGGGAGGCGTTCGAGGTACTGGTCCGTGAGCTGGACCAGCTGGGTGCCATCGCCGGCGAGAGCGGTATCGATGGCGCGAGCAAGCGGCCGGCCAGGACTCGCGCGAGTAGAGCGGGGTGACGATGCCGAGGAGCGCCTCACCGGGGCCGGCGGGGCGATTGGCGCGGCGGGCGGGGATGGGTGCGGCCTCGACGCGCGCGAACAGGTCATCGATCGCACGCAGGGGGTCGCCCCGGCGGGTGAGGCTGCAGAGGGTATCGCGGCAGTCCTGCGCGAACGCCTGCAGCGCGCGTTCGAAGCTGGCCGCCTGGGCAAGCGCGCGGTCGTCGCCGGAGAGGGAGAGGTCGACGGCGCCATCGAGCACCATCGCGCGGATGGCGCCTGGGAACAGGCTGGCGTAGACCTGCCCGATCTCGGTGCCGTAGCTGAAGCCGAGGTACGTGAGCTTCTCGTCGCCGAGGGCGGCGCGGAGGCGGTCGAGGTCCCGGGCGACGTTGCGGGTGCCGAGGTAGGGGAGGACATCGCCGTAGGTGGCGGCGCATTCGTCGGCGAAGGCCCTCGTGAGCCGCGCGAGGGCGTCGAACTCGGCTTCGTCGTCGGGGCTGGGGTCGGCTGCGGTAAGCGGGATGAGGGTGGAATGGCAGGTTATGGGACTGCTGCGGCCGATGCCTCGCGGGTCGAAACCGACGATGTCGAAGCGGTCCAGGATGCGGTCGGGCAGGTCGGGTGCCCACTGGCGCACGAACTCGACGCCGCTCGCGCCCGGGCCGCCGGGGTTGACGACGAGGGAGCCGATGCGCTTCGAGCGGTCGCCGGCGGGGAGGCGGATGATGGAGAGCTGGATCTCGCCGGGGGTGACGCCGGAGTAGTCGAGGGGGAGGGGGAGGAAGGCGCATTCGAAGCCATCGCCGCAGTCATCCCAGGCCACGGACGCGGCGTGCGAGGGGTGCCCCTGCACGGTGGCAAGGCCAGCGAGGATGGCGACCAGGGCGAGGATGAGGGTGCGGTGCACGGTGTATCGATACCACATCGAGGGGCAACGTGGCGGTGAATGATGGGGCGGGGAAACGGGTGTGAAGGAACGCCGCAACCCTGATGACAGCCTCCCCGGGGGTTTGCTACCGTTGCGGTGGCTCTCTCGTTCCATCGGCCTCACGGAGAGGCTCTTGTTGTCACCGGTGCTCGATGACCGAAGGGATCCAGGAATTTTTAGGGAGGTCGTCGGGTGCCTTTCACCGACAAGACGCTCACGTGCTCGGATTGTGGACAACCGTTCACGTTCACGGCGGGTGAGCAGGAGTTCCATTCGTCCAAGGGGTTTACCAACGAGCCACGGCGGTGTCCGAACTGCCGGCGAGCGCGACGCGGAGACGCTGGCGCGCCCACACGGCCCGAGCGGGAGATGTTCACGGTGAATTGCGCCAGCTGCGGGAAGGAAGCGAAGGTTCCCTTCCAGCCGCGCGGTGACCGGCCGGTGTACTGCAGCGATTGCTTCCAGCCCCAGCCGCGTGGCACGAGCAGCTACGGTGGTGGCGGCGGCCGCCCGGGTGGCGGTGGCTACGGCGGTGGCGGCGGGGGCTACGGTGGTGGCAGCGGCGGCTACGGTGGTAGCAGCGGCGGCTACGGCGGTGGCGGTGGCAGCTACGGTGGTGGCGGCGGCTACGGCGGTGGCGGCGGCTATGGCGGCGGTGGGTACGGCGGCGGCGACTACGGTGGTGGTGGCGGCCGTGGCGATCGCGACCGCGGCGGGCGCCGCGGTGGTGGCGGCGGTGGCCGCGACCGGCGCTGGTAGCCCGAATGATTCAGCCGGGCCCGTAGCTCAGCGGTGAGAGCGGCCGGCTCATAACCGGTTGGTCCTGGGTTCAAATCCCGGCGGGCCCACCATGGCAACGATGAGGAAGCGCGCGGCGAGAGCCGCGCGCTCTTCCGTGTCCGGAACAACGGTAAACGAGGGATTCGACTCCCAACCGGGAACGCGTCAGGCGGTGTCGTGGTGCGGCCATATCGTGACGCCATCAAGGGATTGGAGCGACCCATATGGCGAAAAAGTCGGCATTGGAGCAGCAGCTGGAGCAACTCGACCAGCTCAAGAAGCGGGGCACCCTCACGGATGCCGAGTACGAGTCGCGGCGGCAGGCAATCATCACGTCGGCGCCGATGGCGGCCCAGGTGCAGGCGAAGTCCGGCGCGGGCGGGATCTTCAAGTTCGGGTTCTTCGGGTGCCTCGGTGTTATCGGCGCGCTCATCGGGCTCGTCGTGGTGATCGCGATTGTCGCGAGCGCGGCGGGCGGCGGTGACGAGGACGACGCGGCGGCGGCGCAGCCCGGGCAGGTGGGCACGAACAAGGGCGATGTCCACGTCCCGTTCGCGGCGAAGAGCAGCGGCGAAATCGCCCCTGACGGCAACAAGGAGCGGCGCACCAAGGTGACCATCCTCCAGACCTCGGACGTGACGTCGGACAACCCCTTCCTGAAGCCGAACGCGGGGATGAAGTGGTTTGGCATCGAGGTGGTCGTCGAGAACACGGGCACGAAGGAGGTGACATCGCTCGATTGGAAGCTCCGGGACAGCCAGGACGGCGAGCACGACCGGGAATTCTTCACGGGTGGGTCGGGGAAGGACCTCGAGGGGCTCTTCAATCTGACGCCGGGTGGGAAGACCCAGGGGTGGATCTACTTCGAGATCCCCGTTGATGCGACGCCCAAGTGGCTGCGGGCCGACCCGAACCCGTTCCTCAAGAACGATCTGTACTTCGACGTGCAGTAGCGCGCGTGAAGCGCGAACGGACGGCGGCACCTCCCGGTGCGGCCGTTCGCGCGTCCTCACCCTCAAGCGATAACCGGGGAGGCGACGGCGGGGGGCGCTGTCCCTGTGCGGCGCGACAGGGCACACTCCCCGCATGATCACCGTGTTTGCCGGCGGCGTCGGCGCTTCCCGCTTCCTCCAGGGCCTCGTGCAGGCCGTCGACCCGGCTGACGTCACCGTGATTTCGAACACGGGCGACGATGTCGAGATGTTCGGGCTGCACGTTTCGCCCGATACCGACATCGTCCTGTACGCCCTCGCGGGGGCGGTGAACCCGGAGACGGGCTGGGGGCTCGCGGGCGACACCTTCGCCGTCGTCGACCAGTTGCAGCGGTTCGGGTACGAGCGGTGGTTCAACCTCGGCGACCGCGATCTCGCGATGGCGATCCACCGGACGCGGCTGCTGCACGCGGGCATACCGATGCACGAGGTCGTGGCCGGGCTCGCGCGGGCGTGGGGCGTTGGCTGCCAGGTCATCCCGATGGCGAACGAGCCGATCCGCACGAAGGTGTACGGCCCGGACGGCGAAATCGACTTCCAGGAGTACATGGTGCGGATGCGGACGGAGGTCGAGGTGCGGTCGATCGCGTTCGCTGGAGCGGACACCGCGCGACCGGCGCCGGGCGTGGTGGAAGCGATCCGAGACGCGGAGGCGGTCATCCTCGCGCCCAGCAACCCGTTCGTGAGTATCGGGCCGATCCTGGCGGTGCCGGGCGTTCGAGACGCGCTCGCCTCGACGGCGGCGGTGCGCGCGGCGATCAGCCCCATCATCGCCGGGCAGGTGGTGAAGGGGCCGGCCGCGAAGATGCTGCAATCGCTGGGGCACGAGGTGTCGGCGGTGGGCGTGGCGGCGGTGTACCGCGGGCTCATCGATCTCATGGTGATCGACGAACAGGACCGCGCACTCGCACCCCGCGTGGAGGCGCTGGGGATGCGCTGCCACGTGACCGACACGATGATGACGAGCGCCGAGCGGAAGGCCGAGCTGGCGGCCGAGGTGGTCCGCGAAGCGCGCCGTGTCCCGCGGGCGATGGGTCAGTAGGGCCCATCGCAATAGGCCAATCGTTCCTACTTCGCGGACCCGAGGGCACAGGGGCCGAAAGTAGGGGATCCCCCATGTACATCTTCCCCTGTGTTTTCCGACGTTCCTCCCAATCGGCTCGTTAACGAGGGGGAAACCATGCGGTTCATCTGGGATCGGGGTCTTCGGACCAAACTTCTGGGCGGGTTCTCCATCGTGATCGCATTTACGATTGCGGTGGCGGCGGTGGGCATCCGGACGCAGCAGGCGGCGGCAGAGCGGACGGATGTGATGTACCGGGAGGATGTGCGGGGGACGCGCTCCCTGCTCACGGCCAACCTCAATATGGTGATGAGCGCGCGAGAAGAGCTGCGCGCGGTGACGGCGACGGACGCGGCGGTGCGGACGGAGTTCGTCAAGCGTTCCCGGCAGGAGCTCGCGGACGCGAAGGCGTCGCTGGATGAGTACCGGGCATCGGCGGTTGAGCAAGGCGCGGAAGCGCGCTGGCTGGAGCTGGACGCCGCCGTGCGCGGCGTACGCGAAGGGCGCGAGGAGAGCCTGCGGCTGCTCGAACAGGGAGACGCGCAGGGTGCGGCGGCGAAGCGCCAGGGCGCCGTGGCCGCCATCGACGTGATGAACACGGCACTCTCGACCGAGGCATCGCGGCTGGAGGGGATGGCCGACGTGGCCAACCACGACGCGGCCGTGGCGGCGAGCAGCGCCTTCCGGCTGCAGGTGGGGGCGACGGTGGCGGCCGTCATCCTCGGGGCGGCGATCGCGTGGGGCGCCGGCACGGCCGTACGGCGCGGCGTGGCACGCATCGCAGGGCGGCTCGAGAGCATGGAGAGCCGCTGCGTGGCCGGGTTGCGCGGGGGCATCCTCGCGGTTGAACGCGGCGACCTGACGGCCGAGGTGCACGCGGGCACGGACCCGATTCCCAACCCGGGCAAGGACGAAGTCGGCCGGGCGGCGACGGCGATCAACGGGATGCTGGGCAAGCTCGGGGACACGATCGAGAGCTACAACGCGATGCGGGCGGGGCTCGCGCAGATGGTCGGTACCATTCGCCAGGAAGCGGACTCGGTGTTCGTGAGCGCGGGCCAGCTGCAGGACTCGAGCGGCCAGATGGCGGGTGCGACGGGCCAGATCGCCGCGGCGATCACCGATGTCACGCATGCCTCGGTGACCCTCGCGGCACTTTCGCGGGATTCGGTGGAGGAGGTCGAGCGGGTGGCCGCGGGTTCGGCGCAGCTGGCGGCGAACGCGGAGGAGACGGCGGCGGCGGCGGCGGTTTCGGCGAGCGAGGCCCAGGCCATGGGCGCGCGCATCGCCGAGGCCGTGCAGGCGGCCGGGCAGGTGGCGAAGGACGCGGAGGCGTCGCGTGCCTCGGCGCTCGAAGGCCAGCGCGCGGTGGGGCAGGCGGTCGCCTCCATGGACGCCATCGCACGGGCGGTGGAGAACGCATCGGTGACGGTGAACCGGCTGGGCGAGTACGGCCAGCAGATCGGCGAGATCGTGCGCGTGATCGACGACATCGCCAGCCAGACGAACCTGCTCGCGCTGAACGCGGCCATCGAGGCGGCGCGCGCCGGGGAGCAGGGGCGTGGATTCGCGGTGGTCGCGGAGAACGTCCGCAGCCTCGCGGAGCGGTCATCGGGTGCGACGAAGGAGATCGCGGCGCTCATCGCGAAGGTGCAGGAGGGGACGAGTGAGGCCGTATGCGATGGCCGCCGGCGTGGAGGACGGGCCGCGCGGGCGCGGCACGACCGAGACCGCCGGGAGCGCGCTGACGGTCATCATCAAGAACGTCCAGGAATCGGCCGACCAGATGCAGCGGATCGCGGCGGACGTGCAGGGGCTGGCGGAGGGCGCCGGGCGGATCATCGAATCGGCCAGCGGCATCTCCGCGAGCGCGAGCGAATCGGCGAACGGAGCGACCCTGATCGCGCAGGGCACGACGTCGGTGCGCGCGGCGATCGAGAAGGTGTCGATGACGAGCGAGGAGACCTCGGCCTCGGCGGAGCAGGTGTCGGCGTCGACGCAGGAGCTTTCGGCGCAGTCCCAGGAGCTGGCGGCAACGGCACAGCAGATGCGCGGGCTGGCGGAGGCGCTGGAGCAGCAGGCTTCGCGCTTCGTGCTGGCGTAGACGTCACGCCGGTGGGGGCGCGCCCCCACCGGCTCCCCCGCTCCCGCGCTTACCTGTGGCCGCGAACCTCGTAGTGGCCGCCGGGAATGCGCATCGAGACGTTCAGCCGGTTCCAGCTGTTGATGACGCAGATGGCGAGCGTGAGGTGCGCGATCTCCGCGGGGGTGAACTCCTCGGCGACGGCGTCGTAGACGGCATCGGGGACGAAGCCATCGGTGAGATTGGTGACGGCTTCGGCCCAGAGGAACGCGGCGCGCTCGCGTTCGGTGAAGACATCGACTTCCCCCCAGACGGCGACCAGGTGCAGGCGGTCGTCGGTCTCACCCAGGGCACGCGCTTCCTTCACATGCATGTCGACGCAGAAGGCGCAGCGGTTGATCTGCGAGACGCGCAGGTTGATGAGCTCCACGAGGCCGCGTTCGAGCCCACCTTCGGCGGCGACGTAGGCGCCAACGCCGCGCAGGGCCTTCGAGATGCCGGGGGCGATAGCCTGGTAGTTGATGCGGGATTCCATGGCCACTCCTCACAGCGGAATTCGCTGACGAACTGATGACGGCGGTGGGCGCCGGGCTGTGACACCCGGAGTCAGGGTTCGCGGCGGCCGAAGCGGACCGAGGCGATTTGCCACGGCCGCAGGGGGATGGCCCACCCGCCGCCGTCGCTTCCCGGTTCGGCGAGGTGACGTTCGAGGAGGTCGACGAGGCCGGCGCCCGTGCTCCCGGCGGGCACGGAGAGCGAGGCATCGAGCAGGGTCTCGGCCACCGAGAAGAGCCGGGCGATGGGCGCGCCGTCTTCGTGGCTGCGGTGGAGCGCGGAGGGCACGGCGAACGGCGTCCCGAAGGTGGCGAGGGGAGCGGCCGAGCCGAGGGAGCCTTCGTGACCGTTGGTGGCGAAGGCGACCGGCGGGTGGGCGAACGCGTGCGCGAGCGGCAGAACTCCGGCGTCGCGCCAGCCGCCCCGGTAGCTCGTGAGGGCGTACGCGAACTCGTGTGGCCCCGGGAGCTGGGCGCCGGGGGTCGCGATGGTGGGGCCGGCGCCGCCCCTTCGTGAGTGCAGGTCCGAGCGGGAGAGCCAGCCAACGCAGCGGAGGAGGGTGAGCGCGTATGCCTGGCGGCCATCGGCGCCAGTGACGACCTCGCCCTCGGGGAGGCCGCGGTTGAGGACGGCAAGGCCCGCCCCCTCGGCTTCGAAGGCGGCGAACGTCTTCTGGGGGAAGGTGGCCGCCGGCAGCTCGTCGCCGCGACCGTTCCAGGGGGCGGGAGCGAGGGGGCGGGTGGCGACGTGGAACTGGTTCTCCGTGATCGCGTTCGCCACCACGAAGGGGAGCGGGAACAGCGCGCGAAGGCGGTGGTCGGCGGCGGTGTTCTCGACGGTCACCTGGAAATCGATGCGCGGCAGGCCGGCCCAGAGGGTGACGCGCGTGAGGATGGGGAGCCAGGTCCGCTCCCGCCGGCTGCGGCGGCGGCGGTTCGCGGAGAGACGCGCGGGCACATCGAGCACGGTCAGGTAGGTGAGGGTGGCGGAAACGGCGTCCCGTTCGACGGAGATGAGCTCGCGGGATTCGGGCTCGGCGACGGTCTCGCCGGGGAGGATGTCGGCGTTGTACTCGTCGCCACGATCGCCGTCGTCGACGAAGGCGTTGACGTTGCGGAAGTCGAGGGCGTTGCGCCAATCGCGGACGCAGGCCCCGGCGGCGGAGGCGGACCTCGTAGAACTCGTTGGCGATGGAGTCCTCGCCCGCCTGGACACCGGGCGTGGCCTCGGCCCACGGCGGAAGCTCCGCGGGGATGTCGGCGGTGACGGGGATGACGGGGGCAAGCACTTCCACGCCGATGGTGGGCGAGGGCGGGAGGACGGCGCGCAGCCGCCGCGTGCCTTCGCTGCGAACCGTGACGCGAGCGGTGTCGGCCATGCCCTCGGCGGCGATGGCACGCACCTCGCGGTGGAAGGCGTCGCAATCGGCCACGGCGAGGCCATCGCCGACCACGGTTTCGACCTCGAGGTGACGTCCTTCGAGCGACCACGATTGCGACTGCACGAAGGCGTTGTCGTAGCGGTCCTCGCGAATGAAGTCGAGGTGGCGGACGGCGCCGCGAGGGGTGACGTCTTCACCGAAGAGGGTCGCGCCGGGTTCGCCGGGGAGCAGCGCGAACGGCACGGCCTGCCCGCCGGGGAGGCGCAGGATGCCCTCGTCCCAGGTCGCGGGTACGTCGCATTCGAGGACGGTGGGTGCGAAGGGGACGGGCCGGAAGGCGGCCAGCGCCCCTCCGTGGGGCGCCTCTAGGCGGCGGACCAGGTGGGCCATGCTCTCGCGCGCGACTTCGCGAGCGAGCTGCTCCGCGCGGTCGTAGCGGGGGAACATCTCGCGGTGCACCTGGTCGATGCTGCAGCCGCAGATGGAATCGTGGGGGGTGTTTTCGAGGGCGAGGCGCCATGCCTGCCTGAGGGCGGGCAGGCCATCAGGACCGCCGTTCAGCCACGCAAGCAGCTCCAGCGGCTCGGCCAGCCGTTCGAGTGCGGACCCGACCTCGAAATCGCGCTGCTTGATCGGCATGCGGGCGCTGAGGACCCCGGAAAGGACGTTCGAGGAGTCGGGCGAGCGGAGTTCGCCGTGGTGAATGGCCGTGCCGATGCCGGCATCGAGCATGGCGCGCTCGTACTCGGCGAGGGTGGCGATGCGGTAGTCGTACCCGGGGCCGCCGGCGAGGGTGGCGGGGAGATGGGCATCGATGCGCGAGTGGTCGGTGCCGTTCATGAGCAGGAGCGGCTCGTTCTCGCGGCGGCCGGGTTCCTGCCGCGCGGTACGTTCGGCGAGCTCGACGGGGTCGCCGGGAAGCCGCCAACCGCTCGAGTAGCTGTTGCGGAGATAGAGGACGGGCAGGTCCGTGCCGTCCGGGGATTGCCAGTGGAAGCTCCAGCCGGGGATGGCATCGGGGACACCGCGCCAGAGGCAGGCGGAAGTAAGGCCGAGCCCGGCCATCAGCTGGGGGAGCTGCGCGATGTGGCCGAACTGGTCGGCACAGTGGCCAACGGTGGAGCCGCCGCCAAGGCGGCGGGCCTGGCGGATGCCACGCTGGAGGCTGCGGATGTGCGATTCGCCGCTGGGCAGGAACTCGTCCGGCTGGACCCACCAGGGTCCGATGGCGATGCGGCCGGCGGCGATGAGGGCGCGGAGGCGGTCCTCGTTTTCGGGACGCAGTTCCAGGTAGTCCTCGATGACGATGGTCTGGCCATCGAGGTTGAAGCAGCGGAAGGCGGGGTCGGCCTCGAGGGTCGCGAGGACCTCATCGACCATGCGGACCAGGCGCCAGCGGAAGAGCTCGAACGGCTGGTACCACTCGCGGTCCCAATGACAGTGCGGAACGACGAAGACGGTGCGCATCGGGAGCACGGTAGCGAAGCGGGGCGTTAACGAGAAAGCGCCTTCAGTACCACCGTTCGGGGCGGAGGGTGAGGAGGACCATGGATTCGTGGCCACCGCGGGCGACGGTGGCGCGGGCGACCTCCTCGCCACGGTAGTGCGCCCAGAGGGCGAAGCGCTCCTCGGGGTCGAGCGGGGCGACGGTGACGGGGCCTTCGCCGGTGAGGGAGACGGGGCGCCCGCCGCGATCATCGATGCAGAGGGCGGCCCTGCCGGTGCGGGCGATGTTGCGGGCCTTGGCGGAATCGCGCGCGGTGACGATGCGGAGTTCGCCATCCACGGCGCGGAACCAGACGGCGACGGCGTGCGGCCGGCCGGCGGCATCGACCGTGGCGAGGACGGCGGTTCGCGGAGTGGCGAGGAACGCAGCGCGCTCGGCAGGGGACATGGGAACACCTCCGGCGGTCACTGTGGGAAGCGGGCGGAGTGGAGTCAAATTGGGGCCGAAAGTGCGGCCCCGGAGGCGGCGTTTCGAAGCGATCAACTTCACGGGATCGCCACTTGACAACCTTCGATCCGGGTGTAGGTTGAAAGTAGTTCAGGGACGCAGGCCCGGCGAGAAATGCCACCAGGGCCGGCCCGGTGACCGAGGAGGGGAAGTATGCGAAGCAAGCTTCACGGCCTCTATGGAGTCTGGATCGTGCAGAGGTAAGGTCCGCCACGGCGGACCGGGCACCGACCACCCGAAGGCCACGATCCCATCTCCCTCCATCCATGCTGGACGCTACATGCCAGAGCCCGATGCGATGCGGGCGGTCCGGATCGCCCCATGAGGGGCGGCGCGAGGGGGAATGGCCGGAAAACTCGGGTTCGCTCGACCACGCGTCGCCGCCCGGCGACGGTGGGACGGAGCCAGGAACACATGACAGGCCCCGGTACGACCGGGGCCTGTTTGCGTCCCGCGCGATCACCCACCGCCGAGAACGGCGGGGGCGGCGCCGGGCGTCAGTCCGAGAGGATGCGGTCCAGGAACGAGATCATGATCTCGGCGCACTCGCGGCCCAGCCTCGGGTCGGCATCGAAGCCGTGGGGCTGGTTCGCGAACATGTGCATTTCGACCGGCACGCCCACGGCGTGGAGCGCGTCGTACATCTGCTGCGCCTCGCGCGCGGGGACGACGTCGTCGGCATTACCCTGGATCAGCAGCGTCGGGGGGAAGCCCTCGCGGGCATAGGTCAGCGGGCTGGCGGTGCGAAGGGTGTCCTCGGCGGCGCCGGCCCCGAAGAGCGATGGGAGGCCGCCCCAGCTGCGGCGTTCAAGGCCGGTTGGCGGGTAGAAGGCGATGGACGCGGAGACGTGGGTCTCGATGCCGGGGTTGCCGCCGTTGCCCTCGAACTCCGGCCGGTCCGGGGTGCCGGCCGCCATCAGCGAGAGGTGGCCACCAGCGGAATTGCCGGAGATCACGATCTGGTCCGCATTGATGCCGAGCTCGGCCGCGTTCGCGCGCATCCAGCGGAGCGCGCACTTCACGTCCTCGATCTGGGCGGGCCAGAGC
The DNA here is from genome assembly GCA_016703545.1 of Candidatus Amarobacillus elongatus. Lineage (GTDB taxonomy): Bacteria > Chloroflexota > Dehalococcoidia > Tepidiformales > Tepidiformaceae > Amarobacillus > Amarobacillus elongatus. The sequence continues at coordinate 234,101 of JADJBX010000005.1, forward strand.
GCTTCGCCGGTCAGCCGGTATTCGCTCGCGACGCAGAGGTAGCCGCGGCGGCCGAGGAGCAGGCCGTACCCGCGAAGCTGCGTGCGGTCGCCCTGGCTCCAGCCGCCGCCGTGCACAAGCAGCACGCCGATGCCGTTCTTAAGGGCAGCGGGCGGCTCGTAGACATCGCAGTGCAGGTCGCGGCCGCCACCGGTTCCAAAGACGACATCGGGACGGATGGTCACACGGTTTTCGGCGGTCACGGGCATGGGGCACCTCCTCGGGTCGGGGGGACTGTACGCGCGGGCGCGGGCCAGCGGCAAGCGCGCGTCAGAGCGCGCGGAGGAGTTCGCGAACGTTCTCGGGGATATCGACGCGGCGGCCGGAGGCGGTATCGAGCCAGACCCAGCGGTGGGCGAAGGTGGCGATCTGCGCCCCCGTAACGGCGGAGCGGATGAGGAACTCCTGTTCGAAGCCCCGTTCGGTGACGGCGGTGGTGTGGACCTCGATGGAGGCGCCGTCGCGCCAGGGCAACGGAGCGTGGTAGAGCGCGCGCGTCTCGCGCTGCATGCAGACGATGTCGGGGTCCTTGGAGAATCCGAGGTGCTCCTCGACGCGCGCGTAGGCCATTTCCGTGAGCGCGAGGAGAACACCGGCGTGGACGAACCCGGTAGCGGCGAAGGTGTCGGTGTGGCGCGTGGGGAACGTGAGGGTGAGGGACATGTCGCCATGCTCGCGCGGGCCGATCGCCGCGGCAAGCATCAACTGGCTATGGCAACGGACACGGACGTGGCGCCGAGGAAGGCGGCGATCTCGTCGAGTGGCGGCTGGAGTTCCGCGACATCGAAGGTGGCGGGCTCCCAGGGGCGCACGGTGACGTTCATGTGGGCGCCACTGAAGGTGTGGCTCCAGTTCGCGATGGCCCGCCCGCCGCGCAGCACCAGGGGCAACCCGTCGCCCGATGTGGCGCCGGCGCCGCCGGTGCCACCCCTCGAATAGGCCAACGCGAGGTGGTCATCGGCGATGAGGCGGCGGCGGCCGCGGGGACCGAGGCCCATGGTGTAGGCGTCCCACTTTGGCACGAGGGCGAGGGCCTCGGGCGCGACGGAGGGCGCCGCCTGCCATTCGCGCTCCAGCGCCGCGGGCAGGAGCAGCCCATCACCGATGTCCACGGTCTCGACGGCGGCCATGGCGGCGCGTGCCGCAGAGCGGGTGAGGCCCGCCCACCATGCGAAATCCTCCACGCTGGCGGGCCCGAAGGCGCGAAGGTACTCGGCGGCGAGCCAGGCGCGCGCGGGCTCGGGCTCCACCGGCTCGAGGGGATGGCCGAGCCAGGCGGCCGTGGCCACGTAGCGCAGGCGGTCGGCGCGGAGGCTCTCGGCGATGCGGAGTACGAGCCCTTCGTGCGCCATGGTGCGCGCCACGACATCGACCTTCACCCCGGGAACGGGCACGGCGCGTTCGAGGTCGGCGGCGGAGCGCGGTTCCGCGAGCGCGTCGAGGACGCGTGGCTTCAGGGCTTCGTACGCGGCGAGGTCCAGGCCCGCCCATTGCAGCCGGGGAAGGAGCTTCGCGAACGGCACGTCGGAGGCGGCGCGAATGCGCGCGGCGGTTTCGACCGGCAGGAGGAAGATGGACCCGCGGGGACCTGGCAGGCGGATGGCGTGGCGGTCCCGTTCGAGCGCGGCGAAGGCGGCGGCATCGAAGCGGCCGCGCGCGAGCAGGGTGAGAGGGCCGCTGGGGTGGCTGGAGTACGCGCAGATGGCGGTGGCGAGCGCCTGCCGGGGGGATTCGGCCTCGCGATCGAGGCCCTGGGAACGCCACGTCCAGGCACGAAGGCGGTCGAGGAGGTCGCTCACACGCCCAGCATAGGGGCCGGGCGGGGAAGCGTGGGAAGGGGTGTCACAACCCACTATAGTCTTGGAATGACGCCCTTCCGCATTGCCCTGTGCCAGGCCCGCGCCTTCGACCTCGCCGACGCGGCCGCGAACTTCGAGAACCTGCTGCGCGCGCTCGACGACGCGGGCGCGGCGGGGGCGCAGCTCGTCGCCCTGCCGGAGTGCAGCTACCCGGCGTACTACGTCGGCGGCACGGACCCGTACGCGACTCCCGGCGTGCCGCCGTTCGAAACGGTGCGCGCGGCGTTCGCGGCGAAGGCGCGGCAGTACGGGTACTGGCTGGCGGCGGGCATGGCGGTGCCGCACGCGGACGGGACGCTGACGAACAGCGGCCTCGTGTTCGGGCCCGACGGCGAGGTTCGCGGGCGGTACGACAAGAGCTTCCTCTGGCACTTCGACTCGCTCTGGTTCACGGCGGGTGAGGCGTTCCCGGTGTTCGATGCGGGGTTCGCGCGGTTCGGCATCCTCATTTGCGCGGACAGCCGCCTCCCCGAGATCGCGCGGTCGCTGCGGGTGAACGGCGCGGAAGTGATCGTGGATCTGACGGCGTGGGTCTCGCAGGGGCGCGACATGGGCGCGCTGACGACGACGCAATGCGAGTACCTGATGCCCGCGCGCGCCTTCGAAAACGGCGTGTGGGTGGCGGCGGCGGACAAGTGGGGGACCGAGGACGGCAGCATCGTGTACGCGGGCCGTTCGACCGTGATCGACCCGCTGGGCGTGACGCGAGTGTGCGCGCCAAGCGACCGCGAGGACGTGGTGGTGTTCGATATCGAGCCGATGGAGGGGGCGATGGTGTCCCGGCGGCCGTCGCTGTACGGGGTGCTCGGGCGGCCGACGGAATCGCTGCCGGCGTTCCGGAACGAGGATATGCCGGTGTCCCCACGAGCGGCGGCACGGGTGGCGGTGGTGCCTTCGCAACCGGAGCTGGACATGGCCGCGGTGGCGGCACGCTTCGCCGGGCTGCGGCGTCAGAAGGCGGACCTCGTGGTCTTTGGCGGCACGACGGGGCCAGAAGGATGGGAGGTGGGGCTGCCGGTGGTGGAGGCGGCCGTCCGCGAACACGGGGGCGCGGTGGCGATGGCGGTGGCGACTACGGGGTGCGTCGCGCTGCAATCGGCGGTGCTGGTCACGCCCGATGGAACCTTCGAACACGCGGCGACGCACGGGCGGGGGGTCGACCTGGCGGAGGTGCCGGCGCCGGTGGTGGAGACGCCGTTCGGGAACGTGGCCGTGTTGTGCGGCGACGAAGGGTACGTGCCCGAAGTGGCGCGCGCCCTGGGGCTGGAAGGGGCCGATATCCTCGCGTGGCCCGCATTCCGGCCACACCCGATGCTCGAGCGGATTGCACGCACCCGCGCGGACGAGAACCGAGCGTACATGGCGGCGGCGTGGCCGGGCGGCGGGATGCTGATCTCGCCGGACGGGGGGCCCATCCAGGTCTCGCCCGAGGGGTCCGGGGTGGCGATGACGGGCAGCACGTTGCTCGCGCTTTCGCGCAACAAGGAACGCGCGCCGGGCACGAACGTGGTCCGCGGCCGGAAGCCCGGGGCGTACGCGCTGGGGCGGGAGCGGTAGGCGAGGGGGCGAGGTCAGGCGCGGGGCTTGCGGGCGTTCCAGCGGCGTGAGGTGTGGTCTCGCGGGGGCGCGGCCTGGCGGCGGGGCGCATCGAACGGCGCCGCGGCGATGATGGGCTGGAGCAGCACGAGCGCGCCGGCGAGTTCGCGCGCAACGTCGTCGGCGAGATCGGCGGTGAGCTGTTCGAAGGCGAAGGTACGGTGCAGGCGGCGCCAGCTCGCCGTCCACGCCTCCAGCTCCCAATCGTGTCCCAGGGGGCCGATGAGGTCGCCGGCGCGGCTGGCGATGTAGGCGGCCCAGAGGTCGTTCGCCTCGGGTGTGCCCTCGAAGTGCAGCCCTAGTTCGACGATGCCTCGTGAGGGCTGGGGCTGGAGCTCGAAGTGGACGTCGGGGTCGCCGAAGTGAAGCTGGAGGATGGTCCACATGACCTTCCGCTCGGGGCGGGGGAAGGCGGGTGGCAGGGCGGCCATGGCGCGCTCTTCGACGCCGAACAGGAACTCGCGCGCGTTCACCAGTGGGGCACTACGGGGATTCCATGAGGCGTACGAGTTCGGGAGCACGGTAAACCTGGGCGGCGGACGTTGGGAACGCTTCCTCGAGGATGCCACGCCAACGAGGGTACGAATCGCGGTGTGGCCGTCTGACCCGCGACGCCGAGCATGCGGGTCCCGGCATCGAGGGCGATGAACTGGTGGACGGATCGGCGAGGCGGTGGGCACTCTGGGGCGCGAACCGCGTCGAGGCGGTCGTGCCAGGTCTTGCCGAGGGCGATGATCCGGGTGGCGAGAGCGACGCCGTGGGCGGCCTGGGACCGCACGGCTTCGAGGAAGAATCCGAGCCAGCCCGACCAGTCGCCGCGAGCGCTCACGTCGAAAAGGCGGTCGTAGTATTCGGTCCGGTGATGCTCGAAGAAGGGGCTGACGTACAGGAGCGGGTGCGAGAGCTTCCGCCGCCAGGCGAGCAGCAGGGGGACGAGAAGCCGGCCAACGCGGCCGTTGCCATCGAGAAAGGGGTGGAGCGCCTCGAATTGGTAGTGGATCCACGCGGCTTCGACAAGCACCTGCGTCGTGGGTGCGGGGTTGGCGAGGTAGGCGAAGAGCGCGTCCATGCCATCGAGCGCGGCGGCGGGCGGTGGTGGAACGTACCGGGCCTGCGACGGGAGCCCGCGCCCACCGGTTCTGGATGGTGCGGAATCACCGGGGGTGGCGAACGCTTCGCCGCGTCCCCGCTGCATGAGCATGCGGTGTAGGGTGCGCACGAGGTCGGCGGTGATGCCCTCGGCGGACACGTGGCGGAGGCCATGGTCGAGCGCCTCGACGTAGTTCAGCACCTCGCGGCCATCCGGGGTGACGGCGGAGGGCACGGTCTCGATGGCGATGAGATCGCTGAACGAGGTTTGCGGCTTCAATCCGGGAGCTCAGGACGGCTTCGCGGCGGATGTAGGGCCGGACCAAGAGGTCAGGGTTTGGCAGCACGAGCCCCAGGCCATCGAGCTGGCCGAGGGCGTGGTTCGCCTCCGCGAGCGCCGTGGCGTTCGATGCGAGAGCGTCGCGCTCATCGGCGGGCGGGAGCGGTGCGGGGCGGAACGCGAGGAAGTCGCCGCCATCAGGACCGGGCAGCCGCAGTAGCTCGCCGGTTGGGCGCGTGAATGCCGCCGCTTCCATCCGTTTAGTCTAACCTCGGCCAAAGAATTGGACCAACGGGAGGCATATTCCAGCGCGCTGGACTAAGGACGCCCCTTAGTCCAATCTAGCCACCAATTTTGGAATAGTGCCAATTTTTGGCGCAACTTTCGGATTAGGGTAGGCGGATGAGCAGTTAGGTGGGGAGGGTGGCGAGGAGGGCGGTGCGCGTGGTGCCGAAGGCGGCGAAGGCGTTGGGCATGAGTTCGCCGGATTCGATGACGCCGCGTGCAAGGGTGGCGGCGGTGAGGAGTTCCTTGCCCGCGCGGCGGGCCTCGCCGGCCGTCTGGTTGATGGCCGCGCGGGCGGCGCTTCCGAACATCACCTGCTGGCTGAGCTCGTCGTCGCTGGAGCCCTGGAGTTCGAGCAGCGCGGCATCGAGCGTGGCCGGCGAGGGCAACCCCGGCACGCCGGCGGCGGCGAGGACCTTGAGGGCGCCGGCGAGGAGGTGTTCGGGGGCGATGATGGCCACGTTCGCGGCCCAACAGTAGTTCTCCGCCTCCCGAAGCGCGCGCTGGAAGTCCTCGGAGGATTGCAGCTCGGCCATCAGCGGGGGTATTCGAGGGGGCGGCGAAGGGCGGACGGGGCGATATCGAGGATTTCGAGCTCGATGCCTTCGCGGCCCCACTCCCGCGTGAGGGAGTAGACGATATCGACGTCGCCGGAGGTATCGGCCTCGGCCTGGCGGAAGGCGATGGCGGGCCAGGTGAGGGGGCCATCCTTCACGGTGAGGCGCAGGTGCTCGCCGGTGGAGCCGATGACCCTGGACTTCGCGACACGAACGCCGCGGCTGAGGAGTACGGGCTTGCGGTTGCCCTGCCCGCACGGCTCGAAGCGCATCAGGCCCTTCACTTCGAGGCCGGTGAGCAGGCGAAGGGGCGTCTCGGCGTCGATATCGATGACGGGGCGGAGTTCGTCCGACGGCAGGAGTTCGGCGGCGGTATTGATGAGGCGCGCGCGGAGGGCCGGGACATCGGCGGTGCGCACGGTGAAGCCGGCGGCTGCGCGGTGGCCACCGTGGCGCACAAGCAGGTCCTTCTCCTTGCGGATGGCGCCGACGATATCGAACGCGGGGATGCTGCGGCAGCTCGCGCGGCTGTGTTCCACGCCTTCCTGGTAGACGATCGCGGGCCGGTGCCAGCGTTCGGCGAGGCGCGAAGCCACGAGCCCGACGATGCCGGCATGGATGCGTTCGTGGCCGACCATGATCAGGGGGTCATCGCTCGCGCCGACCAGCTCCTCGGCGAGCGCGTACGCGTCGAGGGTTTCCTGCTGGCGCTGGCGGTTGAGCGCGTCCAGCTCCTGGGCGAGGGGCCGGGCGGTCGCGAGATCCTCGGCGAGCATGAGTTCGAGGGCGATGTTGGCGTGCTTTAGGCGGCCCGCGGCGTTCATGCGGGGGCCGATGGCAAAGCCGAGGGTCTCGGCGTTGAACTCGTTCGGCTTCGTGCCCGCGATCATGGCGAGGGCTTCGAGCCCGGGGCGGAGGCCGCGCTGCATATGGCCGATGCCGTCGGTGACGATGCGGCGGTTCTCGTCGCTCAGGGGGGCGACGTCGACGACGGTGCCGAGCGCAACGAGGTCGAGGAAGGCGCTCTCGTCGACCGTGCGGCCATACGCTTCGTACAGCATCTGCAGGAAGCGGTAGCTGACACCGACGGCCGCGAGCTCATCGAACGGGTAGGGCGAATCGAGGCGCTTGGGGTTGACGGCGGCGACAGCGGCGGGGAGCTCATCGGGGACGGTGTGGTGGTCCAGGATGATGACGTCGAGGCCGAGGGTGTTGGCGTGCGCGACTTCGCTGACGCTGCTGATGCCGCAGTCGGCGGAGATAAGCAGCGACGCGCCCTGCGCGCGAAGGGCGGAGATGGCGCCGTTGTTGAGGCCGTAGCCCTCGGTGAAGCGGTCCGGGATGTAGTTGATGGTCCGCGCCCCCAGGGGGCGAAGGCCGGTATGGAGGACAGAGATGGAGGTGACGCCATCAACGTCGAAGTCGCCGTAGAGGGCGATGGTTTCGTGACCGGCGATGGCGCGCTGGGTGCGGCGTACGGCCTCGTCCATGCCGGGGAGGAGCATCGGGTCATGGTGCTCGGCGAGGTGCGGCTTGTAGAAGAGGTCGGCCTGGGCGCGTGTGGTAATGCCGCGCGCGGCGAGCACCGTCGCGACGATGGGCGGGAAGTTCGGGATGCCCTTCTGGGCGGCGAAGGGGTCGCGCAGGCGCCAGCGGGAGGCGGGCCGCGCGAGCACGGGCGCACTCACCGCGAGGGCTCGTAGCGGCGGAAGATGAGGCTGGCGTTATGTCCGCCGAAGCCCAGGGAGTTGCTCATGACCGCCTCGAGGCCGGCCGCTGAACGGGCCGTCCCGGGGACATAGTCGAGGTCGCACGCGTCATCCGGTGTCACGAGCGTGGCCGTGGGCGGGAGGATTCCGTTGGTGAGGGCGAGCACCGAGAACGCGGCCTCGATCGCGCCGGCGGCACCGAGCAGGTGGCCCGTCATCGACTTCGTGGAGCTGATGGGGAGGGTGTGGGCGTAATCGCCGAACACCTTCTTGATGGCAAGCGTCTCGAGGCGGTCGTTCAGCGATGTGGAGGTGCCATGGGCGTTGATGTAGCCGATGTCATCCGGCTGGAGGCCGGCCTCGGCCAATGCGCGGCGCATGGCACGCGTGGACCCCGCGCCCTGCTCGTCGGGCTGGGTGATGTGGTAGGCATCGGAGGTGGCGCCGTAACCGGCGACCTCGGCGAGGATGCGGGCGCCGCGGGCGCGGGCGTGCTCTTCGGCTTCGAGCACGAGGACGCCGGCGCCTTCGGCGAGGACGAAGCCGTCGCGCGTGGCGTCGAAGGGGCGGGAGGCGCGCTCGGGCTCGTCGTTCAGGCTGGTGAGAGCCTTGGCGGCGCCGAAACCGGCGATGGCGATGGGGTAATCGGCGCTTCGGTGCCGCCCGCGATGGCGACATCGGCATCGCCGCGGCGGATGATGTTGGCCGCCTCGCCGACGCTGTCGGCGCCGCTGGCGCAGGCGCTCACGAGGCAGTAATTCACGCCCTTCGCACCGAGGCGGATGCTGAGCGAACCGCTGGCCATGTCCGGGAGCATCATGGGCATGAGGAAGGGGCTGACGCGGCCGGGGCCCTTCGCCAGGAGCGTGTCGTATTCGGACATGAGGGTGGTGATGCCGCCGATGGCGGTGCCGATGATGACGGCTACATTCGTGCCGTCGGCGGGATCGATGGCGTATTGCGCGTGGCGGAGGGCTTCATCGGCGGCCACGGCGGCGAACTGCGTGAAGCGGTCGGCGCGGCGGGCTTCCTTGCGGTCCATGTACTTCGCGGGGTCCCAGTCCTTCACTTCGCCGGCGACCTGGCTTTCATACCCGGTGGGGTCGAAGAGCGAGATGCGGGCGGTACCGGAACGGCCGGCGACGAGGGCGTCCCAGGAATCGCAGGCGTTGTGGCCGACGGGCGTGACAAGACCAAGGCCAGTAACGACGACGCGGCGGCTCAACGGAGGCTCCGGGAAACGGTGAAGGTGTTCAAGCAGTATAGCATCAGTGGTTAGCCCAGCAGTTCTTTGACGACGCGGGGGAGTTTCGTCGCGATTTCGCCCGCGAGGAGGCCGGCATTGCCGTACTCCTCGCGCAAGGACTCGCCCGTGGCGGCGTGCAGGTAGACGGCGAGGCGTGCGGCTTCGAACGGTTCGAGGCCCTGCGCCAGGTAGGCGGCGATCATGCCGGCGAGGACGTCGCCACTGCCGGCGGTGGCAAGCAGCGGGTTCGCGTACGGGCTGAGGGCGATGCGGCCGGTGGCATCGGCGATGACGGAGTGAGCGCCCTTGAGCACGACGACGCAGCCGTACGCGGAGGCGGCTTCGCTGGCCGCTTCGATGCGCCGCGACTGGATGTCGGCGACGGTCGTGCCGAGCAGGCGTGCCATTTCGCCGGGGTGGGGCGTAAGGACGGCGTTCGCGGGGACGCGGTCACGCCCGTCGGCGAGTTCGGCGATGGCGTTCAGGCCGTCGGCGTCGATGACGACGCCGCGGGCGAGTTGGGCGGCATCGGGGAGGGCGGCCCAGAGGAGCGCGCGGGTATCGCTGGTGTTGCCGATGCCGGGCCCGATGACGGCGGCGCTGAAGGCGGGCCATTCGCCGCGAAGGGCAATCGCGGCCTCGCCGGGGAGGCCGCCGGCCGGTGCGGGGGTCAGCGGCAGCCAGGTGGCTTCGGCGATGGACGGTGCGAGCGCCGCGACGAGGTCCTGGGGGCAGGCGATGGTGATGAGGCCGGCCCCGGCGCGGTATGCGCCCTTCGCCGCGAGCACCGGCGCGCCGAGGTAACGCGGCGAGCCGCCCACCACAAGCACGCGGCCGAAGGTTCCCTTGTTCGCGTCCTCGGGGCGCGGCGGGAACGCCGTCCGCGCCCACCGCGCGGTGAGAAGTTCGAGAGGGACGGCGTCCTGGGCGGCCTTCGGGATGCCGATGTCGATGACCTGGACGCGGCCGCACTTGCCGCTCGCGGGGGCCTGGTACATGCCCACCTTGGGCAGGCCGAAGGTCACGGTCTGGTCGGGCTCGACGGTCAGCGGGTCCACGGCGCCGGTATCGGCGTTGACGCCCGTGGGGAGGTCGACGGCGATGAGTTTCGGCGGGTTGTATCCGGCACGGGCGGCGGCGAGGGCCACGAGCGCCTTCGCGATCGGCTCTTCCGGGTCCAGCGGGCGGCGCTGCCCGATGCCGAGGAGGGCGTCGATGACGAGGTCGGAGCCGCCGAGGAGCTGTTCGAGCAGGACGCCGTCGGGGTCGTCCTCGCCGGCGAGGACCTGCATCTCCCGGGGGGCGAGCTCGTCGACCATGCTCTCATCGCGGCGCTTGCGGGCGATGTAGAGCGACGCCTCGGCGCCCCAATCGTAGAGGTGGCGGGCGGCAACGATGCCATCGCCGCCATTGTTGCCGGGGCCGATGAGGGCGACGATGCGGCGCCCTTCGAGGGTGCCGAGCGTCATCCACGCCTCCTGGGCGACGGCGAGGCCGGCTTCTTCCATGAGCTGGCGTTCGCTCACGCCGGCGGCGACGGCAGCCGCTTCGAGTTCCCGCATCTGGGCGGTGGTGACGAGCTTCATCGGAGGCCTTCTTCGCGCACGAGGCGCTGGGCGCTTTCGCCCTTGCGGGGGGTGTCTTCCTCGGCCGTGAGGGCGCGTTCGCCAACGACCGAGGCGATGGCGTAGTCGCGGGAGTGGGTCATGCTGATTTCGAGGCCGCGCAGCTGGATGTGGGCGGCACGGGCGGCGCCGCGGCCATAGAGGAAGACGAGGGGCTTGCCGCGGCGGTTGGGGAGAACCTCGATATCGCGCCAGCCAACGCCGCGGACGCCCGTGCCAAGGGCTTTCATGACGGCTTCCTTGGCGGCGAAGCGGGCGGCGAGTTCGTGGACACGTCCACGGCAGTGGGCGATCTCGTCATCAGTGTAGATGCGGTGGAGGAACCGGTCGCCGTGGCGGCGGATGACGTCGGCGACGCGGTCGATTTCGATGATGTCGACGCCATGGGCGAACTTCGTGGCCATCGGTGCGCATGGTACGAGGGGAGGGCGAGGGAGCCAACGAGGGGCCGTACCCAGTTCCCAGTACCAGTTCCCAGTTCCCAGGTCCCGGTGACTTACACTCCTCACTCAGCACTCAGCACTGAGCACGAGAGGCCCGGCGGTGGACGCCGGGCCTCTCGTGGTGGTTCGCGGAAGGGCGAGGGTTACTCGACTTCGACGGTGGCGCCGGCTTCGGCGAGCTTGGCCTTGATGGCTTCGGCTTCTTCCTTGTTGACGCCTTCCTTGACCTTGGTCGGGGCAGCCTCGACGAGGTCCTTGGCTTCCTTCAGGCCGAGGCCGCTGATGACTTCGCGGATGGCCTTGATGACGTTGATCTTGTTGTCGCCGAAGGACTTGAGAACGACGTTGAACTCGGTCTTCTCTTCCTCGGGCTCGGCGGCGGCGGCGCCACCGGCGGCGGGGGCGGCGGCCATCATCATGGGGGCGGCGGCGGTGATGCCAAACTCGTCTTCGATGGCCTTGTTGAGGTCACGAAGTTCGAGGAGGGTCATGCCCTTGATGATTTCGAGCGCGTCTTCAACCTTACCCACGGTGTATCTCCTGTTGTGTGTGCGTGCGTGCGGGGCCGTGCGGGGGAACCGCCCTAGGCCTCAAGCTGCTGGGCGCGGGCATCGATGAGGCCCGCGAAGTTGCGGATGGTGGACTGCAGCAGGCCGGAGAAGTTGTAGAGCGGGCTCTTCAGCTTGCCGACGACTTCGGCCACCAACTGCTCGCGCGAGGGGAGGGTGGCGATGCTCTCGAGCTCGGCGCGGTCGAGGACGCGGCCTTCGAGCCAGCCGCCGTGGATGTTGAGTTGCATGCGGCGGGCGCGGAGGTGTTCGGTGAGCAGCTTGACGGGCTGGACCGGGTCTCCGAGGCCGAAGGCGATGGCGGTGGGGCCCTGGACGACGTCCGCCATTTCGGGGTGACCGGCGCCCTTCGCGGCCATGGCCGCGAGCGTGTTCTTGACGATCTTCACTTCGACGTTCGCGGGGCGCAGGGCGCGGCGAAGGTCGGTGAGTTGGGCGACGGTGAGACCGCGGTAATCGGCGCTGATCAGGATCGAGGCCCGCGACATGCGGTCCTGGATCTCCTCCAGCATTGCGGCCTTCCGTGCGGTCGGCATAAGCGTCCTCCGATGTGAACGGGGGGCGGCGCGAGCGGCCCCGGAGCGCGGAAGCCCGGAAAACGAAAATCCCCGCCGCCGGGGCAGGGATGCAAACGGAGGCCGATGGCCGTTCCGCTGAACTCCGCCTCGGCAGGCGCCTTTCGGCTTATCCCCCCGCCTCGCGGCGGTTCGCATAGGGACCTGCGGTCTCTGGCTCTTCAGTTGACCCCGTTATCGTACGTGATCGGGGCGAAGGGACAAGGAGGGGCGAGCCGTGGGCTCAGGCGTAGATCGTGAGGTTGAGGCCGGCATCCCCGAGAAGCTGCTCGGCTTTGCGTGCGAACGGCAGGTCGCGGAGATCGATCCCTTCGCTGGCGTCGATGAACTCCAGCCCCACCACCGCACCATCGGCCGAATAGTCGATGAGGCGGAGGTCATCGAGGGGGACAGTCCTGGCGACGGTCTCTCCGGGCGTGATGCGGAGATAGAGGACGTCGGCTTCGGCGTCGTACTCGACTTGTTGGCTCACTTGACGACCTCCGGGGTTATTCGTCCCCCTCCCACGCCACCGTTTTTACCAGGGGTGGGGGAGTCCCATGATGTAACCTTGAGCGTCCGCCCCTTGTACTCGCCCATGAGAATCTCGGTGGGTGAGGCGTTGGGCCGAGCCGGGGCCGACCGCCGAACGACGTAGTGGTCCAGTACCCAATCCACGGCCTCCACCGGGACGCCGCGTTCGGCCATGCGCTTGTATGCGTATGGCCGTATGACACGAACAGCCGCCGACTCATGCGGGCCCTCATGGGGTTCCATGAGGTTTGGATTCTAGCCATCGTAACTCCGATGTCGAGGTCCGTACTCTGAGTATCGGCCGCCGAACTCTCGGATCACATAAACCGGGGCTACCGCGCCCACGCTGCATCCGCTCGCGTCCGTACTGCGCGCCCGGGCAGGGGGAGGTCAGTCGACCTTCATCCTGGTGGTGATGAGAAACAGGGCCGCGCCCCAGCCGATCACGGCGACGCCCAAGATGACGCTCATGATGATTCCGTACGGTTCCATGCAAGGGCCTCCTGCGGGCGGCGGACCGCCCGGGTTGAGGAGGTACCGTGTCGCGCGCGGGGCCGCCCCGGCACGCTCGAACGGCCCCGATGCGCGGGGCCGTTCGGTCCTTCGTGCGCGAGTTACCCCAGCCAGTCGTACCCCGCGGCGACACGGGCGGTGCGGGCTGCGGCCGGTTCGCGCGTGTCCGGGTGCGTGGGCACGTAGAACTGGTTCTCCTTCACCGCACGCACGACGAGCGCGGCGACGTCGTCCGGCTCCATCTGGTCGGCGCCGGCGGCGGCCGTGCGGTACTCGACGGGGACGCTGACGGGGCCGCCGAAGGCCGCCTGGCGGTGCTCGGTCGAGGCCATGATGTTCGTGCGGACGCCGCCGGGGCAGAGCACGGAGACGCCGATGTTGAACGGCGCGAGGTCGACGCGCAGCGCCTCGGAGAGACCGACGACGGCGAACTTCGAAGCCACGTAAGCGGCGAGGCCGGGCAGCGCGTACAGCCCGGCGATGGAGGCGGTGTTGACGATGTGGGCCTCGCCCGCGGCACGCAGAGCGGGCAGGAAGGCGTTCACGCCGTTAAAGGGGCCATCGACGTTGACGGCCATGGCCCAGTCCCAGTTCGCCGGGGTGGTGTCCTGGATGGGGGCGAAGGGCACGATGCCGGCGTTGTTGCAGAGCAGCTGGACGCCCCCGAACGCGTCGCTCGCGCGAGCGGCCATGGCGGCGACGCTTTCGCGGTCGGCGACGTCGCAGCGGACGGCGAGGGTGCGGACGCCGAGGGCGGCGGCCTCGGCGGCGACGGCCTCGGCGTTCGCGAGCTCGATATCGGCAATGACGACGTTCATACCCTCGCGGGCGAAGGCGAGGACGAGGGAGCGGCCGATGCCGCTGCCGCCACCGGTGACCACGGCGGTCTTACCGCGGAGTTCGCGCATGAGGGGCACCTCCAACACAACGTGACGTGCAGTGTAGAACGGGGGCGGGCCGCTTCCATGCCCCCTCGGGCCCTAAGCGGGGGCGCAGTGGCCCGCCGCTACGACCGTCCTTTCCGCGATTGAACCCAGACCGTGAGGGTCACGAAGAGCAGGGGGAAGCCGGCCAGGATGCCCCAGCGCACGCGTTCGGAGCCCTTGAAGGCGTTCTCGAACGGGTCGTCGGTGCGGAAACGGACCGTTTCGCTGCTCCCCGGCACGGGCACGGCATGCGTGCGCTGCTCATCGATGCGCGCATCGAGGCCGTTGACCATGCCCGTCAGTTCGAGCGCCCACTTCGTGACGGTGACATCGGAGATGGCGAGCGACATCGGCGACATCTCGCTCCGGGGCACGGTGGACCCGGCGAAGATGAGCTGCGGGATGACGGCGAGGATGACGAGCACGGCCGCGCGGTCGGCGTTGGCGCTCAGCGACGAAAGGAGCAGGCCCATGGTCGCGCCGGCGAGGGAGGCGAGGGCGAGGATGCCGAAGGAGGAGAGGATGGTCCGCGCGACGGGGTCGGGGTAATCGATGCCGGCGCCGAAGACGGCCATGACGAGCAGGCTCTGCAGGAACGCGAACCCGCCGAGCACGGTGACCTTGGAGAGCACGTACGCGGTGGGCGACAGGCCGACGAGCCGTTCGCGCCGGTAGATGCCGTCCTCGCGGGTGATGACGTTCGCGGCCGTGAAGGCCGAGAGGAAGAGGCAGATGATGGCGCCAAGGTACGAGAACGTGATCGCCTGGCGGACGTTGCCACCATCCGCGACGGTCAGTTCGAAGATGGTGCGGTCGAAGCTCATGAGCTGCGCGGCGCCGAGGATGGGTGCACCGAGGACACGCAGCGCGAGGTTGACGCGGTCACGCCGGAGGACGGCGAGGTCGCGGCCGAGCAGGGCGGTGTACTGGCTGAAGGGGTGACGCGCGGTCCGGCCGTGCGCGGTCACGCCGGTGCGCGGCGAGGCCGCGAGGCGCTCGACCAGGACGCGATGGGTATAGGACGCCTCGAAAGAGGCCGTGACGGCGGCGGGGTCGCCGTCGGCGAGGAGGGGGTAGATCTCGGCGATATCGGCGACGCCGAAGTGCGCGAGGGCTTCACCCGGGGTGCCGAAGAACGCGAGCCGGCCGCCGCAGAGCACCGCCACGCGGTCGCAGAGGCGGACGTTGCGGGTGGCGTGCGTGGTGAGGATGACGGTGCGGCCTTCGTCGGCGAGTTCGCGGAACTGGCGCATCATCTGCTCGTCGAGCCCCGGGTCCAGCCCCGAGGTGGGCTCGTCGAGGAAGAGGATGCGGGGTTCGCTGAGGAGCTCGACGGCCGTGGAGGCGCGCTTGCGCTGGCCGCCGCTGAGCTGGGTCACGAGGTTGCCGCCGACGTGCGAGAGGTGCACCTGCGAGAGGGCGCGCTCGCTGCGGCGGCGGACCTCATCGGCGCCAATATCGCCGGGGAGGCGAAGGCGGGCGGCGAAGCGGAGCGACTGCATGACCGTCAGCTCGTCGTGGATGATGTCGTCCTGGGGGACGTAGCCGAGGGAGCGGCGGAAGCGATCGAGGTTGCCGGCGAGGGGGATGCCATCGTAGGCGACGTCGCCGGCGGAGGGGGCTTGCATGCCGATGAGGGCGCGCAGGAGGGTGGTCTTGCCGGCGCCAGAGGGGCCGACAATCGCGACCAGCTCACCGGGGTTCACGGCGATGTCGATCCCGTCGATCAGCTTCTTTCCGCCCTTCACGGTCACGGCGAGGCCGCGCGCTTCGAGGCGGATGCCCTTTGGGGGTTCGAACACGCGCACGGCGCCATCGCGCACGAAGACCTGGTACGGGCCGATCCAGGCGAGTTCGCCCTCGGCGAAGCTGCGCGTGCCGACGGATTCGGAGCCGAGGTAGGTGCCCGTCGCGCTGCCGAGGTCGGTGATGGTGTACGTGCCGCCTGAGCGGCGGATCTCGGCGTGGGTGCTGCTGACCGCGGCGTGGTCCAGGAGGATGGCGCTGCCGGGGGCGCGCCCGATGCGGACGGCGCCATCGCCAGTGAAGGTGTGGGCGACGTACGCCTCGTGTTCGAACGCCTTTTCGCCCGCGGTGCGGCGCTCGCCGATGACGGCATCGACGGCGGCGCGGACCGCGGTGGAGGTGACGAGCAGCTGCGTGAACGACTCCCGCGGGAGCGCGAAGAGGTCGGCGCCGGCGGGTGAGACGACGGACGCGGTGCGCGACTCGCCGGTGACGAGCGCCATTTCGCCGAAGAACTGGCCGGGCAGGAGGGTGGCGAGCAGCACGCGGCCGCCGTCCTTCGCCTTCGTCACGACGTCGACGGCGCCGCCGGTGACGGCGTAGAAGGCGTCGCCTGGTTCGCCCTCTTCGAACACGACGCCGCCCGGGGGGACGCGCACCTGCTTGAGAGCGGCCGCGAGCGCGGCGAGGTCGTCCTCGGGGAGGGCGTGCAGGAGCGGGACGCGCTGGAGCATGTCGATAAGGGCCGCGGCGGGACGCGGCTCGGGGGCGCTGGGGGACAGGGCGGGCCTCCGGGGGCTCGAAGATGGCACGGTGGACTCTGGCGGGACGCGACGGGAGCGTCAACGCGCGAGGGAGAGCCACTCCACAAAGGGCGGCGGGGGCAATACCGTAGGCGGCATGCCGAAAGACGCCATGGAGATCGAGGTCGGCGGCAACGCCGTGACCATCACCAACCCCGGCAAGGTCTTCTTCCCCGAGACCGGCTACACGAAGCTCGACGTCGTGAACTACTACCTCGCCGTGGGCGAGGGCGCGCTCGTCGGGGTGCGGGACCGGCCGGCGGTGCTGAAGCGGTTTGTGAACGGCGCGGCCGAGGAGCCGTTCTTCCAGAAGCGGGCCCCAGCGGTGCCGGAGTACATGAGCACCGCGCACGTGACCTTCCCGAGCGGGCGGTCGGCGGACCTCGCGGTGGCACGGAACGTGGCCGGGGTTATCTGGATGGCGAACCTCGGGTGCCTGGACCTGAATCCGTGGCCGGTCCGCGCGAACGACGTCGACCACCCGGACGAGCTGCGCATCGACCTCGACCCCACGCCACAGGCGACCTTCGCGATGGTGAAGCAGGTGGCGCTCATCGCGCGGGAGGTGCTGACGGAGCACGGGTGCGAGGGGTACCCGAAGACCTCGGGGTCGCGCGGGATTCACATCAACGTGCGCATCGAACCGAAGTGGACGTTCACGGACGTGCGGCATTGCGCGCTCGCGATCGGGCGGGAGATCGAGCGGCGCGCGCCGGAGCTGGCGACGACGGCGTGGTGGAAGGAAGAGCGCCACGGGGTGTTCATCGATTACAACCAGAACGCGCGGGACCGGACGGTGGCCTCGGCCTACTCCATCCGGCCGACGAAGGACGCGCGGGTTTCGTGCCCGATCACGTGGGACGAGCTCCCGGGCGTGGAGCTGGCCGATTTCACCATCGCGACGGTGCCGGCACGGTACGCCGAACGGGGGGACCCGGGGGCGGGGATCGACGCGGTGGCGCATTCGTTGGAGCCGTTGCTGGCGCTGGTGGAGCGGCAAAAGGACGCGGGCCTTGGCGAGGCGCCGTTGCCGCCGCACTACCCGAAGGCGGAGGGGGAGCCGGTGCGGGCGCAGCCGAGCCGGAGGCGGAAGAAGGAGTAGGGGCTGCGGCTGTCGGCTGTCGGCTGTCGGCTGTCGGCTGTCGGCTGAGAAGGGTGCCGTGGGGCGGGTTGGACGCTAATCGCGGAGGGCGGCGAAGAGGTCGGCCAGGTTGAGTTCGAAGCTCGAAAGGACGGGGCTTGCATCGATCGTGTCGGCCGCCGTGTACGTGAGGGTTTCGGCGTCGGGGCGAAAAACCGTGACCGTACGGTCTTCGGGGTCGACGAGCCAAAGCAGTCGAGTGCCATTGCGGAGGTAGAACTGCACACGATCCGCGATGCGCACCGGCCGGTCTTCGGGTGAGAGGACTTCGATTGCAAAGGCCGGGTGGGTGCGGACAAGGCCAGTGCCTGGAATCGATGCGGCGTCGGCGGCCGGGATGACATTCAGATCGGGGAGGAAGACGCGCTGGTCGTTGCGGGTCAGCGTGGCGTGGCGGACTTCCGTGAGCACCTCGCCCTCGCCGGTGCGTTCGAGGTACGTCGAGAGCCGGTTCGCCAACCGGATCACGATCCGGCCGTGGTTTGCATTGGGCATGGGCTTCGCCTGGACCTCCCCGTTCACGAACTCCAGGTACGGCTTCTCCTCCGGAAGCGCGAGGAACTCCTCCAGGGTCATGTGGGGTGCGCGGACGGGTGCGGCCATGGGACGAGTATACGGAATGGGGAAGGGGCACGAAGAAGCCCGCCGGGTGGCGGGCTTCCATCAGTAGCTGAGCTGGCGGAGAGGGGGAAGGCGGAAGACGAGTAGGGGCTTTCGGCTTTCGGCTTTCGGCGGAAACGGGTGCCTGGGGTGGGGTTGGACGCTAGTCGCGGAGGGCGGCGAAGAGGGCCGCGACGTCGAGAGCGAACGCCGAAAGGACCGGGACGGCGTCGATGATGTCGCCCGGGACGTAGGTGTGGGAGTCGGTGTCCTGGCGGAAGACGGTGATCGACTCGTCTTCGGGGTCCACGATCCAGAGGAGGCGCGTGCCGTTGCGCATGTAGAACTGCACACGGTCCGCGATACGTCCGGGCCGGTCTTCGGGTGAAAGGACTTCTATCGCGAAGGCGGGATGGGTGCGGACAGGGCCGGTGCGGGGCATATCCGGGAGTTCAGCGGCCGGGATCACGTTGATATCTGGGAGGAAGACGCGCTGGTCAACGGCCGTCATGGTGGCATATCGCACCTCGGTGACGACCCTGCCTTCGCGGGATTCCCGCAGGTACGTGCCGAGGAGCAGCACCAATTGGGCAACGGTGAGCCCGTGGTTGATGTTGGGCATGGGCTTCGCCTGGACCTCCCCGTTCACGAACTCCAGGTACGGCTTCTCCTCCGGAAGCGCGAGGAACTCCTCCAGGGTCATGTGGGGTGCGCGGACGGGTGCGGCCATGGGACGAGTATACGGAATGGGGAAGGGGCACGAAGAAGCCCGCCGGGTGGCGGGCTTCCATCAGTAGCTCGAGCTGGCGGAGAGGGGGAGATTCGAACTCCCGGTGACTTGCGCCACACCGCTTTTCGAGAACGGCACCATCAACCACTCGGACACCTCTCCGCCGGGAATTGTACCCATGGGGGCGGGGGAGGGGCAAAAGGCGGGGTCAGGGGAGGTTCGCCGTGAAGGCGCGGATGGCGGCGTCGAGCTGGGACCATTCCATGAGGAAGGCGTCGTGGCCGTGTTCGGAGTGGATTTCGCGATACTCCACGGCGTTCCCGTTCGCCTTCAGCACTTCGACGATCTCCTGCTGCTGCCAGACCGGGTAGAGGATGTCGGAATCGATGCCCATGACGAGGGCGGGCCCGCGGAAGGGGGCGAGGGCGGCCTGCGCGCCGTTCCGGCCGCCGCCGACGTCGTAGGCGTCCATCGCCTCGGTGATGCGCAGGTAGGCGTTCGCATCGAACCGTTCCACGAGCTTGTCGCCCTGGTAGTGCAGGTAGGATTCGACTTCGAAGCGCCCGGCGTCTTCCTCGCCGGGCGGGGTGACCTGGCGGCCGAACCGCTCGCCGAATGAGCGGGCGGAGCGGTAGCTGATCATGGCGACCATGCGGGCGAGGGCGAGGCCGCGGTGCGGGATCGCGCCGCGATGAATGTAGTCGCCTTCGAAGAACGCGGGGTCGTTGCGGATCGCCTGTCGCGCGCATTCGTTGAAGGCGATGGTCCAGGCGGCATGGGCGAGGTTGGTGGCGACGGGCATGATGCTGCGCGCCATCGTGGGGTAGCGGGCCGCCCATTCGAGTACCTGCAGGCCGCCGAGCGAGCCGCCCGCGACGCACGCGAGCGAGCGCACGCCCAGCCGCTCGAGGAGCGCGTGCTGGACGGTGACCATATCGCCGACGGTGACGGCCGGGAAGCGGCCGGCATGGGAGCGGCCTGTCGCGGGGTCGACGGAGCGCGGGCCGGTGGTGCCATAGCAGCTGCCGAGGATGTTCGAGCAGATAACGGCGTAGCGGTTCGTGTCGAAGGCGGCGCCGGGGCCGATGAGGGGATCCCACCAGCCCTGGTCGCCGGCGGCGCGAGCGCTGCCGGTAAGGGCGTGGCACAGGAGGACGGCGTTATCGCCGGCCGGCGAAAGGCGCCCATAGACTTCGTACGCGGCTTCCACCTCGAGGGTGGCGCCGCTTTCGAGGCGCAGGGCCCCGAGCGGCTCCACGAGCGAGGGGCTGCTGACGTTTGGCATGTCAGCCCTCAGCTTTCAGGCATGGGCTCCCGGCGGCCATCGCCGGGAGCCCGTAATAGTTTCGGCCGAATGGACTCAGGAGGCGGCGAGCGCCTGCTCGAAGTCCTCGATGATGTCGTCGATGTGCTCGATGCCGATGGAGAGGCGGATGAGGTCCGTGGTCACGCCGCTGGTGAGCTGCTCATCTTCGCCCAGCTGCTGATGCGTGGTCGAAGCGGGATGGATGACGAGGGTCTTGGCGTCGCCGACGTTGGCGAGGAGGCTGGCGAGCTTGACGTTGCTGATGAACTTCTTGCCCGCTTCCATGCCGCCTTCGATGCCGAAGTTGAGCATGGAGCCAAAGGCGCCGTGGCGCAGGTACTTCTTCGCGTTCTCGTGGTACGGGTGGTCGGGGAGCCCGGGGTAGTTCACCCAGCTCACCTTCGGGTGCTTCAGGAGCCACTGGGCGAGCTTCATCGTGTTCTCGTCATGCCGCTCGACCCGCAGGGAGAGGGTTTCGAGGCCGACGATGTTGAGGAAGGAGTTCATCGGGGCCTGGCACATGCCGAGGTCGCGGAGGCCCTCGACGCGCGCGCGGATGATGAAGGCGATGTTGCCCATGCCGGGGAAGTCGCCGAAGACGTCCCAGAACTTCATACCGTGGTAGCCCTCGCTGGGCTCCGTGAACATGGGGTGCTTGCCGTTGCCCCAGTTGAAGCGGCCGCTATCGACGATGACACCGCCGACGCTGAGGCCGTGGCCGCCAATCCACTTGGTGGTCGATTCGACGACGATGTCCGCGCCGTAATCGATGGGGCGGCAGCGGTAGCCGCCGGCGCCAAAGGTGTTATCGACGACGAAGGGGATGCCGTTGTCGTGGGCGACCTGGGCGATGGCTGGGAAATCGGGGACGTTCAGCCGCGGGTTGCCGAAGGTCTCGACGTAGAGAGCCTTGGTGTTGCCATCGATGGCGGCGCGGAACGCCTCCGGGTCATCGCCTTCGACGAACTTCACGTTGATGCCGAGACGGGGGAAGGCGACCTTGAACTGGTTGTAGGTGCCGCCGTAAAGGTTCGACGTGGAGACGATGTTGTCGCCGGCCTGGCAGATGGTCGCGAAGGTCAGCAGCTGAGCGGCCTGCCCGGACGACGTCGCGAGCGCGCCGACGCCACCTTCGAGGGCGGCCATGCGCTGCTCGAAGACGTCGTTGGTGGGGTTCATGATGCGGGTGTAGATGTTGCCGAATTCCTGGAGCGCGAAGAGGCGCGCGCCATGTTCGGCGTCGTTGAAGACGTACGACGTGGTCTGGTAGATCGGGACCGCGCGCGACCCGGTGGTGGGGTCGGGCTGCTGGCCGGCGTGCAACTGCAGCGTCTCGAAGTGCATTGGGAGCTCCCTGGGTGCGCGTGCGGGCGCGGATGGTCCCGACCGTAGTAAAGTCGAGCGAACGAGTCAAGAATTGAGGCCGGGGAACGGGCCCGGTGGCGCGGAACGACGCCCTACGACCCACGGAAGACCTGGACGCGGACGTCGAAGGCGGGCAGCCCCGCGGGCGTCACGCGGATGAGTCCCTCGTAGGTGCCGGCCGCTGCCGGTGGGCTCGCCGTAAACCAGATAGTGACGTTGCCGCTGGGCGGGACGACGTTGGAGGCGGGCGGGTCGACGGTGATCCACTCGGTGAGGCTCGCGACGGCGAAGGTGACCGAGTCGCAGCCGAAGTTGAACAGCGTAACGGGGGAGGGGATGCCCGGCGCGGCGCCGACGAGGGACGTGTTCGGGGAGAGCGAGGGCGCGCAGACCGTGGGGGTGGGGGGCACGGCGGTAGCGGTGGGCGGCACCGGGGTACGCGTGGGCGGGACCGGCGTGGCCGTGGCCACGGGCGCGGTCGGGGTTGGGGTTGCGGTAGACGAAGCCGTGGCGGTGGGCGAAGGCGAGGCCGCGCGCGTGGCCGTGCCGGTGGCGCTTGCGGCGCCCGCGGGGGCGGAAGCGCTGGCGGACGGCGACGCCGTCGCCGTGCGGGTGGGGGTGGGCGGCGGCGGCGTGGGCGTAATCACCGTGACCTGGACCACCTGCGCGGGCGTATCCGAGGCGGCGGGGAGGATGACGGGGGCGCTGATGCTGCGGTCGCGGGTGAGCGCGATGGGGCTCACCGGGAGCAGGAGCGCCGCCGCGAGGCCGCCGGCGGCCACGCAGAGCGGCGCGGCCCACGCGAGGCCGCGGCGGCGGAGCGTGGGCGCGAGGGGGGCGGCTTCGCCGTCGGTGGGCACGGCCCCCGGCCACTGCCCCTTGAGGCGGGCGAGGATGGCGGCCGCCGTCGCGGCATCCGGGGGGATGGTGGCGAGCGCGGCGACGACGGTCAGCGGCGGGAGGAGGCGATCGCCGCGGCGGCGGCAGCGGGAACAGCCGCGGACGTGGTCGAAGGCGGCGGTACGGATATCGCGCCAGTGGACCCCGCCGGTAGATTCGCGGGCGAGGATGGCGGCGAGATCGGGGCAGGACTGGGCGAGGCCGGCCAGCTTCAATCGCTCCTCGCCCATGGAGCGGAGGCGGCCGAGGAGCGGGCCCCCGCTGCCCGCACTCATGCCCGCGGCCGCGGCGAGCTCCTTCGCACCGAAGCCGTGCCGGACCGCCAGCAGGAGGAGCGAGCGCTGGGCCAGCGGGATCTGGCCGAGTCCGGCGTGCACGCCCGGGGCCATGCTCGCCGCCACGCGTTCGTCGTGTTCGAGCGGGACCAGCCCCTCGTCGATGGGGGCGGCGGCGGGCACGGCTTCGACGCGCTCGGGGAGGCGTTCGAGAGCGACATCGCGGACGAGCGTGAGGAGCCAGGCGCGGGCGTCGCGGGTGCTGGTCTCGAGGGTGTTCATGGCGCGGCGGAGGGCGAAGACGGCCACGGAGGCCGCCTTCGCGGGGTCGGGCGTGAGGTGGGCGGCGAAGTCGTAGAGCTCGGGGAGATGGCGTTCCGCGAGGGCGTGGAACGCTGCCTCGTCGCCGCCGCGAGCCCGTGCGAGCAGGGTGTCGTCAGGTTCTTCGCGCATAGCCCGCCGCCCGGCTCCCGCAAGCCGGACCCCTGCATGCTAACGCCGCGGGGCCCGGATTGGTTTCGAAATGGCGACGCGTGCCCCCGGCGCGCTCAGCCGGCCGCGCCGAACGCTTTGGCGAAGCGGGCCTGGCGCTCCTCCGGGGTGCCTTCGCGGTTGCCGAAGACACCGCCGGGCTGAAGGGTGAGGCCGCCATCGACGACGATCGCCTGGCCGGTGACGAAGCTGGAGGCATCGCTCGCGAGCCAGAGGGCGGCCTCGGCGATATCGCCGGGGAGGCCGGCGCGGCGGACGGGCTGGTTCGCGGCGAACGCCTGCTTCATCGGCTCGACCGTGAGGTCTGCCTGCTCGGCGGTGAGGCCCATGGCCTTGCCGAAGATGGGGGTGGCGATGGCACCGGGGCAGATGGCGTTGATGCGCAGGCCGAGGGGGCCGAGTTCGACCGCGGTCGTCTTCGTGATGTGGATGATGGCGGCCTTGGCGGCGCTGTAGACGTGGGGGCCGTAGATCGCGCCGACGCCGGCGACGCTGGCGGTGCTGACGATGCTGCCGCTGCCCTGGGGCTTCATGACGCGGACGGCGTGCTTGATGCCGCAGACCACGCCACGGAACAGCACGGCCATGGTCTGGTCGAAGGCGGCCATGTCGAGCTCATCGATGGGGCCGGACACGCCGGGGAAGCCGGCGTTGTTGTACATGCAATCGAGGCGGCCGAACTTGCGGACGGCGGTGTCGATGGCGTTCGCGACCTGGTCCTCCTGGGTCACGTCGGCGTGGACGTAGGTGGTGTTCGTACCCAGTTCCTCGGCGAGCTTCTCGCCGCGCGCATCCTGCACATCGGCGATGACGACGCGCGCGCCTTCGGCCGCGAAGAGGCGGACGGTGCCTTCGCCAATGCCGCTCGCGCCGCCCGTGATGACGGCCACCCTGTCTTGCAATCGTGCCATGTTCGGCCCTGTCGCCGGAAGGAATGCGCGGGAGTGTACCGGACGCGGGGCCAGCGTGACTCGGGGACGGCGGGGTTCGCGTAGCCGGCGAGCGGGAAGGTGGCGAACAGGCCGTTGTGGTCGCTCGCGTAGATGACGGTGCCATCGGGGCGGGTGACGGGCTGGTCGGCGAAGAGGGCCACGGAGGCCGGGGTCCAG
This sequence comes from Candidatus Amarobacillus elongatus, assembly GCA_016703545.1. Lineage (GTDB taxonomy): Bacteria > Chloroflexota > Dehalococcoidia > Tepidiformales > Tepidiformaceae > Amarobacillus > Amarobacillus elongatus. Next base: position 258,392 of record JADJBX010000005.1, read on the forward strand.
CGGGCGGTCATGAGGTAATCCGTGCGCGTCTTGAGGGGGGGCTGCTGGCCGAGTGGGGTTTCGCGGCAGCAGGTGCCGAGCTGGAGCTTGTATCCCGCTTCGTGCAGACCGAGGCCCGGGTAGAGGTCGTAGGTGGATTCGCCGAGGGGGTCGCTGCCGCCGGCCATGACGACGGTGGGGCCCTTGCCGCGGGTGGCCTCGATCCAGGCGGCGAAATCCGACGCCTGCGCGCGACGGGTGCGGTCGCCGCCACCGGTGAGGTGGGTGACGTATACGTCGACTTCGCCCACGGGCTCGGGGACGCCGAGGACGACGTGGAGGCCGACGCGCTGCTCGCCGGGCTCGCCGGTCCTGGGATTCAGCGCGCGGGTTTCGCCGCGAAGGATCTTGTAGCGGCTGAGGATGAGCTCGCCCTCTTCGAAGCCGAGCTGCTTGACGAGGCTGTCGCTCTGTTCGCGCGACTGGCCGGGGTACCAGGGGTTGGCGCGGGCGTAGAAGAACTCCATCTTCAACTCCTTCGCCAGGCGGGAGATGGAGCTGCCGTGTTCCTTCGTCCAGCTCGCCTCGTTGAAGGCGATGAGGTCGGGGTTCAGTTCCTTGAGCTGGCCGATGATCGCGTCGATGCGGTCGTCGTAGGTTTCGCCCGTGAGGACGTTGTTCGCGTCGGAGCTGATTGGGGCCTGCAGATTGATGAAGGCGATTTTGAAGTCGGCGGGCGGCGGCGGCTCGACCGTGGGGGAGCTGGCGTCCGGGGTGGGCGTGGCGGCGGGGGTGGGGGTGCGCTCCGGGTAGACGCCGTTGCCGTTGCCGCCACCGCAGGCGCCGAGAAGGAGCACGAACAGAACCGCGAACGCGAGGAGTGTGCGGCGGGAACGGGGTTCTTGACACCGCTCCGGGCGGAGCGTTTCACTTGAGGACAAAGGCGACGACGGAGACGAGTAGCTTCGATGCTGCCGCACAGCGAGCCCCGGGTGGTGCGAGGGGGCGCGGCGGGACGGGGCGAAGATCACTCCCGAGCTTCCCGTTGAACGCGCGGCGCGAGCCGTGCCAGTAAGCCGGGACGGAGGCCCACCGTTATGCGGGGCAGGGGCGTGATGGCGCTCCGAGGAGTGCCCGCCGGAAGCGGCGGGAATCAGGGTGGTACCGCGGGCCCGCACGCTCGTCCCTGGCCGTTCCGGGGCGAGCGTTTTTTCTTGTGCCCGGAACGGGTGACGTGCGCGCATCATCTCGTCATACGGTACGGCACAGGCGGCGTGCTGGTCTTCCGTATCGACGCCATCGAGGCGACGGAGGGCGCGAATGTTCCGGGCAGTGGACCCCAAGGTAAGTTTCCCGCAGCTCGAAGAGGGCGTGCTCGCCTTCTGGCAGCAGCACGACGTGTTCAAGCGCAGCATCGATGAGCGGCCCGCGGACCGGCAGTTCATCTTCTACGAGGGCCCTCCGACGGCGAACGCGCGGCCGGGCATCCACCACGTGCTCGCGCGCGTGTTCAAGGACCTCATCCCGCGGTACAAGACGATGCGCGGGTACCGCGTGCCGCGAAAAGCGGGCTGGGATACGCACGGCCTGCCGGTCGAACTCGAGATCGAGAAGGAACTCAACCTCCAGTCCAAGCCGGAGATCGAGGCGTTCGGTATTGCCGAGTTCAACGAGCGCTGCAAGGCGAGCGTCAGCCGCTACATCGACGAGTGGACGCGGCTGAGCGAGCGGATTGCGTACTGGGCGGACCTCGAACACCCGTACGTGACCTGGCACAACGAGTACATCGAAAGCTGCTGGTGGATCTTCAAGCGGCTGTGGGACGCGGGGCTGGTGTACCAGGACTACCGCGTGACGCCCCACTGTCCGCGCTGCGGCACGAGCCTCAGCGACCACGAAGTCGCCCAGGGGTACGAAGACGACGTGCCGGACCCCAGCGTGTTCGTGAAGTTCCGGGTGGAGAGCTCGGAGTTCGCGCGGGAGGTGCCGGGAAGCGGCCCCATCTTCCTCGTCGCGTGGACGACGACGCCATGGACGCTGCCCGGCAACGTGGCGCTGGCGGTCAAGGAAGACGCCGACTACGGCGTGTACGAGGTCGAGGGCGAGCGGCTGGTGCTGGCATCGGCGCTGGCGGAGCGCGTGCTCGGCGAAGGCGCGGCGGCCGTGGGCAGCCTGCGCGGACCGGAGCTCGTGGGCGTGCGCTACGAGCCACTCTACCGGCCCGAACTGCTGGGCGTCGGGGTGATGCGCTTCGACCACGAGGGCCGGCTGCGGGCCATCGCGGCGGAGGAAGCCGCGGGTCAGCGGCGGGTCGTGACGGCGGAGTATGTCTCGCTGGATGACGGTTCCGGCATCGTGCATACGGCGCCCGCGTTCGGCGCCGAGGACTTCGAGGAAGGCAAGGAGTACGGCCTGCTCTTCGCCCAGCCGATCGACCTTCGGGGGCTGATGGCGGAGGGGCTGCCGGGCGCGGGCAAGTTCGCCAAGCAGGCGGACCGGGATGTGGTGAAGGACCTCACGGACCGCGGGCTGATGGTGAAGAGCGGGACGATCAAGCACACGTACCCGTTCTGCTGGCGCTGCAAGACGCCGCTGCTCTACTACGCGAAGCCGAGCTGGTACATCCGTACGACGAAGCAGCGCGAGGCGCTGACGGCCGGGAACGAGCGGATCAACTGGTACCCGGGGCACATCAAGCATGGGCGCTTCGGGAACTGGCTCGAAAACAACATCGACTGGGCGGTGAGCCGCGAGCGGTACTGGGGGACGCCACTGCCGTTCTGGCGGTGTACCTCGTGCGGGGCGGACGCCTGCGCGGGTTCGAAGGCGGAGGTGGTGGAGCGCGCCGTGGACCGCGCGAAGGCGGAGGCGCTGGACGACCTGCACCGGCCGTACATCGACGACATCGCCCTTCGCTGCGACTGCGGGGGCGAAATGAAGCGCGTGCCGGAGGTCGCGGACGCGTGGTTCGATAGCGGTGCGATGCCGTACGCGCAGTGGGGGTACCCGTACGAAAACGCGGAGGCGTTCGACCGCGCTTTCCCGGCGGACTTCATCTGTGAGGCCATCGACCAGACGCGGGGCTGGTTCTACACGCTGCATGCGGAGGCGACGCTGCTGCGGGCGGTGGAGGCGGTCCCGGAGGGGATCGCGTACCGGAACGTCATCTGCCTCGGGCACATGCAGGACGAGAAGGGCCAGAAGATGTCGAAGAGCCGGGGCAACGTGGTCGTGCCCTGGGACATCCTCGACCGTTTCGGGGCCGACGCGACGCGCTGGTACATGTTCTCGGCCGGCTTCGCGCGGACAAGCGGACGCTTCGGTGCGGGGCTGGTGGAGGAGGGGCTGCGGCGCTTCCTGCTCACGCTCTGGAACACGTACAGCTTCTTCGTCAGCTACGCGAACATCGACGGCGTGGACCCGCGGCGGCGCCCGGGAGGCACACTGCCGGAGATCGACCGCTGGCTGCTGAGCGAACTGAACGTGCTCGTCACGCGCGTCACGGAGGAGCTGGAAGGGTACGACCCGACGGACGCGGCGCGGGCCATCGACGGGTTCGTGGACGACCTTTCGAACTGGTACGTGCGGCGCAGCCGCAGGCGGTTCTGGCGCGGCGTGAGTGAAAGCGACAGCGACAAGCAGGCGGCGTACTGGACGCTCTACACGGCACTGGTGACGCTGACGAAGCTGATCGCGCCGTTCACGCCATTCGTGGCCGAGGAGCTCTGGCAGAACCTGGTGCGTTCCATCGACCCCGAGGCGCCCGTCAGCGTGCACCTGGCGGAGTGGCCGGAGGCCGACGCGTCGTTCATCGACGAATCGCTGAACGCGGAGACGCAGCTGGTGAAGCGGGTGTGCTCGCTCGGCCGGGCGGCGCGGGCGAAGGCGCAGATCAAGGTGCGCCAGCCGGTCGCCGAGGTGCTGGCGAAGGCCCGGAACGCGGAGGAGGCGAACGCGCTCCGCAAGAACGAACAGCTGGTGCTCGAGGAGCTGAACGCGAAGACGTTGACGCTGCTCGAGGACGAGACCGCCGTCCTGCGGTACGACGTGAAGCCGAACCTGCCCGTTCTCGGGCGCAAGTACGGGGCGGGCGTGGCCGCCATCCGGGCGGGTCTGGCACAGTTCGACCCGGCGGTCATCGCCGCCGAGGTGAAGCGCGGCGCCGCGATCGAGGTCGCGGGGTTCGCGCTGGACGCCGAGGACATCCTCCTGCAGGCGCAGGACACCGCGGGCTACGCGGCGGCGGCGGACGCGGGCGTGACGGTCGCGATCACGACGGCGCTGAAGCCGGAGCTGGAGGATGAGGGGCTGGCGCGCGAAATCGTGCGGCGGGTCCAGGATATGCGGCGCGAAGCGGGATTCGATCTCGCGGACCGGATCACCCTCTGGTACCGGGGCACGGAGGACGTGGAGCGGATCATGCGGTCGCACGGGGCGTACATCCAGGGCGAGACGCTGACAACGGAAGCGATCTCCGGCCACGCGCCCGAAGACGCACACGTCGCTCCCCACGACCTGGAGGGGGCGAGCGTGACGCTGGGGTGCGCCGGAACGGGTAATGGCGCCGACGGCGCCGGAGAAAAGAGAAACGAGAAACGAGAAAAGTGGAGATGCCCCTGGCTCAGCGCAGGGCGGGGGCGACGCGGGCGAGGGCGAGGGAGGCGGCGTGGCGGAGGTCGTCGGTGAAGGCGGCGCGCTCGGCGGCGCGGCGGGTCTCGTCGTCCATGCGCAGGATGGCCGAGGGGTGCAGCGTCGCGATCACGGCGTGGCCGGCGGCATCGGCCACGACTTCGCCGCGGTGTTCGGTCAGGCGGAAGGTGCGGCCGAGGATCGCCTGCGCGGCGGTCGCGCCCATGGCGACGACGACCGCGGGTTCGATCTCCGCCAGCTCGGCATCGAGCCAGGGGCGGCAGGCGCGCACCTCGCGGGTACTCGGGCGCGTGTGGATGCGGCGCTTGCCGCGCGGCTCCCACTTGAAGTGCTTGACCGCATTCGTGATGTAGACCAGGTCGCGGTCGATGCCGGCATCTTCGAGGCAGCGATCGAGGAGGTGGCCGGCGGGACCGACGAACGGGTGGCCAAGGCGGTCCTCGGCGTCGCCGGGCTGTTCGCCGACAAGGACGAGGCGGGCGCGGGGATTGCCTTCGCCGAAGACGGTCTGGGTGGCGTGGGTCCAAAGGGTGCAGCCTTCGCAGGTGCGGCTCGCCTCGCGCAGGCTGGCGAGGTCGCGGCGGGGCGGGAGGAAGGCGGCGGCCGAGGGATCGAGCGATGCGCGGCGAGGCATGCTTTCAGCATGGCGCTGGCGGGTGTCGAAGGCCGGGAGGGGGGCCGCGAAGGCGTTACGGGCGCGTTGGGAAGGCCCGGCCTTTACCCGATGCGCTCGACGAACACGTCCATGATGCCGCCGCAGATCTTGTCTTCACCGTCGGTGGGCTCGGTGAGGTTGACGGTGACGATGCGCGCCTTGCCGTCCTCGAGGGTGGTCATCGCTTCCTGCCACACCTCGGCTTCGCCACAACCGCCGCCGATGGTGCCAAAGAACGTGCCATCGTTGCGGACGACCATCTTCGCGCCCGTCTTGCGGGGGGTGGAGCCGCGGGTGCGGGCGACGGTGGCGAGGACGACGGGTTCGCCGCGCTCGATGGCGCCCGCGATTTCGCGATAGATCTCTTGCTGCACGAACGGATCGTTGCGCAGCGCCGGAAGGAACGCAAGCGGAACGCGCGCGGGGGACGTTACCGGGCGGCGGAGAGCGACTGCCAGCGCGGGTAGCTGCCGAACACCTTGACGTCGGAGCAGAGGGGGGCGATGGCGGCGAGCACGTCGCGGCCTTCGGCGTCGTCTTCGTGGGCGTCGAAATCGACGAGGAAAACGTACTCGCCGAACGCGGCCCGCGTGGGGCGGCTTTCGATCTTCGTGCAGTTAATGTGGCGGCTGGCGAATTCGGCGAGCACGCCGGCAAGCGACCCGGGGCGGTCGTCGGCGAACCAGAAGGCGATGGAGGTGCGGTCCTGGCCGGTGGGCGGCTGCTGGCCGCGCGCGAGCAGGACGAAGCGGGTGACGTTGTGGCCCGCATCGCCGATGTCGTGGGCGATGACCTCGGCGCCGTACAGCTCGGCGGCGCGGCCGGTGGCGATGGCGGCGGCGTCACCCTCGCGGGCCATGGCGAGCTCCACCGCGCCGGCCGTCGAGAGCGCGGGTTCGATGGTGACGCGCGGGTAGTGCTCGGCGAGGAACTTGCGGCACTGGCCGAACGCGGCGGTATGCGAATAGATGATGCGCACGTCGGCCGGGGTCGTGCCCGGCTTCACGGCGAGGTCGTGCACGATGGGGAGGACGAGCTCGCGCTGGATGCGAAGGTCGGTTTCGTGGATGAGGATGTCGAGGGTTTCGGCAACGGAGCCGTTGAGGGCGTTCTCGATGGCGACGACGCCGGCGTCCGCGGCGCCGGAATCGACGGCGCGCGCGACCTCGGCGTGGGAGGGACAGGGGAGGTGGTCGGCGTCGGGGGCGAAGAGGCGCGCGGCCTGTTCGCCGTTCGTTCCCGCGGGGCCCAGGTAGGCGACTTTCACGGCCGCGGCCTACGTATCGAGGCCGTGCGTGGAGCCGATGAGGGCCTGCCGAAGCAGGGGGCTGCTCTCGCGGCGAGTGACCACGACGAGGGCGTCGCCGGGGTTGAGGCGGGTATCGCCGCTGGGAATACGCGGCACGCCACCGGGGTCGACCACGAGCGAGATCAGCGATTCGGGCGGCAGAAGCACTTCGCGCACCGACCGGCCGCTCACGGGGGACGTCTCGGGGAGCTTGATCTCGACGAGTTCGAGGCCGCTGTGCATCTGCAGCAGGGGGATCATCTCGCCGGTGGGCAGTTCCTGCTCGATCTGCGAGAGCACCGCGTGCGTGGCAGAGATCGTAGTCTCGATGCCCCGGCGCTTGAAGAGCAGCTCGTTCTTGGGGTTGTTGATGCGGGCGATGGTGCGCGGCACGCCGCGGGAGCGGGCGATTTCGCAGACCACGAGGTTGTCCTCGTCGTCGCCGGTGACGGCGGCGACGAGGTCGGCGCGGGCGACGCCGGCGGCGTCGAGGGTGGTGGCTTCGCAGCCGTCGCCGTGCATGACGTTTTCGCCCAGCTCCTCGGTGATGGCGGCGACGCGGCCGGCATCCTGTTCGAGGATGAGGACTTCGTTATTGGACTGGAGCAGTTCCTGGGCGAGGTAGAAGCCGACTTTGCCGCCGCCGGCGATGAGGACGTACATGGCTAGCTCCCCTTGGAGGGCACGGCGCCCTTCAGCAACATGTCGACCATGATGCCGGCGCCGAGGCTGGTGGGGCTGAAGGTTTCGAGGCCGAGGTCGCGGAAGATGCCTTCGCGGACGGGATCGTAGATGCGGCAGAGGACGCGCTTGACGCCGTAGACCTCGCGCGCGAGCTGGCTGGCGAAGTAGTTGCGGTTATCGCCCTGGGTGACGGCGAAGAACGCATCCATGGACTGGATGCCGGCCTTTTCGAGGGCGGTGCCATCCATGCCGTTGCCGACGGTCACGCGGCCGCGGAAGCCCTCGGGCAGGCGGCGGAAGGCGCTCGCGTTCGTATCGATGACGGTGATGCTGTGGCCCTGCTCATCGAGGAGCATGGCAATGCGGGCGCCGAGGCGGCCACAACCCATGATGAGAATGTTCATGCGGGGAGTTCACCCTCCACGGGGAGTTCAACCGTGGCCATGGCCCGGCCCTTCGCCGTGATTGTGAGCGGCGGTGGAGACGGCCTGGCGGACCACCCAAACCTGGCAGGAGGCGTTCTTGAGGACGAAATCGACGGTGCGGCCAACCTGGAATGCGCCGATCAGCCGCTTGTAGCCGATGCCCATGACGATGACGTCCGCGTTCTGGTCGCGCGCCTCATCGACGATGGCCTGGCCGGCTTCGCGCGCCTGGAGAAGCTGGCCGGAGACGTGGTAGCCCGCGTGAACGGCGGCTTCCTCGGCTTTACGCAGGAGCTGCTCGCCGCGGCGCGCTTCGACTTCCATCTCGGCATTCAGCGGGAGCGAGCGGAGCACCTCGATCACGTGGACGGCGAGGACCTTGCTCTTGCGCTGCCTGGCGAGCTGGCAGGCGACGGTGACGGCCTCGATGGAGGCCGGGTTGTGGGTCACAGGCACGAGGATGGTGTGCTGGGAGGCCATTGTCAGAATCGCCCCGGGTGCCGGCGGGGATGGAGAGTCGCGAGAAACGGTGATTTCACGATTCGTCGTCGTCCTGTGCGAACCAGAGGCGCACGGCTCCGTTCAGGATAAGCACGATGCCGATGGCCGTGCCGATGTTGAGGTCGCTCCGCTGGCTGAGCATGAAAAAGACGAGGGCAACGCCCAGGACAATGGAAGTGACCGAAAAGACGTAATTGAGGGTGCGCACGCTGCTCACCATTCGGACACTGACTCCTGTCCCGAGGGGGATGGTACGCCGGGCGACGGGAACGTCAAACACGGGAGCCCGAACATCACTTGCGCTTGAGGTCCTCGGGGGCGGCGCCCTGCGCGACTTCGGGGCCGTTGGGGGTGGTCTCGGCCGGGCTGACATCGGGTTCGAGCGTGAGGAAGAGGCGGGTGTAATCGGTGGGGACGGTGCGCAGCTCGATGTAGGCGGGCAGCTCGCGGGGGCGGAAGGCGCGGAGGAGGCGGGGGCCATCGGGGTCTCGGCCCAGAGCTTGTAGATCTGGCCACGCCCGCCGGCGGTGAGGCCATCGAAGATGGCCAATCCGCCACGGCCCGAGGCCTCGAGGTAGACGGTGCCGCTCGCGCGGTCGCCCTCCATGGTGACGACGCCGGCGCGTGTGGAGAGCAGGGTGCGGGCCTCGTTGGCGTCGAGCTGGGCTTCGCGCCAGCCGTAGCCGAACACGGCCGTGGCGCCGCCGAGGACGACGGTAAGGAAGGCAAGGAGCAGCGCGACGCCGCCCCAGGCACGTCCCTGGCGAAGGGGGCGGCCCTCCTCGTCGTAGAGGTCGAGTTCCTCGTCGGTGAGGTCGTCGAGATCGTCGTCGTCGTCAGTCCTGGGGCGGCGGCGGAAGAGGCCGAAGCGGCGGCGGCGGGGCTGGTCGGTGGCGGGTTCGGCGGCGGGCGCGGCGGGTTCGGCGACCTCCGGCGCGAGCGCGGCGGGTTCGGCGACCTCCGGCGCGAGTGCGGCGGGTGCGGCGTCCGGCGCGAGGCCCGGAGGCATGTCGGGTTCCGGCGCGAGGGCGGGCTCAGCGACCCCGGTTGCGAGCGCGGCGGGTTCGGCGACCTCCGGTGCGAGCGCGGCGGGTTCGGCCGCGTCAGGCGCGAGCGCAGGCTCGGCGGGAGCCGTTTCGAGGCGGCTCGGGTTCGGCACGGCTGCGACGAGTTCGCCCGATTCGTCGTCATCGTCGAGGTCGTCGTCCTCTTCGTCGTGGCGGCGGCGGAAGAGGCCGAAGCGGCGGCGGCTCGGCTTTTCGGGCGTGGACACGTAGGCGGCGGGTTCGGCCGTGTCCGGCGCGAGCGCGGGCTCAGCGACCTCCGGCGCGAGGGCGGCGGGTTCGGCGACCTCTGGCGCGAGTGCGGGCTCGGCGACCTCCGGCGCGAGGGCGGCGGGTTCGGCGACCTCAGTCGCGAGTGCGGCGGGTGCGGCGTCCGGCGCCAGGCCCGGAGGCATGTCGGGTTCCGGCGCGAGGGCGGGCTCAGTGACCTCGGGCGCGAGTGCAGCGGGTTCGGAGACCTCCGGCGCGAGCGGGGCGGGTGCGGCGTCCGGCACGAGCGCGGCGGGCTCAGCGACCTCCGGCGCAAGCGCGGGGGGTTCGGCGACCTCCGACGCAAGCGCGGAGGGTTCGGCGTCATCGTCGATGTCTGCATCGTCCCCGCGGCGGCGGCGAAGGAGGCCGAAGCGGCGGCGGCGCGGCTCGTCGCGCATGGATGCAGAAGCGGCAGGTTCAGCGGGAGCCGTTTTGAGGGCGGCCTCGGGTTCGGGCGCAAGGGCGGCGGGCTCGGTGAGAGCAGGTTTGAGGGCGGGCTCGGGTTCGGGCGCAAGGGCGGCGGGCTCGGCGAGAGCCGGTTCGGGCTCCGGCGCAAGGGCGGCGGGCTCGGCGAGAGCCGGTTCGGGCTCCGGCGCAAGGGCGGCGGTCTCGGTGAGAGCCGGTTCGAAGGCGGGTTCGGGCGCAAGAGCGGCGGGCTCGGGCGGGGGCGCGGCGGATGCGGTAAGTTCCGCGACAACGGGCACGCCCGCGGCCTCGGCCAGCGGGCCGGGGAGGACGTTGTTTGCCGGGGCGGGTTCGGGCACAGCCGGCCGTTCGAAAACAGGAGCAGCCGGTCCCGCCGGCGCAGCGGGGGTGAAGTCGTAGATTTCGCCGGGCTCCTCGTCGTCCGGGGGAGGAGCGACGCGCGCGGGCTCACTGCGGCCGCGTCGGCCAAAGAGGCGCCGGCGGCGATGCGGCGGGGCCACCTCGGCTGCCAGGTCGGGCGCGGGGGCGGCTTCGGGGCCCGGCGCGAGCGCTTCCGGCGCGGGGGCGGCTTCCGGTTCCGGCGCGAGCGCTTCCGGCGCGGGGACGGCTTCCGGTTCCGGCGCGAGCGCTTCCGGCGCCGGGGCGGCTTCCGGTTCCGGCGCGCGCGCTTCCGGCGGGGATCGGGGCCGGCGCGGGCTTCGTGGGTGGTGGCCGGGGCGCGGCGGCGCGGGGGGCTTCGGTCCGGCGGGCGCTCGGCGCGGGGTTCGGTCGGCGGGCGCTCGGCGCGGGGGGGCGGGGCGGGCGGGCTTCCGGCGCGGGGGCGGCTTCTGGTTCCAGCGCGCGGGCTTCGGGCGCGGGGACGGCATCGGGGGCCGGCGCGAGCGCTTCCGTCGCGGTGGTGGTTTCGGGGCCCGGCGCGAGCGCTTCCGTCGCGGGGACGGCTTCCGGTTCCGGCGCGAGCGCTTCCGGCGCGGGGGCGGCTTCCGGTTCCGGCGCGAGCGCTTCAGGCGCGGGGGCGGCTTCGGGGCCTGGAGCTACGGCTTCCGGCGCGGGGGCGGCTTCTGGTTCCAGCGCGGGGTCGAGGGAGGGAACGAGGCGCAGCTGGGCCGTGCCGGGGGGTGCCTCCGCCGTGCCCGCGAGCGGCGCCAGCAGCTCGGGCGCGACCTCGCGGCTCGGAAGCGGAGCGCGCTCGACCGGAATGCGCTCCGGGAAGCGCAGGACGTCGTCCTCCTCGCGGCGCTGGTGGCCCCGGCGGAAGAGACGCCGCTGACGCGACCGGGCCTCGGAGGGCGCGAAGCTGCCCGCCGGCAGGCGCGTCGCGACGTTCGCGGTGATCCGTTCGAGCACCTCCAGGGGCAGCGGAATCGGGGGAGCGCTCAGCACCAGCGCCTCGGCCGCCTGCGCGTACATGCCCGCCTCGGCACGCCATGCGCCGTTCGCGACGGTCGCTTCGAGCAGCTCCTCGGCCTCCGTGGGGTCCAGCAGGCCGAGCGCGAGGTCCGCGAGCCGGTCGCGTGTGCCTTCGGGCGTCACGTCGTGAACACCCCGGGGACGGCGCGGGCGAGCTGCTCGCGCACCTTCTGCAGGGCCGCGCGGAGGTTCTCGCGGACGAGGTCCTCGGGGACGCCGCGGAGACTGGCGATCTCGTCCGGCCGGAGCCCCTTCCAGTAGGCGAGCGTGAGCGTTTCGCGCTGGGCCTCGGTGAGGGATTCCAGGGCGGAGCGGACCATCATCGGCGTGGCGCCGCGCATGACCGCCCGCCAGACGTCGTCATCGAGCAGGGCAGAGGCGGCGACGGCGGTCATGGGTTCGCGCGATCCCCGGTACCGGCTCTGGGTGCGAAGGGCGGCGACGGCGGCATCGCGGACGTGCTGGAGGATCCACGGCGCCTCGACGCCGTTTCGCGGGTCGAACAGGGGAGCATCGGAGGCGGCACGGACGAAGGCGTCCTCGACGGCCTTTTCGGCCAGGCCACGGTCCCCAAGGACGGCGACGGCGAGGGAATAGGCGGGACCGGCGTAGGCAGCCACAACCTCGGCGAAGGCGGTGATGTCGCCATCGCGGAAGCGCTGGAATGCCGAAGGCGAAACGTCGTCGCGCATGTGCCAGTCCGGGTCGCGGGCGGAAGCGCCCGGCAGGTCCCATTCACCGGTCCCGGTGGCGGGGAGGCCGGCAATCACGCCCATGGTACGGGCATCGGAACGCTGCGGGCGAACCTTCATGGCTCAGGGATTATCGCCAGTTCGTGGTGCGGACTGAATCGCCGCGTTCACAGTTCGATGGAACGGGAGGGCCGCCCCCGGTGCGGGGGCGGCCCGAGACGTGGCCGGCGAGGGCTCAGGCGGCCGGGGTGGTGTGGCGTCCGCGGCGCGCGGCGCGCCGGGTGCCAAGCACCACGAGCGCGAGCGGGACCGCGAGCCAGATGCTCGCGACGGCGACGACCGCGCCGGCATTGGCGACGTTGCGGGCCACGTCGAGCGAGGATTCCCAGGCGTCGGCGAAGGCGGTACCGAAGCTTCGCGGGCCGTCGCTGTCCGCGCGCGCAGCCACCACCGGGGCGAGCGTGACATCGACGGTGGCGAGCTCGGTGGCGGCGTCGAGCACCTTCAGGCGGCCCTGGATCTGCTCGATCTGGGAGCGCACGCCGTTCACGCGGTCGTTCACGGTGAGGATTTCCTGGATGGTCTTCGCCTGCTTGAGGAGTTCGAGGTACTGGACCTCGGTGCTCTGGAGGTTACGCAGGCGGCTCTGGAGGTCGGTGTACTGTTCGGTCACCTCGTTGGACTTCGTCCCCTCCTGGCGGACGGTGGCGCCGTCCATCGTGCGCAGCGCGCCGAGGGTTTCCTGGTAGCGGTCGACGGGGACGCGGAGGGTGACGGTGGCGGAACCCTTGCGATCGCCGCTGCTGCCTTCGAAGGAGGAGCGCTCGACGTAGCCGCCGGATTCGCGGGCGATGGCGCTGGCGCGGTTGAAGGCGACAGCGACGTCCTTCACATCGAGGGCGACGGTGGCGTTGAAAATGATCTTGCGGCTGAGCTGGTCCGCGAGCGCCGGGCCCGTGGTGTCGGTGTCCGCGGGGGCGGCGGCGCCGCCGGAGGACGAGGTGGTGGCGTAGGCGGCGGACTGGTTGGGGGCGCCGGCCTTCGATTCGCCGGCGGCAACCGGGGCGCTGACGGTGGCGCCGCCCGAACGCAGCGGCGGGGCGCTGTCCTCGCTGGAAGCCGTGTCATCGGCGGCGCCACAGGCGGCGGCCAGCAGGACGGCGCCGGTGAGGCCGGCGATGGATGCGACACGGACGAAGCGGATGTTCACCTGATTCCCCTGCCGGCCATAGCGGCCGATGCAGGAGAGAACGATGACCGGTGGCGATTGGTTCCCTCGCCCGCGAGCGAAATCGGGGAACATTTGGGAAAGGCCGCGATTCAGCTCCTCGCGCGGCTGCGGCGTTCGGCCGTGCGGGCGGCGGTGGCGTGGGCGGCGCGCTCGGCGTCGTCGGGGAGCGGTGCGAGCGTGACGTCCGGGCCGTAGCGGCGTCGCAGCGCGAGCAGGATGAGCTCGTCGGTGAGGGCGGGGTTCTTGGGGAGCAGGCTGCCGTGGAGGTAAGTGCCGATGGCGTTCTTCGTGCGCGCGCCCTCGGTGCCATCCTCGGCGTTGTTGCCGAAGCCGCGGAGAACGCGGCCGAAGGGCGCCTGCCCCGGCGCGAGGTAGGTGCGACCGCCGTGGTTTTCGAACCCCACCACCTCGCCCTCGGGCGTCTCCAGGACGACGTCGCCGATGCAGCGGTCGGCCCGGGGACCGGGGTGGCGGGTTTCGAGATCGAAGACGGAGATGCCGGGGATGATGCCGCCCTGGTGGTCGACGTAGCGGTGGCCAAAGAGCTGGAACCCGCCGCAGACGACGAGCGCGGGGAGGCCGGCGTCGATGGCGGCGCGAAGCGCGGGGCCGCGGGCGACGAGGTCAGCGGCGATGCGGCGCTGTTCGCGGTCCTGACCCCCGCCGACGAGGACGATGTCGGCGGCTTCGGGGTCGAAGGGGTCGCCGATGGAGACATCGAGGACGGTGAGGCGAATGCCGCGGGCCTCGCAGCGGTAGCGAAGGGCGATCACGTTCCCGCGGTCACCATAGATGTTGAGGACGTCCGGGTAGAGGTGGACGGCGGCGAGGGCGTAGGCGGAAGGCGCTTCGCTCATGGACCCATGGTAGCGCGCGGACACGCGGAAGCGGGCCGCGCGTGTGCACGGCCCGCTTCGCAAAAGGAGAGGCAGGATCAGCGGACGAGCATCGAGGGCTTCACCGTGCCCGCGTACGGAAGGCCGCTGACGGTCGCCCGCACCTCGATTTCGACCTGCGTGGAGAGGAACAGCCGGCGGGCCGCCCCGTGACTTCGTAGGTCCAGGTGAGGTCGCCGTCGGAGTCGGCGCCGCCGTTCGCGAAGACATCGGCCTGCCAGGCGCCGGTGGCCCCGTTCCAGTACTTGCCATCGGAGACGCGGCGGATGACGAAGGAGACCGCGGAGACGCCCGAGAGGTTGCCCGTGGTCGCGCGGAACACGAGCCGGCTGCGGCCGACGGGCTGGCCGGTGGGCCCGGTGAGGGCGACGAGCTGGTCCGTGGGCGTGGTGGCGGGGGTGCCGATGGTGAAGGCCTGGCTGCCGGAGATACCGCCGCCCGGCGCGGGGCTGTAGACGGTGACGTCGGCGGTGCCCTCGGTGAGGATGTCGGCGGCGGTGACGGCGGCCGTCAGCTGGCCGGAGTTGACGAACGTGGTCGGGCGATCGAGACCGTTCCAGCGAACGATGGACGCCTGCACGAAGTTTGAGCCCGTGACCGTGAGGGTGAAGGCAGCGCCGTGCGCGGGGGTCGTTGACGGGGAGAGGGCGCTGACGGCGGGGAGCGGGTTCGCCACCGTGAACACGGCCGCGGGCGACGTGCCACCGCCGGGCGCGGGCGTGAAGACGAGGACGTTGGCGGTGCCGGCGGCCGCGACGTCGGCGGCGCTGATGGCGGCGGTCAGGCGGGTGGCGGATTCGAACGTGGTCGTGCGGTCCTGGCCGTTCCAGCGCACCTTGGACGCGCTGGTGAAGCCCGTGCCATCGACCGTGAGGGTGAGGGCGCCGGACCCGGCGATGACGTTGTTCGGGCTCAGCGTGGGCGTGCCCGGGGCGGCGTTCGTAATCGTGAACGTGGAGGCGGGCGACGTGCCGCCGCCGGGCGCCACGTTGAACACCGTCACCGGCGCGGTACCCGCGTTCGCGACGTCGCCGGAATCGATGGTGGCGGTGAGCTGGGTGGCGCTGACGAAGAAGGTCGTGCGGTCGGAGCCGTTCCAGCGCACCTTCGACCCGTTGACGAAGCCGCTGCCGTTGACCGTCAGGGTGAAGGTGCCACTGGCGGCGGGGGCGGAGCTGGGGGAGAGGCCGGTGATGGCCGGGGCGGGGTTGTTGATGGCGAACGTGGTCGCGTTGGACGTGCCACCGCCGGGGGCGGGGGTGAAGACCGTGATGCTCGCGCTGCCGGTCGCGGCGAGGTCGCTGGCCGGGATGGCGGCGGTGAGCTGGGTGGCGGAGATGTGCGCGGTGGTGCGGTCCGAGCCGTTCCAGCGCACGACGGAGGCCGGCCCGAAGCCGGAGCCGTTCACCGTGAGGGTGAAGGCGGCGCCGCCAACATTGCCGGCGGACGGCGAAACGGTGCCGAGCACGGGCTGCCCATTGGGGGCAGCCGCAATCGTGAAGGGAAGGGTGAGGGAGGTGCCGCCGCCGGGGGCCGGGTTCGAAACCGAGACGTTGGGGGGTTGGGCGCGCCGGTGACGGTGAAGGTGGAGCCGCCCGAAGCGCCGCCACCGGGGGCGGGGTTGAACACGGTCACGGTCGCGCTTCCCGCGGTGGCGATGTCGATGGAGTTGATGCTCGCGGTCAGCTGCGACGCGCTGACGTACGTCGTGGCGCGGTCGGAGCCGTTCCAGCGCACGACGGAGCCGGCGACGAAGTTCGAACCGTTCACCGTGAGGGTGAAGGTCGGGCCACCGGCGGTCCCGGAGGCGGGGGAAAGGCCCGAGACGGCCGGCGCGGGGTTGTTCGCCTGGACGGCGAGCGAGAGGACGTTGGTACCGCGGGTGACACCCTGGGTGGCGAAACTGGTGGTATCGCCGTTGTAGCCGGCGGTGACGGTGTAGCTGCCCGGAGTGCCGGCGGTGAAGCTGACGCCGCTCTGGCCCGCGCCGCAGGTGCTGCCATCGAGGTAGGAGGATGCCACGGCGCCACCGGGGCCGGTGACCGTGAAGTCGCTGGAGGCGAGCGGCGTGGCGGAGGCGAGGTTGGCTGTCCCGGCGACGCCCGCGCCCTGGCCGGTTCCGGCCGCGCTGTCGCTGACGATGTCGGCGAAGACGGTGGCGGTGCAGACGGAGATGGGGGCGCCGAGCGCCCACGGCGGCGCGGAGGCCGATTCGAGACCGACTTCGCTGACGGCGACGGTGACGTTGGCGGTACCCGCGGGGGCGCCGGCCGCTTCGAGCGCGGTCAGGCCGAGGCTGGGAGCGATGAGGGTGGCCACCATGTCGTCGCCGGCAGAGGTGTCGCGGCTGCGGACCTGGAACGACATGGTCGAGCCGTTCGCGACGGTACTGCCGGTGCAGCGCGCGATGTTGGCGGCTACGGAGGGCACACCCGTGCCGTTGGGGCAGGAAACGGTGCCGGCCTGGACATCGCCGTTCGTGACGGAGACGTCGATGGGCTGAACCGTGGCATCGAGCGCGCCGAGGGCGTGGCTGAAGTTCACGGTGATGGTGGAGAGGCTTCCTTCGTACAGGGACGTGGGGAAGGCGGAGGCCGCGACGGTGATGTTCGGGCTCACACCGAGGATGTTGGAGACGGTGACGCCGCCGACGGAGCCATCGATCGAATCGCCGCCGCCCACGGGGTCCGCGGCGTCGCCAGAGTTGCGGAAGCCGGTGCCGGGGTCGGAGAAGAGCGCCTGGATGGTGTTGTCGGTGTAGGCGGCGCCCGCGGCGGCGGCATCGACGGTGAGGTTGACGACGATCTCGGTGCCGCCGGTGGTGAGAGCGTTGCTGGGAAGCGACCCTCCGGCGCCCACGGTGCAGCGGACGTATCCGGCGCCCGGGGTGTTGTCGGCGCAGGCGGTGATGATGTTGCCGGACTGCTGCCCGAACCCGGCGTAGGTGGTGTTCGCGGGCTTGCGGAGGTCAAACACGACGGGGCCAGAGTAGGCGTTGGGGGCGTCGGTGACATTCACCGAGAACGCGAGCACCTGGCCGACCTGGAGCACGGCGCCCATGGCGGGCGACTGGGAGACGGTATAGGTGATGGAGTCCTCGAGCGTGGCGCGCGCGGGCCGCTGGGCGGAGGCGAGGGCGAGGACGACGCCGATGATGAGCGCCGCGGCCGCCCACAGCCGCAGGGCTGGCCGATTGCCGTGGGCCTGGCGATACATGTCGTTACCTCGTGAAGGCGACGGAGACGCCGCGCAGCTTCGTACCCGCGCCACCCGTGAGGTCGACGACGAGGAAGTAGACGTTCGCGCCGTTATCCACGGTGTGGGCGAAGGCGGTCGACGTCTGGGGGGAAGCGCCGGACGAGGAGAGCACTTCGACCAGCTTGAAGATGTTGGCGGTGGTGCTGCCGTTGCCGAGCGGGGTGTAGTCGAGGCGGACCTGGACATCGCCGCCGGTGGCCTCGTAGTGGGCGGTCATGCTCGTGATGGTGGCGCCGTCGGGGAGGTTGATGGGGGCGTAGTAGCGCTTCGAGGCGTCGTCGGTGGAGGCGGGCCTGAGCTCGTTGAAGGTCTTCTCGTAGAGGGCGAGGTCGCTCGCGGGGAGGAAGGCGCTGGCGGGGACGGCGACCTTGCCGGGGCCGCCGGGGGTACCGGTGCCGCCGCCGGTGGTGACGCTGGGGAGCGAGCCGCCGGTGCCGGTGACGTTGATCCAGAGGGCATCGCCGGTGGCGACACTCGAAAGGGAGTTGGCGTAGGCGGGCGCACCGGGGGCGTACATGTCGTAGGCCTGGGTGGTGGTGTTCCAGCGGTAGACGGCGGCGTACTTACCGGCGATGCCCGAAAGCGCCTCGGAGGGGGCACGGGTATCGCCCATGTAGGCGACGTTGTTCCAGCCGAGGGAGAGTTGGGAGGTGGCGCTGGCGTCATGGCCGTTCGCGGCCGCGGCGGCGAGCGTGGCGACCGCCGGGACGAGGAGTGCAAGGGTGAGTGCGCGCTTTCGCATCGACGCTTCTCCGGTGTTCCCGCGCGAGACGCGAGATGGGATCAGCACGAGGGTACGAACGCGGCATCGAACCCTTAATGGGCACACTCCCCCGTCCCGGGGCGGGACAACCCCAATCCCCCACGCGAAAACCCCCGCCCCATCGCCGCCGTGGCACCGAAGGGAGCGGGAGATTCCGTGGCGGAGCCGTTGCCGGTACCGCCGGGATGGTTGCGGGGACCTACTGCTTTACGTCGACCACCAGCCGGTAGGGGTTGTCGAGCTGGGACACGGTAAACGGCTGCCGGCCGGATACGCCCAGTGCCCACGAAAGGAGCGCTTCGAAGTCGCAGGTCTGGCGGGCCTGGAGGATGGTCCTGGCGCCGGCGACCGTCTGCGAACCGAAGGTGACCTGGCCGTTGTTGTTGTGAGCGGCAGCCTCATCGAAGGTGACGAGCAGGGTGGCTGCGCCGGGGACGGGAACCGGCTGCCCCGAGCCGCAGGCGGCGGCGCTGGAGACGTATTCGATGCGGGCACGGGGAAGCGCGCCGGTGAATTCGAACACGATGCGGTCGAAGCCGCCGTCTTCGGGGTGGGCGCCGATACGGACGTCCCGGAGGAGGCCGTTGCCTTCGAAACCCGTGGGCGCGAGCCCCTTCGTCACGGCCGAGAACACGCCGGGGGCGGATGTGGCCGTGGCGGGGACGGCGGTGCCTGGGACCGGGGTGCGGGTGGCGGATGCGGACGTGGGGCTGGCGGCCTGGGTGGCCGGCGTGGCACTGGCGGCGGTGGTCGCGGGGGAGGTGGCCGCCGCCGAGGGCGTGGCCGTGGGTTCGGCGTCGTCGTCCCCGCAGGCGGCGAACGTAAGGATGGCGGCGGGGATAACGGCCCCCACCAGCGGGATACGGAGCAGATTTGGGAACTTCACAGGAGCAGTTTACGGCCGGTGCCCGGGCCTGACTGTGAAAGACGAGCGCGGACGTATCGAACACGTAAAATGCGTGGAGCGCCCGCCAGCGCGGTGGGTGCTAGAGTAGACAGCGCGGCCCGGTCGTTCCCGGGCGAAGGTGGTTGGCTATGTTTGGATCGCTGGGTACGCCGGAGATCGTCATCATCGCGGTGGTGCTGATTCTCCTGTTCGGAGTTGGGAAGCTGAGCGGACTGGGCAAGGACCTCGGTAGTTCGGTGAAGGAATTTCGCCGGGCGGTGAAGGACGAGGATGAGGCCAAGACGCCGCCGGCGCAGGCCACGACGCAGCAGACGCCGCCGCCCGCGGCCGGGCAGCAGCAGCCTCCGGCGCAGCAGTCGGGCACCAAGAGCGACAACCAGCCCGGCATCTTCTAAGCCGCTCAGGGACAACGGTTTGAGGGCCTCGCATCCGCGAGGCCCTTTTTTCGTGCCTGCGCGCCGGCTCAGCCCACGCCGAAGGCGCTGAAGAGTTCCGGGTACTTCTTCAGGCTCTGGCCGCCATCGATGTAGAGGGTCTGGCCGGTCATCAGCGAGGATGCGTCGGAGGCGAGATAGGCCGCCAGCTGGGCGACATCCTCGGGCTCGCCGACGCGGCCCATCGGCGACTCGTGCACGAAGCCCTCGGCCACAGCCGGCACGGACATTATGCCCTTCGTGAGTGGGGTATTGATGAGGCCGGGGCCGATGGCGTTGACGCGGATGCGGTGGCGGCCGAGTTCCAGGGCGGCCACTTTCGTGAGCATCGCCACGCCCGCCTTCGCCGAGCAGTAGGCGGCGAACCCCTCGGTCGCCTGGAGCGCATTGAGGCTGGCGACATTGATGATGGAGCCGCCCTGGCCCGCGCCGATGAGGTACCGGGATTCGTGCTTGATGCAGAGGAAGGTGCCCGTCAGGCAGATGCCCACGATGCGCTCGAAGTCGGCGAGGGCGTACTCCTGGACGGGCGAGAAGTGGCCGGTGCCGGCGTTGTTGAAGGCAATATCGAGGCGGCCGAAGCGGCGGACGGCGCTGGCGACCATCTTCTCCACGGCGGCTTCGTCGCGGACATCGACGGTGGCGCCATCGCAGCGGTTGTGTCCGAGCTGGCCGATCATGGCGCCGATGCCGTCGGCGTTGATGTCGGCGATGAAGACGCGGGCGCCCTCCTCGACGAACAGCTCGGCGGTGCGCTTGCCGATGCCGGAGCACCCCCCGGTGACGATTGCGACCTTGCCATCGAGCCTGCCCATGTGCCGTTCCCCCGTGTGTTTGGCGGAAGCATAGGGCAGGAACGCTGAGCCGAACGAAGGGGGGCGGTAGAATTCGGCGCAGCGCCCCGAGGCGCAGCGGAGGTGGCGGGAATGACCGAGGCAGTGGCGGTCTCCGAGGCGCGCAGGGCGGCCGTCGACCTGGCGCGGACCTACTGGCGCAAGCGGCTGATGGACTTTTCCCGCCGCAACAACCTGCTGTTCTACCGCGACCTGCGTTCCGGGACGCTGGACCTGACGGAGCGGCCGGAAGCGCTGGCGACGTTCATGGGCGGGGAGCTGGTGCGGTTCGACGCGCCGGACAAGGAGACCGCGGGGCGGTTGCGCCGCATCCGCGACAAGGCGGTCGAGAACCTGGAGGAGCGGGGCCTGGAGACGCTGTTCCTGGCGGTGGGACTGGCGCACTGGAAGGAGCCGGACAACGGCAGCGACGGTGCGGCGCCGGTGGTGCTCGTGCCCGCGGTGCTGCGGCGAGCGGGATCGGCGGGGGCGTTCGCGCTGGCGCGGCTGGGCGAACCGCAGCTGAATCCCGCGTTCGTGGCACGGATGGCGGCGTTCGGGAAGACGCTGGACGTGGAGGGGATCCTCGCGGGGCCCCCGGAGGAGCCCGCGGCCGCCGGGGCGCAGGTGGAGGCGGCGGCGCCCGAAGCCGAGACCGCGGCCGCGGCAACCGCCGAGGGTGCCGACGACGACGCGACGCCGGACCACGAGCTGGCGGACGGTGGGGGTCCCGAGGAAGCAGAGGTGGCCCCGGACTTCGTGCCGGTGTTCGCACGGCTGACGGCGGCGTTGGCGGGCGTGGACGGCTTCGCCATCGAGACGCGCGTCATCCTCAGCAACTTTTCGTTCCAGAAGATGGCGATCGTGCGGGACCTGGAGCACGCCGGCGACTCTCTCGCCGCGCACGACCTGGTGGCGGCGCTGGCGGGCGCGAACGACGCTCGGGCGCTGATCGACGCGCGCCGCGAGCCGATCACGCTCGCAAGCCTCGACAGCGAATCCCCCGCGGTGGAGTTCGCGGTGCTGGATTCGGATTCGAGCCAGAGCCGCGTGGTGCGGGCGGCCGTGGCGGGCCAATCGGGGGTGGTGCAGGGGCCACCGGGCACGGGCAAGAGCCAGGTGATCACGAACCTCATCGCGGGGCTGGTGGCTTCCGGGCAGCGGGTGCTGTTCGTGGCCGAAAAGCGGGCGGCGCTCGAGGTGGTGCTGAAGCGGCTGGCGCAGCGCGGCCTCGGCGACCTCGCGCTGGACCTGCACGGGGCGGATGTCTCGCGGAAGCAGGTGGCGGCTCGGCTGGCGCAATCGCTGGCGAACGTGCGCAACGCGCCGCCCGTGGACGACGGCGTGGCGCTCCAGCGGCTGGCGGAACACCGCGCGCGGCTGGCGGCGCACGCGGCGCGCCTCCACCGCCCGCAGGAGCCCTCCGGGCTGAGCGTGTACGACATCGAGGGGAAGCTGCTGCGGCTGCCGCCGGGTTCGGAGAACCCGGTGCGCTGGCGCGGGGACGCGCTCCGGCCGCTGACGGCGGCGGCGATGGTCGAGGCGCACGACCTGCTGGCGGACCTGGCCGTGGACGCGCGCATCGTGCAGCGCCTGGCCGGCTGCCCATGGGCGGAGGCGAGCCTGCGCACGGTGGCCGAGGCGCAGGCGATGACCACCCTCGTCCCCGGCCTGATCCCGCGCGTGGCCGCGATCGAGGGCGACGCGGCCACCTTCGCGCAGGCCACGGGCGCCCCGCGGGCCGCCACGGCGTCCGAGTTCGGCGCGCAGCTGCGCGCGTCGGCGCTGGTCAACGGCGTGCTCGCGGAGTGGCAGCCGGGGGTGTTCGAACAGGACCTCGAGGCGCGAACGAAGGCGCTCTGGCCCGCGGAATCGGGCGGGCTGCCGGCGGTCTTCGCGCGCTGGTTCAACGGCGCCTACAAGTCCGCGCGCAAGGACGTGGGCAGGCTGCGGCGGTCCCCCGCGGCGCCGAAGGCGCTGGTCGCCGGCCTGCGTTCGGCGGCGGAGGCACGCGATACGTGGGCGAAGGCGGCGCCGGGGGCCAGGCCGGCGGAGTTCGCGGCACTGGCGGACACGGCGGCACGGCTGGAAGGGCCCGCTGCGGACCTCGCGACGCTCGGCGCGCTCTTCGGGCGCGACCTCTCGGCGGTTCCGCTGGCGGAGCTTGTGCCGTGGCTGGAGTCGCTGACGGTGGAGCCGGAGGACGCGCTGCGGGTACCGGCGGTGCGTCACGCCGAGGAGCGGCTGGAGGCGCTGGGCGTGGGAGCGTTCGTGGCGCACATCCGCGAGATCGACCTCGACCCGGCGGACTGGTCGCGGCAGCTGGACTACGCATGGCTTCGGTCGAGCCTGGATGCGGCACTGGCTGCGGAACCGGAGCT
This sequence comes from Candidatus Amarobacillus elongatus, assembly GCA_016703545.1. Lineage (GTDB taxonomy): Bacteria > Chloroflexota > Dehalococcoidia > Tepidiformales > Tepidiformaceae > Amarobacillus > Amarobacillus elongatus. The sequence goes on from JADJBX010000005.1 coordinate 281,121, forward strand.
CGCGGCGTTCGACGGCACGAACCAGCAGCGGCTGGTGGACGAATTCGTCCAGCTGGACCGCGCGCACCTGGATCGGAACGTGGCCCGCGTCCGGCGCGCGTACAGCGAGCGGGCGATCGAGGTGATGAACCAGTTCCCGGACCAGGCGGCGCTGATCCGGCGGGAGGCGCAGAAACGCGCGCGGCACCTTCCCATCCGCCGGCTGCTGGCGGAAGCGCCGGATGTGCTCACGGCGCTCACGCCGTGCTTCATGGCGAGCCCGCTTTCGGTCAGCCAGCTCCTCGGGTCCGAGCGCCGGTACTTCGATGTCGTGGTGTTCGACGAGGCGAGCCAGGTGCTGACCGAGGACGCGGTGACGTCGCTGATGCGCGGCGAACGGGCGCTCGTCGCGGGCGACCGCCATCAGCTCCCGCCGACGCAGTTCTTCGCGAGCGGCGAGGACGAAGAGGACGGTGACGACGACCGGCCGGCGGAGGAGACGTCGGTGGAGGGGTTCGAGAGCCTGCTGGACCAGATGTCGGCGTTCCTCGAGCCATGGATGCTGCAGTGGCACTACCGCAGCCGGGACGAACGGCTGATCGCGTTTTCGAACCAGCACATCTACCACGACCTCGTGACGTTCCCGGGCATCGGCGCCGATGGCATGGGCGTGTCGCACGTGCTCGTGCAGGCGTCCGGGGCAACGGGCGCGGAAAGCGTCGAGGAAGAGGTGGCGAAGGTCGCGGAGCTGGTCATCGAGCACGCGCGGACCCGCCCGAAGGAGACGCTCGGGGTGATCGCGCTGGGTATCACGCACGCTCGGCGGGTGGAGCAGGCGATCGAGGCGCGGCTGGCGTCGCTGCCAGAGCTGGCGGCGTTCTTCGCCGAGGACGCGCCCGAACGGTTCTTCGTGAAGAACCTGGAACGGGTGCAGGGCGACGAGCGGGACCACATCATCCTCACGCTGGGAGCGGGGCCAGGCCCGGACGGGCGGGTGTCGAACGTCCGGTTCGGGCCGCTGAACCGGGAAGGCGGGCAGCGGCGGCTCAACGTCGCGGTGACGCGCTCGAAGCGGCGGATGACGCTCGTGTCGTCGTTCACGCACCAGGCGATGTCGCCGGGGCGTGCGGGCACGGGGACGGAGCTGCTGCAGGCGTACCTCGCGTATGCGGCGTCGGGTGGGCAGGTGATCACGGACGCGGCGGGCTCCGGGGCGGCGCTGACACCGTTCGAGGCCGACATTCGCGACGCGCTCGCGGCGCGCGGCATCCCCGTGGTGCCGCGGCTGGGGGCTTCGGAGTACAAGATCGATTTCGCGGGGCGGGACCAAACGGACCCGGCGCGGTTCGTCCTTGCGGTGGAGAGCGACGGGCCGGGGTACCGGGGCGCGCCCACGGTTCGCGACCGCGACCGCCTTCGCCGCCAGCAGCTGGAGGCGCTGGGGTGGACGTTCCATCGCATCTGGACGGGCGACTGGTTCCGGCGTCGGGAGGCGGAGATCGAGCGTGCCGTCGCGGCGTACACGACAGCGGCGGCGCCGCGGCCCAGGCCGGCGGCAGCGCCCGCCACGCCGGCCGCCGCGACAACGATTTCGCCAGCCCCAACCCCGGCACCAGCGGCGGCGCCGGTGGAGGCGGCGCCGGCGGGGCGAGGGCCACGGCCGCGCGTCCCCGCGGGCCAGTCGATCGATGACTACACCCCGCGCCAGATCGTGCAGATGGTCCAGTGGGTGCAATCAGACGGGAAGCTGCGGACGGACGACGAGATCGCGGCGGAGGTGCGGGAGGCGCTGGGGTTCGCTCGCCGGGGCACGCGCATCGACGCCGCCGTCGAGGCCGCGATCGAGGCCGCGCGCGCGGGCTGAGGGGGTTGCCGGGGAAGCGTAGAATCGCGCCCGACACCCCCCGGGAGAGTTGCCATGCCCGCTGAGTACCAGATCACCGCGTTCCTCGATAACGAGGACAGCCCGGACATCATGAACCCGATCCATTCGACCGCGGTGGCCGCGACGTATGGGTACAAGGCGCCGCTCGTGGGCGGCGTGACCGTGTACGGCTGGGGCGCGCGCCCGATCATGGCCGTGCTCGGCGACGCCTGGCTGGAGGATGGCTGGGTGGACGTGAGCTTCCGGAGGCCCGTGTTCCCCGGGGACGTGCTGACGATTTCGGCGACGGAAGAGGGCGATGGAGCGCGGCTGGCGTGGACGAACCAGGCCGGGGCCGCGTGCATCGAAGGACGGCCGGGCGTGGAGCGGCGCCGTGGCTGGGCGAAATCGCGGTGCCGGGGCGGCGGCGTGCCGAGCCCGCCTCGGAGACGCTGCCGCACCTGACGATGGAGAACGCGCCCATCGGCGAGGAGCTTCGCCCGTGCGCCTTCCCGTACCCGATGAGCGAGGCCGAGGAGTACGCGCGCGACCACCAGCGGGACCACAATGCGCCGTGGGTGGGCGAAGGCGCGCGGATTCACCCCGGGTGGCTGGCGGGGCGGATGACCCGCTTCCTGCACCACAACTACGAGTACGGCCCCTCGATTCACGCGCGTTCCCAGATCCAGCACCTGGCGCCGCTGCTGGCGGGGCAGACGATCACGGTGGCGGGCTCGATCGAGCAGGTGTACGAGCGGAAGGGGCACCACTACGCGATCGTCGACGGGCTGGTGCTCGACGAAGGCGGCCGGGAGATCGGACGGATGCGGCACACGACCGCGTTCCACCTGGCCCGCCGGGACTAGGCACTCACTCGCAAGAGGTCCGCATGCGCGGGGCGCCCCGGTGGGGCGCCCCGCTTCCGCGCGTTAGTTCGAAAGGCGTGCTTCGGCGGCGGAGATGGCGCCGCGGACGTCGGCCTTGAAGCCCTGTTCGCGCAGAATCCGGCCGAGCGACGAGAGGCAGAGGAGCACGTTGCCGGGGCTGCTGGATTCGCCCATGAGACCGATGCGCCACACCTTCGCACGCAGGTCGCCGAGGCCGCCGCCGACTTCGATGCCATGCCGCCTGAGGAGCGCGCCGCGGACCTCGGCGTCGTTCACACCCTCGGGGATGCGGACCGTGGTGAGGACCGGGAGGCGATAGCCGGCGTCGGCGTGAAGGGCGAGGCCCATGGCCTCGAGGCCAAGCTGGAGCGCGCGGCCGTTCTGCTCGTGGCGCGCCCAACGGGCTTCGAGCCCCTCTTCGAGCACCAAGGCGAGCGCTTCGTGCAGGGCATAGACCATGGAGATTGGCGCCGTGTGGTGGTAGGTGCGGGTGTCGCTCCAGTACGCCTCGAGCAGCTGCATATCGAGGTACCAGGAGTTGCTCGGGACTTCGCGCGCCTTGATCGCGTCCCAGCCGGCGGGGGAGATGGTGATGGGGGCGACGCCGGGAGGGGCCGAGAGGCACTTCTGCGTGCCGGAGTACACCGCATCGGCGCCCCACGCGTCGGCCTCCACGGGGACGCCCCCGAGGGAGGTGACGCAGTCCACGAGGAGGAGCGCGCCGTTCTCCTTCGCCACCTTCGCGATCGGCTCGACAGGGGTCTGGACGCCCGTCGAGGTCTCGGCATGGACCATGGTGACGAGCTTCACGGGGCCGCCCGCGGCACGCACGGCGGCCTCGATCGCGGCGGGATCGACGGGCGACCCCCACGGCGCGTTCACGCGTGTGACGACGCCGCCGGCGCGCTCGGCCATCTGCGCGATGCGCTCGCCAAAGTAGCCGCAGATGCCGGTGACGACGCGGTCGCCGGGAGCGACGAGGTTCATGACGGCGGCTTCCATGCCGCTGGTCCCCGTGCCCGGGGTGGCGAGGGTGACCTGGTTGTTGGTGCGAAGAACCTGCCGGAGCATGTCGCGGCAGTCGTCCATGATGCGCAGGAACTCGGGGTCGAGGTGGCCGAGGAGGGGTGCGGTCATGGCGCGGAGGACGCGGGGGTTCGCGCCGCTGGGGCCGGGGCCCATGAGCACGCGCGTTGGCGGATTGAAGGCAGGCGTCGCAGTCATGCCGGTATCCTACGTCGCCACATGAATGCGGTCGCGATCGTGGCGAGGGTAGGATGGCGCGGTGAGTGACATCGATTGGGCGGCCCGGGCACGCGCTCTCGCGGCGCGCTTCGCCGAGCGATCCGAACGGCACGACCGCGAAGGTTCGTTCCCCTTCGAGAACTTCGAGGAGCTGCGCGAGGCCGGGTTCATGCGGCTCACGGTGCCGCGCGCGCACGGGGGGTACGAAGCGCCGCTGAGCACGTTCGTGGCCGTACAGGAGGCGCTGGGGGCCGGCGATGGGTCAACCGCGCTCGCCTTCATGATGCACACGAAGCTGTTCGGGCAGCAGCGCGACGGGCGCAGCTACCCGGACGAGTGGTACACGGAGTTCTGCCGCGGCGCGGTCGAGCACGGCTGGATGGCGAACACGGTCGCGACGGAGGAGGGGCTGGGCAGCCCCTCGGGCGGCGGTCTGCCCGACACGGTGGCGCGCGAGGCCGACGGTGGGTGGGTGCTCGACGGCCGCAAGACGTTCACGACGCTCGCGCCGGTGCTGCGCTATTTCATCGTGCTCGCGCGCATCGACGGGACCGCGGGGGAGCCGCCGGACCTCGCGAACTTCGTGATCTACCGCGACGACCCCGGTGCGAGGGTGGTCGAGACGTGGGATTCGCTGGGAATGCGGGCGACGGGGAGCCACGACTTCGTGCTCGAAGGGTGCCGGTTGCCCGCCGGCCGCCTGCTCACCCGGCGGCGGATCGACGAGCCGGACCCGAAGTCGGCGGCGGGGACGGCGTGGTTCGCGCTGGGGCTGGCGGCGACGGTGATCGGGGTGGCGCAGGCGGCACGGGAGTACGCCGTGGGGTTCGCGCGCGAACGCACCCCCAACAGCGCCCGCACCATTTCGGCATACCCGGGCGTGCGGGAGCGGGTGGCGCGCATCGAGCTGCTGTTGCAGCGCAGCCGCGCCGAGGTGGCCGACGCCGTGCGGGCGTGGGAGGGGCGCGCGACGGCGATTGCGGTTGGCATGGCGCCGCTGGAACGGATCGCGGTGGCGAAGGTGGATACGGTGAACAGCTGCATCGAAGCCGTGGAGCTGGCGATGCGGGTGGTGGGCGGGGTGAGTCTGCAGAAGTCGCGGCCGATCGAGCGGTACTGGCGCGATGTGCGGGCGCCCCTGCACAACCCGCCCCTGGAGGACCGCGCGCTGGAATGGCTGGCGCGGGCGGCACTGGGAGGCGGCTAAGGGAACCACCCCGTGCCTTCCCAAGGGGATGTGGGAGCTACCAATACGGGAATCACCCTACGCGCTCGGCACCCGGATGGGACGATCGTCGAATGACCGGGAGCGGGTATTCGACCCGGATCGGGCCGTGGGAGGCACGCGCATGAACTGGATGAGGAGCCTTGGGCTTCGGTGGAAGATCCTGGCTGGCTTCGGGGCGGTGCTGGCGATGACGGCCGTGATCGGGATGGTGGCGCTGCGGGAACTCGACGCGGCGGCGGAACGCACCGAACTGCTGTACGTGGTCGATGCCGGCGGCATCGAGTTCACGATGGGAGCGAGCGACCGCCTCAACGGGGCGGCGATGGCCGAAGTGTTGGCGGCGACGACGACGGACGCCTCCCAGCGCGCGAAGCTCCTCGGCGAAGCGCGGGACTGGATCGCGGCGGCCGAGGGGTACATGGCGGAGTACGAATCGACGATCGTCGCGCCCGAGGACCGGGCGAACTACAACGCGCTGCGGCCCGTGCTCAATGCCGTGCTCGCCGATCACGCGGCGAACATCCAGTCGATCGAGAGCGGCAAGGTGGACGCCGCGCTCGCCGCGGGAAACATCTCGGAGGCGCTGGCGGGGACAAAGAAGCTCGCGGCCGACACGTCGACCCTCGCGCCGCACTTCGAAAAGCTCATCACGTACAACCTCGAGGGGGCTCGGGCGCGCAACGATTCGAGCCAGGCCGCGGCGAGCGCCACGCGCCGCCTGATCCTCACGGTGTCGGCCGGGGCCGTTGTCCTGGGCTTTGGGATCGCGTGGTTCATCGCGCGGAGCGTGGCCGGGCGGCTGCGGCGCATGGTCAGGACGACGGACCAGGTGGGCGCGCAGATGGCGGCGCTGTCGCATGGTATGACCGCGTTCGCGGAGGGCGACCTGACGGCGGAAGTGCCCGTGCTCGTGACCGCCACGGAGGTCCGCGGCGGGGACGAAGTGGGGCAGGCGTCGCAGGCGCTGGACCGCGCCATCGGCGCGATCGTGACCACCGTCGAGAAGTATGACCTCGCGCGCGAAGGCCTCCGCGACATGGTCGTGGGCTTGCAGGAGTCGGCGCGCGGACTGCTGGACGACGCGGCGCAGCTGGGCGAGTCGAGCGGCCAGATGGCGGCGGCGACTGGCCAGATCGCGGCCGCCATCTCGGACGTCACGCGCTCCGCGGTGACGCTGGCCGACCTTTCGCAGGGTTCGGTGAAGGCAATCGAGGAGGTCACGCTGGGGACCGGGCAGGTGGCGGCGGCGGCCGAGACGAACGCTTCGGCGGCGGCAGGATCGCGGGACGAAGCGGGCGCGATCGGCGGGCGGATCGAGGCGCTGCTGGGCACATCGCGACAGATGGCGGAATCCGCGGAGGTCTCGCACCAGGCAGCACGGCAGGGCCAGGAGTCGGTGCTCGCGGCCTCGTCCTCGATGGAGGTGATCTCGGCGGCGGTGGCGCGTGCGAGCGAGTCCGTGAACCGGCTCGGCGCCTACGGCCAGCAGATCGGGGAGATCGTTCGCACGATCGACGAAATCGCGTCGCAGACGAACCTGCTCGCGCTCAACGCCGCGATTGAGGCGGCGCGCGCGGGGGAGCAGGGCCGCGGGTTCGCCGTCGTGGCCGAAAACGTGCGCAGCCTCGCGGAGCGTTCAAGCGGCGCGACGCGGGAGATTGCGGGGCTCATCGCGATGGTCCAGGACGGGACGCGCGAAGCCGTGGAGGCGATGGCGCAGGGCGTCAACGACGTCTCGGCGGGCCGTGCGATCGCCGACGAGGCGGGCCGCACACTTGGCGCGATCATCGAAGCCGTGAGCGTCGCAGCCGAACGCACGGCGGCCATCACCGGGGAGATCCAGGGGCTGGCGGCGGGGGCCGAGCGGATCGTGACGATGGCGGGCACGATTGCGATCTCGGCCGAGCGCTCGGCGGGGGACGCGAAGCAGATGGCGGACGCGACGGCGCGCGTGAGCGACGCCGTGTTCCAGGTCTCGTCCACGAGCGAGGAGACGTCCGCCTCGGCGGAGGAGGTGTCGGCGTCGACGGAGGAGCTTTCCGCGCAATCGCAGGAGCTGGCGGCGACGGCGGACCACCTCCGCGGGCTGGCGACGGAACTGGGGCGCGCGGCGGCACGATTCCGGATCGCCTGACGCGTCCCGGCGAGCGCGCCGGTTCAGGCGCGAACGGTGAAATCGGCGCCGGCGGGCGGCGGAACGAGGGCGTGGGCCTCGAAGGTGGCGACGTAGCTGCCTCCGGGGCCTTCGCGCATGGCGAGCGCGAGTTCATCGAGGGCGGGGCCGGGGCCGCCGGCCACGGCCTCGACGGAGCGGCCATCGGGGAGGTTGCGCACGTAGCCAGTGAGGCCGAGGGCACGCGCGCGGGCCTGCACGAACAGGCGGAAGCCGACGCCCTGCACGCGGCCTGTGACGACGAAGCGCCGCCCTTCGACGGGGCCGGGGGTCACGGCCTACCGCTTGCGGCGGCGGGTGCGGGCGCCGGCCGGATCGTCCTGCTTGCGGCGGAAGACACGGGACCAGAGGGCGTTACGCAGCCGCCTGTACGCGCTGGCGGCGTCGTCATCGGCGATGCGCTGGGCCTCGGGGCGGCCGTAGCGCGCTTCCTCGTACGCCGCCGCGAGGCGCGACGCCTCGCCGGGAACGGCGACCGCTTCACCGACGCGCCGGGACCACTCGCGCGGGGTCTCGGCGGGGCGGCTGCCGAGACCGGCCCAGCCCGCCAGGCGCTGGGTCTTCGCCCAAAGGCGGGCGCGGCCTTCGAGGCCGCCCATGCCGAAGTTCCAGGCGAAGCGGCTCCCAAGGAGCCCAACGGCGGCAACCGCGAGCAGGGCGAGGAGCGAGTAGATGAGCGTCCACGGGAGTTCGCGCTTCTCCAACGGGTCCTGCTGCAGGGCGGCGACGGCGGCGCTGACGTCGGGCTCGGTGAGGTCGCCCGCGAAGAGGTCGTCGAAGCCGCCGGTGTCGAGGATGCCGTCGGTGTCGGGGGTGGCGGTGCCCGCGAAATTGCTGTTGGCGCCACCGGCGGCGCGGTCCGGCGTGGGGTTGAAGGTGACCCAACCGTACGTCGGGAAGAAGACCTCGACCCAGCTGTAGGCATCGTCCTTGCGGACGATGTAGGTCGTCTCGTTCACCTCATCGGGGTCGAGGACGTAGCCGACGGCGAGGCGCGCGGGGATGCCCTGGGACCGGAGCATCACCACCATCGCCGTGGCGTGGAAGTCGAAGTACCCCTGCTTGAGGTCGAACAGGAACCAATCGACGGCGTCGCGGCCGACGGGGGCGGCGGGCACATCGAGGCTGTAGGGGAATTCGCGCAGGTAGGCTTCGATGGCGACGGCCTGCACGTAGGCGGGCGTGGCGCCGCCGAGGGTGCGGGCTTCGGCGCGCACCCGCTCGGGGAGGTTCTTGGGAAGCTGCAGGTAGCGGTCCGTGACCCACTGGGGGTAGTTCGTGCCAGCGGAGACGAGATCCTGCGCGGTGGCGACACTCTCGGAGCCGATGGTGTTGTAGGTCTCGCCGTTCTTCAGCGTCTTGCGGGAGAGGAGCTGCTCGATATCGCCGCGGAAGCCGCCGGGGGTTTCGATGCGCGCGTCCTTGTTCGTGCCGAGCGGCATGCCGGCGGTGAGCAGGCTCGTTTCGCCGTCCCGGACGGTGACCTGGAGGGTGGCGAGGTTGCGCTTCTGGTACTGGGCGACATCGGGCGAAGCGGCCAGGGCGCCGCCGTCGACACGCTCGGAGTCGCGCTCGGTGGAGCGCCAGCCGACGCCGGTGTAGGTGTCGTAGCTGGTGGCGCGAACGAGGCCCGGGGAGCCCGACTTCACCTCCGCGAGCGTCTTCGTGCCGAGCTTCACGTTGCCCTTGATGGGGAGGAGGCTGCCGAAGCTGTGGAGGCGGGCGCCCTTGCGGGAATCGACGTTGCTGAAGAGGCGGCCGAAGGTCTCGTCGTGGCCGGTGAAGGGGCTGACGACGGCATCGTAGGCGCCTTCGAAGGCGGCGGCCTGCTTCCCGAGCGGCACGAGCCACGCGGCGATGATGAGCGCCATGGTGACGGTCACCGTGAGCTGGATGGCGGAGAGGCTGATGAATTCGGGGTAATCGACGCCCTGCCGGCGCCAGCGCGCCTGGTTCCGCTGGAGGTGCATGCGCGCGATGAGGACGATGGCGCCGAAGAGGAAGAAGAGGAAGGAAGCGCTATCGTTCCCGCGCTGGAAGCCGAGGTTCGCGAGGATGACGAGCCCGCCCGGCAGCACCGCCACCCACGGCGTATGCCAGCGGTAGATGGAGTAGGCGGCAAGGTACGCCGTGACGTAGACGATGGAGTGCACGAGGAAGACGAACGGCAGGTTGTCGTTGCTGATCTCGTTCGCGCGAACGACGATCCACCACTCGTTCATGCGGGCCTGGGTGTCAGAGAGGCGTTCGGAGAGGGTGGCGCCATCGGCGTAGGCCTGCACGCCGAGGATGACGACGCCGAGGCCGAGGGCGATCGCGAGCGGGTGGCTGAGCAGCCCCGTGACGCGGATGCGCGCGGCGGCCATGCCGATGAGCAGCCCGGCGACGGAGGTGGGGAAGACCGAGGGCATATCCCGCACCCAGCGGGCGTGTTCGATGGAGTAGGCGACGGAGAGGAAGCAGACGACGGCGGCGGCGAGCGTGAGCCAATCTTCCCAGCTCATGACGACGCGGGGCGCGGAGACGGCGGCGCTGCCGATGCGCTGGCCCGTCGACCGGTTCATGGGAACGTTCATCCCTGCCATACAGCCGCACCTCCCGAGGGACTCAGCGCGAGACCCAGGTCATCGCCGCGGCGGACGACGTAGGTCGGGATATCGCTGGCGGTCAGCTCCCCATACATCATGAGGGGAGAGGAGCCGCCGCCGAAACTGGATGGGTCGATGAGAACGGTGGCAGCGCGCACACCGCGCTGGGTGAGCGACTGGATCGCGGTGAGCCACGAATCATCGGTGGAGCTGGTAACGATGACGAGCGTCGTATGGCGGCCGAATCGGCGCTGCTCTTCGTAAAGGATGTTGCCGAGGGGTGCATCGCCGACGGCACGGACGGTGGCGAGGGTCTCGAGAACGCGTGTCATCTGCTGGCCACCGCGTTCCGGCTCGACGATGCGGAGGTCGCGGCCGAAGGTGATGACGCCAACGGAACGGTTCTGCACGAGGTAATGGCGGGCGACGGAGGCGGCGACGCGAACGCCATACTCCTCGGTGCTCTCATCGCCGGAGCCGGCGTGGACGCGGCGTTCGAGGTCGAGGATGACCCAGATATCGCTCGCGGGGTCGAGTTCGAACGTCTTCACCATGAGCTCGCCGGTGCGGGCGGTGCTGCGCCAGTGGATGCGGTTGTAGGCGTCGCCGGGGGCGTACTGGCGGACGCCGCTGGCGTTGGGGGTGACGTAGTGGGTGCGGCGGCGGAAGCGGCCCTCGCCGGGGAGGTTCGCGGGCGGCGCCTGGAAGTGGGGCAGATCGAAGACGGGCGGGTAGACGAGGATCTGCTCGCGGCCGCCGAATTCGCGCACCCGCCGGAAGAGGCCGAAGGGATCGGAGCTGACGACACGCACCGGGCCCCAGTCGTAGAGGCCACGGCGGACGAGCGGCGTGTTCACCACCCAGTTGCGCGAGCGCCGGGGCGGGACGACGACGACGCGCCGGGAGCGATGGCCGGGCATGTCGCTGGGGTCCTCGACTTCGAGCCAGAGCTTGGGCAGCCAGAAGCGATTCCGGATCTCGATGATCTCCTGCGCTTCCTGGCCGACCTGGGCGCGGTCGGTGCGGCGTTCGGCCTCGACTTCGAGGTGCATGGTGTTATAGCGCGCAATGATCCAGGCGACGGGGATGGCGAGGCCGAGGACGTAGGTCAGGCGGAAGAGCAGCCAGAAGCCGGTCCCCATGGCGACGAACGCGGCCACCGAGAGCAGCACGACAAAGAGCGTGAGCGTCCGGCGATCGGTCGCGAGCGAGGCCCGGATGAACCGGCGCACGGGGGGTCAGGCCCGGGCGCGTGCGCCCGGGACGGGCACGCGACGGAGGCAATCAGCGACGACATCGGCGACCGTGGCGCCCTTCACCTTCGCGCCGGGGCTCATGATGATGCGGTGCCCGAGGGTCACGAGCGCGAGCTCCTTGACGTCGTCCGGGGTGACGAAGTCGCGGCCTTCGAGGAGGGCGCGGGCCTGGGCCGTGCGGAAGAGCGCGAGCGAGCCGCGGGGGCTGGCGCCGAGGTAGGCGGATTCGTGGTCACGCGTGGCCCGCGCGAGTTCGACGATGTACTGCTTGATCAGCGGGTCGACGTAGATTTCGCGGACGCCACGCTGGAGCTGCAGGATCTCATTGGCGTCGGTGACCTGCTGGATGGTGTCGACGGGATGATTGACCTGCTGCTGGTCGAGCACGAGGACTTCGTCGGTGGCGCTGGGGTAACCCAGGTGGATGCGGATGAGGAAGCGGTCGAGCTGGGCCTCGGGGAGGGGGAAGGTGCCCTCGTACTCGATCGGGTTCTGGGTCGCGAGGACCATGAACGGCGCCGGCATCTTGTGGGTGACGCCGTCGACGGTGACCTGGCGCTCTTCCATCGCCTCGAGCAGCGCCGACTGCGTCTTGGGGGTGGCGCGGTTCACTTCGTCGGCGAGCACGACCTGGGCGAGGATCGGGCCGGGGCGGAACTCGAACTCCGAGAGCTTCTGGTTGTAGATGGAGACACCCGAGATATCGGAGGGGAGGAGGTCCGGGGTGAACTGGATGCGCTTGAAGGTGCAGCCGGTGGAAGCGGCGATGGCGCGCGCGAGCATGGTCTTGCCGACGCCGGGGACGTCCTCGATGAGCATATGACCGCCGCACATGAGCGCGGTGATGGCGAGGCGGAGTTCGCGGTCCTTCCCGACGATGACTCGCTCGACGTTCTCGATGATTCGCTCGGCAACAATCTTGGGGTCTTCCAAGCCATCACTCCGTGGGCGCGGGCCGCGCCGGGGACCGGGTTCGCGCGGGAATTCGCGAGTGTGCCGGATTATAGCAACCTCCAATTGCGCGCCGGTTAAGGCGGCTGTTCGCGCGGCAACCCCCGGCGAGGGCCCGCGAAGGTGCGGCGAAGGCCCCCCGGGGTGGCCGTGCTAGCATTCGAGCGTGATTCGACCGGGCCTCGTCGCACTGGTGGTGCGCCTCAGTGGCATGGCGACGTGGGCGGCAATCGGCGCGGTGACGGCGCGCTTTCTCAGTGTCAGCGAACGGGGTGAATATGCGGCGGCGGCGCTGGGCGTGACGGCGCTCGGGCTCGCGGGCGGGAGCCTTGGGAGCGCCGCAGGGCATTATGTCGCTCGCAGGGAGGCTCCCCTCAGTGCCGTGGCGCGAACGACGACTGCCCTCGCGCTCGCCACCGCCGGCGTGCTCGCCCTGGCCGGCGCGGCCGTGGGAGCGGCCACGGCGGCGGCCCTCGATGGGCATCCTCGTGGCGCTGGCGGTGGTGCCGGCGGTCCTGCGGAGCGCGCTCGCCGCGCTCCTGCTCGCGGAGGGGCGCGCCGTCCCCTATTCGCTTTCGGGCTACATCACGGCGTACGCGGGATTGGCGCTGATCGCGGCGTGGCTGTGGGAGCCCGCGCATCGCACGCCGGAGCAGGCGATGGCGATGTGGACGATCGCGCACTTCGTCTCCCTCGCGGTGCTGCTCTGGTGGGGGCGGCACTGGTGGGGCACGGGGGCCGCGCGCGAAACGGGGCTGGCGCGGGCGATCGTGCGCTTTTCGACGCCCGCGATCGGCGGGTCCGTGGTCGGCTTCCTCAACGCGCGCGCCGACCTCTTCCTTGTCGCGGCGTTCGCGGGGGCGGCCGAGGCGGGCCTGTATTCGGCGGCCACTGCCGGGGCCGAGGTGCTGCTCGCATTTTCGGCGAGCGTGCCGCTGGTGCTGTACCGGCGCATCGCGAAGGCGACATCGGACGAAGCGGCGGAGTGGACCATCCACGGCGCGCGCCGCAGTGTCGCGATCGCGGTCGGGGGCAGCATTGTCACGGTCCTCGCGGCGCCGCTGGCGATCACGATCATCTTCGGGGAGCGGTACGAACCGGCCGCGAACGCCCTGCGCATCCTCGCGGTGGCGACGGCGGTACTGGCGCCGCAGGCGGTGCTGGGGACCTACTTCGAGGCGCACGCGGGGCGGCCGGGAGTGGGATTCGCGATCAAGGGGGTGATGGCGGCGGCGGACATCGTGCTCTGCGTGGCGCTCATCCCGGCGTGGGGCATCGCCGGAGCGGCCGTCGCGTGCCTCGCGGCGTATTCGGCGGGCACCATCCTCTATATTGCGCTGTTCCGGCGCGCGACCGGCACGACGGCGGTTCGCCTGCTGCGGTGGGTGGCGTTGGGCCACGCCGGGGGCGCGCGGGTCTCGCACGCCGAAAGCTGACGCGCGCCCGGGAGGGTGATGCGCAATTCACGCTTGCCTTATCATCCGAGCCGTGAAGGTGCTGCGACTGGCCAACAGCAATGACCGCGCGCTCGATCTCCCCGAGCACCAGCGGTCGTGGAAGATCGCGGAAATGGCGCTCTCCGAGGCGATTGGCGAGCCGGTCGAGACGGTCGTGCGCGAAATCTGGCCTTCGGACCAGCTCCCGGACCTGATCGAGACATGGATCCAGCGATACGAGCCGGACCTCGTGTTCTTCAAGGTGAACGCCTATTGGACGGGGTACGAGTCCGTGCCGTTGCGCATCGAACGCCGCCTGGGCCGCTTTGGCAAGCGGCTCGGGAAGGTGGGCAAGGACGTGGCCGACCGTCCCGTGGGGGACGCGGGCGCGTTCAAGCTGGGGCGGCTGGTGCTCCTTCGCACGGTGGGCGGGGACACATACTTCACGACCGACTACGTGCTGAAGTTGATGGAAGCGTGCCTGCGGCGGATCATCGCGCACGAGGAGATCGTGGTGACGGTCGAAGGCAGCTCCGGGCGAACATCCGGGGCCTACGGGTGGGGCGGATTGGAACGACGCCGCAGAGGGCAGGAACGGATGTACGCGGGGATGCAGCGGATGTGCCGCGAGATGCGGATCGCGTTCGACGGCTCGGGGACCGTCATGGCGGAGCGGGAGCAGGCGCACATGCGTGGCGCGGACAGCCTGCATCGCGGTGTCGAAGGGCAGCGGGAGCAGGGGCTGAACCAGGGCGCGCAGATGGCGAGGGCATGGCTCGCGGCGCACGGTGCGTCGGGGGCGAACGCGGCGCCGGGCCGCACCTCGGACGGGTGAAGGTTCTTCGCCTCGGGCAGAGCGACCAGCGCATCGGGGGTGTGCCGGAGCACGCGCGGACGTGGTACGTCGCGGGCGAGGTGCTGGCGCGCGCCACGGGCGAACCGGTGGAGACGGTGCTGCGCGAGATCTGGCCCGAACCGTCGCTCCCGGACCTCGTGGATCGCTGGATCGAGCGGTACCAGCCGGACCTCGTGTTCATGAAAACGAACGACTACTGGGTTTGCACACAGTCGGTGCCGTTGCGGCTGCAGCGGAAGTTCGGCCGCCCGGGGAAGTCGGCCGGGGCGCTGGGCAAGCGGATGGCGGACGTGCCGCGCATCGCGCACACGCGGCTGTTCAAGGCCGGGCGGCTGGCGATGCTGCGCACGATCGGCGGCGACCGCTACTTTGAACCCGAGGACGTGGTGGCGACGCTGGAGGCGTGCCTGCGGCGCATCGTCACGCACGAGGCAGTCGTCCCCGTGGTCTCGGGCAGCGTGGGCATGCTGCACCCGCCGTACGGGTGGGGCGGCGAAAGGCAGGCGATCGCCCGGCGGACGGCGGTGCACGAAGGGATGGCGAGGGTCTGCGCGCAGCTGCACGTGGCCTACACGGGCCGGGCCGGGGTGATTGGCAAGGACGAATACGCCGGGCTCATCGGCGGCGACGGGCTGCACCGCAACGAGGCGGGGCAGCGGGCGGCCGGCGAGGCGGAAGGCGAACAGATGGTGCGGGCCTGGCTGGCGGCGCGCGAAGGCCGCGTTCCGAACTAGCGCGAGCGCACGGCGTCGAGGAAGAGGAGCGCGAGGCGCTCCTTGATGCCCTCGGCGGGCATGGAGCGGCGGAGTTCGAGGTA
The DNA here is from genome assembly GCA_016703545.1 of Candidatus Amarobacillus elongatus. Taxonomy (GTDB): domain Bacteria; phylum Chloroflexota; class Dehalococcoidia; order Tepidiformales; family Tepidiformaceae; genus Amarobacillus; species Amarobacillus elongatus. The sequence goes on from JADJBX010000005.1 coordinate 296,401, forward strand.
GGTCATGAAGAAGGCGTCGAGGAAGGCGGCGAGGAAGGCCGCGGGCATGTCGGTGCGAAAGGCGCCGGAGGCCTGGCCACGTTCGAGCACGCCGGCCATGAGCTGCTGCAGTTCGAGGCTGCGGTCCGCGGGCATGCAGTCCGGGGGGATACCGCCGGAAAAGATCGCGTGAAAGAGGCCGCTGTTCGCCTCGGCATGTTCACAGGCGGCGTGGATGATGGCCGCGACGGCTTCGGCCGGGTCGGCGAGCGAGCTTGCCTGCGCGACGATGGCCGTGCCGCGGGCCACGAGCCGGTCGAGGACGGCGGCGAGAAGGTCGTCCTTGGTGGCGAAGTTGCGGTAGATGGTGCCCACGCCCAGGCCGGCGCGCTCGGCGACGGTCTTCATCTCCGTGGCGAGGCCGAGCTCGGCGAAGACGGCCTCGGCGGCATCGATGAGGCGTTCGCGATTGGCACGCGCGTCCGCACGCTCGGGGACCCCGGCGGTCATGTGATTCTCCTCACAGAGCGCATCCTAAAGGGGCCGCCACTCGCTTGACCAGAACCGGAATTCCGGTTCACGCTAAGTGTCGAGTTTTTATAGCAACGCCATGGAGGCGCAGATGGCCAACCGCAAGACCCCGAATACCTCAAGCAAGCCGTTCCTCGAGCGCTGGGCGCGGTTCTCGCACCGCCGGAAGTGGTTCGTGATCGGGGGATGGGTGGTCGTGCTCATCGGCCTCATCTTCGCCGCGAACACGATGGGCGGCGCGTACGACAACAGCTTCAAGCTGCCGGGCTCGGAATCGCAGGCGGGCTTCGACCTGCTGGCCGAGCGCTTCCCCGCGCGCTCGGGCGACTCGGCGGACGTCGTGTTCGAGGCGCCGGGCGGCATTCGCCAGCCGGACATCCAGGCGCGCATCGAGAAGCTCCTCGCGGATGCGCAGGCGCTCCCCGGCGTGGTCGCGGTCGAATCCCCGTTCGGCCAGCAACCCGGGATGATCTCGCAGGACGGGACCATCGCCCGCGCGTCCGTCATCTTCGACAAGCGCGCGAACGAAGTGGATCTCGAAGTCGCGAAGGAGCTCGTGACGCTCGTGGACGCGGCGGCGGGCAATGGCCTCCGCACGGAGACGGGCGGCGACATCATCTTCATGACGGAGCAGCCGGAGTTCGGCTCCGAGGCGATCGGCCTCCTGGCGGCGATGGTGATCCTGTTCATCGCGTTCGGTTCGCTGATCGCGATGGGGCTGCCCATCGGCGCGGCGCTGTTCGGCATCGGTAGCGCCTTCGCGGTCATCGCGCTGGCGGCGAACGCGCTCTCGTTCCCCGAGTGGACGGGCGCGTTCGTGGGCATGATCGGGATCGGCGTGGGGATCGACTACGCCCTGCTGGTGGTGACGCGCTTCCGCGAAGGCCTCCACCACGGGCGAACGGTGGAAGACGCGGTCGTGCTCGCGGTAACGACGGCGGGACGGTCGGTCATCTTCGCGGGCGTTGTCGTGACGATCGCGTTCTTCGGGCTGTACGCGATGGGGATCCCGTTCCTCGCCGCGGCGGGCACAAGCGCGGCGATCTCGGTCGCCATCGCCGTCCTCGTCTCGCTCTTCCTGATGCCGGCGATGCTCTCGATGGTTGGCAAGCGGGTCGACAGCCTGAAGGTGCCGTTCCTGCATTCGACCGAAGGGGTGGACCCGAAGAGCGGCTGGTACCGGATGGCGAAGGCGATCCAGCGGCGGCCGCTTCCCTACGCGCTGGCGGCGGTGGCGGTGCTGCTGACGATCGCGTCGCCGACGCTGGCGATGGACCTTGGCTTCACCGACGCCGGCAACGGCCGCGAGGAGCTGCACACGCGGCGGGCGTACGACCTCCTGGCGAAGGGCTTCGGCCCGGGCTACAACGGGCCGCTGATGGTGGTGGTCGAAAACGGCGCGGGCGTCCAGGGCGATGCGACGCGCATCCAGGAGTCGATTGCGAAGGGCGAAGGCGCCATCGCGGGCGACGTGGCGTTCGTGTCCTCGCCGATCCTGAACCCGGACGGCGATACGGCGATCGTGATCGTCTACCCCTCGACCTCGCCCCAGGACCCGGGGACGAAGCAGCTCGTCCACGACCTCCGCGATGACGTGCTACCGCCGCTGGTGAAGGGCACGAACACGCAGGCGCTGGTGGCGGGCGGGAACGCGGCGTTCATCGACATCGGCGACCAGATCGGCTCGCGGATGCCGCTGCTGTTCGTTGGCGTCATCGGCCTGAGCTTCATCCTGCTGATGACGGTGTTCCGCTCGGTGCTGGTGGCGCTGAAGGCGGCCATCATGAACCTGCTCTCGATCAGCGCGGCGTACGGCGTGCTCGTGGCGGTCTTCCAATTCGGGTGGGGCGCGAACCTGCTCGGCATCGAGAAGGGGCCGATCGAGGTGTTCCTGCCGATGATGATGTTCGCCATCCTCTTCGGGCTGTCGATGGACTACGAAGTGTTCCTCATCAGCCGCATCCGCGAGGAGTACGTGCGCACGGGGGACAACGCGACCGCCGTGGCGCACGGCCTGGCGGCGACCGCGCGCGTCATCACGGCGGCGGCGGCGATCATGATCGCGGTCTTCCTCGCGTTCGTGCTCGGGCCGGAGCGGTTCGTGAAGGAGATGGGCATCGGTCTCGCGACGGCGATCTTCGTGGACGCGACGATCGTTCGCCTGGTGCTGGTACCGGCGACAATGGAGCTTCTCGGGAACGCGAACTGGTGGCTCCCGGGGTGGCTGGACCGGCTCCTGCCGCACCTGAATGTGGAGGGCGTTTCGGACCACAACATGCCGCAGGTGGCGGGTTCGCCCGCGGGCGGCGCGAAGTAGCGCACCGTCCGGCGGCGCCGAGCCGACGCGAAATGCACGAAGAAGGGGCTCCCGGTGGGAGCCCCTTCTTTGTGTGTGACCGGCGGACCGGGGTTAGTGGTGCGCTTCCTCGATCGCCTTCTTGTGCTCGGCGGCGACGCGCTGGGCGATCTGCCCCGGCACTTCGCCGTAGTGGTCGAATTCGAGTTCGAAGCCGCCGCGGCCCTGGGTGATGGAGCGAAGGTCGCTGGCATAACGCTGGACCTCGGCGAGCGGGACCTCGGCCTCGATCACGGACATGCCGCCATCGGGGTTGATCCCGTGGATCTTGGCGCGCTTGGTGTTCAGGTCGCTGACGATGTCGCCGGCGTTGAGTTCCGGGGCCTGCACGCGGATGGTCATCACCGGTTCGAGCAGCTGCGGGCCGGCGGCGGCGACCGCCTCCTTGAGCGCCTGCGAAGGCGGCGAGCTTGAACGCCATTTCGCTTGAATCGACGGGGTGGTGCTTGCCGTCGAAGAGGACGACCTGGCAGTCGGTGAGTTCGTACCCCGCGAACACACCCGCCGTCGCGGCCTCCATGATCCCCTTCTCGACGGCGGGGATGAACTCCTTGGGCACGGCGCCGCCGACGACCTTTTCGGTGAACTGGAGGCCCGAGCCGCGGGGGAGGGGGTTGAGCTCGATGACGACGCGGGCGTACTGGCCGTGACCGCCGGTCTGCTTCTTGTGCGTGTAATCGCCGCTGCCCTTTTTCGCGACGGTTTCGCGGTAGGGAACGCGCGGCAGGGTGAGCTCGACTTCGACGCCGAACTTCCGCTTGAGCCGCTCGACGGTGACATCGAGGTGGGCGTCGCCGAGGCCGGCGAGGATGACCTCGGCGGTGGACGGATCGCGGCTGAGGCGCAGCCCCGGGTCCTCCTCGACCAGGCGCTGAAGGCTGGGGCCGAGCTTGTCGACGCCGGCCTTCGAGGTCGGGTGGACGGACATGCTGTAGACGGGGCTGGGGAACGCGATCTCGGGCAGCATGAACTGGTGCTCGCGGGCGCAGAGAGTGTCGCCGGTGGCGGTGGCCGCGAGCTTGGCCACGACGCCGATATCGCCGGCGCGGAGCTCCGGCACGGCGATCTGTTCCTTGCCCCGCTGCACGTACAGGGTACCAAGGCGCTCGTCGGCGCCCTTGTTGGCGTTCCAGACGTGGGAATCGGCCTTGAGCACGCCGCTGATGACGCGCAGGTAGGTCAGCTTGCCGACGTACGGGTCGGCGGCGGTCTTGAACACCTGGGCGGCGAGCGGACCATCGGGCGCGGCCGTGAGGCGCTCGTCGCCCGCCTCGAACGGGTCGCGGTCGGCGGGCGAAGGGCCGCTGAAGGCCACGTTGTGCAGCACCTGGCGGACGCCGATCTGGCGCGCGGAGGAGGCGCACACGACGGGGAAGATGAGGTTGTGGTCGAGGCCGCCGTGGAGCACGCGGCGGAGTTCGTCCTCGGTGAGCTCTTCGTCGGCGAAGTACTTCGTCATGAGCTCTTCGTCGGTTTCGACGATGGCCTCGATGAGGCGGGCGCGGAGCTCGTTCGCTTCCTCTTCGAACTCGGCCGGGATCGGCACCTCGTCGCCGGCTTCGCCGACGTACGCCTTCAGGTGGAGGAGGTCGATGACGCCCTTGAAGGACTCGTGCGCGCCGAGCGCGATCTGCAGGGGGGCGACCTTCGGGCCCCAGCGGCGCTGCAGCTGGTCCAGCACCTGTTCGAAGTTGGCGTTTTCGCGGTCCATGCGGTTGACCACGAGCATGCGTGGCAGGCCGAGGCGCTCGGCGATGTTCCAGGCGCGGTCGGTGCCGACTTCGGGCCCGGAGACGGCATCGACGAGGATGAGGGCCATGTCGGCGGCGCGGGCTCCGCAGATGACCTCGGAGATGAAGTCGGCGTAGCCGGGGGTATCGACGATGTTGATCTTGCGGCCTTCCCACTCGACGGGGAGGAGGGAGAGGTTGAGGGAGAACTTCCGCTTGTGTTCGTCTTCGTCGTAGTCCGAGACGGTGTTGGCATCGGAAACGGAGCCCATACGGGTGGTAGCGCCACTGACGAAGAGTGCGGCCTCTCCGAAGGTGGTCTTGCCGACGGACCCATGACCCATGAGGACGACGTTGCGGACGTCCTCGGTGGCATAGACTTTCATAGACGGCACCCTCCAGTTCGATAGACGAACACGCCGCGTATCGCGGTGTCCCGGGATTCTAGGCTTTCGGGAGAAGGCGTCTCAAGGGAGGGTTGGCGGGTGCGAAGGGGGCGTCTGGCCCTGTTTACGGCGTTGCAACGGATCCGGCCAGGGCCGCATGTCCGGCGGACGGCGCCAAAACGCCCGCCGGGAGTGAACCGGCGGGCGCTGGATGGTGCGTGACGAAACGGAACGGGGGCCTAATCGAAGCCCTCGTCGTCCTGCTGGATGTCGACATCGACGCCTGTACCGTCCATGTCGGCGTTGTCGTCGTGCCAGCCGGTCTCTTCCTCTTCGGTGTCGTCGGCCTCGTCGTCGTCGCCGTAATCGAGGTCTTCGCCGCGCAGGAGGCCCTTGCGGGTGTAGGCGCGCACTTCCGCGTTCGACCGGACGGCCTGTGGGAAGCTGACGCGGCCGATCATGGCGGGGGCCTGGAAGGTCTCGCGGATCATGACGCGGACGTCGCCGGTGGCGAGCAGGGCGGCGCTGTACTGGTTGCCGGCTTCCATCATCTTCGACAGGCGAAGGCCGATGCGGGGCTCGACCATGCCGATGTACTCGCCGCTCATGTTGACGACGTTGACCGCGTTGCCCTGCACCTGGAGGTCGACGAGGTCGCCGGCGTCGAGGAGGGCGGCGGTTTCGGCGTTCACGGCCTGGAGCGTCGCGACGGCGGCCTTGCCCGATTCCTCGATGAAGAGGCGGGTGTCGAGCTGGCTCGGGGCCGCGGCGGAGGCGGCGGAATCGCGCATCGTGCCGAGACGATCGAGGTTGCGGCGCGCGATCGTGTTCGTCGGCTCGATCTCAAGGGAGCGGCCGTACGACTTGCGCGCCTCGCTCACCTGCCCGACCTCGGAGAGCGCCTTGCCGAGACGGTTGTAGGCCTCGGCTTCCTCGCCGAAGACGCGGATGAACTCGCGGTTCACGGAGACGGCCTCGTCCCAGCGCGAACTTATGGCGAGCTTCACGGCCTGGTCGCTCATCTGCTTGCGAAGCCGGGCGCGTTCGTCCGGCGGGAGTGAATCGATGTTGGGTTCGTTGCTCATGGTGGCCCCGGAACGCTCGATCGCGAGCGAACATTGCTGCGCCCGTCCCTTCCGGAACGAGCGTGCGTTCAACTTTGCCGGGGCGCCGGGAACGGCGCAAGGTCCGAATGGGTACGCGAGAGTACGATGATGGGGTGACAGGCGACATTCACGCGGCTTCGGCGGAGGCCTGGCGCACCCTCGCCGAGCGGCTCCCGAACTACGACCTCATCACGCCCGGGACGCCGGCGTTCGTGTGCCTCATGGGGGAGTGCCCCGTGCACTGCTGCAAGCGCTTCAGCGTGAGCCTCGGGGAGCGCGATCGGGACCGTCTCTCGGCCGTCCACGGGATCGCCCCGGACGCGTTCCTGGAAATGGTCGACGGGGAACCCCTGGCGATGCCGCTGGCGCAGCCGTTCCTGCTCGCGCGGCGCGAGGGCCAATGCGTCCTCCTCCGGGATGACCTGCTTTGCGGGGTCCACGAGGGCCGCCCGGATGCGTGCCGGCTGTACCCCCACTTCGTCCTGTTCTTCGAACGGGAGACGCTGCGGCCGAACCACGCGGACACGGCCGGCATGCGCACATCGCTCGCGGCGGCGCTCGCCGGGGAGATGGCGGCGGTGGATTACCTGCCGCTGCTCGTGCGGCACCGGGACTGTCCCGGGTTCAGCGGCGCCCCGATCGCGGAGGGCGAATGGCGCGGGCTCCTCGCGGAGACGGCGCGCCTGCAGTATGCCGACGGGGAACCCGGGTGGCCGGAGTAGGGCGAATGGCCGATGCGGGCGGCGGGCGCTCTGCTACCCTCCCCGAGTGAAGAGCACGCAACTCGCGGTCCTGCTCGCGCTGGCGGTGGTCTGGGGCGCGTCGTTCCTGTTCATCCGCGTGCTCATCAACGCGGGGGTGGAGCCGCTGGGGGTGAGCGCCGGGCGGACCGCGCTCGGGCTCGCGACATTGCTGCCGTTCGCGCTGCGGGCCCGGGGATCGTTCGCGCTGCCGCGCTCCACGTGGCTCGCGCTGGTTGTCCTTGGCGTGGCGAACTTCGCGCTGCCGTGGACGCTCTTCAGCTTCGGCCAGCAGCACGTGCCGAGCGGCGTGGGGAGCATCGCGAACGCGGCGCAGCCGATCTGGGCCGCGATCTTCTCGACCATCGTGATCCGTTCGGAGCGGCTGGGGCCACGGCGCATCGCCGGGCTGGTCCTCGGGTTCGCGGGCGTCCTGGTTCTGATGCGCGGGCGCGCGTCCGGCCTCGATCGCGACGCGCTGCAGGGCATCCCGCTCATGATCGCGGCGACGGCGCTCTACGGCGCGTCCTCGGTTTCGATTCGGCGGTGGCTGACGCACGTGCCGGTATTGCCGCTGACGGTCGCCCAGATCGGGACGGCCTCGCTGGCGCTCGTGCCCCTCGCGCTGGGGACAGGCGCGTACGACCACGCTTCTATTGGCGCGAAGGAGATCGGCAGTGCGCTGGTGCTCGGCGGCGTGGGCTCCGGGGTGGCGGTGCTGCTGTACATGTGGCTGATCGGGCAGGTGGGGGCGGTCGCGGCCTCGGCGGTGACGTACCTGATGCCGCCGATTGGCGTGTTCCTGGGGTGGCTCCTCCTCGATGAGCCGGTGGAAGCACCGATGATCGCGGGGCTGGTGCTGATCATCGCGGGCGTGGTGCTCGTCCAGCGCGTGACCCTGCGCAGGGCGACGGTGGCGGTGCCTGTCCGGCCCCCGCCGGCGGGGAATAGTCCGGCCTCGAAATCTGCTACGCTCCGGGCATTACAACCGCCGCCCCGGGCGGCAGGAGCGCATGCCGTTGGGCCGCCTTCCCCAGGTCCGTTCCGAGATCCAGGCGCTGACGCCTCGCGTGGTGGAAACGCGGCGGGAGTTCCACGCCTACCCGGAGCTCAGCTGGAAGGAAACGGAGACGCAGCGGCGCATCCTCGACCGGCTGCGGGCGATTCCCGGGCTCAGCGACATCCGCCCCATCGCGCTCACGGGGGCGACGGCGCTGCTGAAGGGCGGCAAGGGCGGCAAGACCGTCCTCTGGCGCGCGGACATCGACGCGCTCCCCATCCCGGAGCGATCGAGCGAGCCGTTCGTTTCGCGCAACGAGGGCGTGATGCACGCCTGCGGACATGACGCCCACATCGCCATCGCCCTCGGGCTCGTGGAGGCGCTTGCGGCGAAGCGCGAAAAGCTCAGTGGCTCCGTGCGGTTCGTCTTTCAGCCGGCCGAAGAGGCGGCGGGGGGCGCGCAGCGGTGCATCGAGGACGGCGTGCTGGACTCGCCGAAGGTGGACCGCGCGCTGGGGCTGCACATCAGCGCGGACATCCCCATCGGCATGGTGAACGTCGCCCCGGGACCGTTCTTCGCGGCGCCGACGGCGTTCAAGGCCGTGATCGAAGGGCGCGGCGGGCACGCGGCGGCACCGCACCAGTCCGTCGACGCCATCGTCGTGGCAGCGCACGCGGTCGTGGCGCTGCAGACCGTCGTCAGCCGTTCGGTGGCGCCCCCGGATGCGGCGGTCCTGACCATCGGAAAGCTGCAGAGCGGGTTCCGCGGGAACGTCATCGCCGAATCGGCGACCATGACCGGCACCATTCGCAGCTACGAAGACCGCGTGCGCGAACTGATGCTGCAGCGCGTGGAGCAGATCCTCGGCGGGGTCTGCGCGGCGTTCGGCGCGACCTACCGCTTTTCGCACAACACGAGCTGCCCTCCGCTGGTCAACGACCCCGGTGTGGCCGCGTTCGTGGTCGACCAGCGGCACGGCTGTTCGGTGCGGCGAACATCGTCGCGGCGCCGAGCATGGGCGCCGACGACATGGCCGACTTCCTGCGCGCGCGGCCGGGCTGTTACTTCTGGCTGGGGGCGCGCAACGAGGCGAAGGGCATCGCGGGCCGCCATCACGACCCGGGATTCGCGATCGACGAAGACGCGCTGCCGCTGGGCATGGAGCTGGGCATGCGGCTAATCGAGGGGTCGCTTTCGTAGCCGTCGCGAAGCTGCAACGCGCGGCGGGGAGTCGCACACCCGCCGGGACCCGCCCCGTTTCCACACTGGATGCATGACTGACGAACAGGACCGCAAGACACGGCGCGCCGTGCCGGAGCCCGTCGAGCCCGAGGGCGCAAAGGGCAAGAACCACCCGTCGAAGTCGCCGCCGCCGGCGTTCGAATTCGACCCCGCGCGGACGGGCACGCCGACGGAGGGCGGACCGCCCGGCAGTTGACCACGGCGGCGGCTATTCTGGGCGGCGAGGAAAAAGCCGCTGGACACGCGCGTTGCCGCCATCGACCCCGAGCACCCTGACGCGGACCTGCTGGCCGAGGCCGGGGAAGTGCTGCGCGCGGGCGGACTCGTCGCGTTCCCGACGGAGACGGTGTACGGGCTGGGCGGGAACGCGCTGGACGACGCGGCGGTGCGCCGGATCCTCGCGGCCAAGGAGCGGGCGAGCGACGACCCCCTGATAGTGCACATGGGCGCTGCCGCGGAGCTTCCCCGAGTGGCACGCGAAATCCCACCGCTGGCGCTGGTACTGGCGCGGGCGTTCTGGCCCGGCCCACTGACGCTCGTCGTGCGGAAGCGCCCGGAGGTGCCGGCCAGCGCGACCGCGGGGTTCGACACCGTGGCGGTGCGCGTGCCGGCGCACCCCGTCGCCCTGGGGCTGATCCGCGCGGCGGGCGTGCCCATCGCGGCGCCGAGCGCGAACCGCTTCACGCGGACGAGCGCGACGACGGCACAGCACGTGCTGGAGGACCTGGGCGGGCGCATCGACATGGTGCTGGACGGCGGACCCACGGCGTTCGGGGTCGAATCCTCGGTCGTGGACGTGACGGGGGACGTGGTGCGGCTGCTGCGGCCGGGGGCGCTCACGCTGGAGGCGCTGGAGGCGGTGGTGGGACCGGTGGCCATCGGCCCGGGGAAGGAGCGGCCGGCATCGCCGGGGATGATGGCGCGGCACTACGCGCCGCGAGCGCGGCTGGTGTACGTACGCAGCGGCGACCTGGCCAAACTCCGGGAGCGGGCGGCGGCGGCGGCGCAGGAAGGGCGCGCGGTCGCGGTGATCGGCACGGGATGCGGACGAACGGGAGCTTCGTGGCGTGGCCGGGGTGCGCGTCGCGGTGCTGAGCGGGGAGGGCGACCTTGAGGGGTTCGCCGCCGGCCTCTTCGCGGCAATGAGAAAGCTCGACGCGGAAGGCGTCGAGCTTGTCTTCGTCCGCCGGCCCGGGACGGGGGGTCTCGCCCGGGCTATCGATGACCGCCTCCGCCGGGCGGCGGCGGAGATGGTGGAGTGAGGGCGAAGGTCAGCGGTTGATCGCGTTGATCTCGCGCTCGACTTCCATGAGCTCGGTGAGCAGCCGCTCGCGGTAGGCCTCGAGCATCTGCAGTTCGGACGTGCGATCGGCGAAGGGGCGGGGGCCACGATCGCGGCGGATTTCTCGGAGTCCCATTGCGCTCATCGCTGCCATTTCGTTCCTCCTCTGTGCCTTCTGTACCCCGGTAGTCTCACCCCGTACGCGTTGCAGGGCGTCCATACCGGGAGTGGCAGTGCTTGCGATTTCGCGACGGGCATAGCCCATCTCGATATCTTCTACCGTGTGGTATAGGCCACGGGCGGTAACAGGACCGACAAGACCACCATTTGAGGGCCAACCGGAGGTTGGTAGCTCCCGTCCGGGTGAAATGCGGCCGTGAGCGCCACGGAGGGTTGTTGAGCCGTCCGACGCCGCCCGGGGAAGAGGATGGAGGCAGGGATTCGTCCCCGGAGGGAAGGCATGCTGGAACCGCTCGCCGCGGCCTCGCTCGTGCAGCTGTTCTTCGTCGCCACCGTGGCGGGCGCCAAAGGCGACCGCGTTCCGCCCCTGATGCTCGTGCCCATGCTCGTGATGACGGGGGCGGCGAGCGCGGGTGCGCTGGCCCTGTTGCAACACTAACCGCCCTGAGTTTTACGGACGTTTTGCAGTTTCAGGCCCGTTTCATGTACGTGGCGAAATGGTGTCAGTGGGATGATGACGGCATGAACACACAAACCCTGTCCCGAGGGACGAAAGAAGCCCTGACGGTGGTGTGTGCGTGGTGCGGCACGTGCCTCAGCCGGGGCGGCCCGCAGATTTCGCACGGCATGTGCAAGTCCTGCGCGGCGAACTTCCTCAAGGCGAACTAGGTCCGGGCGTCCCCCCGGCCCTCCCTTCCCCCTGCTCGATCGACTCCCGTTACTCCATGACCAGGACGGCGGCGCCGGAGACCTGGCCCGCGGCGAGACGCGCCAGTGCGTCGTTCGCTCCCGCGAGCGGGTGTGCCTCGATGCGCGTGCGCACGGGAATCTCCGCGGCCAGCGCGAGGAAGTCGCGCGCGTCCTCCCGCGTGAAGTTCGCGACGCTACGCAGGCTGCGCTCCCACCACAGGTCGCCGTAGTCGAATTGCGGGATGCGATCGAGGTGGATGGCGTTGATGGCGACGGCGGCGCCCCGCGCGAGCGAACGCAACGCGGCGATCACGACATCGCCCGAGGGTGCGAAGGTGATGGCGGCATCCAGTTCCACGGGCGGCCTGTCGGTATACCCGCCGGCCCAGGAGGCGCCGAGATCGCGCGCCGTCTGCTGCTCCCGCTCCGAACGCGTGCAGACGAACACGTCGCACCCCCAGTGCAGCGCGACCTGGATGGCGCACAACGCCGAGGCGCCGAAGCCGAACAGCCCAAGCCGCCCGCCGGGTTGGATGCCCGAGACCCGCAACGACCGGTAGCCAATCACGCCGCCGCAGAGCAGGGGTGCGGCATCGAGGTCGCCGAAGCCGCCGGGGAGGCGGTGGGCGAAATCGGCGCGGACGGTCATGCGGGTGGCGTAGCCGCCGTCGCGGTCCCAGCCGGTGAAGGTCGCGTGCTCGCAGAGGTTCTCGCGGCCGGCGGCGCAGTGGCGGCAGGCTCCGCACGTGCTGGCCAGCCACGCCACGCCCGCGCGGTCCCCGGCGGACCAGCCTTCGACCCCGGCGCCGACGGCGGCCACGCGGCCCACGGCCTGGTGGCCGGGGATGAGCGGCAGGCGGCGGGCGGCGAGGTCGCCTTCCGCGAGCTGCAGGTCGGTCCGGCAGACGCCGCAGGCGCTGACGGCGAGCAGCAGCTCGCCGGGGCCCGGCGCCGGGTCGTCGCGTTCGATGAGGCGCAGCGGTGAGTGCGCGGCGGGGGCCGGCGAATCGAGGAGCATGGCGCGCATGGGGGCCTCCGGCAGTGGAGTGAAACGATTCAGCACCCGACAATGCTGCCGCACGACGAGCGCGACATCAGCGTACCGGGGGCGCGAATCTGCCGCGCGAACGGACCGGAGCTGGCGGGATCGCGCCGCGGGAGGGTTCCTTGGCCACCATCGCTGACGTCATCGCGGCACTGCCGCTGCCACTCATCTGCGCCCCCATGACAGGCGTTTCCGGGCCCGAGCTGGCGGCCGCGGCCTGCGTTGCCGGCGTCGCCGGGTCGTTCCCCACCCGGAACTGCGAATCGATCGGGGAGCTGGACGAGTGGCTGGCGCGCATCCAGGCCGAGCGGGCGGCGGCGGCGAACGCCGGGGCGCGAGTGGGCCCGCTCGCGGTGAACCTCATCATTCGCGGCAACCGTCGCATCGCCGAGGACATCGACCAGATCGTGAAGCACGGCGTGGACTTCGTGATCACGAGCGTCGGGTCACCGGTCGAGGTGGTGGCGCCGCTGCACGCGGCGGGGGTTTCGATCATCGCCGACGTGGCCTCGATGCATCACGGGATGCGAGCGCTGGAGGCGGGGGTCGATGGGCTTGTGCTGCTGACCGCGGGCGCGGGGGGCCACACGGGCTGGGCGAACGGCTTCGCCTTCGTGCGGGCGATGCGCGCCGAATACGCGGGGCCGCTGGTGATGGCCGGCGGCATCAGCGATGGAGCGGCCCTGTGGGCGGCGCGCGTGCTCGGCTGCGACCTCGGGTACATGGGGACGAAGTTCATCGCCACCACCGAAGCGCGAAGCTCGGAAGAGTACCGGCAGGCGCTCCTCACGAGCAGCATGGACGACGTCACGCTCGGCATTGCGCCGAACGGCATCGCCGCGAGTTCGCTGCGGACGGGGCCGGGGAGCGCGGGCCACTCGGTCTCGGGCGTTCACGGCATCACGAGCGCGGCCGAGCTGGTGGAGACGACGCAGCGCGAGTGGGACGCGGCGATCCGTGACACGAGCGCGCTCGCGGCGAAGCTCCTGGGTTAGCGTTCGAGCGCCGCGCGGAGGCGGTGCAACTCCTCCAGCCGCTCGCGGTGCCACTTGCTCGCGAGCCCGCTGGAGCTGGGGATGACCCAGGGGATGGTGCCCTCGCCGATCCGTTCGGGCTGGGCGCCGTAGGCCCGCGCCGCGAGCGCGCGCGGCGCGAGGCCGAGCGCGTGACGGCCAAAGTGCTGGTAGATGCCGCGGCCGCTGAAGACGGCGAACCGCGGGGCGTTCGCGCGCAGTTCGTCGTGGAGGCGGCGCGCGCCCTCGGCGATTTCGGGCGCGGTGAGCTCGCTCGCGCGCACAGTCGGGCGGCAGCAGAGGTCGGTGAAGCCGATCCCCGCGTCGTCCATGAGGAGCGCGTCATCGGCGGGGCCGACATCGCGGCCGGCGAGCCCGGAGGCGCTGAGTTGCCGCCAGAAGGTGTTGCCGGGGCGGGCGTAGTAGTGGCCCGCTTCCGCGGAGTAGACGGCGGGGTTGTAGCCGATGAAGACGAGGCGCAATCCCGGGCGGAGGTAGTGCGGGAGCGTGAGGCCGCTCGCGCACGGGTCCGCGGGCGAGCTCACTTCTCGCGCTCCTCGAGATGGAAGCGGACCTTCGGCAGGCCGAGGTGCAGCACTTCCGGGACGGCGTCGCGACGGTCCGTGCCGGGGAAGCGGAGCACGACACGGCGCTCATCGCCGAGCGGCAGATCCAGGGAGGAATCGGGGACGGCCGGGTCCGGGGCAAGGGCGTCGAGGCGCGCGCCGGTGGTGAGCTCGAGCTCCCAATCGGAAGGCGCGAGCGGCCAGGCCTTTCGCGCGGTGATGTGCAGCACGGCTTCGAACTGGCCGGGGTACTCGCGGCCCTCGGCATCCGGGATGCGCTTGAGGGATTCGAGCGTGATGACCTTGCCGTCGTTGTCGTAGGTCTCGCCGATGAAAATGTCGGAGACGCCGAAGTAGTGGTCGAAGACGCGGGGCATGATGAACAGCGCGACGACGACGCCGGCGGCAATCCCGAGAACGGCGCCGAGTGCGAGGCAGCCGGTACGGCCGGCGGTCTCGGCCGGGTCCTTCACATCGAGGCGGCGGCGCTGCGTCACAGGACGATGGTAGCGCCGCCGGGGCTTTCGGTCGGGTCAGGCAGCACCCTCGGCACGGCCAGCGGCGGCGGGGCGATCGACGGGGCGCGGTGCGGGGTGGGTCAGGACGTCGACGTGGCGCAATTCGGTGCCGGAAAGGCGGGGGGCGCGGCGCAGGACGGGCTGCAGCCATGCCTGCGCCTCGGCCACGGTATCGACGGCAAGGATGCCCTCGGCGGGGATGCGCGAGAAGCGCGCGATCCGCTCGGCGAGCCGGCGGCGAACGCCATCGCCCACGACGGCGAGCCGCATACCGTCGCGGTAGCGCGCGGCGATGGCGGCGGCGACGAGCACGGTGCCGCCCGGGCCGCGCTGAAGGCCGGCGGTATCGCAGCGAATGGCGAGGATGTGGCCGGCTTCGGCGAGGGTGAACGCCTGCGAGACGGCGCGCAGCGCCTCCGCGGTGGTCACCCGCCCGGAGAGCGCGACCAGGAGCTGGTTGGATTCGGCATCGACGCGGATCGAGTACATAGGCGGTCCCTTCCGGTTCCCGGCCAGTGTCGCCAGCGGGGGTGAGGGGTGCCGTCGGGGGAATCCTGATTTCGCGCGAGAAACCGCCCCAATGGGATTCAGCCCGTGGCTTCGAAGCGGGCCTGCTGCATCGGCTCATCGGCCGGGCGGAGGGCGACGCGGCCGCGCAGGAGCGCTTCGAGCCGGGCGCGCACGAGACCGAGGTCGGCAGCGGGGGCGCGAGGGAAGAGGGCGATGGCGCCGCGATACGCGCCGAGGTCGTCGTAGCCGCGCGCGAAGCGGCGGCAGAGCCAGGCCGCCTGGAACGGTGTCGTCCCCGGCAGCGGGTCCATCAGGATGGCGAGCGGGAGGGGTGGCAGCGAGACGATCGCCGGGAGCAGCGTCGCCTCGTCGCGGTTCCGGCCGTTCTGGCCGCGAAGGGCGCGGGTGAGGGCGCCGCTCACCTGCTGCGGGGTCACGGGGAGCGTGATCCAGTCGTCGGCGCCCGCGGCGATGGCGGCGCGCAGGTCCCCTTCGGTTTCGAGGGTGGTGAGAACGATGCGGGCGGTGCGGGGCGCAGTGTCCTCTTCGATGCGGCGGCGGGCGTAGCCTCCGCTAGAGGCCTCGGTAATGAGGACGGAGCCGCCGCGCGCGCAGGGCACGCCCATCTTCTCGCAGGCGGCCTGGACGGCGGCGTGGGCGGCGAAATCGCCGATGTCGGCCTCGACGGAGAGCGCGCGCAGGTTGGGGTGAGGCCAATCGCCGTAGTGGCCATCGATGACGCGGAAGGAGCGGCCGCGGGCGCTGCCGCCGGAGCCAGCGAGGGAACCGAGCCATGCGCCGCACGCGGCGCACAGGCTGAGCTTCGGCCACGGCGGCTTGGCGCCCTCGGCGACGACGGCGAGGGGTGCGGCCGTGGGCACGCGGCAAACCTGGCACTGGTCGTCGAAGACGAGCGCGCGGCCGTTGCCGCTGGGGGTGGCGAGGAGGCCGGTGGCGCCATCGCCACGGATCTGCCCGACGGTGTCGCTCAGCCATTCGAGGCACTCGCGGCAGAGCGCGCGCCGCCAACCGTCGGCGGCCGGCGGCTTCGCGCGCATGGTGAGCGCGAAGGCGGCGGGCGATTCCTTGCAGCACTCGCAGGTGACGGTGGCCATCGGCGTGATCATCGGAGCGCGAAGGGTGTGGATGAACCCGGGAAATCAGCCGATTTCGAGCTCCGCGGCGACGGCGAAGTGGTCGCTGGGGAAGAGCGTGGCGTCGGTGGGGAGGGTTCGTTGCAGGCGAGCCAGGCGCGCACCGCGGCAACCCGGCCACGAATCCAGAGGTAGTCCACGCAGGCGGGGTCGCCGTCGGTGTCCATGGTCGGGGACTGGATCCCCGACGGCCAGGTGAAGGCCGGTTCCGTGCCGTTCGCCTCGGCGAAGGCCGAGCGGTAGCCGGAGGTGCGCATCACCTGGCAGGCGGGCTCCTCCGGTGGGGCGTTGAAGTCGCCAGCGATGACGGTGGCGTCGGCGGCAGGCGCGTCCTCCATCCAGCGGGCGAGTGCCTGGGCCTGGGCGGCGCGCACCGCGGGCTCCTGGCGGCGATGGTGGAGATGGGTGTTCACGACCCATACGGTGATCTGCCCTTCGAGCAGGAGCAGGACGCGGTGGGCGACGCGCCCGGGTTCGAGACGAAGCTCCTGCTTGCCCATGGCGTCGCCGGTGCGCACGAGGATGGCATTGCCGAAGGCGGGGTGGCGCGGGCTGCGCGCGATGAAGCCGCGGTAGGTGTGCAGCGGCACGGCGGCGGCGAGCATGTCGTCCTGGCGCTGGTCGTCGAAGCTGACTTCCTGGAGGGCGGCGACATCGGGAGCGAAGGCGGCGAAGGCGGCGGCGAGCAGCGGCCACCGTTCGTCGTAGCGGTCGTTGAGGTTGCGGATGTTGAAGGTGCCGACGGTGAGCCGCACGGGGGTGCCTTTCGAAAAGGTGGTGAGCGTAAGGTGAAGACGGAACGCGGGAAGCGCCCCGGTACTGCATTACAATGCTCGCATGGTCACGTTCGCCGGTCTCGGGACGGCACATGATTGGCGGCTGGCGCTGGACCAGGCGCTCGGCGAAGGCGCACCGGGGAGCGCGGACGCGGTGTTCGTGTTCGCCAGCTCGCACTACCTCTCGGCATTCGGCGACATCCTCGGGAGCGTGCAGGAGCGGCTGCGGCCGAAGACGCTGCTGGGCTGTTCCGGGCAGGCCGTCATCGGCACGCAGCGCGAAATGGAGGGCGTTCCCGCGCTCAGCGTACTTTCGCTGAAGCTGCCGGGGGCGATGTTGCGGGCGTACCACATCACGCAGGACCTGCTCGCGGCGGCGCCGGACACGGCCAGCTGGCACGAGGCGCTGGGCCTGCGGCCCGAAGCGGTCAACGCCTGGGTGGTGCTCGCCGACCCGTTCACCTTCGATAGCGAGGCGCTGCTCACGGCCCTTTCGAGCGCGTACCCGGGGGTGCCGCTGGTCGGCGGGATGGCGTCGTCCGCGGGGGTGGGGCAGCACACGCAGCTCTTCCTCGGCAGCGAAGTCCATCACTCGGGGGCACTGTTACTGGCGGTGGGCGGCGACTGGACCGTGCGGCCGGTGGTCTCGCAGGGGGCCGTGCCCATCGGCGAGACATGGACGATCACGGACTCGGAACGGAACGTGGTGCGCACCGTGGGCGGCCGGCCACCGCTGGAGGTGCTGGTCGACACGCTGCGGGCGCTGCCGCCGGACGTGCAGCAGCGGGCGTCGCGGAACCTGCTGGTGGGGCTCGCGATGGACGAATACCGGGACGAGTTCCGGCGGGGGGACTTCCTCATTCGCAACCTGCTCGGGGCGGACCAGCAGAGCGGCGTGGTGGCGATTGGCGACGTGCCGCGCGTGGGCCAGACGTTGCAGTTCCAGATGCGCGACGGCGAAGCGGCGGACGAGGAGCTGCGGGAGATGCTCCGCGAAGCACACGAAGCGCTCGGCACGCGGGAACCGGCGGGGGCACTGCTCTGCGCGTGCAACGGCCGCGGCATGGGCCTCTTCGGCGCGCCGAACCATGACGCGCGCGCCGTGGACCACGAATTCGCGGGGCTGCCGGTGGCGGGGTTCTTCTGCAACGGGGAGATCGGGCCGGTCGCGGGGAAGAACTACCTGCACGGCTTCACGGCGAGCATCGCGCTGTTCGTGCCGGCGGGGCACGGGGCGGCGAACTGAGGCGAAGGTCACAGAACGGCGAGGGGTGGTTGCGACGCGATCGGGCGCTGTGCCACGATGCCGCGACTGCTTCGCGAATCGAGGGCCAGGACCGACATGCTGAGAGCTGATTCGCCCGCCGACCCGGCTGCCTGAACGCGGCCCGCGACGCAGCGCGGCGTAGCATCGCCGCCCACAACCCCGAGGGTTCCCCGGTGACAGAGCACGCAGTCGAGGCCGACGGCCTCGTAAAGCGGTACGGCACGTTCACGGCCGTCGACGGCATCGCCTTTGCGGTGCGCGACGGCGAATGCTTCGGCTTTCTCGGCCCCAACGGCGCGGGCAAGAGCACCACGATCAAGATGATCTCGTGCCTTTCGCCGGTGACAGAGGGGACGTTGCGCGTGGCGGGGCTTGACCCGCGCACGGACGCTCGCCGGATCAAGTCCATGCTTGGGGTGGTGCCGCAGGAGGACAACCTCGACGAGGACCTGCCGGTGCGCAAGAACCTCGAGGTGTACGCGCGCTACTACGGCCTCTCCGGCGCGCTCGCCGCGTCGCGCATCGACGAGGCACTTTCGCTGTTCCAGCTGACGGAGAAGGCGAACGCGAAAATCGGCGACCTCTCGGGCGGGATGAAGCGGCGGCTGGTGATCGCGCGGTCCCTGGTGAGCGAGCCGCGCATCCTCGTGCTCGACGAGCCGACGACAGGGCTGGATCCGCAGGCGCGCCACAACGTCTGGCAGAAGATGCGGCTGCTGAAGTCGCGCGGGGTCACGATGGTGCTCACCACCCACTACATGGACGAGGCGGCGCACCTCTGCGACCGGCTGGTGATCATGCACCGCGGCACGATCCTGACCGAAGGCAATCCGCACGCGCTGATCGCGCGGCACGCCGGCACGGAGGTGCTGGAGCTGCGCATGGAGCCCGACGAGCGAGCGCCGCTGCTCAGCGAACTGGGCGGCATCGCGGGAGTGACGGTGGAGGAGGTCGAGGACCTCGTCTACGTGTACGGGGCGGGACCGCGGGCGCGAGAGATGGCGCTGCACGTCGGCGACCCGGGCAGGGCGTTCCTGCGGCCGGGCAACCTGGAGGACGTCTTCCTCCGCCTCACGGGAAGGGGGCTCCTGGATTGAGCGCGTTCGTACGGCAACCGGACCTCTCGGCGGCGGCGCTGCACGTCTGGCAGCGCAATCGCGATGTGCTGCTGCAGCTGTGGAAATCGGAGTTCGTGGCCCAGTTGCTGGAGCCGCCGTTCGTGATCTCGCGCTCGGGCTGGGGCTCGGGAAGTTCGTGGAGCTGGAAAACGGGCAGGAGTACGTGGCGTTCCTGACGCCCGGGCTGCTGGCGATGTTCCCGATGTTCACGGCCGTCTTCGAATGCGCGTGGAACAGCTACCTGCGGCTGGACCAGGGGACCTACCGCGCCATCCTCGCGACGCCCGCGAGCATCGACGACGTGATCACGGGCGAGATCCTTTGGGGGGCGACGCGTTCGGCGGTGAACGCGAGCTACATCCTGCTGGTGGCGGTCGTGCTGACGCCGTGGCTGGGGATGGTGGAATCGCCGTGGGCGATCCTCGTGGTGCCGGTCGCGGTCATCCCGGGGATCTTCTTCAGCGCGATCTCGATCCTGTTCGCGTCCGTGGCGAAGGCGATGAGCCAGTTCGGGTACTTCTTCAACCTCGTCATCAACCCGATGTTCTGGTTCGGGGGCGCGTTCTTCCCAACGGATTCGCTGCCGGACTGGGCGCGTGTGGTGGCGTGGTTCATCCCACTCACGCACGTAACCGACCTGTACCGAGGGTTCGTGACGGGCGAACTGGAGTGGAGCCTCGTGGGCGATGTGGCCTGGCTGGTCGTGGCGACGGCGGTGACCTACCTCGCGGCGCTGTGGAGCATGCGGCGGCGGCTCACGGAGTAGCGCGGCCATGAATCGCCGCTCACCGATTCCCGGGCGGAATGGGTGGGAGGTGGGGCGATTCTTGGACTGCGACTGGATGTGCCGCTACTTTTGAGCCATCACGCCGGAGGCCTGCCATGCCCAGCTTCAAAATCCTCGTCACACCCGGAGACGGCATCGGGCCGGAAGTCATGGAAGAGGCGCTGAAGACGCTGGGCAAGATCCAGCAGAAGTTCGGCCACGAATTCCAGTACGACGAGGAGATCATCGGCGGCGCCGGGATCGACACGCACGGCGTGGCGCTGCGGCCCGAGACGGTGGCGAAGGCGAAGGCCTCGCAGGCGGTGCTGTTCGGCGCGGTGGGCGGCCCCAAGTGGGATGACCCGAAGGCGATCGTGCGGCCGGAGGACGCGATCCTCCGCATGCGCAAGCAGCTGGGGCTGTTCGCGAACCTGCGGCCGGTGCGCGTCCACCCCCTGATGCTCAGCGACAGCACCCTCAAGCCCGAGGTGCTGGAAGGCACCGACATGGTCGTGATCCGCGAACTCACCGGGGGCCTCTACTTCGGCCTGCCGAAGAAGCGCTGGGAAAACGCGAGCGGCCGGCAGGGGGTCGATACCCTTCGTTACAGCGAGAAGGAGATCGTGCGGATCATGCACGTCGCCTTCCAGCTGGCGCGGCAGCGGCGGAAGAAGGTCACGAGCGTCGACAAGGCGAACGTGCTGCGCACGGGGCAGCTGTGGCGCGAAATCGCCGTGGAAGTGGGCAAGGAGTACCCGGACGTGGCGCTGGAGCACCTGCTCGTGGACGCGGCGGCGATGCAGCTCCTGCGGCGGCCGGCCAGCTTCGACGTGATGGTCACGGAGAACATGTTCGGCGACATCCTCACGGACGAGGCGGCGATGCTCGCGGGGTCGATGGGGATGATGCCTTCAGCCAGCCTCGGCAAGCGCCGCAAGGACGGCACGGGCATCGGCCTGTACGAGCCGATCCACGGCAGCGCGCCCGATATCGCCGGCGAAGGGAAGGCCAACCCGCTCGCGATGATCCTGAGCACGGCGATGATGCTCCGCCTGTCGCTCGGCCTCGAAGCGGAAGCGAAGGCCATCGAGGACGCGGTCGACGCGGCGATCAAGGACGGCTACCGCACCCCGGACATCGCGGGGACGGGCGCGCACGTGGTCAACACGGCGAAGATGGGCGACCTCGTGGCGGAGCGGCTCGCGTAGCGCGGTTGAACGAAACGGCGAGACCGGCGGCGGGGGGTGCTCTTCCCTTGCCGCCGTCACCGCCCTACGCTCCCCGCATGGCACGTGTGGCCCTGTTCGACCCCTGTTATCTCGGCACCCTGCGCCCGGCGGACGCTTCTCACGCGATGCGCGTGCTGGAGGCGCTCGGCGACGAGGTGACGCTCATCGACGGACGCTGCTGCGGGCAGCCTTCGTACAACAGCGGCTTCCGGCCGGAGGCGAAGCGGGTCGCGCTTTCGCTGCTACGGGAGGCGCGGCACCACGACGTGATTGTGACGACCTCGGGGTCCTGCACGAGCATGGTCACCCACTTCGTGCCGGGGCTGTTCGAGGGTTCGAGGCGCGATGGCGCGGCGCGCATCGCGAGGCGGTTCCGTGAGTTCGCGAGCTACGTCGCCGCGCACCCCGGGCTGGATTCGCTGGCACTCATGCTTGAGGGCACGGTGGTTTACCACGACAGCTGCCACCAGCGGCGCGAACTGGGCGGAACCGACGAAGTGCTCACGCTGCTGGGGAAGATCGAGCTGCTTGAGGTGCGCCGCCTGACGTATGAGGCGGAGTGCTGCGGGTTCGGCGGCGCCTTCACCGTGAAGCTGCCCGAGGTGGCCGCGGAGATGATGACCGCCAAGCTCGACGACATCCGCGCGAGCGGTGCGAAGGTGGCCGTCTCGACCGACTTCTCGTGCCTCGGGCACCTGGAGGCGGGTGCTCGCGGCACGGGCCAAACGCTCGAAACCTGGACCATCGCCGAGCTGCTCGCGAAGGCACTCGGATGACGACATACCACGAACGCGCGGCGAACGAGATTGCGACGGAGCACCCCTCGCGGACGGTCACGCCGATCATGCGGAAGCTGGTCGAGGACTCGCGGGCGATGCTGCGGAAGTCGCCGGCGGATGCCAGGCAGCGCGCGGAAGCTGCGCGCGCGGACGCCATCGGCCGGCTGGAGGAGCTGCACACGCAGGTGCGCGCGAACTTCGAACGCCGCGGCATCGGGTATCACCGCGCGAACACCCCGGCCGATGCCGTGCGCATTATTCGCGACCTTTTGGGCGATGCGAAGCGGGTGGCGAAGTCGAAGTCGATGGTGGGCGAGGAGGTGGGGCTGACGCACGCCCTCCGCGATGCCGGCATCGACCTGCTGGAGACGGACATCGGCGAGTACATCGTCGATATCGAAGGGCGGGGGCCGAGCCACATCACCGCGCCGGCGCTGCACCTGAACCGCGCGCGCATCCGCGAGATGCTCGCGCGCAACGGCGGCGACCTCCCCGACGACGACCCCGTGCGCCTCTCGCGGTACGTCCGCGACGTGGTCGGCCGCTTCTTCCAGGACTGCGACGCGGGCATCACGGGGGCGAACGCCGTGGTCGCGCGGTCGGGCCGGGTGATGGTCGTGGAGAACGAGGGGAACGTCTCGTTGGGCGCCAGTCACCCGAAACTGCACATCGTCATCACGGGGCTGGAGAAGGTGGTCGCGGACGAAGCGGGCGCGCTCGCGATCCTCGAGGTGCTGGCGCCGAGCGCGACAGCCCAACCGCTAACGTCGTTCTCGCACTTCCTCGCGGACCCGGACCCCGGGCAGCAGCGGCATGTCGTGTTCGTGGATAACGGGCGGTCCGCCATCGCGGCGGGGAAGTACCACGACGTGCTGCGCTGCATCCGCTGCGGGGCGTGCATGAACGCGTGCCCGGTGTACCGCGCGGCGGGTGGCCTTTCGTACGGGTCGCCGTACATGGGGCCAATCGGGGCGGTGCTTTCGCCGCTGCTGTGGAAGGACGGGCGGTACGCGGATCTGCCGCTCGCATCGAGCCTGTGCGGGCGGTGCACGGAGGTGTGCCCGGTCGGGATTCCGCTGCACCGCATGCTCCTCGACCTGCGCGCCGACTCCGTTCGGGCAGGACAAACGGGCAGCCGCCTGGAGCGGCTGGCGTGGCAGGCATGGTCGCTTGCGTTCGAAGGGCCAACGCGGGCGCGCGCGTCGGCGGCGCTGGGGCGAATTGGACTGAACGGCGGGCGGCGGGTGTTTCGCACCCATGGCACGGCCACCGACCCGCGGGTGCTGCCGGCGGCCGGGGTGCCCGAGCGCGACCCGGCCAACCTCGTCGCGGATGCGCGCCGCCCGGATAGCGTGACGGTGATCGCGCCGGATGAGATCGAGCCCCCGGACCTGGTGGACCTGTTCCGGCTGCGCGCCGCGGCACTGGGCGTGACGCTGCTGGACCATCATGACCCGCGCGAGGGCGACCGCGTGCTGCGGGCGACAGCGGGCATCGCGGCCACGGGGAGCGTGCTCCTGACGGGCGAGGCGGCCGCGCGACGGCCGTTGCTCGGGGCGCGCCGGGTGGTGGTGTTCCTCGACCCGGCGGCGCTGGTGCGGTACCCCTCGGGGCTCGCTCCGCACCTCGGCGATGGTGACTGCCTGGTCCTCACCGGGGCGAGCCGCACGGCGGACATCGAGAAGCAGATTGTGCGCGGCATCCACGGGAGCGAGGAGCTGGCGGTGGTGCTGGAGGGCGCGCGATAGAATCGGGGGTGCCGGGGACGCCCGGGAGAGGCAGCCATGGAAGTGACGGCCCATCTTCGAAAAGGACGACGAGTGGTGGATCGCCTGGACCGAGGAGGTCCCCGGGCGTTCGGGCAGGGGCACACGCTCGAGGAGTGCCGCGAGTCGCTGCGGGACGCGGTGGAGATGATGCTCGAAGAGATCCATGCGCAATCGCTGCAGGAGACCGAAGGGCGCCCGATGATTCGCGAGCGGATTACCGTGTCACTGTGAAGCGATCGGAGTTCGAGGAGTACCTCAAGCGACACGGATGCCGGTTCAACCGGGAGAAGACGCGGCACTCCAGCGTCATCAACCCGGGACTGAACAAAGGTACCGTCGTGCCACGCCACAACGAGCTTTCCACGAACCTGATCCGGCGGATCAGCGATCCGCCCGGCATCCCGCAGCCGTGGGAGTGAGCCGGCCACCGTCGCCGTTCCTGAAGTGGGCGGGGGGCAAGGCGCGGCTCGCGCCGGTCGTCCTCGGCCGCGCGCCGGAGCGGTTCGGGCACTACCACGAGCCGTTCCTCGGCGGCGGCGCGGTGTTTTTCGCGTTCGCGGGAGCGGGGCGGGCGCCCGGCCCCCACCTCGGCGACGCCAATCCCGCGCTCATTTCGTGCTATCGCAGCGTGCGGGATGACCCGGAGGGGGTGATCGCGGCGCTCGAGACGCTTGAGACGCGGTACCTCGCACTGGGCACGGACGAACGCGCGGGGTGCTACTACGAGGTGCGCGCTGCACGGCCCGAGGGCGCGGCGGCGAACGCGGCGCGGCTCATATTCCTCAACCGCACGGGATACAACGGGCTCTACCGGGAGAACAGCCGGGGGGAGTTCAACGTCCCCCACGGCCGGTACGTCCGCCCGCGAATCCTCGATCGCGACGGGCTGCGGGCGGCATCCCGCGCGCTGGCGGGGGCGACGCTCTGCCCCGGCGATTTCGAGCAGGCGTGCGTGGCGGCCACGGCCGGGGATTTCATCTACCTGGACCCGCCGTACCAGCCGCTGACGGCGACCGCCCGATTCACCGCCTACACGCGTTCCGCCTTCGGCGAGCCGGAACAGGAGCGGCTGCGGGATGCCTTCGAACGCCTGACACGGGCGGGCGTGGCGGCGCTGCTATCGAATTCGGACCACGAGCGCATCCGCGATCTGTATGGGGAGCGGGGATTCGGGTTCGACACGGTGCTGATGTCGCGCGCGATCAACTCCGTGGGAAGCGGCCGCGCGCCCATCCCAGAGCTGCTGATCGACAACTTCGGGCGGCCGGAAGTGCGCGCGGCGATGGAGCGGTAAGGGCGAAGCAAGCGAGCCACGGGCGATTGGGCCTTGCCGGGCAACGCCGCCGGTGCTACGAAGGGCCGAGCATCGCGCCAAGGAGCCCACATGCCCGCCGACTTCACTCCCGAAGGCCTCGCCCTGCAGGCGAAGGTCAAGACGTTCATGGACGAACTGATCTACCCCAACGAGGAGGAGTTCGAACGGCAGTACCGCGAGCTCGGGGATCATTCGTACCCCCCGATCCTTGACGACCTGAAGGCGGAGGCGCGAAACCGGGGCCTCTGGAACATGTTCCTGCCGCATCTGCGCCCGGGCGACCCGGGGACCAAGCTCAGCAACCTGGACTACGCGCCGATTTCCGAGGAGCTCGGGAAGGTGACGTTCGCGCCGGAGGTGTTCAACTGCAACGCCCCGGACACGGGCAACATGGAGGTCCTGAACACCTTCGCCACCGAGCGCATCCGGCAGGAGTGGCTGACGCCGCTGCTGAACGGCGACATCCGTTCGGGGTTCGCGATGACGGAGCCGGACGTGGCCTCCTCGGACGCGACGAACATCTCGCTGCAAATCACGAAGGACGGCGACGAGTACGTCCTGAACGGCCGCAAGTGGTTCACCACGGGCGCGCTCGCCGACCGCTGCCGGGTGTTCATCGTGATGGGCAAATCGAACCCGAACGAGGCACGGCACAAGCAGCAGTCGATGATCGTGGTGCCGAAGGCGACCCCGGGCGTGACGGTCGAGCGTTCGCTCACCGTGTTCGGGGGCGAGGACCGCGGGGGCCACGGCCAGATCCTGTTCGAAAACGTGCGCGTGCCAGCCGACCACCTCCTCGGGGAGGAAGGGAGCGGATTCGCGATTTCGCAGGCGCGGCTGGGGCCGGGCCGCATCCATCACTGCATGCGCACGATCGGCGTGGCGGAGCGCGCGCTGGAGCTGATGTGCAAGCGGGCGATGGTGCGGCACGCGTTCGGCTCGCTGGTGGCGCAGAAGGGGCTCATCCAGGACTGGATCGCGGAGTCGCGCGTGGAGATCGACATGGCGCGCGAGTACGTGCTGCGCTGCGCGCACATGATGGACACGGTCGGGAACAAGGGCGCGGCGAACGAGATCGCGGGCATCAAGGTCGCGATCCCGAACATGGCGCTGAAGGTCATCGACCGCGCGATCCAGGTGCACGGGGCGGCGGGCGTCACGCAGGACACGCCGCTGGC
The DNA here is from genome assembly GCA_016703545.1 of Candidatus Amarobacillus elongatus. Classification (GTDB taxonomy): domain Bacteria; phylum Chloroflexota; class Dehalococcoidia; order Tepidiformales; family Tepidiformaceae; genus Amarobacillus; species Amarobacillus elongatus. The sequence goes on from JADJBX010000005.1 coordinate 322,626, forward strand.
GGCGATGTGGGCGAACACGCGCACGATCCGGCTCGCCGACGGCCCGGACGAAGTGCACAAGATGACCATCGCGCGGCGTGAGCTGAAGAAGTACGACCCGAACTTCCACATGAACCCGCAGCCCGGGGACCACGATCCGCAGGTGTTCCAGAGGCCGTGAGGGAGGGTTTAGAGGTTAGCCGTTAGCCGCTGGCCGCTGGGCGCTGGCGGCTAATCGCTTCAACCCGGGTTCTGGTTCTCGGCGTCTTCGGCCTTGCCGTCGAAGACGTCGTTGACGCGGTTCAGCATGCGGCGGGCGACGCGCACGGAGAGGGCGATGTCCTCGGAGCCTTCGAGGCCGGACTGCACGACCGCGTGCAGGATGCGGCCCGTGCGGAAGCAGACGATGGTGTCGACGGTGGTGGGGGATTGGCCACTGCGCGTGGTGACCAGGTAGCCGGCGGACTCATCGCCCATGTGGGGGACGGCGAATTCGCGGACGTCGTCGTCGCCGCCGATGAGAACGCCGCAGCTCGCCTTGCTGTTGGAGGCGCTGGCGCGCATGTCCTCGGCCGCGGCTTTCGTCTCGGTGTAGAGCGTCGATTGGGTGATGAAGAAGCGCGGGCCGGCCTGCCTGTCGTAGGGATCGCTGCGGACGAAGAACTTGAGGTGCGCGGTGAGGCGGCCGATGGCGTCGAGGCGGTTCGCCTCAACCTCGGGGTCATCCGCGAACGCCTCGGCCCACTGCTTGTTGCTGAAGTCGACCTCGGTGGGCTCGCCGTTCTCGTCGGTGTAGGCCTCCATGCCGAGGGGGGCCTGGTCGTCCGGGAGGGCCATGGCGGCGAGGTCGTACTTGTCGTCATCGAGGTTGGCGGGGTATTCGCGGCCTTCGCCACACGCGATGGTGAGGAGCGCGAGGCTGGCGACGAACCCGAGAGCGAGGCGGACCTTCATGCGGCGATCCATGGGGAGGGTATCCCGGTATGGTACGCGAAAGCGGTGTGGCCGGATGGGTGGGGGCGGTGGAGCCCCGGCCGCGCGCCCGCTATGCTCCGCCGACCACTTACGCGAGGTGTCCCCATGGGCCTTTCGGTCGAAGACCAGCTGGCGATCCAGCAGCTCTACGCGCGCTACAACCACGCCATCGACTCGGGTAACGGGGCGGGCTGGGCCGAATGCTTCACGCCCGACGGGACGTTCAGCTCGGGTTCGGGGAACTTCGCCGGGACGGAGCAGCTGGCGGCGTTCGCCACCGGCTTCGCGTCGCGCCTCAAGGGGCGGCACTGGATCAACAACCTCGTCGTCGATGCCGAGGGCGATGGGGCGAAGGGCTCCTGCTACCTGGTGCTCTGGAAGCTAAACGACCCGGGAACGCCGCCGAACGTGCTCACGACGGCGATCTATCACGACACGCTGGCGAAGTCGGGCGGGCAATGGAAGTTTTCGAGCCGCACCGTGAAGGGCGACGCCTGAACGGGGCACGGGACGCGGGTGAGGGGGCGGCGGCATGAGGCTGTTCCTCGTGCAGGCGGCCGTCCTCGGGGCGGTGGCCCTGGTGGTGATTGCGCTCGTGTTCCGCAATCAGCGCGCGCGAGACCTTTTGCGCACGCTGCGTAACGTCGCGTGGGTGTACATCGCGCTGGTGTTCGCGCTGGGGCTGTACCGGCTCTGGCAGCAGGGGCTCTAGAGCGGGCGCCCTCGCGAGGGCGCCCGCGGTCATGCCGATGGCGTGGCTACACGCCGTGAATCGAGGCGAGGCGGGCCGACCGGCGCGGCACGTACTCGTCATCGCGCGGCACGGACCAGAGCGACCATACGCCGCTCTCCCACTCGGCCTTGCCGATGCCCCACTGCAGGTAGCGAAGGCGGCGGCGCTCCACGATGGCACGCTGGACGTGCCAGGGAAGGTCCGTGAGGGGCGCGGCGGGGAGCGGCGGGCTGCCGCCGTAGTGGCCCTCGTTCGGGCGCAGCTCGCGGTTCAGTTCCCGCTGGAGCGCCCAGATCACGAGCTTCACGTGGTCGTCCGGCACCGGGTCGATCCCCGAATCGATGCCAGGGTAGTAGTGGAGCGGGTTATCGAAGGCCGCAAGCCCTTCGCGGATGTCCTCGTTGATCTCGTCGCCGAGGTCCTGGAGGGCGGGCGGCAGGTCGGGATCGCGCGCGGTCCACTGGTGTTCCGGGGGGATGGCATCGACCAGCGGGCGCGGGTGGCCAAGGCGCAGGGGGAGCGCCCCCAGCACCTGGTGGACGTTCGCCAGCGCGGGGTCGGTCTCGACGCGGTCGAGGAGCTCCCGGTAGGTGAGGGGCTTGCCGGGCTGGATGAAGGGCTGGTGGGTATCGCGCAGGGCGACGGCGCCCGTGGTGGGGTCGACGCTGTGAACGAGGGTGGCGAAGGCGCGCAGGCGGCGGCCGGGGCTGGGGTCGATGCGGCTGGGGTCGAAGGCGCTGACGTTGCGGTCGGCGAGTGGCACCCAGCGCGATGGCTCGGGGAGCCGGGCTGGAAGCCCGGCTCAAACCAGAGTCCGGCCACGGCTACGGAGCCACATCGGGCGAGGCACCCTCGCGCCGTTGCTGCGGGCAGATGCGGGCCGGGTCGGTGAAGCGTTCCGGCCAGGGGCTGATACCGGGGTCGATGCCCGGGGTGGTGGTCGTGGGGGTGGTGGTCGGTGCGGGCATGGTTCGTGGCCTCCTAGCCGCGCTGCTGGCGCAGGCGTTCTTGCAGTTCTTCGCCCGAAAGGGAAGCGGGCTCTTCCGTGGTGATGAGGTCGCCGCCCTGGATGGCGCGGCGGGCACGGAAGGACTTCATGAGCACCTGCTTGCCGATCGCGACGCCGCTGGCGGCCTTGGCGGACTGGGGCACGCAGTAGTCGATCACGAGGCAGTCCTCGTAGGTGAGGATGAGGGCGGCCTCGCAGAGGCCGAGCTCCTCGCACCGCAGGATCGATTCCGCGACCTGGTCATTGAGGCCCATGTCGGCGGGTGGCACGCGCCACTGGTCGTGCTGGGCGGCCTCGTGGCGGATGACGGACTGGAGGAGCCACAGCTCCTCATCGGTGAAGATCGCCGTCGCCGTCTTCGCGGGGGTGGCGGCTGGCCTGTTGCTGTCCATGTGGCAGCTCCCGTTGAGAAGCCGTCGGCCGGGGCCGTGGGGGCGCTTCTCGGTTATCTGATCTCAGCGTGCGTGGGCGGCCACAGAGCATGGGTTACACGTGTGTTTGCCTTTATTACGGGACTCTACCAACGGGTAGACCGCGGGTTGAGCGGCATCGTGCACCCCCACACGTATCTTCCTATACTTGGCGAATGCGGCGAAAACCGGGCGCGCTCCTCCCCCTCGAAGTCGCGATCCTGCGCACCGCGCTCACCCTTGGGGCCGGCGACGAGGGCGAATTCCACGGCTACCAGATCGCGAGCCAGCTTCGCGACGGGGGCGAAAGCCGCACGCTCACCGCCCACGGCACCCTCTACAAGGCACTCACGCGCATGCGAAAGGCGGGGCTCCTGAGCGACCGCTGGGAAGACCCGGACACCGCGGCCGCGGAGGAACGCCCGCGCCGGCGTCTCTACTCGGTGACGGCCCAGGGCGTGGCGGCGCTGCGCGCGAGCGAGCGGGACCAGGCGACGGGGTTCGCACCCGGGGTGCAGCCGGCATGAACGCCAGCCGCAGCGTCACCTCGGCCGTGCTCGCGTGGACCTGGTTCTATACCCGGGGGCTGAACGAGGCCGTGCGCGATGCACGCCGCGACGAGATCGCCTCGGACCTGTTCGAACAGCGCGCGGCGGAGGGCGACGGGCGGGCGGTGGCGGCCTCGATGGCGTTGCGCTGGGCCCTCGGCGTGCCCGCGGATCTCGCCTGGCGCATCGAGGAATCGGGCGCGCAGACGGCGCCCGGGCGGATGGCGGCGGCTGTCCTGGCGCGGGGCGAAGCGGCCGGCCGCTGGGCATCGCGGCGCGGCCTGCCCGGCCTGACGATGGTGCTTGCGGCGCTGTACGGCCTCGGTGGCGCGCTCGTGATCATCACCCTGCCGGTCAACAACAACCCCGAGCGCGGCGGGCTGGCGGTGTTCGGCGCCTGGCTGATCGTCGCCGGGGCGCTCATCGCGTGGGGGGCGCGGCTGGTGGCGGGGCGGCCGTGGGCGGGAATGCTGGCCGTGTTCGCCGGGGCGGCGCCGCTCGCCATCCTGTTGGTGGTCACCGTGATCGTGCCCGTGGCCACGCTCGTGGTGCTCAGCCACACCGTCGCGAGGGCGCGCCGCGTCTGGCGCGACCGCCGGCACGGCGGCTTCGCGGCGCCGTTCCCCGATCTTCCTTCGCACCCCTGATCCTGCATGGTTTTTCGCTCGTTCGTGTTCCCTCTGGACAATGGGAAGATAGCTTCCTAAAGTGGTGACCGGGGAAGAACGAGGTGGATCCCATGACACGCACAGCCCTTATCAGCACCCTCCGGGGACAGTTCCTGGAGCGGCTCTCGCCCACGACGCCGGGGCGCGCCGCGCGCACCGGGGCGGCCGTCGGCTTCGCGACCGGCCTCTACGCCCGTGCCTGGATGCGCACGATCACCGACCAGGAGCCGCAGTTCAGCATCGGGGGGACGGTGTTCATCCTGCTGGTCTTCGCGGGGATGGGCGCGTGCGCGGGACTGGGGTGGTACTGGTGGCGGAAGGGCGGCGGACCGCGCGCGTGGATTCGGCGCGGGGTGGCGGCGACGCCCGTCCTGCTGCTTGGGCCGTTCGCGGTGCTGTTCGTCCCATCGCTGGTGGCGGCGCTCTTCGCCGGGCGGCGACCGCGGTCGTTCGTGCGCTGGCCCATCGCGGGGTTCGCCGCTCTGATGGGGGTGTTCCTGGCGATGGTGTTCGGCGCGCAGGGTTCGCCCGCGAACGGCGCGGCGGCGGCGGCGCTCTATATCGCGCTGAGCTACGAGCTGTTCCTCGCCGCCCGGATCGCCTTCGCGCCGGGCGGCGGGGTGTGAGCGCTTACTTCCCTTCGAGCCAGGCGTTGAAGTGCGGCTCTCGCTTCTCGCGGAAGGCGGATGAGCCCTCGCGGGCGTCCGGGTGGTGGTCGCTGATGGCGGTCTTCGCCGCGATTTCGTCCAGGGCGTGGGCGAAGGTCATCTCCGCGGCGTTGTAGATGGAGCGCTTGAGGAGGCGCATCGAGACCTGCGGACCGTTCGCGAGCTCGGTGGCGAGAGCCATGGCACGCGGCAGGAGATCCTCGTGCGGGACCACTTCGTGCACGAGGCCCAGGTCCAGGGCCTCGGCGGCGGTCACGATCCGCTTGCGCATGAGGAAGTCCATGGTCTTCGCCACGCCCATCAGCTGCACGAGCAGGAACTGCCCGCCTTCGTCCGGGAGGAGGCCGAAACGGAGGGTGGCGCTGCCCAGCCGGGCCTGGTCGGAGGCGATGCGGAAGTCGCAGGCGAGCGCGAGGGAGAGGCCAGTCTGGATCGCGAGGCCGTTGACGGCGGCGATGCAGAGCTTGTCCAGGTTGCGGATGGCCACCTGCACGGGCTGCGAGAGGTGGCGCAGTCCGTTGTAGGTACCGATCGGTTCGCGGTGGCCGTGATAGATGGGCGGCACGAGCGCGGGCGCGTCGGGAAGGGGGCGACCCGTCATGTCGTCGCCGGCGCAGAAGGCGCGCCCGGAGCCGGTGATCACGACGACGCGAACGGCATCGTCCATCTGGGCCTGGATGAGCGTCTCCACGATGTCGCGCTTGATGTCCTGGGTGGAGCCGTTGAGCCGTTCGGGCTGATTGAAGCGGATGAGGGCGATGCCGGGAGGCTGGATGGCGACGTCGAAGCCGCGGAAGGTTCCCTGTTGCAGCACGTGATGCTCCGGCCGGCGGGCCCGGCGCGGGGATACTGCCCTGCTCGCGAAGGTTCACGCAACGATTCGCGCGGGGCCAACATCTTCTGGTACGCTGCCCTTCGACCCTAACGTTAAAGTGAGAGTGCAGGGGTATGCCCTTCATTCGCTTCATGCAACGGACCTTCTATTCGCTGGAGAACCCGCGCTACCGGATCATGTGGTTCGGGACGCTCTTCTCCTTTCTCGGGATGCAGATGCAGGTGCTGGCGCGGGGGTACCTCGCGTTCGACCTGACGGGCCGGAATTCGGCCCTCGGCGGCGTGATGCTGGCGTTCGGACTCCCGCAGCTGGTGCTTTCGATGTGGGGCGGCGTGCTCGCCGACCGGCTGCCCAAGCGCAAGGTGCTTTGGGTCGCGCAGGGCGTGATCGCGCTGAACTCGGCCTGGCTGGCGACCATGATCGAGATGGGCATGGTGCAGTACTGGATGCTCGTCGTGGCGGGCGTGGTCCAGGGCAGCGGGTTCGCCTTCGTCGGGCCGGCGCGGCAGGCGTTCATTTCGGAGCTGGTGGGCAAGGAGCGCATCGGCAACGCGGTGGTGCTGCAGCAGCTGAGCATGAACAGCACGCGCGTCATCGGGCCGTCGATCGCGGGTGCGCTCATCGGCATCCACTTCATCGGCGTGGCGGGCGTGTACTACCTCACGACGCTGGGCTTCATCATCGCGAGCCTGACGCTGCTGAAGCTGCCGAAGGGTGAGCCGAAGCGGAAGAGCGGGCGTTCGCCGATGGCGGACCTGCTCGATGGCTTCCGGTACGTGAAGGGGCGGCCGGCGGTGTCGCAGCTCATCCTCGTGGCGTTCGCGGTGATGATGCTGGGCTTCCCGTACCAGTCGTTCCTGCCGGCGCTGGCGAAGGAGCAGTACGGGGTGGGGGCCTCGGGCCTTGGCCTGCTGAGCTCGGTCGCGGCCATCGGCGCCGTGACGGCGACGATCTTCGTGGCGGCGTTCGCGCAGCATCAGAAGGCGTGGTTCGCGCAGCCGGTGCTCGCGGCGATGTTCGCGCTTTCGCTCATCGGCCTCGGGTTCGCCCCGAACTTCCCGATGGGGCTGGTCGCGATCCTGTTCGTGGGGGCGCTGGCGAGCGCGTTCCAGTCGCTGAACAACTCGCTGACGATGATGCTCACGGAGCAGGAGTACCACGGGCGGGTGCAGTCCATCAGCAGCATGAGCTTCAGCCTGTTCGGCGTGGCGGCGCTGCCGATCGGCTTCGTCGCCGACCACATCGGGTTGCAGGAAACCTTGACGTTGATGGGAAGCGCGGCGGTGGTGTGCATCGCGCTGCTGCAGATCGTGGCCCGGTTGCAGCATGCCGCGGACGACCGCCTGGCGAAGCCGGTGGTGCTCGAGGCAGCCGCCGGCGGCCAGTGAGCGGCGGCGGCACGGTCCGGCGCATCGATATCGCGACGGCACGGCCGCTGCGCGTGACCGTGCTGCGCGCGGGCATGCCCGGGGACCCCGCGATCTTCGCCGGCGACGACGAGCCGGAGACGGTGCACTTCGGCGCCTTCGCGGGGGACAGCCTCGTGGGCGTGGTCACGGCGATGCACCACCAGCGGCCGGGAGCAGGCCCCGAGGAGTGGCAGCTGCGCGGCATGGCGACGCTGCCCGAGGTCCGCGGCGAAGGGCACGGGGCAGCGCTCATCGCCGCGGCGGAAGCGTTCATCGGGGAGCAGGGCGGCACATCCATCTGGTTCAACGCGCGGCGGGCGGCCGAGGGCTTTTACGCGCGCATGCGGTACACGACGGTGAGCGACGAGTTCGACGTGCCGGGCATCGGGCCGCACGTGGTGATGGAGAAGCGGCTCGGGTAGCGGGCTAGCTCCTCGCTGTTAGCCCCTGGCCGACAGCCGACAGCCGACAGCCGATGGCCAGCAGCGAGGAGCCAGCCGCTTCCTTCCCTTTGTGAAGAATGCGACATCGGGTGTCCTGACTATAGAACGCTTGTTCTATAGTCGAAGGTCCTATGAAGGTCGCATGCCTGCTCGTCGCGGACTTCCTGGTGGCGCTGGCGCGGCGCGACGATGCGTCGCTGCGGGGGCGGCCGGTGATTATCGGCGGCTCGCCGGAGGAGCACGCAGCGGTGGTGGCGTGCTCGCCGGAGGCGGTGGCGGCGGGCGTGGGCATCGGCACGACGCTGCGGCGGGCGCTGGCACTCTGCCCGAAGGCGGTGTTCCTGCCGCACCGGGAGGCGGTCGCGACGGAAGCGGCGGGGCGCTTTGGACCTGCTGCGGCTGTACCGCCCGGCAGTGGAGGCGGTTTCCCCGGGGCACGCGCACCTCGACATTCGTGGCCTGGCGGAAATGGCGCACATGGAGGACGAGGCGTACCTGCGCGACCTCCAGGAGTCGGCGGTGAACGCGACGGGGCTGCCCCTTTCGCTGGCGGCGGCGGAGACGGTGTTCGCGGCGCACGCAGCGGCCACGGTGCGGGCGCAGGGCGCCGTGCTCGTGCACGAAGGGCAGGCGCGGGCGTTCCTTTCGCGGCTGCCGGTGGAGGTGCTGCCGGTTTCGCCGGTGATGCACCAGCGCCTGCGGCTGTTCGGGCTGGAACGGCTGGGGCAGGTGGCGGAGCTGACGCTTTCGGCGATGCAGGCGCAGTTCGGCCGCGAGGGCGCGCGTGCGTGGGAACTCGCGAACGGGCGCGACGACGCGCGCATCGTGCCGAAGCCGGAAGAGGTGCGCATCAGCGAGGAGGTGGACCTGCCGGCCCCGGCCGCGCTCAGCGAGCCGCTCATCGCGGGGACGCGGGCGCTGCTGCAGCGCGCGCTGGAACGGGGCGAACTGAAGGGGCATTCGCTGCGGCGGCTGGATTGGCGGCTGGGGCTCGAAAGCGGCGAGCAGCTCACGCGGCGCTGTGTCTTTCGCGAACCAACGGACGACCCGGCGCGGATGCTGTTCGCGCTGCAGCCGAAGATCGAACGGCTGCAGCTGCCGGCGGCGGCGGTCTCCGTGGGGGTGACGCTCTCCGGGTTATGTAGCGAATACGGCCACCAGGCGAACCTGTGGCAGGTGGGGCCACGCCGGTACAAGGAGCTCCTCGAAGCGGTGGAGCAGTTGAACGCGCGGGTGGGCGGCCCGCAGGTCTTTCGAATTGTCGAGGTGCAGGGATGGTCACGAATTCCGGAACGGCAGCTGGGGATGGTCGCTTTCGGCCCCTGAACGAACCTTCGCCGGCGGCGGTGGAGGCGACGCCCCGTGGCGCCCCGAAAGCGATGCTCTGGCGAGGTTCGTACCAGCGCGTGGTCGCCGTGCACGATACCTGGCGCATCGACGACGAATGGTGGCGCGACGAGATCGCGCGGCGCTACTTCGTCGTGGAGTTGGAAAGCGGCCGGAGGGTGACGATCTTCCACGACCTCGTGCGGGACCTCTGGTACCAGCAGACGTACGAGGCGCCGAAGGCGGCGGCGCCGATGGGGCGCAAGCGCGCCGGGTAGCGGCTGGACCGTGTGCGCCTCACCGCGCGCTGCCGCGGGACGCCGTAGACTGCCGCGCATGCCACACCTCACCTGGATCGATGACCCCGGGGCGGCGACGGCGGACGCAGGGGGCAAGGGCGCGAGCCTCGCGCGGCTGACGGCGGCCGGGTTCCGCGTGCCACCCGCGTTCGTCATCTTCCCGGATGCGGCGCACGCCATCGCCGCGGGCGGCGCGCCGGAGGCGGCGGCGGCCGTCACCGCCGCCGCCACGAGGCTGCTGGACGAAGGTCCCGTGGCGGTGCGCTCCTCGGCACAGGACGAGGACAGCGCCGAGGCTTCCTTCGCGGGGCAGCACCTGACCGTGCTCGACGTGACCTCGGTCGAGGGCGTGCTGAACGCGGTCGCCGCGTGCGTGGCGTCGCTGCAGTCCGAGGGGGCGGCGGCGTACCGGGCGGCGCGCGCCGCGGAAGGCGACGCGCGCATGGCGGTGGTCGTGCAGCGCATGGTCGCGGCCGAGGCCGCGGGCGTCGCCTTCAGCATCGACCCCGTCTCGGGCGATACCACGCGCGCCGTGGTGGAAGCGGTCGCGGGCACGGGCGAGGCGCTTGTGAGCGGCGTGGCTGAGGCCGACCGAATGATCCTCGAGCGGCCGGGGTTGCGGGTGATCGAGCGGCACCACCCGGGCACGCCGGTGCTGGATGAGGCGATGGCGCACGAGGCGGCGCGCCAGGCGATGCGCGCGGAGGAGCTGTTCGGCGCGCCCCAGGACATCGAATTCGCCTTCGAGGGCGGCCTGCTCTGGATGCTGCAATCGCGGCCCATCACGGTCGCGGGGGCGCCGGCGGCGGAGGGCGGCTGGGTCAGCGAATTCGACACGGTGACCACGCTCGATGACCACTGGACGAGCGCGAACGTGCAGGAGGTGCTGCCCGGGCTGCTCACGCCGCTCTCGATGACGATGTTCGCGGACGCCGCGATCGTGGCCTACAACGACGGGTACCGGCGGCTCAAGATGCTGCGCCAGGACGAGAACCCGCGCTTCGTGGGCATGTTCTACAACCGCGCGTACCTCAACATCTCGGCCACGCGCATGATCGCGGACCGCGTGCTGGGCTCCAGCGGCGACGCCATCGAACATCGCTTCCTCGGCGGCGAGTACACGGGAAAACCGAAGACGGTCCACTCGCGAGAGCTCTGGGGGTTCCGGCTGCGAAGCGCGGTGCCGGGCGTGCGGATGCTCGTTCGCATCCACCACGAAGGCGACCGGATCGAGCGCGAGACGATGGCCTGGCAGCGGCGCGTGCGCGCGGACGACGTGGCGGCGATGTCGGGCCCCGAGATCGAGGGGCGGCGAAAGGCGCTGAGCGCGTTCGTGGCCCGCATCTTCCAGGTTCACCTGCAGGCGAGCGGCGTAGCGGGATCGGGGTTCGATAGCGTCGCGGGGATGGTACTGCCCATCCTCGGGGACGAGACCGAGGGACGGGTGCCGGCGATCTTCTCGGGGATGCACGGCGTGGAGAGCGCGCAGATCGGGCTCGACCTGTGGGCACTGTCGCGAACGGCGATCGCCTGCGGGCTGGAGGGGGCACTCCGCGGCGAGGGGTTCGACCCGATGTCGCAGGACCACCCCGGCGAATGGCGCGCCTCGTTCGCGGCCTTCCTGGAGCGGCACGGCCACCGGGGCCTGAACGAAATGGAGCCGGCGGTGCCGAACTGGCGGCAGGACCCGTCGCAGGTGGTGTCGGTCGTGCGTTCGTACCTGGACCTGCCGGAGGAGAAATCGCCGCCGGCGACCCTCGAACGCCAGGCGCGGGAACGGCTGGCGCTGACCGCGGAGCTCGAACGGCGGATGAACCCGGTGAAACGGGCGCTCTTCCGCAAGTCGCTGGGGTGGGCGCAGGGCTGGGTTTCGCTGCGGGAGCGCACCAAGTCCATCGTCGTGCGGGCGGCGAGGCTGTTCGATTACTACGTGCCGCGCGTGGGGGCGATGCTCGTCGAACACGGCGCCGTGGACCGCCCGGACGACCTGTTCTTCCTGACGGATGAGGAGATCACGCGGTTCCTGCTGGCGCCAGGAGGCGGGCATGACTACCGGGCGGCGGTGGCGCGCAGGCGGCGCGAGCTGGAGCGGAACCGGTACGTGCGCCTCCCCGAGCGGTTCCGGGGGCGGCCGGTGCCGCTGCCGCCGGACCTTTCGCACGCCGCGGGGGAGGTGCTGAAGGGCATCCCCGTGAGCCCCGGCCGGGTGACGGGCCGGGCGCGCGTCATCCTGGATCCGAGGACGGACGGGCCGATGCTCCCGGGCGAGATCCTGGTGGCACCCGTGACGGACGCGGGCTGGACGCCGCTGTTCGCGCTCGCGTCGGGGCTGGTGGTGGACCTCGGAAGCGCGCTGAGCCACGGCAGCACGGTCGCGCGGGAGTACGGGCTCCCGGCGGTGGTCAACGTCCGGAATGGCACGACGCACATCCGCACCGGCGATCTCGTGGCGGTGGACGGGTCGGCGGGGACGGTGACGGTGCTGGAGGCCGGGTAGCGAACGCGCGGCACGGCGCGCCAGGCGAGGCGGCGGAGGCGCCGGGACTCCTAGGGGCGCGCCGTGGCGGTTGCCGGCGCCGGCGTCGGCGGCGTCTCGCTCACCTCGAAGAGTTCGACTTCGAACACGAGGTCGGCATTGGCTGGGATGCCGGGGCGGGTGCCCGGGCCGTAGGCGAGCGCGGCCGGGATGAACATGGTGCGCTTGCCGCCGACCTTCATCGCCGAAAGGCCCTCGGCGAACCCCTTGATGACCGAGCTCATCTGGAGCCACTGGCGAGCGCCGCGACGGTACGAGCTATCGAACTCGGCGCCGCTCTCGGCGAGCGTGCCACGATAGTGGACCTGCACGTACGAGCTGGGCCCGGGCTGGGCGCCGGTACCCACGGTGATGTCCTGCACCTTCACCCCCGAAGGCAGCACCGTCGGGCTCGCGAGGACGACCGGCGTGCCCTGCGGCAGCGGCGTCGGCGAAGGGCCACCCGTGGGGGCGGCAGTGACCTGGCGATCGGGGATCTTGCACGAAGCCAGCGCGACGCCAAAGGCGGGGACACCAAGTAGAAGCGTGCGGCGTTTCACGCCAATGAAGATAGCGGCCCGGCCGCTAACGTCACATGCGCGCGAGCCGCGCGGCGGCCTCGGCGAGCGTCTCCGGCGACTTCGAGAACGTGAACCGCACGAGCTTCGCGCCCTTGCCGTCGCGGTAGAACGACGAGCCCGGCACGGAGGCGACGCCGATGTTCTCGATCAGGTGGCGGGCGAAGGCGTAGTCGTCGCCGGGGAACCCGAGGTGGGAGAAGTCGGCCATGATGTAGTACGCGCCCTGGGGCAGGTGGCATTCGAAGCCGGCGTCACGCAGCGCGCTGTAGAGCTGGCGGCGCTTCGCGTCGTACATGCCGCGAAGCTCCGGGTAGTACGCGTCCGCCTGCTCCATCGCGATGCCCGCGGCCTCCTGCAGGGGGGCGGGAGCGCCGACGGTGAGGAAATCGTGGACCTTGCGGATCGCGTCGCTGAGGACGGGCGGCGCGAGTACGTACCCGAGCCGCCACCCGGTGACGCTGAATGTCTTGGAGAGCCCCGAGATCGTGACCGTACGGTCGTACATGCCCGGGAGGGTGGCCATGGGCACGTGCTCGTGCTGGTCATAGAGGATGTGTTCGTAGATCTCGTCCGTGATGCAGAGGCAGTCGAACTCCTGGCAGAGGCCGGCGATCTGCTCGAGCTCGGGGCGGGTAAACACCTTGCCGCTTGGATTGTTCGGGGTGTTCACGATGATCGCGCGCGTGCGGGCGCTGAAGGCGGCACGAAGGGCCTCCGGGTCGAGGGCGAAATCCGGGGCGCGCAGCTCGACGAAGACGAGTTTGGCGCCGGACATGGCCGCATCGGGGACGTAGTTCTCGTAGAAGGGTTCGAAGACGATAACCTCGTCGCCCTCCTCGACGAGCGCGAGCATGGTGGCCATCATCGCCTCGGTGGCGCCGCAGGTGACGGTGATTTCGCGCTCGGGGTCGAAATCGAGGCCGTAGAAACGGCGGGTCTTGGCGGCGATGGCCTGGCGGAGGCGCGGCGCGCCCCACGTGATCGCGTACTGGTTGACGTCGCTGGTGATGGCGAGAACGGCGGCTTCCTTGATGAGTCCGGGGCGGGGAAATCGCGGGGCCCTGGGCGAGGTTCATCGCGCCGTGGAGCATCGCGAGCCGCGTCATTTCGCGGATCACGGACTCGGTGAAGACGGAGGTGCGGGTGGCGACGCGCGCGCTTGGGGAAGCCATGGGCGCGATTGTAGAGGCGGCGCGAGCATCGCGGCGAACGCAGGGGGCGGTATGCTGAACGGCGATGCAGGCGCCCAGCGACCACTACGCCACGCTCGGGGTGGAGCGAACGGCTTCGCCCGACGAGATCAAGGCGTCGTACCGGCGGCTTTCGCGCGAGCTGCACCCGGACCGCAACGCGGCGCCGGATGCGAACCGCCGGATGGCCGCGATCAACGACGCCTACGCGGTGCTTTCGGACCCGGCCCGGCGGGCGGACCACGACCGGGAGCTCGCGCGGGGGAACCCGCGGCCGGTGTTCCGGCGCGACCCCGCATGGAGCGCGGCGACGGCCACGAACCGGGGCACGGGGGGAACGCCGTTCGCACAGGCGCGCGCGAACGGGCAGATGCGCGAAACTCCGCGCCAGTACCCCCGCCAACGGCAGCCGTTCACGAAGCCGCCGGTCGGAGGGCGGGGCGGGCTGCAAGCGCCGGGGGAGTTCCCGGACTACTTCGCATTCCTGGGCATCCCCTGGGACGAGGATCCCGCCGCCGCCTTCGCCGCGGGCGCGAAACTCGAGGGCGAACTGCTGCGCGCGCACTACAACCCGGAGGACACGGCGGCGCTGGAGCGGCAGCTGCGCGAAGCGCGGGAGACGCTCGCGAACCCTTCGCTGCGAGCCATTTACCTTGACGCGCTCGACGGGGTGAAGGCGCCGCCGGCGGGCAAGCACCCCCGCTGGCACCGGACGCACTACAGCTTCCTCGGGGTGCGCCCGCGGGCCGACGCGATGACCATCGCCGACCGGGTGACGGCGCTGAGCGAAGGGATGAAGCAGGGCACGCCCGAATACGCGGCGCTCATGGCGGCGTTCCAGACCCTGCGCGACGCCAACCGCCGGCGGGAGTACGACGCCTCGATCGGCCTGGCGTAGACCGTTTGGCGCTGGGCCGGCATCTGCCATGATGGAGTCATGGCCGATTCGCTCGCGGGGAAGCTGCTGGTGGCGACGCCGTCCCTCGTGGACCCCAACTTCGCGCGCACCGTGGTGCTCCTCTGCGAGCACAACGACGAGGGCGCGCTGGGGGTGGTGCTGAACCGGCCGCTGGAGCATGCGGCGGTGTCGGAACACCTGCCGGAGTGGCTCCCGTACGTCACCGGGCCGCGGGTCATCTTCCAGGGCGGACCCGTGGAACCTTCGACCGCACTGGCGCTGGGCGAGCTGGCGGGAACGGCGCGCCCGGAGGGCTGGTCGCCGGTGCTGGGGCGAACGGGACTGCTCAGCCTGTCGCGTGAGCCCGGCGACTTCGGCGACGACCTCCGGCGGATGCGCGTCTTCAGCGGCTATTCCGGCTGGACCGGCGGCCAGCTGGAGGGCGAGGTGAAGCAGGAGGCATGGTTCGTCGTGGCGGCGGACCCCGAGGACCTGTTCACCCCGGAACCGGAGACGCTGTGGCGGCGCGTGCTGCAGCGGCAGGACTCGAAACTCGCGCTTTTCGCGTACTTTCCAACGGATCCCCGCGCCAACTGACGCGGGCCCTTGGAGACGGGCCGCCGCGTCCGTAGCATCCGGCGGCATGAACAAGACCGTTCTCTTTGGGGTTCTCGGTGGGCTGGCGTGGTTCGCCGCCGGCATCTTCGTCGGCTGGCTGATCTGGGCCTGAGCGCGCGGTAGTCAGTCGACGCGGTCGGCGAGGACGACGGTGCGCTCGGCGAATCCGTGGCTGACGACGGGGCCGCTGCAGGTCATGAGGGCGATGCTTTCGCGCCCCTCGCGGCCGCGCAGGATCGCGCCCATGTCGATCGTTTCGAGCGCGTAATCGACGACGGACGTGACGCGATAGCGGTGCACGGAGCCATCGGTGAGCGTGACCGCGACCTCATCGCCGGCGGTGAGCGCGGAGAGGCGCTTGAACACGCCCGGGCGGCCGGCGAACTCGTAGTGAGCCGCGAAGAAGGTCGCGCCGCCCTCGCCGGGGAGGGCGTTGTAGGCGGGGTTCCAGCCCACGGTGCTCGTGTCCTGGGGGATATCGAGGCGGCCGAAGCGGTCGATGCCGTACCGGCCGACCGGGTTCTCGACGCCGATGGCGGGGATGGCGATGCGCGCGATATCGACGGGACCGGCGGCGGGCGCGGGGATCGCCTTGAACTCCTCGATGCCGTACATGCGGTAGCTGCGCTCGACCTCGGCGATGAAGCGGTCGTCGACGAGTGTGGGCATTCCGGTGGCGGAATCGCGGCCGATGTAGCGGAGCTGGCTCGCGAGCGCGGGCACGGCGGCGGGTGCGGCCTCGCCGGGGGTGGGCGAAGGGGCGGCAAACCACACGGCGGCCGCGAGGATCACGGCGCAAAGGGCGGCCAGGGGTAACCGGCGCACCGCGGCAGTGTACCTCCGGACGGATCATCGGCAGAGCGCGCGGAAAGCTGATGGAAACGGGAGGGAAGGCAGCGAGGGTGACCAGCAGGGATAGGAGATCCGACTAAAGGCGGAGAGATTTTGTGTTGACGAGTAACCTTTTCGACGCTACTGTCGTTCTCAACCTTGAAGCGCGGGATATCCGCCGGGAGTGAGTCACGATGGTCAAGCACATGCTCGTACTTCTCGGCGTCCGCGGCGGCGCAAACAAGCGTTAGCACACCGTACCGGGTAATCGGCGCACAGCGCCGTACCGGAAACGGTACGGCGTTTTTGTTTCCTCCGCCGTCCGGACACCACCACAGCAGGTAACTCCTCCCCGTCGCACCGTGGCGCGCAGTTTCGCGTCGAAATGGTGCGTACTGTGGGCATCTGTGCGCGTTCAACAGACGCACCAGACGGAGCGCTCTTACCGGAGCAGCTCGCGGCCCTGCCATCACCGCCACACGCACCATTCAAGGATCAGGTTCAGCCATGGATTCGTATCCGATCATCCGCGTGCAGCAGAACGCTGCCATGGCCGATGCGGGCGTCGCGTTGAAGTACAAGCAGCTGCGGCAGATCTCGCTCGAAATCACCGTCAATCCGTTCGCGACCACGGCACCCAAAGGGCACCAGCAAACGACGACGCTTCCCCCGTTACTGTAGGAGTTTCCCCATGTCCCCGATGTTTCAGATGAACCTCGAAGAGCTGGCGAAGAGCCGCTCGCCCCGCGGGTACTTCCCCGGGGAGCCCGAGCCGGAGTCGCTGTACCGCCAGGCAGAGGTGGAGCGGCTGCTGCGGCAGTCGCTGAACGAACCGGCCCCGGCCGCGCAGCCGTCCCCCCGCGGGCTGCTTGGCCGCCTGCGCTTCGCCTTCGGCCGCCAGTAGCCCGGCGGCCGGGGGCGACCCGGACGACGCCCGCCTTCCCCCCGGAAGGCGGGCGTTCGTGCGTTCCGGGGGTGGCCAAATCGGCGGCGATGGTTCAGGTAGGAGGTGTGGTTTCTTCCACCACGGGGAAACCCGGCTGTTCCCATTCGCTCATCGGCCGACAACCTAGGGGAGAACGCTGTTCACCGGGGTGCAACCATGGCCCGAACCGAAGAAGCCTGCCCGTATCCCACTTCCGCGCGCGCGGGGCGCTGCGAAGGCTGCTGTGAAACCAATGGATCGTTGACGCCGTGCGTGCTCGCCTGGCTGGCCGCCGCGACCGTGGACGTCCTGCGTGAGGCGCCCGTCAGGCGCTTCGCTCCTCGGGGGACGCGCCAGGCGGCGTAGCGTCCTCGCGGGCGCGCAGCCACTCATCCGCGGTCTCGCACCAGGCGAGGAGCGATCGCTCCAGGTGGATGCCCGCCTGGACGGTGAGCTGCTCGCCGAACTCGCGAGGGTCGAGGTGCGAGACCTCGGCGGGTGCGTGTTCGCGGGCCGCATCCTCGAAGCGCGCGAGGCGAAGCTCGTGCAGGGTGCGGTGCACCGCCAGCTGGCGGCGGGCCGAGGCCGGGTCGACCACGCCGTAGCTCCACACCTTCATCAGGAAGTCGTCCTTGGCGAAGCTGGGCGGCGAATCCGAGAGGATCCAATCGCCGAGACGCTTCCGTCCCGTGTCCGTGATCGAGTAGAGCCGCTTGTCGGGGCGGCTCTGTTGTTCGACGACGCGGCTGGTGAGCAATCCCTGCTCTTCGAGCCGGGCGAGCTCGGGGTACACCTGCTGCGAGCGCGCCTGCCAGAAGAGGCCGGGGAACCCCGCGAAACGGCGGGTGAGTTCGTATCCCGAAAGCTCTTCCACATTGAGCTGGGCAAGAAGCGCGCAACGGAGACTCACCCGCCGATTCTGCCCGCGGCCAATGCCATTGGCTACCATAAATGCGGCGCCGGGACGAATCATCGCGAAATTGCGTGCTGGCGGGGAGTGCGTGGGCGTGGCATTGTTTCCCCCATGCCCAAGCAGGTGTCGAACGTCGCGACCGATGACTATCTGACGACCATTTACCGGTTGCACCACGACGAAGGGCTCGACGTGATCGCGGTCCGGCTGGCCGACCGCCTGGAGATAACGCCGCCCTCGGTGGCTGGCATGCTCAAGCGGCTGCAGCGCGACGGACTCGTCGATATCGATGGGAAGAAGCTGATCCACCTCACGCCCGAGGGCCTGGCGCGCGCGGAGGAGATGGTGCGCCGGCACCGCCTCGCCGAATGCCTGCTGACCGACGTGCTCAAGCTGGAATGGTGGCGCGCCTACGAGGAAGCGCACCTGCTCGAGCACGGCATCAGCGATGTCACCGAGCCGCGGCTGTACGAGATGCTTGGGCGGCCGCAGAAGAGCCCGTTCGGGTACCCCATCCCCGGCCCGGGCGAAGCGCCGGTCCTTTCGATGACGACCCTCGCCGACCTGCGCGAGGGGGCGAACGTGGTCGTCGACCGCGTGTTCGAAGAGGACGAGCAGCTGCTGCGGTTCTTCGACGACGAAGGGATCCGTCCAGGGGTGGGGGCCGTGCTGGAGTCGGTGGCGCCGTACCGTGGGACGATCACGGCACGCATCGGGGAGCGCACGGTGGTGATGGGGACGCAGGTCGCGGGCAGGATCTGGGTTCGCCCCCCCGATTCGTCGGGATAAACCCGGCATTCAGACCCGGGGGTGCGTGCCGAAAACCAAGGGGATGAATGCACGACACTCTGCCGGCGGCGATTCGGAGCTGCATGTCCTCGTCGTCGAGGACGACCCGTCCCTGGGTCGGCTGGTGCAGCTCGTGCTCTCGCGCTACGCGGCCTCGGTGCAGGTGGAGCGCACGGGCGGAGCGGCAATCGAAGCGGCAAAAACACAACCTCTTCCACGCCGTCGCCTGCGACATCAGCCTGCCCGACATGTCTGGCCTCGACGTCATCGCCGCCCTTCGCGAGTCGATCCCCACGATCGGCGTGGTCGCGATCACCGGGTTCGTGGACGTCGATGTGGCGGTCCGTTCGATGAAGGCGGGCGCGGATGACTTCCTTGGGAAGCCGTTCGATGCCGAAGTCCTGTGGCACCTGCTGAACAAGGCCGTGGATTCGCGCAAGCGCCGGCTGGATGCGGAGCAGGCGGAAGTCTACCGCCAGCTCGCGTACACCGACGCCCTCACGGGCTGCCCGAACCGCCGGTTCATCGACGAATTCATCGACGATGCGGTCGATGCGGCGCGGCGGGAGAACAACCCGATGGCCGTCGCCTACTTCGACATCGACAACTTCAAGCTGCTGAACGACTTCGTCGGCCACGACCAGGGCGATGTGGTCCTGCGCGGCGTGAGCTCGGCCATCGCGACGTATGTGACGGAACCGAACGTCTACGGGCGGTTCGGCGGCGATGAGTTCGTGGCGGTGTTCCCGAGGAGCTCGGCCATCGAGGCGCGGCGTGTGGTCGAGCGGATCCGCGAGGCGGTGCAGCGCATCGAAGTGATGAACGGCTCCCAGATCGTGCTACCGACGCGCGTGAGTGTGGGGATTTCGACGTTCAAGGGCGTGGAGACGCCGCGCGACCTGATCGCGGCGGCGGAAGACCAGATGTACGTCGACAAGTCCGTCACACCGGCGCTGATTGGCACCGCGATCGAAGAGGCGACGCCGGACGCGATCAAGATTTCGAACCTGAAAGCGCTGCGGAACCTGGTCAAGGCGATCGACCGGCGGGACAGCTACACCCGCTTCCACAGCGACCACGCGACGCACCTGGCGGCGACGCTGGGGCGGCTGCTGATGCTTCCCCCAGAGCAGATGACGGCGATCAGCATCGGCGGTCCCATCCACGACCTCGGCAAAATCGTGGTGCCGGATGACGTGCTGCGGAAGCCGGGACCGCTCACGCTCGAGGAGCGCAAGACGATGGAGGAGCACCCGGTTATGGGCGCGGCCATCGCGGCGGCGGTCACGGACCTGGAGACGGTGGTGAACCTCGTGCGGCACCATCACGAACGCTTCGACGGCGCCGGGTACCCGGCGGGCCTATCGCACCTTGAGATCACCCTGCCGACGCGCATCTTCACGCTCTCGGACGCCTATAGTGCGATGACCACGGACCGGCCGTACCGCAAGGGGCTGAGCGTGGAACAGGCGGTGGACCAGATCATGCGCGGACGCGGCACGCAGTTCGACCCGGACCTGGCGATCGAGTTCGTGAAGATGGTGGAGCGCGAATACGGCGCGCTGCGCGAGGAAGCGGCATGAGGGTGCGCGGCTACCGGCTGTTCGAACTGCTGGCATGGCCCGCGGTCGTGTGGTGCGCGCTCGAAGTGGCCATCCGCACGGGGACGGGCACGTGGGAGGGGCTGCCGGCGACGCTGCTCCTCGGGGCGTGCGCCGCCGGGACGATTACAGCGGGGCGGATGCGGCAGGCCGCGATCGCGGTTTCGAACCGGGAGTAGGGCGCGCGGCGCCGCCGGGGCGGCTACACTGCGTTGCATCCTTACCGGAGTACAGTCCCCATGACCTCCATCGAAACAAGCCATGTGCCGACGCAGCTCGGGCACATCGCCCTGCGCGTGCGCGACGTCGAGAAGGCGGCGCACTTCTATTCGGACGTCCTCGGCCTGACGCTGCACCGCGGGGGGCAGCGGATCGCGTTCCTTGGTATCCGCGAGGACGCGTCGCATGAGATCGCGCTGATGCCACTGCCCGCGGACGCCCCGGGGCCAGACCCGTCGCGCGTGGGCATGTACCACATGGCGTGGGAGATGCCGTCGTTCGAGGCGCTGGAGGCACTGCACCGGCGGCTGATCGAGAAGGGCGTGCGCATCGCCGGGTACAGCGAGTCGAACAGCTCGGCGAACGTGATGTTCTTCGACCCCGAGGGGAACGAGCTGGAGGCGCTGTGGGAGCCGCCCGCGGACGAGGTGGCGCGCATCCGGGCGAGCGGGGCGCCGTGGCCGCGGCTGGAGCAGGTGGCGCTCTAGGCGGATCTGCAACGCGGAGAACGCTCGCGAGGTTTGGAACGCGCGCGTAGGATGCGCCGCGCAACAAACCGAAAAGGAGCCCGCCAATGGCCTGGATCGACGTGGGCGGTAACGACATCTACTACGTGGAGGAGGGCGCGGGACAGCCGATCGTCTTCCTCCACGGCATGAGTTCCTGTGGCGAGGCGTGGTGGCAGCAGTTCGCGCACTTCCGCGACCGCTTCCGTTGCATCGCCTACGACAGCGTGAACCACGGCCACTCGTCGAATTCGCCGCGTGATGCGGACGAGCCCGACCGGGCGGACGAGCTGGAGGGGTTCCTCGCGGCGATGGGCATTACGCGGCCGATCCTCGCGGGGAATTCGATGGGCGGGAACACGCTCACACGCTGGGCGGCACGCCACCCGGGCGATGCACTGGCGCTGATTCCCTCGGGCGCGGGCGTCGCGCTTGATGGCGCGCCGTTGCCATCGCCGCGGCCGCTCGACCCCGAGACGCTCTTCCTGCCCATCGGCGATTCCCTGACCGAGGGATTCAAGGCGGCGCAGCCCCGCATGTACGAACGGTACCTGCGCATCCGGTCGACGGCGACGCGCATCGAGGCGCTGCGGCACCCGCGACGGCCTTCGCAGCGGACGGTGGCGGAACGCGGCACGATGGGCGAAGGGGTGAAGGCGATCCGGTCGCCGATGTGCATCATCGTGGGGGCGCTGGACGCGGCGGTGCCGCGCTGCGAGACGCTGCATGAGCTGGTGCCACACTCGCAGTACCACGCGATCGCGGGGGCGCCGCACAACGTGTACTACGAGGCGGCGGAGCCGTACAACGCCATCGTCGATGCCTTCCTGGCGACGGTGCTGGAGCCGGTGGGCGCGCGGTAACGCCGCGAAGGCCCGCGTTTTCGAAGCCCAAGGCCCGTGCCCACTCAGTGGCGCACGGGCCATGCTGGGAGCATGACCACGACAACCGCGAGCCTCGGGACGAAAGAGGCGGCTCTCGTTCGCAGCCTGGGCCTGCCGGAACTGACGCTGGCGGGGCTCGGGATCATCCTTGGCGCCGGCGTCTACGCCCTCATCGGCGCGGCCGCGAACGAGGCGGGCCCGCACATCTGGGCGAGCTTCCTGCTGGCCGCGCTCGTGACGGCGCTCACGGGGTTGAGCTACGCGGAGCTCGCCGCGGCTTACCCGCACGCGGGGGCGGGCTTCGAATACGCGCGCCGGGCGTTCGGCATCCACGTCGCCTTCGTGATTGGGTGGCTCACGGTCTCCGCCGAAATCGTGGCGGGCGCGGCCGTCGCGCTTGGCTTCGGCGGCTACCTGGAGGCGCTGACCTCGGTCGACAAGGCCGCGGGGGCGTGGATCGTGCTGATCGGCGGGATCGGCGTCGCCGCGACGGGCGCGCTGGGGTCGGTGCGGGTGGCGGGGCTGCTGACGGTCATCGAAGCGGGCGGCCTGCTGCTGGTTTCGGCGATTGGCTTCTCGGACTTCGATGCCGGGCATCTGCGGGAGACGATGGAACCGCTGCCAGTGTTGCAGGGAGCGGCGCTGATCTTCTTCGCGTACATCGGGTTCGAGGACCTGGCGACGCTTTCGGAGGAGGCGCGCGACCCCGAACGCAACGTTCCCCGCGCGATTCTGATTTCCGTGGCGATGGCCACGGCGCTGTACGTGATGGTCGCGGTCGCGGCGGTGGGGGCGGTCGGGGCGGAGGCGCTCGGGAGTTCGTCGGCGCCGCTGGCGCTGGTCGCAGAATCGGCCCTGGGCGAGAAGACGGCGGACACGCTCAGCGTGATCGCGCTCTGCGCGACGGCGAACACCGCCCTGCTACTGCTCATCGCCGCCGGGCGCCACCTGTACGGAATGGCATCGGCGGGGGCGCTGCCGGCGGCACTGGGGGCGGTGAGCGGGCGGGGACGCGTGCCGCTGCGGGGGCTCGTGCTGGCGGGCCTGACGGCCGCGACGGTGACACTGCTCGGCAGCATCGGGACGCTCGCGGACGTAACGAACTTCGGGCTGTACGTGGTCTTCTGCGCCGTCAACGGCGCCGTCATCTGGCGGCGGCGGCGCGGGGAGGCGACCGCGGGATTCCGCGTGCCGGGCACGGTGCGGCTGCCGCGCCTGGGAGCTGTCCCGGTGCTGCCGATCGTGGGGATCGCCGTGAACCTGCTCTTCCTGGGAGCACTGGAACCGCGCGCGATCGTTTCGGGGCTGGGGTTGCTGCTGCTCGGCGCGGCCGTGGCGGCGGTGTTTCGCAGCCGCCTTTCGCGCGCGACGAGCGGCGAAGGCGGCCCCTGACCTTCGCTACTCGCCCTGGAGGCCCTGCCATTCGAGCAGGCGCGCCATGGCGTTCCCGGCGCGCACGATGCTCGGGAAGGTGGCGATGCCCTGCTGCGCGCACAGCTCCTGGAAGTAGGCGCCCTGTTCGAAGCCGTCATCGGTGGTGGCCGGGCGGATGGCGACGACGATCGGCTTGCCGAATTCGCGCTGGAGGTTGCCGAGGGTCTCGGCCTGGCGCGGGAGGCGGTGGCGGGGATCGCCGCCGCGAGAGCTGCCGCCACCGCCGCCGAAGCTGGTGTGGTGCAGGATCACGTCGACGTTGGACGCGCCCATGATCGGGCGGAAGGTGCCTTCGAAGCTGTTTTCGTCCCAAAGCGAGGTGGTGTCGATGGGGTTGCGGATGCTGGTGCCGGCTTCGTGGGTGACCTTCGCGAGCGCTTCCTGCGTCTCGGGGAGAATGGGCGGAAGGGCGAGGCCGGCGGCATCGAGGTCATCGGCGGCGAGCACGCTGGCGCCACCGCCGCCACCCACGACGACGACGTTGGGACCGCTCAGGCGCTTGATGTAGCGGAAGGCCACGGCAACGTCGACGAGCTCTTCGAGGCTCTCCACGCGGAGGACGCCGGCCTGCTTGCAGAGACCATCGAACACACGGATGGCGCCCGCGAGCGAAGCGGTGTGCGAGCTGGCGGCGCGGGAACCGGACTCGGTGCGGCCGCTCTTGAGGATGGCGACGGGCTTCGTCTTGCCGGCGCGGCGAATGGCGCGCGCGAGGCGGGGGCCATCCTGGATGCCTTCGAGGTAGGCCACGATGATCTCGGTCTGCGGGTCATCGGTGAGGTAATCGAGGAAGTCGGCGGCCTTGAGGTCGGCGCCGTTGCCGAAGCTGATGACCTTCGAGCAGCGGATGCCACGCGGGGCGGAGTAGCGGACGAATTCGCCCGCGTTCATACCGCTCTGGGAGACCATGCCCACGGGGCCGGATTCGGGGCTCTGGCCCTGCATCATCGCGAGGCGCGCGTCGGGGACGTAGAGGCCCATGCAGTTCGGGCCGATGAGCCGGATGCCAACTTCGCGCGCGCGGGCGACGACGGCCTGCTCCATCTTCGCGCGTTCGGCGTCGCCGGTTTCGGTGAAGCCCGCGGTGAAGAGGTGCAGCACGCGCACGCCCTTCACGATGCAGTCCTCGAGGAGGCCGGGGACGGCGCGCGCGGGGACGGAGGAGATGACGTAGTCGACGGAATCGGGGATGTCGGTGAGGCGGGGGTAGCACTTGAGGCCGCGGATCGCGGGCGCCGTTGGGTGAATAAGGTAGATGGGGCCACGGAACCCGATTTCGAGCAGGGAAGCGACGAAGCCGCCGCCGCCGAAGCCCGGCCCTTCCTTCGCCGAGACGCCGGCAATGGCGATGGAGCGAGGGTGGAAGACGAAATCGAGAGCCGGAACGGCGGGCGCGGGAGCGGACACGGTTGTTCTCCGTGGGAGGTTGAATTCGGGGCCCGGGGGCCGGTTCATGCTAGCAGAGGCCGCCCCTGTGGGAGAGCGCGCCGCACGCGGCCGGGCGCGAGGGTTGCCGGGCGTGATTGGAGGTACGGCAACGGCGGGCCTAGAGTGAGGTCATGCGGATTCTTGGCATCGACCCGGGGCTGAACGTGACCGGATGGGGCGTGATCGAGGTCGAAGGCGACCGGTGCGCGCACGTCCACCATGGGATGGTGCGCACGAAGGCGTCGGACCCGCTGGCGCTGCGGCTTTCGGCGCTGCGCGACGGCGTGCGCGCGATCGCGGGCGAGTGGGCGGCCGAGGCGGGCGCGATCGAGTCGTCGTTTGTTGGGAACAACGCGCGCAGCGCGCTGCTCCTGGGGCACGCGCGGGCCGCGGCGATGCTGGGAATGGCCGACGGCGGCTGCGGCGTCCACGAATACGCGCCGACGCTCGTGAAGCAGACGGTCGCGGGCTACGGCCGGGGGGAGAAGTCGCAGGTGGCGGAGATGGTGCGGATCCAGCTGGGGCTGGCCACGGTCCCATCGCCGGCCGACGCCGCGGACGCGCTTGCGGTGGCCATCACGCACTGGGCGCACGCGCGCCTCGGCGCGCGCCTGGGGTAGGGCTCCCCAAACGGCGTCGGGCGCGCGCCAGCACTCGCCCGAAACCGAGCCGCGAACGGTAGTGAGCGTCCCTGCTCCACTGCCGATCCCGCCCGCACCTCGCCAACCCCGGACCGAGCCTCATCGAGCATCTCCCCCTGCCCCTCGATTACGTAGACGCACGCCGCGGCCAGCGCCTCTTCATCCCACAGGTACCGGGTGCTGCCATGCCTGGTCCAGAGCCCGTCCTGATTCGAAAGCCCGGCTTCGCGGGCTACCCGCGTGCCGTTCGCCTTGAACGTGGCAACGACTCGCTCCGGGGCGACCGGCGCCGTGACCACGGCGTGTACGCGGTTCGTGCGGACGTGAAGGGCGTGGAGCAACCAGCCTCGCGTCGCGCACGTTTCCCGGATTGCGCCGTCGATTGCGTGACGCAGTTCGGCGTCCAGGCGAATGGGCCGGCTCTGCGACAGGCGCCGCGCCTCAAATCGGGTGCGTCGTTCGTCCGGTGCGAGACGAAGCGAATTGGGTGCGTTCCAGCGGCGGTCGACGGAACCCCGTGGATCGCCGTGCAGCCACGAGCCATAGATGGTCCACGTGAGGAAGTAGGCGAGCGGCGGGCTGGATTCAGGCTCGCTCATGCGAACGGAAGATAGAGCGACGCCGGGTCGGCCGCGAGGCGCGCGAGCGGGATCGGGGGTGGAGCAGGGACGCTCACTACCGTTCGCGGCTCGATTTCGTGCTGACACGCGAGCGGGATCGGGGATGGAGCAGGGACGCTCACTACCGTTCGCGGCTCGGTTTCGTGACTGGCGCGCGGGCGGGATCGGGCGTGGAGCAGGGACGCTCACTACCGTTCGCGGCTCGGTTTCGTGGCTGGCTCGCGGGCGGATCGGGCGTGGAGCAGGGGCCTCCCCCCCGTTCGCAGCTGGCGCGGGGCGGTGGTGGCGGGGCCCCGGTTCCTATTCCAGGGCCTTCGCCAGTTCGTCCTCGTCGAGTTTGGGGCCGACGACGGCGCAGTGGAGACGATCGCGCACGAGGAGGCGCCGGGCGACGGCCTGCACCTGGTCGACGGTGACGGCTTCGATCTGCGTGACGACGGACTCGATGCTTTCGATTTCGCCCTTGGTCAGCAGCAGTTCGCCGTTGCGTTGCCCCTGGGAGTGCGCGGTTTCGAGCGAAAGGCGGAAGCGGCCGATGTTGTGGTCCTTGGCCTTGCGCATCTCTTCTTCGGGGACGGGCTGGTCCACCATCTTCCACGCCTCTTCGAGGCAGACCTGGACCGTCTCGGCGAGCTTCTCGCGGTTCACGCCCGCGGAGATGGTCATGACGCCGGCGTCGGCGAGGTAGCCGTACCCCGAACCGACGGAATAGGCGAGACCGCGCCGTTCCCGGACTTCGCGGAAAAGACGGGAGGACATACCGGCGCCGAGGACGTCGTTCACGATCCGCAGCGCGAAGCGATCGCGGTCATCGCGGCCGAAGATGGGCAGGCCGAGGAAGAGGCTGCACTGGTCGATGTCGCGGCTGTCGGTGGCGACGCGCGGGCCGGTGATGGGGGTCGTAAGGGGATGACCGACGGGATCTCGCCGACGGGCATGTCGCGGAAGAGCGGCTCGGCAATGGACATGACCCGCTCGTGGCTGGTGTTGCCCGCGACGGAAAGGACGATGTTCGAGGGGTGGTACCAGTCGCTGATATGGGAGACGAAGTCAGGGCGCTGCATCTCCTCGACGAGCTCGACGGAGCCGCCAACATCCCAGCCCGGGGGTTGCGCGCCGTAGACGGAGGTGCCGATGAGGCGGCCGGCCCATGCGCCGGGGCTATCGTGGTTTCGCTTCAGCTCCTGCTGCACGACGGTGCGTTCGCGGTCGATCTCGGACTGTTCGAGGCGCGAATGCAGGAGCATGTCGGCGGTGACATCGAGGGCGGTGGCGAGGCGGTCGTAGGGAACGATGTTCCAGTAGCAGGTGAATTCCTTGTTCGTGTAGGCGTTGAGGGTGCCGCCGGCGCCCTCGATTTCCTCGGCGATCATGATCGCTTCGGGGCGCTTATCCGTGCCCTTAAAGACCATGTGTTCGAGGAAGTGGGTGATGCCATTGAGGCGCTGGGGTTCGGAACGGGAACCCACGCCCACGAAAAGGTTCACGGAGACGGCCTGCGTGGCGGGCATCGCGGTCGTGACGATGCGGAGGCCGTTCGGAAGCGTGCTGATCTGGATGGACTCGGCCAAGTGATTCTTCCCCCAGGGTTGCCCCGGCTGAGCGGCCCATTCTACGGACGGCGGGCGCACCCGGAACCCCTTTCCCTACCATACGGGAATCGGCGTGCCACGCACGCGAGCGGGGCAGGTACACTCGGTGGCGATGGTTGAACTGCAAGCGCGCATTGCGCCGAACTGGACGAGCGCGGCGGGCGCGCTGGAGGGCGTGCTCGCGTTCCTCGGTGGCGAACTGCCGCGGCACGCGCTAATGGGGCTCACCGGGCATGCCTGGCACTTCTGCCTCGGCGCCCGCGACGGCGTCGTCGCATTGCCCTCGGGGCCGGCCGACTACGACCGCGAGGCGATGGCGGCGCGATACGCGCGCACGGGCCGCGTGTTCGAACGGTTCGCGGCGAAGGCCGCCGAGCCGGGCGCACGAGAGCGCGCCTTCGAGTGGGCGGCGGCGCATCTCGACGCCGGGCGGCCGCTCATCGGCTGGGATTTCCACCTGCACGAACACGCCGTGGTGTACGGGTACGATCGCGCGCGGCGGGGGTTCCTCGTAGATGACCTGCTGAGCGGCGAAGCGGGGCCGGTCGTCTTGCTGGAGGATTGGCCGTCGGCGCTGGGCAGCCTCGAACTGCTGGCGCCGGTGGCGCCGATCGAGGTCGACGCCGGGGACGCGGTCGTGGGGGCGCTGGCGACGGCGCTGGACTGCTTCGCCGGGCTCGATGGCGCGGACGACGGCCAGCCGCGGGGCACGGCCGGCATCGAAGCATGGGCCGATGCGATGGACGGCGACGGCGAGGTCGACCGCGCGGGGAATGCGTACCTGCTGGCGGTGCTGCAGGCCGCGCGCCTCGACGGGGCTGCGTTCCTCGGGGACCTGGCGGCGGCCATCCCCGACCTCGCGGAGCCACTGGGGCAGGCGGAGGCGGCGATTCGCGAGGAGACGAAGGCGCTCTCGCCGCTGCTCACGCTCTTCCCGTTCCCGAGCGGGGGCACGGGAACGTGGGGAACGCGGGGCTGCGGCGGGGGGCGGCGATGGCGTTACGGCGCGCGGCGCAGCATGAACGCCGCGCGTCCGAGGCGATCGCGCACGCACTGGCCTGAGGAACCGCGGGGATCAGCCGCCGGAGGCGGTGCGAGGCGGCCGCCGGCGAGGCGGCGTGGATGTGCCGGCCGCGGGCGGCGGCAACGGGGCGGCGGTGTTACCGGCGCGCGCGGCGTTTCGCGTGGATTCGTAGTGCGCCTTCACCGCGGGGGCACACTCGGTGCAGAGCGTGTAGGCGGTGATGCCACCGCGCCACCCAAGTTCACGGCCACACCATGCGCAGAACAGGTTGGCCGTGTGTTCGTGCCGCATGGGAACCTCCGCGCGGCGCCCGCTGCGCACGGCGGTTGTACTCCACCGCGCCCGACCGTTCGAGGGCCTATTGGTGAAGATTTCGCGGACGGATGAAAGCGGACGCCCTATGGCTCGTCGTGGAAGGTCCGTTCGCCCGCCCGAATGTGGACGTTGAGCATGTTTTCGCGCGGCGGGATGGGGCAGGACCAGGCGTCGTTGTAGGCGCAGTACGGGTTGTAGGCGTAGTTGAAATCGACGTGCAGGCGGCCATCGGGGAGGGGTTCGACATCGAGGTAGCGGCCGGCGCCGTAGGTCTCGGTGCGCCGCGGTAAGCGTCCCCGGAACGCGGGAAGAAGCCGCCACTGCCCGGGTCCGCGAAGAGCGTGAGGGTCACGTCCCTGCCTTCGACCGCGAACGAAAGGCGGCCCCAGCGAAGGTAAGTGGCGGATTCGCCGGTGCTGGTCTGCATCTCCACCGGTTCGGGTTCCTCGAACGGTTCGGGCGCGAGGTCGAAGGCGAGGGCGGGATTCTCGGGGTAGTAGCGGAGGCCGGCGAAGGCGCCGCGCTGGGCGGGGAGGAGGGGGGACTGGGGGTGGCGGGCGAAGAAGGCGTCCTTCTGCGCGCGGAAGTCATCGAGTTCTGCCATGGCGGTGCTCCTGAAGAGAACGGTAGCGGATGCGCGGGCGGAAGGGGCGGAGGGATGCGGGACTGTTGCCGTTAACCGGGTGTGCCGTAGCATTACGTTCGATACCCGCATTCGTGGCCGCGCTTATCGAGATGGGGTGGAGGGACCCGGCCCTTTGAAGCCCCGGCAACCTGCCGCAAGGTAAGGTGCCACTTCCGGCCTCCGTCGCGGAGGAAGATGAGAGCGACAGCG
Organism: Candidatus Amarobacillus elongatus; assembly: GCA_016703545.1. Lineage (GTDB taxonomy): Bacteria > Chloroflexota > Dehalococcoidia > Tepidiformales > Tepidiformaceae > Amarobacillus > Amarobacillus elongatus. The sequence goes on from JADJBX010000005.1 coordinate 352,287, forward strand.
CTCGAACTCGGATCGGCCCACGCGGAAACAGGAGAACCAGGTATGGCTTCCCTCCCGGGCCGCATGCTCATGCTCTAGCCCCTCGCTGAAGGGGCTCCCCGCGTTCCTGACCGACCCGCGCCGGCGCACCCGAAGGGGTGCGGGCGCCGTTCGCCCACACGTCCCCGTGGGCTCCGCGGAGTTTGAGCATGTCCTACGCCACTGCCCTTCGTTGTCGCGAATGCCATCGCGAATACCCGCTCGCGGCTCAGCACGTCTGCGAATTCTGCTTCGGCCCCGTCGAAGTGACCTACGACTACGACCGCATTCGCCGCAATGTGACGCGCGAAAGCATCGAACGCGGGCCGGCCAGCCTCTGGCGGTACCGCGACTTCCTGCCCGTGGACGCGGATGCCGCGATCGATATCGGCGCGGGGTACACGCCCCTCATTCGCGCGAAGAACCTCGGCAAGGCGCTGGGGCTGAACAACCTGTACATCAAGAACGACACCGTGAACCCGACCTGGTCGTTCAAGGACCGGGTGGTGGCCGTGGCCGCGAGCCGGGCGCGTGAACTCGGGTTCCAGAAGCTCGCATGCGCGAGCACGGGCAATCTCGCGAACAGCGTCAGCGCGCACGCGGCCGCGGCGGGCATGGAGGCGGTGGTCTTCATCCCTTCGAACCTGGAACTCGGGAAGGTGCTGGGTTCGCTCATCTACGCGCCGACGCTGGTGAAGGTGCGCGGCAACTACGACGATGTGAACCGCCTCTGCGCCGAACTCGCGGGCCAGTACGACTGGGCGTTCGTGAACGTGAACGTGCGGCCGTACTACTCCGAGGGGTCGAAGACGCTCGGGTTCGAAGTGGCCGAGCAGCTCGGCTGGCGCGCGCCGGACCACTGCGTCGTGCCGATGGCGAGCGGGTCGCTGTACGTGAAGATTCGCAAGGGGCTCGAGGAGCTGGCGAAGGCGGGCATCATCGATGAGCCGAAGACACGCATGAGCGGCGCGCAGGCGACGGGCTGCTCGCCGATCGCGATGGCGTGGGAGGAAGGTACGCTGAACTTCCGCCCGCAGAAGCCGGACACGATCGCGAAGTCGCTGGCGATCGGCAATCCCGCCGACGGGTACTACAGCCTCGTGCAGCTGCGAGACACGAACGGGGCCTGCGGCAACGTTTCGGACGACGAGATCATCGCGGGGATGAAGCTGCTGGCCGAAACCGAGGGGATCTTCGGGGAGACGGCGGGCGGCGTGACGGTCGCAAGCCTCAAGCAACTGGCGGAGCGCGGTAGTATTCACCCGGACGAACTGAC
>JADJBX010000006.1 GCA_016703545.1 Candidatus Amarobacillus elongatus
ACTGCGCGCGGGGAGGGACCATGGCCGATATTCGGGAACTTGCCGAGCAGCTCTGGACGGGCGCGATCACGACGCACCAGGCGCACCCCATCGCCGCGGATTTCCGCGATGGGCAGGAGATCGACGATGGCCTCCTCTATTACAAGGGGATCGCCAGCGCCAACACGCTCGATACCGGCGACGGGCTCGTCATGCTCGATACCGGCGCCGTCAACGACACCGGCAGCTGCACCGCGTCGTTCGCGCCTGGCGGCCCGAAGCGCCCCTCGCCGCGGCCGTGTTTTCGCACCACCACGTCGACCACATCTTCGGCGTCGGGCCCTTTGAGCAGGAGGCGCGGGAGCGCGGCCAGCGAGCGCCGCTGGTGTATGGCCACGCCGCCATCCCCACGCACTTCGACCGCTACAAGAAGACGCTCGGCTGGAACACCGCGATCAACACGCGCCAGTTCGCCATCCCCATGGAGCGGTTCCGCTGGCAGGAGCAGTACCGCTACCCGGACGTCACGTACGAAGGCCGGCTGACGTTCCGCAGCGGCGAATGCACCTTCGAGCTGCACCACACGCGCGGCGAAACCGAGGACGGCACCTGGACGTGGGTCCCCGAGCGCAGGATCCTCCATCCCGGCGACCTCTTTATCTGGGCCGTGCCGAACGCGGGCAACCCGCAGAAGGTGCAGCGCTTCGCGGGCGAGTGGGCCGCCGGGCTGCGCGAGATGGCCGCGCTCGGCGCCGAGACCATGCTCCCGGGCCACGGCTTCCCCATCTTCGGCGCCGACCGCATCCGGCAGGCGCTCACCGATTCGGCCGAGCTCCTGGAGAGCATCGAAGGGCAGGTGCTCGCGCTCATGAACCAGGGCGTCACGCTCGATACCGTCCTGCATTCGGTCGAGTACCCGGCGCACCTGCTGGAAAAACCGTACCTGCAGCCCGTGTACGACGACCCCCAGTTCCTCGTGCGGAACGTATGGCGGCTGTACGGCGGCTGGTGGGATGGCGAACCCGATAACCTGCTGCCGGCGCCCCGGGCCGAGCAGGCGCGCGAATGGGTCGCGCTCGCGGGCGGGCTCGATGCCGTGATGACGCGTGCGAACGCGCTCCTCGCGGAGGGCAACCTGCGGCTCGCGTGCCACCTCGCGGAGTTCGCCGTGCTCGCCGAGCCGGGTTCGAAGGCCGCCCACGAGCTGCGCGCCGAAGCGTTCGGGCGCCGCGCGAAGCTCGAACCGTCGTCGATGGCGCGCAACATCCTCAATCACGCCGCGCTCTCCAGCGCCCAGGGCGTTCGCGACCTCGCGAGCGAGTACGTGCGCCGGGCGTAATTGGCGTCATGAACTGTCGCCGGACGGCACCCCAGGGACGCGCGGGGGCTGTCCGGAACCGGGGCCACAGTGTCGTGGCGGGCGCCTGCAGCGAAAAGCGAACGGCCGTTCAGGTTTCAACCTGTCGAACTTTGACGTGACAACGCCCGTCGCCTCTTCCCTCTCCCGCGTGCGCTCGCTAGTGTGGCCCAAATGACAGGTGTAGCCGGTGTAATCGAAGCGGGGACGGGTGAGGCGGAACCGGAGGGGCGGCTCGCGCGGCGCAAGGCACGGACGCGCGCGGCCATTCTCGGCGCCGCCAGCACCCTCTTTCGCGAACAGGGGTTCGACCAGACGTCCATCCAGCAGATCGCCGAGGCGGCCGAAACCGGCGTCGGGACGGTCTATGGGTACTTCGCCTCGAAGGAAGAGGTGCTGCGCGCCGTCCTCGAGGAGCATTCCGCCGAGGCCGTCGCGCGCTACGAAGCCGCCGTCACCTCCGATACAGCGGCCATCGAGCGGCTCTGCCTCGCGCTCGCGACCCTCGGGGAGTACATCGCCGAGCATCGCACGGTGCTCGCCTCGGGCTTCCTTCGCGGCGTCGCGCAGCACGGCTCCACGCGCTGGGTCGAAAAGAGCATTTCGCACTTTCTGCGCGAAGGGATCGAACGCGGCGAAATCCGCCCTATCCCCGTTGAGGCGACCGCGCGCATGCTCGTCGGCACCGTGACGGTGGCGAGCCTCGAACTCGGGCCATGGCGCGAAGGCGAGCCGGGCAGCCTCGACGGCATCATCGCCGCGGTCCGCGCCCTGCTCGCCTCCTGACGCGCCGGATCGCCTACCAGGCGTCGACGGCGGCGCGCTTCTTCCCCGTGCGCGGCTCCGGTGGACGGATGCTCGCCAGCAGGTTCGCCATCCAGTAGCGCGTGTCCGCCGGGTCGATGGTGTCGTCGATGCCGAAGACGGCCGCGTTGTTGATCGCCTTGCCGCGTTCGTAGGCGCGCGCGACCATCTCCTCGTACTTCGCCCGGCGCTCGATGGGGTCCTCGATGGCGGCGAGTTCGTCCCGGTAGCCGAGCTTCACGGAGCCCTCGAGCCCCATGCCGCCGAATTCGCCAGTCGGCCATGAGACCGTGAAGTAGGGCGTGCGGTACGAGCCGCCGGCCATCGCGATCGCCCCCAGGCCGTACGCCTTGCGGATGACGACCGTGAAGAACGGGGTCGAAAGGTTCGCGCCGATGACGAACATCCGGCTCGAATGGCGCACGAGCGCGGTCTTCTCGATCTCCGGCCCGACCATGATCCCCGGGGTGTCGCAGAGGAACAGGATGGGGATGTCGAAGGCGTCGCAGAGCTGCATGAAGCGCGCGCCCTTGTCGGCGGCGTCGGCATCGATGGCGCCACCGAGGTGCATCGGGTTGTTCGCGATGATGCCCACGGGGCGGCCTTCGATGCGGATGAAGCTCGTGACCATGCCGTGTCCGAACCCACGCCGTAGCTCCAGCACCGAGCCCACGTCGGCGAGCGTCTCGATCACGCGGCGGATGTCGTACACGCGCAGGCGGTTTTCGGGGACGATGGCGCGCATCTGGCGCTGGTCCGGCGCCTCCCACTCGCGCACCCGGCCCTGGAAGTAGGAGAGGTACTGCTTCGCGACCTTCACGGCCTCGGCCTCGTCCTTCACGAGGATGTCGACGACGCCGTTCGGCACCTGGATGGACATGGGGCCGATCTCCTCGGGAGCGAAGATGCCGAGCCCGCCGCCTTCGATCATCGCCGGGCCGCCCATGCCGATGTTCGAACCCTTGGTCGCGATGATGACGTCGCAGCAGCCGAGGAGCGCCGCGTTGCCGGCGAAGCAGCGCCCGGAGGTGATGCCAACCATCGGCACGAGCCCGCTGAGCTGGGCGAAACGGGCGAAGGTGCGCGTGCCGCCGCCGCCTTCGGTATCGCCGGGCCGCCCGCCGCCACCCTCGGCGAAGAGCACGAGCGGCAGCCGCGCGTGCTGGGCGACGTCGATCATGCGGTCGGTTTTGGCGTGGTTACGGCCGCCCTGGGTGCCCGCGAAGACGGTGTAGTCGTACGACATCACGGCGCAGCGCGACGCGGGCTCGTCGAAGAGGTCGCCGTTGATGCGCCCCACGCCGGTGATCATGCCGTCGGCCGGGCTCTTCTGGATGAGCTCTTCCTTCGAACGCCGGGCGGCCTGCGCCGCGAGCACGAGCGGTCCGTACTCCACGAAGGTGCCGTCGTCGACGAGGTCATAGACGTTCTCGCGGGCGGTGCGCTGGCGGGTGCGGCGGCGCCGCGCGACGGCCTCGGGACGCGCCTCGTCCAGCGTCAGGCGATGTCGTTCGAGCACCTCACCGAGGTCCGGGCGGATGGCATCGAGGTCGATCACTTCCTCGCCCACGGCATCGCCGCCCTCGATTTCCGCTTCCTCTATATGGACGAGCGGCGAGCCTTCGAAGACGGCGTCGCCGGGGGCCACGGCGATGTGCCGGATGTGGCCACTGACGGGCGCGGTGATGACGTGCTCCATCTTCATGGACTCCATCACCAGAACCTGCTGTCCCTTGCGGATGATGTCGCCCTCGGCCACGGCGATGGACACGATCGTGCCCTGGAGCGGCGCATCGAGGACCGATTCCCCGGCGATCGGCGCGACATCAGCTGTCGTGTCACGCGCGGCCTCCGCCGCTGCCTTGCCGTGCGCGAGCACCGCAAGGGGGTCGAAGGTGTCCACCTTCGCACCCGCGAGGCCGCTGCGCTGGGGCGTGGCCACCGGCGCCTCCGCGAACAGCCGCGGGTGGCCGGCGTGCTCGGCGAAGAGCTCCGCGGCGTGCTCGTCGATGAAATGGGTGTGAATCCGGTCTTCCACGAACTCCGGGTGCCGCAGCAGGCCCTGGAGGAACGGGATGTTCGTCGCGAACCCTTCGACCCGGAATTCGCACAGTGCCCGGTAGGCGCGCGCCGCCACATCCGCCATGCGCGCCGATGGGGACGCGACAATGACCTTCGCGAGCAGGGAGTCGTAGAGCGGGCTGGTGGTGTAGCCCGCGTACCCGAACGTATCGACGCGCACCCCCTTGCCGGCGGGCGGGTCGAAGGCGGTGAGGGTGCCGCCGGTCGGGCGCGTGGCGCCGTCGGCGGTGATCGTTTCCATGTTGACGCGCAGCTGGATCGCGGCGCCGCGTGGCGCGGGGATCGCCTCCTGCGCCAGGCCGAGGTCCGCCAGCGTCTCGCCGGCGGCGATACGCAGCTGCGCCACCACCAGGTCGACGCCCGTCACCTCCTCCGTGACCGTGTGCTCGACCTGCAGTCGCGCGTTCGCCTCGATGAAGGCGAAGCGCTGCGCCGTTCCCGGCACGGGGTGGGATTCGACCAGGAACTCGAACGTCCCGAGGCTTTCGTAGCCCGCCTCCTTGGCCATGCGCACGGCCGCCTCCGTGAGCCGCGCCCGCGTGTCCGGCGAAAGGCCGGGGCTGGGCGCGATCTCCACGAGCTTCTGGTGGCGACGCTGGATCGTGCACTCACGCTCCCACAGGTGGCTGACAGCACCTGTCGCGTCACCCACCACCTGGACCTCGATGTGGCGTGCGTTCGGGAAGCGCTCCTCGACATAGACGGCGGGATTGCCGAAGGCGGCCTTCGCCTCGGACTGGCAGCGGGCGTAGAGCTGATCGAGGTCGGCTTCGTGCTCGACGATGCGCATGCCACGGCCGCCGCCGCCCGCAATCGCCTTGATGACCATGTGCCGCCCTTCGAGGGAGCGGAAGAACGCGCGCGCCTCCTCGAGGGTGACGGGGGCGAAGGCGCCGGGGAGCACGGGTACCCCCATGCGCCGGGCGAGGTCCCGCGCGCGGGCCTTGTCCCCGAAGAGCTCGAGGTGCTCGGCGCGCGGCCCGACGAAGGTGAGGCCGGCGGCCTGGCAGGCGCGCGCGAAGTCGGCGTTCTCGCTGAGGAAGCCGTACCCGGGGTGAACGGCGTCGCAGCCCGCATCGAGGGCGGCCTGCACGACCTGCGCGATATCGAGGTAGGCGCTGGCGCCGCGGCCCTTCAGGGGGCGGGCGTCGTCGGCCCGCAGAACGTGCAGGGAGCGTGAATCATCCTCCGAATAGATGGCGACGGTGCGCATGCCGAGCTCGGCGGCGGCGCGGGCGATGCGGACGGCGATTTCACCACGATTGGCGATGAGCAGGGACGGCAGTGGCACGGGCTCCTCCACCGGCGGCGGCCGGCGAGGAAGTATGGCCCGTGCCGCCGTGGCGATCGATAGCGGCTCGTAGAGGGGCCAATTCGAAAGGGAAGGCGGATCTTCCTTTACGTCGAAGCCATGCGTGGCCGGGCTGTTATGTGGGAGCTTCCCACGGCAATGACTATGTAACGCAGATCTCCGTCAAAGGGCCGAGGAATATGACGTGGAGTCGTGGATCCGGCGAGTTTTAGTACCCGGTTGGGAACCTCCTGGCCCCCCTCCAGTCACCGGTGGTGACGGCCGGGCAACGCAGTCTCCACCGCTCCGAAAGCGGATTATTGTCGTACGGAGATTCGTGAACCGGGTCACAGTGACGGGTGGGTGAATGTGAGGTGCTCAACGATCGCGGTCGCCGAACCGTTGTTTTGCAACCTGCACGTAAAAAACCGGTTGACGTGAGTGGCCGCCCGGTTGCATCCTTCTTCGTGTCGCGACGTAAAGTCGCAGTTGACCTGGAGAAAGCACTGACGAACCCCTTTGCGGGCGCAACCGCAAAGGGGGGGACGCCGGGAGGGCGGTGTGGCAACCGCGAACGACGACCGGGCCTGACAGCCATGATCGTCGGCGGCAGGGGGGTTCCTCTTCAATCAGGGACCACCCTGAAACTTTCTCTCCCAAGGCGGCCCGGGTAGCGAAGACACCCGGGATCACCATCGAAGCTTCGCGCGGGCCCCGGACGGGGCAGCGGCCAGGCGCCAGGCGGCGCCCCAAAGTGCGAAGAGCACAGGGAGAGAAAACCAGTCATGATGCGCAAGATCTTCGGTGGCGCGATGGCCTTCTCGGTCGTCGGTGCCGTCCTCCTCGGCGGCGTTCTCGCGTGGCAGGCGTCTGACGCCGTTCACAGCCAGAACCAGGTTGGTGCTGGCGGCCTCGATGTCCGCATCGACACGAGCTGGCCGGACGCCAATGGCCCCGACGGCGTCATCATCGGGCCGAACGGCCACGAGACCGACGTTGCCCTCCTCGATGTGACGAACACGGGCACCTTCAACCTGAAGTTCGCCTGCACCGACTCGAACAACCCGGCCTCCTGCACCACGGGCATCGTCGCCATCGACGAAGTGTCCCCGTCGGGCCTCCCGGATGAGACCACCTGCGGCAGCCAGAACTTCTATGGCTTCACGAAGTTCCACGGCGCGACCAATGGCAACACGTTCCTCGCCCCGGCCCCGCAGACCGGCTCGCAGGCCGACGACGGCCTCAAGGTCGTCCTCGGCGTGAACGCCAACGCGCCGCTGTCCTGCCAGAACGACTGGGTCAGCTGGACCGCCGTTGTCCAGATGGTCACCGTCGGCAACTAATCTCGCCAAGGCGAACCAAAGCGACGGGGGCTCGATTCGAGCCCCCGTCGTCTCAACCGTCACTAAACCCGACTTCCCTTTACTTCTCTGCACGAGCGTGACGGCAGGGGCGTGACACCCGCCTCGCCACCGAGAGATGGACACTCGCATGAACCGACTTTCCTGGGGACTGGTGCGCGGCATTGTTTCGACCGCGTTCGGCATCGTCTTCGGGCTTTCGCTCGGAGCCTGCATCGTCGCCATCCTCGCGACCCGCTTCTTCGACTACTCCATCCTCACCGTCCAGTCCGACTCGATGAAGCCCGCGCTCGAGCGCGGCGACATCGTGGTCACCCGGCCGGTTGCCGCCCAGGACCTCCGCTCGGGCGACGTCGTCTACTTCACCGAACGCACCACGGGCCTCCCCTTCGTCCACCGCGTCGTCGCGATTCACCGCACCGTCACCGAAATCCGCGACGGCAAGACGAACGAGCTCGTCGACGAGAACGTGAAGTACGGCTTCGTGACCAAGGGCGACGCCGCCCTCGTGGCCGATCCCGCCGAGGTGGGCGTCGATACGCTCCGCGGCGAGGCGTGGTTCTACGTGCCCAACGCCGGCATTCTCTCCGGCGACCTGCCCCTGCAGTGGGCGCTCCTCGGGTTCGCAGCCGTGACCGGCGCGACCTGGGTCGGGTGGGAGTTCTACAGCCGCCACACCCGCGCCGAAAAGGCGCGCCGCGCCCGCCGTGCCGCCGCGCGTGCTCGCCGTGGCAAGCCGCCCGCCGCCTCGGAAGGGCAGCAGACGCCGTCCGGCGGCTCCACGCAGGCGTCGATTGCGCGCTTCGTGCGCCGCGGCGGTGCCCGCATCGCCAGTCTCGCTACCGCCGTTGTCGCGCTGTTCGCCGCCGTCGCCGCCCGCACCCTGCGCGCATGCGCGGCCGTTGGCTCCCGGGCTGCTGGCCTCCGTGCTCGCGCCGCCGCTGCCGAGCGCCGCGCCACGCGCCGCGGTATCCCTCGCGGCGCCACCCTCATCTTCCTGCTCCCCGCGATGATCTGGGTGGGCGCGATCTCCGTGATCCTCACGCGCAGCGCGGCCGCCACCCCAAACAACCGCTGGGACTCGCTGGCCTCGGCCAGTGGCGTCAACCGCGTGGGCCAGTGGGTCACGCCGACGGTGCCGCCGCTCGTCCTGGTGCAGCCTCCGGCGACGCCGAGCCCGAGCCCGTCGCCCTCTCCCAGCCCGAGCCCGTCGCCGTCGCCGTCGCCCACCGCCACGGGGACGGGTACCGCGACGGGCACGGGCGGCGATAGCACGTCGACGCCGACGGGCACGCCCACCCCGCCGCCGCTCACCGCCACCCCGACGCCCACGGCCACGGCGGTTCCGCCCACGCCGACCCTGGCGCCGACGCGCACCCCGACGCCCACCCCCACCGCGACGGCGACGCCGCGCACGAACCCCGGCGGCAGCTTCTCGGCGCCGACGCTCGTGCCGACGGCCACGCCCACCGCGTCGGCCACCGCCACGGCGACGCCCACAACCACGGCGACGCCGACCCCCTCCGCCACGGCGACCCCGTCGGCCACGGCCACGGCCTCGCCGACCGCGACCGCAACGCCTTCGCCTTCACCGACGGCGAGTGCGACGGCCACGGCGACCGAACAGCCCACCGCCACCGCGACGGCGACCGAGCAGCCGCCGACGGCCACAGCCACACCCTAGTTCACGGTTCCCGGCGCGCTTCACGAGGCTGACCCACACCCGGGTCAGCCTCGTTCGGTTGTGTCTCGTTCCTCAGTTGGGGCCCCGGCATCGCCGGCCGCCGGGAGCCGCGCGTGCGCGAGGAATGCGCGCACGCCACGGGGCGAACGCAGCTCCACGACGCGCGCTGAGTGCGGGATCGATGCGATGTCCGCGGTCGTCTTCCGGGTGCCCTTGCGCCAGTTCGTGATCCCCCAGAGCAGCATCGAATCGCGCGTGAGGAGCGCCATGCGCAGGGACTCGCGGTTCACCCCCCAGAGCAGCTCGCGCCGCATCCCGCGGGTCAGCGTCCGGCGGACGAGCCGCGGGTACACGATCCGGAACGGCAATCGCAGGCGGACGACCGTGTCCGCACGCGGCAGGATGAGGTCGCGGACGGTGGCGTAGTTGCCTTCGATCACCCAGCCGCCCCGTTCGCGTTCGAGGATCTCGCTCACTGCCGCGCGAAATTCGTCGCGCGTGAGGTCGTTCCAGTTCGGCCGCGAATGGAATACCGCATCCAGTTCGACGACGGGCAGCCCGAGCCGGTGGCCCAGTTCGCGCGCGAACGTGGACTTGCCGGACCCAGACGGTCCGTACACGGCGACATGCGGGCCCACGTCGGTCACGCGCGAGAGTGTACCGGCCGGGCCGAACGCGCGCCGCCCGCTCGCGGCTGCTCGAGCCCGCCGCTACAGTGCGCGCGGAGGGCCCGCACATGATTGGCAACGCCGACCAGGACGACTTCATCAACCGCAACAAGTGGGCGGTCATCACCAGCCTGCGCAAGGACGGGAGCCCCAGCTCGTCCGTGGTCTTCTTCGCCCGCGAGGGCGACGAGCTCATTTTCAGCACCACCAAAGACCGCCTGAAGGCGAAGACGGTGGCCGCCGACCCCCGCGTGGCCCTGTGCGTGCTCGATGAGGGCGCACCCTTCGGGTACGTGACGGTCGAAGGGCCGGCGACGATCGAGGACGGCGACATCGTGCCGTCGCACATCCGCATCAACGAGGCGATGCGCGGCGGCCCCTTCACGCCGCCCGACGGGTACGAGGCGAAGCTGCGCAGCGACGGCCGCGTCATTATTCGCGTGAAGGCCGAACGCGTCTCGGGCGTGCCGCGGCGGCGGGCGTAGTCCTCCATGGAGGACCGCGACGAGCTGCTCGCGCACTACGAGGCGATGCGCGCCGACCTCGTGGCCGCCATCGCGGGGCTCGACGCACAGGCGATGACCGCGCCCGTCATCGACGGCTGGTCCGTGGTGGATCACCTCGCGCACCTGGCCTTCTGGGATGAGCTGCGCGCGAGCGACGTGGAGCGCATCTCGGCGGGGTTCGAGACCGCGTGGCGGATGGCGCCGGGCCAGGACGACATCCTCAGCGGCGTCGTCCACGAATGCCGCCGGCCGCTCTCGCCCGAGCAGGCGTTGTGGGAGCTGGACCGGTCACGCGCGCGGCTGGTGGCCGCTCTTCGCGGCGCTACCGGCCCCGCTCTCGAACCGGAGCGGTACGGCGAGGCCGGGCTGCGTTCGGTCCACGAGGCACAGCACGCGGCCTGGATTCGCGCCTGGCGAAGTGGTTCCGACTCGGGGTAAAGGGCCCATCGGAGATTCCCATAGCGTCATAACGACAGGGGCCGCCGTATTCGCTTCCCCGGCACTCGCGTAACACAAATGTTCGTTGACGCCCCCCGAGCCCTTCCGTAGCATTGGTAGAGCTTCCGGGAACGCAGGGGGTTCATGCCGAAATTCATCTTTGTCACTGGCGGCGTGGTCTCCTCGGTGGGCAAGGGCATTACCACCGCAAGCCTCGGGCGGATCCTCAAGTCCCGCGGCGTTTCCGTCTCCATCCAGAAGCTTGACCCCTACCTCAACGTCGATCCCGGCACGATGTCCCCGTACCAGCACGGCGAAGTCTTCGTTACCTCCGACGGCGCCGAAACCGACCTCGACCTTGGCCATTACGAGCGTTTCATCGACCAGGACCTGACCGTTTCGTCGTCGGTGACGAGCGGCAAGGTGTACCTCTCGGTCCTCGAACGCGAGCGCCGCGGCGACTACCTCGGCGGTACCATCCAGGCCGTTCCCCACCTGACGAACGAGATCAAGCAGCGCATCTATGCCGCCGCCGACGAGGCGAAGTGCGATGTCCTCATCTGCGAGGTGGGCGGCACCGTCGGCGACATCGAGGGCGAAACCTTCATCGAGACCATCCGCCAGATTCGCCACGAGCAGCCGCGGAAGAACGTCCTGTCCGTTCACGTCACGTTCCTGCCCATGGTCGGCGCCACGCACGAGCTGAAGACGAAACCGACTCAGCACTCGGTGCGCGAACTGCGCTCGAAGGGTATCCAGCCCGACGTCATCCTCGCCCGCAGCGACTTCACCGTGTCCCGCGACATCCTCGACAAGATCGCTCTCTTCTGCGACGTCGACCCGCGCGCCGTGGTAGCGATGGAAACGGTCTCGAGCATCTACGAAGTGCCGCTCATCCTCGAAGAGCGCGGCCTCGGCGATTACGTGCTCGAGCGGCTCGGCCTCTCGGGCGCCCGCGACCTCGATGAGTGGCGCGAAATGGTGGAGCGGCTGAAGCACCCGGCCGGTTCGGTCGAAGTGGCCGTGGTCGGCAAGTACGTCGAGCTGCACGACGCCTACCTCTCCATGAAGGAAGCGCTCGCGCACGGCGGCATCGCCAGCAACGTCGAGGTCGATATCCGCTGGGTTCAGGCCGAGCTCCTGGAGACGCGCCCCGCCGAGGATTTGCTCGCGGGCGTGCGGGGCATCATCGTGCCCGGCGGGTTCGGTGAACGCGGCTGGGAAGGCAAGATCGCCGCGGCCAATTACGCGCGCACCCACGGCGTGCCCTACCTCGGGCTCTGCCTCGGGATGCAGGTCATGGTCACGGAGTTCGCGCGCAACGTGTGCGGGCTCGAAGGCGCGAACACCACCGAAATCGACCCCGAATCGCCACACCCGGTGATTTCGCTGCTCGAGGAGCAGATGGGAATCACCAACAAGGGCGGCACCATGCGGCTGGGCCAGTACCCCTGCACGCTGGGCGACGGTTCGCTCGCGGCCGAGGCGTACGGCACGAACCTGGTGTTCGAACGCCATCGCCACCGCTGGGAGTTCAACAACGCCTACCGGGGCATTCTCGAAGGGCACGGGCTGCGCGTGAGCGGCACTTCGCCGGATGGCTCACTCGTCGAGATCAGCGAGATCCGCGAGCACCCGTTCATGCTCGGCACGCAGTTCCACCCCGAGCTGCAGAGCCGCCCCAACCGCCCGCACCCGCTCTTCCGCGACTTCGTGAAGGCGGCGGTACGCATGGGTGAGGAAGCCGAGTCCCTGGCCGCGGTCGCGGTCGGCGGCGGCCAGTAGCAGCCCCCTACCCGGTCGCGCGCTCGTCGAAGCGCTGCGAGGCGTGCACGTCGTAATCGAGGCCGTAGACGGCGCGTAGCTGCGCGATGGCGGCGAGGGCGCGCTTGCCGTGAGGGCTCGCTGCCCACTCCCCTTCTTCGCCGGGCATGGGTTCGAAGGAGTGCAGCACGATCTTCTCGATCAGCTGCCCGAGGGTGACGCCCTCGAACTCCGCGAGCCCCTTGAGCACCTTCACCAGCCGCTTCTCGACGCGCACCCCCAGCTGCACCCGTTCGATGCCAATGGTCGCTACCCGGTCGGTCATGGTGGCTGCTCCGTGGTGTTTAGGGACACAGGGACCAGGGTAACACAGCCCGAAAATGCGGACGGCCGCGGGGCAGGGTAGCATCCCGGCCACATCCGACCCGAGGTACGCCATGAGCCGACTCACCCCCAGGACCCGCGACGAGCTGACGCCCGCTCAGCAGGAGCAGTACGACCGCATCGCCCGCTTCCGGCCGCCGGGTGCGAACGGCAGCATCGGCGGGCCGTTCGACCCGTGGGTGCGCAGCCCCGAACTGGCGCAGCGCGCCGTCAGCTTCGGCAACTTCATCTGGGAGCGAACGACCCTCGACCGCCGCATCGTCGAGTTCGCCATCTGCGTGACGGCGCGGTTCTGGCGGAGCAATGTCGAATGGGTGGCGCACGCGCGCGTGGCGCTGCAGCACGGCGTGACCCAGGACACCCTCGACGCCGTCATGGCCGAGCAGCTCCCCGCCGGCGCCCCCGCCGACGAGCAGCTGGCGTACGAAATCTGCCAGTCGCTGCACACGACGCACGGGCTGCCGGCGCCGCTGTATCAGCGCGCGGTCGAAGGGTTCGGCGAGCAGGGGCTGGTCGAGATGATCGCGACGATTGGCTATTACACGATGGTGGCGATGACCTTGAACGCGTTCGAAGTGCAGGCGCCGGGGGACACGCAGCCGTTCGCGCGGTAGCCGTCAGCGCTCCGCGAGCACGGCCGCGATCGTGAGTCGCGCGTTGGCGGCGAGCCCCGGGTTCGTGTCCCGGTAGTACGGAAGCTGGATGATCGCGACGGAGAGCGCCCACCCGCGCCCCCGCTCCCAGGCCGCTTCGCCGGGCGCGAGCCGCGCGCGGAAGCGCTCCCGTGCGGCCGGCGGAAGCAGGTTCCACGCCGGCTGCAGGTCGCACGCCGGGTCCCCCGCGCCGAGGCAGCCGAAGTCGATGACGGCGGTGAGTTCGCCGTCGCGCGCGAGCAGGTTGAACGGCGAGAGGTCGCCGTGAATCCACACGGGTGGCCCCGCCCATGCGGGCGCCGCGAGTGCGCGCTCCCACGCCGCCATCGCGGCCGCCGTGTCGATTTCGCCGTCGAGGTGGGCGAGCGCGGCGCGCACCGCGCGGTCCCGCGCCGCGAGGGGCACACCGCGGTAGGAGTTGTGCGCGCCGGGCAGGGGCGCGTCGCTCGCGTCGATCGCCCGCAGGGCGGTCAGGAACTCCGCCAGCGACTCCGCTGCGGCGCCGGGGTCTGCCAGCCGCCCGGCGTGGGCGGTCTCGCCTTCGAGCCAGCGGTAGACGCCCCATGGGTGCGGGTAGCCCTCGCCCGGCAGCCCTGTCGCCAGCGGCACGGGGATGGCGAGGGGGAGGTGGGGTGCGAGCACCGGGAGCCAGCGCGCCTCCTTCGCCACCTGCCCCGCCGCCGAGGGCCGGCGCGGCATCCGTACGGCGAGTTCGGGGCCGAGCCGGTAGAGGGCGTTGTCGGTGCCGGTGGATTCGATGCGCGTCAGTGTCAGGTGCGCCCACGCCGGGAACTGCGCCGCGAGCAGCCGCGCGACGAGCGGGGCATCGGTGGGGGCTTCATCGGGATGCATGTCCGTGGCCGGCCCCGTCAGCCGCGCCAGATCGGGTTGTAGCAGGCGACGTCGTGGTTTGCGCCTTCCGGGCGCATGAGCACTGGCGGCGGGTCGTTCCGGCAGACGTTCATGACCTTGGCGCAGCGGGGGATGAACGGGCAGCGCTCCGATGGCTCGGAAAGCGATGGTGGCGTTCCCGGGATGGCGTGCAGCGGCCCCCCGGCGCCATCGAGCCGCGGCAGCGTGGCAAGCAGCGCGTGGCTGTACGGGTGCAGCGGGCGGGTCAGCATCTCTCGCGTCGCGCCGGATTCGATGACGCGGCCCGCGTACATCACGGCCACCTCATCCGCGGCCTGCGCGACCACCCCGAAGTCGTGCGTGATGAGCAGGATCGTGGTGCCGCGCGACTCGCGAAGTGCCTGGAGCTGGTACAGGATCTGCGCCTGCACGGTGACATCGAGCGCGCTCGTGGGCTCGTCGGCGATGAGCACCTCGGGGTCGAGCGCGGTCGCGATGCCGATCATCACGCGCTGGCACATGCCCCCGGAGAGCTGGAACGGGTACGCCTTCGCCACCCGTTCGGGGTCGGCCAGCCCGACCTCGCGGAGGATGTCGAGCGCGCGTGCCTTCGCCTCTTTCTTCGGGATCTGCAGGTGGCTCGTGAGCGTCTCGGCGACCTGGTCTCCGATGGAGATCACGGGGTTCAGGCCCGCGATGGGGTCCTGGAAGATCATCGCGATGCGGCGCCCGCGGACGGCCCGCAGCTCCTTGTCCGAGAGGTCCATGAGCTCCCGGCCGCCGAAGAGGACGGAACCGGAGGTGATGGTGGCCTGGGAGGGGAGGATGCGAAGCAGCGCCATCGCGACGGTGCTCTTGCCGGACCCGGACTCCCCAACGAGGGCGAGCACCTTGCCCCGGGAGAGGTCAAACGAGACGCGGTCGACCGCGTACGTGGTGGCCTCGCGCGTGCGGTACCGCACGGAAAGGTCGCGGACGCTGACGATCGTTTCGTTCATGGACCAACGATGGCCGGTACGCCTGGGGGCCGGATCAGCCGCTGGGGCGCAGCGACGAGATGAAGCGGCCCTGGATCTCGACGTTCTCCGGCGCGGTATAGATGGGCTCCATCGTACTATTCGCCGGCTGAAGGCGTACACGGGTGCCTTCGTGGTAATACCGCTTGAGCGTCACTTCGCCGCGGTCCTTCAGCCACACGGCCACCTTGTCCCCGTTGGTGGCGGACTGCGCGGGCTCGAGGAAGACGATGTCGCCATCGTCGATCAGGTCCTCGATCATCGAGGTGCCCTTCACGCGGAGGGCGAACACGTTCGCGCGGCCACGGACCATGTCCTCCGTCACGGCGACGGTTTCGTCGCTGTCGTTGCCGAAGCGATCGCTGGTGGGGACGGGGATGGGCTGGCCGGCGGCGATGGTGCCGAGCACGGGGATTTCGACGATGCGGGAGCGGTTGCGGCGCGCGCCGAGGATTTCGATGCCGCGCGAGACCTCGCGGTCCCGGCGGATGTACCCCTTCTCTTCCAGCTTGCGCAGGTTGTAATCGACCACGCTGGTGCTGGAGATCCCGCAGCCTTCCTGGATGTCCCGGATGCTCGGGGGGTAGTCCTTGTCCTGGAGGAAGGTCCTCAGGAACTCGAAGATCTGCTGCTGCTTGCCGGACAGCTCTTCTCTCATGTCGCGCGCCTCGAACGAATGTTCGCCGCAAGCCTAACAAGCGCGCGGGATTATCGTCAAACCCTGTTCCGAACAGGGCGCGTTCGTTGCGCGGCGAGGGCGGACGGCAGCACGAAGAAGCGGGCGCCATTCGGCGCCCGCTTGCTCGATCCCCGAGCAGGGTTACGCGCGGGTGCCGGTGAACGGGCCCGAGCCGAACATGCCGAACTGCACGGTGCCACCGATCGTGTCGCCATCGACCTTGCCGCTGAAGGCGAGCTTCATTTCGCCCATCGCGCCATTGATCGTGGCCGCCCACGCGACGTCGTCGCCGGAGGTGGTGCCGTCGGTGATGGCGACGGAGCCCTGGCCGCCGCCGAAGGTGCCGCTGAGCGCGCCGCCATCGGCCGCGAGCGTGACGGTGGCCGGGCGATCCCCCATCGGGGTGTTCATGGTGATGTTGTAGGTGCCGTCGACTGCCATGGAGCAAACCTCATACGAATCTGACGGCGAGCCTGAACGGATTCCGCCGCGCGCACGGAGGGTAGGCGGCGCGGACGGCCGCTGTCAATAATTCCGAACGACATTCGGGTCGCGAGGGGCGCTTTCCCGCCCCGTATGCCCCTCTCAACCACCGGTGGAGGAGGCCCGACACTCCGTGTCGCGTTCGGGCCGCCCATTACCCAACGCGACATGAGGTGACGACTTCGTGGAATAAGGTTTCAAAGTAGTGTGCAGCTGGGAACAATCCAGTATAAGCATCATCATCTTGAGACGGAGAGCCTCCATGCGTAGAGCGATTGCGCTCATGGCCTTCATGGCCGGATCCCTTGTCCTCGGCCTCTCGGCGACCCACGACGCCGAAGCCGCCACCACGTGCACGTTCACCACCATCGGCAGCACCATGCGCCTCAATGCGGACTGCACCACGGACGCAACCATCCTCATCCCCAACGGCATGACCCTCGACGGGCGCGGCCGCACGATCACCGCCATGGACCCGGTCGCGGGCCACTTCACCGGCGCCATCGTGAAGAACGCCGGCGCGGTCGCGAACGTCCGGAACCTGAAGCTGAACACGTCCGCGCTGAGCGACGTTTGCGACGACGGCGACGCCCGCCTGCGCGGCATCATGCTCCAGGGCGCGAGCGGCAACATCACCGATAACACCGTCCAGAACATCAACCAGGGCGCGAGCGGCTGCCAGGAAGGCAACGGCATCGAAGCCCGCAACGAGCCGTTCGACGGCACGGGCTCGAATCCCACGCGCGTGACCATCACGGGGAACCGCGTCACGCAGTACCAGAAGACGGGCATCCTCGTGAGCGGCAACGTTCGCGCCACCGTCACGGACAACTACATCTCGGGCATCGGCCCGGTGGGCAGCATCGCCCAGAACGGCATCCAGTTCGGCTACGGCGCGACGGGCGTCATCAAGGACAACCGCGTCTTCGCCAACGCCTACACGGGTCCGAACTGGGCCTCGACCGGCATCCTCATCTTCCAGTCGAGCGGCATCCTCGTGCAGGGGAACGAAGTGAAGGATAGCCAGGTTGGCATCGCCATCGAGACGTGGGGTTGCTTCGCCGGTGGCCCGGCGGCGGCGAACAACAACCACATCGTCTACAACCGCATCAGCGGCGCCCAGTGGGGCGTGAGCATCGCCGCCTACAGCTACGCTCCGTACAGCGAGTGCGACGCCGAGGCGAACGGCAACAAGATCACGAACAACTCGATCCGCGGCGTCCCGGGCGTCGGTGAGCAGGGCATCTTCATCGGCGGCTCCGTCATCGCCGGCACCTTCACCCCCGAAGTCGACCGGAACCGTGCCACGTCGAACTACATCGTCGGGTTCGATACCCCCGTCGAAGTCGACGGCGCCACCAACACCGTGTTGAACGCCAACGGCAACGACGCCTAGTTCGTTTCCCGCGAGCAATGCGAAAGGGGCGCCCCGGCGCCCCTTTCGCGCGTCACGCGCGGAACCATGCGGCGCTGCGGTACGTTAAACGGGCCATGAAAGTCT
Organism: Candidatus Amarobacillus elongatus; assembly: GCA_016703545.1. Classification (GTDB taxonomy): domain Bacteria; phylum Chloroflexota; class Dehalococcoidia; order Tepidiformales; family Tepidiformaceae; genus Amarobacillus; species Amarobacillus elongatus. The sequence goes on from JADJBX010000006.1 coordinate 17,503, forward strand.
CGCCGCGTTTGTTGGCGCTGCTCCTGGCGATGGGCGCCTTCGGCGCCGGCGCACTCGCCGTCGCCTGGCTGTTGGACGACGCCGGCGATGCCCCGCCGCCCGCGGCCGGCAGCCCCACCACCGCCGCCACGGCCATGCCGTCGCCAACGAGCGCCGTTACCGGGTGCCCCGTCGCCGCGGCCGTCTGCGACTTCGCCGACCGCGTTCAGCGCGAGTTCCGCGACGGCGATCCGCGCACGCTGGTGTCACCGAAGAGCCAGTACGCGGCGGAGCCCTCCGGCATCACGACGGCGGCGGGCCAGGTCCTGCGCGGGCCCACGGCGCCTCGCGTGATCGCCATCGGCTGCCCGCTCACGGGCGCCGGCACGGGAGCAAGCTGCGACGAGGCGTTCTCGGTGGTGCTCACGGCGGCCGCCGTGGGCGACGAACTCGCGCCGAACGCCCGCGCGCTGCTTGGCTTCACCCGCGACGGCGACGCGCTCCCCGTACTCACGCGCCTCGTGATGCTCCCGCCGTTCGAGGCGGTGGTCACCGGCGGCGACGTGCCCCGCTGTGACCTGCGGGCCTGCCAGAGTTCGCGGCCTGCGCGGGCACGCGTTTCGCCCCCTATCGCACCGGTCCCGTGGTCCCGCTCACGCCGACGCCCACACCCCACCCGCAACCGGGGACGGACCCGCTTCAAGGCGCGGAGAGCGTGGTGCTCCAGCCGGGTGAGCCCGTCGGCCTCGGCTACGGGAGCGTCGGGTACACATCGGTGGGCTGTTACGCCTGCGGCCGTCCGCGCATTCCCAACCTCTTCCGCACCTACCGGGACAGCGCCGGGCAGCTTCACACCGACGACCTCCTGGGCCCCCTCCTGGCCTCGACGGGCGGGTATCCGAACAGCATCGCGGCCGACTGGGAGCGCGGCCATTTCGTCGTCCTGGTCTGCGCGCGGGGCTACTGCGGGGGCGAAGGCGATCCCTCCGCCGATGGACTCTCCCGCGTGTTCCGTTCCCGCGACGGCGGCATCACCTGGCGGGAGGAGCCGGCGACGGGATTGGAGCCGGGCTCGTTCCTCGGCGGCTTCGCCAACGGCGAGGTCATCGCCACGGCGGCTCGCCGGCGCGGCGCCGAGTACATCGAATCCCACTTCCTGTGGCCATCGTTGATGCCGCTGGCGGCGCCCGCGACGGCCGGCCCGGCGGCCCCCATCCCCGGCCGCGATGGCGCCCTCGCCTGGCGCGCCTTCGATGTCGGCGGCGCGCTCTACGACCAGTCCGGCGCGCTGCTCCTCCCGGGCTCCCCCGGCCGGTACCTTGCCTCGGTGTTGGCGATCGGCCCGTCGTGGCTGGCGCAGTACGTGCCCGCGGGTGCCGCGGGCGAAACGGCCGCCGTGTTCGATGGCACGGGACGGTTGGTGCGCGCCCTCACGGGGTTGTCGTTCTTCGACCTCCGGGGGCAGCTCCCATCCGGCCAGCTCGTCGCGAACGTGGAGCTCGCGAACCCCCCGGCCCCGCCGGGCGCCTCGGCGTGCAAGCAGCAGCAGCCCGTGTACGCCGCGCTCGTGAACTGGGGAACGACAGGGACCGTCCACCCCATCGCCGAGTTCGCGACGTGCGAGCCGAACCAGGGGCACACGTTCGTGAACGCGATCGTGGCGCGCGAGGTGGTGCGGGTGGCCACCGGCGCCGACTGCCTCAACGTGCGCGCCGAGCCCGCCACCACCGCGGCCGCGCACGGCTGCTTCGCCGACGGCGTGCTGCTCTACCGCCGGTTCGAAGGCGTCACGCCCGCGGCCGGCTGGATTGCCGTCGTTACGCCCGGTGGCGAAAGCGGCTGGGTGAACGAGAGCTTCGTCACCCGCTGAGCCCCCTTCTCATTCCCCCGCCCAACCGCCAGACTTCGCCCACATCCAGAGCGGGCGAGGCGAACCATGGCGGACAGGATCCGGGTCGGTATTGTCGGGGCGACGGTCACGCAGGGCGGCAGCGGCTGGGGGGCGAACGCGCACGTCCCCGCCCTCCGCGCGCTCCCTGAATTCGAACTCAAGGCCGTGTGCACGGCGCACCGCGAGACCGCCGAGGCATCGCGTGAGGCGTTCGGCGCGGAGCTCGCCTTCCACGACATCAACGACATGGTCGCGCACCCGGAGATCGACCTCGTCGCTGTGTGCGTGCGCGTGCCGGGGCATTTCGCCCTCGCGAAGCCGGCCCTCGAGGCGGGCAAGGACACCTTCTGCGAGTGGCCCCTCGGCGCGAACCTGGCGGAGGCCGAGGAGCTCGCCGCCATGGCCCGTGCGCGCGGCCTTCGCACCCTCGTCGGCCTCCAGGGCCGCTCCGACCCCGTCATCGCCTACGCTCGCGAACTCGTGGCCGAGGGGTACATCGGCGACGTGCTCGCCGCGCACCTCACGAGCATCGCGCCGGCGATCATCGAACGCGGGCCCGGGCGCATCTGGCAGGCGGAGCGCGCGGCGGGCGCGAACACCCTCACCATCCAGGGCGGCCACGCCATCGACGACCTCTGCTACATCGCCGGGGAGTTCGCCACCGTCTCCGCGCGGCTGGCCACGAAGGTCCCGGAATGGCGGCTCGAAGGCAGCGGCGAGCGCGTCCCCGTGACGTCGCCCGACAGCATCATCGTCGCCGGGCAGCTCGTGAACGGGGCCGAGGCCGCGGTCCACATCGCCACCGTCCCCCGCAACGCCAGCGGCACGCGCCTCGAAATCTTCGGCAGCGAAGGCGCCCTCGCGGTGCGGCCATCCGGGTCGCTGAGCATCGGGCCGAACGCGCTGTTCGGGGCGCGGGGCGGCGCGCGCATGGAGGAGATGCCGGTGCCGGAGCGCTTCACGCTCATCCCCGAAGGCGCGCCCGCGGGTTCGCCGCGGAACGTCGCGCAGGCGTACGCCGCGCTCGCCGAAGGGGCGCGCCGGGGTACCGGCTTCGCGCCATCGTTCGATGACGCCGTCGTGCGTCACCGCCTCCTCGACGCCATCGAACGCTCGTCGGCCGAAGGACGGGCAATCGCGCTGGGATAGTAAGAGAAAGGAGAAAGGAGAAAGGAGAAAGGGTGCGTGGCAGTCGGCGACGCACCGGGAACCGGGAACTCGTACTGCGGTAAACACACATTTTTTCCGCCGGTCCCGTAGGCTGTCCGGCGGAGGGATGAACCCATGGCTACCGTGGAATCGCACTATGGCGAGACGAGCGCGGCGGCGCGCGTGCTGGCCGCAGCCGCCGCCGCCGGCATCACCGAGATCACGCCCCAGAGCCTCGCTCCCGCCGACCAGTTCCATACCGGCGGCATCGTCGCGACGCGGGAACTCGCCGCCTTCGCCGGCATCCAGCCCGGGGAGCGCGTGCTCGACGTGGGCTCCGGCCTGGGCGGGCCGTCGCGTATCCTCGCCGCCGAGTTCGGCGCCGACGTCACCGGTATCGACCTCACGCCCGCCTTCGTCGAAGACGCCACCGCGCTCACCGTCCGCTGCGGGCTGACCGATCGCGTCCGCTTCGAACTGGGAAGCGCGCTCGACATGCCCTTCGCGGACGGCGCCTTCGATGTGGTCTGGACGCAGCACGCGGTCATGAACATCGAGGACCGCGCCACCCTGTACCGGGAGTGCGCGCGCGTTCTCCGGCCCGGCGGCCGGCTGGTATTCCACGACATCCTCGCGGGGGACGGCCGCGCGCTGGACTTCCCGGTGCCGTGGGCGGTCGACGCGGGCATCAGCTTCATCTACACGGAGGCGGAGACGAAGGCGTTCCTCGCCGGCGCGGGCCTCGAACTGGTGGAGTGGCGCGACGAAACGGAGGCCGCGATCGCCGTTGGCCTCCCCCCGGCGCCGCCCCCGGGCGTGATCCCGTTCGGCCTCATGGTCGTCCTGGGCCCGGACCTCCCCAACCGCATCGAAAACCTCGCCAGGGCCGGCCGCGATGGGCGGGTCAGGGTCGTGAGGGCGCTGTATCGGAAGAGATAAGAGAAAGGGGGAAGGAGAAAAGGGTGGGCGCGGGCGGAGAGGCGGTTCGCGACGGGGCCCTGGGAACTCGTCAATGGGAACCGGGAACTGCGAACGGCCGGCGGCGCGAGCAGCGCCGCCGGCTGTTCGCCCTAGCTCAGCGATGCGACGCCGGGGCGGTAGGCGCCGTCGCGCGAGCTCGCGAGGCGCTGCTGGAACGTTCGCGCCCAATCGGCCGAGGTGTGCACGGCGACGCGCGCGCGCAGCCGCCCCATGCGGTGGCGCCGCTCGGCCTCCGGCATCGAGAGCGCGCGCAGGATCGCGGCGCCCATGCCCTGCACGTCGTACGGGTTCACGAGCACCGCGTCGGTGAGCTGTTCGGCGGCGCCGGCGAATTCGCTCAGCACGAGCACGCCCCCGCCCTCGTAGCGCGACGCCACGAACTCCTTGCAGACCAGGTTCATGCCGTCGCGCAGCGGCGTCACGAGCATGACGTCGGCCGCGCGGTAGAGCGCGCACAGCTCCGTCATCGTTAGCGACCCGTAGGCCGCCCGCACCGGCGCCGCCGCAATCGACCCGTAGCGGCTGTTGATCCGCCCCACGAGTTCGTCCGTCTGGCTGCGCAGCCGTTCGTACGCGGCCACGTTCTCGCGCGATGGCACCGACGCCTGGAACATCAGCACCCGGTCCGGGTCCAGCTCGCCGGACGCGAACAGCGACTCCAGCGCGAGCAGCCGCCGAGGGATGCCCTTCGTGTAATCCAGCCGGTCGACGCCGACGAGGATGGAGCGGCCCCCGGCCTCGGCGCGGATCTGGGCAGCGCGCGCCTCGACCTCCGGGCTGGACGCGAGGTCGTGCCACGCCCGCGGGTCGATGCCGATCGGGTCGACGATGACCTCCGCCGTCGCCAGCCGCCAGGTGCGCGTGTGGGGGTCCGTCCCCGGCGCGGCCGGCGTCGATGTCGCGGTCTCACGGAAGTTCGCCGCGTATTCCTTCGTCTGGAACCCGACGACGTCCGCGCCCAGCAGCCCGTCGATCATCTGCGGCCCCCAGGGGAAGGCGCGGAACACCTCCGGTGGCGGGAACGGCACGTGGAGGAAGAACCCGATGCGCGCGCCCGGCAGCCGCTCCCGCACCAGCGCCGGCACGAGCGCGAGCTGGTAATCGTGCACCCAGACGAGGTCGCCCGGCGTGTAGGCGGCCACCACCGCGTCGGCGTACTTGCGGTTCACGTGTTCGTACATCTCCCAGCCGCGCAGTTCGAAGGGGAGGTCGGCGAGGCGGCTGTGGAGCATCGGCCAGAGTGCGCCGTTCGAGAGCTCGTCGTAGAAGCCGAGCACTTCGTCGGCGTCGAGGAACACGGGGTCGCAGCCGAATTCGTCCAGCCGCGCGGCGATGGAGGCATCGAACCCCTCCGCGACGTGCCCGGTCCAGCCGATCCAGCGGTCGTGCTCGGGTCGGTGAACGGCGGAGAGCCCGGAGGCGACACCGCCCGGCGCACGCTTCACGGCGAGCTTGCCGTCGCACCAGGAGACGGTGACCGGCAGCCGGTTCGAAACCTGGAGGAGGCGGGTCATCGGGCCACCCCGGCCGCGCTCACCGCCGCGCGCGGGCCAAGGAGCCCGTGCAGCCGGTTCAGGTGCATCGCCATGCGGATCTCCAGCAGGATCGCGCGCTCGGTTACATCGACGACGCGGTCGATGGTGCCGCCCGTGCCCGCGGAGGCCGCCGCCAGGATCTGGTCGATGGAAGCGACGAGCTGCTCGTGCTCATCCAGCTGGCGGCTCACCGCGCCGGGCTCCGATGGCCGGTCCAGCAGCGGCGATGACGGCGACTCCGCCACGGCGACGTGCGCGAGCAGCAGCGCCCGCGCGCCCGTCACTTCGCGATGGAACGCGGCCAGCCAGCTGTCCGCGTCATCGGCGTTCCAGGGCAGTTCGCGGGCACGGCGCATCGCCTCCCAGGCGGCGAACAGCGCCCCCGCACCTGCTTCATCGATGGACGGGGAGATGGGAGAGGTAGACGAAAAGACCATGGTGAACCCTCCTTCTGCCTGTGCGGCAGCGGTCGGCGAATGGATCCGGGGGCGCGGAGTGGGGTCAGGCCGGGGGCACGCCATCGTGCGCGGCGCGGGGAGCCCTGCGCGGCCTGGCCAGGCGCAGCACTACCCGGGGCACGCCGCGGCTCGGCTTCGCCCGGACTGTCATCGAATGCGTTCCGTCCATACGCGACCTCGCTGGGGCACGCCTGCGCGCGCCCGGGAGGAGGCCAACGGCCTCCGACTGTCTACGGAGTTAGCTGACGGGTTCGGCGTCGGATTCGCCTATGCGCTCGTGCGCAATACACCCCATGGGAAGCCCGGTTCCGGTTCGCGCCGTACGTCTTTGACGTGACGCGTGCCCGGCTTCCGTCGTCCCTTGCTGGTTCCCCCGTTCCCGGCTGGCGCCGGAATTCGACAGACGCAATCTAACATCGCGCGAGTGTTCCGCACCCTAACCTTTGTAATGGGCGCGCAAAATATGCATTGCAAACCTATCGCACGGCCGCCGCGCACTTTCGCCCTCCGTGGCGGACCGCACACTCCCTGAACGTCTCCCGCGCACACTCGCGCGCGTGCTCTATGCTGATTCGATGGCCGCTCAGCACGAAGGCATGGCCCCGCCGCGCGCGGGTGGGTGGCGAGCCGCGTTCTCCTCGCTCGACCACCAGCAGTTCCGATGGCTCTACGGGAGCAACCTCGCGTTCTTCTTCGCGATGAACGGGCAGTTCGTCGTGCGTTCCATCCTCGCCCACGACCTCACCGGCAACGCCACCTCGCTCGGGCTTGTGAACCTCATGGTCGCGCTGCCCATGCTGATCATCTCCCCCTTCGGAGGCGTCGTCGCCGACCGCTTCGAACGGCGCAAGCTGATCATGATCGGCCAGGCCACGCTGCTCGTGAACGAACTCATCATCTTCACGCTGCTCGTCACGGGGCTGCTCGAATTCTGGCACCTGCTCGTGGTCGTGTTCATCCTCGGCTGCACGTTCCCGTTCGTGATGCCCGCACGGCAATCGATCGTCGCGAACATCGTCGGGCGCGAGGGGCTGCCGAACGCGATGGCACTGCAGATGGGCGGCATGAACGCGGCCCGCGTCGCCGCCCCCGTGACGGCCGGCCTCATCGTCGCTTTCGCCGGCATCCGCTGGATGTACCTCATCGCGACGGTGCTGTACTGCGTCGCGCTCTTCTCCATGACACGCGTGCACAAGTCGCCGCCGCCGCCGCGCGACGAGACGGTATCGCCCCTGGGCGAGCTCGCGGTGGGCTTCCGCTACGTCGCGAAGACGCCGCCCGTGCGCGCGCTCATGCTGCTGTCGATCGTGCCCATCATGTTCGCGATGCCGTTCCAGACGCTGCTCGTGGTCTTCGCCGAGGACGTCTGGAAGGTGGGCGAAGACGGCTTTGGCGTGCTGCAGGCGTTCGCGGGCATCGGCGGCATCCTCGGCTCGATCTTCGTCGCCTGGCACGGCGGGGAACGTCACCACCTGCGGATGATGGTCGCCAGCCTGTTCGCGTTCGCGGGGACGCTGTTCCTGTTCGCGCTCTCGCCCTGGTTCCTGCTGGCACTGCCGCTCGTGCTGCTCACGGATGTCTGCGCCAGCGTGTTCAACACCGTGAACTCCACGGCCGTGAACATGATCATCCCCGACGCCGTCCGCGGCCGGGTGATGAGCCTGATGATGATGAGCTTCGGCCTCACCCCGCTGGGCACGATGCCCGTGAGCGCGGCGGCCGATGCCTGGGGCGCGCCCGCCGCCGTCGCCGGCTCGGCCGTGGCCATGGCCATCATCTCGGTGCTGATGCTCGTCGCGTTCCGCTCCCTGCGCGATGTCGAACGCGCCACCGCCGCCTCCCACGACGGCCTCTCGCCGTTCGCCGCGGGTGCGAAGTAGCGCCCGAGGGCGGTCATGAACGAAACAGGGGCGAAGCCGCGTCGGCTTCGCCCCTTTCGTTCGCCCACCGGGAACGGGATTCAGCGCGCGGCGGCCATCTCGCGGAAGCGCCGCACCAGCGTCGCCTGCGTCACGACGCCGTGATCGAGGAAGTCGCCGAGGACGGTGATGAAGGTGTCCGGGTCCTCCTGGTGGATCCCGTGGCTGACGCGGCTGAGGACGTGGATGGTCGCGTTCCCGAGCCGCGGATAGTCGCGCAGGTTCGCGAGGAGAAGGCCGTCGGCGGCGCCTGCCACCAGCAGCGTCGGGACCATGATCTCTTCCAGCCGGTCGCCCCGGCGGGAGGTGACGAGGGCATCCCACGAGTCGTTGTAATGCCCGTCCGAGACGGAGAGCGCGCGGTCGACGGCGGCCGCGATCGTCTCCGGGTTCGGGCGGGCGGTCGTCGCCAGCCGTTCGCGCAGGAGGGTCTCGCGGTCCCGCGCGCGCCGCAGGGCGAGCCCGCGTTCGCGCTGGGCGGCCGCGCCGGGGACGCTCACGTCCACGCCATCGGCGGGCGCCGGCGCGACGAGGACCAGCTTCTCGAGCCGGCTGGCGTAGCGGATGCCGAGCTCCATGCCGATGACGCCGCCCATGCTGTGCCCGACATAAATGAAGCGTTCCAGCCCCAGGTGGTCGGCCATGCCGATCACGTCGTCGGCGTACTGCTCGATGCTGTAGCCGTCCGCGGTGTGCTCGCTGTCGCCGGCGCCACGGCAGTCCATGACGATGGCGCGGTACCCCTTCGCCGCGAACGCCGGCGCGACGACGTCCCAGCTGTCGTGCGACCCCGTGTAGCCGTGGTGGAAGAGGATGGCGGGCCCGGTGCCCTGTTCGGCGTAGTACAGGCTCGCGCCGTTGATGTTCGCGTGCGGCATGGTTCACCTCGATGGAAGTGAACGCGATTCTACGCGCTGCGCGAGCGGCCGGGGGTTACGGATACGCGGCACTGAAGTGCTCCCACGTCATCCGCGTCAGCGCCTGGCCGAGCACCACATCGCCGAGGTAGCCGTCGACGTCCATCGCGAGGAAGGTGACCGCGTAGGCGTACTCGCGGCCCCCGCGGGTGAAGCGCACGATGCCCGCGTCGTTATCGACCCAGCCGCCGCCTTCGAACAGGAACCCGTTCTTGTGGCTGACGAGCCCCGTGAGGCCGCTGCCGAGCAGGTAGTTCAGCTCCGGCCGCACGCGCGTCATCGCATCGAGGAGCTGCGTGCGGTACGGCTCGTCGAGCAGCCGTCCGCCGTAGAGCGCGGCGAGCATCCCGTTCACGTCCTCGGCGGTGACCCAGTTGTTCGCGTCGAGGCCGAGGCTCTCGTTGGGGTAGCCCGGGGGGTGGTCGATGAACACGTCGCGCAGGCCGAGGCCGTCGGCCATGGACTGCACGCGCTGCACGCCCTTGAGGATGGCGCCGCCGCCGGTGATGCCGTAGAGCTGGCGCGCGGAGGCGGCATCCGAGGACCAGAGGGTGTTCGCGATAAGCGTCTGCACGCGCGACATCGGGTAGGCGCCCCAGCTCGCGTCCTGCATCGCCGCGATGAGCACGAAGATGTTCATCACGCAGCCGCTGATCTGCGGCTGGCGGCCGTTCACGCTCACCATTTCGCCCGTTTGCAGGTCCGTGACGGCGATGGCGTACGTGCCACCCACGGCGTAGCTGTCGATCGCCGCCTGGAGGCGGGCGCGCAGCCCCTGCATCGCCGGCGCCGGCGCGAGCGGGCGGCTGATGGCGGGCGTCGCCGTGGGCGAAGGCGGCTGGTCGGCTCCGCTCACCCCGGGAATCACGAGCCGGCGGCCATCCGGGCCGGGGGTGCGTGTCGCGCGTGGCGTGGGCGTGATGCGCGGCGTCCGCACCGGGGTCGGCGTTTTCGGCGTTGACCCCAGCGTCGGCCCATCGGCATGCGCGGCCGGCGCCGCCCCGGGAACGAAGAGAGGGAGCGCGGCCAGGAGGCCACCCAGCACCGCCACCGCCGCCATCAACCCGGCCCACCGGCCGCGCGAATACCTCACCTTCTAACGATCGGCGGACCCACGCCGCGCGGTAGTGACCGCTCGCATGCGACAGGTCCTTTCGATACTTCCATTGACGCGGGCCCCTCCCGCGAATCGCCCGGGCCTCCAGGCCCGCCATTCTCCCAATGACGCAGCCTTTTCCTTCGGTCTTGCTTCCTAAATTCGCCCAGAACGGGTGTCCCGCGCCCTCTTCCGGGGTGGGGTGGGGGCCGATACCTACCCTAGCGACACGAGAGGACGCACCCGCTTGCCCGGATCGCCTGACTTCATTGGCTTGCTGTCGGACGCTGACTCGTTGCAGCTCATGCTGTTCGCCTGCCCGGACGCGGTCATCGCCACTGACCGCGACGACCGCATCGTGCTGTACACCGGGGCAAGCGAGACGATGTTCGGCTTCGCGCCCATCGAGGTGCTCCGGCAACCCGTGCGGCGGCTGTTCGCCACCTCCGATGGCTACGACCACTTCCGCCGCCAGCTCGTCGGCGAGAAGCGCATCGTCAATCTCGAGGTACCCGCCGTCCGCAAGGACCACCCCTCGTTCGTCGGCGCCGTCTCCGCCGCCCTCCTCCACGACCGCTTCGGCGAGGAAATGGGGACGATTCTCTACGTGCGCGACCACAGCAAGATGCGCTCCATCGAAGAGGCGCTGCGCGACAACAACCACCGCCTGAACGAACTCGTGCGGACGCTGAACCACGTCGCCCAGCACGACCAGCTGACGGGGATGCTCCACCGCGGCAGCGCCATCGAGACCGCCGAGGCGCTGCTCTTCGGCCGCAACGCGCCCGCCGCCTTCGGGGTCGCCCTGTTCGACCTGGACCATTTCAAGGGTGTCAACGACACCTACGGCCACCTCGTGGGGGACGAGGTGCTGGCGTCGCTCGCCGGCGTACTCAAGCAAACCGCGCGGCAGGACGACATCATCGGGCGGTTCGGTGGGGAGGAGTTCATTGCGTTCCTGCCCGGCGCCGACCTCGCGAAGGTCACCGGGTTCGCGGAGCGCGTCCGCCAGGCCATCGGCCAGGCGCGCGTCCCCGTGGACGGCGATGCGGAGACGCACATCTCCGTGACCATCTCCGCGGGCGTGGCTTCGATGCCGATCTGCGCCCGCACCCTGCAGGATGCCATCCGCCTCGCGGATGACCGCCTGCTCGAAGCCAAGCGCGCGGGACGGAACCGTGTCGTCTCCACCGGAAGCATGGTCGAGGAAAGGACCGCCGCATGAGCGACGATCTGCCCACTACATTCGAAGCCCGAAACCGCCTGCGCTCCATCGTGAACCGCACTCAGGAGCTCACGCCCCTGCGCGCCGTCGCCTCCAAGGCGATTCAGATGGCCGAGGATGAACGTTCCGCGGCGATGGACCTGGCCACCGTGCTCAGCTCGGACCAGGCCCTCACGGCCCGCCTCCTGCGCCTCTCGAACTCGGCGTACTACGGCTACGCGCGCCGCATCAGCAATGTGCGCGAGGCCGTGGTGCTGCTCGGCATGCGCACCGTGCGCTCCGTCGCCATCACCAGCGGCATCATCGAAGCACTGAAGCCCCCCGCCGTGGGCGCCTTCAGCCAGGACCTCTTCTGGGCGCACAGCGTCTGCGTTGGGCTCTCGGCCGAGACGCTGGCACGCGAATACCGTACCGCCCGCCCGGACGACGCCTTCACCGCCGGCGTGCTGCACGACCTCGGCAAGCTCGCGATGATGCTCGTCGAACCCGGCTCGTTCGCCGAGGTGCTGCACCTCGTCGAGCACCAGGACACGACCTTCCGGCAGGCCGAGCTTGCCGTCTTCGGCGTCGGCCATGAACAGGTCGGCGCGCGCCTCGCCGAGCGCTGGAAGTTCCCCGCGCTGCTCGTCGAAGCGATTGCCGCCCACCACCCGGACGTGCTCCCGGAGCGGCCCACCTCCGTCGGCGACATCGTCGCCGTCGCCAACTTCGCCTGCGACGGCGCCGGCCTCGCCTGCGGCTACGACCGCACGGACGGCGGCAGCCGCGAATCGCCCGCCCTCCCCGGCCGCACCGGTGAGGCGTTGGACCGCGTCGGCGGCCTTCGCGTCATCGAGGGCCGCGCCCGCGCATTCCTGCTGCACGTCACCGACCGGCCGCCGCGCTGGTACGAAACGGGCCGCAGCGACGACGACCAGGAAGAGACCGCCATGCGGAACGTCGCCTGACCCCCATTCCGAGGACGAACATGGACGAACTCGAAGAGAACGCAGTGCAAGAACCCCAGAAGGCCGGCTGGAAGCGGTCCGCGGTTCGCTTCGCCACCGTCGCCCTGGCGGGCGTGGTCCTGCTGATGCAGGCCGTGCAGGTCGCTCGCGACCCGTCGTTGGCGAACCTTGCCGTGGCCGCCGTGTTCGTCCTGCTCGCGCTCGCCATCGCCGCGCAGATCGTGCTGCTGCGGTCGATGGGGAACCGGCGCATTCGCCGCGCCATGAGCCGGCTCCACGGCTCCGCCTACATTTCGGACCTGGAAGGGCTGCCGAACCGCAACTACCTGCTCTCCGAGATCCGCCGGGAGATGCCCCGCGCCCGCAACATCGGCGTGCCGTTCGTGGTCGTCGTACTCTCGCTCGATACCCTGGACGAGGTTCGCGCCCGCCGCGGCGACGAATTCGCCGAGCGCGCCACCCGCGGCATGGCCGACGTCCTGAAACGGTTCACCCGCACCAGCGACTTCATCGCCCACCTCGGCGGCCCGCGCTTCGCCGTGCTCCTGAACGAATGCCGCTACGAGGATTCGTTCATCTACCTGAAGCGCGTGCCCGGCTCCATCGCCGTGAGCGACGGCCGCTCGATGTACGAAGTGCCCGTCGCCGCGCGCGTGCACCAGTACGATCTCGAGGCGCTGTACGCGACCGATGTGCTGAACGACGCCGAGCAGGCGCAGCCGCTGCGCCGCAAGCAGACGACCCACTTCGGCAGCATCGCCGCCTGACCCTGGTCCCGGCGCGGGCGCCCGCTAGAGGTCGTTCGTGTAGTCGTGGTACATCATCACGCCGATGCTGCCGCAGCTTCCCCAGCGCCCGCCCCGGTACGACGAGATGCTGATCGCGTGTGTCTCGGAGGTCGGGCGGCTGTCGGCCGTGTAACGGATGTAGCCGCCGAAGCTGTGGACCTTGTCCACCGTCGCGTGCAGGGTGCGGGCCTCGGGCAGGTTGATGGTGTAGTCCCACTGCCCCACGCCGCCGCCGGCCCACTCCGCGAACTGCGGAAAGTTCGCATCCATCTTCGCGATGCTCTCCGCGGTCGTTTCCGAGACCCGCAGCCGGCTCTTCACGCCGTCCACGCGATAACCCGCCATCGGAACGCCGCCCCGCGCGTTGCCCGCGTTCACGCGCGGGTCCCCGAGGGAGACGTTGGCTCGCCGTCCGAGCTGATGCGTGCTGTTCAGGACGGCCTGGTCCCGGAGGGTGTAGCCGAGCATCCAATCGCGGCCGCGGCGCAGCGCCGCCTCGCTCCCATCGGCGTACGAAACGCCGATGGCGGCGGCGGGCGTGAAGATTGTGGACATCAGCTCGATCCCCCAGCGGCCGTCGTTGTTCGTGACCGCGTAGACGCCCTCGCACTCGAGGATGCGGTGCCCGCCCGCGCCGTGGCGGCTGTACGTCATCGAAAGCCCCGCGCCCACGGGGTTGTAGAGGTGCAGCTGAATGCTGTCGAGCAGGTCGTATGCGCCGGGCTGGATGTGGCTCCCGGCCCCCGGCGCGAACGTCAACGACTTCGGCGGGTTGGTCAGCAGTGCCTCGCGGCTTTCGACCACGATCGGCTCCGTGCCCTCGAAGGTGGCGAAGGGGAAATGCATGAGGTCGGCGACGGCCGCGAGATCGCGCGCGGCGATGGCCGCGAAGTACTCGCTCATCACCTGCAGGCTCGGCGCGACCGAGGCATGGAACACGGGGAAGCGGGCATCGGGCTGGGCGAGCGGGCGAAGCCCCTCGGGCGCGGCGGGATCGGTCATGGCGAATGTCGCTCCGGAAGTGGTGGCACGCACTCTACCGCCTGCCGCCATCGCCGTGCGTCCGCACGTTGCGGATGGCACGCGAACTCACGCGCGCCCGCGCGAACGCCGCGAGGGTGGGATGAACCGGGAAAGGGGAGAAAGGCTGGTGGGCGATACTGGATTCGAACCAGTGACCTCTGCGATGTCAACGCAGCGCTCTAACCATCTGAGCTAACCGCCCACGTGGGGGAGTCCAAGCATACGACGCCCTCCACATTCAGCCAACCGCCGCCCGCCGCGCTCGCTATACTCCTCCGCCGGGGGGCGAGCATGAACGACGCGGCCGAAACGTGGCGCGAGTGGATGCGGCGCTACACCACCCTCGAACTGCACGGCCTCTCCGACCTCTACGAGGCGATCGGCCAGGGCATCACCAGCGACGACGAGCTCTTGCGCTGGCTCGGCGATGTTGCTGGCCCGCGCTCGAACCCGAACCTGCTGTTCGCGGCGGTGCACTTCCGGCTGCTGACGGGCGCCTTCGCCCCGGATCTCGCGCCGTACTTTGCCTCGATCACGCCGGGGGCGCTGCCGCCCGCCGGCCCGCCGCCCGTGTACCCCGCCTTCCGCGCCTTCTGGGAGCGCGAACGCGATGCCCTCGCGGCGATCCTCGCCACGCGAACGACGCAGACGAACGAGGTCGGACGCTGCATGTACCTGCTGCCCGCGTTCGTGCGCGTGGCCGCGCGCATGGGCCGGCCCCTCGCCGTCGTCGATGCCGGGACGGCCGCGGGCCTCACCCTGCTCATCGACCGCTTCGCCTGCGACTACGGCGAGGGCCGCATCGCCGGGGATCCTGGCTCGCCGGTGCATCTGCGTACCGAGGTCCGGGGGGTGATGCCGCCCATCGCGCCCGCGCCCACCATCGTCAGCCGCACCGGCATCGACCTCGCGCCCATCGATGTCCAGGACGACGACGCCACGACCTGGCTGCGTGCGTGCGTCTGGCCGGAGCACGCCGCTCGCCGCGAAACGCTCGAAGCCGCGATCGCCATCGCCCGCCGGGACCCGCCGCGGCTCGTCGCCGGGAACGTGGTCGATGTTCTCCCCGCCATCGCCGCCCAGGCGCCCCCCGAGGCCACGCTCGTCGTGGTGAACACGAACGTGCTCCCCTACTTCAGCGCCGCCGAGCGCGCCCGCTACGCCGCCGTGCTCGAAGCCATTGGCGCCACGCGCGACCTCGCCTGGGTGGCGGTCGAATGGCCCGCGTACGCCCTCGAGGCCGGATTCCGGGGTTCGTTCGAAGGGATCGAGATGCCGAGCCCGGCACTGCCGCTCACCCTCACCACCTTCGAACGCGGCACGCGGCGGGACGAAGTGCTCGCCGTGACGGGCCCCCACGGGCGCTGGCTGCGCTGGCTTCTGCCACCGGGCGCCTAGCGGCCGGGCGCCTCGGGCCGCAGCGCCTCAACGAGGTCCCCGAGGTGCGCGACGACGAGGTCGGGCACGGCCACGAACCCCTCGGGCGATTCCAGCCGGTCGCGGTGGATCCAGACGGCGTGGAGCCCCGCGTTTCGCGCCCCACCGATGTCCGCGTACAGGTTGTCGCCCACGTGCCAGGCCTCGTGCGGCCCGACGCCGGTCGCGCCGAGCGCGTGCTCGAACACCTCGCGGTCGGGTTTGCCGCGGCCGAACACCCCCTCGATCACGAGCGCGTCGACATACCGTTCCAGGCCGAACCGCTCGACCTTGGCGCGCTGCATCTCGGCGGGGCCGTTCGTGAGGATGGCGAGGCGGAATCCCTCATCGCGCAGCCCTTCGAGCGTGGGAATGGCGTCGTCGAACAGCCGCAGCCGTTCGAACACCTCGTGGCCGTACCGTTCGCTGAGGTCGTGGGCGCCGCGCGGGTCGTGGCCGAGGGAACCGAGGGCGAGTTCGATGACGTGCCGGCGTGCGTCCGCGAGCCGCGTCCGCCACGCCGTCATGGCCGCTTCGTCCCGCCAGAATTCCGTCGCCTCGCGGCGGATCGCCTCGCGCATGGCGGCGGCATCGAAGCCGAGCGAGGGCGCGAACGCCGCCAGCGTCACGTCCCACGCCTCGTCCATGCCGCCCGAAGTGTCGAGCAGCGTGTCGTCCATGTCGAAAAAGACGGCCTTTGGCGGGTGTTCTCTCACATCTCTAGCCTATCGGACGGCGGCGGCGAAGGAGAAACGGCCATGGCGGCTCAGGCCGAGAGCGTGCGCAGCTCCGGCGTCGCCGCGAGGATGGTTTCGCCCCGCGTGGCAAGTTCGCGGACGGTGCTGCGGTCGCGGCCGCCGAGCATCGCGGCGATTTCGCCGTAGCTGTGCCCCCGGCCATGCAGCACCGCCACGGCCGCGCTGCGCGCCTCCGTGAGCGGCCCCGTGCGCTTGCGCCCCGCGAGGTCCTTCCCCGAAAGGTGGAAGTGCCGCGCGATGGCGTCCAGCAGCTCCGTCGCGCTGCAGCTCGCGGGGGTCTGCGCGACGGCGATGTGGCCGATCGCGCCGTCGAGGTCCGCCGGCTCGAGCTGCCCGTAGCGGGCGTGCGCGAGGGCCGCGTTCACCGCGCTCTGCAACAGCCGCACGCTCGGCAGCTCCAGCCCCGCGATGCGGTCGACCGCCCACCCGGGGAAGGCGGCCCGCCGGTCCTGGCAGAGCCACTCGACGAAGCGGCGGCGCTCCTCGCGGCGGAACGGCTCGATCCGCACGACCAGCCCCTGCGCCAGCCGCGAGCTGATCCGCTCCGGGAAATCGAGGTCCCGCGGCGGCACTTCGCTGCCGAAGGCCACGCGCCCGCCCGCGTTCAGCACGGCGTCGATGGTGTGGCCGAGCTCGTCCAGCGTCCCCTTCTTGCCCGCGAGGTACTGCACGTCGTCGATGACGAACAGGTCGGCGCTGCGCACGGCGTCCTGGAACTGCTCCGCGGTGGAGGAGCGCAGCGCGGTTTGATAGCGCGTCGTGAACGCCTCGGCCGAGAAGCAGGCGACGGATCGGCCCGCATCGGCGACGCGGCAGGCGAGGGCGTGCAGCAGGTGGCTCTTCCCCATCCCCGGCGAGCCGTGGATGAAGAGCGCGTTCACGGCCCCGTCCTCGCCCTCGGCCATGGCGAGCGCACTGCGGTAGGCGACGCGGTTTCCCGCCGCCTCGACGTAGCGGTCGAAGGTCTGGTTGCAGTTGATGGTGCCGGTGACGGGGCCGCGCCGCGGGCCTTCGGGGATGGCGGGGATGCTGGCCTCGGCCGTGGGCGTGGCGCCGGGCGGCACGAACCGCACATCCAGTTCTTCCCCCGTGACGGCGTGCAGCGCGCGCCGCACGACGACGCTGAGACGGTCGTTCAGCCACTCCAGCCCCATCGCCCGGCGGGCCTGGACGATGACGGTGCCATCCTCCATGCGCAGGGGCGTGGTGCCGCGCATCCACGTTTCGTAGTTCGCCGCGAGCATCTCGATTTCGAGCCGCCCGAGGACGCTTCGCCAGGTCTCGGAGAGGTCGCGTGACGGGGACATGCAATCGCTGAGCATGCGCAGGCTAACCTCCTTCTCCCATGGTGAAGTGGCACGGGTGTGTGCGATGGGTGGTTGTTGGCGCGCCCTCCGGCGCCTGATCGGCCGGCGGGTTAACCCGCCCTTAAGGGCTGCGTGGGAGGTACCTTAGTCCCGCTCGGGCGGGGCTTCAACGCGTTTATGTGAAAGGATCGTCGGGTCCTCCCCGTTCTTCATCGACACTGACCGGTTATGTGGCGGCGACTGTCTTACACGGGATCGCAATACTTACGGGCCGATACCAGCCATGCGCCAGCCCGCCGGGGGAGAAAGGAGAAAGGACGAAGGACGACGGAGAAAGGAGATAAGGGTTGGCGCCGTCGGCCGTCGGTTGTCGGCGGGGCAACCCCGGGCTCGGGGACTTCCCCCGGGCCGGCCACTCCCAGCACTGAGCACTCAGCACTCAGCACTGCCCGGGGGCTGGGCCGCGATCGCGCAGGCCGTGTGTTCGAACACGTTGCCATCGCCCAGCTCCGCGAGAATCCCGAAGCGCTCCAGCACTTCGCGCACTTCCGGCTGAATCGCCGTCAGCACGACGCGCCCGCCGTGGCGGCGGTGATGGCGGATGACCTCGCGCAGCGCCAGCAGCCCGCTCGTGTCGATGTGCCGCACGTCCTTCGTCCGCAGGATCAGGGGCCGGTGGTCCGATGCCTGGAGTTCGTGTTCGAACTGTGCGGCGCTGTGGAACGAGAGGAATCCGCCAGCGTTGTAGAAGGCGATATCCGGCCGGGAATGGATGAGCGCGCCGAGCTCGGGCGAGACCCCCACCACGGCGCCGCCTTCGTCGGCGAGCATCGCCGCCGCCGCCGGGGCCGCGCTCAGCCTTCGGATCAGCAGCACCATCGAGACCACCATCCCCAGCCCGATGGCGTACGTGAGGTCGAAGAAGAGCGTGACGAGGATGGTGCTGACGAGGACCACCAGGTCCTCCCGGGCGCGCGCCGCACGAGCGCGGCAAGCACGTCCGCTTCGGCGATGTTCCAGGCGACCACGATGAGCACCGCCGCCAGCACCGTGAGGGGGATATGCCCGGCGAGGCCGCCGAAGGCAAGCGTCGCGAGCAGCACCGTGAGGGCGTGAAAGATCCCGGTGAGCCGCGACGTGGCGCCGTTGCGGATGCCCGCCGCCGTCCGCGCGATCGCCGCCGTCGCGGGGATGCCGCCCATCACCGGCGAGACGAGATTCGCCACCGCCTGCCCGAACAGCTCCCGGTCCGGCTCCGTGCGGTCCGTGGTCGCGGCCATGCCATCGCCCACCACCGCCGCCAATAGCGACTCCACGGACCCCAGCACGGCCACGGCGACGGCCACGGGGAGCAGGTCGAAGGCGAGGCCGGCATCGAACCAGGCGAAGGAGGGCGAGGGGAGGTCGCGCGGGAGGTCGCCGTAGCGGCTGGCGAGGGTGGGGGTATCGAGCCCGAGCCACCAGGTGAGCGCGGTGAAGCCCGTCACGGCCACCAGCGGCCCCGGCACGCGCGGCACGAACCGCTGCCACGCGAAGAGCAACACGAGCGCCGCCAGCCCCATCAGTGGCGTGGTCGCACCCACCGTCTGGAGGTGGCGCAGGGTGTCCCAGAGCTTTTCGTGGAAGTGCTCCGCCCGCGGGTCCGTGCCGGTGACGGCGAGGAAGGTGTTCAGCTGGCCGAAGGCGATGCTGAGGGCGATGCCGGCCGTGAACCCGATGACCACCGGGTGGGGGATGAAGCGCACCAGCCGCCCGGCGCCGAGAAGGCTCATCGCGAAGAGGATGACCCCCGCGAGCAGCCCCACCATGGGCAGCGCGGCCGGGCCGTGCGCGAGGACCGCCCCGGAGAGCACGGGCACGAGCGCCGCCGTCGGACCGGTGATGTTGAACCGCGAGCCCCCGCAGAGGGAGGCGGCCCCGCCCGCGAACACCGCCGTGTACAGGCCCGCGATCGGTGGCACGCCCACGGCCACGGCGAGCGCGATGCTCAGGGGCAGCGCGATAATCCCGACCACCACCCCCGAAACCGCGTTCCGCCGCCACTCCGCCGCCGGGGCAGCGCCGGGCGCGGAAGCACGTGGCGCACGCGCGCAAGAAGCTCCACCCGCACCTCCGCCGCCCCTGGTTGATTCCAGTCTGCCCAACGATTTCGGAAGGCATAAGGCGATGGCGATTCGCGAACGGCGTTTCACGCATCACGCGTGCGCGGTCTTAGCGGGCGTAATCCCGGCCGCCGCGCACGGTCACGCGCATGATCGCGCCCGCGCGGGTGTCGTCCTCCACGAGTTCGATCAGCCCGGCGGCGACGTCCTCGGGGGCGAGGATGCCGCCCACCTGCGCCTTCAGCTCCTCGCTCCGTTCGCCCTCGACGTCCGTGAACAGGGGCGTGGCGGTGTAGGTCGGGCAGATGGCGTTGACGCGCACGCCGCACTCCGCGGCGAGCCCGGCGAGCGATCGCGTGAAGTGGATGATGCCCGCTTTCGTGGCGGCGTAGACGGGTGCCTCGGCCATGGGCACGAGCCCGCCCATCGAGGCCGTGTTCACGACAACGCCGCCGCCCCCGCGCCGCCGCATTTCGCGCCCCGCGATGCGCGTGCCCTCGATCATCGCCGTGAAGTTGATGTCGACCATGCGCTTCCAGCCGGCGTCGTCGTCGCCGAACAGATCTTCGCCACCGACGCCGGCGTTGTTGCACATGATGTCGAAGCGGCCGTAGTGCTCGACGGCGGCGGCGATGGTGTTCGCCACATCCTCCGTGTGGCGGACGTCGCAGCGGTGGAAGACCGCGCGCCCGCCCGCGGCGAGGATGCTCTCGACCGTCGCCTGCCCGCCTGCGGTGTCGATATCGGCCACGACGACGCTGCAGCCGCGCTCCGCGAGCGCCACCGCCATGGCGCGGCCGATGCCCGAGCCGCCACCTGTCACGACCGCGGCCGTGTCCTGGATCTGCATGTGCGTCCCCCCTTCGCCGGGGCGCCCACGTCGCCCCCCGGAGGGCGAACGATAGCGCGCGCGGCCGGACGCGGCGAGGGACGGGGGGCCCATCGCTCCGGCGGCGATTGGCCGCTGCGCGAGCCTACTGGAAGAGCGCGCCCACCGAGTGGCCCGAATGGATGCGGGCGATCGCGTCGCCGAACTGCGCCGCGACGGGGATGATCGTCATGTTCGGGAGCCGCTTCTCCGGCGGGATCGGCACCGAATCGGTGAGCACAATCTCGTCCGCGTCGGCCGCCTTCAGCCGCTCGATGGCCGGGCCGCTCAGCACGCCGTGGTACCCGGAGAGCTTCACTTCCTTGCAGCCGTTGGCGCGCAGCACGCGCACCGCCTCCGTCATCGTCCCCGCGGTGTCGATCTCGTCGTCGAGCAGGAGGACGTTGCGGCCCTCGACCTCGCCGATGACGTTCGTCGCCTCCGTGCGGTCGCTGTTGCCGATGCGGCGCTTCTCGATGATCGCGAGCGGCATATCGAGCCGCACGGCCATGTCGCGCGCGCGCTTCTCGTCGCCCACGTCCGTCGCCACCACCGTGTAGTTCTGCAGCCGTTCGTTCCGGAAGTGTGCGGAGACGGGGTAGATGGCGTTCAGCTCATCGACCGGCACGTTGAAGAAGCCCTGGATCTGGCCCACGTGCAGGTTCATGGTGAGGATGCGGTCGGCGCCGGCCGTCTCCAGCAGGTTCGCGAGGAGGCGCGCGGTGATGGGCACCCGCGGCTGGTCCTTCTTGTCGCTGCGGCCGTAGGCGTAGAAGGGGATGACGGCCGTGATCCGCCCGGCGGAGGCGCGCTTGGCGGCGTCGATCATGATGAGCAGTTCCATGATCGAGCGGTTCACGGGGGTGCTGAACGGCTGCACCAGGTACACATCCCGCATGCGGATGTTCTCCTGGTACTGCACGAAGATGTTCTCGTTCGCGAATTCGAACACATCGACGTTGCCCAGGGGGCGGCCGATGCGCGCGCAGATATCACGCGCCAGTTCGGGGTGGGCTCGGCCAGAGAAGACGGCAAGGTCGGTGTACAACGCGGCGGGGGCTCCTGCTGTGGCGGTGCGGGAGGGCGCCAGGCGGCCTGCTGCCCGGACCCGCACGATAGCAGACGAACGACCTAGGGGGTAAGGCGCTCCCCGCCCAAACGAAAAGCCCGCGGCCCCCGGCGCGGGGCACGAAAAAGGGGCCCCGGGTGGGGGCCCCTCGTCGCGGTTTCCCGTCGCGGATCAGCCCTGTTGGACCGTCCACGTCTGGCTGTTCGGCCCGGCGATGGCCACGAAGTACGCCGTCCCCTTCACCAGCGTGGTGAAGTCGTTCGCGCCGGGAACGTTCGCCTGCGCCGGGAACGAAAGGTCCCACCGCTGCTGGGCCGCGTTCCAGCGCGCGATCAGCGTGATCTGCGCCGTCAGGTCGTTCGTCGCGCTGTTGCCGTCGTTGCCCGAAACCGCGTTCCCGACGGTCATGCCGTCGGCGCCGTTCCAGACGATGAGCGTCCAGCGGAACGACAGCGTGTAGCTGATGGTGCCGCCGGTGTAGGTGAACTTCGTGACGCTGCTCGTCGTCGAGCTGCCGTTGCCCGTGGTGACCACGACGTCGAACTGGCCGCCGGTGTGGGCGGGGGCCGTCACGGTCAGGCTGGTCGAGCTCGCGACCGTGACGTTCGTGCCGGCCGTGCCGCCGAAGGTGACGGTCGTGGAGCCGGAGACGAAGCCGGTGCCGGTGATGGTCACCGTCGTGCCGCCGCCAATCGGGCCCGAAGACGGGCTCACCCCGGTCACGGTGGGCGCCGCCGCCGTGCCGTAGGTGAAGTTGTCCGCGGTCGTGTTCGGGCTCGTCCCCAGCGGCGTGATGACGCGGACGTCGACCGTGGTGCCGAGGGTGCCCGCGGGGCTCGTCGCCGTGATGGAGCTGTCGCTCACGAAATTGAACGTGGCCGCGACCCCGCCGAACGTCACGGAGGTCGCGCCGGTGAAGCCCGAGCCCGTGATCGTCACGCTCGTGCCGCCGGAGGAGCTGCCCGATGCCGGGTTGATGGAGGTCACCACGGGGCCCGCGCACCCGGCCACGCCGAAGGTGTAGTTGTCGAGCGATGTGTTCGCGCTGGTGCCCACGCCGCTCACGGTCACCAGGACGTCCACCGTCGTGTTCGAAAGCACGGTCGGGCTGTAGACGGTGAGCCAGTTGGGGGAGTTCACCACGACCGACGTCCCGGCGTACCCGCCGAAGCTGACCGAGGTGGTGCCGCTCACGAAGCCCGTGCCGTAGACGTTGACCAGTGTCGCCGTCAGGTTCGCCCCGCAGGTCGGCGAAAGGGACGTGACGCTGACGAGGCCGCTGGAGCAGCCGAAGGTGTAGTTGTCGGCGGTGGTATTGGTGCTGGTGCCCACGCCGCTGACGGTCACGATCACATCGACCGTTGTGCTCGCAAGCGAGGTCGGGGTGTAGACGGTGAGCCAGTTCGCGGAGTTGACCACCACGGAGCTGCCGGCGAAGCCGCCGAAGGTCACCGTCGTTGCCTGGCGTGGAACTGAAGCCGGTGCCGTAAACGTTGACCAGCCTCGCGGTGAAGTTCGCCCCGCAGGTCGGGGAGATCGACGATACGCTGACCGCGCCGGAGCAGCCACCCACGGCGTAGGTCGAAGTTGCCGGCGGCGTGGTTCGTGCTGACGCCCACCCCCTGCACCGGTCAGGAACGAAGGCACGACGGGCCGGGCTGGTGCCGTACGCGGGTCGAACCAACCCTGGGCGCTCAAACCGCCGATGGTCACCCTCATCTGGCCGCTGAAGCCGCTTCCGGTGATCTTCACGATCTGCCCGCCGACGCCGCTCGCCTGGGTTGACCACCACCGAGCCCGAACCGAGGTACGTGAACGTGCTCGACCCGGAGCCGTGGTTCGTGTTCACGGTGAGCGTCTGCACGCCGGTGAGGGCGGGCGGCGTGATCGTGATGACCGTGTCCGAGACGAAGATGGGCGCGGCCGAGAGCCCGCCGATGGTCACCGAGGTCATGCCCGTGAAGCCGCTGCCCGTGATCTGCATCTGCACGCCGGCCGTGCCGCTCGCCGGGTTCACCGTTACCGATGCGGCCGCGCAGGCGTTGTTGTAATCGAAGCCGTTCACGAGCGTGTCGTCGCCACCGTTCGTCGTGACCTTCACGTCACGCAGGCCCGCGGAGGCCGTGCCGGCGGTGCGGAACTCGAGCTGGTTCGCCGAGAGCACGCGGAAGCCACCCAGGGGGGTCGCCGACCCGGATGCCAGGGGATAGTTAATCCCGCCCACCTGCAGGGAGATGGTGAACACTTCGGGGCCCATGAATCCGGTGCCATTGACCAGCACGGCCGTGTTCCCCGCGAGCGGCCCGCACGTGGGGCTCACGCTCGTGACGGTCGGGCTGGGGAGGTGTAGCCCGGGCAGCCAGCGGGAGCGCCAGGAGTGCTCCCAGGACGCCGACGAGCAGAGCCAGCGAAAGCGTGCGCCACCCTCGGGCCCTCAACACCCGCTTTTTCCTCATGACAGAACTCCTTCCCGCCGCGCCGACATTCTGCATGTCTGCGTGCGATTCGTCATTGCCAAATCATCATGCGTTCCTCACCTTACCAAAAGTTTACGAATTCAGGGCCGCTTTCCACTTGCCCGTTTTGAATTCGTTGGTCCTGGCCGGTAGAAACGCCCCCGAGAGGGTGGCGCATTCCGTGATCATTCGGCATGCCCGCCCGGTCCCCGCTCCAGCGGATCCTATGGCCGTACTTCTCGCGCCGGGCGGCAGTGCTGCTTCCGTCCCGTGGAGGCACGCGATGCCGCTTTCGTTCCGCTCGCGGAGCGCGCGTATTCCCATCCGCGACCCATCACATGCGTGCGTTCACGCGTTAGCCGCCAAGCGCGTGCACCAGCGCGTGCAGCTTCTCGGGGTTGCGAATGGAATGCAGGTCCGTGATCCGGCCGTCGTCCACGTCCATCACCATCACCGTGTCCAATCGGCCGCGCGCGAACAGCAGCACCGCCGGCGCGCCATTCACCTCGACGTATTGCACGCGTTCCCGTGGCACCTTTCGCGGCAGTGCGAGGGACAGGCGGGCGACCTTTTCGGCGCCACGAATGACATTGCGTGCCGCCGCCACCACGCCTCCGCCATCGGAGGACAACGCCGCATCCGGCGCGAGGATCGCGATCAGGCCGGCCATGTCGCCGTGCCCGCTCGCCTCGATGAACCGCCGCGTGAGCCGCAGACGTTCGTCGTAGCTCGCACTGAAACGGCGGCGAGGTTCGGCCACCCGTTCCCGCGCGCGGTGCAGCACCTGCCGGCAGGCGGCCTCGCTCTTGCCCACCATCGCCGCGATTTCGCCGTAGCCGTAATCGAAGACGTCGTGCAACAGGAACACCGCGCGCTCCACCGGCCCCAGCCGTTCGAGCAGCAGCAGGAAGGCGAACGAGATCGATTCCGCGTGCTCGATCCGTTCGGACGGCGACGGCGAGGGCTCGCGGGCGGTCAGCAGTGGCTCGGGGAGCCACGGTCCCGTGTACGTCTCGCGCCGCGCTCGCGCCGAGGTGAGCGCGTCCAGGCAGAGCCGCGTGACCGTCGTCACCAGCCACGCGCGCGGGTTCGCCACGTCATCCCGTGGCGCGGCCTGCCACCGCAGCCACGCATCCTGGACGGCGTCCTCGGCCTCCATCACGCTCCCCAGCATCCGGTACGCCACCCCGAAGAGGTGCGCGCGGTGCGCTTCGAAGAGCGCGGCGCCATCGGCGACGGTGGGAGTCATGGACGGCCTCGCACAAAACACATGGTAGGACGCGGCGCCACACGCGCGCCCGGGATACTGACGCCGCGGCCCCCTCCGCTGTGACACCCTTTTCTCCTTCCTCTTATCTCTTTCCTCTTCCCCACGTAGAATCCCGGCGCACCAACACCGTTTGTGAGGAATCGAATGGGCAAATTGGATGGCAAGGTTGTCATCGTCACCGGCGCGAGCCGGGGCATCGGCGCGACCATCGCCGAGCTGTTCGCCGCCGAGGGCGGCAAGGTCGTCTGCGCGGCCCGCACGCTGAAGGAAGGCGATCACCCGCTCGAGGGCTCCCTCGAGCACACCGTGAACACGATCAAGGCCGCCGGCGGCGAAGCCACGGCCGTCGCCGTCGACATCTCCGACCACGCCGAGTGCCTCCGCCTGGTGGATGAGACGCGCCGCATCTACGGGCCCGTCGACGTGCTCGTGAACAACGCCGCGCTCACCTACTTCGTGCCGATCAAGGACTACCCGGTCAACAAGTGGCACCGCTCGATCGGCGTGAACTTCCATGCGCCGTTCTACCTGTCGCAGGAAGTGCTGCGCGACATGCTCCCGCGCAAGAGCGGGTCGATCGTCAACATCTCCAGCGGCGCCGCCATCGGCCCCGGCCGCGGGCCCTACACGCCCGAGACGGCCGGCCGCGGCGGCGGCACCCTCTACGGCGCCGAAAAGGCCGCCCTCGAGCGGTTCACCCAGGGCCTTGCGTCCGAGGTCTACAACGACGGCGTGAGCGTGACCTGCGTTTCGCCCTCGCAGGTGGTCCCGACGCCGGGCACCGTGCACCACAAGCTCGTGACCGGCATGGACGACCCGCGCGGCGAAGACCCGATCCTGATGGCGAAGGCCGCGCTGCTGCTCGCCTCCGAGCCGCTCGACAAGGTCACCGGCCGCGTCACCTACAGCCAGGAGATCCTGCAGGAATTCGGCTGGATCCAGAACGGCAAGGGCACCGGCATCGACCGCAAGGGTTCGGGCTACAGCCAGGTGTAAAGGGGTGGGGGCTCGAGGCTCGAGGTTCCGGGCTCGAGGTCCTGCTGTACGTACGAAGAAGGGGCGCCCGAGGGCGCCCTTCCCCCAGGGGGCGGGGCCGGCGCGCCCAGGGACGCGCACCGCCGGCGAGGCTTTACCGGAATACCTCGCCATCCGCTGTCGCGATGTTCGAGACGCGGGGCGTTACGCGCGGCGGAGGAGGACGCCCACGCGCGGAATCGGGGGGACGATGAACGGGCCCACGTTCACGAGGTCGATCGCGTCGAAGCCGCACTCCGTGAAGAGCGCCGCCAGCCGACCCCAGCCGCGAAGGTCCACCGTCGTGCAGCCTCCGCCGAGCACGCGGTGATGCACCGCCTCCAGCCGCGCGTTCTTCACCGGCGCGACTTCGAGCACGAGCGCGGATCCGCCCGGCGCGAGCACCCGCTGCAGCTCCTCTCCGAACAGGTGGACGACGTCGTCATCGAAGCGGCGGACGAAGTAGAAGCTCGTGAAGCAGTCGATGGAGCCGTCGGCGAACGGCAGCTTCTCGGGCCAGGCCACCAGATCCACCATCGGCCCGGGGGCGATATCGACCGTGACCGGGGCAACGTCCATGCCCGCGCGGTCGGCAAGGAGGTGGGCGTACGGCGCCGTGCCGCACCCGAAATCGACGTACCGCTTGCCGAAGGAAAGGTCGAGGAGGTCGATGACGCGCTCCGCGCGCGGAGTCATGGCGGCCTGTGCGGCCTGCGAGGAAAGGACGCGGCCGAGGGGGCTCGCCGACCACTGTTGCCATGCCGCGATTGCGCCGCGGCGCCGGCGCATCACAGCCGGTACACCAGGCGCGCGCGACCGCCGGCGGCGGCCGCATCCGCGAGCATCTCCGCGAGGGCGGCGGCGTCATCGGCCAGTCCCGGGGCGTCGGCGCGCCGTGCGAGGGCCTGCGCCACCGGGTCGGTGGCCAGGGCGTCCGTCAGCCCTTGGAGCGAAACCGCCAGGTCCGCCGCCGGCTGCCATGCCAGTTCGAGCTTCTCCACGTCCTCGGAATCCTCCGCGTCAGCTTCATAAAAGGTGGTCAGCGGCCCCAGCCGCAGCCGGTGGGTATCGTGCAGGCGGTCGGCGAGCGCGATGAGCGGGTGGGTGGCGCCAAAGCCACGCGAGACGGCGAACGACATGAACGCCACCAGCGCGGCCCCACCGCCGGGCACCGCCCGCCGTCCCGCGCCATCCGTATCGAGCCAGAGGTCCACGAGGATCGAAGGTAGCAGGGAGAGTGGCCAGAGCCCAGCGCCCGGTACCAGGGAGTGCTGAGTGCTGAGTGCTGAGGGTGGCCAGGCGTCAACCCCGTCTCCCGCAGCCGGGGATGTCCCCAAGCCTCGAGCCGCGAACCTCGGGCCTCGAGCCCAACTGATAACGCGTCTACTCCCTTACTTTCTCCCAACCCCTTTTTCTGCTACCACTTGCACCGGCCGTACTCCATACATCGCCGAGGAGCCGACATGACCGGCTGGCCGGGTGGCCTGCTCGGGCGCGTGCGGGGGCAACGAACGGGCCGGGAGCCGTTCGCGCCGCCGCCGCCCCTCTCGCTCGAGCTGCGCCTCGCGCGGATCGAGCGCGAACTCGCGGCCGCGCGCCGCGCGCTGGAGCACCAGGCTGCGGCGATTGAGGCGCTCACGGAGCTGCTCGTGGCCCGCCTCGACCTCGTGGCCGGGGGCGCGCCGCTGGCGCCGCCGGCGGCCGCGGTGGGCGGGCGGAAGGGGCGTGGGCTGGGCAAGGGGCTCGGCGCGCTCATCCCCTCGGAACCGGAGAACATCGCCCGCCGGCCTGCGCCCGCCGGCTTCGCCCTGCCCGTCGCGGCGAGCGCGAGCGCGAGCACCGCGCTGCTGGTGCGCGCGAAGGGGCCGCACCCGCTCGCGCAGGCAACCGGCCCCCTTGCATAGGCGCTCCGGCTACCGGAACGCGGGCGCGACCTCATTGATGAACTGGTCCATGGTGGCGAACCGCCGTTCGCGCGGGCCAAGGTTCCAATCGGGGATGATGATCTCGTCCAGCCCGGCGTCCCGGTACTCCGCGATGATCTCGCGCACGCGCGCCACGTTGCCCGCGATGACCGGCCGCCCGCCCGCCGAGATGCGCTTCACCAGCTCCTCGTCGTCGGTGATGGTCAGCATCGCCTGGCACGACCGCTGGATCGCCTTCGGGTCCCGCCCGAGGCTTTCGCAGTGCTGGTCGAGGACCTCCTGCTTCTGGCGCAGGAGCGCGGGCGTGCCCCAGACGTTCCATTCGTCGGCGTACTTCGCCGCGATACGCAGCGTGCGCTTTTCGCCTCCGCCGCCGATGAGCAGCGGGATCGGCGCCGGCGGCTTCGGCGCGAGCGGCGCGTCCGTGAGGCTGTAGTACCGCCCCGCAAGGTTCGTCCGCTCGGATTCGAGCAGCCCCTTGATCGCGGCGCAGGCCTCTTCGAGCCGGCCAAGGCGCCCGCCGATGGTTGAAAACTCGATGCCGTAGGCGGCGTGTTCGTTCTCCTGCCAGCCGGCGCCGAGACCGAGCACGAGCCGTCCGCCGCTGATCTCCTGCACGTTCGCGGCCATCTTCGCGAGCACTGCGGGGTGCCGGTACGTGTTCCCCGTGACCAGCGGCCCGATGCGGATGCGCGGCACGGCCACCGCGAGCGCGGCGAGCGTCGTCCAGCACTCGCTCGTCGGGCCGCTGTTGTCGGCGGCGTTCGGCATGAAGTGATCGGCGTACCAGGCGCCGTCCCAGCCGGTCGCCTCGGCGTGCTGCACGGTCGCGAGGGTTTCCGACCAGGGGCTGGCCGGGCTCGGCCAGATCGAGAATCGCATGGGGTGCTCCGGGAGGGTGATTTGGGCGCAGTCTAACGAAGTACCCCGTCGCGAGTACCCGGCCGCCAGCGTTCGTGGGCACCCGCCACCGGGCACCGGGCACTCGCGACTCCCTCAGTGCGTGACCTTTAGCCCCACGATCGCCACGACCAGCAGCGCGATGAACGCGATGCGCGCGGGGCTGGCCGCTTCGTCGAAGAGCACCATGCCCGCGATCGCGGCCCCGACCGTGCCGATGCCCACCCACACGCCGTACGCCGTCCCAATCGGCAGCGTCCGCACCGCGAGGGAGAGCAGCACCATGCTCCCGACGATGGCGCCGCCCGTGAGCACCGACGGCACGGGCCGCGTGAAGCCGTCCGTGTACTTCAGGCCCGTCGCCCACGCGACTTCGAGCAGGCCGGCCACCACGAGAATTCCCCACGCCATCGTTGCCTCCTCACGCCGTCCCGGCGCTGCCATCGCGCGCGTCACGAGCGCGCGGACGCGTCAATCGGCCCCGGTCCCTGGCGTCCTTAGACTTCCGCGCGCAGGTACGCCTGCGAGAGCGAGTCCGCGTATTCGTTCCAGCGGGAGCCGTCGTGCGCGCGTATCCATTGGATGCGTGCCTTCGGCCGCGACTTCGCGAGCGCGTACGCCTCCTGCACCAGGTCGAGGTTCTTGACCTCGCCCTCGCGGCGCTTCCAGCCCGCCTTCTCCCAGCTTGCCGCCCACTTCGTCAGCGTGTTCACCACGAGCATGCTGTCCGAATACACGTCCACCGCGTCGTCGGGGCCGATGAGCGAAAGGCCGGCAATCATCGCCGTCAGCTCCATGCGGTTGTTCGTGGTCATGGGTTCCTGGCCCCACTTCTGGGCGACCACGCGGCCGTCGCGGGCGTACACGGCGCCCCAGCCGCCGGGCCCGGGGTTCCCCGCGCACGAGCCATCGGTGAAGACGCCCGTATCGGGCCCGAGGGTGAAGCGCATGAGGATTTCGGCGGTGGTGAAGTTGCCCGTCTTCGTGAGCGAATTGCCGCCCTTCTTCGCCGGCGTTTTCGCCTTCGCCGTGGCGCTGCGCGCGGCCGGCTTCTCGCGGCAGTCCATGCACGCCTTCGGCTTCCAGTTGGGGTACTTCTTGAGGACGCTTTCGCCGAGCGTGAACTCCGCTCCGCAGGTTTCGCACGTGAACATCGCCGCCCAGCGTAGCCGAGTGAAGGGCTGCGCGCGTTCGGGGCCCTTTCGTCCGCGGAAAAGCGCGGTACACTGCCTAACAAATGTACGCACCTGCTCCTTCGTGGACGGACTCGAACGGGCGCATGCCGCGGGTACAGCCGTGACCCTGCGCATGGAGCTGCTCACCGCCGGGCTTCCCGGGCTCGTCGAACGCCACCGGGCACGGGTTTCCGCGCTCGAAGCGACGTTGACGGCGGCGCGCGCCGCCGCCGATGCATGGGCGAAGGACCCCGCCGAGGGCGACGCCCGCATCGAGGCGGCGATGGCGAACACTCCCACGCCCTACGCCACCTCCTTCGGCGAACCGCCCACCGCGGCCTTTCCGGCGCCGCCGTTCGAGCCCTGCACCGTCGTCGCCGCCGATGGCTCCAGCATCGAACCCGACCGGTTCGCGCCCGTGCCCTGCTACGTCCTCAATACGGGCTGGGCGGTGCTGCCGTACCGCGTCCCCGGGGAGGCCGCCCTCGCTTCGAAGCCGATCCTCGGGCCGCGCGAACCGCTCGCCGACGCGGGCGAAGACGACGGTGAGGACGCGAGCCCCGGTGGCCGCGGCTGGGGCGTCTCCCTTCTGCGCGACATCGAGGAGCGCGAAACCGCCATCCACCTCGCGCGCGAACGGCTGGTCCACGGGCCCGTCGTGCTGCTCTTCGATGGCACCTTCCTGCCGTGGGACCTCGATTCGCCGCGCATCGCCGCGAACGTGCGCAGGCAGGTCCTGCGCCGCCTCCAGGACGCCCTCGCGCTGCTCGCGACCGGCGACGAGCCGCTCTCCGCGGGAGCCTACATCTCGGGGTCGCGCGCGGGCGACGTGGTCACGAGCCTCGCCGTGCTCGCGGGGCAGGACCCGGCGGCGTGGCTCGCCGCCGACAGCGCCCTCTTCGCCACCCTCCTCGGCGAAGGCGAACGCTCCGCGCTCTTCCGTTCGCGCAGCCAGCGCCAGAAGACGGTCGAGGAGCAGTTCCCGGCGGACAGCCAGGTCGTGTTCTTCTACCTCCGCACCGGCGGAGATATCGCGCGCGTCGAGCTGCCCCAGTGGGCCGCGACCCCGGCTCGCGTCGCGCGCCTGCACGCCACCCTCGTCGACCAGTGCGCGCGTTGCGACGGCTACCCGCGCGCGCTCCAGGAGGCCCACGAGCAGGCGGTCATCTCCGGCGCCGACCGGCAGCAGTTCGCGCGCCTGCTTGAAACCGAGGCCGCCCGCCAGCGCGTGTTCCCCCCGTCGAACGGCAAGCAATCGAGCAAGCGAAGGAGAGCGGTATGACGCCAGGAACCGGTGGAGACGCCCCGCGCGTGGTCGAGGCGGGCCTGCGCAGCTTCGTCTGCGCCTACGAGCGGTACGTCGAGGACCCCTTCCGCCTCGGCCAGCTCGTCGCGGTGCGCGAAGGCCCGTGGTCCATCCTCGGCTGCGTGGTCGATACCGAAAGCGGCCCGGAAGACCCGGGTCGGCCGCTGCAGGCGCCGGGCGGCAGCCTCACCGCCGCCGAGGTGTTCGCCGAAAACCCGCACATCCGGCCGCTGCTGCGCACGCGCGTGACCGTGGTCGCGTGCGGGTACATCGAAGGCGAGGGCGCCTTCGCGCTGCTCCCGCCCGCTCCGCCGCCACTGCTCGCGCGCGTTGAGAGCGCGACCCCGGCCGAAACCATGCACGCCACCAGCGACGGCGCCTTCCTTGCGCTGCTCGTCGCGTCCGCGCTCTGCGACGATGCCGTGCTCGCGGCGGTGCTCCGCGGCGCCGCCACCGCCCACGGGGCCGCCGCCGGGGAGTTCACGGTGCGCGCCGGCAAGGAGCTCGCCCGCCTGCTCAAGGCCGAGCCCGCCCGCCTCTCCAGCATCCTCCGGGGGGTGACCGCATGACCGCCGAACGCGAACGCATGGGCTCCGTCGTCGGTGGCTCGCTCACGAAGAGCATCGAGGTACGCCTCGAGCCGGGGAAGTCCGCGGGCCTGGGCGAGTACCTCGTCTCTCCGTTGCCGGAGGGGGGCGACCTCCTCGGCATGGTCACCGACGTGCTGCTGAAGTCGGCCGAGGCCGGCGCCACCTCCTGGCCCCCGGGCGCCGACGACGGTCCGCTCGCCGCCCTCCTGCGGGAGGTGCTGCTCGACACGGGCGTGTACACGGCGGTCGAGGTCAACCCGTACCTCGAGGTCGAAGCCGACGGCGCCACCGCGCGCGCCCGCCGCCTTCCCCGCCACTTCGCGCGCGTCACCCGCGCCGACCAGGAGATCCTCAATCGCGCCTTCGCCGTCGACGAGGAGCGCGGCGCCGTGCGCGTCGGCACCCCGCTCGGCATGGACGACGTGACCGTCTTCGTCGATATCGAGAAGCTCTTCGAACGCTCGGCCGGCGTCTTCGGCAAGAGCGGCACCGGAAAGTCCGTCGCGACGATGCAGATCCTCGATGCGATGGTGGCGAACAGCCGCGCCGCCCGCGTGAACGGCGAACGCACCGTCGCCCTCATCTTCGACATGCACAACGACTACGGCTGGGATATGAAGTTCCAGGGCGAGGGCGCCCGCGCGCGCAAGTCCCTGAAGCAGCGCCACGGCAGCGACGTCGCCGTCTACTCGCTCGACCCCGACGTGCTCAACACCGATGCCCGCCTCGTCGTGGGCACGCAGGACATCACGCCGGAGGACCTGGACGTGCTGCAGTCGATCGGCGCGTTCACGGGCCCCGCGATCGAAGCCGCGCACGAGTGCCACTCGCGTTTCGGCCGGACATGGATCGACGACATCAGCGCGGATGACCCCTCGCCCGCGGTCATCCGCAAAACGTTCCGCGAAGGAGACGAGCCCGACGACCCGAACTGGACGAAGGTCGCGCAGCGGCTTGGGTTCCACTCGGGGTCGTTCGAAAACCTCCGCCGCGGCCTGCGCCGCTTCACCCGCCGGGGGTTCGTGCAGTCCGGCACGGGGCAGTTCTCGGGCGCGTTGAACCACATCGTCCAGACCCTCAAGGGCGGCAAGAGCGTCGTCGTTCAGTTCGGCAAGTTCGGAAGCGACCTCACGGCCTACATGCTCGTCGCGAACATGCTCAGCCGCCGGATCTGGGAGCAGTACAGCGAGGCCGTGGAAAAAGCCCAGGGCCGCGCCCAGGACGAGCCGAACCGGCTCGTCATCGTCATCGAGGAGGCCCACAAGTTCATCGACAGGTCGATGGCGGGGCAGAGCATCTTCGGCCAGATCGCCCGCGAACTGCGCAAGTACAACGTCACCCTCTTCGTCATCGACCAGCGGCCGAGCCAGATCGACGCGGAGGTGCTTTCGCAGATCGGCACGAAGTTCTGCTTCCAGCTCGATAGCGAGGCGGACATCGAGGCGCTGGTGGGCGGCATGCAGGGCCGTTCCGGCCTGCGCTCCGTCATCGCCTCCCTCGAAAGCCGCCAGCAGGCGCTCGTCTTCGGCCACGCCCTGCCGATGCCCGTTGTCGTCCGCCCACCGGACCTGACGGCGAACTTCGAGGCGGGCGCGTCGCTGCGGGACCGGCTGGGGGCGCCCCCCGCCAACGTCGCGGCGAAGCTCAAGCCGATCTTCGGCTGACCACGAAAAACAGGCCCGCCAGCCGTCACCCCATGCGCGTCCCGCGCCATGAATGGGGCATGAGGTGGTGGCTGGCGCCCGGGCTTTTCGTATCCGCACTGTCCCTCGCCTGCGGTGGCGGCACGCCCACCGGGAGAGATGGCGCCGCCACTACCTCGTACCCCTCCGCATCCGCCACGCCACAGGTCACCGTGACCCCCGCCCTGGCCACGACTCCGGCGCCTTCCCCGGCCCCGGCCACGTCCCCCTCGCCCGAGGCCGCCGTCTGCGAGGCACGGCCCGGTGGCCCCGGCGCCCCCGTGCGGGACGGCAACGGCCCCTATTACCACCAGGTCTGGCTCGCCCACGAACTCCCCGGCGCCGCGCGCGCCGGCGCCGGGACCATGGTCCTCGACCACGCGAGCGTCCCCGACGGCGTCGCCATCCCCGGCGGCGCCACCTACGTGTACTACGTCAACGGCGCCACCGGGGGCATCGATGTCGCGCGCGTGGATGGCGATGCCGTCACACCCCTCGGCCCCGTGACCATCGACGGCGTTCGCAACCCCGCCGGCATCGTCGACCCCGACGCGACGCCGCTCCCGGCCGGTGGCGTGCGGCTGGCGTACCTGGCCGGCCTCGGCCC
Source organism: Candidatus Amarobacillus elongatus (assembly GCA_016703545.1). Taxonomy (GTDB): domain Bacteria; phylum Chloroflexota; class Dehalococcoidia; order Tepidiformales; family Tepidiformaceae; genus Amarobacillus; species Amarobacillus elongatus. The sequence continues at coordinate 51,856 of JADJBX010000006.1, forward strand.
CCCGCTCCCCTCGCGCCGCGGCTGGACCATGTGCATCGCCGATGGCGCCGACGGGCTCGCCTTCGCCACCCTTGGCCCGGCCATCACCTTCGACCGCGAGACCACGGACCCGTCGCTCGTGCGGCTGGCGGATGGCACCTGGCTGATGGCGGCGTCGCAGGGGCGGACCACGATTCTCGCGCGCTCCGCCGATGGCCTGCGCTTCGAGGCGGGCGAGACGCTCCCCTTCGGCGGCGTCCCTGAACTCGCGGACGCCGGCGGCGGCAAGGTGCGTCTCTACGTCTGCACGAACGGCATCGAGAGCTACCTTTCAGGAGACAACGGCCGCTCGTGGCAGCGAGAGGGGGTAGTCGCCACCGCGCCGCCGCCCCAGCGCATCATCTGCGACCCCTCGCGCGTGGCCGGGACGTCCCTCTTCTTCTATAAGACCGCGAACTGAAAACGGGCGGCCCCCGGAGGGACCGCCCGTGAAGTGGCGCGATGCGCGAGCGTTGGCCTGGCTAGCTGACCTTGTCCTTCAGGTCGCGGGCCTTGTCCTTGACGTCGCCCATGGCGCCCTGGGCCTTGCCCTTCATCTGCTGGTTCTCGCCTTCGGCGTGCATCTGGTCGTTGCCGGACATCTCGCCCGCCTTCGACTTCGCGCCGCCCATGGCTTCGTTGGCCTTGCCCTTGAGTTTGTCCTTATCCATGAGAGCCTCCGTGTGCGGCGCGGACGCCGCCGTAGTGGGTCCATGGTCCCCGGCCGGGCATCGCTCCCGTCCCCTTCGGGAACGAACGGGTCTTGCGGCTGGCTTGCACCCGGCGGCCGTGTTCACGGGCCGTTAACGTCCGCGCGTGAGCATTTCGCCCACCCGGCGCCGAAGGAGCGGGCCGAACAGCGCCCTCGGGGAGCGTATTTCGCGGCCTCCCGGCGCTTGTGCGCGGCTGACGCGCGTGTCCTGATCCCCGGACGTCACCCGCGGAGCCGCCCTTGGACCTCGAACCGGCCGTCCTTCACATCTTCGATCACGCCACAGACACCCACTTCGTCCCCGCCGGGGACCTCCTCTATGAGGAGGGCGACCACGGCGAGGTCATGTACGTCGTCAAGCACGGCGAACTCGACATCTCCATCGATGGCAACCTCGTCGAGCGCATCGGGCCCGGCGCCATTGCCGGCGAGATGGGCCTCGTCTCCGAGGACCACGTGCGCATCGCCACCGTTCGCGCCTGGACCGATGCCGAGGTCGTGGCCATCGACCGCCGCCGTTTCATGTACCTCTGCGAACGCTCGCCCTACTTCGCCCTCGAGGTGATGCGCGTCATGGCGCGCCGGCTGAAGGCGATGGACGAGCGCGTGTTCGGCCACCACGTCTCACCGTAATGCGGCCCCCTCCGTGAGGATTCGCGCCCGGCCCTCCCGCGCCGGGCACGGCCGCCGTACCATCGCGCCATGGCAGCCGGCCCCATCCCCAGCCTGAAGTTCGAACGCGCCGCCTGGAAGGCGGGCGCGCACTGGGTCGCCGGCGTCGATGAGGTGGGCGTTGGGCCGCTCGCGGGCCCCGTGACCGCCGCCTGCGTCGCCCTTCCCCCGAACCGCCGCCTCAAGTGGTACAAGACCGTTCGCGATTCGAAGGTCATCTCCGAGAAGCTGCGCGACGAGCTGGCGGCCGAGATCAAGCGCTCCGTGCCGTGGGCCATCGGCTGGGCCGACCACCTCGAAATCGACCGCGTGAACATCTACCAGGCGCGCAAGCTCTGCATGCTGCGCGCCTTCGAACAGCTCTCCGTGCAGCCCGACCACATCATCTCCGACGCCCTGCCGCTGCCGCTGCCGAACGTGCAGGCCGTCATCGATGGCGACGCCCTGAGCGTCGCCGTTGCAGCCGCCTCGATCATCGCGAAGGTGGCCCGGGACGCGTACATGAACGAGATGTGCGAGAAGTACCCCGGGTACGGCTTCTGCCACAACAAGGGCTACCCAACGCCCGAGCACAAGCGCCTGCTGCTCGCGAACGGCCCCTGCGAGATCCACCGGCGCAGCTTCGCGCCCGTCGCCCAGTTCGCCCTCGCGCTCCCCGTATGACCACACGCGGGGACCTCGGCGCGTTCGGCGAACGCGTCGCCGCCCACCGCCTCGAGGCGGCGGGCATGGCCATTCTCGCCCGCAACGTGCGCGTCCCCGGCGGCGAAATCGACCTCCTCTGCCGCGATGGCGCCGACACCGTCTGCGTCGAGGTTCGCACCCGGCGGTCCGCACCCGGGACCGCGGCCGAGTCCGTTTCGGCCACCAAGCGCGCGCGCATGTGGCGCGCCGCCTTCGCCTACGCTGACCGCGAGGGGATCGACCCGGCGAACCTGCGCGTCGATCTCATGGTCATCGACCTCGGCCCCGGCGGCGAAGTGGCCCACACCGCCCACCTCCGCGCCATCGAACTCCCGGATGACGCCTAGCGCCGGGCCCTGAATCGTCACCGCGCGGGAATCGCGCGGCTAGCGCCGCGGTCGCTAGAATGCTTCCCATCACCCGTATGGGAGCCCGCACATGTCCGCACCCACCCTCGACCGCGTGAAGGTCGATACCGGCACCGAAGAACTGATCGCCGAGCGCGAAGGCGACATCCTCATCCTCACTTTCAACCGCCCCGAGCGGATGAACGCGATCAGCGGCCCGATGCTCGGCGCGTTCTCGCGCATTCTCACCGAGGCGAACCGCGACAACAGCGTGCGCGTCGTCATCCTCACCGGCCGCGGCCGCGGCTTCTGCGCCGGCCTCGATCTCGTCGACAGCGGCCCCGGTGCGCGCGCCGGCCGCTCGCCCCAGGCCCAGCAGCTGTTCGACCTCGCGGGATCGCCGCCGGTCGTGCTCTACAACATGGACAAGCCCGTCATCTGCGCGCTGAACGGCGCCGCCGCGGGCTACGGCATGGACCTCGCGCTCCTCTGCGATATCCGCATCGCCGGCGAAGGTGGCCGCCTGGCCGCCGTCACCGCGAAGCGCAACCTCCTCCCCGAGAGCGGCGGTTCCTGGCTGCTCCCGCGCCTCGTCGGCTGGGGCAAGGCCGCCGAGATGTTCTTCCGCGCGCAGACGCTGAACGCCCAGCAGTGCAAGGAAGCCGGCCTCGTGAACGAAGTCGTGCCGGACGATCAGCTGCTCGAAACGTCGCTGGCGTGGGCGCGCGAAATCGCCGCCAACGCGCCGCTCGCCGTCCAGGCCACCAAGCGCATGATGCGCCTCGGCCTCAAGGAAGATTACGAGACCACCGTCGACCACCTGATGGTGCACCTCAAGGTCCTCTTCGGCATGGAGGACTTCGTCGAGGGCGTCGCCGCCTTCCAGGAGAAGCGCACCCCGCAGTTCACCGGCCGCTAACGCCGCGAAACGCCACACCCGCGGAGGGCGTCCCACACCGGGGCGCCCTCTTCGCGTTCGTGGCCCGCGCGCTTGTCGCCAAACGCGGTCCGCCGCTACCGTTGCCGCATGGCCAGGCCCGCCTTCGAATCCGTCGACGAGTACATCGCGACCTTCCCCGAACCGGTGCGGGAGATCCTGCGCGAGGTCCGCGCCGTCATCCGCGCAGCCGTCCCGGATGCCGCCGAGGTGATTAGCTACGGGGTGCCCGCGTACCGCCTCCACGGTGGTTTCGTCATCTACTTCAGCGGGTTCACGGCGCACTACACCCTCTCGTTTCCGCCGCCGTTCACGGTGTTCGAAGCGTTCGCCGGGCAGCTCGCCCGCTACCCTGTTTCGAAAAGCGCGGTCCGCCTGCCGCTGAACGAACCGGTGCCCGCCGAACTGGTGCGCGAGCTGGCACTGTTTCGCGCCGCCGAACTCGAGCGCCGCGCCGCCGCGAAAGCCTCCCCCTCCTGATCGCCGGTGGTTGAGCGCCCGTGGGGCGTTGGTTCGCGGAACCAAAGCGCTCTGCGTCGCGTCCGCGGCCGGCCGATTCCTGTTCTATCACCGGCTTTTCCGATGGACGACGGAGCCCACATGCGCGAATCCTCCGGCCTGCATCTCGACCCCCTCGAAACGCTCCCCAACGAGATCGCCTGGAGCCGCCTGCAACGGGCGGCGATGCACAGCGCCCACATGCGTGCCTTCCAGCGTGCCCTCCTGCCCTCGCCCGTCGATGCCGCTTACCGCCCCTCGCCCGCCGAGCTGCGCGCGGCCGTGCTCGACGATCTCGCCACCTACTTCGACCTCACCCCCGACGAGTGTGTCGAGCGCTGCGTGAACTGGGAGATCTACAGCCTGCAGGAGTGGTACGCCCGCCAACGCGACTCCGCCGAGGCCATCACCGACTTCTACGACACCGTCCAGTCGTGGTCGTTCGACCTCCTCTGGTTCGCGTGCCTGCAGGCGACGGGCCACGCCTACCCCGTGAGCACGGTCCTCGCGCGGTCGCTGCCGGTGCAACCCGGCGCCCGCCACCTCGACTTCGGTTCCGGCGCGGGCGTGACCTCGCAGCTGTTCGCCGCGCTCGGGTACGAAACCGCGCTCGCCGATATCTCGACGCCGCTGCTGACCTTCGCGCGCTACCGGCTCGACCGGCGCGGCACTCCCGCCACGTACATCAACCTCAACCACGACGCGCTCCCCGCGGGGCGGTTCGACGTCATCACGGCGATCGACACGCTCGTACACGTGCCCGATGTCGCCGCCACGGCGCGCGAACTCCATCGCGCCCTTCGCCCCGGGGGCGTCCTCTTCGCCAACTTCGACACCCGCCCGCAGACGTACGAAAACGCCTGGCACCTGTACGACGACGACCGGCCCCTGCGGTTCGCGCTGCACCGCGCCGGGTTCGAACCGGAACGCAACTTCGACGGCATGATCACGCGCTACCGTCGCGTTGAGCCGGGCACACTGACGCACAGCGCGCGCGGCGCCCGCGACGCCGTCATCCTGCGCAGCCCCCTCCGCCACTGGTACCGCCGCGCCCGCGCCCGCCTGGGGTAGGGCCGTTGGCGGGCATGTGTGAAAGAGGTACTGCAACCTCCCCTGCTGTGGCGAGGACCGTGCCTTTTTCGGTATTGTGTCACCAGAGCTATACCGTCAGGGAACCCATGTTCCGCTGTCGGGGCCCCAGGAGGGCAGCAGAATGCCGATGACGGTAGAGCAACTTCTTGCCATGGCGCGAAATGTGGCGGTTTCCGAAGAGGAACTCGAGGCGCAGCGGCGGAGCTTCGCATGGGGAAACACGCACATCGAAAACGAGCGCATCACCAGGGCCATGATTGACAGGGCGGCCGACCGGATTCCAGCGCGGTAGTCCTTGGCAAACAAGGAAACGCGGCTCGGAGAGAACGACCTCGGCGACCTTCCGGTGCTTTCCGACGAACAGATCGCTGAACGCGAGTCGGCGAACGGTATCCGGCAGTTCGACCGGATGCTCGAGCTGATCAGGGAGAATATCGGGCAGAAGGCCGCATTCAGGCTCGGACCGCAGGTACTTGTGGAGCTGAATGCGCTGGCCGTCGACGGCCTGGAGCCGACACCCGGTGCGTTTCGCACCATCCCGATCACCATCCAGGGATCGCGGCACGTTCCACCGGACTGGCGCGACATTCCGGCACTCCTCGACGAGATGTGCGGCTACGTCAATTCGCACTGGGAGTCCGCCACGGCACTTCACCTCGCCGCGTATTGCATGTGGCGGGTCAACTGGGTACACCCGTTCGTCAATGGCAACGGCCGAACGTCCCGAGCGGTCTCGTGTCTCGTATTGAGCGTGCACCTCGGGAGCCTCCTCCCTGGACGTCCCATGATCCCGGAGCTCATCGACGGGACGACGCGCGAGTACTACCAGGCGCTAGACAGGGCGGACAAGGCCGCGCGATACAGGCGCACCGATGTTTCGGCAATGGAGGCGCTCCTTCAGAAGCATCTCGCCGCCCAGCTCATGAATGCTCTCCGGACGGCAGGGGCCGACGGTACTTAGGATTCCCGCCCACAGCCCCCGCACGGGGAATCCCCTCGTGACGTAATGCCGTTGTAACGGCTACACTCGCAGATCTACGGCTCACGCTGGAGGGCAATCGGGCTTACCGGCCCACCCCTCTCCGCCTCCAGCCCCGTCCCGGGCCCACGGCCCGCTCCGGGGTGGCCTCGACCTTCGCGGCGAGGCAGGCGCCGGCTCTCCCTCACCGGGAACCCGCCGGTTCACGCACAGCTGCCGTGGAGAAGGACCCTGGCCCATGGCGCGCATGACTGGCGCTCAGATCACGCTGGAATCCCTCCAGCGCGAAGGCGTCGACACGATCTTCGGTTACCCCGGAGGCGTCGTCCTGCCCCTCTACGACACCCTCCCCCAGTTCCCCGGCCTTCGCCACATCCTCGTTCGCCACGAACAGGGCGCCTCGCACATGGCCGATGGCTACGCCCGCGCGAGCGGCCGCATGGGCGTCTGCCTGGGCACCAGCGGTCCCGGCGCGACCAACCTGGTCACCGGCATCTGCACCTCCTGGATGGACTCCACTCCCGTCTTCGCCCTCACCGGCAACGTCGCTCGCGCGCTGCTCGGCAAGGACGGCTTCCAGGAAGCGGACATCACCGGCATCACGCACTCCATCACCAAGCACAACTACATGTGCATGAACGCGAACGAAATCGCCCTCGCGATTCGCGAAGCCACGCACATCGCCACCACCGGCCGCCCCGGCCCCGTGCTCGTCGACATTCCCAAGGACGTGTTCCAGGAAGAGACCGAGTTCGAATGGCCCGAGCAGGTGAGCCTTCGCGGCTACAAGCCCACCACCGAAGGGCACGCCGGCATGATCCGCCGCGCCGCCGAGATCATCGATCAGGCGAAGCGGCCGATCATCATCGCCGGCCACGGCGTCATCTGGGGCGATGCCCATAAGGAGCTTGTCGAGCTCGCCGAAAAGGCCTGCATCCCCGTCATCACCACCTTCCTCGGCATCGGCGGCTTCCCCGAGGAGCACGTCCTCAGCTACGGCTGGCTGGGCATGCACGGCATGTTCTACGCCAACATGGCCGCCGATTACGCCGACGTCGTCATCGGCGTGGGCATGCGCTTCGACGACCGCGCGATGGGCCGCTTCAAGGACTTCAACCCCACCGCCAAGATCATCCACATCGATATCGACCCCGCCGAGATCGGCAAGAACTTCAAGCCGGTCGTGCCGATCGTGGGCGATGTGAAGCGCGTCCTCCCGAAGCTCATGGAGGAGACGAAGCAGCAGACCCGCAACGACTGGCTGCGCTGGATCGACCAGCAGCGCGAGGAACACCCGACGCTGCACATCCGCGAATCCCGCCGCATGCTCCCGCAGGCCGTCATCCGCTCGCTCTACGACGAGACGCAGGGGAACGCGACGATCGTCACGGGCGTGGGCCAACACCAGATGTGGGCCGGCCAGCACTACTTCTACAAGCGCCCCCGCCAGCTCATCACCTCCGGCGGCCTGGGCACGATGGGGTTCGAACTCCCTGCCGCGATCGGCGCGCAGGTCGCGCTGCCGGGGCAGGAGACGTGGGCCATCTGCGGCGACGGCGGCTTCCAGATGACCATGCAGGAGCTCGCCGTCCTCGTCGATGAGCAGCTCCCCGTGAAGATCGCCATCCTCAACAACGGCTACCTCGGCATGGTCCGCCAGTGGCAGCAGCTCTTCTACGACAAGAACTTCGTCTCCGTCGCGATGACGCAGCCGGACTTCTGCAAGATCGCCGATGCGTACGGCATCCGCGCCATCCGCGTCGAGCACAAGAGCGAAGTGGAGCTGGCCATCCGCGAAGCCCGCAACCACAAGGGGCCAATGCTCATCGACTTCCAGATCGACCAGGAAGAGAACGTCTGGCCGATGGTGCCCGCCGGCGCGGCCCTCAGCGAGACCATCGAGGCCCCGGCCGAGGAGCTTGCCCGATGAGCACCGCACCCCACAGCGGGTCCCGCCCGCACCACACCGTCCACACCGTCGTCGCCATCGTCGAAAACCGGCCCGGCGTGCTCATGCGCGTCTCCAGCCTCTTCCGGCGCCGCGGCTTCAACATCGAATCGCTCACCGTCGGCCGTTCCGAGGAGGAAGGGCTGAGCCGGATGACGATCGTCGTCGACGGCGAGAGCGCGCCCGTCGAGCAGGTCGAAAAGCAGCTCTACAAGCTGATCGACGTCGTCAAGGTGAGTGACCTCTCGCACGAGGAGATGGTCGCGCGCGAGCTGGCGATGATTAAGGTTCGCTGCAACAACGTGAACCGCCACGAGCTGCTCGATATCGCCAACGTCTTCCGCGCCGACGTGATCGACATAGCCACCAATTCGCTCATCCTCCAGGTGGTCGGCGACGAGGACAAGATCGACGGCCTGATCAAGATGTGCGAGCCGTACGGCATTCGCGAGCTGAGCCGCACGGGCCGCGTCGCCATGGTTCGCGGCACCAAGACCACGACGGTCCACGAACGCGAACCCGAAAAGATCGCGCGCATCCACGAAAAGGCCGGCCGCCGCGTCGACAACGTGGAGTTGCCGTTTTCGAGTGACTAGTCGGCCAGTCACAGTACCCGCGGCCCGCGGGTTAGGCTGAACGCAAACGAAGAGGGGCGCCCAATCGGGCGCCCCTCTTTCTGTTTGCCCAAACTCCGGCCCCCTGGGCACTGGGCTCTGGGAACTACCTGGTTGCCCAAACCCGGCCCCCTGGGCACCGGGTACTGGGCTCTGGGAACTACGCCGCGAAGCGGCGCACACCAGCGACGAACGCGCCCGCCGCCATCGCGAACGCGGCGGCGATGGCGACCGTGCGGCTCGTGCCGTCCGCGTCGCTGGTGCCGATGCCCGCCGTCGGCGGCCGCGGCGTCGCCGAGGCCGTGGGCGTCGCGAGGGCCGGGTTCGGCGCCGCGAGCACGGCGCACGCGATGCGGTCGCCACTATTGCCCGTCGGGTCCGTCACCTGGTCATCGGCGCTCATGTGGATAACCAGCGCCGTGCCGTCGGCATCGAAAATGCTGGTCGGGCCGCTCGTGAGCGAAATCGCCTTCGTCGTGGTGGTGTAGTACCCCTGCTCGACCGACTTGCTGTCGATCTGCGGGAGGTCGCCGGCATGAGAACCGGCGGGGTTGTTGAGGCCGTGCTGGCGGCCTCCGGGGTTGAAGTGCCCGCCCGCGCTCGTGAACTTGCCCGCCGGCTCGCAGACGCCCACGCCGTGGACGTGGATGCCGTGGGCGCCCGAGGGAATGAGGGTGGCGTCCGCGATGATCTTCACCGTGCCATCGCTGGCCTGGTGCAGCTGCACGTTGCCGACACGGTTGCCCGCCGCATCGATGAACGTGCCCGTGACGGAGGTCACGGCGTTGCCGCTGGGGACGGCGGGGCCGGGGGCCTCCGCCATGACCGATGTCGCCACGAGGGCGAGGCTGGCCGCGACCGGGGCGGCGATGAGGAGCAGTCGCATGGTTGCCTTCCTTCCGAGCCATCGCTGATGACTCCTGAGGTAAAGGATTATCTCCTTCGCTTTTAACCATGCAATCAGGCAATTGACCGATACAACTACGGCCGCTCGGCCATGGCACGGCAAAGGGGCGCCCGATCGGGCGCCCCTTCTGCTCGTACCCCAACCCGGGACCTCCGGGCACTGGGAACCGGGTACGGAAACCTACCTGACGAAGCGCCGCATTGCCGCGACGAACGCACCCGCCGCGAGCGCGAACGCCCCCGCGATGGCGACGGTCCCGTTGCCACCGAGCGGCGTGCTCGAACCCGTGCCCGCGGTCGGCGGCTTGGGCGAAGCCGACGGCGTCGCAAGCGACTGGTCGGGCTCGGCGAGGACGGCGCAGGCGATGCGATCGCTGCCCGCCGCATCCGTCGCGTAGATCACGAGCGAGGCCCCATCGGCATCGACGATGCTGCCAGCGCCCGAGAGCTTGAAGGCGGTGGTCGTCGCGAGGTAGTACCCCTGCTCGACCGTGGCCGTGCCGATAGCCGGCAGGCTGGCGGTGCTGGCGCCCGCGGCGGCGAACTTCCCGGCCGGCGTGCACACACCCGCGGCGTTCAGGCTGATCGCGTGCGCGCCCTTCGGGATGAGGGTGGCGTCCGCGATGATCTTCACCGTGCCATCCGTGGTCTGGTGTAGTTGTACGTTCCCGACGCGGTTCCCGGCCGCATCCATGAACGTGCCCGTGACGGAGGTCACGGCGTTACCGCTGGGGACGGCGGGGCCGGGTGCCTCGGCGAGGACCGATGTCGCCACCAGGGCGAGGCTTGCCGCGACCGGGGCGGCGATGGGTAGCAGTCGCATGTATGCCTTCCGTTTCTGAGTTGTCTGTCGAGTTAACAACTCGAAAAGGATTATGACGGTGGGTATTTACCGCGCAATACGGAAAAGGCCCCGCGATCCCCGCCGCTCGCACGCAAATTCCCACGCATACCGCTCCACGGAATCCCCGCTGCAATGGTCACCGGGACTCGCTCCCGGGGCTGAATTGGCAACCGGTACCGGGATCGGTGACCTGGAAACTGTTACCGGGAACTGTCACTGGGAACTGTCGACTAAATAGCGTAAAACGCGCACATCCGGTCACGGAGGTCCCCCCATGTCCGTGCAAGCGATGCCCGGCACGAATCCCCATCCGCTGCGCGCCGAAGTGCGCGCCCTCCTCCAGGCGGCGATGGCCGTCTTCACCTTCACCGTCGTCATCGGCATCCTCAACGGCACCGACCTGGTCGATTTCGACCGCAAGCGCATCCTCGCGCACGTCCACGGCGGCACACTCGGCTGGATCACGATGTCCGTGTTCGCCGCCTCGCTCTGGCTCTTCGGCCAGGGCGAACTCACCCCCGGCATGCGCCGCGCCGCCCGCGGCCTGACGGTGTTCGCGATCGGGGCGCTGCCCGTGTTCGCGTTCACGTTCGCCTTCACCTATGGCGAAGCCCGGCCCATCATCGGCAGCTTCGCGCTGGCCGCCATCATTGGCTTCTTCGCGTGGGTCACCATCCGCGCTCGCGGCATGACGCTCTCGGTCGTGCATATCGGCTTTCTCGCGGCGGTCGCGACGTCGGTGGCCGGCGGCGTCCTCGGCGTGCTGCTCGCGACGAAGATCGCGACGGGCCGCGAGGTCCTCCCCGATGGCGGCGCCGATGCCCACCCCGCGACCATGGTCGTCGGCTTCCTCATCCCCGTGGGCATGGCGCTCGCCGAGTGGTGCTTCCACTGGGAGAAGCTGAAGCCGGCGGGCCGCGGCGGCTTCCTTCAGATCGCCCTCCCGTTCCTCGGCGGCATGCTCCTGATGGTGTCGCTCCTGCTCGATGCCACCGCGATTGCGCCACTCGCGGCGTGGCCGTCGTTCCGCGCGGTGAACTGGGCGGTGCCGTCGATGGCGCGCTACGCCGCCGCCGCCTCCATCGGCATCCTTTTCAACATCCTCCTCCTGAATTACCTCGCCGGGCGGTACGCGGGCGACTTCGACAACGTCCCCACCGGCAACCTGCTCGCGCTCGACCACACGATGTTCATCGGCGTGCTCACGAACGCGATCTTCGGGCTGCTGTTCGCCGCCGTGCCGGCACGGTTGCGCGAACGGACGCCGCTCGCGGGGCAGGCCATCTTCTTCGGCATGAACGTCGGCCTGCTCGGCTTCGTCGCCGGGTTGCTGTTCGAAGTGACGCTGCTGAAGCGGATCTTCACGCCGATCATGGGCGTCGCCATCCTCGCGTCGCTCGCGCTGCACACCTACTGGCTCTGGGAAGCTCGCCGCGCGACCGAGGGGATCGGCACGGTGCCGTCGCCGTCGCCGCTCGCCGCCACGGACTGAGCCGCGGGGTAGTGTGGACGGCGGCGCGTCCCGCCGCCGTCCCGCCTCGGCTACGATACGGCGATGCCAGAGATCCCCGAGCTTGAGGCCATTCGCGGCTTCTTCAACGAGCACCTCGCCGGCCGGCGCATCGAAACGGCCGACACGCGTATCCCGCCGGTGTTCCGCACCCCCGCCAGGGAGCTGCGCGAAACCCTCCCCGGCGACGTCTTCGGCGAGGTCCTTCGCCACGGCAAGTTCCTCCTGTTCCCCCTCGCCAGCGGGCGCGTGCTCGCCATCAACCCCATGCTCACGGGCCGCTTCCAGTTCGTGGATCCGAAGACGCGGGTCGCGGCGAAAACCTGCCTCATCCTCGCCATCGAGGGCGGCCGCCACTTCCGCTACGCCGACGAGAAGCTCATGGGGAAGGTGTACCTCGTGCCCGCCGACGGCCTTTCGCTCATCCCGAACTGGGACTCGAACGGCCCGGACCTGCTCGCCGAAAGCCTCACCGAGGAGGCATGGCTGGCGGGGATGAAGCGCTACCGCGGGGCGATCAAGGGCGTCATCACCAACGCCGAGTTCGTCCAGGGGATCGGCAACGCCTACAGCGACGAGATTTTCTGGGAGGCGGGCATCAACCCGTACACGCCGAAGACGAAGCTGACCGAAGACGACCTCCGCCGCCTGTTTCGCGCCGCGCGCGAGGTGATGGCGTGGGCCACGCCGCGTGTGCGCGAACGAATGGTGAAGGACGGCCAGCTCGACTACGAGGAGCGGCGCGATTTCATGCGTGTCCACCGCCTCGGCGGCAAGCCCTGCCCCCGCTGCGGCGCCCCCATCACCGAGATCACGGCGAACCAGCGCATCACGAGCTACTGCCGCACCTGCCAGCCCGGCGGCCCGAGCTCCATCCTCAAGAACTGACGCCCCGGCCCGGACGGTCGCACGCCCGGGCCCATTCCGGCACGGTGGTGATCCGGGGTTTCCCCGGCCTGTGCCCGCCGCCCTCCACTGCCGATCTTCTCGGGAGAGAGGTTGGAGAATGGCGATACGACGCAGCCTGGCCGGCGTGTTCGCGGCCGCGGCCCTGCTGGCCGCGTGCGGCGGCGCTCAGAAGAGCAGCGGGGGCATTCCGCCCTCGGCGCCCACCGCGCCCGTCGGCGCCGCGCGTTCCGTGCCCACCGTACAGGCCGCCATCGCCGCCACGCCCACGAAGGCCGCGAGCGAGGGCTTCGGCGGATCCACCGATGCCACGCAGGCCGCCGCCGCCGACACGGGCATGGAGCCCGCCATCCTCCGCAGCGTCCGCGCCGCGAACGAGTTCGGCTACGACCGCCTCGTCTTCCAGTTCGAAGGGCAGCTCCCGCCGGGCTACAGCGTCGCCTACGTGACGAACCCCACCGCCTGCCCGTCGCCCACACCGTTCGTCGAGCCGACCCCCACGCCCACGCCCTCCCCGACGGTGAAGGCCTCGACGCCCACGCCGAAGCCGACGAACACGCCTACGCCCACCCCCAACCCGTCGGTCACGCCCACGGCGACTCCGACACGCACGCCCACCCCGACCCCCACGCGCACGCCCACCCCGACCCCGACGCCGACGCCGATCCCCGTGGTCATCAGCGGCACGGCGTCGCTGGTCATTAAGTTCACCCCCGCCCTCGCGCATGACCCGGACGCGCAGCCGGTGGTGAAGACGGAGATCAACGGCGGGTCGCAGGCACTCTTGCAGGCGAAGATGACGTGCGACATCAACAACACGGTGGCGTGGACAATCGGCTTGAGCACGAAGGCGCCGTTCCGTGTGAGCACGCTCGAATCGCCCGCGCGCGTCGTCATCGATATCGAACAGCCGTAACCGGCACGGGACTGCGAGCCCGCCGCGCGCCGTGCGACGCGGCCCGCGACACGTCCGCCGGTAGCCTCGAAGGGGTGCGAATGCGCCCCTGGAGGCCCCGGTGACCGACGAACGCGGCGAACGCCAGACACCCTATCGCCTGCCCCAGGAGCGGGGCGAGCCCGATGCCGCCGCCGTCGACGCCGCCCGCGATGGCAGCGTGCCGCCCGCCGAGCCGGGCCTCGCGGGGGAATCGCGCCCCGGCGAGCCATCGCGCGCCGAGATCTTCGCGCTCAACCCCGAACTCGCCACGGAATCCGGCACCAGCGATGGCGCCCCGACCATGCCCGATGGCCCCGAGCCCGGCCACCCGCGCGTCGCGGGGCGCCCGCAACAGGGCAGCACCGAACCGGCGCGCAGCGCCCCCTGCCAGGAACGCGCCCGGAGGGCCGAGTAACCCTCAGCGCACCCGGAATCGCTCGCGGGAGAGCAGCGCCGCCACGATGCCGGGCGGGAAGAGCGCGTGCGGGTCCCCGCCGGGGGAGCTGCGTGCGGTGCGCGGCGATCGCGGCGAGCTTGAGGCCGGCCACCGCCGCGATGTCCCGTTCCTCGTCCCACGGGCCGCCGCCGATGGCCGCGGCCGACGGATCCGGTGGGTCGCCCATCATCCCCAGGCACTTTTCGTACTGCGGCAGGAAGAGGCCCCGCGGGAACACGGCTTCCAGCAGCCGCGGGCCCCGCCCCGCAGCCTCCCATGCGGCCGTGACCCAGCGATAGACGGCAAGGTGGTCCGGGTGCCCGTATGCGCCGTCGGGGCCGAGCGTGAGGATGACGTCCGGTTCGAAGACGGCGATGGCGGCCGCGGCGCGCTCCACGCCGCCCTCGGCTTCGCGCAGGCCGCCGTCCGGGAGGCGCCAGAAATGGGGCGGCTCGGCTCCGAGGATGCGGCAGGAGTCAGCGAGCTCCGCTTCGCGAGCCGCCCGCAGCGCCTCGCGGCCGGAGGCGCCGCCGTCGTGGCGCTCCCCCGCCTCCCCCGAGCTCGCGCATACCACCCGCACGCGGGCCCCTTCGCGCGTCGCGAGGGCGATGCTCCCCGCGAAGCTGTAGGACTCGTCGTCCGGGTGCGGGATGAAGGCGAGGATGCGTTCGGCCATGGGCGGGAATCGTCCGTCGTGCTGAATCGTTTGCGCCGACCAAACCACCGGTGCTAGCGTACCCCGCGATCACCGGCCGGAACTCCCGGCGGTCTCTCCCAATTCAGGAACAGGAGCAATCGTATGCCCGGAAGGCTCGAAGGCAAGGTCGCCATCGTTACCGGCGGGGGCCGCGGCATTGGCCGTGGCGAAGCCCTCCTCCTCGCTCGCGAAGGCGCGCGTGTCGTCGTCAATGACCTCGGTGGCGATATCGGCGGCGCCGGCAAGGACAGCTCGCCCGCCGAGGAAGTCGTCGCCGAAATCAAGAAGATGGGCGGCGAGGCCGTCGCGAACTACGGCAACGTCGCCTCCATGGCCGACGGCGAGGCGATGGTGAAGCAGGCGCTCGATGCCTTCGGCCGCCTCGATATCCTCGTCAACAACGCCGGCATCCTTCGCGACCGCATGGTCTTCAACATGAGCGAAGAGGAGTGGGACCTCGTCGTGGCGGTCCACCTGAAGGGCCACTTCACGGCGACGAAGTTCGCTTCCCTCGTGTTCCGCCAGCAGCGCAGCGGCCGCATCGTGAACACCTCCTCGGAATCGGGCCTCGGCAACATGGGCCAGGCGAACTACTCCGCGGCGAAGGAAGGCATTGTCGGCCTGACGCGCACCCTCGCGCTCGACCTTGGCCGCTACGGCGTGACCGCAAACGCCATCCGCCCCCGCGCGGGCACGCGGCTCACCCTCACGCCCGAGCTGCGGGCCGCGATGGAGCGCGCACGCGTCGCCCGCGGCGAATCCGCCAGCGATGCCCCCGTCTCGCAAATGGACGCGCTCGCGCCGGAGAAGGTCGCGCCGCTCGTCGTTTACCTCTGCACCGACGCCGCGGACAACGTGAACGGCCGCGACTTCATCGTCGGCGGCGACGAAGTCAGCCTCTGCACGCTCGTCGGCAAGGAGCGCTCGATCTTCCAGGAGGGTGGCTGGACGCTGGACGCCCTCGACCGCGTGTTCCCGCAGACGCTGGGCCAGGTCATTCGCAACCCCATGCCCCGGCAGGACAAGAAGGAGTAGCGGGGGAAGAGAGAACCGGGAAAAAGGGCTAGAGTGCGCCTGTGGATCCGGAGACGGCCCGGCTGGGCCGCGCCGTGCGCAAGCTGCAGGTCGCCGTGGCCCTGCTCGGGTCGTCGGTCGTGGCGCTGGGCGGGTATGCTGCATGGCTGACCACGCGCATCGATGAGGACCCTCCCGGCCGGCTGGTCGAGCTTCGAACAGGGCGGCGTGGATATCCACGCCGCCTTCACCCCGGCAGCAGCGCCGTCGTTCGCACCGAGGCCGGCCTGCGGGTGAGCGTCACGCTCGCGGAGTTCACCTGGCGGCAGGGCCCCGTCGCCACCCTCGAGGTCGAGGGCATGCCGGCCGGCCGCACGGCCGGCCGCTGGTATTTCTACCTCTACGACGACACCCGCCTGCGCCTCGAAACCGAGGAGCTGGGGAATGGGCGCGTGCGGGTCTCCCTCTCGGGCAGCCTCCCCGCGACGGGCAAGGTGCGCTTCCTTCAGCTCGACGTCGACGACTCCCACGGGGACCTCTACTTCGACGTGAACCAGCAGTAGCCCGGGGTTAGCGGCGCCGCGCGATGAACCGCCAGTGCGCCACCCTCTCGCGCTGCACGAGCGAAGCCCACGCGCGAGACCGGGTGAGTTCCGCGTGCAGCGCGCGCGGCCCGAACCGCAACAGGAACTGCGTCGGCCAGGCGTGCGCGTCGCGCGGGACGGTCGCGAGCGGCTCCGGCGGGGGCTCGGGCTCGGCCAGCAGCACGGCGAACCCGGCACGTTCCAGCGCCGCCTGGTACGCCACCGGCGGCACGAGTCGGTATTCGAGCTGCGCCACGTTCTCGCGGTCTTCGTCCGTCATGTCCTCGGCGCAAACCCAGTCCGCAAGCGCGAACAGCGCACCGGGCGCCGCCACGCGCGCCACCTCCGTCAGCGCGGCGGCGACCTCCGCATGCACGAGGGCGCCGACGCTCCAGAGCGCGGGCACGGACGCGTCGGCGAAGGGCAGGCTCATGACCGTGGCGCGCACGAAGCCGCAGCGCAGCCAGAGCTCGTCCGCGCGGGCGGCGGCGTGCGCGCGCCGCAGGAGTTCGCCGCCAACGTCCACCCCGACCACGTCCGTCCCCAGGCGTCGCGCGAGCGTGCGCGCCGGCCCCCCGGCGCCGCAGCCCACGTCCAGGACGAACGGCACGGCGCCGAACCCGAACCCGCGTGCGGCGGTCAGCAGCGCCGCGGTCGCCGCTTCGCCGCCGGGGTGGAAATGGTCACCGCCCAGGCGCGTGCTCCAGGCGTTTCCCGCGCGGCCGTACAGTCCCCGGTCGGTCATCCGGCGAGTCTACCGCGGGCACGAAGAAGGGGACGCCGTGGGGCGTCCCCTTCTCCCGTTCGTTCGCGTTACCGGTTCTGCCCGGGCGGGCCGTTGCCGTTCGGGCCCCCGCCCCCGCCGCCACCGGCGGTGCTACTCGATGCGGACGGTGTCGCCGGCTGGGTTGGCGCGGCCGTTGGTGGCGGCTTTGTGGGCGTGGGCGGCGCCGTTGTCGGCGTCGGGGCCGCCGCCGTCGGGGTTGGGGGCGCCGCCGTCGGCTGGGGCCGCGCGGGTGTCGGCTGTGCCGGCGCCGCGGTCGGGGTTGCCGCGATGGCTGCGGCGGGCGGCCGCGCCACCGCCGTCGGCGCCACCGCCGTCGGCGATGCGCTCACCTGCGGCGCGCCACCGGCGAACCCGTTCGTGGGGATACCCCGCGAACGCGCCAGTGCGAGCGCCTGGTCGGCCTGGAACGGCGGCAGCGGCACGTACCCGCGGCCCTCGCAGTCGCCCTTGTAGCTGATGTCCGTTCGCACCCAGCCTTCGATGAGCTGGCCACACCCGCCGCGCGCACCGCGTTCGGTCGTCGCCGTCGGGTACTTCGTCCACGCCACGTCCTGGGGGCGAAGGTCATCGAAGTTCGCGGGCGTTTCGAACACGCCGTTCGCCTTCAGGTCGGCGTGGTACTGCGCCATCCA
Organism: Candidatus Amarobacillus elongatus; assembly: GCA_016703545.1. Lineage (GTDB taxonomy): Bacteria > Chloroflexota > Dehalococcoidia > Tepidiformales > Tepidiformaceae > Amarobacillus > Amarobacillus elongatus. The sequence goes on from JADJBX010000006.1 coordinate 69,610, forward strand.
GCGTTTGAACAGCCGGATGGTCGTGTTCGCCGAGGCATAGCCGGCCCCCGCGCCGTCGCGCACGAGCTGCTTGTTCGAATTGCCGACCCACACCGCGGTGCCGGCGTAGCGGGTGTAGCCCGTCATCCACGTGGCGAGCGTGTCGTTCGCGGTCGGGCCCTGCTGCGTCCCCGTCTTCACCCCCATCGGGATCTTCGTGCCGTCGAGGAACGCGTCCAGCAGGTTGTCGTCGTTCGAGCCGCCGCACGGCCAGATGATCCAGCGGGCGGTGCAGTCGGACATAATCGAGTGCAACAGCCACACCGATTCGGGGTCGACGACGGCCTTGCGCTGCAGGTCCTCGCCGTGGGTGTAGAGCGTGCCACCCTGCAGGCTCTGCACTTGGAGCACCACTACCGGGTCCAGGGTGCGCGTGCCGGGAAGGCGGGTATGCCCGCGCGAGAAGTCGAGGAACTGCTCGCGCGCTTTCGCCCGGTCGCCATCGTCCTTCGCATCGGCGAACGAGACGATGTCCTTCGGGTCGAGCTCGTGGGCGAGGGTGGGCACGCCGACCATGTACCCCATGTTCGCGATCGTCGCGTCCATGTAGGCCATGTCGATCGCGCGCACATTCGCGCCGCCGACCGCCACCGATGGGCCATAGAAGATCGCGCCGTGGTCGTACCAGGTGGGGTCGAAGCCCGACTCCAGGGTGGTGATGCCGAGCGCCTTCGCGTAAGCGATGACGCTGGGGATGCCGATCTCCTGCGCCGCCCGGAACGCGCCCACGTTCTGCGAACCACCCAGCGCCGACCGCACGGTGATGAGCCCTTCGCCGCCATTGCCGGGCCGCGGGTTGAGGATCGTCACCTTGTTCTGCACCGCGTTCGGGTCGCTGTAGATCATCGGGCTGGTGTCCCAGAGCGAACTCAGCGGCACCTTCTTCAGCTTGTCCATGTACCCCAGGTACACCGCCGGCTTCATCGCCGACCCCGGCTGGTTAATCTCCGTGAGCTGGTCGATCTGCCCGGCGACGCGCGGGTCCGAGGTCCACGTCGGGTCGATGTTCGGCGCGTAGACGATGATCTGGCCCGTGCTCGGGTCAATGGTCGCGATGGCGGCGTTGTGGCAGTCGCAGCCCGCCTTGAGGCCGGCGGCCAGGTTCTCGTTCATCATCGCGATCGCCTTCTGCGTCTCCGCCCAGTCGATCGTGGTGGTCACCTTGTAGCCCGCGCTGTGGACGCTCTCTTCGCAGTTCTCGGTGTTCGGCAGCTTCGGAAGGATGCCCGCCTCGCACATTCGCACGAGGCGCGGCTCCACCTGCGAATCAATCCACGCCGCCGCCTTCAGCGAACTGGTCGCGGGGTACACGTAGATGGGTTCGGCGAAGGCGGCGTCGGCCTGTTCGGCGGTGATCCGCCCGTGTTCGACCAGCAGGTCGAGGACGTGCCGCTGCCGCTCCTTCGAAGCCCCCGCGAGCAGGGTGCGCCCCTGGTCGTCGGTCACGCATACGCCGCTCTCATCGCGTTCGCAATTGAGGCGGGGATGGTAGTCGGTGGGCGCCGCGGGAATCCCCGCGAGCACCGAAGCCTCCGCGAGCGTGAGGTCGGCCGCCGGCTTGCGGAAGTACCCTTCCGCGGCCGCCTGCACCCCCACGTACCGGTCGGCGTAGGAGATGGAGTTCAGGTACCAGTTCAGGATCTGGGTCTTGTCCGCCTCCTGCTCCAGTTCGAAGGAGTACGCGATCTCCTTCAGCTTCCGTTCGAGGGTTCGCGGCGCGACACAGACGCGCGTGCCGTTCACTTCCTCGCAGTCGTTCGTGAGGTACACGTTCTTCACGAGCTGCTGGGTGATGGAGGAGCCGCCGCTGCCGCTGCCAATGCCGCCGCCCGCGTAGTTCTCGCGCACCGCGCGCAGCAGGCCGGCGGGGTTCACGCCCGGGTTCTTCCAGAACGTGTTGTCCTCGGTCGAAACCGTCGCCTCCTGCATCCACGGCGAAATCTGCTCGAGCGGCACGGGGTTGGCCAGTGGCGCGTGGGGGTTCGAAATCGTGCCGAGGAGGACGCCGTTGCGGTCGTACACCTCCGTCAGTCCGGTGTAATCGCTGTTCAGCTTCTCGCTGATGGGCACGTACCCGGCGGCGAGGCTCTGGTACATGAAGAAGAGCCCGCCGCTCGCGGCAGCCACGCCCGCGGTGAGGAACACGAGCGCCAGCAGGAAGGGCACGACCCACCAGGGCCGCTTCCATTCCTCCTCCATCTGCGCACGCAGCAACTGATTCTTGACGACAGGATGCACCGCGACCTCCGCATTGCCCGTTTCGCCCACCGGGCATTCGCAGGCTAAGCGGCGGGCCGTCGACCCCTCGCCAGATGCCGGCGCCCCTCCGCTTGCAGTTCGCTCGCAGGCTTGCCGCTCGCGGAGGTCACTTGTCCGGGCCTTTCGCGCGCGGTAGCGTCCGGGCCATGCCGCCCTTCGTTATTGGTCACGCCGCCGCCGCCGGAGAAGCCCCCGCCAACACGCTCGCGGGCGTTCGCGCCGCCCTCGATGCCGGGTGCGAAGCCATGGAGATCGATGTCCAGCTCGCCGCCGATGGCGTGCCCGTGCTGCTGCACGACACCACCCTCGACCGCACCACGAACCTTCGCGGACCCGTGCGCGACGTCACCTCGGCGGATCTCGCGCGCGCCGATGCCGGCGAGGGCGAACACGTGCCCACGCTCGCCGAGGTGCTCTCCCTGGTGGCGGGGCGCCTTTCGATCTTTTGCGAACTGAAGGCCACGCCCGGCGATGCCGCCCAGGACGCCGCGCTCGTCGAAGGCGTGATTGCGGCCATCGAGGCCGCCAACGCCCGCGACTGGTGCGGCATCCACTCCTTCAACCCCGTCATCGTCGAACGCGCCCGTGCCGTCCAGCCGCGGCTCTCCGCCGCCATTATCAGCGGTCCTGTCGATGGCGACGGCGCCTTGCGGCTCTTCGGCGCCGTCCTCAAGCGCGGCGCGCAGGCGATCTCGCTCTATCACTCGTCCATCGATGCGGCCCTGGTCCGCGCGGCGAAACAGCGCCAGCTCACGGTCTGGACGTGGACGGTGGACGACGAGGCGGACTGGGAGCGCGTCGTCGCGGCCGGCGTGGACGGCATCATCACGAACGTGCCGCACCGGCTCCGCGAGTACCTCGCGCGGTAGCGCTCAGGCCCGCGGGAGGAGCAGCGTGAACGTCGTGCCGTGGCCCTCGGCGCTCGACACGCTGATGGCGCCGCGGTGCCCGCGCACGATACCCAGCACGGCCGCCAGCCCGAGCCCGCGGCCCGTGAACTTTGTCGTGAAGAACGGGTCGAAGATGCGCGAGGCCGTGGCCGCGTCCATCCCGTGGCCCGTGTCCGAAACGCGCACCTCCACGTATTCGCCCTCGGGCAGGTCCGGTGAGAGGTACATGCCGGCGAAGGTGCGCCGCGTGGCCTGGACGATGCCCGTCTTCACGGAGACGACACCGCCCCCGTCGTCCATCGCCTCGGAGGCGTTGATGACGAGGTTCATGACCACCTGCCGGATCTGCGTCGCATCCCCCTCGACGAACGCCCCGCCGGCGGCGAAGTCGTATTCGAGTTTCACGCCGTGGCCCAGCGAAACGCGCAGCAGGTCCGAGATCTCGCGTACCAGCCCCTCGACTTCGAACCGCCCGAGGATGAACGTGCCCTTGCCGGAGTAGGCGAGCATCTGGCGGGCGAGGTCGGCGGCGCGGCGCGAGGCGGCCTTGATATCGCCGAGCAGCTGGCGCGTCTCGTCGTCGCCTTCGATGCGCAGGAGTGCGAGGTCGGCGTTGCCCATGACGGCCACGAGCAGGTTGTTGAAGTCGTGCGCGATGCCCCCCGCGAGCACGCCCAGGCTCTCCATCTTCTGCGCCTGGATGAGCGCCTGGTCGGCCTTGCGGCGTTCCGTCACGTCGTTCGCAACGCCCACGGCCCCGACGATCCGCCCGCGTTCGTCCCGCGTCGGCGAGATCGTTCCTTCGAGCTGGCGGCCGCGAACGGTGATCAGGTTCGAAACGTGCTCCCCCGCGAGCGCGCGGCGGACGCCGTCGGCCAGCTCCGCCTCCCCATCGCCGCCCTGCAGGATGTTCATCCCCGGCCGCGGGCGCGGCGGGCCGATGAGTTCGAGGCCCATCCCTTCGATGTACGTGAGGACGCCATCGGCATCGCACGACCAGAGGATGACGGGCGTGCTTTCGGCGATGGTGTGGGCGCGCGCCTCGGCCTCGCGGCGCGCCTGCTCGGCCTTGCGCCGCTGGGTCACGTCGATGCCCACCGCGGCCACGCCCGTGATGGCGCCGTCGCTCCCCCGCACGGGCGAGTAGCGCACCTCGATCGTGACATCCCGGACCTGCGAGTTCGTGGTCACGATTTCGCCCTGCAGCGCCAGGCGGAAGGCGTCCACCTCCGTGGTCATTCCCGCGGCCGTGCACAGATCCACGAAGGACCGGCCGAGGATCCGGCTCGGGACCACCCCCAGCGTGTCCAGCCCGCGCCCTTCAACCACGAGGAGCAGCCCGTTCGTGTCGCAGGCGAAGAGCACCAGCGGCGTGCTCTGCAGCACCAGCCGCAGCCGCTCCTCCAGGTCCAGGCGTGCGCGCTCTTCGGCTTTCTGCCGGGTGATGTCGCGCGCCGTCACCGCCACACCGGAGATCGCGCCTTCCTTCGAACGAAGGGGAAACACGTGCAGCTGCAGGTCGATTGCGCGCCCATCGAGCCGCCAGCGCCGGGCCCTGACGCCGGCCATCAGTTCGCCACGGAGCGCACGCTCGAACAGTGGCCGCAGGCCGTCGTCGCCGCTGTCCTCGCGGTCGAATACCTCGAGCGGGCGGCCGATCATGTCCGCTTCGCCCACGCCCGAGAGCTCGGCCGCGGCGCGGTTCCAGGAGGTGATGCGGCCCTCCGTGGAGAGCGTGAAGATCAGGTCGCTGGACGATTCGACGATGGAGGCCAGGCGCTGGATCGCGTCCTGCTGCCGCTTCTGCTCGCGCACATCCCGCGCCACGAGCGCGTACCCGACGATCTCGTCCCGCTCGTTGCGCACGGGGAAACCGGAGAGATTGAGGTCGATCGCTGTGCCGTCCTTGTGCAGGCGGACGGTCTCATCGCCGTTGAACGGCTCGCCCTGCCGGAGCCGCTCGATGAGGGCGGCTTCGCGCCGGAAGTACTCGCGCGGGGTCACGGGCAGCCGGTTCTGCCCGAGCACCTCCGCCGCCGCGTGGCCGAAGAGCTCCTCCGCGTGGCGGTTCCAGCTGACCACGTTCGCGTCGAGGTCCAGCCCGCAAATCGCGTCGTTCGATGACTCCACGATCGCGGCCAGCCGCGCCATCGCTTCCTGTTGGCTGCGAAGGTCCGAGATCTCGCGGGCGATGATCCCCACCGAGACCACCTCCCCGTTCTCCTTGATCGGGAACAGTGTGACGAGGAAGGGGTGGATGGTGCCGTCTTTCGCACGGCGCCGCGTTTCGAGGCGGCTCTCCTCGGGCGTGAGTGCGTCCGCGAAGGCGTGCGCGAGAACCCGCGTGGTGCGCAGGTTCGTGCTCCCCGGCGGATCCAGGAGCGCGAGGGGGTGCCCGATCACCTCCGCCGCGGTCCACCCCATGTTCTCCTCGGCCGCGCGGTTCCAGCTCTCGATCCGTCCATCTCGGTTGACCAGCAGGATCGCGTCCAGCGACGAATCGACGATCGCCGCGAGGCGTTCGACCTCGCGCTCGTGCCGCTTCCGTTCGCCGATGTCGCTGCCGCTGACGACCACGCCGGCGACCTCGCCCGCGGCATCACGCACGGGGAAGATGGAGACTTCGAAGATGACCTCGGTGCCGTCGCGGCGCCGCCTGCGGGATTCCAACCGCGGCCCCGTCGCGCCGACGCTCTCGCCCTGGAGGGCGCGCTCGAAATTCTCCGGCCAGCGGGTCGGCTCGCCGGGAATCTGGATCAGCCCCATGTCCTGGCCGATCGCCTCCGCCGCGCTGTAACCGAAGACGCGCTCGGCGCTTCGGTTCCAGCTCGTGATGCGGCCATCGGGCCCGAAGGAGATGATGACGTCGGTCGAGGCGTCGACGATCGCGGCCATCCGGGCCAGCGCCTCTCGCGCTTCGCGCTCGTGCGTCACGTCGCGCGTGATGCTCGAAACGCCGGCGATGCGCCCGTCGCTGTCGCGCCGCGGGAACATCGTCCCCGAGACCCAGATGGTGCGGCCATCCTTGTGGCGGCGCGGCGCCTCGACTACATCGAAGGTCTTGCCGGTGAGCACGAGCCGTACCACGCCGGGGGTCGCGTCCTCGGGGCTTACGCCCAGCGCCTCGCCCGCCGTCCCCAGCACCTCCTCCGCGGTATACCCCAGGGACCGCTGCGCCCCCTGGTTCCAGGCTGTGATGCGGCCCTCCGGATCGCGGTCGATGATGATGTCCGTGGCCGAATCGACGATGGTGGCGAGCCGCCCCAGCTCCTCTTCCTGCTGTTTGCGGGTGGTGATGTCGACCATCGAGACGATCGTCCCGCTGAACTCACCGCGCGCGTTCTTCAGGGCGGAGGCCGAGACCATCACCCAGCGCACCTCGCCATCGAGGCGGTGGACGCGGAAGTCGTACTGCTCGGAGACGCCTTCCCGGCGGCGCCGCCCGATGGCCGCGCCCGCGCGCATGTCCTCCTCGGAGATCACCGCCTTGAACGGCTTGCCGATCATGGCCTCGGGCGTCACACCCATGATCGCGGCGGCCTGCTCGTTCGCGTACGTCGTGACGCCGTCCGCGTTCGTCATCCAGATGCCTTCGTGCACGGTCTCGACGAGCAGGCGGTAGCGCGCCTCGCTCTCGCGCAGCGCGGCCTCGGCCGTGCGCTGGGCCGTGACATCGAGCACGGTCAGCAGCAGACGGTGGCCGCCCTCCAGCTCCAGCCGCGTGGCCGACCCGAGCACCCGCAGGGCGTGCCGTCGCGCCGCTCGAGCAGGTATTCCGCCGGCAGCGGCGTGCCTTCGGTGAGGAGGCGGCGCAGGTTCTCGCGGCCCTCCTCCCGCACATCCGCCGGCACCAGTTCCCCATAGCGGCTTCCCGATGAGGCTTTCGTCCCAGCCCACCATCTCCATGCCCGCGCGGTTCACGCGGATGATGCGCTGGTCCTCGTCCACCAGCGCCACGCCGCCCGCGGTGGTCTCGAAGATGGAGTCCAGCAGCGCCTCGTCGGCGCGCAGCGCGGCCTCGGCCAGCCGCAGGTCCGTGATGTCCTGGCTGGTCGAAAGAATCCGCCGCTCGCCCCGGACCTCGATCTCGCTGGTTTCGTTCAGCACCCAGCGGGTGGAGCCGTCGCGATGACGCATGGCAAGCGCGCGGCGGCGGGGCTCCGCGACGTTCTCATGGAAGAGCCGCATCGCCTGTTCCCCGGGGGCCGTCACGGCGATGTCCCGGAAGTGGCGGCCGACCACCTCCTCCGCCGTCCAGCCGAGCACGTCGCACCAGGCCCGGTTCACGCGCACGTAGTGGCCCGCTTCGTCCAGGAGCGCGAGCGCCGCGCCGGTATGGTCGAACATCGCACGCAGTTCGCGTTCGCTGGCCTCAAGGGCGGCCTCGGCACGCCGTTCGGCGGTTACATCGAGCGCCGTGACCACGAGGAAGCGCGCGTGCGCGGGCCCGACCGGCTGGCAGGTCGCGATGAGGGTCCGGCGCCCGCCATCGGGCCGCACGATCTCGGTTTCGAGTGCGAGCCGCGCGTTCGGGTCGCCCGCGATCACCGCCTCGGTGGAACGCCGCGCTTCCTCGCGTTGGCTCCGGGGGATGCCCGCCCAGAGCGTCCGGCCGATGATGTCGGCCGGGCTCACGCCGGCGAACTCCGCCCAGGCAGAGTTCACGCGAACGATTTCGCCGCGCGAGTTCGTCAATGCGATGCCCGCGGTTGAACTTTCGACGATCAGGTCGAGCAGTTCGGCGGGTGCGGCGAGCAGCCCCGGCGTGATTGTCGCGATGGCCGCTGCCGTGCCCGCCAGCGGCCGCAGGGTGACGTGCGCGGGCCCGGCGGTCATGGTCCAGCTGCCGCTCCACTGGCCTTCCGCCGCCAGCGCGCTCGCGGCTTCGGCCGCCTCCGGCGCCGCCGGCGCCCCCACGAGCGTGTCCGTGGCCGCGCCGAGGTGGGTCCCAAGCGCCGGGTTCGCGTGCAGGTACCGCCCCGCCTCGTCGATGACGGCGAGCGGCGTGTCGACGGCGTCGAGGGCGGCGCGGACGGTCCCGATCACGGCCAGAGTGGCAGCGCTCTCGTTCCGCTCAAGCCGCGAACGGTTCGCATTCAACCCCGGCGCCTCAACTCACACGCTTACTACACGGCGACTATACCGGCGCCCGCGGGCATCCGCCGTTCGGAGAAACCCGTAGGCTCGCCAGATCAGCCGCCGAGACGCTGGTGCCGGACGGGTTCGCTTTCGTCCTCGCTCGCCGAGGCCGTGCGCTCCGGGTTCGCGGCGCGCTCGGCGCGTTCGATCTCGGCCTGCGCGTCCCGCTCGCGGCGCCAATCGTCGAGCGAGTCGTCTTTCCAGTCCGGCTTCGAAGCCTCGCGCTGGTCCCGGGTGCGGGTCGCGCGCCAGGCGGCGAGGCCGCCGAGGGTGAGGGCGAGGGGCATGCCAACCCCGAAGATCGCTGAAAACGCCATGCCCCCATTTCACCACGTTCCCGGTGAAGATGCCGTTTCCGTCATCACAGTCCCCTTGCGGGGGCGGCCCCGCGTTGGCACCATCGCACTGCCGTTCGCGGCATGGAGGTTCCCCATGGCGGTCCCCGCGGTCATGTCCGCCCAGCTCACCTGCACCTTCGGGGCTGCCCCGGCGGCGCTGATGGTCATCCCCCAGGGGCCGCCCGTCATGGCCGAGAACAAGCCCATGGCCACGATCATGGACAACAAGCCGATGGTGAACATCCTGCCCTTCGCGATGTGCAAGAGCCTCGCGAACCCGACGGTTGCCGCCGCCACGGCCGCCGCCCTCGGCGTCCTCACCCCCATGCCCTGCATCCCCGCCACCGCCGCACCCTGGGCCCCGGGCGCCCCGACCGTCATGATCAACAACAAGCCCGCACTCAATAACTCGTCCAAGCTCATGTGCATGTGGGGCGGCGTCATCCAGATCACCAACCCGGGCGCGACGAAGGAGGCGATCCCCTGATCGCCGCCCGCCCCCTCCCCCTCCTATACTCGCGAGCGGTGAATCCGCTGCCCGGCCCCCAGCTCCCCCGGCGCGAAGACAACCGCACCCTCTATTTCGGCGCCGTGCTGCTGGCGCTGCTTGTCGTGGGTGGTGGCGGCTACCTGGGAAAGACCGAACCCGCCGCCGTCGTGCCCTCGGAGCACCCTTACGAGCCGGGCTGGGCGTGGGTGAACCCCGCGCTCGCGGGCATGAGCGCCGTCGCCATCCAGCTCTGCACGACCGATGTCGCCCTCGCGGCGGCCGCCGGCCCCCAGCAGCTCCTTCTCCAGGGCCGCCTGGACGAGCTCACGGACGAGTACGCCCGCCAGGCCGAGGACTACGACGCCCGCCTCGCCGAGCACGTCGCGAACGGCGAACGGCGGCCGTGGGATATCCCCGCCGCGGCGCCGCCCGTCTCCGTGACGAAGGGCCGTGCCTGCGCGAAGCTCGCGCCCCCCGAGGCGCGCCCGAAGCCGCTCGAGGTCGCCCCCGGCCAGCGCGTCCTGTCGCTCGACCAGCTCGATGCCGCCGCTGCCGCCGCGGGCTGGCCCATGACCGAAGGCTGGTGGCCCCAGATGCGCCTCATCGTCATCTGCGAATCCGGCGGCAACATGTTCGCGCACAACACCAGCGACCCCAACGGCGGCAGCTACGGCCTCGCCCAGCTCAACGGCACCCAGCATTTCGACCGCTCAGGCGAGGACTTCGCCCAGCGCTTCGACCCCGTCGTGAACCTGCGCACCGCACTCTGGCTTCGGACCGTGCGCGGGCACTTCGGCGGCGGCGGCGGCTGGAAGAACTGCTCCGAGAAGTACGGCATCAACTGAGCGCGCCGCAGCCCGGTTCGCCGACCGTCGCTACAATCGGAGCCGTGACGCCCTCCCCCCTCCGCGGCGACCCCCACGATGACCGCATCCCGCCGGTGGAGCGCATCGAACACCACACGCGCACCCTCGACCGCAACATCCTGCTCACCTACATGGCCGATGCGAAGGCGGCGCCGGTGCTCGCGCTGCACGCCACCCTCGCCGCCATCGCCGTGTCGCAAACGGCCGAGGTGCGGCGGCTGGTGGATCGCGGCGGCCCGACCACCCTGGCGGCGGGGCTGCTCCTGGCGTTGTACGTGCTGACCTCCGCCGGTTCGTTCCTGCTTTCGATGTTCGTGTACATGCCGCGCGCGCCGCACCCCGGTGCGCGCGCCCGCCATGGCCACTCGCTCGTGTACTTCGATGACATCCAGGCGACGCCGCTCGACGAGTTCCGGGAACGAAGCCGCACCACCGGCGCCACGGAGCTGGAAGAGGACATCCTCCGCCAGGTCCACACCGTCGCCGGCATCGCCGCGCGAAAGATGCGCCTCGTCCAGCATTCGCTCCTCGCAAGCGGCGGCGCGATCGCGGCGTGGTTGGTGCTCATGGTCTGGGCCCGCGCCTGAGGGTTGCCCGACCGGCGGCCGCCACGGGTACACTGTCGCCGCCGCCGTCGTCATCGCGGCGCGAACCACGCTCGCCTCTCGCGAGCGGCACCAAGGCGGAGTACACCATGCGTATCGGACTCATCGGGGCGGGCGCCAACATGCGCGCGCGCCACATCCCCGGCTTTCGCGCCATCCCCGGCGTCGAGGTTGTCAGCGTCGCCAATCGCACGCCCGAGAGCTCGGCCCGCGCCGCCGCTGAATCCGGTATTCCCACCGCCGCCGCCTCGCCCGAGGACCTGATCGCTGACCCGAACGTCGATGCGGTCTGCATCGGCACCTGGCCGTACCGGCACCGCGAGTACACGATTCGCGCGCTCGAGGCCGGCAAGCACGTGCTCTGCGAGGCGCGCATGGCGATGGACGCCAGCGAGGCCGAGGACATGTTCGAGGCGAGCCAGGCGAACCCCGGCCTCGTCGCCCAGCTCGTGCCCGCGCCCTTCGACTTCCGCACCGGCCCCACGATCGCCCGGTTGCTGCGCGAGGGCGCCATCGGCGACATCTACGAAGCCCACGTCACCGTCCACAACGGCTCCGGCATCGACCCCTCCGCGCCCATCCACTGGCGCAACCAGCGGGTCTACTCCGGCCGCAACGTCATGACCCTCGGCATCTACAACGAAGTCATCCAGCGCTGGCTCGGCGATACCGAACGCGTCATTGCCGATGGCGCCGTGTACGTTCCCGAGCGCCCGGATCCGTCGCAGGGCGGCGCCCCCGCCGAGGCGGACGTCCCGGACAGCTACACCGTCATCGCGCGCATGGCGAACGGCGCCCGCGCGGTCTACTCCTTCAGCGCGATGGCCGCGGGCGCCCCGTGGAACGGCATCGCCATCTTCGGGTCGAAGGCGACCATTCGCTGGACGCCGAACAGCGCGGGCGGGCGCGACGGCGCGATGCTCGTGCCCCACGGCGGCGAAGCCACCCCATCGAGCCCGACCCCGGCAGCGACCGTGGCTGGCAGGTGGAGGCTGACTTCGTGGACTCCGTGCGCACGGGCGCGCCGGTGCGGCTCACGAACTTCAGCGATGGCCTGAAGTACATGCGCTTCACCGATGCCGCCTACCGCAGCTGGCAGACCGGCCAGGCCCAGGACTGCGGCCGGTGAAAGACGGCGCGGGACCGTCACGGCGCTCCCACCACTGTGATGCACCGCACACAGGCGGTTCGCTGTATCGTTAAAGGGAAATGCCTGCCGAGCTCGTACGAGACTCCCGCGCCAACACCCGCATCATCGCGACAGTTTCGCTCCCCATCGAAGTGACCTTCGCCCTGTTCATGCTCAGCAAGCCCGAGCGCACCCACGATCGCGCCGGCGCCGAGCACATCGCCCGGCTGCGCGAAGAGCACCCGGACCTGGTTGAGCGGGTGCGCGGCTTCTGGCCCCAATCGGACTACTTCGAATGGGGCGAACTCCTGCTCCTCACGAACGAGGCCGAGGCCCTGCTCGAAGACGACATTGAGCGGCTGACGGGGCGGCTGATGGAGGTCGCGCAGCGCCCCATCGATGTCCCCGAGCTCCCGACGGAGCCGCCCGAGGTGCGCACCTACATCGCCGCCCGCCTCGACCTGCTTCGCGCCGAACCCGCCCGCCGTGAGCGGCTCGCCGCGCTCATCCGCGACGTCTGGGAGGCTGTCATCCGGCCGCATTGGGAGGGCGCCGACCGCGCGGACGCCGAGCAGTCCGCCGCGCGCATCGCCCGCCAGCTGGAGTCCGGGTCCGAACTGACGCGCATCGTCCCCGCGAACCACCTCGGACTGCGCGAAGGCAACCGCGCGCTCCTCAACGCCGCCATTCGCAACGGCCGCGTCTACATCGTGCCGATGTCCGTGACCACCTCGGGGCAGTGCGTGTTCGGTACCGCCGACGCGCTCCTCATCTCCTTCGGACCCGAAGCCGGCACGCGCGTGAAGCGCCGCCGTGAGCAGGCCGAAGGGGCGGCGAGCAAATTCAAGGTGCTCTCCGACCCGACCCGCGTCGCCCTCCTCAGCCGCGTCCTCCAAAACCCCACCAGCATCACCGACCTCGCCGTCTACTTCGACCTTTCGCAACCGACGGTGAGCGTCCACATGAAGATGCTGCGCGAAGCGGGGTTGCTCGAATCCACGCGATCCGGGGCCGTCACCCTCTATTCCGCCTCCCCCGAGCATGTGCGCGAATTCGTCCGCCAGGCCGGTGAGGCCATCTGCGATGACGACCTCATCGGCTGCTGACGGGGACCTTCGCCACTAGGGTGCGACCACGAAGAAGTGCGTCGAAGCCTCCGTGAGGAGCACCCCGCCGGCGCGGAACTCCATGCGGTACTCCTTCCGGCCCAACTCCCCCGCCGCCAGCACGAAGTCGAGGCAGTCGCCCGTGCCGTCGTCCTTCCCTTCGCTCACCAGCGTCTCGACGCCGTTGAAGGTGCGGTAGAGCCGGTAGTCGAACGGGTCCGTTGGCAGCAGCGCATAACAGAGTTCGAGAGCGCTATTCGCGAGGAAGGTGGCGCCGGGGGCCCGGCTGTTCGCCACCAGCGTCGCCGAGTACGGCACGGTGCACGGCTGCGGCGCGCCCGTGCACGGTGACACATCGGCGATGACGAACGCCGTCGCGGTCGCCACCACCTGCCCACCGACGAGGAACTGCATGCGGAAGTCCGTGCGCCCGACCTGGTTCACGGCGAGCGCCGCGTTCGTGCACCCCTGGCCCGTGTCCGAATCGGCCACGACGACCACTTCGTTCGTGCCCGGCGCGGTCTTGTAGAGCCGAAAGTCGAAGGCGGCGGCCGGCGTGAGGGAGTAACAAAGTTCGAGGACGGTCCCCGCCGTGTGGTGGCTGCCCGTGCCACCCGCCGGCGTGAGGCCGCCAACGTAGGTCACGCCGGGGAGACCCGTCGCGGAATCCGCGGCCAGCATCGGCAGGATCGCGCGCCGCACGAGCGCGGGGTTCGCCTGCGCGGCGCCCGCCGGCTCATCGGCAAGCGCGGGCTGCAGCGCGATGAACGCCATCAGCGCCGGGATCACCAGGGCGAAGTACAGGGGCAGTACGCGGCGCATGTCGCTCTTCCTCCGGGGGAACTCCCGTTTCGGTTATACATCCGCCGGCTGGCCCCGCGGCGCGATTTCGACGAACCTGCAAGCGCTCCCACCGTACGCAACACACGCGCAACCGGACCCGCCGCCCGCGTAACCCGCCCTCGCCGCGCCATTGCCGACACTGGAGATCGGCCAACCGGCCCAAGGGGGATGACGTGAGTTCACCACTGAACAAGGAAATCATCACCGGCATGGTCCCGCCCCTCGGCGCCCCCGTCCGCACCATGGATGGCGAGCACCTTGGCACCGTCAAGGAAGTCTCGGGGCAGCAGTTCAAGGTCGATGCCCGCTACTCCCGCGATTACTGGCTCAGCCTCACGCTCGTCAGCGACGCCACGCCTGAGTGCGTCACCGTCGGCTGCGACGCCAGCGCGCTCGATGACTTCAAGCTCACCGGCCCCTCGACCGTGACGAGCGAATCGCCCGTGCTCGATGCCCAGCGCGAGACCTTTCCCACCATCGAGGACAAGGAACTGCGCCGCGACCGCATGATCCACGGCGACAGCGAACCGCGGTAGCCGCCCTCACGCCAGCCGGAGCGCGCCCGCCTCGACCACGTACCGCTCGTCCACGCGGGCGCCACACCAGCGGCACGAGCCTTCGCCCTCGCGGTCGGGATGCACGACCGCGACGGTAACGGCGTTCGCGCGCGGGGCGAGCCGTGCCACCCAGGCCGCCAGCTCGAACGCCGCGAACGGCTCGGCCATGTCGCACCGGTACGTGAGCGTGTCCATGGCTCGATGGTACGAGAGGGCGGCGCCACGGGCCCGGCCGAACGAACCCCTTCCATCCGAACGCCTGTTCTGCTATGGTCCGGGCCATGGCGAAGCCCAAGCCCGCCTACCCCGTTCCCGCCGTCCGCCCCATCCCGCCCGCGGTGGTGGCCGAGTCGGTCGTGGCGGAGCTGCGCGCGAAACCAACGGAGACGATCGTGCGCCACCTCGAGGAGGTGCCCGCCCGCCACGCGCACTGGCCCGAGAACCTCGACGCCCGCCTTGTTGGGGCGCTTCAGCGGCGGGGCATCGCCCTGCCGTACACGCACCAGGCACGCGCTATCGAACACGCCATCGCCGGGCAGAACGTCGTCGTCGTGACCCCCACCGCGAGCGGCAAGACCCTCTGCTACAACGTCCCCGTCCTCGACACGATCCTGAAGGACCCGAGCGCGCGGGCGCTCTACCTCTTCCCACGAAGGCGCTCGCCGCCGACCAGCTGGACGAACTGCACGGGCTCGTGGGCGACGTGGGCGCGGAGATTGGCACCTACACCTATGACGGCGACACGCCCGCCGACGCGCGCCGCGCCATCCGCCAGGCCGGCCACATCGTGCTCACGAACCCGGACATGCTGCACTCGGCCATCCTCCCCCATCACACGAAGTGGACGAAGCTGTTCGAAAGCCTCGAATACGTGGTCGTGGACGAGCTGCACATGTGCCGGGGGGTCTTCGGCAGCCATGTCGCGAACGTCCTCCGCCGGCTCCGGCGCATCTGCCAGTTCTACGGGAGCAATCCCACCTTCATCCTCTGCTCCGCGACCATCGCCAACCCGGACGAGCTCGCCGCCGCGCTCGTCGGCGATGAGGTCGCGCTTGTGGATGACAATGGCGCGCCGCGCGGGGAGCGGGTGGTCGTGCTGCACAACCCGCCCGTCGTGAACCGCGAACTCGGCATCCGCCAATCCTCCCTGAAGGCGACGCGCGACATCGCCGCGCGGCTCATCCGCGCCGGTGTGCAGACGATTGTGTTCGCGCCCAGCCGCATGCGCGTGGAACTCCTGCTCACCTATTTGCGCGAGGTGTTGCGCAACAAGCCCGGCGACGCCGAGCGCATCGCCGGCTATCGCGGCGGCTACCTGCCCAACGAGCGCCGTGCGATCGAGCGCGGCCTGCGCGATGGCAGCGTCCGCGGCGTCGTGGCCACAAACGCCCTCGAACTCGGCATCGATATCGGCGGCATGGGCGCGAGCGTGGTCATGGGGTATCCCGGGTCGCTCGCGAGCCTCTGGCAGCAGTTCGGGCGCGCCGGCCGCCGCCACGATGCCTCGCTCTCGGTCCTCGTCGCCTCCTCCAACCCGCTCGACCAGTACGTGCTCACCCACCCGGATTATGTGTTTGAACGCAGCATCGAACGCGGCCTCATCGACCCCGACAACCTGTACGTGCTCGCCAGCCACCTCAAGTGCGCCGCCTTCGAGCTGCCCTTCGAGGAAGGGGAGGTCTTCGGCGCGCATACCGGCGAGTTGCTCGACATCCTCGCGGAGGAGGGCGTGCTGCAGAAGGCCGGCCAGCGCTACCACTGGATGTCCGAGGCGTACCCGGCCGAGCAGGTGAGCCTGCGAACGGCCAGCACCGACAACTTCGTCATCATCGAGCAAGGGCCCAATCCTCGCGTCATCGGCGAGTGCGACCGGCCCAGCGCGCCGCTCCTCATCCACGAGGACGCGATCTACATACATCGCGGCCAGCAGTACCAGGTCGAATGGCTCGATTGGGACGACAAGAAGGCGTACGTCACGCCCGTCGCCGTCGACTACTACACGGACGCCCAGCTCGCGGTGGAACTGAAGGTGCTCGATAGCTTCCGCGACGCGGCGACGGCCGGCGGCGAATTCGAGGCGGGCGAAGTCGCCATCACCTTCCTCGCCACCATCTTCAAAAAGGTGAAGCTCAACACCCACGAGAACGTGGGCTGGGGCAAGATCGCCATCCCCGAGGAGAGCTTCCACACCTCCGGCATGTGGCTCAGCTTCGATGAGCCCGCCACCCGCGACCTCGACCGGGACCAGGTGGCGACGGGCCTCGCCGGCATCGCCCACGTCCTCCGCAACATCGCCCCCGTGTACTGCCTCTGCGACGCCCGTGACATCGGCGCCGAGGCGCAGGTGCGGTCGCCCCACAGCCAGCGGCCGGCGGTGTACCTGTACGACATGGTCCCGGGCGGTGTCGGCCTTTCGGACCGGCTGTTCGACGTGCGCGACGAGCTCCTGGAGGCCGCACTCGCGATGGTGCTGGCGTGCCCGTGCGACAACGGCTGTCCCACGTGCGTCGGTCCACAGGTCGAATCGAACCCGCGCGCGAAGCGCTCGGCGGTGCTCCTGCTGGAGCGCGTCTCCGGGGCGCGCGCGAGCTGAATCAGGCCAGGGCGGCGGCCACGAGCTCGCGTTCGGCCTCTGGCAGCGCCAGTTCCAGCGCGAGCCGCCGGGCGTCGGGGCTCATCTTCGTCCACGTCTTGCGCAGGACGGTGATGAGCTTTTCGCGGTCCATCTTCCCCGCCACGTCCCCAGCTGCAGTTCGAGGAACACCAGGCAGAGCGCATCCTCGATCGCCTGCGCGTCGGGGTCGCGGCCGAGCAGCTCCTTGCGAATGAGCGCGCCCACGCGCCCGGCCACATCCTCGCCGTACCCCGCCTCGCGCAGCAGTGCGGCGGCCGTATCCGCGTGGAAACGGTAGAGCTGCGTGCGCCAGCGCAGGTAGCCGGTGCGCCCTTCGGGGAAGCTGGATCGGGGCGACTCCCAGCGCCGGATGTGTTGCGCCCTCGCCGCAAGCAGCAGCGCCTCCGAAGCATCGGGCCGCAGCCGCCGCACCCACGCCGTCATCAGCTTGGCGTGCACCAGCTCCTTCGGGCGCGGTCCGTCGGGCGTGGGCACGAGGGTTGGGTCCACCGCGTTCGCGGCGTCGATCGCGGAGATGGCTTTCTCGAAGAGCGCGTCGTTCACTCCGCGAGTGTACCCCGCCTGTCACGCCCGTTCGGCCGCGAAATCCGGGCCGCGCGGCCGCACGCCGGCGTCACCCGTCACCGCACAGTGGATGGACGCTGTTCGAGGAGCCGGGGTGAGGACGACGTATCGGTGGGGGGCGTTGCTTGGGCCGCTGTGCGCGGGCGTCGTGCTCGCGGGATGCTCCGCGCCCGCACCGTCCGGTCCCCCGGAAGCCTCGGCCACCCTCACCATCGAGGAGTTGAACGCGCTCTCCTGCGGTGTCCCCGCAGGTTCCATCAGCGTCCGGCTTGCCGATTGCGCGGTGCTCCCCACGGGAGCGGCCGCGGCCGGCCCGATCACCTTCCACGCCATCCCGCCCACGGCATCGGAGAACGGTGGCGCTCTGCGCGAGCTTGTGATCATTACGCGCCCGGCACCCGGCGCCGACCCCGTCGAGGTGGCCGCCATCCGCGAGGTCCTGGCCGACCGCCCGCGCGACCTTTCCGTGGAACTGCCGGCGGGTGAATACGAGATCCAGTGCCGCGCCGCCGAGCCGGCGCCCGCGGCCTCGCGCGTGTACGTGACCTCGGGCACGGCACCGCTCTCCGTCACCGACGGCATTCAGCGCTAACGAGTTCGCGAAATCCCTACCGGGGGCGGCGCGCCGGCTCCGCGCCCACCCGCGTGAGCATCCCGGAGAGGTTCTCCGGCGTGAACGGCTTCTGCAGCAGCCCCGCGATCGAGCGCTTCATCACATCGTCGATGTGCTGGTCGGCGGCATACCCGGTGCAGAGCACGACGGGCAGGTCGGACCGCACGGCGCTGAGTTCGTGGAACACTTCGCGGCCGTTCATGCCCGGCATCACGAGGTCCAGGAGGACGGCGGCGAAGCGGCCCGGCCGCGCGCGCACGAGTTCCACCGCGACGGAGCCACTGCCCACTTCGACCACGTTGTAGCCGAGCCGCGCGAGGGTGGCGGTCACGCTCTTGCGCGTCAGATCGTCGTCGTCGACCACGAGCACCAGGTTGCCGTCGCCCGCATCGGCCGCCGATTGCCACTCCGGCACCGCGCGCGCGTTGGGCAGCGTGATGGTGAAGGCGGCGCCCCGGCCGGGAGGCGATTGCAGCTGCACGTCGCCGCCGTGGCCGCGCACGATGCCGAAGGTGATCGCGAGACCAAGTCCCGTGCCGATGCCCGGCGCCTTGGTCGTGAAGAACGGCTCGAAGATGCGCGCCTGGACTGCTTCCGGCACGCCCGTGCCCGTGTCGCTGATGAGGAGCTGGATGCGTTCGTCGTCGGCGCTCAACCGCACGGTGACGACGCCGCCGCCGTGGACCGCGTCGCGCGCGTTCAGGACGACGTTGAGGACGGCCTGCTGAAGCTGCGCGAAATCGCCTTCGACCCACATCGGCGCTTCCGGGAGGCTGATTTCCGCCTCGATGCCGTTCGCGAAGGTCGGCGCGGCCAGCCGCATCGTCTCCGAGACCACGTCGCGGAAGTCGATGCGCACGAAGCGCGCGAGGCCGCCGCGCGAAAACGCCAGCAGCCGCCCCGCGATGTCGGCGCCCCGCCGCGCGGCCTGTTCGATGTTGTAGACCTGCTCGCGGGATTCCTCGTCGAGCCCGTGCGTGAGTTTGAGCAACCCCGCGAAGCCGAGGATGGCGGCGAGGAGGTTGTTGAAATCGTGGGCAACGCCGCCCGCGAGCGTGCCGAGCGCTTCCATCTTCTGCGCCTGCACCGCCGCCTGGTCCGCCGTGTACCGCTCCGCCGCGCTCGTGGTGACGCACACGAGATAGGTCACGCCCGGCGTGAACTCCACCGCCTGGGCGCGCCATGCGAGCGGAACGTGGTTGCCCATGGGACCGAGAATGGGACGGGAGAGGCCCCCGGGTGCGGCCAGCAGCGACGCCGCGAAGGTGCCGCCGCTTTCGGCGGGCTCGAGGATGCGGTCGACGGTGGTCCCAACGAGGTGGTCGCGCGTCATCCCCGTGAGGCGGATGGCAGGCTCGTTGACGTGGACGATGATGTCCTGTTCGTCGAGGACAAAAACCGCGTCCCCAATGGCATCGAGCGCGAGTGCCGCGGCGGCAGGTAACCGCCGGTCATTCGCCATGAGTTCGCTCCTCGCGGGCCCGCGGGCCAGGCGCGTTCTGCGCCGGGAAGAGGCCGTGCGTCTGGGGGCTTCCGCATATCCAGCCTTATCTCGCTCCGACCCGAATTGTACTCATTCTCGTGCGTTTGACGAGGGGTAAGCGGCTGATATGCAAAACTTAGGTGTTTCCGCTATCAGGAATTAACAGTGTTGGCCGTTGTTTCTCCCCGTTCGTCCCCCAGCGCGTCGCAGTAGAGGGCGATCATTTCATGCAGCGCTGCTCGCGGGGTTCCTCCCAAACGGAACTGACCGGCGAGTTCCAGCGTCACGTAGCCATGCACCAATGACCACAGAGATTGCGCCACATTCAGCCTCGTTTCCTCCCCCGTGAGCAGCGCCACCGCCTCCATTAGCGGCGCACTTGCTGTTTCGCCATGTACCGCAGCGACAACGTGCTCGTCCGGACACGGCCCCAATGCCAGCGAGAACAACCGCGGACAGCGGAAGGCGAAATCGATGTACCCATCGGCGATGGCGTGTACCCGGTCAACGGCACTGGCGTCGGCCGGTGTCGCCGCCACCAATGCCTCGCCCAACTCATCAAGCCCCCTCGCGATTAACAAACGGATCAGCCCGTCCCGGCCGTCGACATACCCATAGAGCGAAGGCGCGCGCACACCGAGCCGCCGCGCCACTTCGCGCATCGCCAGCGCCTCCGGCCCTTCCTCCTCCAGGAGCGCGCGGGCGGCGGCGATGACGGCTTCGCGGGTGATGCGCGAGGGATGCGGCATGCCTAACACCATAAGGCTTGACGCCGCGAGGAGGAACCTTACGATGTTAGGCATCCCCTCCCGGAGATCCCCCATGACCCCCTATTCCCGCCCCGGTTTCGCCACTCGCGCCATCCTGAACCCCCTGATGCGCGCCGCCGTCCGCCTCGGCTTCAGCCCCCGCGGCGCCCGGGTGCTGGTCGTCCGAGGCCGCACGAGCGGCGCGCCGCGGGAGGTGCCCGTGAACCCGCTGACCGTCGACGGCGTTCGCTACCTCGTCGCTCCGCGCGGCGATACCCAGTGGGTGCGCAACCTGCGGGCCGCCGGCGAGGGCCACCTCCGCCTCGGCCGCCGCGACGAGCTCATCCGCGTCACGGAGCTCTCCGACGCCGACAAGCCCGCGCTCCTGCGCGAGTACCTGCGCCGCTGGCGCCCCGAGACCGGCAAGTACTTCGCCGTCGGCGCCGAACCGACGGACGATGAGCTGGGCGCCGTCGCCGGCCGGCACCCGGTCTTCCGCCTGTCGTGACGGGCTGTGTCACGGGAGAGGGTTGCGCGCGAAACGCCCGGCTATACTGCGAACGTGGCAGCCTCTCCCGCGAAACCCCGCCTTGTCATCCTCGATTCCCACGGCATCCTGTTCCGCGCGTTCTTCGCGCTCTCGAACGTCGACAAGCCGCTGATGACCTCGAAGGGCGAACTCACCTTCGCCACGCACGGGTACGCCGAGACGCTCATCCGCGTGCTTGATCAGCTCAAGCCGACGCACATCTGCGCGGCCTGGGACGCGGGCGGGAAGACCTTCCGCCACGAAGCGAGTGACGCCTACAAGGCCACGCGCCGCGAAACCCCCTCCGAGCTGGTCGTGCAGATGGCCCGCGTCCGCCAGATGCTCGATGCGTTCGGCATTCCCATCTTCGAACAGCCCGGGTTCGAGGCCGACGACGTCGCCGGAACCATCGCCCGCATCGCCGCCGAATCCGGTGTCGAAACGTACATCGCCACCCTCGATACCGATCTCGTGCAGCTGGTGAAGCCCGGCATCAGCCTCTTCATGTTCCGTCCTTATCAGCGCGATACGGTGACGTATGACGAAGCCAAAGCCGCCGAGCGGTGGGGCTTTAGTCCGCGCTACATGATCGATTTCAAGGCGCTCAAAGGCGATACCAGCGACAACGTCGAGGGCATCAAGGGAATCGGCGAAAAAACCGCCTCGGACCTCATCCGCCAGTTCGGCGATGTCGCCTCGATTTATGAACATATCGGCGAAACAAAGGGCGCCCTCCGCAAGAAACTCGAAGAGGGCGAAGCCGTCGCCCGCCGCAATGTCGACCTCGTCACCATTCATACCGACCTCCCCGTCGATTTCGACTTCGATCGGTGCCAGGTCCAGGACTTCGACCGAGACACCGTGATGGCGCTGTTCCGCGAACTCGAGTTCCGCGTGCTGGCGCAGCGGCTGGACGAAGTGCTGGCGACGCTCCCCACCGCGCGCAAGCGCACCGTCGAGGCCGAAGTCGAGACCGCGTACCGGACGGTCGCGACGGAGGATGACCTGGCGGCACTCGAAGCAGCGCTGCGGGCGGCGGGCTCGTTCGGCTTCGCCGCCTTCTCGACCGCGGGCGACACGCAGCATCCGCTCCTCCTCGGCCTCGCGTTCGCGCCCGCCGCCGGCGAGGCCTGGTATGTGCCCGTGGGCCATGCCCCCCGGCTGGATGAGCCGGCGCCGCAGCTCGGCCTCGCGCGCGTCGCCGCCGTGCTCGGCCCGCTGCTCGCCGACCCTTCGCTGACGAAGACCACCTACGGGACGAAGTACCTCAAGCACCTGCTCGAAAGGGCCGGGATGGGTATCGAAGGCGCCACCTTCGATGTCTCCATCGCCGCCTTCCTGCTGGGCGAGACGTCGTCGACGCTCAACGCGCTCTGCAACGAACGGCTCGGCATCGAAATGGTCGGGCTGGCGGCGCTCACGGGGACGGGCCGGAACGCGGTGTCGCTGGCGCAGGTCGAAATGGCGCGCGTCGCCGAGTACGCCTGCCAGCAGGCCGAGATGCTCCTGCGCGTGCGCCCACAGCTCGAGGAGCAGCTCCTGGAGCGCGGCCAGTGGCCCCTCTTCGCCGACATGGAGCTCCCGCTCGTCGATGTCCTCTACCGCATGGAGCGCAATGGCGTCGCCCTCGATATCACGGTCCTGCGCGACATCGCCCGCTCCATGACGGACGACATCGCGCGCTCGGAGCGCGAGATCTACGGCCTGGTCGGCCACGAATTCAACATCGGCAGCCCCCAGCAGCTCAGCGACGTGCTGTTCAAGGAGCTCGGCCTCCCCAGGAGCCGCAAGACCACGCAGGGCTACAGCACCGACCAGCGCGCGCTCGAAGGGCTGCGCAGCGTGAGCCCGATCATCGACCTGATCTTCGAATACCGCGGCCTGACCAAGCTGAAGTCGACCTACTGCGACGCCCTCCCGGGGACGGTCGCCGGCGATGGGCGCATCCATAGCGACTTCCAGCAGACCGTCGCCGCGACCGGCCGCCTGAGCAGCAACAACCCGAACCTCCAGAACATCCCCGTGCGCGAGGACCGCGGCCGCGAAATCCGGCGCGCGTTCGTCGCCGCCGGCTTCGACGATCCCTGGTTCGTCGCCGCCGACTACTCGCAGATCGAACTGCGCGTGCTCGCGCATGTGACCGGGGACCAGGGGCTCATCGATGCCTTCCTCGCCGACCAGGACATCCACCGCGCGACGGCCGCGAAGGTGTACGCCGTCGACCCGTCCGAGGTCACCCGGCAGATGCGCGACACGGCGAAGATGGTGAACTTCGGCATCGCCTACGGCATGGGCGAATTCGGCCTCGCCAGCCGCACCGGCATGTCCCGGGAAGAGGCGGAGGCGTTCATCAAGTCGTACTTCGCGAACTTCCCCGGCATCGCCGAATGGCAGCAGACGACGCTCCGCTCCACGCGCGAGAAGGGGTACGCCGAGACCGTCTTCGGCCGAAGGCGCTACCTGCCGGCCATCCACAGCTCGAACTTCCAGGTGCGCTCCGCCGCCGAGCGTGAAGGCATCAACATGCCCATCCAGGGCACCGCCGCCGACATCATCAAGGTCGCGATGATCGGGGTGGATGCGGAACTGCGGGAGCGGGACCTTCGCAGCCGCATGATCCTGCAGGTGCACGACGAACTCATCTTCGAATGCCCGGCCGACGAGGTGGACGCCATCCGCGACCTCGCCGTGCGGCGCATGCGTTCCGCGCTCGAAATGAACGTGCCGCTGAAGGTGGACCTCAAGCAGGGGCGGAACTGGGGCGAGATGGAGTAGCCGTGGGCGCGAGCCGGGTAAAGGCTCGTTACTTGAAACCCGACACGTGTGTCGGGTATTATTCAGGGGAACCACGGGGAGTAACCACCGCCTGCCCGGGCGGTGTCGGGCCGTCAATACGCGCGTTCTCGCGCCGGCCCCACAGGCGAAGCACCTTCGCCCGGTGAGACCCTGGCTCATCCATTTTTGGATGCGGCCAGGTGTTGTCCACACCGGGACCGCGGGAGGTGCACCCTTCATGTTGGACGAACTGCTCGAAGTCTTCGAACGCGATCGCAAGCCCGGCGCCGCGAAGCCGGCCGGTGGCCTGCGCGGCCGCCTCAGCCGCCTCTTCGGCGGCGGCGAGAGCCACTCCAGCGACGACCGCCGCTACGTCGAGAGCCGCCGCTACCGCGACGACGACGACGATGACGACGATCGCCGCTCCGCCGAATCGCGCCGCTACCGGGACGACGATGATGACGATCGCGACGATCGCCGCTACGCCGAGACCGGCGCGCCCCGCAAGCGCAAGCGTGAGTTTTTCGAATTCGGGGACGACTAGTCCCCTCCCCCGACTGACCCGCTCCATTCCCCATGGCGGGCGCCGCTAGCCCCGGCGCCCGCCTCCCCAATCCCCCAAGGACCCGCATTTCATGTTTCTCGAACTTCTGCCCTGGGCGCTGTTCCTGGGCTTTGTGGGCGCGATGCTCGCGCTCGACCTCGGCGTCTTCCACCGCAGCGCCCATGAAGTCCACCGCCGGGAGGCGCTCGCCTGGAGCGTCGTCTGGATCGGCCTCGCCATCCTCTTCAACGTCGGTGTCTACGTCTTCCAGGGCAGCGACCGCGGCCTCGAATGGACGACCGGCTACCTCATCGAGAAGTCGCTGAGCGTCGACAACGTCTTCGTCTTCCTGCTCATCTTCGCGACCTTCTCCGTGCCGAAGGCGTACCAGCACCGGGTGCTCTTCTGGGGCATCGTGGGCGCGCTGGTGATGCGCGCCGTGCTCATCGCCGCCGCCGGCGTCCTGCTCAGCACCCTGCACGTGATCATCTACGTGTTCGGCGCCTTCCTCATCTTCACCGGGATCAAGTTCCTCCGGGACCAGGAGCACGCGCCGGACCTCGACAAGAACAAGCTGGTGCGCTTCGCCCGCCGGTTCTACCCGGTCACCGAATCGTACGAGGGCCAGAAGTTCTTCGTGCGGCGGAACGGCGCGCTCTTCATGACGCCGCTGTTCCTCGTGCTCCTGCTCATCGAAAGCACCGACCTCGTGTTCGCGGTCGACTCCATCCCCGCCATCTACGCGGTGACGGATGACCCGTTCATCGTGTTCACCTCGAACATCTTCGCAATCCTCGGGTTGCGGGCGCTGTACTTCGTGCTGGCCGGGTACCTGGCGGGGCTGGCGTACCTGAAGCCGGCGCTCGCCGCCATCCTCGTCTTCGTCGGCACGAAGATGCTCATCATCGACCTGTACAAGGTGCCCTCGCTCGTGAGCCTGGGCGTCATCCTCACCATCCTCGCCGTCGCCATCACGGCCTCCATCGTGAAGGCCCGGAGGTCGGTCCCCGGCCTCGCGACGGTGCATGCCCCTCAGCCCGGCCCCGCCTCGGGGGGCGCCGAGTAGCTGAACGATGCGCGCAGCCCGCGCCGTGGCACCCTCCCTCCCTTTTACCCACGGCGCGGGCAGCATTCTCCAGGCCGAAGCGGGCGCATTAGCGCCCGCTTCGTGTCGCCCCCTATGCGCGCGATTAATGGCAGGAATTGAGTGGCAAACGGTCGAATGTCGGAGAAACGCCGTACCGGTCGGCCGTCGGCGCATGCCACCCCCCGCCCGACACTGGAACCATGCGTGACGATCCGCCAGCCTCCCAGCACCGCGCGGAAGCGTCGGTCTCGAACGGGATCGACGAGAGGGCGACGCTCGGCAGCCACCATCTCACCCGCGTGCATCTCTTCGTCAACGACGACGGCCTGCGCAAGGCGTTGCACACCCTCGTCGGTGCCGCCGTCGGGTTCGAACTCGAAAGCCGCGCCGACGGCTGGCCCGCGCGCGGCGACCTCGTCATCGCCACGACCGTCGACCTCCCCGCCGAGCGCGTGGGCGGATTCGTGGACCGCGGCGTGTACGTGGTCGTCCTCGCGGCTGTGCCGCGCTCGCGCGAAAGGGTCCGCTTCGAAGCCGCCGGAGTCTCCGCATACCTGCCCATGACCGCCGACGGCCACCGGCTGCTCGATGAGCTGCGCGGCATCCCGGTGCTCCCCGGGCACGAGCAACGCCCCGAGGCGCGATCCGCCGCCTGCTGATGGCGCCCCTTGCCATTCCCGCCCGCGCACCCAACGCTGTCCCGTGATGACACTCGAATTCCGCGAGCGGCGTGACTACCTCTCCTGGGGACGCGTCGAACGCCGCCCTCAGCGGGTCGCGCGGCCCGCGTCCCGGCGGGATCTCGCGCCGCTGGCCTCGGGCGGCTGGCCGCGGCTGGCCGTCGGCCTGCTGCGCTCCTACGGCGATTCCTGCCTCGCCACCGGCGCCTCCCTCCTCGACCTGACGCGGCTGGACCACCTCCTCGCCTTCGACGACGAAACCGGGCTGCTCACCGCCGAGGCCGGCGTTTCGCTGGGCGAACTGATGCGCATCTTCGTGCCGCGCGGCTGGTTCCCGCCGGTCACGCCCGGCACGCGCTTTGTCACCCTCGGCGGCGCCGTCGCGAACGACGTCCACGGCAAGAACCACGAGGCCGCCGGTACCTTCGGCCGCCACGTCGCCGCGCTCACCCTCCTTCGCTCCGACGTCGGCGAAGTGACCTGTTCCCCGGCCGAGAACGCCGAGCTGTTCGCGGCCACCATCGGCGGGCTCGGCCTCACCGGCGTCATCACGACGGTCACCCTGCGTATGCGCCGCATCGCGTCGGCCTACATCGACGCCGAAAAGCTCGCCTACGGCTCCCTCGATGCCTTCTTCGAACTCAACGCCGAGAGCGAGGCGCGGTTCGAGCACCTCGTGGCCTGGTTCGATTGCACCGCCGGCGCCGCCAACCTCGGCCGCGGCATCTTCTCGCGCGGCAACTGGTCGCCCTTCGGCGACCTCGAACCGCACCGGGATGCCGGCCTGCTGCAGCTCCCGGTGGAGCTGCCCTCGTTCACCATCAACCCGCTTAGCCTGCGTCTCATCAACGCCGTCTACCGCGCGAACGAGACGCGCGCGCTCGGCGCGCACCGGCTGCACTACGGCCCGTTCTTCCATCCCCTCGATTCCGTCCGGGGCTGGAGCCGAATCTACGGGCGCGCCGGGATGTACCAGTACCAGTGCGTGCTCCCCGTTCCCACCGCCGCCGCCGCGACGCACGCCCTTCTCGCGCAGATCGCGAAGTCGGGCGAGGGCTCCTTCCTCGCGGTGCTGAAGGCGTTCGGCGCGTTGCCCTCGCCCGGGCTGCTGTCGTTTCCCATGCCCGGCATCACCCTCGCCGTTGATTTCGCGGATCACGGCCGCAAGACGCTCGCTCTCTTCGAACGGCTGGACCAGGTCGTGTCCGAGGCCGGGGGGCGCCTCTATCCCGCCAAGGACGGCCGCATTTCGCGCGAGATGTTCGCCGAGGGCTACCCCGCGCTCGCGCGGTTCGCCCGTTCCGTCGATCCTGCCTGTACATCCGACTTCTGGGAGCGTGTGCGCCCGTGACGAGAGTGGCCGAATGACGAACCCCCGCCGCGTGCTGGTCCTCGGCGCGCTCTCCGCGATGGCCGTCGCCACCGCCCGCCTCTATGCCGCCGAAGGCGCCCGCCTCGTCCTTGCCGGGCGCGATGCCGCCGCCCTCGAAACGCTCGCCGCGGACCTCCGCGCGCGCGGCGCCCTCTCCGCCGAGGCCGTCACCGCCGACCTCGCAACCACCTCCCCCGACGCCCTCCTCCCCGCGCTCCTCGTCCCCCTCGGCGGCGCCGTCGACGCCGTCTACCTCGCGTACGGCGTCCTGGGGGACCTCGGCCTCGCGGAGCGCGACCTCACCGTCGCCGCCCAGGTCATCGATACCAACTACCGTTCCGCCGCGCTCTGGTGCCTCGCCGTGGCGGCGGTGCTCGAACGGCAGCGTGCCGGGTCGCTCGTCGTCATCGGCTCCGTCGCCGGGGACCGTGGCCGCAAGTCGAACTATCTCTACGGCTCCACCAAGGCCGGGCTCGGCGTGCTCGTGCAGGGGCTCGCGCACCGGCTCGCGAAAGTGGGCGCGCGCGCGGTGCTCGTGAAGCCCGGCTTCGTCGATACCCCGATGACCGAGCACATCAAGGGCCGTCGCGGCCCCCTCTGGGCCACTCCAGAGCAGGTCGCGCCCACCCTCCGCAAAGCCGCGGACGGCGGCGGGACGGTCGTGTACGCGCCATGGTTCTGGCGGCCCGTGATGGCCCTGATCCGCGCGGTGCCTTCCCCCATCTTCCACCGCACGAACCTGTAACCGGCTCCCCCGGTCATCGGCGCCCGATACACTGCGAACATGGCCGGACCCCTCGCGCTCCTCGGCGGCACCTTCGACCCGCCGCATATCGGACACCTTTTTCTCGCCGAGTGCGCCCGCACGCAGTTCGGCGCCGCCCGTGTGCTCTTCCTGCCCGCCGGTGACCCGTACCGCAAGACCCGCGAGGACGCGCCCTTTCACCGGGAGGTCACACCCGCGCGCCACCGCCTCTCCATGACCTCCCTCGCCGTGGCGGGCAACGCCGCCTTCGCCGCCGACGGCCGCGAGCTGCGCCGCTCCGGGCCCACCTACACCGTCGACACCCTCGAGGAGTTCCACGCCGCCGGCCAGCGCGACCTGCTGCTCATCCTCGGCAGCGACGCCCTCGCGGACCTGCCGAACTGGCGCGAGCCGCTGCGGCTGGCCGCACTGGCCCGCATCGTCGTCGCCGAAAAGGCTGGCGCCGAGGGTTCGACGCCCGCGCTCGCGGAAGCCGCCGGCCTGCCGTACACCCCGGCGGCCGTCGACATGCCCCAGCTTCCGATCAGCAGCACGGTCATTAGGGCGCGCGCCGCGGCGGGCAAGAGCATCCGCTACCTCGTTCCCGATGCCGTGGCCGACTACATCGAAAAGAACGGCCTCTACCGGTAGCGGCGCGTTGCCCCCGCCGCCCGTGCCTGCGCTACACTCGCCTTCGCACCATCACAGGCACACCGGAGGATTCCATGGGCGAAATCGTGACCTTCCCCTCGAACGGCGGCACCGCGCAGGGGTACCTGGCGAAGCCCGCGAGCGGCACCGGCAAGGGCGTCATCGTCTTCCAGGAGTGGTGGGGCCTCAACGACAACATCAAGGGCATCGCCGACCGCTTCGCCGCCGAGGGCTTTGTCGCGCTCGCCCCGGACATGTACCACGGCAAGCTCACGGCCGAGCCGGACGAGGCGGGCAAGCTGCTCATGGCGCTCAACATCGAGCAGGCCGCGAAGGACGCCGCCGGCGCCATCCAGTACGTCAAAGGCATCACGGGCGGCCCCGTCGGTACCGTCGGCTTCTGCATGGGTGGCGCGCTCAGCCTCTTCGCCGCCTGCAACAACGGCAAGGATGTCGGCGCCTGCATCGATTACTACGGCGGGCACCCGGCCATCAAGTACAACTTCGCGGGCCTCACCGCGCCCGTCCTCGGGTTCTGGGCCGAAAACGACGGCTTCGCGAATGCCAACCAGCCCGTAATCGAAGCCGGCACGAAGGAGGCCGGCGTCCCCTACGAGGGCATCACCTACCCCGGCACCGGCCACGCGTTCTTCAACGAAGAGCATGAGGGCACCTTCGATAAGGCCGCCGCCGACGACACCTGGAATCGCGCGCTGGCCTTCTACCGCGCGAACCTCTAGGAGCAGCACGACCGGGAGGCGGGGGACGATGGGCAGGCCACTCGAGGACAACGTCGCCGTGGTCATGGGCGCGGGCGCCGGGTACGGCCGCGCGGTCGCGATTGCGCTCGGCCAGGCCGGAGCCATCGTCCTCGCCGCCGACCGCGACCCCGAGCTCGCCGAGGACACGGCCGCCACGGTGCGCGAGCTCGGGGGCAGCGGCGAAGGCTTCGCCGTCCACCCCTGCGACGGCCGTGGCGTGCGGGCGATGGCCTCCGCCACCGTGCAGCACTTCGGCCGCATCGACGTCTGCGTCGTCGCTCCGTTGCCGCCCTCGCCCGGCCCGCTGGTCGAGGCCGCCGACGAGCGCTGGCACGCCTACCTCGAGGACGCGCTCGTGGCGCCGCAGGTGGCGATCCAGGCGTGCGTGCGCGAGATGCTGGCCACCGGCCACGCGGGCGACATCATCCTCGTCGCGCCACCCGATGAGCCCGGCGCCGCCGGCCTCGTGCGCGCCGGCACGCTTGCCCTCGCGCGCTGGTGGGAAGCCGAGCTTCGCCCCACCGGCATCCGCGTGGCCGCGCTCGAACCCCGCCACCACGAATCCGCCGACAGCCTGCACGCCCTCGTCGCGGTCGCCTGCGTCACCGTGACGGTCGAGGCGGCCACGCCCGGCGCCTTCGCCGTGGGTCCGCGCTGACGTGCCCATGCGCCTGGCCGACCTCGGCCTTTCGACCGCCGACGGCGCGCTCATGCTCTTCGCGCCGCCCGATTCCGTGCTCGCCGAGGCGGGCCGCATGAAGCCCCGTCCCTCCATCGCCAGCTCCCTCAACGTGGGCGAACCCTGCCGGCGCATCGCCTGGTGGCCCGAACAGGGCACCCTCACCCCAGGCAACGTCAGCCGGTTGCGCTGGATGGTCGAAGCCGCCGAGGGCCGCGCCTGGCTCGTGTTCGACCCGGACGACGAGGACGCGCCCGCGGCCCAGGCCGTCCGCGACGCCATCCGCGAGGCCGGCATGCGCCTCTGCGACGAACGCCAGTCCGGCGGCGAATTCGCCTTCGAAGTGGCCGCGGGCTAAGCCGCGCTCAGTTGTTGATGGAGAAGGGAACGAGCGACCCGCTCGATGGCACGCCGCGCCCGCTGCTGTACGCGACGCCGTTCACGATCACCGAAATGCCCGCCCCCGACCGGTTCGCGCAGCTGCTGCCGCCAATGTAGAAGTCCACGCGGTACTCGCCCGTGGTATCCGTCGCCCGCGAAGGACCGGGCACGCCATCGAAGGCGAGCGTCACCACCGTTCCCGCGGGCACGGGCCGGCCGTCGATCACGAGCGCGCCCGCGACGCGGCCGTCCGGCACGCGCCCCGAGGTGCGGAGATCGCAGTACCCGCCGCCGGCCACGACGGCCGGGGCGGTGGGTGTTGGTTCAACCGTGGCGGGAGCCGGTTCCGGTGTGCGCGTCGGGGTCGGCCCCTGCGCCTGGGGCTGGGCCGTTGCCGCGGCGCGCACCGTCGCCGTTGCCGTGGGCGAAGGCGAGGCCGATGGCTCGGCGGGCGTCGCCGTCGGCTCCAGTACGAGCACCGGCGCGCTCCCGGCCACGGCCGAACCGCCTGCCTCGCTCGACGCGTTGACCGCGGGGGTGGCCGTCGCGTCGGGGCGGGCGGCGCTGCGTGTGCCGCTCGCGGGTTCGGTCATCAGCGCCACGCCCACGGCCGCGAACGCGAGCCCCAGCGCGCCAATCACCGCCCACGCCATCGCGCGCGCGCCCTGGGTCGCGAAGAGCCCCCGGAATATGCTCACCCTGCAATTCTGAATCGCCTTCCGCCACCGGCATAGGGGAACGGCCATTGCCCCGGGCCCGGCCGCTCTCTGCGCGCATGCCTAGAATGGCGCCATGCCCAATCCCCCGTCTCGCGGCCTTGCCGTGGTCACCGGCGCCTCCAGCGGTATCGGCCGCGCGTTCGCCGAAGAACTCGCCCGCCACCACTACGACCTGGTCGTGGTGGCGCGCGATGCCGCCCGGCTCGAGGACCTCGCTGCCCGCCTCCGTGACCGCCGCGGCGTCGCCGTGACGGTCCATCCCGCGGACCTCACGCAGCCCGAAGCGGTCGCCGCCCTCGCCGCGCGCATCGCCGCGGAGCCTCGCCTTGCGCTGCTCGTGAACAACGCCGGCGTCGCCACCAGCGGCCACTTCGCCACCCTCGATATCGACCGCGAGGAGGCGGAGATCCGGCTCAACGTTCTCGCGCTCGTGCGTCTTACGCACGCGGCGCTGCCGGGGATGGTCGAACGCCGCGCGGGCGGCATCATCAACGTGGCCTCCATCGCCGCGTTCGTGCCCGGGCCGTTCGCCGCCACCTACCATGCCACCAAGGCGTTCGTCACGAGCTTCAGCGAGTCACTGCACGAAGAGGTGCATTCGGCGGGCGTCACCGTCCAGGCGCTCTGCCCCGGCTTCACCCGGACCGAGTTCCAGATGCGCGCGAAGATCAGCGAAACCGCCGTCCCCGGACCCGCGTGGATGAGCGCCGAGGCCGTCGTCCGCGGCAGTTTGCGCGCCCTCGACCGCCGTCACGCCGTGTACGTGCCGGGGATGCACTACCGGTTGCTCATGGCGACGTCGCGCGTCGCGCCGCGGACCCTCGTTCGCCGCATCCTCACGCGCGTGGGCCGGACCGCCTACCTCGACTGAGCCCCCGCCTCGACGATCGCCAGCAGCTCGCCCGCGATCGCGGGGAGGATGCGCCCCGGGCGGCGGATCCAGCCGATGTCGCGCGCCAGCGGCGGGTCGAGGGGGACGCCCGTCACGTCCGCGCGGCCGTCCAGCGCCATCCGCGGCGCGAGCGTCACCCCCGCGCCCGCCGCCGTGAGCGCGAGCATCGCCTGCTGGCTGCGGAGTTCGAACCGCGGCTCGATCGCCAATCCCGCCGCGCGCGCGGCCTGCTCCACCTGCGTGCGCAGCCCGTGGCCCGGCATCGAAAACATGAACGCCGGCTCCGCCAGCACCTCCGGCAGCGCGACCGACGGCCGCTCAGCCCACGCGTGGCCCCGCGGCACCGCCACCAGCACCGGCTCCGAGGCAATGCGGTGGACCTCGATGCGCGAGTCCACCAGCGGCAACGGCACGAAGGCCAGGTCCACGGCGTCACCCAGCACGCGCGCGACCGCCTCGTCGGTGCTCGTCATCTCCACCGCGATGCGCGCCCGTGGCCACCGTTCGCGCAGCAGTGCCAGCGCCGGCGGCAGCAGGTGGTCGGCGAGCGTCTCCGTCGCGCACAGTGCCAGCCGCCGCCCTTCGTCCGCCCCCGGCCCGGTGATGGCTGAGAGCGTCGCCGCGAGGTCCTCGTCGATGCGGTCGGCGCAGTCCGCCAGCGCGAGACCGGCCTCCGTCGGCACGACGCGCCGCCCCACGCGGTGAAACAGCGCGATGCCGAGTTCACCTTCGAGCGACCGGATCCGCTTGCTCACCGCGGGCTGCGCGATGAGCTCCTGCTCCGCCGCGCGGGTGACACTCCCCGCGCGCACCACGGCCCGCACGAGTTGGATCTGGCGAAGGTCCATTCTATGCCTCGGAGGAATGAGAATGCGAAGAATCATATCTTGGACGCCACCCTCGCGCGCGCCCTACGCTTCCCATCACCGATTCGAGGAACGCCATGGGCAGCTCCGCCGTCTCCGATTCCGTCCGCCAGCAGTTCGGCGCCGTCGCCGCGAACTACGCGGTGAGTGCCGTCCACGCCTCCGGCGCCGATCTCGCGCAGCTGGTCGCGGCCGCCGGCGTGACCGGCGAAACGCGCGCCCTCGACCTGGGCAGCGGCGCGGGACACACGGCCATGGCGATCGCCGCCGCGGGCGCGAAGGAGGTCATCGGCGTCGACCTCACCCCCGAAATGGTGGGCGTCGCCACCGAGCTGGCGAAGGGGCGCGGGCTGGAGAACGTGGCCTTCCGTCTCGGCGACGTCACCGCCCTGGAGTTCGAGGACGCTTCCTTCGACGTCGTCACGAGCCGCTTCAGCGCCCACCACTACAACGACCCCGTGCCCGCGCTGGCCGAGGCGTTCCGCGTGCTCAGGCCCGGCGGCGTCTTCCTGCTCACGGACTGCGTAGCCCCCGAGGACGCGGCTCTCGACACCTTCCTCCAGACGTTCGAAATCCTTCGTGACCCCTCCCACGTGCGCGATTGGCGAGCGAGCGAATGGCTGCGCATGTGCGCGAATGCGGGCTTCGCCGGCCGCGTGCTCCTGCGCTCCGAGGTCGTGCTCGACGGCGCCGATTGGGTGAAGCGGATGCGCACCCCGGAGACGAAGGTGGCGATGCTGCGCGAGCTCTTCGCCGAAGCGAATCCCGCCCAGAGGCGCGCCTTCGACCTGCGCGAGGAGCCGTGGGGACTTTCCATCCCGATCGCGCTCATCGAGGGGCGCAAGCCCGCGTAACGGCGCCGCTTGCCTGCGCGCCATGCCGGTGGTTCGCTACAACGGATGACAGGCGATCGCGCGCAGGCCCGGACGCAGCAACCCGAGGGGATCGCGGGCTACGTGACCCCCTACCCCTACCTCGACCAGCTCCAGGAGAAGATGGAGGAGCGGCTCGCGCGCAAGGTCCCGATCAAAGGCCGCTTCTGTGGTTTCTGCTACGCCCGCCTCCGCGAAAGCGACACCGTTTGCCCCTTCTGCGCGTCCGCCATCGAGACCGTTGGCACCGTGGACGAGATCCCGCAGGACGTGCTCAAGGCGTACAAGACCAAGCAGAAGACCGAGGGCCTCTGGGTGCACAGCGGTGCCTTCAGCGGCCTCCTGCTCGCGATGGCGCTGTTCCTGCTCATGGTCGTCTGGGGCCCCGGCCTCCTGGGGCACCCCGCGCTCGCCTTCGCCGTCCTCATCGGCGGCGGTTACGTCTTCGCGCAGCTCTTCGGCACCTTCCTCGGCGCCCAGATCGGCTACCGCAAAGGCGCCCGCAAGCGAGACGCCCTCTGGGCCCGCTGGCTCGAGGAACATCGACAGTCCTAGTTAGTTCCCGGTGCCCCGTGCCCGGTGTTCAGCGTTCGGCCCTCGGCTTTCGGCATGGGGTAGCCCCCCAGCACTCAGCACTCAGCACTCAGCACTCGGCTACGCCTGCGCGCGCTTCTCTTCCTTGCGCCCGCGCATCCACTTGATGAGCGGCCACGCCGCGAGCACGAACCCGATCAGTCGAAACATCGCCAGAACCTCGAACGAACGTCCGGGGATCGCCCGGCATGTCCAGCGTCGCCGCCCCGCCATTGCACCGTCGGCTCGCGCTGCGTGAGCCGATTGCACGCGCGCGAAAACGAGCGCGCGGCCGCGGTGGGGCGGCGGGTTATGGCAGCCTGAACCGAAGCAGCCGCCCGTCGTCGAGGCCCACGAGGAGTTCGTTCCCCGCCACTTCGAACGCGTTCGGGATGCCGCCCAGCGTGTCGAATGTCGAGGCAAGGCGAAAGTCATCGGCGCAGCGACAGGCGACACCACGCTCCGCGATCCAGAGCTCCGCTCCGCCGGACGGCGGCCCGACCAGCACCGCCAGGCCGAGCTGCGTCGCTCCGGCGTCCCGGACCCATCCATCGAAGTGGACGCGCGTCCCGGTGCGCCACCACAGAGGTGGGCCGGTAGGAGGGGTGAGTACCACCATGCCACTGGAGGACGTCGCGTAGATCAGGCTCGGACTCCCTTCTCAAGCACTGCGGCCTCACCCCGGAGGAACAGGGGGAAGAACGCGAAGAGTCCGCCCTCCGCCACCCCGAGCGATGCCTGCGCAACCAGCGCGTTCTCGGTCGGATTCGGGCCGATCGCGGCGTCGAACGTCCTGTCCCGCGTCCACGTGCGACCGTTGTCCTCCGAATGCCAGGCGCTTCCTGCGCCTTGGCGCCACCCGACGCCCAAGGGCATCAAAACCGCCGACGAGCCCGAAAGCGCCCCGGTGGCGATCCACGACGCCCCGCCGGTGAAACGCAGGTAGACGCGGCCGCTGCCCTTCACCGGTGAGGGCCCGGGAGCCGCGAGCCGGCCGTCGTCGAGCGGCCGCATGCTCGATAGGGCGCGCTCCTCGAACCCCGCACCCTCGTCCACCAGCTGGCCTGATTGCGTGGCGTAGTAGACCGAATGCAGGCCCGTGGGATTGGCGAACAGGTCGCCGTGGGCGATGTACACCCTGTCTCCGAGGAGGCGGAGGTCCCAAATCGGCCGTGGATTGACGTCCTGTCGTAATTGCCAGGCGTGCCGATCACGTCCGCGGCGAGATGGGCCGGGCCCGGCGTGGCCTGTGCGCCTTGTGATGGGGTGGGGATGGGAGTCGCTGGCGACGGTGTCGCGGCAGGGCTTGTCCCGCCGCACGCAGCGATGGCGGCCGCGGTCATGCACGCCACCATCACGGTGACGGCGCGCGCACAGGTACCCATCCCCGGGCACTATACAGAGGGGGTCACCTGTGTGGGGGCGCGTCCCCAGAACCCCGGCCTCCCGCCTCAGTAGCCCAGCGTTTGCTGGCGCTCCAGCGTGCAGGCGAGCACGGCCTCGCGCAGGGCCGCGTCTTCCGAGCTTCGCCACTGGTAGATGAGCTCCGGCGTGATCACCGTGGGCGCCTGCGCCAGTGCGCCGGCGCGAACGAGGCACGCGCCGATGAAGTCGAACGCCGCCTGCGCCTCATCGCGCGTTGGGGCGACCTGGGCCCGCCACGCCTCCGCTACGCCGTCGAGGTGTTCGGCCCGGCACCGCGCCAGCGCGGCCTCGGCTGCCGTCGCGCTCTCCATGGAACCGGCGGCGAACCCGAGCTGCGGCGGCCGCATCCCCGCCGATGGCTGCACTTCCGCCGCCACGCCGGCGCTCTCCAGGCATTC
Source organism: Candidatus Amarobacillus elongatus (assembly GCA_016703545.1). Lineage (GTDB taxonomy): Bacteria > Chloroflexota > Dehalococcoidia > Tepidiformales > Tepidiformaceae > Amarobacillus > Amarobacillus elongatus. The sequence continues at coordinate 105,864 of JADJBX010000006.1, forward strand.
GGCCGCGCGAGCCACCTCGGCTTCGTACTCCCGCAGAGTCACCGCCTCCCGCGCGGTCACGGTCCCGGCCGGATCCGGTGCGACGGGCTCGTTTGAATCGCGAGCGAACGTCTGACGAAGTGGCAGCATCACCGCCCCGGCGACGAGCACGACGGCGGCGGCAAGGGAACAGCGAGCGGGTTCGAACCATGGCAGTGTCCTCGGTGACGCGATATTGCTGTTGGACGGTCAAAGAATCGCCCCCGGCACCGCCCAGGGGAATGGAGAAAACTCCTCAGTCCTCGTGGAATTCCGCGAGGGCCTGGCAGGCGATCACGAGGCGCGTGCGGTTCTCGACGCCGAGTGCAGCCATGATCTCCGAGACGTACGTTTCCACCGTGTGGACGCTGAGGTTGCTCGCGCCGGCGCACTCGCGGTTCGAAAGACCCTGCGCGAGAAGGGGCACCAACCGCAGGTGCCGCCGCTGAAGGAGTGCCACTGGTTGCGATGGGGTGGAGTGGCCCCCCGATGGGGACGGCCGCCACGTGTCCAATTCACGTTCCTCGCCTCGTTCGAGAATGCGTGGGCGACAGCAGCCAATCTATTCCCGGCTACGCGGCATGTCCATGCCAAAAGGAAAGGGCCCGGCCGGCTGTTGCCGGTCGGGCCCTTTCGGATGTTGCGCCTGGTAAGCCGGAGCCCTGGGGGCTCCCGGCCGCTCGTAGCTAGAAGCTAGCCACCAGCAGCCTCCCAACTACCAGCGGCGATCGCGGCCACCGCCGCCACCACCACCGTAGCCGCCGCGGTCGCCGCCACGGCTTCCGCCGCCGCCGCCGTAACCGCCGCCGCCACCGCTGCGGCCGCCACCACCGTAGCCGCCGCCGCCACCGCCGTACCCACCACCGCCGCCGCCGCCGGTGCGGGGCTGCGACTGGAAGCAGTCGCTGCAGTAGACGGGCCGATCACCGCGAGGCTGGAAGGGAACCTTGGCGTTCTTGCCGCAGGAGCCGCAGACCGCGTCGAACATCTCGCGCGAGCCGCCGCCGAAGCCGCCGCCCCCGCGGCTGCCGCCGCCTTCGCTACCGCGCCGGGCCTGCCGGCACGTCGGGCACCGGCGGGGTTCGCTCGTGAACCCCTTCGAAGCATGGAATTCCTGCTCGCCGGCCGTGAATGTGAATGCCGCGCCGCAATCGGCGCACGTGAGAACTTTGTCGCTGAACAGTGTCGACGACCTCCTATGAATTGGTTCCTACGGTCATCGAACGCCAGTGACGATAGCCCCCTTTGGACGGGGCCGATGGATCGCGGGGTACCTGCGATCGACCCTACCACGTTCCGGCGCGCGCGTCGCGGTCCGTAAGCAGCGATTTTTCCTTCGTACCCACGTCGAGGCCCCTCGCCAATCGCCGCCTTCAGCCGCTCACCGCTGGCGTCTCGCGCTCCGCCAGCCGCTCGCGCACCGCCGGCGCCACCTTCGTCCCCAGCAGCTCGATCGCGCGCATCACCTTCGCGTGCGGCATCCACCCCAGGTCCATTTGCGCGAGGAAGCGGTCGTGCCCGAAGTGCAGATGCTCGAACAGGATCTTCTCCGTGACGACCTCCGGGCTGCCCACGAGCAACGCGCCACGCGGGGATCGCTGCGCATCGAAGTCCGCGCGCGTCGTCGGCTGCCAGCCCCGCTCCCGCCCGATCTGCGTGAACACGGCCGCGTACGACGGGAACCACTCCTCCGCCGCCTGCTCCGTCGTGTCCGCGACGTACCCCAGTGAGTTGATGCTCACACGCGGCGGCGCCGCGTGCCCGGCGCGCGCGTACTCCCGCCGGTAGTACTCCGTCACCGCCGCGAAGCGCTCCGGCATCCCGCCGATGATGGCCAGCGCGAGCGGCAGCCCCAGCCGCGCCGCGCGCACCGCCGACGAGTGGTTGCCGCCGATTGCCAGCCACACCGGCAGCGGGTCCTGCACCGGCCGCGGGTACACGCCGCGGTCATCGATGGCGGCACGGTGCCGCCCCTGCCACGTCACCCGTTCGTGGTCGCGGACCTGGAGCAGCAGCCCCAGCTTCTCCGCGAACAGCGTGTCGTAGTCGTCGAGGTCGTACCCGAACAGCGGGAACGATTCGAGGAACGACCCGCGGCCCGCCATGATCTCCGCCCGTCCGTTCGAGAGCGCATCGATGGTGGCGAAATCCTGGAAGACGCGGACCGGGTCGTCGGAGCTGAGCACGGTGACGGCGCTCGTCAGCCGGATGCGCTTCGTGCGCGCCGCCGCCGCCGCAAGCACGATCGCCGGCGACGACACAGCGAAGTCCGGCCGGTGGTGTTCGCCCACGCCGAAGACATCGAGCCCCACGGCGTCGGCCAGCTCGATCTCCTCGACCAGGTCGCGAATGCGCTGGTCCTGCGGGAGCCGCCGGCCCGTCTCCGGGTTCACGGCCGTATCAGCGAATGAGTAGACCCCGATCTCCATCGGTCCCTCCCGGGGCGGTGCTGAGCAGCCGCGCGGGCGGGCTCGCTTATCAAATGTAAGTGACCGCCGCGAACAACGCCATCCGCCGGACGGCCTACTTCAGTTGCAGCGGCACCCCGGAAATGAGCACGAATGCGCGCTCCGCGGCCGCCGCGAACGCCTGGTTCGTCAGCCCCAGCGCATCGCGGTAGTACCGCGAGAGCGCCCCCGCCGGCACAATCCCCGACCCGACCTCGTTCGTCACCACTACCGCCGGGCCGGGGCGCGCGGCGAGTTCGGCCACGGCCTCGGCCGTCCGCCCAAGGCAGCCATCGACGGCGGTCTCGAAGTCCGCGGCACGTGCCGCATCGGGGTCGGGCACGGTTTCGAAGAGCACGTTCGCGACCCACAGCCCCAGGCAATCGACCAGCAGCAGGTCTCGCGGCGGCGCGGCCGCGATGGCCCCGGCCAGCCGCAGCGGCTCCTCCACGGTGGTCCAGCCCTCGGGGCGGCGCGCGCGATGCCGTTCGACGCGCGCGGCGAGCTCGTCGTCGCCCGCCCGCATCGTCGCGAGATAGGTCACGGGGAGGCCGGATTCGCGCGCCAGCCGTTCGGCGAAGGCGCTCTTGCCGCTGCGCGCCCCCCCGGTCACGAACGTCAACGTCATCGCTGCGCCTCGATCAGGCGGCGGATCAGTGGCAGGTCCAGCGACGACCGGAGCACGTCAGCGAGACGGTCGAGGCTGGCTTCGTGGTCGAGCCGGGCCGAGGGCGCGTACCGCTTGCCGCGCAGGCTCGCCACCGTCGCGAGGAGCGCCTGGCGGAACGGCTGGTTCGCGAAGAGCCCGTGCAGGTAGCACCCGGCCACGAGGCCGTTCGCGTTCGCCGCCCCGAGCGCGCGCCCGTCGTCCGCGGCGAAAGCGGTCCCCGCCGCGCGCGAGACCCCGGCGTGGATTTCGTACCCGCGCACGGCGAGGCCCGCGGCGCCCGCCAACAGGCCCACCGCCGCCGTCACGCGGCCGGTGGTTTGTGTCGTGTGCTTCTCGCGGTGGAACTCGGTTTCGATATCGAGCAGCCCCAGCCCGCGGGCCTCGCGGTCGCTGCTTTCGACGCCGAGGGGGTCGCGAATGGCGCCGCCGAGCATCTGGAAGCCGCCGCAGATGCCGATGACGGGGAGCCGGGCGTTCGCCGCGCGCGTGATGGCGTCCGCGAGCCCCCGTTCGCGCAGCCATGCGAGGTCCGCGATGGTCGCCTTCGTCCCCGGGATGACGACGAGGTCGGTGTCCGCCAGCCCGGTCGCGTCGTCGACGTACCGCACGCTGACGTCGTCCTCCGCCTCCAGCGGGTCGAAGTCGTCGAAGTTGGCGATGCGCGGCAGGCGCACGACGGCCACCACCACCCCCTCGGACGGCCCACGTTCGTCCGACCGGCGGTCGAGTGCGACGCTGTCCTCCTCGGGCAGATTCAGCCCCCGCACCCACGGAACCACCCCCGCGACGGGCACCCCCGTAAGCTCCTCGATCATCGTCAGGCCCGGTTCCAGCAGCGCCGGGTCGCCGCGCAGCTTATTGATGACGAGGCCGCGAACGAGCGCGCGCTCCTCCGGCTCCAGCAGGGCGCACGTCCCGTAGAGGTGCGCGAACACACCGCCCCGGTCGATATCGCCGACGAGCAGCACGGGGGCCTCGGCGTGCAGCGCGACGCGCATGTTGGCGATGTCGCGTGCCTTCAGGTTGATCTCCGCCGGGCTGCCCGCGCCCTCGATAATGACGAGGTCGTTCGCCGCCCGCAGCCGCTCCAGGGCGCCCGTCACTTCGCCCCACAGCCGGTCCTTCATCGACTGGTAGGCCGCCGCCGGCACGGTGTCGATGGCGCGGCCCATGACCACCACCTGCGACCGGTGGTCCGCCTCGGGCTTGAGCAGGATGGGGTTCATGTCGACGTGCGGCGCCTGCCGCGCCGCGAACGCCTGCATCGCCTGCGCCCGCCCGATTTCGTGGCCCTCGGCCGTGACCGCCGCATTGTTCGACATGTTTTGCGATTTGAACGGGGCCACGCGGTAGCCCTCGTCCGCGAACAGCCGGCAGAGCCCGGCGACGGTCAGGCTCTTGCCCGCCGAAGACGCCGTTCCCTGCACCATGAGCGCCGCACCCCTCGCCATCACGACCCCTCCCGTACGCGGTCGATCGCCGCCAGCAGCGGCTCGACCTGTTCCACTCGCGGCACGGCGATGCGCACGTACCCGGGCAGCCCGAACGACGCGCAATCGCGCACGACGAACCCGGATGGCAGCAGCGCCGCCCGGAAGGCGCCACCATCGCCACCGGGTGCGGGCACCAGCACGAAGTTCGCGCGCGACGGCGGCACGGCGAACCCGCGCGCGCGCAATCCCGCCTCCAACCCGTCGCGCGCCACGGCCACGGCCGCGATGCTCTCGCGGGCGAAGCCCCCTTCCCGCAGGGCCTGCAGCGAAGCGGCGATCGCCGGCGCCGACACGGGCCACGGTGGCTGCCGCCGCTCCATCTCCGCGATCGCCGCGGCGGGTCCGAGGGCGGTGCCCACCCGCAGGCCGGGGATCGCGTGCAGCTTGGTCAGCGTGCGCAGCACTACCCGTCCCGGTGCGGGCCCCGTGCTCACCCCGTCGCCCGCGAAGTCCACGTACGCCTCGTCCACCACCAGCCACCCGCCGGCCGCCAGTGCGGCCTCCGTCAGCATCTCGATCGCGCTCGCGGGCAGCCCCTGCCCCGTGGGGTTGTTCGGGTTGCAGACCACCGTCACCCGCGGGCGTTCGGCCGCGATGCGCGCCACGATCTCGTCGACCGGGACCGCGAACGCCGGTGCCGCCGCGCGAACCTCCAGGCTGCGCGCGCCCGCCGCTTTCGCCGCCGGCGCGTATTCGCCGAAGGTGGGCCCGGCGATGAGCACGGCCCCCGGCCCCTCCTCGCCCGCCGCCAGCGCCGCCATCGCGAGGAAGATCAGCTCGCTCGAACCGTTCCCCGCGAGCACGCACTCCAGCCGCACCCCGAGGCGCTCCGCGTACGCCTCCCGCAGCGGCAACGCGCGCGGATCCGGGTAGCGATCGACTTCGGCGGCGCGCGCCGCGGCGATCACCGCCGCGTGTGGGCCATACGGGTTGAGGCTCGCGCTCAGGTCGATGGGGGTGACGCCCGCCGCCGCCATCTGCGCGCGCTCGCCGTCGCGCAGCCCCCCGTGCACGACGCCGGTCACGGGGACCGCCGCCCGGGCACGGCCGCCACGACCGCGAGCGCGAACGCTATCACCGCCAGCCCGCGCGCGAGCAGCGTGACAGCCGCGCGGATGTCGCCCGTCTCCGGCGGGCAGCCCTCCTCATTGAGGATGTGCACGCCCGGCTTTTCGAGGCGCAGCCCCAGGCCGGCCGCCGCCGCCGCCATCGGCCAGCCGCTGTTGGGGCTGGGCGTGTTGCCGGCGTCCCGCCGCGCGCCCTCCCACGCGGCCGCGGGGTCGGCGGAGACGAACGCTACCACCGCCGCCGTCAACCGAGCGGGCACGAGGTTCAGCACGTCGTCGGTGCGCGCGCCGCGGGCGACCCGAAGATGCCGTGTTTGCGGTACCCCACCATCGCATCCAGGGTGTTCGAGGCGCGGTAGGCCCACGCCAGCGGCAACCCCCCGGCGAGGTACCACGCGAGCGGCGCGACCACGCTGTCGCTCGCGTTCTCCGCCGCCGATTCGATGGCCGCGGAGGCGATCGAGGCTTCGTCCAGGGTCGAGACGTCGCGGCTGACCAGCATGCCGACGGCCGCCCGTGCGCCGGGGAGGTCGCCCGCGCCGAGGGGCGCCGCCACCGCGAGCGCGTGCCGCGCCAAGCCCGCGCGCCGAGATCGCCTGCTTGAGCGCGAACGCCTCGGCGGCGAACGCGAGCGGCGCGGGCAGCCGGCCGAGCGCGCCCCTCACCGCGCGCCCGGCCAGGAGCGCGCCGCCGCCGCCCGCCATCGCGAGCGCCAGCCCGGACCCAAGGTCGCGCCGGAAGCCGCCCCGGGGCAGGCGCGGCATCAGCGCGTTCACGCCGCTGCCGAACCACGCCACGGGGTGCCAGCGGTTTGGCGCATCGCCCAACGCGAGGTCGATGGCGACCGCCGCCAGCGCGACCGCGGCCCGCCGCCGCACGTTCATCGCCACACCCACGCGCTGCCGTGCCCGTTCCCGAGGAACGCCGCGGCGGCGCACAGGGCGGCGGTCTCCGTGAGTTCGATCACCGCGCCGTAACCGTCGCCGGTGAGGCCCCCCATGCGCCCGCTGATCCACGCCCCCGCCGCCACTCCGAAGGCGCCCGCGATCGCGGCCGAGGCTACTCCCGCCCACCCCAGTGTCACCGCCGCCACCACCGTCGCCAGCGCGAGCCCCATGGCCACCGCGGGAACCGTGGCGCCCGCGCGCGTGGCCGCGCCCATGCCTTCGGGGCGCGCCGGCGGGAAGATGCGCATCGCGACGACCGCCACGGCGCGCGCCGCGACGGGGGCGAAGGCGGCGGCAGCCGCGCACTCAGCCTGCCCCATGCCCCCGAGGGCCGCGACCTTCACCAGCAGGACCACGCCAATCGCCGCCACCGCGAACGTCCCATGCGCGACATCGCGCGCGATCACGAGGCGCCGTTCGCGCGAGACGGGCGCGAGCGCGGCATCGGCGGTGTCGGCCAGGCCGTCAAGGTGCAGCGCGCCCGTCACCGCCACCCATCCCGCCACCACCAGCGCCGCCGCGAGCAGCGGCGGGAACAGCTCCCACGCCAGCAGGGCGAACCCGGCCAGCAGCGCGCCCACGAGCACGCCCACCTGCGCGTACCAGCGTACGGCCGCGGCCCCTGGCGCCGGCCGCGCGCTGCTCCCCGCCGGGAGCACCGTCAGCAGCCGGATCGCCTCACGCAGGGGCTCGATCCCCGCGCTCACGTCTCGCTGACCCCGGCTTCCTCGAACGTCGCCATCTCGTTGTGGACGGCGGTGGCGGCGCGCAGCAGCGGTAACGCCAGCGCGGCGCCGCTCCCTTCGCCCAGCCGCAGGCGGAAGTCGAGCAGCGGGTCCAGCCCCAGCGCCGTGAGCGCCGTCCGGTGTCCCGGCTCCACCGACCGGTGGGACGCGATCAGGTACTCCCGCGCGCCCGGCGCAATCGCCACCGCCGCGAGCGCCGCGGCGGTCGTGATGTAGCCATCGAGAACGACCGGCACGCGGTTCGCCGCCGCCGCGAGGATGACGCCCGCGAGCCCGGCGATCTCGAACCCGCCCAGCCGCGCGAGCACCTCGATCGGGGCGAGGCCGGATTCCACGTGGCGGGCGAGCCCCATCTCCACCACCCGCACCTTGTGCGCGAACGCCGCCCCCTCGACCCCCGTCCCGTGGCCCGTCACCACCTCCGGGGGCGCGCCCGTGAACGCCGCCGTGAGGGCCGCCGCGCTCGTCGTGTTGCCGATGCCCATCTCGCCCGTGCAGATCACGTCGAGCCCCGCGACCCGCTCGCGTTCGACGATCGCGGCGCCCGCGGCGATGGCGGCGAGGGCGATCTCCACGCTCATCGCCGGGCCATCGAGGAAGTCGGCGGTGCCTTCGCCCTGGCGCGCGTCCACCAGGTCCGGGTGCGCGATGCCTTCGCCGGCGACGCCAAAGTCCGCCACGATGACGCGCGCACCGGCGTTGCGCGCGAGGGCGCTGATGGCGGCGCCGCCGGCGAGGAAGTTCGCGACCATCTGCCGCGTCACTTCGCGCGGGTAGGCGGAGACGCCGCGCGCCGCCACGCCGTGGTCCGCCGCCGCCACCACCACGGCCGCGCGCGCGAGGGATGGCCGCGCCACGCCCGTCATGCCCGCGACAGCCACCGCGATCTCCTCCAGCCGCCCGAGGCTGCCCGGCGGCTTCGTGAGCCGGTTCTGCCGCTGGCGCGCGGCGTCCATCGCGTTGCCGTCGAGCGGCGGGATCGAGGCGGCGAATGCGTCCAGGGTGTCCATCAGCGGCGTGCCTCCGCGGTCCGCGCGAGCGCGCCCGGCATCGCCAGCAGGAGCGCCTCCCGGGCCGCCTTCGCCGCCAGGTACCCCACTGGCGACACCGATCCCGCGTACCGCTCCCGCCCGCCCCGGCCCGTGCAGGCGACCGCGTAGGCGTCCGTGCTCGTGCCGCTCGCGGGCCGGCCATCGGTCATGGTCACGCCCGCCTCGATCAGGGTCAGCGCCTTGGTCTCGGCGATGAGCGCGAGCAGCTCCGCGAGCGCCGCGTCCGGCATCGCCGCATCGACGATCACGACGGTGTTGATCGTCCCCGGCTCACGGTCGAAGCGCGCTTCGCCCGGCCGCGTCGCGTTCGTCACCCCGACGGTCGCAATCACGGTGACCCGCAGCTCGCCGTCCGAGGCGTGTGCGGCGACGGCGTTGCGCAGGTCGACGGCGGTCATGAAGCCAACGTACGGCCCCCCGATGCCGAGGCGGCGGGCGGCGTCGTCGATCGCGCGCTCCGGCGCCTCGCAATCGAGCCCGGGCGGCGCGGCGATGCTCAGGAAGTGGTGCACCGTCGAGAGGCCGCCGTGCGCGGGCGCCGTCGCGATCACGCGCAGCGGGGCTTCGGAATCGATCCGCAGCCACCCCTCCGCCGCTTCCCAGGTCACGCCCGGCACGCCCTCCTCCATCAGAAGTCGACCCCCTCCTGCGCGGGGATCCCGGCCTGGTAAGGGTGCTTTACCGCACGCATCTCGGTCACGAGGTCCGCGGCGGCGATCAACGCCTCGGGCGCTCCGCGCCCCGTGATCACGACGTGCACCCCCGCCGGACGCGCCGCGAGCGTCGCGATCACCTCCGCCGTATCCACCCAGCCGTATTGGAGCGCGTACGTCAGCTCGTCGAGGATGACGACGTCGAACGCCCCCGAGAGGATGTGGCCCTTCGCGATATCCCACGCCTCCAGCGCCAGCGACACCGTCCGCTCCGTGTCCTTCGAAAGCCAGGTAAAGCCGTCCCCGAGGGGGATGAGGTCGAACCCGAGCGCGCGGGCCGCGGCGCGCTCCCCCGTCTCTCTCGCCGCCGACTTGATGAACTGCAGGCCGATGACGGAGTAGCCGTGGCCACGCGCGCGCAGCGCAACGCCGAGGGCGGCGGTCGTCTTTCCCTTGCCGTCCCCGGTGTTGACGATGACGAGGCCGCGGCGTTCGCGGGTCACGGGGCGCCCCCATCCATCGCGTGCAGCACGAGCGGAACGCCGCTGACGGGATGCCGGAGCGTCTCGAGGGCGGTGCCGTACAGGTGCGAAAGGAGCGGCGCCGAGAGCACCTCCGCGGGCGGGCCATCCGCCGCAACCCGCCCTTCGCCCAGCAGGATCAGCCGGTGGCAGAACTGGGCCGCCAGCGAAAGGTCGTGGATGACGACGAGGCACCCCAGCCCGTTCCGCTCGGCGTCGGCGCGGAGCGTGCCGAGAATGGCACGCTGGTAGCGCAGGTCCAGGTTCGCCGTCGGTTCGTCCAGGAGCAGGATCGCGGGCTCCTGCGCGAACGCCCGGGCGAGCGCGACGCGCTGCCGTTCGCCCCCCGAGAGTTCGTCCACGGGGCGCTCCGCGAGGGTGGCGAGGCCGGCCCGGCCGAGGGCACGCGCCGCGGCGGCGCGATCCGCCTCGCTTTCGGCGCCCAGCATGGGGATGTGGGGCGCTCGCCCCATGGCCACGGCGTCGCGCACCTTGAACAGCGCCGGCAACGTCGGGAACTGCGGCAGATAAGCGATCCGCCGCGCCCGCTCCCGCCGGTGCCACTGGTGGAGCGGCCGCCCATCGAGCAGCACCTGCCCGGCGCTCGGCTTCAGCAACCCCGCGGCCGCCCGCAACGCCGTCGATTTCCCCGCCCCGTTCGGTCCCGCGAGGGCGACGACCTCGCCCGCGTTCACGGCGAAGGAACACTCCTGCACCACGCGCGACCGCCCCAGGTGCACGCTCACGCCGCGGAGTTCGAGCGTCGCGTTCACCCCGTCACCAGCCTTCGCTGGCGCCGCAGCAGGAACAGGAAGAACGGGCCCCCGAGCGCCGCAGTGAGGATGCCCGCGGGAACTTCCTGCCCCGGCAGCACCGTGCGGCTCGCGAGGTCGATCGCGATCAGGAACGACGCCCCCGCGAGCATTGAGAACGGCAGCAGCGTGCGGTGCCCCGCTCCCGCGATCAGCCGGCAGGCGTGCGGCACGATCAGGCCCACGAAGCCGATCGTCCCGGAAACGGACACGCACACCGCCGTCGCGAACGATGCCGTGAGGATGATCGCGAGCTTCAGATGCTCCACGGGCAGCCCCAACGAGCGCACCTCGTCCTCGCTCAGGAGGAGGTGGTCGAGCTGGCGCGCGAGCACGACGAGCACGATCCCGGCGATGGCGGCGCACGGCGCGAGCACTTCGAGCTTCGCCCAGCTCGAGGTGGTGAAATCGCCGTACAGCCAGCCGAAGATGACGCTGATCTTGTCCTGGTTGAGCATCATCAGGAGCGACGTCGCCGCCCCCGCGATGGAGGACATCGCCACCCCCGCGAGGATGTGCGTGGACGGGTTCACGGTGCGCCCGGAGCGGGCGAGTTCGTACGTCAGCCCGGCCGTGACGACGGCGCCGAGGAACGCGAACAGCGTCACGAACCCGAGGCCGTAGAAGTCCAGCGGCAGCGGCGAGACGATCGCGATCGTGCCGCCGAGGCCCGCGCCCGCCGCCACGCCGATGAGGAACGGGTCCGCGAGCGGGTTGCGAAGACACCCTGGTAGGCCACGCCCGAGGCCGCCAGCGTCGCGCCCACGATGCCGGCCGTGAGCACCCGCGGCAGGCGCACATCCCAGACGATGCGGTCGGCGACGAAGTCCGGGGTGCTGGCGCCGGGGAGGTGGAGGTGGTGGGCGATGACCGTCGCGGTCTCCCGCGGCGGGATGCCCACGGCCCCGATGGAGGCCGACAGCACGACCACCACCGCGAGCAGCGCGAAGCCGGCGGCGAACGCTGTCACGCGCGGCCGGGGGATGCCCCGCCGCGCCGCCACCGCGACCCGCGCTTCGCCGCGGACGGTCACCGGGATCCGTACAGCACGGTCACGAGCTGCTCCAGCGCATCGATCACGCGCGGCCCCGGCCGCGAGAACGTGTCCGAATCGATGACCACGACCTTGCCATCGCGCACCGCCTTCACCTTGTCCCAGCCTGGGCGTGCCTTCACCGCCTCGGGCGTCTGGCCGCCATCATCGCCGCCGTCGGCGAGGAGGATGACGGCCGGGTCGGCCTTGAGCACGGTCTCGACGCTCACCTGCGGGAACGCGTTCGTGGTCTCGGTGACCACGTTCTTCGCCTTCGCGATCGTCAGCAGGTTCCCGACGAAGCTGTTTGGCGACACGGTGAACAGGTCCGGCGTGATCTCGTAGAAGACGGTGGGCGATTCCGTCTTCGTCGCGACGGTGCCGCGAACCTTCTCCAGCCGCCCCTCGAGCGACGCCACGAGCGCGATCGCCTCGTCCCCGTGACCGGTGATGCGGCCGACGTTCCGGATCTGCTCGAACACCGCCGGGATGTCCGACGGCTCCTTGAGGTACACCACCTTCATCCCGAGCGAGCGGAACTGGGGCACCTGCCCTTCCTGCCGCCCGGCCATGATCACGAGGTCGGGCCTCATCGCCAGTGCGGGCTCGGGCGAAGGCTTCGAATACTGCACGTGCGGCAGCGCCTTCGCCGCCGCGGGGTAGTCCGAGAACTCGTCGGTGGCGATCACCTGCGGCCCCGCTCCCACGGCGAAGAGCACCTCCGTCGCCCCCGGCGAGTACGAGATGATGCGCTTCGGGGCCTCCGTGAAGGTGACCTGCGTGCCGGTGGAATCGGTGAAGGTGTAGGGGAAGGCTGCCGCCTTCGCGGGGGCCGTGGCGCTCGTGCCCGCCGCCGGGCTTGCTGCGGCGGTGTCCGTACCGCCGCTCGCGTCGTCGTCGTCGCCGCCGCACGCGGCCGCGAACGCGATCATGGCGGCCAGCGCCGCGAACAGCGCCACCAGGCGCCAGCGGCGCCGGGAATTGAAGTGCGAAAGCCGTGGACGTGCCGTCATCTCCCCTCCTGCGTGGGACATGGCAGGCCAGCGCGGACGGCCCCGGGAACGCGAACGGCGGACGCGAAAACGCCCGGCGTTCGTGGCCGGGCGGCGGGCGCGTCCCGAGGGACGCGCTCACCCTGCCTCTACCGCGAAGGCATTGGGTCTGGAGGGAGGCGGTTTTCTGGCTTGCCCCGTCGGGGCTTACAGTTGCGCGACAGCGCCGGCATCGCACCGGCTTGCCCGCTGGTTCCCTCTTCTGTGTGCGAACGAAACGTGCGCCCGGGTTGCCCCGGCCGGGCTAGCGTAGGTCCACAAAACGTCGACGGCAAGGCGTCCCGGCGCGCGCTACGGCCGCACGGCCACCGTCGCGAAGTAGCCGGGCATGTACTCGGCCGTGGGCCCCGCGTGCATCGGCGCCTGCGCGAAGTGGGTGATCACGAACCCCGCCCGCAGCTGCCCACCGATCTGCGTGTCCATGCTGTGGCTGAACTGCAGCGTCGCCCCCGGCCCGTTCAGCCGCTCGTGCTCCCCCGGCTCCAGGTGTGTGAGGTCCGAGTACGGCAGGCGATGGCGGACCACGAGCTGCCCTTGCTCCAGCGCCGCGTCATCGAACAGGTAGATGTCCGGGTTCGTGAACCCCGCCAGCAGCCGCCCGCCGGGCCGCAGCACGCGGTGGCACTCCCGCCAGACCGGTTCGATCTCCGGGCAGAACGAGTTCGAACAGGGGTGGAAGACCAGGTCGAAGCTGCCGTCCGCGAACGCCGAGAGGTCGCGCATGTCGCCCTGGACGGTGCGAATGGTCAGCCCCTCGCGCGCCGCCACCATCTCGTCCCGCGCGAGCTGCGCCGGCGAATTGTCGAAGACCGTCACGTTTGCCCCGACCGCCGCCAGCACCGGCCCCTGCTGCCCGCCGCCGGAGGCCAGCCCGAGCACGTCGCAGCCCCGGAGGTCGGCGGGAAACCAGTCGCGCGGCACCGGTTCGTACCCGATGAGCACAATCGACCAGTCGCCGTCGCGCGCCCGCGCGATCACGTCCGGCCCCACGGGCACGGTCCATTCGTTGCCCTCGGCGACCTGCCGGTCCCAGGCCTCGCGGTTGTGCGCCACGACGTCAGTCATCTGGCGATTGTAGCCGTGCGCCGCCCCGTCGCGGTCACGCCGTTGGCCGTCCCTCGCCGGCGAGGTAGCGCGCGACCGTCCCGGCGGGCAGGTCCAGCACGTGTGGCTCGCCCAGCATCGTCTCGTTGGCGGCGAAGTCGATGTCCCCGAAGAACTCGTCCCCCGCGAACATCCACGGGAACCACACGCGGTCGTCCGCCCACATCACGTCGAACGGCACCGCCTCGCGCGCGAACCAGCGGGGCGTCATCTCGTCCGTCTCGTGCGGCTCCCCCTCCCATTCGGCCGCGGTGAACACGACGCACTCCTGGTCCCACGCCGCCTTCCCCTCGCCCGCGAGGAAGTGGAACCGCAGCACGCCCACGGGCGTGACCGCCGCCGGGAGGATGCCGAACTCCTCGTGCGTTTCGCGGACGGCGGCCTCGGCGTGCGTTTCGCCCGGCGCGAGCTTGCCGCCGGCGCCGTTCCAGAGCCCCATCCCGAGGCCGCGCCGCTTCATCCCCAGCAGCACCTCCCCCGGGCGGAGCGCGAACAGCAGGGTCGTGCGCTGCAACGGCGGTGTGCCCGGTCCCGCGGGCAGCGGCGGGATGCCGTTCACTCGGCGGGGGCGGTGCGCGGCCGGAACTGCACCAGCGTCACCTCGGGCGTGACATCGACGAATGCGGCCTCCACCGGCAGCCCGACGCGCACGGTGTCGGGATCGCAGCCGATGATGTTCGCCGTCATGTGCGGCCCCTCTTCCAGCTCCACGATGGCGATGACGTACGGCACGTCGGCTTCGAACTGCGGCGCCGTCGCGCGCCGCGCGACCGTGTAGCTCCACACGTGGCCACGCCCCGACACGTCCTCCCACGTCAGCTCGTCGTCGGCCCCGAACGGCGAGACGGCGCGGGGGTAGTGGATGTACGTCCCCGTCTTCCGCGAACGCTGCAGGCGCAGCCGGTGCTCCCGCGCGGCGTCCCAGAACGGGCGCGTGACGGGGTTGGGGTCGGGCAGCGGCTTGGTGTAGGGCGTCGCGGGCGAAGGCTCCGTCATCAGTTGTCCCTCCCGAGGATGAGCGAGACCTGCTCGCTCATGATGCCGCCGTTGCCGTTCACGAAGGCGAGGTCGCACTTGCGGACCTGGCGGCCCTGCGCGCGGCCCATGAGCTGGCGCGCCGCCTCCGTGACGTGCGACATGCCGCCCGCGACGCCCGCCTGCCCGAAGGAAAGCTGCCCGCCGTGGGGGTTCAGCGGGAAATCGCCATCGAACTGCAGGTTGTGGCTCTCGACGAAGGCGCCGCCCTGTCCCTTCTTCGCGAACCCCGCGTCCTCCAGCGTCAGGAGCACGGTGATCGTGTAGCAGTCGTACAGGCTCGCAAGGGCGATATCCTTGCGGCGGACGCCGGCCATCGCGAAGGCGGCATCGGCGGCCGCGCGGATCGCCGTGTCCGTGAGGCTCGGGGCGTAGGTGATGCTGCGGTGCGTCGTGTGTTCGCCCGCGCCGAGCAGGTACACCGGGCGCTGCTTCAGCTTCTTCGCCTTCTTCGCCGAGGTGACCACCACCGCCGCGGCGCCGGCCACCGGCATCACGATCTCCAGCAGGTGCAGCGGGTCGACGATCATCGGCGACTGCAGCACATCCTCCACCGAGATCGGCTGGCCGAAGAAGAGCGCGTCGGGGTTGTGGCAAGCGTTGTACCGCTGGGCCACGGCGATCTTCGCGAGCTGTTCCGCCGTCACCCCGTACTCGTGCCGGTAGCGGTTCGCGATCATCGCGTAACCGTAGTTCGCGCCGATCGCGCCGAACGGGGTTTCGAACTCCGATTCCGGGGTGCGATCGACCCGGCGCCCGGCGAAGCCCGGGCTCGCCGAGCTGCGCTGGCCACCCGTCGTTCGCCGCTCGCGGCGGGTTGCGGTCGTGCAGACGACGGTTTCGCACAGCCCGGCCGTGATGGCCGCCGCGGCGCGCGCCACCATGCCCGCGCCCGTCGCGCCACCCAGGTCGACAACGCCGGAGTAGTGAACGTCCAGCCCCATGTACTCGACGACGGTGGCGGGCGCCATGAATGGCGCTTCCGCGAAGCTCGCCGTGAGGAGGCCATCGACCTCGGCCGGTTCGAGCCCGGCGTCCGCGATTGCGCGCATCGCCACGTCGGCGAGCATGCCGAGCGTCGTCGCGCCCTCCGTGTAGCGGGTGGGGCGGTGTTCCGCCACGCCCACGATTGCAGTCCTGCCGCGCAACGTCATCGGCTTCCTCCGCACGCGAGGATAGGGGAGCGTCCGCGAAGAGGGTAATGTCCCGCCCTTCGTATACTGACGGCGTGAGCCGTCGCCATCCCCTCCGCGACCAGTTCGAAGTGGGCCGCCGCCGCGAGGCGTTCTTCGGCTTCCTCGCGGGCGCCGGCATCGGCATCATCGCCGCCGATACGTGGGTATCGCCGTGGCTCGGGGTGCCCGGCGGCCTGCTCGCCGGCGGCGCCGTGTACGCCATCATCTATGGGTACGAAACGATCATGTGGAGGAAGCACCATGGCTGACGGCGAACACCCGGGCGGGCTCACCCATCTCGATGCCAGCGGCGCCGCCCGCATGGTCGATGTCTCCGCCAAGGCCGACACCGCCCGCGAGGCCGAGGCCGAGGGGCGCATCGTCATGCAGCCCGAAACCCTCGCCCTCATCCAGTCCGGTGGGCTGCCCAAGGGCGACGTCATCGCCGTCGCGCGCATCGCCGGCATCATGGCCACCAAACGCACGAGCGACCTCGTCCCCATGTGCCACCCGCTCCCCGTCACCGGCGCCGTCGTCGAGTTCGCTCCCGAAGGCGCGGACTCCCTGCGCATCACCGCGCGCGTCAAGACGACGGGCAAGACGGGGGTCGAAATGGAGGCCCTGACCGCGGTCTCCGTCGCCGCCCTCACGGTTTACGACATGTGCAAGGCGGTCGACCGGGGCATGCGCATCGAGGGCATCCGGCTGCTGGAGAAGCTGGGCGGCAAGTCCGGCCACTGGCGCGCGGACCCCTGACCCCCCGTAGCCCCCTACCCGCCCGCGAACGCCGGCAGGAAGTGCACTTCATCGTCCGGGGCGACCGGTTCCAGGAGCCCGTCCTGGGCGAGCTGGTCGCCCACCGAGACGGCGACGCCGGGGCGCAGGTCGCCGTCTTCCATGAGCACCCCGAGCACGCCGGGGTAGCGCGCGGCGAGCCCCTCCACCACCTGCCCCACCGTTCGCCCCGGCACTTCCACCGAGCGCGCGGGGATGTACGGGCGCAGCACCTGGGAAACGAACACCGTCGGGATGGCGGACTCCGCCGGGAGGGGGCCGCTGGCGCAGCCCCCTCCCGCGGATTACTCCCCGGCCAGCGCTTCGAGCACACGCCGCGGGCTCATCGGCAGGGCCTGCATGCGCGTGCCGATCGCGTGCGCGACCGCGTTCCCCATCGCCGCCAGCGGTGGCACGAACGTCGCCTCGCCGACGCCCCGCACCCCGAACGGGTGCCCGGGGTTCGGCACCTCCACGATGTGCGTCTCGATCGGCGGCAGGTCCAGCGCCGTCGGCATGCGGTAATCGAGGAAGCTGCTGTTCTCCATGCGGCCCTTCGCGTCGTACACGTACTCCTCGTTGAGCGCCCAGCCGATGCCCTGGGCGGCGCCGCCCTGCATCTGCCCCTCGACGTACGAGGGGTGAATCGCCGTCCCCGCATCCTGCACGCAGGTGTACCGGAGGACCGTCACCTTTCCCGTCCCAGGGTCCACTTCGACGTCCGCGATGTGGACCGCGAACCCGCCCGCGACGCCGCGCGGCACCACCGTCGCGTGCCCGATGATGGGGCCGCCGGTCGCGTTCATGCGCGCCGCGATCTGCCGCATCGTCAGCGTCTTCGATGGGTCATCGAGGTTCGTACAGACGCCCCCTTCGAACCCCACGCGGTCGGTGGCGACCTCCCACGTCTTCGCCGCCCGCTCGATGAGCTGGCGCTTGAGGTCCTGGGCGGCTTCGTAGGCGGCCCACCCCTGCTTGAAGGTGACGCTGCTGCCGCCCGTGTTCGACGTGAACCCAATGGAGTCCGTGTCGGCCACGGTCGGGCGCACGTCCGTGACGGGCATGCCCACGGCCTCGGCGAACATCATCGCCGCCGTCGTGCGCGTCCCGCCGATGTCCGTCGAACCCTCGATGTAGCTGACCCTGCCGTCCGGCAGCAGCCCCGCGATGACCGAGGCGGGAACGGTTGCGTTCCCCCAGAACCCGCCGGCGACGCCGCGTCCGCGCCACGGCCCTTCGAGCGGCGATCGGTAATGCTCCGTCGCCGCCGCGGCCTCCAGCGTTTCGGTGAAGCCCATCGGCCCGCACGCCACGCCGTTGATGCGGCGGTCGCCTTCGTGCGCGGCGTTCAGCATGCGCAACTGGAGGGGGTCCATCCGCAGCCGCTCCGCGAACTCGTCCAGCATCTGCTCCACCGCGTACGCGCCGGAGGGCGCGCCCGGCGCCCGGTACGAGAGCGTCTTCGGCTTGTTCACGACCACGTCGATCCCCTCGATGCGGCCGTTGGGGACGGCGTACGGCGAGAACATGCAGTTCGCCGCACCCGGCACCGGCGACCCCGGGATCGCGCCCGCTTCGAAGATCATGCGCGCGTCAGCGGCGGTGATCCGGCCCTCGCGGGTCACGCCCATCTTCAGGTGGACGTACGCCGGGGAGGCCGGGCCCATCGCCTCGAACACCTCGGTGCGGCTCACCGTCAGCTTCACCGGGCGGCCGCACTTCATCGAAAGCAGTGCCGCCACCGGTTCGATGGTGATGTTCAGCTTCGCGCCGAACCCGCCGCCGATCTCCGCCGGCACCACCTTCACCTGTCCCGGCGAAAGCTTCAGCACCGCCGCCGTGTTGTCGCGAATGGCGAACGGCCCCTGCGTCGAGGTCCAGATCGTGAGGTGCTGGTCCGCGCTCCAGAAGGCGGTCGCGCTCTGCGGTTCCAGGTACCCCTGGTGCGCCGCCGTCGTGTGGTAGTCCCGCTCGAGGATGATGTCCGCGAGTTCGAAGCCGTTCGCGAGGTCGCCCAGTTCCATGACGAACGTGGTGGCGATGTTCGATTGCGGCGCATCCTCGCCCGGCGCGCTGATGCCGCCCGCGCGCGTCGTCCGGCTCGTATTCGTCATCAGACCGTCGATCACGATGGGCGAGTCGGGCTTCATCGCCTCCAGTGCGTCGAGCACGGGCGGCAGCACCTCGTAACGGACGTCGATGAGCGCCAGCGCCTCTTCGGCCCGGTAGGGCGAATCGGCGGCGACGGCGGCGATGGCGTGCCCCCGGAACCAGGCTTTGTCGCGCGCCATCAGGTGGCGGCTCAGCAGCCCCATGTTCGCCATCGCCCCTTCGGTCTGCTCCCGGAGGATCGCCGTCACCTCGGGGAAGTCCTTCCCCGTGACCACCGCGAACACGCCCGGGAGCGCCTCCGCCTTGCTCGTGTCGACCGAAAGGATGCGCGCGTGCGCGTGCGGCGAACGCAGGATGCGGGCGTGCAGGTGGCCCGGGACCTGCACGTCATTCGCGTACTTCGCCCGGCCCGTGACCTTATCGATGCCGTCGTGCCGGATGGGGCGCGTGCCTACCACCCGGAAGGGCGGCCTGTCCGTCGTCGTCAATGCTGGGGACCTCGCTCGTGAAGGATGAGTGTGCGCCGATTCTAGCGCGCGGCCGCAAGCACGCCCCCGGCGCTCCCCATGCCTACAATGGCGGTATGACCATCCACGGCATCGCCCACGTGCAGGTCGCGATCACGCCCGGCGGCGAGGACGCGGCGCGCGCCTTCTACGGCGGCCTCCTCGGCCTCGCCGAGGTGCCGAAGCCGCCGTCGCTCGCCGATCGGGGGGGCTGCTGGTTCGCCTGCGGACCGCAGGAGATCCACTGTGGCGTCGAGGACGAGGTCGCTCCCTCCAAGCGCCACCCGGCGCTGCTCACGGACGAACTCGAGGCGCTCAGGGCCCGCCTTGAGGCCGCCGGTGTGCGCACGGCGGTCGACCGCGAACTGCCCGGGTACCGCCGCTTCTACGCGTACGACCCCTTCGGCAACCGCCTCGAGCTGCTTCAGCCGGTGGCCGGGTGACGTACCGCGGCCGCGACTTCACGGTGCGCCGCTTCGCCGCCGAGGATGCCCCGGCGGCCGACGCCATCCTGCGCGCCGCCTTCGATGGCTGCGAGGCCGAGTACCCGGAGGCCACCGCCGCCGTCGCCCGCGGCCTCGCGATGCTCGCGCAGACGGGGCATAACCTGCTGGTGGCGGAGGCCGGCCGGCGGCTCGCCGCCGTCGTCCGCTGGCGCGCCGAGGATGGCGTCGCCACGATCGATCTGCTCGCCTCGGGCATTCCCGGCGCGGGCCGGGCCCTCCTGCGTGGCGTCGAGCGTACCCTCCAGGAGAACGCCGTCCGCTACGCCCGCCTCGCGGCGCCCGAGGGCACGCTGCTGGAGGACCTGTTCCGCCGTCACGGCTACACCCCCGTTGGGCGCTCCCAACCCCCTCCCGGCGGCCCCGTGATGGTCACGCTCGAACGCCGCCTGCCGCTGCTGACCGTGCGCGAACAGCGCCGCGAGGACGCCGAGGCCATCGCCACGCTCACGGGCGAGGACCCATGGCCGTTCACGCAGGGACGCCGCCCCGGCTGGTTCGTCCTCGCCGATGGCGACCGCGTCGTCGGCGCCGTCTCCGTGCGCGAGAATGGCCGCGGCCTCGCGCGCGTTCGCACCCCCGCCCTCGCGCCGGGCTACACCGGCCGCGCCCTCGAGGTGTGGATGGCCGAACGCGCCGCCCTCCACGCCGAAACCGACGGCGCCCTCACCGTCGCCCTCGATGCCACGCCCGCACTCGAGGCGCTCCGCCGCGAATTCGAGGAGCGCCGCTGGTTCCTCGAAGGGCAGACCTTCGTGAAACACCTCGGCGCGCCCCGCACCCCGGGCGATGACGCCGGCGAGGACGATTAGCGCCCTTCGTCAGCCTGCGGCCGGCGACGTGGCCACGGTGGCGGCAATCACATGCGCGGCGACGTCCTTCGCGAAGTGGTCGACCGCGTCCCAGTCGGTCAGGTCGTAGTCACGGTGCGTGTCCGTGAGACCGGGGAAGTCGTGCGCGGCGATGCGCTTCATCGCGAACCGCTTGATCCACCCATAGCGCGTGTACAGCAGCGCGCCGCCGAGCAGGGCGACCATGTCCGGGTGCCAGCCGGTCTGCGCGAAGAAGGCGTCGGCGTTTTCGCCCGCCCGTGCGAGATGCGCTTCATCGTGCACGGCCGCGGTCATGCTCACCGAGAAGAAGCCGTTCGGCATCGCCCCCAGCGCGACCGCGTGCTCCTTCGTCCATGAGCCGAGCGCCTTGCCGAACTTCCCCACGTGCACCGAACCGCCGACGAGGACGGCATCGAAGCCATCGAGCGTGGCGGGAGCCGCCTCCACCTCGCGGATGACGGGGTCGCAGCCGGCCTCGCCCAGCCGGTCGGCGATGCGGTGGGCGATGTCCGTCGTGTGCCCCTCGCCTGTCTGGTAGATGATGGCGACGCGTGGTCCGGCCATCGGAACCTCCCGGGGCGCATGCGCCCGCGATCCCATGCTCGCGCCGCCGCCCGGGCCGGGGCAGGAACAACGGCCCCACGGCCATGCGCCGAACGTCGCGATTCCGCGTCACCCTCGCGGTGGTGGGCCGGGGGATGCGGCACGGCGCCGCGGACCTACACTGGCGCGCATGACCTACTCCGCACCCTCCCTCCCCGACGGTTCCCGTCCCGTCGCCGTGGTCACCGGCGCCAGCTCCGGCATCGGCGCCGCCGCCCGCGCGCGCTTGCCGCAGCCGGGTTCGATGTCGTCCTCGGCGCGCGCCGCTTCGACCGCATCGCCACGCTCGCCGCCGAGATCGGCGGCCGCGCCATCGCCCTCGATGTCGCCGACCGCGCCTCCGTGGAGGCGTTCGTGGCCGGGGTCCCGCGGCTCAACGTGCTCGTGAACAACGCCGGCGGCGCGCTCGGCCTGGACCCCATCGCCGAATCCGTCGACGAGCAGTGGCGCACGATGTGGGAGGCGAACGTCTTCGGGCTCATGCTCATGACACGCGCCTGCCTGCCGAAGCTCGAAGCGTCCGGCGCGGGCCACATCGTGAACATCGGCTCCATCGCCGGCCTCGAGTCCTACCCCGGCGGCGCGGGCTATACCAGCGTCAAACACGGCGTCGTCGCGATCACCGAGACCCTTCGCCTCGAGCTCCTTGGCAAGCCGATTCGCGTCACCGAGATCGACCCCGGCATGGTCGAAACCGAGTTCAGCCTCGTCCGCTTCGATGGCGACGCGGAACGCGCCGGCAGCGTGTACCGGGGGCTGACCCCGCTCGTCGCCGAGGATATTGCCGACTGCATCGCGTGGGTCGTCACGCGCCCCGCGCACGTCAACATCGACACCATGCGCGTCACGCCCCGCGCCCAGGCACGGGCCACGATCGTCCACCGGGAGTAGGGCGCCGGGGTCAGGTCGCGGCGAACATCACCTGCAGCGGTTCGCCTTCCGGCTGCTGGATCACCACACGCGAAGGGCGGTTCTCCTGCGCCCATTCGAACGCCATGCGGCGTGCGTCCCCCAGTGATGGGAAGAGGACACCCGCCGGGGAGTCCGCCCCCACCGCCTCCCAGCCGAGCCCGTGCACCCGCACGATGACCGTCGGGACCGGGACCATTCGAGCCTCCAGCTCCGGGGGGCGCCGGATGGAATAGGTTTCGTCGATACCCTCCTCGCGGCGCACCTATTTCTCAACCCCATTGCAATTTGATAACGAAAGTTCACATGTTTATCCGTGTTTTCGAAATCGAATGGCGCCGGGGGTATCGCAGCGAACCTCCGTCCCCGCCCCCGGCCGTTCGACCGGTCTCCCGGTGGCGCGTCCGACCGGACAGTCCAGCGGCGCGCCCGCGGGCTATACTCCTGGCGGCGGGAGGAAGAGGGTCGGCCATGATGGGATTCGCGCGCAGGGGCGTCCTGCTCGGCGTGAGCCTGTCCGCGGCGCTCGGTGTGAGTATCGCCGCGGCCCAATCGAGCCCCACCGCCTCGCCGTCTCCCGCGGCATCCACCGGCACTCCCGCAGCTCCCGCCGGTACGCTTCCGCCCGGCACGGGTACCCCCGCACCCACGAGCAGCCCGGCCGCGGCGCCCTCGCCCGCGGGCACGCCGTGGCCCGCCCCGGCCGATGTCCGCGTCACCGTCACCGCCTCGCTGGTGGATGCGAACGGCCGGCCCGTTCCCCCGGACCAGCGGCCCCCGACGCCGTGACCGTCAGCTGGCAGGTGCTGCCGGGCTACACGGGAGTGTTCGAAGTGCAGCGCGCCATCGTCCCCCGCGGCGCGCGCGGGCGAACCTGGACCGCACTCGCCACCGTGCCCGCATCGGCGGCGGCCGCCGGCCGCGCCTCCACCAACGGGCCCCGTCCCGCCCTCGAGGACGGCCAGCGCTGCTACCGCGTGCGGACCGTCATCAACGGCGAGACCGGCCCCTACTCGGCGGAAGCCTGCACCGTCCTCGCGCCGGTGAGCGGCGGCGCCACCCCGCGCGTGCCCGTCACCACCACGCCCATGCCACCGGGGACCGGTACCGGCACCCCCGGCCGCCCCATCGGCTGGTTCGAAGTGGCCTGCGCCGCGCTCGGGGCACTCGGAATCGCCGCCGCATCCACGGTGGCGGCAGGCACGCGCCTGGGAAGGAAGTAGGTCAGGCTGCTTCCACGGAAGCCGGGATCGCCGGCGCCGGTGACGCTTTTCCCGGCTCGTGCGCCCGCAGCCATCGCTCCAGCGGCTGCTCCACGAGGTGGTACAGCAGCGCGCTCGCGGCGATGGCGATGACGCTCGCGAGCGCGAGCCAGCCGAGGTTCGTCCACATCGCCCGGTAGTGCGTGCCGAACACTTCCATGAGCGCGTAGATGATCGTCGCATGCACCAGGTACAGCGCGTACGACCATTCGCCCAGCCGCACCATCGGCTTCCAGCGAAGGACCGAGGGCCGCGCCTCGAGGTCCAGGCGGGCCGCCGCCACGATCACGAGACCGTAGAGCAGCGGCAGGATTGCGTACCCGGCGCTGCCCGTGCGCGCGAGCATCGCCGCATCGAGCGTGCGCGGCCCAACCACGTACGTGAACACGAACCACCCCGCGAGCAGCGCCGTCGCGGGGAGCAGCCCCAGCGGCGCCCGGTACCCTCGCGCCGTCAGCACTGCCAGCACGACGCCGAGCGCGAATTCGCCCAGGCGGAACGGCGGCGCGATGTACAGCAGCCAGCCGGTGAATTCGCCCGGCCACCCCAGGGCGATTTGCGCCACGGCCGCCATCGCCGCGAGGAAGGCGCCGCCACCAATGGCCAGCGCCAGGCTGCGCGCCGCCAGCACCCGCCGGATGGCGAGGGGATGGAGCGCGTAGAAGAAGAGTTCGCACGAAAGGGACCAGGCCGCCGGGTTGCCCGCGAAGTAGATGCCCGGCACGAACGTCCACGCCTGCAGCAGCCCCAGCGAGAGCAGCACCGGCCCCCATGCCACGGGCTCGCCTTGCATTGCATAAAACACGGGCAGGGCGATGAGCGTGGTCAGCACGTGCAGCGGCACGATGCGCGCGAACCGCCGCCAGTAGAACGGCCGCGGCGCGTCCGACGGCCGGAACGACCACGTCAGCACGAACCCGGAGAGCACGAAGAAGAAGGTCACGCCGGTGGCGCCGAACCCTTCGAAGTGCACGAGCACGGGCAGGCGCGCGAAGTTCGTGACGTGGTGAAGCAGCACGAAGTAGGCCGCGAAGAAGCGCAGCCCCGTGAGCGAATCGAGCCGCGCATGCAACGGCGCCGGCCCATGCCGTAATGGATTTGCAATTCCCCGCGTCACCGAGCGCAGTGTAGGCGCGCCTCGCGCTCCCCGTCACCGCCCCCCGCCCGGAAGTTCACGACTTCCCGCTCTTATGGCGCTCCCGCCCCGTGCCCGCCCGTTCGCCCGCGGTATCCTCGTCCCGTGGCCGACACGGGCGCTCCCCGGAACCTGTACGACGATGCCGCGTTCTTCGCGGGCTACTCGCGGCTCGCGCGTTTCGGCGATGGCTGGTCCGCCGCGTTTGAGCACACGGCATTCATGTCGCTGCTGCCGTCTCCGGCGGGGAGCCGCGTCCTCGACCTCGGCTGCGGCGCCGGTCAGCTCGTGGCGCACCTCGCCACGGAGGGCGCGCGCCTCGCCGTCGGCGTCGACCTCTCCCGCCGCATGCTCGCCCTCGCCCGCGAGCGCGCCGGCGGGATGCCCGTGAGCTTCGTCCGGGCGGCCATCGAGGGGGTTGCCTTCGCCCCCGCCAGCTTCGACCTCGTACTCAGCTCCCTCGCCGTCCACTACGTCCCCGATTGGGAGGGGCTGTGCGCGCGCATCGCCGCCTGGCTCGCGCCGGGCGGCGTCTTCGTCTACTCGACGGAGCACCCCGTCTACCTCTCGCGCGCCACCGCCGAGGGCTGGCTCCCCGCTGCCGCCGGCATCCCGAACGCCTGGGCGCTCTCCCGCTACGGCGAGGAGGGCGAACGCACCGAGCGCTGGATCGTCGATGGCGTGCGCAAGTACCACCGCATGGTGTCCACGCAGCTCAACGCTCTCATCGGCGCCGGGTTCGTGGTCGAACGGGTGCTCGAACCGATGCCGGACGCGGCGATGCTCGCGCGCAGGCCCGATTGGGCGATTGAATCCAACCGCCCGTTCGCGCTGCTCGTGTGCGCGCGCCTGTCGCGCTAACCGGGGACTGCCGCGCTTAGTCCGCCCAGTCGGGCTTGCGGATCTGCGAGCGCTCGCGGCGGGCCACCCCGCGCGCGAAGTCCTCGTTCGCCTTGTGCACGTAGTCGAACATGTCGTCCGTGCCCAGCTTCATCTTGGAGCTGCGCCAGCGCTTCAGCATGGCCCGGTCCTTATCGCTCAGACCGGCCTCTTCGGCGATCCGGTTGATGATGACCGTCAAGGCCTCGGCGAGTTCGTCGTCGTTGAACTTCACTTCCATTGCGTCTTCCCCCGCCTACTTCTTCACCGTCTCGTACCAGCCCTTGGACTTCACGCGGCGCGCGAACTTCGCATCGAGATGCTTGTTCATCGCCTTGTTCAGGTCGTCCGTGAGCTCGGCGATTTCGGCACTGGATTCCGGCCGGTTCGACCGCCAGCGGCGAATCAGCTCCTTCGCCTCTTCCGAAATATCGGCGTTATCGATCGCGACGGCGCTGGTCACCATCATCAGCGACCAGGCCTCCGCTTCTTCCAAAAGCACAAACATCCGTTACTCCCCTGTAAACACCGGTGCGCGCTTTTCGAGGAATGCTCGCACGCCCTCGGCGCGATCTTTCGTGGTCTGGAGCAGCAAGGTCAAATCGGTCTCGAACCGCAACGCCTGCTCCAGCGGTTGCGGCAGCCCCCGCCACACGGCTTCCTTGCCCAGCCGCGTCGCGATCGGCCCCCGGCCGGCGATCACCGCCGCCAGCCGCGCGGCTTCCGCCACCGCCCCGCCCGGCCCCGTCAACGCCGAGACGATGCCGTGCGCGAACGCCTCCCCCGCGGAAATACGACCGTGGGCCCCCCGTTGGATGGCCGCTGCGCGTGCGCTCGCGGGCTCGGGCAGCTCCAGCCAGGCGCCTTCGCCCGCCACGCGGATGTCGGCCGCGAGCGCCAGCGCCGCCGCCCCGCCCGCGACTTCGCCCTCGAGCGCGGCCACGATCGGCACCGGGAACCAGCGCTCGACCCACTCGGCGTCATCGCCGCCGCCCCGGCCCCCGCCATCGAGCACGAGGACCACCGCGCGCGTCGCGTACCCCTCCGTGAGGCCGTCGAGGGCTGCCCGCAGCGCGCCCGGCTCCGCCTCCGCCGCGCCCTCCGCCGTGACCACGAAGCCATCCCGCCGCAGTGTCAGCGTCATCGCACCAGCCTACGGCACCGGCGCCGGTTGCGGGCGATGGCGACTGGCCGGAGAATTGGCACGAAATTCACCGTCCGCCCGGCGCAGCCGGCGAGGGATCACCATGGCCACTCTCACCGCGAAGGCGCCCGTCGAGCCCGACAAGAGCGGCGCTTACCTCCACGACCGCAGCCGCATCCCCGAGGCGCCGCCCGCCAGCCGCGGCCAGCTCCTGCTGCGCCACGCCGGCATCATCGCCGGTGTCGCCCTCAGCCTCGCGCTCACCGCCCTCATGGTGCAGACCCGCGCCACCTGGGAGACCCACCGCGACTGGGTTACCGCCGCCGCGCTCGTGCCGATGGTCCTCGCGGGCGTGACGCTCGCCTACCTCTACACCCGCAACAAGAGCGAATCCGCCGCCCTCGGCACGCTCTGCTTCGTGGTCGCGGGCGTGATCATCACGTTCAACATCCTCCGCGGCTACGACACCGAGGGGCAGGACAACCTGCGCGACGCGATGAGCATCATCACCGCCGTCTTCCTCGCGCTCGGCGTCCTCTTCTCCGTGATCGGCTACTTCATGACCGAGATCAAGGACCCCACGCGCGCCCCCGACCCGCAGATGTAGGGCGAGTCCCCAGGGCCCGGAGCCCGGGGCCCGAGACCAGAGTGCCGGCAAGCGGCGCGATGCGCGTAGAATCGCCCCCGCAGGAGGCGGTTCCATGAAGTTCGGGCTCAGCATGTTCCCCACCGATTACGCGATCCCCGTCACGGAGCTCGGCCGCGCGGCCGAGGACCTCGGGTTCGAATCGCTCTTCTTCCCCGAACACACCCACATCCCCACGAGCCGCATCTCGCCCTGGCCGGGCGGTCCCAACCTCCCGCGCGAGTACTCCCACACCCTTGACCCCTTCGTCGCGATGGCCGCCGTCGCCGCCGTCACCACCACCCTCAAGGTCGGCCCCGGCATCTGCCTCGTCGTCGAACGCGACCCCATCACGCTCGCGAAGGAGGTCGCCAGCGTCGACCACCTGAGCGGCGGGCGCGTGCTGTTCGGCATTGGCGGCGGCTGGAACCTGGAGGAGATGGAGAACCACGGCACGAAGCCCACGCTGCGCTGGAAGGTGATGCGCGAGCGCATCCTCGCCATGAAGGAGATCTGGACGAAGGACGAGGCCGAGTTCCACGGCCGCCACGTGAACTTCGACCCCATCTGGAGCTGGCCCAAGCCCGTGCAGGCGCCCCATCCGCCCGTGATCGTCGGCGGCGATGGGCCGCGCACCCTGGAGCGCGTGGTCGAGTACGGCGACGGCTGGATGCCCATCGCCAGCCGCGGAGGCGAACGGCTGCCCGCGCGTATGGCCGAACTTCGCGCGATGGCCACCGCCGCCGGCCGCGGGCCCATCCCCGTGACCCTTTTCGGCGCGGCGCCGCGCCCTGAGCTGATCGAACAGTGGGCTGAACTGGGGGTTGAGCGCGTGCTGTTTCCGCTGCCCGCCGCCCCGGCCGAGGAGACCCTGCCGCGGCTCCAGCAGTGGGCCGAGGTCGCCCGGCGCTACGCCGAGTAGCGCCCGGGGCCGGTGCGCTCGATTCGGACGTTAGCCGCCCGCCACCGCGTCCCGCAGCCGCTCGAAGAGCCCCTTGCCCTTGCCCCGGGGGAGGACCGGGGTGCCCATCGTTTCCGCGAGCTTCTCCAGCAGCTCGCGCTGCTCGTCCGAAAGCTCTTCCGGGACGACGGCGTGGACGCGCACGACCATATCGCCGCGGCCGCCCCCGCGCAGGTGGGGGACGCCCTTGCCGCGAATCACGAACTCCTCGCCGCTCTGCGTCCCGGCCGGCACTTCGAACTCCATGTCCCCGTCGAGCGTGGGCAGCGTGATGCGCGCCCCGAGTGCCGCCTGGGCGATGTTCACCGGCTGTTCGAGGAGGATGTGGTCGTCGACGCGCTCGAACCGGGGATGCGCGGCGACGCTGATGGCGACGTAGAGGCTGCCGTATTCGCCGCCCCGGCTGCCCGCCTCGCCTTCGCCCGTGAGCCGGATCTGCGCGCCGTCATCGATGCCCGCGGGGATCTTCACGGAGATGTGGCGGGCCTTCTTCTCGCGCCCGCTGCCCCGGCACTGCGTGCACGCGCTCTCGACGATGCGGCCCTCGCCCTGGCAGCGCCCGCAGGTCGCCACGTTCACGAACTGGCCGAAGATGCTCTGCTGCGCCCGCCGGATCTCCCCGGCGCCGTTGCACTCGGGGCAGGTCACGAGTTCCGTGCCGGGCTCGGCGCCCTTGCCCGTGCACCGTTCGCAGCGCTCGGGCCGGTTGAACTCGATCTCCTTCTCGGCGCCGAAGGCCGCCTCCTCGAAGGTCACCCGGAGGTTGTAGCGAAGGTCCGCGCCGCGCGCGGGACCGCGCCGCCGGCGGCCGCCCCGGCCCGCGCCCCCGAAGAACGCGTCGAAGATGTCGCCGAACCCTTCGAAGCCGCCCCCGAACCCTTCGAACCCCTGCCCGCTGCCCGAGCCATCCACCGCGGCGTGGCCGTAGCGGTCGTACGCCGAGCGCTTCGTGGGGTCGGAGAGCACCTCGTAGGCGTGGTTGATCTCCTTGAACCGCTCGGCCGCATCCGCTGCCTGGTTGCGGTCCGGGTGGTACTCCATGGCGAGCTTCCGGAACGCTTTTTTCAGCTCATCCGGGGTCGCCGAGCGCTGCACGCCGAGGACGTCGTAGAGGTCACGCTGTTGGGCCGCCATCAATTGGCAGTGTAGCAAACAGAGTGCTAACCGGGGGAAGCCGCCTTCACCCGCGTCACGCGATTGCAGCGCCCCGATGCCCTGTCGCGGCGTCCCCCGGGCGCCGGGCAGGGTACCCTGTGCTCGTGCTCCGCCCCGCCCTGTTCGCCGCCGCCGCTGCCGCCGCGGGCCTCGTGGCCGCCGCGTGCGGCGCTCCCGGCGCGCCCGCCGCCGGCAGCATGCCCCCGCCGGGGGCGGCCACCGTCACCGTTTCCACGGCCACCGCCACCAGGGGCGCCGGGCCGCCGGTGCTCGCCGCGCCGCCCGTGTCCGCCGTCGCCGCCGCCACCCTGGAGGCCGCCCTCGAGGCGTCTCCAATGCCGCCCCTGCTCCCCCCGCCGGTGCCGTGGGGGCTCCCGCCCGCCTCACCGGGCACGCCGCCGCCCGCCGTCTCGGCGGTCGCGGCGCTCGTCATGGACGAAGCGTCGGGAGCGATCCTGTTCGAACAGAACGCGTCACTTTCGCTGCCCCCCGCAAGCCTCACGAAGATCGCCACGGCCGTCGCCGTCATCGAAGCGGGCTACCTGGAGACGCCGATCGAGGCGAACCCGGACCTCGAACGGCAGTGGCTCGAGGACAGCCAGAGCATGGGCCTCGAACCCGGCGACGTCTTCCTCGGGCGCGAACTCCTCTACGGCCTCCTCCTCGCCTCCGGCAACGACGCCGCCGAAGCGCTCGCGATCGCCGTCGATGGCGGCATCGAGCCGTTCGCCGCGCGCCTGAACGCGCTCGCCGCGCGGCTCGGCCTCACCGGCACCCACTTCGTGAACCCGCACGGCCTCGAGGCGCCCGGCCACGTCAGCACCGCCCGCGACATGGCCCTGCTCGCGCGCTACGCCATGAGCCTGCCGGACTTCCGCGCGATCGTCGCCACCGAGAGCCACACCGCCGTTGGCAGCCGCGAACTGCCGCTCTACAACCTCAACCCGCTCCTGAACTACACCGACGGCGTCGATGGCGTGAAGACGGGCTACACCGAGGAGGCCGGGCGCACCTTCGTCGTCACCGCCACGCGCGGCGGCCACCGCGTCATCGTCGTCCTCCTCAACGACCTCTTCCGCACCCCCGATGCGATCGCGCTCATCGACTGGGCGTTCGCTGCCCACGCCTGGCCGCCGGGGTAGGACGAACGGCCGCGGCCCCGGTGCGGCCCGCAACGCCGCGACCCGTTAGAATCCGGCCGTGCGCGGCATCCCGGCGGAACAGCTCGACCTCTTCAACCGTTACATCCGCGGCCCGGCGCTCATCCGCGAGGCCGTGCGCGGCATGGCCTTCGGCGCCATGAACGCCCGCCGCCCGGGCGACGACTGGTCCACCCGCGACATCGTCATCCACCTCTCGGACGCCGAGCTCGTCGAGGGCGTGCGCCTGCGCCGCGTGCTCGCGGAGGAACGCCCCGCGCTGGAGGCGTTCGACCAGGACCTCTGGAAGCGCCGCCTGCAAACGCTCTGGCGCGACACGGACGGCGCAATCGCCTCGTTCGAACTGGTGCGCTGGCAGACGGCCGAGATCCTCGCGCATTGCGACCGCGCCGCCTGGGCGCGCGAAGGGGTGCACGCGGAGCTGGGCGCGGTCTCCGCCGCCGACCTCGTGCGGCACGCGACCGAGCATGCCGAGCAGCACGCCGAGCAGATCCGGCTCATTCGAGAACACCTGCGGAGCTGAGCGGCGGGCTCAGCCGCCGCGAAGCGCGGGGTCCGCGATGCCGGCCGCGGCGAACCCGGCCGCGCGCAACAGGCAGGAATCGCACGCGCCACAGGGCGCATCGCCCCCTTCGTAACAGCTCCAGGTGAGGTGGAGCGGCGCCCCGAGGGCGGCGGCGTGCGTGACGATCTCGGCCTTCGACATGTGGATGATGGGCGCTTCGATCCCGATCCCGACGCCGTACGCGCTGCCGAGCTTGCTCCCCAGCCGCAGGACCGTCTCCATCGCCGCATAGAACTCCGGGCGGCAGTCCGGGTAGCCGGAGTAGTCGATCGCGTTCGCGCCCACGAAGACGGCCGCGCGCAGGCTCGCCGGGTCCGCCGCGTCCCGTTCGATGCGTGCGAGCATCCAGCTTTCCAGCGCGGCCGCCGCGGCCGTGACGAAGAAGGTGTTCCGCAGCGGCACGTAGGTGATGGGCACGTCCGCCGCCATCTCCGTGGTCGAGCGGCCGCCCGGCACGGCGATGCCCGCGCTCGTCAGCGCCGAATGCGCCGCGAGCCCGCCGTAGAACGCGGCATCGGCGACCTGGAGGGGCACCCCCAGCGCCGCGGCCACCGCCTTCGCGGACTCGATTTCGCGCACATGCCGCTGCCCGTAGCCGATGCACAGCCCGCGCACCGCCCACCCCTCGCGCAGCGCATGCGCCGCCACCGTGGTCGAATCCAGCCCGCCGGACATGAGAACGAGCGCATGTTTCTCCATGCCCCGAGTGTAACCGAGGCCCGGGGCCCGGGGCCCGGGGCCGGGCCTCGGGACGAGCCGGGAACTCGCCACTGGCAACTCGGACTGCGCGCGGAGCGCGCGCGAGCCGCCGCGGCCCCGCGCGGCCGACTCGCGCGCACTCCGTGCGCGCGTGACACTAATCCCGTGTTTCGTCGTGCATTCCGTGAGTGGCGCGTGGGCCGGGCCTTCGCCCGCGACGGCATCGACGCCGTGGCGATGGCGCTGGCGACCGCCCCCGAGGGGCACGGCGCGCTCCTGCGCCGCTACGGCGCCACCGTCGCCGCCGACGCCGTGATCGCCGGGCCGCTCCACCTGGTAAACGCCGGCGGCTCGTTCGCGAACCTCACGATCGGCGCCGGGGCGGTGCTCGGGCCGGAGGTGCACCTGGACCTCACCGCTCCCGTCACGATCGGCGCCGGCGCCGTGCTCGAACCGCGCAGCGCCCTCGTCACGGGCGCGCGCGCCGCCGGCCTCCGCCCGGGGACGTTCCCCGAGCGGCCCGTCGTGGTCGGCCCCGGGGCGCGCGTCGGCACGGGCGCGACGATCGTCGGCGCCGCCATTGGCGCGGGCGCCGTCATCGATCCGCACGCGCTGGTCACCGCCGGCGTTGCCGCCGGCGCGCACGTGACCTGGCACGAAGCCGCCGACCTCGCCGTGGTGCGCTCCCGGTGACGGCCGCCCCGCCCGCCGCACCGGCGCCGGCGCGCAAGCGGCGGCGGCCGCGCATCCTCATCCTCGGACTGCCCTATTTTGGCGAGATGCTCGCCCGCCTCCTCCGCGAACGGGGCTGGGATGCGCGCTTCGCCCACCACCCCGGCCGCGACCCGCTCCGCTGGGCGGCGCTCATCCCCGCCGTGCTCCGCGCCGACGTCATCTATCTCGTCTCCAGCCGCGTTGACCGCTTCAGCCCGCAGGCGATCCTCATGCGCCTGCGCCGCCGACCCACCGTCATCCACTGGGTGGGCACGGACGTGCTCATTGCCCTCGACGAGCACGCGCTGGGGCGGGCCTCGAAGGCGGTCGCCCGCCGCGCCGTGCACTGGGTCGACGCGCCCTGGCTCGCCGACGAGCTCGCCACGATGGGCATCACCGCCGAGCACGTGCAGCTCCCCGTGGAGGGGCTTTCGCAGGACGCGCCCCCGCTTCCGCCACGCTTCACCGTGCTCCTCTACCTCCCCGTCGACAGCTTCGACCGCGAAGTCTTCGACATGGAGACGCTCCTGCGGCTGCCCGCGGGCTTCCCGGAGGCGCGCTTCATCCTCATCCCGTCGCCCGCCGCGTCGCTGCCCGGGCCGCTCCCGCCCAACGTCGAAACCCCCGGCTGGGTGGCCGACATGGACGCGCTCTGGCGGGAGGTGACCGTGCAGGTGCGGCTCACGAGCCACGACGGCACCTCCTTCATGGTGCTCGAAGCGCTCTCGCGCGGCCGCTACTCCATCTGGACCTACCCCGTTGACGGGGCATCGCGGCCCGCGGCTACGACGCCGTCCACGCCGCGCTCGTCCGGCTCGAACGCGAACACGCCGCCGGCCGCCTGGGGCTGAACCAGCCTGGCATGGCCTTCGCGCGCCACCTTCGACCCCGCCCGCGCCGCCCGCGAACTTGACCGGCGGCTGCGCGCCATCGCCCGCCGCAAGGGGTGAGGAGAGAAAGGAGAAAAGAGAAAAGAGAGAAAAGGAGAGAAGGGGTCAGGCGATGCGCGCGGAGAGGGCGCCGAGGGGAGCGAGGGTGGCTTCGACGGTGGCGCCGCGGGGGACGCGGGTGGCGGGGTTGAGGGAGCCGCAGAGGATGACCTGGCCCGCGCGCAGGGGCTCGCCGAACGTGCCAAGAAGGCCGGCGGCGAACCGCACGATCGCCGCCGGTTCGCCCACCACGAGCGCGGGATCCAGGGCGGCTGTGGCGCCCCCGGCGACGCGCAGGTCGAGCTCCAGGCCGTCCATCGAGAAGGCCACCGGCAGCGGCACGGCGCCGCCAATCAGCACCGCCGCGTGAAAGGCGTTGCCCGCGATCGCCGATTCCAAGTCATCGATCGGTCCATTCACGGCGAGGAACTCCAGCGCCGGGGCCACCCCCGCGATTGCCTCCGCGCAGCGATCGAGCGGAGCCCCCGGAAGGACATCCGTGCCCAGCACGAGGGCGGCCTCCGCCTCGACGATGATCACCCCGGGTTCAGGAATTGAGATGGTGGTCCCGGGCCAGTACCGCCGCGAGCGGACAAGGTGCCCGAGCAGCGGACCCGCGAGCCCGAAGGCCGCCTGGATCGGGGGGGCGTTGACCGCGATCTTCCAGCCGATGCGGGCGTCGCCCGCCGCCTCGGCGGCGCGCAGGCCCGTGAGCTGCCGTTCGAACCCGGCACGGGCGGCGGGCGGGATAGCGCCGCTTTCGAGCGATTGCATCCCGCGAGTACAGGGGAAACGGCGCCGGAGTTCAAGCCCGCGGGCCGTCTACCGCTCCAGCACCATCAGCGCGTGGCCGGCCGAGCCCCGTTCGTACATCGCGACGAGCGCGGCGAGGTGGTCGAGCTGGCGGAGGTAGCCGCGGCTGCCGTAACGCGCCTCGAAGTGCGGCCGCCTCGCGACCAGCTCCGCCTCGCACCGCCGCCAGGTGGCGAGCGCCTCCAGCGTCAGCGGCCGGTGCGCGGCCAGCCGCCAGCCGTACTCCGCCCACTCGTCGAGGAACGCCTCGAGCCCGCCGCGGCCGTCGGCGGGCGCCTCGCAGCCGAGGCAGAGGGTCGCGCCCGTGGTGCGCGCCACGCGGCTCAGTTCGCGCGGGAAGATGCTGCTCTCCAGGCACCAGACGCTGGCGAAGGCGCCGCTCGCGAACGGCAGCCGCCGCGCGTCCGCCGTCACCCACGCGACCCCGGCGCCGTGGCTCATCGCCCGCCCCGCGGCCAGGAAGTCGGGCACGACATCGAGCGCCACGGCACGCACTCCGCGTCCCGCCGCCGCCCGCGCCGCCGCCCCCACGAACGCCCCCGCGTCGAGCATCGCCTCGCCCGGGCGCCAGCCGCGAACGCTCCAGGAGCCACCGCGTCGCCTCCGCCCCGCCCACATGGTTGTGCTCCCCCAGCAGGTCGACCCACCAGGCGGGATAGGCATCGGCGAGAGCGGCGAAGGTGTCGGGCAATGGGGGCCTCAAGAGCGGTTAGCGGCGAGCGGCGAGCGGCGAGCGGCGATCCGCTAGCCGCTACCGTAGCGGAGCGGCGCGGTACACGGTACCGTGTAAACGATGAACCGATGGCCGGAAGCCGATAGCCCGTTCGCAGGAGGCCGCCAGCAGCCGGCCGCTGACGGCACCAGCCGCCCCGGCCCCTTCGATGCCGACGCCGTGGCGGCGTTGCGCGCGCGGCTGGGGTTGTCGCAGGCGGCGTTCGCGGCCGAGCTGGGGGTGCGGCAGCAGACCGTGAGCGAATGGGAGACAGGCCGCTACCGCCCGCGCGGCGCGAGCGCGCGGATGCTGCGGCTGCTGGCCGAGCGCCCCGCCCCCTACGATGCCTCGCCGCCGCCCGGGGAGCCGGTGCGAGCGAAGGAGGAACCCGCGTGAGCGCCGCGCCCGCCCTCCTCCCCGGCGATGGCTCCGAGGCCGCCCTCGCCGCGCGCTGGGCGGCCGGGGAACGGCGCGCGCTGCGATTGGAAGACGGCCGCGCCCTGCGGATCATCTTCCCCGGGGTGCCCGGCGGCGGCGCCGGCCCGGACTTCACCGGCGCCGTCCTCGACGCCGGCGGGGATGTGCTCCGCGGTGATGTCGAGCTCCACCTCGCCGCCAGCGGATGGGCCGCGCACGGCCACACGAGCGACCCGGCCTACGCCCGCGTCGTGCTCCACGTCGTCGCCCGCAACGACACGGGTGCCCTCGCCACGCGGCACGCGAGCGGGCGCGCCATCCCCGTGCTCGTCCTGCCGCCGCCGCTCGCGCAGGGCGCGTTTCCGCCGCCCTTCACCCCGCCCTGTGCCCTCCCCGCCGCCCGCGGCGCCGTCGCCGCCCCCGTGCTCACCCGCCTCGGCGTGCGCCGCCTGCGCATGAAGGCCGCGCGTGCGCAGCCGCTCGTCGAGGCGGCCGGCCCCGGGCAGGCGCTCCACCACCTCGCGCTCGAACAGCTCGGGGGCACGGCGAACCGGGCCGCCTTCGCCGCGCTCGCCCGCCGCCTGCCCCTCGCGGCCCTCCTCGAACGCGCCGAGGGGATGCCGGATCGCCCCCTCGCCCTCGCCGCCGCGCTCAAGGGCGGGGCCGCGGCACTCGTCCTCCAGCGCGCCGGGCTGCGGCCCATGGCCTCCCCCGCGAAGCGGCTGGAGGCGGCCGGCTCCCTCTGGGCGCGGCTCTGGCCCGACCTCACTCCCGGCTGGCCCGCCGCCCTCGCGCCCGCCGCCGGGCTCGCGCCGTTGCGCGCCCCCGGCGTCGGCCGCGCCAGCGCCGTCGAGCTCGCCGTGAACGCCGTGCTCCCCGTCGCCCTCGCGGCCGGCTTCTGGAGCGAAGGCGAGGCCGCCGCCGCGCTCGCCGCGCTCCCCTCGCCCGGCACCTACGGCCGCCTGCGCCGCCTCGAAGGCTGGCTGGGGCGCCCGTTCACCAGCGCCGCCACGCTCCAGGGCGGCCTCCTCCTCCACGCCGATTACTGCACCCGCGGCTTTTGCGGGCGGTGTCCGCTGTCCGGGTAACCGCCGGGGGCAGGGCGTGCCAGGCCCGAGGTTCGAGGCGCGACGTTCGAGGCGCGGGGCGGGTGGTGATGGCCGGAGTCGATGCCGGCGCCGGCCGTCATTCGCCAGCGCGCATTCCTCCTCTCTCCCCGAAGGTGTACGGTTGCCCCCAATCTCGGGGGTTGGGCCTCTATGGCGACGGATGGGCAAGGTGGGAGCGGTCCGGTCATGGACGCGCGCGGGCGCGTCAGCCGGATTCGCGTCGATCTCCCGCACGCGGGGCTGGTCCCCGGCGCGGAGGGCGGCAGGCTCGAGGCCACGACCTACGCGGAGCGGCGGACCGGCCTGCGCGGCAAGTACCTGCGCGTCCGCGACGTCTTCCTCGGCACGAGCATGTCCAACGCCCGTCTCCACGAGGAGCGGCTGAGCAAGAAGGTCGCGCTCGCCATCTTCTCCTCCGACGCGCTCTCCTCCACGGCCTACGCCACGCAGGAGATCCTCCTCATCCTCGTGCTCGCGGGCTCGGGCGCGATGACCCACAGCCTCCCCCTCGCGACGGCCATCGTCCTCCTCCTCGGCATCGTCGTCGTCTCCTACCGGCAGGTGATTCGCGCCTACCCGGCGGGCGGCGGGGCCTACACCGTCGCCCACGAGAACCTGGGCGTGGCTCCCGGCCTGCTCGCCGCCAGCGCCCTGCTGATCGACTACGTCCTCACGGTCGCCGTCTCCATCGCCGCCTGCGTCGAGGCGATCGTCTCCGCCTTCGAAGGGGTCCACGATTTCGCCGTGCCCCTCGCCACCGCGCTGGTCCTGATCATCGCCCTCGGTAACCTGCGCGGCATCCGCGAATCCGGCACCGCCTTCTCCATCCCCACCTACGGCTTCATCGTCATCCTTGGCGGCACCCTCGCCTACGGCACGGCGAAGGTGCTCCTCGGCGACGACCCGAACATCTTCGCCGCCGGCGAGGTCGATCGGGACGTGCACGTCGAGACCGGCCTCACCTGGTTCCTCATCCTCCGGGCGTTCGCCCAGGGCTGTACGGCGCTCACCGGCGTCGAGGCGATCTCCAACGGCGTCTCCGCCTTCAAACCGCCGGAGGCGCGCAACGCCGGCACGACCATGGTCGCGATGGCGCTCATCCTCGGCGCCCTCTTCCTTGGCACCACCCTCCTCGCCCGGCACTTCGGCATCGTCTACGTCCACGGCGACAAGGAAACCGTGATGTCGCAGATCGGCGAGCAGGTCTTCGGCCGCAACGGCTTCTACTACATGCTCCAGTTCTTCACGGCCGGCATCCTCTTCCTCGCCGCGAACACCGCCTACAACGGCTTCCCCATGCTGAGCGCGATCCTCGCGCGCGACGGCTACATGCCGCGCGTCTTCCACCAGCGCGGCAACCGCCTCGTCTTCAGCTACGGCATTCTCGCCCTCACCGGCTTCTCCATCCTCCTCCTCGTCTCCTTCAACGCGAGCACGACGCGGCTCATCCCGCTCTACGCGCTCGGCGTCTTCCTCGGCTTCACCATCGCCCAGGCCGGCATGGTGCGGCGCTGGGTCACCCACAAGGACGAAGGCTGGAAGCGCTCGGCGATCATCAACGCCATCGGCTGCGCCGCCACCTTCATCGTCATGATCATCATCCTCGTGACGAAGTTCATGGACGGCGGCTGGATGGTCGTCGTGCTGCTCCCCATCCTCACCGTCGCCCTCCTGGGCATCGGCCGTTTCTACACGCGGCTGCGGCGTGTCCTCTACGTCTCTCCCGATGCGGTGCTCGATATCAAGCCGCACGGGACGTCGCCCGAGCCCGCCCTCGTTCCCGTCGAGGACGTCAACCTGGCCACCGTCATGGCCCTCAGCCGTGCCTGCGAGCAGTACCGCGACGTCACCGCCGTCCACGTCGCCTTCGACCCCGACTCGCCCTCCGAGGTCGAGCAGCGCTGGCGCCGCCAGTTCCCCGGCATCCCCCTCGTCGTGATCGACAGCCCCTTCCGCACCGTCGCCGACCCGATCGCGGTCTACGTGCAGGAGCGGCTGCGCGTCCCTCCCCACGAGATCGTGGTGATCGTGCCCGTGATCGAAGGCCAGGGGTGGTACGCCCGCCCGCTCGTGAACCAGAGCCTCAAGCGGCTGCAGACGCTGCTCGCGGCGAAGCGCCACGTCCGCGTCGAGAAGTTCCCCTTCCAGCCCGGGTCGCTCCGCCGCCCCCGCCCCGAGAAGGTCTGACCGCCGCCGCTACC
Source organism: Candidatus Amarobacillus elongatus (assembly GCA_016703545.1). Taxonomy (GTDB): domain Bacteria; phylum Chloroflexota; class Dehalococcoidia; order Tepidiformales; family Tepidiformaceae; genus Amarobacillus; species Amarobacillus elongatus. The sequence goes on from JADJBX010000006.1 coordinate 144,409, forward strand.
GTTCGAACGTCCGCTCGATGCGCGCCGCCTCGTCGATGATGTGGCGGTAGCGGCTGTAAATCGCGCGCTCGGCCTCCGTGATCGCCGCGCGGTCGAGTAGCGCGATTGCGCCGGCGGCCTCCAGCGCCTCGAGCTCGTCGCGGTCCTCCTCCACGAGCGCGCCCCCGGGGAGCACCCACCAGTCGAGCACGAGGTCGCGGTAGCTGACGGCATCCGGCGTGACCCGGATCGCCGTTGCCGCGTCGAAACGGTGCGCGATGGGCACGCCCGCCGCGTCCCGCAGCCGGTAGAGGGTGTACGGCCGCCGCTCCCAGAAGTAGCCGTCGGACCACGACCCCGCGGGCACGGGCACGGGCGTCGCGAACGCCCCGGCGCCGGCCGGCAGCGGGAAGCGCACGACCGCGAGCCCCGGCGCGCGATGCACGAGCGTGCAGGCGTACTCCCGCCAGCTCCCGTCGGGCTTCTGTTTGCGCTCGAGAATCGGCGTGCCCGCCGCGGCCGGGCCAGTCGCGTCCCTTCGCACGGGCGGCGTATGCTCTGGCTCCACCATTTCCCAAATCCCCGGAGGCCGGATGCAGTTCGAGACCATTCTGTACGAGAAGCAGGGCCAGGTCGCGGTCCTCACCATCAACCGCGAAAAGGCGATGAACTCGATCAACAGCCAGACCTCCTACGAGATGCAGCAGGCCTGGGCCGACTTCCGCGACGACCGGGAGCTGCGCGTCGCCATCCTCACGGGCATCGGCGAAAAGTCGTTCTCGACGGGCATGGACCTCGTCGCCACCGCCTCGGGCGAGAACCAGTTCTCCGGCGGCAACGTCCCCTTCGGCGGCTTCACCAAGCGGATGCCGATCTACAAGCCGATCATCGCCGCGATCAACGGCTACTGCCTGGCGGGCGGCCTCGAACTCGCCCTCGCCTGCGATATCCGCATCGCCGTCCCGGAGGCGCGCTTCGGCCTGCCGGAGGTGCGCTGGGCGATCATGCCCGGGGCCGGCGGCACGCAGCGGCTGCCGCGCGCCATTCCCCAGGCCTGGGCGAACTACCTCGTCCTCACGGGCGAGCAGATGGATGCCGACACTGCCTTCCGCCTCGGCCTCATCTCCCACGTCGTCCCCCGCGAGGAGCTGCTGGACCGTGCCATGCAGATCGCGAACGTCATCTGTGAGCGCGGCCCGCTCGCGGTGAAGACGGCGAAGGAGGCGATCCTTCGCGGCCAGGACATGCCTCTCGAACACGGCCTCGCCTACGAAGACGTGCTCCTTTCGCGCCTGATGACCACCGACGACGCGAAGGAAGGCCGAAGGCGTTCGCCGAGAAGCGCAAGCCCGAGTACCACGGGCGGTGAACGGAGCGGGCGGCCCGGCCCCGGGACCGGGGCCGGGCACGACCGGCGCGGCGCGCGCCACCTGCCGCGTGCCGCCGCGTTCGTCCTCGCGGCCGCCGCGCTCGCCGCGGCGGCCTGTGGCGGGGGCGGCACGAAGACCGACGGGCCCTCTCCCCGCCATCAGCGAGGCGAAGGCCGAGCGCGACATCACCAGCGATGGCGCCGCCACCCTCACCTCCACCGTCACCGTCCGCTTCGACCGCACCGCCTCCTTCGCCGAATCGCGCGTGCCCCTCGCCTCCTTCTTCGAATTCGCCATCGACCTGGGCGAAGGGCAGAGCAAGCGTGTGCTCGTGCGCAAGGCCGAGCATTCGAAGGAGAACGGGCGGCTCGTCACCCTCTCCGTCGACGCCCTCATCCCGGATGGCGCGGAGCTGCGGCTGGAGAAGCGCGCCTTCGAACCCGGCGCCGAGGGGCGCATCACCGCGAAGGTGGCGGGCGAGCTGAGCGGCGCCCTTACCGTGCTCGCCTCGCTGCCGCTCGTGCCCACCAACCCCGCCTTCGCCGCGCAGGCCACCATCGCACCCCTCGCCGAGGCCGACCGCGACCTCGCCGCCGTGCGCGCCGTGCTGGAGACCCACCTGAAGGAGCGCGGCTCCCCCGCCGAGCTGGTGGCGCGCGCGCTGGCGCGCTACGACAGCCTGCCGGCCACCGTGCCCGCCCCGAAGGCACGCGCCGCCCTCGCCGCGCTCACCGGCACCTTCGCCGAGCCCGCCATCGATTCCCTCGTCACCGGCGGCAACTGCACCACGAAGCCCGCGAACCGCATCGTCTTCGCCGAGATCCCCGAGGCGCCCTCACTCGCCGCGCGCGTCACCTACGCCGGCCGATGGCGCGCGCATCGTCCGCATCCGCCCCGACCTCGAGGGCGAGCGGCTGGAGTACCTGGTCCCCCTTTTCGCGCACGAGGCCGTGCACTGTGACCGCTTCGACGGCCGCTTCGAGGAGGTCGCCGCGACCGGCTTCGACACCCTCCTCTACCTCTTCCTCCTCGCCGCCTTCCCCGATCTCGCGGAGGGCACGACCACGCTCGCGCGCGAGTACAACCTGCTCGCCGTGGCGATGATGAATAGCGGCCGCCGCTACCCCGAGGGCCCGGGGCTGCTGAAAAGCGTGGGGTCACGCAGGCGCTCCCCGGCACCAACGCCCCCTACCCCTCCTTCGGCGATTTCGTGGTCGCGAAGTACGACGGCGTAACCGGCGATCGCACCCCGGATGAGCCGCTGGCGCAGGCGTACCTGCGAAACCTGGCGGGGCCGCTGGGCCTCCCGGAGAACTCCGCCTTCAACCTCGCCTATCTCGATCTCCTCGTGTCGAAGTCGCTGCCCTTCGAGGCGTTCCCGGCGATCCTCGGCGCGCTGGGGCTCACGCCCGGCTGAGCTCGCCCGCCCCCACCGCGCGGCAAGGGGTGGCGTTCGCGCGTCGGGCGGGCATCGAGTAGGATCCGCTCACTTTGGCCGCTCCCTGTCCGGGCGGGCGGCAATCGGTGTTGAACAGGGGACGTGAGGATGACCAACGACCTTCGGGGACAGTTCCGTGGCTAGCCGGCCGGGAAGCAACGGACGCTTCCACGTCAGCCTTGGCGGCCTCGTCATCCCGCTCGCGGTCATCGGCGGCATCGCCGCCATCGAAACCGCCCGCACGGGATCGGCCCAGCGCGAGGTGTTTTACAACATCAAAGCGCCCATCATCATGTACTTCATCTTCGCCGCCTCCATGGCGATCATTCTCGGCGCGCTCATCCAGCGCGCCCGTATCTGGCGGCTGGGCAAGCCCCAGAACGTCTTCAACGACGTCGGCGCGCGCCTGACCAACGCCCTCACCATGGGCGCCGGCACCTCCCGCGTGAAGAACGACCGCTACGCCGGCATCATGCACGGCTGCATCTACTCGTCGTTCCTGGTGCTCACGCTCGTCACCACCCTCCTCGCCCTCGACGACTACCTGCCGCTGATCTTCGGCAGCGATGCCGAGCACGCCTTCCTCAAGGGCGGCGTCTACCTCGTCTACAGCCTCGTGGGCGACCTCTTCGGCGTCGTCGGCCTCGTCGGCATCGGCATGGCCATTCACCGCCGCTACATCGCTCCCCCGGCCAAGCTCACCTGGGACCGCCGTTCCACCGAGGACGCGATCATCGTCGGCGTCCTCGGCGTGACGCTCTTCAGCGGCATCATCGTCGAAGGCTTCCGCCTGCGTGGCGATGAGCTGGCGACGGGCAACGAAGGCTGGGCGCAGTGGTCGCCCGCCGGCTACGCCGTCGCCAAGCTCTTCTCGGGCATGAGCGCCGAGACCGCCCTCGATCTCCACCGCGTGCTCTGGTGGGGCCACATCGTGCTCGCCTTCGGCCTGCTCACGCTCATGGCGCTGACGAAGTTCCGCCACATCATCTTCGCCCCCGTGAACGGCTTCCTGAAGCGGCCCGGCGGCGGCCCCGCCTACCTCGCACCGATGGGCGACTTCGAGAAGATCATGGAAGAGGGCGGCAGTCTCGGCGCCAGCAAGCTCCAGGACTTCAGCTGGAAGCAGCTCTTCGATGCCGACACCTGCGTCCGCTGCGGCCGCTGCACCGACGCCTGCCCCGCGTGGAACGCCGGCCAGCCGCTTTCGCCCATGACGATCATGCAGGACCTGAAGTCCTACATGAACCACGCCGGCCCGCTCGCCATCGCCGGCAAGGACCCGGCGCAGCACCTCAAGGGTGAGCTCGTCGGCGACTACATCAAGACCGAATCGCTCTGGGCGTGCCGCACCTGCATGGCCTGTGTGCAGGCCTGCCCGGTGATGATCGAGCACGTCCCCACGATCGTGGACATGCGCCGCTACCTCGTCATGGAGAAGGCCGAAGTGCCCCCGACGGCGCAGGCCGCCCTCCAGAACATCGAGCAGCGCGGCCACCCGTGGCGCGGCACCCAGCTCACGCGCACGACCTGGATCGAACAGCTCCAGGCCGAGGGCGTCGACGTGCCGATCTTCGATGGCTCGCAGGACTACCTCTACTGGGTCGGTTGCTCCGGCGCCCTCGTCGAGCGCAACGTGCCCATCACCAAGGCCGTCGTGAAGCTGCTCGTCGAATCCGGCACCAGCTTCGGCGTGCTCGGCCAGACCGAGACCTGCAACGGCGACCCGGCCCGCCGCCTCGGCAACGAATTCCTCTACGCCACCCTGGCGCAGACCAACGCCGAGTCGTTCAACGAAATGGGCGTGCGGCGCGTCATCACCGCCTGCCCGCACTGCTTCAACACCTTCGCTAACGAGTACCCGGACTTCGGCGGCTCGTACGAAGTGACCCACCACTCCGAGTTCCTCCGCCAGCTCGTCGACCGCGGCAAGCTGAAGCCGAAGGCGATGGAGAAGGGCACGACCGTTACCTACCACGACTCCTGTTACATCGGGCGCGGCAACGGCATCTACGATGCCCCGCGCGAAATGCTGGAGGCGATCCCCGGGGTCAACCTCGTCGAGATGCCCCGCAACCGCGCCAACGGCCTCTGCTGCGGCGCCGGCGGCGGCAACATGTGGATGGAGGAGAAGGGCACGCGCGTCAACCACCTGCGTGCCGCCGAGGCGGCGAACACCGGCGCGAGCATCGTCGCCACCGCCTGCCCGTTCTGCATCCAGATGTTCGAGGACGGCATCCCCGCGGTGCAGCCGGACGAAGAACGCCGCAGCATCCGCGCGTTCGACATCGCCGAGCTGCTGGAGGTGAGCGTGAAGCCCGCCGCTATCAGCATCCGCGATGGCGGCACGGAACTCCCCAGCGGCGTCGCCTGACCGGGGCCGCGCGGCAATGACCACGACGACAGGGGAGCCATCCGGCTCCCCTGTCGTGCGTCCCGCGCTCCCCGCCGACGCGCCCCTGCTCGCCGCGCTGCGCTACGCGTTCCGCGCCGGGATGCTCCCGCCCACCGAGGAGGAGGCCGCGTTCCTCGCGCGTGCCGTCCCCTGGATGGCCGGGCGTCTCGCCCCCGGCACGGCCTGGCGGGCATGGGTGGCCGAGGCCGGCGGCGCGCCCGTCGGCTGCCTCTGGCTGCAGCTCATCGAGAAGATCCCGAACCCCGGCACGGAGCGCGAGCACCACGGCTACATCACGAGCGTGTTCGTCCGCCCCTCGGCTCGCGGGCGGGGCATCGCCGCGCAGATGGTCCAAACGGCCATCACGGCCTGCCGCGAGGCTGGCGTGGACGCCGTCATCCTCTGGCCCACGGCGCGCAGCCGTCCGCTGTACGAACGCGCCGGCTTCTCGCCGCCGGGGGACATGCTCACGCGGGTGCTGGACGGCTGATGGGCCCGCCGCTCACCGTTCCTTCGGAAAGCGGTTGCTCACGAGGATGATCACGACCACGGTCGCGACGGAGATCACGAGGAAGGTGACGACGAAGCTCGCCATCACCGCGAACACGTTCTGCGTCTCGTCCGGGTTCACCGCCACCCACACCGCCGATGCCAGGGCGAGCGTCACCGCCGCCACCACGCCATGGGCCTGGTAGGTGTTCCGGTCCGGGTCCGGCCGCGATGTGATCCAAGCCGTCACCGCGGGCGCGAAGAGGAAGAGGACGAGCAGACCGAGCGGTGGCACCACCCACAGGGCCGCAATCGCGATCCCCGCCTGCACCAGGCTGCCCGGTAACGAACGCGGCATGCTCAGAATCTAATCCCGGCGCGCGCTACAGTCGGCGCCCGCGTTCACGCGCTGGCGCCCGGTGCCGCCGGCCGGGTGGAGGCGACGAAGAAGAGCGACCCCACGAGCGCCACCGCCGCGAGGGTTTCGAACCCGCGCACGTAGCTGCCCGTCGTGTCGTAGAGCACCCCGGCCACGATCGGTCCGCTCACGCTTCCAATCATGACGATGATCATGGAGATGCCCATGATTGAGCCGAACGAGGCGGCGCCGAAGTAGTCGGCGCGGATGGCCGTCATCTGCGGGCCGCGGATGCCCCACGCGAGGCCGTGCAGCACGCAGAACCCCGCCACCATCGCGAAGCCCGTCGCGTGCGCCAGCAGCAGGATGCCGCTCGCGTGCATCACCATGCACGCCACCACCAGCACCCGCTTGTTGATGTGGTCGCCCAGCCACCCGCCCGTCAGTGTCCCCGTGAACTGCAGCATCGTCATCAGCGTGATCACCCCGGAGGCGCCCGCGAGCGAGTACCCGAGGCTCTCCTTGACGTGCGCCACCGTGTGCACCTGCACCGCCGACACGATCACGAGCGCCGACCCATGCCCCAGGGCGATGAGCCAGAACGCGGGCGTGTGCAGCGCCTGCCGCAGGCTGAAATCCACGCCCACGTGCGTGCGCGTGGCCGCGTGGGCGGCGTGCTGTGGGTCCCCCGGGGCGATGCCGTCGGGGTGGTGGCCGTACGGCCCCGGCCGGTGCCGCACGATCTGCACGAGCGGCAGCCCCAGCGCCAGCACCGCCACCCCCGACCCGAACGCCGTCGCCCGCCAGCCGAACGTCTCCAGCAGCTGCACCGTGATCGGCACCGCCATCCCGCCGAGCGCGAACCCGGCGGTGACGAGGCCGATCGCCGTCGACCGCTTCCGTTCGAACCAGTTCACGATGGAGGTGGTCGCGGCGAGGAACCCCGCCATGCCCGCGCCGATGGCGATCATGATGAAGGTGACGAAGAAGAAGAACGGGCTTTGCACCTGGCTGAAGAGCATCAGCCCGGTGGCCGCGATGATGACCCCGGCGCGCATCACGGCGCGTGGCCCGAAGCGGTCCAGGAGGACACCCGTCACCGGTCCGATCGTGCCGCTCTCGGCCTGCGCGAAGGAGTAGGCGGTCGAGAGCATCGTCTTCGACCAGCCGAATTCGTCACGAAGAAGGACGACGTACGCCCCGTAGGACTGCCAGAAGAGCGCGGAGAACAGCCCCTGCAGGGCCGCCGTCGCGGCGACGATCCACCAGCCGTAGAAGACGCCGCTCCGCCGCGCGGCGCTCGTGCGCACGGCGCCCTCGGCCTCGGTCACGGCCTGTGTTCCGGGGCGGGCGCTTCCATGGAGGAAGTCTACGGGGCTGCCACGGCCGGGGGTCACCTTCGCCGCGCGATCCCTCCGGCCGCCAGCGCCGCCGAGGCCGCCAGCAGCGCCACCGCGAGGATGCCGATGCCGCCGCCCGGCGCCGCACCCGCGCCGCTGCCGGCGTTCGGGGGGCCGGGGGCGGGCGTTCCCGGCGCGCTCCCCGCCTCGGCCCACGCGCCACCGAAGGTGAGGACGGTCTCCTCCGGTGGCAGGTCGAACCCCGCCTGCGAGACCCGGATGCTCACGTACCCCTGGTGCACGCAGCCGCCGGGAGGCACCGTCATCGTTCGCTCGAACTCGCCGCCGCCGCCCGCCGTCACCGCCGTATCGGGCCCGCTCGTTCCCTCCACGCGCAGCAGCAGCCGTTCCCCGGGTTCGAACCCGCGGCCGCTGACCTGCATGGGGCCGTCGCAGAAGAACGGCGTCGCGATCAGGATCTCCGGGTAGGGGTGCTCACTCGCCTGCGCACCCGTCACCGGCGCCGCCGCCACCGCGAGGATGCCTCCGGTCGGGTCATCTTGCCGCGGCACCACGGGGGTCACGAAGTAATCGGTAAACGCGGGCCGGTTCGGCTCGTGGCAGGCGGGAACGGCAACGCGAACGTTCGCCTCAAACGTCCTGTCGCCGCCCACGGTCACGACCTTTTCCACACGGCGTGGATACCACAGCCCCGTCCGCAGCACGTACCGGCCCGGTGGGAAGTTCGTGCCCACGATGTGCGCGTCTTCGCCGCAGACGGCGGGCGCCGCGTCCAGCCGCAGGGAGGGTCGCGCCGGGTTGCTCCCCGTCATCACTTCCGCGATCGCGGTCGCGCGGTCGTACTCGGCGCCGCTCGTGTCGAGCCCAAGGAAGATGAGCGACGGGTACCGCCCGTCCGTGTCGAAGCTGCCAACGAACCATTTCCCCAGCGAGTCCGTCCGGATCACGGGGTACGGGCAGGGCTGCGGGTACCCCGGTGCATCGACGTTCAGGTCGGCGCTCAGCCGTTCGCCCACCAAGACGCCCCGGTATGCGCGGGTTACCTCGATCAGCACCCGGTACGGGCGCGGCCCCGGTGTGGACGCCGGTCCGGTGTAGGGCAGGGGGTCGAGCCCGACGATGCGGGCCTCCATCACGCGCGCATCGAACGGCAGCGAACTCGCCGGCCCCGGCCCGGTGCACGCGAACGCCCGCTCAGCACCACCACCGGCCCACGCCGCGACGGCGGCCGCGCAAACAAACGTCAGCAAAACCAGCGCACGCACCATCGCGCACCCCCAACCGCTCCAACGCACGTCACTGTACAGAGGTTCCCGGCGCGCCCGTTTCTCTTACTCTCCCCTCACACCGGCTGCAGCGCCGTACGTAATCCCCATGCCCGCCACCGTGACGCCGAGTGCGCTCACCAGCGGCAACGCGCTGGCCAGCCGCGCGGCCGCGGGGTGCGCCGCGACCCGCGACAGGCGCGTTCGCCCCGCCAGCCTGCGTCCCAGCACCAGCCTGACCCCGATCGCGGTCAGCACGCCCGCGAGCCCGGTGCTGAAGGCGACGATGAGCAGCATCCCGAAGGCGACCTTCCCCAGCGAGATCGCCGCCAGCATCACGACGATGGCCGAGGGGCAGGGCAGCAGCCCGCCCGCGACCCCGAGCGTGAACAGCCCCCGCCAGGTCACCTTCGCCGGCGTGCCGTGGTCGTGGGGGTGGGGGTGCGGGTGGCCGTCGTGGCCGTGTTCGTGGGCATGGTTGTGCTCGTGTGCCGCCGGCAGGTGCGAATGCGAACGGCCGAAGAGCCCATGGCGGTGCGCCCCGTCGTCTGCGGCCGTTCGCCGGAACGCCCCGCGCACCCGCCCCGCGAACAGCGCCAGCCCCATCACCACCACGAGCGCGCCCGAGGCGACCCCCAGGTACAGGTAGAGCGTCTCCGGCACGACGTACGCCGAGAGCGCGAGCGTCGCGAAGCCGAGGACGTAGACCGAGGCCGTGTGCGTCGCCGTCACTGTCAGCCCGAGGGCGACGGCGTGCCGGACCGTCCCCTTGCTCCCCACGAGGTACGCCGCGACCACGGTCTTCCCGTGCCCCGGCCCGAGGGCGTGCAGCGCGCCGAAACCGAACGCCGCCAGCAGCGCGAGGAGGATGATGAGCGCTGATTCGTCGTTATCCACCAGGGCGGCGAAGCCACCCGCCGCCCGCTTCGCGGTGCCGGCCTCGAGGGCGGCGGCGGCGGGGGCGGCCTCCCCGCTGGCCGTGTTCCAGGTGAACTCCGCGCGCCGCACGTCCGGCGCCGAACGCAGGTCCTCCGCGGGGTACGCGGTCAGGGCCGCGGAGGCATCGGTCAGCAACGCCGCCGGGAGCCCCACGACCTCCGTCCCCTGCGAAGGACGAACCACAATCTCCTTCCAGCCGGCGCGGTCCTGGAAGTTGTGGTCGACGTAGGTCAGCGCGACCTTCCCGGTCGCGGCCGCCGCCGCTTCGTACACCACGGTCACGCGCAGCGTCTGCAGCCCCGCCTGTCCCTCCGCGAGCGCCCCGGCGGACTCCACCGCGCGCAGAGGCAGCCGTTCGCCACCGGCGCGCAGCTCCATCTCCCGCGCGAGCGGTTCGCGCAGGGCGTCGGCGTACCGCGCTACCTCGGTGTCGCTGTACCGGCCGTCGCCGTCGGCGTCGAGGTCCGGCAGCAGCTGCACGGTCGGGATCTCGGCGTAATCGAGCACGTAGTGCACGCGCACCGTTCCCGCGTACAGCTCGAGGCGTGCGTACCGGTTGATGGTGAAGTTGCCGAGCGGGTGGGCTTCCGCGGTGTCGTGGGGGAGGAGCGGCAGCGCCGCCATCAGCATCGCTCCGAATGCCACGAGCCATCGTCGTCCACGGGTCATTTCGCACGCTCCTTCGCCTGCGCCAGGAGGCGGGCGGCCTCGTCCTGGTGCTGCACGCTGAACGCCGGGTTCAGGTCGCGAACCTGTTGCAGCCACCCCGCCGCGGCGCCGTCGTCGCCCTGGGCGAAGGCGATCGCGCCGGCGTGGTACAGGAACAGCGGCTCGCGCGTCCCCCGCGACAACGCCACCTCGGCCATCGCCCGCGCTTCGTCCAGCTGGCCCGCCCGGTACAGCGCCCAGGCATACGTATCCGCCGCCGCCAGCGAGGGGCGTTCGGCGTACGCGGCCCGGGCCAGGTCCAGCGCGCGCCCGGTGTCCCCGCCGTGGTCGAGGTCGAAGAGGATGAGGGTGAGGTCGTTCTTGATGCCGTTGGCGGCGAAGAGCTGGTCGAACGCGGACATCAGCGCCGCCTGCCGTGCCGCACCCCGCTCGTCCCCGGACCGCGCGAGGATGTCCGCGAGCGGCGCGACGTATTCGGGCAGGGGGACGGACGCGATCGCACGGGTGTAGTGCGCGATCGCCTGGTCGTCGTCGCCGCGAGCCGACGCGACGCGCCCCAGCCCCGCCTCGGCCGGCCCGTACCCGGGGAAGACGCGCAGCGCGAGGGCGTACTCGTCGCGCGCGGCGCCGGTCTTGCCGGTCACGAACAGCAGGTTCGCGAGCTGGACCCGCGCCCATGCCGAGGCCTCGGGCGCATCGCCGCGGTCCACGTCGATCGCCGCGCGCCAGTACTGGTCGGCGAGCGGGACGTTGCCGTTGACCTCGGCGTAGGCGGCCATCCGCGCGAAGGCGGACGACCCGGGGGCTTTCTCAAGGAAGGTGCGATAGGCGTCGCCGGCGGCGTCGTACCGCCCGAGGGCCATGAGCGCGTCGCCGAGGACGGCCTGCGCGTCGGCCCGCGAGGGGGCGAGGGCCAGCGCCTCGCGCGCCGCGGTCTCGGCCGCGGTGAATTCGTGCTGCGCGATCCGCACCTGCGCCAGCGCCACCAGCCCGGCGTACTGCCCGGGCGCGACCTCCAGGCTGCGCGTCGCGCTCGTCTCGGCGCGCCGGACGTCGCTGACATCACCCGTTTCCCGCAGCCGCTGAAGGTAGAGCGCGGTCAGCCGGTTGTAGCTGAGGGAGTCGTTCGTTTCGGCCACGCGGCCTTCGAAGAAGGCGATGTTGGCGGCCAGCCGCTCGGCGTGGCCGGGGTCGACCTGGACGGGGGAGGGCGACGGCGCGCCCTCCCCTCTCCAGTCACCAAACACCAGGAACGCGGCCAGCGCGAAGGCGGCAAGGGGCAGGTAGAGGCCGATCGCCTTCCATGCGAGGGGCTGTTGCCGGGGTGCCACCGGCCGTGCTGGCGCGCGTTCCATCGTCGAATCCTCCCCGGGCTAGGCCCGGTCCTCCGCGCGGCGGCGGTTCGCGAAGCCGGCGGCGGCGAGCAGCGCGCCCGCGGCCACGAGGCCCGCCGGGAGCGTCCAGTTCACGCCATCACCCTGCTCGATCGTCCCGCTGCCCGTGTTCGGAGCGCCCGGGGCCGTGCCCGCGCCGTTCGGCGCGGCCAGGTACGGGAACGCCGCCGGGAAGGCGTTGTCGTTCGCGTTCACGCCGTCACCGATCGCGGCGTTCCCCGTGATCGCCTGCAGCGAAATGTCGATCACGTCATCGGCGAGTCCGCGACCGTTGAGGTACTTCGTCGCCATGTTCAGGTCGACCGTGAGGATGTCCGGCAGGAGCACGCCCGCGAGCGCGTCCGTCGCCGGGCTGTTCAGCGACTTCAGGGCCGCCTTCACCGTGTCGGTGTAGATGGCCGCGTCGCGGTCCGGGTTGTTGCTGTTGAAGGCGTCCTTCATGTCCGCGGGGATGAAGACGGTGTTGATGGCCGGGCGGCCCATGCGGTCGATCTGGTCCCAGCCGCCCAGCGTGCCGCGCTTCGAGGTCGTCGCCCACACGCCGAGCTTGCCGCCCGTCGCGTTGCTGCTGGCCACGGCGGCCGGCACCTCCGCGACGATCGCCGTCACGTTCGTGCCCTTGAAGGTATCGACGCCCGTGAACTTCAGCCCCGCCTGGAAGCCCGCGAGGTCGAAGAAGAACGGGTCGTCACGCGGGCCGACGTAGAACTTCGTGCCGTCGGCGGCGGTGGCCACGGTCACGCCCATGCCGGTCGAGGTCTTGCCCGTGGCGATGGTCGCGCCCGAGGGGTCGTTCGTCAGCGCATCGGAGGCCGAGGCCATGCGCACGGTGTAGTCCTGGACGGCGGTGTTGCCGGAGAAGGTGAACTTCCAGGACTTGTCGGCCTTGGCATCGCCGTTGGAATCGAGCTTGATTTCGTACACGGCGTCGGTATCGAGCATGAGCTTCGCCGTGTCGGCGGGGCTCGTGAGGGGGTTGACCGTCATGGCGAGGACGAGGTTCCCGTTTGCCGCCTTGAACGCGTAGAGGTCGTTGATGTCGGTCATCGCCGCGCCGCGCGCCAGGGGCGCGTCGCGGTGGTCGGCGCCGAGCGCCGGGACAGCGCCGAGCGCCGCGACACCGATCGCGGACGCCCCGAGGGCGATTGACAGCTTTCGCAGTCGCATGGGGTCTCCTTTGGACTTTCCGAAGTTGGACGGTGCCAGTCCGTCCCTGGCATCAACTACGCCGCCGCCCGTGTGGCTGATCACCGCTCGCGCTGCCGGCAGGCGCGTGGCCGTGAGATCGCTCACGTGTGCATTGCTCGCATTCGGAATGCTTCGCTCCCGCCCATTGCAGCGCGGCAACAAGCCGCCGCCCCGGCGTTGCGCTGCCCTTCGCAACTGCACGCCGGGCACGAAAAAACGGGGCCGCGCGTGCATGCGCGGCCCCGTTGGGAGTTCGTTCAGGCGAATTTACCCCGGCGTTCGCCCCGTTCCCGCCGGCACCGCGATCGGGTCGCCGGGCTGCGCCGGGAGCGGCAGCAGGTTCTTCTCGTCGAACGAGGGGTCCATGCTCTTCGCCACCGCGATGAGCTCGGCCCGGCGCTGGGAGAAGCCGCCCTTGTACCCGGCGACGTAGTACTCCCGGCCCTGCGCGTCCTTCCAGTAGAGCGTCTGGCCCTCGAAGTTCGGGATGTAGCTGAACTCCGGCGGCCGCGGCCCGCTGAATGCCGCCGCTTCGATGACCAGCCCCGCGTTGGGCTCGAAGAACATCCACTTCGCGACGTAGCCCGTGGCGTCGCCCGCGCCGCACCCGGCCGCGGGCGACGTCGCCAATGCCGTTGGCTGAAGGCCGTTCTCGCTGCGATACCCGGCGGGCGCCGCCGGAACACGCACCCCCAGCGCCGCGAACTCCGCCGCCGTCAGCTCCCGGGTCTCGACCGTGCAGGCGTTGGCAAAGCGGGGGTCGAGCGCCGTCGCAAGGGCCCGGGCCGCGGCGTCGCCGACGGTGAGGTCCCACGACAGGTAGAACTGGTGCGTGCCGTTCGTCCAGCTGGCGTTGCCCTGGCCGAAGCGGCCCGCGCCCGGCGCCGGGACCTGGAGGCTCGTGATGTCGGCGCTGAGCATGCGCTGGCCGTTGCCCCAGTGGATGCTCACGCGCGCCGCCGGCCAGCCCTCGGGCGCGGGCGTTGCGCACCCGGCGTCCGGCTGCACCAGCCGCACGATCTCCTTCTGCATTTCGCTGTAACCCGAAGGGACCGCCGGGCGCGGGTCGCCGATGCCCATGGCGGCGAGGTCGCCCCAGTCGCCCCGCTCCTCCCGGTAGAAGCAGCCCGCGGACAGCCCCGGCGCGAGCTGGGCGATCGCGGCCTGCAGGATCGGCGCCGTGTTCACGGCCGTGGGCGGCGCCGGCGCCGGGAGCGTGCTCGCGCTGCCCCCGCTCCCCGAACTCGTGCCGCTGCCGCTGCCCGTCGCCGGCCTGTCGGGCGGTGTCACGGTCGTCGTGTCCACGAACGCGGGGTTGTAGAGCACCGAGAGGTCGTATTCGAACCCATTCGCCGAGAAGCGCGCCATGGCCGGCGTGAGCGTATTCGGCACGGCGGTCGCGTTCTCGCGCTGGTTCACCTGCAGGGCGACGCCTGAGGAGTGCAGCCAGCGGCTTTCGAACGCGCGCGCGGGGCTGCCGGTTTGGCCGCTGCCCGGGCATGGCTGCGTCGCCATGAACCCGAACCCGGAGAGGGTGAACTCACCCGATAGCAGCGATGGCTTGAAGCCGCCCAGCGACGGGTCGAGCGCGCCGTTCGCGAGCGCTCCCGTCAGCGGCGCCGGGCAGCCCGCCCAGCCGCTGGCCAACGAGTCGAGCGCCGTTCCCGCGCCGCCGAAGGCGACGTCGTTCGCGCCGTATTCGCCCGCCGCGCGCTTCGGCCCCGTCGCCGGTGCGGGCGCCGCGATCCCGGTCGAACTGTCCACGGGGGGTGTGTTGCCGTCCGCGGGGGGCTTCGCGTCGCCGCCGCACGACGACAGCAGCACGAGCGTGCCCGCCGCAAGGGTCAGTGCCGCGCCCAGGATGGGACGCCGGCCGGGGACGGCCAGCGTTCGCGTTCGTTCGCGCATTCTTCCTCCTCGTGGCCACGCCGCGACGGCGGGCCCTGCTGTGTCGAACGCCGCGCCCGGCCTTGCGGTTCCATCGCGGAAAGGCGGATTCACCTCAGGCGAGGAGCAGCCCGTGGCGTGCGAGCCCGGCGATTTCGGCGTGAACCGCGGCCGCGTCGCGTCCCAGGGCCTTCGCCACCTCGTCCCCCGTGCGCGTGCCGTCGAGCAGCGCCAGCACGGCGGCGGCGTCGTCGTCGACGGCCACACCCTCGTGCAGGAGGTTGACCACCCGGCCCCGCGGAGCGCGGGCACGCGCCCAGGCGCTCGCCCGCGGCCGCTCGCCGGGGACGGCCGACACCGCTGGTTCGAACAGCCGCAGCTGCACTACCCCCGCCGCGAAGGCGCGGTACATCGCCTCCGCGAGCGCCTCGGCGGCGGCTTCGTCCAGCCCCGCGGCAAGGTCGCCGAACGGCACCGACGCGGGGTGCGCGGCCGCCACCCGTTCCAGCGCCGTGACCGTGGCGGCGTCGCTCGTCGCCAGTACGCTCCCGGCACTGCTTCGGAATTCGCTCCCGGCCGCCACCTCGCGCCGCTCCAGCAGCCCCGCCACCCGGAAGGGGCGCATCCGTTCAAGCGAGATCGTGCGGTCGATGGCCACGCCATCGTGGCAAAGGAGAGTCTGCCGGAAGCCGCGGCAGCGGATGTAGTCCAGGTACTGCTCCTTCAGGATGAGGTCGCGCTCCGCGAGCGACCCCAGCGTCGCGGCGAGCGGCGCCGGCAGGGCGTCCAGGCTCATGTCCGCGAAGTTCGCCTCGGCGAGGAAGCGCAGGCCGTGGCGGCCAGCCTCCGCCGCGAACTCGGTGAAGTAGTACGCCTGGTTCACCTCCGCCAGGTCGTCGTGGAACAGCAGGAAGTCCGACGACCCGACCGCGATCCCAATTTCCGATTGCAGGAGCGACCGGTACCCCTCGCCGGCGGCGTCGGGCGCGAGCTGCAGCATCGCGAGGAACGCCCGCGCCTGCCGGATCTTCTCCGCCGGGTTCGAAATCGCCGCCGTGTGGCGCAGGAGCATGGAGCGGATCGCCCCGCGGAAGTGGCCACCGGGCAGCGCGTTGTAGCTGATGAAGCCGATCCCGTGGGGGGCCATCCGCTCTCGCAGCATCTCCAGTAGCGCCGCCCGCACGGGCTCGGGCACCACGAGTACACCCCATGCGCCAGGACATAATCGAATCCCGTGAGCGACTCCGGGAGCGCCGCCAGGTCCGCGGTTTCGAAGCGGACGTTGGTCACGCCCGCGGCCACCGCCCCGGCGCGCGCCTTCGCGATCGCGCTCGCGGCGAGGTCGATGCCCACGAACCGGCTGCCCGGCAGGGCCACCGCCAGGGGGATGAGGTTGCCCCCATCGCCGCAGCCGGCTTCGAGCACGAAGGCGTCGTTCGCCCCCGCGGCCGGCACCCCCAACAGCCGCGCGATCGCCTCCATGCGCACGGGCGATGTCGAGGCGCGGGCGGTGGACACGTACGGCACCTCGTCGTAGGCCGTTGGCTCGCTGCTGGCGGCTGGTTCGGCGTCGGATTCGTTCACGAGTACCTCACGAAATAACTGATCCTTTCAGTGCTCACTCATACGCGTTATAGTCCGCGCATTCTAGCAATGGAGGACGTCATGGAGAGAATTCCGGATTCGCCACGGCGCAAGTTGCTGAAGCGTGCCGGCATCATGGTCGGCGGCCTCGCCAGTTTCGGGGTGCTCAGCCGCACCGCGACGGAGACGGTCACGGGCGCCCGCCCGGCTGGCGGCGGTGCGCTCACGCTCGGCATCAAGGGCACCAACTGGCAGACCACCTACCCCGATCGCCGTCGTGGCGTCTTGCCCACCCCGGGGGACCGCTCGAACAGCTTCGGGCAGCTCTTCGGGGGCAGCGGCGAGAAGATCGGCGAGTTCTATGCCTCCGCGTTCACCTTCGGATCGCCCTTCGGCCCGAGCCAGGTCTCGGCCGCGGCGATGGAGATGCACCAGTTCAACCTCGCCGACGGCACGATCGTCGGCATGGGCACCACCCAATCGCTTGTCGGCGGCGAAAGCGTCCACGCCATCGTCGGCGGCACCGGCCGCTATGAAGGCGCATCGGGCTCGTACGTCGCCCGCCAGAACCCGGTCGAACTGGGAGGGGACGGCACGGCCGATTTCACCTTCACCATCACCCTGAGGAGTGCCTGATGGCCAGCGACTACCTGCTCGAACTCGACGGGATCAAGGGCGAAAGCCGCGACCGCCGTCACCCGTCTTCCATTGAAGTCAGCTCCTGGTCGTGGGGCGCCTCGAACGCCGGCAGCACCGGCGGCGGCAGCGGCGGCGGCACCGGCAAGGTCGTCTTCCAGGACTTCCACTTCACCAAGCGCTGCGACTCCACCTCGCCCCAGCTCTTCCTGCGCTGTGCCACCGGCGAGCACATCAAGAAAGCCGTGCTCTACGTGCGCAAGTCCGGCGGCGGCGGCGTCGAGTACATGAAGGTGACGATGGAAGACCTCCTCGTCAGCTCCTACCGGGCCAGCGCCGAGCAGCCCGCGGACGGCATGGACACCATCGAAATGTCGTTCTCCCAGATCACCTTCGAAGGCACCTCGCCGGGCGGCGGCGGCGGTGGCGGCGGCGCCTAACGCCCCCCAACCCCCGAGCCCCAGGGAGCCCGGCCCACAGCCGGGCTCCCGCGCCTCGCGCCCCGAACCCGGCGCGCCGCGCGCCGAACCCGGCGCCCCGCCGCGAACCTCGCGCCTCGCCCTCGAACCCGGCGCCCCGTTCCCGTACACTCGCAGGCGGGGGTGTGCGCCGATGAAGCTCGCGATTGTCCGGTTCCCGGGGACGTGGAGTGACCGTGATTGCCATCACGTCCTCGTCGACGTGATGGGCCAGCAGGCGGACATCGTCTGGCACCGCGAGGACGACCTCGCCGGCTACGACGCCGTGGTCCTTCCCGGCGGCTTCTCCTACGGCGACTACCTGCGCTGCGGCGCCATCGCCCGGTTCTCCCCCGTGATGGAAGCCGTCACCCGCTTCGCCGCGCGCGGCGGCCCGGTCATCGGCATCTGCAACGGTTTCCAGGTGCTGTGCGAGTCCGGCCTGCTGCCGGGCGTGCTCATCCGCAACGAAAGCCTTCAGTTCCGCTGCGAATGGACCTACCTGCGGCGCGAGGGCGGTGCATCCCCGTGGCTCGGCGCGATCCCCGAGGGCAGCCTCATCCACATTCCCATCAGCCACGGCGAGGGCAACTACTACGCTGATGAGCGCACCCTCGACACCCTTGAGGACGCCGGCCGCGTCGCCTTCCGCTACGTCGATGCGCAGGGCGAGCCGACCGCCGCCGCGAACCCGAACGGGGCCGCGCGCAACATCGCCGGCATTCTGAACGAAGCGGGCAACGTCCTCGGGATGATGCCGCACCCCGAACGCGCGGGTGAAGCGCTTGTAGGTGGCGTGGACGGCAACAAGATCTGGCAATCCCTCATTGAATCGGCCCTCGCCACAGTCGTATAACTCGCCGGGAATGGCGGTAAAGCCCGCCAGGCGCGGGGCACAATGCCCGGCCGGGAGAGATCCCCACCTTGGCCACGATGGCTGCATCCGGGTCCTTGAGCGGGCCGTACCGGGTCGACGTCGAATTCGACCCACCTGCGAAGCAGAGCAGGCTGACCGTCCTGTTCCGCGGTTTCATGCTCATCCCGCACATCATCATCATGGCCGTGCTCGGCTTCGTCGCCAGCATCGCCATCGTGCTTTCGTGGCTGGCCATCGTCTTCACGGGGAAGATGCCGGCGGGTCTCGCGGGGTTCATCACCGGCGTGCTCCACTGGAATACCCGCGTGACCGCGTACCAGTTCCTCCTTACCGGCGTGTACCCGCCCTTCGCCATGGGGCCGGCATCCTACCCGGGGCGCCTCTCCATCGATCCACAGCTCGACGGCCGCAGCCGCATCACCGTGCTCCTGCGCTGCTTCATGCTGATCCCGCACATGATCGTGCTCGGCGCCATTGGCTTCGCCGCGTTCTTCGTGTTCGCCATCGCCTGGCTGGTCGCCCTGTTCACGGGCATGGTGCCCGCGGGCATGCACACGTTCCTCGCCGGCTTCATCCGGTGGCAGACGCGCTACACCGCCTACGCCTACCTCCTCGTCGATGACTACCCGCCCTTCAGCATGAGCTGACCGGCCACCGGGCGGGCGTGCTTTCCCATGCACGCCCGCTCCGGTACCGTTCGCCCATGTTCCGGGCCGCCTTCACACCGAGCCCGACGAGGCGGAGCGCGTGACGCCACAACAGGAATTCCAGCTCGCCCTGCTCCGATCCCTCCGAGACCGCGGCGAAATCACGGACCGCGAATATGACGAGCGCTCCCGCGCGCTCCTGGGCGACGCCATTGAGGCCGCCCCTGGGGAACCGTTGCGCGGCGGCTCCGACGCGACGCCGCCCTACGTGCTGGAGCCCGCGGGCGAACCTCCCCCGGCCGCGACCCCCGAAGACCTGCCGTCCGCCTTCGCACCCGAGAGCGAACCGGGCACGGCATCCGCGCGGCCCGTCGAATATGGCGAGGGCGCCGCGCCGGAGCCATCGCCGCCGGCGTCGCAGCCCCCGTTCCCGTCCGCGGAGAGCGCCGCCAACGCGGTCGAGACCGCCCGGGAACCGCAGCCGGGCGAGCCGTTCGCCGCCACCCCCTCCGCCGGCGTCCCTGCCCTGCCGCTTCCCCCACCCCCGGCGTGGGCGACACCCCTCGAACCCGCGCCGCCGTCCGCGGCTCCGCCGCCACCGCCGCCGGCAACGCTGTCGTGGTCCGACCCTGAGACGAAGAGTGCGCCCACCGCGCCGCCGCCCCCGCCTCCGGGCGACGCCACTCTCGCCTGGGAAGGCCCCGCCCCCGAGCCCGCCATCGCCCCGTACGAACGGCCGCCGGGCGACCCGGACCCGTATCCCGTGCGCTTCGAGGTCGAGTACCCGGAGTCACTGAGCCGCGTGACCACGTTCTTCCGGCTCTTCCTCGCCCTGCCGCTGCTGTTCCTCGTGTACCCGCTGACGGTGCTGACCTACGCCGCGCAGGGCCTCGGGTACCTCACGGTGTTCCTGCGCCGCAGCTACCCGGGCTGGCTCTTCGCCGCGCACGCCGGGGTACTGGGCTTCCAGGCGCGCACCGTCGCCTACCTGCTCCTGCTGACGGACCGTTACCCGTCGTTCGAGCCAGCGGGCAGCCCCGTGCGGCTGATGTTCGCGCGGCCGCCGTCGGGCAGGCTGAGCCGCTGGCGCGTCTTCTTCTGGAAGGGCGTGCTCCTTCTGCCGAACTTCTTCGTGCTGCAGATCCTCGCGCTCTGCGCCGGCGTGGTCAGCATCCTCGCGTGGTTCGCCATCCTCTTCACGGGGCGCTACCCGCGCGGCCTGTTCGGGTTCGTCACCGGGGTGGGCCGCTGGCACTTCCGCACGACCGCCTACTTCGCTTCCTTTAACGACCGCTACCCTCCGTACGCGCTTTCCAGCAGTGCGGGCCCCGCCTCCCCGGCGACGGCGCGGATTTCGGCCGTCCTCGGCGTGCTCCTCGCGGGCGCCCTTGCCACCATCATTGGCGCCATCGCCTACCTCGATTCCAGCAACAAGACGCAGGAAGTCGACTACTCCGACCTCGCCTCCGGCCGCGCGAACCCCGCCACCATCACCTCCGGCCCGACGACCGATCCCGACTTCAGCGTCCGCCTGCGGCGCGTGTACGACCCCGGGGACGAGCTGGCGCGCGTGATCGAGCCGCCCACCGGCTCCCGGCTCGTCGTCTTCGAATGGCTCATGACCAACACCGGCTTCGATGACGAGCGCCTCACCCCCGGCTTCGCCCGCCTCACGTACGCCGTCGCGGGCGGCGGTACCCGCTCGCTTTCGGCCGAGCTCGTCACCGCCGGTGACCGCGTCGCGCCGGTCGCGATCGGGAAGGAGACGCAGGTCCGGGTTCGCGCCGTGTTCCTCGTGCCCCGCAACGGAACGCCCACGAAGCTCGTAATCGACCCCCGTGGGACGCCCTCGGCGGCATCGCCTACGAGTTCCGGTAGCCCGCGCTCTCGCCCACTCCCGCGCGCTCCCGTAGCCTGTCGGCATGACCGGATTCCGTATCCCCTTCTTCCGGCCTTCCGTCGGCGAAGGCGAAATCGCGGCCGTGACCGAGTGCCTGCGCAGTGGCTGGCTCACGACGGGGCCGAACGTGAACGCCCTCGAAAGCGAGCTCGCGGCCTACTGCGGCGCCCCCCACGTGAACGCCGTCAACTCCGCCACCGCCGCCCTCCACCTCGCGCTCGCGGCATGGGACCTGCAGCCCGGCGACGAAGTCATCACGACGCCGTACACCTTTGCCGCCACGGCCACGACGATCATTCATGCGGGGGGCACGCCCGTTTTCGCCGACGTGCGCGACGCCGACGCGAACATCGACCCCGAGGCGATCGAACGCGCCATCACGCCGCGCACGCGCGCCATCGTGCCCGTGCACTTCGCGGGTGAACCGTGCGACATGGACGCGATCAACGACATCGCCCGCCGCCACAACCTCCGCGTGCTGGAGGACGCCGCCCACGCCATCGGGACCATGTATCGCGGGCGGATGGTCGGCACCCTCAGCGATGCCGCCGCCTTCAGCTTCTACGCGACCAAGAACATCACGACCGCCGAGGGCGGCGCGCTCGCCACGGCCGACCCCGAACTCAGCGAACGCGTCCGCCGCCTGACCCTGCATGGCATGTCGAAGGACGCCTGGAAGCGGTACGACGCCGGCGGGAGCTGGCGGTACGACATCGTCGAGTTCGGCTTCAAGGACAATCTCACCGATATCGCCGCCGCCCTCGGACGCCAGCAGCTCCAGCGCCTGGAGACGTTCATCGAGCAGCGCACGCGCGTCGCGCAGCGGTACTTCGCCAACCTTCGCGACGAAGAGGCGCTGATCCTCCCCGGCTTCAACGAGGCAAACCGCCACTGCTGGCACCTGTTCATGATCCGGGTGCGAAACGGCGTCAGCGCCGTCCCGCGCGATGAGGTCATCCGCCAGCTCAACGAGCGCGGCATCCAGACCTCGGTGCACTTCATCCCGCTGCACTCGTTCACGGCGTACCAGAAGCTGGGCCGCTGGCAGTGGGGCGATTTCCCCGTGGCCGAGGGGATCTTCGAAGGCGCCATCAGCCTTCCCATGTTCCCCGACCTGGAGGATGCGCAGGTGGACGAGGTTTGCCAGGCGCTGCGCGAGATCGTCCGCGGGACCGCCGGCCGCTAGCTCCGGCGCGCCATGGTGGCACGCGCCGGGCGCGCCCGCGCCCGGTGCTACCCCACGCGCTCGGCGACCACGACGTCGCGGCTGAGGTATTCGAGCCCGGTGGAATCGAGTTCGCCGCCGCAGGTGATGAGGGTGATCCACTCCTTGCCGTTGCGGTTCTGCGGCCAGATCACTTCGCCCGTCGGGAAGTTGTCGCGGTGGTACCGGTTCTTCGTTACCACCTGGTACGTGTACTTCGTCCCATCTTCCATCACGACCGTGATTTCATCCCCCGCCTTGAGCGTGTTCAGCTTCTGGAAGGGCGCGGGAACGAAGTGGTAGTACACATGCGCCGAGAACACGGCGTTGCCGCCCCAGCCGGGACGGTCATAGATGTTGTACCAGCCCACGTGCGTGTTTTCGTTCTTCGGCGTGTCCATGTAGTTGTCGCGCGTCAGGCCGAGGTTCTCGATGGGCGCGTCGATCTTCAGCGACGGGATCTGCAGCTTGCCCACGTTCCCTGAGAACGGGGTCGGCGTCGCCGTGGGGGTCGCCGTCGCGGTGGCGGTCGCCGTGGCGGTGGCGGTCGCGGCGGTCGTCGGCGATGCCTCGCTGGTGGCCGCCGTCTGCTCCTTCTTGTCGCCACCGCCGCACGCGGCGGTGAACGCGAGGAGCGAGACGCCGGCGGCAAGCGTCAGCACGGGCAGGATGCGGGTCAACTTCACGCGGGGTACTCCGGGAACTCGGTTTCGAAAACGCCGGGCCATGGCGGCCCGTTACTGGATCCGTTCGGCGACGACCACGTCACGGTGCAGGTATTCGCCCGGCCCACCAGGAGTGGCCGAAACGAAATCCCCCCCGCACGTGATCAACGTCACCCATTGCTTACCGTCCGGGCGGTCTTTCGGCCAGATGAGGTCCCCCATCGGGATGGTCGAGACGTCGTACCGCTTCTTCCGGAACACCCGGTAGCGGTACTCCTCGCCGTTCTCCATCTGGATGACGATCTCGTCGCCGGCTTCAGCGTTATTCAGGTTATAAAACGGCCCACGGATATCAGGCCAGTAATCGACGTGCGCGGAAAAGACGGCATTACCATCCCACCCCGGCCGCGAGTACGGCGTGTACCAGCCGCTGTTGTGCGGGTTGTGGGGCACGTCGAGCTCGTTGTTCTCCTTGAGCCCGATCTCTTCCACCACCGAATCGACCTTGAACCGCGGGATCTTCAGCCGCGTGACATGGCCATCGAAGGGCGTGGCCGTCGCTGTCGCCGCGACCTCCGGCGTGGCCGTTGCCTCGCCCTCCGCGGGGGGAGTCGGAGTCGCAATCGATTGGATCAGGTCGAACTCATGGACGGGGCCCTCGGCCGCCTTCTCTTTCCCGCCTGCCGTCAGGACTCCGAACAGCAGCATCGTCGCGCCCGCGACGAAGGAAAAGATGGCCATGGACTGGAGGACACGCATGCGGCTCCCAGGGACCCGGTGGTCCCCTCAGCGTATACGACGGGCCGGCAAGAGTGGATTAATCGGAGGGCGGCCGCGGTTTCGGATTCGCCCCGCGGCGCGCGAGCATCACCCCGCCTGCGGCACCAGCGACAAGCACCAGCGCCAGCCCGCCGAGCAGGTACGGCAGCCCGCTGCCGGCATCGCCGCCCGTCCCCGTGGTGGCCGGCACGGGCGACCCCCCCGCCTCCGCCGTCGCGCTCCCGCCGCTCGCGCCGGGGGCGCGCGGCGTCACGCTCGCCCGCACGCTCTGCGAGCCGAACGGCAGGGGGATGTCGTCCGTGGGCACGGCGCTCGCGACGATCGGTGGGGGCTGCACCGTCGTCCCCGGCGCGGGCGGTCGCGGCGTCGGCGTCGCCGCGCGCTCCGGCGGTGTCGGCGTCGCGGTGGGCAGCGGCAGCGGCGTCCCCGCTCCCGCGTTCAGGTTGACCTGCTGCACGCCCGTCTTCCACACCGCCGTCTGCCCCGTTTCGCGCCCCCCAACCGTGAACGCGACCACCTTCCCTTCGCGCCCACAGCCGGGCTGCTGCGATTCGTGCATGACGTGGATGACGTACTGCGCGACGCCGTTCTCGATGAACACGGGCAGGCTGCCGGCTTCGCCCTGCGTGCAGTCCCGCCCGTCGACGAAGCCGCGGACCTCCGCCTTCGCATCCGGCGCCCTGCCATCGATGCTCGCCGTCCCGTAGAAAGTGGACGGGAGCGCCGGCTGCGCCGATGCCCCCGGGGGCGGCGACGCGATGCCCGCGGACACCGCCACGGCGGCCAGCAGCAGCGCCAGCAATCGGCTCATCTCTCCACTTTGGCGCACCCCCCGGGCATGCGCGAACCCCGCCCGCCGTCGGCGTTCTCCCCGTTGGGCATCTCCCCGATAGCGCGTTTGACGCCGGAGGGTTAGTTTATGTCCCATTCTTCCGGGGGAGGCGTTCCCTGGCCCTCATCGGCAAGAGTCTCCGTGACGCGCGCATCCATCGCGGTATCTCCATCGAGCAGGTTGCCCAGGAGACCCGCATCTCGCCGCGCTTCCTCCAGGCGCTCGAAGACGAACGCTTCGACGAGCTGCCCGCGCCGGTGTATGTCCGCGGCTTTCTCCGTTCCTACGCCAACTTCCTCCAGCTCGACCCCGAGCCGCTCGTCGCCGAACTCACCGGCGCCGGGTCCCGTGCCGCCGGCCCCGAGTCGTTCGTGCCCGGCCCGGCCGTGCCCGCGGGCCAGCGCGTGCGCCGTACCAACGGCCGCACCACCTCCCGCGATCCGTTCGCGCGCCAGGCGCCCGCCCGCTCGAACCAGCCCGAGGAACCCCGCTACGCTGAAGCTCCGCTTCCGCCTCCGCTCGCGCGGCCGCCCGCCATCGAACCCGAAGGCTGGGCGCCAGAATCCGAGGACGAGGGCCCCGAACCGGTCGCCTTCCGCGGCCGCGGTGTCGCCGTCGCGCCCGTGCTGCCCGAAGCGGAGCCCCAGGATTACGACGACGGCGAATTCGCTCCCGAAGAGGAGACGTTCCACTCCCGCCGCGTGAGCGGCATGCTGCTCGAACGTCCCGAACAGGTGGACAGCTCCAGCCGCGTCACGCGCATCGCCGCGCTCGTGGGCGTCGCGCTGGTCGTGCTCATTGGCGGTTTGGCCGCGGCCGTGTTCCTGACCAACGGCGGCGGCGATGACGGCGACAACGGCGCCGCCGCGCCCGCATCCACACCCACGCCGCGCCCGACGAACGTGATCGCCGTCACGGGCTCGCCCACCGCCTCCCCGACCGGGTCGGCGTCAGCATCGCCGTCCGCGACGGAAAGCCCCTCGCCGACGGCCTCGGTTTCGCCCTCGCCCACGGGCACGGAAACGCCGGCGGCCACCCCCGGGACGCCGGCGCCGACGCCCACTCGCGGCCAATCCACCCCCGTCCCGACGCAGGCCCCGCCGACGGCGACGAACGCCCCGGCGCCCACGAACACCCCGGTCCCGCCAACCTCCACCCCCACCCGCGTCCCCACGCCGGCCCCCACGCCGACGGCCACGCCTACTCTCATTCCTCACCCGTACGGCTTGGGCGAATGCAGTGGTGGCGGAACTGAGTGTGGCAGCAAGCCGTGGAAAATTGTGTGCCCTCCCGATGGCACATGGTTCCTCGACGTGAACGGCGACTTCCCCTCCGGCAACTGGGCTTTCGGCTACGCCAACAACATTGATGAACTGAAATTGGGCCGACGCAACTGTGGCGGTTAGAGCTTCTCCAATTCTCCCCTGAGCACAATCGGCCTCGCCCGCTGCAGAGCCGTTCTTGTTTTCCACCGGTCCTGGTCCCGTGCCTGGGCGGGACAGTAGGGCGCATCTCGCCACCGCCCATCTGGCCGTGGCCCTCACGCCCGCTCCCCCCGCCCCCAGCCCCCGGCACGCCAAACGGCCCTCGCCGCAGGCGAGGGCCACCACCCTTCTCGCTTTACTCTCCCCCCGGGGGGGCCCCGCTCGAGCCCCGGGCCTCGAGCCTCGAACCCCCTTTTCTCCTTCCTCTTTTCTCTTCTCTCCTCCTAATACCCCGGCAGTTCCGTGACCCCGTACGGCGGCTTCACGTCTCCGTCCGAGGCGGACTTTTCGAACTCCTTCAGGCGGATGGAGCCGCGCGCCCCCCGCAGCGCGCCGTCGTACATGAGCAGCGTGCCGTCGCCGTCCGCGACGCAGACCGTCGCCGCGACGTTGTTGCCCGTCGCCTTCCAGCAGTGGCCGCTGCGCCCGGCGGTGCGGTAGCCGTTCACCGGCGTGAACGTGGCCGAAGGATCGTCCGCCAGCGCCTGGACCATCGCGGGGAGCTCCAGCGCCACCGGCAGCGGCACCGGGCTGAGGGTCTCGGGCTTCGTCTTCAGGCACGCCTGCTGCCCCTGCCCGTCGATGCAGAGGTAGTCCGCGCCCGGCTCGCGCGCCACCGCCACCGCGCCGTCGTGGCCGGCGTAGGTACCCTCGAGCGTGGCCCGGGAGCGCGCGCCCTTCGCCGCGATCGTGAGCGTGCCGCCCACGTTCCCGAGGCCCCGTTCTTCCATGGTCACGAGGTAGGTCGCGCGGAACGGCTGATAGCTGAACGAGTCCACCGCCCGGGCGAGCGCGTCGCGCGGCTCGGGGGGTAACGGCGTGGCCGTCGGCACGCCCTTTCGCATCTCGGCGGGCTCGAAGCCATCGTCGGCGAACAGCGCCGTGACCGCCGGCGAATCGTCGCCAGATGATACGTATGCGTCATTGTCGGAGCCGTTACACGCGCTCAGGAGCAGGACCGCGCTCGCGGCTGAAAGACCCGCCAGTGGCAAAAAGCGAAGCATTCTCGAACCCAAACACCTCCCCGCACCGCGATCGTGCCGGGGTTGAGATGCCAACGCAATGTGTGGTGAAGGAAGTGCAATACGGCCTTATCGTATGTGAACGCCACGCGGCCGCCACGGACCCCTCACCCGCCCTCCATCCCTTCGCAACCGCCGCTCCCTACTGTCCACAGCACATCCACCGGGCGTTCGGAACACCCCTGGCCGGTCAGCCGGGGAACGAAGGCTCGATGGCTACCTCCTCCAGTTGGTTGGCGAGCCCGGCGCTGCGCATTGGTCCGCGCACCCGGGCTTTTCCATACCCGTCATAACATTGCGCTTAGGCGAACGACCCATTACCAGAATGTAAAAAACTCCCTCTTCCGCTTGACGCTGTCCCGGGTATCGGCCATAAAGGCGTCAGTCGTCCAGTGGGTCGAGCCTCTGGCGGCAAGGCGTGGTTTGACACGTCGCAGTCGGGCACGACGCCCGGCGGGGTGCGTCCTTCGGTCCGATGGGGGTTGCATGGCGGCGCTCTACCGGCGTCTTGTAGTGGCTTTATTCCTCGTTGCATTCGTACTCATTGTTGCGGATGGTCCCTTCCCCTCCCCGGAGCGGGTACGCCCGGCACACGCCGTGACGCCGCTCGAAGTCTTCAATACGCCTTCGCCCACGAAGCTCTACGCCGGCGTCGCCTCCCACTCGGGCGTCGCCCAGGGCAACACGAGCCTTGGCCTGCGCGGCTACTGCATCGATATCCAGACCGAAGGCCACGTCGCCGTTGGCGGCGCCAGCGACACCCTGCCCGTCGAGGAGCCGCCGAAAGAAACCGGCTTCGAAGTCCTCAACGGCGAAATCGTCTCCGTCGACAAGTTCGATAACGGCTCGGCCACGACCACCGACGATGTCTACTGCGTCGTCGTGCGCCAGCCCGTCGTCATCGCCGGCCAGTCCCCATCGACCGGGACCCGCCCGCCGCTGACCATCCGCTGGCGGTACAAGGACGCCGGCGCCCCAACCGAGCACGAACCCCTGACGCTGACCCTGCCCGTGGTCTATGTGAACCTGCGCGGCATCCAGGGCGTCGTCGGCGGCAGCGCCGCGGTCTGCACCGAAGGCTGGGACCCGACCTTCCTCACCGGCCGCGCCTCGAACACGCCGCCCTCCACGCCCAACGCCCTCGACGTCGTCAGCACCGCCGACTGGACGGTGATCTCGCCCGGCGGGGTGAGCAAGGCGGGGGTCTTCAAGCAGGGCGCCGAGCAGTGCGTCACGCTCCAGAGCAACGTGCCGCAGACGGATATCCAGGTGCGGCTCGACTTCTGGGCCACCTTCAATCGCGCCGACGCCGCCGATGACGTCGCCCTCTTCCAGACGGGCTCGACGCGCATCATCTCGGCGACCGTGCCCGAGTTGCGGCACATCACCACCGGCGGGTCCATTTTCACCGCCCCGGAGCCCGCGCCGAACGTCATCGGCGCGGCCCACGCCGCCTGCGTCATCCCCTCCGTTCCCGGGGACGTGCTGCTGCCCGGCAACATCAACTTCGTCAGCACCGACGGCGCGACGATCAGCAACCTCACGGTCTTCAACGACGGCACGAACAACCCGCTCGGGTTGCCCTCCGATTTCGATGGCGTCCAGAACGGCACCGTCTGCTTCGCCTGGACCTCGACGAACCCGGGCCGCCAGACGGTCACGGCGTCGTTCACGGCCTCGCCCGCCAACCCCACGAATGGCACGCCCAACCCGCGCGTGTTCGCCGTGAGCTGGGACAGCGACGGCGACGGGAACGGCATCGGCGCGAACAACGCGCTCCTCACCAAAACCTGGAACCGCATTAGCCGCACCGAGATCACCACCACCGGCGATTACCGCCAGGGGATCGTGACCAACGGCAGCACCGTTCTCCAGATCGACCAGAACATCGCCACCGGCGCGTACCTCGGCGACATCAGCCTGTACGAGTGGGTCATCGGCAACCGCCCCGGCTTCGAAGGCCCGATCGATGGCGTCCCCGTGACGCTCTCCATCCTGCCCGGCCCGGGGGCCGCGTTCGCGCCGTCGACTGTCGCGCGCTGCGGCTACTTCGACCTCGGCGGCTCGATCTCGTTGGTTCCGCCACCGCCCGTGGTGGACCCGCAGGGTTCGGTCGTGCAGTTCACGGCCATCACCGTCGACGGCCGCATCCAGTTCAACGTCTCCGTGAACAACGACCCGGACTGCACGCAGGCGAGCCACATCTACATCGACATCCGCGCGGGCTACCCCTCGGGCATCCCCGGCGACAGCATCGCCTTCCCGCACGAGACGCTCGATATCTCGCTCGTCTTCGCCTCGAAGTCGTCGGACGCGCCCCAGGTCCTGTGGGCGGGCTCGACCGCGACGATCACCTACTCGTTCGCCGGCGATTGCCGCGTGGGGAACAACCCGAACCAGCCCCTCAATGGGCAGGCGATGTTCGTGCGCGGGCCGGGCCAGCGCGGCTCGTTCGTCCCCGAGCCGGGCGTCATGATCAAGGGCCCCGACGTCGCCGTCGTGCCCACGACCGTGACCAACGGCTGCACCTTCTCCGTGAAGTTCGAGTCCGAAAGCCAGGGCGAAGTGGACATCGCGGCGTTCCTGCAGGTGCTCTCCTATCCCGCGACCGGGTCACCGTTCTACGTGAACGTCGAGCACTCGAAGGTCGTCTACAACCTCTTCTACCTGGAATTCGAAAGCCTGACGCTGACGACCGAGGCGCGCCTCAACGTCTCGGAGCTCGGGAACCTGGACGCGCAGGCCCGCGGCTGGTTCGTGGGCACGAACCCCTCGCAGCGCGAGGCCACGATTACCGCCGACGGCCGCGCCCTCCCCGCCCACCGCTGGGTGCTCCCGGACGACTGGCAGACACTCCGCGGCCCCGAGGGGTTCCGCGTGAACTGGCCCTCCGCGCCCTCCATGCCTTCCGCCCAGGTGACCTGGTACATGGAGAACGAAGGCGTCAAGAACAAGTTCCCGGGCGGCCCGAAGGAGGGCGCGCTCGGCTTCTTCTGGCCCGACGACGGCTTCGAATTCAGCTACAACCAGCAGCCGCAGACGAAGCAGCCGTCGATTCTCGGCAGCGCCCAGAAGCCGCGCATCATCAGCGAAATGACCGACCTCGACGGCTTCGCGACGGTCGACACCTACGGCGACTACAACCTCAGCTTCGAGGGCTGCCCGGTGAACCCGCTCGGCGGCGGCGCCGATTGCCGCCCCGGCGATGTCGTCGGCCGCACGCGTTACTTCGCGCGCGTCGAATACCCCGGACTGCGCGGCAAGCACCCGCCCATCAACTCCAACGTCGTCGAGACGATCTTCGAATGGGCCGGGTACAAGCGCGTCACCATCGTCGATGACCCGCTGAATCCGCAGTACAAGTACGTCGTCGCCCACCTCAAGGACCGCGACGGCTACTGTGACGCCGACGGGCTGAACAACGTGCTCGGCATCCAGGTGCAGTTCGTGATCGACGCCGGCGATGGCATCATCGACATGGCCGAGGGGCAGCCCTCCGTGGTCAGCATCGACAAGCGCCTCGCCATCGCCACTACGTTCGACACCGAGGACAACGCCGGCAACGCCATCCACCAGGACATCGCGAAGCCCGTGGTCGAGCCCGACGAGTGCCAGGCGTGGGTGCGCATCAGCAACAGCCTGCGGACGGTCGTGAACGTGACGGTCATGTTCCCGCCCCCGCCGCCGCCCATCCCCGCGGAGGTCCGCCTCACGGCGCTCACCTGCGGCACCAGCGGGCAGGCGACCATCAAGAACCTCTCGTCGCGGACCGTGTCGCTCGCCGGCTTTGGTCTGCGCAGCGCCTCCGGCTACTTCCCGCAGTACGAAGAGCACCTCGACCTCGATGGGCTCCTCGCCCCGGGTGAGTCGAAGACGTTCGGCGGCATCAAGGGCCCCTGGCTGTACGCCCAGGACACGGTCGTCTTCGGCAACGTTACCTCCGACTACGCTCGGCTGGTGTGGAACGGCTACGAGATCTCGCGCATCACCTGCGCGGGCGTCACCACCCAGAACGCCGTCCCGGACAGCCTCCCGCTGGAAGGCGAAGGGGTCATCTACCGCGACGTGATCGTGAACTTCACCGAGTCCGAATCCCGCCTGCTCGTGCCGGGCTGGAACCTCGTGACCACGGGCGCCGGCACGGTCGATATCGCGACGGCGCTGGGCGACAACGCGAACCTGGTCGAGAGCGTGCAAACGTGGGACGCGGCGACGAGCACCTGGAAGAAGTGGCTCGGCGTTGGAAACACGGCCAATACGATCCAGAAGTTCGAACCCAACACCGTGTACTGGGTGCAGGTGAATCGTGCCTTTACGGTATTGCTCCCGAAGTAGTGCCGGTTAGAGACCGCTCCGATACCCTCGAATGAGGCCGTTAGTCCACATTCGAGCAGTTGATACATGACGAATTTGAACCTTGTGCGGCGCTGCGCCGTGCCGGTGGCGATCCTCGCGATGGCGGCAAACGCCGCCATCACCCCGGTCAGCGCCCAGGTCTTCGGGCCGCCCTCCACCTTCTTCGGGACCATCGTCGATTCCGCCGGCGATATCCCCGAGAACACCGTCGTGGAGGCGTACATCGGCGAGACCAAGTGCAACACCAAAGACGGCAAGGTCCTCTACGCCACCGATGGCAGGAATCGCATCGCGACCTACATCATCGATGTCGTCTCCGACGAGCAGAAGGCCGGCTGCGGCAAGCGCGATAGCGTCGTCCGCATCAAGATCGGCGACCGCTTCGCCACCCAGACGGGGACGTGGGCCGCCGGCCCCGTGGAACTCGGGGTCGCCTTCGGCTCTGCGAGCCCCGTGCCGCAGCCGACGGCGGCGCCCACGGCCACGCCCAACGTCGCCGCCATCGCCACCTCCACCTCCGCGGCACGCGCGACGAGCATCGCCAACGGCACCCCCGCCGCCGCCCTTCCGACCATCGGCAGCGTCGCCACCATCCCCGCGGGCTCGCCCGGCGCTGGTTCGCCCGTGCCCACGACCGCGGGCGGGCTCGTGACCGCCGGCCCCGGCACCGCCCTCCAGGATGACGACGACGGCGGCTTCCCCGTCTGGGGCGCCGTCGTGATCGGCCTGCTGGTGCTCGCGGGTATCGGTGGCGGCGCCGGCGTGATGCTCGCCCGTTCGAGGAGCCGTTAGCGGTGGTGTAGCCGTCAGCTGTTTGCCGTTCGCCGTTCGTCGTGCCCCCGTGGCCACCCCGGCGGCCGACAGCCGACAGCCAGCGGCCCGCCACCCCCCGGTTTTCCCGCATAGGCAACCCCGCCCGGTACCCGTACAGTTCTTGCGTGGTCACCCTGCGGGCGGACGAGAACCGTTACCTCATCGATGCCGGCCCCGCCGAGCAGGCGCTGCTCCGGCGGCTGCCCGGCGGCCGCTGGAACAGCGTCGCCCGGCGCTGGCAGTTCCGGCGGGAACGCGGCCTCATCCTCGCCCTCGACCTCGTCTTCGGGCCGGGCAACTGGATCGCGGGCGATGACGCGGTCGTCATCGAAACCGAGTCCGCGCGTGCGCCGCTCGCCCCCCCGGAAGGCCCCGTGTCGGTCACCCGCGAGGGGAGCCAGCTGCGCGTCGCCTGTGTCTTCGCCGACCGCGAACTCGTGAAGTCGGTTCCCGGTTACCGCTGGTCGGCGCCGGACCGGTGCTGGTTCCTGCCCGCGATGCCGATCGCGCTGCACCTGTTGCAGACCGCCTTCGGCGCCGGGCTGGAAGTGTCCCAGGACATTCGCGACTACATGGACCTCCGGGAGCGCGACGAGTTGGAGGCCGTGGAGCGCGCGCGCGCCCTCCCGCCCGCGTCGCCGTCCTCGCCGCCGCCCGCCGTCACGCCCGCACTCCCGCCGCCGGCCGCCGAAACGCCGCCATTGCTCCCGGCGGAGCTGCACGGCCTTCGCGCGGAGCTGGTGAGCGAGATCGCCGTCCCGGCCGCCGCCGGTCAGCCACTCCCGGTCGACGTCATCGACCGGCTCGCGACCGCGGTCGAGCGGCTCGTGGGCGTCATCGAACGGTTGGATGCGCGGCTGGCGGCCGGGCCGGTCACCACGGAAGCCGCAACGCCCGCCCCCGCGCCCGAGCCGCCGGAGGCGCCGGACACGGGCCCGGATTGGGCCGAGCTGCTGCGCCAGTCCGAAACCGCCGACGAGGCGGCGCAGGCCGCGTCCACCGCGAGCCGCATGCTCCAGATCGCGGGCGAGGGCGCTTCGCGCGAGCTGCGCGCCGTCGCCGCCATCTGCCAGGCGCGCGCGGGAAATCGCGAGCGCGCCTTCGGCCAGCTCTCCGCCGCCCTCGGCCCCACCGCCGAGCTCACGAACAAGGACCTCGAGCCGATAGCCCGCCAGACCTTGCTGGAGGTCACGCTCGGCTTCCTCAACGCCAACTGCGGGCCACAAACCCCGATCACGGGCCCTGAGTCGCTCCGGTCCCTCATCCTCGCTGAACTCCTTACCGGCGCCGGCTTCGATTCCAGCGCGATCGGTTCTTCAGCGGCCCAGGGCGTCCTCGAACAGCTGATGGTGGATCAGCCGTTGCGCACCCTGGACCTGCTGCTTAGCGACCTTTGCCGCGTCCTGCACCTTCTCTCCCTCGCCCGCGGTCGCGTGCCGTTGCTCGCGAAGCGCGTCGCGGCGCTCCTTGAGGACAGTACCCTCCGCGCCGATGCCGTCGGCCTCGCCATCATCCTTCGTACGAACATCGCGCTCGGTGCCGAGAGCGTCGACGACTGGGACCACGCCTGGCCCTCCGAGGAGCAGTTCGCGCCCGACGAAAACGCCGCGGCCGCCGCCCGGCGCGCGCTGCCGTACATGGATCCGCACGTTGCTCCGCGGGCCGCGCTCGCCGCGCTCGCCTCCATCGCCAATCTCCCGCCGGATGATCGCATCTCGCTCCGCGATCGCCGCGAGCTGGTGAACTGGATTCCTCGCAACGAGGCGATCCGGCGGTACGCGGAGTTTCTCGCGGTGTTCCGTATCGCCGCCGCCGGCGATCGCGCGCCGTGGGATGAGTTCCCCGGGTACATCGAGATCGTCTCGCGGAAGGAACTCGCCACCACCGCCGACCACATCGTGGAAGCGTACCTGGCTGGCGCGGGCCCGGGCAGTGCGGCGCGCCTTCTCGCCGACAGGGCCGTGCTTCCCGGCCTCAAACACGCCCGCGGGATCACGGACCCCGAAAAGCACGTGCTCGACCTCCTCCCCGTGCTCGCCGAAGGTTCGCGACCGGACAATCTGCTCAACGAACTCGGCCAGATGCTGGAGGACGACGCCTTCGTCGGCGCCTCGATGTTCAGTCACGACCAGCGCGTGCGCGTTTACCGGGCCGCCTTCGACGCCTCAATACGGCAGGGGCACGACAAGGAC
Organism: Candidatus Amarobacillus elongatus; assembly: GCA_016703545.1. Classification (GTDB taxonomy): domain Bacteria; phylum Chloroflexota; class Dehalococcoidia; order Tepidiformales; family Tepidiformaceae; genus Amarobacillus; species Amarobacillus elongatus. The sequence goes on from JADJBX010000006.1 coordinate 178,588, forward strand.
GCCCGCGAAGCGTTCTACCGGTTGGTGCGCGAACTCCAGGACGAGCCCGGCGCGGCTGGCCTCCGCCAGCTCTGCGCCGAGGCCCTCGAGCGGTTCCGCCCGCTGCGGGTCCCCGCGCTCGCGCTCCAGGCCGAGCTGCTGCTCGAGGAAGGCGCCGATGCCGGCGACGTCGCCATCGCGCTTTCGGCCGCCATGAACGGCCGCGAGGACGACGCGGAGGAAGCGCGCACCCAGCTCATCGGCCTCCAGTACATCTACCCCGAGTTCAACCAACGGATGCGCGCCCTCCTTTCGGAGACACCCGAAGGTCCGACGCTCGAAGCGCCTCCGTCCTTCCCCGGAAAGCGCGTGATCCTCTTCGGCGGGCGTCAGTACCTCCGGAAGTACGGCGACGCCGTCTTGCGGGACTGGGGAATGGATGCCGAATGGCTGGACCCCGCCGCCGCAAAGCAGGGTGATCGCGCGAAGGACCTTGCCGGCGGCAAGGCCGACCTGCTCGTCATCAATACGGCCTGCATCGGGCACGCCGCCAGTGGGCGCATCGCCGAGGCCGCCCGCGCCGCGGGCCGCGAGCCCTTCATGCAGAACAGCAACGGCGTCGGCTCCATGCTCATCGGGATCAAGACCGCGATGGAGGCCATGGCCGCCGCCCCCGCCGTGGCCGCCGAGGACCCCGATCGGCGGGCCAACCGCGAGCGGCGGCGCAGGCTCGTGCGGTAGCCCGCCAGCGCCGGTCCCGGCCGCTCTCCCGGCGCCGCGGAAACACCGGACGGGCGCGCGCTCCCGCACCATGCGATATCCTCTGCAGACACGCGGCTGCAATGTCCGCCGCCGTGAGCTGCCCGGAGATCGCACCAACCTATGTCCCAACCGCGCACTATCTCCCAGAAGATCTGGGATAACCACCTCGTCCGCAGCGAAGCGGGCAAGCCGGACCTCCTCTTCATCGACCTCCACCTGGTCCATGAGGTCACCTCGCCCCAGGCGTTCGAATCGCTGCGCCTCCAGGGCCGCAAGGTCCGCCGCCCCGACCTGACCCTCGCCACCGTCGACCACAACGTCCCCACGCGGGACCGCGACAAGCCGTGGACGGATCCGCTCTCGGTCCAGCAGGTCGAGACGCTTCGCAAGAACGTCGAGGATTTCGGCGTGCCGTACTTCGGCGTGGGCGATATCCGGCAGGGCATCGTGCACGTGATCGGGCCCGAGCAGGGGCTCACCCAGCCGGGCATGACCATCGTCTGCGGCGATAGCCACACGGCCACGCATGGCGCATTCGGCGCCCTCGCCTTCGGCATCGGCACCAGCGAAGTCGAGCACGTCCTCGCGACGCAGACGCTCCCGCAGGCGAAGCCGAAGACCATGTCCATCGAGGTCAACGGCGAACTCCACCCGGGCGTCACCCCCAAGGACGTGATCCTCGCGATCATCCGCAAGATCGGCGTCTCCGGCGGGGTCGGTCATGTCGCGGAGTATCGCGGCGAGGTCATCCGCGCCCTCTCCATGGAAGGCCGCATGACCATCTGCAACATGTCCATCGAAGCCGGCGCGCGCCGGTCTCGTCGCCCCGGACGACACCACCTTCGCCTACATGGAAGGCCGCAAGCACGCGCCAAAGGGCGCCGACTGGGAGCGCGCGCTCGACGCCTGGCGCGGTCTCGCGACCGACGAAGGCGCGGTGTTCGACACCACCGTCGAGCTGAACGGCGCCGATATCGAACCGTGCGTGACCTGGGGCACCACCCCGGCGCAGTCGGTCCCCGTGACCGGCCGCGTGCCGGACCCGAAGGACGCCGCGAACCCGCAGGCGGCCGAACTGGCGGAGCGCTCCCTCGCCTACATGGACCTCAAGCCCGGCACGCGCATCGAGGACATCCCGCTCGATGTCGTCTTCCTGGGCTCCTGCACGAACGGCCGCATCGAAGACCTGCGCGCCGCCGCCGAGGTCATTCGCGGCAAGAAGAAGGCGCCCTCCGTCCGCGCGATGGTCGTCCCCGGCTCGGGCCTGGTGAAGCTGCAGGCGGAACAGGAAGGCCTCGACAGGATCTTCACCGAAGCTGGCTTCGAATGGCGCGACGCCGGCTGCTCCATGTGCCTGGGCATGAACCCGGACATCCTCCTGCCCGGCGAACGCTGCGCCTCGACCTCGAACCGCAACTTCGAAGGCCGTCAGGGCCGCGGCGGACGGACGCATCTCGTCAGCCCGTCCATGGCCGCCGCCGCCGCCATCGCCGGCCACTTCGTCGATATCCGCACCTGGAAGTAGCTCGCGGCGCACCGCGGAGGACCACATGCAGAAGTTCGAAACCGTGAAAGGCAACGCCATCCCGCTCAACCGCGCGGATGTCGATACCGACCAGATCATCCCCGCCCAGTACCTCAAGCGCATCGAGCGCAGCGGGTTCGGCCCCTTCGCCTTCGAAACCTGGCGCAAGGACCCCAACTTCGTCGTGAACAACCCCGCCTACCAGGGCGCGCCCATCCTCCTCGCGGGGCCGAACTTCGGCTGTGGCTCCTCGCGTGAGCACGCCCCCTGGGCGATCGAGGACCTCGGCATCCGCGCCATTGTCGCGCCCAGCTTCGCCGACATCTTCCGCAACAACTGCGCCAAGATCGGCCTGCTCACCGTCGTCCTGCCGCAGGAAGACATCAATCACCTGATGGCGCGCGCCGAGGAGCTGCCCAATAGCCAGCTCGTCATCGACCTCGCGACCCAGACCATCTCCACCGCCGACGGCTCGTTCTCACGTTCGTTTGAAATCGACCCGAACGTGAAGCACAACCTCCTCGGTGGGTTCGACGACATCGCGCTCACCCTCCTGGACGACGAGAAGATCAGCGCCTTCGAAGCGCAGCGCGACAACGCCCTCTACCCCTCGCTCACCCTCGCCGGCTGAGCCTCGCGGCACGCGGCGTAACGGGCCTTCCCGCCGGGGAAGGCCCGTTGCCGCGTCCGCCGCCGCCGTCACCGCCCCCCGGCGCCGGCCCCGAGGGCGTCGTTCGTCGCGTCCGCCAGCAGCGTGAACGAGAGCAACAGCGCCGTGAGCACGCCGCCGGGGAAGGCCGCATACCACCACGCGTCGCGCAGGTGCGTCCGCGAGGCGCTGATCAGGCTCCCGAGCGACGGCTCCGGCGCGCGCTCGCCCAGGCCGAGGAAGCTGAGCGCCGCCGCCACCATGATCGCCCCCGTCATCGCGAGCGCGAGATGCGTCACCAGCGGGGGCAGCGCGTTCGGGGCGATGTGCCGCGCGATGACCCGCGCCGGGTGCGCCCCCAGCGCGCCCGCGGCGACGACGTACTCCCGCCGGCGCTCCACGAGCATCTGCGCCCGTGCCATCCGCGCGAACACGGGCACGTTGAACACCGCCAGCGCGATGCCCACGTTTCGCATCCCCGGCCCGAGGATGGTGAGGATGGCGAGTGCCGTGAGCAGCGCCGGGAACGCCATCCACGCGTCGATCAGCCGCATGAGCGCGGCATCGACGCGGCGCCCGGCGTACCCGGCGACGAACCCGAAGGCCGTGCCCGCCGTCGCCCCCGCGAGCACGGCGGCGATGGAGACGGCCAGCGACAGGCGTAGCCCGTACGCCGTTCGCGCCAGCAGGTCGCGACGGAGTTCGTCCGTGCCGAAGGGGTGCTCCCACGACGGCGCGAGCAGCCGCCCGCTCGCGTCCTGGGCGAACGGGCCGTGTGGAGCGAGCGGAGCGAGCAGCGCCACCACGACGATGACCACGACCCCCGCCGCCCCGATCCGGCCCCGCGGGTCCGCGAGCACGCGTCCCGGCAACGAACGCCGCCGGCCCGCCCGCTCCTGCCCCTGCCCCGGCCACGCCGCCATTCGCATCGCGGTCATCGCTGCACCGCCCGCGGGTCGGCGATCCCGGCGAGGATATCGGCGGCGAGGTTGACCAGCACGAACGTCGCCACCAGGACGAGCAGGCCGCCCTGCACCACGGGGTAATCGCGGCCGGTGATCGCGCCGACCATCAGCCGCCCCATGCCCGGGCGCGTGAACACCTGCTCAACCACGACGGCCCCCGAGAGCAGCTGGCCTACCTGCAGCGCCGCCACCGTCACCACCGGGACGAGGGCCACGCGCAGCGCGTGCCGCATCACGACCGCGCGCTCCGGCAGCCCCTTCGCCCGCGCCGTGCGGATGTAGTCCTGCGTCAGCGCCTGCGAGACGGCCGTCCGCGTATACCGGGCCAGCACGGCGCTCAGCCCGACCGCGAGCGTCGCTGCCGGCATCGCAAGGTGCAGCGCCGCCTGCACGGGGTCGTCCAGGAGGCTCACGTACCCCGAAGCCGGCAGCCAATCCAGTTCGATGGCGAACACCCAGAGCATGACGATCGCCGTGAGGAAACCGGGCACGCCAATCGCCAGCGTCGTGTACGCCGTGGCCGCGAGGTCCCAGCGCGACCGCGGACGTGCCCCCGCGGCCGCGCCCAACGGGATCCCGATCGCCAGCGCGAGGGGATACGCCACCAGGGCCAGCTCGATCGTCGGCCGTGCCGCGAGCCCGATCAACCGCCGCACGGCAAGGCCGTTGAGGACCGACGTCCCGAGGTCGCCCGTCGCCACCTGCCGGAGCCAGTGCACGTACTGCACCGCGACCGGCCCCTCCAGCCCCAGGTCCTTGCGGATCTCGTCGACCCGCTCCTGCGAGGCGTTCTCGCCCGCCAGCGCCGAAGCCGGGTCGCCCGGCACCAGCCTCAGCACGAAGAAGACGGCCACGCTCGCGATGAGCAGCACGGGGATGGCCTGGATTACCCGGGCCAGGATGTAACGGATCATGTCACGCCTCCCGCGCGCTCCCGGTCACGCCTTCAACCAGATGCGGCCGAAGTTCGGGCCCTGCAACGGCTGCACGAAGTACTCGTCGAACCCCTGCACCTTCGCCGAAAGCACATCCAGCGCCCCCGAAGGCTCCAGCGGGATGACCCACGGGTCCTCCATCCAGACGCGGTTGAAGCGCCGGTAGAGCTCCTTCGCCCCGGTACTCAGCGGGTCCGCCGTCCCGATCTTCGCGAGCACGTCGGCCAGTTCGGCGTTCTCCTGGTAGGCGATGTTGGGGATCGAGATGTTCGTGTTCCCCTGCAGCGCCGAGGACGGGATCGGGTCGCCGAGGTTCGTCCCGCTCGCGTAGAAGTCGGTGACCTGGCGGCTGCGCAGCTTCGCCACCAGCGGCGTCGTGTCGACCAGCACCAGGTTCGTCTTCACGCCGACGGCCTCGAAGTTCTCCTTGACCACCGTCACGTTCTGCTGACTGCGCTGCGAGTACTCGATGTCCAGCGGACGGGACTGCGAGAAGCCGGCCTCCCGCAGGAGCTCCTTCGCCCGGGCGGGGTCGTACGAGGGCACGTCCAGCGCCCTGTCGTACGCGAGCGAGTACTCGGGCCAGAGCTGCGACGTGGCTCCGTAGAACCCCTCGCCCAGCTCCTCCGCGATGCGCTTCTTGTCGACCGCGAGGAACAGTGCCTGGCGCACGCGCCGGTCGGCGAGCAACGGGTTCCTGACCACCATCCCAAGGATCAGCCCGCCGATGCGTGGCGCCGTCTTCACCCGCTCGCGGAAGCGCTTCGCCTCCGCGCCGGGCAGCCGGAACGCGATATCCAGCTCGCCGGCCTCGAACGCGTTCGCCGCCGCCGCTTCATCGGCGAACTCCTTCACCTGGATCTCGTCCAGGTAGGGGCCGCCTTCGCTGCCGCTCATGTGCCAGTTGGGGTTGCGCGCCAGCGTGTACCCGGCACCCGGCGTCCACGCCTTGAACGAATACGGACCGGTGCCCTGCACGCTCTCGCCGGTGAGCAGCTTCGGGAAGCTGCTGAGCTGCGTGATGTTCATGTTCACGAAGAACCCGGTCATGTCGTACCGCGGCCGGTCGAAGGTGAACTCCATCGTCCGCTCGTCGACCTTCTTCCGTTCGACGATCGCCTTCGCCAGGGGTTCGTGACCCCCGCCGTCGTCACGCCGAACTTCTTCGGGTCGAGGTGGAAGTCGATCCCGAAGAACACGTCCTCGGGCGTCACCGGCGCCCCGTTGTGGAACGCCGCCCCCTGCTTGATCGACACCAGCAGGCGCGTGCGGTCCCCGTTGTATTCGAAGCGGTCGGCCAGGACCAGTTCCGGCTGCGTGATCTCCTTGCGGTAGCGGACGAGCGTCTCGGAGACGGTCCACGGCAGGCGGCTGTTCTGGGGTGAGACCACGAAGGGGTACCCGGCGTTGAGGCTGATATCGCCGGTCTGGTTGATGCGCAGGGTGCCGCCGCGACGGGGCTGCGCGGCCGATTGCGGGTTGGCGGCGGCGCCGGGGGCCGTGCCGCCGGACTCGCTATCCCCGCCCTCGCCGCAGGCGCCGAGGGCGAGGGTCGCGGCCGCGGCGGCCATGCCGCCCGCGCCGGTCAGGAAGGCGCGCCGGCCGACCCGGCGCCGCAGGAGTGAGTTGTCCACGTCAGTTGCTCCAGGGAGTGGCGCGCGCGGGCGCGGACCGGCCATGGGCCCGCCGCCCGCACGCGGGAGGAGGCTGTCAGTCGGCGTACAGGCCCGCGATCGCGAGCCGCATCAGCGCCGTATCCACGTCGCGCGGGGTCACGCCGGGGTGCGCCCGCTCGTCCGCGACCCGCTCGCAGTTCGCGAGCAGGGCGTCGAGTTCGCTATCCGAGAGCGAGATCCGCGTCAGGAGCCGGGTGAACAGGTGCGGCACGTGGTTGCACCACGTGAAGTCCCGGTTCGCCAGTTCGTCGTGGATGCGCGCCTCGTGCGGGAGCGACTCGATGACGGCCTCGGCGTTGCGCCGCATCGCCGCCGGGTCCGAGCGGAACGCCGCCGCCCGTGCATCGTGCTCACGCCGCCCGCGGCGGATCACCTCGACCGGCGAACCCATCCCGTCCGCGAGCCCGTCGAACGCGGGCTCGACGGTGTCCGGTGCGGCGTACTCGAAGGTCGCCGTGAGGGCCACGAGCGTTTCGACGAGGTCGGCGAGGCTGACGGCGTCGTGGCCACGGTCGGTGGCATTCGCCCCGCACGCCGCCATCACGCGCTGGACGTCCTCGAAGCGGACGCTGTTGTCCGTGACGCCGCCGGCGAGGACGTCGTGCGCCTTGAACTCCCACGGCATGGTCATCCAGGGCGCGACGATGTCGTGGCCCAGGTACGAAAGCGGCTTTTCGAGGTTCTGGCAGACGCGGGTCTGCGCCGAGGGGCAGGCCTTGCAGCCGCCTTTCATCATCCCCTGGAACAGGGGGAGCACTTCAGCGGGCGTGGCGCGGGCAATGCGCTCCGGGTCGTGGATGAGCGCGTTCCATGCATCGCCGCAGGCGCCGCCGTGCGCGGCCGGGGTAAGGACAGGAGCAGCCAAGATGATGCCTCCGTGGCAAACGGGCGCCCATGGCCGCGCCGCCACATGGACGGCGCTACCCTGCGCGCTGAGCTGCGGCCGCCCTGGGGGCGGCCGGCCAACCATCGCCTTGCGCTGGAGACAACGGGCTCGGGTTCGCGCACGCACGCTCCGTCACGCCCCACCAATCAGGGGGAGGGACAAGGGGAGTGCGGGATGAGACGTCACATGGAGCGCCAACCCTGCGCCGGTCGCGAATGGCCGCGGTCCCCCCGGTCACGTTGGACGCGACGGGAGCACGGGCACCCGGCCGGTGAGCCGTGCCTCAGCGTTCAGCTGGTGGCGAACCGCCGCGGCGGTTGCAGCTCCGGGACCAGGGGATGCGAGGAGACAGGTTGCCACCATCGGACCGCGAGGAGCGTCAGCATGCCCGTCGCGCCGAGGACCGCGATCGCTCGATTCACCATCGCGAACGCGCTCACGCCCGTGAAGGGCACGTCGCTGCAGGAGGCGGACTCCGCATGGCAGTGGTCGCGGTGCGCGCCTTCGGACCCGTCCTCCTCGGCGCCCGCTGGGGTGTGCGCGTGGGCCCCCGAGCCCGGCAGGCCAAGAACAAGGCCCGTCCCCGGGATGTCCAGGTACACCTCGGGCCAGTGCCCGAAGTACGTCAACGTCGGCAGCATGGAGAGAAAGAGGCCGAGCGCGATCTTCCGCACCGCGGCGCGGCCAGCCCACCGCTGCATACTCACGCGAGCCTCGTCATGAGGGGAGTCATTGCAGCAGCCGGACGATACACAGCCGAATCGTGCGGGCTCATCCGCAACACGCGAGCGACCATTGGGCCCGAAAGTAGTGGACAAATGGCGAGAAACAACGTCTCGCTTCACGCCGCGCCCGGCCCTCCCGCACTCCGTATACTCGCGACCAACATCTACGGGAGGGCGCCATGCCCCGCATCGTCGCCGAATACCAGGACCGCCAGCGCATCGTCTTCACCGCCCGCGACCGCTCGATGGTCAACGTCCGCACCCTGCGCGAGGATGGCCCGGTCGGCTTCAATTCGACCGAGCTCCTGCTCATCGCGCTCGCCAACTGCAGCCTGGGCACCCTGCTCAACCACCCCCTGCTGCTCGACCGCGAGGTCATGCGCTGCGAGGCGATGTTCAACGCCGAGATGCAGCAGAACCCCTCGAAGGTCGCGAGCGTGATCGGTGTCATCGACCTCGTCGTGACGGACCCCGCGCTCCTCGCGCACACCGCCGAGCTCGAGGCCGCGGCCTGCACCTGCCCCATGTGCAACACGATTAGCGAGGCCACGCCGATTCGCACCGAAATCCGCATGCGCCTCGGCGCCATCGACCTCGTGCCGTCGCCCGCCTGATCGTCAGCGGTCCAGGCGCCGCCGCACGCTCTCCAGCACCTCGTCCGCGCCCGCGTCCCCGCGCATCAGGCCGAGGCTGTCGGCGAGCAGCACCAGCTTTTCGCGCGCGGTCACCGTTTTCGCGTGCGAAAGCAGGGCCGCCGCGAGCCCGGCATCGCGGCTCGCCACCATCGCCGCCACCAGCGAGGCGTACACCTCAGTGTCCTCCAGCGAGCGCAGCAGGCCGCTCGCGGCTTCGGCCATGCGCGCCGCCACCACGAGGTCGCAGACGCCCAGCAGCACCACCGGGTCCGGGTCCGTGGCGAACTTCGCCACGCACTCCGCGCGCAGCGGCTCCGGCAGCCCCTCCATCGATCGCACGCATTCGCCGAGCACGTCGGCGTGGAGCCGTGGCACTGCCATCGCGTACACGAACAGCGTGAGTTCGTGGCCTGTCGCGAACAGGACACGCGCCGCCGTCACCGCCGGCTCGCCGGTCATCGGCGAAATCCCGTCCCGGTTCGAGAGCAGGCTCGCCGCGAACGGCGCCGCCGATTCGGGATCGAAGCGATGGAGGCCGGCCACCCCGGCGGCGCGCAACACCCCGGGCCCCGCGGGGTCCTGCGGCGTACGCTCGTACGTCCCGATGGCGGCGATGAACGCGTCGCGGTCCGCCTGCGTCGCGATGGGCGCGAGCGCCTGCAGGATGCGGGTGCGGACGAACCCCCCGGGGTCGCGCCGCTTGCCACTACTCGCGAACCACTCCCATGCGTCGCGCAGCGGCTGCGCCAGTTCGCGCGGGGGCGGCGAAGGAAGCGCCGCCAGCGCGGCCTCCAGCACCTCGGGGTCGCGGTCCTCGGCCACCAGTTCCGTGACGTACGCGGCGAGCGCCGCGCCCCCGGCCACCTTCAGCGCGCGCAGCCGGTCGAGTTTCCGCCGGGAGGTCGCCCGCTGTTCTCCACGCCCCATCGGCGGCAGTATGCCACGCCCCGGCGGCCTCCAGCGCGCAGCCGCCGCGGGCGCGTAGAATCGGCCCCGCTACACCACGCGGAGGCTTCCCATGAAGCTCGGCCTCTCCATCGGTTACTCCGGCGCCGAAATGCGGTTGCCCATCGAGCGCGTTCAACTCGCCGAAAAGCTCGGCTACGACTCCGTCTGGACGGCGGAGGCGTACGGCTCCGACGCGATCACCCCGCTCGCCTACATCGGCGCCCTGACGAAGCGGATCCGACTGGGCACGGGCATCATTCAGCTCGCCGCCCGCACCCCCGCCGCCACCGCGATGGAGGTCCAGACCGTCGACGCCCTCGCCGGCCGCGGCCGGTTCATCGCCGGCCTGGGCGTGTCGGGCCCGCAGATCGTCGAGGGCTGGTACGGCCAGCCATGGGGCAAGCCCAACCGCCGCATCCGCGACTACGTCACCATCATGCGCAAGATCTTCGACCGCCAGGAGCCCGTGAGTCACGCCGGCAAGGAGATTTCGCTGCCGTACACGGGCGAAGGCGCGATGGGCATCGGCAAGCCGCTCAAGTCCATCCTGCACACGAACCCGCAGCTGCCCATCTGGCTCGGCACCGGCACCGAGGCGAACGTGAAGCTCACCGCCGAAATCGCCGATGGCTGGCTCCCGCTCGGCTTCGTCCCCGGCAGCATGTCGACCTACCCCCCCTGGCTCGAGGAAGGCTTCCGGCGCGCCGGTAAGTCCGGCAACGGCTTCGAAATCCAGGGCGGGACGACCGTCATCATCACCAACGACCTGCGCGACGCCCTCCGCCAGATGAAGCCGCGCATCGCCCTCTACGTCGGCGGCATGGGCCACCGCGACAAGAACTTCCACAACGACATGATGGTCCGGCGCGGCTACGGCGACGTCGCAAAGGCGATCCAGGAGCTCTACCTCGCCGGCCGCAAGGCCGAGGCGATGGAGGTTATCCCGGACGAGTACTGCGACGAAGGCTCGCTCGTGGGGCCGCCGGCCCGCATCCGGGAGCGCTACAAGGCGTGGGCGGATTCCGGCCTGACCGGCCTGACCGTCAGCACGCAGCAGGACGAGGCCATGGAGCTCATGGCCGAAATCGCCCGGGACTGACGCGAGGGGCCGCCATGGATACCTACCGTGCCATCGTCACCAAGCGGGACACCCGCGTTTACGACGGCCGCCCCATCCCGGAGGAGGTGCTGACGCGCATCCTGAACGCGGGGCGGATGGCCGGCAGCGCCAAGGCGGCCCAACCCGTGCGCCTCATCGTCGTGCGCGAGCAGGCCCGCAAGGAGGCGCTGGCCGCGTGCGGGCGGTTCACCCCGCACGTCCCCGCGGCGGCCGCCGTCGTCGCCCTCGTGCTCGTGCCCGAGGCCGACCAGCCGCCGGGGCAGTTCGCCATCTTCCGCGGGCCGTTCGATGCTGGCCGGGCCGCCCAGAACATCATGCTGGCGGCGTGGGAGGAAGGCATCACGAGCTGTCCCGCCTCTACCCACGACAACGACGGCGCCGCGAAGGTCCTCGGGTTGCCGCCCGGCCACGTCGTCGCGAACCTCATCGCCCTCGGGTACCCCGGTGGCGCCGACCCCGTGACCGGCAACCGGCCGCGGATGGCGCTCGATGGGTACGCCCACTTCGAAACCTGGCCCGCCTGAGCGGCTGCCCGCGGCGGGCACGCGAAAACGGGGCGCCACTCGGCGCCCCGTTTCCATGTCCGCCGCAGGACGCGGCTAGTTCTGCTTGTTCAGCTCGAGGTCGATCGTCAGCTTCACCGTGTCCGCGACGACGATGCCGCCAGCCTCCACGGGCGCGCTCCAGGTCAGGCCGAAGTCCTTGCGGTTCACCTTGCCCTCGGCCGAGATCCCGGCGCGAACGGCGCCAAAGGGGTCCTTCGAAGGCGCGGCCACTTCAGCGTCCAACACCACTTCGCGGGTGATTCCCCGAATCGTCAGGTCGCCGACAAGGCGGAATTCGCCATCCTTCTTCGGCTCCAGCCGCTTCGAGGCGAAGATGATCGTCGGGAAGCGCTCGACATCGAAGAAGTCGGGGCTCTTGAGGTGGCCATCGCGGCCGCTGTCGCCGGTCTCGATGCTCGCGGCATTGATCGTGACCGTCGCGACCGAGCGAGCGACGTCGGTCTCGTCGATGGCCGCGTCGACCGTGTAGTCGGTGAACTTGCCGCGGGTGGTGGCGACGAGCATGTGCTTCACGCCGAACTGAATGGTGCTGTGGGCGGTATCGAGTTGCCAGGTCATGGTGGTGATTCCCTTCGTGTTCTCAGCGAGGCCACCAAAGGCGGCTACACTTCGTAAGTACGACAGTACCCGACGATAGTTGCTTCTGCAACCACTCGGGGGTCATTTCCACGCAAGAGAAAGGGCCCCTTACGGAAGGTAAGGGGCCCCTCTGATTCTTGCGAAACGGCTTCGGTACCTACTCCGCGGGCTCGTCTCCCTGCTTCCGCTTGCCCAGCGCGAGGAACGCCAGCCAACCGGATGCGGCGAAAACCGCGAGGCCGATCATGATCGTGTTGAAGCTCGTGGCGTGGTCCAGGAACCCCGTGCCCGAGTCCGGCGCCGAGGGCACCTTGTTCCCCGCCGGCGACGGCGACTTCCCGGGCGTCGCGTTCGCGGGGTTCGTCTGCCCGGCGATCGGGGTGCAGTTCGGGCTCGAACCCGGCGTGCACTGGCCGCTGGGCGGGCACCCCGGCGTTCCCGGTGTGCACTGCCCCGCCGGCGGCTGCGTCGGGACGGGGGTGCAGTTCTGGTTCACGCCCGGCGTGCACTGGCCGCTCGGCGGGCAGCCGTTCGTCCCAGGCACGCACGTCCCCGGTGGGGGTGGCGTCGGGGTGTTCGGGCAGCCCGAGGTCCCGGGCACGCACGTCGGTTGCGGCGTCTGCGTCCCGCCCGGCGGCGTCGAACTCGGCGTCCCCGTGAACGTCACCGGCGGCGTCGAATTCGTCGGCAGGATCTCGCCGAAGTTGTTGTTGACCCCGAAGAAGCCCGCGGGCAGCTGGATGTTGAAGAAGCGGTCGTTCCCCGTGCTCCCGCCCGGCGTGCCGATGGTGTCCTTGCCGTCGAGGTACGGCGCCGGCTGGTTCTCGTTCAGTTCGCAGAGCCCGGCCAGCAGGTCCGTGAACTCGTAGTACCCGAGTCCGTTCGTCACCGTGGACCGGTTGACGTTTGCGCCGCTGGAATCCACGCACGCGAGCAGGATCGTCGTCCCCGGGATGGGCGGTTCGCCCGTGTCCTTATTGCCGTCGTTGTCCTGGTCCCAGTACACGTACCCTGAGATGCCGGCACGCAGCTCGCCGAAGTTGTTCTGCGTCGAATCCCCGTTCGCGATCGTCACGCTGATGCTGTCGGACCGTTCGCTCCCGCTAATGGGTGTGACGTTGCCTCGCGTTTCGCGGCCGTCGGTGTACCCCGCCGGCTGCTGCGTCTGGACGATGGTGTAGTTGCCATCGGTGAGGCAGGTCGACTGGATGTAGCGGTACGTCACGGTGAGGTCGCCGCCGGCCGTCGTGTTGATCTGGCTGGCCACGTTCCCCGAGCCGGTCGCCTTCGACGTCGCGACCACGTCCCCCGTGAACGTGAGGTTGCCCGTCCCCAGGAACGGGATCAGCGCCGCCGGGTCGTTGATGATGACCGTGTTCGTGTCCGAGGCCGTGCTCGAACCGAAGTCCTTGCCACTGGGGCCCGCGAAGTCCTTGTTGCCGTCGAATGCGGCGGCCTCGAACGTCCCCGCCTGCGCGTTCGGCGCGACCGCGACGGACTGCCCGCCCGGACCGGTGACGGTGATGATGCCGCTCACGTTCGCGGTGATCGTCGAGGACGCACTGTCGAGGCTCTCCGCCTTGATGGAGCTCGTGATCGTCGCCGACCCGCGCAGTTCCACCGCCTTGAGCGTGCCCAGCGTGGTGTCGAAGCGCGGGATCGACTTCGAGACCGTCCAGTCGGTGACGGCCGTCGGGAAGGTGGCGGTGTGCGTCACGGAGAGCTGCGGCGTGTTCGCCGAGGCATCGGTCGTGAACGAGTAGAAGCCGCTGCCATCGGTGTAGGTGAACCCGGCCACCTGCCCGTTGGACCTCCGGAGCTCGATCGAGCTGCCGGGAATCGGGGGCTCGCCGCCGTCCTTGATGCCGTTGTTGTTCACGTCGTAGTAGACGTAACCGCTGATGATGGGGCAGTTCGCGGCCTCGGCCGTGCGCGGCATTCCGCCGGCCACGGCTGCGGGCACGCCCGCGAGGACCACCCCGAAGGCCGCCGCGATGCGGGCGACGCTGGGCAGGCCGGGCGCGTGAAATCGTCGAATGCGGGAGCGAGCACTCGGATACGCCAAAGAAGTCCTCCAGAGGACTTTTGAACGCACCCCGCCAACGTCGCGAAAACAGTCACTCAGCCCGCCGGGTTCTCGACTCCCCGGGGACTTGCCGACGAATCTTCATCGCCCAATTGGATTGGGTCAACGAATTTCGTACCCGGATAAACGTTCCCGCGCGGGATTCAGTTAATTACCGAGTTTCCCGCGTATTCACGACACGTCCCGTCGCCGCTCGCGCGCTAGAGGATCGGCCAGCGCGCGCTCGCCTCGTAGGCGTGCGCAATCGCGTGGTGAATCCAGATCTGCGCGATGATCTCCGCCTTCGGCATTTCGTACCCGCCCAGCGTCACGACCTTCGCCAGGTCCGCTTCGTCGAGGCCCGCGACATAGTCCGCCGAGGCTGCGTGGCCGGCGCGAATGGCCGCGACTACCTCCTCGCGGGGCGTCGCGGAACGGTCGGAGATCGCCTTTGCGTTCCCCTGCGCGATGCGATCCGCACCCAGCCCCGAGAGCACGCCGCTTTCGAGCATGGGCACGAAGCCGGCCGCGCCACCCGCCGTCGCCGCGATGTGGCGAAATGCGTCGCCGCTCGTCCACTGGTGGCCAAGCTGGTGATCCCAGTCGCGGCAGTGCTCGGCGGCAGCCGCGGCGCGTTCGCCCGCGAAGCGGATGCCATCCACCAGTTCCTGCTTGCTGATCATGCCCGTCCCCCCCTGCGTGGTGCGGGCCATCCTACGCGCCGGCGGCCTCAGAGTTCGATCGTGTCCTCGACGACCACGAACACCTCGACGGCGCTCCCGCGCGCGATCGCGTCCGTCTCCGGCGTGATGCGCCCCCCGGCGACGGCCGCGTACGCGTTGTACCCCACCCTGCGCAGCACCGCCGCCCGCAGCGCTGCCCGCTCGACGTCGTTCTCCTCGATCGTCGTGGAGACTTCGACTGCGAGCAGCGCGGGGCGGGCGTCGGGACCGCGTCCTTCGATCCCCTCGACGATGAGGTCCAGCCCGCGTACCGCCAGTGCTTCCACCTCCGTCAGGTCACCGGCGTCATCCGCCGCCTCGAACAGCTCGAGATCGCGCGGCGTGAGGAGCCGTGCCTTGCGCAGCCGCCGCCCGAACCGGCCGGAAAACGCATTCGTCCAGCGCAGCTCGGCGAGCTGTCCCGCGGCCGAACCAAGCGTCCCCGCCATGCGCCCGACCCGCCGCGTGAGGACCGCCACCTCGGCCGTGTTCGCGCGAATGGCCTCCACCAGGTCCCGGATTTCGGCCGAGTGCTGCTGGATGTCCGCGCTGTTCTGGCGAACGATTCCCTGGAGTTCGCGCATGTCCTGGCTGTTCTGCCGGATGTCCTCGCTGTTCTGGCGAACGGTGGCCTGCAGGTCGCGGATGTCGGCGGAGTTCTGCCGGATGTCCTCGCTGTTCTGACGGACGATGGCCTGCAGGTCGCGGATGTCGGCGGAGTTCTGCCGGATGTCCTCGCTGTTCTCTGCAGCTCGCGGATGTCCTCGCTGTTCTGCCGGACGATGGCTTGCAGCTCGCGGATGTCCTCGCCGTTCTGGCGGACGATGGCCCAGAGTTCGCGAATGTCCTCGCCGTTCTGGCGGATAAGGTCCGGCAGGGTGAGCAGCTCGTCGCCGAGGATCTCGCGGCGCACCTCCGCCCGCCACTCCGGGTGTTCCCGCAGCAGGGTCAGCAGCTCCCGTACGTCCGACACGGTGAAGGCCATGCTGGAAGTGTATCAGGCGTCCCCGGGCGTAGCCCCTTAGCCTCGAATTGGTACAATCTGTTGAGCAGTATTCCCCCGCTGCCTTGACACGGAGTCGCTTTCTTATGACCTCAATCGAACCCATCCGGAACATCCGGCCGGCAATCATCGAGAACGAAATGCGGTCGAGTTACCTCGACTACGCCATGAGCGTGATCGTCTCTCGCGCCCTGCCCTACGTGGAGGACGGCCTCAAACCCGTCCAGCGCCGGATCGTCTGGGGCATGTTCGATGGCGGCGCCCGCGCGGGGACCGGCTATCGCAAGTCCGCCGGCATCGTTGGCGACGTCATGGGCCGCTATCACCCCCATGGCGACAGCCCCGTGTACGAGGCCCTGGTGCGCATGGCCCAGGACTTCTCCATGCGCTACCCCCTCGTCGATGGCCAGGGCAACTTCGGCTCCGTCGATGGCGACCCGCCCGCCGCCATGCGCTACACCGAAGCCCGCATGTCACCCATCGCCGAGGAACTGGTCGCCGATATCGACCAGGACACCGTCGACTTCGAGCCCAACTACGACGGCCGCTATACGCAGCCGAAGGTGCTCCCCGCCCGCATCCCGAACCTGCTCCTGAACGGCTCGGCCGGCATCGCCGTGGGCATGGCGACGAACATTCCGCCGCACCACCTGAACGAGATCGCCGACGCGATCACGATGCTCATCGAAACCCCCGAATCCACCCTCGATGACCTCCTCCAGGTCGTGAAGGGGCCGGACTTCCCCACGGCCGGCATCGCGCTCGTGGGCAAGAACAGCGAGCAGGTGCGGCTCGCGTACGGTGAAGGCCACGGGCGCATCACCATGCACGCCCGCACCTCCATCGAGGAGAGCAGCCGGGGCCGCACCCAGATCATCGTCACCGAGCTCCCCTACCAGGTGAACAAGGCGAACCTCATCGAGAAGATCGCCGACCTGGTCCGCGACGGCAAAATCCCCGGCATCGCCGACCTCCGCGATGAGTCCGACCGCACGGGCATGCGCATCGTCATCGAACTCAAGCGCGAAGGTTCCGCCGCCCAGATCAAGAACCTCCTTTATAAGCACACCTCCATGCGTTCGACCTTCGCGGTCAACATGATGGCGATCGTCGATGGACAGCCGCGCCGGCTTGGGCTGAAGAAGGCGCTGGAGCTGTACATCGACCACCGGCGCGAAGTCATCCGCCGCCGCACGGAGTTCCAGCTCGAGAAGGCGCGCGAACGCGCCCACATCCTCGAGGGCCTGCTCAAGGCGATCGACATGCTCGAACTTGTGATCGTCACGATTCGCGCCTCGGAATCCGCGTCGAACGCCCTCGAACTCCTCCAGGGCGAAGGGCTCGTGCTCGCCGCGCGCATCCCCGATGGGACCGCCGCCGTCATCACCCGGCGCCTCACCGCCACCAACCCGTTCACCTTCAGTGAAGCCCAGGGCCGCGCGATCCTCGACATGCAGCTTCGCCGCCTCGCCGCGCTGGAACGCCAGAACCTGCTGGACGAGTACAACCAGCTGCTCGAGAAGATCACCTACCTCGAGGACCTGCTCGCCAACCCGCGCAAGATCGACTTCCTCATCCGCGACGACATGGTCGAGATCAAGAAGAAGTACGGCGATGCCCGCCGCACCGAGATCGTCCCGGCCGACCCCGAGGACTTCAAGGAAGAGGACCTCGTCGCCCACCAGGAGAGCGTCATCGCGCTCTCCATTCGCAACTACATCAAGCGCGTCCCGCTGGAGGACTTCCGCGTACAGCAGCGCGGCGGCAAGGGGGCTCGCGGCGCCCCCACCCGCGAGGAAGACGCCGTCATGAAGCTCGTCGTCTGCGATACGCACGACAACCTGCTCTTCTTCACCGACCGCGGCAAGGTCTACCACCTGCGCGGCTACGACGTCCCGGACTCGAAGAAGCAGGCGAAGGGCCTCCCCATCGTCAACCTCATCGATGTCGAGGGCGGCGAACGCGTCACCACCATCCTCGCCGTGCGCGACTACGACCGGGACTTCATCCTGCTCGCCACCCGCCAGGGCGTGATCAAGAAGACGAAGCTGAGCGAATTCGCCGAAGTCCGCCGCAACGGCAAGATCGCCATGCGCCTCGACGACGGCGACCAGCTCATCGCCGCCCGCGTCGCCACCAACGAGACCAACGTGCTGTTGGTTTCGAGCGAAGGCCAGGCCATTCGCTTCAAGATCGATGACCTGCGCGACGCCAGCCGCATCTCCGGTGGCGTCCGCGGCATGAAGCTGCCCGACAACGGCTACGTCGTCGGCGTCGATACCCTCGACGACGGCGCGCACCTGCTCATCATCTCCGAGCGCGGCTTCGGCAAGCGGACCGCCATCAGCGAGTACCCGGTGCAGGGCCGCGGCGGCCAGGGCGTGAAGACGCTCAACATCACCGAACGCACCGGCAAGGTCGCCGCCTGCCGCGTGGTCGATCCCGCCCAGCAGCTGCTCCTCGTTTCGCGCGACGGCATCGTCATTCGCACGAGGGTCGACAGCATCAGCCTCATCGGCCGCAACACCCAGGGCGTCAGCGTCATGAGCGTGGCCGAAGGCGACCAGGTCGCGAGCATCGCCGTCTTCCTCATGCAGGACGAGCGCCCGCCGTCACCGCGTGGCGGCCGCAACGGCGCCAACGGGACCGGTGAGGCCATCCTCAACGAGACCCTGCCGCTCGGCCTCGAACCCGGCGCGCCGGCGGATGACCCCGCACCGGAGCCAGTCGACGACGACGGTGAGGACGACGCCACCCCCGAGGTCGATCCCGACGACGAGTAGCGCCGGCCTCCGCCACCACTCGCGACGCCCCGGGCACCCGCCCGGGGCGTCCTGCGTTCGGGCCGCACACGCACCTGTTCCCCGTTCTTGCCTTTTCCTCACCGTCGCGACCGTGCACGATGGGCGGTATCCGGATGCGTCACAGCTCTTTCGCGCTTTTCGTCCTTGCCGTCGTCGCCGCGTTCCTGCCCGCCGCGGCCGGTGCGCGCCCCATTGCGTTCGGCGAAAGCGAAACCGCGACCGCTCTCCAGTGGACCGCCTGCGACGGTGGCTACCAGTGCGCCACCCTCAGCGTGCCGCTCGATTACGCGAATCCGGCGAGCGGCGCCATCAGCCTGGGCATCGTCCGGCGCACTGCTTCCGATCCCGCCCGCCGCATCGGCGTGCTCTTCATGAACCCGGGCGGCCCGGGCGGCTCCGCCGTGGAGCTGGTCGAGCGGATCAGCCTCCCCGGCGAGGTCATGGCGCGTTTCGACCTCATCGGCGTCGATCCCCGGGGCGTCGGCCGCACGGAACCCATCAGCTGCCACAGCACCATGCAGGCGTACTTCGCCGCCGACCCCTCGCCCGACACCGAGGCCGAGTGGCTGGCGCTGGAGCAGGCCGCCGCCGCCTTCACCGCCGAGTGCACGGCCAACCACGGCGCTCTGCTCCCCCAGGTGGGCACGCGTAACGTCGCCCGCGATATGGAGAGGGTCCGCATCGCCCTCGGCGAGGAGCGCATCTCCTACCTTGGCTACTCCTACGGCACGACGCTCGGCGCCGTGTACGCGGACATGTTCCCCGGGCGCCTGCGGGCGATGGTGCTCGATGGCGCCTACGACTTCTTCTCCTTCACCGGCGATGAGCAGCTTCGCCGCCAGAGCGTCGGGTTCGAAGGCGCACTCGATGCGTTCCTCGCGAACTGCACCGGCACATGCCCGCTCGCCCGCGGCGGCAGCCCGCGAAGCCAGCTGGACCTGCTGCTCGCGCGCGTCGAGCAGTCGCCCATCCCCGCTCCCGGCGCGGACCGCCCCCTCGGCCCCGGCGAGGCGAACGTCGGCGTAAGCCTCGGTCTTTACTCCCGTACGTACTGGCCCATGCTTGCCACGGCCGTCTCGAACGCGCTCGCCGGCGACGGCACGTTGCTCGTGGCCATGGCCGACATCTACCTCAATCGCGAACCCGACGGCAGCTATCCCGGCGCCAACGATGTGTACATCGCCGTCTCCTGCCTGGACTACGCGTGGCCCTCGACCACCGCAGCCTTCCGGCCGCTCGCCGCCCAGGCGATCGCTTCGGCGCCGCACTTCGGGGCGCCCAACCTCCTCCAGAGCGCGCTCCCCTGCGCCAACTGGCCCGCGCCCTCGGAGCCGCTGACGCCCCCGCACGCCGAGGGCGCGCCCCCCATCCTCGTCATCGCCACCACGAACGACCCGGCCACGCCCTACGCCGAGGGAGTCCGGCACGCGAACCAGCTCGCCACTGGCGTGCTCCTCACCCACGTCGGCGAAGGACACACCGTCTACGGGCACGGCAACAGCTGCATCGACAGCGTCGTGAACGCGTACCTCGTGAGCCTGACCGTGCCCGCCGATGGCGCCAGCTGCGAACCTGGCCGGTCGACGCCCACGCCGCCGCCGCCCGCGAAGCCGGCACGGCCGTACTCCGTCGTCCTCCCCGAGATCGCCGCCGGCTGACCGGCGCCCGCTACTTCGCCAGCGCCTCGTCGAGCACCTTCCGCCATGCCGCCGCATCGGGCGGGGTTGGCGAAAGCACCTTGCCATTCAGGACGAACGTGGGCGTGCCGCGCACACCGAGGTCGCGCGCCTGGCGGAGCTGCGCGGTGGCTTCCGCCGCGGCCGCATCGCTCTTCAGGCAGGCTTCGAACGCCGTCGCGTCGAGCCCCGCTTCGCCCACGTCCTTCTTCAGGTTCTCCGGGCTGAACCTCCCGATGTTCAGCTTCTCGTCGCTGAGCTGCCCGGCCTCGGCCTGCACCACGAACAGCTTCTTGTGGTACGGCCAGAACTTGTTCTGCTGCGCCGCGCACACGCCGCCGATCGCCGCGTTCGCCGATTCCGCCCCGAGGATGGGCATATGGAGGAACTCAAACCGGATCTTCCCGGTCTTCACGTACTCCTCCATGATCACGTTCTCGTTCAGGAGCGTGAACGAAAGGCACACGGGACACTGGAAGTCCTCGAACACGCCCAGGACCACCTTCGAGTCCTTCTTCCCGAGCGCCTGCCCATTAACCAGCTCCGCCGCGGGCTCGAACGCCTTCAGCCGCGCCACCGCTTCGCCAACCGTGATCGGCGAAGCGCTCGCCCGCGCTGTCGGCGAGTTCGCCGCCGCCGTGGTGGTGGTGCTCCCCGTGCCGGTGGTCGCGGTTTCGTCTCCGCCATCGTCATCGCCACCGCAGGCGGCGCCCACGAGGGCCATCGCGAGCAGGCTCATTCCCAGGGCCAACAGCTTCGCTCTCATTCCGCCAGGAACCGGTCGATGTGCGACATGAACGTCTCGAACTGGTCGTGATGCACCCAATGCCCCGCTTTCTCGATGCGAACGGACCGGTAGTCGTGGAACGCGCTGAGGTCCACCGTGTCCATTCGCTTCCCGAACGATTCCTCGCCCCAAATGATGAGAATAGGGCAGCGAATCTGGTTCCAGAGGTCGCGCGCGTCTTCCATATTGAACTCGTAGGGTGATCCCGAACGAGTAAAGTTGTCGTACTTCCAGGCGAAGCCGCCCTCCACCGCGCGCACGCCGTGCTCGGTGAGTTCCCGCGCGAGCTCCGGCGTCAGGTGGCGGTTCGCTTCCCGCATGCGCGCTTCCGCGGCCTCCAGCGTCGGGTACACGCGCGGCTCGCGGCCCTCGAGCTCGCGCATGCTCTCCACCCAATGGCGCATCCGCTCGTGCGCCGTACGGCGCTCCCCGTGCCAGAACAGCCGCCCCAGCCCCTCGATCGTGACGATCTTCGCCACCTTCTCCGGGAACGCGCCGGCGTATTGCAGCGCCACGCCGCCGCCCAGTGAGTGCGCCACGATCGTGTACGGGGCCCGCCCAATCGCCTCCCCGAGCGCGTGCAGGTCGAGGGCGTAGTCGATGATCGAATACTCGCCGCCCGTCGCCCACCCGGAATCGCCATGGCCCCGGAGGTCGGGGGCGTAGACGCAGTAGCGCCCGGCCAGCGCCTCGGCCGTTCGCCGCCAGGACCACGCATGGTCCCGCGTGCCGTGAATGAGGAGGAGAGGCGGGTTCGCTTCGTCGCCCCAGACGAGGTAATGCAGCTTCAGCCGCTGTGATGTGAACGTTCGTGATTCCGGAATCATCGCCTCCGAGTGTAGGGCGAAGGTTTCACACGCGCCCGTATCAACCACCTGTACCCCCGTCGTCAGGGATTTGCCTACTGGTGACTCCCCGGCGGTTGCTGATGATTGGAACGAGTAATTCGAGCAATGGATTCCACAAGCGATCTCGACGCCCGGTTCGATCTGCTGGACCAGCCGCCCGCCCCGGGTGAGGCCGCGCGTGTCCGGCTGCTGAACGAGCTCGCCCACCTCCTGCAGGATGGGGACGAGGGGCCGTCGCTCGATGCCGTGGCCGCACGTGCCGCCGTCGTCATGGAAGCGTCGTTCGCGGGGTTGCTCATCGTCGGCGAACAGGGCGAAATCCTCCCCGGCGCGTCCGGCCCCATCTCCACCGGGCTCGTCCGAACCCTGCCCACCGAGCACTTCACCCGCTGGCTCGAGAAGATGAACGGCTTCCAGGGTGCCCGAGCATGGGCGGTGAGCCGCCTCCCCGAGGGCGGTTTCCAGCGCACCCTTGCTCGTGGCCACATCGACTACATCGCCGCCGGCGTCGTCGCCCACGGCGGCTCCGCGTTCGGGCTGCTCGCCGTCGGCCGCGATGCCGCGCATCCCTTCACCGATACCGACCTTGTGACGCTGGATCTCGTCGCCACCCTGCTTGGCGAAAGCATCGTCACCCGGCGCCGCCTGCGCGAGGAAGAGGACGAACGCCGCAGCCAGCAGGCGCTCGCCGAGATCGCCCTGGTCGCCGATGCGCGCGAGGACCCCGAGACCGCGTGGCGCCGCCTCTCCCCCGTCCTCATCCGTGCCCTCGATTGCCCCTACGCGGGCTTCCTCCTGCGTAACCGCGACGGCCGCTTCCGGGGCATGAGCAGCTTCGCCGATGGCAGCGTCCAGTTCGGCCTCTTCGAAGCGAGCGATATCGGTGCCGAGGCGTTCCAGGGCGAAGAGCCCACCGTGTACGACCCGCGCGGTTCGACCATCCTCTCCGCGCGCGCCCGCGCCCGCCTTGGGCTGGTCGAGTGCGCCACCGTGCCGCTGCGCGCGGATGGCGAACTGATCGGCATGCTCACCGCCGGGAGCCACGAAGCGGGCCGCTTCGACGCCCGCCGCCTGCACCTGCTCGCCTACGCCGCCAGCATCCTGTCGCGCGTCATGGCGCCCGAAACGCGGGCCGCGGTCGCGGGCCGCTCCGCCCGCCGTTACGAGGCGCTCAGCCGCGCCGCCCTCCTCCTCAGCGGCAATGCCCCGCTTGTCAGCGTGTGGAGCGAAGTACAGGCGATCAGCGCCGAGGCCATCGGCTGCGCCCACCTCAGCGTCATCCTCCGCGACCAGGGCGAGAGCTGCAGCGCCATCGGCACCTTCGCCGGTGGTGTCCGCGAACGCGCCATCACCGCCACGCAGGCCGGGCTGCGCGCGTTCCAGCCCGTGCGCGCGCTCGTCTACCGCCCCAATCACGGCGCGACCTGGGCCTTTCGCACCCTCAAGTCCGACGGCATCGTCGAAGCCGTGTCCGTGCCCCTGGCGGAGGACGGCGAAGTCATCGGCATCCTCACCGCCGGCTACCGCACCACCGGCGCCATCGACTCCGAATGCCGCCACTTCCTCGAAGTGCTCGGCGCCTTCATCGCCCGCGTCGCCGTCGCCCGCCGCGCCCTCGAGCGATCCCAGCGCGAGGCCGCCGAGCAGCGCATTGTCGGCGCCGTCGCCGCCGCCGCCGAGACCGAGCAGGACGCGGCCCGCGCCGTCGCCGTCCTCAACGTCCAGCTCGCCGACCGCATCCCGCAGGTCGTCACCTCGTTCGGCTTCATCGAAGGGGACACCCTCGAGTTCCAGAACTCCGACGGCTCGCTGCCCGTTCGCATCCGCGTGAACCGCTTCATCAGCGGCGTTCTGGACGAAGGCCAACTCGCCGGGCCCACCTTCCCCCTGCGCGAACTCGACCCGATCAGCCGCATGGACGACGGCGGTATCCACGCCTCGTCCCTCACCACGTCGGCGGCGAGCGGCGAGGTCGTCGGCGCGCTGTTCGTTGGCTCCCGCGACCCCGATTTCGCGTGGGACCCGGGCGACCTCGAACTGCTGCGCGTGCTCGCGCGCATCCTCGGGCCCGTGATGGCGAACGCACGCGCCACCAACCGCGCGCTCCGCGAGGCCGCCGAGCAACGGGTGCTCGCGGGGGTCACCTCCGCCGCCGCCACGGAACGCGGGTCGGGCCGCCTCGTCCGCCGGCTCGCCTCCGCCGTTTCCGCCATCGTCCCTGGCCCCATCGTCACGTGGGCCCATATCGAGGGCGATGAACTTGGCTGGCTCACCCTCTCCGAGACCATCCTCCGCGAGCCCGTGCGCCCGTCCATCAGCCGCATCATCGAACGCGGCCAGTACTCCGTGCCCCGCGTGAACCACGACATCTTCCCCGAGCACAGCGAATTCCGGACGCTCAACGCCCAGGCCTACAGCCTCACCGTCGCGCGCTCGGGCGGCGACGCCGTGGGACTCCTCGCCGTCGCCTCCACCCTCCCCGGCTGGACCTTCTCCGAGCGCGAACTCGAACTCCTTCGCACCATCGCGGGCATCCTCGGCGCCGCCATGGCCCGCACGCGCGACGCCGACCGCATCGCCCACGAACGCGCGCTCTACGACACCATCGTGCAGTCCCTCTCGGAGGCCGTGCTGGTCTTCGATCACGGCCTCAGGCCGGTGTTCTGGAACGGCCACGGGCAGCGCCTCGCGGCCGCGATGCAGCCCTTCGGCGATACCCTTCCCGCCGTCCTCCCCCCATCTGGCCGGCGACGCCGCCGAAGCGATTCGCGACGCGCTCGCCTCCCGCCGGCCGGCCCGCGGCCGCGCCCGCCTCGATATCGACGGCGCCGAGACCTGGTTCGAATTCGAGGCGATCCCGCTGGAGCACCCCGACTACGGCTTCCTGCTCGTCGCCGCCGACGCCACCAGCAAGGTCCACCGCGAACGCCGCGAACTGACGCACCAGGCCGAGATCGCGGCCGCCGCCGCGCGTGCCGAACGCGACCGCGGCATCTACAACCTCACCCTTGAATCACTCTCCGAAGCCGTCATCCTCGTCGGCCGCGATGCCGCGGACCTCACGCGGCTCGAGGTTTCGTTCGTGAACGAATCCGGCCGCCAGCTCGCCGGCATCCTCGAGGAGGCGACGGGCCGTCCCCTCGTGACCGTCGAGGATTACCAGCAGGCCCTCCCCCGCCCCGTCGCCGAGGCGTTCGTGCGCGGTCTCCACGGCCACACCGGCGCGCGCTGCCGCACCGCTGTCGGTTCGGGCGCCGCCACTCGCTGGATCGACTGGGAGATCGTGCCGCTCCCGGCGCCGCTCAAGCTCATGGTCGTCGGCAGCGATGTCACCGCCGAGGTCGAACGCGAGAACACCGAGGTTCGCCACCGCCAGCAGCTGGAGCAGGCCTCCCGCCTCGCCGCCCTCGGCGAGCTCATCGGCGGCGTCGCCCACGAGCTCAACAACCCCCTCACGGCCGTCCTCGGCTTCGCCGAGATCCTGGCCATCTCGCCCCAGGCCGGCCCCTTCCGCGAGGAGCTCCAGGTCATCCGCAAGGAGGCCGAGCGCGCCCGCGACGTCGTGCGCGACCTGCTCTTCATGGCCCGCCCCGGCGCCGCCGAGCGCACCGCCGTCGACCTCGCGGAAGTCGTCGGCCATGTCGAACGGCTGAAGCGCGCGGCGTGGTCCCGCGAAGGGCTGAGCGTGACCATCGACCTCGCCGCCGTCACCGCCCCCGCCATGGCGAACGAGCACCAGCTCGTCCAGATCCTCCTGAACCTGGTCACGAACGCCGAGCACGCCCTCCGCGGCCGCCCTGGCGCCGCCATCCGCATCTCCGGTGCCACCGGCCCCGATTGCGCGCAGCTCACCGTCGAGGACAACGGTCCGGGCATGCCGCCGGAGGTCGCGAGCCGCGTCTTCGAGCCGTTCTTCACCACCCGGCCCGGCGTCGGGAACGGCCTCGGGCTCAGCCTTTCGTACACCATCGCCGCCTCCCACGGCGGCCGGCTGGACCTTGTTACCGCTCCCGGCGAGGGCGCGCGCTTCACCCTCACCCTCCCGCGCACCGCCCACCAGCAACGCCCCATCGAGCCCGACAGCGAAACCGTCTCCCGCCGCCTCTCGTTCCTCGTCGTGGACGACGAGCCGAACGTGCGCCGCGTGTGCGAACGGCTGATCACGAGCATGGGCCACCGTTGCGTCATCGCCGCCGACTCCGCCAGCGCCGCGGTCGCCGCCGAGTCCCAGGACTTCGACGTGGTCCTCTGCGATTTCCGTCTCTGTGCCGAGACCGCGGCCGATGTCGTGGAGGCGCTGAAGCGCGTCCGCCCCACCCTGCTCTCGCGGATGGTCATCGCCACGGGCGCGACGACCGAGCCGGGCGTCGAGGCGCTGCGCCGCGAGCACGCCCTGCGCGTGCTCGCCAAGCCGTACGGCCTGCGCGACATCGCCGCCCTCGCCGCCGAGGCCGCCGAAGCCGCCTGACACCCCGTGGCGCGGGTTCCGTGTACTTCACATATCGCTCTTCCCTACAGGAGCGGTCCACCCTACATTCCCCTTCATGCCACTCCTCGGCGCCCCCGGAGAGCGGATCGGATACACCGTTCTCAAGCACCCCAACGGTGCTCCGCCTCTCTTTCTCCTGCACGGATTTACCGCAAGTAACGCCTCGTTCCTGACCAACCTCCCCGCGCTCCGGGAGCGCTTTACCGTCGTTACCATCGACCTTCTCGGTCACGGCGAATCCGACGCTCCCGCCTCCCCCGAGCCCTACGCCCCCGGCCCCGCCGTCGAACGCATCGTCGACCTCATGGACGAGCTCGACTTCGAGCAGGTGCTGCTCTGCGGCCACTCGCTCGGCGGCGCGCTCGCCCTCCGCGTGGCCCTCGACTACCCGGATCGCGTCGCCGGCCTCGTCGTCATCAATTCGAACTCCGCCGCCGGCACGCCCCAGTGGCGCGAACAGTCCCAGGCGAATCTCACGCAGATGGCCGCACGCCTTCGAGCCGAAGGCACCGGCTTCCTCCGCGACTCTCGGCTCTACCCCGCCCGCAGCCAGCGCCTCCCCGCCGACGCTCGCGACGCCCTCACGCGCGACTTCGACCGCCTCACCCCGGACGGCCTCGCCGGGACGGCCGAGTCGCTCGTCGTCGCCGTTAACGCCTACGAGCGCCTCGGCGAACTCGCCGTGCCCACCCTCGTCATCGTCGGCGACCGCGACCCCGATTTCGTGCACAACGCCCCCGCGCTCGTGGCGGGCATCCGCAAGGCCGATGTGCAGGCTGTGACGCTCGAAAACGCCGGCCACGCCGCCAACCTCGAACAGCCCGAGGCGTTCAACGCGGCCCTCACCGCCTTCGCCGAACGGATCGGCTACCTCAAGGCCGCCGCCGACGCAGGCCGTTCGCGCTGGAAGACGTACGCGCTGGTCGGGGGAGCGATGGTGCCCGCGTGGGCGCCGCTCGTGGTCATCGGGCTGCAGGTGCTCGGTGGAGGCGAGGGCGAAAGCCGGGCCGCCGTCCCGCGCACTCCCATCTCAAACGTCGCGGGCACGCAGGCGACCCCCACGAACACTCCCGTGCGCACCCCGACGGCGATCTCGCCGACGCTCGTGGTCGTGCCGCAGACGCCGGCGTCGTCGCCCTCCGCGGCGGCCGTCACCACCGCCACGATCGCGCCCACCGCCACCGCCGTGACCGCGACCCCGACACCGCAGCAGGCAACCCAGCCGACCCCCACGCGCATCCCCGCCACGGCCACGCCCACGGAGTCGCCGACCGAAGTCCCGCCGCCGACCCCCACGCCCGTTCCGCCCACGCCCACGCCCGTGCCCGCCGTGGGGATCAACGGCCCGTCGGCCGCGGCGGTCGGCCAGGTCGCGACTTTCTCGCCGTCCTTCGCAACCGAGCCGCTGACCTGGGACTGGAGTTCCAGCGGGTCCGGCGGCGCGAAAGGCCCGCAGATCTCGTACTCCACTTCGTGGCCCGCACCCGGCTGCTACGGTGTCAGCCTGACGGCCCGCTACCGCGACAACACCACGCGCTCCGCGTCCGTGTCCGTCGCCGTGGGTGGAGCCACCTGCCCCTGAGCAGCGCCGGTTACTTCGCCAAATTGTTCGTTCTTCCTCGCGTTTATTGGTGCACGAAGCAGGCACGCTGGTGCGTCATTTTTTGAACGGGATTTGATTCCGGGGTGAGCTTTCCTTTCACCAGAACACCGTCTTTCGCGATGCCTCATGGCTAAGTTATAGTGACTGCCTATGACTTCAACTGAGGGTCGGGAGGCTGCGTGGTGACCACGGAAGCTCTGCCGGCGCTGCGCCTGAAGAAGGTCGTGGTGCTCGGTGCAAACGGTGCGATGGGTGCGGGCTCGGCCGCGCTTTTCGCCGCAGGCGGCTGCCAGGTAACGCTGGTCGCGCGTGAAACGTCCAAGGCAGAGGCTGCCCTGGCGCAGATGCAGGGCATCACCAAGTCCGAGGTCGTCACCAATGGCGTCGAATGCGCCACCTACGACGACCTCCCCCGCCTGATGGATGGCGTGGACCTCATCTTCGAGGCCCTCGCCGAGGACATGGCCCTCAAGCGCGACATCTTCGCGAAGGTCGACGCCGTCCGCCCCCCGGACGCCTTCGTCGCCACCGTCTCCTCGGGTCTCTCGATCGTCGCCATGTGCGAAGGCCGCAGCGACGGCTTCAAGCAGCACTTCGCGGGCATCCACCTCTACAACCCGCCGCACGTCATGACGGGTGTCGAGGTCATCCCCCACCCGGACATGCCCCGCGACGTCGTCGATCAGCTCAGTGACATCCTCGCGCGCCGCTTCGGCCGCCAGGTCGTGCTCTGCGCGGATATGCCCGCCTTCGCCGGCAACCGCATCGGCTTCAAGGTCCTCAACGAAGTCGCGAAGCTCGCCGAGGTGCACGGCGTCCAGCTCATGGACACGCTCGTCGGCCCCTATACCGGCCGCGCCATGGCGCCGCTCGCGACCGTCGACCTCGTCGGCTGGGACGTGCACAAGGCGATCGTCGATAACGTCGCCGCCAACGTGCAGGACGAGTGCCCCGGCGCCTTCGAGCTGCCCGCCTACATGCAGAAGCTCATCGAGAAGGGCCACCTTGGCGATAAGACCCCGGCCACCGGTGGCTTCTACGTCCGCATGACGCGCGACGGCAAGGCGTTCACCGAGGTCCTCGAGCCCGCGACCCTGAAGTACGTGCCCCTCGGCCCGGCCCTCAAGATCCCGTTCGTCGAGGAAATCAAGTACCTCAACCGCGCCGGCCGCTACCGCGAAGGCATGGCGAAGTTCATGGCCGCCGAAGGCGACCACGCCGATATCGCCCGCAAGGTCATCCTCGGCTACATCTCCTACTCCCTCAACCGCGCGGGCGCCGGCGAAGTCGTCGAAACCTACGCCGATGCCGACCGCATCATGACCTCCGGGTTCAACTGGGCGCCCGCCAGCGGCCTCGCCGACCTCATCGGTGTCCAGAAGACAATCGATGCGCTCAAGCGCTACGACCTGGCCGTTCCGGCGCTGCTCGATGCGGCGGCTCGGGGCGATGTACCCACGCCGCTCTTCAACCTGCCGTTTGTCACGCCCCGCCGGTACCTCGCCGGCTAAGTCCCCAGGAGTGCATTCCCATGCCTGAGCCCGTTTTCGTTCTCGGTGGCTACCAGACCGACTTCGCCCGTAACTGGTCGAAGGAGAACAAGCACATCTCCGCGATGTTCAACGAGGTCGTCCAGGGCGCCCTCGAATCCACCGGCATCCCCCCGCAGGATGTCGAAGTGGGCCACGTGGGGAACTTCGCCGCCGAGCTCTACACCATGCAGGGCCACCTCGGCGCCTTCCTCATCGAAACCGACCCGGCCTTCAGCGGCCTGCCCACCGGCCGCCACGAAGCCGCCTGCGCCTCCGGCTCCATCGCCCTCCTCGCCGCCTCGGCCGAGATCGAAGCCGGCCGCTACGACCTCGCCATGGTCGTCGGCGTCGAGCAGATGAAGACCGTCGATTCCGCTCGCGGTGGCGACTTCCTCGGCACCGCCGCCTGGTACGAGCGCGAAGCCGCCGGCGTCTCCTTCCCCTTCCCGAAGCTCTTCGGCCGCCTCGGCGACGAGTACGAGAAGCGCTACGGCCTCAAGGACGAGCACCTCGCCCGCATCTCGGCCATCAACTACGCCAATGCCAAGCTGAACCCGCTCGCGCAGACGCGCGGCTGGTACATGACCGAAGAGCACGCGAACAGCACCGACCGGTTCAACTCGGTCATCGGTGGCCGCATCAAGATCTCCGACTGCTCGCAGGTGACCGACGGCGCGATCTGCGTCTTCCTCGCCTCGAAGAAGTACGCGGAGAAGTACGCGAAGGCGCGCAACCTCGACATCAACAAGATCCCGCAGATCCTCGGGTGGGGGCATCACACCGCGCCGCTCGGCTTCGACGAGAAGGTGGCCGAAAGCCGCGATAACCCGTTCGTCCTGCCGCACACCCGCCAGGCCATCGTCGATGCGTTCAACCGCGCGAAGGTCGCCGACGTCTGGGGCATCGACGCCATCGAGACCCATGACTGCTTCACCACGAGCGAGTACATGGCCATCGACCACTTCGGCCTGACCGCGCCCGGCAAGTCCTGGCAGGCGATCGAAGAGGGCGTCATCGACCTCGATGGCAAGCTCCCGATCAACCCCAGCGGCGGCCTCATCGGCACCGGGCACCCGGTCGGCGGCACCGGCGTCCGCCAGGTCCTCGATGCCTTCCGCCAGGTGACCAACACCGCCGGCGGCTACCAGGTCGAAGGCGCGAAGAAGGTCGCCACCCTCAACATCGGCGGCAGCGGCACCACGAGCTGCGTCTTCGTCGTCGGAAACGAGTAACGCCTGGGGGGGGCCTTTTCGCGTTCTCGAGAAGAAAAAGGAGACGAGAGAAAGGAGAAAAGCGCCTCCGCCCCGGACGTCGCTGGTCCCGGTGCCTTTCTCCTTTCTCTTTTCTCTTTTCTCCGTCGAAGGTCCCCCGTGCGCCTCATTCCCTCTGCCGTGGGTGGCCGAACGCGGTTCGGCGATGATCGGATCACGGTCGAAGAGGCCGAACCACACGGAGGAACCCGAGATGCACTGGATTGAAGCCCACGCCCACGCCGCCGAGTACGAACGGGACGTCATCGTCCGCGATGCCGCCCGCGATGCCAGCATCCGCCGCGCCCTCGAAGCCGAGCGCGCCGAGAAGGCCCCCGCCCCCGTCCGCCAGCCGTCGTTCATTCGCCGCCTGGTGCTCGGGCAGTGACGCCGGGCACCGGAACCATGGAAGGGCCAGTCCGGTAACGGGCTGGCCCTTTCGCTTCCTCGCCTATCCGCGGTACCGCAGCCGCAGCGTCACCAGCTCGCGCGGCACGCCGCCCAGGTGGCGCTTGTACTCCTCGTCCCCGCGCAGGAAATCGAACTCGCGGCAGCCCCGCCCGATCGCCTCGCGGATAGAGACCGCCTTCGAAAGCAACCCCACCGCGAGCCCCGACGACGTGGGCTCGAACCCGCTGTTGTACAGGTAGGTCACCCCGCCGGATTCGAACGCGAACAGCATCGCCACCGTCATGCCATCCAGCCGCAGGACCTCGATCGCCGCCATCCCCAGCCTCGAGAACGTGCCCGCAAGCTCCCGGAAGAACGCCTCCATGGTGGGCGTGAGGAAGGCGGCCTTGTCCACCCGGCTCGCACGCATCAGGGCCATCAGGTCGTCCACCGCCACCGCCACGTCATCCGTCGCCGAGACGCGCTCGAAGGCGACCGTGCCCGCCGCCTCCAGGTTCCGGAGCTTGCGCCGCAGCTCGTGGCGGTCGTGCTTGCCCAGGCCCTGGACGAACGCCTCGAACGTCGCCGGCAGCGCCGCCACCGGCGCCACCGCCTCCGGCTCGGCCACGACGGTCCACCCGAGGCCGTCCGCGACCTCGTCGAACGCGCGCCGCATCTCGCCATCCGCCGCGATGCCGCGCAATTCGAGCGAGGGCGTCATGTCCTCCGCCAGCCACTCCAACACGCCCCGCGCGACCAGCCTCTCGAATCCCGGCGCCGCCAGTGGGCCGCCGTAGTCGCGCACGTTGTGGTCGCCGAGCATGCGCGCCTGCCCGGGCGCCGCCATGTCGAGCGCGAGCACCCCGCGCAACGGCGGCAGCGCCGGTTCGGCGGCATCGCCCTCCGCGTCCGCTTCGGGGGTGTCGGCGTCGTCCTCCGGGCCGGATCGCGCGCGCCGCCGCCCGGGCGCCTCCCGCACCGAGAGGAACACGGGCGCTGTCCCGGACCCGAAGTGCCGCAGCCAGGTCCGGTGCCATGCCGGGTGCACGAACGGCGATGCGCCCGCCTCGGCGTGCAGCGCCGCCCATTCGTCCGCGAGCGAATCCAGCGCCGCCGGGTCGGTCTGGGGGAGTGGGGCGCGTGGTGAGCGCGGCTCGGCCGTCATCGCCGCGTGCCCGCCTCGGGCGCGAAACGCCCGGCTCTCACCGGCCCGCCACCAGCGAGAGGAACTCCCCCCGTGTCACCGAGGACTGGCGGAACTGGCCGCGCATCGCGCTCGTGATCATCCGGCTTCCAGGCTTCTCCACCCCGCGCATCGTCATGCACAGGTGCTCCGCTTCGATCACGACTGCAACCCCGTCCGGCTGGAGCGTGTCCATGATCGCCTCGGCGACCTGGCTCGTCAGTTGCTCCTGGATCTGCGGCCGCCGCGCGAACCCTTCGACCACCCGCGCGATCTTCGAGATGCCCACCACGCGCCCATCGGGCACGTACCCCACGTGCGCCTGCCCGTGAAAGGGCAGGAAGTGGTGTTCGCACATGGAATAGAAGGGGATGTTGCGAAGGATGACCATCTCGTCGTGCGGCACATCGAAGCCCACGCGCAGGTACTCCCGCGGGTCGACACCGAGGCCGCCGAACACCTCGCCGTACATCTCCGCGATGCGGCGTGGCGTGTCGAGCAGCCCTTCGCGGCCGGGGTCTTCGCCGATCGCGAGGAACAGCTCCTTGACGGCGGCCTGGATACGGGCGTCATCGACGCCCAGCCGGGGACTGGGGGTGGACATGGCGGCTCCGGGAATACGTCTGTCGCCCCACACGGTACCAGACACGCTACCCGCGAGCCGCATGTCCGCTCCCACTCAGGCCGGGTAGGTCGTCACGTTCAGGATCTGGCGCTCGCCGCTCTTCGTAAGCGACACCGTCTTGCCGAACCAGTCCTGGAACTCCTGCGTCGTGTACAGCTGCTGGTCGGCCGCCATGAACGCCGCGTACGAGGCGAGGTCCTCGAACTCCATCTCGAGCTGCAGCGTGAACATGGCCCCCGTCACGTCCGTGTACATGCGGCCGGAAGTGACCCCGAGCGTCTTACCGTGAGTCTCCATGAACTCCCTGAAGAGAGCCGCCAACGCGTCGCCCTGTCCGTACTGAGCCTTGAACGTCAATCGTTCGACAATCACCGCTGGTCTCCTGCCTCGAATTCGCTCCCGGGTATCCCGGTCACGACACACTACGCCTGTCCGCGGCGAAGTGATCAGCCTGTTACCATTCGCCCGTGAGCGACGACGCGATCGACCTGCTTGTCCGCCGTGGTCTGCGCCTCGCGGCCGCGCCGCTGTCCGCGGGCGAACCGTGCGAAACCGCGCTCCCGTTCGCGCTCGACGATGACGCCGCGCCGTTCGGTCACGGTCCCGGGCAAGCGTTCACCGCCATCCTCGATGCGCTCGATGCCCTGGCGGTCCGCCTCGACCGGCTCGAATGCGCCCTCGCCGCGCTCCCGCCGCCGCCCGACCCGGAGCGCGCCCTCGCGGGGCCGTTCGCGGCCCTCACCGCGCGCCTCGCCGCGATCGAGGCCACCCTCGCGGTTGTCGCCGCCGCCCCGCCGCCGCCCGATCCCGCGGCCGCCGTCGAGGCGTCGTTCGCGGCGCTCTCCGGCCGCATGGACGCGCTCGCCGCGGCCGTCGCGGCCCCACCGCCCCCGGAGCGAAAGCGGCCGGGCAAGAAGCGCGCGAAGTAGCTCCCGGCGCCCCAGGCTCGTCCCCCGTGTGCCCATATGGCCCACGTGCGAGGTAAGGCGCGGCTCACTTCCCAGCCGGGGGCACAAACGTTACTGTACGTTCATTCACTTATCGGCCGCGAACGCCAACGCGGTCCGCCGGAGTTCGCCATGACTACCGCCCAGGCCCTGCCGCACGGCATCAACCTCCAGGACCCCCGCCTCTTCATGAACGACCAGGCGCACGACGCCTTCCGCGTCCTTCGCGCCGAGGCGCCCGTGCACTGGAACCCGGGCACGGAGCAGCTCAATGGCTTCTGGTCGGTGACGAAGTACGCCGACATCCTCCAGGTCTCGCGCCACCCCGAACTCTTCATTTCGTCGAAGGGCATCGCTGGCTCGGGCCTGCGGGCGCTGGATGCGACGGGGACTCAGGCGAACCAGGGCAACGTCAGCATCATCACCATGGACCCGCCCCGCCACGTGAAGATGCGCCGCCTCGTGAACAAGGGGTTCACGCCGCGCGCCGTCAACGCGATGGAGCCCCAGATCCGCCAGGTCACGAACGAAATCCTCGACGGCATTGCCGGCCGCTCGAGCTGCGACTTCGTCCTCGACGTCAGCAGCCAGCTCCCCCTCGCCGTCATCTGCGGGATGATGGGCCTTGAGCGCGACGTCTGGCCGCTCATGTTCGAACTCACGAACTCCGTCCTCGGCTCCGGCGACCCCGAATACCAGGCCGACGTCCCGGAGGAGGAGCGCGGCAGCGGTGAGGCCGCGCGCCGCACGGCCATGATGGGCCGCATGCGCATGGTCGAATACTTCCGCGAGGTGCTCGAACGGCGCCGCCGCGAGCCGGGCACCGACCTCCCCAGCATCCT
Organism: Candidatus Amarobacillus elongatus; assembly: GCA_016703545.1. GTDB lineage: Bacteria > Chloroflexota > Dehalococcoidia > Tepidiformales > Tepidiformaceae > Amarobacillus > Amarobacillus elongatus. The sequence goes on from JADJBX010000006.1 coordinate 213,304, forward strand.
CCTCGAATCCGAAGTCGATGGCGAAAAGCTCACCGAAGGCGACATCCTCGCGTTCTGCTTCCTCCTCATCCTTGCCGGCAATGAGACCACCCGGAACGCGATCTCCGGCGGCCTCGTCGCCTTCTCGCAGTTCCCCGAGCAGAAGCGCAGGCTCCTCAACGATTGGTCGCTCGTCGAGAGCGCGGTCGAGGAGATCTGCCGCTGGACGTCGCCGCTCCACCACATGTCGCGCGTGGCCACGGCCGACACCGAGATCCGCGGCCAGCGCATCGCCGCTGGCGACCGCGTGATCATGTGGTACCCCTCGGCCAACCGCGACGAAGAGGTCTTCGCCGACCCCTACACCTTCGACATCACCCGCGACCCGAACGAGCACCTCGCGTTCGGCATCGGGGAGCACTTCTGCCTCGGCGCCGGCTTCGCCCGCAAGGAGATCCGGGTCATGTTCGAGGAACTCTTCCGGCGCTTCCCGAACATCGAGGTGACGGCCCCGCCGGACCGGCTGCGCTCGAACTTCATCAACGGCATCAAGCACCTGCAGGTCGCTTACTAGGGCGAACCGCCGCCACCGTTCCCCGGCCAGTTCCACGACTCCCCGCCCGGTCCCAACGGGCGGGGAGTTCCTCGTCCCGGGACCTCGTCACATCCGGAAAACGCCCCACTTCGGGTCAGGGATGGGCGCGTTGGCCGCGGCGGAGAGCCCCGCCGCCAGCTTCCAGCGCGTCTCCAACGGGTCGATGACGCCGTCGTCCCACAGCCTCGCGGTGCTGAAGTACGGCGACCCCTCGGCCTCGTACCGCTCGATCGTCGGGGCCTTGAACGCCGCCTGTTCCTCGGGCGAAAGCGTCTCGCCGCGATCGAGCCGCACCTGCAGCAGCACCGACGCGGCCTGTTCGCCGCCCATCACGCTGATGCGCGCGTTTGGCCACATCCAGAGCTGGCGCGGGCTGTAGGCGCGCCCGCACATGGCGTAGTTGCCCGCCCCGAAGCTCCCGCCGATGACCACCGTGAACTTCGGCACCTCCGCCGTCGCCACCGCCGTGACCATCTTCGCGCCGTCCTTCGCGATCCCCGCGTTCTCGTACTGGCGCCCCACCATGAACCCCGTGATGTTCTGCAGGAACACCAGCGGCACCTTGCGCTGGCCGCACAGCTCGATGAAGTGCGCCCCCTTGAGCGCGCTCTCAGAGAACAGGATGCCGTTGTTCGCCACAATCCCGACGGGATAGCCCATGATCCGCGCGAAGCCACACACGAGCGTCGTGCCGTACCGGGCCTTGAACTCATGGAACCGCGAGCCGTCCACCAGCCGCGCGATCACTTCGCGCACATCGTACGAGTGGCGCCCATCGCCGGGGAGGATGCCGTAGAGCTCCTCCGGGTCGTGGGCGGGGTCTTCCGGCTCCGCGAGCTCCCACGGCGGCGTCTTCCGCCGCGGCACGTTCGCCATGATGCTGCGAACGATGCGCAGCGCTTCGTCGTCATCCTCCGCGAGGTGGTCCGCGACGCCGCTGACGCGCGTGTGGACGTCCGCGCCGCCCAGCTCCTCCGCGGTCGTGCTCTCGCCCGTCGCCGCCTTCACCAGGGGTGGCCCACCGAGGAAGATCGTCCCCGTGCCGCGCACGATGACCGTCTCGTCGCTCATCGCCGGGACGTACGCGCCGCCCGCCGTGCACGACCCCATGACCGCCGCGACCTGGTAGATGCCCTTCGCGCTCAGCCGAGCCTGGTTGTAGAAGATCCGCCCGAAATGGTCCCGGTCGGGGAAGACGTCGTGCTGCAGGGGCAGGAACGCGCCGCCCGAGTCCACGAGGTAGATGCAGGGCAGGCAGTTCTGCTCGGCGACCTCCTGCGCGCGCACGTGCTTCTTCACGGTCAGGGGGTAGTAGGTGCCGCCCTTCACCGTCGCGTCGTTCGCGATGATGACGCACTCATGCCCCGCGACGCGGCCGATGCCGGTGACGATCCCCGCCCCCGGTACGTCCTCCCCGTACACGTGCTCCGCCGCGAGCGGGCTCAGTTCGAGGAACGGCGTCGCGGGGTCCAGGAGCCGCGCGATGCGTTCGCGCGCGAGCAGCTTCCCCCGCTCGTGGTGGCGCCGCACGTACTCCTCGCCCCCCGCGAGCGCGACGCGCGCCAGTCGCGCCTCCAGGTCCGCGACGAGCGTGCGGTTCACCTCCCGGTTCCGGGCGAACTCCGGGTCGGCCACGTTCACGCGCGAAGGGATCACCGGTGTATCGAACCACTCCATGGGCGCGGAGCTTACCAGCCCCCGGGTGCCCCGTATCCGCCCGGGCCCGGCCCCGGCCGCGGCGCGCCTATCCCGCGGGCGCCGGGGTGTACCCGTGGGATTCGCCCACGCGGTGCAGCTTGAGGAAGTTCGTCTGGCCGTGGGTTTGCACCGGCAGGCTGGCGACCACCACGACCTCCTCGCCCTCGGCCACGTGCCGCCCTTCGACCAGGAGCTGGTCCACGAGCCGCAGCATCTGCTCCGATGAGTCCGTCAGCGGCGCCTTCAGCGGCACCACGCCGCGCGCGAGCGACAGCCGCCGGCAGACGGCGTCGTTCGGGCTGATCGCGTAGATGGGCGCGTTGGGGTGCACCTTGCTCATGAGGAACGCCGTGTACCCGCTGCGCGTGAAGCACGCCACGCCGCGCATGTTCTCGTCCGATTCGACGATCCGCCGCGCGGCAATCGCAACGACATAACTGTGATCATCGGCCTCCGGGCGCGCGGGCCCCGCGTCCGGCACGATCGCGCCCTCGGCCCGCCGGATGATGCGGTCCATCATCGCCACCGTCTCCACCGGGTAGCGGCCCGCCGCCGTTTCGCCGCTCAGCATGAGGGCGTCCGAGAGGTCCCAGACGGCGTTCGCCACGTCCGAACTCTCCGCGCGCGTGGGTCGCGGCGAGTCGATCATCGACTCCAGCATCTGCGTGGCGGTGATGACGGGGATCATCATGCGCGCTGCCGCCGCGATGATCCGCCGCTGCTGCACCGGCACGTCCTCCGGCGGCAGCTCCACCCCGAGGTCGCCGCGCGCGACCATCGCGCCGTCGGCTTCCCCGAGGATCGCGTCGAGGTTCTCCACCGCCTGCCGCCGCTCGATCTTCGCCACGATGGGAATGTCGCCGCCGTGCCCCTGGATCAGTTCGCGGCAATGCAGCACGTCCCCGGCGTCGCGCACGAAGCTGAGCGCGAAAAAGTCCACCCCGGCGCGCACCCCCGCCGCGATCGCCTCCCGGTCGCGGTCGGTGATCGCGGGCATGGTCAGGTTCGAATGGGGGAAGCTGACCCCCTTGCGGGAGGCCAGCAGGCCGCCGTGGACCACCCGGCACTCCACGTCGCCGCCGGCCACGCGCACGACCTCGAGTTCCAGGTTGCCGTCGTCCAGCAGCACCCGTTCGCCGGCGCGCACGTCCTCGGTCAGCCGGGGGTACTCGATCGTCACGCGCTCCGCCGTCGCGGGTCCCGGGGCGGCGGTCAGCAGCACGGTCGCGCCGGCGGTCAGCAGCAGCGGTTCGCCGGTGGCGGTCACGCCCGCGCGCAGTTTCGGCCCGCCGAGGTCCATCAGCACGGCCACGGGCTTCCCCTCCGCCGCCGCCACCTCCCGCACCAGCGCGAGCATCGCCACGTGCTCCGCAATCGTGCCGTGGCTGGTATTCAGCCGCGCGACATCCATCCCCGCCCGCAGCATCGCCGCCACCGTCTCGCGCGTGTTCGAAGCGGGCCCGAGCGTGCAGACGATCTTCGTGCGGCGCATCGTCATCGTGCCGCCGCCCTCGCACCGAGGCTCACGAACTCCACACTCGCCGCCCCTTCGTTCAGGTCGAGCACGGCCACGGAACGCTCGCGGTGGAACCCGCGCCGCCCGGCCGCGCCCGGATTTACCAGCATCCGTCCGCCGTCTTCGTCCGCATGGCGCCGGTGGCAGTGCCCGAAGACGAGGATGTCCCAGCCCTCGGCCGGCGGTGCGTCGACCAGCCGGTGCACGACGCAGATCGTCCGGCCCGCGATGCTCACCGTTGCGATCTCCGGGAGCGCCGCCGCTTCGCCCTCGCGGTCGTTGTTGCCGCGAACGGCCGTGAGCGGCGCCAGCCCGGCCAGCGGCGCGAGCACGCCCTCGCCCACGTCGCCCGCGTGCAGCAGCCGTTCGCACCCCGCCAGTGCGGCCAGCGCGTCCGCGCCGAGGTAGCCATGGGTGTCGGCAATCAGCCCGATGCGCATCCTCGCCAGTGTAGAGCAGGCCGCCTGACGCGGGACTAACATCGCCGCCCGGCCCGGTGCTATCGTTCGCGCGAGAGGGCCACGCGGATGCGCATCGAACCGTCCGACCTCGCCTGGCTGCAGTCGTCCGGCCTCGTGGACCGCGACGTCGATCTCGATGCCGTGCGGCTGCACACGGCGGGGCCGCCGTCGTGGTGGGTCCGCTCCCGCCGCCTCAGCGCCATTACCCTCGGAAACCACATCTGGTTCAGCGCGCCGGAACACCAGCGGAGCCGCGCGCTCCTGGTGCACGAACTGGTGCACGTCGCGCAATACCGGAGGCTGACCACGCCGGTCTTCTGTCTGCGGTACTTCGTCCACAGCGCCCGCCGCGGCTTCCGCTACAGCCGCGATCTTCCCTTCGAAGCGCCCGCGTACGCGCGGCAGGCACAGGCCCGCGCGCTGATTGAGGTGCAGCGCGCGCGGGAGGCCGGCGCCGCCGACCCCACGTACTCGATTTAGCCCCGGGGTTCGCCGCCTTCGGTCGCCTCCGGTGGCACCGCATCCTCACCCGGCAGCGGCGCGAGGGTGGCCGTGGGGAGGTCGTCGCCGCCGGCGCTGGCCGCGGCCGCCGTCTCCTCCGTGTTCTCCACCTCGAACCGGTACCCCAGCAGGAGCGCGATCACCAGGCCGATGCCGAGAAGCCACGGCGCGAACATCCCCACCACGATGACCACGAGGAGCGGGAGATCGACCGGCGTGTGCTCGTCCTTGCGCACGTACACATGCCGCACCATGCCCGCGTGCCAGAGCGACTTCAGCTGTTCCTGCAATCCGTTACCTGAGTCCGCCATCGCAGCACCTCCGTGAGTGGCCATCGTCGTCCTTCGCGCGCCGCCTGTCATCGGGCGAATGTCCACGCCGTGGGGCCGGTCGTTCCTTCCCCGCGCCGTCACGGGGCGGTGCCGGGTTCGCCCTCGTGACCTTCGCTCACGGGCATCGCCATCCGTCCGGCCGCGCTCTCGCGGCGGCCGCTTGCGGGCACGGCGCTCGTCGCCTTCGCGAGCCCGAACACGGGCATATGGTTGTACAAGGACTCGTGGTCGCCGGCGTGCACGCGGTAGGTCTCGTGCCAGATGCCGACATCGCCGGACGTCCCCACCGCCTGGTTGAACTTCACCCACGCGGGGAAGTGCGTCCGGTCCTTCGCCCGCGCGAACGCCTCCAGCTGCTCGAAGGAGCGCCAGTACTGCACGACCATTGGCTGCAGCGGGTTCGCCAGGTGCTGGCGGTAGCCCAGGAGGCCGAGGTCCGGGTCCTTCGCGAGCTCCCGCAGCATCCGCGGCATCGCCAGGAACACCGGGAGCCAGCGATGCAGCTTCCACGGCCGGTTCACGCGCATCCCAATCATGAAGACGACGAAGTCGCCCTCGACGTCCGCCGTGAGGCGCCGATGTTCGATGCGTGCCATTACCGTTCCCCCTTTTCCTGCCAGCGGAAGAACAGCAGCGAGAGCACGAACGCACCCACCGTCCATGCCACCAGCACCGCCGCCACCCGTTCGAGGTGCCACTCGCCGCCGTAGTCGTTCACGGCGACCCAGTCGGGCAGGAACACGTACCGCATGCCCTGCACCATCCACTTCAGGGGGAACAGGGAGGCCACGAACTTCAGCCCGAGCGGGATCTGGTCGTACGGGAAGAACACCCCGGAGATGAACTGCAGCGTCAGGTACGGCGGCTGCACGATCGCGTTCGCCATGGACCCCTCGGGGATGAGCCGCGTGTACGCGATGCCCAGCAACGAACAGGAGGCGATGCCGAGCACGAACACCCACGCGAACACCGCCCACAACGCCGGGTCCGTCGGCAGCGTCACATCGTAGAGGGCCGCCCCGATGGCGAGGATGATCGCCGCCTGGATCGCCGAGGTGACCGCCGCGAGCACGATCTTCCCCATGAAGTACGAGGCCCGCGGCAGCGGCGTGCCCGCCAGCCGCTTCAGCAGCCCCTCGCTCCGTTCGATCGAAATCGTCGTCGCGAGGCTCGTGAACGTGGTCGAAACCACGCCCGCCGCGATCATCCCCGCGAGGAAGTACTGCGGGAACGGCACGCGCGCCCCCGCCGGTCCTTCGATCTCGTCGGAAAACACCGTCGAGAAGATGACCACGAACAGGACCGGCAGCAGGAACGTGAAGAACACGAGTTCCGGGCTGCGGTAGAACTGCCGCAGTTCGAGGCCCGCCCGGCCCATGCCGAGGCGGAGCGTGAGACCCACGCTTCCCTCCGAACGGGATGCGCGGGTGGCGCCGGTGTTCGCGGTCATGCCGCCACCTCCGTTCCCGGCTCGGCGTGCTCGGCGATGAGCCGCAGGTAGACGTCCTCCAGGGATGGCCGTGTGACCGCCAGCTCCGGCAGCTCCGCCACGCCCGCCGCGCGCGCCCACTCGGTCAGTGCTGCCACGACGTGCGTCGGCTCGCCCGTCGCGATGCGCACCAGGGGCGGCCCCGCTTCCACCGTTCCCGCCACCGCCGGCAGCGCGGACCCCGCCAGCGCTCCTTCCGCACGGAACGTCACCTGTGCCACATCCCGCGCGCGGCCGCCAATCTCGCGCGGCGTCCCCACCTCGATCAGCCGCCCCCCGACGATCACCGCCACGCGGTCCGCGAGGTGCTCGGCCTCGTCCATGTAGTGCGTGGTGAGCAGCACCGTCTTCCCCAGGCGCGTGAACTCGCGCACGACGTCCCACGACTGCCGTCGCGCGGCGGGGTCGAACCCCGTCGTCGGCTCGTCGAGGAAGATCAGCTCGGGGTCACCCACCAGGCCCAGCGCGAGGTCGACCCGACGCTTCTGGCCGCCGGAGAGGCTCTTGCAGCGCGCCTTGCGCTTCTCCTGCAGCCCCGTGATCGCGATCACGTGGTCGATGGAGAGCGGCTTCGGGTAGAAGCTGGCGAAGTGCCGAACGACCTCCTCCACCGTCAGGGCATCGAAGACGCCGGTCGACTGCAGCACGATGCCGATGCGCGCCCGCCAGGCGCCGCCCGCCGTTGCCGGGTCCGCGCCCAGCACGACGGCGCGTCCCTCCGTGCGCTGGCGGTACCCCTCGAGGATCTCCACCGTCGTCGTCTTCCCCGCGCCGTTCGGGCCCAGCAGCGCGAACACCTCGCCGTGCGGGATTGCAAGGTCAACACCGCGGACGGCCTCGAAGGCGCCGTACCGTTTCCGCAGCTGTTCCGTTTCAATGGCCAGTCCGTCCACCGCCGCCTCCTGAAGAAAGGATAGTGACAGTATCGGATAGTGACACTATCCTATTCACGGGTCAAGGCCCCACCTGCCTTCATTTCCACTCCCGGTGGTTCCCGTGAAGATCTCCGAACTCAGCCGCCGCTCCGGCGTTCCTCTGCCCACCGTGAAGTTCTACCTCCGTGCCGGGCTGCTCCCCCCGGGTGAGCGCACGGGCGTGAACCAGGCCGTCTACGGCGACGCCCACCTCCGGCGGCTCGCCGCCATCCGCGCGCTCCGCGAGGTCGGCGGCCTCAGCATCGAGCAGATCGCCGACGTCGTGGCCGCGATCGACGACCCCGGCCTGCCCGTCCGCGATGTGCTCGCGCGCTCCTGCGACGCGATGCTCACGCGCCCGGGGAGCCCACCGGCGTCACCGCCCGCCGCCGGCGGTGAGATCGACGCGCTCATGGTGGCCCTCGGCTGGGAGGTTCGACCGGACGCCGCCGCCCGCCGCGAACTCGCCGAGACCCTCGCCGCTCTGCGCGCGAACGGCTACCCGGACCTCCCCGCCGAGGCGTTCATCGAGTACGCGCGGCTGATGGAACCGCTTGCACGCGCCGAGATCGACCACTTCCTCGAAGGCGCGGCCACGAGCCGCGAACGCGCCGTGGAGGAGAGCGTCACCGGCACGGTCCTCTGGGAGCGTGTGCTGACGACCCTCCGCCGCGCGGCTCACGAGCACTTCGTCAGCCAGGCCCCCGAACTCACCCGGCACTGACCGCCCGCCGGTGATTCCGGGTTCCGCTCCCTCCTTTCGCTTTTCCGTCCCCTCGCGCACACTCCGCGCGTGACGCTTTCGTATGGTTCCGCCGATGGTCCGCTCGCCGGCTTGCGGGTGCTCGAAATCCCCGGCCCCGAGACGTGGATGCTGGGCAAGACACTCGCCGACCTCGGCGCCGAGGTCGTGCTCGCCGAGCCGCCCGAAGGGGATCCGGGCCGCGCCTTCGCACCCCACGCCCCCGGCGGCGCCAGCCTCGCCTGGACGGCCTTCAACCTCGGCAAGCAGAGCGTCATCGTCGATCTCGCCGAGCCGGACGGCCGTGCCCGCCTGTACGGCCTCATCCAGGGCGCCGACCTGCTGATCGAAGGCGCCGAGTCGCTCGCCGTCGTCGGCCTCGATGCCGCGGCCATTCGCACCGCGAACGCGGGCATCCTCCATGTCGGCATCACCCCGTTGGGCCCCGACGGTCCCCGGTCGCACCGCCAGGGCGCCGACCTCGTGCACTTCGCCGCCGGCGGCTACCTGAACATGACGGGCGCCCCCGATGGCCCCCCGCTCAAGCCCTCGGCGCCACTCCAGTCGTACCTGCTCGCGGGCATGCACGGGCTCGTGGCCACCCTCCTCGGGCTTCGCCAGCGGCGCCTCTCGGGCTCGGGGCAGCACGTCGAACAGGTCATTCGCGACTGTATCCCGTGGATGCTCACGCATACGTACCAGCACTGGGACATGCTCCAGGTCGACCTCAAGCGGCAGGGCGCCCGCCGTGATGTCGGCTCCGCCGTTCGCCTGCGCAATGTCTACGCGGTGCGCGACGGGTACGCCGTCTGGATGTTCCAGACCGGCCACCTTGGCGCACGCGGCCTCGTGCAGCTCGTGGCCTGGATGCACGAACACGGCCTCGCGCCGGAGTGGCCCCGCGAGCTCGATTGGGAGCATCTCGACCTCCTCCGCGCCGGCCCGGACATGCCCCGCGCCCTCGAGGAGGTGTTCGGCGCCTTCTTTGCCACGCGCTCGAAGCAGGAGATCCTGGAGTTCGCGCTGCGCTCGGGCGTGATGATCGCGCCCATGGCGTCCGTCGCCGACCTCGCCGGCGACCGCCAGCTCGCCCACCGCGACGCATGGCGGACCATCGCGCAGCCCGGCATCGGCGACCTTCGCGTCCCCGGTCCACCCCTGCACGCCCCGGCGATGCGCTGGGAGCCGCGCGGCCCCGCCCCCGCAATCGGCGAAGGGGCCCCGGCATGGGACCCCCGCCCGACGCCCTCGCACTCCGCCGCGCCGCCGGCCCTGCCGCTCTCGGGGATCCGCGTGCTGGACTTCGGCTCCACGCTCGCCGCCCCGACGGCCGGGCGCCACTTCGCCGATTTCGGCGCCGACGTCATCAAGATCGAGTCCTCCACCCACCCGGATACGCTACGCGTGGGAACGCCCTACGCCTCCAGCGAGCCCGGCCTGGACCGCTCCGGCTACTTCGGCGCCTACAACGCCGGCAAGCGCTCCCTCGCCATCGACATGAACCAGCCGGGGGCGAAGGACGTGATCCGGAGGTTGGTCGAACGCGCCGACGTCGTGCTCGAAAACTTCGTCCCGGGCGTGATGCAGCGCTGGGGGCTGACCTGGGACGTGCTGCGCGAATGGAACCCGCGCCTCGTGTTCGCGAGCCACGCCCTCCAGGGGCAGGATGGCCCCTACAGCCGCCACCGTGGCTACGGCCAGATCGCCAGCGCCATGACCGGCTGGTACGACCTCACCGGCGAGGAGGGCGGTGAGCCGCTGGGCCCCTACTCCGCCTACACCGACTTCCTGACCTGGCCCATTCTTGCCGCGGCCATCCTCCTCGGCCTCGAAGAACGCGACCGCACCGGTGCGGGCCAACGCATCGACCACGCGCAGGTCGAATCCTCCATCCACTTCCTCGCGCCGCTCCTGCTGGACCAGCAGCTCAACGGCCGCATCGCCACCCGCGCCACCGATCGCGAACCCTACTGCGCGCCGAGCAACGTCTACAGGGCGGCAGGCGACGACCGCTGGGTCGCCATCGCCACCCCGAACGACTGGCACTGGGAGTGCCTGGCGGCTGCCATCGGCCGCCCCGAGCTCGCCGCGGACGAGCGCTTCGCCACCTTCGCCGCTCGCAAGGCGAACGAGCCCGCGGTCGATGCGCTCCTCGCCGAGTATTGCGCCACGCGCGACCCGGACCTGCTCGCCCTGGAGTTGCAGGCGGCGGGCGTGCCAGCCGCCAAGGTGGCGCGCGCGAGCGACCTCTTCGCGGACCCACAGCTTCAGCACCGGGGATACTTCGTCCGCCTGCCGCACGCGGTCCTGGGCGACCACGCCGTCATCACGCCCTCGTTCCGGATCGATGGGCTCGATGCGGCACCCCGCCACGCGGCGCCCCTGCTCGGCGAGCACACGTACGAAATCCTCACCGGGCTGCTTGGCATCGATGACGCCACCGTCGCCGCGATGGTTGAATCGGGCCTGCTGCGGTAGCGCGCCGCCAACCGGCCCGGGCCGCGGGATCGTAGAATCGCCACACTTCACGCACGGGAGCCTCGCATGCGCTTCGAATTCACCCCCCGGCAGAACGCCTTCCGCCAGGAGCTGCGCGACTTCCTTCGTGCGGAGATCCCCGGCGGCCGCGGCGATGGCGGCGTCGACCAGGCGTTTTCGAAGAAGCTCGCCGCGCGCGACTGGATCGGCGTGGCGTGGCCGAAGGAATGGGGCGGGCAGGGCCTCGGCGCGCTCGAGCAGATGATCTACACCGAGGAGATGATCACGGCGAACGCGCCGCGGGGGTACCACTTCACCGCGGAGCGGCAGGTGGGCCCCTCGGTCATTCGCCACGGCACCGAGGAGCAGAAGCGCGAGTGGCTGCCCCGCATCGTCAACGGCGAGGTCTCCTTCGCGCTCGGCCTGAGCGAACCCGGCGCCGGTTCCGACCTCGCCGCCGCCGCCACTCGCGCCGTCCGCGACGGCGATGACTACGTCGTCACCGGCCAGAAGATCTGGACCTCGAACGCCCACCTCGCCGATTGCATCTGGCTCGTCGTGCGCACGGACCCCGATGCGCCGAAGCACCGCGGCATCAGCTGCCTCATGGCCGACCTCAACGCCCCCGGCGTCACCATCCGCCCCCTCGTCGACATGACGAACGGCCACCACTTCAACGAGGTCTTCTTCGACGAGGTGCGTGTCCCCGTGAACCGGCGGGTGGGCGAGGAGAACAGCGGCTGGTACATCCTCGCCGAACACCTCGACTTCGAACGCTCCGGCATCGAGCGGCTCATCGACCTCCAGTACCTGTTCCTTGAGCTGCTGGAGGAGGGGAAGCGGCGCGCGGCGGCCGGCACCCTCACCGGCGCCCAGCGCTCCGCCCTCGCACAGACGTGGATCGAGTACAACGTCGGCCGGCTGATGTGCTACCGCGTGGCCTGGATGCAGAGCGCGGGCCTCGTGCCGAACGCCGAGGCCTCGTGCGCGAAGGTCTACGGCACCGAGTGGTCACAGCGGCTCATGAACGTGGCGATGCAGGTCTTCGGCATGAACGCCGCCGCGTTCCTTCCCGAAAGCGCCGCCGCGCGCATGGCCAACGGCTACCTCGAATCCAAGAACAAGACCATCGCCGGCGGCACGAGCGAGGTGCAGCGGAACATCATCGCCACCCGCGGCCTTGGCATGCCCCGCAGCTAGGCGTGGGCTACACCCGCTGGCGCCCGGCGTAGCCCGTTTCCAGCGGGTGCCAGTATTCGATGTCCGGTTCGCCGAGCATGTAGCAGAGGTACACCACCTCGCCGTCCCGCTCGTGGTGGAAGTCGATCAGCCCCCGGTCGGGGTCCTTCAGTTCGACCCCCCACTGTTCCAGCCGCGCGACGGCCTCCTGCAGCAGCCGCGTGAGCTCGTCGCCGCGGTCCTTGTGGGTCTCGGCCCAGGGGTTCGCGGTGAGCGCGCCGTCGCCGCTCGCGCCGCGCATGTCCACCGACATCGCCGCCTGCATCGTTCGCAGTTCGCGCACCAGCTCGGCAATGCCGGACAGCACCGGCAGGACCGCGGGCAGCATCGCCCGCGCCTCTTCGAGCGTGTACAGCCTCATGCCGCACGCCCCGGGACGCCCGGATGCGTGCCCGCATCCGGGCGTTGGCAGTCCATGAGCGGAATCCGTTCGCCCATTCAGACGAACAGGTGCAGCGGCATCGTCGTCGGATGGATGGACGCGCCGCTTGCGAGGTGGCCCACCTCCATCAGCTCCTCCGCCACGCCGGGACCGATGACGACGTTCCGCCCCACGTGCAGCCCCGCCGGCACCGATACACGCTTGCCCACGATCGTAATGCCCGCGTTCACGATGTCCGGCCGCTCCCGGTTCGGGATGTTCTCGTTCCCTTCGCCCACGACCGCGCCATTCCCGACGGTGACTTCCTTGTCGAGAATGCAGCGGTCGACGACGGCCCCGGAGCGGATGATGCAGCGGTGCTGGATGACCGAATCCCGCACGATCGCGCCTTCCTCGACGATGACGCCCGGCGAAATCACCGACCGGGTCACCTCGCCGTAGACGCGCGCCTCCGGGGAGACCATCGAATTGCAGATGATCGCGTTGGGTCCGAAGCGCGCCGGCGCCTGGATGCTCCCGGCCGTGCGCAGCCGCAGGTCCGGGTCTTCCAGGTGCAGGGGTGGGTTCGGATTCAGCAGGTCCATGTTCGCCTGCCAGTACGATTCGACCGTGCCCACGTCCCGCCAGTAGTCCTGGTACTGGTACCCGAAGACGCGGTGGGTCTGGTACATGCGCGGGATGATGTTGCGCCCGAAGTCGTGCTTGCTCCCGTCGCCGTCGTCGGCGTCCGCCTGGAGCTGCTCGACCAGCACATCCTTATTAAACACGTATACGCCCATCGAAACCCACGGCGCGCGCGGGTTCGCGGGCTTCTCCTGAAAGTCGATCACGCGGCCCGTCTGGTCGAGGTCGAGCACGCCGAAACGGTGGGCTTCCTCGCGCGGCACCGAGTACACCGCAACCGTCGCGTCCGCTCCCTGCGATCGGTGATACGCGATCATGTTCCGGTACGACGTCAGGTAGATGTGGTCGCCCGCGAGGATGAGCACCTCGCGGGCGCGCGATTCTTCGATGACGTAGAGGTTCTGGTATACGGCGTCGGCCGTCCCGGAGTACCAGTCCATATCCGCCCGCCCAAGGTAGGGCTGCAGGATCTGGACGAAGTTGTCCAGGTTGTCGAACCCCCAGCTGCGCCCCGAACCGATGTGGTTCACGAGCGACCGCGGCCGGTACTGGGTCAGCACCGCCACTTTGTCGATACCGCTGTTGGCGACATTGCTCAACGCGAAGTCGATGATCCGGTAGTGGCCGCCGAAGACGACCGCGGGCTTCGCCCGCTGCTCCGAAAGGATGGACAGACGGTCGCCCTGGCCGCCAGCGAGGATCATCGCCAACACGTTTTGCATGGACCCGCCCCCGAAGTAGCGTGCCGTGATTGTACGCCTCCGGGATGAGGCGCGTGTAACGGCAATCAGGGGGCGTTTCTCTCAGCCCTGTCGCACTTCCGGCGCATGCGCCATCAACTTGCGGCCATCATCGCCTGCGACCGGACGACCATCGCGAATGCGCAGTCGCGGCAAATGACCGTGGCGAACGCGCTTGGCCTCGATACGCCGGGACACTCGATATCCCGTACGACCAGCCGCGAATGCGCCCGGGTGACTCGTCCGCACAGCGGACACGGTGGATGAACCTTTGAGCTTCGAGACATCTCCCTACCTCGAAACCCCGCCAGGTCTCATACCCTGCCACAGCCGTGCGCGGTCCACTATCGGGGTCACACCCTAGGGGAATTGCCCGCATTGCGTCGCCTATTCCGCGACAACGCCGTGCTTCACCCACAATCGCAGCGTGTCCCGCACCTTCTCCAGCGATTCCTGCGAGATCATCGGGTCGCTCAGGATGCATTCGCTCAGGTGCTTTTCGAGCAGAACGAGCCCCGCCTGCTCCAGCCCCGAACGTGCGGCGAGCAGCTGGTTCAGCACATCCTCGCAGCCGCGGCGCTCCTCGAGCATCTTGCGCAGCCCGCGCACCTGGCCTTCCACGCGCGCCAGCCGGTCTTGCAGCTTCTTATCGGGTTCCATTGGCTCTGCCTTTGCCTGTTGACAGCAGATACCCCCACCGGGTATCGTCTAGCTACCATACTACAGGTGCGGACGCTGTCAATGCGGCCGCCGAACCAGGAGGTTCACACCATGGCGGATGTCCGCGAAGTCTCCGACGCCACCTTCGAAAGCGACGTCATCAAGGCCGAACTGCCGACGCTCGTCGACTTCTGGGCTCCCTGGTGCGGCCCGTGCCGCATGGTCGCCCCCGTCGTCGCCGAGCTCAGCGAGGAATACGCCGGCAAGGTCAACTTCGTCAAGATGAACACTGACGATAACCCCGCCGTCCCGACGAAGTACGGCATTCGCTCCATCCCCTCGCTGCTCGTCTTCAAGCCCGGCGAGGACCGCCCGGTCGAGACGATTGTCGGCTTCCGGCCGAAGAGCGACATCAAGAAGCGGATCGACGCCGCGCTTTCCTAGCGGGGATTCCCCGGCGCCCGCCTCCCGGCGGCCGCCCACCACCCGGCACCGTATCGCGGAGGGGCAGCCTGTCACCAGGCCTGCCCCTCCGTTGTCTCTGGAGGAGGCGCCCATGCAGAACGTCGACATCGCCATCATCGGTGGCGGAGGCGCTGGCCTGACGGCCGCCATCTACGCCGCCCGCGCCCGCCGCTCCACCGTCGTCTTCGAGCACAAGGTCACGGGCGGCCAGATCGCCACCACCGATGCCGTCGAGAACTTCCCCGGCTTCCCCAACGGCGTCAACGGCTTCGATCTCGCCCAGCTCCTCGTCCAGCAGGCCGAAAAGTTCGGCGCCCAGCTCGTGTACGAAGGCGTCACCGCCCTCCGGCGCGAGCCCGATGGCGCGTTCACCCTCGAAACCGGCAGCGAAACCTACCGCGCGCGTGCCGTCATCGTCACCGCCGGCGCCGATTACAACCGGCTCGGCGTCCCCGGCGAGACCGAGTTCACCGGCCGCGGCGTGAGCTGGTGCGCCACCTGCGACGCCGCCTTCTTCAAGGACCAGGAAGTCGCCGTCGTTGGCGGTGGCGATGCCGCGCTCGACGAGGGGCTCTTTGTCACCCGGTACGCGCGCAAGGTCCACCTCATCCACCGCCGCAACGAACTGCGCGCCAGCCGCATCCTCCAGGAGCGCGCCTTCGCCAACCCCCGGTTCACCTTCACCTGGGACACCGTCGTCGAGACGATCAATGGCACGGACCAGGTCCAGGGCGTCACCCTCCGCAACCGCAAGACCGGCGCCACGAGCGAGCTGCCCGTCGCCGCCGTGTTCATCTTCATTGGCCAGACGCCGAACAGCGGGCTGCTTCGCGGCCTCGCCGAACTCGATCCCGCGGGCCACGCCATCACGGACCTGAGCATGCGAACGAACGTCCCGGGGCTGTTCGCGGCCGGCGACGTGCGCGCTCATGCCGCCCGGCAGCTCATCGCCGCCTGTGGCGATGGCGCCACCGCCGCCATCACCGCCGAGCACTACCTCGCGTCGCTTCCCGCGGCCGAATAGCCACGCTCACCGCTCCCGGCATGCGGCGATGCCACCCGCCGCGTGGTAGGCTTGCCGCATGCCGTTCTACGAATTCATGTGCTCCGTGTGCTCTCACCGCGCCGAGGTCTTCGTGCGTTCGGTGAACTCCACCGTGACGGCGCCGGCCTGCTCAACCGAAGGGTGCGAGGGCCAGATGCGCCGCGTCGTCAGCCGCTTCATGCGCCACCTCACCGAGATGGATCAGCTCGCCGAGGCCGAGGCGAAGTGGGGCAAGCAGATCGACGACGTCATGGGCCCCAGCCCCGACATCGGCCGCTACGCCCGCCGCTACTCGGAGCTCTCCAAGGACCTGCCGCCTTCGGACATCCCGATCCACGAATAGACGCACTTGCGTTCGCGGTTGTGGCTCCGCCATAATCGCACAAATGTTCGAACGGCTCGGCTCCCCCCGTGGCTGACCTTCGCGACCGGCTGCGCGCCGCCCTCAACCAGCCCGCGCGCATGCCCCCCGCGCCCCGCGACGAGAGCGTCACCGCCCTGCGCGACCTCTCCGGCCTCGGCGGGACGTGGTTCACATCGCCCCACGGTCCCGGCTACGTGATCGAAAGCGTGTACGAAGCGGGCTGGGCCCACGGCGACGTCGTGCTCCATCGCGCACTCTCGCTGGACCCCGCGCGCCTTGCCGGGCAGGTGCGCGAACCCCGCCTCGCCGCCATGAACCCCCGTGACTTCCTCTATATCGACACGGAGACGACGGGCCTGGGCGGCGCCGGGGCGATGGTCTTCCTTGCCGGCACCGCCCGCTTCGATGGCACGCTCCTGCGGCTCCGCCAGTACGTCCTCCCCTCGCCCGAGTTCGAGGGCGGCCTCCTCGGAGGCCTCGCCGAGGACCTCCAGTCCGCCGGCGCGCTCGTCAGCTACAACGGCAAGTCGTTCGACCTGCCCATGCTCGAAACCCGCTACATCCTCTCGCGCACGCGGCCGTCGTTCCGGCAGCTTCCGCACCTGGACCTGCTGCACCCCAACCGCCGCCTCTTCCGCGGGCAATTCGATTCCCACCGCCTCGTCCGCCTCGAGGTGGAGCTGCTCGGCTTCGAACGGGAATCGGACTGCCCGTCGAGCGAGGTCCCGGAGCGCTACTTCCGCTTCCAGCGCACCGGAGACCCCACCTGGATCCTGCCCGTGCTGCGCCACAATGCGTGGGACGTGCTGTCGCTGGTCGCCCTTGCGGCGCATCTCGCGGCGGTCTGCGATGGCGAGGCGGGCGCGCTGCAGGCCGCTCGCGCCGCCGAGTACGCCGGCGACCTCGCAGGCGCGCTCTCGCACTCCGCCGCCGCCCTCGCTGCCAACCCCGGCCGCGTCGAGCGCGTGGAAGCGCTCGAACGCACGGCCCGCTGCGCCGCGCGCATGGAACGGTACGACGACGCCGCCGCCGCGTGGCGGGAACTCCTCGCCGATCCCCGCAATCGCCGCGTCGGCCCCTACGTCGAACTTGCCCGCCTCCTCGAGCGCCGCCTGCGCGACATCCCCGGCGCCCTCGCCGTCAGCGAGGAGTGCCTCGCACTGGTCGCGCGCGGCCTCCTTCGCCCGGGCCCCGCCAACGCCGAGACGGGCCTGCCCGCCCTTCGCAAGCGCCACGACCGGCTGACCGCCCGTCACGCGCGGCTGCTGGCGGCGGCCGCGCGTCCCCGGCGCGCTCGCCGCCTCGAAGCTGCCGCCAGTTGAGGGCCCCGCCGGTCACCGCCCCGTCAGCGTGCCCGCCGCCGCCTGCGCCTCGCGCCGGTACCTTCGTTTCGTGCAGACGTTCCTGCCCTACCCGGACTTCGCCGAATCCGCCCGCGCCCTCGACCGGCGCCGCCTCGGCAAACAGCGCGTCGAAGGGCTGCAGGTGCTCAACGCGCTCGGCAAGAGCTCCGGCGGCTGGGTGAACCACCCCGCCGTGCGCATGTGGCGCGGCTACGAGGACGCCCTCAAGCTCTACATCCTCGCCATGTGCCGCGAGTGGCGCGCCTGCGGCTTCAATGACTCCGTGGAGGCGCAGATCCTCGCCCGTTGCCCCGGTGGCGAGCCCGCATCGCCGCCCCTGCCGCCCTGGCTCGGCGATCCCGCGTTCCACCTCGCTCACCAGAGCAACCTCATCCGCAAGGACCCGGACCATTACGCCCCCCGCTTCCCCGGTGTCCCCGGCGACCTCCCCTACGTCTGGCCCGTCTGAACACTCCGCACTCCGCATGCGGCAGTTCCGTCAGGCCGCCTTCCCCCTTCGCGGGCGCGGCCTTTCACGAGCGAGTACACTACGGTGACCCTTCCCGGAGCTCCTTCCCATGACTGAACTCGGACGCCTGCTGACGGCGATGGTGACGCCGTACACTCCCGAGGGCGCGGTCGATTACGGCCACGCCCGCCGCCTCGCCGCCCACTTCGTCCGCAGCGGCAACGACGGCATCGTCGCCGTCGGCACCACGGGCGAATCGCCCCTCCTCAACGACGACGAAAAGGCGCGCCTCTGGGAAGAGATCAAGCAGGAGCTCGGGCCCGCCACCCTCGTCGCCGGCTCGGGCACGAACGACACGCGGCACTCGGTCCACCTCACCCGCCTCGCCGAGAAGGCCGGCGCCGACGCCATCCTCGCCGTCGTGCCCTACTACCTTCGCCCCCCGCAGGAGGGGATCTACCAGCACTTCAAGGCGATCGCCGAGAGCACCAGCCTCCCCGTGATCCTCTACGACGTCCCCGGCCGCGTCGGGACGGCGATGACGCTCGACACGATCCTGCGGCTCGCCGAGATCCCGAACATCGTTGGCAACAAGGACGCGACGGCGAACTTCGCCCAGGCCGCGGCCGTCATCGAAGCCCGCCCCGACTTCAAGATCTGGAGCGGGAACGATAACGACAGCTTCCACCTCTACTGCATGGGCGCGTACGGCGCCGTGAGCGTCACCGGCCACATCGTCGCCGGGCAGCAGCGCCGGATGCTGGACCTTGTTCGCGAAGGGCGCGTGCCCGAGGCCGCCGCCATCCACCGCCGCCTCTGCCCCCTCACCGACGCCTGCTTCCTCAACGGCAGCCCGAGCACCATCCGTTACATCCTCCGCCAGCTTGGCTTCGAAATCGGCGTGCCCCGGCTCCCGGTCGTGGAACCCGATGCCACCGTCGGCGAGCGCGTCATGGCGGAGGTGCGCAAGCACGCCCTCGATGTCCCCGTGGGTGCTCGCTAGGCGTGGAACCCGTTCACCGCAAAGCCCGCCGCCAGCAGCGGCCGCGCGGGCATCGGCCGGCCTCGCACTGGGTGCCCATCTGGGAGGGCGATAGCGAAGCCGCCGCCAGCATCGTCGCCGGCCGCCTCGATGCCGAGGGCTTCCGCGTGCAGGTCGTGGGCGGCCGCGCCACGCCCGGCGGCTTCCCTCACGTCTTCCAGCGCGGCACCTGGGCCATCCTCGCCTCAAGCGGGGAAGCCGAACGCGCCCGCGGCGTCCTCCGGGACCGTGGCGAATCTCACAACATTGTCGATTCCGGCGCCGAGGGCCTCGGCACGAACGGCCGCGCCACCCTCCGCATCGCGTTCCAGGCGGTCGTCGTGGTTGCGCTCGTCATCGCCATCGCCGAGGTCATGAGCCGCACCTGAGCGTGCGCGAGGCCGCCCGCCGCCGTAGCCTTATCGTCACCACGCCACCGAGGTGCTCCATGCAGACGCCCGTTTTTCGCCCCGAACCCAAGGATGGCCGCGAAGGCCTGACCTACGTGTGCGGCTGCCCGTGCGTGCCCACCGCCGCTCCCGCCGAGGACGGCGCACCCGGCATGGAGCACTGCTGCTGCGGCAAGGTCCACGTCGTCGGCAACGGCGCTGAAGCCGTGCTCAGCGCCTACCTCGCCGACCGCAAGGCCACCCGCAAGCGTGAACCGGACTACGAGCGCGGCACGGCCGAAGTCGCCCTTGGCGGGCGTCCCGTCGAAGTCGCCTGGGCGTTCCCCATCGAGTAACCACGCGGCCGGGCGAGTGCCCGGCCATCACCCGTTACGAACCCCCGGCCGCCGAGGCCAGTTCCTCGGTGGCGCCGGCCTCGAGTTCGCGTTCGTGCAGGCCGGGGGCCGGCTGCAGCCGGTAGCGGCGCAATTCCGGCATCTTCGCCGCCACGATGCCCGCGACGGCGAGGCACCCGGCGCCGCCCGAGACCACCGCGAAGGTCGCGTTCGTCAGCGCCGCCACGAGCCCGGATTCCACCTGCCCAAGCTGGTTCGATGTGCCGATGAAGAGCATGTTCACGGCCGTCACCCGGCCGCGCAGCTCGTCCGGCGTCGCCAGCTGAATCGTCGTCTGCCGCATGACCACGCTGATCTGGTCGCACGCACCCACCGCGAACAGCGCCGCCAGCGACAGCGGGAACCAGCGCGAAAGCCCAAACACCATCGTCGCCAGGCCGAACCCCAGCACCGCCCACAGCAGCGCCCGGCCGACCCGCTGGATCGGCGGCATGAAGATCACCACCACCGACATCAGCAACGACCCGGCATCGACCGCCGCGAAGAGGAGGCCGTAGCCGATCGCTCCGACGTCGAGGATCTCCTTCGCGTAAATCGGCAGCAGCGCCGTGGCGCCACCGAAAATGACCGCGAACATGTCCAGCGTCATCGAACCCAGCACCGGCTGCCGGTGGAAGACGAAGCGGACCCCCTCCTTGATCGCGGAAACGCTCACTGCCCGCTTCGGGGCGTCCCCTTCGCGCGGATGCAGCGTCGTCACGAGCAGGATGCTGCACACGACGAGCACCGCGACCGTCGAATACGCCAGCCCCACCCCGGAAATGCCGATGAGCGCCGCGCCGACGGCGGGACCGGTCACGAACGCCGCCTGCTGCACCGTGCCGCTCACGATGATCGCGTTGGGGAACGTCTCCGGCGTCACCAGCATCGGCAACAGCGCCTGCCGGGCCGGCCATTCGAACGCCCCCGCGAGCGCGATCACGAACACGCACGCGAAGATCGGCCAGACGCCGTCGTTCCCCGCGAGGGTGACCGCCGCGAGGCTCGCCATCGCCGTGAGCTGGATGCTCTGCGAGATCATCATCACCCGGCGCCGGTTGTACCGGTCGGCCACGGCGCCCGCGATGAGCCCCGTCATCAGGTGTGGGATGAGCCGCACAAGTCCCACCGCCGCGAGCCAGCTCGCCGATTCCGTGATCTCGTACACCTGCCAGAACACGGCGGCGGTGAGCATCTGCGCGGCCATGGTCGAGGCGACGCGCGCGCCCGAAAAAAGGAGGAAGTTGCGCTGGCGCAGGGCCGCGAAGGGATCGTGCCGTTCGGCCAAGAGGGCCACCCGGGGAAAAAGGTGCGATAACGGTAGGGTTCGCCTTGGGGCGGGTCAATCGAACGCCCTTTCCCCGGCGGCGCCGCGTTTCCCACCGCCCCCACCTCCGGTAGGCTTCGTGAACTCTCGTCCCTCGGAGTCCCTCCGCCTATGACCGGGCTCGCCCTCGATGACGTCGTCGTTCTCGAACTCGCCACCGGCGTGTCCGGCCCCTACTCCGGCCGCCTCCTCGCCGACCTCGGCGCGCTCGTCATCAAGTGCGAACCGCCCGGCGGCGACCCGGCGCGCTCCGAACGCCCGCTCGTCGACGGCGAGAGTGCGTTCCATGCCTGGCTGAACGCGGGCAAGAAGAACGTGGCCGCCCCCCTCGATTCCGACGCGCTCCTCCGCCTCGCGGCGCACGCGGACGTCGTCCTGCATTCCGAAACCGGCGCCGCCGCCGACGCGCTCGAACGGCGGCTCGCCGCCGCCAATCCGCGCGCGGTCGTGCTCTCGCTTTCGCCCTACGGCCGCACCGGTCCACGTGCGAACTGGGAAGCCACCCCCTTCACGGAGTGGGCGACGAGCGGCTTCCACTACATCGCGGGCGACCCGGCGCGTGAACCGATCGCCCTCCCCGGGCACCAGGCCGCCTTCTTCGCCGGCTCGCTCGCGACCGTCGCCGCGCTCGCGGGCGTCCGGCACGCCCGCGCCACGGGCGAAGGGCAGCGCATCGAGATGTCCCACCAGGAGGCCGCCCTCAGCTGCCACGCGTGGCTGACCACGAGCTGGACCCACGGCGGCCAGGTGCAGATGCGAACCGGCAGCGCCTACGCCCGCTGCGCCGACGGCTTCGTTTACCTCTTCAACCTCGCCCCGTACCCGAACCTCCTCCTGCTCATGGAACGGTACGACCTGCTCGCCGACGAGACGCTGCTGGACCCGCCCACGTGGTGGGCGCGCTTCGACGAGATCTTCGCCGCCCTGGGCGAATGGGCCGCGACACGCACCCGCCAGGAGATCTATCACGCGGGCCAGGAGCTCCGCATCGCCATCAGCCCCGTGAACACCATGGAGGACGTGGCGAACAGCGCGCAGCTCGCCGCCCGCGATGCCCTGGGGAGCGTGACCGTCGCTGGCCGTGACGTCGTCGCGCCCGGCTTCCCCTACAAGCTCATGGGCACGCCCTGCCGGCCTCCGGCCGCCCCGGCCTCCGCCCCCGGCGCCGACACGGACGAGGTGCTCTCGCCGGCGTTCGCGTGGCCGAACGGCGGTGTCAGCTTCCCCGCGCGTGCCCACTCGGACCCCGGCGCCGGGCCGCTCGCCGGCGTGCGCGTGATCGAAGTCACCGCCCACTGGGCCGGCCCCTCGGGCGGCCGGAACCTGGCCGATCTCGGCGCCGACGTCATCAAGGTCGAACTCGCGACCAAGCCGGCGACGCGATCCCTCTCCTGGGTCGGGAACGACCGGACCTGGCCACGGCACTACAACCGCGCGGCGTACTTCAACAAGCTCAACCGCAACAAGCGCGCCATCTGCCTCGATCTCGCGAAGCCCGCCGGACGCCAGGCGTTCCTCGATCTCGCCGCCGCCAGCGATGTGGTGCTCGAAAACAACTCCGTGCGCGTCATGGGCCAGCTCGGCCTCGCCTTCGACGACCTCCGCAAGGTGAACCCGCGCATCGTGATGTGCTCGATGTCCGGCTACGGCGCCACCGGCCCCGAGCGGAACTACTCGGCCTTCGGCAGCAACATCGAAACCGCCAGCGGCCTCGCCAGCCTGCTCGGTTACGGCCCCGGCCAGTACTTCGGTACCGGCACCTTCTACGCCGACCCCATCACCGGGAACCACGGCTCCGTCGCCATCCTCGCGGCCCTTCACCACGCCCGCCGCACCGGCGAGGGCCAGTGGATCGACATCGCTCTGATGGAAGCGGCGCTGCCGTTCTTCGCGCAGCCGTTCCTCGAATACACCACCAGCGGCGAGGTCCCGGTGCCGATGGGCAACCGGTCGCCCGAGTACGCGCCCCAGGGGGTGTACCGCTCCGCCGGCGCCGATTGCTGGCTTGCGCTCTCCGTCCGCGACGAGCGCGATTGGCGGGCCCTCTGCGACGTCCTCGGCCGCCCCGAGCTCGGCGGCGAGGGCGCGCTCGCGACCGTCGGCGGCAGGCGCGCGGCCCACGACCGCATCGACGCCGCCATCGCCGCCTGGGCCGCCGCTCGCGACCACATCGAAGCGGCGAACCTGCTGCAGGCCCACGGCGTCCCGGCCGCGCCCGTCATGCCCAACTGGGGGATCGTCAGCGACAACCACCTCAATGACCGCGGGTTCTTCGTTCCCATTCGCCACCCGGAGGCGGGCACGTTCCCGTACCCCGGGTTCCCATGGCGGCTGGAGCGAACCCCCGCGCGCGTCTGGCGCCCGGCCCCCCGCTTCGCCGAACACAACCACGAGGTCTTCGGCGGCCTGCTGGGAATGGAGGAGGAGGAGGTCGCGGCGCTCTACACCGCCGGCGTCACCTCCGATGCGCCCATCTTCGCGGGAGGGACGAGCCTGTGACGGTCCTCATTCTCGTCCCGGCCGCCGTGGGCGCGGTGCCCACTCCCCCCGGCGGGCGCATCGCCGCCTTCGCCACACCCGCCGAGGCCGCCGCCATCCTCGCCGCGGACCCGTCGCCGGCCGTCATCCTCACCGATACCCTCGATGCCGCCGCGCAGGAGACCATCGCGGGCGCGCTCCGCGCCCACCCACGGCCCTGCATCGAAGTCCGCTCGGCGCGCTGGGACGGGGTGTCCCCGTCGCCGCTCAGTGCCGCCTGCCGCGGGGTGATCTCCGGGTTCGGCATGAACGCCCTCGCGACCGCCGCCGCCCTCGTGGCTGCCTGACACGCAAACGGGCCCGCGTGTGCGGGCCGCTTGCGCGTTGGTGCCGGCGAAGCGAACTACTCCACCGTGATGGCCGCGCCGTTGCTCGCCAGGAACCAGTACGCGCGTCCCTGCTCGAGCGTGCGCAGCGTATTCACGAACGCCGGAAGTCCCGGGAAGTAGTGTGTCCACGTCGCCGTCGCCGGGTCCCACGCGTAGACCGCCGCGATCGCGTTCCCCTGCGCTTCCAACGCCGTCCCCGCCGCCTGGCTCGCGTTCGGCCACGTCAGCAGGTTCACGCCTGGCCGCAGCGGCAGGCTCGGGCGGGGCGTCGCTGCCGGCGTTGGGGTGTTCGGCACGGGTGTTGCCGTGCTCACCGGCGTGGCCGTGTTCGCGGGCGTCGCAGTGCTTGCCGGCGTCGGCGTTTTCGTCGCCGTACTCGTCGGCGTCGCGCTGGGGCTGTTCGTGGGCGTCTTCGTCGGTGTCGCCGTCTTCACCGGCGTGGCCGTCGGCGGCGGTGGCGTGTTCGTCGGCGCGACGCCCCCACCCGTCCCGTACAACGACTTCAGCCCCGCGATGTCGTCGGCCGTGAGCGTGCGCTTGTCGCATCCCTGGCAGTACGAGGCGTACATCACCGCGCTCTGCGAAAGGCTGTGCGCCAGCCCGAGCGCGTGCCCGAACTCGTGCAGCACCACGCTCTGCAGGTCGATGTTGATGCTCCCGCCGGTGGTCCAGGCCCAGTCCGGGTCAATCTCCATGTCGAACTCGATGGCCGGCGCGGGATTCGACGTCTGCGAGTACCACGTGCACGTCACGGCGAGCACCGAACCCGACTGCGACGCCCAGCCCACGACGTTCGAGGAATCGAGCCCGCTGCCGTTGCATGCGCCGGTGCCCGCGCCCGAGGCCCCTCCGCCCGTGAACGACCAGTTCGCGCCGGCAAGGCCCCACGAGCTCGCGGCGGCCGCGATCGCGTCGATTTCGCCCGAGATGCCGGCCGGCTTGCCCGCGGCGTTATACGCCCACGATGCTGTCCGTCCCGGCCACCAATACCCGTTCGACACGTACTGGGCTTCGACTTCCGGCTCGGTCACCTCGACGGCGCCGGGGAAGCGCGACAGGAACTGCTGCTTCGCCGCCGCGGTCTCCGCCGCGAGCCCGGCCGCGGTCCGCGATTCCAACAGGAACTGCACGCGCACGAAGTAGGTTTCGCCGTCGACGGGGACCGCGATGGTTGTGTGGACATCGTGGAACTGCCCCTCGCCCGCGGCATCCGCTCCGCCGGACACCGATAGGTACGCCCACGTCGCCACGCCCCACGTGAACGCGGCGAGCGTGAAGAGCGCCATGAGCGGCCGCAGGCGGCTTCGCCGGAACTGGATCGTGGCCCGTAGTTCGCGAATCTCGTCCACCTTCGTCCCCTCACTCCGGCGCCGCGCTCGAATCGGCGGTCCGCTGTCATGAGGGTCGGCCGGGGCCCCGGCGTGCCGGAGGCGGGTGCGGGGCGGCGCGGTGACGATGCGGTGGATGCCCTACCATCAGGTTCAGATTTCACGGTGACAGCCCGGTCTCAGGAGGGTGCGATGCGTGTCGGCACGGTGCGTGAACGAAAGGACGGCGAAGCGAGGGTCGGCCTGACCCCGGAGGGCGCCCATTCTCTCTCCCTGCGCGGCCACGAGGTCCTCGTCGAAACCGGCGCGGGCGCCGCCTCGGGCTACCCCGATGCCGCCTACGTGGCCTCCGGCGCCACCATCGCGCCCTCCGCGGAGGCGGTCTGGTCCTCCGCCGGCCTCGTCGTGAAGGTGAAGGAACCCGTCGAGAGCGAGTACCCGCTGCTCTCCCCGGCACGGCGCTCTTCACCTATCTCCACCTCGCCGCCGACCGTGACCTCACGGAGCGGCTGCTGGCCGCGGGCACGACGTCCCTGGCGTACGAACTGGTGCGCAAGCCGGACGGGACCATGCCGCTGCTCGCGCCCATGTCCCAGGTCGCCGGGCGGATGGCGGCCGAGATCGGCGCGTCGCTGCTGCGCCACCCCGGTCCCGGGCGGGGCAAGCTCATGGGCGGCGTCGCGGGCGTGCCACCCGGCCGGGCCGTCATCATCGGCTCCGGCACCGTCGCCACCGCCGCCGCGCGCGTGCTCATGGGGCTCGATGCGCGCGTCACCGTCATGTCCCGCGACCTCGCTCGTCTCGCCTACCTGCAGGAGCACTTTGGCGGCCGCATCGCGACCCGCGTGTCCAACCCCCAGGCCGTCGCCGAGGAGGTGAACGGCGCCGACCTCGCCATCCTGTCCGTGCTCGTCCCCGGGGCCGCCGCGCCGCACGTTCTCTCGCGCGAAATGGTGCGTTCGATGGGTCCCGGGGCCGTCATCGTCGACGTCTCCATCGACCAGGGTGGCGCCGCGGAAACCTCCCGCCCCACCTCCCACAGCGACCCCATCTACGTCGAGGAGGGCGTCGTCCACTACTGCGTCACGAACATGCCCGGCGCGGTCCCGCAGACGAGCACACAGGCACTCACCAGTGCCACCCTCCCGTACATCGAGGCACTCGCGGACTTCGGCATCGAGGACGCCATGCGACGCGACCGCGCCCTCGCCGAGTCGCTCAGCACCCACGCCGGGCGGCTCATTCGCGGCCCCGTCGCGGATGTCTTCGGGATGCAGGCGGCGCCCAACCCCTTCCTGTAGCGCGCACGAAAAAGGGCGGGCCTAACGGCCCGCCCTTCCCCCTCGTTTCGCCGCTGCTTTAGCGCCGGCCCCACCGCATCCACGCGCTCGCGCCGCCGGTCACGGCCACGGCCGCGATCACGGCGAGCAGCCCGTAGAAGGCCCAGTTCGAGCCGGTCGATTCGATGCCGCTACCGGTGGCCGGCGGCCGCGGGGCCGTCGTCGCCGGGATTTGCGCCCGCACTTCACCGCCGGGGTTGGTGATCGTGTGCACGTTCACGTACAGGTTCCCGGCCGCGAGCGCCGCCTGGAACCCCTTCATATCGCCGCGCAGCGGGCCGACCAGGTCGCCTTCGCGGATCGTCCCGGAGACGTCGAAGAAGTTCTGCCCGGCCGGGTTCGGCCCGAACAGGAACGCGACCACCGGGCCGTTCGTGCCCTTGCTGCCCTGGTGGATGTGGGCCATGGTCATGCCCACGCCCGCCGACTGGAGCTGGAAGCGCAGCGATGTCGCGTCGGCCGTCGCCGCGAACGTCGCGTTCGCCGGCGTCGTCACGGCGGGCACCTCTTCGCCGCCGCTGAGCCGCAGGTTGATGGCCCCCTGCGCCACCGCCGCCGGCCGCGGGCTCGGCGCCCCCGTGGCATCACCGACGAGCACGACGCCGCGCATCGCCGGGTGGATGATGCAGAAGTACGGGTACGCCCCCGCCTTGTCGAACGTCACCGAGGCCGTTTCGCCCGCTCGGATGACCGGCGTGGTGAAGCCCGGGTACGCCTCCGAGGTGGCCGTGTGCGGCACCGCATCCTCGTTGTTCAGCCACCGCACCGTGTCTCCGACCTTGATCGTGACCGTCGCCGGGGCGAACTGGAAGTTCCGCATGTTGACCGTCGTCGTCGTGGCCGCGCTCGCTTCGCGCGGGGAGCCGGCCCCCGCGAACGCCACGAAGACGGCCATCATCACGGCAAAGCCGGCCATCGCCAGCCGGGAACGTTCTCGCATCTGTCTCATCCTTTTCGTTGATCGATCAACGGCCTGAAAGGCCGCTCCTCACAATACGTATGCTTCCTACCCGAGGGATTCCCCCTATCAGGCTACCAGCCTGTGTTGCGAAAGCGTTATGGGCGGCACCTTTACGCTTTCTATCTCTTTCCCGCGCGCTGCCGTTCGGGTCGCGCCTCCCGTCCGCCGGGCCCACCATCGAAGGCAGTGACCACCCTCGCCCCTGCGCCGGCCGCGCGCCGTCTCCCCGAATTCGATGTGCTGCGCGGACTCGCCATCGTGTTCGTGGTGTACCTGCACGCCTACTTCCGCCCCTGGGATGTCACCCCCAACCGGCACAAGGTGGCGATGCACGTCATCCACCTCGCCGCCCACGCCGCCGTCCCCGCGTTCCTCTTCATGAGCGGCTACCTGCTTGGCCGCGAACGGCGCCGTTGCTTCGCCGGCTTCATCGCACGCAAGGCGTATCGCGTCGGCCTGCCCGTCGCGCTCTGGATGACGCTCGCGCTCGCGTACCGTGCCTGGCACGAGGACACCCCATTCCGCGACCTCCTCGCCGCCTACGCGAAGTTCGACATCAGCGGCCAGTACTACTACGTGCTCGTCCTGCTGGTGTTCTACGTGGCGCTCTATCCTGTGCGCGCCCTTGGCGCACGCGCGCTGGCTTTCGCGGCCGCGGGCGCGTTCGCCATCAACCTCGCCACCATCGCGTGGTACCAGTGGACCATTGCCCGCGATGGCCTCGGCGGCGAGTTCGCCATCTGGGCCTACCGCAACCCCCTGGTGTGGATCGCCTTCCCCGTCGCGGGCCTCTGGGCGGCGACCCTCGCGGACCCCATCGCTCTCGCCCGCCGCGCCGCGTGGCCGGCGCTCGCCGCCATGGCCGCCCTCATGGCCTTCTACCTCTACCGCGGCGAAGATGACCACGCCTACCCGGTGAGCTACTTCAGCGTCGTGGTCTTCCTCTTTAGCTGTTGCACCATCCCCGCCGCACTCGCGGGGATCGCCGCCGGCCTGCCCCGCCGGCCGTTCGCCTTCTTGCACCCCATCGGCCGCCTGGGGCAGTACGCCTTTGCCATCTACCTCGTCCACATGCCCTTCTTCGTCGGCTACGTCACCGAACGGTTCGTCTCGGACAGCTCCGTCCGCGACGACTACTGGCGGCTCATGAACGCCATCTTCCTTACCGGGTTCGTCACGTCGTTCGCGGCCGTGTGGGTGGCCGCGCGCCTGCTCGGGCCGCTCGCCGGTCCCCTCCTTGGGGTCGAACGCACCCCCGATGACCCGCCGCCCGGCGCCGCCTGACGCCCGGCCAGTTCCACCGCGCATAATGGTGCGAACCCTTCCCCCCGGAGACCCCCGTGGCCGACTGGTACGACTCCATCGACGACACCCGCCGCGCGTTCATCGAACGCCAGCCGCTTTTCTTCGTCGCCACCGCCTCCAGCGACCCGGCGGGCACGGTCAACCTCTCCCCGAAGGGTCAGACCCTCTGCCGCGTGCTTGGCCCGAACCTCGTGGGCTGGCTCGATTACCCCGGCAGCGGGAACGAAACGGCCGCCCACACCCGGGACAACAGCCGCATCACCGTCATGTTCTGCAGCTTCGACCGCACCCCCGGCATCCTCCGCCTCTACGGTCAGGGGCGCGCCGTCGGCCTCGATTCGCCCGAGCTCGCCGCGCACCGCAAGGCGTTCGAAGCCGACTTCCACCCCTACGTCCGGCAGGCGTTCTTCGTCGATGTCGATCGCGTCCAGACCTCGTGCGGCTACGCGGTGCCGCTCATGGAGTTCGTGGAGGAGCGGGACACGCTCGACCGCTGGTGCGAAAACCGCCTGCAGCCCCGGGACGTGGTCGCGGGGCTGCCCGCCCCCGGCCCCCTCCTCCGCCGCGACGGGAGTGTGTTCGGCGCCTGACGCGCCATAAGGTGTTTCGCCCATCGCCCGTCCCCGGCGGCGCCGCTACAGTGGCGCGGTGACATCGACCGCGTCGCCTGGCCGCGAAATGGGGAGCCACGCCGTTGGCTCCGTGCTCGTCTTTGTCTCGCTCGCGGGCGCGGTCTGCGGCATCAGCCTGCTGTTCCTCGGCTCGCGCGCGGTGATGGACATCGGCGGCAGCTGCGCCGAGGGCGGACCCTATGTCTCCGCCAACCCCTGCCCGGATGGCGTGCCGCTCGCCGTCTTCGGCGGCGTGTGGGGCGGCGTCATCTTCACGGCCATCTACGCCTGGCAGACGCTGAGCCGCCACATCCCCGGCTTCCTTGCGCTCGGATGGCCGGCGCTCTTCCTCAGCCTCGGCTGGAACTTCCTCGAATCCGGGCTCGACCAGCCGGGGCCGGGGCAGGGGGTCGAATACGGCTTCCTGGTCTGCGCAATCCTGTTCGGGCTCATGGGCGGCGTGCCGCTCTTGCTCTTCCTGCGCGAAATCGTGGCGAGCCTGCTGCCGTTCGGCCACGCGCCGCCCCCGCGTCCGGCCCCGGCCGGCCGCGCCGCCGCCGCCATGGCCGTCGCCCTGCCCGGCGTTCGCCGCCCTCGCTCCGCGAGCGATGGGCCGGTCGCCCCCGCCTACGCCCACCCGTCTCCGCCGTCACCGGCGCCCCCCACGGCCTCGCCCCTGCCCGCGCTCGCCGCGCTCGCGGCGCGCGTTGCCCCGTGCCGTATCCGCCGCCCGAGAGCGAGCCCACGTCCGCCTTCGCGTCACCGTCGCCCTCGCCCCGGGACGAGCCGCCGCCGGCTGCGCCCCCACCGCCCGCGCCCCGCCGCGATCCCCGGCTCGAGCTCCACCCCACCTTCCCGCCCGGCTCACCCCTGGCCATGGCCGATGCCGTGGAAGCGGCCATGGCGGCACGCAGGGCGTACGAAGGCGACTCGATCGTCACGGCCCTCGAGCGGCTGGCCGCGCTGCACGATTCCGGCGCGCTCACCGACGAGGAGTTCGCCATCGCGAAGGAGCGCCTGTTGCTGGGGGACGAGGATTGAGCACGGCCGCGCGCTGGTACTGGTTGCTGCTTCAAGTCGGGGCCATCGCCACGGGCATCTGGCTTGCCCGCGCCATCTGGCACGCCATCAGCTGACTGCCCGATTCCGAACACGACGAAGCGGCCCCTCGCGAGAGGGGCCGCTTCGTCATGTGCCCGGGTGGGCGGCGTTAGTCCGCGACGAGGACCAGCGTGCCGGTGGTCGAAAGCGAACCGCCGGTGCCGTTCACGACGCACGAGCGCGCGCTCGTCTGCTTGCCCGGCAGGCCGTTGACGCCGTCCTCGGCCGTGCCGCTGAGCTGGCGATACGCCTCGACCAGCAGCTGCATGCCGTACATGCCGCTGTGGTTGAACGAAAGGCCGCCGCCGTTGGTGTTGATCGGGAAGCTGCCGCCCGGGGCCGCCTTCCCGCTCTTCCAGAGCGTGAAGCCTTCGCCCTTCGGCGCCAGGCCGAGCATCTCGGCCGTGATCCCCGCCGTCACCGTGAACGAGTCGTAGATCATGGCCATTTCCATGTCTTCCGGGCCCATGCCCGCCATGCGGTAGGCCGTCGCGGCCGAGGCCGCCGCCGAGGTGGCCGTGAAGTCACCCATCTCCAGCATGTTCGAATGGCTCATGTTCTCGCCTGCGCCCGCGATCCAGACCGGCTTCGTCGGCAGGCTCTTCGCGATTTCCGGGCTCGTGATCAGCACCGCTCCGCCGTAGTCCGTCACCAGGCAGACGTGGAGCAGCGTGAGCGGCCACGAAATCATCCGCGACTTCTGCACCGTCTCGACCGTGATCGGGCCGCCCTCGGGATGCGTCTCCTTCGAGTGCATCACCGCGCGCGGGTTCAGCGTCGCCCACTGGCGGGTGGCGACGGCGATCTCGGCGAAGTCCGCCGGCGTCGTGCCGTAGCGGTGCATGTGCCGCGTCATCGCGTGCGAGTAGTTCGAGGGCGCGCCCGTGACGCCGTAGGGGTTGCTGTACAGCGAACCCGGGTCCCACGGATCGGCGCCGCGGGCGCGGCCCGTGCCGCGGCCGCCCGTCGCCCGCTGCGAGTAGCCGTTCTCGCCGTGCGTCACCAGCGCGACATCGATGATGCCCGCATGGATCGCCGCGAGCGCGTGGTGCACGTGCATTTCGAACGAGCAGCCGCCCACGGCCGTCGTGTCGATGTAGTCCGGGTGCAGGCCGAGGTGCTCGGCGATCTGCGAGGACCAACCGGCCCCGAACACGCCGTTGATGCGCGAAATCGGGATCCCCGTCTGGTTGCTGACGTTCTTGATCGCCTCCATATGGAGCTGAAGGGCGGTCTTCGGCGTCTTCGGATAGCCAATCTCATTGGCCTCGGCCGCACCGACGATGGCGGCCGCGCGCGAAAGTTCTCCAGGCATTGCTCTCTCCTACTCGGCCACGCGCCAGAACGCGATGCTCACGTCGTCGGTCGCAGCCTCGAACTCGACGCGCACCTTCGAGCCGATCTTGATCGACTCCGGCTTCGTCGGGTCCACACCGCGCAGCACGGTGAACATGCGGTCGCCCTCGACGAGGTCGATGTACGCGGTCACGAAGGGAGCTTCCTCCGCCCAGCCGCCCATCGCACGGTGCTGCACCGCGAAGGTGTGGATGTACCCTTCGCCGCTGCCTTCCACCCATTCGATGTTGTCCGAGTGGCAGGAGGGGCAGATGTGCCGCGGGTACCAGTGCACCCGGCTGCAATCGACGCAGCGCGGGAGCATGAGCTTGCCCGCCTTCGCGCCGTCCCAGAACGGCTTGCCCAGCGGATCGGGCTCCGGGATTGGCTTGTTGTAGGCCATGGTTTCGCCTTTCACATAGAGGTCGACAGGCGGCTGCGAACCAGTGCCGCACCGCCCAAAGTGCAGTCAGGGACTATACCTGCCATCGCTCTTGGGAGAAAACGAACGTCCTAACGCCCCCACAACGCAGAAGCCCGGGCCAAAGGCCCGGGCTCCCACATCTTCTCTCGTTTCTCTTTTCTCTCTTCTCTCTTACGCCCTCGGCAGCCCCAGCCCCCGCGTCGCGATGATGTTCCGCTGAATCTCGCTCGTCCCGCCCTCGATCGTGTTCGCCGTCGAGCGCAGGTAGCCATAGCGGATGCGGCCGTTCAGCGGCGCGTTTTCGCCCGCCATCTGCCCGTACAGGCCGAGCATGCGCATCCCCGTGCGGTTGATGCGCTGGTTCAGCTCCGTGCCGTAGAGCTTCGCCACGCTCGCCTCGTGCCCCGGCGCGATCCCTTCCTTCGCCTGGATCGAGACAATCTTGTAGCTCATCAGCGTCGCCACGCCCGCCTCGATGTACCGGTCCACGAGCTCCGTCTTCACCCCCGCCAGGTGGTCCAGCGTGCTCTGCCCGTCCGCCCGGTGCTCCCGCGCGAACGCCACCAGGTCCTCGACGTTCTGGCGCGCGCCCACCGCCGATCCGATGTTCGATCGCTCGAAGCTCAGCGTCGTCTGCGCGAGGTACCAGCCCCGGTTCTCCTCGCCGATGATGTTCGCCTTCGGCACGCGCACGTCCTCGAAGAACACCTCGTTGAACTCGTGCGTGTAGGCCGCGTTGATCAGCGGCCGCACCGTCAGACCCGGCGACTTCATGTCCACGATGAAGTACGTGATGCCGCGATGCTTCGGCGCATCCGGGTCCGTGCGCGCGAGCAGGATCATCCACTTCGCGCGGTGCCCGCCCGAGGTCCAGATCTTCTGGCCGTTCACCACGAAGTCGTCCCCGTCGCGGATGGCGCGGGTCTGCAGGGCCGCAAGGTCGGAACCCGCGCCGGGCTCGCTGTACCCCTGGCACCAGCTGACTTCGCCCTCGAGGATCTCGGGCAGGAACTTCTGCTTCTGCTCCTCCGTGCCATGCACGATGAGCGTCGGGCCCGCGAACCCCGTGGCGATGCCGCCCGGTCGCGGCACGCGCGCTTCAGCCAGCTCCGTGTTGAAGATGAACTGCTGCATGACGCTCATGCCCGCGCCGCCGTACTCCACCGGCCACGCCGGGGCGATCCAGCGCCGCGCCGCGAGCTTCTTGAACCACTCCCGCGTCGAGCTGCCGCCCGCCCAGCCTTCCGCGTTTCGCGGCGTGTTCTTCGGCGCTTCCGCGTCGATGAACGCCTTGATCTCCGCGCGAAATGCAGCCTCTTCCGGGTCGTCGTTAAAATTCATGGAGGACTCTCTCTCCAGCTTCCGTGATACGGACGAGTTTACCGCCGCCGTCCACCCCGGTCTTGGGCCGTTCGGCCGTCGCTCTGGACGAAAATAACCGTCCAATAGCGCGCGCCCTCGCCCGCCACCACACCCACGCCCACGCCCGTGTACTCGGGGTCCAGCAGGTTCGCTCGCTGCGCCGGGTTCGCCAGCATCATCGCGACGATGCGTGCCACATCCTCCTCCGGGCTGCGGCTCGCCTCCGTCGCGGCGATGTTCTCCCCGGCGGCGCGAAAGTCCACCCCCAGCGCCTCCAGCAACGGCACGTACTGCCGTTCGCCCACCGGCGAGAAATGCGTCGGCCCCGAATACGGCATCTGGTCGCAACGGCCGCGCGCCACCCGCGTTAGCGCCGGGGACCACTCCAGCGGCGGAGCCCCCACCGCGGCCCGCGCCTGCTGCTGCGCTTCGAGGAGCCGCTCTTCCAGTGGCGAAAGCACGACTGGCATGTACGCCAGCGGCGAACGCGACCGTACCATTGTCCCCCTGGGGCCATCCGTCCGGTCCGCCGATAGGACCGGCTGCTCGTAGGGCATGAGATTCTCCCGCTGCGACTGTCGCGCATTTTGTCTGGCACGGGTGTTCCGGTCTGTTGCGAAACCGGCAGTATTTGGTGCCCTACGCACCAAGATTCCGACCTAAAATACGTCGTGCCCGACGCCCATTACACGCTTCCCCGGCTTGCCGCCCTGTACGACACCCTCAGCCCGCCCGATAGCGACACCCGCTTCTACGCGGCGCTCGCCCGGGGCGTCTCCGGCGCCGTGCTCGATATCGGCTGCGGCACGGGGCGGCTCGCGCTCGAACTCGCCCATGCCGGCAACCGCGTCGTCGGACTCGATCCCGCGCCCGCGATGCTCGCCATCGCCGCTGCGGAGGGCGCGCCGCGCGCCAGCTTTCTCCTCGGCGATGCCCGCCGCCCGCCGCTCGCCGCTGGCGTCTTCGAACTCGCGTTCATGACCGGGCACGCCTTCCAGGTGCTCCTCACCGCCGCCGATATCGCCGCCACGCTGTCCGAAGCCCGCCGCGTCCTCGCCCCCGGCGGCCGCCTCGCCTTCGAAACCCGCAACCCCGCCGCCCGCGCGTGGGAGCATTGGAACCCGGAGGAGTCCCGCCGGGTCATCGACTCCGCCGAAGGGCGCGTGGAGGAGTGGCACCGCGTGACCGAGGTCGCGCTCCCCTTCGTCCGCTTCGAATCGCTCCATCGCTTCATCGCCACCGGCGACGTGCTGGTCAGCGAAAGCACCCTCCACTTCCCCGCCGCCGAGGAGGTTGTGGCGCAGCTCGAGGCCGCCGGCTTCGCCTGGTCGCTCTTCGGTGACTGGGATGGCTCCCCGCTCACCGCCGCGAGCCCCGAGATCATCGCTGTCGCGACGAAGGCCCGTTGACCCGGCCTACATCTCGCTCATCGAGAAGTTCGCCGTCGTCAGCATCGTGCCCATCGCCATGATGACGAGCGTCAGCAGCAGCCCGAGCATGCTCAGCCCGCGCGACATCATGCGCGCGCGCCGCAGCGAGTCGGCGTTGCCGCGGCCATCCGCCTCCGCTTCGAGTTCCCGCACGAGGTTCGGGCCGACCCTGAAGGTGTGCAGCCCCACGACCACGAGCATCACCGCCAGGACCGTCATCTTCGCGCTGAAGACCACGCCGTAGCGCAGGTCGTTGAAGCCGATGTCGTCGGGCTGGGCGTAGTAGTCGCGCCACGTCGCGATGAGGTACGTCCCCGCGACCAGGATCAGCCCCAGCCCAACACCGCCGATGTAGCCGAAGCGGCGCGTCAGCGTCTTCGCCGCCGCCACCCGCGCCCGCATGTCCGTCATGCCGCGCGCGGCCGCTGGCCACGCGAAGGCCAGGAAGAACTGCGGTCCCACAAACAGGGCGATGCCCAGGATGTGCATCCAGAGCGTGATCACGTGCAGCGTGTTGTCCAACCATGCCCCCCGGTTCGGCCCGCCGCGTCCGTGCACGCCGGGCCACTCTTCGCACGCGCTTCCCACGCCTGCGAGGCTCTCCTTCCTATTGAACCCGCGCCGGGCACGGTGCGAAAGGGCGTCCCATCGATGCCGCTATAGACGCCACCGGGGCCAGGGCGAGCGCCTACTCCGGCGGTGCGCCGCGCTGCCCGGCATCCCGCCGGACCTGCGCCTTCAGCGCCTGCAGCGCCGCCGCGATCTCCGCCTGCACCTGCGCGATCCGCTCCTGCGCCGCGAGAATCTCCCGGTACCGCGCCGCCGCCGCCGCCTGGCTCGCCAGCAGCTTCTCCTGCCGCTTCAGGAACTCGTCCTGGTTCGCGATCATCGTGCGCTGGTTCGAAAGCAAGGTCGGCTGGTTCCCTAGCAGCCGCTCCTGGTTGCGAATGAACGCCTCCTGGTTCGCGATCATCGTCCGCTGGTTCGAAAGCAGGATCGGCTGGTTGCCCAGCAGCGTCTCCTGGTTCTTGAGGAACGCTTCCTGGTTCCCCCTCGAACGTTCGCTCCCCGAGATCAGCGATGGTTGCAGCGTCAGCAGCTCCCGCTGCGCCGCCATGACCTCTGTCAGCCCCGCCAGCAGTTCCGCCGCCGTACCCTGCAACGCCGTCAACCCGTCCGCTCCTGGCAACGCGCTCACCTCGATGCCGCCGTCGTCATCCACCCTCGCACCGTACGCCGCGCGCGTTTCGAACGAATGAACCGGCCCCTCGCCGCTGCCGTACAATCCCGCCACCACCGCCGGGCGCAGGCCGCGGCGCCGGGAGTGTGTTCATGCCCTTCGCACCCGTCAACGGAATCGACCTCTACTACGAAGTCCATGGCCCCGCGCTTGGGACCGCTCCCGTCATCGTCTTCGCGCACGGCGCCGGCGGAAACCACCTCTCCTGGTGGCAGCAGGTCCCCCACTTCCGCGACCGCTACACCTGCGTCACCTTCGACCATCGTGGGTTTGCCTTCTCGCGCGATACCGCCCGCCCCGAGGGCTGGCAGGGGCTCGCCGACGACCTGCGCGGTCTGCTCGACGCACTCGAAATCGAGCAGGCGAACCTGGTGGCGCAGTCCATGGGCGGGTGGTCGTGCCTGGGCGCGGCCTGGCGCTGGCCCGAGCGCGTGCTCAAGCTCGTCATGGCCGATACCCACGGTGGCCTCGTCGCCCCCGGCATCGCCTGGCCCCTCGCCGAGCGCGAGACCGTGCCGGAGGGCGTCCACCCCGCCTGCGGCGAGCGTATGGCCCGCGAACAGCCCGCCGCCCACTTCCTCTACGAGCAGGTCGCCGGTCTCACCGTGCCTCCGCGGCCGCTGCGCGACGTCTCCGCGACCATGAACGCGGCGCCGGTCCCGAGCCACGAGGACGCGGCGAAGATGACCCTCCCCATCCTCTTCATCGCCGGCGAGGAGGACATCGTCATCCCGCCGCCGGTCGTCGCGGGCGCAGCCGCCTGCTTCCCCAACGCCCGGCTCGAACGCGTGCCCGCGGCGGGCCACTCCGTCTACTTCGAACGCCCCGCGCGCTTCAACGAGCTCGTGGCCGCCTTCCTCGCGGAGTAGCCCCTATTCCGCGAGCCCGGACGCGAGGATGCCCATGCGGCCCTCGCACGGCGCCAGCGCGATCTCGATCGGCGCCCGCAGCTCCTCGCGGCCGATGGTGGCGACGGCGAACGCGGCCGGCGGGTCACGCCGCAGGCACGGGCCCTCCGCGCCACTTCGCCATGTCCACACGAGCGAGACGTATGCCTCGCGGCCCGGCGCGATCTCCAGGTCGTGACGAGGGTCGGCGGCCGCCCCCGCGAATACGCCGGATGCGTCCTCGAAGCGGAGGGAGACTCCGGCGAGGCGGCACGCGCCGCTTCCCGTGTTCCGGAACGACGTGCCAAGCGTCATCATCGCCGTCGCCCCCACGGGGCCGTTCGCGGTCATCACGAGGTTCGCCGCGGTGCACGCGGGCGCGAGGCCGTCGCGGCTCGTCACGTCGCTGGAGCCGGAGGAGATGCCGCCGATGACCACCGTGAACGCGGGCGTGGGGCGCGGGGGGCCCGCCGTCGCCGTGGCCGTGACGGTTGCGACGTCCGCCGGCTCCGCCTTCGAACCCCCACACCCGGCGGCAACCACGGCAGCCACGATCACCAGCGCGAGCGCGATCCGTCCCATCCGCTCCTCCTCGTCGGTGTCACCGTACACCGGCGGCTGGCGCTGTTATTCCTCGTCGTCGTCCGATGGCGCGGCGGGTGCGCCGTCGCGCGCCGCCTTCGCGGGGATCTCGGACGCGACGCCACGAATCACCTCGAGGACGCCGTTCTGCACGGCGTCGCGGGCCGCGCGCACCGCGCTGAACACCGCGCGTGCGTTCGAACGCCCGTGGGCGATGACGGTCACGCCATCGACGCCGAGGAGCTGCGCGCCCCCGTACTCCGCGTAATCCAGCCGCCGCTTCGTCTTTCGCAGCTCGGAGTACAGCACGAGGCCGGCCGCCCGGTTCCAGGGCGTCAACTCCACCGCCCTCCGCACTTCGCCGAACAGCAGGTCGGCCATGCCCTCCACCGTCTTCAGGACGACGTTACCGGTGAACCCGTCCATCACGACCACGTCGGCGGCGCCCCGGCTGATGTCCTTGCCTTCGATGTTGCCCACGAAGTTCAGCCGGCTCTTCCGCAGCAGCTGGTGCACTTCGAGCACGAGCTGATTCCCCTTCGATTCCTCCTCCCCGATCGAAAGGAGCGCCACCCGCGGCCGGGCCACGCCGAACATCCGCTCCATGTACGCCGACCCCATGAACGCGAACTGCAGCAGGTGAATCGGCCGGCAGTCCGCGTTCGCGCCGACATCGAGGAAGATCGTCTGGCCGTCGTCCTGCGTGGGGAAAACGGTGGCCAACGCGGGCCGGCCAATGCCCCGCACGCGCCCCAGGGTCAGCAGCGCCGACGCCATCGTCGCGCCCGTGTTCCCGGCGGTGACGAACGCATCCGCCTCCCCCGCCTTTACCAGGCGCAGCCCCACATTGATGGAGGCGCCGGGTTTCGCGCGAACCGAATCGGTCGCGTGCTCGTCCATTTCGATCACGTCCGCGGCATCGACCACGCGGATGCTGCGCAGGCCCGTCGTCCCCTTCAGCTCCGCCGCGATCGCGTCCGCGCGCCCGACGAGGGTGAGGTCGACATCGAGGCCGCCGGCCGCCATCAGCGCCCCCGCGACAATCTCCTGGGGCGCGAGATCGCCGCCCATCGCATCCAGCACCACCCGTGGGGTCGTCATCCGCGCTTCCTCCGCGCCGTCACGATCATGCGCTCGCTGCCGTTCGTTAGGGGCCCGAGGTCATAGTCCCCGAACACATCCACGAGCGCGAGGCCGCCGTAATCCAGCAGGTACTCCATTTCGAAGCGCCCGGGGTACCGCAGCCAGTGCTCCGTCGATTGGCGGCGAACGGTGCCGTCCTCCGCCGTGGTTTCGTAGCTCACGCGCAGCCATCGCACCTGCCGCGCGAGGTCGTCTTCCTTTACGTGCCATACGTCCAGCGCGAGGCCGTCCTCGGTCTCGCCGGTCCACGCGAGCATCGGCTGGCCGTCGGTCGAAGGGTCCAGCCACTGCGCGGGCCCCGGCAGGTCGATGGCGAGCGT
The DNA here is from genome assembly GCA_016703545.1 of Candidatus Amarobacillus elongatus. Lineage (GTDB taxonomy): Bacteria > Chloroflexota > Dehalococcoidia > Tepidiformales > Tepidiformaceae > Amarobacillus > Amarobacillus elongatus. Next base: position 252,708 of record JADJBX010000006.1, read on the forward strand.
GGCATCGAACGCCATCGCCTCCGCTATCTCCGTCAGCGCCGCGCGCTGCGCCTCGCCGTCCTCCAGGTGCAGGAACACGTCCTGGGGCACGAGCACGAACCCGTACCGGCCCGCCTCCAGCCCACCGCCCGGCAGCCCCGCTTCGCGCAGGTCGAGCGTGACCCCCGCCGCCGCGGCCCGGTCGCGTGCCAGCGCCAGCATCGCCGGCGAAGGGTCGATGCCGGTGACGGCCGCACCCGCGCCCGCGAGTTCGACCGCGATCCGCCCGCTGCCGCACCCGATTTCGAGCACCGGCCGGCTCGTGCGCAGCGCGAACGACTGCCAGAGACCGATGTCGTCGTCGTGCCCGTCGTGGATCAGGTCGTAGTAGCGCGCGTCGATGGCGTACGGTTCGGACATCGTTGGCGATGGTACGGGCGCGAGGGGAAGAGTCCAGCGCCGCGCGGGGCGCTCCCGATGCCCCCATGGCCCGCCACTGCATACACTCCGCCCATGGCGATGCAGCAGACGGCGCCGATCACGACCACCCCGGCCGAATCACCCGCGCGCAGCCGGCAGGAACAGAAGTACCTGCACGGCCCCCAGGGGCGCGGCTTCGAACTCCGGCACACCTTCCGCGTGTTCTCCGAATACTTCCGCGGCCTTCGCGCCCTGCACTTCATGGGGCCCGCCGTCACCGTCTTCGGGTCCGCGCGCCTGCACGAAGAGAGCCCCTACTACGGCATGGCGCGGGAAGCCGGGTCCGGTCTCGCGCGCGCCGGCTTCGCCGTGATGACGGGCGGCGGTCCCGGCATCATGGAGGCCGCCAATCGCGGCGCGAAGGAGGCCGGCGGCGCCTCCGTCGGCTGCAACATCCTTCTCCCCCATGAACAGGCGCCCAACCCCTACCTCGACCGCGTCGTCACCTTCCGGTACTTCTTCATCCGCAAGGTGATGCTGGTGAAGTACAGCTTCGGCTTCATCGTCCTCCCCGGTGGCCTTGGCACCTTCGACGAGATCTTCGAAACCGCGACCCTCATCCAGACCGGCAAGATGAGGGAGTTCCCCATCGTCCTCATGGGGAGTGCCTTCTGGGAGCCGTTCCTCGCCTTCATGCGCGAAACACTCGTTGCTTCGAAGACAATCGATCAGATCGACGTCGACCGCCTCTTCGTCACCGATTCGGCCGCGGAAGCCGTCGAGCACATCCGCTCCGTCGCCCTCAAGTCCTTCGGATTGAAGTACGGGGCGATGCCGCGCAAACGCCGCTGGCTCTTCGAATGACTAGCTGCGGCTGATGTCCCGCTCGCGGGGCGGCTCCTTCGCGCGCCGCTCCGCCTCTTCCCGGAACGCGGTCAGCGCATCCGACACCGCCCGCGACACGGCCGTGAGGAACCGCGCCGTGTCGTCCTCGGTCGCGCACGCCACGTCGATCGTCCACGTCGACCAGGTAGCGTCGCCCAGCACGGTCACGAACGTGGCATCCATGCGCTGCACCGGCGGTTCGCCTTCGCTCACGAAACTGAGCGCCGCGTTCTCCACCGCCGATTCGAGCACGAACCGCCAGGCGAGCGTCTGGCCCCCGGCCCGGATGCGTGCCTCCAGCGCGCCCTCGCTGTCCCCCCCGAGGCCGGGGACAAACGCTGGTAATTGATCGAACGACCGCGCAAGCCGGTACACCGCGGCCACGGGCGCTTCGATGAGGAGCGTCCTTCGAATGGTCGCCATGTGCCCCCAACAACCCAACAAGTACCCGGCGCGCCCCCGCGGGCCCGGCCCGCTGGCGTTGTACCACGGTTGACGCGGCGTTTACGGGAAATATGCGGTTCTGTTACCTCAGGGCGGCCCGTGGAAAGCGCGCGAATTCAAATGTTTTCCACGGGCCGGCCAGGGTCCGCTAATCGATCTTGATGATCTTCCTGTGGAAGCGGCTGATGATGTTCGGATCAGGCGCCAGCCGGACCCCTCCTGCGGCTTCCCCTCGTACGGCAGCAGGTTCAGCGCGTACCGCATGCTCTCCAGCCGGGCCACCCGCTTGTTGTCCGCGCGCACGATGAGCCACGGCGCGAACGACGTGTGCGTGCGGCTGAACATCTGCTCCTTGTACCAGGTGTACGTGTCCCAGAGGTCCTGCGCGCGCTCGTCCACGGGGCTCAGCTTCCACTGCTTCAGCGGGTTCCGCCGCCGCGATTCGAACCGCCGCAGCTGCTCCTCGCGCGAGATCGAGAACCAGAACTTGATCACCGTGACCCCGTCCTCGTACAGCATGTGCTCGTACTCGGTCACCTGTTGCATGAAGCGGTCGTACTCGGCCTGGTTGCAGAAGGCATTGACCGGCTCCACCACGGCGCGGTTGTACCAGCTGCGGTCGAAGAACACGATCTCGCCGGGGTTCGGCAGCTGGCGGATGTACCGCTGGAAGTACCACTGCCCGCGCTCTTCCTCCGTCGGCTTCGGCAGCGCGACGACGCGCATGGCGCGCGGGTTCAGATGCTCGGTGAAGCGGCGAATGGTGCCGCCCTTGCCCGCCGCGTCGCGCCCCTCGAACAGCACCGCGACGCGCAGGCCCTTCGCCTGGATCCAGCGCTGCAGGTGCACCATCTCCACCTGCAGCGATTCCAGCTCCTCTTCGTAGCGCAGCGTGTCCATCACGCTGCGAACCTTCACGTTCCGCTCCGAGAGGAGCTTGATCAGGTCCGCGGCGCTGTTCAGCCGCTTCAGCTCATCCGCGGTCAGCCCCAGCCGCACCGCCACTTCGGGCAGTGTCTCGGTTGGAGCGGGCGTGCCGTTGAGCGAGGTCGGTGCTGCCATACGGGGAGATCCTCCATTGCCGCACGGCCGTTCTGACCCCGCGGTTGCCTTGCTGTAAATGACACTCATAGGTGTGCGCCCGCCCGCCCGCGTGGGAAAGGGCCCTTTGGTGCGCGTCCCGCGTCCCTTCCGGCCGGGGACGCCTACCGTCGCCCGAACTGCCGCTCGATCGCCTCGGTCCCGAGGTGAATCAGCGTCGGCCGCCCGTGGGGGCACGTCCGCGGGTTCGGTGTCCGCTCCAGGTCCTCCACCAGCCGCCGCATCTCCTCCAACGAAAGCGCCATGCCCGCGCGCACGCTCGCGTGGCACGCCACCGTCGCCGCCGCCCGCCCGAACGGGTCCGCCACGCGCCGCTCCTGCCCGAGCTGCTCCAGCAGCGCCCGCAGCGCCGCCGCCACATCCGTCCCGCCGATGCCCGGTGGCACGGCCCGCACGAGGCACGCGCCCTCACCGAACGGCTCGACGTCGAGCCCCAGCGCGCGCAGGTGGTCCATGTTCTCATCGAGCGCCGCCGCCATCAGCGGATCGAGTTCGGCGAGCACCGGCTCCAGCAGCGGCTGGCTCGCCTCTCCGGTCCGCCCGCGCGCGATCACGCGGTCGTAGTTCACCCGCTCGTGGGCCGCATGCTGGTCCAGCAGGTACATCCCGTCCGGGCCTTCGCAGATCACGTATGTGGCGTTCATCTGCCCGACGACGCGCAACAGGGGCAGCACTTCGCGCTGGGTCATCGGGTTTGGTGGCGAAGGTTCCCGCCCCGGTTCGCCCGCCGGGGACCACGACAGCCGCGCCTGCACGGGCTCCGGCGCGCGCAACGGCGCCGGCGCCGCCCCCTCCAGCCGCTGCCGGAGGTTCGGCAACGGCCGCGGCTGCCGCGCGTCGCCCTGCTCAGTGCGTGCTTCGCCGGTGTCTCCCGTCTCCGTTGGCGCCCAACCCCATGCCACCGGCCGCGAACCCTCCAGCGCCGCCGCCACCGCGTGCCGCACCGCCCGCGCGACCGCGCGCTCATCGCGGAAGCGCACCTCGGCTTTCGCCGGGTGCACGTTCACGTCCACATCGCTCGATGCGAGCCCGATGCGCAGCGCCGCCATCGGGTGCCGCCCGATGGGCAGCTGCGACTGGTACGCGTCCACGATCGCGAACGTGAGCGGGCGGCTCTGTACCCACCGTCCGTTCACGAACACCGAAATCGCCGCCCGGTTCCCGCGACTCAGTGAGGGCGGCCCCGCCAGCCCCGTGACCCGCACGCCCTCCTCCTCGTAGTCGACGTCGAGCATCCGCGCGCCGCTCTCGGCGCCGTAGACGGCCGCGAAGGCGTGCCGCAGGTCCCCGTCGCCGGCCGTCGCCAGCGCCCGCCGCCCGTTCGCCACGAAGGCGAAGGCGATGCCGGGGTACGCGAGCGCGTAGTGCGACACCAGCACCGTCACCTGGCGCGTCTCCGCCGTGGCCGATCCGAGGAACTTCCGCCGCGCCGGCAGCCGCGCGAACAGGTCGCGCACGGCGAAACTCGTGCCCACCGGCGACGGCTTCGCCGCCCGTCGCGCCACCCGCGCGTCGACCAGCGTCACCGCCAGCCCCACGGGCTCGGCCGCCGCGCGCGTCACCAGCTCCACGTCCGCCGCGGCCGCGATGGATGGCAGTGCCTCGCCCCGGAAGCCGAGCGTGCGCACCGATCCGAGGTCGCCCAGGCTGTCGATCTTGCTCGTTGCGTGGCGTTCGAAGGCGATCTCCACCTGCTCCGGCGCGATCCCCCGGCCGTCGTCGGTTACGCGGATGAGCGCCAGCCCGCCGTCCTCGACCTCGACGGTGATGCGCCCCGCCCCCGCATCGATGGCGTTGTCGAGCAGCTCCCTCACCACGCTCACCGGCCGCTCGATGACCTCCCCGGCGGCGATGCGTGCGGCCACTTCCGGCGCGAGCACGCGGATCATCGGCGCGGGTGGATTCGGCGCGGCACTCACGGCGTGCCCTTTGCCTTGCCCATGAGCGCCCGCAGCTCGTACAGCGCCTGGATCGCCTCGATCGGCGTCATGCCATCCGGGTCCAGCCTCCGGACCGCCTCCTCGATCGGTGACGGCCCCGCGAAGAACGACGGCTGGAACGCGACGGCCGCCTGCGGGGGAGCACTCCCGCCCCCGCGCGGCAGCCCGTCGCGCGCGGCTTCGAACTCCGCCAGCAGGTGTTCGGCCCGCGTGACGACGGCGCCCGGGAGCCCCGCCAGCCGCGCCACGTGAATGCCGTATGAGCGGTCGCTGGGGCCGGGCACGATGCGGTGCTCGAACACGACCTCGCCGCCGTCGTCGCGCACCGCGACGTGCGCGTTCCACACCCGTGGCAGCACGTCCGCCAGCGCGGTCAGCTCGTGGTAATGCGTCGCGAAGAGTGTCCGCGCCGCGACCTCCCGGCGGTTGTGCAGGAACTCCACCACCGCGCGCGCGATCGCCATGCCGTCGAAAGTGCTCGTTCCGCGGCCCACTTCGTCCAGCACCACGAGCGATCGCGGCGTCGCCTGGTGCAGGATCTGCGCCGTCTCCACCATTTCGACCATGAACGTCGACTGCCCCGCCGCGAGGTCGTCCTGCGCGCCGATGCGCGTGAAGATGCGGTCGAACAGTGGCAGTTCGACGCTCGCCGCGGGCACGAAGCACCCCGCCTGCGCCATCAGCGCGATGAGCGCGACCTGCCGCAGGAACGTGGACTTGCCCGCCATGTTCGGGCCCGTGAGCAGCATCACCTGGCACGCGTCGTCCAGCATGCAGTCATTGGGGACGAACCGGCCCGGTCCCAGCGCGTACTCCACTACCGGATGCCGCCCCGCGACGATGCGCACCGCTTCGCCATCCTCCACGAAGGTGGGCCGCACGTATCCTCGTTCCGCCGCCACCCCGCCCAGCGCGAGCGAGAGGTCGGCGTGGGCGACGCCGTCGGCCACGGCCTGCAGCTGTGCCAGGTTCGCGGCGAGCGATTCCAGCAGCGCCGCGTACGCCTGCCGCTCGAGCTCCACCAGCCGGTCCCGCGCCCCCACGAGCCGCGACTCGTGCTCCTTCAGCTCCTCCGTCACGTACCGCTCCGCGCCCACGAGCGTCTGGCGGCGCTGGTAATCGGGCGGCACCGCGGCGGCGTTCGAGGCCGAAACCTCGATGTAGTACCCGAACACCCGGTTGTGCCCGACCTTCAGCGAGCGGATGCCCGTACGCTCGCGTTCGCTCCGTTCGAGCGCGAGCAGGAAGCCGCGCGCGTCCCGCGCCAGCCCCCGCAGCGTGTCGATCTCCGGGCCGAACCCCGGCCGGATGACGCCCCCCTCGTCGAACGCGGCCGGAGGGTCGTCGTCGAGGGCGGCGTCGATCGTGAGCAGCGCATCGGCCGCCGCGGAAAGCCCCGTGACCGCCTCCTTCAGCAGCTCCGGCGGTTCGCACCGCGCGAGGATGCCGCCGAGGTCGAGGACGCCGCGTAGCCCCAGCCGCAGGCCGTGCAGGTCCCGCGGGCCCGCCGAACGCGCGCCCACCTTGCCCGCCAGCCGCCCGAGGTCCGGGATGCCGCGAAGGACCGCCTGGCACTGCTCCCGCTCGATGGGGTGCGCGGCCGCCCACGCGAGGGCATCATGGCGCCGCCCGAGCTCCTCGCGGTCCCGCAGCGGGTGCGTCAGCCACGCCCGCAGCAGCCGCGATCCCATCGCCGTGCGCGTCGCGTTCAGGACCGAAAACAGCGACTGCCGCCCGGGCCCTTCGAGTACGTCCAGGTTGCGGAGCGTGCGCTGATCGATGGTGAGCACGCCGCCCGGCGGCACGGTGCGCACCCGCTGGATCGCGCCCAGCGCCGCCGCGTAGGTCTCCCGCAGGTACGAAAGCACGTGGGCCAGCGCCGCCGCCTCCGCCGCGCTCCCGACGAGTGCGCTCCGTGCCTGCTCCCCGAACTGCCGCGCCAGCTCCACGTCCACCGCGAGGTCGCTCAGCCGGGGCCGCGGGCGCACCGCCCCGGCGACGCCCGCCGGTACTTCGTCCTCTTCGCAGAGCACTTCCGCGGGCGCGCTTCGCAGCAGTTCGAGCAGCGCCTCGTCGCCGTGCGCCAGCCGCACCTCACCCGTCGTGATGTCCGCCAGGGCCGCAGCCACGCCGTCCTTGCGCGTGCAGAACGCGGCCAGGTAGTTCGGCGCCGAAGGGTCCAGCGACGATTCCGCCGTCACCGTCCCCGCCGTCACCACCCGCACCACGTCGCGCGGCACGAGCCCCTTGACCTCCGCCGGGTCGGCAAGCTGTTCGCACACCGCCACCCGGTACCCGCGCGCCACCAGCTTCGCGATGTGCCCGTCGATGCTGTTGTGCGGCACCCCCGCGAGCGGCACGCGCAGGTCCTTGCCCATCGGCTTCGAAGTCAGCGTGATCTGCAGCTCGTCCGCGACCAGCTTCGCGTCGTCGTCGAACGTCTCGTAGAAGTCGCCGAGGCGGAAGAAGAGGATGGTCTCGGGGTAGCGCTGCTTCAGCTCGAGGTACTGCCGCCGGATGGGCGTGGACACCCGCAGAGTGTACGAGGTGCGGGCGCGCAGTTCGAAGCGGGCACGCGAAAGGGCCGGCGGTGCAACCGCCGGCCCTCGCCGCGATCCCTCGCGGGGTTCCCCGTTACCGCCCGTGCCCGTGCGGGCGGCCTTCGCTGTTCACCATCCGCGCGATCGCGGTGGCGGCCTTCTCCTTCGCCTTCGCGCCCTGCTCGGCCGTCATCTGGCCGTTCGCCACGGCCTGGTCGATGTGCGCGTTGGCGTCGGCGGTCATCGCCGCGATCACCGCGTCCGCCGTCTTGCCGTGCGCCGCCGCCACCGAGGCGATCGAGCCGCCGTTCGCGCGCAGTTCGTCGCGGAGCGCCTCCGGCGTGATGCCAATTGCCTCGGCGGCGGAGCCGAACACCCCCTTCGCGACCTGCGCCGCGTGCTGGCGGCGGCCCTGCCGGTCCGGGTCCGGCGCGCGGTCGAACAGCTTCGGCAACGCCTCCTCGGCCTTCGCCAGTGCGCGGTCGTGCTGCTCCTGCGTGATCTTCCCGTCGGCCAGCGCCTGGTCGAGCTTCGCCTCGATGGCGTCGAGCACGGCGGCCTGGACCTCGGCGGGGTTCTTCCCGTTCTCGATGAGCACCTGGTTGATGCTCTTGCCGTCCTTCAGCCCCTGCCGGAACACCTCCGGCGCGAGACCGCTGATCTCCGAGAGGTTCTTCAGCGCGCCCTTCATCGCCCGCTGTTCGATGCCTCCCCGGCCCTCGCCCTGCGCCGCCTGTGCGGAAACCACCCCGACGGCGCCGATGGCCAGTGCCCCGGCGATCCCGAGGGCGATGATGCGGCGGCGGCTCTGCGCGAACTTCATGTCAGTCTCCTTCTTCTGCGTTGCTGGTTCCGCCGTTCGTGCGGCGGTCGTGCATGGGGGAATTGCCGGCCGCACCCCGGAAGTGACGGCCTGCCGCCGGCCCGCTCCCCTCCCGTAACCCACCGTTTCCGGTTGTTGCGAAAGTGCTGCCCTCATACCCCGAGGGGGTACCCCGGACCGTTCGACCCATCCCCGCCGGGCCACCCGATCGTGCCGTTCGCCATATCCGCGTGCTGCCATGGATGCACGAAGGTCAGGGACGTGGAGGTCCGGCGATGTGGTATCGAATGCTCGTACTGGCGCCGATCGCGGCGGTCGCCCTCCTGGGTGCCGCCGCCTGCGGCGACGATGACGACGACCGCGACGGGGGCGCCGTTCCCACGGCCACGTCTGCTGCCTCCCCGGCCGCACGCGCCACCGTCGACATCCTCACCGAGGCGATCCGGGAGGAGTACAAGGCGCGTGCCACCTACCAGGCCGCCATCGCCCGCTTCGGCGACAACACCCCCTTCGCCAACGTCGCCCAATCCGAGGATGAACACGTGAACGCCTGGCGCCGTGAGTTCGAACGGCTTGGCCTGGCCGTCCCGGAGGACAGGTTCTCGGGCAAGGTGGCCGTGGCGGGAAGCTTCCAGGAAGCCTGCGCCGCGGGCGTGGCCGCCGAAAAGGAGGACGTCGCCCTGTACGACCGCCTGCTGAAGGAGACGACCGACCCCGCCCTCATCGCCATCATGCGGCAGCAGCGCACCGTCTCGTTGGAGAACCACCTGGTGGCGTTCGAACGCTGCGACTAACCCGCGCGCCGCGAACGGAGGTGGTGGTACGCCCGGAGGGACTCGAACCCCCGACACCCTGGTTCGAAGCCAGGTGCTCTATCCGCTGAGCTACGGGCGCGCACCCCAAGTATAACGCCCGTGGCCGTTGGCGAACCCCGCCGGCCGCCCCTCCCACGCCGTCGCGCCCTCCCGTAGAATCGCCCCCGGCGCGACAGGCGCGCGGGAGGCTGCCATGGCTGAGTCCGAGGATCTGCTCTTTAAGGGCCTCAAGGTGCTCGACGTGGGCACGTGGATCGCCGGGCCCGTCTCCGCGACCATGCTCGCCGATTACGGCGCCGACGTGATCAAGGTCGAAACCCCCGGCATGGGCGACCCCTACCGGATGATGACCTCGAGCCCCCTCAGCCCCCGGCTCGACTACAACTACCCATGGGTGCTCGACGCGCGCAACAAGCGCGGCATCAGCCTCAACCTCAAGACCGAATCCGGGCGCGCCATCCTCATGCGGCTCGTCGCCGATTGCGACGTCTACATCACGAACCAGCCAACCCCCACCCGCGAACGGTTCGGGCTCACGTACGAACAGCTCGCGCCGCTGAACCCGCGCATGATCTACGCCTCGCTCTCCGCGTACGGCGAGACCGGCCCCGATGCCGGCCGCGAGGGGTTCGACGCCGTGACCTGGTGGGCCCGCAGCGGCCTCATGGACCTCGTCCGCGCGCAGGGGGCCGCGCCCGGCGGTTCCACCCCCGGCATGGGCGACCACCCGACCGCCGTCACGATGTACGCGATGATCGTCACCGCCCTCCTCCGCCGCGAACGCACGGGCACGGGGAGCCACGTCCACACGAGCCTGCTCCACAACGGCATCTGGTCGAACGCCTGCCACGCCCAGGCCGCCTTCTCCGGCGCCGAACTCAGCCCCCTCAAGGCCGAACGGCCGCCGAGCCCGAACCGCACGCCCTTCCTCACGCGCGACGGCCGGTACCTCTGGCTCTACATGGTCCGCACGCAGGAGGAGCTGGACGCGCTCTTCGTCGCCGCCGGCCGCCATGACCTGCTCGGGGACGAGCGCTTCGCCGATGCCAACGCCCGGCTCGCGAACATGGCGGATCTCATGGCCGTTCTCGCCGAGATCCTCCTCGAACGGGACCTCGCCGATTGGATGGCCGCCTTCCGCGAGTACAACGTGCCCGTCGTCCCCATCGCCGAGGTGGGCGATCTCCCGGACGACCCGCAGGTGAAAGCCGCCGGGATCATCTCGCCGCCCGCGGACCCGTCGGTGCCCGCGCAGTGGGTCATCAACCATCCCATGCACATCGATGGCATGCCCACCGCCGGCATCCGCCATGCTCCCGAGGTCGGTGAACACACGGCGGATGTGCTCTCCGAACTCGGCTACGACACTGCCGCGATCGCCGCGTTCCGGGCCGAGGGCGCGATCTAGGCCGCGTCCAGCTTCGCTTCCGGACTCGCCGCCATCTCCGTTGCCGGGCCCGCGTGCGGCGGCGCGCGCCCATTCGCATTTGTCTTTGGCGAAGCGCCCGCCCGCGCCGGTGTTCGTGTGGCGCCGCGCGGAATGCGCCCGCGCCCGGCCATCCGGCGAGTCTGAGGAGGAGCTTTCCTCCGCCGCACGTTCATGCTTTTGCGATAGTTAAGACCACTCGAACGATGACTCTTCGACGAATTTGCGACTTGTCAGTTTGAAGAACTGAGTGTAGAACGCGGGCCATCGAGAACTGTGATCGATATCACGTATCGAGGGGGACAACGGATATGGAACGCGACAACTACTGGAATCGACGCATCTCACGCCGGCGCGCGCTCGCCGGCCTCACCGCCGGCACCGCCGGCGTCGCCGCCCTCGGCCTCGTCGGCTGCGGCGGCGGCGATGACGACGACGGCGGCGACAGCGGCGGCAAGACCATCGAGCAGAAGCAGGAGGAAGTGAAGAGCATCCTCTGGCAGCGCACCGATACCACCGCCCAGGCCGTTCCCGGCGGCATCTACGCCGGCTACACCACCGCCGACGTCACCAACCTGGACCCGCTCGCCTCGCCCTCCTTCACGGCGAACGTCGTGGGCTCCTACGTCTACCCGCGCCTGACGAAATACAAGACCGGCCTGCGCGTCCCGGCCAAGGGCGAAGTCGAGCCCTACCTCGCCGAGAAGTGGGAGCAGCCCGAGCCGACCAAGCTCATCCTCAAGCTCCGCCCGAACGCGGTCTGGGAGGACAAGGCGCCCCTCAACAAGCGCCCCATCGATGCCGACGACGTCGTCTTCTCCTGGAAGAAGTTCGCCGCCCTCAGCACCTCCCGCAAAGACCTGGTGATGCTGCCCGACAACCCGACGGGCCCCGTCATCAGCTGCGAGGCGACGGACAAGAACACCGTCGTCTTCACCACCCAGTTCCCGTACGCGCCGCTGCTCTCCGCGCTCGCCTACTCGCGGTATCTGCAGATCATGCCGCGCGAATCCGATGGCGGGTACGACCCGAAGAACGAGACCCGCTCCGGCGGCCCCTTCACCCTCGCGAACTACCAGCGCAGCGTGAAGTTCGAATACCGCAAGAACCCGAACTACTGGGCCGCGAAGGACATCTTCCTGGACGGCTACGACTACCCCATCATCCCCGAGTACGCCGCCGGCCTCGCCCAGTTCCGGGCCAAGAAGGTCTGGCAGTTCGCCGCCACCCAGGACGACGTCATCCAGCAGAAGAAGGACTTCCCGGACCTGCTGCTCGACCAGAACGCCATGAACCGCACGGACTGGATGACCTACTTCGGCCTCCAGCCGGATTCGCCCTTCCGCGATCCCCGCGTGCGCCAGGCCGCCGCGATGATGATCGACCGCGACACCTGGATCGACACGTTCGGCAACACGAGCAAGTACAAGGCCGAAGGCTACCCCTTCGAGGTCCGCTACCACAGCCATATCTCCTCCGGCTGGGAAGGCCTCTGGGTGGACCCGAAGAGCTCGGAGATGGGCGAAGCCTCCAAGTACTTCGCCCAGAACGTGGCCGAGGCGAAGAAGCTCCTCTCCGCCGCCGGCTTCCCCAACGGCCTCGAAACCGAGATCCGCTGGATCACCACCGGCCAGTACGGCACCACCTTCCCGAACCAGGCGGAGGTGCTCAAGGGCATGATGGAGGAGGGCGGCGCCTTCAAGTTCAAGGTCGTCAACCCCGACTACGCCACCGACTACCTCACGAACGTCTACTTCGGCAAGGGCAACTTCAAGGGTGTCGCCATCGGCGCCACCACCCAGTTCCCCGAAGTCGACCAGTTCCTCTTCGCCTACTTCCACTCCCAGGGTTCCCGCCAGAAGGTCGCCTTCCAGGGCAAGGAGCTCGTTGATACCAAGTCCGACCAGATGATCGAGGCCCAGCGCAAGGAGCTCGATGCCAACAAGCGCGCCCAGATGATCAAGGACTGGCAGAAGTACGCCGGCGTGCAGATGCCCATGGTCCCCTACCCGGGGCAGGCGAATACCTTCAGCCTGGCCTGGCCGTGGATCGGCAACTGGGCCGTCAACCGGGCGTGGGATACCGAATCCGACCGGCAGTCCGTCGAAACCCGTCTCTGGTTCGACAAGAGCAAGTTCACCGGCTGATGCCGTCCTGAGCCCCGCTGGTGGCGGCACGATCCCCCGCCGCCACCAGCGGCCTCCTCCGCTTGCTCCCTGCCTTCGAGGTTCTTCCCATGGCCCGCTACGTCACTCAGCGCCTGCTGCTCGCGGCGCTCACCATCTGGCTCGTCTCCATCATCGTCTTCACCCTGCTCCGCGTCGTCGTGCCCATCTTCTACGGCGATGCCGTGGACGTGATCGCCGCCGAATACAGCCATAGCGACCCGGCCCGCGCCGAAGCCCTCCGCGAGGAGTACGGCCTCAGCGGCAACCTCGTCGTCTCCTACCTCGAATGGGCCGGCAACATGGCCCGCGGCAACCTCGGCGAGTCGCTCTTCAACGGCCGCCCCATCACCAAGGAAATGCACGACCGCCTGCCCGTCAGCGTCGAGCTGGGGGTCATCGGGCTCCTTTCCGGCCTGCTCTTCTCGGTGCCCCTCGGCGTCGCCGCCGCGGTCGCCCAGGATCGCTGGCCGGATTACTTCCTGCGCACCTTCGCCATCCTCCTGAACTCGCTCCCCGGGTTCTGGCTGGCGATCCTCATCATCACCTTCGGCAACAAGTGGTTTAACTGGGCGCCGCCGCTGAACTTCGCGTACCTCACCGAGGATCCGGTCGCCCACCTCAAGATCATGCTGCTGCCGGCGCTGCTCATCGGCCTCACCCCCAGCGCGGGCCTCGTCCGCCTGGTGCGAACCCAGATGCTCGAGGTGCTGCGGCAGGATTACATCCGCACGGCCCACGCCAAGGGCCTCTCCGACCGCACCGTCATCATCCGGCACGCGCTGCGCAACAGCCTCATTCCCGTCGTGACGGTCGTCGGCCTGACGCTTCCCACGCTGATCGCGGGCACGGCCATCTTCGAGTCCATCTTCACGCTGCCCGGCATGGGCCGGTACCTCGTGAGCTCCGTCAGCAGCCTCGATTACCCCGTGATCATGGGAACGGTCTTCGTCTTCTCCGTGATCATCGTCCTCGCCAACCTCGCGGTGGACCTTTCGTACACCGTCCTCGACCCCCGGATCAGGTACTAACGATGTCCGGCTCATCGGCAATCTCATCCGTCGATTTCGGCCCGCTCTCGCGGCGCGAATACCCGCTGCCCGTCCGCATCCTGCGCACGAGCCTGCGCTTCGCCCGCCGCAAACCACTCGGCGCCTTCGGCTTCGTGCTCGTGCTGGGACTCGTGATTTGCGCCGTCCTCGCGGGCGTCCTCGCGCCCTACGACCCCGACAAGCTCGACCTCAAGAACCGCCTCGCCGGCTTCGACCCCGGCGGCGCCCACTGGCTCGGCACCGATAAAACCGGCCGCGACACCCTTTCGCGGCTGCTCTACGGCGCCCGCATTTCGATGAAGGTCGGCTTCGGCGCCGTGCTCATCAGCTCCACCGGCGCCCTCTTCATCGGCGTGGTCAGCGGCTACACCGGCGGCATCGTCGACAAGATCGTGCAGCGCCTGATCGATGCCTGGCAGGCGATGCCCGGCCTCATCATCCTCATCACCTTCCTCGGCATCGCCCGCCGCAACCAGAGCATCGACCTCGTCTGGGCGATGGTGTTCGCGATCGGCTTCCTCGGCATCCCCGGGGCGTCCCGCGTCTTCCGCTCGCAGGTGCTCACCATCAAGCAGGCCGCGTACGTGGAGGCTGCCCGCAGCCTCGGCGCCACGAGCCCGCGCATCATGTGGAAGTGCATCGTCCCGAACGTCTTCCCCCTCGTCATGGTCAGCGCGACCACCGGCCTGGGGGCCGCCATCCTCGCCGAGGCGAGCCTGAGCTTCCTTGGCTTCGGCCCGGCCGGCAAACCATCCTGGGGGCAGATGCTCAGCGTCGAAGGCCGCGAGTACATGCGCGTGCAGCCCGGTCTCGCCATCTGGCCCGGCCTCTGCATCGCCGCCGCCGTCTTCGGCTTCAACATCTTCGGCGATGCCCTCCGCGACGTCCTCGATCCGAGACTTCGCGGCCGCTAGGCGCTCAGGCGGCGGCGTCGCGGCAACGGCGCTCCGCCTCCGCCGCCTCGCCGTCGCGCGCCAGCATCGCAAGGAACACGCGCGCAATCGCGGGGTCGAAGTGCGTCCCGCTGCCTTCGCGGATGTGCTTGACCGCATCCTCGTGCGGCCACCCGGCCTTGTAGGCGCGGTCCGAAACCAGCGCGTCGTATACGTCCGCGAGCGTGAGGGTGCGCGCCAGCACATCGATCGCGGCGCCGCGCTTGCCCGAGGGGTACCCCGTCCCGTCGTACCGCTCGTGGTGGTCGCCCACGGCCGCCGCCGTCGCCGCCAACGCGGGCACGCGCGCGATGAGCGCCTGTCCCATCGCCGGGTGCGCGTGCAGGTGTTCCCAGTCCCGCACCTTCGGCCGCCCATGGCGGTCCAGCACGTGCACGGGCACGAAGAGCTTGCCCACATCGTGGAAGAGCGCGGCGTGGCGCAGCGTCTCCAGCCGGTCACCTTCGAGCCCGAGTTCGCGGCCCAGCCGCACGGCCATCGCCGCCGTCCGTTGCAGGTGCGCCGCGAGGTCCGGCGAGTACGCCGTCAGTGTCTCCATCAGCGCCCGTTCCGCCCGCGCCGGCGATTTCGCCGCCCGGCCGTTCAGCCGCCCGCCGAGCGCGCCGCCGAGCACGTACGTCCGCAGCCCGGGCCGTTGCCGGGCTTCGATGACGATCGCCACCCCGGGCAGCAGCGCCACCCCGGCCGTCAGTGGCCCCGCCACCGCCACACCGCTCGCCATGAACACCAGCCCGCCCGCGAGCCCGAGCACGCCGACCGCCTGCACCCACCAGGCCGGCACCCGCAGGAGCCGGAACGCGGCGATCGCGTGCAGCGCCGTCACGAAGGCCAGCCCCGCCCCGTAACCCGCGATCCCGGCTCGCACGGCCATCGGCGGCGATCCCGCGAGCAGCGCGATCCCGCCCATCGCACCCAGCACCACGAGCGGCGCCGCGACGAGCGCCAGTAGCACCGGCCGGCGTCCCCCGTTGCGCACGGGCGCCATGGGCAGGCTCGCGAGGCTGTAGCACGCCGCCGCCAGCACCAACGCAGGGACGAGTATCGGGCGCTCGGTAAACGGCTGGACGGCGAGACCGGCCGCCGCCGCCATGACGCCCGCGGCCACGGCCGCCGGCGCCCACTCCCCGACGCGCACCGCCGCCTGCACCGCCAGCGCCGTCACCGCGACGGCGGGCGCCAGCATCGCGAACACCAGCCATGATGGCGGCGCCTCCGGCCCGCGCTGCATCCCCGCGACCGCGAGCGCGCACGCCAACGGCACGCTGACCATAATCCAGCGGTTCGGCGCCACTATCATCCTCTTGATAGTCGGCATGGCCGCGCGCCCGGCGCACGCCGGGAAGGGCGTCCATTCGGGACGATCCGCGTGCGTAACGCCGCCCGCTGCGTTCTAATTGGGGTCCGGAGGCTGCCGCGATGACCACCACGTACACCCTTATCCTGCTCCGCCACGGCGAGAGCGTCTGGAACCAGGAGAACCGCTTCACCGGCTGGGTCGATGTGCCCCTGTCCGAGCGCGGGCTCAGGGAAGCCGCCGAAGCTGGCAAGCTGATGCGCGAAGCCGGCCACGAGGTCGATGTCCTGCACACGTCGCTGCAGCGCCGCGCGATCCAGACCGCGCAAATCGCCCTCGACGCCATGGACCGCCACTGGATCCCCGTGCACCGCTCGTGGCGCCTGAACGAACGCCACTACGGCGCCCTCCAGGGTCTGAACAAGAAGGAAACGGCCGACCAGTACGGCCCGGAGCAGGTATTCGCGTGGCGCCGGAGCTACGACACCCCGCCGCCGCCGCTCGCGCTCGACGACGACCGGCACCCGCGGTTCGATGCTCGCTACGCCGCCCTCGCGCCCGACATCCTCCCCGCCACCGAGTGCCTCAAGGACGTCGTCGCTCGCATGCTCCCGTACTGGTACGACGCCATCATCCCGGACCTGCGCGCGGGCAGGCGGCCGCTCATCGCCGCGCACGGCAACAGCCTCCGCGCGCTCGTGAAGCACCTCGACCACGTCAGCGACGACGAGATCGCCGAACTCAATATCCCGACGGGCATTCCGCTCGTGTACGAGTTGGACGAAAACCTGGCGGCCGTGCGTTCCACCTACCTGGGGGACCCGGAAGCAGCAGCGGCCGCGGCGGCCGCGGTCGCGCGCCAGGCGGGCTAACGCGGGCGCTGGCGAACGGGGGGCTGGCACCCGGGAACCGCGAACGGGGACGTGCGCCCGGCGCGCCGCGGCACGCCTAGTTCATCGTCACCGTGCCGGCCGACGTCATGTAGACCCAGTACACCTGGAACTGGAAGAGGCCGCCGAAGTCGTTCACATAACTCGGCTGCCCTGGCAGGTGGCTGCGCCAGCGCCCCGACTGGTTGTCGTACTGCAGCACCTGCGTGTACTTCCCCGCGACCGCGGAGAGCGCCTCCTGGACCTCGCGTGCCTGGCCCGTGTACACGAAGTTGTTCCACCCGGGCTGCAGCGAGACCACCCGCCCCGGCGCCGGGTTGGGATTGAGCGTGGCCACGTTCGCCGCCCCGCCATCCACCCAGTACGCGTCGAACTGCTCCAGCCTGGGCAGGTCGTTCACGTACGCCGGCGCGCCCTTCACGAACCGAGCGAAAGCACCCTTCGTCTCCAGGAACGGCTTCAGCGGGTCCCACTTCAGCAGCGCGGTCCACGGGCTCGGCAGGCTCGAAAGCGCGTTCGGCAGCTGCCCCGATGGCTCCAGGTGCGCGACATTGCTCCAGCTCCCCCCGAGCTGTTGCACCACGATCGCGCCCGGCGGCGGCGAAACCGACGTGATGTTGCGGGCCGCGCTCCCCAGGTCCTGGTCGCGTTCCGCCCACGGGAACGTGGGCACGGCGGGCAGCCCCCCGATGGCGATCTGCACCGTCCGCCCGGGCGCGCCGCAGCCGTTCCGTTCGCCGTCCGCCTTCACCTTCAGGGTGTAGGTCGCGCGCGGGCCGAAGGCGGCCGTCGTCGTGGTGCCGCATTCGACGCCGTTCACCGTGGCGGTCACTTCCGTCCCCGCCGGCACGTCCTTCCAGTCCTTGAGCGCCGACCCCGAGAGGCTCATGGGCACGCGGCCCACCGCCGCGCCGATATTGATGATCCCGGCGCCGGCCCAGTTCTGCCCGTGCGGCGCAGCGGGCGCTGGCGTCGCCGCGTCCCGCGCGATCTGGATGTACTCCGACGGCGAAAGGCGCGAGTTGCGCGACATCATGAGCGCGAACATCCCCGTGACCAGTGGCGTCGCGAAACTCGTGCCGCCCAGCTCCGCCCGGCCATACGGGTTCGCCAACCCCAGGTCCGACCGCAGCGGGCCGACAATCTCGACCCCGGGCGCCGCGAAATCGACCGCCGGCCCATAGCGGCTGAACGATGCCCACTGCCCGCTCATGGTCGAAGCGCCAACCGCGACCACGTTCGAGAACTCGGTGTAGGCCGCGGGGTAGAGGGTGCCGGCGTCGCCGGAGATGTTGCCCGCCGCCGCCACGACGATGATGCCGTCGCGCTGCGCGGCCTGGATCGCGTCGCGGACAACCTGCCGGTCATCGCGGCTGCCCAGGCTGAGGCTGATGATGTTCGCCCCCATCCGCCGCGCGTAATCGATGCCCTGCGCCACTTCGTACAGCTCGCCGGCCGGCCCCTCGCCGTTCACGCCACAGTCGAGCACCTTCACCGTCATCAGCTTCACGTTCCACGCGACCCCGGTGACGCCCTTCGCGTTGTTCCCGGCCGCGCCCACCACGCCCGCCACCAGCGTCCCGTGCGACGAGCGGTCCACCGAACCGGACTTGCCGTTGTCGTCGCGCACGTTGCCGTTCGGCTGCGAACTGGCGTAGTCGCTCCCGCACCCCGCGATCCGCTTCTGGGTGGCATCGAGGAAGCGGCAGCCGTACCGGTCGTCGACGCAGCCGTTGCCGTCGCTGTCGAAGCCGTCGCCGTCCGCGTCGCGCGTGTTCTCCCAGAGCCGCCCCGCGAAGTCCTCGTGCGCAAGGTCGGTCCCGGAATCGAGGACGGCGACGACGACCGTGCCGGCGCCGCCCGTGGTCAGGTCCCACGCCTTTTCGACGCCAATGAGGTTCAGGTAGCCGGACTGGTCGCGTCCGTAATACGGGTCGTTGGGCGCCGCCGCGGCGTACGCCATCGCGTTCGCCTCGGCGGAAACCACGTCCGTTCGCGCACGCAGCGAAGCCAGGAACTCCTCCCGCGTCTGCCCAGGCGGCACGGCGAGCCGCTGGTACCCACGCGCGTCGAGAGAAGGTTCGGAGCCGTCGACGGACTGCGCCTGCGCGGCGCCGGGTGTCGCGAACTGGACGATGACGCTGTCAGCGGCGCCGGGCGGCGGCGGTGCGCTTGCGGCGTGCCCCGAGCTGAGGACGGCCACCGCCAGGAGGGTGGCGAATACGACGGCGCGGAAGGGCCTCGCCCTACCGCTTCCGTTCACCGGGCGCCGATCGCGGCCGTCGGACGCGGCGTCGGCGTTACCGCCGGCCGCCCGCCGAGTGCGCGGTCGTCCACCACGACCGCAAGGTCTCGCGCTCTATCGATATTCATGAACGGCTCGCCGCCGTACGTCTGCACCGTCACCACGAGATTCCCTCGCCTGAACACGAAGCGATGATAGATCCCAACGACGTCCGAGGTGCCAATTGTTCCCGGGACGCCGTTTTCCGAGGGCACGAAGAGCCAGCCGCTCGATTCGTTCCCCAATCCCTTCACGTTCGCCACCTTCAGTGAGCCCGCCCGTGCGGCGTACTTCGTCTCCAGCTGGTTGTACAGGCGGCGCGCTCCCGCGTCCGTGTCGAACAGCACACTGTCGACCGTCACGTAGTAGAGCCCGCCGACCACTTCGGCCAGCTTCCCGCCCGGCTCATACACCGCCTGGTAGCCGTCCTTGTAGCCCCACTCGGTCAGCAGGTTCTCGCCCTGTTCCGGGGTATCGAAGGCCCCGCCAACCGTCGCGAACTGCAGCGGCGACATCGAGAACGTGTCCGGCGGCAGCACCGCGTAGTTCTTCGGCAGCTCGCCCAGCTCCGGAACGAACCGGCTTGCCGGCCCATCCAGCACCGGCGACCGCGAATCCTGCGTCCCGGCCCGGCTCTGCGAAGGCACCTGCGTCGGCCGGCCGCTCAGCCCCGAATCGCCGACGGTCCCGTCGGCGCCGTCATCGCCATCGCGCAGCAGGAAGAAGAGCCCGCCCGCGATCAGCACCGCGGCGAGCATGCCCCCGCCGACCGCGGCGAGGATCGTGTTCCGCCGCCGGCGGTCGCGCGCGTACTGGTCTTTCGAACGGAAGGCCGGGGCCGGTCGCCGTGCACTCATCTCAGCGGCCCGCTGCCGTGGCGCTCGGCGCCGGCGTGCCCACCGTCTTCGTCGCCGCCCGGTTGGCCGGGGGCGTGTAGTTCGACGTGGGCGTCGGCGAAGGCGCCGGCCGCGATCCCAGGGCCTTGTCGTCCATCATCTTCGCCGCCGCCGTCACGTACTCCGGCTTCATGAACGGCGCCGCGCCAATCGTCTTCACCACGCCCACGAGGTTGCCCCGGCGGAAGTACACCTGGTGGATCGCGCGGTCCACCGTCGAGCCCTGGATCTTGCCGCTCGTCAGATACGCCACCAGCGATTCGTCGCCGACGGCCTGCGCCTGCAGCACGCTCGATTGCTTGTTCCGCACGGTCTGGAGGTAGTCGTAGAACTTCTTCGCGCCCGCCGCATCCTTGAACAGGTGCGTCTCCATGACGATGGCGTACGCGCCGGTGAGGGTCGCTTCCTCGCGCCCTTCGGGCTCAACGGCCGTCTGGTACCCGTCGAGGTAGCCCCATTCGGTGAGCTGCTTTTCGCCCTCGACCGGCGTCTTGAACACGGGCGTGGCCGCGTAACTCTTCAGGTCGAGGACAACCGTGCCCCGGATGTCGGTGATGTACCCGCGCCCCAGGTCGTCCTGCAGGAGTGAATACTTGCTGGCGGGGCTTGCGAGAACGGTCGTGCTGGTGGTCGTCGTTGACCCGCCGCTGCCCGGCGTGGTCGTGGAACCGCCAATTGCGCCCGCGTCGTCGTCTCCGCCGCACGCGGCGCCCAGGAGGGACACGGCAAGACAACCGCCCAGTACGAGCAAAAGCCCGCGCGTCATGTGCGTCTCCCGGGTGTTGTGGTGACGCGAGTGTACGGGCGGGCCGGGTTTGGCGGAAGAAATGCAGGTTAGGCTTGGGGGAAGGCGAACCGTGGCGCGGCGGGGCTGAACCAGCCCCGCCGCGCCCTCGTGTCCGCTGCCATGCGCTCCGCGAGCTACCGCGGGCCCGTGTTCGGGTCGATCGTGCCGCGCATCATCCCGTCGCCGCGCTCCATGGAGCCGCCGGTGTCACGGTAGGTGGAACCAGCGCCGCCCATCGTGGATCCGCTGCCCATCGAGCCGCCGCGAAGTTCGTTGCCTTCGCTCGCGCCCGGCTGGCCAGCATCGAGCGAACCGCGCGTGTGCCCTCCCGGGACGTCGGGGTTGTGGATCTCGCCGCGCCAGCCGCCCGATTCCTGCCCGCGCTGCTCGATGTACTCCTTGAACCGCTCCAGGTCGCCCTGGACGCGCCGGGTGACGAAGCCGAGCATGTCGCCCACCGTCTCGCTGAACCCTTCCGGGTCGTAGCTCATCTCGAGGTGGACGCGCGTCAGTTCCGGGCCGAGGCTGTCGAACTTCACCATGCCGGCGTTCTCGCGGCCTTCCGTCGCCAGCCAGATCACCTTCTCGTCCGGGACCTGCTCGCGGATCTCCGCGTCCCATTCGCGCGTCATCCCGCCGATGCGCGCCTTCCAGTGCAGGTGCTTGTCGTCTATCTGCTGGACTTCCTCGACGCCTTCCATGAAGTGCGGGAAATCCTCGAACTGCGTCCACTGGTTGTAGGCCGTGCGCACGGGCACGTTCACTTCGATCGTCTTCTCGACGCGGGCCATTGCATACCTCCGGGGAATCGGTTGGTACGACCGTATCCCCGCCGGCATCGCGAAGATGTTGCGAGAGCGGATGTGTCAGTTGCGAGCGGCGCGAACTCGCGTCAGCCGGCCGCGGCCTGCTGCTTCATCATCTCGATGCCCGCGATCAGCATCTGCACATGCCCCGGCGTCACCGCCAGCTTCGAGAACTCGTGGTTCAGCGCGTAAACCCCGCCGGAGGCGCCGTCGCGCGCCTGCTGGTACCCGCCCAGCGCCACCTCCAGCGGCGTTTCGCCCTTCCACGCCGCGTGCAGCGCGTTCGCCAGCAGCTCGGCATCGCGAAACGCGTCGTTGATCCCCTGCCCGAGGATTGGGTCCTTCAGGTACCCCGCGTCCCCGACCAGCGCCCACCCCGGCCCAAACGGCTTGCGGAAGTACCCGGCCGGCCGCAGCACGCCCCGCCATTCCTCCACTCGCTTCGCCCGCGCATACGCTTCTCCCAGCCCAAGGCGCTCGAAGCTGCGCGCCACTTCGCCCTCCGTGTCGGCGCGAAGGGCCTCCCAGTCCGAATCCCGGTGCTCCGTCCCGAGGCAAACCTGGCCATCGCTCGTGGGGAAGACGAAGCACGCCAGCCCATCGCCGAAGTGCACTTCGATGCGGTTGTCGTGCGGGTAGCCCTCGAAGTACGAGTAGTAGCCGCAGGTGATGCCCGGGAGCGCGTTGTACTCCTCCGGCGCCACCTCTTTCGCGACCAGCGAATTGCGGCCGTCCGCGCCGATCACGATGCGCGCGCGCTCCGTGACGGTCTCGCCATTGCTCCCACGCCCTTCGATGCCGCACACCGCTCCAGCGTCGTCGCGCAACAGCTTCGAAACCGAGAACCCCTCGCGCACCTCCGCCCCCGCTTCTCGCGCGGCATCGACGAGGATCTTGTCGAGCACCGTCCGCCGCGGCGAAACGGACACCCCCGGGATGTCGAACACCTGGCCCTGCACCCCGAAGCGCGTGCCCTGCGTGGGCGCCGTTCGGGCCGTCACCGTTTCCCAGAGGCCCCAGCGCGCGATCCGCTCCGGCGCGTCGCCCGTGACCGCGTGCGTCGAAAGCGCATCGCTCGGGAAGGTGGCCCGGTCCACGACGAGCACCCGGTGCCCGGAGCGTGCCATCAACATCCCCAGCGGCGAACCGGCGCAGCGCGCCCCGATAATGATTGCGTCGTACACAGCGGAACCTCTCTCGTTGCGCGCCATTCTGGCGCTCGGTGCCATCCGCTTCTGTCGTTTGCCTCACACGGGCTGACCGGCCGCCTCCCGGTACGCCGCGTAGCCACGCACGGCGCACCGCAGGACCTCCTGCTCGCGCTCCCGGATGAACGCGCGCCGTTCGCGCGCCATCGATTGCACGAGGCTGTCTTCCTCCGTGATGAGGTCGTCGAGGCGGATGAGCGCGGCCGCGCGCGCCGCCCCCATCGCCTTCGCCACCGCGAAGGTGGCGGCCGTTTCCATGTCCACGCCCTGCCACCCGTGCCGGCTCCAGTCCGCGATCACCTCCCGCGATTCCGCGAGCAGCGCCGGCGTGCTGAAGATCGCGTGTTCGCTGCACGCGATGCCGTCCTCCGCGAGGGCCGCCGTCACCGCCGAGGCGAACCCCGGCGTCGCATCCGAGAGGATGCCCTTGGCGAGGTACCAGTCGCTCACGCCGTCCTCGCGCTGGGCGTGGCGTGGCACGAGCACATCGCCGAACGCCATTCCCGCCTGCAGCGCGCCGAACCACCCGAGCTGCACCACTCCCGCGGTCCCGGCGCCGATCCACGTGTGCGCGTGTACCGCCGCCATCGGCCCGCCGAAGGCGGCGCTCAACCCGACCCGCACGCCGCCCAGCCGCCCGGTGTATCCCGGGTACCGCCGCAGCGGCGCCGCCTCATCGAGGTAGGCGGCGAACCGGGACAGCGTGGCGTGCACATCGAACACCCCGACGAGCAGCAACAGCTCCGGCACGTCCTCCGCGCCGATGCCCAGCACGCGCTGGTGGTCCGCTGTTTCCATCTCCCGGTACATGCCGCGCACTCTACGCCCGACTGCGGGCCATTCCCATCCTGCCCACCTTCGCCCCCGCCCTTGCCTGTCTCCTACCGCCCCCCGGGCTAGAATGGAGCGTCATGAGTGTGAGCAGCGCACAAGCCGGCGCCCCACGGAAGTCCTCCCGCCCGGCCTACCGCATCTCCTACGGCTCCTTCGAGGCGCGCGTCGTGGCGGGTGCGCTGGATCTGCTCGTCCTCTTCATCATCGGCGCGCTCATGATCGTCATCGGCTCCACCGTGGTCCTCATCTCGAGCGATTTCGAACGCGTGGACCCGAGCAGCACCGCCCTCAACATCTTCTGGGGCTGCGTCGGCGCCATCGCCCCGGCCATCCTCCTCTACTTCTTCGTCTCGCTCGCGTGGAAAGGCCAAACCGTCGGCGCCGCCGTGATGGCGCTCATGGTCATCCGCTCCGATGGCCGCCCGCTCGGGGTGATTGGCGCCATGGCGCGCGTCATCGGCCAGCTTATCTACCCCCTCATCGTCGCCATCGGCGCCCTCATCGCCTTCTCCGTGCGCGATACCACGTGGCAGGCCGGGCTCGCCGTCGGTGTGAGCTGCCTCGTCGCCGCCGTTGGCTTCCTCATGGCCGTCTTCGATCCCCGCCGGCGCACGCTCCACGATCGCATCGCGGGTACCGTCGTCGTGCGGATCGAATAGGCGGCGCGCGTGAGTTTGCTCCACCGCGAACCCCGCCCCTCCGGCCCTCCCGGCGGCTTCGACGACGGCGGCACCGCCGCGTACACCTTCTTCCTCGGCATCTGCGTCTTCCTGCTCGTGGCCGCGCTCAGCGCCCGGCAGGTCACCGCCGCCAGGCCCGCCACCGACGTGCTGTCCAGCGGCATCGCCACCCTCAGCGAGGTCGATCTCCTGCTCGCCCAGCACGGTGACGAACTCCGCGAGATCGCCGCCGCTTCCAACCAGCCCGCCGTCACCGTTCCCGGCTACCCACTCGACGTCTACATCACGCGCCAGGAGGCGGCCACCCTTTCCAACGAGGAGCTGCGCGACCTCCTCCTCGATCGCTCGGCCGCCATCGTCTACGACGAAGGGCTTGACGCCTTTGACCGCACGGGCGGCCAGAGCCTCGGCTTCTTCTCCCCCGATGGCATGCTCGAACAGGCCGCCGGCATCCTTTCGGACCGGCAGCACACCCGCGCGAACCTCGCCACGCTCGTGTTCGCCCTGGCCACGGCGTTGGCGGCGGTGCTCGTGGTCCTCAAGAACAGCGGCTTCAAGCGCATGCGCCAGGTCGGCGTCGCGACCGTGCTGGCGGCGGTGCCCGGCTTCGCCGGGTCGTGGCTCGTGGGCCGCGCCGCCGCCGCCCTCGGTGGCGATGACCCCCTCCGCGAGGATCTTCGCGCCATCGTCCTCGCCGTCGCCGCCGTCCCCGAGCGCAACTACCTCGTCGCCCTCGTGGCCGGCCTCGTCATCGCCCTCCCCGCCGTCGCCTTCGCCCTGCTCCTGCGCTACCTCCCCCTCGCCAGCGATGGCTACGACGACGACGGCTACGACGATGTCGCCCGCCGCCGCGCCGAGTTCCTGCGCCGCAAGTAGCGGCTCCCCGTGCGTGCCAGAGCCCCACTGGGGCAATCGTCCGGAGCGACTGGCCGTTGAAGGGCGGACCCCGCGGTGGCACAGTGATTACACGATGGCGAACGTGGCAACAGCGATTGGCGGGGCGCGTTCGACGCCCCGCGCCCGCCTGAAGGCCAGCCGCGCGGCGTTCTCAGAACTCGGCGTGACGGTCGCCCTGCTCGCGCTCTACTTTCTCCTTCGCGGCAGCCACCCGGACGATATCCCCGCCTCCGTCGCCCGCATGCAGCAGGTGGTCGACCTCGAACAGCGGCTCGGCATCTTCCACGAAGAGGGCATGCAGGACTTTTTCGCGCGCTGGCCGGCCGTCATCGATGTCGCCAACGTCGTCTACGTCTGGGGCCTGTTCCCCGTGCTCATCGTCATCGGCATCTGGCTGGCACTGTTCCACCTGGACGAATTCCGCTTCATCCGCACGGTGCTGCTGATCTCGGCCGTGTTCGGGCTGCTTGGGTACTGGCTCTTCCCGGCGGCGCCGCCGCGCTTCCTCGCCGCGCACGGCTTCGACTACGGCTTCATCGATACCGTGCACGGCTCGAACAAGGACATGCAGCCGAAGTGGTTCCTCAACGAATACGCCGCCCTCCCGAGCTTCCACTTCGCGTGGGTCGCGCTCGGCGCGAGCGCGGTCTGGCGCGCGACGCCGAACGCGTGGGCGCGCGCCATTGCCACCCTCATCGCCATCGCCGTCGGTTGGGCCGTGGTGGTCACCGCCAACCACCTTTTCTTCGACATGATCGTCGGCGGGCTGCTCATCGCGCTTTCGTGGGTGCTCGCGCTCTGGGTCACGCCCATGACGACGCCCGCATGGTGGCGGGGCCACCGCATCCACGTCCACCGGCCGCACCCCCACCCGCTTCGCCTCCGCCACGACCGCTGACCGCCGGTGGGGCTGGTCAGCCGCGCCGCACCGGTTAGAATCCCGCGCAACCAGCGAGGGAGTACCACCGATGCCCGAGTCCGTTCCCGGCGTGCGCGACATCTTCGTCCAGGCCAACGGCCTGCGGCATCACCTCATCGCCCGTGGCGCCCCGGGCGCCCCCGTCGTCATGATGATCCACGGCCTTGCCGGGCAGGCGCACACCTTTGATGGCATCGCCGCCCGCCTCGCACGCCGCTTCCACGTCTACTGCCTTGATGTCCGTGGCCGGGGCGAAACCGAGTGGGGCCCCGCCGGCGGCTACCACGTCGACAACTACGTGGCCGACCTCGAGGCCGTGCGCGCGGCCCTCGGCCTCGATCGCATCGCCCTCGTCGGCACCTCCATGGGCGGCGTCATCAGCATGAACTACGCCCCAAAGTTCCCGGATCACGTCACCCGCATCGCCCTCAACGATATCGGCCCCGAACTCGATCCCGCCGGGATCGCGCGCATCGTCCAGTACGTCGGCCACGCCCCGGACGCCTTCGCCGACATGAAGGCGGTCGTGAAGTACTACCGCGACAACTACGGCCCCATGGTCGCGAACCTCCCCGATGACCAGGTAACCGAGTTCGCCCGCTGGAACGTCCGCCGGTCCGATTCCGGCGTCTGGGTGTGGAAGATGGATCCCGCGGTCCGCACCCAGCCCCCCGTCGCCTCCAGAGTCCAGCCGTGGGATGCCTACAACGCCATCTCCTGCCCGCTGCTCATCCTCCGCGGCGCCCAGAGCGACCTCCTCAGCACGGACACGCTCGCGAAGATGGTCGAAGCGCACCCGGGCACGAAGGCCGTGACCGTGCCGAACGTCGGCCACGCGCCGCTGCTCACCGAACCCGAGGCCGCCACCGCCCTCGACGAGTTCCTCGCGCCACTGTTGCAGCCCTGAGCGCCGCCGTCCGCCCGGGATCTGCAATACGCGACGCATTGTCCCTCTTGAAACGGCGCGCCTATACTCGGGAATCGTCCCCGGGGCGGTTGGGAGGGTGGTAATGACGACCGCCGTGGCTAGCGAGTTCGAGACCGTGATCGGTCTCGAGGTCCATTGTCAGCTGATCACGAAGAGCAAGATGTTCTGCGCCTGCAGCACGGCCTATTCGGGCGCGGCGCCGAACACGCACGTCTGCCCGGTCTGCATGGGCATGCCCGGCGTCCTGCCTGTCATCAACGAGCAGGCGATCGAGTACATCACCATGACGGGGCTCGCGCTGAACTGCCACATCGCGGAATTCAGCAAATTCGACCGCAAGAACTACCACTACCCGGACCTTATGAAGGGGTACCAGGTCTCCCAGTACGACCTCCCCGTGTGCAAGAACGGCTGGCTCGAAATCGAGGTCGAAGGCCAGGCCCCGCGCCGCATCGGCATCACCCGCGTGCACATGGAAGAGGACACCGCCCGCCTCCTCCACCGCACGGATGACGCCACCGGCGAGGGCTACAGCCTCGTCGACGTGAACCGCTCCGGCTCGCCCCTCATGGAAATCGTGAGCGAGCCCGACATGCGTACGCCCGCCGAAGCCCGTGACTACCTCGTCCGCCTCCGTCAGATCCTCCGCTACATCGGCGTGAGCGAGGCGAACATGGAGGAAGGCAACTTCCGCTGCGATGCCAACGTCTCCCTCCGCCGGCGCGGCACCGAGGCGTTCGGCACCAAGGTCGAAATCAAGAACATGAACAGCTTCCGCGCCGTGCACGACGCCCTCGCCTTCGAGGAGATCCGGCAGGCCGAGCTGCTGCGCCAGGGCGCCACCATCGTCCAGGAGACCCGCGGCTGGGTCGATGAGCGCCAGGTCACCGTTTCGCAGCGTTCGAAGGAAGAAGCCAACGACTACCGCTACTTCCCCGAGCCCGACCTGCCGCCTCTGGAACTGAGCCGCGAGTTCGTCGAGCGCGTACGGGCGAAGCTGCCCGAGCTGCCGGCGGTCCGCCGCGCGCGCCTCCTCGGCCTCGGCCTTTCCGAATACGAAGCCGGCACCCTCACCGAGTCCCGCGAACGCTCCGACTACTTCGACGCCGTCGTCGCCGCCCTGCCCGGCGAACGCGCCCGTGCCGCCAAGCTCGGCGCGAACTGGGTGCTGGGCGAAGTCGGCCGCTGGCTGAACGCCGCCGCCGATCGCGATATCGCGGCCCTCAAGGTCACCCCCGCCATGCTCGCCGAACTGATCGGCATGGCCGAAGCGAAGACCATCACGGGCGCCGTCGCCAAGGAGGTCTTCGAAAAGATGACGGAATCCGGCCAGCCGGCGCCCGCCATCGTCGAACAGCTCGGCCTCGCCCAGATGGGCGGCTCGGGTGAACTGGAGGGCATCGTCCGCACGGTCGTCGCCGCGAATCCAAAACCCGCCGCGGACTTCCGCGCGGGCAAGGAAGCCGCTCTCAATTCCCTCATGGGAGCGGTGATGAAGGAGACGCGCGGCAGGGCAAACCCGGATGTCGTGAAAGACCTGCTTCGCAAGGAGCTGGCCGAATGAGGGTTTTCCTCCCTGCTCCGAGGGTACCCCGATGGTATACTCGCACCGCATGACCATCCGTTTGATGGATCGCAGCGCGTTGAAGTGGCTCTACCCGGGCATGCACATCAAGCGCTGGCTCGTTCTGCTGCTGTTCGGCGTGTGCCTCATGGGCCTGGGCATCTCCTACGTGCTCCGGGAGGCCTACCTCTCCTACACGTTCCCCGGCGCCTTCTACTACATCACCCTCCAGTTCATCCCCCGCTGGACGCGCGGCGTCCTCTTCATGCTGCTCTCCCTCAGCACCGTCGGGATCTCCGTCTGGAAGCTGAATCAGTCCCTTCTCTTCGCCTTCGTCCGCCCGGACCGCGATTCCTCGATGGCCGACGAGATCTACAAGAAGCGCATCCTCGCCCGCGGCCCCAAGGTCGTCGCGATCGGCGGCGGCACCGGCCTCTCCATGCTCCTGCGCGGCCTCAAGGCCCACACCAGCAACCTCACCGCCATCGTCACCGTCGCCGATGACGGCGGGTCCACGGGCCGCCTGCGCCAGGAGTTCGGCGTCGTCGCCCCCGGGGACCTGCGCCAGTGCATCGCCGCCCTCGCCGAGGCCGAACCCCTCATGTCGCGCCTCTTCCAGTACCGCTTCACGGAAGGCACCGGCCTCGAAGGCCACTCCTTCGGCAACCTCTTCATCGTCGCCATGGCCGAGATCACGGGGAACTTCGAGACCGCCATCCACGAGACCAGCCAGATCCTCAACACCCGCGGCACGATCCTGCCCTCCACCCTCGAGGACGTGACCCTCAGCGCCACCACCCTCGACGACCAGCTCGTCCACGGCGAACACAACATCACCGAGCGCGGCACGGGCATCCGCGAGCTCTACCTCAACCCCTCCTCCGCCGAAGCCCATCCCGACGCCGTCCGCGCCATCCTCGATGCCGACCTCATCGTCATCGGCCCCGGCAGCCTTTACACCAGCGTCCTTCCCAACCTGCTCGTCGAAGGCATCCGCAAGGCCCTCGCGGCGACGTCCGCGAACCGCGTCTTCGTGTGCAATGTCGCCACCCAGCAGGGCGAAACCGATGGCTTCACCGTCGCCGACCACCTCGAAGCGGTCGAGCGCCACGCCGGCAAGGGCCTCGTCGACGCCGTCATCGCGAACAACAACATCGATCCGTCGCTCCCCGAGGCGTGGCATTCGAACCCCGTCGGCGTCACGACCGCCGTCGCCGAGTGCATGCAGGGTGTGCGCCTCGTCGAAGCCGACGTCATCGCCGTCGAGAACCGTTACCGGCACGACCCCATCAAGCTCGCGGCTACGATCATGCGCGTGTACGATGGCCGGGACACCTTCGCTCCGTTTGCGGCGCCCCACGCGCCCGAGGAGCCAGTCCTCGTCCCGCGGTAAGCACGAATGCTCATGAACTTCCTCCAGATCGTCATCTCCACGATCCTGATCGTTGTCGTCCTCCTGCAGGTGAAAGGCTCCGGCTTCGGCGCCGCGCTCGGCGGCATGTCCGGCGGTTCCGTCTTCCGCACCAAGCGTGGCCTCGAACGCACACTCTTCCAGGCGACCATCATCCTCGTCGTCGTCTTCATTTTCGTGTCGTTCTTGAGCGTCACCAGCCAGGACTAGATTCCGCTTGCGCAGGCTTCCTCCGCCGCCGCCCTCGCGCCGGCCCCTCTTCCTCGGCGGAGCCATCCTCGGCGTGGCACTGCTCGCCGCCCTCGGCGCCCTCATCCTCCGCCTGCGCGATGACGAAGCCGGCGTGCTCGTCGAACCCGCCAGCTACACCGAGGGCATCGCCGGCACCTGGCAGCGCGTCAACCCCCTCTTCGCCTCCGCCAACGACGTCGACCAGGACCTCTCCGCGCTCGTGTTCGCCGGCCTCGTCCGCGCCGGCGCCGATGGCAGCATCGAACCCGATCTCGCCGGCGCCCTCCCCGAAATCTCCCAGGACGGCCGCGTCTACACCTTCCGCCTGCGCAAGGACCTCAAGTGGCACGACGGTGCGCCCGTCACCTCGCGCGACGTCAGTTTCACCATCTCCCGCATGGCCGACCCTGCCTTCAAGGGCGACCCCGTGCTCGCCGAAAGCTGGGCCGGCGTCGAGGTCGACACCCCGGATTCCGCAACCATCGTCTTCCGCCTCCGCCAGGCGTCGGCGCCGTTCCTCGCGCGCAACGCCACCCTCGGCGTGCTGCCCGAACACCTGCTGAGCGGCCTCAACGCCCAGCAGCTGTACGAAGCGCCGTTCAACGCCAAACCCGTTGGCAGCGGCCCCTACCGCCTCGATGCGCTCGACGCGGGCGGCGCGGAGCTGAGCGCGTACGACGGCTACCACCTCGGCAAGCCCGAGCTGCCGCGGCTGCGCATCCGCTTCTACCCCGATTCCCCGGCCGCCATCCGCGCCGTCTCCGCCGGCGAAATCGACGGCTTCCTCCTGCGCGAATCCCCCAGCGAGGCCCAGCTCACCGAGCTCACGCGAGCAAAGGGGATGCGCGTCGAACAGCTCCAGCGCCCCGCCGAGCTCGTCCTCTACCTGAACAACGACCAGGCCGCCTACTTCGCCGACCCACGCGTCCGCCGCGCCCTGAATCTCGCCATCGACCGCGAGGCGCTGGTCAGCCGCGTCTTCTACGGCGCCGCCACGCCATCGTCGTCCGCCATCGCACCCGGCACCTGGGCACACAGCGACGACTTCGACCTTCGCGAGCCGCGCATCGAGGAGGCGAAGCGGTTGCTCGATGAGGCCGGCTGGAAGCAGAGCGCCACCACCGGCATCCTCACCCGCGAAGGCAACGAGTTCCGCTTCACCATTCGCACCGACAACGACCCCACCCGCGTCGCCGCCGCCGTCGATGTCGCGAACCAGCTCCAGCCGCTCGGCATCCGCGTGAATGTGCAGAGCACCACCTTCTCCGTCCTCCGCAAGGACTTCCTGCAGGAGCGCAAGTACGATGCCGCCGTCGCCGGCTGGGACCAGGGCCTGGACCCGGACCCCTACTTTGGCTGGCACAGCTCACAGCTCGGGAGCGCGGGGCTGAATCTTGCGAACTTCGGCGACGTCGTCATGGATGAGCTCATCGCCAAGGCGCGCACCACCAGCGATATCGAGGTCCGCCGCGAGCAGTACCGCCAGATCCAGGAAAAGTGGGAAGACCTCGCCCCCAGTGTCGTCCTCGC
>JADJBX010000007.1 GCA_016703545.1 Candidatus Amarobacillus elongatus
AAGCAGCAGATGTTCACGTTCAACCAGCAGTTCCCGGGGCCGGTGCTCCGCGGCAAGGTCGGCGACATCTTCACCATCACGCTCGTGAACAAGGGCACGATGGGCCACAGCATCGACTTCCACGCGAGCAAGGTCGCCTGGAACGACGAGATGCGGACGATCAACCCGGGCGAGTCGCTCGTCTACCAGTTCGAAGCGAAGTTCTCGGGTGCGTTCATGTACCACTGCGGCACGGCCCCGGCCCTGCACCACATCGGCAACGGGATGTACGGCGCCATCATCATCGACCCGCCCGGGCTGGCGGCGGTGGACCACGAGTACATCTTCATGCAGTCCGAGCTCTACCTTGGCCCCCAGGGCGAAGCGGGCGACCTGGACAAGGTGATGGCCGAGGAGTTCGACGCGGTCGTGTTCAACGGCTACTTCAACCAGTACAAGTTCGCCCCCATCCGTGTGGAACCGGGCCAGCGCATCCGGGCCTGGGTGGTGGACGACGGTCCTTCGGAGAACAGCTCGTTCCACATCGTGGGCACCGTCTTCGACACGATGTTCAAGGAAGGCGCCTACACGCTGAAGCCCGATGCGACGCACGGCGGCGCGCAGGCCCTGGACCTGCAGCCGGCACAGGGTGGGTTCGTGGAGTTCAGCTTCGATGAGAAGGGCTTCTACCCCATCGTGACGCACAAGTTCTCGAACGCGAGCAAGGGCGCGCTCGGCCTCTTCCAGGCGGGCGATGCGACCCTCGCGGCGGGTGCCGGCCACTAAGCCGGGAACCGCGGAACACAACGAAGAGCCGGGCCGCTTGGCCCGGCTCTTTTCGCGCGCGGAGGATCGCGGGGGACGGGAGTGGGGTTGGAGAGCGACGCGCGGTGCGGGCGTCTATTCGTCCCGGAAGTTGAGGAAGTAGCGGCTGGGGGTCGGGCCCTGCTGGTGCTGGTACTTGCTCCCCGTGGCCGCCGAGCCGTACGGGTGCTCGGCCGGTTCCGTGAGCCGCAGGAACGAAATCTGGGACACCTTCATGCGGTGGTAGAGCATGATCGGCAGGTTCGCCACGTTCGAAAGCTCCAGCGTGAGGGCGCCATCCCAGCCCGGGTCCACGTAGCCGGCCGTCGAGTGGATGAGCAGCCCCAGCCGCCCCAGCGACGACTTCCCTTCGAGGCGGCCGACGATGAAATCCGGGAGACGGACGCGCTCGTGGGTCACCGCGAGGGCGAACTCGCCCGGGTGCAGCACGAAGGGGTGTTCGTCGTCGATGGTCACGAGCTCGGTGAGGTCCGGGTACTCCCGTTTGACGTCGATGTACGGGATCTGGGAGTTGCGGAAGACGCGGAACTGGTTGCCGAGGCGGAGGTCGACGGAGGCGGGCTGGATCGCGTTCGGCCCCAGGGGGTCGATGACGATGGTGCCCGCCTCAAGCTCACGGCGGATGGTGCGGTCGCTGAGAACCATGCGCGAAGGGTAGTGGCCGCGGGGCGGACGGGCGAGCGCGGGGGGCCGTGGCGGGCGCGAGCGGCGATGCCGGGCGGAGTCGGGGGAGGAGGAGGCATGCTCGCTGCCGCTCGCGGCTCGGTGTTCCTCGACGGTTGCCGGGGCGCCGCTCGCGTTAGGAGGCGCGCGCGGGGGTGTCCTGCAGGGCGGCGAGGAAGGCGGCCTGGGCGCGGAGGGCGGGCAGGTGGCGCAGCATCCACGGCTCGCCGCGGGCCGCGAGGGCCGCGGCGATGGCCCCCGCCGGGGCGCCGGGGAGGCGGTCCCGCCATGCGGCGATGACGGCGGCGGGCGGTGGCGGCGGGAGGGGAGCGCGGCGTGCCATGTGCCTACCGTAGGGCTGGCTCGCGACACGGCCTGTCGCGAACAGCGATGGAAGGCGCGAAAACCGGCGATTGTTCGCGTTCGCGGGAGTCAGGGGAGGGAGGCGGTGCAGGCCGCGTTCGACCACACCCAGTAGGCGGCGCCAGCGTCGATTGTGGCGAGGGTGTTGAGCGTAGCCGGCGTGCCGCGCACCCACGCGGTCCAGCCGAAGCCGTTGTGGAAGTAAACGGCGCGCACGCACGTGAGCTTCTCCATCACCGGCTGCAGCGGCCCGGAGGGCAGTACGACCAGATTCCAGCCGGCGGTCAGCGAGAGCGCGACCGGGGCGGGGGCGGGCAACGGGGTGATGGGCGCGGGCGCAAGCGGCACCTGCCCGGCGGGGACGGGGTACAGGGCGGAGATGCCCGCCACGTCGTCGGCGGCGAGGGTGCGCTTGATGCCCGCGTACCGCCAGTACATGACGGCTTCGCTTTCGAGGGGCGAGCAGACGCCGATCAGCGGCTGGCAGCTGTGTTCGAGGCCGGCGAGGTGTCCCGCTTCGTGCAACAGGATCGACTGCGTGTCGAGCGTACCGGCGGCGCCCGTGCCAAGGTTCGCGCCGGGGTCGGCGTTCATCACGATGTCCACTTCGTGGGCATCGGGGAGCTTGCTGGTGACGCCGAGCACGCACCCTTCGGCGCAGCCCAGGTCGAGCCAGCCGATCGTGTTCGTGCCATCGGCCACGCCGAGGTGGATGCCGGGGCGGGCGTTCGTGAGTTCGAGGGCGGCGAAGCGGAAGCGCGTCGTGACGACGGCGTTCCAGGGCGCCAGCGCGGCCTCGACGGTGGCGGCGGTGACGCCAGAGGGCGCGCCCTCGGGGTTGTAGGCGACACGCACGGGGAGCTCGGCGTCTTCCCACTTCCACGGCCAGAGCGCGAACGCGGCGGTGGCGGCGCCCGGCGCGCCGGACGCTTCGCCCACGAGCGGGGCGATGGTGGCGCCGGGCGCGAGCTCGCGCGCGGCACGCAGGGCGGCATCGCGTGCGGCCGCGTCGCTGGGGGCGGAGACGAGGAAGTGGAGCTCGACGGCGGGCTCACCGGGGCGTTCGAGGCGCAGGTCGAGGGTGCGCACGGTCTCGGCCGCGCGCACGGCGGCAGCCTGTTCGCGAACGCCGAGGGCGCTGGCGAGAAGCGCGAGAGCAACCGTTGCAAAACCGTACATCCACCGCATTGCCGCCTCACGATAGTCGGAGTGTCCCCGGTTTGAAACCGTTTCGCCCCCGATCCGACGAGCCCCGAACGTGCCCGTTGAGCACCTGTGGTAACGGCGGTGGAGGTGCGGTGGCCACGGCCGGTTGGGCTGCCCACATGGTCAGTTTCGCCCCAACCCGCCCGGGGCTAGGCTCGAAGGGTGGCATTCGATCACGGAGATTGGCAGCGGCGGCGCAAGGCACGCCCGCAACGGCCCGCATGGCCGACGCTGAAGCGCGCTGTCGGGCTGCATCGCCCGCACCTGGGCCTGGTGGGGCTGCTGCTCGCGACGATCGCGCTTTCGGCGGCGGCGGGGTTGGGGCCGCCCCTGCTGCTGCAGCGGATCATCGATGACGCGCTCACGCCGCCCGGCGATGGCGGCGAACTCAACCTGCTCGTGGCGGCGATGGCGGCGCTGGTGGCGGTTTCGGCCATCCTCGGGGTGGCGCAGTCGTACCTGAGCACGTCCGTCGGGCAGGCGGTGATGCTGGACCTGCGCACATCGCTGTACCGCCACCTGACGGGGATGCCGCTGCGCTGGTTCACCTCGAACCGCACGGGCGAGGTGCTTTCGCGCGTGAGCAACGACACGGGCGCGGTGCAGGGGGTGGTCAGCGACACCCTCGGTGGCGTCGTTGGGAACGTGATCACGGTGGCGAGCACGTTTGCCCTGATGCTCGCGCTCGACTGGCGGCTGGCGCTGTTCTCGGTCGCCTTCCTGCCCGTATTCATCTACCCCGCGCGACGGGTGGGGAACGTGCAGCGGGCATTGATGGCGGAATCGCAGGAGCAGCTCGGGCAGCTCACGGCGCACATGCAGGAGACGCTTTCAGTCAGCGGCGCACTCCTCGTGAAGACGTTCGGGCGCCAGGGGTACGAAACAGACCGGTTCGACGAGACGGCGAAGCGCATCCGCCAGTTGAACATCCGCCGGGCGATGGTCGGCCGATGGTTCGGGGTGTCGATGGGGCTGTTCGGGTCGATGGCGCCGGTGGTGGTGTATTGGTATGGCGGCCACCGCGTCATCGGCGGCGACGCGACGCTCGGCACCGTGGTCGCGTTCGCGGGGCTGCTGGGGAGGCTGTTCGGCCCAACGACGGCGCTGCTGAACATCCACGTCACCCTGCTGAGTTCGCTGGCGCTGTTCGAGCGGCTGTTCGATTACCTCGACCTCGACCAGGAGATCCGCGACCGGCCGGGGGCGGTGACGCTGCGCGACGTGCGGGGCGAGCTGCGGTTCGAAGAGGTTCACTTCAGCTACCTGCCGGGAACGCCCCGCTGCGCGGCCTGACGTTCGCGGTGCCCCCGGGCAAGTTCGCGGCGCTCGTGGGGCATTCGGGGGCGGGCAAGACGACGACGGCGTACCTGGTGCCGCGGCTGTACGACGTCGACGGCGGGAGCATCCGGATCGATGGGCACGACATTCGGGACGTGACGCAGGAGTCGCTGGCGGCGGCGATCGCGATGGTGAACCAGGAGCCGTTCCTCTTCCATTCGACCATCCGCGACAACCTGCGGTACGCCCGCCCGGACGCCACGGACGAGGCGATCGAGGTGGCCGCGCGGGCGGCGAACATTCACGACTTCATTTCGGAGCTGCGGTACGGATACGACACGGTGGTGGGCGAACGCGGCTACCGCCTCTCCGGGGGCGAAAAACAGCGCGTGGCCATCGCCCGGGCGCTGCTGAAGAACCCCGCCATCCTGATCCTGGACGAAGCGACGTCGAGCGTGGATTCGGGGACGGAGCGCGCAATCCAGGATGCGCTGGCGGTGCTCACGCGCGGGCGGACGGTGCTCGCGATTGCGCACCGGCTGTCGACCATCCTGGCGGCGGACGTGATCCTGGTGCTGGAGCGCGGCGTGCTGGTGGAGTCCGGGACGCACGCGGAGCTGCTGGCGCGGGGCGGGGTGTACGCGGAGCTGTACCGGCAGCAGTTCGCACACGAAACGCGGGGCCCCGCGATGGTGGGCGAGTAGGCGCGCCGCAATGCGGGGCCAGTTCCCGAGTGCCCGAGCCGAGCCGCCGCCACCGGCCGAATCGGGGCTGCCTCCCGGCCACCCCACGTTATCCCCTTTCCTCCTTTCCCCTTTCCTCACTTCGCCAGTCAGGCGACACGTCTTCCGTGGCGTTCGTCATCGCGACACGGGCGTTTGAACATGAGCACACGAACGGTCACCGTACCGAACCCCCTATGTTCATGACAGCAGGGGTGTGCAAAGGTAATGCGGGCGGTCTATTGCCGCCGACGAAGCTCCCCGATTCCGGTTTGGGGAGGCGCGTATGGGGAAGGGATTGGTCACGAAGGGCCGGGACACGAGGGGCAAGCGCAGGCAGCCGGGAATGCCCGCCTCTGGTGGGGGCCGGGGCATATCGCGCTGGTGTATGCCATCGTGGGATTCGCCTGGATCATCGCGTCCGGGATTGCCGTTTCCCTTGTTTCCAACGAGAGCGTGCAGGCGCGGCTGGAGAGCGCGAAGGGGATCGCCTTCGTGGCGGTCACGAGCCTGCTCCTGTGGGTGTTGCTGCGCCGCCATGCGCAGCGTCTGAACGAAACGGCCGGACAGCTCGCGCAACGCGAGGCCGACTACCAGCAGGTCATTCAATCGGTCCCCGTGGTCGTGTGGACGGCGGATGCGGAGGGCCGCATCGATTTCGTCAACGACCGCGGCCTGCGGTACCTCGGGCGGGAGCACGTGACCGACGGCAGCCAGACGTGGACCAGCCGCGTGCACCCGGACGAGCAGGAAGAGGTTTCGCGTGCGCAGGCCGAGGCCGTGGCAAACGGCCGGGACGCGCGCGTCTCGTTCCGGCTACGGGGCGGAAACGGCGAGTACCGCTGGTTCGAATCGCGCCTGGCGGCGGTGCGCGACGACGCGGGGCAGGTCGTCCGGTTCTTCGGCACGCTCGCCGATGTCCACGACGCGATGACCGCGCGGCTGGCGCTGCGGCGGGGCCAGGAACAGCTTGAAAAGATCACGGACACGATCCCGCCGGGGATGATGATTGCGTCGTTTCAGATGTGGCCGGACGGGCGGTCAGCGATGCCGTACGCGAGCGAGGGCATCGCCGACGTGTACGGCGTGACGGCGGACGAAGTGGCCGAGGACGCCAGCATCATCGCCAAGTACACGCACGCCGACGACCGGGACGCGGTGGCGGCGGCGATCATCGCGTCCGGAGAGACGATGACGCCGTGGCGGCAGCAGTTCCGCTACCACCATCCCGAACGGGGCGAACGCTGGATCGAGGGCCATTCGATGCCCGTGCGGGAGGACGACGGCAGCCTCACCTGGCACGGCATCATCACGGACGTCACCGACCGCCGCCGAATCGAGGACGAGCTGCTGCTGACGCAGTCGCGCCTGCTGGCGGCGCTGGAAGGCGGCGGCGTGGGTACCTGGATCTGGGAGGATGGATCGCGAACGATCGCCGTGGATGCGGGGGTGGCACGGCTGTGGGGATTCCCGCCGGGAACGACGACGGTGACCTCCGCCGAACTGCAGGCGGCCATCCGTCCCGATGACCTCCTGGGGGCACAGGAAGGCCTCCGGGCGGCGCGCGAGAGCGAGCAGGGCTCGTTCGCCGTGACCTTCCGCGTGCGGCACGGGGAGGCGGAGGAGCGGTGGGTATCACTCACCGGGCGGCACGAGGGGAACGGCGGGGGGCGGCTGGTTGGCGCCGCCGTCGACGTGACCGAGTTCAAGCTCGTGCAGGCGGCGCTGCAGGCGAGCGAGGATCGGTTCTCGAAGGCGTTCCACATGAGCCCGCTCGCGCAGGTGCTCATGCGGGAGAGTGACCGCGTGATCGTGGAGGCGAACGACGCCTACCTGCGGCTGCTCGGCTTCGCGCGGGATGAGGTCATTGGGCATCCCGCAGGCGAGATCACGCAGGGGACCGACGAGGGTGAGCTGGGGCGTATTCGCGAACGGATGCGCGCGCACGAGCCGTTGACGCGGATGCTCTTCCACTTCGTGCGGCGGGATGGGGCCGTGGGCATCGCCCTCACCTCGATGGAGCCCGTCAACCTCGGCGGCGAACTGCACTGGCTCACAATCATGAACGACATCACCGAGCAGCGCGCCGCCGAAGAAGCGCTGCGGCAGAGCGAGGAACGGTTCCGCGAGCTGGCCGAATCGATCCGCGAGGTGTTCTGGCTGGCGGAGCCGCATGGCCGGGTGCTGTACGTGAGCCCGGCCTTCGAATCCGTCTGGGGCTTTGGCACGGCGGCCCTGTACGAGAACCCGAACCTCTGGCGGGAGAGGATCCACGACGAAGATCGCGCGCGCGTCACCGAGGCGCAGCGGACCGAACTCCTCGGCGGCTACGACGAGGAGTATCGCGTCGTGCGCGCCGACGGCACCGTGCGCTGGATCCGCGACCGCGCCTTCCCCGTGCGCGATGCATCGGGCGCCGTGGTACGCGTCGCGGGCGTAGCCGAGGACATCACCGATCGGCGCGAACTCGAGGAGCAGGTGCGCCAGACGCAAAAGATGGAGTCGGTCGGCGAGCTCGCGGGCGGCGTCGCCCACGACTTCAACAACTGGCTGACGGTCATCCAGTCGTACTCCGACCTGCTGCTGGAGCAGCTGCCGGAGGAGGGGGAAACGCGCGAGTTCGTGCAGGAGATCCAGGCGGCCGGCGAGCGGGCGGCCTCGCTCACGCGGCAGCTGCTCGCCTTCAGCCGCCGGGAGATCATCGAGCGGCGCGTCGTCGAAGTGAACGCGATCGTGCTCGATACGGAGAAGATGCTGCCGCGGCTGCTGGGGGAGGACGTGGAGGTGCGGACGCGCCTTTCGCAGGGGTTGCCGCGCGTGCACGCGGACCCGGGCCAGCTCGTCCAGGTGCTGATGAACCTCGCCGTGAACGCGCGCGACGCCATGCCGCGCGGCGGCACGCTGCTCGTCGAGACCGCGGCCGTGACGGCGCCGGACGCAGCCCCGGGCGAACGCTGGATCGCGTTGCGTGTGTCCGATACGGGGACAGGCATGCCGCCGGAGGTGGCCTCGCGCATCTTCGAACCATTCTTCACGACGAAGGGGCTGGGCAAGGGCACGGGGCTGGGGCTCTCCGTCGTGCATGGGATCGTGCAGCAGGCGGGCGGGCGGATCGAACTCAACACGCGGCCGGGCGAAGGCACCACCTTCACCGTGCTCCTCCCCGGTATCGAGCAGCAGATCGGGCCGGGAGGCGAAGCGCCGGAGACTTCGAGCCAGCTCGTGGGAACGGAGACGATCCTGCTGGCGGAGGACGAGGAGAGCATTCGCCGGCTCGTGGCGCGCGGGCTGCGGCGTTACGGGTACACGGTGCTGACCGCCGCCGACGGCGCCGAGGCGCTGGAGGTGCTGCAGAAGCACGGCCGCGACATCGACCTCCTCGTTACGGACGTCGTGATGCCGCGGCTGGACGGCCAGGGGCTCGCGGACGAGCTGCGCCGGCGCGCGCCGCACGTACGCATCCTCTTCAGCAGCGGCTACACCGACGACGCCATCCTGCGGTACGGGGTGCTGCACGCCGAGGTTTCGTTCCTCCAGAAGCCGTACACGGTCGAGGGGCTGGTGCACAAGATCCGGCAGACGCTCGACGCGCGGTAGGTCAGCCGGCGCGGACGGTGAGCTGGCGGGCGCCGCGAATAAGCAGGTCCGGCGCGCGCTGGGGGCCTGGCGGGAGCACCTCGATGGTGGCGAAGCGCGCGGCGAAGGTCCGCAGCAGGATCGCGAGCTCGAGCCGCGCGAGCGGTGCGCCAAGGCAGAAGTGAATCCCCTGCCCGAAGCTCAGCAGCCGGCCGGGGGAACGCGTGATGTCGAAGCGGTCCGGGTCTTCGAAGACGGCGGCGTCGCGGTTGGCGGAGCCCACGACGGCGAAGACGCTTTCGCCCGCGCGGAACTTCTTGCCCTCGAATTCGTGCGGGACGCGGACGAAGCGGTTGATCAGCTGCACGGGGCTGTCCCAGCGCAGCATCTCCTCGACCGCCTGCGTCGCCAGCGAGGGATCGGCGCGCACCATCGCGTACTGGTCGGGGTGCGCGGCGAGCGCCATCAGCAGGTTCCCGACGGCGAAGGCGGCGGGGCCGTTGCCGGCGGTGGTGATGTGGATGATGAGCATGATCACTTCGTCGAGGGTGATCCGCTCCTTCGCCACCGCCTCCATGAGCACGGCGATGACGCCACGGTGGCCGGGCGCGTGCTGGAGGTAGTCGGCGAACTGCGCGTGCGCCCCGGCGGCGGCGGCGAGTAGCTCGGGCGAGGGGTTCTCGGTGGACCGCGCCGTCATGATCGGGTGGGCGAGGGAGCGCACGCCGTCGAGGTGCTCCGGCTGCACGCCGATGTAGGCGAGGATGGAGATGACGGCGTACGGCTCGGCCAGCTGCGAGACCACGTCGAACGGACGGCCGGCGGGAAGGCGCTGGACGAGATCGCGCGCCATGCCTTCGATCTCGGGCTCGAATTCGCGGATCTGGCGGGGAGTGAACGCCGCGTTCACCTCCGCCCGGATGCGGGTGTGGTCGGGCGGATCGCAGCTGCCGAGGATGGCGACATTCCCGAGCGGCGCTTCCGCGCGCATGTGCGACACGACCGCGCCCATGCCCGTTCGCGATGTCACGGGGTCGGACGAAAAGCGATCGTCATCGGTGAGGATGCGGAGGCAGTCGGCGTGCCGGGTGACGACCCACGCGCCGAAGTCCTGGCTCTTGAACACGGGGTCCTTCTCGCGCAGGCGCGCGAGGAAGGGGTACGGATCGGCCAGGTATGCCGCGGAGAACGGTCGGAAAACAGCCACGTCCCCCGATCGTAGCGATCGTGGGCCTAGGGTGAACATTCCATCTGGCGCGAACGAGTCGGAGTTTCGCGGTTTTCGGTACGAATGGGCGCCGGCGGACTATCGGGAAATGAAATCGCGCACGGCAGCGGCGAAGGCGTCGGGCTGATGCAGCGGGATCTGGTGGCCGCTTTCGGGGATCTCGATGAACTCGCCACGCGGCAGGCGGCGCACCATCTCCTGCGCGATCTCGGTCGAGAGCATGCGGCTCTTTTCGGCCTTGATGACGAGCGTCGGGCAGGTGATGTGCTCCAGCGACTCCCAGAGGTACGGGATTTCGACGAGCGCGGCGCGGCCGGTGGCCTGGTTGATGTGCGGGTCGAAGCGAAACACGAGGTTCCCCGAGGCCTCATCGAGGACGAGCGACGCGGCCATCTGGCGGGTGAGGAAGTCGCTCGTCGCGCCCGGGTACATGCCCGCGAAGTGTTCCAGCGCCTCCGCCTCGGTACCGAAGCCGGGGGCGGAGCGCGCCTCGCCGGTGCTCTTGCGAATGCCGCGAGCGCCGGCGTCGGCCATCTGCGGGCCCATGTCGGCGAGGACGAGGTGCTTGAGGCGGTGGCTGTGGTCGCGGGCGTACGACATCGCGACGCGGCTGCCGATGGAGTGCGCGACGAGGTCGAACGCCTCCAGATCGAGCTCTTCGACGACGCCGCGGAAGTCCATGGCGAAGGCCCAGACGAGGTAGCCGCCGGGGGCGTGCTCGGATTCGCCGTGGCCGCGGAGGTCGGGCGCATAGACGGTGTAGTCCGGCCGCATGCGCGCGGCGATGTGCTCCCAGTAGCGCGCGTTGTTCATCAGGCCGTGCAGGAAGACCACGGGGTCGCCGGCGGGGTCGCCCCAGCGGATGTAGTGGTGGCGCAGGCCGTGCGCGTGCACGTAGCCATCGAAGCCGTGGTCGGGATGCGCGGTGTGGGCGGAGAGCTCGTCGGTCACGGGTCTCAGTATACGGGAGTGGCCAGTTCCCAGAGCCCAGCGCTCGTGCCCCGGATGGAGCCGTCGGCTGCATGCCCTTTTCTCTTTTCTCGTTTCTCTTCTCTCTCTGCCCCGGTCGGCCGAAGGGCGGAGCCGCGATTCGCGCGGGAGATGGGGTGCAGGGGGACGCGCAACTGGTGAAATACGTTCATCAGGAACAGCGGCTGACGAACGGGCAGCCTGCCGGCCGAAGCGAGGAGGACCCCGAAATGTACGACTCCCAGGTGCGATTGATGGAAGTCCGGCTTCGCGCGGAGCGGGCGGCGAAGCGCGCGGAGCTGCGCGCGACGCTCGGGCCGGCGCCGGAGCTGGAACGGATCCGCCCGTTCGCGCGGAAGGTGATACCGCTGCCGGGCGTGGTCGACATCGTCCCCAACGGCGCGTGCCACTGGAGCGGGGGGCCGCAGGCGGCGTAGTCAGTGCTGAGTGCGGAGTGCTGAGTGCTGAGAAGTGGCCAGTCGCCAGGGCGCGGTGCTCAGGGCGGCTGGGCCGTCGCGAGGCGGCGGCCGGCGGCTATCGGCTGGCGGCCTCCCTTTTCTCCTTTCTCTTTTCTCCTATCTCTCGCCCGTGCCGCGGGACATCAGGAGGTCGCCGCGAACAGGCCCCGGCTCCGGGGCGTGATCAGTGGCGGCCGCGGCGGAGGAGGAGGGCGCCGCCCCCCATGACTGCGGCCGCGAGCGCGGCGGTGCGCGCCGGGCGCGAAACCGCAAGGCGGGTGGTCGCGGTCCCGTTGGGGGCGCCGTCGTTCCAATCCCCGTGGGTGGAGCCGGGCCCCGCGGAGGGCGCGAAGAGGTTGTCCGTGCCATCGTCCGGGCGGCGGCTGTGCTGGTCGCGTTCACCCTTCCCCGCAAACAGCAGGTAGCGGTCGACCAGCCGGGCGCTCAACGTCTGGCCGTTGAGGAGCAGCCGAGCGGAGCGCCCGGCGACGGCCTCGCGCGGAGGGCGTTCGGCGGCGCGCACGATGGCGCGGGCCACCATCTCCGGCTCGTAGATCGGCGGGATCGGCATCGGCATGGCTCCGAGACGCGATCGGGCGTGTGCGAACAGCGGGGTGTTGATGGACGCCGGCATGATTTCGACCAGCGAGATGCCGGGATGGTGGCGCTTCAGTTCGAGGCGGACGGATTCGGAGAAGCCGCTGACGCCGTGTTTCGCCGCGCAATAGGCCGATTGCAGTGGCACGGAACGCCGCGCGAGCGCGGAGGAAACGTTGATGATGACGCCCTCGCCGTAGGGGCGCATGTGGGTGAAGGCGGCCTTCGTCCCGTACATCTCCCCGAGCAGGTTCACCTCGATCACGCGCCGGATCTCCTCGGGGGTGACCTGGGCGATGGTGCCGTAGAGGGCGACGCCGGCGTTGTTCACCCAGGTGTCGATGCGGCCGAATTCGCGCTCGGCGGCGTCGGCGAGGGCGGCGACCTGCTCCCAATCGGAGACGTCGGTGGGCACGGCGAGGGCGGTGCCGCCCGCGTCCTCGACTTCGCGGGCGGCGACGGCGAGGGCCTCGGGGTTGCGGGCGGCAAGCACGACGCGCGCACCGAAGTGGCCGAAGTGCGCCGCCGTCTGCCGCCCGATGCCCGAGGAGGCGCCGGTTATGACAACGGTCTGTTCGTGCAGCGGTGTTCGGCGCACGGCGTTACCGGTGGGACGGCCGGGCGGAGCCGGGGGCAGCGCCGTGGCGAACCTGCTGGTCGCGTTCGGCCTCGGCATCCTCGGGGATCATGCCGATATGGTTGCGGTAGACCATTTCGCCGCCCAGCCAGCCGGAAATACCGAGCATGCCGACGCCCACGGCGTGAAGCGCGAGCACGAGGCCGAGGCGTCCGCCATCCACGGCGCCGTCATCGAGCATGAGCACCATGGCGATGGCGAAGAGCGCGACGACGCCGAGGTTCAGCGCCATGTGCATGAGGCCGGTCCGGCGCGCCTCACTGTGGGCGACGACGGTGACGAAATCGCCGAGCCCGGGGAGGGCGGCGATGAGCGCGGAGACGATCGCGGCGATGCCGGACCAGAAGGCGATGTCGTACCACATGGGGTCCTTGTCGGTCCCGTAATAGACGATGTCGCTGACGAGGGTCCAGACGAACAGGCCGATGGGGATGCCGACGAGGGTGGCATGGAGGGGGTGGCCGCCAATGGCGAACTTGCTGCGCATGAGAATCCTCCTGGGGGCTCGGATTCGATTGTCCGCCCCGGCGCCACACGGCCATCGCGCAACGATGGCTCGGACGTTGCACTTCCAATACAGGAGGGGCCCGGCGCCAGGGCGGGATTTCGCTCACGATTGTTTGAGGTTTCTGGCGATTCGGTTGTAGTGTGTGGCGCGATACCGCGCCGGGGGCCTCCGATGCCAGGAGAAGGTCAGCGTTCGGCGATTGCCGCGGCCCGCGCGGATGCCGGCTTCGGCGA
This sequence comes from Candidatus Amarobacillus elongatus, assembly GCA_016703545.1. Lineage (GTDB taxonomy): Bacteria > Chloroflexota > Dehalococcoidia > Tepidiformales > Tepidiformaceae > Amarobacillus > Amarobacillus elongatus. The sequence continues at coordinate 13,243 of JADJBX010000007.1, forward strand.
CTTCTACGACCGCACGGCAACGGCGGCGTTTTCGCTCGCGCTGCGCATCACGGGGGACCGCGAGCGGGCGGCGCGGGCGTGCGAAGCGGCGTACGTGGAGGCCTGGAACAACCGCCCCGGGGAAGGCGCGCCGAGCGAGAGCGCGCTGCTCGGTATGGTGCGGGTACAGGCCCTCGCAATTGGGGCCATCCCGCCGTCAACAGAACGCGAAGACGGTTCGTATATTAGCCCGAAGCAGGTGCGAGACGTGCTCGACCGGCAGCCGCCGGAGGTCCGCCGCGCCCTGGAGCTCGCATATTTCGGGGGCCTGCCGGTGAGTGAGATCGCGGAGTTGCTGGCGGTGCCGGCGCCATCGCTGCGAACGGCGATGCGGCGGGCGCTGCTGGAGCTGGGCGAACTCGGCCGGAAGGGGCAGGGACAGGACGCATGAGCAGGACGGACCCATCACCGTTCGCCGCGCTGCTGGACGAACTGGCGGAGACCGACGACGAGCGCGCCACGATGGCCACGGCGCTGGACCTGCTCGCGTACGCGGCGCCGCCGGCCACGCCCGTCGCCGGGCTGCGAACGCGCGTGCTGGAGCGCATCGCCGAGCCACGGCCGCCGGTGTTCAGCGTCGGCATTTCGCTGTTCGCGCGTTCGAACGACATGGAATGGCTCCCGTACGCGCCGGGGGTGCAGGTGAAGCTGCTGTACGTGGACCCGGCGACGGGGGCGCAGACGGTGCTGGTGAAGATGGAGCCGAACGTCCCCTTCCCGGAGCACCCGCACCCGGCAATCGAGGACCTGTTCCTGATCGAAGGGGACGCGTACGTCGGGGACGTGCTGATGCGTGCGGGGGACTACTGCCGCGCGCCGGCGGAGACGGAGCACAACGATGTCCGCTCCGGGCCGTCGGGGGCGCTGTCCCTGGTCGTCAGCAGGTGAGGGCGTGCGCGCCCGGAGAAAAGAGATACGAGAAAAGAGATAAGGGTGACCACGTCCCTGCCAGGCACCCGGGTGACCGAGGGTTGTCCCGCTTTTCTCCTTTCTCCTTTCTCTTTTCTCAGGCGCCGGAGCGCCTCGCCACCTCCTCCAGCCGCATCTTGCGCTGGTTCGGCTCGCTGGTCTTGAAGTTGGGCTGGTAGTCGCTCTTGCGGCCGAGGATCTGGGCGCCGTGCTGGCGGTCGTGGCGGTAGAACGACCGGAGCCACTGCAGCACGGTCAGGCTGCCGAACATCGGGCTTACGGCCGTGCGGTCGAACGCCTCGAGCGGCAGGCCGTCGATGAGGCCGAGGGTGTAGGCGCGTTCAATTTCGAGCGCGTGCACGAGTTCGCTCACGGGGTGGTTGTTCGCGAGTTCGATGGGGATGGCGACGGGCTCGCCGCGGACGCCGCGCAGGTCGACGCCGTCCTCGCGGATGGCCGCCTTCACCCAGGCGTCGTAACTGCGTTCCATCTCCCAGAGATGCGCGAGCTGCTCGACGGCGGTCCACTGTTCCTCACCCTGGGCGTCGACGGGGACGCGAAGGGCGTCCTCGGGCGAGAGGGAGCGGGCGGCGGCGAGCAGCTCGGACCGCTGCTCCTTCATCTTCGCAACCAGTTCGTCGACCTGTTCACGCGTCGCCATGGGAGCCTCCGGGGAGCTTTCTGGTGAGCCACCGGATCCCCTGCCAGGCGCCATAGGGTATGGCGGCCGCGAGGGCGATGAGCGTCACGGCGCCACCATACACGGTTCCGAAAGCGAGCGAGACGAGCCAATCGAGGAGGATGCCCACGGCGGAAGTATAGCCGCGGGCGACGCCTCTCCCCGGTCAGCCCTGCTGCGTCCATGCCTCCTTGACGGTGGCCGCGGCGCGCGGGATGGCCGACGTATCGATGTTCATGCCGTCGTACTCGAGCTCCTCGATGACGACGCCGGGAATGCGGTCGCTGATCCGCGTGACGAGCAGGGGCAGGTCGCGGAGCTGGCGTTCGGCCAAGGCGGCGACGCGGTAATCGCCCATCGCGAGCGCGGTCGCGTGCAGCATGCCCGCGCCCTGCGCGAGCAGCGTGAGGGCGACGACATCGTCGCGGAGCATGCGCGAGACGGGCTCGGTGCGGAAGCGGTTGAACATGCCGGTGACGACGCCCGAGAGCGGCGTCACCATCCGGCGCAGGAACGAACCGGGGGCCCCGCCGAAGTCATCGAGGCAGTCCTTCGTGCTTTCGACGTGCGAATCGAGCAGCTGGCTTGCGGCGGTGATGAGCGGCGAAACGTCGTGGAAGCGGATGAGGCCGGCGTCGCGCTCCTGGACCTGCAGGACCTTGAGGGTGTGTTTCTGCGCGCCAAGCAGGTCGGCGAGGTGACGGCGAAGCTGCTGCGAGCGTTCGGTCACGGTGGCATCGAGGGCGGGCTGGCTGAACGAATCCTCGGCGGCGTCGTCGTGGCGGCGGAACATGGCGGTGGCGATACCGGCCGCGCCGGCGCCGGCCACGCTGGCGGCGATGGTTGCTTTGCGATTCATAGGGATTCGACCTCCATCGAATGGCGCGCCGCGCGGGGCGCCCTGTGCCAGTGTCGGGAGGGAGCGGTAGCGCCCCGGACGCCGGTCGATGGCGATGGCTTGCAGAGGGGTGTCAGCGCGGCGGCTTGAACCCACGCCAGAGGAAGGGGTCGATGTCGCGGCGGCGAAGCTGCTCGCGCAGGCGCTCGACTTCGGCCGAGAGCTCGTCGCGTTCGGCGCGAAGGTCGGCGATGTGATCGCGCAGGGCAGCGGCGAGCAGCTCGGCTTCGCGCACGCGGCGTTCGACCTCGCGCCGGAGGCGGGCGGCCTCCGCGGGGATGTCGTGCTGCCGCGAGGGCGAGAGCACCGCGAGGCTGCGGTGGGGCTTCACCCCTCGGCCGCGCTGCCGGGAAGGGCGGGATGCTCCGCGGGGTGGCCGTTGACGCCTGCCTGACCGGCCGCGCGCAGGGCGCGGGGTGCCGGCGGCGGGGTCACCGCGCGGGTGTTGTCGCGGTGGTGGCGGAGGTCCTCGATGTTCGCATGGAGCGCCTCGATCACCTCGGCGAGCGTATCGAGGCGGCCGCGCGCCCAGGCGCGGTCCTGCTTGAGGTCGCGGACCTTCGCGTCCAGGGCTTCGAGGCGCGCTTCGAGCTTCGCGTTCTTGCGCGACAGGCGGCGGTTGCGATCGTGCAGGGCGGTGATTGCGGCCACCAGCGTCGCCGGCGGCAGCAGCGCCGCGGCCGAGGGGCTCGCGACCACGGCATCGATATCGAGCGTCTCAAGGTCGCCGGGTGCGGCGCTGAGGGCGGCGAGGGTGCCGCGAAGGTCCTCAACCTCGCCGCGGATCTGCTTCACCATGCGCTCGGCGCGGACATCGCCGCCGGAGAGCTGGGAGCGCATCGGGCTGCCGGCGAGGCGGCTGGCGATCGAGGGCGGCACGGGGGCATGGGCTGGCGCGGGCGCGGCCACCGGTTCGGCGCGCGGGCGGCGCCGGGGCGACGGGCGGCTCAAGGCACGGCCACGGCGGGCGCCGCGGCAGCGGGCTCGGGTGCGGAGGCCTCGGCGGGCAGCCACTCCGGCGCGGGCCGTTCGGCGATGGCGACGGGCGCGGCGGGCGCGGCCTCGGGGCGATGGTGACGCATACGGAACCGCATCGACGGGCTCTCCTCAGCGGCGATTCTACCCCGGCAGCCGGCTCGTCCGGGTGGACGGGGGGCCCGGCAAGGGGCACGCGGGACGAACGTTCACGCGCTGGCGCGGGATTCTGTCACCCAGAGTGTCGGCAGGATGGTGGCGGCGGTTGAGCCGGTGTGCCCGAACCTTGACGAAGTGCGCTTTCCGGAGAACGGCGGTGGCCTTAGTGCGCGCGGTCGGACATCGTCCAGGCGGGGGACTTGCGGCCGCGGGCGTGACGCCCGGCAGGCATCGAGGCGACGACGGCGGAGACAGAGCCGCGAACGAGGACGCCGACCGCGAGCAGCCAGAACGGCGCCCGCCCCTCGCGCTGGGAAGCGGAAGGAGCGACGGGGAAGGCTTCGGTGGGGAAGGGGCGAATCGTCAGCGTTGAAGTAAGCATAGCCTAATCCACGGAAGCCGCTCAAGCTAACGTCCAAAATGCGTGAATAGTTGGTCCATTCGGCCGTGGAGGCGCGGGGCGCGATAGATCTTGTCGATAGATTGACCTTTGACACGACTTAGACATGGAGAAGGTAAGCGAGGCCACGTATACTGGACCTTGTGACAGACGAAGGGCTCTACACCGCCTTCGCGGCAGCCATCGCGGGCCCCGACCCGGAGGTGGACCTTTTCGGCGCGGCCATGCTCATCGCGCGGCTGGGGGGGCACCACGTCGACGAACACGGGACGGCGCGCGAGCTCGATCTGATGGCGGAAGCCGCGCTCGAAACCGCCAGCCCGGCCGATGGCGCCGAGGCGCTCGTCGATGCGATCAATGCCGAGCTGTACGGCGTGCGGGGCTTCAACGGGAACGCCGCGCAGTACAACGAGCCGGAGAACAGCTACCTCGACCGGGTGGTCGCGCGGCGCACGGGGATCCCCATCACGCTCAGCCTGGTGTACCGCGAAGTGGCCGAGCGGGTGGGGCTGCGCTGCGACGGCGTGGGCTTTCCCGGGCATTTCCTCGTTCGCTGTGGCGACCCTTCGCAAAACCTCTACATCGACCCCTTCCACGGCGGTGCGCGCGTGCCCCGGGAAGAGCTGCTCGCGCGGTTGCGCGGCGCGAACCTCGGGAGCACGTCGCCGGAATCGTTCCTCGCCGCCGTCACGCGGCGGCAGATCCTGCAGCGGATGCTCAACAACCTCCATTCGCTCTTCCGTGACCAGCGCGACCTCGAACGCTGGCTGGCCACGGTGGAGCTCCTCCTGCGGCTGGAGCCGTGGAACGGCGCGCTCGTGGGCGAACGGGGGATGCTCCACTACCGGCTCGGCGACCCATCGCTGGCGCTGGTGGACCTGGAGCGGTATGTCAGCGCGGCCAACCCGGGCGCGGTAAGCTCGGGGGCGCTGCGCCTGCTCGATGAACTCAGGCTTTTGAATAAGGGAAGTGAGGGAACCTGATGACCGCCGATCTCCAGTCTCCGGTGCATCCGTCGCGGGGGCGGCAGGCGCTGCAGCGCTCCATCGGGTGGTACCTCCGCCAGTTCAGCAAGGTGCTCAACGTGCTCAGCGACGAAGAGCTCGAACGGCTCGTGCCGCTCCTTAGCGAGCGGAGTTTCAAGCCGCGCCAGGTGCTCTTTTCCGCCGGCGACCCGCCCGAGCGCGTGTTCCTGCTGCTGAAGGGCCGCGTGAAGGTGTACCAGGTGGCCGAGAACGGCAAGGAGATCATCCTCGATGTCGTCGGCCGCGGCGGGGTCGTGGGCGATATGGCGATCGTCGAGGATGGCGAACGGACCGCGTGCGCCGCCGCCATCGAGGAGACGGTCGCGGTCACGATCGCGTGGGAGGATTTCTCCTACTTCGTGCAGCAGACGCCGCGGCTGGGCTTCGCCATGGCCGAGCTGATGGCGCGGCGGCTCGCGGGGATGCAGCGGACGTTCATGAACCTGGTTTCGAAGCCGGTCTCGGCGCGGCTCGCGGACACGCTGCTGAACCGCCAGGAAGACGGCATCATCCGCCTCGGGCTCACCCACCAGGAGCTCGCGCAGACCATCGGCACGAGCCGCGAGACGGTGACGGCGCTGCTGAGCCGCTTCGTCACGCTCGGCGCGATCACGACCATTACGGATGGCTACCGCGTCGCCGATGAGGATCTGCTGGACGACATCGCCAATGGCGACCTGCCCGTTTCGCCGCGCCACCCGGTGACGGCACAGGCGGCCGCCGGGTCGTGAGCCTGGCGGCGCGCCGGGGGCTGCTGCCCGCGGGCGCGGAGCGGCCGGCGTTGATTTCGCACGCCGGCGGCAACGCCATCGAACTCGCACGGACGGCCGAGGGCGAACTCGCCGACTACCTCGAGGTCGACCTCTGGCTCCACAAGGGCCGCTTCGAGGCGCGGCACGAGCGGCGCACGTTCGGGTCGCGCCTCATGTTCGAAAAGTGGTACCTGGCGTGGGCGCCGCGCGAGCCGTTCGGCCTGACGGACCTCCTGCGGGCGACCGACCCGGGCACGGGCATCTTCCTGGACCTGAAGAATGGCGGCGAAGCGGCGGCGAAGCTAATCCGCGCCGCGCTCGACGCCTCGCCCTCGCGACGGATGGTGGCGTCGTCGCAGCTGTGGGGCACGTTGCGCGCCATCGAGCGGGCCGCACCGGAGGTCGACCTGTTCTATTCCATCGATGTGGCCGCGAAACTGGACCTGTTCCTCTCGGTGGCGCAGCGCGATGTGCGCCCGCGCGGGGTCTCGTGCCGCGCGACCCTGCTGGACGCCGACACCATCGCCGCGCTGCACGCGCGCGACCTGCTGGTGGTGGCGTGGACCGTGGATGACCTTTCGCGCGCGTCGGAACTGGCGGCGATGGGCGTGGACGGGATCACGACGCACCGCGTGGCCGCGATCCGCGAACGGCTGGCGTCGGGATGAGGCCGATCTCGGTCTACGTCCACATCCCCTTCTGCACGTACAAATGCGGCTACTGCGACTTCAACGCCTACGCGGGGCTCGATGCACTGATGCCCGCATACGCCAGGCGCTCGTGGCCGAGATCGCCGGGTACGCCGATGTGCTCGCGGGGCGGACGATCGCGACGGTTGGCTTCGGCGGCGGCACGCCCTCGGAAGTGCCCGCGGCGGATATCGCCGCCGTGCTCGTGGCGCTGCGGGCACGCGCGCCGTTCGCGCAGCAGGCCGAAGTGACGCTCGAAGCGAACCCGGGAACGCTCACCGCGGAGCACCTGGCGACGTTGCGGGCGGCGGGCGTGACGCGCCTTTCGCTCGGCGCCCAGAGCTTCGATGCGAACGAGTTACGCTTCCTCGACCGCATCCATTCGCCCGAAGCGACCGCGACGGCGCTGCGGCTGGCGCGGGCGGCGGGGTTCGAAAGCCTCAACCTGGACCTCATTTACGGGCTGCCGGGGCAGACACTGGCGGCATGGGAGGCATCGCTGCGCGCGGCGATCGCCCTCGAACCCGACCACATCTCGTGCTACTGCCTCACGGTCGAGGAGGGGACGCCGCTCGCGCGGCGGGTGCGCACGGGCGCCGTGACCCCGATCGACAGCGACCTCGCGGCCGACATGTACGACCGCGCGGCGGAGCTGCTGGCGGCGGCCGGCTTCGAACAGTACGAGCTCTCGAACTGGGCCCGGCCCGGGCACGAATCGCGCCACAACCGGGTGTACTGGACCTGGGGCGAGTACCTCGGTATCGGCGCGGGCGCGCACGGATTCGTGGGCGGCGAACGGACCGAGAACATCGCGGCACCTCGGGAGTACATCGAAGCGGCGAAGCGCGGCGTGCGGGGGTCCGCGGTGGCGAAGGCGTACACCCCGGAGCCGGTAATGATGATTGACGATTATGTCTCCAGCAGCCTGCGACTCACGGCCGGGTTCGCCCTCGATGCCTTCGAGCGCGAATTCGGGGCGCGGCTGGAGGCGATGGCGCCCGGCTGGCTTTCGGATTGCGAGGCCGCCGGGTGGCTGGAGCGCGCGGCCGGGCGGCTGCGGCTGACGGAGCGCGGCCGGCAGCTGCACAGCGAGGTCGTGGTCCGGCTGATGGGCGCGCTGGGGGCGGTATGACCGGCTTTCCCCGGTTCGTGGCCGCCCGTGGGAGAATGCCGCGGTGAGGCGATTCGCGTGGCTCCTGGCGGTCGTGGCGCTGGCGGCGTCCGCGTGCGGCGACAGCGCCCCGGCGGCCACGCCGTCCCCGGCCAGCACGATGGCTGGAACGGTGCCGCCATCGTCGCTCACGGCCGCGGCGAACCCATCGGCGGCGGTGGCCACGAAGGGCGCGGCCGGCACCGCGACATCGTCGGCCGCAGCCGCGGTGAAGAAGCTCGGGACGCCCTCGGGGAAGGCACACACCGCGAAAGCGCCGGCCATCACCGCCCTCGCGCCCGGCGGTACGGTTCACACCGGGATGCTCGGGAACGCGGCCTACGCGATCGAGATGCCCGCGCAGTGGAACGGCGAACTCGTGCTCTGGGCGCACGGCTTCGCGGGCTTCGATACCGTGGTCACGGTGGACCCGCCGCCCGCGGCCTTTCGCCGCCTGTGGCTGGAGCAGGGGTACGCGTGGGCGGCGAGTTCGTACAGCGAAAACGGCTACGTCCCCGGCATCGGCGCGGATGACACCCTCGCGCTGCGGGAACAGGTCGCGCGGCAGTTCGGCACGCCGAAGCGGACGTACATCGTCGGCGCCTCGATGGGCGGGAACGTGGTCGCGCTCTCGCTGGAGCACTTCCCGGACACGTACGACGGCGGCCTGGCGGTGTGCGGCGCGCTCGCGGGCCAGGAGCAGATCGACTACCTGCTGTCGTGGTCGCTGCTCGGGGAGGCGGTTTCCGGGGTGCAGCTCCCCATCGGGACGAGCGCACCCATGCTGCCCGCGCTGCTCACTCTGAGCGGCAAACTGGGGAGCGCGGCCGCCCCGACCGTCGAAGGGCAGCAGTACATCAGCGCCATCCGCGCGCTCTCGGGCGGGCCGCGGCCGTTCTTCGTCGAGGGGTTCGCGTTGCAGGTGACCGCGAACTTCGGCTTCGCGCTGGCGGACCCCGGCCGTCTTTCGCTGCCGTTCCAGGCGGCGACGAACGAGGGGGTGCGGTACGGCATCGATGGCAGCCTTGGGCTGAGCGAAGCGGCGCTGAACGCGAAGGTGCGCCGCTTCGCGCCCGTGGCGGGGGCGCGCGATGCCGCCGCTCACCCCGACGCCGTGCCCACCAGCGGGCGCATCAGCGACCCGCTCCTGACATTGCACAACACCGGCGACCTGTTCGTGCCCATCAGCATGGAGCAGAGCTACCTCGCGAAGGTGAAGGCGGCGGGCAAGGGCGACCTGCTCGTGCAGCGCGCGATCCGGGCCGCCGGCCACTGCGTCTTCACCGAGGCGGAACAGCGCGCGGCCTGGAACGACCTCGTAGCGTGGGTCCGCGACGGCAGGAAGCCCGCGGGCGAGGACCTCTCGGGCGACCTTTCGAATGCGGGGATGGCGTTCACCAACCCGCTGCGCACCGGGGACCCGGGGACGAAGTAGCTCACGGTCGGGCGAGGCGGGGCGTGCCACAATGAAGGCATGCACCAACGAACGTTCGTCTTCGGGCGAAGCTGGGATCCGCGCGAACCGAGCCGCGGCGAGCGGCTGGTGGCCTTCGTCATCCGCTGGCTCATCACGGCGGCGGCGGTGTGGGTGGCGGCGGCGATCGTGGGCGGCATCGAACTCGAGGGATGGCGCAGCACGCTCCTCGTCGCGCTCATCCTCGGGCTGCTGAACGCCGTCCTGAAGCCGCTGCTGTTCTGGGTTTCGCTGCCGATCACGGTGCTCACGCTGGGCGTGTTCTACCTCGTGTTGAACGCGGCGATGCTGGGGCTGACGGCGTGGATCGCGGGCAAGTTCGAGAGCATCCACTTCGCCGTCGATGGCTTCTGGTCCGCCTTCTGGGGGGCCGTCATCATCTCCGTCGTGTCGTGGTTCATCGGCCTTGTCGTGAACCCGAAGCGGATCGCGCGGGACCTCGCGCGCTGACGCCGGCCGTCAGCGGGGGCGGGCGGGCGGCGGGGCGGAGCCGTCGAGCACGGCCTCGACGAGCGCGTCCACGGCCGCATCGAGGTCGCCCTCGGGGACGGCGCGCGTGACCAGCGCCCACCGCACCGCCGCCGTGGCATCGATCGGTTCGCCCGAGAGCACCATGTGGGCGGCGACGCCTGGCGGCACGAGGCGCGGCAACGTCTGCGTCGCGCCGGCGCTGGGGATGTAGCCGAGCGAGACCTCCGGCAGCGCGAACCGTGCCGAGTCGGCGGCGATGCGGTAATCGCAGCAGAGCGGCAGTTCGAGCCCGGCCCCGTAGCAGAACCCGTGCATGCGCGCGATGGTGACGCAGCGGTGCGTGATGAGCTCCCACCAGAGGTCGCGTTCGTGGCGCGCGCGGCGGGAGGCGATGACGGAAGGCGCGCTGCCGAACTCGCTGATGTCCGCGCCGGCGCTGAAGGCGGGCCCTTCGCCGCGGAAGACGATGACGCGCGCTTCGGGGAGGTCGCGGCAGGTTTCGAAGTACGTCCAGAGCAGGTCGCGCATCGCCATGTTGATGGCGTTCAGCCGCTCGGGGCGCGAAAGCGTAATGGTCGCGACGCCGCGGTCGTCGAGGTCGAACAGCACGGACACGGGGCGAGTATGGCAGGCCGCGCGCGACGGCGCGAAGCGGCGGACGGTGGCCGCGTGAACGACCTTCGCCCGGTGGGGATGGCGCGGCAGCCGGTGGCCCTGGGCTGCTTCCTGATGGCGGCGCTCGCGGCGGGCATCATCGGCCTCGGAATCGTGCTGGTCGCATGGCTGAACTCGGGGAGCACGACCGTCGCGCTCGACGACGCGCGGGCGTATGCGGTGGGGTCGGTGGAGTTCGTGCCGGCGCGGAACGTGTTCGTGGTGCGGCTGACGGAGACGGAGTACCTGGTGCTCGACGACCTGGACGCGGCGAACCGCGCGAACCAGGGGCGTCGCTGCCGGGTGCAGCCGCTCCATGCGGCCGACCCGGCGCGCGCGGCCCTCGTGACGCAGTACGCGAGCCGCATGAACCCGAAGGCAGCGGGCTCCACGTTCGTCTTCGTGGAGGCGTGCAACAGCGCCGTCTACGACGTGACCGGGCTTCGCCTCGACCGGGACGGCCCGAACCTGGACCGGCACCCCGTCGACATCGACGGCGAGGGACGGCTGACGGTGAACATCGCGCGGCGAACGTGCACGCAGCGGCTCGCCGGGAACCTTTCGGCGCCGCGCGAGTGTGAGCAGTAGGGGAAACACGCCCACTGGTGGGTGGCACGCGTGTCGTTCGCGCGGCAACGGCTCGGGGGCGAGCGGGCAGCCGCGATAGGCGGCTGTAATCAATTGCGATAAAGCTGAAATGCAGGCGGGGATTCGACCCCTCTGGCGAGACCACCGCAGTTGTTAGGTTGGCTCTTCATGCGAGAGGTGCGTAGCGCGGCTGCGCATGCCTGACGCCGAGTTGCAAGGCGCCGGGCCCTCTCACCCGCGGAGAGTCCCCATGTCGTCTGCTGTCATCACCCGTCCCGGCGAGGAAGCCGATTTCCCGGAACAGGATGAGGTACTGGCGGCACTGCGCGCGATGCGGCGCGGGGACTTCAGCGTGCGCCTGCCACTGGGCTGGCACGGCGTCGCCGGGGAGATCGCGGACGCCTTCAACGACATCGCCGCGAACACCGAGCAGCTGACCTCGGAACTCAAGCGCGTGGCACGGGCCGCCGGCCGCGAGGGCCGCCTCGGTGAGCGCGTGATTTCGCCGGAGATGCGCGGCGGCTGGGGCACCGCCGCCGAGTCCGTCAACGCGCTCGTCACGGACCTCGTACGGCCGACCTCCGAGATCGTACGCGTGCTCGGGGCCGTTGCCCGGGGCGACCTCTCCCAGCAGGCGCCGCTGGAGGCCGAAGGCCGCCCCCTCAAGGGTGAGCACCTGCGCGCCAGCAAGCTCGTGAACATCACGGTCGAACGGCTGGGGCAGGTGACCTCGGAGGTGATCCGCGTCGCCCGCGAGGTCGGCATCGACGGCAAGCTCGGCGGGCAGGCGCAGGTGAGCGACGTGGGCGGCACCTGGCGCGAGCTCACCGACTCCGTGAACTTCATGGCCGGCAACCTCACGGCGCAGGTGCGCAACATCGCCGAAGTGACGACCGCCGTGGCGAACGGCGACCTTTCGAAAAAGATCACCGTGGACGTGCGGGGCGAGATCCTCGAACTCAAGGGCACCATCAACACGATGGTGGACCAGTTGAACGCGTTCGCGTCGGAAGTGACGCGCGTGGCGCGCGAGGTGGGCACCGAAGGCAAGCTGGGCGGCCAGGCGACGTGCAGGGCGTGGCGGGCACCTGGAAGGACCTCACCGAATCGGTGAATTCCATGGCCGGCAATCTGACGGCGCAGGTGCGCAACATCGCCGAAGTGACGACGGCCGTGGCCGCCGGCGACCTCTCCAAGAAGATCACCGTGGATGTGCGCGGCGAAATCCTCGAGCTGAAGGACACCATCAACACGATGGTGGACCAGCTGAACGGCTTCGCCAGCGAGGTGACGCGCGTGGCCCGCGAAGTCGGCACGGAAGGCAAGCTCGGCGGACAGGCGCAGGTGCGTGGCGTGGCCGGGACGTGGCGCGAACTCACGGACTCCGTGAACTTCATGGCCGGCAACCTCACCGCCCAGGTCCGCAACATCGCCGAAGTGACGACGGCCGTGGCGAACGGCGACCTCTCGAAGAAGATCACGGTCGATGTGCGCGGCGAGATCCTCGAACTGAAGGACACCATCAACACGATGGTGGACCAGCTGAACTCGTTCGCGAGCGAGGTGACGCGTGTGGCGCGCGAGGTGGGCTCCGAAGGGAAGCTGGGCGGGCAGGCGAACGTCCCCGGTGTCGCGGGCACGTGGAAGGACCTCACGGACTCCGTGAACTCCATGGCCTCGAACCTCACGGGGCAGGTGCGAAACATCGCCGAAGTGACCACCGCCGTGGCGAACGGCGACCTCTCGAAAAAGATCACGGTCGACGTCCAGGGCGAGATCCTCGAGCTCAAGGACACCATCAACACGATGGTCGATCAGCTCAACTCGTTCGCGAGCGAGGTGACGCGCGTCGCGCGCGAGGTCGGCACCGAGGGCAAGCTCGGCGGCCAGGCGGAGGTGCCCGGCGCGGCCGGCACGTGGAAGGACCTCACCGACAACGTGAACTCGATGGCCTCGAACCTCACGGTTCAGCTGCGCGACGTTTCGAAGGTGGCCACGGCCATCGCGAGCGGCGACCTCACGCAGAAGGTCACCGTCGACGTACGCGGCGAGATCCTGCAGATCAAGGACGTCATCAACACGATGGTGGACCAGCTGAACGGGTTCGCCAGCGAGGTGACGCGCGTGGCGCGCGAAGTGGGCACCGATGGCCGCCTCGGCGGTCAGGCGAATGTGCCGGGCGTCGCCGGCACGTGGAAGGACCTCACGGACTCCGTGAACTCGATGGCCTCGAACCTGACGGGCCAGGTGCGCAACATCGCCGAAGTGACGACCGCCGTGGCCAACGGCGACCTGTCGAAGAAGATCACGGTCGATGTGCGCGGCGAAATCCTCGAACTGAAGGACACCATCAACACGATGGTGGACCAGCTGAACGCCTTCGCCTCCGAGGTAACGCGCGTCGCCCGCGAGGTCGGCACGGAGGGCAAGCTCGGCGGCCAGGCCGATGTGCGCGGCGTCGCGGGCACCTGGAAGGACCTCACGGACTCCGTGAACTTCATGGCCTCGAACCTCACCGCGCAGGTGCGCAACATCGCCGACGTGACCACGGCAGTGGCGAACGGCGACCTTTCGAAGAAGATCACGGTGCAGGTGCGCGGCGAAATCCTCGAGCTGAAGAACACGATCAACACGATGGTGGACCAGCTGAACGCCTTCGCCAGCGAGGTGACGCGCGTGGCGCGCGAGGTGGGTACGGAGGGCAAGCTCGGCGGGCAGGCCGACGTGCGCGGCGTGGCGGGCACCTGGAAGGACCTCACCGATTCGGTGAACTCGATGGCCGGCAACCTGACGGGCCAGGTGCGCAACATCGCCGACGTGACCACCGCCGTCGCGAACGGCGACCTTTCGAAAAAGATCACCGTGGACGTGCGCGGCGAGATCCTCGAACTGAAGGACACCATCAACACGATGGTGGACCAGCTGAACGCCTTCGCCAGCGAAGTGACGCGCGTGGCGCGCGAGGTCGGCACCGAAGGACGCCTCGGTGGCCAGGCGAACGTGCCCGGGGTCGCGGGCACGTGGAAGGACCTCACGGACTCCGTGAACTCCATGGCCTCGAACCTCACGGGCCAGGTGCGCAACATCGCGACGGTGACGACGGCGGTGGCGAACGGGGACCTTTCGAAGAAAATCACGGTTGACGTGCGCGGCGAAATCCTGGAACTGAAGGACACTATCAACACGATGGTGGACCAGCTGAACGCCTTCGCCAGCGAAGTGACGCGCGTCGCCCGCGAGGTCGGCACCGAGGGTAACCTCGGCGGGCAGGCGCAGGTGCGCGGCGTGGCGGGCGTGTGGAAGGAGCTCACGGACTCCGTGAACTCCATGGCCGGCAACCTCACGGAGCAGGTGCGCGGCATCGCACGCGTGGTGACGGCGGTCGCGAACGGCGACCTGAAGCGGCAGCTCACCTTCGAGGCGAAGGGCGAAATCGCCGAGCTGGCAGAGACGATCAACAGCATGACGGACACGCTGGCCACCTTCGCCGACCAGGTGACGAGCGTGGCACGCGAGGTTGGCATCGAAGGGAAGCTGGGCGGGCAGGCGAACGTGCCGGGCGCGGCAGGCACCTGGCGCGACCTTACGGACAACGTGAACCAGCTCGCGGCGAACCTGACGACCCAGGTCCGGGCCATCGCCGGCGTGGCCACGGCCGTCACCAACGGCGACCTTTCGCAGTCGATCCAGGTGGGCGCCAGCGGCGAAGTCGAGCAGCTCCGGGACAACATCAACAAGATGATCCTGAACCTGCGCGACACGACCCGGCAGAACCACGAACAGGACTGGCTGAAGTCCAACCTGGCGCGCTTCTCGGGCATGCTGCAGGGCCAGAAGGACCTGCAGACGGTGGGGCGGCTGATTCTCTCGGAGCTCGCGCCGCTCGTGGGCGTGCAGCACGGCGCCTTCTTCCTCGCCGACCAGGCGGAGGGCGAGCCGCCGCTGAAGCTGCTCGCGGCGTACGCGGCGACGCCGGGGAAGACGGTCCAGGCCTCGTACGACATCGGCGAAGGGCTCATTGGGCAGTGCGCGGCCGAGCGGCGGCGCATCGTCCTACGGAACGTGCCCATCAACTACATCGCCATCAACAGCGCCCTCGGTGACGCCAGCCCCTGGTCCATCGCCGTGCTGCCGGTGCTGTTCGAGGGCGACATCAAGGCCGTCATCGAACTGGCATCGTTCGAGGAGTTCAGCGAAGTCCACCTCTCGTTCCTCGAACAGCTGACGGAGATCATCGGCATCGTGCTGAACACGCTCGCCGCGAACATCCGCACGGAAGAGCTGCTGAAGCAGTCACAGGCGCTGACGATTGAACTGCAGCAGACGAACAGCGAACTCCAGGAGAAGGCACGGCTGCTTTCGGAACAGAACGCCGAAGTGGAACGCCGCCGCCGCGAGATCGACGAGGGCGCGCTCGGCGCTGGAACAGAAGGCGGAACAGCTGACGATTACGTCGAAGTACAAGTCGCAGTTCCTCGCCAATATGTCGCACGAGCTGCGAACGCCGCTGAACAGCCTGCTCATTCTCTCGCAGCAGCTGGCGGACAACCCGGAGGGCAATCTTTCGGAGAAGCAGGTGTCGTACGCGCAGACGATCCGGGCAGCAGGCGACGACCTCCTCACGCTCATCAACGACATCCTCGACCTTTCGAAGATCGAGTCCGGGACGACGTCCATCGACCTCGGCCGGGTCCGCTTCCGGGATATCGAGGACGACGTGGAGCGCACCTTCCAGCAGATCGCGCAGCAGAAGGGGCTCGACTTCTCGATCCAGGTCGATCAGTCGCTCCCGGGGACGATTACGACGGACCCGACGCGGCTGCAGCAGATCCTCAAGAACCTGCTCTCGAACGCGTTCAAGTTCACGGAGACGGGGTCGGTGGAGCTGCGCATCGGGGCCATGAGCTCGGGCTGGAGCGACGACAACGAGGCGCTCAACCGGGCGCCCACGGTGGTCGCGTTCTCGGTCATCGACACGGGCATCGGCATTCCGGAAGAGAAGCAGAGCATCATCTTCGAGGCGTTCCAGCAGGCCGACATGGACACGAGCCGGCGGTTTGGGGGCACGGGCCTGGGGCTCTCGATCAGCCGCGAAATCGCCCGCCTGCTGGGTGGCGAGATCGGGGTCGTGAGCACACCGGGCACGGGCAGCACGTTCACGCTGTACGTCCCGCTCACGCACGAGGCATCGGCGGCGGCGGACGCGGCGCGCGAGGACACCGCCGGCAGTACGGCACTCGCGGCCCCCGGCAGCACGACACCGGTGTTCGTGCGGCAGCCGGCCCGGCCGCGTGCGGTGGCGGCGCTGACCTCGGAAGTGCCGCTCGCCGACAGCGACGAACACAACCAGGTGGACGACGACCGCACGGCGATCGAGGACGGCGACGCGACGCTGTTGATCGTCGAGGACGACCCGGTGTTCGCCGGCATCCTGCTGGAGGCGGCGCGCCGCAACGGCTTCAAGGGGCTCATCGCCTACCGCGGCGAAACCGCGCTCGCGCTGGCGCGGCGGTACCGGCCCACCGCCATCACCCTCGACCTGGGGTTGCCCTCGCTCGATGGGTGGAAGGTGCTGGACCTGCTCAAGCACGACCGCAGCCTGCGGCACATCCCGGTCCAGGTCATCTCCGGCGGCGACCACCGCCAGCGGGCGATGACGGTCGGTGCGTTCGGGCTGCTGCGCAAGCCGGCGGAATCGGCCGCGCTGGACGAGGCGCTACGATCGCTCATGGACTTCGCCCGGCGGCAGACGCGCCACCTCCTCATCGTCGAGGACGACGAGCGGGAGCGGCTGGCGATCGCGGACCTGCTGGGCGCCGACGACGTCGAGATCACGCGGGCGGGCACGGGCGCGGAGGCGATGCAGGCGCTGCGCGAGGACACGTTCCATTGCGTGGTGCTGGACCTTGGGTTGCCGGACATGACGGGCCTGCAGCTCATCCGGCGGATTCGCGAAATCTCCGGCGATTTCGGCGTGCCCGTCATCGTCTACACCGGCCGCCAGCTCTCGCCCGCCGAGCAGGGCGAACTCGAACGGCTGGCGGAAACGATCATCGTGAAGGACGCGCATTCGCCCGAGCGGCTGCTCGACGAAGCCTCGCTCTTCCTGCACCGCATGGACGAACGCATGCCCGAGGCGAAGCGGCGGGCGCTGCGGGAGACCGAGCGCCACGACCCGGCGCTCGAGGGGCGCACGGTGCTCATCGTCGACGACGACATGCGCAACATCTTCGCCCTGAGCAGCGCCCTGGAGCGGTACGGGATCCGTATTCAGTACGCGGAGAACGGCCGCGACGGTATCGACCAGCTCGCGCAAATGGAGGCGTGCGACGCGGTCCTGATGGACATCATGATGCCCGAAATGGATGGCTACGAGACGATCCAGCGCATCCGCGGCCGGGAACGGTTCGCGAAGCTGCCCATCATCGCGCTCACCGCAAAGGCGATGAAGGGTGACCGCGAAAAGTGCATCGAAGCGGGTGCATCCGACTACATCACCAAACCGGTGAACATCGAACAGTTGTTGTCGCTGCTACGCGTGAATTTCTACGCGAGGGAGCTGGTTTAGTGATCGGGATGGTGCGAGACCTTTCGTTACGCGTCGGCGTCACTCCCACGGACGGGGTGCTGCCCGCGCCGCCGCGCGTGCTCATCGTCGACGACGAACCGAAGAATCTCGTGGCGATGCAGGCGATCCTGGAAGGGCCGGACCGGGAGCTCGTGTGCGCGAACTCGGGGGAGGAGGCGCTTCGGCACGTCCTCAACGGCGATTTCGCGCTCATCATCCTGGACGTCCACATGCCGGGGATCGACGGCTTCGACACGGCCGAGCTGATCCGCCAACGGGAGCAGACGCGAGACACGCCGATCCTGTTCATCACGGCGGCGGTGCGCGGCGAATTCGCGGTGTCGCGAGGGTACTCGCTCGGCGCCGTCGACTACCTGTTGCGGCCGCTGGAGCCGGACGTGCTGCGGTTCAAGGTCGGGGTCTTCGTCGACCTGTATCGAAAAACGGCGGAGATCCGGTCGCAGGCGGCGGAGCTGGCGCGCGCGGAGGCGTTCCTCACGAGCGTGCTGCAGGGGGCGACGGAGCATGCCATCGCCGCGCTCGATACCGCCGGCCGGATTGTGGTCTGGAACGAAGGTGCGCGGCGCATCTACGGGTACGCGCACGAGGCGGTCGCGGGCCGGCACGTGCGCATGCTCTTCGACGACGACGCGCAGGGCGCGCTGCCGCAGGCGCTGCTCAAGCACGTCGACCGCCAGGGGCGCGCCGAGGGCGAGTTCTGGCAGCGCCGCGTCGCGGGCGGCAGCTTCGTCGCGCGCATCACCATCAGCCGGCGCGAAGAGGCCTCCGGGGCGGGCGGTGGCTATGTCTTCGTCTCGCGCGATATCACCGCGGAGCGCCAGGCCGAGCAGGCGCGCGCCGAGCTGTACCAGCTCCGCGAGGCGAACGCGATCAAGGACGAATTCCTGGGCATTGTCTCGCACGAGCTGCGCACGCCGCTGACGATGATCCTTGGGAACGCGCAGTCGCTGGGAGCGCGCTTCCGGTCGTTGCCTCCCGACGTGGTGGAGGAATCGCTGCGGGAGATGACGCTGAACGCGCGGCGGCTGCAGGCGATGGTGGAGAGCATGCTGTTGCTATCGCACCTTGAGACCGGGCACGACGTGGAGAGCGAACCGGTGCTCGTGCAGCGGCTCGTGCCGGGCATTGTGAAGGACTTCGGGGAGGCGTTCGAGGGTGTGGACATCCGCCTCGACATCGACGGTGACCTGCCGCCCGTCGAGGCGAATTCGACCTACGTGCACCAGATCGTATCGAACCTGCTTTCGAACGCGGTGAAGTACGGCGCGAAGGGGAGCCCGATCGAGGTCGTGGCCACGCAGCTGCCCGACGCGGTGCGCGTGGCGGTGCTCGACCGCGGGTCCGGGATCACGGAGGAAGAGGCGACGCGCATCTTCGAGCCGTTCACGCGGCTGGACCGCACGCAGTTCCAGGCGGCGGGCGCCGGGCTGGGGCTGACGGTGTGCAAGCGGCTGGTGTCGGCACTTGGGGGAACCATCGGCGCGCGGCCGCGGGAAGGCGGCGGCAGCGAGTTCTCCTTCACCCTGCGCGCGCTCGATGCCTCGAAGGCGGGCGTGGCGGGCGCCCTCGCGGGCGATATCGCGTAGTTCGCACGCCCGCTAGCCTCGGCTCCGTGGACGAGATCGCGGATCGCTTCATGGCCACGGCCATCTTTCGCACCCTCAAAGCCGAGATCATCGAGCACGGCGGCGGCCGCGCGGTGATTCGCTATCCGGTCCAGCCGGAGTTCTTCAACGGCGTTTCGCAGCTCCAGGGCGGCATGTACGGCGCGATGATGGACTGCGCCATGGCTGTCGCCGCGAACGGTATCGCGACGGCCCAGCTGCAGTACAGCATCCTCCAGCCCGTGACCGAAGGGCACCTGATCGTGACCGGCGAGGTGGTGAAGGCGGGCCGCACCGTCCTCTACTGCGAGGCCGAGGTGCGCGACGACCAGGGCCGGCTGATCGCGAAGGGGAGCCAGAACGGGCTGGTGCGGCGCCGCCGCGCCCCCGGCGATGGCGACCCGGCCTAGTCCGGTTCGCCCGCCCGCAGCCAGAAGGCGAAATCAAGGTCGGGCACGCGGCGGCCGGCAGCGTTGAGCACGCCGGCGGCCTCGCCACGGTACTGGCTGGAGTGCATCAGCATGTGCATGAGGGTCTCGTCGCGAGGGTGGCGGAACGGCTCGCCGCGCGAGTTTTCGTAGTCGAAGGCGCTCGCCAGCCACTCCGGCGATGCCTCCGCGGTGAGCCAGTCGAGGCCGCGGTTCGCCTCATCCTGGAGTGCGTGCGTGCGATCGAGGGTGGCGCCCTGCCAGCCGGGGACGAAGGCACGGGGGTTGCCTCCGAACCGCCCGAGCCACGTGACTTCGGTTTCGAGGACGTGCTGGAACGCGGCGAGTGCGGCGGGCGGCTCGCCCCCGGACGCGTCGAGCGTGTCCAGGACCTGACGGTTGGCCCATCGGTCCCAGCGGATGAGTTTGGGGAACATGGTCATGCCCCCATGGTATCGCTCGCAGGCGAGCAGCGGTCGCGCAGCCGGGGGCCGTGCGGCCCCGTATAGTCGGGGCCATGGGTGTACAACTGACCAAGGATTCGATCGACCTGGGCATCGTCGTGCCCGACGGCGCGAAGGCGCTGGCGTTCTACCGGGACACGCTCGGCTTCAACCACGTCGCGACCACCCCGATGCCAGGAGGCGGCGGGACGATGGAGCGGCTGCTCTGCGGGACGACGCTAATCAAGCTGGTGGTGCCGGGGAAGGAACCGCCGGCGACGGCTGCGGGCGGGGGCATCCAGGGCGCGACGGGGTATCGCTACTTCACGATCTCGGTGGCGAACCTGGACGAGATCACGGCCGCGTGCGGGGCCGCCGGGTACACCGTCGCCGTCCAGCCGCGCGAAATTCGGCCGAAGGTGCGGATTTCGATGGTGGAGGACCCGTTCGGCAACTGGGTCGAGTTCCTGGAGAGCGGGGAGTAGCGTCAGGCACGCGCGAAGCCGAAGCGCTCGAAGTCACTGTCGAAGGTGAAGACGCGGGTTCTCCCCAGCCGCTGCATGACGGCGAAGCTGAGGGCGTCGGTGAGCGAATACGACTTGTCGGTGTGCGTGTAGATGATGTCGCGAGCGCGCCGCTCGTCCTCGTGGGTGGGAACAACGATGGCGGTACTCCCGCCCTCAACGGACCGAAGGAAGCGCACTGCTGGCGCCCATCCGGCGCGGTTCAGGAGCAGAGCGTGCGTTTCCGCGACCACGTATGGCGTCGTGACGAGCCGAAGGCCGTCGCGCGACGCCGCACGGAACATGTGAACGGCCGACTGGTGATGGGCATCAGCAGATACACCGCCCGCGAAATAGGCAGAGGTATCGACGAAGACATCCCGCTCGTTCCTTCTCCGTTGCGGCATTACTCGGTGTCCAGGTACGCCTCGGCCAGGGCGCGTCGCTTGTCGCCCGACACCCATGACTCCGTGCACTCGGTGACACTGCCGATGAAGTCCCAGAGCGGGTCATCGAAGGTGAACGGGCGGCCCTCCGGCGCCTCTTCGGGAGCGTGCGCCAGATCGGTACGCGAGACCCGCAGCGAGCGCCCGACACGCACCGCGCGGAGCCTGCCGTCGCGGATCATCCGGCGCACGGTTGAGGGCGATACGCGCCACAGCTCCGCCACATCGGCGACTGTCAGGAATTCCGCGGGAGCAGCCATCACCGACTGATTGTATCAACGGGCAAATGCCCGCGGGCGGCGGCATGGGCGTTGGTTTCGTCGGCCAAAACGCAGGCTTGTCGCCCGACCCATAACTCCAGCCGCCACCCTTGCCGCGACACCCGGCGGTGGCCGCCCGACGCCCCCGGCCCCCGGCCGCGTAACCCCGCGGCACGGGAACCGGGAACTGGATACCGGGCACTGCCCCGTCAGTGCCTGAAGTGACGCGTGCCCGTGAGTACCATCGCCACCCGATACTGGTTGCAGCAGTCGATGCCGTCCTGGTCCCGCATGCTGCCGCCGGGGTGGACGATGGCGCCGATGCCCGCCTGGCACGCCTTCTCGATGGAATCGCCCCACGCGAAGGGGAAGAAGGCGTCGCTCGCGAGGACCGCGCCGGCGACCTCGTCCCCGGCCTTCTCCATGGCGATCTCCACCGACTTCACGCGATTCGGCTGGCCGCTGCCCATGCCCAGCATGCGCCCGTCCTTCGCGACCACGATGGCGTTGCTCTTGACGTGCTTCACGCAGCGCCAGGGCGAACTTCATGTCCTCGATGAGCCCCTCGGGCACGTCCTGGCTGGTGACGAGCTTGAATTCGATGTCGTCCGGGCCGCGGTCATCGGCGTCCTGGACGAGCCAGCCGCCGCCGACCTGCCGGTAGCCGCGGCCGCCCTTCGCACGCGGCTGCGCCTCCAGGATGCGGAGGTCCTTCGACTTCCCCTTCAGGATGCGCAGGCCTTCCTCGGTGTACCCGGGAGCGACGACGATCTCGTAGAACATGCGCGTTTCGCCATCGTTGGGGCTGCGGAATTCGCGGATCTCGCGGGCCAGCGCCTCATCGACGACGCGGTTGAAGGCGACGATGCCGCCGAAGGCGCTGGTCGCGTCGGCGCGCACGGCCAGGCGGTACGCCTCGAGCAGGTCCTCACGGGTTGCGACGCCGCACGGGTTCGTGTGCTTCACCACGACGCAGGTGGGCCCGGGGAAGTCGTTGACGCAGTTCCAGGCGGCGTCGGCGTCGAGGTAGTTGTTGTACGACATCTCCTTGCCGTGGTGCTGGACGGCGGTGGCGATGCCGCCCCGGCCGTGCTCCGAAAGCGTGCCATCGGTGTAGAACGCGGCCGACTGGTGCGGGTTCTCGCCGTAGCGAAGGGACTGGTCCAGCGCGAGTGGGATCGTGAGCGTGGGCGGCATCGCACCGGGGTCGATGACCCCCGTCAGCCATTCGCTGACGGCGCTGTCGTAGGCGGCGGTGTGGGCGTACGCCTTCCAGGCGAGGCGGCGGCGCGCGGCGGCATCGAGCCCGCCACTGCCCAGCGCTTCGAGGATGCCCGCGTAGTCCGCCGGGTCCACGACCACGGCGACGTCCTGGTGGTTCTTCGCCGCGGCGCGCAGCATCGTCGGGCCACCGATGTCGATGTTCTCGATGCCCTCCTCGAAGCTCACGCCGCCCGGCTTCGTCACGGTTGCGACGAACGGGTAGAGGTTGCAGCAGACGAGGTCGATGGGGGCGATGCCGTGGGCGGCGATGGCGTCCATGTGGTTGGGCAGGTCGCGGCGGGCGAGGATGCCTCCGTGGACGCCGGGGTGGAGCGTCTTCACCCGTCCGTCGAGCATCTCGGGGAAGCCGGTGACGTCCTCGACCCGGGTCACGGGGATGCCCGCACCCTGGAGGGCGGCGAAGGTGCCGCCGGTGGAAATCAGGTCCCAGCCGAGCGCGGCCAGGCCGCGGCCGAACTCCTCGATACCGGTCTTGTCGTAGACGCCGAGCAATGCACGCATGAGAGAGCCTCCGTCTGAACGGCGCCGGCGGCCCCTCGCGGGAGCGCGGCGCCCGGTCCACGGAGGGCCCAGGCGAGCGGCCCACCACCAATCGATAGGTTGCCGGGCTCCCCCGCGGTGCTCCGCGTTTCGCCAGTTGCCCGCGAAATGAGTATAGGGTGCGCGGCGCGCGGTTCCCAGTTCCCGGCCGGCGGCGCGCCGTTACCCCGCGACGCTCGCCCGTTCGTACGCGCCGAGCACCGACAGGAGGAGTTCTTCGAGGCGGCCGCGGGTCCATTGGCCGTTGCGCCGTTCCGGGCCGGCGGCGATGGCGCCGCCGCCGCGCCCGCCGCCCATCACGCTGGCATCGACGAACCAGCTCCCCCCGCTCGCGCGACGCCGCTCCGCGAGCCCGAAGCTGACGGAGTAGCCGCGGTCCACCACGACGTGGAAGCAGGGGGAGACATCGGCGGCCTCCGGTGCGGGGCTGACCTCGACGATGAGCGTCTCGCCGTACACCCGCTGGATATCGGCCGCGGCCTGCAGGGCCCACTGGTGCAGCGTCGCGAGCAGCTGGAACTGCGATTCGCGGTCGTGGGCGCTGGCGAGCGCCTTGACCATGCGCCGCTCAAGCCAGGTCTCCCGGAGACTCTGAACGCGCTGGGCGAAGGGCTCGACGCTACTCATGCCGGGCAGAATCGCCCTCCTTGGGCGCGGGTGGGGGGACGAGACAGCGCCGCGGGCCGAGCACGCACAACCGCCGGGGGAGAGATCGAATGCCCGCGGCGCTGGTCCATCCGCGGTGCAGTCTGGAATGCGCGCGTTTCGTCCTGTTTACCCGCGAGTTACGGCTGTGTTTCCCGTCGCACCACATGCCGGCTCCGGCACCGTTGCCCTCAGACGTGCGGCTCGACCCACCGGCCCGTGAACAGGAGGAGGTCGCCGCTGGTCACGGAGACCGCGGCGGGTTGCCGGGCGACTTCGTTGTGGACGCCGTATGGGCTGAAGTCGAGGGTGTGGTTCGCGAGATCCCAGCGCAGGTTCACCGTGGTCACGCCTTCGCAGCGGCCGATGGCGATGAGCGAAACGACCGTGCCGGGCGGCCCGTCGATAGCAACGGTGCCTTCGACCAGCCGGATATCGAAGCGGTCGTCGGCGACGTGGAGCTCGGCGGCGCCGCGGAATTCCCGGAGGACGCTGAGGTTGGCGAGCGCGTGGTCGGCGCGGCCGCCGCCGGCGGCGGCGATATCCACGCGCCCGGCGCCGCGCGCGAGCGCGAACTCGATCGCCTTGTGCAGGTCGGTGGTGTCGGGGTTGTGTACCCGGTGGAACCGGTCCGGGGGGATGGCGGCGCGGTCGGCGGGGGTCACGGAATCGAGGTCGCCGACGACGGCCGCGGGGACGATGCCGGCGGCAAGCGCGTGGCGCGCGCCGCCATCCGCGGCCACCACGAGCGATGCGCGCGCGGCGAGGTCGCGGAGGAGGTCGGTCGAGGGGGGTTCGCCGTTGGCGATGACGAGCGCGCGCATCGCGCCACGGTAGCCCGGCGGGCGGCGAAGGGGAACGGGCTCAGGCTTCGGGAGCGGCCGGGAACGGGTTCGCGCCGATGGCCAGGTCTTCGACCGGGACGCCGCCGAGGACGTGCTCGACGAGCACACGCTCCAGGCCGGCGCGGTCCAGTCCGGCGTACCAGGTGCCTTCGGGGTAGACGAGGCCGACAGGCCCTTCCTTACAGATGCGCAGGCAGCCGACCTTCGTGCGGTAGAAGGTGGTCGCGGTATCGCCGGAGCGGTTGATCTCGGCGGCACGCTTCTTGAGGTATTTCCAGCTGTCCTCGCCCTGTTCCGGGGTGCAGCAATCGGGGCCGATGCAGAGGAGGATGTGGCGTTCGTACCCGCCAACACCGCGGCGCTGTGCCTCTGCCTTCGCTGCTTCGAAATCCGTCATGGACGGGAGTGTACGGCATCGCGGGGGCAGGGCGGGACGTGGGCGCGCGCACGTCCGGGACGATAAAGAAGCACACAGCCGTTCGGGCGACGTGTGATACATGCATTACACTTCTCCTATTGCCGGGGCGGCCGGCGGCAGGGAGGGCAGATATGAGCGCAATCGATGACATCCTCGCGGCGAACCGGGAGTTCGCAAAGCAGTTCGAACCCGGGCCGGCGCGTTCGCCGCGCGTCGCCGTTGTCCTGTGCATGGACGCGCGCATCGACCCCATCCGGGCGCTGGGATTGCCGTACGGCACGGCGAACATCATCCGCACGGCGGGCGGCCGGGTCGTGGATGCGCTGCGCAGCCTCGCGGTCAGCCAGGCCGTGCTGGGGAGCTCCGAGCTCGCGATCGTGCACCACACGGAGTGCGGTATGGCGGCAGTCGACGACGAGCAGATTCGCGAGCGGCTGACGGAGCGCGGGATGGTGGCGCCGGACGGGATGGTGTTTCACACCTTCCGGGACCTGGAGCAGTCGCTCCGGGAGGACCTCGAGGTATACCGGGCCTGCGCGATGGTGCGGCAGGACATCCCGGTGCGCACGTTCGTGTACGACGTGGCGACGGGCGCGTTGACGGAAGTCGGGTAAGGAAAGGGACGCGGGCGACCGGGGCGGCTGGCCTCTGGGGCATTGACTTAGGTCAATGACTATGTTTCTATATAGGCACAGTCAACGGAGGGGCGTCCCCATGTTTCAACTCATCGACCAGGTTCAGAACCACGACGCCCTCCGCGCCGTGGCGGATGACGAGCGGGAGCGGCGCTGGCGGAAGCGCCGTGCCGGGCAGGTGGGCGCGCCTGTCCGGAGGCGCGCCGCATCCGCGCTTCGCAGGCTCGCCGACCATCTCGATTCGCAGCCGCCACCGGTACGGGTTCCCTCCCAGCGATTCGAAACGGCCGAGTAGCGCACGGGGCCGCCCGGGACAGGCCCCCTGGCGGCCCCGGTGGCGCCTGTCACCAGAGGGGCGGATACTGCCTTCATGGCGGACCAGCATCACCTGGAACTGGCAACCGGCGGCGAGGAAGAAACGCGCGCGATCGGCGAGCGCCTCGGCCGCATCCTGCGTACCGGCGACGTCGTCCTCCTGAGCGGCGACCTCGGCACGGGCAAGACCTGCTTCACCCAGGGCATCGGCCGCGGCCTCGGCTGCACCTCCGCCGTCAACAGCCCGTCCTTTGTCCTCATGAACGAATACGAGGGCCGCGAAAAGCTGTTCCACGTCGATCTCTACCGCATCGAGGACGTCGAGGATCTCGACGAGCTCGGGCTGTGGGATTACGCCGAGCAGGGCGTCCTCGTCATCGAATGGCCCGAGCGCGGCGCCGAGCTCCTTCCGGGCGATGGCCTGGTGGTCGAACTGCGGTACGGCGACCGTGATCACCAGCGACGTTTCCGCTTCATCCCGCGGGGGCCGCGCGGCGAGGAGCTCGTGGGGGCCGTCGAGGCCGCGTGAGCATCGTCCTCGCCATCGACACCGCCTCGGCCGAGCTGGCGCTCGCGCTGGCCATCGATGGCGAGTGTGTCGGCAGCTTCGCCACGCCCGCCGGTCACGACCACTCCCGGCTCCTCATCCCCGGCATCGACCGCATGCTCGGATCGCGGCGGGCGGAACTCTCGGGCATCGTCGTCGTGCACGGTCCGGGGAGTTACGCGGGGCTGCGGGTCGGCATCGCCACGGCCGAAGGACTGGCGCTCGCGAGCGGCGTGCCCGTGGCCGGCGTGGGCACTCTCGAAGCAGCGGCGGCCGCGGCGGGCCTCATCGACGGCACCGTCATTCACCCCGCCGGGCGCGGTGAGTTCGCCGCCCTGTCGTTCGCGAACGGCGCGGCCACCGGACCGGCGCGGCTCATCGCCCGGGACGAGGTGCAGGGCCCGGGCTTCGCCGGCGAAGGCGCGGGCGAACTCGGCGGGCACGAGGTGCCGACCGAAAGACGCTGCCGTGCCGCGCTCGCACTCGGCCTCGCAGTGCTGCGAAGCGCGCCGTCCAGCGCCGTCGAAGCGTTCTACCTGCGCGAACCGCACATCACCCGGCCAAGGCGAACGCCGCTCCTGGCCGGCTAACGGTCCGTTCGCGGGCCCACCCCACTTCCGACGAACACCCAAGGAGATTGACCATGGAACGGACCCTTGTCCTCGTGAAGCCCGACGGCATGCAGCGCGGCCTCGCCGGCGAGATCATCGCGCGCTTCGAGCGCCGCGGCCTCCGCATCATCGGCATGAAGCTGATGCGCATCGATGAGGCGCTCGCGAAGCGCCATTATGCCGAGCACGAAGGGAAGCCATTCTTCAACGGCCTCGTGGAGTACATCACCAGCGCGCCGGTGGTGGCGATGGTGCTCGAAGGGACCGACGCGGTGAAGTCCGCGCGCACCACGATGGGCGTCACGAACCCGGCCGAGGCCGCCCCCGGGAGCATCCGCGGCGACTTCGGCCTGGAGCGCGGCCGCAACCTCGTGCACGGCAGCGATAGCCCCGAAAACGGCATCCGCGAGAGCGAGCTCTTCTTCCGCCCGGAGGAGATCGTCGCCTGGACCCGCTCCTCGGACAGCTGGATCTTCGAATAAGCCACGGCGCCCGCGCCCGTTCCCGCGGACTGTGATGGGGGTATGGGACGGACCATCGCCCTCAACCGTCGTGGCCGCGGGTTGTTCGCGGCCGCCTCGGTCGCCGTGCTGGTTGCCGTCGTGGCGGTGGCACTCGTGGTTCCCACGCGCGACGACGGGCCCGGCGCACTTGCGGCCGATGGTGCGGCCAACGTCCTTCCCGGCGAGTTCTCCCCGGAGGCGGAGCGGCTCGCCCGCGAGGAGACGCGCCTGCCCGTGGTCTGGCTCGGCCCGCGCTTTGAAGGCCTGAACCTGGTGCAATCCCTCGCCCACTCGATCGTCCCACCCGCGGGGTCGTCCGCTGGCGTCGCCGTGCCCCGTTGCGACCTCATCTAGGGCGCTTGCGTGCCCAGGGGGGCGACGAGCCGAGTTGCCCCGTGCCGCTCGCGGTACAGGTCTTAGGCCCGGGGCTCGTGCCGCCGCTTGACCAGTGGGGCGACGGCCCGCCGTCGGCGGGCCCAACCGAACGGCGCGGGCTGCCCGCGCGGGGCACAAGCCTCTGGCTGCCGGATGGCACGGTCATCACCGTGCATGGGCAGCCGGGGCGGGTCGAACGCGCGATCTGGGCCCTGCGCACCGCGAATTCCGCCGCCGGCAGCATCGCCCCCATTGGACCCGGCGAATCGCTCTCCGGGCTCGCGGCGTTCCAGCGGAAGTAGCGGCAACGCGCGATCGTGTTCTCCCCTTGCCGCTCCCGCCTTTTGACGGAGGGTGTCGCCCTGCTCTTGCCAGAGGGCCGTGCGCCCACCCCGGACGTACCGTAAGCAGAGATGACAGCGCGGACGCCGGCAAACCCGGCCGTCTCCGTAGTCATTCCCAAACCGCACCCTGGTGCGGTAAATAGTGACGAATCTGTTCGTATCGTTCAGCGGAAGCGTCTCAGGTCCGAAACAAACTCAGACCGGGATACGTCCAGAGTAAGGACGCGGGTATGCGGCGAGCGTCGAGAATGCCGCGTGCCGGCACAGGAGGTTGGTCATGAAGAAGGCAAACACACACTGGTACCTGCGGCGGCGGGTGGCGATCGCGATGACGGCGCTGCCCGTGGCGGCGCTCGCGCTGATGCCCGCCCTCGGCGGCGGCAGCTTCGCCGGCACGGCCCGCGCGGAGGAGCCGGAAATCGCCGAGGTCCAGTTCGGGCAGCCCGCGATTTCGTCGATGACGCCCACCTTCGGTCCCGCGAGCGGCGGCACGATCGTGACCGTGTACGGCGCAAACCTTGGCTGGGCCACGAACGTCGCCGTTGGCGGCGCCTGGGCCTCGTTCAGCGTCATCAACGAGAACACGATCCAGCTGGTCACGCCGCAGCACGCCGTCGGCACGTACTACGTGCAGGCCTGGACGCCCGGCGGCGTGACGGAGCTGACGGCGAGCGCGCTCTTCACCTACACGTCCAGCACGCCGGACGCCGGCTACGCGGTGACGGGGATGACCCCGCGCTACGGCCCGACCACGGGCGGCACCGTCGTGATGTTCACGGGCACGAACCTCTGGAACACGGCGAACGTGACCGTCGATGGCGTGAACGTGCCCTGGATCTGGAGCGGCGGCGCCATCTACGCGACGATGCCGGCGCACGCGAAGGGGCTCGCGAACGTGAGCTTCCATCCCGCCGCGGGCGGCGTCGTGCCCGCGCCCTACCCGTTCGCGTACACGAACAACGGTGGCGTGCTCGATATCTTCGGGATTTCGCCCTCGTACGGCCCGACCTGGGGCGGCACCGTCGTGACGCTGAACGGCTTCGGGTTCTCCTACGCCGACGGCGTCTTCGTCGACGGCGTGCCCGCGACGTACAGCGTCCTTAGCGACAACGTCATCCAGCTCGTGACGCCCGCGCACGCGGCCGGCATCGCCAACATCACCGTCTACGACGGCGCGAACTCCACCACCGCCGTGAACCTGTTCACCTACACCGACTTCTACTACCCGGGGAACCCGGCGGTCGGCATCATCCGGCCGGTGCTGACCTCGATCACGCCCGACAACGGCGCGGCCGTGGGCACGCACCCGGTGGTCCTTCGCGGGTCGAACCTGACGGAGACGAAGAGCATCACGGTCGACGGGGTGCGCATCCCGTTCGTGCGGATCAGCGACTCAGAGCTCTGGCTGACGATGCCGCTGCACATCCCCGGTCTCGTGACGGTGACCGTGTACAACAGCAACGGCACGACGGCGAGCATCGGCTTCCGCTACAACGACACCAGGCCGGAAGGCCCGAAGGCGTACGACCCGAGCGTCGGCTATCCGTGGAAGTGAGAGAGAGAGAAAGAGAAAAGAGATAAGAGAAACGAGATAAGGGCGGGATCTCAGCGACGAGGCCCCGGGCGAACGCCCGGGGCCTCTTTGGTGAGGAGAATGGAGAAAGGAGAAAGGAGATAAGTGAGCGGCAGCGAAGCGGCGCGCCACCGCGAGCCCCTGGGGGCTCCCGCCACGCACGGGCATATCGCACCCCCCTTTCTCTTTTCTCCTTTCTCTCCTCAGGCCGTTTCGCCGATTTCGAAGCGTTCGAGGCGGCGGATGGCGAAGTAGGTGGCGGCGATGGTGACGACGACCATCATGACGACCGCCTTCCACGTGTCCAGGTTGCCATCGAAGACGCTGCTGCTCACGTGCGCGACGCCGTCGGCGACGGCGATGGTGTACTGGCGCACGCTCAGGATGCGCGTGCCGGTGAAGATGCGCGTGACGACCTGCTCCCACAGGAACACGTAGATGAGCCCCGAAATGAACGCGCGCGTGGTGTAGACGCTGAGGAGCACGAACAGCGCGCTGTACACCACGGACCCGGCGGCCACGGCGACGGCGAAGCCGAGGATGACGGCCGCGCCGTCCTCCTCGCCGCCGGCGGCGATGGCCCCGGCAACGACCGTCACCACGAGCATCATCGCGAGCGTGAGGCCCGCGCAGACCGCGAGCTTCGGCAGCAGGATGACGCGCCGCGGGAGCGGCTTCGAAAGCAGGTAGACGGCGGTCCCGTCCTCGATCTCGGACCCAAGGGCGGCGGTCCCGACGACGAGCGCGGCCAGTGGCAGCATCGTCCCTACCACGAGCCGCCCCAGGAGCGTCTGCGCGATGAAGCGCGCGGGTTCGACATCGGGGTCGGTCAGGCGGAAGACGATGGCGAGGGTGATGGGCAGCAGCGCCGCCGCGACCAGCAGGAGCGTCCGTTTCGCCCCCAGGAGCTGGCGCAGGGTGAGCCACGCGATCGGCATGTTCATCGCTTCACCAGGTAGGAGAACACGCTCTCCAGCGACTCATCGGCGGGCAGCACTTCGAAGAGCGAGACGCCGGCCTCGCGCGCGAGGGGCGCGAGCGCGCGGGTCAGTGCGCCGAAGTCGGAGCTGCGCACCGAGAGGCGCGTGTCCTCGAGGTCGACCCCGGTGACCGCGGGCACCCCCACAAGCACGGCCGCCAGGCGGCGGTTGTCGCTGGAGCGGACGTTGAAGGTGTGAGGGCGGTCGATCATGAGGCGGCGGATTTCGCGGAAGTCGCCGCTGGCCGCGAGCCGGCCGCTGACGATCACGAGCACGTCCTCGGCCAGCCGTTCGACCTCTTCGAGGATGTGGGACGAGAAGACGATGGTGCGGCCCTCGGCGGCCATGCGCCGGAGCATGGCCATCATGTGGAGCCGCTGGCGGGGGTCGGCGCCGTTGAACGGCTCATCGAGGACGAGGATGCGCGGGTCGTGGACGATGGCGGCGGCGATCTTCACGCGCTGCTTCATGCCCTTCGAGTAGCCACCCGTGGGACGGTCCTGCGCGCTGGCGAGGTCGACTTCGGCGATGGCGCGGCGGGCGGCGGCGTCCGGGTCGGGGAGGCCCTGCAGCCGCGCGCTCAGGCGGACGAACTCCCAGCCGGTGAGAAAGGGGTACACGGCCTCGCGCTCGGGGACGAGGCCGACCTGCGCGTAGATCGCGGGGTTCTTCCACGCGCTCTGCCCCAGGACGCGCACACTCCCCGCGGAGGGCCGGAGGAAGCCGGAGAGCATGTGCAGCATCGTCGACTTGCCCGCGCCGTTGGGGCCGAGCAGGCCCGTGATGCCGGCGCCGAGGGTGAACGAGATGTCGTTCACGGCGACGACGTTGCCGTACCACTTCGAGACCTTCGCCACCTCGATGGCGGCGGCGGGACCGGCGGGGACGGCGGTGGGCGGCGGCGGGGCGGGCATGGTCACGCGCTGATCCCCTGGTAGCGCCGGTAGATGATGCCGAGGCACACGGCCAGGTACACGAGTGCGGCCACGCAGTACACCCAGAGCGAGAGACCCGCCTGGTAGAGGTCGTAGGTGGAGCTGGTTTCGCTCGACGACGGCTCGATGTTGAAGATCCAGAGGGTGAAGCCCTGGGCGATGTGGAAGCCGCTGAGGAGGAGCGCCCAGCCGCCCGTATCGCCGCCGAGGGTGGCGAGGAGGATGCCCGCCATCGCGAGGCTGATGGCGAAGTAGGCGAGCACGCCGCCCGTGGCGAAGGCGCGCCGCTTCGTCTGCGACGCGATGGCGATGGCGATGGAGGCCATGAAGAAGCAGAGGAGGACGCCGCTCGCGATAATCGGCGGCAGGTCGCGCCAGTTGTCGCGCGCGTACCCCACGAGGTCGTCCTGGGCGAACGCCCGCCCGAGGAAGAGCACGAACTGCGGCAGCAGCGTGAGCACGAACAGCGCCGTCGTGAGGGCGGCCACCTTCGCGATGGCGTAATCCACGCGCAGGAGCGACCGCGAGAAGTACAGGGTGAGGGTGCGGCTGCGCTGGTCGCGCCCCACGAGCTCGGGGGCCACCGCGGCCACGAAGAGCGCGATGATCCACTGCACGTAGCTGTAGTACCCGGAGTGGCTGTAGAGCTCGACGATATCGGAGGCGACGGCGGCGATGCCGAGCTGGATGGTGGCGGGGATGAGGGCGAGGATGGCGAGCCCGAACGGCACGATCTTCGCCGTCGCCGGGCGCCCGAGGCCGAAGGCGGCGCGCAGGGAGTGCAGGTAGAGGGTGACCACGGCGTGCCGCCGCCCGAGGCGGACGCCCTCGTACCGCCGGTACCCGAGGTCGTAGATGTTGCCGCTGGCGGATTGGCGTTCAGACACCGGCGGGCTCCCGGAAGATGTCCTCGAGCTGCTGGCGGCGCTGCTCGATGCGCACCAGCCCGAGATCGAGTTCGGCCACGCCGTCGCGCACGAGGTCGTAGACGCGGTCGTCATCGAAGGCGATGAGGAGCGCGCGGCCCTCTTCCGCGACGCGCAGGCCGGCCGCCTTCAGCCGCGCGAGCAGGGGGGCGTGGTCGCCATCGATCTCCACGAGCAGCGTTCCCGTGCGGGCGGTGAATTCGCCGATGGGGCCGGAGCGCACGAGGCGGCCACCTTCGATCACGACGAGGTGGTCGCAGACACGTTCGATTTCGCCGAGCAGGTGGGAGGACATGAGGATGGCGATGCCGAACTCGCTGCCGGTGCGGCGCACGAGGTCCAGCATCTCATCACGCCCGGCGGGATCGAGGCCGTTCGTGGGTTCGTCGAGCAGCATGAGGCGCGGGTCGTGCACGAGCGCCTGGGCGAGTTTGACGCGCTGCTTCATGCCGGTGGAGTAGCCCTTGATCTCGCGGTACCGCTCTTCGAACAGCCCGACGTGGCGCAGGGTCTCGGCGGTCCGTTCGCGCGCGGCCGTGCGAGGGAGGCCGCTGATGCGCGCCATGTGGCCGACGAAGTCGGTCGCGCTCATGTCGGGCGGCAGGCAGTCGTGTTCGGGCATGTAGCCCACGTACTGGCGCACCTCGGGGCCCTGGGCGGCGATATCGAAGCCGAGCAGCGTGCCGGTGCCTTCCGTCGGTTCAAGCAGGCCCAGGAGGATCTTGATGAGGGTGGACTTGCCCGCCCCGTTCGCGCCCACGAGACCGATGATCCCGGGTTCGAGCGAGAGGTCGAGGGAGTCGAGCGCCGTGACGCCAGGGTACCGCTTCGTCAACCCGCGCGTTTCGAGCATCGGCATGGGGTGCAGGGTAGCACGGCTGTTGGCGAGATCGCGGAAGCACGCTCGCGGGTGGGCGGCCGTGCGGCGATGTCAGCCCTGGCCGCGGCTGCTCGAAGGGGGCGGTGGCACATCGGCATCGCCGACCACCGCTTCCCAGCAGAGGTAGAAGTAGAACAGCCCCATGAGGATGGGCGCCAGGAACGCCGGGTGCTTGCTCTCGATGAGCCCGTAGAAGCCGCCCAGCACCATGAGCACGAGCGCGGACAGGTAGACCAGGAACGCGCCCCAGCTGAAGCCGAGTCCGATCATGTGTACACCTCCTCGCAACGCGGATGGTACGCCTCTATCGGCCCGGGGAGGTTACGCAGCAGTCCACCTTTGGTGGAGATTGAGTGGAGCGAATCCGGGTGCGGGAGGGGGCGCGGGAGATTCGCCTAACGGTCGTAATGCGCGCAGCTGAATTGTGTAACCGGACGGCATTGGTGAGGGCCCACGATGGAAGGGACCCCCCTCGCCACGAGGACCGGAAGGATGACATGACCGAGATCGAGCGGCTCCGCATTGAGTGCGCGTGGTGCGGCCGGGAGATGGCGCCCGGCGGCAACCCCACGACGCACGGCATCTGCGAGGCCTGTCTTGCCCGGGTGACGGAGGGCGCGCGAACCGCGACTCGCCGCCGCCCGGGCAGGCCGGCCCTGCTCGCGAGCTAGCTCATCCGTACACGAGCGCGCGGTCGATCATGGCGCGCGAAATCACGACGCGCTGCACCTGCGAGGTCCCTTCGACGATCATGAGCTGGCGGGCGTCACGGTAGTGGCGCTCCAGCGGATGGTCCTTCATGTACCCCTGCGCCCCCAGCACCTGGAGTGCGTCCGAGGCGACCTTGTTCGCGACCTCGGTGGCGAATGCCTTCGCAATCGACAGGTGGTGGGCGTGTTCGCGAGTGTACTTCCCCTGGTCCACGAGCCAGGCGGCCTTGTAGACGAGGTTGCGGGCGGCCTCAATCTGGATGGCCATATCGGCGAACATGAACTGGATCGCCTCGAAATCGATGACGGCGCTGCCGAACGCGCGGCGCTCGCGGGCCCATTCGAGGGCGTAGGCGGCGGCGCCTTCGGCCAGCCCCACGCCGCGCGCGCCAACCGTCGGGCGCATGCTGTTGAGGGTAAGCATGGCGGTGTTAAAGCCGTTGCCCTCCTCGAGGCCGAGCAGGTTCTCCTTCGGGACGCGCACGTCACTGAAGCTGAAGTGGGCCGTGGGCACGCTGCGCACGCCCATCTTGTCGTCCGTGCGGTCGACGCTCACGCCGGCCGACCTGGCATCGACGACGAAGGCGCTGATGCCCTTCGCGCCGGGGCCGCCGGTGCGGGCGAAGACGGTGAGGAAGTCGGCGACGGTGCCGCCGGAGATGTAGACCTTGTTGCCGTTGAGGATGTAGTCGTCGCCATCGCGGGTGGCGCGTGTTTCGAGGCCGGCGGCATCGGAGCCGTGGTCGGGCTCGGTCAGGCAGAAGGCGGACTTCATCTCGCCCGTGGCGGCGGCGGGCAGCCACTTCTGCTGCTGCTCGGGCGTGCCGCCGAAGACGATCGGGCGGTTCGGCAGCCCCGTGAGGACGAGCATCAGGCCCGCGCCGCACTCGTACTTCGCGACCTCCTCGATGGCGAGGCAGATGGGGAAGATGCCGTTGCCCGTGCCGCCCATGGACTCGGGGATGGCCATACCGAGGAGGCCGGCCTTCTTGAACGCGTCGAAGATGTCGTGGGGGTACTCGCCGGTTTCGTCGAGCTCCTTGGCCCGTGGCGCCACCACCTCGCGGGCGATGCGGCGCGCGGTGTCCTTGATGAGGCGATGTTCCTCGCTGAGCTCGAATTCCATGGCGATCCTCCGCGTCGGTATGACGGGGGACAGTGTAGGCGAGGGGGCGAGGAAGGAGAAAAGCGGCGGGGAAGCCCGCGAGCGGGGTGGCCGCTCGCGGGGGTCAGTCGCTGCAGACTTCGTCGAGGAACGTCTTGAGCAGCTGCATGAACTCCAGGTTCGCGTCCTGGCGGCGGGCGACGGCCGCATCGCGGTTGTACTCGTGGTACCGGTTCTCGCCGTCGACCATGTTGCCGGTGATCCGCCACGCCTGGATGAGCTTCGTGCCGCGCGTCTTGACCACGAAGTGCACGACGGTGTCGTCGTCCACGAAGAGCTTGAAGGTCCCCTTGTTGTCGACCCACCCGCCCTGCAGGGAGGCGAACGGCCACTGGACCACCTTCTCGTCCGTGGCGTTGAGGAGCGCGAAGCGGTCCCGCGTGGCGAGGAGCCAGACCTGGTCGCTCCGTTTCATGGCGAAGGCGGCGAGGGCGGCAGGCGGGAAGAAGACCGCGCTCCCGGCGATGACCGCGGCCTTCGCCCAGCGCCGGTTCTTCTCCCCCTGGCCCTCGACCTTCTGGCCATCGATGCGGAACTCCTTGATGTGCCAATCCTGGTCGCAGATGCGTGTGCTGAGGACGAGCGGCTCGGTGGCCTCGATGCCGATCTGGGCGAGGAGGCGGCCGAAGGCCGCGTGCAGTCGCGGGTCAGGGTCTTCCGCCCATCCCATCGCCTCGAAGGTGCGGGACCACTCGGCCGCGCTCTGCACGGTGAGCCCGACGGCCACGGCTTCGACATCGGCGCCACACGCGGAGCAGAAGCGGAGTGCCCGGGCCACCGCCTGTCCGCAAGCCGGGCAGTCGCGGGCCTGGGAAGCGCCGCAGCCGCCGCAAAAGCGCGCCTCGGGGGCATTGGCCGCACCGCAGGAATCGCAGGTCATGTCGTTCTCCTTCGCGTGAGTGGATCGGGATTACGGGCGGACGAAGACGATCGCGCCTCCGCTCCGAACGAGAATCGCCTGGAGGGCGGCGCCGCTCTCGTGGCCGGGATGGACGAACGTCGACACGCAGAACACGGCCGTGGCGGTCTGGCTCGGCCCGATCGTCCCGCCGATCTCGCTGGCGCCGCAGGCGATAGCCCAGCGCAACACCCCTTCGGCATCAATGCCGCGGACGACCGAGAACACGGGAGCGTCGCGCAGGTCGTCGATGGCCGAGCGGTTCTTGATGGTGAGGGTGTAGGCGGCCGCCTGGGCCTTGTCGATGCAGCGAAGGCTTTCGCAGCTCCTCGCAATGGCGCCACCCCGGGCGAGGGTGACTGTCGCGGCCTGCGTCTCCGCGGTTTTCGGCAGCGATTCCAGGGCCAGCGGCGCCGCGAGGCCGCAGCGCACGGGCGCCGGCGAAGCCGACAGCGCGACGGGTGGGAACCCCTCGACCGCAAGCCGTGTAAGGGTGCCGGCTTCCGGGTAGGAAACGGCGGCGACGAGCGTGAGCAGCTCCGGGACGAAGCCGGCCCCGCGCTCAACGATGCACGAGGTCAGGCCGGGAACGCGCTGGAATGCGGAGTTGATCGCACGCCCAGAATCGCCGATCACCACCAGCGGGTTGGGTTCGGGCCGCGCCGCCAACGCCTCGGTCATGAGTGCCAGCTGACCGGTGTAGGTTCGCCCCTCCGCGATGGTGAACACGGCCTCGCGCGGGAACTCGGGGTACCGCGCTTCGGCCAGCGGGTGCCGCACGGCGAGACGGACGTAGGCGACCGCGTAGCCCGGGCGATTGCTGTCGGGCCCGGCCCTCGTGCTCAGGTGAACCAGTTCGGTGGTGTTCGCGGATACCGGTGACGGGGCGGACGTGGGGCCGACGGTGGCGCCGCCCAAGGGTCGCGCCGGGGTCGCGGGGACGGGTGAGGGGCTCGCGGCGACGGAGGGCGACGGGACACCGGGGGTGGATGTGGCGGCGGTCGCCGCAGGCTCGCTCTCGCTCGCGCCGCAGGCCGCGAACAGGACCAACGCCAACACCATGCCGGCAAGCAGGCGCGTACGGCGCACGGCAACTCCCCAGGCGGCTACACTCGCTCGTCAGCCGGGCGCCGCCGCCTCCCGCTGGCGGGGACGATGCTGGGGCGGCGATGCCGCGCGCGGGAAGGGCGGATTTCGTACAGGTGTACCGGCGCGCACGATGCCGGCCGGGCACGCGACGCGGGCGGGAACGCTACGGGGAGAGCCAGGCCCACGTCGCGGCGTTCGCCGGGTGCAGATCGATCGCCCAGTAGGGGTCGAAGGGGTTCCAGGGGGCGATGACGGCATGGAAGAGCAGATCCGCATCGTCGGCGCGCCACTGCACGTCGAAGGCGAGGCGCGCGCTCCACGTCGCCTGGCGGTTGGCGCGCCACGCGTCGAAGAGCGCCGCGAGGTGGCGCGCGTGCCCATCGCGTTCCCGGACGTGGTGGATCACGCGGTCGAAGTAGCCGTCGCGGGCGTCATCGGTCCCCGCGACGTACGGCATGAGCGCGCGCGGCACGACGCGTGAGGCCACCTCCGGCCAGTTCCCGATGCGCTCGCGAAAGGGCGCGCTGGTGACGAGCGTGACGAGATTGCGCTCGACCCGCCCTGCCGCCTGTTCCACGTCCACGCCGAGCAGCTTTCTCGCCGCGGGGTTAACCACGGCGACGTCGCAGGTGCCATTCACGATGAGGCAGGGCCAGGGGTAGCGGTCGACGTACTCGTGCACTTCGGCGGGACCGTGCTCGTGGTGCCGGACCATGGCCGAATGGCGGCGGGGCGCGAAGCGCACGTCGTCCCCGAGCAGGATGCGCGCCCAGTCCGAAGGCTCCGGTTCCATGCCGGCGGCGTCGAGGATGGCGTTCATGCGTGGGCCTTCCAGCTCGAGCGCGCCACACAGCTCCAGCAACCGTTCCCGCGTCGGTGACCGGCGGCCCGTTTCGAAGGCGTAGATGGTGTCCTCGGCCACGCCCGAGCGATCGGCCAGCCGCCGGCGTGAAACGCCGAGAGCCTCCCTCGATTCGCGCAGCAGGCGGCGCCACGACGAGAGCTCGATGGGGAGCGCCTCCGCGTCGTTGGGCTCGATCCGCGGACCGGCGCCGCGATGGCGGTCGAGCCACTCCCACGTGGCGGCGTCGGCCGGCATCCAATCGAGCGCCCAGGACCCGTCGAAATCGCTCCACGGCGTCTGGACTGCGTGCAGGTTGAGGACGTCGCCGGTGGACGTCTGCCAGCGGATGGGCAGGACGCCGCGGATGCCCTGGCGCGTGGCCGCGGGGTTCTGCCACAGGCGCACGAGCCGCTCCACCTGGTCGGCATGGTGCGCGAACACGTACTCCATCATCCGCGTGAAGAAGAGCGCGCCACTGCCAGGATCGGCGATTGACTGCTGCTCGCTCTTCCACATCGCGATCATCACGCCGATCGCTTCATCCCAGTTCAGCAGGCGGGAGCGGTAGTGGTCGCTGAGGGCCATGCGAAGGAGCTGGCGGGCGCCGGGCTCGGCGAGGTCGCGCCCGAGGTCGAGTTCGCTAAAGGCGTTCGCGGCGTCGTTCCAGCCAATGACCTCGAAGTTCCAATCCATGACCAGGCAGGGCCATGCGTACGACCGGCACTCCGCCTCGAGTTCGGCGAGCTCCCGGCGCCGCTCGGCGAGCGGGATGACGCGCGAATCGGGGACGGGGTCCAGCCCGAGCAGCGCGAGCCAGTGGTTGAGCGTGGGGGTATCGCAGCCAAGGGCGTCGGCGAGGTCGATCGCGTGATCCCGGCGCGGCCTGCGCCGCCCCGTCTCCCAGCTTCCGATGGTGGGCAGGGACACGCCGATGCGGCCGGCAAGTTCATCCTGGGAGAAGCCGGCAGCCCTGCGCGCATCGTGGAGTTGCAAGCCGAACGACATTCGCGCGGCGCATCATGTCAAAGACGCTCGCCCCGTGACTACTGGTCACCACGGGCCGCAATAGAAACAGCGCGAAGTTGGCGCCGTTAGCGCTCGCGGGTTTCGTGGCGTTCGAAGGCGACCGCGGCGGCGCCGAGGAGGCCGGCGTCATCGCCGAGGGCGCTGAGCCGCAGCGAGGTGCCACTGGCGGGGCCGTAGGCGATGGAGAAGAGCGCCTCGCGCATGGGCGCGAGGAACATTTCGCCCATGACCAGCATGCCGCCGCTGAGGGTGACGGCTTCGGGGTTGAGCACGTTCACGAGGCTGCCGAGCCCGAGGCCGAGGAGGTGCCCGCCGTGGCGGATCTCGGCTTCGCAGGTCTGGTCCCCGGCCTTGGCGGCGTGGAAGAGGTCCGCGCCCGTGGGGTCACGGTAGCCGACGAGTTCGCGCAGCACGGGGGATTGGCCCTTCGCGAGCAGGCGCCGGGCGCGGCCCGCGAAGGCGACGCCGCTGACCATCGCCTCGAGGCAGCCGCGCGAGCCGCAGTTGCAGCGCGGTCCGCCGGGATCGATGACGATGTGGCCGATTTCGCCGGCGAACCCCTTCGCGCCCCGGTAGAGGCGGCCGTCGATGACGAGACCGCCGCCGACGCCCGTGCCCACCGTGGCGTGGAGGAGGTGGCGGCAGCCCCGGCCGGCCCCGAAGCGGGATTCGCCGAGGGCGGCCGCCGACGCATCGTTTTCGATGGCGACGGGTATGCCGAGCGCGGCTTCGAGGGGCGTCGTCAGCACGAGATTGCGGAACGCGGGCACGTTCGGCGCAACCGCGACCATGCCGGCATCGCCGTTGACGAGCCCCGGGACGGCCACGCAGGCCCCCACGGGCGGCTCCTGCGCGAAGCTGCCGACGCTACGCAGGAGGGCGGCGATTTCGCCGAGCATCTGCTCAGCACCGGCGCCCGCCGGGGTATCCACTTCGCGGCGCGCGGTGAGGCGCCCCTGGTCGTCGACGAGCGCCGCTCGCATGTGGGTGCCACCGATGTCCGAGGCGATGACCGTTCGTTCCATGCCCTGAGTGTACCGCGCGAATGCCCGCGCCCGTCGTTACGGGCCGGTTGCGAGTTGCGGGCGGGGGCTTGCGATCGGTTGCGTCAGCGCGGCAGCGCGAGGCTGATGGAGAGGTAGCGCTCGCGGCGGTCGTAGTCGACGGCGCCGCCCATGGCGGTGACGAAGAGCCGGGAGCGGAAGAAGCTGAAGCCGCAATCGGCGGCGATGAGCCTGGCCTCGCCGGCGGCCTCGCCGCTGGTGACCGTGACGCGCACCGTTTCGATGCCCTCGTCGACGGAGAGCGTCACGGTGCCACTGCCGTTGCCGCCGCGGTTGGCGGCGACGGTGAACCCCGCCAGCGCGCGCACCAGCCGGGCGATGTCCCACGGCCCTTCGATCCCCTCGGGGACGTCGCCGGCGAGTTCGAGGTCGCGGGGGAGGAGTTCGCGGGCGGCGGCCACGGCGGCTGCCAGGTCGCACGGGCCGGCGTTCAGCACGAGCCGGCCGCGTTCGAGGCGGGAGGCCTCCTGCAGGTCGTCGGCGAGCTGCTGAAGGTCATCGACGGAGGCATCGAGCATGCCGGCGAGTTCGCCATCGAGGACGAGTTCGCCGTTCGTCCCTTCGCGCCGGGCGAGTTCGAGGACCATGCGGATGGAGGTAAGCGGGGTGCGTACCTCGTGGGCGAAGGCTCCCATCGCCTCGCGCCGGTAGAGCTCCTCATCGGGGGCCGAGGCATGTCCTGGCTGTGCCATCGCTTCC
This sequence comes from Candidatus Amarobacillus elongatus, assembly GCA_016703545.1. Classification (GTDB taxonomy): domain Bacteria; phylum Chloroflexota; class Dehalococcoidia; order Tepidiformales; family Tepidiformaceae; genus Amarobacillus; species Amarobacillus elongatus. The sequence continues at coordinate 54,229 of JADJBX010000007.1, forward strand.
GTCACCGCTGCACCTTATTCCGCCGGCCATACCGGCCGTATCGGGAATCTACCTGAAAGATCAAACGGTTGGCAGCATTTCGAGGTTTAGTCTGTCGTTAGTCGCGCGCGGACGAAGCGGCCCGCTGACGTGCCCCGCCTGCTCCTCGGCGTGATACGAACTGCGCACGAGGGGGCCGGACTCGACGTGGCGGAAGCCCATCGCGAGCGCCGCCGCCTTCAGCTCATCGAACTCATCGGGGTGCCAGTAGCGAACGACCGGGAGGTACTGCGCCGCGGGCCGCAGGTACTGGCCGACGGTGAGGATATCGACCCCCTGCGCGGCGATGTCGCGCACGGTTTCGAGCACTTCGGCGTTGGTTTCGCCGAGCCCGACCATGATCCCGGTCTTGGTCAGGGCGCCGGGATCGATGGCCTTCGCCACGCGCAGCAGCTCGAGTGTGCGTTCGTAGCGGGCCTGGGGGCGAACGGTCGCGTAGAGGCGCGGGACGGTTTCCGTGTTGTGATTCAGGATCTCGGGTTGCGCCGCGAGGACGGTCTCGAGGGGAGCGCGTTCGCCCTTGAAGTCGGGGATGAGAACCTCGAAGGTCGTGCCGGGATTGAGGCGCCGCGACCAGCGGATGGTCTCGGCGAAGATGCCGGCGCCGCCGTCGGGGAGTTCGTCGCGGTTCACGCTGGTGATGACGGCGTGCTTGAGCCCCATGCGCTGGATCGCGAGGGCGACGCGCCGGGGCTCGCCGAGGTCGACGGCGCCGGGGCGGCCCGTCTTCACGGCGCAGAAGCCGCAGGAGCGGGTGCAGGTATCGCCGAGGATCATGAAGGTCGCGGTGCCTCGGCTCCAGCATTCGCCGATATTCGGGCAGCGGGCCTCTTCGCAGACGGTGTGGAGCTGTTCGCCGCGCATGAGCTCCTGCAGGCGCGCGTAGTTCGGGCCCGCGGGAAAGCGGACCTTGAGCCAGGGGGGCCGGGCGGGCGAGTCAGTCATGCGATCGAGAATAGCCGATGCGCGGCCAGCGGGCGGGAGGGCGGAACGAACGGGAGGCCCGGGGTCTCCCCCGGGCCTCTTCCGAGTGTGCGTGAGGCGGCGCCCCGCTAGGCGTAACCGTGGCCGGCACCCCGGACGGCGCGCCAGGCCAGGAGCACGACGATCGCGCCGAGAATGGCGATCGCGAAGCTGCGGATGTCGAATTCAGTCACGCCGCCGAAGCCGAGGGCGCTGCCGATGAGGCCGCCGACGAAGGCGCCGACGATGCCGAGGACGATGGTGATCAGGATGCCCATGCCGCTGCCGCCACCGACGTCATCGCCGGGAAGGACGAGCTGGGCGACGGCGCCCGCGATCAGGCCGAACAGGATCCAGGCAAGAATGCCCATGTGACTACTCCTCTGAACGGGTAGGCCGCGTCGAGCGGCGCTTCGTCCTCACTCTGCCGCCCGGGGCTGCCCGCCCAAGAAAACGGAGCGCGGGCTTGCGTCGCGTTCTCATCGCAGGCGAGCAAGTGGGCCGCGGTTGTGAGACGCGCGTAATGACGCCGAGCGCGTGTCCCGCGTATCTTCAAGCCGTGTCAGCGTTTGCATCCGGCAAGTGGGCGGCGGGCCGCAATCACCCCGCCCCATGGCTCCTCGCCAGCATCGCGACCTTCGGCATCGTGGCGGGGGCGGCGTGGTTTGGCGGCACCGTGGCCGAGCGCGACTTCATGGATGTGGCCGAACGCGAGTACGTCGCCGGGAGCGCGCTCATCCAGCTCGAGGACGGCGTCATCGAGCTGCAGGCGGCGCTCGAAGGCGCGCTCGGCGGCACCGACACCCTCACCCCCGACCAGGCGGAAGACATGGTCGACGCGCTCGACCGGGCGTTCGGGCGGTATCTCGCCAGCCCGGTGCCGCCTGCGGAGCGCCAGCGCGGCGACTTCGTCTACAGCGAGTACCGCGAATGGCGGAACAGCTATGTGATACCCGGGATCGCGGCCCTGCGCGGCGGGGGGCCGCTCGTGGCGCCCACCGCGGCCACCCAGATGCGCGTGCAGGGGCTGCAGGAAAACCCCGGCGGCGGCGGGCCCCTGAGCCAGCTGGCGGCACAGACCAGCGGCCGCCAGCGCCAGACGATGGCCGACGCAGCGACGACGTACCATCGCACGAACATCGTCCTGACCACGTTCGGGCTCCTCGGGATCCTGGGGGCGATGGCGGCGGGCTCGATCGCCATCACACGGAGCGCGGCCGGCGGCGAAGAGGGCGAGGGCGACGGGCCCGGCGCGCTCATGCTCGCGGCCGGGAGCGCGGCCGCCTTCGATTTCGCTCCGTCCGCTGCGCCCGTGCCCGCGTTCGAGCCCGGCCCCGCACCCACCGACTGAGAACGCGCTCCCGGGGCTGTGCCATGATGGGAACCATGGCCGAGCACGGGGTTTCGCTGGCGACCATCCGCGCGGCGCGGGACCGCATCGCGCCGCACGTCCACACCACCCCCCTGTGGCCTTCGAACCTGCTGAGCGAGCTGACGGGCGTCCCGGTCCTGATGAAGTGCGAACAGCTGCAACGCGCCGGGTCGTTCAAGATCCGGGGGGCGGCGAACTTCGTGGGGCAGCTCGCGGCGGCCGATCGCGCGCGGGGGCTCGTGGCCGCGAGCGCCGGGAACCACGCACAGGGAGTCGCGCTCGCAGGGGCCGCGGCCGGGATCGCCGTGACGGTGGTGATGCCCTCGGCGGCGCCGCTGGCGAAGGCGGCGGCGGCACGCGGCTATGGCGCGCGCGTCGTCCTGCATGGGGCGTCGCTCGAAGAAGCCCGCGCCGAGGCCCTTGCCATCGCCGACCGCGAAGGGCGCCTCTTCGTGCCGCCGTTCGACGACGATGCCGTTATCAGCGGGCAGGGCACGATCGGCCTCGAACTGCTCGACCAGGACCCGGAGATCGAGGAGATCCTCGTGCCGGCCGGAGGCGGGGGTCTGCTGGCGGGCGTGGCGGTGGCCGTGAAAGCGCTGAACCCGCGGGTGCGCGTGGTGGGGGTGCAATCGCGCGCGATGGATGGCATCCGGCGCTCGCTGGAGGCGGGCGGGGTCTTGGCCTCGCCGGCGGCGCGCACCATCGCCGATGGCGTCGCCGTCGCCGGCCCCAGCGAGCGCACCTTCGCCCTCGTGCGCGCCTACGCCGACGAGGTCATCGCCTGCCCGGACGAAGCCATCGCGCACGCCATGGCGCTCCTCCTGGAGCGTTCGAAGTTCGTGGTCGAAGGGGCCGGGGCGCTGGGCGTGGCTGCGCTGCAGAGCGGCGCACACCGGCCGCGCGGGCGCACCGCCGTCGTCCTCTCCGGGGGGAACGTCGACATCAACCTGATCGGCTCCATCGTCCGGCGCGGCCTCGTCGACGCCGGGCGGTACCAGCCGCTGACGATCGAGGTGTCGGACACGCCGGGCGAGCTGGCGCTGGTGTCGCGCGTCGTGGGCGAAGCGGGCGGCAACATCCTCGAAGTCGACCACAACCGCGAGGCGCCGGGGATGCCGGTGGGCGTGGCCGTGCTCGAACTCCTGCTCGAAGTGAGCGGGCGCCCGCACTTCGAGGAGATCATCGCGCGGCTGCGGGAGGCGGGGTTGCGAGGGGTGCCGGGGAGCGCTGCGCGCCTGGCGACGGTGGCCGCGCAGCGCCGGCACGGGGTCTGACCCGCCCCCGCAGAGCTACAGGCCGCGGTCGCGATCCTTTCCCGGGGGCGAGAACACGGCATCGAGGATGGCCACGGCGGCGGCCACGAGCGCGCCGATGACGGCGAGGCGCACGGTCGTTCGCCCGAGGCGGAAGAGCTTGCGGGCGAGGGCGATGAACGGCCGCGCCGGGAGGAGCAGGGCACGCGCCGCCGGGCCGCGCGAAGGCGTGGCCGGGGCGGCGGGGGCCGCTGCCTCCGCCGGGGGCGCCGCCCCCTTACGCGAGCGAGCCACCGTCGAGCACCAGGGTCTGGCCGGTCGTGAAGGACGATGCCGCGCTGGCGAAATAGACGGCGGCGCCGGCCATCTCATCGGGCATGCCGATGCGGCCGAGCGGAGCGCCCGCGTTGGCGCCACCCTGGCGGGCGGCCTCGTTATCCCACAGCGCGCGCGAGAATTCGGTCTTGATCAGGCCGGGGGCGATGCAGTTCACGCGGATCCCGTCCTTGCCCCACTCCTTGGCGCAGACCTGCGTGAGCATGATCACCGCCGCCTTCGAAACCGAGTAGGCGCCCAGGCCGCCGGAGGCGCGGAAGCCGCCCGTGGAGCTGACGTTGATGATGCTGCCGCCCTGGCCGTGCTCCAGCATCGCCGCCCGCGCCATCTTCGAAAGGAAGAAGAGCGATCGCACGTTCGTGTTCATGACCGTGTCCCAGGCGCGCTCATCGAGGTTTGCGACAGGGCCGAAGACGGGGTTCGTGGCGGCGTTGTTGACGAGGATATCGATGCGGCCGAGCTGCGCCTTCGTCTGATCGATGAGGTTTTGCAGCGCGTCCATCTCCCGCACGTTCGTGGGAATGGCGATGCCCTTGCGGCCCGTCGCGCTGATCGCGGCGACGCTCTCTTCGAGCGCTTCGAGCTTGCGCGCGGCGACCACGACATCGGCGCCAGCTTCGGCGAGCCCGACGGCGATGGAGCGGCCGATGCCGCGGCTGCCGCCGGTGACGATGGCGACCTTGCCTGCGAGGGAGAATTCGGCGACGGGCATGGACGGACCTCCGGGGTGTGTGCGGGCAGCGTACGCGCGGCGGCCGCGTGACGCGAGACGCGACGCACTCAGCGGCGCAGGCGGCGGACGGCTTCCGAGAGCTCTGGGAGGCGGAGCCAGGCGGCGGCGGCCGCGTAGGTCAGCCCCCCTGCCGCGGCGCCCGCGATCGCCGTGACGGCATTCTGGGCCATGGTCGCGTGTTCGTAGCGGCTGAATCCGACGGCCATGAAGAGCGCCATCGCGGCGGCCGCCAGCGATATGCGCGCGATGTGGGCGAGGTCGGGGGCGGCGGTGGCGCCGGTGCGGCGCCCGTACGCGCGCCACAGCAGCAGCCATTCGGCCCAGGAGGCTGCGGAGACGCTGAAGGCGAGCCCTTCATGCTCGAAGCGGCCCCAGAGGGCGGCGCTGAGCACGAAGTTCACAATCACCGCGCCCACCGCGAGGATCACGGGGGAGCGCGTATCGCCGAGGGCGTAGAAACCGCGGCTGTGGATTTCGATCCCGGCCTGGGGAATGATCCCGAGGCAGTACCAGCCCAGCGCCGAAGCGGTGATGGCGGCATCGGTGGCGGTGAATTCGCCGCGCTGCAGCAGGAGCACCGTCGCCGGGCCGCGCAGCAGCGCGAGGCCGATGGCCGCGGGGATGGTCAGGAACATGATCACCCGCAGCACCTTCGACACCGTCTCGCGCAGGGCGTCCATGTTCTCGTCGGCGCTGTGCTCGGCGAGCGTGGGGAAGACGGCCGTGGAGAGCGCCATCCCGAACAGCGCGAGCGGCAACCCCGCCAGCAGCCACGCGTACGTCAGGTTCGAAATCGCGGCCGCGCCCACCTTCGAGGCGAAGTAGGTGGTGATGACGAAGTTGAGCTGCGCGGCGGCGAGACCGATGACGCGCGGCCCCATCAGCCGCCCCACCTCGCGCACGGGCGAATCGCGCCAGTCGAAGCTCCAGCTGTACCGCATCCGTTCGCGAACGAGCCCCGGGAGCTGCGTCGCCAGGTGCAGGCCCGCGCCCGCGACGACGCCCACCGCCAGCCCTTCGACCCCGAACGGGCCGGATAGCAGGACCGCGCCGAGGATGATCGCGAGGTTGTACACCATCGGCGCGAGGGCGGGCAGGAAGAACGCCCGGCGCGCGTTGAGAATGCCCGTGACCATGCCACTGATGGAGAAGAGCAGCGGCGACAGGAGCATCAGGCGCGTGAGGGAGACCGCCTTCTCGGTGAGTTCGTCATGGCGGCCGATGTCGTCGCCGAGGCCCGGCGCGAGCAGCGGGACGAGCAGGGGCGCGAACGCGAACGCGACCAGGCAGAGGACCGCGGTGGAGACGGTGATGAGGTTGAGGACGTTGCTCGCGAGCCGCCAGGCGCGCTCCTCGCCTTCGCGCCGGTAGACGCGCGCGAACACGGGGATGAAGGCGCTGCCGAGCGTGGCGCCCGCCAGCACCTGGAAAATCAGGTCCGGGATGCGGAAGGCGACCCAGTAGGCATCCAGTTCGGGGCTCGACCCGAACGCCTCGGCGATGGCGACCGTGCGCAGGACGCCGAGCAGGCGCGACCCCAGGAAGCCGAAGGCGACGATGGCGGCGGCGATGGCAAGGCCGCCCGCGCGGGATGCGGGAGCCGCCGGGGGACTGGCGGGGGCGCCGGTCATCGCGCTCATCGTAGGCCAAAACCGCGACGACGCGAGAGCCGGGCGGCCGCGGCCCGCGCATGCCCCTCCTCATCGCCTCCTGTAGAGTGCGGCCGTGGACGCGCGAATGTACCGGGTGGGCGAGTTCGAGATCGCCATCGTTTCCGATGGGTACATCAAGCTGGACGCGGGCGCCGTCAACGGGCTCGTGCCGCGCCTGCTCTGGGAGCCGGTCATCGGCGCCGAAAACGTCGATGCGCAGCACCGGATGGCCCTGGGGCTGAACTGCATGGTCGTCCGGCGCGGCGGCGATGTGCTGCTCATCGAGACCGGCATGGGGAACAAGCACGGCCCCCAGGTTCGTGAGAAGAGCTTCCCCGGCGACTACGGCTACCTCGTGGGCGCGCTCGCCGGGCTGGGCCTCCAGCCGGAAGACGTGACCGCCGTCGCGAACACGCATCTGCACACGGACCACTGCGGCTGGAACACCGTCCGCCGCGACGACGGCACGCTCGTGCCCACCTTCCCCCGGGCGCGGTACTTCATCCAGGCGGGCGAATACGAGGCCGCCATGCACCCCAACGAACGCACGCGGGGCACCTACTTCGCCGAGAACTTCGAACCGCTCGCGAGCACGGGGCAGCTGGAGCTGGTCTCGGGGGAGGCGCAGGTCATCCCCGGGGTGCACTTCCTCGCGATGCCGGGGCACACCGCCGACCACGCCGCGCTCGTGCTGTCGTCCAACGGCGAGACCGCGCTGTACACGGGGGACCTTGTGCACCACGCCGTCCAGCTGGAGCGGCCGGCATGGATCGCGGCGTTCGATATTCTGCCGCTGGTCTCGCTCGAATCGAAGAAGCAGCTCGCGGAGCGGGCAATCCGGGAACGCGCGCTCGTGATCATGACGCACGCCGAATTCCCCGGCGTGGGGCGCTTGACCGAGCGGGACGGCCGCCGCACGTTCATCCCGGAATGACGCACAACGACCGCATCTACCACCTCGCGCTGCGGGAGATTCACCAGGCCGCGGGCGCGACCTTCGCCGTGCGCACCGGATGGTCGTTGCCGGAGCAGTACGGCGATGCGGCGCGAGAGCACGCCGCCCTCCGCGGCCACGCCGCCCTGTTCGACCGTTCCCATCACAGCCGCTTCATCGTCTCCGGCACGGACGCGGGCGACCTCCTCTCGGCGGTGTTCGCAGGGCACGTGAACGAGCTGGACGAAGGCCGGGCGATGCGCGCGGCCGCACTCGACGAGATGGGCCGCATCGTCGACCTCGCGCTCATCGCGCGCACGGGCGGCATCGCCTACATGGTCACAGGCGAACCGGGGCAGCGGTTCCAGACCTTCGAGCGGCTGCAAGCGGCCCGCGGCGCGGATTGGGACGTGCGCGTCGAGGATCGCACGGAGACGACCTGCCTCCTCGGGGTGGCCGGGCCGGCGGCGGCCGCGCTCTGCGAACAGCACCTCGGCGAAGGGCTCCCGGCGCGCCTGCAGCGGCTGCACACGGTGACGTTCGAATTTCACGGCTTCCGCACCCTGGTCACGCGTACGAGCGACATCGGCGAGGACGGGTTCGAATTCATGCTCGCGCCGGCGGTTGCGCAGCACATCATCGAGACACTGGGGCAGGCGGGCGTGCCGCTGGCGGGACAGGCCGCGCTGGAAAGCGCGCGCATCGAGGCGTGTATTCCCGCCTTCGACCCCGACCTGGCGCCCGGCTACACCCCCGCCCAGGCCGACCTCGATCAGCTGCTGGACATCCCCGGAGGGGAAGAAGGCGTGATCCTCAGCGCCGTGCTACTCGAAGGGGAGAGCGTTCCCCCCGCGGGCACGCCCGTGACCGCGAGCGGGCGGCGCGCCGGGGAATTGCGGTCGTGCGTGCGATCGCTTGGGATTGGCAGCGTCATCGGGCTGGCCTCGGTGGCGACGGATGTGGCGTTGCCAGGCGCCGAACTTGACCTTGCCGGGATTCGCGCCACGATCACGGCCAAGCCCTTTTTGCGCCGGAGAAGCTAACTATGGTCATGCCCCCCATGGACATGAACATCTACATTCCCGATCCCGCCGCCGTGGTGGAGTTGAACTTTGGCGACCACTGGCGTGCCCGGTGGGTCGAGACCGACACCCTCCCCAAGGGCGCGCCCCTGACGTATGGCTACGTCGTCGTCTGCATGGGCGACAAGGGGTACCTCACGCGGGAGAAAGGCGCCGAACGCTTCGGCACCGTGGGCGGCCCCGTGCCCGAGGGCGAGACCGCCGCGGCGTGGCTGAAGCGCACGGTGATGGAGCAGACGGGGGTCACTCCCGGCCGCATCGAGCTGCTGGGCTACTTCGATTGCCGCGCCACCAGCCACAACCCGGACTACGAAGCGGGGGCGGCCACGGTGCGCCCCGTGTACCTGGTCTCGGCGAAGTCCATCAAGGACCTCGGTGCGAGCTCCCGCTACGAGCGGCGGCGGATGCCGATGAACGAGTTCGCCGTGGAGATCCGCAAGCGGCACCCGGAAGTCGATTCGCAGCTGCAGACGGCCATCAACACGCACATGACGCTGTTCCTGCGGGGCGAGGTCTAGCGGAGGGGCGGTGGCCGTCAAGCTCCTGTTCCTCGGCAATTCCAACGACGCCAACCCGGACATCCCGGAGGAGCAGCGTTCCCCCGCGCGCACCGCGGCGCTGCTGGCCGAGTCGATCGGCGAGCCCGTCGAGGTGACGATGCGGAACGCCTGGGCCGACGCCGCCCTGCCGGGGCTCGTCGAGAAGTGGATGCTGCGCTACCAGCCGGACATCGTGCTGTTCAAGGTGAACTGGTACTGGTACGGGTACGAATCGGTGCCGGCGAAGGTGGAACGCGTGCTCGGCCGCGTGGGATCGCTCCCCGCGAAGGCCGGCAAACGCGCGGCCGAGACACCCGCGATCGGCCACCGGCGGCTCTTCCACCAGCTCCGCCGCCTCGCCTACCGGTTCATCGGCGGCGATGCCCCCTTCAGCGAACAGCAAGTCATCGATGTTTCGACCGCCGTCATTCGCAAGATCCTCGCGCATGAGGACGTCGTCCTCGTGGTCAAGGGCACGGCCACGTACCACCTCGATGGCGAACCCGCGGTCGCTGACTACCGCGCGCGTTTCGTGCGAAAGCGCGACCGGGTGGAGGGCACGCTCGCGGCGCTGTGCGCGCGGCTCGGCGTGCGCTGGGCCGACAACCGGAACACGGGCGGCCTCGAACACGCGGGCGTCGAGGACGGCGACGGCATTCACCACGATGTGGGCGTCCAGGAGCTGATGGCCGGCCACCACGTGCGTGACCTCGCGGAGGCGTGGAAGGCGGCCGGCCGCCAGGCCGCGAGCACGCGCGAAGGGCCGCTGGCGGCGCGTTAGCCGCGCGCGTGCTCCGCGTCCCGGCGTTCGCGTTCCTGCGCGCGCTGAATCGCCTCGTCGCTCGGGAAGGACTCGCCGGTGAGGGGCGTGGTCGAGGGCGGGTCGCTCGCGGGGAAGGAATCCGCCGCGGCGTCGTCGACGGCGTTGCCGAAGCGGCGCTTCGGGTCTTCGCCCGTCTCCTGGCTGCGGTCGCGTTCGGGGGCGTCATCGCCGGGGCGGCGTTCGCGGTCGTTCTGCATGCCAATCCTCCGCGGATGGTGTCGTTCCACGATGGCACGGCGAACGAAGCGAGCGGCACGGCGGGCGCGGCGGATTACTCGCGAACTGGTAACAACGGGAGGGAGAGAAAAGAGAAAGGAGAAAGGAGAAAAGGGCGGGGGCGGCGCGCGCCCGCGCTTTTCTCCTTTCTCCCTTCTCCCTTCTCAGCACCACACAGCGAAGGCCCCGTCTCCGGGGCCTTCGCTGTGTGGTGCTAACTCCCGATTCGCTGGCGTGAGAGGAAGGCCCAGATGAGCTCCGGGGCCGCCACCGGCGTCGCGATCTGCTTCGGCAGCGCCGGCGAGCCCGGCCACACGTGACCGGCGCCGTTCACCACCACGAGCTCGGTGGGAGCGAGGCAATCGCCCCCGGCCAGCCGCACCGCATCGCCGCCGATCCCGACACCGTCGGACGGCTCGATGCAGTCGTTATTCTGCGCCCAGCGCTTGAAGGCATCGTAGGCGCCGGCGTACTGCCATGCGCGAACGAGGCCACCGTTGATCGGCACCACCTCATCGGCGGTGCCGTGGAAGGCAATGACAGGCACGGGTACCCCGCACCCCTTCTGGGGGAAGTCGAGACCGCCCACGGCGGCGATCGCCGTGATCCGATCTGGCAGTTCGCAGGCCGCGCGCGACGCCATGAAGGCGCCGTTGGAGAAGCCCGCGGCGTACACGCGCCCGCCATCGACGCATAACTCCTTCTGGAGCGTGTCCAGCAGGTCGTTGATGAACTTGATGTCATCGACGGAGTTCGCGGGTGTCGCGCCCGCCGACCAGCCGGTGGGCGTGCCCGTGCCTTCCGGCGAAACGAGCAGGAACGTCTCCCGGTCGCTGACGGGAAGGAAGCCGGAATAGGCTTCCTGGTCGGCGGCCGTGCCGGTGCGCCCATGGAAATTGAGCACCAGCGGGATCTTGGTCGTCATCGTGGCCGAAGGCGGGATATGGAGCCGGTACGAGCGCTTGAGCCCACCGGAGGTGAGCTGGCGAACGGTGGTTCCGCCGGCCTTCAGCCCTTGCGGCATGGCCTTGTTGCACCCGCTCGCTCCGGGGTCGCGGTGAACGCGAGCCGAAACGGAACGATGCGAACCGCCGCGTACGAGGATTTCGCCGGCGGTTGCCGCGGAGCGGGTCTCGCGGACGTCGGATGTCGTGTTGGGGACCTGGGCGGGCGCTGCCTGACCGGCGGGGAGTGTGGAGGGCTCCCGGTCGGCTGTCATTGTCCCGCATGCTGCGAGCAGGATCGCCGCGCTACTCAACAGTAGCGCAAGCACAACACGCACGGCTCCGAGTCACCTCTCGTCTACGTATTCGCTCACCCACAGGATACGTCCCCGTGGGATGCATATGGTATGGGCGAGAGTGTCCTTGTCGCGACTCTTTCGGGCCTAATCCACCGGGCCCCCCGGCCCCCGTTACGGCCCGTAACGGGGGTTCATCCGGGCTCCTCGCGCCTCAGTGCGCCTCCAGCGGCTGCAGGTCCGGCGCGCGTTCCTCGGCCGGCTGCCCGGCGGGGGGCCCAAAGTTCCGGCGGAGCGGGATCTCGGGGATGAACAGCGCCAGGAGCACGACCGCCACGCCCGCCATGGTCGCGAACAGGTAGAGCCGCTTGATTGCGCCGGCGACGCCCTCGCGCTGCGCCTCGACGGTCGCATCGAGCACCGCCTGGCCGCCATCCTGGGCCTGCAGCTCCGCGGTGACCGCGGCGAAGCGGGCACGGTCGAGCGCGAGCGTGGGATCGCGGAACTCGTCGTACGCGTCCCCGGGGAGGGCGGCGCGCGTGGCGTCGGAGAGTTCGCCATCGAACGACGAGGCGTACGTGGTGGTGAAGATGACGCCCATCACGGCCACCCCGAGCACCTGCCCGATCTGCATGAAGAACTGCCGCCCGCTGGTGGCGACGCCCATCTGCTGGTGCGGGACCGCGCTCTGGATGACGACCGAGATGGTGGGGCCGATGAGGCCGCCGCCGAGACCGAAGAGCGCCATGAAGACGGCGATATGCCAGCGTGGCACGCCCACGTCGAGCGTCATCATCAGGCCCGCGGCCACGACCGAGAAACACGCCCCGAGGACCACGCCCGTCTTCCAGCGGCCCGTTCGCGATACAATCTGGCCGGCGATGATGCTGCTCCCGAGGAGGCCGAGGGACTGCGGCGTCGAGACGATACCGGAGGCCGTGGCGGAGGCGCCGAGCGACGTCTGGATGAAGGTCGGCAAGTATTGGACGGCGCCCATCATGCCGCCGCCCTGGAGCATCGAGAACATGTTCGCCTGGACGAAGACGCGGTTGCGAAAGAGGCCCAGCGGCAGGATCGCCTGCGGATGGCGGGATTCCTGGCGGACGAAGGCGACGGCGAGGACGATCGCCGCGGCGAACAGCCCCAGCGTCGGCGCACCGCCCCAGCCGTACGTCTCGTTCGCCCAGACGAGGGCGAGGAGGGCGCAGGTGGTGGCCGCTCCGAGCAGCAGGGCGCCCTGGAAGTCGATATCGCGGAGGCGGCCGCCCTGGCGGGACATCGGCAGGTTCACCCAGATGAGCGTCGCCGCGACGATGCCGACGGGCAGGTTGATGTAGAAGCACCAGCGCCAGCCGGGCCCATCGGTGAGGAAGCCGCCAATCGTGGGGCCGCTGAGCGAGGCAAGGGTGAAGGCGCTGATGAAGTAGCCCATGTACCGGGCGCGCTGGATGGGGGTGAAGATATCGCCGAGGGTGGCGAAGACGGAGCCGAAGAGGAGCCCGCCGCCCACGCCCTGGACGGCCCGCGCCGCGATCAGGGCCGGCATGGATGGCGCGAGGCCGCACCCCACCGAGGCGCCCACGAAGATCGTGATCCCACCGATGATGAACGGCTTGCGGCCGAACATGTCCGAGAGCTTGCCCACCAGCGGCACGACCACCGTCGAGGCCAGCAGGTACACCGTGAACACCCACGACAGGAGTGCGAAGCCGCCGAGGTCCGCGAGGATGCGCGGCGTCGCGGTCGCGACGATGGACTGATCGAGGGCGCTGACGAACATCGTGATCATCAGCGAGACGTAGATGAGGACCTTCTGACGGTTGGTAAGACGTTCGCCCAGCGCGGGCGAAGCGGACATGGCGGCCACACGAAACTCCCTGCCAACCCTCACGTGCGGGAAGGGCAGAAAGGAGCATACGCGCGGGCGATGCTTCGTGTGAAGCGAAGTAAAGTGCCGCCAGCGCCGCGCACCGCGGCCGGGGGTCAGGCGAACAGCATCACGCCGAGCGCGAGTGCGCCCAGCACGCCCACCGCCGCGAAGGCGATGAACGCCCCCGGGAACACGCGCTCTTCCTTCTCCGGGCCGCCGGTTTCTTCGTTCACAGGGCACCTCACGGGATTGGTATGGAAGCAGCGTAGGGTGGTGCGCGGCGCGGACGCCTTCTCGCGCCGCGCGCGCGGGTGGCAGCCACGTAACGGCTCGCGGGCGGCGGCTTAGCTGACGACGGCGAAGACGAGGATATCGGCGAGGTCGCCGTGGTCGCCGGTATCGACGAGGACGGTGCGGCCGGCGGTGTACTCGGCGCTCGCGAGGCGCGAAAACCTGACGCCGGTGAGGACCTGGGCGGGGGAGTGGGCGAGGCGGATATCGCCGGTGAAGGTGCCGCTCGAAAAGCTGACGATGGTGGCGCGGGAGATCATGGGGGGTCCCTCCGGGACGAGAAAGGAGAAAGGAGAAAGGAGATAAGGGGGCAACCCCGTGGGGGGCGGGGTGATGGTGCGCCGTGTCATGGCGCGACGAGGTCGTAGGTGGCGCGGTAGCGGTGGCCGGCGGGGCCCCGGGCGAAATCGAGGGCGATGGCGTTGACGCGGTAGAGGCGGCTGGCCTGGCTGAGGGCGGGGTGGGTGACGGCGATGTGGTCGAAGAGCTGGGGGCCGGTGGCCCATGGGGCGGTGAGGCGGGCGGCGGGCTCTTCGGCGGTGTCGTGGCGGAGGCGGTTGGCGGCGTAGCTGGTGGCGCGGGTATCGGTGGTGGCATCGAGGGTGCGGTACTGGGCGAGGCGTGGGCCGTGGGCGGCGAGGCTCTCGGGGGCGAAGGCCTCGGCCTGGCGGGCGGAGCCCTGCAGGCGGATCCAGTTGGCGGGCGGGGGCTGGTCGATGGCCTCGAGGGCCTCGATGGGGTGGCCGGTGGGGCCGCCGAAGGTGTAGAGGGCGGGGCTGATGGCGCGCCAGAGGTCGGCGATATCGCGGGCGATGAGGAGCTTATCGAAGACCATGGCCTCGGCGACGGTGGCGCCGATGAAGAAGCTGCCGGCGGTGGCGGGGCGGATGCCGACGGTGATGGGGGTGGCGGTGGCGATGGCGGCGGCGGAGGCGGAGGCGCGGGTGCCGACGGGGACGCCATCGACATACCAGGTGACGGTGGTGTTGGCCTGGCGGGTGACGGCGACAAGGTGCCAGTTGCCATCGCGGAGGTCGGCTCCGCGAGTATCGGTCCAGCCATCGGCGGAGTTGCCGAAGTTGAGGACGCCGTTGTTGGTGCCCATGTGCCAGTAGGTGCCGGCGCTGTTATCGGAGGCGAGGATGGTGCGGCTTGTGCCGGCGGCGGGGTTGCGAACGAGGGCGAGGAGGGTGAAGTGGGTAAGGCTGGGGGCGAGGGTTGGGGAGGTGGAGACGAAGAGGCCGGGGGTGGCGGGGAAGGTGAGGGCGGTGCTGGGCTGGCCGCCGGCGAGGGGGCCGGTGGCGATGGTGTAGGGGGGCGTGATGAAGGCGCCGGCATAGGCGCCGGTGGCGGAGTGGTCCTGCACGACGGTGGCGTCGTAGGTGGTGAAGCGCCACCAGAGGATGGGCGCGAGGCGGCGGGCGACATCGGCGAAGAGGCGGGAGGTGCGGTTGACGACGGTGAGGGCGCCGGTCTCGGTGCGGAGGCCGTCGTTGAGGGGGGCGAGGATGCGATCGAGGATGGTGCGGCCGCTTTCGCCGGGGCCCAGGCGAGGCTGGGGGAGTAGGCGGTGAAGTCGGGTGAGGGGTCATCGGGGTCGGCGCCGGAGGCGACGGGGATGGCGGCGCGCTGGGCGGCGCGCAAGAGGAGTTGGAAGCGGGTGAGGGCGCCTGCGGCGGACTGGTAGGCGGAGGCGGGGCGCCAGCGGGCGAGCTGTTCGAGGGGGCCGGTGCAGGTGAGGGTAACGATGCGGTGGCCTTCGGCGTGGGTGTGTGCGATGGCCTCGATGGTGAGGATGAAGGCGATGCCGGCTTCCTGGGCCCCGGCTGCGCCGGAGGCGTAGCCGGGGGTGAGGGTGACGGTCCAGCCGGGGGCGAGGCCGAGGGCGGCGAAGCCGCCATCGGCGTCGTCCATGGTGAGGGTGGCGGTGAGGGTGGTGGGGGTCTGGCGGAGGCGTGCGGAGAGGAGGCGGGTGGTGAGGGTGAGGGTATCGGGGATGGTGGCGGCCCAGACGCCGGAGGCGGTGACGGCGTAGAGGGTGGAGGGGTAGGTGGGTGAGGTGGCGTAGGCGGGGCCGTACTGGGAGGCGGGCTCGAAGGGCTGGGGCTCGGCCCATGCGCCGGTGCTGATGGATGGGGTGGAGGTCTCGCGGGCGGTGATGGTGGCGACGGCGGAGGTTTCGCGGAGGGCGTAGGCGGCGATGAGGCGGCCGGAGAGGGTGGCGAGGGTGGCGCCGCGGAGGGTGACGGTGGAGGCGGCATCGGCCTGGTCGACGATGTGGGGTGCGCTCCAGATACCGGGGAAGCCGAGATCGCCGGAGAGGCTGGCGAAGTGGGTGGGGTGGTTGGTGGAGGCGGCGAGTGCGGAGAAGGTGAGGACGTAATCGGAGCCATCGTGTGCGGCGGCGAGCTCGTAAAGGGCGGCGATGGTGGCGCCCTGGGTCCAGTTGGTGGAGGAGGCGTCCCAAGGTGCCGGAGGTGCGGCGAAGGCGGCGGAGGTTGGTGGGGCGCCGGAGAGGCCATAGAAGACGGCGCAATCGGAGGAGGAGGTGCGGAAGGCGGCGGCGACATGGGTGATGGCGGAGGCTTCGGTGACGAGGGTGGTGGGAGCGGCCCATGTGGCGCCGTTATCGGAGGAGGAGAGGAGCTTGAGGTCGGAGCCCTTGGCGTAGAGGAGGAGGGTTTCGCCGTTGGCGCGGTTGATGAGTGCGGGGGTGGAGCCGGAGACGATGGCGGTATCGCGGTTGACCCAGACGCCGGAGGGGGAGGCGGAGCCGCCGGGGGGAATAGCGGTTGGCGGATTGGAGGGTGCCGGCGTTGTTGCGGACGATGAGGAGGTGGCCGGAGGCGGTGAGTGTGGCGGCGCGGGGGTGGTCGGGTTCGGGGCCGCGGTAGATGCGGGACCAGTTGAGGATGGGGGAGCCGAGGCGTGAGGGGGAGGCGGAGAGGGAGACGGCGGGGCGGCGGGAGTGAGCGAGCTGGTGGGCGGCGAGGGAGGGGAGGGGGTGAACATGCGGGCGAGGCTGCGGGAGGGGCGGGCGAGCACGGAGGGGGGATGGTCACGGGGGAGGAAAGAGAAAGGAGAAAGGAGAAAGGAGAAAGGAGATAAGGGAGGGTGCGGGGCTCGAGTGGGCAACCCCGCGGGTGGCGGGTGTCATACTGCAGCGAAGCTGCGGCGAGAGGGGGAAGAACGCGATGGCGGTGGTTCCGGTGGTGCGGTTGCTTTCCGCCAGTGATGTCGAGCTCGTCCGCCTGATCGACCGTGCGGAGCATGTCGAGGTCGAGTACGAGGTGGTCGACGGGCGCCTCCGCGAACGGCCGCTCACCGTGTCGGAGATCCCCGAGTGGGAGACGAGCGGGGACGGGCCGCACAGCTTCGAATTCGAACTCCGGTTCTGCCGCGAGGCACTGGAGGACGGCGGCCTCCTGCTCGGCGGGTACGTTGGTGGCGAATTCGCCGGGCTCGCGGTGGTGCAGCCCGCATACGAACCGCCGCTCGCGCGGCTCACGTTCCTGCACGTGAGCCGGCCGTTCCGGCGTACGGGTGTGGGCACGAGGCTGTGGGCGGACGCGGTGGAGCGCTGTCGTGCCGCATCCGCGGAGCGCATGTACGTTTCCGCGACGCCGACGGGCTCCGCCGTGGGCTTCTACCTCCGCCAGGGCTGCACCCTCGCCATCCCCCCGCACCCCACCCTCGTCGCCCTCGAACCAGACGACATCCACCTGGCGCTCGCGCTCTAGGGCATGCCGCGGCGCTCCCCCGTTTCTCCTTTCTCCTTTCTCTTTGCTCTCTTGCCCTGCCACGCACCCCTCCGGGCTCCTGCCATTCTTGCCAACCGTGGTGGGCATCTCTCCCCGGAGGTGGCCCCGTGGCCGCTCCTGTTTCGCAACCCCTGCGGCGCCGTGGCGCGCGCCCACCCGATCCGCCCCTGCCGCTTCGCCTGCGCCGCATGGACGAAGACCGCATGCGCCGCTACCGCGACAACCTCGACTTCTACGAGGGGCGCCAGTGGCCGGGCCGGGCCCGGCGCGGCGAACGGCGTCTCACGTTCAACTACGCGAAGGCGTTCGCGGACAAGATCACCGGGTACCTGCTGACGGGCCTTTCGGTGCAGGTCGAGGCGCGCGACGGCGACACAGCGGCCGGCCGCGACCGTGCCCGCGCCGCCGAGCTCGCCCTTCGCGAGGTCGAAGCCACGAACGGCCTTTCGCAGCTGGATTTCGAAACCGAACTCGATTGCGCCGTGCTCGGCGACGCCTGCTACAAGGTGACGTGGGACGCCGCCGAGCGGCAGGTGCGCGTGACGGCCCCGGATGTGCAGGGCATCTACGCCTGGCGCGTGCCGGATGACCCGTCGCGGCTGACGGCCGTGGCGTCGCAGTACCAGGTCGAGGAGCCGGGTGCGAGCAGCCTGCGGCCCGCGCCCACGACCGTCACGGAATACTGGACGGCCGAGGCGTTCGAGGTGTGGCACGGCGAGGCGCTCGCGCGGCGAGAAGCGAACCCCTACGGCGTCATCCCCTTCGTGCTCTTCCCCAACGTCCGCGAGCCGAAGCAGGCGTGGGGCACGAGCGACCTGCCGCCCCTGGTGGAGTCGGCGCGCGAGCTGAACCGCGCCTACAGCCAGCTCAGCCAGATCCTCGAAACTCTCGGGGAACCCCATCGCCGTGCTCGAGGGGGTCGACGGGTCGTCGGATATCGCCGTCGAGCCCGGCGCGGTGTGGGAGGTGCCGGAGCGCGCGCGGGCGTATCTGCTGGACCTGCTGCAGGGCGGCGGCGTTGCGCTGCACCGCGACTACATCGACCTCATCTACCGCACGCTCCACGACCTCGGCGAATCGCCGCGGACGGCGTTCGGGCACAACCCGCAGGGGCTGAGCGGCGTCGCCCTGAACACGGAGCTGGACCCGCTGGCGAAGAAGGTCGCGCGGAAGCGGCTGATTCGCGGGGCGGCGTACGAACGGCGGGCGGCGCTCATCCTGCGGCTGCTCGGGCGGTACGGCGGGCTGGATATCGAAGGGCTGCGGCCCGTGGCCACGTGGGGCCCGGTCCTCCCCATCGACCGCTCCCGCCAGGTCGCCGACGAGCGGTCGCTCGTGGAGGCGGGGATCCAGTCGCGGCGAACGGCGGCGGCGCACCTCGGCAGCGAGGACCCGGAAGCCGAATGGGCACGCACCGTGGAGGAACAGGGGACGGCTGCGCGGGAAGGGTGATGGGGGCGCGCCCCGTCACCCGTTCGCCCCTGCCTTTCTCCCCGGCCGGCGTTCCATCCACCGGCGAGTGACACCGGGGTTAACTTCCGGGGGAGGCTGCCGATATCAACGGTACCAACCGGTCACCAGAGGGAAACCCCATGCGTCACACCTTCCTCGTCGTCGATAGCCAGCCCGCCGACCTCGAGGCCGTGGTCCGGCAACTGAAGCTCGTCGGCCCGGGCGCCGAGGTCCTGACGGCGCCGAGCGCGGAGGCGGCGCTGGCGCTGCTGGAAGAGCAGCGCATCGTGCCCTCGATGATCTTCGTGGACTACCACCTCCCGGGCATGAACGGGATCGAGATGCTGGGCGAAGTGCGGCATCGCCGATGGCTGGAGCGCGCCCCCGTGGCGATGCTCTCGCAGCCGGTGGCGGATAAGGTCGTGGTCACGTCGTACCGGCTGGGAGCGTGCGCCTTCCTTTCGAAGCCCGCGCGCCCGCACGAACTGCGCGAAACCGTCCGCGACTTCGCCATCCAACCCGTGCGAATGAACGCGGCGTCGCAGGTGCCGGGCACACCCGGCCTCGTCCGCCGCTCCGCCGCCGCCTAGCCCCACGCACGGCAAGAGCCCCTGGATGAAAGCCAGGCGGGACAGCGAGACACCGTTCGTACCTCAGCACGTAATACGTGCCATCGGGTAGTGACCCCGCCGCGCGCCCGGCATAGGGTGCGATACATGGAGAGCTTCGGGTACGCGGCGAAGCACGAGGGCGAGCTGAACGCCCGCCAGCGCGAGGTCCTGCGGCTGCTGGCCGAGGGGCGCACGAACGCCGAGATCGCGGCCGTGCTCGCCATCACCCTCGATGGCGCCAAGTGGAACGTCAGCGAAATCCTCTCGAAGCTCGGCTTCGCCTCGCGAGAGGAGGCGGCGGCGTACTGGCGGTGGCGCAACCGCCCGGCAGCGCGGCTGCAGCGGCTCGCGCGGGCGCTGGTCCCGGTCGGCGGCCTCAAGCTCGCGGCCGGCGGGAGCGCGCTGGCGGTGGCGGGCGTGGCCGCCGCCGTCGTGCTCGTGCTCGCCCTCC
This sequence comes from Candidatus Amarobacillus elongatus, assembly GCA_016703545.1. Taxonomy (GTDB): domain Bacteria; phylum Chloroflexota; class Dehalococcoidia; order Tepidiformales; family Tepidiformaceae; genus Amarobacillus; species Amarobacillus elongatus. The sequence continues at coordinate 73,850 of JADJBX010000007.1, forward strand.
GCGGCGGCGGCGATGAGCCCATCCCGCCCGGCCCGTTCGCCGTGACCATCCAGGTCGAGGTGCAACCCGAGGGCGGCCGGTCGACGGTGCGGTGGTGGCACCAGGACAACCGCCATTACCGGTACGAGATCTCCGGGCCGCCCGCCGGCGGACGCACCCTGACCGCCGTCGCCGACGGCCAATGGCTGTGGTACGACAGCGCCACCGAGACGACCTACCAGCGCACCGGGATCCCGGACCTCCCGGCGGGAACGGTCGCGTCGCTGCCCATCTCGGTGCTCATCGGGCCCTCGAACGCCGGCACCTTCGACGGCTTTCTCGATGAGCTGCGAAGCATGAACCGCGCGCCCGGTTCGTTCGCCCGCGTGACCGGCAGCGCTCGCGTGCTCGGGTACGACACCACCGTGGTCGACTGGGGGCCCGCGTGGTCGAGCTCGGGCAGCACCAACGGCGGGCCGCCGACGGCGACCACGGGCGGCGTTTCGCGGCTCTGGGTGGAACCACGCAGCCTCTGGGTCCTGCGGTACGAGTCCGACGGGCTCGACGGCGAGCGGATCCGCGCGGAGATTACCGGCCTCGACTTCGGCGGCATTGATCCCGCGCGGTTCGTCTTCGAACCCCCTGCGGGCAAGGCCATGGGCCCGGCAAGTGACGCGGCGAGCGGCGCCGTGAGCGATGACGGCTATGGCAACCCCTCGCGCGTGGGCTGGTACCTGGTCCCGGCGATGCCCCCGGGGTACGGCATCCGCAGCTGGGAGGGAAACGCCCGCGACCCCTCCGGTTCCAGCACGACCTGGCTCGTCCACCAGTCTGGCAGCTTCAAGGAGCTCGATCAGAACCCGTACGTGCGCATCTTCCAGGGGCCATCGGCGGCATTCGCGGGGACGCCGGCGGCGGGAGACCCCGTGACGCTCGCGAACGGCGTGACGGCGACGGTCGTGACGGAGGCGGGCGGCATCGTCCGGCTGGTGTTCGATGACGGCGAAACGCGGGTGACCATCACCACGAACGCGCTCAGCCGCGACGAGCTTGCCGCCTTCGCCGGGACGCTGCGAAAGCACCGTTAGGGCGGGACAGCGGGCGGCTTACTCGAAAATGGCGTCGAGGTCGGCGTCGGTAATGCCGTGCTGGGCCCAAACCGCGCGCCAGCCGCCATCGGCGCCCCTCGGACATCCTCGGCGCGAATGGGGCCGGCGGCTTCGAAGGCGGACGAGAGGTCGTGCGCGGGAAGGCCGCCGTTCGCGTGCAGCTCGGCAAGGTGCATCTCGGCGAGCCAGAGCAGCTCTTCGGGGAGGGCGTCGACGAGGGCGTGAAGGGCATCGCGCGTGGACACCCCGGCAGTGTACCGCGCCGCGGCCGCTCGGGTTACAGCGCCTCTCCGGTGCGAACGATGCCCTCGCGGCTCACGCGTTCGAGCAGCGCCGCGGCGGTTTCCCCGAGGACGGGGAGCGGGCTATCGGTGACCTCAGCGAGCGGCACCAGCACGAAGCCGCGCTCCGCCAGGAGCGCGTGGGGCACCTGCAGGTCCGGCTCGTCCGTGCGCCCGGGCCCGTGAAAGAGGATGTCGATATCGATGGGGCGCGGTCCCCAGCGCGGGCCGGGAACGCGGCCAAGCTCCGCCTCGATCGCCTTCGCGACGGTCAGCAGCTCGCGGACCGTGAGCGTCGTTTCGCCCGCCACGGCGGCGTTCAGGAAGGGCGGCTGGTCGGCGGGCACCGGCGGCGTCTCCCAGATCGAGGAGCGCCGCGCGAACGTCACGCCGCGCGCTTCGAGGAGGGCGACGGCGCGGCGCAGGTTCCCGGCGCGGTCCCCAGGTTGGACCCCAGCGCAAGCACGACCGGGACGGTAGCCGGTGCTTCGTGGCGCCAGTGGGCGCGGACGGTGGCGTCGGACACGCTCACCACGCGTGCCATCGCCCGCACGTCGTGCACGCGCACGATGTCGGCGCCGCCGGCGATGCCGAGCGCGACGAGCGCCGCCGTCCCCTCCACGCGCTGGTCCACGGGAAGCCCGAGGATGAACCCGATGGTCGACTTTCGAGACGGCCCAAGCAGCAGCGGCAGCTCGAAGCTGCCAAGTTCGGCGAGGCGCCGGACCATCTCGAGGTTCTGTTCCGGCTTCCAGCCAAAGCCAAAGCCCGGGTCGAGGATGATGCGCGAGCGCGGCACGCCCGCCGTGCCGGCGAGAGCGAGGGTAGCGGCGAAGCCAGCCGCGATATCGGCCATGGTCTCGCGGTGGGGCCGGCCCCGCTGGTTGTGCATGGCGATGAGCGCGGCCCCGTGCCGCGCGACCACCCCCGCCATGGCGGCGTCGTGGCGGAGGCCGTGGATGTCGTTGATGGCGTCGGCGCCGGCCGCGAGGGCGGCGTCCGCCACGCTGGCGTGGTAGGTATCGACCGAGACCGGCAGCGACGTGGCCGCGCGCACCGCTTCGAGGCTGGGCATCAGCCGTCGAAGTTCCTCGGCGGGGTCCAGCTCCGGCGCGCCGGGGCGGGACGATTCGGCGCCAATATCGACGAGGTCGGCCCCCTCGGCCTCGGCGGCGCGGGCCGCACGGGCAGCTGCTCCGGGGTCGCTGCCGAGCCCATCGCCCGAGAACGAATCCGGGGTGACGTTCACGACGGCGCAGACGTACGTCCGTTCGCCCCAGGCGAAGCGGCGGCCTCGCAGGTCGAGCGCGGCACGGTGTAGCGCCGGCGCAGGGGGTCGGCGGGGTAGGCCATGCGGGGTCAGCCCTCGATGACGTCGAACTCGTGCTCGTGCGCGGCGCCGTCCTCGATGTACCAGGCCCGCGCGACAGGGTTCTCGCGGTCGGCCACGCCGATCACGAAGTGGACGTAGGGCGGGCCAAAGAACGGCCCCATGGCACGGATATCGGTGGGGCTGGGGCGCGGCTCGCTGCCGGTGTGCGAATGGTAGAAGCCGGCCAGCTCCGCGCCCGAGTCGTCGATCGCGGTCTCGATGCGGCGCGTCTCGAGGGGGTCGAGTTTGAAGCGGTAGGGGCTCGCCTCGATGTTGCGCGCGCGGTGGATGGCGGTGACGGTGCCGTCGCGGGCGGCGAGCAGGCCGCAGCACTCCACCGGCGCGTCTTCGAGGGCGTGGGCGATCATGGCGTCGAGGTGTTCGCGGCGGAGCGTGATGACGGTGCTCATGGTGATACCAGTGTACGAGCGCCACGGGATTCGTTCCCGCGGACGTCGCGGGGGCTGGCCGCGGGCGTCGCGGGGGCTGGCCCCACCCGCCGGACGTGCCTGCGCCCTCGACAATGCGCGCGCCGCGTTGGTAGTCTGAAACCCGCACGCCTCCGTGGCTCAGTTGGCAGAGCAGCCGTTTCGTAAATGGCAGGTCGTCGGTTCGAGTCCGACCGGAGGCTCCAGCGTGTTCCATGAACGACCCCGGTATGGGGTCGTTTCCTTTTGGGCGAAACGTGACGCGGCGGGGGAACCTTTTCGCCCCGTCGCGCGTTCCTTCAGGCATGGGGCGCAGGGTACTGGTGCTGGTTGGCGCGGCCATCGCCGCGGGTGCGGCCGTGCTGACGGCCGCCGCGCTTGGCCTCGGCCTCCCCGGCGACGGCGATGACGGCGCGCGCACCGGTGGCGCGGCCGCAGCCTCCCCCGTACCGAGCGGCGGACCGGCCATTCGCCCGGGCCCCGAGGCCACACTCGTCACCGCGAACGGCGCGGCTCACACCGCCGCCGCGGGCACGCGTTGCTGGGCGGGCGCCTGCATCGATTACGTTGGTCCACTGACGAACGTGACGCCGATCGCGGTGGCCCCCGGCGAGCGGCTCACCCTCACTTTCGCCCCCGGCGTGCCGCGCGAACAGACGCTGCAGTGGCTGCCCGTGACCGGCGCGGCGCCGCATCCGGGCCCCGGCGGCATCGCCTGGAGCATGCCCCCCGGTGGCGGCATCCCCGCTCAGCCCGCGTCGCTTGCCGCGCCCGCGGAACCGGGGCGCTACCTCCTCGTCAGTTTCGCGTGGTGGGCCCAGGGCGATGCCGGGCACGCCTGGTACCTCGAGGTCCGCTGAGTGGCCCCTGCGCCCGCGGCCGCTAGCATCGAGCCATGAGTTCGCGTTCGGGCGCCATCATCGTCGGGGCCTTCGGCCTGCTTGTGCTCGGCTTCGTCACCGGCCTGGCCGTCTTCGTCTTCGGCCTCGGCGACGACGAACAGAACCCGGACATCCCGAATAAGCGGCGGTACGAGCAGGCCGCCCAGGTGGTCGACCCCAACAAGCGCTACACCGCGATTGTCGAGACGAACCAGGGTACCTTCACGATGGAGCTGCTGGCGGACCAATCGCCGGCGACGGTAAACGTGTTCGTGTTCCTCGCGCGCGAACGGTTCTGGGACGGCCTGCGCTTTCACCGCGTGGTCGCGAACTTCGTCGCGCAGACGGGCGACCCCACGGGCGAGGGCAGCGGCGGCGCTGGCTTCGAAACCGAACAGGAACCGAACGCGATGAAGAACACGCGCGGGACGGTGGCGATGGCCCGAGCGGCCGGTTCGACGAAGTTCGGCAGCCAGTGGTTCGTGAACCTCTCCGACAACACCAACCTCGATGTCGAAGCGCCGCGCCAGAAGCCGTTCTACCCGTTCGCGCGCGTCACCGCGGGCATGGACGTGGTCGACCGCATCAACCAGGGCGACCGGATCGTCCGCGTGACCATCGAGGAATCGGCGAAGTAGCGGCTACGGCTTGAGCTGCGTGGTCGCGATGGTGAACTGGTAGAACTCCCACGAGGTGGCCGAAGGGCGCCCGGTGAGCAGCACGACGAAGTCGCGATCGGCCTGGGGGAAATCGAATTCGACCTGGTGGGCCTCGGTGAGGCCGTCGGCGGAGACGCCCGACTTTTCGAGCCCACCGGCGCCGACGAACGTCACCGAGCACGGGCGCAGCGGCGAGCACCCCGTCTTCGATGCGAACAGGATGACGCTGCCGGTGGTGAGCGGGCCGGGGGCGGCCTTCGCGTTGGTCCACGTCGCCTTGCCCTTGAGGCCGGGCAGCAGCTCGAGCTTCGGCGCCGAGTCGCCACCGCCCCAATACTGGCGGCCAACGACGCCGCCCACGTCGATCGCACCGGTCGCGACGTTGCCGAGCGCGTCGGTGAGCGTGACTTCCACGCGCACCGGCTCGTTCGCCGTGCCGACGGAGGCCGTGTGCTCGGACTGCCGGACGCCGGCGGGCGGGACCTGGGCGCCGATCGACGCGCCTTTCGCACCCGTGACCTTGAACACCGCCGCGGTGTCGATGTCGGTCCCCACGACGACGTTGATCGCGCCCGAGCCCACGTTGTCGTGCCGCATATAAAGGACAGCGGGCAGGCGCACGCGCGTGGTGGCGGTGGGCAGCGGCGTCCCCGCGGCGGTAGGGCTCGCCGCGGGCGAGGGCGTGCCCGCCGCGGCGGACGCCGAGGCCGAGGCCGGCGAGGGGGTGGCGTCCCCGGCATCGTCCCCACCGCACGCGACGGCGAAGAGGAGCGCGAAGAAGACGGCGGGGAGCAGGGCGAAGGTTCGCATGAGTGCCATCTTTGCCGAGCGGCGTCACAGGCGAAAGCGCACGGGGCAGGCGCCTTGACGCTTGCCCGGCCCCTCGTTCGAGTTAGAGTACTTGGAGCGCAACCATGGGGGAGCCGCCGGTGAATGAACGCGCGCTGGGACCGAACGAGTTCGCGCTCCTTGGCATCCTGCGCGTGCGCGGCCCCCTGCACGGGTACGAAATGGCGCGCTCCATCGCCCGGGACCTCGCGGACGTGTGCCCCACGGAGCAGAGCACGCTCTATACGTACCTTCGCGCGCTCGAAGGGCGAGGGATGGTTGCCTGGCACGAGGAACGCGTGGGGCAGAACCCGCCGCGCAAGGTGTTCGCGCTCACGGAGAGCGGCCGGGAGGCGGTGGATGAGTGGCTGGCACGTCCGGTCGCGCGCATCCGCGAGGTCCGGCTCGACTTCCTCCTGAAGCTGTACTTCCTCGGGCAGCAGGATCCCCCCGCGGAGCGGGACCTGATCGCGGCGCAGATCGTGGAGTGCGAGGCGTACCTGCGCGGGCTCGAAGCGCGCGCCGCGAGCACCCGCTTCGGGCGCATGGTGCTCGATTCGAAGCGCACCGGCGCGGAGGGTACGCTCGCGTGGCTGCGGCACTGCCAGGCCGCCGCCGAAGCCGAAGCCGGGGCCGCGACATGACCCGGAACCACACGATCTCGCGCCGCCGCCTTCTCGGCGCCGCGGGCGCGCTCGCCGTGGGCATCCTCCCGGCCGCCTGTGGCGGCGACGGCAGCGACGCCACCCCCACCCGCACGGGCACCGCGGACCTTGTGACCGGCGAAATCCTCGTCTTCGCCGCGAGTTCCCTGACCGATGCCTTCAAGGAGCTCGGCGCCGCCTTCGAGGACGAACACCCCGGCGCGCGCGCACGGTTCAACTTCGCCTCGTCCTCGACCCTCGCGACGCAGGTCAACGAAGGCGCCCCCGCCGACATCTTCGCCTCCGCCGACCTGCAGCAGCTGAAGGTGGTCATGGACGCTCGCAACGCCTCCGAGGCACAGCTGTTCGCCACCAACGACCTCGTGGTCGTCACGCCGACGAAGGGCGCGACGGTGAAGACGCTCGCGGACGTGGCGAAACCCGGCGTGCGGCTCGTGCTCGCGGGGCGCGATGTTCCCGCCGGGCGGTACGCGCGGGAGGTACTGGCGCGCGCCTCGACCCTGCCCGGCGCCATCGCCGCCGATTTCGCCACGAAGGCGCTCGCGAACCTCCGCAGCGAGGAGCCGAACGTGCGCGCCGTGCTCACGAAGGTCCAACTTGGGGAGGCCGATGCGGGCTTCGTGTACCGGACCGACGCCGCCGCCGCCGGGACGCAGGTGGGCACCGTGGAAATCCCCGCGGCGTTCAACGTGCAGGCCCAGTACGCCATCGCCGTCACCCGAAACGGGAAGAACGTGACCACGGCCGAGGCGTTCGTGGAATTCCTGTTCCTGCCTCGCGGCCAGAAGATCATGGCGAGCCACGGGTTCGGGGCACAGTAGGAGCCGTCATGCGCGTCCCCGCCGACCGTGCCGCACTCGCGACCGTCACCCTCCTCGCGGCGGTCTTCGCGCTCTTCTTCCTGCTCCCCTTCGCGGGGCTCATCGACCGCGCCATCGCCGACGGCGAGACGTGGTCGCTGTTGCGAACCCGCCAGGTGCGGGAGGCGCTCGTCCTCTCCTTCTGGGCCGCGACGCTGGCGTCGGTGCTGGCGGGGGTGCTGGGGACGCCGGGGGCGTACCTGCTCGCGCGCGGCCACTTCCCCGGCCGCGCCATCGCCGACGCCCTCATCGACCTGCCGATCGTGCTGCCGCCGACGGTGGCCGGGGTGGCGCTGCTCACCGCGTTCGGGCGCCGCGGCCTGGTCGGCGAGCCCATCGAAGCATGGACGGGGTTCACCTTCGGCTTCCGAACGACAGCCGTTGTCATGGCGCAGCTGCTCGTGGCCGCGCCCTTCTACGTGCGCGCGGCGAAAAGCGGCTTCGACGCCGTCGACCCGCAGCTCGAACGCGTCGCCTACACCCTGGGCGCCTCCCGCGTGCGCACGTTCGCGCGCATCACGGTGCCGCAGGCGTGGCCGGCGCTGGTCGCGGGCACGGTCCTGTGCTGGTCGCGAGCGATGGGTGAACTGGGCGCGACGCTCATCTTCGCCGGCAACCTCGAAGGGCGGACGCAGACCATGCCGCTCGCCGTCATCAGCGCCTTCGAAGGATCGTCGCTGGGGTTGCCGGGCGCGGTGGCACTGTCGCTCATCCTGCTGGTGGCGGCGCTCGTCGTGCTCGCCGCGTTCCGCCTCGCCGCGCGAAACGGCGCCCGCTCGTGAGCATCGAATTCGAGGCCGAGCGCCGCCTTGGCGGCTTCCGGTACAGCGCCGGGCTTGCCGCGAAGAACGAGCTCGTGGTGCTGTTCGGCCATTCGGGCGCGGGGAAGAGCCTGACCCTGCAGTTCATTTCGGGGCTGATGCGGCCAGACCGGGGGCGCATCGCCATCGCCGGCGAGACCGTGTTCGATTCCGCGGGGGGCATCAACCTGCCGCCCCAGCACCGGCGCACAGGCTACGTCGTGCAGGAGCTCGCACTCTTCGACCACCTCTCAGTGGCGGAGAACGTGGCCTTCGGCATGCCGCGCGAACGGGACCGCCGCCGGCGGGTGGCCGAACTCCTCGGCCTGCTCGACCTCGCCGGGTTCGAGGCACGCCGGCCGCGAACGCTCTCCGGCGGCCAGCGCCAGCGCGTCGCGCTCGCTCGCGCGCTCGCCCGGGAGGCGCCCGTGCTGCTCCTCGACGAGCCGTTCAGCGCCCTCGACGACACCCTCCGCAACGGCATGCGGCGCGAGCTCCTGCGGCTCCGTTCCGAACTCGGCCTCACCATCCTCTTCGTCACCCACGACCTGCGGGAGGCACACTTCCTCGCCGACCGCGTGGCCGTGTTCGATGCGGGCCGCATCCTCCAGGACGGGTCGCGCGAGGAGGTCTTTCGGCGCCCCGCGACACGGCGTGTCGCCGAACTGACCGGCGTCGCCAACATCCTCGAAGGGCGCGTGGCGGGCTTCGAGCAGGGGCACCCGGTCGTCGAGGTCGCGGGCGTGGCCCTGCGCTGCGCACCCCCGGTGGGCCGCATCCCCCGCACCGGCGACGTCGTCGATCTCGCCATTCGCGCGGAACGGGTGGTGCTGCGACGGGGCGCGGAGGGCGGCGACCAGCCCAACCAGTTCAGCGCGGTGACCGCCGAGCAGTTCGCCTTCGGATCGACCCACACCCTGCGGCTCGAACCCGCGGGCGCGGGGCCGTCGGTCGAAGTCGAGCTCGCGGCACGCCCGTACGAGGTGCTGCAGGGGCGGCGCGGCGGGAGTGGCTCGTCGAACTCCCGCCCGGGGACCTTCATGTCATGCCGCGCGACGTGGACCAGACCGCGGCGGGCTCCCGCCACTCCACGCGCAACGGCAGCCGGCGCACCCCGCGCATGATGAACGTGGGCACGCGCGGGAGCAGCTCCTGGTCTGTCCGAGCGAACGACGCCGAGCGCGCGAGGAACGTCTCGAGCGCGATGCGTGCCTCCAGCCGCGCCAGCGGCGCGCCGAGGCAGAAGTGGATGCCCATGCCGAAGCCGATGTGCCGGTTCGGGTTGCGCGTGATGTCGAAGCCGGCCGGGTCGGCGAAAACGGCGGGGTCCCGGTTCGCGGCGGCGAGCCAGACGACGGCGCTGTCGCCCGCGGGGATGGTCTTGCCCGCGACCTCGGCGTCGCGCGTCGCGACACGCACCGTCGCCTGCACAGGCGAACTGTGGCGCATGACCTCCTCGATCGCGGACGGCAGGAGCTCCGGCCGCTCGCGCAGGAGCGTGAGCTGCTCCGGGTACGCGATGAACTCCTGCACGGCGTTGCCGATGAGGTTCGTCGTCGTTTCGTTCCCGGCGACCAGCAGCAGCACGAGCATCTGCATCAGCTCCGGGAAGCTGAGCTTCGAGCCCTCGTGCTCCGCGGCCGCGAGCCCGGTGATGAGGTCCGCGCGGGGGTTGGCCCGGCGCTCCTCGACCATGCGGCCGAAGTACTCGCCCACCTCCGTGAGCATCCCCGGGTCGAGCTGGCGGCCCCCCTGGCCATCGATGCCCGAGCCGAGCTGGGAGACGATCTCATCCGACCAGTAGCGGAATCTCGCCCGGTCTTCCGCCGGCACGCCGAGGATTTCGGCGATCATGATCACGGGCAGGGGGTAGGCGAGGGCGTCGATCAGGTCCACGGTGGCGCCGGCCGCCGCCGCCTCGTCGAGGAGCTCGCTCGCGAGGACACGGATGCGGGGTTCGAGCTGCTCCACCATGCGCGGCGTAAACGCCTGCGATACGAGGCCGCGCAGACGCGTGTGTACCGGCGGGTCCGAGGAAAGCATCGAGGGCGCGACCTCCACGTCCTGCTCCGGCCGCCGGCCGAACGACGACCACGTCGCGTTGTCCTTCAGGATCGCGCTGCAGTCGTCGTACCCGAAGACGGACCACAGCCCCGGCGGACCGATCTGTAGCGGGCTGAAGGCGCGGCCCATCTCGTAGAACGGGAACGGGTTTTCGAGGAAGGCGGGATCGTTCGGGGAGAATGCGGGCATGCGATCGTCCGGTCGGAGGGTGCTCCCAGTGTAGCGGAATACGAACCGGATTCGCGTTCCCATTTTGGGATTGGACGTGAGCGGCGCGGCACGCGCGAAGGCCGCCCGGGGAGCGGGCGGCCTTCGCCGCAAGCCGTGGCTCGCGGAAGACGGGCGTTACGAGGGGACGCTTATACCCGCTTCTTCCAGAGGTACGGGGTCGTCTCCGTCGGGGCGCCGTAGGCGAGCGTGTAGAAGTCGCCGCCGTTCTGCACCGCGTTCTGGTACGCGACCCAGGTCTGCCCCGCGCCCACCTGGAGCGGGATGTACCACATCTTTTGCGCGTGGTACTTCTGCGCTTCGTGGAACATGCTGACGCGCTTCTTGTCGTCGAGTTCCACCTGCTGGTCGATGGCGAACTTCTCCAGGTAGGCGTCCTTCACCTTGCCGTGGTTGTTCCCGTTATCCGTGAACAGGCGAATGGGGAAGTTGCCCGCCTCCGGGAAGCCCGTTTCGAGGCCGAAGGCGAGACCCTTGAAGTTGCCCACGAAGGTCTGCGTGATGTACTTCGAGCTGTAGTCCTGGACGTCGGTCGTCGTCTTCACGCCGATCGCGTTCAGGTACCCGAGCGTGGCTTCGGCGGCATCGTTGAAACTCTTGCCGTAGCGGTTGGCGGTGTACTGGTAGGTCACCTCGAACGGCTTATCACCGTAGCCCGCCGCCGAGAGGAGCTTCTTCGCCTCCGCCGGGTCGTACTTGAAGTACTTCCCGTTCTCACCGAATTCGCTGCTCTTCGGGTCGATCCAGAACCGTCCCCAGCCCGCGGGGATGAGGTTGTTCCACTGCTCGGCGACGCTCAGGCCGGCGGCCTTCAGCTTCTTGGTGTTGTAGCTGAGGTCGGTGAGTTCGTCGCGATTGCACGCCATCGACATCGCCTGCCGAATGCGCTCGTCCTTCACGTACGGCGAATTCGGATCCGTGCCATCGAACCAGAGCCAGTTCGCGCCGGAGTTCAGGTACGACGAGATGTTGACATCCTTGACCTTCTGGACGTCCTGCAGGTCCTGTGCGTTCGGCGCAAGCGTGTCCAGGTTCCCGGCGAGGAACTGCGCGAGATAGTTCGCGTACTCGGGGATGATCGCGGCCTCGACGGCATCGAAGAAGGGGAACCCCTTCTCGTACCATTCCGGGTTCTTCTTCATCTTGTAGGCGACCGACGGCTGGTAGCCATCGAACACCCACGGGCCGCTGCCGATCATCTGCTTCGCGGGATCGAACTTACCGTCCGATTCCGTGGGCATGACCCACAGCAGATTCGTGTCGGCGAGCGTGTCCAGGAAGACCGCGTTCGGCGACTTCAACGTGAACACCACGGTCGAAGCGTCCGGGTACTCCAGCTTGTCGACGAACTGGACCTGCGCGCGGCCCGCGTTCTTCGGGTCGACAAGGCGGCCCCAGGAGAACTTCACGTCGTCGCTGGTGAGCTCGCGGCCGTTGACGGGGGCGACATTGTGGAACTTCACGCCCGGCCGGAGCTTGATCGTCCACTTCAGGCCGTCGGGAGAACCCTCGGCCGTCTGCGCGAGGTCTCCGGTGGGGCGAACGTTGGCGCGCAGGATGCCGGGGCCCGTCTTGTACTTGAACAGCCGGCTGTAGACATACGCCGACACCGTCTTCGTGATGAAGCTGAGGTTGCCGTGCGGGTCCAGCGTCGGCGGGTCGCCGGTGATGTTCAGGCGGTAGGTGCCGCCCGGGGTGGCCCCGGCGAAGGGGTCCTTCGCGACGGCGGTCGCGCCGCCGGCCGGGGTGGGGGTTCGCAGCGAGGAAAGGCCGCCCGTGTCGCCGCCGTCATCGTCGTCGCCGCCACCGCAGCCCACGAGGGCCATACCGGCGGTCCCAATGCCGGCGACGCTGGCGCCGCGCAAAACGCCGCGACGGCTCCATTTCCGTTCCCAATAGTTGCCCACAATCCTCCTCGTGCCCGTATCCGGGCAGAACGCTCCGGACTCTAGCACGAACGATGAAAACTTTCTATGAGACAGATATTATTCGAGATACTCGAATGATGAGTGTTGCGAATTCGGATCACGGATACACAAAGAGGCCGCCCCATGAGGGGCGGCCTCTTGCCTGGTGCTGCGGAGGAAGGAGGTTAGACCTTCTTCTTCCAGAGGTACGGGGTCGTCTCCGTCGGGGCGCCGTAGGCGAGCGTGTAGAAGTCGCCGCCGTTCTGCACCGCGTTCTGGTACGCGACCCAGGTCTCCCCGCGCCCACCTGGAGCGGGATGTACCACATCTTTTGCGCGTGGTACTTCTGCGCCTCGTGGTACATGGCCACGCGCTTCTTGTCGTCGAGTTCGACCTGCTGGTCGACCGCGAACTTCTCGAGCACCGGGTCCTTCACCTTGCCGTGGTTGTTCCCGTTGTCGGTGAAGAGGCGGATCGGGTAGTTGCCGACTTCCGCGAAGCCCGTTTCGAGGCCGAACGCGAGACCCTTGAAGTTGCCGACGAAGGTCTGCGTGATGTACTTCGAGCTGTAGTCCTGGACGTCGGTCGTCGTCTTCACGCCGATCGCGTTCAGGTACCCGAGGGTGGCTTCGGCGGAGTCGTTGAAGTCCTTGCCGTACCGGTTGGCCGTGTACTGGTAGGTGACTTCGAACGGCTTGTCGCCGTAGCCCGCCGCCGAGAGAAGCTTCTTCGCCTCCGCCGGGTCGTACTTGAAGTACTTGGCGTTCTCGCCGAAGGCGCTGCTCTTGGGATCGATCCAGAAGCGGCCCCAGCCCGCGGGGATGAGGTTGTTCCACTGCTCGGCGACGCTCAGGCCGGCAGCCTTGAGCTTCTTCGTGTTGTAGCCAAGGTCGGTGAGTTCGTCGCGGTTGCAGGCCATCGACATCGCCTGCCGGATGCGCTCGTCCTTGTTGTACGGCGCGTTCGGGTCGGTGCCATCGAACCACAGCCAGTTCGCACCCTGGTTGAGGTACGAGGAGATGTGGACGCCCTTGACCTTCTGCACGTCCTGCAGGTCCTGCGCGTTCGGCGCGAGCACATCGAGGTTGCCGGCGAGGAACTGCGCGAGGTAGTTCGCGTACTCGGGGATGATCGCGGCCTCGACGGCATCGAAGAACGGGAAGCCCTTCTCGTACCACTCGGGGTTCTTCTTCATCTTGTACGCGACCGATGGCTGGTACCCATCGAAGAGCCACGGGCCGCTGCCGATCATCTGCTTGGTCGGGTCGAACTTGCCATCCGACTCGGTCGGCATGACCCACAGCAGGTTCGAGTCCGCCAGCGAATCCAGGAACACGGCATTCGGCGTCTTCAGCGTGAAGACGATCGTGTTCGCGTCCGGGTATTCGAGCTTATCGATGTACTGGACCTGCGCGCGGCCCGCGTTCTTCGGGTCGACAAGGCGCGCCCACGAGAACTTGATGTCGTCGGTGGTGACGGCACGGCCGTTCACGGGGGCCACGTTGTGGAATTTCACGCCCGGGCGCAGCTTGACGGTCCACTTGAGGCCGTCCGGCGAGCCTTCGGCGGTCTGCGCGAGGTCGCCGGTGGGGCGAACGTCGGCGCGCAGGATGCCGGGGCCTGTCTTGTACTTGAACAGGCGGCTGTACACGTACGCCGACACCGTCTTCGTGATGAAGCTCAGGTTGCCGTGCGGGTCGAGCGTCGGCGGGTCGCCGGCGATGTTCAGGCGGTACGTGCCGCCCGGCGTGGCTCCCGCGAACGGGTCCTTCGGGCCGGTGGTCGCGCCCGACGCCGGCGTGGGCGTCCGCAGGTTCCCGAGGCCGGCGTCCCCGCTCGGGCTATCGTCATCATCGCCCCCGCCGCAGCCGACGAGCGCCATGCCGGCAGTCCCAATGCCAGCGGCGCCCGCGCCGCGAAGCATGCGGCGGCGACTCCATTTCCGTTCCCAGTAGTTGCCCACGTTCCTCCTCGCGCCTGCTATCCGGGCGCTGTGGCGGGCACTGTACCATCTCGACTCGACGGGTTCTATAGGGGCAATAAGATTCGCCCGTGATTAATTGTTTGCTGAAGCCATAACACCGCTATCGCGCTTCGCCCCTTCCCGCCCATCCATCGCGATCGTTCACCCACCGGCAACCATCCCTCTTCTTCGGTGGTTGTCCGAATCTGATCGCGAGCACACCGCACCCGTAGAGGGCGCACGCGCAAACCGTTGACTGGTGCCCGCGCCCGGTCCGGGTTCCATTCCGGGTCATTCAAGGGCCACAGGGCCCAACTCGAATGGGGTTCATTTCGAAAAGGCACCGTGAAGAATAGGAAATGAACGAGCGGGTAACGCGGTGCCGGACCTAGGAGACGAGCGCGTTCTGCTGCGCCACGGTCTCGGGCGCTTCGTCCGGGACGGCCTGCAGGGTGAACGTGAAGCACGAGCCGCCGCCCTCGCGCGGCCGGACGCTGATGTCGCCGCCCTGTGCCTGCATGAGCCGCCGGCACACGGGCAGCCCGAGGCCGGCGCCCTCGCTCGAACCCGCCGTCGCATCCAGCCGCACGAATGGCTCGAACACCGCTCCGGCGCGCTCCGGGGGGATGCCGGGGCCGCGGTCCATGACGGAGACCTCGACGGTGCCCTCGCCGGGGACGACCTCGACCTCGATTGGCGCGCCCGAGCGGTCGTACTTCACGGCGTTCGTCAGCAGGTTCTGGAGGACCTGGTCGAGGTACGCTTCCACGCCGAGGACGGGCGGGACTTCGCCGCGCGTGCGCACGTCGACCTTCGACCCCGGATAGTGACTGCGGTGCCGGTCGACGACTGCATCGACGACGTGGCGCAGGAGCACGGGCTCGGGTTCGACGACCACGCCGCGTTCGATGCGGCTGAGGGCGAGCATGTTCTCGACCACGCGCTGAAGGCGGTCGCCTTCGACCTCGATTTCGCGCAGGGACGAGGCACGCGATTCGGCGTCGGCGTGCTCCCAGTGCCGCTGCAGGTAGCTGGCGTTCCCGAGGATGACCGTGAGCGGCGTCCGCAGCTCGTGCGAGACCATGCCCAGCAGTTCGTCCTTCGCCTTGCCGGATTCGATGAGCGCCTGCTCGCGGCCGCGCCGGCGCAGCGCGATGAAGACCGATACAAGCGCCCCGGCGGTGAGCACGGAGAGCGCCGTGAGCGCGATACGGGCGTTCCGTTCGCGGTCGCCGGCCCGGTTGCGGGCGAAGGTGTGCTGCTGTCCCTCCACCGCGAGGATGCGCAGGAGCGAGGCCCGGACCGCCTCCGTGACATCGGCGCCACGGCCGGAGGCGATCGCGTCGCGCGCGGCGGCCATGTCCCCGGTGCGTTGGAGGTCCACGGCTTCCTGCAGCAGCGCCATCCGCTGATCGACCAGGCCGCGAAGGGCCGTCACCTCCGCCTCCTGGCTGGCGTCGTCGGTCGTGCGCGCGGCGAGCGCGTCGAGGCTCCTCGGCAGGCTGGTCTTCGCGCTTTCGAACTTGGAAAGGAACCCCTCGTCCCCCGTGAGCACGAACGCGCGCACCCCGGACTCGGCGTCCAACATATTGGTGAAGAGCGACGCCTCGACCGTGTAGGTCTGGGCGGCGTCGAGCGTCGCGTTGGCCGAACGCTTATACCCGGCGAGGCTGATGAAGGCGACCGAGATGAGCGCCACACCCGCGATGGTCGCGGCGGCGAACGAGAGCCAGAGCGCGGAGGCAGAGAGTCGTTTGGGCACGCGCGGTATCGGGAATCCGGGGAGATAGGCGCATGATGTCGCGCCTCCGCAGCGGCCGATACCCCCGCAACCGACGGCCGGGGGGATCTGTGACGGGTTTGAAACGCCCGTCACAGATGTCGCCTTAACGTCCCTTCCAGACCGCCGCGCGCTTCTCACGGGCGGCCGCCATGCCCTCCTTCGCGTCCTCGGTGGCGCCGGCGACGCGCCGCATGGTCTCCCCGAACCGGACGGCGTCGGTGAAGGGCAGCTGCTGGCCGCGGGTCGCCACTTCCTTGGTCGCGCGCACCGCGAGCGGCGCCGCCTGGAGCAGCCGCTCGGCGAGCTTGCGCGCCTCGGGCATCAGGTCCTCGTGCGGCACGACGCGCCCCACGAGCCCCATTTCGCGGGCGCGTTCGGCGTTCACGCGGTCGCCGATGAGCAGCAGCTCCATGGCGTTCTGCCAGCCGACCTTCTTCGGCATGCGGATGGAGCCCTGGATCGTGGGCACGCCCAGCTTCACTTCCGGGAAGCCGAACTCCGCCCGCTCGCTGGCGATGACGAAGTCGCAGGCGGCGACGAGCGTGCAGGCGAAGCCGAGGCAGTAGCCGTTCACCGCCGCGATCACCGGCTTCCAGATTTCGAGGCCGTTCTCGAGCGAGGTCATGCCTGGCGTTTCCCAGAACGTCGCGTTCGTGGCATCGCCAGCGCCCCCGCCGCGGAGATCCGCCCCGGCGCTGAACGCGCGGCCCTGCCCGGTGACGATGCCCACCCACGCCTCTTCGTCGTCGCGGAACTGGACCCAGGCGGCGTTGAGGTCCGCGCGCAGCTCCGCGTTCACGGCGTTCATCGCCTCGGGGCGGTTGTAGGTAATGGTGGCGATGTGGCCATCGCGTTCGTAGAGCACCGTGCCGGCCATGGGGAACCCTCCTCGTTTGGGGCCGGAGTCTACGGGAATCGGCGAAGCGCCACAGGAACATTCTCCCCGTGTGGGCAGACAGCTGGAAGAATGCGCGCAGGGAACCGGGAAAGACGATCCATGCGCATTCGTGGAATTGCAATGTCCGTGTAACGGTCTGACATGGGACCGGGCAGTATTCTGGGCCCCACCCCGGTTTGGAGCAGACACGAATGGCCCTTCGAATCGCATTGGTCGCTGCCTGCGCTGTGCTGGCGACGGCCCTCTCGACGGCATCGGTGGCGGCGCAGGCGAGCCCGTCACCATCGGCCTCCGCCACCGCGAGCAGCACGCCGTCGCCCTCGCCGACGACTCCCACCACGACCGCGACGACGACGACCACCGTCACGGCCACGACCACCACAACCACAACGCCGTCCGCCACGGCAACGGCGACCGGCGGCGCGGGCTCGACCGTCACCGCGACGGCGACGGCGACCTCGGGCACGGCAACCGCCACCGCGACGCGCACGAACACGCCCGTCGCCACGGCAACGGCCACCCGCACGAACACGCCCATCCCCTCGGCCACGCCGAACGCCAGCGCGACCTCCGGTGCGAACCAGAACGCGACCGCCACGGCAATCGCAAGCGCGACCATCCCGGGCCCGCCTCGCACGGGCAACGCGGCAGTCGGGCGAGGACAACACCATGGGTGTGCTCCTCGCGGCGGCCGCGGCGCTGCTGACGATGTCGCCCCTCGCGTGGTACACGCTGCGCCGCCGCTAGTCCCCGGCGACGGCAGCCATGCCCTGAACAGGCCACCGGCCCCACCCGGTGGCCTGTTCTGTTGTCCCGGTTCGAAGGGGGAGCTGCCGCGGTGAGGGGCACCCCCGTTCGCACGGCAGGTGATGCGCCGACGGGGAGGTTGCTTGAGAGCGAAGGGCCGCGAACCTGGTTCCGGGCTGGCACGGGAACAAACGCCTTCGCACCCGCCACGGCGCCGCCGCCCGCGGGCTGGACGGCGCGCGGCCCGGACCCTAGCCCAGCGCGAGACCGATCGCGAACAGCAGTCCGAACACGAGGTGGAACCGCGCCGTCGCCTTCAGGATCGGGTTCAGGGCCCCGCCGGCCGTGCCGCCGCGGATGGCGGCCACCGGTCCGCGCGCCCACCACAACGACCCCAGCACCAGCAGCACGAACGGCGACGCGCCCGCCGCCCACGTCGCGATGGCGGACACGTAGGCGACCGCGAGCAGGAAGAGGTACCACGTGCGCGTGCCGCGGTCGCCCATGACCACGCCGAGTGTCGTCTTCCCCGTGCGGCTGTCGGTCGGGATGTCCCGCAGGTTGTTGATGACGAGGATCATGGTCACCGTGCAGCCCAGCGGCACCGCCGCCAGCCAGGCGATCGCCGGCGCGTTTCCCGCCTGCACGTAGTAGGTCCCGACCACCGCAGCGAGCCCAAAGAAGACGAACGTGAACAGGTCGCCGAGGGCGTGGTAGCCGATGGGCCACGGCCCACCCGTATAGATGATGGCGGCGGCGATGCTCGACAACCCCACCGCGACAATCGGCCAGCCGCCCACGTAGACGAGGTAGATGCCGATGGCGAACGCGGCCGCGAAGGCGAGCCACATCCCCGTGAACACTTCGCGCTGGGACAGGAAGCCCATTTGCGTCGCGCGTGGCGGGCCCAGGCGGTCCTTCGTGTCCGTGCCCTTGCGGTAATCGAAGACGTCGTTGGCGAAGTTCGCGCCCACCTGGAGGAGCAACGCGCCGAGCAACGCCGCCAGCGCCGGGAGGAGGTCGAAGGCATCGCGCTGAATGGCGACGCCGGTGCCCACGAACACGGGCGCCATCGCCGCCGGGAGCGTGGGCACACGAATCGCGAGCTTCCACGCGCCAAGCTTGGTCGGACGAGGGCGGGCGGCGGCCGTCACGCCCGCACCGCCGTGATGGATTGCGCCGCACCCATCATGTGGCGCCGCTTCTGGATCTTGCGGAAGCCAGCATCGCGCAGCATGCGCACGAGCTCGTCCTGCTCCGGCAGGTACACGGCGGACTGCGGGAGGTAGCGGTACGCCTGCGCATCGGAGAGCAGCCGCCCCATCAGGGGCACGACGCGGTTGAAGTAGACGCTGTGCCCCACGCGTACGAGCGGGTTGGCGGGGCGGTCGACTTCGAGCAGGCCGAGGCGGCCGCCCGGCGCCATCACCCGAGCGAGCTCGGCGAAGACCGGTGGAAGCGCGACGAAGTTCCGCAGCGCGAACCCCGACACCGCCACCGTCTGGCTGCCCGTCGCGAGCGGCAGGCGGAGCGCGTCGGCCTGGACGAACTGCACCGGCACGAGCCGCCGCCGAACGCCCCCGAGCAGCATCTGCCGCGAGAAATCCAGCGCCACAACGTGGCGGGTGTACTGCCGCGCGAGCTCCGAGAAATCGCCCGTGCCGCTCGCGAGGTCGAGGACGTGGTCGTCATCGGTGATGGCGAGGCGCTCGATCAGGCTGCGCCGCCAGCGCTGGTCCATGCGGCCCGTCATCAGGCGGTTCATGCGGTCGTAGCCAGGCGCGATGCGGTCGAACATGTGCCGGACGGCGACGGCCTTCTCTTCGGGCGCGGGCAGGGCGGTCATGGCGCCAGTGTGTCACGGACGGCGGGTGTGGGGGAGTAAGCGGCGGGAGGTGGACGAGCCGTTAGCGGCTGGCCGCTTGCCGCTGGTGGCCGTCGGCTCTCGGCCGTCGGCGTGGCCAGGTGCGAACGGAGGGGTGACGCAGCAGCCGAAGGGTCGAAAGTGCCGGCGGCGAACGTGCATGAGGCCCGGGGGTGAGCCCCGGGCCTCTCGGTCACACCTGCCTGGTGGACTCGCGGCCTACTTCTTCGCTTCCGTGGAGGAGGCCGCCGGGCGCGCGCTCTTCGCGGTTGCCTTCTGCTTGTTGGACTTCGCCGTTGCCTTCGGGCTCTTGTCTCCCATGCCAGCCTCCTCTATCGCTACTATTGATGAAACGAAGAATACGCCATCCCGCGGCGCACCGGAACCCCTGCGGCACATGGACGTTCAGGGCCGGTGAAACGCCGGCCTTCGAGGCACCCGCGGGTGCCCTATCGTGAACCCCGCTCCGTTGCGAAGTCATCGCGAGAGTCCCGCCGGACGATCGCGGGCGTTGCGGGAGCGGCGCCACTCAGGGGAGCGCGAGCCGGCGGGGAAGGGCGCCCTCGAGTTCGAGCAACGCCTGTTTCATGGCGAGGCCGCCCCCGAACCCGTGCAGCGAGCCGTCGGCTGCGACCAGGCGATGGCACGGCAGCCAGAGGGGGATGGGGTTCGCGCCCATCGCCGCCCCCACCGCGCGTGCGGCCTTCGCATCGCCGAGCCGGCGCGCCATCCAGCCGTAGCTGCGCGTCTCGCCGCGCGGGATCTCGCGCAGCGTGAGCCAGGCCTGCTTCTGGAACGGTTCGCCGTCGGGCTCGCAGGGGAACGAATCCATTTCCGCGCCGCCATTGCCACTGGCGTAGTCGCGAAGGATGCCGAGCACCTCGGCCGCACGCGGGTCCTCGCCGTCGACGGCGCCGAACGCCCGCAGTTCGCGCTCGCAGGCCTCGCGCGTGTGGTGGAAGAGCGTCGCGCGCCGGATCACGCCCCGTTCGAGCGCCACCCCGGCCCAGCCCATCGCCGTCTCGGTCACCGCCAGCACACTCATGAGGTCATGCTATCCGAACGCGCGCGACATCCGCTGTCGCCTGTTACCGCGGGGCCGGGGCGGGCTCGGGGCCCTTGCGGTTGAACTTGCTGCCGGCCGCTTCGGCGCCCTCGCGCAGCACGCACTCCACCGCGTCGGCGGCGAGCCGCACGGCGTCGTCGAGGAGCCGCTTATCCTCACCGTAGGGCGCGCCCAGCACCCACGAGGCCACGACCTCGGGCTCCCACGACGGCTCGCCGTTCACCGTCGGCCGGCCGATGCCCACGCGCACGCGAACGAAATCCAGCCCGGCGGCCTGGCCGATGCTCTTGAGGCCGTTGTGCCCGCCGTGCCCGCCGCCCGCGCGAACGCGGAGCGCGCCGGGGGCCATGTCGAGCTCGTCGTACACGACGATCGTTCGGTCGAGAGTGCAGCCGGTCCATTGCAGGGCCTGCGTCACCGCCTTCCCCGAGAGGTTGACGAACGTCTTCGGCTTCACGAGGGCGACGGCCTGGCCCTCGAGAGTGCCAACGCCAATGTGCATGGTGCTGCCCTGCGCCTTCGGCTGGGTCCCGGCGCGCCTCGCGAGCTCGTTCACCACCCAGAACCCGACGTTATGGCGCGTGCGCGCGTACTCCTCACCCGGGTTCCCCAACCCGACGATGAGCCATTCCGCCGCGAAACGCGGCCCCGCGGGCTGGGAGGGTTTGCGGAACGGCATGCGGATAGTGTTGGAGAGAAAGGAGAAAAGAGGAAGGAGAGGAGGGGTTCGAGGCGCGAGGTTCGAGGTTCGAGCCGTGGCCACGCGCGAACCCAGTGCGATTATCGCGTGGTAATATACGTGCGATGGAGCGGCTCTTCGGGAGTTGGCGAACCGGGGTCCCTGCGCCGATGGAGCTGCTGGGCGTGGCGTTCTTCCGCCTCGACCTGGCGGCGTGGCCCGGTGTCCCGTGGCCAGTGCTCGCGATCGGCGGGTTCCTCGCCTTTGCCGGCGATCGTCAGCGTGGCGCATCAAGTCACTGACAGCCTCCCATTGCGCGTTGAGGTGCGCTGGGACCGTCAGCAGCCAACGTTGGTACCTCTCTCGTGGACCATCAGTGACGACGGCCATGCCCTCTTCAACGCAACGCTGACGGGCCGTGTTTGGGCCACGGAGAACCTCACTCTGGATGAAGTTTTCGTGCTATTCCGAAAGAGGCGACGCGGCGCATTACGGTTTCTTAGGCAGGACATCTGCAAGGGGACTCTCTCCGACGCGTACTTTAAGTTCAAAGGGCCGATCCACGGCCGGGTGCTGCAGGCGGGCGAACAGATCCCCTTCGATCAGTCTCCGTTCTGCTTTATGGGATATCTCGACCCCCGCGATAGACCACGGACCCAGGTGGAGGCACGACTCGTGGTCGGAATGCGCGCCCCGCACCTGACCGTGAAACCGAACATCAGCGCGGAGTTGCACCGCGCATACTGACAAGACCATGAACTACTTCGTCCTCGTCTACTCCCGCTCGCGAGGTGAGCTTCTGCGAGAAATCGAGGTGTTCGACAGCGATCATCCCGATGAGGCGATGGAGCGGCGCTTCGCGCTGGAGCGCGAGTACCCCGGAGAGGAAGTCGTGGTCCTCGGCGCCGAGAGCGAGGACGCCATCCGCCAGACCCACGGCCGCTACTTCTACACGGTCGAGCAACTCCTCGACCGGCTGGGCGACGAAGTGGCCCGCATGAGCTCCCGCGCTTAAACCCCACTTCGGCACACCCGGAACCCACGGGCACTGACCACCGGGCACTCGCACTCGTGACTTACAGCACCACCATGTTGTCCCGGTGGATGACTTCGTCCCCGAAGGCGTAGCCGAGGACTTCCGCGATGCGCGCGCTCTTGATGCCCCGGATGCGGGCGAGCTCGTTACTGCCGTAGTTCACCGTGCCCGCCGCCACACGCCCGCCGGCGCCGTCGCGCACCTCCACGGCGTCGCCGCGGTCGAACTCGCCGGCGATGTCCCGGACGCCCGCGGGCAGGAGGCTCCGGCCCTTTTCCCGTAGCGCCGCCACCGCCCCGTCATCGACGACGATGTGCCCCCGCGCGACACGTTCCCGAGGATCCAGCGCTTGCGGCTTTCGAGGCGGTCGGCGGCGGCCGGGATGAGCGTGCCATGGGCGGTCCCCTGCGCGATCTCACCGAGGATGTTCGGGTGGCGGCCGCTCGCGATGACGACATCGACGCCGCCCTGGGTGGCGATGCGCGCCGCGTTCAGCTTCGTCGCCATGCCGCCCGTGCCCGGCCCGCGCGCCCCGCCGGCCACCGCCTCGACCGAAGCGTCCACCCGTTCGATGCGGCTGAGCAGCTTCGCGTCCGGGTTGCTATGAGGATCGGCGTCGTACAGACCGTCGACATCCGTCAGGAGCACCAGCGCGTCGGCATCGATCAGGTTGGCGACGAGCGCCGAGAGGGTGTCGTTCTCGCCGATGCGCGCCGCCAGCACCTGGTCGAGCGCGACCGCGTCGTTTTCGTTCACGATTGGCACGGTACCGGCCTCGATGAGGTCGCGGAGCGTGTTGCGCGCGTTCAGGTATCCCTGCCGGTCGGCGAGGTCGCGCCGGGTGAGGAGGACCTGCGCAACGACGGTGTCGTAGGCGTCGAAGAGCATGCCCCAGGTGGCCATGAGCCGGTGCTGGCCGATGGACGCGTACGCCTGCCGGCTGGGGATGTGCCCCGGCGTGCCCCGGCGGCCGAGCTCGTGGCGGCCCGCCGCGCGCGCTCCACTGGAGACGCAGACCACATCCGTGCCGCTCGCCCGCAGGCGCACGACCTGCCCCACCAGGCGGGACATCGCCTCGATATCGAGGCGGTCGGAGCCGGCCGTGAGGAGGCTGGTGCCGAACTTGGCGACGACGCGCCGGTATCGCATTCCCGTAGGTTGCGCGGGCCCGTCGCGAGGGGCAACCCGGCGCGGCGGATTCCCGGCGCGACGCTGACGCGGATCTGCAATCGAAGCCCCAAATCCGTTCGCGCGAGGCCGGGGAGAGCGCGGCATACGGTTGGAAATGAAGTTCATTTCGCTTCACTCGGAGGACAGCGATGGCACACTCGGACGCCACGTATGCGCGCGATGGCGACGCACGCGATGGCATGTTCCAATCCGAGCACTTCCTCGCATGGGGGATGGCGCTGGCCGCCATCGTCCTGGGCGTGCTCGGCCTTCTTCGCGGCTTCGGCATCATCGGCGATGACGAGACCGTGACCTCGGGCATCGGCGATGCCGCGAACGGCAGCGTCGGCGCAATCTCGGAGACTGGCAGCCTCTGGGATGGCGCGGTCTGGCTGCTCCCGGCGATTTCGGCGGCGCTGCTTTCGTTCGCGCTGCATCGAAACGACCACCACCGTTCGTCCCGCGCCGCAACCAGCGACGCCGACGAGGGCATGGGCTCGACCGAGCACGCGATGGCATGGGTGATGGCCCTCGGCACGATCGGGCTGGGGGCGCTCGCCATTCTCGTCGGGTTCGACGTCTTCGACCGCGGCAACACGCAGTCGGACGGCATCCTCTGGGCGCTCGCGAGCATCGGCACGGGCGTGCTGACGAATACGCTGCACAGCGTGCGTCACCACCAGTACGCGACGGACGAGGACTACATCCTCAGCGTCGTCGAGCGGCGCGCCGCCGGCGCCAGCACGCGCGGCACGATCGGCGAACGCGGCACGATCGAGCGCTGATACAAGGGTAAGTAAGGGCACCGTCCCCGGGGGTTGCCCGGGGCTGCATCGCCGCCGACGATGCAGCCTCGAAGCACCGCCGGGGATATGCCTGTGCAACGGATCACCCGCCTTTTGCAACGTCACCGCATGCGCCGCGGGCTGCGCTCGGCCCGCCGCCGGGGCGAGGGTCTCTACCTCCGGGAGTGGCGGTTCGAAGGCGAAGGCGAAGGCGCCTCCTCCGCGGAGGCCGTCCTGGCGTGGTACCGCGAAGTCGCGGCCGCCGCCCGCCGCCCCTACGGCATCGCCCACTTCGATCTCGCACTCGCGGCCAACGACGGTACCGGCACGCGCCGCCTCAGCCTCCGCCGCCTCTCCGCCGCGGACCTCTACGACCCCGGACTGGGCACGCGCATCGCCGCCCTGGTCGCGACCCCGGCGCCCCTGGGCGTGGCGGCCGCGCTGTTCGCCTGGGGCGATGTGGCGCACGCGGCGCTGGCCTGACCCGGCGCCCCCTTTACCGCTCTGGGAACCTAATCCGGCAGGGATTACCCGCGGCTTGACCGTCGTTACTGGCCCGCAAGCACACCCCGGCCGATTCTTCGAAGGATGGCCGGTCATTCGAACGACGAGAACGGCATGGCCGCGCGGCTGGTCCGCCTCCTTCCCGGTGGCATGACGGGCCGCGCGCTCGCGGGTGCGGCGCTGGGCATCCTCGGCGGCGCGCTCACGCTCGTCGCCGTCACCGCCGGCGGCTCGCCCCCCGAGAGGCCGGCCTCCACGAGCACGGCCGAGGGCGTTCCGCCCGGCATCATCGGCCAGTCCGTCGGCGGCGGCGCCATCGCCGAGCCGACCGCGACCGCGGCCGGGAGCGAGGAACACCTCCTCGAAGGCGCCATCGCCGAACACCAGGCCGACCCGCCGGCGCCCGAGATCGAGGAGTCGGCGCGCGCGCAGGGGATCACCCCCGGTGGCCGCTTCTCGATGCCGCTCAGCGCATGGACCGCCGTCACCGACCGCTACGGCGCCGCCCGCGGCCCCGGCCTCATTCACGGCGGCATCGACCTCGCGCTCGACGACTACCCGCGATCGAGGGTGTTCGCGGCCTGCACGGGCACGGTCGCCACGGCCACCTACAGCGGCACCTACGGCAACCACGTCATCGTCGATTGCGGCGAAGGCTGGAGCACCCTCTACGGCCACCTCAGCGAAATCCGCCTGAAGGTGGGCGCCGAGGTGACCGTCGGCACGAGCGTGCTCGGCATCTCCGGCAGCACGGGGTACTCCACGGGTGAGCACCTGCACTTCGAAATCCGCTGGCAGGGCGCGCCGGTAAACCCCGAGCGGTACCTGGACTTCAAGATCGCGCCGGGCACGCCGCTCTCCAGCGGTCCCATCGTCTTCCCCGGCAGCCGTTCGACCTCGACGCCGACGGCGGGGCCGGCCGCTACCGCGACGGCCACCGAGCCGCCCACCGCGACGCCCACCGCCACAGCGACCGCGACTCCCACGCGCACGCCCACTCCGACGCCGACGTTCACGCCGACGCCAACACCGACACCGCGCCCGCCCCGCGCGACCCCGACGCCGCCCCCGCGCGCCACCTTCTAGCCCGCGCGGGGACTCCGGTGGCGATGACTCAGGCGCTGTTCGCGGCGACGAACGCGAGGATGCGGCGCCACGCGTCGTCCGATTGCTCCTGGTACTGCGTCTGCATGCGGTCGAAGAAGCTGTGCGGCGCGCCTTCGTAGGTGATGACCTCGTTCGGCACGCCCGCCGCCGCGAGCGCGTCGCGGTAGCCCTGCACCTCCGTCTCCGGGATGCCCTGGTCGGCGCCGCCCATGAAGCCGAGGATGGGCGCCTTCATTTCGCCCGCGCGCGCCGTCGGGCCCGGGGAACCGTCGGCGAAGGACGGCCCGGGGCGGCCGTAGAAGCCGATGGCGCCGGCGAGACCGGCGACGTTCGCCGACTGGAGCCACGAATTCGATCCGCCGAAGCAGAAGCCGACGGTGAACACCGAGGTGCAGGCGCCGCCCTCCGGCGACCGCAGGTAGTCGACGCAGGCGCGAACGTCATCCGCGATCAGCTCGGCCTTCGTCTGGCGCACGTGCGGCATGAATTCGAAGTCCGCGCCGCGCTTCGCGACACCGCCGGTGCGGCCGAAGTAGTCGAAGGCGACGCTGTGGATGCCGTTCTCGGCGAACCGCAGGGCGAGCTCCTCGTAGAAGGGGAAGAGGCCACGCACGTCCGGGAGGACGACCATGCCGGCGCCGCCGGGCCGAGCGGCACGGGCGGCGAAAGCGGCGAAGCGCGTGCCGTCGGCGGAAGTGAGGACGAGGTCCTCGCTATCGACCGCGGCGCCGGCGATGGGCCGGACAGGCGGGTGGGCATCGATGTCGTGACACATGGCGGGGACTCCTCAGGGGGTTGGAGGAGCGATTCTACCCGGAAGACGCACACGCGAGCGGCGCCTGCGTGCGGGCGCGCAACCCGGTACCATGCCGCGTGAGACCGTCCCCGGAGCACTCGTCAGATGGAAAGCTACAAACTGCTCGTCTTCCTGCATGTCGCCGCCGTCGTCGTTGGCCTCGGCATCACCTTCTCGTTCCCATTCCTGCAGGCCGCCGCCGAGCGGTCCGGGGTGGCGGCCACGCGCTTCTTCCACGAAGCCTCGATGCGCATCGAGAAGATGGTCATCTATCCCGCCGTCGCCGTGATCTTCCTCATGGGCGTGGGGCTCATCTTCGATGACAACCTTCCCTACAAGGACGACTTCCCGGTGTGGCTGATGGTCGCCATCCCGTGGTACATCGGCGCATTCGTGCTGTCGTGGTTCGTGCAGCGAAAGAACGTCGCGGCGGCGGTCGAGACGCTGCGCGGCGTGCCCGATAACGCCGCCCTGCCGGCCGCCTACACGGAGATCGCGAAGAAGATCCAGATGGTCGGCGGCATCCTTGGGCTGTCCGTTATCGGCATCCTCTTCCTCATGGTGTGGAAGCCCGGCCAGTAGCCCGCCATCCCGGATCGGGCCGCGCGAACGTCCTCACCCTGCTCGTGCCGCGGAGCAGCGGGGAGCGTAGAGTTCGCGCGGACGAACGGGACCGGAGGACACACCTTGGCAGCCATCGACTTCATGCGGCAGACCCTCGACTTCGTGCATCGCGGCTTCGCGGGCGCGGGCGAAGGGCTCGACGACGAGCAGCTTCACTTCGTGCCGGAAGGCCAATCGCACTCGATCGCGTGGTGCATGTGGCACGGGGCGCGCATCGAGGACCTCTTCTTCCAACAGCTCTTCCAGGGAAAGCCGAGCGAATGGGACGCCAACGGCTGGGCCGAACGCTGCGGCCTGCCCGCGAAGGGGTTCGGCACGAACCAGCCCGCGGACGAAGCGCGCGCCCTGCGCATCGGCAACATCGAGGCGTTTCGCGCGTACCAGGCAAAGGTGGCCGAACTCTCCGGCGCCTTCCTTTCCGGCATCTCCGACGCCGACCTCGGCCGCGAAGTGAAGCTGGGCGAGAAGACGGAGACGCTGGGCGAATCCATCAACCTGCACCTCGTCATCCACCTCAACGGGCACCGCGGCGAAATCAACCTGCTGCGCGGCATGATGGGGTTTGCCCCCGTGCTCCTGAACCAGGGCGGCTGACCGCCCGGGAGCAGCCACGAACGGCCCCGCCCGTCGTGGGCGGGGCTCAACGCGCTCGTTGGCAACGCGGCTAGGCCGGGACGCCGGCCGCGTCCCGCGCCTTGCGCTCGGCCTGGCGCTCGCGCCGTTCGATGCCCGCCTGCCGCAGCGCCTCGCGGTTGTCGTCGCCGACGTGCATGAAGTTCTCGCGCCAGTCGTCGGTGTGCCAGCGGAACGGCGTCTGGACCGTTGTGCGCGGGAAGCGCGCACTCTCCAGCAGGTCCAGCCCCATGCCCACGATGGCCGTCTGCATGGCTGCGTCGTAGGGCACGCCGCACGGGTTCCCCAGCGGGAAATCCGTGAACAGGAAGCGGGGCACCGCCACCTGCTCGACGATGTCCCGGGCGGACCCGAGCAGCACCGTGGGAATGCCCGCCTCCTCCAGGTGCCGCGCCGCGAGGCTCGTCGTCTGGTGGCATACCGGGCAGAGCGCCACCAGCATCGCCACGTCGACCCCGTCCTCGCGGCAGAAGTCGATGAGCCGCGGCACGTCGATCGCGTGCGTCTTGCGCTGGCTGTACTCGGTCGGGATGCCGTAGAAGCGCGGCGAAAGCGAACCGATGCGGCCCCGCTCCGCCGCTTCCCGCAGCCGGTTGATGGGCGCGAACGAATCCACGTCACGGGTGTGCGTGGCTTCCTTGTCCCACGCGCGGTGCTCCGTGTAAAGCGCCGTTGGCGCCGGGTCCGTAGGCGCGGCGAAGGTGTCCCGGGGGACGAACATCGGGTCTGGCTCGCTCGCCGCGTCCCAGGTGATGACGCTCGCGGTCGTGACCAGCCCGACGCGGCTCTCGGCGAGCGGCTTCTTCAGCGCCGTGAAGGGCGAATCGTCGTGATGCGCCCAGCGGTACGGGTTGCCGTAGTCGTGGGCCAGGTAGAACTCGCGGGACTTATCGATGTAGCTGACGAAGATGCGGTGAGCAGGATCCACAATGCCGGACATTCGAAGTCACCCCCGGCTGAATGGCGGCAATCTGGCACAACGCGGGCCGCCTGTCACGGGGTGCGGCCGTTTGCGTGCGCTTTTCCCCTTTCTCGCGCCGCCTCTACCATCGAGAGCATGACCTTCGATGAAATGGTGGCGCTGGCGGCCAGCCGCAAACGGGAGATGCCCGCGGGATCGGGGACGACGGCGCTGTTCGAAAAGGGCAACCACGCCATCGGCAAGAAGCTCCTCGAGGAGGCCGCCGAGAGCTGGATGGCGGCTCGCTTCGAAGGGCCCGAGGCGCTCGCGCTCGAACTGTCGCAGGTGCTCTATTATGTCGCGTGCATGATGGCCGAGAACGGCCTCACCGCCGAGGACGTGTACACCAAACTATGATCAAAGTCGCCCTCCCCAACAAAGGCGTCCTCTTCGAACCCACCATCGACCTGCTCACGGGCTGCGGCTACCGCGTCAGCAAGAGCGGCGGTCAACTCTCCTCCATCGACCCCGAAAGCAACATCGAGTTCTACTTCCTGCGCCCCGGCGACATCCCCGTCTACGTCGCGAACGGCATCCTCGATGTCGGCATCACGGGGAAGGACTTCGTCGCCGAGAAGCGCACGGAACCGAAGCTCCTGCTGGACCTGAACTACGGCGGATCCCGCCTGTGCGCGGCCGTGCCCGAAGATTCGCCGATCCAGTCGCTCGAGGAGCTGCCGAAGCTGCGCATCGCGACCTCGTTCCCGCACATTGTGCGCGCCTACTTCGAAGGCGACCGCGTGGACCTGGTGGAGCTGGAGGGCGCGGTGGAGATCGCGGTGAACCTCGGCATCGCCGGGGCCGTGATCGATGTCGTGGACACGGGCTCGACGCTGCGGCAGGCGGGGCTGCGCATCATCGGCGCGCCGCTCTTCGTCTCCAACGCCGCGCTCTACGCCCACCCCGGCCGCGAAGTCGGGGACGAGGTGCTGACGCTCAAGAACCGGATCGAGGGCAAGCTCGTCGCCTACGAATACATGATGGTCGAGTACGACGCGCCCGCGGACGTGCTGCCCGAGGCGACGCGCATCACGCCGGGGATCGAATCGCCCACGATTTCGCCGCTGCAGGCGGAGGGCTGGTACTCGGTGAAGGCGATGGTGCGCAAGCGCGAGGCGAACCGCCTGATGGACGAACTGTACCGGGCGGGGTGCAAGGGCATCCTCCTCACCAGCATCGAGAGTGCGCGCATCTGAGAGTGCGCGCCGCGCTCCCCCCGGCCATACTCGGAAGCACCCTCGAACCAGGATCACCACGTGCGACGCCTCTGCGATGAAACCGACGCCCGGCGGCTGCTGAACCCGGGCCCCGTGGCCATCGTCACCACCTCCTGGCGGGCGGGCACGAACGCCGCGCCCATCGCCTGGACGGCGCCGCTTTCGATGAACCCGCCGCTGGTGGGCTGCGTCATCCACCCGCACCGCCACACCGCCGACATGATCCGCTTCAGCGAGGAGTTCGCGATCAACATCCCCGGGCCGCGGCTGCTCAAGCAGACGCACTTCCTCGGCACGCAGTCCGGGCTGAACGTGAACAAGCTCGAGGCCGCCGGGCTCGAACTCTTCCGCGCCCAGCGCACCGAGCCGCCGCTCATCGAAGGCTGCCTCGCGTGGATCGAATGCGGCCTCCAGGACGTCATCGCCATCGGCGACCACACGATGTTCGTGGGCCGCGTCGTGGGGGTGCAGGCGCTGGAGGAGGCGTACGCGCAGCACTGGCTGCTCGAATCGCCCGAGTTCTCGCCCCTGACGTACATCGGTGGCACGCGCTACGCCGTCATCGGCAGCCCGCGCGAAGCCGTCATCGAGGTCGACACCCTCGGGGCGCTCGTCACCGAAACCGCCGAGGAGCGCGAGGAACGCGAGGAGCGCGAGGCCCGCGAACGGGAGTTCCGCGAGGCCGAGGGGCTGGACGAGATCGAGTAGCACGCAGCGGGCAGCGGCGCTCAGGCCGTGCGAAGGTACCCCGCCTGCAGGAGCACGTTCAGGATGCGGTCCCGGCCGATGACGCCGAGCACCTGGCCGCCCTCGACCACGGGCATGTGCGTCAGCTCGTCCGTCTCCATCTCCAGCAGCACATCCGAGGCGGGGCGGTCCGGGCCCACGGCTCGCAGCCGCGCGCTTGGGATCATCGCCTGCCCCGCGGTCGTGCTATCCCAGAGCGCTTCGTGGACGGAGCGGATCTGGAAGCTGCTGAGGATGCCGGCCAGCCGCCCGTGTTCCGCCACGAAGTAGCAGACGCGCGGATTCAGGTCGAGCACGCCCCGCGCCAGTGACGCGAGCGACATCCCCGCATCGACGACGGGCGGGTTGCGCTGCATGAGCTCGGACGCCTGGTACGTCTGGAGCTTTCGCACCACCCGGTTCTGGAAGATGCCCTGGCGGGCGGCGTTCTCGAGGAAGAGCCCGATGAGGATGAGCCAGAAGCCGCCGAGGTACCCGTCCGCGACGTAGATATCGACGCCCGTGAAGGAAACGGCGCCGGCCGCCATGAGCACCCAGCCGAAGCCGCGGCCGCTCCACGCGGCGATCTGCGTCGCGCGGTGGTAGTTGCCCGTCAGCAGCCAGAGGAGCGACCGGAAGACGCGGCCGCCATCCATGGGGAAGGCCGGGATCAGGTTGAAGAGCGCGAGGCCGATGTTCGTGAACGCGAGCCAGACGATGACCGCATCGATGGGGCGGTGGGTGTTCGAACCCGCAAGGAACCAGACCCCGAAGAAGATGCCGCCCAGCAGCGCGCTCATCAGGGGGCCCGCCACGGCCATCAGCAGCTCGGCCAGCGGGCGGCGCGCTTCGCGCGTGATGTGCGCCACGCCACCGAAGATGAACAGCGTGATGCTCTTGACGGGGATGTTGTACAGCTTCGCGACGACGCTGTGCGCCAGCTCGTGCAGGATGATCGACCCGAAGAAGAACCACGCGCTCGCGAGCGCCATCAGCACATAGACGCCGCGCGGCTGGTCCTCGATCCAATCGGGGAAGATCTGGACGGCGAGAATCCAGGTCGTGAGCGCCGCGAGAAGGAACCAGGTCGGGCTCACCAACACCGGAATGCCGAGAACGGAGGCGATGCGGTACGTCCTGCCCATGGTTCCCAGTCTAGCTGGCGCCCCGTAAAGGGAAGAACGGGTGCGGCTGGTCCGTGCGCTAATGAAGCAACCGGCGCGCGACTATTCCCCATGCGAAACAACAGCGGGCATTCGTTCGCCTCTCATTCCGGCATGGCGAAAAGAAACACTCTTCAGCCCCATCGCATGGCCGCATCGGGCGCATTGGTTTATTTCTTTGCGAGCTACCGCCATTTACCTTCGCTACGGCGAGGGAGGGAACGGTTGAAGGCAGCCGGAGAGACGGGAGAGCGGCTGTTCACCGGCGGCGGTGAACTCGGCGCGCTCATGCAGACGGTGGATTGGGCGGCGACACCCCTTGGCCCCGTCGAGGGCTGGCCCCAGAGCCTGCGCACCACCCTCGATATCTGCCTGCGCTCGGCCTTTCCCATGCTCCTCTGGTGGGGCCCGGACGCCATCCAGCTCTACAACGACGGCTACCGCCCGGTCCTCGGCGATAAGCACCCGCGGTCGCTGGGCCAGAGCGGTCCGGAGTGCTGGCGCGAAATCTGGCCCGTCATCGGCCCCCTCTACGACGAAGTCCTGCGCACCCAGCGGTCGACCTGGTCCGAGGACCTGCTGCTCCTCATGAACCGGGCCGGCTTCGAGGAGGAGACGTACTTCACCTTCTCCTACAGCCCCGTGCGCGATGAATCGGGCGGCATCGCCGGCGTGCTCGTGACCTGCGTCGAGACCACCGGCCGCGTCATCGGCGAACGGCGGGTGGCGACGCTGAAGGAGCTGGCCGCCCGCTGCGCCGATGTGCACACCCCCGCGGGCGTCGCCGCGGCCGCCGCCGAAGTGCTCGCCGGGGCGGAGAACGACCTCCCTTTTTCGCTCATCTACCTTCTTCCATGAGCACTCCGAAAGCGCGACCCTCGCGGCTTCGTGCGGGACCGAGGCGCAGTTCGCGCCGACGCTGGTGCCACTTGCCGATGGCGCATGGCCGCTCGGAGAAGCCGCCGCCGGCCGCGCGCCGCTGGCGACCGCCATCCCCGGCGGCGACGGCGGTCGCGCGCTCGTCGTGCCACTCCTCGAACCCGCCCGCGAAACGCCGTCCGGCTTCCTCGTCGCCGGGCTCAGCGCACGGCTCGCCCACGGCCCCGAATACGAGGGGTACGTCGCGCTCGTCGCGTCGCACATCGCCGGGGGACTGAACAACGCCCGTCTGCACGACCAGACGCGCCGCCGCGCGGAGGAGCTGGCCGCGCTGGATCACGCCAAGACGGTGTTCTTCACGAACGTCAGCCACGAGTTCCGCACGCCGCTGACGCTGCTCCTGGCGCCGATCGGAGACCTCCTCGATGGCCAGCTCGGGGAGGTGGCGCCAACCCAGCGCACCCACCTCGAGATGGCTCGCCGTAATGCCCTGCGCCTGCTGAAGCTGGTGAACACCCTCCTCGATTTCGCGCGCATCGAGGCCGGCCGCTCCGATGCCGTCTTCGAACCCGTGGACCTCTGCCGCACGACAGAGGACATCGCCTCCGCCTTCCGTTCGGCCTTCGAGCGCGCCGGCCTCACCTTCACCGTCGTCTGCGATCCGTTCGAGGCGCCCGTCTACGTGGACCGGGACCAGTACGAGAAGATCGTCCTCAACCTGCTCTCGAACGCGCTCAAGTACACCCTCGATGGCAGCGTCGAAGTGCGCGTTGGGCGCGAAGGTGACCAGGCCGTGCTGACGGTCAAGGACACAGGCGTGGGCATCGCCCGCGAGGACCTGCCGCACCTGTTCGAACGGTTCCGGCGGATGCGCCAGCCCCGCGCGCGCAGCATCGAAGGCACAGGCATCGGCCTCGCGCTCGTGCACGAGCTCGTGCGCCAGCACGGCGGGAGCATCGCCGCCGAAAGCCGCGAAGGCACGGGCACGACCTTCCGTCTCGCGCTGCCGCTGGGGCTCGCGCACCTGCCCCCCGAGCGCGTCTTCGCCGCCCGTTCCCTGCCCAGCACCGCCCTCGGCGCGGAGCCGTTCGTGGAGGAAGCCCTGCGCTGGCTCGCGACCGCGGACGAAAGCCCCGCGCAACCATCGCCGCCCCTCGCCCGCGAACAGGCCCGCGTCCTCGTGGTCGATGACAACGCCGACATGCGCACCTACGTCGCGAACCTGCTGCGCACGACGTGGGCGGTGGAGACCGCCGCCGATGGCGA
Source organism: Candidatus Amarobacillus elongatus (assembly GCA_016703545.1). GTDB lineage: Bacteria > Chloroflexota > Dehalococcoidia > Tepidiformales > Tepidiformaceae > Amarobacillus > Amarobacillus elongatus. Next base: position 107,778 of record JADJBX010000007.1, read on the forward strand.
GCAGGCGCTCGCGCGCATCCAGGCCGACCCGCCCACGCTCGTGCTCGCGGATGTGATGATGCCGGGCCTCGATGGCTTCGAACTCCTCCGCTGCCTGCGCGAGGACCCGGCCACGCGCGAGCTGCCCGTCGTCCTCATCTCCGCCCGAGCGGGCGAGGAGGCACGCCTCGAAGGGCTGCGCGCCGGCGCGAACGACTACATCGTCAAGCCGTTCACCGCGCGCGCGCTCATGGGGCGCGTCGGCAACCAGCTGCGCATCGCCGCCGAGCACCGCGCGCGCGTCGAGACCGAGCGCCGGACGGTCGCCCAGCTGGAGGAGATCGCGCGGCTGAACGTGCTCCTGCACCGCAACGGCTCGCTGGACGACATCCTCGCGCAGGCGGCGGCGTCGGCGGCCCGGCTCGTGAGCGCGCGCATGGCCGCCGTCAGCCTCGCCGCGGACCGCGGCCGTGCGGAGCCAACCACCACGCGGTACCTCGCCCCCGGCTTCGAACCGCTCGCACCGCTCGACCAACCGGCGCGCGCCGAGGCGATCGACCGGCTCGTCCGCGAGGCGAAGCGGCCCGTGCGCCTCCCGCGCGAGGAGATGCTGCGCCACCCCGCGTTTCGCACCCCAGAGGGCGGTGTGGACCTGCCCGTCCCCCCCGATGGCTGGCTCGCGGTACCGCTCAACGGCCTCGATGGCCGCACCCTCGGCGTCCTCCAGGTCGCCGCGCGGGAGAGCGGCGACTTCACCGACGAGGACGAGGCGATCCTCGTCCAGCTCGCGCAGACCGTCGCCGTCGCCATCGAGACCGGCCGCCTGATCGGCGAACTGGAGCGTTCGAACGGCGCCAAGGACGAGCTCCTGGGGCTGGTCTCCCACGAACTGCGCACCCCGCTGACGATGCTGCGCGGCAACGCCAACATGCTCGCGCGCCAGGAGGCCCGTCTCTCGCCCGGCGAGCGCACCAACGCCCTGCGCGACATCGAACGGAACGCCGAGCGGCTCACGGAGACGATCGAGAACATGCTCGTGCTTTCGCGGACGGGCCCCGGCGAGCTCGAAATGGAACCGATCCTGCTGGAGCGCGCGGTGCGCGAGGCGATGCGCGAGCACCTTCGCCGCCACCCCGGCGCGGACGTCACGCTGCACGTCCTCGATGTCATCCCGCCGGTCCTCGGCCAGGAGCCGTACGTCACGCAGGTGGTGCTCAACCTGCTCGGGAACGCGGCGAAGTACGCCCCGGGCGCCCCCGTCGCCATCACCCTCAGCGCCGGCGATGGCCGCGCCGTCGTCGAGATCTGCGACGAAGGGCCGGGCATCGCCTCCGACGAGCTGGCGCAGCTCTTCACGCCGTTCTTCCGCGGCGCCGCCCATGCCGCCTACGTCTCCGGCAGCGGCCTCGGCCTGACCGTGTGCCAGCGGCTGGTCGAAGCCGTGGGCGGCGAGATCACGGTCGATTCCGTACCCGGGCACGGCGCCGCATTCCGCTTCACCGTCCCGTACGACCACGCCGCCATCGCCGCCGGCGAATGAGCGGCGGGGCCGGGTGGCGGTGGCCTTCCTGCCCGTTTCCGCGTGCCGCGCTATCGTTTGTCTCGTGATGCGCCGCTCGTTGCTCCTCGTCCCCTTCGCCCTCCTGACGCTCGCGCTCGCCGCGTGCGGCGGCGATGACGATGCGGGCTCCACGAAGAGCGACCCGACCGCCTTCCCCGCCTCCAGCGACCCGGCTCGCAACATCCCCGCTGACCAGCGCGACAAGGTGAACATCGTCGTCGCCGGCAGCGCCTTCTACGCCGGCGCGGTGAACAACTTCGTCTTCGGCATCACCGATAAGAACGACGAACCCCAGGGCGGGGCCACCGCGCGCGTCACCTTCTACGACCTGAAGGACGGCAACAACCCGAAGCCGGTGTTCCAGGCCGATGCCGTGCAGAGCGCGCCCGGCGTGGGCCCCACCACCGAGCACATCCACACGGGCGGCGAAGTCCACACCCACGGCGGCGCCGACGACAACCGCGTCGGCTACTACGTCCGGGTGAAATTCGACCACGGCGGCCCCTGGGGCGTCGCCGTCGAGGCCACTCTCAAGGACGGCACCAAGGGCGTCTCCAGCGTCGGCTTCCTCGTCGAGGACAAGCCCGGCATCCCCGCGCCCGGCCAGCCCGCCCCGAAGAGCGACAACCTCACGAAGACGGACGTCGCCAACATCAGCGAAATCGACTCGGGCACGCCTCCGAACGACATGCACGATGTGAAGATCAAGAACGCCATCGCCGCCGGCCGGCCGCTCGTGATCGTGTTCTCGACGCCCGCGTTCTGCACCTCGCGGTTCTGCGGGCCCGTGAACGAAGAGGTCGAGGCGCTCCAGGCGAAGTACCGCGACCGCGTCGATTTCGTGCACATCGAGATCTGGCGCAATTTCGACCGCAAGGAGCTGAACCCGACGGCGCGCGAATGGCTCATTCGCCCCGATGGCGGGCTCAGCGAGCCGTTCGTGTACATCGTCGGCAAGAACGGCGTCATCTACGACCGCTTCGAAGGGCCGATGGCGGGGAACATCCTCGAGCCGGCGGTGAAAGCCGTGGCCGAGGGGCAGGTCTGGAAGTAGCGGCGGCGCCGAGCAACGTCGTGCGCTCGCGGCCCCACGCCGCCCGCGCGGCGAACCTGCTACCCTTTCCCCCATGCCGGAACTGACAGCCGACGATGGTGTTTCCCTGCATTACGAGGAGTGGGGCGACACGGAAGCCCCCGCCGTGGTCCTCCTGCACGGTTTCACCAGCGACCTCCGCATGTGGAAAGCGCACGCCGAGGCGCTCGCGGAGGAGTACCGCGTCGTCGCCATCGACCTGCGCGCGCACGGCGCCTCCGGTGCTCCCGAAGCCATCGAGAGCTACACCATGGAGCGCTACGCCGAGGACGTCCGCCAGCTTCTCGCCGCGCTGAACATCGACCTCTGCGCGCTCGTGGGCTGCAGCTTCGGCGGCATGGTCGCGCTGCAGGTGGCCATCTCCGCGCCGGACCTCGTCGCCGCGCTCGTGCTCACCGATACCTCCCCCGCCTACGCATCCGACCGCTACGACGATGAGTTCCGCCGCCGCGAGGCGCGCCTCGTCGAACAGGAGCGCATCGTCGAGGCGTTCGGCACGGCCGAGCTCGGCAAGCGCGTGGCCGCCACCGTGAAGGACACCTTCCTCGCCGAGGCGCTCCGCCGCCGCTACGCCAGCATGACCCGCGAAGGCTACCTTGGCGCCGCGCGCGTTCGCCGCGAACGGCCGGACCTCACCGGGCGCCTTCGCGAGCTGACCATGCCCGTGCTCATCTGCACCGGCGATGCCGACCCCGTGCGCTCGGCGGCCGACGTCATGCTCCTGGAGCTCCCGGAGGCGCGCTTCGTGCTCTTCCGCGATTGCGGGCATGGGGTGCCCTCGCTCCGCCCGGAGTCGTTCCTCGAAGTGCTCGCCGCGTTCCTGCACGATGTCGAGGACGGCCGGCCGCTGGCAGGCACCTTCACCGTCTGAGTCCCCCGGCGCCGCCGAATTAATTGGAGTTTCGGGAATCAACCGGACGCGCCTCCATTTCCACAGTGAAATGCGGGGAAATTGCGCTGAGGCGGCTTTCCGCACGGTCGATAACCACGGCAAACCGGCGCGCCGCCATCGTTTCGGCAGCGCCGCATGGGGAGCCTCGAACGTGGATCCACAGCAGCGCAGCGGCCCGCGGCCGGCCGGTACCAGTACGCATCCGAACGAGACCGAATTCGGCATGCACGAGATGTTCTTCTCCATCACCGATCAGAAGGGCATCATCAAGACCGGCAACGACGTCTTCGTGCGGGTGAGCGGCTATTCGAAGGACGAGATGGTGGGCCGGCCCCACAACCTCGTCCGCCACCCGGACATGCCCCGCATCGTGTTCAAGCAGCTCTGGGACGAAATCGGCGCCGGGCGGCCGATCGCCGCGTACGTGAAGAATCGGTCCGCCGACGGCCGCTTCTACTGGGTCATGGCGACCGTCGTCCCCATCCCCGGCGGCTACCTCTCCATCCGCATCAAGCCCAGCTCCGAGCTGTTCGAGGTGGCGAAGTCCATCTATCCCGAACTGCGGCGTGTCGAAGCCGAGATCGAAGGACCGAACGGGCTCAACCGCAAGGAGGCGATGGAAGCCTCCGGCGCCCGCCTCGGCGAGCTGCTCGCGGGCGCCGGGTACGATTCCTACGACACCTTCATGCGCGAGGCCGTACTCGCCGAGACCAACGCGCGCGAAGTCGACGCCCAGAAGCGCCGGCTCGCCGGCCAGATGCGCAGGGCGCCGCGCGCCGGCGGCCACGGCGACGCCGTCCTCGAAGGCCTGAACATCGTCGATGACGCCCTCGCGCGGCTCGTGCTGCGGCTCGATGACTACGTCCGGCTGAGCCACCAGCTCGCCGAGAAGGCGGCCTTCGTGCGCGGCCTCGCCGACGACGTGCGGCTGTTCGCGGTCAACGCCATCGTCATCGCCAGCAAGGCCGGCGGCCGCGATGGCGCCGCCATCGGCGCCGTCGCCGCCGTCCTCCAGAAGAACGCCGATTCCGGCAGCGTCCTCTTCGGCGACCTCGGCAACGCCATCGGCGAGGCCACGGGCACCCTCGCCGACCTCCTCTTCCCCGTCGCCGCCAGCCGCCTGCAATCGGAGATGCTCTCTCACTTCGTGGTCGAACTGGACCTCGCGCCCCGCCTCGCCTTCCGCCGCGGCGATCTTTCGCTGCTTCACGGCTCGCTCGTGCGCGAAGTGGCGGAGCTCGTGCCGCTGCTCAACGAACTGGACCGCCGCATGGGCGTGCTTTCGAACGACGTACGGGACCTGCGCCGCGTCCTGGGGATGATGCGCGCCCTCAGCCTCGACGGCGAAATCGAGGCCGCCCGCATGCAGGACTCCACGCAGTTCAGCATGCTCTTCAAGACCGTGCGCGCGCAGGTCGAGACCGCATGGGGCGAACTCGCCGACCTCTCGCAGTCCGTCGAATCGTTCCTGCGGCACGACAACGCCCAGGAGCTGGAGGCGGCGCTGGCGCGGGCGGGGGGCGCCATCACGGACTGGACGAACGTGCCCATGGACGGGATGCCCAACGGCATCGAGCGGCGCCGCGCGGCGTAATCACCGGCCCTTCTCGAGGCCCCGCGGGTTACCACGGGGCCTCCGCATGTCCCGCGGCGGCACCCTCACGCACCCGTGAACGTCAAATATTTTGAAACTGGGGCGAAAACACCAGCTATCGACTTGACGGCTCCCCTCGCCTCGCTAAGACTCTACGCGCTTATAGGAGGAACTGATGGAGTTTCGCGATACTGCGGAGGAGTCTGCCTTTCGAACGGAAGTGCGCTCCTTCATCAAGAGCAACCTGAACACCGACTTCCGCGCGATGGGCGAAGAAGGCGGCGAAGGTGGCCCGGATCTGCGCACCGCGCTCAAGCCCTGGCGCGACGCCCTCGCCACGCGTGGGTGGATCGCTCCGCACTGGCCGAAGGAGTACGGCGGAGCCGGCATGTCGCCGGTCGAGCAGTTCATCTTCAACGAAGAGATGGCCGAAGCCCGCGCCCCGCAGGTCGGCGGCATGGGCGTCACGATGATCGGCCCGATCATCATTCTCTACGGCACCGATGAGCAGAAGAAGGAACACCTTCCGCGCATCACCAGCGGCGAGATCCAATGGTGCCAGGGCTACTCCGAGCCCGGCTCCGGCTCCGACCTCGCGTCCCTCCAGACCCGCGCCGTCCGCGATGGCGACGACTACCTCGTCTCGGGCCAGAAGATCTGGACCTCCGGTGCGCACCGCGCGGACTGGATGTTCATGCTCGCCCGCACGGACCCGGATGCGCCGAAGCACCGCGGTATCTCCATGCTCCTCATGGACATGAAGAGCCCGGGCGTGACCATCTCGCCGCTCATCACCATGGCCGGCGACCACGTCTTCAACCAGGAGTACTTCGACTCCGTCCGCATTCCGCGCCGCAACCTGATCGGCGAGGAGAACCGCGGCTGGTACGTCGGCGCCGCGCTGCTCGACTACGAGCGCTCGAACATCGCCGGCTCGATCGGCCTGCGCCACTCGGTCAACGACCTGGTGCGCTACGTGAAGGACGCCGCGGCGAGCAACGGCCAGAAGCCGCTGCGCCTGTCGTCGGCGCTGCGGACGGAGATCGCGGAGCGCGCGATCGAGGCCGACATTTCGCGCCTCATCTCGTACCGCGTGATCACGCTCCAGAAGCGCGGCCAGATCCCGAACTACGAAGCCTCCATGAACAAGCTGTACCGCTCGGAAGTCTCGCAGCGCCTCGCGCGCACGGGCCTGGCCGTGATCGGCATGCATGGCGGCCTCTACCGCGGCGACCCGCGCGCCCCCCTGAAGGCGCGCTTCAACCACATGTACCTGTCCTCGGTCTCCGGCACGATCGCGGCAGGCACCAGCGAAGTGAACCGCAACGTCATCGCGACGCGCGGTCTCGGCCTCCCGCGCGGCTAAATCCCGGCGGCCCAAAACGAAACGCGCCACCCCTTCCGGGGTGGCGCGTTTGGTTTTGGGCCGAGTCCGAGTACCCAGTTCCCAGTACCCAGGAGTAAGTGGCCAGTAGCCCGGGGGCTACCCCATGGACCGCGCGAGCCCCGCGCTGGGGTTGCCCCGCTCGAACCTCGAGCCTCGAGCCTCGAGCCACACGCGCCCCCTTTTCTCCTTCCTCTTATCTCCTTTCTCCCCCGTGCCCTACCTTGGTGAGCGCGGTCCCCGCGCTTCCACCATAGGGCACCCATGACACCCCCTGGCACGACATCGAAGTCGACCCCGCTCGCATCGGCGAGGCGCTCCCCGTCGTCATCGAAATCCCCGAAGGCAGCAAGAACAAGTACGAACTGGAAAAGCTGAGCGGCCTGCTCAAGCTCGACCGCGTGCTCCACAGCTCGGTGCGCTACCCGGCCAACTACGGCCTCATCCCGCGCTCCTACTGCGACGACGGCGACCCCCTGGACGTCCTCGTCCTCGGGCAGGAGGCGGTGCACCCGCTGACCATCGTCTACGTGCGGCCGATCGGCGTCATGCACATGCGCGACCAGGGCAAGGCCGACGACAAGGTGCTCGCCGTGCACGCCTTCGACCCCGCGATGGACCACATCCGCGAACTCACGGACGCGCCGCCGCACATCCTGCGCGAAATCCGCCGCTTCTTCCTGGATTACAAGGTGCTCGAGGAGAAGGAGGTCGTCATCGACCCCTTCGAGGGCCGCGAGAAGGCCCTGCAGGTCATCCAGAAGTCGCTCGAGGACTACCTCGCCCTGCCGCGCTCGTTCTTCGTGCACTGAACGCGCGAAGGGCGAGGGCGGCAGGGCGCCGGGCGGACGCGGCCGGGGAACACGCCGCGTGCGCCCGTGCCATCGCCCGTCAGGCGGCCTGGCGGTGCTCTTCGTTGGTGATGAAGTCGGTCTCGCCGATCCAGTTCTTGAACTGCTTTTCGAGGCCGCACTTCTTGCAGACGCCGTTGCTCACGGGGCCGCGGGCCTCATCGATCACCCAGTGGTGGGCGTGCTCGGCGGTGACAACGGTCAGGGCCGGGGTAGTGGCAGCATTCGATTCCATGGCTCTTTCTCCGCCTCGGGGGGCTTCGAACCCCTCGTTTGTGGTGTCGGCAGAGTAGGCCTCCCAGAAGAGAGTGATGACGGGCGTTTGGCGCACAAAACCTCCGCCATTAGTCGGAAAACGTGCGCTTGTGTTCGTTTTTCAGAGCTACCGACGTCCCCTACACTGCGCCCAAAGGAGGCAGCTCATGCCCGCACCCAACACCGACGAACGCCAGCGCGTCCGCGACTACATCGTCTCCCAGGCGGCGAAGCTCTCGATTCCCGAGCTCGTGGCGAAGGTCCGCGCGGACACCGCCATCCTGCGCGAAACCGCCGCCGCCGTGCCCGCCGGCCGCTGGCGCGAACGCCCCTCGGAGGGCGATTGGTCCGCCGCCGAGGTCTGCGCCCACATCCTCGAAATGAACGAACGCAGCGGCTCGGCGATCGAGGCGATCCTCGACGGGAACGAACCGCCGCGCGGCGTCGCCGACGTCATGCGCAAGGACACCGGGGACGCCCCCGGTGATGCGGCCACGTTCTGGGACACCTTCATCGCCCGCCGCGAGCGGCTCTACGAGCGCGTTTCCCGCGCCAACGGCGATGAGAACCTCGGCGTGCACCTGACCCATGAATGGTTCGGCGCCCTCACCTGGCGCGAATGGTTCCTCTTCATGCGAGTCCACGACCTCGACCACATGCGGCAGCTCAAGGCCCTCGTTCCGGAGTCCTGAGTCCATGGGTGCTGAGTGCTAAGTGCTGAGTGCCGGGCCTACGCCCCGAGTTCACGCAGCGCTTCGCGGACTTCGGCGGCGCGTTCGACCGTCTCCTCCGGCGTGTCCTGCACGTGGATGAGGTTGATGTGGCGGGCGCCGGCCTCGACGTAGGGGGCGATGAAGTCGGCCACCTCGGCAGCCGTGCCGAAGGGGGTGTACCGCTCGAAGCGCTCGAACGGGAGCCGGTAGGTGGCGTGCATCCCCTCCGCCACGCGCTCGCGCGCTTCCTCGCTCCCCGGGCCCACGCTCGTCCAGAACTGCATGCCCGGCTCGATGGCGGCGGGATCCCGGCCGGCCGCGAGGGCGGCCTCGGCGATCATCTCCTGGGCCTGCACGAACCGCTCGACCGATTGCCAGATCCCCGTGTAACCATCGCCGTAACGGCCGGCGCGAAGCAGCGCGGCGTCACTTCGTCCGCCCACGAACAGGGGCACGGGCCGGAGCGGCTTGGGGTAGACGGTCACGTCGTGGAGGTCGAAGTGGCGGCCTGCGAAGGTGACGTGGTCCTCCTCCCAGAGCCGCCGGAGCACCTGCAGCGCCTCGTTGGCGCGCGCACCCCGGTGCCTGGGGTCGACGCCGCAGCTCGCGAACTCGTGGGGGTCTTCGCCACCGATGCCGATGCCGAGCACGAGCCGCCCCATGCTGAGCTGGTCGATTTGCGCGCACTGCAGCGCGACGGGCACCGGGTGGCGCAACGGCAGCAGGTACACCGCCGTCTTCAGTTCGATGCGTTCGGTCACGGCGGCGATGGCCCCGAGCGTCACGAGGCCGTCGTTGCCGTAGCCGTGGAAGGTGACGTGGTCACCGGCGCAGACGCCATCGAGGCCGAGCGCCTCCGCCCGGCGCGCTGAGTCGAGCACCTGCTGGCCCGTCGTGCCCACGCGCATGTCCCAGCCGCGGATCATCACGGAAACGGTCGGTGGGGTCATCGGGGGCCTCCTGCGGGTTTCCCGCGAGTGTCCCCGAGCCGCGCTCGCGGGGAAAGGGGTGGGAGGCGGCGGTTTCCCGCGACCACCGGGCCCGTTCGCGGGGCCGCCGCCCGCTCAGCCGAGGTACCGGTTCAGCTCGCCCCCGGGGATGTTGGAATCGACGAACGAGAACGTCCCCTGCTCGCGCGCCTCGCGGGCGGCGGCGACGAGGCCCGTCACGGCCGCCTTCCAGAGCGACGTCGCGAGGCTGATCCGCTTCACGCCCGCCGCCTCCAGTTCGGCCACCGAGAACGAGCGGCCGGGGATGCCGACCATGAAGTTGAACGGCTTCGAAAGGCTCGAACAGACCGCCTTCACGTCCTCCAGCGTGGGCAGCCCGGGCGCCATGAGGATGTCCGCGCCCGCCGCCTCGAACGCCTGCAAGCGCCGGGTGGTCTCGGCGAGATCCGCGCCCGGGCTGAGGTGGTTCTGCGTGCGGCCCGTGACCACGAAGCCGGTGCCCGTCGCGCGCGCGGCCTCGACGGCGGCGGCGACGCGCTCAACGGCGTGGTCGAAGCCATAGATCCCCGCGAGCGGTCAGGCGAGGCATCCTCGATGGAGGCGCCCGCCAGGCCGGTCGCGGCCGCCAGCCGGATGGTCTCCGCGGCCTCGGCGGCGCTGTCGAAGAAGCAGTTCTCCAGGTCGGCGGACACGGGCAGCGCCGTGTTCTCGACGATGAGCCGGGCGTGGTCGAGCGCTTCCTCGCGGGTCACGTGGCCATCGCGGCGGCCGAGGGTACCGGCATGCGCGCCGCTCGACGTCGCGATGGCGGGGAACCCCAGCCCTTCGAGGATGCGCGCGGAGGCGCCATCCCACGCGTTCGCGATGACGAACGCGCCGGGGGCGGCGTGCAGCGCACGTAGGGTGGCGATCTTTTCGAGTTGCGTGGGCATGGCATGGGGACCTCGGGGTGGAGTGCGGCACCGCCGCCTGCGCGCCGATGCTACCTGCAACTCCTGACGCCCGGCACGGTCCACCTGTGACCGCTGGTGCGGCGGCGGCTATTGGGGCCGCGCCACCTCCACCGCTTCGTCCGCGGCGACCCTGTCCAGCCGCGAAATCACCGCCGTATGCGGGTAGTACGACAGCCGCACGCGGTCGCCTTCCCTTGATCGGCCAGCGTGACGACGTCGCCCCGCAGAATCTGCCCCGGTGGTGAGGCGGATGTAGTGGCTCTTCATGACCAGCGAATCGCTGCGCGACCAGCGCCGCCCGACGGTGGCGACCGCGCTCACGGGCTCGCTGCGCAGGTCCAGCAGCGCCTGGATCGACTGGAAGCCGAAGAGCGCCGTGATGATGGCCAGCACGACCACGAGGAACCAGGTGCCGCCGCTTTCGCCGCCGGTAATCACATCGAACAGGAAGAAGAGCGCCAGCCCAAGCCCGCCAAGAAACAGCGGCGTCCAGATCACGGCCGAGCGAATGATGCCGTGGCGAACGGCGCGCGCGCGCACCTCGTCGGCGAGCAGCGGGTCGTCGGCCCAGTTGGGCGGGCGGCGGGTCACGGCGCGGGAATGGTGAGCACGGCGCCGATCTGCAGCGTCTCGGCGGTCACCCCGGGGTTGGCGGCTTGAAGGGCCGCGAGCGTCACGCCCTGGTTCGCGGCGATGCCCGAGAGCGTGTCGCCCGGCTGGACGGTGTAGCTCTTCGTGCCGCCCGTCGTGGGGCCGGGCGATGCCGTGCCCGCGGGACCGGCGGTCGCGGTGGCGGCCGTCCCCGACGCCGCGGGCGAGGCCGTCCGCGACGGCGTCGCGCCCGGCCGCGTGGGCGTCGCCGTCGCGAGGAACGAGGGCGTCGCCGTGGCCACGCTGCGCGCCGTGTCCTGTTCGTTCTTCGAAGCCGGCGGGCTGAACCAGAGGAAGAGGGCGACGAGTGACGCCGCCACCAGCGCCAGCAGCGACCCCCGGTAGACGTTCCCGGATGGCGTCGCCGCCTCCGGCGCGAGGCAGCGCAGGCAAACGTCCTCGCCATGTTCGAGGCAGTACAGCCGGCCGCAGGTCGAGCACTCTTCCTCGGCCGGGCGGTTGCAGTAGTGGCAGCTCGCGGACGCCATGCCGGTAGGGTAGAGGGGCGGGGCGCGAGGCGCACGCAAGGGGCCCTTCCCGCGCTAGACTTGGAGGAATGCGGGTAGCCCAGGTTTCGGCCCACACCAGCCCCCTCGCGCCCCTCGGCGGCCGCGAGACCGGCGGCATGAACGTCTACGTGCTCGAACTGTCGCGCGAGCTCGCGGCCCTCGGCTACGAAGTCGATATGATCACCCGCCTCGATGGAGACCTCCCCCGCGTCGAGCAGGTCGAACGGAACCTGCGCATCGTCCGCATCCCCGCGGGGCCGGCCGCACCGGTCGAAAAAGAAGCGATCGCGGCGAGCCTCGGGGAGTTCACGGACGAACTCCTGCGCTTCACCCAGCGCGAGGGCAGGGGCTACGACATCGTCCACAGCCACTACTGGCAGAGCGGCCGCCCCGGGGGCGTGCTCGCGCGGCGGCTGCGCGTGCCGCACGCCGTCATGTTCCACACCCTCGGCGAAGTGAAGAACCGCGCCCGCATCACCGAAGAGGAACCGAAGGACCGCATCCGGGCCGAGCGCGGCATCGCCCGGCGCGCCGACGCCATCGTCACCGCGAGCCCGCACGAGCGGCAGCTCCTCGAGATGTACTACGGCGCCGACCCCGCCCGCATGCGCACCATCCCCTGCGGCGTCGACCTCAACCTCTTCCAGCCCCTCGAACGGGACGACTGCCGCGCACAGCTCGGCCTGCCGCCGAACGCGCCCGTGCTCCTCTGGGTTGGCCGCCTGGAGAAGCTGAAGGGCGTCGACATCCTCATCTCCGCGCTCGCCGAACTGGAGGAGCCGGACGTGACGCTGCTGATCGTCGGCGGCGACGACCGTGCGGCCGCGCTCAAGGGCGAACTGCAGCGCCAGGCGGAGGCCGCCGGGGTTGCCGCGAACGTGCGCTTCGAGGGGCCCGTCGCCCACGACCGCCTGCCCCTGTACTACAGCGCCGCCGACATCTGCGTGGTGCCGAGCTACTACGAAAGCTTCGGCCTCGTCGCCGTCGAGGCGATGGCCTGCGGCACGCCCGTGGTCGCCTCACGCGTGGGCGGGCTCGTTTCGACCGTAATCGAGGGCGTCACCGGCTACCTCATCCCCTGGCGCTGTCCCGAGCCGTTCGCGGAGAAGCTCGAAGTGCTGCTGCACAACCCGGAGCTGCGCGCGAACTTCAGCCGCGCGGCGCGCACTTCCGTCGAGCGGTTCCGGTGGCGAAACATCGCGCTCCAGGTCGCGGGCATGTACGACGAAGCCATCGCCCGGCGCCGATCGCGGCTGCGGCCCAACGAGGGCGCGGGCTTCGGCAAGGAAGCGTACGAAGCGGCGGTCCTCGCCGGCCGCTGACCCACCCGCGCCTCAACCTGCCTGCGTCGAATGCCCCGGGCGTCAGCTCCGGCGCGCGCGTGATGGTGCCCCCGCCGAGCAGCTGTTCGCCGTCGTACAGCGCCAGCGTCTGCCCCGGCGTGAGGGCGCGCTGGCGGCGTTCAAACCGCACCACGCCGCTATCGCCCTCGATCTCCGTCAGCGTCGCCGCCGCGGGCTCGGCCTTATAGCGCGCCTTCGCCTGCAGGGCCGTGCCGGGCGCGGGCGGCTCGCCCGCGGTCCATCGCGCCTCCGCGAACTCCACGGTATCGGCGAACAGGTCCTCCTCGGGCCCGATGGTGACGATGTTGCGGGCGGGGTCGATGTCCGTGACGTAGCGCGCTTCGCCCACGGCGATGCCAAGCCCCTTGCGCTGCCCGATCGTGTAGGCGGCGACGCCCCGGTGCTCGCCGATGACGTCGCCCTCGGGGGTGCGCAGCTCGCCCGGGGCGAGCGTCGCGTGCTGCTCCATGAAGGCGCGGTAGTCGTTCCCCGGTACGAAGCAGATTTCGAAACTGTCGGGCTTGGCGGCGGTGTCGAGGCCCAGGCGCCGCGCCTCGGCCCGCACCTCGTCCTTCGTCAGCTCGCCCACGGGCAGCTTCAGCCGCGCGAGCTGCTCCTGCTGGAGCATGTACAGCACGTACGACTGGTCCTTCGCGCCATCGACCGCGCGCAGGAGTTCGAACCGCCCGCCGCCGCCCTCGCGCACCCGCGCGTAGTGGCCGGTGGCGATGTACTCCGCGTCGAAGGCGGGAAGGCGGTCGAGCAGTGCGCGGTACTTGATGTGCTCGTTGCAGCGCACGCAGGGGTTCGGGGTGCGGCCGGCCGCGTACTGCGCGATGAAGTCATCGACGACGGTCTCGCGGAAGCGCTCCTCGAAGTTCATGACGTAGTGGCGGATGCCGAGCTGGCCGGCGACGCGCCGGGCGTCGTCGATGTCCTCGACGCTGCAGCACTGCTGCTTGCCGCTGAGCTCCTGGGGGCGGGTTTCGGTCCAGAGGCGCATGGTGACGCCGATGACCTCGAACCCCCGGGCGGCCAGGAGCGCGGCGGCGACGGAGCTGTCGACGCCGCCGGACATGCCAACGACCACACGAGGGGCATTCATGGGTGTGCTACCATCTCCGGGCGCGGGCGGCCGCGCGCATCGCATTGGGGCCGCCAGGAGTTAAGGACAGCTGGATTCGGAAACCCTCGCCAATCGCGCCGTGAACATCCTGTCGGAGCACTCGGCGCTCGACCTCGCCCTGGTGGACATCTCGAAGACCGCGACGTTCACGGACTACTTCGTCATCGCCACGGCCCAATCGCCTCTCCAGTTTAATGCGCTGACGGAGTACCTGGAAAAGGAGCTCGCGCCGGAGGCGGTGCGCCTGCGCCACCGCGAGGGCTCGCCCGATAGCGGGTGGGTGCTGCTGGATTTCGGCGACATCATCGTGCACCTGTTCTCACCCGAAAAGCGGGCGTACTACCGGCTGGAGGACCTCTGGGGCCGGACAAGCCAGGTGGTACGGTTCACCGGCTGAGACGCGTCAGCGCATGTTTTCGGTCTTTCGCGTGAAATATCGTTTCAACTGCCATCCGCCGCTTGCACCGATATCTTAGCGAATGCTAAAACTCTCCCGAGGCCGCCGCTGGATGTCGTGTCCGCTCCACACATCCGCGCGGCCTCTAACAATCCATCGACAGGCCGTCCCGCCGGGGGCGGCCTGTTCCGTTTCCCGGCCCAGGGTGCGCCATCGACTTCAAACGCAAACGCGCCCGGCAATCCCTCCAGGGAGGGACGCGGGCGCGCTGGTTCAACCCCCGGAGGGGTTATTCGCTGATCGAAAGCAGGTTCGAGCGGCGCGGCTTCTCGGCCAGCTGAACCTTCATGTGCCGCACTTCCGCCTCGAGCCTGTCGAGCTTGCGGAACATGTGCCACTGGCGGCGATAGTGTTCGGCGACCTCGTCCACGGGCGGGATCATCAGGTCGTAGAGAACGTTGTCCATGGTGTCGTTCCTCCTCTGGTTGGTTCCCCTGCATCCACCGTGCCCGTGAATGGGTGCCCGGGTCAATGCATTTAGCGATGGATGTATAACTGCCCGCCATAGGACCTCTCTATGACGTGAGCGTGAGAGTTGCCACATTTCTCCCCGCGCGCGCCTCATGCGCGGACCGCTCGAACCCACGGAACGAAGGCCGTCAGCCGCCCCAGGTGGTCATGATCCCGCCGGGCGCCGGCAACCCCATGCGGCGCAGCCAGTCGCGAATGGCGAACTCGGACGACGAGAACGAGAGCGTGTCCCACGGGGTCTCGCCCGGGCGGAACCAGCGCACTTCCTGTGTCTCGTGCCCGGCCGCCCCTTCGTTCAGCGCCTCCGCTTCGAAGGCGATCACCACGAGGTTGTTCACGACCGGCGTGTAGACGCCGAGCAGGCGCAGTTCGCCGCTCTCCACGAGCGCCTCCTCGCGCAGCTCGCGCGCGGCTGCCTGGGCGGGGCTTTCGCCGAGCTCCATGAAGCCGCCGGGGACCTGCCAGAACCCCCGCCGCGGTTCGATATCGCGCCGCACGAGCAGGAAGCGGCCCTCACGCACGGGAAGGGCGGCGGCGCAGGGGCGCGGATGCAGCCGGTGTTCGAAGCCGCACGCGGGGCATTCGCGGTGGCCATCGCGCGGGGCCGAGACGGTGAGCTCGCCACACGCCATGCAGAACCGCGAACCATGGTGAGGGTGTGGGTGGTGCACGGGATCGAGTGTAGCGGGCTCGCCCCCGCCGCCGTCATCCGGATCAGCCCGCGACGTACACGACCTTGCAGTCGCTCGGCGCCGCGAGGGCCATGAACGCGGCCGGGAGCTCGTCCAGCGTGACGGTGCGCGTGACCAGCGGGCGCGGGTCCACCCGGCCGCTCGCGATCGCCGCGAGTGCTTCGCCGAATTCGGGCGCGGTGTAGCCCAGCACGAACTGCAGCATCAGCTGCTTCGTCACGCCGAGGCTGGGGGTGATGCGATCCTCTTCCATGCACACGCCGACAACCACGACGCGCCCGTGGGGCCGCACGAGCCGCATCGCCTCCTGCAGCGTCCCGGGAACACCGACGCATTCGAACACGACCGGCGGCGCGGCCACCGCCGCCCCGGACATATACCCCGCCAGCGGCGCGGCCCCGGCTTCGGGGGCAGGCAGCGCCTCCGCCAGTGCGGCCGCGAGCGGCTCGGCCGTAGGGTCCATCACGGCGTCGGCGCCCAGCGCGCGCGCCAACGCCCGCCGCTCGGGCGCGGGGTCGCTGACGGCGACGAAGCGGACGGCCACCTCCTTCAGCCAGAGCAGCGTCATGAGCCCAATCGGTCCCGCGCCCATCACGAGCGCCGGTTCGCCGGGCTGGATGCGGGATTCGCGCACGGCGTGCAGGCCGACCGCGCAGGGCTCGGTCGTGGCGGCGGTCGCGTCGTCCAGCCCCTCGGGAACGGGCAGGCAGAGCGCGGCCGAGAGCAGGATGGATTCGCCGTACGCCCCCGGCGCCCGCGGGTTGTAGCCGATCGCGAGCATGCCGCCCGGGGCCGCGGCGTCGATGAGCACGGGCATGCAGGTCACGCGGGCGCCGGGTGCGAAGGCGTCGACGCCGTCGCCAACCTCGATCACCTCCGCGACGAATTCGTGCCCCATCACAATCCCGGCCTGCGAAAGGCTCGCGCCGCCGGCGGCGCCCGTCATCTGGTCGATGTGCCGCGCCGCGTGGAGGTCGCTGCCGCAGATGCCGCAGGCGAGGACGCGCGCCAGCAGCTGGCCCGGTCCCGGGCGGGGCAACGCCACCTCCTCGATGGCCAGGTCCGTCCCGCGAAGCACCATCGCGCGCATGCCGCCTCCTCGCGGGGGCGTGGGTTGCCGCCGCGAGCGGAGTCTGGATCAGGCGGCTCCGCCGCGCCACCCGCGCACCCCCGAGATTCGCCACAAAACGGGCATTGCCTCTTGCCGCGGGACCTCCGCGTGGTGAAGATCACGGGTGTGAGGCGCCTGCTGCTCGCGACCAACAACCCGGGCAAGGTGCGCGAGTTCCGCCGCCTCCTCGATGGGCTGCCGTTCGAAATCGTCACGCCCGCCGCTGCCGGCATCACCCTCGACGTCGTGGAGGACGGCGACAGCTACGCCGCCAACGCCTCGAAGAAGGCCCTCGCCTTCGCCCGCGCCGGGGGCTGCCTCGCGCTTGCGGACGATTCCGGCATCGAAGTCGACGCCCTCGGCGGCGGACCGGGCATGTACTCCGCCCGCTACGGCGGCCCGGGCCTCGACGACGCCGGCCGGCTCGACCTCCTCCTGCGCGAACTCGAGAGCGTGCCGGATGGCGAGCGGGGGGCGCGGTACCGCGCCGTCGTCGCGGTCGCCGCGCCCACCGGCGTGCTGCACCTCGCCGAGGCCACCTTCGAAGGCGAAATCGGCCGCGAAAAGCGCGGCGAACGCGGGTTCGGCTACGACCCCGCCTTCGTCGTGCCCGGCGGCCGCACCGGCGCGGAGCTTTCCGACGCGGAGAAGGACGCCGTCAGCCACCGCGGCAAGGCGGTGCGCGACGCCGCCGCCTACCTGCGGACCCTCGGCGAGTGAGACGCCTCGCCGCCGCGGCGGTCGGCCTCGTGGCGATGGCTGCCCCGCTGGCGGCGGCCTGCGGCGGCGCGACCACACTCCCCGAGGTCCCGCCCTGCGCCACCCCGACGCCCATCCCCTCCGTCTCGGGCCGCACCCCCCGGGAAAGCGACTTCCGCTACGTACGCGCCGTGAACGAGGGCGCGACGCGGCTCATCCGGCTCACGAACGACTTCCGCACGCGCTGGCCCGACGGCAAGTTCTCCAGCCGCACGGAGTTCCGCGAGGAGTTCGCGCTGTACGCCTCGAACATGGCCTGCGCCGCCAGCGCGCTGCGCGACATGAAGTCCTCCGTCACGCGTTACGCGGAATGGGACGGCCGCTTCGACGCGGTCATGAGCGACTACGTCGCCGCCATGGAGCAGGGCCGCGAATCCGTACGCACCCGCAACGTCTCGGACTACCGGCGCTTCAACAAGCGGGTGGACGAAGTGAACGCCGCCCTCGCGGAAGCGCTCGTGGCGCTGCCCTGAGGGGACGGCGGCGGCGGGGGTGTGGCAGGATGCGCCGCGGAGGAATGCCATGACTCCTGACGAGGTCAACGCCCGCATCGCGGGCTTTTTTCCGGACACCATGGGGATGCGCTTCACCGTCTGCGAACCCCGCCGCATCGTCGCGGAGCTGACGGTGACGCGCGCGCTGTGCACCATCCCCGGGGTCATGCACGGCGGCGCGATCATGGCGCTGGCCGACACCGTGGGGGCGTACGGCACGGCCGCAAACCTCACCGGCGGCAAGGGCACGACGACCATGGAATCCAAGACGAACTTTTTCGCCGCCGCGCGCGAGGGCGAGACCGTAATCGCCGAGTCCACTCCCCTGCACCTTGGCGGGCGCACGCACGTATGGGAGACCGCGATCCGTGGCGCCGACGGACGGCTCATCGCCAAGGTCACGCAGACCCAGTACGTCCTCGATCCGCGCTAGGGGCCGACGGCGCCGTGTCCGGGGTAGGCCTGCGACAGCACCACCTCGATGCTGCCAGGCTGCCGTTCGACCTCGACGCTCACGTGCCGTCCCTGGCGGCGGAAGATGAGGTCGAGCGTTTCGCCAGCGAAGGCGAGGTTGCGCAGGTTCAGGCTCCGGATACCGCCTGGGAGCATGGGGCGCACCACGCGCAGCTGGCCCGGCCGCCCCGGCTGCAGCCCGAGCATCGCCGTGAACACTCCCGGCATGGCCGCCGCCGACCACGCCTGCGGCCGTGACGCCACCGGGTACGGGGTCGGCACCGCGCGGAATTCGCGCGCGTCGCCGGAGAAGAGCTCCGGCACGCGGTAATCGGGGAATGCGAGCGCCGTCTCGATCAGCGCCGTCCCGAGCCGCTCCCGCGAGGTCATCGAACCCGTAGCGGCGCATCCCCGCGAGGATGAGGGCGTTGTCGTGCGGCCAGACCGAGCCGGTGTGGTAGCCGAGCGGGTTATAGCCGGGGACGGTCGAGGCGAGCGTGCGCACGCCCCAGCCGCTGAACATGTCCGGCTGCATCAGGCGATGGGCGGCGGCGCGCGCGTAGTCGGCGCGCGCCGTGCCGGACCAGAGCAGGTGGCCCGCGTTGGAAGCCGGCGTGGGCACCGGTTCGCCCGCGCCATCGAGGCAGAGCACGTACCCGAGGTGCTCGTGGCCGTAGGCGGCATCGACCTGGCGCGCGAAATCGGAGGCGACAATTGCGGCGTCTTCGGCGTCGGGCTGGCCCAGCGTCGCGGCGATGGCGCTGTAGGCGGCGAGCGCCGCGGCCACGTACCCCTGCACCTCCGCCAGCGCGATCGCCGGCTCCACGAGCCGCCCATCGGGCCAGACGATGCAGTCGTGCGAATCCTTCCAGCCCTGGTTTTCGAGCCCGGCCGAGGAGACGCGCGAGTACGCGACGAAGCCGCGCGGTCCCAGGAGCATCTGGTCGCGGCACCACCACATCGCCCCCTGGATGTTTGGCCAGAGCTGGCGCAGGGTCTCGCGGTCGTTCGTCCAGCGGAAGTACTCCCAGGCCGCGACGATGAACAGGGGCGTGCCATCGACGCTGCCGTAGTAGCGCCCGAAGGGCACCTCCCCGGCGCGCGCCAGTTCGCCCCAGCGCAGCTCGTGCGGCATCTTGCCGGGGGTCGCGTCGTGAGCGGGGTCGTCCTCATCGGCCTGGTATTTGGCGAGCACGAGCAGCGTCGTTCGTAGCACCGCGGGCGCGAAGGCGAGCAGCTCCATGCCCGCGATCAGACTGTCGCGGCCGAACAGCGTATCGAACCAGGGCACCCCCGCCGCGAGGTAGTCGTCCGTGCCCGTGGTCGTTTGCAGCGCGTGGATATCGAGCAGCGAACGGCGCAGGAGCGCGTTGATGTCGTCGCGGTCGGTTTCGAGGTGCGTGGCGGCGGAGAGCCACTCGCGCTGCTGGCGCTGGACCTCGGCGGTGGCCGTGAGCACGCTGGGGCCCGCCGCCGCACCATCGATGGTGACCTCGATCGAGAATTCGCGCGTGTCGCGCGGGCCGAGGGTGATGACGAAGCGGGCATCGCGGGTGGAGAGGTGCACGGGCGTTTCGGAGAAAGTGACCGTTGTCGTGCGCGTGACGTCGTCGGCGCCCTGGTAGCGAAACACCACGCAGTTCGCCTCGCAGCGGCCACGGACGGGGGCGGCGGGGGTGCGCCGCGGATAGCCGCGCACTTCGAAGATGTCCTTGAAGTCCGCTCCGAATTCGACGCGCAGGTCCACTTCGAGGGTGCCGTGGCTGTAGTTCGAAACGCTCAGCGACTCGATCAGCCCCCCGGAGATGACCCGCCGCCGCCGCACCACGAGGCTCTGCGCCGGGATCGTGCGGCCGGCGGAGTCACGCAGCGCGGGGTTGGTGAAGATGGCGCTAAGCGCGGTCTCGGGCTGTCGTGCGTCGAGGAGGATGGGCGGCACGCCGCCGAAGGTGAACCGCAGGCGCGAAAGGTGCCGCGTGTCGCGCGCGTACATGCCCGTGGCGGCCTCGCCGCGCGCGTCGATATCGCCGCTGGGGAGGCTGAGGACGGAGATGCCGTCGTTCCGGAGCACACTGAGGTGGGTGATGTTGCCGGTGGGGTGGGGCTCCTCCCCGACCGGGAGCCAGCCGGGCCCTTCCACGATCTCCGGTGCGGCCATCGTCCCTCCCGAATAGGTCAGGTCGCCGGCGCCGTGGCGACGGCGGTGGTCAGGCGCGGTGACGCGGCCGCCGGGCCGGGGGCGAGGGGCGGTGGTTCCGCCTTCGCGCCCGTCAGCGCCAGGTACAGCGCCTCGTGCCGCGCCACGTTCGCCTCCGCCGAGAACAGCTCGGCGACGCGCGCGCGGCAGCGGTTGGGGTCGATCTCGCCGATGTGCGCGACCGCCTCGACCGCCTCATCGACCGTATCACGCACGAAGCCCGTCACGCCGTCGGCGATGACTTCCGGGGCGGAGCCGCGCCGGAAGGCGATAACGGGCGTGCCGCATGCCATGGACTCGGCCATGACAAGCCCGAACGGTTCGCGCCAGCAGATGGGGAAGAGGGTGGCCGCCGCGCCCTGGTACGCCGCCACCTTCTCCTCGTGCGTCGCCGAAAGCAGCAGGTCGTGGTCGATGGTCTCGAGCGCGGGCGCCACATGCTCGCGGAAGTACTCCTGCTCGTTCGGCTCGTTCACCTTGGCGATGACGCGCAGGCGCCGGCCTGTGCGGCGCGCGATCTCGATCGCCTCGAGGATGCCTTTTTCGGGGTTCACCCGGCCGACGAAGAGGAGCCAGCCCCCGCGTTCGCCATTGCCCATGGGGAAACGGTCGAGGCGGATGCCGTTGTGAATGACGGTTGGCGTGCACACGGGCGGCAGCGACGCCGCCTGGTCGCGGCTGATGGCCACGATGTGCACGCGCCCCGCGAGCCGCTCGTAGATCCGCGCCAGCCGCGGGTCCACCAGCCCGTGGACGGTGTGCACCACCGGCATCGGCTGGGTCGCGCCGGCCAGCAGCCCGAGCACGGTGTGGTCATGGATGACGTCGAAGGCGTCCCGGCTGGTGTAGGCGTCGAGCAGCGCCGCGGATTCGACGAAGGCGTCGCCGAGGGCGGCGGAGGGCGGTTCGGCATACGTGCTCACGAGCCGCGCGGACGTGCGGGACCCGCCGCTGGCGAACAGCGTGACGTCGTGGCCGCGTTCCACCAGGCCATCGGCGAGCGAACTGACGACCCACTCGATGCCGCCGTACCCATGCGGCGGCACGGCGAACCACGGCGGCGCCACCAGACCAATCCGGAGCCTCTTCACGCTTCTCTCCCTCGCGCGGTGGCGAAGGCGCCGTTCCCTGGCGCTTCGAACCGGCGAAACCGTTCGGTGATGGGCCGGAGGGGCGGCCGGCACTCCCTGTTGTAGCCCACGCGCGGCTCCAGTATGACAGCGAGGCCCGCATCGGCATTTCAAAACCATCACGAGAGTGTGCCGGGAAAGAACGCGCCCCTATTCGCCGCCCGCCGCGTCGGAGCGGATGTTGGGGTCGGTTCGACCGCGGGCGTGGCCACCGGGGTCTCTTCCACGGGGGCGGGGGTCGCCTCGGTGGTGGGCGAAACCTCCGCGTCCGGCCCCGGCGTCACCCCCGGGTCCGGCGTGCCATCCGCGCCGGAAGGCGTGGGCGCCGGCGGAGTGGCGACGGGGGTGACCGCCGGTCCCGGCGGCGTGCCAGTGCCCGGGTCGGTCGCCTTCGGCCCCGACCACTCGCGCCCGCGCATCAGGTCCCGCAGCCGCACGCTGAGGTCGTCGTACGCGACGATCAGCTCCTCCGAGATGTCCGTGCCGCTCGTGAAGATCGAGACCGAAATGCGGTCGTTCGGATCGTATTCGAGCACGCCGGAGCGCCCATAGTGGCCCCAGCGTTCGGCGCGCAGCACGCCGTCTTCGTACCAGCACGGGCAGAACGGGTAGGTCGAAAGGCCCGCGTACTGGTACTCAACGGGGAGGAAGGTCGACATCGCATTGTGCGTATCGTGGCTGACCACGCGGTCGCTGTCCCAGAGATACAGCCCCCAGCGCGCAAGGTCCCCGACCGTTGAGTACAGCCCGGCGGACGACCAGAGAATGCCGTGGTATTCGAACGACGGGATCGAGCTTACCCGCCCGCTGGAGGACGACCGCGACACGCCGGAGCTCGATCGCAGCGCCGGGTTCAGGTTCGGGTGGTTGTTCTCCTCGGTGGGGTCGAACTCCTCGTCCATCTGGCTCGCGTACAGCTGCAGCGGGTCCAGCAGCCGTTCGTGCAGCGCCTGCGTGTACGAGGTGCCGGTCAGCTTTTCGATGATGAGGCCGAGGACGAAGTAGCCCGGGCTGGAGTACGTGAACGCATCGCCGGGTTCGAACAGCAACGGCTCGTCGCTGGCATAGGCGAGGGCGTCGCGCGGGTCGACACCGTCGGTGGCGGGCAGGCCGCTGGTGTGCTGAATGAGGTTGCGAATCGTGTAGTCGCCGCTGTGCGCGATGTTGGGCACGTACTTCGACGCGCGGTCATCGAGCGACAGCCGCCCCTCCTCGACGAACTGGAGGATGAGGGCGGTCGTGAACGTCTTGGTCACACTGGCCGACCAGTACCGCTTGGTGGGCGAAAGGCGTCCGCCGCTGTCGGCGTCGATGCCGGTCGCGCCGGCCCAGGTCGCGCCGTCGGCGCGATCGAACGCCAGCGCCGCGCCAACAACGTTGTAGTCGCGTGCCCAGCGGTCGAGCACCAGCTGGACATCGCCGGGCGAGACCACGTTCCCGCTGATGCCCGGGAGCACATCCGGCTCGCGGCGGACGGGTGGCGCATCGAGGATGCGGGCGTTGGAGGCGCGCAGCGCGAGCCCCACCCCCGAGGGCGGTACCGCCGTCCGCACCTGCCCGGGCCCCACCGGCTCCAAGACGTCGACCATCGCCGCGCCGAACAGCGCCGCGAGCCCGGCCGCCGCCGCGAGCGGCATCGCCACCGCCACGGTCCTGGGCATGCGCCTCGGCGGCCCCGTCGTGCCACGCGTCTCCGCCCGGGGGAGGAAGTGCGGGCGCCGCCGCGCGGCGATGTCCTCGATCCAGCCGAACACGAGCATGCAGAGGAAGGTCACCACCAGCACGATCGGCAGCGCCGCGAGATTCCGCACCCAGTCGGGGCGTTCGTCGATCCAGAGCAGCTGGTACATCGCGAACAGGCCGGCCGCGTGCCAGAGGTAGATGGTGAACACGCGGTCGTTGATCCACGCGATGAACGCGGCCGTACGGGGACGGGTCGCCACGCGCGTGAGGAAGCGCTCGGCCGTGAGCGCCGAGAAGAGCCACGTCAGCCCCACGAGCCCGTGCATCGGGTAGGAAGCGTTCACGACGTGCTCGGGCACATCCTGCGTCAGCGCCCAGGCCACCGCCCCGGCGGCGAACGTGAGCGCGGCCAGCGCGCGCATACGCGTGCCGATGCGGTCGAACACGCGGTCGTTGTAGGCGAAGCCGAGGATCCAGAAGCCGCCGAAGAGGGCCGCGTCCTCGAACTGCCATGGCACGGGGTCGCCGGTCTGGCGGAACCGTTCGAACGCGATCACCAGCCCCAGCGGCAACCCCAGCAGGGCGATCGAGAGCCGCCGGTACAGCCACAGGAGGATGGGACTGAGGAGGATGAGCCACGTCATGCAGCGCAGGTACCAGAGCACCGCCCACCACGTCACTCCCCACTCGGAGCCCGTCGGATCCCAGATGGGGAAGATCCAGAAGAGCGGCTGCCACGGCTTGAGTGGGGTGCCCGGGGTACCGCGGAAGTAGTACTCCGCC
Source organism: Candidatus Amarobacillus elongatus (assembly GCA_016703545.1). Classification (GTDB taxonomy): domain Bacteria; phylum Chloroflexota; class Dehalococcoidia; order Tepidiformales; family Tepidiformaceae; genus Amarobacillus; species Amarobacillus elongatus. Next base: position 131,862 of record JADJBX010000007.1, read on the forward strand.
GCCATCACCGCCAGGGCCACGACCGCGAACGCCCAGAGCGGCACCAGCAGCCGCCGGAAGCGGGTGTACATCACCCGCCGCGGGCCGTCCTTCTGCAGCGAATACGCCATGAGCGACCCGGCGACGAAGAACATCGCGGGCATGGAGGCGATGAAGTAGGAGATCCAGGCGAAGCCGTACGTGTGCCAGACGAGCACGCGCAGAATCGCGACGGTGCGCACGAGGTCGAGGAAGGCGTTGTGTTCGCGCACCGCGCGGCGCGCCTCCGCGGGGGCGGCGGCGGGCTGATCACGCGTGCCTTCGCTCGCGGCGCGGGGAGCAGCTGCGGCTTCCACGCCTTCACTCTACACACGCCCCCCGCCACAACCATATCGAAACGGTTGCCCCTCTTTCCCGCGCCTGTCCGCTGTCGCGGCGGGCGGCCTCGTCGCACGGATGCAAGCACGGGCCCCCGCCCCTTGTATGGCCTTTACGAGAATGGCCGTACGCTGCTCGCATGAAAGTGATCCGGCGAGGGACTAGCGGCGACGTACTCGACCAGCGGGGCGGAGGCGGCAGCCGCGGCGGCGTGCCCTTCGCCATTGGCGGCGGCCTCAGCATCCCCGTCCTGATCATCGCCGCCATCGCCTACTTCGTCCTTGGCCAGGGCGGCGGCAGCGGCTTCGGCATCGATATGCCCCTCAATCAGCTCCCCGGCGCGCAGGTCAGCGGCAAGGGCATCCCCGCCGGGCAGGACCCCGAACGCGACCAGGTCGAATTCGTCAGCTTCGTCCTCGACGACATCCAGAACTTCTGGACCGAGCAGTTCCAGGCCTCCGGCGACCGCTATTCGCGCGCCAAACTGGTGCTCTTCGATGGCCAGGTCTCGACCGCGTGCGGCGGCGCCACCTCCGATGTCGGCCCCTTCTACTGCCCCGGCGACCAGCAGGTGTACATCGACCTCAGCTTCTTCCGCGAACTCTCCGCCCGCTTTGGCGCGCCCGGGGATTTCGCGCAGGCGTACGTCATCGCGCACGAAATCGGGCACCACATCCAGCTCCTCAGCGGCATCAGCGAAAACGTCTCCCGCGCGCAGCGGAAGAACCCCAACGACGCGAACGAGCTCTCCGTGCGGCTCGAACTGCAGGCCGACTGCCTCGCCGGCGTGTGGGCGTACTCGACCTACGAGCGCCAGCTGCTGGAATCGGGGGACCTTGAGGAAGGGCTCGCGGCCGCAGCGGCCGTCGGGGACGACCGCCTCCAGCGCCAGGCCGGCCAGCGGGTGAACCCCGAGACGTGGACCCACGGCTCATCGCAGGACCGCGTGAAGTGGTTCAAGACCGGGTTCGAAAGCGGCCGCGCCTCCTCCTGCGACACCTTCTAGGCAGCGCCCGACCGGCGCCGCCGCCCTCACCCCCGGCGGTACGCCACGATGGCGAACACGGCCTGCCAGAGCATGCCGCCTTCGACCACGATCCGCTCCACGACGCCAAGCCACTCCGTCGGCTCGTTCTCACCGACGGCGGGCACCTGTGTGTTCATCATCGCGCCGAAGACCAGCATCACCGCGATGGTGGCGAGCGAGTACCAGCGGAACCAGCGGCCGAATGCGAACGCGCCGGCGCCGGCCATGCCGAAATAGAGCACCGACGTGAGGCCGCCCATGGCCAGGTGCATCGTGTCCCGCCAGTCGCCGCCGTCCGCGGCGAGCACTTCGCGGCGATGCATCGGCCCGATCCACCAGAGCACGCCCGTCACCGCCGTGATGAGCAGCAGCCACCCCACGATCCGGAGGGCCCGCCGCCCGCCCGCGACCGCGAGCACGCCAACGGCGAAGGCCACGGCGAGCGCGACGTAGACCACGCTCACGCTCAGCCAGAACGTGCGGGTGGGGGCCCCAATGGCGGAGAGCTCGCTGATCGTCTGGTCCCGGTAGCTGTAACCGTCGTAGAGGATCGAGGCGGTGACGTCCATGGCGATGTACAGCACGAACATCACCGCCCCGGCGAGGACGAGCCGCCTCGCCATCGCGCGTGGAATGAGCCCGGCGCGGCCATCCCCGTGGCCCGTCGCGAAGACCTGGTGACCCCAATGGCGCAACATCGAACTGCTCCCGGCGGCCTGCCGGCATGCTCACGGCAGCAACGCCAGCGGTGATTACCCGCCCGGCCGCACCCCGTGGGGAGGGCCGGGAGCGCCCCATCGCCGGTCCGTTCGTTCCTCGCTGGCGAGCGATCTAATTCGCCGCGTTGATCATCGGTTCGCCCCGGCCCCAGCGCCGCAGGTTCGCCAGGAACATGTCCACCTGGCGGCGTTCGTTCCCCTCCGCCACGGCGCTGTTGTGGGGCGAAATGATCACGTTCGGCAGATCCCAGAGCGGCGAATCCGGCGGCAGCGGCTCGGGCGTGGTCACGTCCAGGTAGGCGCCGCCCAGCCGGCCCTCGCGCAGCGCGGCGATCATCGCCTCCTGGTCCACGACCTCGCCTCGCGCGACGTTCAGGATGCGCGCGCCCCGGGGCATCGCCGCGATCGCGGCCGCGCTCACCACCCCCCGCGTCTCCTCCGTCAGCGGGCACGCGAGCGCGAGCCAGTCGGCGCGCGGGAGCACGTCCAACAGCGCCGCGGGGGTCACCATCTCGTCGACGGGGTCGCCCTCGGCGAGCGGGCTGCGGCGCACGCCCACGACATGAAGCCCAAGGGCCCGCCCCAGCCGCGCGATCTCCTTGCCGATCGCGCCCAACCCGAACACGACCATCGTCTGCGTCGCCAGGTCCGCCGGGGGTGCGCCGTTGCGCGGTTCCCACGCCCGCCGCCGCTGCGATTCGCCCCACGCGAGGAACGGCCGCGAAAGCATCAGCAGCCCCCCGATCGCGGTCTGCGCGATCGGCACCGCCGTCGACCCGGACGACGTGGTCACCTTCACGCCCCGGTCCAGGAAGCGGCCGAAAACGGGGTTGTCGAGGCCGGCGTTCATCGTGTGCATCCACTTGATGTTGGGCGCGCCCTGGGTCGCCGCGAAGTACGAGCGCCCGAAATCCGGGACGACGTCGCCGCTGAAGAACGAGAAGTCGATACCCGTGAGCGCGTCCGCCGGGAGCCGGGCGGCGGGGTCATCGGGGAGCAGGGTGATGTCGAGGTCGAGGCCGGCTTCGGCGGCCACGGCGCGGATTTCGCCGCCGTACCGTTCGAAAATGTGCCGCGTGCAGAGAAACCCCGCCATGCGCGCCTCCCGGAATGTGTGGTGGCGGGCATTGTAGCGGGCGCCCGGCTCCCGATGCCCGGCAACACGAACGTGCCGCCGCCTGTGCTAGATTCACCGGCGATGACGAGCGAGGCGCCGCGCGGCACGGTCGGCGAAGTCACGCGGTACTTCCTCCGCCTGGGCATCATCGCCTTTGGCGGGCCCGCCGCCCACGTCGCCATCATGCGACGCGAACTCGTGCGGGAACGCGGCTGGATCGATGACGCCGAATTCATCGACCTCCTCGGCGCGACCAACCTCATCCCCGGCCCCAACTCCACCGAGATGACGATGCACCTGGGCGCGACGCGCGCGGGCCCGGCGGGGCTCTGGGCGGGCGGGGCCGCGTTCATCCTTCCCGCCGTCACCATCGTGCTCGTGCTGGCGATGGCCTACGTCGAATGGGGCACGACGCCCGCCGCCGAGGCGCTCCTCTTCGGCATCCAGCCGTTCGTCATCGCGATCATCGCACAGGCGATCTGGGGGCTGCGAAAGGCGGCATTCCGCGGCCCGGCGGCGACGGCGGTCGCCCTCGCCGCGCTCGGCCTCGCGCTCCTCGGCGTGAACCAGGCGCTGCTCGTGCCGGGCGCGGGGCTTGTCGCGCTGGGCGTGCACGCCGCCACCCGCGGCCGTTTCACCACCTGGCCGGCCGCCGCGACCTCGGCCCTTCGCCGCCTCTCCGGCCGCATCGCCCACCGCTCGGCGCACGCCATCGTCCCGCTCTTCGCCGTCACCGCGCCCGCCGGGTATTCGCCGCTGGAGCTGTTCTGGGTCTTCCTGCGCATCGGCGCCGTGCTCTACGGCAGCGGCTACGTGCTCTTCGGCTTCCTCAACGCCGACCTCGTGGAGCACCGGGGCTGGCTCACGGAGCAGCAACTCGTGGACACAATCGCGGCCGGGCAGTTCACCCCCGGCCCCGTGTTCAGCTCCGCCACCTTCGCCGGCTACCTCATCGATGGCTTCCGCGGCGCCGCCCTCGCGACGCTCGGGCTATTCCTGCCGTCGTTCCTGTTCGTGGCGCTCACGCACCGGTTCATCCCGCGGCTGCGCCGGACACCGTGGGCGGCGCCCTTCCTCGATGGCGTGAACGCGGCCGCCGTCGCGCTCATGGGGCTGGTCACCTTCGAACTCGCCCTGCAGGCACTCGATGGCGCGTTCGCGCTCGTCCTGCTCGGGGTCGCGGCGGTGTGGCTCATCCGCTGGAACCCGAACAGCGCGCTGCTCGTGGCGGCGGGTGCGGCGGCCGGGCTCGCCCACGCCGCGCTCACCTGATCAGCCGAGCCGCGCCAGCACCTGGTTCTCCTCGACCTGCGCGCCGGTCTCGACCAGCAGCTCCGCGACCACGCCCGCGGCCGGCGCCTCGACCGGGATCTCCATTTTCATCGATTCGAGGATCATCACTTCCTGGCCCTCGGCCACCGCCTCGCCGGGCGCGACGAGGATCTCCTTGACGACGCCCATGACGGGCGAGGGGATCTCCATGGCCGCCTCCCGCGCGAACCGCGCCGCGGGAATGTACCCCTCCCCCCGAACAGCCTCAAGCCGCCGTTCGCCACCCGCCGTTCCCCATGCTGCGTCGTCCCGTTCACATACGGCTCTCGCGGGCTGGCCCCGCCCGGCCGATAGTGAGGCTGGGGATCCGACGGGCCGCAGCATGCCCGCCCCCTGGAGGACGCATGCCTACCCTGCCCCGCCGCGCCGCCGGCATTGGCATCACGGCGGTGCTCGCCGCCGTCGCCGCCATCGTCGCCGTGTTCATCCTCACGGGTTCCAGCAAGGCGGGCGAGGTCAACCTCACCACCGCCAAGCTCGTCCCCGCCGACGCCGGGTTCTACCTCGCGCTGAACACCGACCTCTCCTCCAGCCAATGGGTTGCCGCCTTCGACCTCGCCGAACGGCTCGGCGCCGACGACCCCGAGAACGCCCTCAAGGACGAGGCGTTCGGGATGGACTGGGAGAGCGAAATCGCGCCCTTCCTCGGTGGCAACGCCGCCTTCTTCGTCCGCGCCGTCGATGTCGAGGCGTTCAACATGGAGGGCGGCGTCATCGTCAAATGCAAGGACGCCGTGAAGTGCTCGAAGGTCTTCGTGAAGCAGTCCGGCTTCGAATTCGAGAAGGAAACCCACGAGGGCGTCGAGTACGCCACCAGCGACGGCGGCCTCCTCATGGCCGTCATCGACGGCCACCTCGTCGTCACCACCGACGAAACCTCCATGCACGCCGTCATCGACGTCCACAAGGGCAAGGCGAAGTCCCTCGCCAGCGTCGATGACTTCCAGAAGCTGCGCGACGAGCTCACGAAGAACTTCCTCGCGTTCGTCTACCTGAACACCGCGGACCTCACCGGCGACTTCCTCCTGAACGACCCCGTGATCCGCACCGCGCTCGACCAGTCCGGCACGGCCGACCTCGTGTTTAAGCCGATGGCGATGGTCATGGGAGCGAAGGCGGAAGGGTTCGAATACGCCGCCGCCTCCGCCAGCGACGGCGGCACCGCCGGCCCGATGCTGCAGCCGCACACCTCGAAGTTCGCCGCGGTCGTGCCGCAGAACGCCTCCGTGTTCATCTCCACGAACAACCTCGCGAAGACCTGGAAGGACGCCCTCGCGAACTCCCGCGCCGATATCGACAAGGCCATTCGCGAGGAAGGCACCTACCGCGACCTCGACGAAGCGCTCCGCGACGCCGGGCGGCAGGTCGGCCTGAAGAGCGTCGAGGAGATCATCGAGCTGCTCGAAGGCGAATCCGCCATCGCCGGCTGGTTTCCGAACGGCTCCGAGGAGAGCGCCACCGGCCTGATGCTGTTCGAAGTGAAGGATGAGGCGAAGGCGCGAAGCGTCCTCGACCGCGTCTTCACCGCCTCCGCCGTCGGCCGCCCGGCGAAGCAGACCGTGAACGGCGTCGAACTGACCGTCATCCGCGACGAGGACGGGGAACAGCTCGCCTACGGCATCACCAACGGATACGCCGCCGTGGGCGCGCTCGAAGCCGTGACCGCCACCATCGACCGCAAGGAGAACCCCCTCACGGACCTCGGCATCTACCAGCGCGCGACCGCCGGGCAGACGCTCGGGACGTTCGCCTTCTTCAACCTCGTCGAACTGACGCGGCTGACCGAAGGCGGCGTGCCGCCCGTGCTCGACGAGGCGACAAAGGCGCTCGAGGGGCTCATGCTGAACGCCGTGGAAGCGAACGGCGTGGCGCGCATCTCGGGCCTGATGACGGTCGCGAAGTGACCCGCGAAGGAACGCGAGCCGAATGATCGCGATGAAGGCGGCGGCGCGCGAGGGCGCCCGGCTGGTGGCCGGGCCGCTCGCGCTCGCCGCCTTCTTTCTCCCCTGGGGCGCCGGTCCCGGTCCCCTCGCGGCCACGGACTTTTCCGGTCCGTCGCTGGTGGCGTTCGCCGGCCGCCTCCAGATCCTCGACCTGCCGCCCGGTTGGCACGCGGCACTGCTGACGGTGCGCATCGCCGTCCTCGGGGTGGCCATCACCGCGACCTGGCGCACGCTGCTCGCGCTCATCGCCCCCCGTCACCGGCTGTACGGCGTGAGCGGCGGCTACCTGGCCGGCGCCGCCGTTGCCCTGCTGGCCGTACGGCTCGCGATCTCCGGGCCCGCGACGCCGCCGGCGGGGGTACTTCTGCTGGCCGCCGCGGCCGTTCTCATCGCCGCCGGGCCCATCGCGCACCGCGTCGGGTGCATCGCCGCCGGGCTTCGCCTGCCACGCTGGAACGCGCGACCGCGAGCCGCGCGCGCGCCGTCGCTGCCCTCCGGCTGAGGCACCAGGGTCAGCTCAGCCGGCGCACGCCGCGCATCAGGCTGAAGCACGCCACCCCGATCGCGAAGCACACCAGCCCGCTGATCATCAGTGACACGCGCGGCCCGAACAGCGTCGAGGTGAGCGCCGCCTGCCCGAAGCCAATTGGCAGCGACGACGTGAACGACAACCCGTACACGCTCATCACCCGGCACATGAGCCGCGGGTCCGTGTGCTCCTGGATGAGCGCGACCACGAAATTGATGAAGATGGCCGGCCCCGTCGCGCCCATGATCACCATCGCCGGCATCGCCACCCACACCGACGGGCTCAGCGAGAACAGCGCGATCATGCCACCGCCGAAGACGATCGAGAGCAGCACGAGCGGCCCGCGCCGGGGAAACCGGTAGCTCGCAAGCACGACCGATCCGAGCACGATCCCGAGCCCCATCGACCCGAACAGCAACCCGATAAACTTGTCGCTGCGGTGCAGTTCGTCCGGGACGAAGATGGGCAGGTTCACGGTGAGGGGGCCCATCAGCAGCGTCCCTGGCAGCGTGCCGAGCGCGATCATGGAGAGGATCGTGGGCTGGCCGCGGATGTAGCGGATGCCGTCGGCGAGGTCCCGGAAGACGGTGCGGCCCGTGGGAATGGGGCGATCGGTGGCGATGCGCGCGAAAAGCATGGCCGCCGCCGCCAGCAGCCCCACCTCCGTGCCGAAGGCGAACGACAGGCCCGGCCCATCGACGAGCACACCGCCCAGCGCCGGGCCGGCGAACTGCAGCGTCGCCATGAACGCCATCGTCCCGAAGATGGCCGCGTTCTGGATCATCGCGCGCGACACGATCTGGGGGACCATGCTCTGGCGCGCCGGGTTCGTGAACGCACCGGCGGAGCCGACGATCGCGCTGAGCACGAAGGCGGGCCAGATCCAGCGCGTTTCGCTGCTGGAGAGAACGACGTACCCGACGGAGACCAGCGCCGCCACCCCGTACGTCCGCACGAGGATGCGGCGGCGCTCCACGCGGTCGGCGACGACGCCGCCTACCAGCGCGAACAGCGCCGCCGGCGCATTCTGGCAGACCAGCACCGCCGCGATCGCGAGGGCGCGGTGGTCATCGGAGACGCGGTCGCGCACGAACAGGGGCACGGTCACGGCCTGGATGCCAACTCCCGTGCCCGCGAGCACCGAGGCGATGAGCCAGGTGACGTAGCCGCGGACCCGGAACGGGTTTCGCGCTTCGCCGGCGGTGGCGTGTGCGGCGGGCGCCGCCAGGGGGAGCGATTCGGCCTCGCTGCTCATGGCGGCGCATCCTACCCTGAAGAAACCAAAACGCGAAACACGCAACGAAGGGCCGGCATGATGCCGGCCCTTCGCGGTTGAATCCCGGACGCGGTTAGCGCTTGCGGGAGGAGAGGCCGAGGAGTCCAAGGCTGGCGGCCATGAACGCCGCCCCGAGGGCGATCAGCGGGCTCGTGCCGCCCGCCGCGTCCGCGATGCCCGTGCCGGAATCCGGCGCCGTCGGGTTCGCACCCGAACCAGCGCTACCGGCCGCGCCCGCCGTGCCCGTCGCCGAAGGCGTCGAGCCGCTCGAACCCGCCGTGCTCGTGGCCGAAGGCGTCGCGCTGCTCGAACCCGCCGCACTCGTGGCCGAAGGCGTCGCCGCCGACTGCGCGCCGCTGGTGCTGCTGGCCGAAGGCGAGGCCGTCGCGCTGCTGCCGCTCACAGCCGTGCTCGTGCCGGTCGCGCTCGTACCCGGGCCACCGATGGTGCCCGTGCCGCCCGCCGTGCTCGTGCCCGTCGCCGTGGCGCCCGTCGAAGGCTGCGTCGTGCTCGTCGCGCCGGCGCTGCCCGAAGCGAGGTTCGCGCACGCCACCGGCAGGGTCTCCTGCTTCGACTTGCCATCCTCGGTCTGGACCGTGTCCGGCAGCGACGTGTCGTCGGCCACGCCGTGGATTTCGACGATGTACGAAGCCCAGTCCGCCGAGCTGCCGCTGATCTTCGCGATGTGGTCGTTCGCGTCGTCGTCCGTGCCGCTGATCGCGTCCATCACGTCCTTCAGAGGCACGGTCTCGCTATAGGTGAGCCGTCCGCTGCTGTCGCTGCGTCCGAACGTGTCCATATCCTGGTTCGAGGGGTCGTCGTCGAGCGGGAGGAGGACGTCGCCGCCAGCGGCCATGGCCTCGACGATGTCGACGAAGCCATCACTGTTGGTGTCGGCGGCGTTCGCGCGGGTCCCACTGGAACCCGAACCCGTCGTGGCCGTGCCCGTCGCGCTCGATCCCGAGCCGGAGCCCGAACCCGTCGTGGCCGTGCCCGTCGCGCTCGAACCCGAGCCCGAGCCCGAGCCCGTCGTGGCCGTCGCGCTCGAACCCGAGCCGGAGCCCGAACCCGTCGTGGCCGTGCCCGTCGCGCTCGAACCCGAGCCGGAGCCCGATCCCGTGGTCGGCGGCTCACCGGGGCAGGTGGGGCCGAGGTGGATGTGCATTTCGTGCCGCGTTTCCGGGTCCAGCCCGCTCGCGTTGACCTGGATGGTCAGGTTGTCTCCCGAAACGGCGAGGGAGGCGGTTCCGGAAACGCCGGATCCGTTGGCGGCCACGAATGAGCCCGTGAAATTGCCTCCGCCGGCCGTGGCGATGCTCCCCGCCGACGATGTCCCGGTGGGGCTCTGTGCCTGTACGGCCGAGGCAATGAGGATGGCGCCCAGTGCGGCGGGCGCCGCCATCGCAAGCCGCATGCGCGCGGCATTTTTCGAAGACTGCATGGTATCCGTTCCCTTTCGGTGAGACCTGGTCGTGTGTTCCCGGGGGGTTCAAAGCGCGCGCTGAGCCTTCATTGTGCGGACCCGCGAGCCCGCGAAACCCCATCTTTCCGGGCTTCTTCCGGCCTGTGACGTTTCTTCAAGCGCACCCCTCCCCCGCGCGAGCGGGCCGCATGAGGTACTACGGAGCCGTTCACGAGCCATCCGCGAGCGGCCTTCCCGCCTGTGGGTCAGCACTCGTGACGTGAGCGAACAGCGAGCCCGGAAACGGGCTTCCAGGGGCGAACAGGCAGGTGGGAGGCGAGTACAATCGGCGCGGCTCGCGCTAGCAGACGGCTTCGCTTTCAAGGTAGAGGGGCACGCGGGCGCCATGCGCGGCCCGCCACGCGGCGAGGTGCGCCGCCGCCTCCTCCGTCCCCTGGCGGCGATGGCCCTCCGCGTTCAGGTGCAGCCGGTCCGGTCCGCGGTACCGGCGGACCTCACCGTACGAAGGCGCGACCCGCCGCCCCGTGTAGTGCAGCCGGAGCTCCCGGCAGAGCGCCGCCAGCGTCCGGTCGACGTGCTGGCGATCGCGTTCGGCGCGTTCCTGTAGCGCGCGGCTGCACCCCCAGGACTCCGCGACCAGCGGCCCCCGCACCACGACCACCGCGCGCTCATACCGCGCGAGCGTTCGCAGGCAGTCGGCCATGACCCGGATGGTCTCCTCGGGGGTGAAGTACATGGCGCCGCCGAGCGTGCGCCGCAGCCCGCGGCGGGCGAGTTCGAACGGCCCGCTGTTTCCCACCGAGGGCCGCGCCGCCGCCTTCAGCCCCGCCGTCGCGATGGCGGGGCCCACGGGACCCAGCCGCGAAAGCCGCCGCATGCGCAGGGGCACCGAGGAATAGGTGAACCAGTACGACGAGACCTTGAACGACACCATGTCGGGCTCGAACCGCTCCAGCCAGCGCTGGATGATCCCCGGCAGCCCCGGTTCCGGCCAGATTTCGCGCGCGATCGTCTCCACCGGTTCGCCCGCCTCCGCCGCCATCGCCTGCTCGATGATGCGCACGTCGCGGTCGCCTTCGTCGACGAGGGGGAGGATGGAATCGCTGGTGCCAAGGCGGAGGATGCGCACGACCGTTGAGCGTACGCGCGGGCGATGGTTGCGGCCATCGGGGCATCCTCCGGCCCCGCCACCTGTAGGATGCCGCCACATCCGCGGCCGTCCCCGGCCGCCACCGAGGAGCGCCATGACCACCGAACCCGCGACCGACCCCACCGCCACCGCCATCCTTCGCACCGTCGGCATCACCGTCCGGGACCTCGACCGCGCCGTCGACTTCTACACGCGCGTCATCGGCATGCAGCAGCTCCGCGTGATCGAACTGCCGTACCTGCGCGAGGTGATCGTCGGGTACGCCGCCCAGGGCTTCGAACGGGGCTCGCGCGTCGTGCTCATGCAGTGGCTCGACCAGCAGGACCGCGGGCCGAAGGAGAACGCGGTGAAGCTCGTGCTCCAGGTCACCGATACGGCCGCTTTCACCGAGCGGATCCGCGCGGGCGGCGGCGGCGTCACGCGCGAACCGGCGAAGAGCTCGGTTTCGAACGCGATCATCGCCATGTGCACCGACCCGGACGGCTACACGCTCGAAATCCTGCAGGAGGGGTAGCCCCGCCACGGCGGCCTTTCACCTGTGGCCCGCCGCTCGCGACGCTGGCTCCCATGGCGGGAATGGATGTCGCGCTGAGGCCGTACCAGTCGCGTGTGTTTGGCGCGCTCGCGCGGGGGGTGGCGCGGCTGCGCGGCGAGACCTTCACGGTGCTCTTCCCCCGCCAGGCCGGGAAGAACGAACTCGCCTCCGTGCTCGTCGCGTACCTGCTGCGCGCCCACGCCCGCACGGGCGGCACGATCGTCCTGTGCGCGCCGACGATGACGCCGCAGGCCGAGATCAGCATCGCCCGCGTGCGCCGCACGCTCGCCGCCACCGACTCCCTCGTGGGCGACGTCGCGCGCTCGCGGCTGACGGGGCAGGCGGTGACGGTGGGGCGCGCCCGCGCGACCTTCCTCAGCGCGTCGCCGGAGGCGCACGTCGCCGGCCACACCGCCTCCCTCGCGCTCATTGCCGATGAAGCGCAGGAGATCGACGGGGAGTGGTTCGACCGCCAGTTCCGCCCGATGGCCGCCTCGACGGGCGCGCCCGCGATCCTCTTCGGCACACCGTGGGACGGCCGCTCCCTGCTCGACCGGGCCGTGGCCGCCAACCGCGCACGCGACGCCCGCCGGCCCGGCGTCCCCTACCGCGACTTCCTGCCCCTGCACCACGAGGTCGGCTGGGAGGAGGTCGCGCGTTCGAACGCCGGGTACGGCGAGTACGTGCGGCACGAGCGCCGGCGGCTCGGCGCCGGGCATCCCCTCTTCCTCAGCCAGTACGAACTGCGCACCGTGGAGGCCGCCGGACGGCTGCTCTCGCCGTCGCAGCTTGCCGCGCTCGAAGGAAGCCACGCCGCCCTTTCGCTGCCGGTCGCGGGCGAACGGTACGTGGCCGGGCTCGATTGCGCGGGCGAAGGCGAACGCGCCGACGCCTCCGTCCTCACCATCGCGCGCCTGGCCGGCGGTGGGCGCTGCGACGTCGTGGCGCACGCGGCATGGCGCTCCGCCGCCTACGCCCGCCTCACGGCGGAGGTCACCGCGCTCGCCCGGCTGTGGCGGCTCGAACGGCTCACTGTCGACGCCACCGGGCTGGGCGGGCCGATCGCCGCGCAGCTGCGGGCCGAGCTGGGGCCGCGCGTCGAGCCGTTCACGTTCACGTCGGCCTCGAAGGCGGCCCTCGGTTTTCGCACTCATTGCCTCCGCCGAGACGGGGCGGCTCGCGCTGTATCGCGACGATGGCGGCGCGGACGCAGCGGCCGTGCGTCGCGAGCTCTCGGCCTGCGGCGGCGACTTCCGGGCGGCGGGCGGCCTCGCCTGGGGCAACGCGCGCGGTCACGACGATTATGTCGCGAGCCTCGCCCTCTGCCTGCACGCCGCCGAACGCGTCCCGCCCGCCCGCCGCGCCACCGGCCGCGCCCGCGACTGAGCCCTTACTCCGGGCCGATCCACCCGCCCTGCTCGCCCGGCGGGTGGCGTCGGTCGAGGAAGGCGAACGTGAACCGCCGGTCATCGCGAGCTGGCTGGTGAAGTCGATACGGTAGCCCGCGCGTTCGCCGCCGGGGGCGAAGAATTCGAACATGCGCCACGGACGTTCGCGCCAGAGCCAGAGCCGCGCGCCGGCCACCGGCGTCGTCAGCCGCTCGGGCCGCCCGCGGGGGTGAGCACATCGGCGAGCCGCCGCGCCCAGGCGATATCGGCCACGAACGCGAGGCCGTCGTCGCGCCGGACGAGGCCTTCGCCGCCCTGCACGGTGATCATCCGCCGCCCATCGGCGAGCTTCCGCAGGTAGTGGTATTCGAACACGGCCACGCCGCGTACGGTGACGCACGCCCGCGGCAGTTCGCAACCCACCCCGCCCGGCTACCGTCAGCGCAGAGGCCGTGCGAACCCTACTCGTGCGCGAGGGCGGGCAGGCGGCGCTTGCTGTAGGCGGCCGGCGGCACCGCAATCGGCGTGACCGGCTTCGCCGTCGCATCGGCGTACAACGACTGCAGGCCCTCCTGGTCGTCGGCCGAGGGCACGCGGAACTGCGTCCCCGGCGAAAGCGCCTCCTGCATCACCGACCCCGCCATCGGCGAATGCCCGAGGCCGATGGCGTGCCCCATCTCGTGCAGCATCACCGTCGGCAGGTCGAACGTGCCCGGGTCCGTCGTGTCAGAGACCGACCACGGCACCTCGGTCGTCAGCTCCATATCGAATTCGAGGATGCGCCGCACCTGCGTCCCGGGGGAGACCGCGAAGAACACGCAGGTGGTACCGAGAAGGTGGCCGGAGAGCCGGTTGAAGCTGACCGTGTGGAAGCCGTCGCGGTCGCGGTCGGTGCAGGTCACGGTGGGGCCAGTGGCGAAGGCGCCGGTGTACGCCAGCCGCAGCTTCTGGCCGCCCACCGCTTCCCAGCGGCGCATGGCCCAGAGCAGCGAGCCGAACCCGGTGAGGTCGCGCGGGTCCGTGGCGAACACGTAGCGCACGGGCACGGGCAGGGCGCTATCGGCCCACTTGCCGTTGGTGGTGAAGGTCGCGAGGCCCGCCGACTCGATGATCTCGGCGTCCGGGGGCGCATAGCGCGCGTCGATGAGGGCGAACTCGGCGCGTTCGAGCACCTCGCCGGGGAGCAGGCCCGCGGGCAGCGCCGCGGAAGCGGCCGGCTCGTCCCCACCCATGCGAATCCCCGCCAGGGCGGTGGCCAGTCCTAGAAGACCAAGAAGTGCGGCGGCGATGCGCATGCCGGCTCCCCATGTGCGCCGCGAACGGCTGATGCGCACATGGTGGCGGCTGCGGCGCAACCCGCAAGCAAGGCGGGGAGCGACGGTTCCGGGCGAGCAGGGCCACCCGGCCCCTCCCAGGCCGCCCCCGCGGCGGGACAATAGCCCTCACCCACGGAGGTGCATCATGCGTTCCCTGCCGCCCATCGCACGGATCCTCATCGCACTCGAGGCGTTCCTGGCCATCGGCGCGGCCGCCGGCGCGTGGGCGCTCATCGCCGACCGCAATGGCGGCGACAACGTGGACATGACGCTGCTCGAAGGGACCCCCTTCGATTCCTACCTCTTCCCCGGCCTGGCGCTGCTGGTGCTGAACTGCCTCTTCCCGCTCGCGGTCATGGCGATGGCGGTCACGCGAAAGCCGCTCGCGGGGCCGGGGCACGTGGCCGCCGGCGTGGTGCTCATGGCGTGGATCGGCGCGCAGGTCGGGTTCATCGGGTACGCGAGCCTGCTGCAGCCGTTCTTCTTCCTCTACGGCGCGGCCATGGCGGCGCTGGGCGCGGTGGCGATGGGGTACCGGCTCCCGGTCCCCGGTCTGGGGCGTGCCTCGCGCGCGGCGACCCGCCGCTAACGGTCGCGAAGGGCCGGGGTTCCGCCCTCACCCGCGGGCCGAGGGCACGCGGGCGAAGGGCGGGCGCCCGTTAGTTCGCGCAGGCGCAGCCGCCGCCACCGCAGCAGCCGCCGCCACCCATGGGCATTTCCGCGAGGGCGGTGCCGCCGCGGGGTGCCGCGAAGGCCGTGATCGTGCGCTCGACGCGGTGACCGGCGGCGCATGTGACCGCCGTGTTCGCCTCGGACATCGGCCGCCGCTGTTCGAAGCGTTCGCGGCAGGTGGGGCAGTAGTACTCGTAGATGGCCATGCGCCAAGTATAGGGGAGCCGCCGCCCGCCGGGCGCCGGGGCGCCCGCCCTTAGCGGCCCCCGCCCGTGGTCCCGCGTACCTCCCGCGCGACGGGCACCGTCGACAGGTGCCGATCGCGCGCCACGTTGCGGGACTTCGCCACCAGCTCCACCGTCAGCACCGAAACCACGCACAGCGCCCCCATGAGCACCAGCGTCTCGCGCAGGCCCACGTGATCGGCGACGAAGCCGATGGGCAGCGCCGCGATCCCGAAGAAGCTCCACCCCAGCCCCGTCAGCGACTGCACGCGCCCGTGGTACTCGTGGTCCGCGAGCGCCATCGTCAGCGACGTGTTCAGCGTCTGGAACGCCGCCCCGGTCGCGCCCACGAAGAGCATCACGAGCAGCCCCGTGACCAGGTTCGGGGACGCGCCGAGCGCCATGACCGTAAACCCGAAGAGCACGCCCATCAGCGGCTGAATCATCCAGACCTTGCGGCTGTTCGTAATCGAGGCCACCCAGACCGTCGCGACCACGCCGCCCACCGCACCCGCCGAGGAGAGCCAGCCGATCGCGGCCTTCGTCGCCCCGTATTCGCCCAGCACCACGGACGCGAGGAACGACTGATAGGGGAAGCCAATCGTCAGCACCAGCAGCGACGTCATCGCGAGGGCGGCGATTTGCGGGCGGCCGCGCATGTAGCGCAGGCCGTCCATGATGTCCGCCATCGGCGATGTTTCCGTCGCACGCGGGCGAGGGTTGCCCCGCGGGAGCGGGATCATGCTCACGATCGCGATGACGAAGCCCAGCGTGGTCATGTAGTACACGCCCGCCGCCCCGATGAAGCTGATGCCGAGGAACGCGCCCGCGATCGAGGGACCGACGACGCGCGAGCCGTTCATGCTCAGCTGCTGCAGCACGACCGCGTTCGCGATCCGCTCGCGGCCCACGAGGTCGCCGATGAACGCCTGCCGCGCCGGGCCAACGAACGAGAAGCACGCACCCTGGATGAACCCCGCGAGGATGAGCTGCCAGAACTCCAGCATGTCGAAGGCGATCATCGTCGCCACCCACGCCGAGTTGACGGCGATGATGGACTGCGAAACCCAGAGCACCGTGCGTTTCGGTAACCGGTCGGCGATGACGCCGCCGACGAGCGAGAGCATCAGCTGGGGCACGCCGAAGGCGAGGGTGACCGCGCCGAGGGCGCTGTTCCGCCCCGTCAGCTCGTACGCCAGGTACCCCCGCGTGATGACCTGCATCTGCATGCCCAGGAACGAGAACAGCGTTCCCGTCCACATCAGCCGGTACTGCTTGTTTTCGAGGGCGAAAAAGGTGCTGTGGAACCACGAATTCATGGTCGGCGCGGTTCCTTCCCGTGGCCACGTGCGGCCCCACCACCCGGCATACGGCGGGCGTGGATGGGCGCACGGCCGTGAACCGATTCTATGGAGCGAGGATGGTGGTCACAAGGCGGCGAAAAGGGCTGCCGCCGGCTACTCGCCGTAAACCCGCACCAGCAGCTCGTAGAGCTTGCGGTCGTAGTTACGGAGCCATGCGCGGTCCTTCGCGCCACTGGGCTCGTTGTGCAGGAAGTACGCCTGTGTGCCGTCGGCGAAGTACTCGTTCGGGTTCGTGGCCGCGTACTGGCGGTAATACTTCCCGGCGTCCATCGCGTCCTGGTACAGCAGCTTCACCTCGAAGTAGTCCGGCGGCGGCAGGCTCCACGTTTGCACCAGGTGCCCGAGCTCGTGGTAGAGCACGTTCAGCCCGTGGCACGGCCCTTCGCGGTCGCCCAGCATGTCCGCTTCGTTCACGGCCACAACCGGGTAGTCGGCGTGGTCGGCGATGCCGCAGACGTGCGTGAAAAACTCGCCGCCCAACTCGTCCTCGAGGCACGCGAACTCGGGCAGCTCGTCCACCTTCTGGCCCTTCTGCGCGATCACGACGTAGCTGCCCTGCTCCACCAGCGGCGCGAGCAGCTCCGGGTTGGTTTCGAACATCGTGTAGATCGTCTCGGCCGCGGCATCGAAGGCACGCCGGTCGATCGCTTCGACCCCAACGACGGCGATGCCGAGCACGTCGCGCTGCTGCTTGTAAATGGCCGGCACTTCGCGCGGCGCGCCCCGCTCCGCGCGGTGCGGGATCCCCTGGCAGACGGTCTGGCCGGGCTTCAGCTGGGGCGTATTGGGGGTCACTTCCGGCCGCGCATCCGGGTACGCCCCCGCGAGCACCACCTCGACGTCGTCGCGCTGGAGGTGCTTCAGCTCCCACGCGGCGAGCACGCCGCTTCCCGCGAGCATCAGCGCGAAGAACGGTAACAGGAGAGCGATCGCACGCATTGCCGAATAGCTTCGTGTGGCGAACCTGCGCCGTAAAGACAGGTCCGCTTTACATCCGTTACAGGACCGTCGCGATCAGCGCGGCAGGCGCGCCACCAGCCGGGTTCCCTCGCCCGGCGCGCTTTCCACCACGAAGCTGCCGCCGAGGCGCGTCACCCGCTCGTGCATGGACTTCAGCCCGAGGTGGCCGGGGAAGTCGCCCCCCGGGTCGAACCCTCGGCCGTCGTCGCGCACTTCGAGGAGCACGCCCGCCGCGTCCTGCTCGAGGCGCACGTCGACGTGTTTCGCCCCTGCGTGCTTGACCACGTTGTGCAGCCCCTCCTGGACGACACGGTAGAACGCCTCCTTCGCCTGCACGGCGATCGCGGGCTCCTCGCCCAGCACGGCCACCACTTCGATGCCGTGCCGGCCACGCGTCGAGGCGACGTGCTTTTCGATGCCCGCCACGAGCCCCTCCGTCGCCAGCGATTCCGGGCGCAGCGCGAAGATCGCGCGCGCATTTCGGCCAGCCCCGTTTCGGCCAGCGAAAGGACGTACTCCATCGGTTCGCGCGCCGATTCCGGGTTCCGCGAAAGCAGATCGCGCGCCGTCCGGGAGCCGAGGGCGATGCCGTACAGCGCCTGCGACACCGAATCGTGCAGCTCGCGCGCCAGCCGCTGGCGCTCCTCGATCACCGCCGCGGACTGCGCCTGTTCGTGCATGCGCGCGTTCCCCAGCGCGACCGCCGCCTGCCCGGCGAACGCGCGCAACAGGTCCGCATGGCGGTGGGTGAAGGTGCCCGGGTTCTCGGCGAAGGCGACGAGCATGCCCGCGGGCGCGCCCAGCACCGTCAGCGGCGCAGCCACCAGCGTCCCCCCGGCGGCGCTGTCGCCGAGCGCGCGCACGCACGCCTCCCACAATGCCGGCTCCGATGCGAGGTCGTCCACGATCACGGTTTCGCCCGAGGAGATGCCCGCCCAGAGGACGCCGAAGCTCGCGGTGGGGGCGTGCGCACCGGCGCGGCGGCGCACCGGCGGCGAGGCATCCCCATCGGCCGCCTGCAGCAGCACCAGCCCGTCCTCCTCCAGCCCGAAGAGCGCGGCCCGGCTGTAGGCGATGACGTGCCGGAGCTGGTCGAGGATGAGCGGGGCGAGCGCCTCGAAATCGAGCGTCGCGCCCACCTGGCGGGTCACCTCCAGGAGCGTCGAAAGCTCCTGCGTGCGTTCCGCCACGCGCCGTTCGAGGATCTGCTCGGCCTCGACCTCGGCGGTGATATCGCGCACCACGGCGAGGAGCACCGGCTTGCCGCGGAACACGGACTGCGTGCCGCTCACGTGCACCCAGAACAGGGTGCCGTCCCTGCGCACGTCGAGCGCGCGCGTGCGGAACGCCTTCCCGGCGCGCACATCCTCCTGGAACTGCGCCAGCAAGCCCAGGTGCCCTTCATAGATGAAGGTGGTCGGGTCCAGGCCGTTCATCGCGCCCGGTTCGTACCCATGCATGCGGCAGAACGCCGGGTTGGCCTCGACGACCGTGCCCGAGTCGTAGTCGTTGATGATCAGGCCGTCTTCGGCGGCCTCCCAGATGGCGCGGAATTCCGCCTCACTCCCCGTCGTCCAGGTGCTCACCACAGTGGACGGAGCTTAGCAGATGAAACCGAAATCCCGGCGTTTCCGGGCGGTTCGGCCGGCCACGCGACGCCCCGCGGGGTCGCGGCCGGGCTACACTCGCGGGCGATGTCCGCCTTGTTCCGCATCGTCCCCTACGACCGTGCCGCCCACGGCGGCAGCGCCTGGCGCGTCGTCAAAGCCGTCTTCGATGAATACGGCTTCCCCTTCGATGAGAACGGGTACGACGACGACCTGCTGCACCCCGATGCCCACTACGACGGCCGCACCGGCTGGTTCGCCGTCGCGGAGGACGCGGCCGGGCGCGTCATCGGCACCGTCGGCGTCAGCGACGAAGGCGGCGGCCGCTTCGAACTGCACCGCCTCTACGTGCTGGCCGAAGGGCGCCGCGCGGGCGCCGGCAGCGCGCTCGTGGCGTGGGCGGTTGCCATGGCGGAGGCCCACGGTGGCCGCCTGATGGAGCTCTACAGCGACATCGCCTTCGAGGACGCCCACCGCCTCTACCGGCGGCACGGATTCCGCAACCACCGCTTCCGCTACGCCCCGGACCCGTGGGCGAGCCGCGAGTGGGGGTTCGTGCGCTCGCTCGGCGAAGGCGCCGGCGCGCCCGCAGGGGCGGCGTCGGCGATACTGGAGGGGCGCGGATAACGCGCACAGCCACCGACCGGGAGTTCCCCCATGCCTCGACCCCGCTGCCTCTGGTGCACCGACCCGCCCTTCCAGGAGACGGCCGTGCTCAAATGGCGCGGCGAAGAGCGCGAACGGCTGACCGTGCAACTCTGCCGGAAGCACCTCTCGCGCCTCAAGGAAGCGGGCCAGAAGGGCCGTGAAATCAAGGGGTGGTGGGGTACAAGGACGGCTGGTGGTAGGCGCGGGACCGACGCCGGTGGAGCGTCGGTGGGCGATTGGTGAAGTGACAATCGGGTGGGAACTTCCCGACAGGGGATGACGCGCAAGCGGGTTAAGGTCACCTGAACCTACTTCGCGAGTGTCGCGAGCGGAGCGATCCCCTGTGTTTTGGTCGAACGTCGTACGCCGTACGCCGGTCGCGCTGCTGTGCGTGACGGGCGTCCTCCTCTGTGCCTTCGCACTCTCGATGCCCGGCGCCAGCGCCGCGCCCGTCGAGGGTGACGTCGTGAGCGCTGTCGCCGCACTCCCGCCGGGTTTCGAGCCGGTCACGGTTGCGCTCCACGGCGCACCCCCGCCCTACGACCCGGGCGAAGCAACCGCCCAGACAGTGTTTCCCCCGGACGGGCGGCAGCCGGTTTCCGACACAACGGTCGCTCCGTTCCGCGCGATCGCCCACCTGGTCGCATTCGATAACGACCAGATTTCCAGCCAGTGCACGGGCTCGTTCATTGGGCCGAGCGTGGTGTTGACGGCGGCGCACTGCGTCACCCACAAGGACCGGAAAACGACCCCGGACCGCGATGCCATCCTCGTCGATGCCGGCCAGACCGCCGAATTCGCGTTCCTGTTCGGCACGGCCTTCGCCGCACGACGGGCCCCAGATCCGTTCCCATCCGGCCTGGCTGGTCGGATGGCACCACGGGGGGAGACGCCGATTTCGCGCGGCGATCCATCTCAGCGGGACGCCCTTCGGGTCGGCGCTCTCGCCGTACCTCACGGTGGCCGCGCTCCCCGACTCCTATTTCGGCGCGAGCGACGTCGCCATCGCCACCGCGGGATTCCCGGGCGACAAGCCCCCGGGCTCGATGTGGTCATCTCTCGGCTTCGATTTCTTCGTGACGGACACCCGGATCGTGACCCTCATGGATGCCTACCCGGGGCAGAGCGGCTCCCCGATCTACACCCTCTCAATCCAGCGCAATGAGGTGTTCGTGGCGGGGGTCTATTCCGCCGAGACGGCGGTCGCGAACCTCGCTGTTCGCTTCAGCGGGCACGACCTGGAACGCGCGCAAGAAAGTACCTGCGAGCCGTATGGCTGGTCGTCAACCCCGCCAGGCGGCCAACCACCGCCCCGACCCCCACGCCCACCCCCGGGCGACGGCCACCGCCACTCGCACGCCCACCCCGACGGCCACGGCCACGACCACTCAGAGCGCCAGCGCGACGGCGACCGCGACGCGTACCGCCACCCCAACCGCCACGGCGACCGCGTCCCCCACGCCCCCGGCCGCCCGGAAACAGCCTTCGCCTACGCCGCTGCCGAGCGTCGCCTTCGATGGGGCACGGGCGGGCCCTCCGCCGTCGACGCGCCGGGCTCTCCGCCACCGTCACCCAACAGCTTCACGAACAGCATCGCGACGCTGCTCTACCGAATCTGGGTCGATGGGCTCCCTTAGGTCCTTGCAAGTGGGCGCGCGCTTGGCGACGATGCGCGCGCAGTTCCCCCAGGTGAGGACCGATGGCCTCCGTACGCACCCGCCGGGCCCATTCGCGCGCTGCCCTCGCGCTCGCCTGCGCCGCGCTTGCCCTCCTCGGGCTCGCGGCGCTCACCCTCGCCCCGGGTGATGCCGCGGGCGCACCTCCCGGCGCCGCCCAGGACGAGCCCCACGGCCGCGTCTTCCGCGGCGATGGCGTGCATCCCGCGTTCGACCGCGAGGCCGAGCGCGCCCGGATCGAAGGTGGCGCCTCCGCCCAGTCGGTCATCGGCAGCGACGAACGCGTCCAGCTGACGAACACGCACGAGTACCCGTTGCGAGCGATCGCCTTCCTCGGCCTCTACGACAAGGCGGGCGAATTCGTGGGGCACTGCACGGGCACGTTCATCTCCCCGAACGCGCTCCTCACCGCCGCCCACTGCCTCTGGTCCGCCGAGACCGGCTGGACATGGGACATCCGCGTCGTCCCCGGGCGTAACGGCGATGTCGAACCCTACGACTACGAGTGGGCGAAGGACTTCTGGGTCCCGGACGGCTGGATCGACTCCGAAGAGGGCGAGGACTGGGACTGGGGCGTGATCCAGATGTCCTCGAACGCGCTCGGCAACACCGTCGGCTGGTTCAGCATCGGCGTCCTGCGCGGCGATACCCTGCGCCAGCCCGATTTCGCCCCCGCCATCATCGGCTACGCGGGCGACAAGCCGTTCGGCACCCTCTGGGGCCACTACACGAACGCCTTCACCTCCGTCGGCGATTCCACCCTCACCTACACCGTCGACACCTCGGGCGGCGAAAGCGGCTCCGCCGTGTTCTCCCTGAATTCGAACAAGTACTACTACGGCTACATCGTCGGCATTCATGTCCGCGGCGGCACGAACGCCAACGAAGGCTCCCGCATCGACATGTTCCTCCTGAACGACCTGCTCAAGGGGTGCGCCGCCATGGGCTGTACCGTGGACTGGGAGTCGGAGGCGCAGACGGGTCCAACGCCGACGCCGACGCGCTCCGCCACGGCCACCCCAACGCGCACCCCCACCCCACCGGCGACGGCCACACCCACGCGCACACCGGCGCCTTCGGTCACGCAGCCGCCGCGCGGCGACTTCCGCCTGCGCATGCCCATCCTCGCGGCCGACCGCTAGTGCGCCCAGCGCGGCGATGGTTGGCCCCGTTCGCGGCGGCGGTCGTGGCGCTCTGCCTCGCCGTCGCCGGCGCCCGGGGCGGCACCGCCGGCGCGCACCCGGAGGACCCGCTGCGCGAAGTCACCGGCGCCTTCACCGGTGTCCCCGCCAGCTCGTCCGAGCCGTTCGACGCCAGCAGCACCATCTTCCCGCCCGACGACCGCCTCCAGGTGACGGACACAACCGTCGCGCCCTTCCGTGCGATCGTCCACCTGCGCTTCTTCCGCGGTGGGGTGCGGCTGCGCCAGTGTTCCGGGACGATGGTCGCCCCCAACGCGGTGCTCACGGCCGCGCACTGCGTGACCGGTGGACAGCCGTACGTGTGGGCCGACGCCGTGGAGGTGAGCCCCGGCCGCGATGGGGACCGGCAACCGTTCGGGTCGGCGATGGGGGTGTCGTTCTCACTCGCCGGGGGCTGGCTCGACGGGCAGCCGGACCTCGATATCGCCCTCATCCACCTGTCGGAGGACCCCTTCCACGGCGCCACCGCCCCACCGATGACCATCGCCGCGATGCCCATCGACTACTTCACCGGGCGCCTTCTTGAGCTGGCCGGGTATCCCGCCGACCGCCCTGCGGGGACGATGTGGCGCACCACCTTCACCGATGCCGTGGCCACGAACGTGCGCATTAACACTCGCGCCGACGCGACCCCCGGCCAG
Organism: Candidatus Amarobacillus elongatus; assembly: GCA_016703545.1. Taxonomy (GTDB): domain Bacteria; phylum Chloroflexota; class Dehalococcoidia; order Tepidiformales; family Tepidiformaceae; genus Amarobacillus; species Amarobacillus elongatus. The sequence goes on from JADJBX010000007.1 coordinate 154,968, forward strand.
AGCGGCAGCCCGGTCTTCGAACGCAACGGCGGCGAGTTCCTCGTCACCGGCGTCTATTCCATCCAGACCGCTGGGGAGAACGTGGCGGTGCGCATCACGCCTCCGCTGCTGGAGGCGCTGCTGGGATACTGCGCGGGCCGCTGCACGCTCACCATCGGCGGCGATGCCCCGCCCCCGCCGCCACCCTGGACCGCGGCCGTCAGCGTCGCCCTCGTCGGTATCGCCGCCGACCGGTAGCGGGCCTGGCTGGCGGCCGTCGGCCGTCGGCTGTCGGGTGTCGAGGGCTCGCGCGAAGCCGGGCCGCGGCGGGCCGGCTGGCTTTCGGCCGTCGGCTGTCGGGTGTGACCACCCGCGAAACCGGGCCGCGACCGCCACTACGCGCCGCAACTGGCCACGCCGAGAGCCGACGGCCGACGGCCACGCACCCTCGCGGGAGGCGTTCGGCCAGCGAGATAGGGAGTGGTCGAGGGACGCTCACTACCGTTCGCGGCTCGGTTTCGCACCTGGCCACGCCGACAGCGGACGGCCGACGGCCGCCAGCAACACCCCCCGCCGCTCCCAATGGCCGCTGTCGCCGAGCCGGGGTAGGATGGTCGCTGGCCCCCGCGGAGAGGTGCTGGAGTGGCCGATCAGGCACGACTGGAAATCGTGTAGGGGCGCAAGTCCCTCGTGGGTTCAAATCCCACCCTCTCCGCCAGCCCCGGTTCCCGGGGCGCCGCCCCGTTCGCGGGCGAACCCCACAGTCCCCTTCGCGCATCGTCATCGGCACCAGCGGCCCTGTATCGCGGACCCCTTCGGCCCTCCTCGCGCTCCGTTGCGCGCGCAATGGTTCGCGTACGCCCGGACACGGTTGCCGGGCGGCGCAAAGGGGGGTATTTCCATGGCAATCGCAACCTTCATGGCCAGTCCGATCGGGCGCATCGCGCGCATCATCATGGGTGCCGTGCTGATCGTCCTCGGCCTCGTCGCCGGCGGCGGTGTTGGCACCGCGCTCATCATCATCGGGCTGCTGCCCATCGCCACGGGCGTGCTCAACGTCTGCCTGATCGCGCCCATCGTCGGCGCGCCGTTCAAGGGCGGGCGCGCCTAGCCCGGCCACGCGCTCGCACCCACGAACAAGCCCCCGGCGACATCGCCGGGGGCTTCGTGCATTTGAAACAGGAGGTGCGACGGCGGCTACCCCGCCCGGCGCGCTCCGAGCGCGGGCCGCGCCGGCGCCGGCGCCGCCACTTCCCGGCGCCCCAGCACCGATTGCAGCCAGGCCACATCCGCCCGCAGGTGCGCGATACGCCGCTCCCGGCCCGCGCGCGACCAATACTCCGGGTCGTGCATCGTCGAGGCGAGCTGGCGCTCTTCTTCCGTCAGCCGGCGCGCCGCGCCGGCCATGCGCATGCGCAGCAGCCCCGGCAGCGCCGCCGTGTCCGTCGCCTGCGCGCAGTTCACCGCCAGCGCGAAGAAAGGCGATTCCAGCGGCTCCCGCCGGATGACCTCCATCGCGTCGTCGGCCACGCGCTGGCGGCCTTCCGCCGTCAGGTACAGCGCGCGCCGCGGGTGGCCCCGCTCGCCGCGCTCCTCCCGGCCCTCCAGCAATCCGCTTTCAATCAGCGCATCCACCCGGCGGTAGAGCGTGCTCCGCGTGGCTTTCACGCCAAGCGTATTGAGGTGGTCCAGCAGCTGGTACGGGTGGGCCGGGCTTGCGGCGACCGCGGCGAGAATGGGGAAGTCGTCGTTCATGGGCGGACTATCCCCCGCTCAGGTAAAGGGCGGCAATCAGGGTTATTCCCAATTTGGGCCCTCAAGGGACGGTACGAAACGAATAAAGCGGTGCCTTCCGTCCTTCGTTTACCCGCCACCGCCCGGTCATACGATTCTCCAGTGCGGAATCCATTTTCGCGTTCCTGGAGTCGTGCCAGGTGTGCCGCGCCGCCATGCCCGCCTTCGCGCCGTTCGAACCCGCGAGCGGGACCGTTCGCCCCGGGAGGAGCGCCCGCCGCGAGCGTAGCGTGAGGGCGTTGGGGCGCGTCCAACCGGGGAGGCTTCGCATGGGTTCCGGCCGGCTTCTTGGCGGTGTCTGCTTCGCCCTCGCCGCCCTCCTCACCCTCAACACCGCCCTCGGGCCCAACGCCGCCGGCGTCATCGAGTACCACCTCGGCGAGACGCTGCTCAACCAGACGCGCGGGCTCGAACTGGCATCGCTGATCATCGTCGCGCCGTTGGCCGTGGCCGCGGGGCTGCTGGCGTGGCGCGGCCACGGTGGCGCGCCGCTGCTCGCCGTCGGCCCCGGCGTCTACACCGTCTACATGTACATCCAGTACATCGGCGGCCAGGATTACCTGCGCGACCCCGGCAACGCGCAGCGCTTCTTCCCGCTGCACCTCGCCATCCTCGTCACCGGCGGAGCCGCCGCCGTGCTGGGCTGGAACCTCACCACCCCCGCCGCCCTCCCCGCCATGAGCCGGCGGGCGGCGAGGACCTGGGCCGGCGTGCTGATCGGCCTGGCCGCGTTCCTCGTGCTGTTCATGTACCCGCCGTCGCTCGCCGATGCCTTCCGCGAGACCCCCACGCGCACCGAGTACCTCGACGACCCTGCGATGTTCTGGATGATCGCGATGCTGGACCTCGGCTTCGCCGCGCCGCTTTCAGCCACCGCCGGGGTGGGCATGCTGCGCGGCCGGGAGTGGGCGCACCGCCTGCTCTACGCGATCGTTGGCTGGTACGCCCTTACCGGCCTCGCCGTCGCCTCGATGGCCATCACCATGCGGCTCCGCGACGACCCCGTGAGCACCGTCGCCAACATGTCGGTGATGGTCACCTTCGGCTGCGTGTTCGCGGTGCTCGCGTCGGTGCTGTACGCCCCGCTCCTTGGGCTGCGCCTGCCGCGGGCCCATCGGCCCGGCGCTCACCTTCCGCACGCGGGCGGCGCCTGAGCCGATTACGCGGAGTCCCCCGTCGACCATGAGGGTAAACACCGACGTGTGCCCCTTCCCTCGATACCGATGCTTCCAGCATGGGAGAGAGCACCCCCTTTGAAAACGAACGCTGCCGGGCCTGCGGCCAGCGCGCCGAGCTCGTCTTCGGCGTCCGGCTCGACCGGAACCTGAGCGGCGCCTGGTCCCCCCTCGAAACCGCGCTCGCCCGCCCCGTCTGCACGTCGTGCCGGGATGCCGGCTTCCGCGATGGCATCCTCAGCACCATGCACGCCCCCGGCGCCGGGTACGTTCGCGACCAGTGCGACGGCTGCCACACGCCCCTCTTCGCCGAGGCGTGGGTGGTGGAGTACACCCCCGTTCGCACCAGCGCGCGGGATGGCCGGCCCGCCCTCGCGATCCAGTACCGCGTTTGCTCCGCGTGCGTGCTGCGCATCGCGGGCGAGTTCGATGGCCGGGTGCCCGGCCGCGGCCACCTCGGGCTGGCGGTGCGCGGCGCGATGCTGCGCCACCACATCCCCATCCCCGTCGATGCCCCCGAACCGGCGCCGCGGGCCGTCCCCTCCGCCACCCTCGGCCGCCTCGCGCTGGCCGCCTTCGAACAGGGACCGTGGCCGAGCGGCTTCTTCACCCTCTCCGGCCGCCTGCTGTTCGCGAACTCCGCGCTGCGCGCGCTCGGCGATGAGGGGCTCGAACAGCTGCGCACGCGCCTGCACCCCGAGCTCGATGGCTACTCGGAGGGCCTGCCCCTGCCCCTCAACGCCCCCGACGGCCTCGTCGCCGTGCCGATTCGCAACTCCAGCGGCGATGTCGCGGCAGTGCTCGCGGTGGTGGGGCCGGCGGAGGGCGCCGCCCTATAATCGCGGCCATGTCCGAACTGCCCGAAGCCACGCGCGAAGCCTGCCTCGCGATCGCCGCCCTCCTTCGCGATGCCGCCCACATCGTCGCCCTCAGCGGCGCCGGCATCTCCACCGAATCCGGCATCCCCGACTTTCGCGGCCCCCAGGGCGTCTGGACGAAGGACCCGGAGGCCGAGAAGCGCGCCACCCTGCAGCACTACATGGCGAACCGGGACGCCCGCGTCCGCGCCTGGCAGGGCCGCCGCGAAAGCCCCCTCTTCTCCGCCGAGGCGAACGCCGGCCACCGCGCCCTCGCGGAGATCGCCGCCCACACCCGCTTCGACCTGCTCGTGACCCAGAACATCGACGGCCTCCACCAGAAGGGCGGCTTCCCCGCGGAGCGCGTCGTCGAAATCCACGGCACCGTGCACGAGTTCACCTGCATGGGCTGCGGCGAACGCGGCGATATCCACCGCGTCATCGCGCGCGTCGAAGCGGGCGAGGAGGACCCGCCCTGCCGCACCTGCGGCGGCATCCTCAAGTCCGCGACCATCTCCTTCGGCCAGCAGCTCGTCGCCAGCGACCTCGAACGCGCGATGGACGCCGCGAGCCGTGCGGACGTCTTCCTCGCGATCGGGACCACGCTCGGCGTGTACCCGGCCGCGAACATGCCCATCGCCGCGCTCCAGGCGGGCGCGCGCCTCGTCATCCTCAACGCGCAGCCCACGCCGTTCGACGAATACGCCAGCATCATCGTCCGCGAGCCCCTGGGCGAGGTCCTGCCGCTGATCGCGTCCGCGCTCAGGGACTGAGGCGAACCTCACGGCCGGTGGCCGCGCTCGACGAGGGATCCGATCGGACAGCGCGCGCGGCGGCGCTCAGTGCGCCGGCGCCGCCTCGGCCCACGCCTTCACCACCAGTCCCGCTCCCGCGGCCATGATCGGCCCGCGCGGCACGAGCACCTGGAACGACCCCGACTGGCCCGGGCCGAGCACCGGCGGGTCATCCTCCGCCAGGAACGGCATGGAGAACGTGTTCGTGAACCCCGCGAAGACGACGTTGCCGCTCGCGTCGTAGATCGCGATCGCGGCCTGCACCATCTCCAGCCGCGCGCCGCCCGCGTTCCGCACCCCGCCGTTCACCGCAAGCTGCGTCGCCGAGACGGCCGTCGTGCCGTCTTCACTCAGGATCACGTTGGCCGGCGGCTGCACCGTCACCGCAAGGTCCGTGCGGACGGCGATCGCCGGCGGCGCCACGGAGATGACCTCGGCCGTGACGGTCACCGCGCCGGGCGCGACGACCCCTTCGAACAGCACCCCGAACGGCGACACATCGCCGGGCGCGACCGCCCCCAGCCGCGAGGTCCCGCGCTCACGCGCCACGACCGCGCCGGACGCTCGCCGCGCGGTCACCTCCACCACGACCGCGCCAATGGCCGCGGAGGTGCCGTTGACGACTTCGCCGTAGGCGCGCAATTCACCCGCGGAGCCGTTCGCCGCCACCGACGAGGAGCTGAGCCCGCGAACCGTCACCGCACCCGCCGCGGGCGGCGGCGTTACGGGGAGATCGCCGCCGCTGGCCACCATGGGCAGGAACGCCCGGGGCGTCAGCGGGCCCTGCGCACGCGCGCCGCCCCCCGCCGTGAACGCGAGGCCGATGACAAGAACGAAGAGCGCCGGGAGCGCACGGCGAAGCACGCCGCGGATGCTACGTGAGCGGGACGCACCTGTCGTTGCCAAACAATTGCGGCGTACCCTGGCCACTTTTCCCGTTCGCCCCACCCCTTCTTGCCCCATCTCACTAGAATCCCCGCTGTGCACGCGCTCATCTCCGGCGGCGAACAGTTCCACGGCTTCGAGGGGCTGTCGCTCGCCGTCCTGATCCTCGCCGGCGGCGCGGCCATCCTCTGGGCGATGATCTTCGCCTGGCGCTGGTTCGCCACCTTCCCCTACCAGCCCGCCCCCGGCCCCACGACCAGTGACCTTGGCGGCGAACCACCCGCGATCGTGAACCTGCTCGTGCACCGCTGCGCCCTCACGCGCGCCGCCATCCCGGCCACGGTGCTCGACCTTGCCGCGCGCGGCGCCCTCGCCGTCGAGCAGTACGGCCGCCAGGTGGTGGTGCGCGTGCGCGAACACCGCATCCAGGGCATGGCCCTCGCCGCGTACGAAGGCCACCTCCTCGACCACATCCGCCGCCACGCGACCGGCGGCAGCGCCCCCATCGAGGCTCTCGGCTTCGACTCGCCGGACGAGGCGAACCGCTTCTGGGACCGCTTCCGCAAGGCCGTCGTGGCCGAGGCGCGCCAGCGCAGGCTCGTGCGCAACCGCTGGGCGCCGCGGGACTGGACGATTCTCGGCGGCTTCCTCGCCGCCGCCCTCGGGCTGGCCGCCTTCGCCCTCGGGCTCGCCCACTTCGCCGAGGAGAACACGGGCAGCAGCGACGACTGGGGCCGCTGGGATTGGTTCTGGGTGGCCGGCATCTCCTGGGCCGTGATCATGGGCGGGCTGGGCGCCCTCCGGGACCTGCGCGATACCCCCACGGGGCGCGCCGCCGCCGCCCGCTGGCTGGGCGTGCGCACCTACCTCCGCCAGGCCGAGGCGTTCGAGGACGCGCCCCCGCCGCCGTGACCGTCTGGGACCGCTACCTCGCCTACGGAGCGGCCCTCGGCGTCGCCCACGAGGCCGTTCGCGCAATGCCCTTCGACGACGAAGACCCGGCCAGCGCATGGACCCGCTACGGCGGCCATTGGCGCGAAATCGACATCCGCTACCCCGCTCGCTTCAGCTTCGGGAAGCCCCCGTTCCGCGTCTTCCTCGAGGGCGCCGCTCGGGCCGGGGCGTGGGGGTTCGCCGGCTTCTACATGCTGCCCATCGCCGTCCGCTTCCTGCTCGACGCCACCCCCGAACTGCTCAACGGCGAGCAGTTCGAGAACAGCGGCGGCGTGCGCGTGTTCATCGCCATCATGGCCGCGACCGTCGCCGTGATCGGCGTGGTCTGCGCCCTGCACTTTCTCGGCGGCGTCATCCGCCTCTGGCGCGGCGCCGCCGACCTTGGCCGCCCTTCCGTGCTCGAAGGCGAAGTCGTGAAGCTCTACAACGGCCGCGTCGCCGTGGACGACGGCACGCTCGAGGAGGCGACGGCGTGGACGCCCCCGCTCGGCGCACCCGGCCTGCGACGGGGCGCGCGCGTGCGCGTCACTCACACCCCCCGGCTCTGGTACGTCTCGCGTGTCGAAGTGCTCGAAGCCGCCCCCGAGTTGCCCGCCACCGCCGTCGCGACGGCCGGCGACCCCCCGGAGCCCGAAGCCGTCCTCCCCCTCGCGACCGCGATCGGCGGCGCAATCGGCATTCTCCGCGCCGCCAGCGGCCTCGCCCTGCAACCGGCGGATGCCGCGCGCGCCGGCCCGATGACGCGCCTGCCCATGGGCGATGGCGCCGGCCGCGGCATCACCGTCAGCCGCATGCCCCTCGAGGGGATCGCCGCGAAGGGCGCCGCCGCCCTCATCACCCGCAGCGCCGCCGAGCACGGCGAACCCGTCGGAGGCCTTGGCACGAACGCCTGGTGGATGAGCGGCCACGCCCTCATCGTCTGCATGCCAGGCGAGATCGTGACCATCGAAGCCGCTGTCCAGGGCGGCGACGCCGACGCCCGTCGCGAAGCCGCCATCACCGCCGCGCGCGAACTCCTCGGGACGAAGTGACCGGGGGGGGGGGGGGGGGGGGGGGGGGGCCCAGTTCCCAGGGCCTTCCTCTCCTTTCTCCTTTCTCCTTTCCGGGAACCCACGCGCCCCTGCTATCGTTTCCTTTGACATGTCCATCTTTTCTCCCCGCACCGGGGATTCCCGCACCGTTCCCTTCCCCCGTCGCGCGCGCTTCCCGCTCCCCGCGGCCCCCGTCGCCCTGGTAGCGCTCGGCCGCGGCCTGCGGCGTCGATGACACACCGAGAGCACGGCCACGCCCGCGCCCGCCACCCTCTCCACCGCCGCGGCATCCGCGACGGCACGCCCGGCCGAGGGCGCGACCACCACGCCCACCACCCCGGCCTCGGCAACCACGGCGGCGGGCGCCCGGACGACCAGCAACGCGAAGGTCGACGCGGTTCTCGCCGCCATCGAAGCGCGCGACGCCGCGAAGCTCGCCTCGCTCGCGCGCACCATCGATGCCGCGTGCTCGACCGCGCAGGGCGCCGGCGGCCCGCCGCAGTGCCCCACGGGGACGGCCACTGGCACGAAGGTGACCCGCTTCCCCTTCGCCAGCTGCGAAGGCGAGTACCTCGACCCGGCTGGCATCCAGCAGCTCTTCGGCACGCGGCTCACCAGCCTGAACCCGCGCGTCTACGCCGTCGCAACCACGAAGGAGCCGGGCACCGCGCTCGCGCCCCAGGGCGACTTCATCGTCGTCGTCGAAACCACCGGGGCCACCGATGGCGCCGGCGGCCGGGTGCTCCACGTCGATAGCGAGGGCCGCATCGTCAACTTCTGGACCGGCTGCGGCGGAAGCGCCGCGCAGCTCTTCGAAGCGCGCAAGGGCGCGACCGTGCTCCTTCAGCCGGCAAAGGCGAGCTGACGGCAGTCCGCTCCCCGCAGGCATGGGCCCGGCCGCCCGGCCGGGCTGCTGCGTTCGCCCCTCGCCAGATGGGGCGAACCGGATCCATCAAACCTTCGCGAGAGCCGGCCGCGGGTGCTGCCCATGTGTCCGGAGTTGGGCATCCTGATTCCATTCGTGCCACGCAGATAGTTGGTTACGAACGAATCACTGGGAGATGTTCCAACGATGTCCATGCACACCCGCCGCCGCGCCTGGCGGCAGCTCGCGCTCCCGCTTGCCGCGGTCGCGCTGACCGCCTTCGCCGCCTGTGGCGGCGACGACGACACCGAGGCCACGACGGCCCCGAACGCCACCGCCGCGACCACGGCCACCAGCGCCGCCACCAGGGCGCCCGAAGGCTCGCCGAGCGCCGTCGCCTCGGCGTCCGCGCCGGCGCCGGCTGCAATCGGCTCCGCCACGGCCGCGCGCCGCACCAGCGACGCCAGAATCAACGCCGTCCTGGATGCCATCGAGAAGAAGGACGCCGCCGCCCTCGCGGCGCTCACGCAGCCGCTGACCACGCCCTGCACCACCGTCGCCGGCGCGGGCGGCCCGCCAAAATGCGACCAGGGCGTCGCCAACAACACGCCCGTGACGAAGTTTCCCGCGCTCACCTGCGAGCTCTCCTTCATCGGCACGGACCAGATCCAGTCGTACTTCGCGAGCGGCCCGCTGGGTGCGGCGAACGTGAAGCTGTACGCCGTCGCCTCCGTGAAGGACCCGGGCATGCTCGCCTACAACCCGCAGGGCGACTACATCGTCGTCATCGAGACCTCGGCAGCGACCGGCCCGGCCACCGGCTCCATGTTCAACGTCAGCAAGGACGGCAGGGTCGTGAACTACTGGAGCGGCTGCGGCGCGGGCGCCGCGCAGATCATGGCTGCCCAGGGCGGGACGAACGTGCTCCTCGCGCCCCCGGCGCCCTAGCGCCAACCCGTCCGGAGTGCCCGCGAAGGCGGGGCGCCCCTCGTGGGTGCCCCGCCTTTACCGTTGCCCGCCCCGCGCCTCCCCCGTCCGTCGCTCTCGCATCTCCGCCCGAGGTCGGAGCCCGGTTCGTCCCGGCGGCGGGCGAATGCGCCGCCTGTGCCCGGCAGAATTCGAACATCAAGGACGGGCGACACCACGGCCCGGGTGGAGGACCAGGATGTTCAAGTCGATGCTTTCCCAGCGGTGCCCGAAGTGCCAGTCGCGCCTCTTCATCTCCCGCGACCCGATGGACGAACCGGGGACGGTGTACTGCCTCGCCGGGCACACCTTCGTGCCGCGCAACCGCCCCGCCAACCGCACGGGCTCACGTCCGCGGGCGGTCGTCGTGTTCGGATCCGAGCGCGCCGCCGCCTGACGGGGTTCGCTCGCACAGGAGGGATATTCCCGTAAGGGATAACCCTGAGAGACGCGGGATCTGTTCACGTCTTCGATGTTTATTCACCCAATTGGATTCGGGTGCGGGCCCTTAGGGGCTGGTTTTATCCGCCAATGGGCGATGTAGATGATGTCGCAAGGTCTCCTAACCTTGACGGGGCAGGGATAGCGGTATGCTATCCCTCCATGGGTAAGGTATGGCCCGTGGGCAAAGCCAACGGAGGGCCGCGATGCAAGAAGACGTCATCGAGTTCGAGCTCGTCTGCAGCGAGCATGGACGCCACCGGATCCTGACGCCCGCAGCTCTGCCGCGCCCGCGGCACTGCGCACACTGCCAACGTCCCCTGCTTAAGCGCGAAGAGATTCGCCGGTTCCGCATCGCCCCGTCCGTCGAGCGCCATCTCGGTTCCGAGGCGTTCATCGGCTGAGCGACGCCCCCTGGCCACCCCCGGGCCATCAGACGACGAGGCCAGTGCGACCCGCGCTGGCCTCGCTGCTTGTGCCGCGAACGGGGGCCCCGGGCTCGCGGCCTCAACGCCGCGAACGGTGCTCCACCATCGTGCAGCGGTCCTGCGCCACGGCCAGCCCCGCCGCCTTCGCCCGCTCCAGCCCGTCCGGGTTCGTGATCCCCGCCTGCAGCCAGACCGCCCCGGCGCCCACCGCGATCGCCTCGTCGATAATCGGCCCGGTGTTCTCTGAGCGGACGAACACGTCCACGAGGTCCACGTGCCCGGGCACGTCCGTGAGCCGTTCGTACGCGCGCTCACCGAGGACGACGTCGCCCGGCTGGCCGAGCGTGACCGGGATGATGCGGTAGCCGGCGGCCTGGAGGTAGCTCGCAATCTGGTACGCCGGCCGGCTGGTTCGCGCGTCCAGCCCGACCACGGCGATGGTCTTCGCGTTCATAAGGGCGGTGAGAGCAGCATCCATGCCCCGAGTCTACGCCCGCCCCGCCCACGCCCGCATCGCCGGTGACACGCGGGTGTTGCGGACCCATGTTGCCGCGTGCGACGGTGCGATGCGCGCGTCCGCCACGTGCCACGCCCCCATTTCACCCCGGAGCATGTCCATGGAAACGTCCCTCTACCACCTCGAAATCGTCGTCGCGCCCGAGAACCTCGCGTTCTACCGCGACCTCCTGCCGTTCCTCGGCTGGAAGACCCTCCACGACTCCGACGAAGTCGTCGGCTACGGGTCCAGCAGCGGCGCCTCCCTCTGGTTCACCCCCCGCGCGAACGGCGCCCGGAACGACTACGACGGCGCCGGCATGAACCATCTCGGCTTCGGAGCGTCCTCGCAGGCAGAGGTCGACGAGGTGGCGGCGTGGCTCCCCGGCAAGGGGATTGCGCCCGCGTTCGACACGCCCCGCCATCGCCCCGAGTTCTCGGGCGGCGGCGATTCGACCTACTACCAGGTGATGTTCGAAACCCCGGACCGCATCCTCATCGAGGTCGTCTACACGGGGCCGAAGCAGTAGGGCCCCGTTAACGGCGGCGGCGCGGCTTCTTTGCGGCCGCGCCCGCCTTCGCCACCGGTTCCAGCGTTTGCGTGTCGATTTCGACGAGCTGCCACCCCTCCGGCAGCCGCACCTCGGTCCCCGTCAGCTGCGCGATGGCGTTCCCCACGGCGAGCGTGCGGTCCATGCCGAACGCCTGGTCATCCGCCACCACCGGCACCTGCGCGAGCTTCAACCGCTTCCCGCTCTTCTTCACGAGCGTAAGTGCGAACTGGCGCAGCGAATCCTGCTCCTCGCGCCAGCGGTCCGTGTCCTCGCCCTCCACGGTCACCTCGAGGTAGTCGATCTTCTCGAACGGCACGAGATCCTTCGTCCCGATGCCCATGCCCAGGTACCCCTGCTGCCACGTCGCCGAGTTCTTGCGCCGGTCGACGACGACATCGGCGCCGGCGATCGAGCTCACGAGCGACATCGCCGAGACCGGCACCGCGAACAGCAGGAACAGCAGCAGCAGCACGAGCGCCCAGATCGGCGCCGCGCCCTGGTTCGTGCCGATCCACCAGATCGCCGCCCCGGAGAGCGCGAGCCCGATGAGCGGCAGCCAGACCGTCGAGCGCGCGGCCTTGATCTCGATCTTCTCATCGCCGATGACGGCCATCGAGCGGTGCAGCATCACCTCGCGGCGGCCGTCGCGGCGCCGGCTGGAGATGTGCTCGGGAACGTCGATGGGCATGGAACCAGTGTAGGCAGTGCGGGGGAATGAGGAATGCGCCCCGCGCCGGCGCCTAGCGGCGGCGCCGCGTCTTGCGGTCGAACCGCCGCCAGTATTCGTCGTAGGCGTCGTTCGCGCCCTTGCGGCCCTCCGCGAGCACGTCCTTCGCGGTGTCCTGGATGCCGAGCACGATGGCCCGCGCCCAGGTGACCACCGCATTCTCCCGCCGCGGCAGGGACCAGTCGTCCTCTTCCGCGGGAGCGGGCGCCGGGACGGGCGGGAGGGTGGGGTCGGTGCTCATTTCTTCGCCTTCGCGCGGCGGCGGATGCGGTCCGGGAGGCCGCCAACGGCCCCGATGCCACTGCGCACACCACGCACCACGGAATACACACGAATAATCGGAGAAACCACCGTTTCACCGGCGAATTCGGCGGTTCCCTTCACGTTGTCGAGCGATTCCTTCAGGGAATCGAGGGCCGGAGCAGCGTGGTTGGTAAGCAGCCGCCGGACCACGAATACGAGCACGATGAGCGCGCCCACCAGGACCACCGCCAGCAGCCCGGCGAGCATCCAGAACAGGCCCATGAATACGATGACGATGTCCCGCCATTCGCTCCAGCTGTCGGGAGCGGACCACGAATCGGGGTTGGCGCCATCGGGGAAGATGTTCCCGCCGAAGTACCCATCGACGAGCCACGAAAGCGTGAGGTACGTGAGGACGATCAGGATCGCCGCGCCAATGACGGTGCCAAGGAAGCGCATGACCACCCCCGGAGTCTTTCGATACTAGTTCTTCCCTGCGGGAAGGGGCAATCTCGCGCGCATAACGGGGAGTGTTGCTATAGTCCCCGCGCAGCACCGCAATGAGTCGGTGTCCAGTTTCCTATCAGGGAATCTCCCTATGCGACGCGGCTACCGGCAGACGGACAATGGTAGAGAGCGTGTGCAGCCCTCCGGGCGCCGCGCGCCGTCTCCTGCCGCGAACGTTCGTGCGATGGGAGCGGTGAGGGAGGCAGATCCAGCTTGCGTCCTGGAGAGCCCATGGCCGTAGCCCACGTGATCCTCGTCGTCGACGACGATGACCCCGTGCGCGTGATGCTTGCGCGCCTTCTGCGTACGCAGGGCTATACCGTGCTGCAAGCCGCGAACGCGCAGGAAGCGCGCACCATCCTCGAAGAGCAGCGGCCCAACCTCGTGATCAGCGACATCGTGATGCCCGGCGAATCTGGCATCGAATTGCGCCGCGCCATCGCCACCCGCTGGCCCGGCCTTCCCGTCATCCTCATCAGCGGCTACAGCGCCGATGGTCCGGCCGAATTCGCCGCCCGCACCGCGAACACCTACTTCGTCCAGAAGCCGTTCGCCGCCGATTACCTGCTCGCGCTCGTCGAGGAGACCCTGAACAGCGCCGGCGGTCAGGAGCGCGCGGGAGCCTGATCGCCCGCCGCCCTCACCCTTCCCGAACCGCGCCTTTCCCCGTTCGGCCCTCCGCCACCCGCTCCCGGATATCCTCCACGAGAATACCGCAGGGCTCCGGGCAGGGGATTACAACCCCCTCACGAACGCCCGAAACGCCCGCCCCCCAGCGCGGAACGCGCACGCAGCGGCCGCAGACCGCCGAAATCGCGGCGTCGCGCTGCTCCGGCGTGGCCCCGGCGACGCCCCCGTATCGCCCCGATTGGCGGCCCAACACCGCCTCCAATTCCACCACCCGCAGCGTTCCCGCCGCCTCCTGCGCGACGTGCACCGCCGCCAGCGGGTACACCGTCTCCAACACTTCCCCCAGCTCCCGCGGATCCACGCAGCGCACCCACCACCCGCCCGGCAGGCCGAACTCGCCGCTGAGCGGCCGATAGCGGCCGGCGGCGTCCACCCGCACCGTCGCGCGCACGGCCGCGGGGTCGATTTCGCGGCCACCGCCCGGGGCGCGGACAACGGCCCCGGCGTCGTCGAAGGTCACCGCCAGTTCCCCGAGCACGAAGGGGGCGCGCGCGGCGAACGCGGCCGACAGCCACGCGGGCACCGCCGCGCCGCCTTCGCCCGCGCCGCCCCCACCGCCGGCAAGCTCAAGAATCACGTCTGCGACGGCGGGGTGCGTGCCGGCGGCCTTCGCGTAGCGCAGCACGCGCCCCTCGCGGCGCGTCTCCGGGCCCTCCAGCGCGAGGTCCGCCGGGATGCTTTCGCCCACGTGCCACCCATCGGCGATGAACAGCGGCACGACGATCACGCGCTCGGCCGTGGTCCGCTCCAGCACTGTCGCCATGTGCGGCTCCTGGTCCAGGAACACCGTCACGACCTCGGCGAACCGCCCGCGCGCCGCCAGGCTCTCCGCCTGCAGGTAGACGTTCCGCTCCGAATTCGGGTTGCGCGGGGTGCCATGGCCCAGCACGGCGATGGCGTCGCCCGACTCCGCGCCCGCCTCGATCGCGCGCTGCTCAATCACCGATGCCAGCACGGGAGCGGCGCCGATGGGCGGGGTGTAGCGAATCACGGTCCCGCCGCGTTCGGTGAGCGGCCCGTCCAGTCCGAGCTCGCGGGGGATGACGGTTTCGGTGAAGTAGCCGCTGCTGATGAACACGGGCACGGCCACGATCTCGTCCACCGCGAGGCCGTCGAAGGCGCGCGCCAGTGAGGGCTCCTCCTTCCAGAACGCGGCCCGCACCGCGTCGAAGGCGCCCATCGCCCGGATGCGCTCCGCGTGGGCGCGGACGGCCGCGCTCGAGTTCGCATCGAGGTGCGAACCGTGCCCGAGCAGCACGAGCGCGCGGCTCACGGCCGCCGCCGGCGCGCGTCCTGGCGGATGCCGCGCGCCGCCTCCACCGCCGCGCCCAGCCCCTCGCCCAGCGCCGCCACCGCCTGGTCCCGCAGTTCGACCGCCAGCCCCGGGCTCGCCCCGCCCGTCGAGACCGCGAGCGCGAAGCCGCCGTCGCGGTACACCGCCGGCGACGTGAACGTGCCCTCCCCGGCCTCATCGGCGACCAGCACGAGCACGCCCGCTGCCCGCGCCGCACGCCCCGCGAGCGCGTTCGCCTCGCGGTCATCGGCGCAGGCGAAGACGAGCGCGCGGCCGAGCACGTCGCCGGGTTCGAAGGCGCGCCGCGTCACGATCACGCCCCAGGGCGGCGAACTCCGGGCGCACCACGGGCGCCACGACCTCGACCGCGAAACCCGCCTCCACCAGCGACCGGACCTTGCGCAGCGCGACGGCGCCGCCGCCAATCACCAGCGCCACGCCGGCCGAGGGCTGCACGTCGATCAGGAGTCCCATGACAACGCCTTCACCGTGGCCGTGACGAGCGCGTCGAGCGACGGCTCGGCGGCCTCGACATCGACACGCCCGAACGCGGCGCGCGTCGCTTCCGCGGATTCCGGGCCCATCGCCACGAGGCGTGCCGGGGGCGCCAGCGCCGCCTCCCCCAGCGCGGCGCGCAGGAAGCGCGCGGCCGAGCCGCTCGCGAACAGGACCGCGTCCGCGGCGAGCACGGCCTCGCGCCGCGCCTCGTCCAGCGGTGCCGGGACCGTCTCGTAGATGGCCACCTGCTCCACCAGCCCACCCCTCCGCCGTAGCGCGCCCGCCATCCGGTCGTCGGTCAGCGACGAAACGGGGAGGAGGATGCGCGCCCCCTGCACCCGCGGCAGCTCCTCGGCGAGCACGGCGCCGGTCGCGCGCGCCGGCTCGAAATCGGCGATCACGCCCCGCGCCCGCAGCGCCTCCGCGGTCGCGCCGCCCACGGCCGCCACCTTCGTGGTGCCCAGCGCCCGCGCGTCGCGCCCGGCGCCGTTCAGTGCTTCGAAGAACGCGGCCACGCCGTTCGCGCTCGTGAAG
Source organism: Candidatus Amarobacillus elongatus (assembly GCA_016703545.1). Lineage (GTDB taxonomy): Bacteria > Chloroflexota > Dehalococcoidia > Tepidiformales > Tepidiformaceae > Amarobacillus > Amarobacillus elongatus. The sequence continues at coordinate 170,679 of JADJBX010000007.1, forward strand.
ACGATCCAGTCCCAGCGCGACCCCACGCGCTCGTCCGTGGTCAGCCCCTCCGGGGTGTGGCGAACGGACAGGACGGGCGCTTCCACAACCTCCGCCCCGAGCGCCGCGAGCCGCGCCGCGAGCTCGCTCGCCTGCGCGCGGGCGCGCGTCACCACCACCCGTTTCCCCGCCAGCGGCCCGGGTTCGAACCACGCCAACTCGTCCGCGAGGGCAGCGGTCTCGCCGATGACCATCACCGCCGGCGCCCCGAGGCCCGCCTTCGCCACCGCCTCCGCGAGCGTCTCGAGCGTCGCCACCACGTGCCGCTGGCGCGGTGTCGTCCCCCATTGCACGCAGGCGGCGGGCGTCGCCGGCGGCCAGCCTTCATCCATCAGCCCCCGCAGCGTCGCCGCCAGCCCTTCGACCCCCATGAGCACCACCAGCGTGCCCGGCCGCGAGGAAGCCGCGTCGTCCCCCGGTTCGCCCCCGTCCACGCGCGTTCGCCCCGTCACCACCCCCAGCGAGGCGCTCATGCCCCGGTGCGTCACGGGGATGCCCGCGTACGCCGCGGCCGCGATCGCCGACGTCACCCCGGGGATGATCGTGTACGCGATCCCGGCCGCCCGGCACGCGAGCGCCTCTTCGCCGCCGCGGCCGAAGACGAACGGGTCCCCGCCCTTGAGCCGCACCACCCGCTGGCCCGCGAGCGCACGCCGCACGATCTCGGCTCCGATCTCGCGCTGGGTCATGGCGTGGCGGGCAGCGCGCTTGCCCACGTACACGAGCTCGCACCCCGCGGGCGCCGCGCGCAGCAGCTCTTCGGAAGCGAGCGCGTCGTAAAGCACCGAATCGGCCGCCGCGAGCGCGCGCATGCATGCCACCGTCGCGAGCCCGGGGTCACCCGGCCCGGCGCCGGCAATCCACACATGCCCGCGGGCGGTTTCGGTCATGGATGCAATGGTAGCGCGGGCGGCGGTTCGCGCCGATTTGCCCGCGCCTTCGCCGCTGGCGGTAAGGGAACCGTTAGGTCGGCCGCACCCTCACAGGATTCTTTAAGGAATCCCCGGCATCGTCGTTCTGCAACACACGGAGGAACACACACCCATGGGCTCACGCTCGAAGCTCTTCGGCGGTCTTGCCGCCGCCGTCCTGCTCCTGGTCGTCGGTGGGAGCGCGTTCTGGTACTTCGTCATCCGCGACGACGCACCCGAGAAGGCCACCCTCGCGAGCGCACTCAATTCCATCGCGTCGCCGGCCGCCGGCGGCGCCGCCACCAGCGCCGCCACGACCGCGGCTGGCGCCGCGGGCACCGCCCCCGCGCAGGCGACCACGACCGGCGCCGCTCCCACGTCCTCCGGCCTCGCCGGCACCTGGGTCCCCGACACGAGCAAGGAGACGTTCCTCGGCTACCGCGTGGTCGAGGAGCTCGCGCGCATCGGCACCACCACCGCCGTTGGGCGCACCTCCCGCGTGACCGGCAGCGTGGTCATCGACGGCAGCTCGCTCCAGTCGGCGACGATCACCGCCGACATGACCACCCTCAAGAGCGACAGCAACATGCGCGATGGCCAGCTGCGCAACCAGGGCATCGAGTACTCGAAGTTCCCCACGTCGACGTTCGAAGTGACCGAAGCGATGGCGCTCCCCGAGGGGCTCGCCGCCGGCCAGGCCGTGAAGACGACGCTCAAGGGCAAGCTCACCCTGCACGGCGTGACGAAGGACGTCTCCGTGCCGGTCGAAGCACAGCTGAAGGACGGCCTGCTGGTGGTCGTGGGCAACATCGACATCACCTTCGCGGACTACGCCATCAACAAGCCGCAGGGCGCCTCGGTCCTCAGCATCGAAGACCACGGCCTCATGGAACTCCAGCTCATCCTCAAGAAGGGCTAGCCCCGCCGCGAATGCGGCGCCTTCGATGCAGTGTGGGACGCACCGGGCTCTGGGCCCGTAGGGGCCCACGGGGCCCCTACGCCGTGAACCGGCGCGCGAAATCCGCTTCGTCCAGGGAGGCGCCGCGGCGGCGGTCGCTGATGGCGAGCTCCATGCGCGTCAGCTGCGCCAGCCCCTTGCGCGTGTCGCTCGCGACCCGCGCCTTGTCCTGGCGCTTGAGCCGCTGCTTGAACAGCCAGTACGTGAACGCCTTCCACTCCCCGTACGGCACCTGGTCCCGGAGGATCGTCCCCGTCGCCTCGAAGTAGTCCGCCTTCAGCTCCGGCAGCGGCTTGCCGTAGACGCGTTCGAACATCGTCTCGTCGTCCCGGCCCTGCCCCCACGGGCGATTGCGGTTCTCCTTGTGGATGTCCTCTTCGATGGCCAGTTGCAGCGCCTCTTCGACGAGCACGCCGTAGAGATAGTTCAGGTGCGCCGAGTGCTTGGCCGCCCCGAGCCGCTGTGCGAACTCGTCGTCGTCGATTTCGCGCGGCCAGCGCCCTTCGAACAACAGTGCGTCCAGTTCGCGCGCGGGCACGATATCGAGCGCCTCGCCGAGCAGCCGTTCGGCGAGCAAGAGCCAGTCGAACGCTTCGCCGCCGATCAGGTAGCGGTACTCGCGGTCGCCGATGCGTTCCTCGGGGATGCGCCAGCGGCCCACCGCTTCCAGCACGGCATCGAACCAGTGCGTGCCCGTGAGGATCGCGTGGCGCATGCGCAGAATCGCCTCTTCCGGCGCGGGAAGATGCTCCTCGGCGGCGTACTCGTAGCCGGCTTCCGGGGCTTCGGGAGACGTGGCCATGGGCTATTCAGAATAACAGACGGCACGAAAAGACCGGGCGTAAGGGCCAACCCGGCAAGGCCGCCCTTTCGCCACCAATCCACGGCCCGGGGAACCCGCGATCACGCCACCGGCGCCGGGAACGTCCATGGCCGCACCGCTTCGTATGCCGCGCTCACCGCGAGCACCAGCGCATCGCCGTGCCGCGGGCCGACCACCTGGAGCCCCACCGGAAGCCCTTCGACCAGCCCCGCCGGCAGCGACGCCGCCGGGTGCCCGGTGAGGTTGAACGGGTAGGTGAAAGGGATGAACCCCGCCGGCCCCGCCTCCCGCCCGCCGATGATGCGCGAAGGCGGGCCCTCGGCCGCGAACGGCAGGGCCGCGCACGTCGGCGTGAGCAGCAGCGTGTACTGGTCGAGGAACGCCGTCATCGTGCGGTTGAGGGCGTGCCGCGTCTGCAGCGCCTCCGCGACCTGCGTCCCCATCACCGCGCGCGCGTTGTTCGCGAACGCCACGAAGCCGGGCTCCAGATCCGCCGTCACCGCCTCCCCCAGCATGTCCAACAGGTGCGCGTCGCCGATCGCGCCGATGGCGTACCACGCCGCCATCGGGTCCTGGAATCCCGGGTCCGCCTCCACCAGCTCGGCGCCCAGCGCCCCCGCCAGCACAACCGCCGCCTGGCGCGCGCATTCGGCCACGGCCGGGTCCACCGCCGCGTAGCCGAGGTCCCCGCTGAACGCCACCCGGCGGATGACCGGCGGCTCCGAGAGCGCCGCCGCCTCGTAGCCCCCGGCGGGCGCATCGAGCGAATGGAGGTCGTTCGGATGCGGTCCCGCCGCGAGGTCCAGGTACCGGGCCGCATCGCGGACCGTCCGGGTGAGCGGCCCGAGCGTGCTGTGCGTCGCCCAGTGCGGATAGGTATCGCCCGCCGCGGGGATGCGCCCCGCGCTCGGCTTGATGCCGTAGCAGCCGCAGAAGGCCGCCGGGATACGGACCGATCCCCCACCGTCCGATCCCGTGCACACACTCACCATGCCGCCCGCCACCGCCGCCGCGCTGCCACCGCTGGATCCGCCGGGCGTCTTCGAAACGTCCCACGGGTTGCGGGTCGCGCCGAACAGGCGGTTGACCGTGAACCCCTTGTAGCCGAACTCCGGCGTGTTCGTTTTGCCGAGGACGACGGCCCCGCCCGCCTTCAGCCGCGCCACCTGCACGCCGTCCGCCGTGGCGATACGGTCCTTGAACGGGGTCGCGCCCTGCGTGAACGGCATCCCCGCCACGGGCTCGAGGTCCTTCACTCCGATGGGCACCCCCGCGAACGACCCGGGGTCCTCGCCGCGGGCGATGGCGGCATCGATCGCGCGCGCCTGTGCCAGCGCCCCCTCCGCATCGACGTGCACGAAGGCGTTCAGCGCCGGGTTCAGGCGCGCCACGCGATCGAGCGCCTCTCGGGTGATTTCGACGGCGCTCACCTGGCGCGTGCGCACGCGGTGCGCGGTTTCCCATGCGGCTTCAAGCATCGGGCGGCCCCCTCCGGTTCTCGCGCCGCATCGTACGCAGGGGGCCCGCACGCGTCACCATCGTTCCCGGGCCGAATCGCGTTCGCGTACACTTCCCAGCCATGAAATACGTCGTCTCCTACGAGGCCAATCCCGACGCCGCCGGCCGGATCGTCGAGGTCTACCCGCGCCACGCCGCGCGCATCCCCGAATTCGTCCCCCGCGGCCTCCTCATGATCGGCCCGCTCAGCGACCGCTCCGGCGTGCTCGCCATCTTCCGTGACCGCGAAACCGCGCAGGCGTTCATCGATGGCGACCCGTTCGTCACCGAGGGCATCGTCGCCTCGTGGTCCATCAAGGAATGGGCCGAATCGCTCGTGCCCTGAACCCGGCGACCGCGCCAGAAAGGCCGCTCATGACCACGCTGCACTTCCCGCCCGGCTTCCAGTGGGGCACCGCCACCGCGTCGTACCAGATCGAAGGCGCCATTTCCGAGGGCGGCCGCGGCGTGAGCATCTGGGACACCTTCACGCACCAGCCCGGCCGCGTGATGGGCGGCACCAATGGCGATACCGCCTGCGACCACTACCACCGCTACCCCGAGGACGTCGCCCTCATGGCCGACCTCGGCATGCAGACCTACCGCTTCTCCGTGGCGTGGTCGCGCATCTTCCCGTTCGGCCGCGGCGCCGTTAGCCTCGAAGGGCTCGCCTTCTACGAACGGCTCATCGACGAGCTCCTGGCGAAGGGCATCCAGCCCGCCCTCACCCTCTACCACTGGGACCTCCCGCAGGCGCTGCAGGACATCGGCGGGTGGGCGAACCGCGAGACCGTCGACGCCTTCGCCGAGTACGCCGCGTTCCTGTACGAAAAGCTCGGCGACCGCGTGAGCCGCTGGATCACCCTCAACGAGCCGCTGATCTTCACGATGTACGGCCACCGCCTGGGGGTGATGGCGCCGGGGCAGAAGGACCTGCGCATCACCGCGCGCGCCGTCCACCACGCCATGCTCGCCCACGGCCGGGCCGTTCGCGCCTTCCGCGAGAGTGGCGTCGCCGGCGAAATCGGCATCACCAACGCGAACAGCAGCTTCGAACCCGACGACGACAGCGCCGAGACCGCCGCCGCCGTCGAACTCGCCCGCGATTTCGAGACACGCCTCTTCCACGGGCCCGTGTTCGGCCGCGGTTACCCCGCGAGCGTCCTCAAGTTCTATGCCGAACGCGGCGCGCCGTTCCCCATCGAAACCGGCGACATGGACATCATCGCCGAGCCCACGGACTTCCTCGGGGTGAACCTGTACTCGCGCCAGCTCATCCGCCCCGGCGGGCCGACGGGCTTCACCTCGGCGCCGCCGCGGCTGCCGCTCCTGCCGATGGGGTACGAAGCCGCCCCACACTCCCTCGGCGATTTCGTCCGCTGGGTCTCGAAGGAGTACGGCAACCCCGTCATCTACATCACCGAGAACGGCGTCTGCGATAACGCCGAACCCGGCCCGGACGGCACGATCGACGACGCCACCCGCATGGAGCTGACGCGCGGCTTCCTCGCCGGCCTCCACGGCGCGATCCAGGACGGCGCCGACGTCCGCGCCTATTACATGTGGTCGCTCATGGACAACTTCGAGTGGGCGTTCGGCTTCACCAAGCGGTTCGGCATTGTGTTCACGGATTTCGAAAGCGGACGGCGCATTCCCAAGGCGAGCGCCGGCATGTACGCCGCCACCGCCCGCGCGAACGCCCTCGAGGTGTAGCCCCGGCGTCAGACCGCCCGGTACGCCTCGATGCCGCGGGTTTCGCACACGAGCGTCGTGATCGCCTCGTCCGCGAGGTAGACCGCGTCCTTGCGCAGCCAGTACCGCCGCCGTGCCTCGCGCACCTCGAAGGCATCGCTGCGAACCGCGCCCACTACCCCCACGGGCAGCCCGCCGAGGGTGTGGACGAGCGACCCGGACCGGGGTTCGTGGTCCGCGATCATCGGTCCGCCACCGTTCTGTCCTCCGCCTCAGTCATGGGTCCCCGCTCAGGATGTGATGAAGGCCAGGCACAGTATTGCCGCCGGGACCGCGATTGCACAGTTGGCAACAGAAAATATCAACGAACTGGCGACTTCCCCGGCGTCACGCAGTCGCTGAGCGCCCCGCGACCGCCGCGTCCTCCGCGGGCGCCGGGTCGCCGGGCGCGAACCAGAGGTAGAAGTACCCGAGCACCCCGGCCACCGCCGACGCTCCGAGAATGCCCATCTTCGCCTGCTGCTCCACTACCTCGGACGTAAACGCGAGCCCCGTCACGAACAGCGACACCGTGAACCCGATGCCCGCCAGCAGCCCCACCCCGGCAACGTGGAGCATGCGCACGTTCGCGGGCAGGGTCGCGATCCCGAAGCGCACCGCCACCCACGAGAACAGGAGAATGCCCACGGGCTTGCCCAGCACCAGGCCGAGCGCCACGCCCGCCGTCACCCCGCTCGTGGCCGCGTCCGAAAGCGCATCCCGGCTGATGGGCACCCCCGCGTTCGCCAGCGCGAACACCGGCACGACAAGGTAGCTGACCCACGGGTGCAGCCCGCGCTCGAGCCGCGTGAGCGGCGATTCGCTGCCCCGCACCAGCCGTTCGAATTCGCCGAGGGTCGCCTGCTGCGCCTCCGCATCACCCGAGGAGCGCGCCGCCTGGAAGCGCGCGAGGAGCTCGCCCGCGCTCCCCTCGAACCGTTCGCGCTGGAACACCGCCGTCGCGGGCGTCAGCACCGCCAGCACCACCCCCGCGAGCGTCGCGTGCACCCCGGACGAATACACCGCCAGCCAGAGCGCCGCGCCAAGGGCCACGTACAGCGCCAGGTTCGCCACCCCCGCGCGCCGCGCGACGAGCACCCCGCCCGTCGCCGCCGCCGCCCACCCCAGCGCCGCCAGCGAAACGCTCTCCGTATAGAACACCGCGATCACCGCGATCGCCCCAAGGTCGTCGACGATCGCGAGGGCGAGGAGGAAGACCTTCACGTTGAACGGCGCGCGCCGCCCCAGCAGCGCCAGCACGCCGAGGCTGAAGGCGATATCCGTGGCCATGGGAATGCCCCAGCCGTGCGCCGATTCGCTTCCCGCGTTGAAGACGGCATAGATACCCGCCGGCACCACCATGCCCCCCAGCGCCGCCGCCACCGGCAGCGCCGCCCGTCGCGGCGATGCCAGCTCCCCGTGCAACAGCTCGCGCTTGATTTCGAGCCCGGCGACGAAGAAGAAGACCGTCATCAGGCCGTCGTTCACGAGGTGGCCGAGCGTGTCGTCGACGGTGACGAGGTTGAAATCGAAGCGCAGGCGCGCGTGCCAGAGGTCGTGGTAGGCGCCATCCCACGGCGAGTTCGCCCAAGCGAGCGCGAGCAGCGCCGCCGCCAGCAGCACGATCCCGCCCGATGCCTCGGCGTGCACGAACGCCTGCGCCGGGCGCACCAGCCGCTCGGCCACGAACACACGCCCGGCCGGGAATGGCCCTCTCGTCATCGTCTCCCCGCGCCCGAAGGCTCCGCCATCGTACCAAACGGGGCGGCGCCCGCCGCCGGGTGACACCGGCACCGGAATCCCTATACTTCCCCGCGCGGAACAGCACCGCGTGGCGCGGGAACGCGCCGGGCCGGGGTGTGGAGATGGACTACAAGTGGCGCTGCCTCATCGCCGTGTGCTTCGGCAGCTACATGGCGACCATGGACTTCTCCATGGTCAACGTCGCGCTCCCCACGCTGTCAAAGGAGTTCGACCAGCCGCCTGACACCGTCGTCTGGGCCGCGCTTACCTCCAGCCTCGTCGTCACCGGCCTCACCCTCACGGTCGGCCGCATCGGCGACCTTTTCGGCCGCAAGCGCGTCTACATGCTGGGCTGGACCATCTTCACCATCGGCCTTCTCGCCGGCGGCTTCACGGACTCGATCGGCCAGCTCATCGGCACGCGCATCATCCAGGCCATCGGCGTCTCCATGGCCATCGCGAACGCCAACGCTCTCGTCACCCACGCCTTCCCGGACGAGGAACGCGGCCGCGCTCTCGGCATGACCGGCGCGGTCGTGGGCGCCGGGCTCGCCTCCGGGCCGATCTTCGGCGGCCTCATCCTCGGCGTCGCCGATTGGCACTGGCTCTTCTTCGCGCGCGTTCCCATCGGCCTCGTCGCGCTCGTCCTCGCCCATTTCCTCATCCGCGAAACCGCCGGCGCCGCCGCCGGGCAGCGCAAGATCGATGTCCCCGGCGCGCTCGCCATCTTCTTCACCCTCTCGACCACGCTGGCGGCCGTGAACCGCGGCTCCTCCTGGGGATGGACGTCGCCCGCGGTGCTCGGCGGCTTCGCCATCGGCATCGTCGCGCTTGCCGCCTTCCTTCGCATCGAATCCCGCAGCGCCGCACCCGTGGTCTCGCTCGCGCTGTTCAAGATGCGCACCTTCTCCGTCTCCGTGGCCGCGCTGGTGCTGAACTTCGCCGGCCAGTCCGCCGTCACCTTCCTCATGCCGTTCTACCTGGTCAACGTGCGCGACTTCTCGACCGGCCAATCCGGAGCCATTCTCGCCACCGTGCCCCTCATGATGCTGATCCTGTCGCCGTTCAGCGGCTCCTTCGCCGACCGCCACCAGCTCAAGCACCAGACCACCGTCGGCAGCGCGCTCGTCACCATCGGGCTGCTCTCCCTCGCGACGATTCACGAGGATTCGTGGGTGCCGCTGATCATGGCGCGCCTCGCCCTCATCGGCATCGGCACCTCCATCTTCGCCTCCCCCAACAGCTCGCAGATCATGGGCAGCGTGCCCCGGGCGATGCTCGGGACCGCCTCCGCGAGCGTGGCGACGTCGCGCAACATCGGCAACGCCACGGGCCTCGCCATCGCCAGCACCGTGCTCGTCGCCGTCGCCTCGCACGTCTCGGGCGTCAGCGGCCTGCGCGCCGACCGCATGCCCCCGTCCGCCCTCCTCGACGGCGTCCGCGTGAGCTTCCTCGTCGCCGCGAGCGTGTCATCGCTCTCGGTGGTCGCCCAGCTGCTCTTCCCGCGCTCGGCGCCGCGCATCATCTCGGCCACGGCCGTGCAACCGCAGGAGCAAACCGCCGGGGCGAAGTAGGTAACACAGTGCTGAGTGCTGAGTGCTGAGGAGTACCCAGAGCCCAGTACCCAGTACCCGGTGGTCAGGCTCCCCCCGCCGACGCACTGGACTGGGGTCCGGGCCGTCCCGGCGGACGCTCACCTCGCCGGGGCAACCCACCGGTTACTGGGCCCTGGGTTCTGGCCCTTCTGAGCACTCAGCACTCAGCACTCAGCACTGCTCACCGCGCAAAGGTGGCCAGGCCGTCGCGGCGGAGGCTGACGAAGCTGCCCTGCCCCAGCACCACGTGGTCCAACACATCGATCTCCAGCAGCTTCCCCGCCGCGATCAGCTCCTTCGTCGTGGCCACATCGGCCGGGCTCGGCCGCGGGTCCCCGCTGGGGTGGTTGTGCGCGAGGATGACGGAGGCCGCCTGCAGCACGATCGCCTCGCGGAATACCTCCGCGGGACGCACGCCCACGGCGTTCACGCCGCCCGCGATGGGACGCGGCGGGTTCGCACCCAGCAGCCGCGACTTCATGTCCAGGGGCAGTACATACAGCTCTTCGGTGGGCTTGCCGTGGGTGCGCCAGCCCAGCAGGGTGTGCACCTGCTCTGGCGCCGAAAGCGCCGGGCGCTCTTCCGGCGCCACCCGCCCGACCCGCCGCCCCAGCTCGATCGCCGCCGCGACCTGCGCCGCCTTCGCCGGCCCCAGCCCCCGCGTGCGGTGCAGCGCGGCCGCATCGGCGCGCTGCAGCCCCGGCAGGCCGCCCGCGTCATCGAGGATGCGCCGGGCGAAATCGAGCACGTTTTCGCCCGGCATCCCGGACCCCAGCACGATCGCGATCAGCTCGGCATCCGCGAGCAGCTCCGGGCCGTGGCGCAACAGCCGCTCACGCGGCCGCTCGTCCTCCCCGAATTCGCGCATCGTGCGGTAGGCGGGCCGCTCGTCCATGTGGCGCGCATTGTAGGCATCCGCGGGACGTTCGGCGCGCGGCCATCACAGCCGCGCCATGCCCGCCCGGATCTTCTCCCACGGCGAAAGCGGCTGCGGCGATACCCGGCCGGGCGCACCCGCCGGCACCGGCGGCGCCTCCGAGGCCACCGCCGCTCGCACGTGGCGCACGGCCGCACGCGCCGCCTCCGCGTTCGCCTCCAACTCCTCGAGGGTCGCGCCGTGCACGAGCTCTGGCGGCAGCGCGGGCTCCGCCGCGAGCACGGCCTCGCGCAGCCGAGCCAGCAACGCCGCCTGCCTCGCCGCCGAGGCATCGAGCTCGGCCTGCAGGTCCGCCGCGGCGCCCTGCCCTTCCTGGCCGCTCAGGCCGCTCTCCCCGGGCTCCGGGTCGGATTGCGGGTTGGCTGGCGCGGTGGTCTGTTCGTCCATGGTTCACTCCCGGTGACGTGGAATACGGCCACCGTTTCGGGAAAGCGGAGCAAACCGAAGGGGACGCTGTCGCTGGTTCGCACCCCGCCGCGATGCTAGCCTCGCCGTCGTGACCCGTACCGCCCGCCTCATCCTCGCGGCGGCGGGCGCCCTGGCGCTCGCCCTCACCGCGCTCTTCGCAGCCTGCGGCGATGGCCCCGACACGCCCGGCGAAACCCCGCTGGCGACGCGCACGCCCACCACGGCCGGGACCCCGCGCCCCACGCTCGCCCAGCCCACCATCCCCCTCACCGGCCCCACGCCGCGCCTTGGCGGCAATGTCACGAAGGTGTCGCCCGCGCACGGCGCCCAGGTCACCCAGGCCAGCACCCGCACCCTCGATCCCGGGCGCCCCGGCGGCCTCTGCTTTGAAGCGAGCTTCGACGGCCTCCCCGAGAACAGCCTCTGGTTCCGCGTCCGCATCGATGAGCAGGAAGTCACCAACAAGATGACGTGGGTGGTCGACAGCCTCGAAAACCCCTCCGCCGGCCGCGGCTGCTACGCCCCCGCCGAGGGCCTCCCCGTCGGCCTCCACAATGCCGCCGTCGCCGTCCAGAACCCCAACAGCACCACGGAACCGACGAAGCAGCTCGTCGTCTGGGCGTTCGAAGTCAGGTAGAAGGGACAAGAGAAAAGAGAAAGGAGAAAGGAGATAAGGGTGGTGGCCCACCGCCCCCGGGCGCCCCGGGCGTCGACCTGCCTCCCCCAGGGTTGCCCATCTTCTCTCGTTCTCCTTTCTCCTTTCTCGGGTCGCAACGCCCCCCCGGGGTTGCCCATCCTTTCTCCTTTCTCCTTTCTCCTTTCTCCTTTCTCTTCACTCTCCCGACACCTGCTGTCGTTATGACGCCAGCGGGGTTGCAACGATCAGAACGGACGTTCTATTTTGTGGCCATCACACGGCGCCGCCGGGACCGGGGCGCCCATCTTCGAGGGAAGAGATGACCACGACAAGCGCAACGCTCCAAGCGCCGCTGCGCCGCCCGCGCATCGACGCTCTCCCCGAATACATCGAGTACGTCGACCGCGGCTGCGACCTCTACCCGTCGTGTCTGCGCTGCCCGCTGCCCCGTTGCCGGTACGAAGACCCCGGTGGCGCCGCGGCGATGCTGCGTAACGGGCGCGACGCGAGCATCATTCGCCTCTCGGAACAGGACGGCGTCAGCGTGGACGAGCTGGCGCGCATGTTCGGGCTCTCCCGCCGGACGGTGTTCCGCGTGCTGCGCGCGGCCCGCGGCGGCTGCCGCCGCTAACGCCGGCCAAAGCGGACCCACGCGAAAACGGCCGGGGCAAATGCCCCGGCCGTTTCGTGTGTGTTGCGCGTGCGCGCGTCAGGCCGGCTGGGCCGTCCGCGCCATGCCGAGCAGGCCGAGATTGACGTTCGGCAGGCGGTCCACCGCCACCGAATCGAGCAGGAGCAGGTACTTGCGAAGCTGGTCCTCGCGATGGTTGCGGAGCTTCTCCGCCCCCGCCGCCAGGTTCTCCACGCCCCCACCCAGCACGATCGCCAGGCTCGCGCCTTCGGTCGGGCTGTACATCAGCTCGTCCGCCAGGGCGGCCTCGCTGCGGTTCAGGAAGTGCATGAGGTACTCGCGCCCGTTCGGGTGGTGCTGCACGTAGTACTTCAGGTTCCGCGTGCCGAACTCCAGGTGCCGGCGTGAGTCGTTCGCCAGCCGCGCGAAGATGTCCCGGTCGACCGCCAGCGGCGCTATCTCCGCCAGCTTCTCGAACGTGGCCACTTCGTACGTCTTGTAGACGACGTTGATGGCGACCATCAGCTCGGTGATCTTGAGCGCCCCGAACCACGCGCGGTACAGCGTGCCCAGGCCCTGCTGGCCGAGGCTGCCGCCGTTCGCCAGCGCCCGCTTGCGAAGCACGTCCACCTTGCGGCCGGCATCGAAAACCTGCGTCGCGAGGTAGTCCTTCACATCGTGGAAGCCGTAGGCGATCTTCTCTTCCCATGCCGCGAGCAGCTTCTGCTCGGCGAGGCCGTGCTGCGCGAAGAGCGTGCAGACCTGGCAGATCGCCCGCTCCAGGTCTTCCGGCTGGGATTCGAGCGCGCGCCAATCGATGTCCGTCGCGGGGATCCAGCGCTCGCGGATCGCGTCCTCATAGAGCGCGTCCACGCCATCGGCCCAGACTTCGGACTTGTTGTACACGCTGTACGGGCCGGGCATATAGGAACCCGGTGTCGGGTGCGAACCCAGCGGCGTGTCGTTTTCGTACGGCCAGCGGTCCGGCACATGGCCGTACGTGCGGATGTTGATCTCCGGCATGCCCAGGCCGTTCGGCCCCGGCACCGCGCGGATACCGAGCTCCGTCGTCGGGCGGGCCCAGGCCAGGCTCGGGCCGGTCTGCCCTTCCGGCATCGCGCTGACGATGTCGAGGTAGCGGTTCGCCCGCTCCTCCGTCAGCTTGAGCGCGAGCAGGCTGCGGATCTGCTCGTCCCGCAGGCGCGATTCCTCGAGCTTCGTGACGAACTCGTTGCTCCACGTCGCTTCCCGCGCGCGGATCCGGGTCCCTTCGGACAACTTCATACGATCGGCTCCAGGAAGACCTTCATCGAGGGCGCCATGCGGTCGCGGCGATCCGAGAGGCCGATGACTTCGAGGCGGTGCATGTACTCGTTGATCTGCTTCTTGCGCATGACCATGAGCTTCTGGAAGCCTTCGTCGATTTTGTCGATGCCGCCGCCGGCGAGGATCGCCAGCGCTTCGACCGTCGCCGGGTTCGTCGTGAGCGAGCCGTTCGACTGGCCGATGGCGCCTTCCTGGATGTCCAGGTAGTGGTGCAGTTCCTCGGCGCGAGCGGGCTCGACGTCCATGAGGTACTTGAGGTGCGTCACGCCGAAGGAGAGGTGGCGCGATTCGTCCTGCGCCGCCAGCCGGTAGATGCGCTTCTCCGCCTCGTTCGTTGAGATCAGCTCGCCCATGCGGAAGATCGTCTGCACGAACCCTTCGCCGATAAGGTGCAGGCGCGCCGTCATTTCCGTGAAGTCGTCCGCGGTGAGGAGGTTCGACGCGCCGAAGCCCGCGTCCACGAGCCCGCCGCCGTTGACCAGCGCGCGCTTGCGGAAGACGTCCTCGTGGCGCGACTCGTCCATCAGCTGCGAGCCGAGGAAGAGCTGCGTCTCGAACTGCTCCGGGTGCACCGTGCCCATGAACCGGCCCGGCAGGTCGCCCGCGATGAACTCGACCTGCGTGAGGAACGTGCAGAGCGTGCACATCGCCATCTCGAGGTCGTCCGAAAGCGGCTTCACTTCTTCCCAGGGGATGTCCACGGCGGAGGACCACTGGCGCTGCATGGCCTCTTCGTAGAGGAGCCGGGCCGAGTCGCTCCAGACGTCCGCCTTGGTGCGGTACTGGTTGCGGTGGCGGGGCGAGCGGGCGTCCGGCGCCGCGCCGCGCATGCCGATCTTCGCGGCCGGGTTCGCGTCGATCGGCGCGTCCCCGTAGGTGATGAGGTCGTCGAGCGTCAGGCCGCGCTTGCCGGGTTCAGCGCGCGCGCCCCATTCGTCGAGGTTGAGCCAGGATAGGTCGAGGCCGGGATTGCTAACCGGTGCTGCTGCCATAATCGAGCCGATACCCCTCTGTGCCTGCCACGCAATGGCGGATGAAATACTGAGCCACAGGCTACTGGGAGAGAGTCTGAATGAGGTTCGATGCCGCGACAAGGGTCTATGGCCGCATAGACGGCATAAATTCAAGCGAATTTCCCCATGGGATCGCCGGATACACGTATCTGTAAACGGAAATATCGATTGGGCGTTTACTTTCGCCCGTCAGCCTCTTCCCGCGCGCGGCCGCGCGCACCCTCCCGCCTTCCCCCGCCGGCCATTCCCGCCGCCCGCCCCGGGGCATACCCTGCGCCACGTGAATGAACCCCGGCGCTGGCTCGTCCTCGGTCATAGCGGCACCCGTGGCGAAGGCCTCGACGGCGCGCCGCCATGGCCCGTCCTCCTCGAACAGCTCCTCGCGAAGGCGGGGGACGATGTCCGCATCACCGCCGTCGACGTCTTCCCCAACGGACCGAAAGCCGCCGATTACGCCCTCCGCCGCGTGGCCGAATTCGAACCCGACGCCGTCCTCCTGTCGCTGAACGCCTACCCCTGCGCCGTGCCCGTGGTCTCGGAGCGGGTGCGAACCCGCTTCGGCGCCCGCATCCAGCGCCTGTACGCGCGCGCCGAAGCTGCCTGGCAGCGCCGCACCTCCCGCAAGCGTGCCCCCGCGGTCATCGAGAAAGCAGTCCGTGCCGTGGCCCAGCGGCTCGTCGGCGCCGAGCCCATGGTCACCGTCGCCGCCACCGCCGAGACCTACTCCCTCATCCTCGAACGGCTCACCGCGCTCGAAGGGCCACGCCCCGTGGTCATCGCCGAAGTGCCGTTCAGCGCCGTCCTTCGCCGCACCCACCCCGGCGCGACGCCGCGCGTGCGGAAGCTGCAGGCGCTCGTCCGCCCCGTCGCCGATGCCCGCCACATCGATTGGATCGACCTCGGCGAAGAGCTCGCAGGCGCCGCCGACGGCGACCTCTGGCAGACCGACGGCGTCCACCTCAGCGCCAACGGCAACGTGTTGTACGCGGACGTCCTCGCACGTCGGCTCGCCGGCGGCTGACCCCTGCCGGGACACGTCGCGAACACCCCGCGTGCGGGAATGGCGGCGAAGCGCCAAGATAGCGCCCACCCATTTCCCACCCCCGGAGGCCCCATGCTCAACGGCATCCGCGTTGTCGAACTCTCCACGGAACCCGGCGCCGCGCTCGCCGGCCGCCTGCTCGCCGCCTACGGCGCCGACGTCATCGTCGTCGAGCCGCCGGCCGGGCACCCCCTTCGCAGCCTCGCCCCGCGCGCCGGCGAAAAGCCCGATGAGAGCATCCTCTTCGCCTACCTCGGCGCCGGGAAGCGCAGCGTCACCGCCGACCTCACGGACGCCGGCGACCGCGATTTCGTCCGCAAACTCATCGCGACCGCCGACCTGCTCCTCGAAAGCACCGCTCCCGGCACCCTCGCCGCCTGCGGCCTGGACCCCGCCCGCCTGATCGACGAACAGCCGTCGCTCGTCGTCTGCTCGGCCACGCCCTATGGGCAGGACGGGCCGAAGGCGGACTGGCGCTCCACCCCGCTGACCGGCTTCGCCTCTGGCGGCGAAATGGCCCTCTGCGGCGACCCGGACAAGCCGCCCCTGAAGGTGGCCGGCAACCAGGCTCCCTACCAGCTCGGCCTGAACGCGTTCTCGTCCTCCGTCGCCGCGCTCTTCGCCGCCAAAGCCTCCGGCACGGGCGACTGGATCGACCTCTCCATGCAGGAGGTGCAGACCTGCATGCTCGAAGGCGCCGGGCCCGGCGCGCTCTTCACCGGCAGCGAGGCCGGGCGGACCTCCGGCAACCGGCCGTTCGCGCAGTGGGGCATCCATCCCTGCGCCGATGGCTACATCGGCGTCGCCGCCATGCCCCGCCAGTCCTACGCCGTCTATGACTGCATCGGCCACCCGGAAATGAAGGAGGATCCCGCCTTCGCCAGCGGCTGGACGCCCGACGCGAACGCCCTCCTCTCCGTCTATATCCCCGAATGGACGGCGGACAAGACCGCCGCCGAGATCTTCGCCATCGCCGCCACCTTCCGCGCGCCGTTCGCCGTCATCCCCGGGCCGAAAGAGCTGCTCGAATGGCCGGGGCTCGTGGAAACGGGATTCTGGCGCGAGGTCGAACACCCCGTGCTCGGCCGGCACCCCCTGCCCTCGCCGCCAATCCAGGTGGGCGAAGGCGAACGCGGCATCGCGGCGCCCGCACCCCTGCTGGGCGAACACACCGCCACCCTTCGCGACGAGGTTGGCGCCGCCACCCCGGCGCGCACCGCCGCGGGCACCGGTCCTGCCGCCCTCCCCTTCGATGGCCTCCGCGTGATCGACGTCACCGCTGTCTGGGCCGGCCCCTTCGGCACCCGCTACCTCGCCGATTACGGCGCCGAAGTGATCAAGGTCGAGGGGCCGTCGTTCTCGGACCCGGTCCGCACCATGGCGGGCGCCCGCGGAGTACCCGAGATCAACCAGAGCTACTACTTCAACGAATACAACCGGAACAAGCTCGGCATCAGCCTGGACCTGAAGCAGCCGAAGGGCATGGAGGCGCTCCGCCGCCTCATCGCCAACGCCGACGTGTTCATCGAAAACTGGAGCAGCGGCGTCGCCGACCGCCTCGGGCTCGGCTACCGCGACCTGAAGGCGCTCAACCCGCGCATCATCTATGTGTCCATGCCCGGCTTCGGCCACAGCGGCCCCGACGCCGACCGCATCGGCTTCGGCCCGACGATCGAGCAGATGGGCGGCCTCGTCGCGCTGCAGGGGTACGAAGGCGACTCCCCCCATCGCAGCGGCATCTCCTACGGCGACCCCATCGCCGGGACCATCGCCGCCGGCGCCGTCTCCATGGGGCTGCTGAATCGCGAACGCACCGGCGAGGGCTGCTACCTCGCCATCCCCCAGCGCGACGCCATCTGCAGCCTTATCGGCGAGTTCGTCATCGCCGAAGCGCTCGGCCACCCGATGCCCGTGCGCATGGGGTCGAAGGACACCGAGTGGGCGCCGCACAACGTCTACCAGGCGCGCGACACCGAGCCGCGCGAGGCGCGCGCCGCCGCCGGCCGCGTCCTCCAGGCGTTCACCGACGCCTGGGTCGTCATCGCGGTCGACTCCGAGGACGCGTGGGAAGGGCTCAAGCGCGTCATCGGCAACGACCGGCTGAACAGCCCGCTCTGGAACACCGCCGCCGGCCGCAAGGTCGCCGAGGACGACATCAACGCGATCATCGCGGAGTGGGTCCGCCCCCGCGAGGCGAACGCGGCGGCGGCGGAGCTCCAGGCCGCCGGCGTGCCCGCCTCCCCCGTCATGTCGCCGCTGACGGTGACCACCGACGCCCACCTCGAGGCGCGCAGCGCCTTCCTGCCCTACAGCCACCCGGACACGGGCCCCGGCCGGACCACGCGCCCGACCTGGCGCATGGCCCGCCGCCCCGCGACCACCGTGAACCCGGCGCCGCGCTTCGGCGAGCACAGCCGGGGCGTCCTCCAGCGCGTGGCCGGGTACACCCCGGAGGAAGTGGACGCGATGGAAGCCGCGAGCATCATCACCCACGACCTCATCCCCACCGCCGCGGGTAGGTTCGAATCGCGCACGGAAACGGGCGGGGCTTGCGGCCCCGCCCGTTGTCGTGTGCGTTCCTCGCGATGGGAGCCGCTACTCCAGCGCGCGCGCCTTCCGCGCCGAATGCGCATCGATGACCGTTTCGCCCTCCCGGGCGACCCAGGCGCCGGCGGCCTTCGCCGCATCGTAGGTGGCCGCCTCTGCCTTCGCCCGGCCCACCCGGAATTCGCCCGGCGCGAACAGCTGGTTCGCGTTCGCCACGTGGCGCGCGTCCACCATCACCGCCCCGGCGAAGCCGTGCTGCGCCAGGAACTGCAGCTCCAGCCCCGAGGAGGTGACCAGCGGCAGCTTCTCGAACGCCCGCGCCGCGGCGACCACCGCGCCCCGCGGGTACGCCAGCCGCGGCCCCTTCTCCTCCGCACGCGCGCCCACATCCCATGCGTACGCCTCGGCATCCAGGAGCAAGCCAGCGACGCGCGGCGCGGCGTGCACGATCTCGGCCGCGCGCAGCACCCCCCGCGCCGTATCGATGACCGGGATGGCGATCACCTCGCCCGGCTCGATCGCGCGGTCGTATTCGAATTCGCGAAGGAGCACGGCGAGGTCGCGCACGTCCTGCGGTTCCACGGTATGCGGGAGCAGGACGCCACCGAGGCCGGGCCGCACCACCGCCTCCAGGTCCGCGCGCAGGAGCTGCGTGCGCGGGTGGTTCACGGTGACGATCGCGCGCTTGCCCGATTCGACGATGCGCGCGATCGCGGCGGCCGCCGCTTCGCGCAGCTGCTCCACCGGGTGGCGCGCATCCGCGAGGGTCAGGGCGATGGCGTCGGCCGGCGAGGCGAGCGCCTCTTCCAGCGGCCCGCCCGCGGAAATCCGAAGAATGCTGCGAAGGCGCACTAGCGGTTCGTCCCCCCGATGTACCCGCCCACGACGAGCGGCCGGGGCTCGAGCGCGGCGAGGTGAATGTCCTGGCGCAGGGCCATCACCTGCTGCAGATGGTCCAGCGTGTGACGATACATCGTCTCCGCGATCCATTGGCAGGTGAGCGGGCCCCAGCGTGTGTCCGTGCGCCACCCCTGCCACACCGCCTCCGGCAGCCGCGTGAGGATGTTCAGCTCCTCATCCCGGATGCGCACCAGGTCGTTGACCATCGACGACATCGGCTCGTTCGCGTCGTAGCGGTGTTCGCGCCACTCGCGGCGGTTGTAGTCCAGCGGATCGAGCATGTCGGGCACCGTCGCCCAGCGCAGCAGCGGCAGGAGCACCTCGGTCTCCATGTCGCGCACATGGCTGGTGTGCTCGTGGATCGTCCACTCCTCGGCGGTGGGCGCATACCCCTGGTCGAGCAGCGAAACGTGCCGCACGGCCCAGGCGAAATCCTCGGTCGCCTGGCGCAACCGCGCGAGCAGCTCCTGCCGGTAGTTCGTCGGTTCGGGCACGGGGACCTCCTGCGGGGCGTGCGCCCGTCCGGGAGTATACCGCGCATGCCCGTGCCGTGGGGCAAGAAACGGCACAATTGCGAAGGCGAGTAGAGCGGTTAGCCGTTAGCCGTTAGCCGTTAGCCGTTAGCGGTTAGCTGTTAGCTGCTGTCGGCTGTCGGCTGTCGGCGTAGCCATCCGGGGACCGCCGATGGTGGCAAGCGCTCGCGCCGCTAACGGCTAACAGCCAATGGCTAACGGCTCCGAAACGGTTCCGCAATGCACGCTCGCCCCCCCCCGTCCACACTGGATCCATGGCCGTGGCCTCGTTTCCCTCCGCAGATGGCGACCGCCCCGAGGGCTCGCTCGTACGCGACCTCCTTTCCGCCCTTCCCCTCGCGCTGCTCGCCATCGTCAACGGCACCGTGCGCGAGGCGACCTACCAGCGCTGGCTGGGGGAGCGCACCGGGCACCAGGTCTCGACCTTCACCCTGATCGCCCTCGTCGTCGCCTACGCCGCGTGGCTCGACCGCCGCTGGAAGCCGACGGCGCGGGAAGCGTGGCGCATCGGGTTCGCGTGGCTCGGCTTCGCCCTTGTGTTCGAATTCGGCGTGGGACGCTTCATCGCGCACAACAGCTGGCGCACCCTCTTCGCCGATTACAACGTCCTCCGCGGGCGGCTCTGGCCGCTGGATCTCGCCGCCTTCGTCGCCGTGCCCGTAGCCCTCGCCCGCCGCCGGAAGTAGCCCCGGCGCGTCCCATCCCCCGCGGGTGCGAAATCGTTCGCGGGGCGCGACAATGCGCCCCGTGCCCGCCGACTCCGCCATCCGCCGCTACGCCGCCCTCGTCGCCGCCCGCGACGAGCAGGTCGCGCGCCTCTTCGCGCCCGCCGGCGGCGACCGCTGGTCGCAGTCCGTCGGCCGCTTCCGCGATAACCCCCGCCGCGAGCCAGACCGCAACCTCGCAGCCGTGATGGAGTACGCCCTCCCCGGGGACACCGTCGTCGATGTCGGTGGCGGCGCCGGGCGCATGGGGCTGCCCTTCGCGCTGCGCTGCCGCGAAGTCATCAGCGTCGACCCCTCGCCGGGCATGTGCGCCGAGTTCACCGCGATCGCCGCCGAGGCCGGCATCACCAACGCGCGCGCCGTCCAGGCCGCCTGGCTCGATGACCACGGCGTCGAAGGTGACCTCCTGCTCGCCTTCAACGTCACCTACTTCCTGCACGACATCACCGCCTTCGTGGAGAAGCTGTCGGCGGCCGCGCGGCGGCGCGTCATCGTCAACGGCTGGAGCGTGCCGCCCCCGAACCAGGACGCCGGCCTGTACGCCGTCGCCCTCGGCGAGCCCCTCGCGTTGCTGCCCGGGCCATTCGAACTGATCCCCGTGCTCTGGGAGATGGGGCTGCTCCCGGACGTGCGCGTCTTGCGCGGCCGGTTCGCGCTGAACACGGCTCCCGTGGACACGCGTGAGGGCGCCATCGAGGCCGCGCTCGCCGCCATCCGCCGCTACGACCGCCTCGCCCCCGCCACCCTCGAACGCGCCCGCGAGAACATCGCCGCCGGCCTGGAACGCCTCTACCGCATCGAGGACGGCCGCTACATCCCGGCGTGGCGCGCCGAATCGCGCGAGCTGATCATCACCTGGGAAACGCAGGCCGCCCGCGGCTGAGCCGCCGCCCCGAAGGAGACCGCCGCCCATGCCCATCGCCCCCGGCACCCTCCGCGACCTGCAGGAGGTCGGTAAGGACCTCTACCAGCTCGCGCTCGTGACCAGCCACGGCGGCAACCTCAGCGTGCGCGACGGCCACGACATCTGGATCACGGGCACCGGCACGATGCTCGGGCGGCTGCGCGACCGCCACATCGCGCGCGTTTCGATGGATGGCCGGTACGAGGGCCCCCCACCCTCCAGCGACACGACCCTCCACCAGGCCGTCTACGCCATCACCGGCGCGAACGCCGTCGCGCACGCCCACCCGCGCCACGCCATCGCGCTTTCGTTCACGACGGACACCTTTGTCCCCGGCGACCTCGAGGGGCAACTGCACCTAAAGGAGGTGCCCGTGGTCGCGGCCGGGCCGCTGCAGGTCGAGCAGATCGCCGCGGGGCTGCGGAACCACCTCGTGGTGCTGCTCCGCGGCCACGGCGCCTACGCCCGCGGCCAAACCCTCTGGGAGGCGCTGCACTGGATCACCGCGCTCGAAGAGAGCGCCCATATCGCCTGGCTGCGCGCGGCGCTGCCCGGCCGGGAGTAGCGTCGATGCCGTTCGATCCCGCCTTCGCCCCCGAGGCGTACTGCTACCTCACCACCCGGGGCCGCACCTCCGGCGAACCCCGCGAAATCGAGATCTGGTTCGCACTGGAGGGCGGCGTGCTCTTCCTGATGGCGGGCGGCCGCGACCGCGCGCACTGGGTGCGCAACCTCCAGCGCGAACCCGCCGTCACCGTCCGCATTCGCGACGTCACCCTCGCTGGGCGGGCGCGCGTCGTCGAAGCCGGCACGCCCGAGGATGCTCGCGCCCGTGTCCTGCTCTTCGAGAAATACCAGCCGGGCTACGCGAACGACCTGCGGAAGTGGGCCGACACCGCACTCCCCGTCGCCATCGACTTCGCCTGAGCCGTCAGCGGGGGCCCGGCGAGAGCCGCGTCCCCGGCGTCTCCGCGGCGGGCGGCGCGGGCCGGCGAGCCCGGCGACGCAGCGTCCACTCCCGCCCTGTCGACGAGACGTCCCGGCGTTCGAAGGCAACGAGCGCGGCCCCGAACAGCGCCACCGCAATCGCCAGCATCGCCCCCGAGCGAACGGCGTCGATCCCGTTGAGCAGCACGCCGCCGCCGTCGTACCAGTGAAACGGCGTGGCCACGCGCCACGGATCGAGCACGTCGACCGACGCCCCAAGGCTGTTCAGGAACCATCCCGCGACGATCAGCCCGATCACCGTCGCCGCCGCCAGCGATCGCGAGGGGAAGAACGCCGCCGCCAGCAGCGCGATGCCGAGGAACAGGTACACCAGCGGCAGCATCGAAACCGTCGCCGCCAGCGTCCGCCAGGGCGAGAGATCGATATCCACGAACGGCCCGATCGCGAGGAACCCCAGCCACCCGCCGATGGCGGCGACGGCGATGCCCACGACGATCGCCGCCACCTTCTCCGTCAGCACCCGCCAGCGCTTCACGGGCTGCGCAAGCAGCAGGTCCAGCGAGCCCGCGCTCTCCTCCGCGGCGATGGCGCCGGTACCGTGGATGGCCGCGAGCACGAGCAGCAGGATCGGCACCCACCAGAAGAACTCCACGCCGAAGAACCCCTCGGGCGAGGAGATGTCGCTCGCCTCGCCCATCATTCCCTGGTAGATGGACGGCAGTTCGATCCCTTCGAGCTCCTTGCGGTAGGTCGGGAAGATGGCCGCGATCAGGATGGCGATTGCGAACAGCACGAACCCCATCGCCACCATCGAGAAGCGCTGGTCGCGCAGCGTCTTGGCGAAGATCGGGAACGGGTGACGGCCGCCGCCGCGCAGCGCGACCTCGCCCGCGAAGCCGGCATCCGCCTCCTCCGCCGATTCGTCCTTGCGGCGGCGCCACGGCGCCGTCCATTCCCGCCCGCCCGAAGTCAGGTCCCGGCGTTCGAAGGCCACCATCGCGAGCGCGAACAACACCCCCGCGAGCGCGACGAGCGCCCCCGCCCGCACCCAATCGAACCCCGCCGCGAGGTAGTGCCCGGCATTCGACCAGTAGAACGGCGAAAGGTCGCGCCACGGGTCGACCGCCGAGACCAGCGCGCCGACCATGTTGAGGAAGTAATCGGCGACGACCAGCCCGATCGCCGCCGAGGCCGCCAGCGTGCGCGAAGGCAGCACCGTCGACGCCAGCAGCGCCACCGCGAGGTACACCAGCGCCAGCGGCAGCGTCGAAAGCACCCCCTCCAGCAGGCGCACGGGGCCGATGGCGAAATCGCCCGTGGCCTTCCCCACGAGAAAGCCCACCCACCCGCAGAGCATCGCGATCAGCGCCCCGAGGGCGATCGCCGCGGACTTTTCGGCGACCACGCGCCAGCGCCGCACGGGCTGCGCGAGCAGCAGGTCCACCGTCCCCGCGCTCTCCTCGCCCAGCGTCGTCCCCGTCGCCCCGATGACCACCAGCACCACCACGAGCAGCGGGGCCCAGCTGTAGTACTCGTTCGTGAGGAAGCCCGCCGGGCTCGTGATGTCCCCGCCCTCGCCCGCGAGCCCTTCGAACATTCCCAGTTCGAGCTGCGAAAAGCTGTCGTGGTACGAGGGGTAGATGGCGATGTGGAACCAGGCGAGCAGGAAGAGCGCGAACCCGATGCCCGCCACCGTGAACCGCTGATCGCGGAGCGTCTTGCGGAAGACCGGCAGCGCCCTCACGCCGCTTCCCCCGTGTAGTACGTCATCAGCAGCTCATCCAGCGTCGGCTGCTCCGTCCGCAGGTCCAGGATGTGGTACGGCGAGAGCGCCCGCAGCAGCGCGTCCAGCTCGCCCGCGACCTCGAACTCCAGTGTCGGCGGCTGGCGGCGCAGCTCCCGCACGCCCGGCAGCGCCACATCCGCGGGCGAAGGCACACCCCCGGCGAAGCTCACCTCCACGTGCCGCAGCGAACGTCCCTTGAGCGCCGCGATCGGCTCCACCGCCACCAGCCGCCCCTCGCGCAGAATGCCCACGCGCTCGCACGTCTGCTCCACTTCGCTCATGACGTGAGACGAAAAGAAGACGGTCGCGCCGCGCCCAGCCTCCCGCCGAAGGATCTCCCAGACGGCGTGCTGCATCAGCGGATCCAGCCCCGACGTCGGCTCATCGAGCAGGAGCACGTCGGGCCGGCCGAGCAGCGCGACCACCACCCCGAGCTTCTGGCGCGTCCCCTTCGAGAGCGCGTTCGCATGCTTGGAGAGGTCGAGGTCCAGTTCGCGCGCGAGCTCGATGCCGTAGGCCGGGTCCGCCCCGGGCCGCAGCCGGCAGAACAGCTCCACCGTCTCGATGCCGCGCAGGTTGCCGTACAGCCGCAGGTCGCCGGGGAGGTACGCCGTCCGCGCCCGCACCTCGTGGGATTGGTGGCGGGTATCGAACCCGAGGATCTCGGCGCGCCCCTCCGTCGGCCGGATGAGGTCCAGCAACAGGCGGATGGTCGTGCTCTTGCCCGCCCCGTTCGGCCCGAGAAAGCCGAACACCTCCCCGCGTTCCACCGTCAGCGAAAGGTGGTCGAGGGCGGGACGGCCGTCATAGGCCTTGGTCAGGTCGAAGGTTTGGATGGCGGCGGGCATGCATTCAGCCTACCGCCGCGATCAACCCGCGACAGGGACCGCCGGGCCCCAGCGCACGCGGCCGATCAGTCCCGCGCCGCCTCGAACACCGCGCGCAGCTCCGCCGGCACCACCGCCTCGAACTGGTCGAACCCGCACGACCGCGGGTCGCGGTCCGTACGCCAGCGCTTGAACGTCGCCGCGTGCCTGAACCGCACTCCCTGGAGGTAGTCGAAGGTGACTTCGCACACCAGCTCCGGGCGGAGGCGCTCCCACGAAAGGTCCTTGCCGGTGGACCATCGGCTGGGGGCGCCGGGTGAACGGCCCTGCCCGAAGCCGTCCTCCTCGCTCGCGTCGCGGTACGGCGCCAGCAGCTCCACCAGTGCCCGCTTCTCATCGGCCTTGAAGCTGGACGTATGCCCCACGAGGTGCAGCGTCCCCGCCTCGTCGTACAGCCCCAGCAGCAGCGACCCGACCGCGCGGCCCTCCTCGCCCTTGAGCCAGCGGAAGCCGCCCACCACGCAATCGGCCGTGCGCAGGTGCTTGATCTTCGCCATCGCGCGGGCGCCGGGCTGGTACGGCTGGCTCAGCGGCTTGGCGATCACGCCATCGAAGCCCGCCCCTTCGAAGCGGTCGAACCAGTCCTGCGCGACGGCACGGTCGCCGGTCGCGGGGGTGAGGTACACCGGCGGTGGCACCGCCGCGAGGTACACCTCCAGCCGCGCCCGGCGCTCCGCGAACGGCCGCGCGCGCAGGTCCTCCCCGCCCTCCGAGAGCATGTCGAACGCGACGAACGCCGCCGGCGTTTCCCCCGCGAGCTTGCGCACGCGCGATTCGGCCGGGTGCAGGCGCAGTTGCAGCGCCTCGAAATCGATGCCGCGCGGCCCCATGATCACCGTCTCCCCGTCGAGCACGACCGGGCCGGGCAGCACCCGCGCGACCCCCTCGACCACTTCGGGGAAGTACCGCCCGAGCGGCTTCAGGTCGCGGCTCTGCAGCGTCACCGCGTCGCCATCGAAGGCGAGGATGGTGCGGAAGCCGTCCCATTTCGGTTCGAACAGCCACCCCGGACCCTCGGGAATGGCCGGGGTGAGCTTCGCGAGCATCGGTTCGATTGGAAGCATGGGGCAAAGCTTACCCCGTCCGGACGCCCGTCGGCCGCCCTCCGTTTTCCGCCACCTCGCCACGCCACCTGCTACATTCGAAGGTGCCCGCCCGCGGGGGGCGGCAGTTACAGGAGGATGGATGCGGAACTACGCACTGCTGGGAATGACCGCGATCGCGACGCTTTCCCTGGCCTTTGCCGCCTGCGGCGGCGGCGACGACGACGACGCCACCACCGAAACGGCAACCACCGCCGCCACCAGCGCGGCCACCACCGACCCGGGCAAAACTGGCGCCCAGGCGACGAGCCCCGCCGCCAGCACCGCCACCGGATCGGGGACCGCCACCGGCGCCAACACCCCCACCGGCGGCACCCTCACCGGCTCCGGCGCCGACGCCCTCAAGTCCACCCTCAACGACTTCTCCAAGAAGAGCTTCCAGGGCACCTACGACCTCACCGTCAAGGATTCGGCCGGCGTCGAGCAGAAGGGCACGATGACGATCGCCTTCAAGCAGCCGAAGTCCTACTACTCGTTCTCCCTCGGCGGGAACCAGGCGGGCGAAGTGACGATCATCGACGACGGCACGAACACCCTGTTCTGCACGAAGATCGCCTCCGCCGGGCAGTGCATGAAGAGCAAGTCGGATTCCGCCGGCCTCTTCTCCAACCCGTTCTCCCTCAACGAGCTGGAGAAGGACCTGAACGGCAGCACGAAGGTCACCCAGGTCGCCGACCAGAAGGTCGCGGGCGAAGACTCGAAGTGCTTCCAGATGGAAGACATCCAGGGCGTGGTCTGCTTCTCGAAGAAGGACAACCTCCTGACGAAGACCGAGGCCACCGAAAGCGGCTCGAAGGTCACGCTCGTGGCTTCGAAAATCGGCACGAGCGTCGATGAGAAGCTGTTCGAGGCGCCCGCCGGCTACACCGTCACCGCGACCCCCTGACGGCCACGGGGAACGAACGGGCGCCGCGCACACGCCGGCGCCCGCCCCCTCCTTTCTCCGCCGCTCTCTCACCGTTTCCTTCCCTTTCCGGGCGGAAGCTTGTAAGGCCGGGTAAGCGGATACTGCGAGAACACAGGAGGTGGGGTAGCATGAGCACGATGACGGAAGAACCACGCGACGACGCACCGGTCGCTCTCACCGTTCGCCAGGATGCCGAAATCGTCCCGATGCCGCGCTGCACCCGCTGTCAGCTGAAGTACCTGCCGGCCCGCTCCACCAGTGCCCTGCGGCTCACCTAC
This sequence comes from Candidatus Amarobacillus elongatus, assembly GCA_016703545.1. Lineage (GTDB taxonomy): Bacteria > Chloroflexota > Dehalococcoidia > Tepidiformales > Tepidiformaceae > Amarobacillus > Amarobacillus elongatus. The sequence continues at coordinate 197,488 of JADJBX010000007.1, forward strand.
TGCAGCTTCCTCTGCGAACTCGGAGACCTCGGCTTCAGCATGGTCGGGCTCGAGACGATGGAGCGCGCCAAGAAGACCGACACCCCCGCAGCCGAACCGCCCGCCCCCGAACCGGCCGGCGCCCGCTAACAAGGGCCAACCACCGCCCCAAACGCCCCTCGACGAGGGGCGTTTCTCGTTTCGGCCGCCCGGAAGTGCCCCAGGTTGGTGGCTCTCGGCCATCCGCCATCGGCTCTCCGCCATCCCGGCACGCCCTGGGCTCTGGGCTCTGGGCTCTGGCCATTGAAAACTCGAACTCAGATCACAAAACATCGGTCCAGGCCGAGAATTTACGAAAAGACAGTTGCCGAGCCGGTTGAGCGCGTGCTAAAAAGTGAGTGGGCCAGCGCTGGATGTCGTGTCCGCTCCACACATCCACCGGCCCTTTTTCATGCCCATGAGAAAAGCCACCCCGAAGGGCGGCTTCTTCTTGTCCGCTACCAGCGCTGCCCCGGCGGCGCCGCTCGCTCCGCGCCCCCCACCGTCATGTGCGCCGCCTCCGCGCCCGCCCGCCAGGGCCAGCTCCCCTCGTCCGGGGCGAAGGCGCCCGCCGCCGCCGTCGAGAGCGCCGCCGCCATCGCCAGCGCGCGCGTCGCGCCCGCGGCATCGTGCACCCGGAAGATGCGCGCCCCCGCCACGTACGCCAGCGCCGTCACCACATGCGTCTCCAGGTCGCGCTCCGCGGGGGCGTTGCCCGCCACGCTGCCGATGAAGTTCTTGCGCGAATGCGCCACCAGCAGCGGCAGCCCCGGCGCGCCCAGCTCCGCCAGCCGCCGCAGCACCTGCAGGTCCTCGTCGTGGCTCTTGCCGAACGCGATCCCGGGGTCGACCGCGACGCACTCCTCCGGCAGCCCCGCCGCCCGCAGCCGCTCCAGCCGGTCGAACATCCAGGCCGCCGTTTCGCGCACGACATCCTCGTACACGGGGGGCGTCCCCGGGCGCTGCTTGGGCACGCTGTAGCTGTAATTGAGGACGTACCCGGCGCCCGCCTTCGCCGCCTGCTCCGCCGCGGCCGCACCCTGCGTCAGGCCGCTGATGTCGTTCACGATCTCGGCGCCGGCCTCCAGCGCCGCCGCCGCTACCTCGCCCTTGTAGGTGTCGGCGGAGACGGTGTGCCCGTCGCGCACCAGCGCCGCCACCACGGGCGCGACGATCGCCGCCTCCGCCGCCGCATCCAGCACCGGGCGGTCCGCACGCGCACTCTCGGCGCCGACGTCGATGATCGCGGCGCCGGCGTCGCGCAGGGCCGCCGCGCGGCGAACCGCCTCCTCCACCCCCGTGCCCACACCATCGCCCGAGAATGAATCCGTCGTCAGGTTGAGGATGCCCATCACCCACCGGCGGTCGAGCGGCAGGGTGCGCGTGCGCAGCCGCCATGCCGCGGCCGGGCGCACCGCGCGTTCGATGGATCCCCCGAGGGGATCGCCGCGCATCGTCAGGCCGCGCGCGAAGGCGAGGAAGTGCGGGCCCGTGCCCACCGCGCACAGCTCGTCGCCCATGCGCTGCGTCCCCAGCCCCGCGCTCAGCGCCGCCGCTTCCAGTGCGAGGTTATCCGGGAGGATGAACACGAACGGCGCCGCATCGCCGAGCGCGGCCCGTTGGGCGGGAGAGGGCGGAATGACGCGCAGCGGCGCGGCGGGAATGGGTGCCGGGGCCGCGCTGTTCACGCGCCCACCATCCGCCGCACCTGCCACAGGTGTTCGAGGTCGTGCCGGTACATTTCGCGAGCGATATCGAGCACGGTCATGCGCCCGCGGTAGGGGTGGATGCCGCCCCGCTCCCAGTCCCCGGGGTTGAGGTCCCACAGGGTGTACGCCGTGTGACGGCGGTAGTAATGGAAGTCATCCAGCACCTCCTCCAATTCCTCCTCGCGATAGTCCTCCAGCAACGGGATATCGTCGATATCCACGGCCCGAATCGCGGGCTCGCGCGCGGAGAGCATCGCCTCCAGCTGCGCGATCACCCCCAGCTCCGTATCGCGCAGGTGGACCGCCACCCCAAGGAGCGTCCAATCCTCGTCCGGGCCGGTCCCGGGGGAAAGCAGCTGGCGGCGGCGAAGCCCGGCCAGCGCCTGCCGCAGTTCGCCCCCCGCCTCGGAAAGCGCCTTGCGCAAGAACGCCGGGTCCGACCCTGCCTGCCGTAATTCCCGCATGGCGCGATTGTACGCCCGCCGCGCCAGCGGCATCTCCCTTTCGCCCCCGCCGGGAAAGGGCCACGCGGCCCGTCACTTCGACCGCAATGGTACAAATTCGTTATGCTGGAAGCGTGACAACAACCGGTCCCCGCCCGGCGCCCGTCCCGCTTCTCCTCAGTGAAATGGCCGTCACCAGCGACCTCCTCGCCGCGACCGACGACCTCTCCGAGATCCTCTCCCGGTTGGCCCAGCGCGCCCGTTCCGTCACGAACGCCGAATACGCCGCCATCTCCACCTTCGACGACGATGGCGTGCTCGAACGGTTCGTCTACGACGGCATGGATGAACGCGCGGCGCAGCGCCTGGGGAACCCGCCGCAGGGCCTGGGGCTGCTCGGCGAACTCGCCCGCCGCGACCGTCCCCTGCGCCTCGACGATCTCACCGCGCACCCGCGCTCGGTGGGCTGGCCCGCCGGCCACCCGGACATGGCCGTCTTCCTCGGCGTGCCCATTCGTGCCGGGGGCCGCACCATCGGCTCGCTCTACATGGCGCGAACCCGCGGCGAGGCGCCCTTCACCGAAGCCGACGAACTCGCCGCCAGCCTGCTCGCGCTGCAGGCCGCCGTGAGCGTCGCCACCGCCGTCGCCCGCGAACGCAGTGGGCGGCTCTTCCTCCTGGAGGAACGCGAACGGATCGCCCACGACCTGCACGACGGCACGATCCAGTCGCTCTATGCACTCGGCCTCGAAACCGATGCGCTGCTGGTGCAGCGCGAGTACCCGCCGGAGGTGGAGCAGGTACTCCGGCACAGCGTTCGGCGAATCAACGAGCTCATTGGTGACATCCGCCAGTACATCACCATGCTCGAAGCGGAGGCTCCGCCCAGCAACCCGGATATCGCACGGGACGTTCCCTTCGTGATTCGCCAGCTCGTACCGCCAGGCATCGACACGGTGGTGAACATCACCGCCGCCGCCCTGCAGGAGCTTTCCGCGCGCGATGCGGAAGACCTCCTGTACATCGCGCGCGAAGCGTTAAGCAATGCGGTACGGCACGCCTCGCCCAATAAGATCGCGGTGGACCTCCGCCAGGACCGCGACCAGACCGCGCTCACAGTGCAGGACAACGGCGCCGGGTTCGACCCGGCGAACATCCGGCACGGGCTCGGAACCATCACCATGCGCACCAGGGCGGAGCGGCTTGGCGGCGAACTGACCGTCCTCGGCATCCCGGGGATGGGTACCACCGTGCGGGTCTCCATCCCGCGGAGGAACAATGACTGAGGGGCAATCCACCACCATCCACGTCCTGCTCGCGGACGACCACGACCTCGTGCGCACCGGCCTCAAGGCCGCCCTCCGCGCCCACCCCGAATTCTCCGTCGTCGCCGAAGCGCGCGATGGCGAGGAAGCGGTCAAGGAAGCGCGCCGCGTGAAGCCGGACCTCGTCGTCCTCGACGTGCGCATGCCCCGGCTCGATGGCATCGAGGCCTGCCGCGAAATCCTCGCGGACGTGCCCGGCACGAACGTCCTCATGCTCACCTCCTACGCCGATGAGCGCGCCGTCATGGCCGCCATCGTCGCCGGCGCGAGCGGCTTCATGCTCAAGGAAGTGCAGACGGCCGAGCTCCTCGAGGCGATGCGCGTCGTCGGGCGGGGCGGCAAGACGCTGGACCCCGTGAGCAGCGCCGCCGTCATCGAGCAGATCCGCCGCGGGAACGTCGTCAGCGAAGAGGACCGCCTCGCCCAGCAGCTCAACGAACGCGAACTGCGCATCCTGGACCTCATCGCCGAAGGCATGACCAACCGCGAAATCGGCGAGCAGCTCTACCTCAGCGAGAAGACGGTGAAGCACCACGTGAGCGACATCCTCGGCAAGCTGGGGCTCACGCGGCGCGTGGAGGCCGCCGGCTTCGCCATCCGCCGCTCCGTGAAACACCCGAGCGACTGAGCCCCCCACCCGGGCACGCCAAAGGGCACGCGCATCGCGTGCCCTTTTTCGTACCCCGGCCGCCGGCGGCACTCCCCGCCCGGACACCAGAACGCCGGCTCGGCGGGAGAGAGCGGAGCCGGCGTCGTGGAACCAGGGGATGCCGCCAACGGTGGCGGCGCGGCTTAGTGGCGGCCGTTCGTGCTCGTTCGGCGCCAGCGCAGGAACTGCCAGTATGCCAGCAGGTCCGGCAGATCTTCCGGATGCTTCTCCAGCTCGGAGATGAGCTCGGCGATATCGCTGTCCTTCACGTACAGCATGTCGCCGTCTTCCCCGAGGAAGTAGTGGAGCGGCCGGTTAAGGATGCGCGCCACGTTCAGCAGCATATCGATGCCGACGGAACGCTGGCCTGCCTCATAGAGGCTGATCGCGCTCTGCGTGGTGCTCAGCGCCTGCGCGAGCTGTCCCTGGCTCATGCCCGCATCGCGCCGCGCGGCGCGGATGCGGCTCCCAAGCCCTGCCGATACGGGAGCTTTCCCGTTCTCCATGGTCGCCCTGGTCATTCGGTTGCCGGTCTCCACTTCCTCGTGCCCCACCGCCGCCCACAGCACGGTCGTTCGTCTACGCTCAGGATTCACGCTAGGTAGTGCTTACCTTCCGGTCAATACAACACTCTCGTGTGCAAACGTTATCTTCCCGGGGTTGCGCCCTATAGCCCGAGCGGCATCCGCATCATCCTTCGAAGCGCTCTTCACCGCAACTCTACCGTTGCGTTATTGCCGAGTTTTCCGAAGTTTCCATGACTTTTCCCCGCCACGTCCATTCGCCCCACGAAACATGAGCGTAACGGCCAGGAAATGCGCCCGTAACGCGGGGGAAACGGCCGGGTAATGTCGCGCTCATACCGTTCCCCCATCGGTCCAGGGGCCCCGGCGGGCCCCGGCCGGCAGCAAACAGCGGGGTACTGGGAATGGAACTGGATAGCGGGAACATCGCGTGGATGCTCACCGCCTCCGCGATGGTGCTCTTCATGACACCGGGGCTGGGGTTCTTCTACGGTGGGCTCACGCGCAATAAGAACGTCCTCGCGACGATCATGCAGTCGTTCATCACGACGGGCATCGTCGCCATCATCTGGGTCACCGTCGGCTACTCGCTGTCGTTCGGCCCGGACCAGGGCAAGGGCATCATCGGCAACTTCGATTGGGCCTTCCTCAACGGCGTGACCGCCGAGCCCGGTGGCCCCAACGGCGCCATCTACGGCTTCGGTATCCCGCACCTGATGTTCATGGCGTTCCAGCTGATGTTCGCCATCATCACCCCCGCGCTCATCACCGGCGCCTTCGCCGAACGCGCGCGCTTCGGCCCCTTCCTCATCTTCACCGCGCTCTGGGCGCTCCTCGTCTACATCCCCGTCGCGCACTGGGTCTTCGCCTACGATGGCTGGCTGAGCGCCTTCGCCACGAACGTCGATACCCCGGACGTCGGCCTGAACTCGCTCGACTTCGCGGGCGGCCTCGCCATCCACGTGAACGCCGGCTTCGCCGCGATCGCCGCCGTGCTTGTCTTCGGCAAGCGCAAGGGCTACGGCACCGAATCGATGGAGCCGCACGACATCACGATGGTCGTGCTCGGCGCGGCCATCCTCTGGTTCGGCTGGTTCGGCTTCAATGCCGGCAGCGCGGGCGGCGCCACCGGCCAGGCCGTCTACGCCTTCGTCAACACCGCCGTCGCCGCGGCCACCGCGGGCCTCTTCTGGACGCTCATCAACTGGTGGGCGGGCGGCAAGCCGAGCGTCGTCGGTGGCGCCTCGGGCGCCGTCGCCGGTCTCGTCGCCGTCACCCCCGCCTCCGGCTACGTCGAGCCCATGTCCGCGCTCGTCATCGGCGCCGTCGCCGGCCTCCTCTGCTACGGTGCGGTCCGCCTTCGCGCCCGCATCGGCTTCGATGACAGCCTGGACGTGGTCGGCGTGCACGGCGTCGGCGGCATCTGGGGCGCCGTCGCCACCGGCATCTTCGCCGATGCCAGCGTCAGCGGGATCCCCTACGCCAACGGCGTCATCCACGGCGAATGGGGCCGCCTCACCGATAGCCTCGTCGGCGTCGGCGCGATTGGCGCCTACTCCTTCGTCGTCACCTTCATCATCCTCAAGGTGCTCGACCTGACCGTCGGCATCCGCGTCAGCGAGGACGAAGAGGAACTCGGCCTCGACGTCACCCAGCACGGCGAACGCGCCTACACGACGGACGAAGGCGGCGTGCCGATGGCCCCCGGGCCCATCCTCCCGGCGCCCCCGGCGACCTACGCCGCCGCGCTCGAAAAGGGCGCCACGGCCCGCTAGTCTTCACATCTCCCGGCGGCGCCCCCTCCCCCAGGGGGCGCCGCGAACACCCCTCCAGCGCCCCGCCGGACACGGCCCCGGCAGGCGCCAGGCAGCCGCATACACACACGGAGAGAACCCCGATGAAGAAGATCGAAGCCATCGTCCGGCCGGAAAAGCTGAACGAAGTGAAGCAGGCACTCGACGACCTCGGCATCCACGGCATGAATTTCATCCAGGTCACGGGTCGCGGCGCCCAGCGCGGCATCGTCCACCAGGGCCGCGGCGGAGAATCCGTCACCGTCGACATGCTCCCCAAGATCAAGGTCGAAGTCGTCGTCGCCGATATGGCCGTCGACCGCGCCATCGACGCCATCATCCGCGCCGCCCGCACGGGCAACATCGGCGACGGCAAGATCTTCGTCATCCCCGTCGAAACCGCCGTCCGCGTCCGCACCGGCGAACGCGGCGACGTCGCGGTCTAGGGAGCGCCTGGCCACTGGCTGCTAGCCGCTAGCAAAGCCGAGCCCGTGGCCCACACTGATCGCCGACGGCCGGGAGCCCCCTCGGGCTTTCGGCCGTCGGCTTCCGGCCACCGCCATTCGCCCTAGCCACTGGCCACCGGCACTTCACCACCCCAACTCCCCCCTCACTGGCCACACCGACAGCCGACGGCCGACAGCCAACAACCCCAGGCTCCGCAACGGCCCCTCCCCGGCCACACCGACAGCCGACAGCCGACAGCCGCCGGCTCTAACCGCCAACGGCCAGCCGCTAACGGCTCCGCACCACCGGCTTCCCCAGCACCGCCACCGTCGCCAGCGACACGCCCGCCCCCAGCGCGAACGCCCACGGCAGCCCCCACTGGTCCGTCGCGAAGCCGAAGCCGGGCGCCAGGGCCGCCATCGTCAGGCTCGTCACCATGCCCTGCATCGAAAGCACCGTCGCCCGCCGCTCACTCGATGTGCGGCGGTTCACGTAGCCACTGGCGACCGGGATGAGGAGCGTCGCGGCGAGATACAGCACGAGGATGGCGGGGAAGCCCGCGAGCCCCGGCGCCGTCCCCAGCACGCCATATGCCCCCGCGGCGGCGATGGGCACCGCCAGCATCGCCATCGTCGTCGTCCGCCCACCGCCGAGACGCGCCGCCAGCAGCGCTCCCACGACCCCCGCCGCGATCGTCGGCACCTGCAGCAGCGAAAAGAGCACCCCGACCTCGATGCCCCGGTCCAGGAGGTACGGCTGCACCAGGTAGCCGACCGCGTGCGCCGCCGCCGTCGCGCACCCCGCGAGCAGGATCACCGCGCGCACATCCGGCGCGTGCCAGACCTCCCGGAACGCGACCCCGATGGAACGCCAGTACCCGTCGCGCGCACCCGCCGCCTCCGGCGCCGGCGCCGGCGCCGACCGCGGCACTTCGCGCAGGAGCAGCGCCACCACGACGAGTGCGGCACACGTAACCGTGCCCGTGAAGATGACCACCCGCAGGCTCGTCGCCGCCGCCACCGGCCCCCCGGCGAGGGTCGCGACGCCCGCGCCCGCCCACGCCAGCGCGTGCCCACGGCCCGCCCGCCGCTCGTACTCCCCCTCGCGCCCGCCAACCTTGAGCGTGTCGAACAGCAGCGCCATGTCCGCCCCCGACATCAGCGTCGAGGCGACGGACCAGAACAGGAACGACGCCAGCAAAATGCCGAAGTTCGTCGTAGGCGAACAGGAGGATGGAGACCGCCAGCGCCGCCGACCCCAGCGCCAGCGACTTCGAACGCCCCCAGCGGTCCGCCACCGCGCCCGTCGGCACTTCGAGCAGCACCACCCCCACCAGGAACAGCCCTCGGCCACCGTCACATCGGTCAGGCTGAAGCCGCGCTCCTCGGTCAGGAACACGATCCAGATCGGGATCCAGAGATGGAATTCCCGCAGGGCCCAGAACACGTTCAGGAGGCGGAGGTTGCGATCGGGGTCCATCCGGCAACGGTACAGGCGCGCGCTGGCGCGCGCGCGGGGCTCGAGGAATGGGGCTCGAGGTTCGAGGCTCGGGGCTCGAGCGGGGCAACCCCTGCGCGCGGCCCACCTCCCCGCTGGTCCCGCCTCCCCAGGGTTGCCCCAAGACCTCGAACCTCGAACCTCGCGCCTCGCTCCTCGCACCTCGGCACCCGCGCCCCGTCAGCCTCGAACCTCGCGCGCGCCTGGCGTATACCTGCCGTTGCACGGCGGTTCTGCCGCCAATCCCATCAGAAGGAAGTCCATTCATGGGTAACTCTCTCGAAGGCCGCGTCGCGATCGTCACCGGCTCCGGCCGCGGTATCGGCGCGAGCATCGCGCGTCTCATGGCGTCCGAAGGCGCCGCCGTTGTCGTCAACGACCTCGGCGTCGCTGTCGATGGCTCCATGCCCGACAACACCCCCGCCGCGGGCGTCGTCAACGAAATCAAGGCCGCCGGCGGCAAGGCCGTCGCCAACTACGACAACGTCGCCGACCACGACGCCGCCGAGAACATCATCAAGACCGCCCTCGATGAGTTCGGCCGCCTCGATGTCCTCGTCAACGTCGCCGGCATCCTCCGCGACCGCATGGTCTTCAACATGACCGAAGACGACTGGGACTCGGTCATGGACGTGCACGCCAAGGGCACGTTCAACACCACCAAGTTCGCCTCGATCTACTGGCGCCAGGCGCGCGAAGGCGATTACCGCCTCATCAACTTCTCCTCCGGCTCGGGCCTCTTCGGCGCCCCCGGCCAGCCGAACTACGCCGCCGCCAAGCTCGGCATCGTCGGCTTCACCTACGCCTGCGCCAACTCGCTGCACCGCTACGGCGTGACCGCGAACGCCATCGCCCCCGGCGCCGCCACCCGCATGACCGCGACCGTTCCCACCGAGCGCCGCCGCGGCGGTGTGCCGGACCAGGTCGAGGATCCGCGCCGCTCGCCGGACAACGTCGCCATCCCGGTGACGTACATGGCTTCGAAGGCCAGCAGCTGGCTCAGCGGCTGGGTCGTCGGCGCCAGCGGCTACGACATCACCCTCTACTCCAACCCGGAGCCCATCCGCTCGATCCACTCGAACGAGCGCTGGAGCCTCGAGGATTGCGGCCGCCAGATGGAGAACGCCTTCAAGCCGATCGCGCAGACCGGCTCGATGTACGACCGCCATCGCCGCCCGGCCCCGGCTCAGCCCCAGGCCTGATCCGCGGACCCGTTCGCACCAGCACGAAGGGGTGGCCTCGCGGCCACCCCTTCGTCATACCCCCCGCGCCGTCTCTACCCGGCGCGCATCGCGGCCAGCGCCGTCAGCGCCTCCCCCGCCACCCGGTACGTCGTCCATTCATCCATCGGCACCGCCCCGAGCGCCACGTAGAAGTCGATCGACGGCTGATTCCAATCGAGCACGGCCCACTCGAACCGCCCGCACTTGCGTTCGACCGCGAGCGCGGCGATGCCGGCGAGCAGCGCCTTTCCCAGCCCCTGCCCCCGGAACTCGGGCCGCACGAACAGGTCCTCCAGGTAGATACCCGGCTTCCCCTCCCACGTGCTGTAGTTGTGGAAGAAGAGCGCGAACCCCGCGCTTTCGCCCCCCACCGTCTCCGCCATCAACACCTCCGCGTATGGCCGCGGCCCGAACAGGTGCTCCCGCATGCTGTCGCGGTCGAGCCGCACCGCGTCCGGCTCGCGTTCGTATTCGGCGAGGCCGTGGATGAGTTCGATGATGGTGTCGAGGTCGGCGGGAACGGCTGGGCGAATCGGCATGCCGCCATCGTACGGCACCACGCCGTGCCACCGGCCCCTTCCCGCTTCGCCGCGCGCCGCCGCATCGTCGCCGCCATGGCAACCCTCTCCGACGTCCGCGACCGCGTCCGCAAGGACCTTCGAGACACCGATGCCGGCAGCTACCGCTGGTCCGATGCGCAGCTCGACCGCCACATCGACCACGCCCTCGGCGACCTCAGCCAGGCGATGCCGCGCGAACAGAAGGCCACCCTCGCGACCGTCGCCGGCAGCCGCGAAGTCTCCCTCGCCGGCCTCGACGTCATCGAAATCGCCGCCGTCGAGTACCCGCTCGGGGAATACCCGCCGTCGTACCCGGGGTACAGCAGCTGGGCCGCATCGCTCTTCCTCCATCTCGATGAGCCGCCCACGGGCGCCAACCTGGCGCTGTTCTACCTCGCGCGCCATACCCTCGATGGCAGCGGCACCACCCTTTCCAACCAGCAGCTCGATTTCGTGGCGATGGGCGCCGCGGGCTACGCCGCGCTCGAACAGGCCGTCTACAACGCCGACCGCCTGACCACCGCCGCCGGCACCCCCGAGCGCTTCCAGGCCTGGGGCGAAGCACGGCTGACCGCGTTCCGCCAGCTGTTGCAGCAGTTCGGGCGGCCCTCGCGGCTGCGCCGCCGCCGCCTCTACCGCCCCGCCTGAAGTGCGCGCAGCACTCAGCACTCACCACTCAGGACTCTTTCCCGCGTGCCGCCCGTCGTTCATGCTTGCGGCATGCGCCTCGCCGCCTTCGACCTCGATGGCACCCTCCTCAACGAAGAGAACCGCATCAGCGAAGCCAACGCCGCCGCCCTCCGTTCGCTGCTCGCGCGGGGGGTGGTGTGCGCGGCGGCCACCGCGCGCGGCTACCGCGCCGCCATGCGCCTCTTCGCCGAGCACGGCATCGCCCCCGCGGCCATCGCCAGCGGCGGCGCCGATGTCCGCCTCGCCGATGGTTCCGTCGTCCAGCAGGTCGAACTGCCCGCCGGCTTCCTGCACGCCCTCGCCGAAATCTCCGACCGCGAAGGCTGGAACATCACCTTCGCCGGCGCCGAACGCACCCTCCGCCGCCAGGCCGAGCTCCCCGATTGGCTGCAGACGCCCCGCCCCAGCATCCAGGTCGTCCCCCACCTCGCCGGCGCCGACCTCTCCGGCCTGCTCACCGCGCTCGTCGAGGCCGACCCCGGCCACCTCTCCCTCGCCGCGCTGGAACCATGGCGCGCGGAGGTGGCGATGCGCACCGCCATCACCTTCTCCGGCCACACCCTGCTCACCTTCACCAGCGCCACCGCCGACAAGGGCACGGCCCTTCGCGCCCTCGCCGCCGCCCTCGGCATCGACCCCGCCGACACCGTCGCCTTCGGCGATAGCGAGGTCGACCTGCCCATGTTCGCCGTCGCGGGCACCGCCGTGGCCATGGCGAACGGCACCGGCGAGGCAAAGGCCGCCGCCCGCATCATCGCGCCGCCCGCCAACGAAGACGGCGTCGCGAAGGTGATCCACGACCTCTGGGGATAGCCCTCGCCGCCGCCCGGCGTGTGTCATCCGCCACTTTCGCCCATCCCACCCGTTCCGTAGGCTCGCGCGATGCGTGCGCGATTCAGCCGCGGCCTCTGGCGGCGCCCGGACTTCCTGAAGCTGTGGGCGGGCACCACCATCTCCCTCATCGGCTCCGGGCTGGGGGCGGTCCAGTTCACCGCGCTCCTCTTCCTCGATGCCTCCGCGCGCGAAATGGCCGGGCTCACCGCCATCGGCGTCCTCCCCGGCCTGCTCGGCGGCCTCGCCGCCGGCGCCTGGACCGATCGCGCCCGCCGCCGCCCCATCCTCATCGCCGCCGACCTCGCGCGCGCCGCCCTGCTCCTCTCGCTGCCCGCCGCCGCCCTCTTCGACGCCCTCACGATGGCGCACCTGTACACCGCCGCCTTCTTCCTCGGCGGCCTCGGCATCCTCTTCGACGTCGCCTACCGTTCGTACCTGCCCGCCCTGGTGGCGAAGGACGAGCTGATCGACGCGAACAGCAAGATCGCCGCCAGCGGGTCGGCCGCCGAGATCTTCGCCTTCAGCCTCGGCGGCTGGATCAGCCAGCTCACCAGCTCGCTCGTTGCCTGCATCGCCGATGCCGCCTCATTCGTTGGCTCCGCGCTCTTCCTCTCCCGCATCCGCGCCCCGGAACCCCGCCCCGAGCGGCTCGAAATCGAGGGCGGCATCGCGCGCGAGGCGTTCCAGGGGTTCGCCGCCATCCGCCGCGACAGCCGCCTTCTCGGCATCGCCGGCAGCGTCACCGGCGTCCACCTCAGCCATGGGCTCATTGGCTCCGTCATCCTCGTGTACGCGAACCGCACCCTCGGCCTCTCGCCGGGCGTGATGGGGCTCGTGTTCGCCGTTGGCGGCGTCACCTCCTTCGCCGGGACGATGGCCGCCAGCACCATGACGCGGCGATTCGGCGCCGGCCGCGCCCTCGTCCTCGCCAGCGTCCTTGGCGCGCTCGCCTCGTTCACCCTGCCCGCCGCCCGCGGCCCCGAAGGCGTCGCCATCGCCTTCCTCGTGCTCGGCCAGATCCTCAACGACCCCTTCGACGCCGTCCGCGAAATCACCCGCACGAGCGTCGAGCAGGCGATCACCCCGGACGCCGTCCGCGGCCGCGTCAATGCCGGCCTGCAGCTCCTCGCCATGACGGGCCAGCTCGCCGGGTCGCTCGCCGCCATCGTGCTCGTGCCCGCGCTCGGCAATCGCGGCATCCTGCTCGCGGGCATCGCCTGCCAGCTCGCGGGCGCCGCCGCCCTCGCGCTTTCGCCCGTGCGCCACGAGCACGACCTCGAGTCCGCCACCCCCGTCCCCGTGGGCTGACCGTTCGCTACAATGCGCCCCCGGGGGAGGTGCCATGGGAACGCTGCGCGCCGTCATCTTCGACGTGGGGGGCGTCCTCACGACCTCGCCCGTCACCGCCATCCGCGATTGGGCCGTCGCCCGGGGCATTGATTACGCCGTCCTCGGCCCCATGCTCGCCCACACCGACAGCGCTTGGTCCCGCTACGAAAAAAGCCTCCTCAGCGAGGACGAATTCGTCGCCGCTTGCGAGGAGGAAGCGCGCGCCCACGGCATCGCGGACCTCGATGCGCGCACCATGCAGAACATCGCCTTTCGCGGCCAGGCCGTGCGCCCCGAGATGATCGCCGTCGTTCGCCACCTCAAGGGCCGCGTCGCCCTCGGCTGCATCACCAACAACGTCGTCCGCGAGGACTCCCGTCCCCGCGGCGTGTGGGACCTCGCCTCCCTGTTCGAATGCGTCATCGAATCGGCGAAGGTCGGCATTCGCAAGCCCGACCCGGCCATCTACCGGATGGCCTGCGAGGCCCTCGCCGTCGAACCGCCCGAAGCCGCCTTCCTCGATGACCTCGGGGCGAACCTGAAGGGGGCGCGGGCCCTGGGGATGACGACGATCAAGGTCGACCACACCCTCTCCGCCGTGGACGAACTCGAAGCCGCCCTCGGCATCCCGCTGCCGCGCCCTGACCGGCGCCTACGGTGTCGCCGGGGCCGCCTCGCCCGCGCGGCCCGCGCCCGCCCAGTGCGCGCCCGTCAGCACCAGCCACAGCGCCACCGGGTAGACGATCCAGCGCTCGATGCCGCCATCGCCGAGCTCGTCCCAGAGCGGCGTCGCGTCTTCGAACATCGCGATCACGAGCGTCCCCAGGGTGACGACCCCGAACGCCAGCGACATCCACCGCAACGGCGCCGGCAGCACCCACGCGAGCATCACCGCCGCCAGCCCGCCGGAGACGAACGCCAGCATCGCGAACAGCCCATGCATCGGAGCGCGGTCGCCGGGGAACACGCCGACGCCGAAGGTGCCCAGCCCCAGCAGCGCGAGCGGCACCCACGCCTTCTTCGGCAGGCGGCTCGCCCGCAGCCCCGCGGCGCCGGCGATCACGAGCGCACCCGACACGAGCATCGTGCCGTTGAAGATGCGCGCGCTTGGCTGGCGGATGATGCTATTGGGCGGCCGCGTCGCCCCGAGGTCGCTCACTTCGTTGTTGTGGGTGGTGTAGACGCCCGGGTAGACGGCCTCGGCCGTGATGATGCCCATAAGCACCACCGCACCCGCGACCACCAGGCAGATGCCCGCCGCGACCCGCCCCCGCAGCCGCCCCGCCAACGGCGCCGGCCGCGGCTCGACCCGGGGAGCGCCCTCCGCGCCATTCCGCGTCACGGGCTCCGCCGGGTGGAGGGTTCGGTGCAGGATTGCTGGCATGGCCGGGCTCCTCGCGGCGATGCCCCCGTCGTCACCCCCGCATCGTCCCCCCGGCCCCGCCGCCGGGGGCAGGGGCCGTTCGCACCCAGCGCGCCCGCGCGCCCTTTGCTCCGCCTCGTGTCAGCGGCCGCTGGGCGTGCTGCCGCGGTTTCATGGCGAAGTGGGTCCATGGACCGCTCGCCCCTCTGCGGCGCACCCACCTCGCCGGCGGCGCTGCCGTTGGCCCCGGGACCGCTGCACCTTCCACGGCGCGCGGCAGCGCCGTTCGCGCCCGCCATCGCTGCCGCCGCCACCGGCGGGCGCGACGGCCGGTATCCCCGCCGCCATCGAACACCGTGACGTGCGCGAGCTCGCGTGGTGGCTCATGGAGGCGCTGATCGGCGGGTGGGACCATTCGCCGGGGAACGCGTCGTCGCTGACGGCGGTACTGCGCGTGCTCGCCAGCATGGGCCCGGAGCCGCGCGCGGAGGAGGACGCGCTCGCCGAGGCCGAACTCCGCGGCCTCATCATGCACGGCGTGCCGCCGCGCACCCCCACCGAGTGGGAGCGCGCGGCCGCCGTCTTTTCGCCTGAAGCGCTGCGCGAAATCGCCCGCTGGGAGGGCCTCCTGGCCACGGGCGAGGACGATGGGCTACTGGAAGGAGAGGGCCGAGACGCCCTTCAGCCATTCCGCCTGGGGGATGCTGCCGCTGAACATCTCCAGGTGCCCGGCCTCGTCGA
>JADJBX010000008.1 GCA_016703545.1 Candidatus Amarobacillus elongatus
CCCGGTGGCCGCCGTGGGCGCCATCTCTGGGGTTAAGTGGCGTGGCGGGGTGCCCGCCGGGTGCGAAGCAGCGCCAGCGCCGCCCTTTATCCGCGTCGCGCGACCCTCCGCCATGGTCGTCGCGCTCGACCGCGCGGGCAGCGTCATCTTCGCGAACGGACGCTGGGCCAGTTATCGGCGACGGGCGGCCGCCTACGCCCTCGATGCCGTGCGCGCGGCCATCACCCGCCGACCGCACCGCCTTCGATACCCGGCTCCAGGCCACGCTCGCGAGCGGGGGGAACGAAAGCAGGCCCCGGTTCGCCTTCGCCGCCACGACAGCGGTTCCGCTGGCACCAGCTGCGGCTCAGCCCGCGTCCTGGATGACGACGGCCGCGAGCCGCTCGCCTACGTCGGGATCGCGGTTGATATCCACGACCGGGAAGGTCGCGGAGGAGCAGAGCGAGGGCCCTGAACCGCGCCCGCGCCCTCACCGACGCGCTGCCCGTGTTCGTCATCGAGATCCCGCTGGATGGGCGCCCCCTGCTCCTGAACCCGAGGCCGCGCGGGAGTACCTCAGGCTCCGGCCAGGAAGAGCTCGCGCGGTCGAGGATTGGCGGCGAGGCTTCTGGTCCACCCGAGGACCGCGCGAAGCTGCCACCACCGCCGACATCACCCGCCTGGCCGTGCGCCCCCCGCATGGAGTTCCGGCTGCTGGGCCGCAGACGGGAGTACCGCTGGTCCGAAGGCCGCGCGACCCCGGTCCTGGGCGGCGATGGCCGCATCACGAGCTGGATCGCCCTCGCCCACGACATCCACGAACGGAAGGCCGCCGAGGAGGCGCCGCGCGCGCGAACGCCGCGCCTGCGAGCGTGTTCGCGCAGATGCCCGCCGGCGTGGTGCTGTTCGATTTCGCCACCGGGCAGATGACCGGGAACCCACAAGTGGGCGCATCTGGCGGATGGACCCCGGCGCCCAGCGGCCCGATGACCCCCGCATGCGCGGCTTCCCCCTCGAAGGCCGACCGTACGCGCCGGACGATTGGCCGCTGCGGCGTGTGCTCCGCACGGGGGAGGAGGTCTCGGCGGATCATCCACATCGTTCGCGGCGATGGCACGGACGGCTACCTGAACGTCAACGCCGGCCCCGTCCGGGACCCGACGGCACGCTGGTGGCCGGTGCTCGCCTTCGAGGACATCACCGCCTTCGTCCAGGCCGAGCGCACCCTGCACGAGACCTACAGCCAGCTCACCCACCTGTACGAGGCGGCGCCGGTCGGGCTCGCGTTCCTCTCGCCCGATATGCGCTTCGAACGGGTGAACCAGGCGCTCGCGGAGATGAACGGCACGACCATCGAGGAGCAGACGGGCCGCACCCTGCGCAGGTGCTCCCGGACCTGGCGGACACGATCGAGCCGGTGGCGGACGGTGCTGGCGAGGCCGCGCCATCCTCGGGGTCGAAACGCGCCGCCCGCATCCGCCCGGCGGGCGAGCTCTGCACCTACCTGCGGTCCTACTACCCAGTGCGCGCCGACGATGGCCACGTGCTGGGCATCGGCGTGCTGGTGACGGACGTGACCGAGCAGCGCAAGGCCGAGGAGGCGATGCGGCTGAGCGAGGGCGGTACCGCACCCTCACCAACACCGTCCCGCAGCCCGTCTGGTCGTGCGATGCCTCCGGGCCGCGTCACCTTCTTCAACAGCCGCTGGTACGAATACACCGGCCTCTCCCCGCGCTCTCCCTCGGGCACGCCTGGCTGGAGGCCGTCCACCGGACGACGACGCTGCGCGTGCGCGAGGCATGGGAACGCTCGTGCGCGAAGGACGCGAACACACCCGACGAGATCCGCATCCGCCGGGCCGATGGGGAAGCCCGCTGGCACCTCGCGCGCGTGCTGCCGCTGCCGGACGACGTGGGCCGCGTGCTGGGCTGGTTCGGCACGGCCACCGATATCCACGAACGCCGCATCGCCGCCCTCGCCGAGGAAGTGCTCGCGAACATCGGCGCCGCCACCGTCACCGCTCCCGACGCCGCCGCGCTCGTCTCGGCCATCGCCGCCTGCCTCGTGCCCGCCCTCGGGGATTACTGCGTGGTCGATATCGGGTGGACGACGAGCGGGTCGAACGCCGGCGGCGCGCCACGCGGACCCCGAGCGCGCCGAGGATATGCGCCGCCGCCCTCTCGGCCGGGCCGCGCAGCATCCACGACAACCACCCCGCGGCGCGCGTCATGCGCACGGGCGAGCCGAGATCGTGGAGCGCGCGCCGGAGTCGTTCGGGCCACGCCTGGGGCGCGATGCCGCCGCGCGCGGGTGCTCGCGCGTCTGAATCCCCGCGCCTACCTCGCGCTGCCGCTGCGCGCGCAGGGGCGGGTCATCGGCACCCTCAGCCTGCTGACCTCGGGCGATGGCCACGAATTCACGACGGAAGAAGTGGCGTTGGCGGAGGAGGCGGCCCGCCGTACCGCCCTCGCCGTTTCGAACGCCCGCCTGAACGAACGCACGCGCGAGGCGGAGCAACTGTACCGCACCCTCCTCGACGCCGTGCCCCAGGTGGTCTGGCTGGCGGGCCCGAAGGGTGGCGCCTTCTACTACAACCGTCGCTGGCGCGAATACACCGGCGACCCGAGGGCTCCGGCCGCCCTGCCTCGAATTCGTCTTCCCGAGGACCTGCCCGTCATCGCCGAACGCTGGAAGGTGTCGCTGGAGACGAGCGCGCCGTTCGAATGCGAGTACCGGCTGCGCGGGCGCGATGGCGACCTACCGCTGGTTCCTCGCGCGCGCCGTGCCCATGTTCGATGGCCGGGGCGAACGGAACGGCTGGCTCGGCACGGGCGTCGACATCGAGGATCAAGCGCGCGCAGGTGGCGTTGCAGCGCGCGAACCAGCTCAAGGATGAGTTCCTGGGGCTCGTTTCGCACGAACTGCGCACGCCCCTCACGAGCATCCTCCGGCTGTCTCGGTGCTGCTGCGCCACGGGGCGACGATGAGCCCGGAGGACCGCGCCGCCTCCCTCGACGACATCATCCACGAGGCCGAGCGGCTGCAGCGGCTGGTGGAGAACATGCTCGTGCTCGCCGGGGTCGAGGGGCGGCAGGAGGTGGTGACGGAGCCGCTGCTGGTGCAACACGCGATCCCGCGGGTCGTGGCGCTCCATCACCGGGCGCACCGGGCGCACCGTCGAGGTCCGCATCGCCCGGGCTCGACGCCATCGAAGCGCAGCCGACCTACTTCGACCAGGTGCTTTCGAACCTGCTCAGCAACGCCGAGTACAGCCCGCCCGCGCTCCCCATCACCGTGATGGCCGACGCCGAGGGGACGAGGTCGTGGTGCGCGTCTGCGACCATGGTTTCGGCATCACCGACGAGGAAGCCGCCCAGATCTTCCGCCGTTCTTCCGCTCGACGCGGACGGCGGCATCGGCGCCGGCGCGGGGCTGGGGCTGGCGGTGTGCATGCGGCTGATCGAGGCCCAGGCGGGCGTATCTGGGCCCTCCGGCGCGCCCCGGCGGCGGCACGGGTTCGGCGCTCTCCGCGCCGTCCTCGCCGATACCGACTGACCCCTACATCAACACCGCCGACTTCAGGCCGTCCTTGCCGAGCCGCGCCGTGTACGCCTCGGCGGCGTTCGCGAGCCTGTACCGGTTCGTCACCACGCGGTCGAGCGCGGGCAGGCGAGGGATGAGGCGCGGCCTTCCCGTAGAGGTGGAAGGTGCGTTCTGGGTGCCGAAGATGCGCACCTCGTCGTAGTGCACGCGGTTCAGGTCCAGGACATGGCTGGAGGAGGGCGGGAACCCCGCGAACAGGTTCACCCAGCCCAGCCGCCGCGCGCGCGGTCGAGGGCGAGCGGGATGGTTTTCGGCGAACCCCACGGCGACGGCGACGGCGGGGAAGAGTTCGCCGCCCAGGGAGGTCGCGGCCGAGGGTGAGCGCTTCCTCCGGCGCGGCCACGGCATCAGGCCGAGCTCCAGCGCCACCGCGCGCCGCCCGGCATCGGGTTCGACCACCATGATGGGCCCGGCGCCCCACGCGCGCGGCGATGAGGTGAAGCAGCCCCATGGGCCCGCCCCCGACGATCGCCATCGCGTTCCCCGCCGAGACCTGCAGCGACTCGATCGAGTTGAGCACGCACGCGAACGGCTCGAGGAGGGCGCGGAGGTGGGCGGGCGTGGCCGGGTCCATGGGCAAGGAGGTGGCCCATGGCCACAGGCTGCGGGGCACGCGCACGTACTCGGCGATGCCGCCATCGAGGTCGTACCCCAGCGTCTTGCGAGGGGCAGCGGTTACGGAAACCGTCGCGGCAGAAGGAGCAGCGGCCGCAGCAGAGGATGGGGCAGAGGCCGATGACCTCGCCCACGCGGGCATCGGCGCCCTGGCCCACCTCAGCGACTTCGCCCGAGAGTTCGTGGCCGGGGATGACGCCGGCGGCGGCTTTCTTCTCACCCAGGTAGACGCGGACATCGCTGTTGCAGAGGCCGGTGGCGTGGAGTTTGAGCACCACCTCGCCGGGGCCGGCGTGCGGCTCGGGAACATCGACGACGGCCACGCGGCCAGGTTCGTAGAAGCGAAGGGGCGTGCATGCGCGCAGCGTAGCGCGCGCGGGGCCGTGGCGCTGCGCGCCGGCCCCCGCTGCGCGCCGCGGCGCCGCGGAGAAAGGAGAAAGGAGAAAGAGAGGTAGGGCAACCCGGTTTGGAGCGGCGTTGGCGGCGCCGGCAAAGCTGGCCACCGGGCACCGGGAACGCCTCCTGGCCTCTCCTTCTCCTTGCTCCTTTCTCTTTTCTCTCCTACGTTCCGCTCGTGTTCGAACAGACGCGCCAGCGCATGAACCTTGCCCTTGAAATGCTCATCGCCCAGCTCGAGGGGCGCGATGGGAATCTGGATGCGGGAGGCCGCGCCGGGGGCGATGACTCCGCGAGCAGCTCTCGCACCTGCTCGGCCCGGAGGACGCCGACCTGCCGGCGTTGTTGCGCACCTTCTCCGCGACGAACCCGCCCCTCGTGGAGGATCGAGCCCGAGGGAGCCACGTACCTCTCCCCGGCGCGGCAGCGGATGACGCTCGCCGACTACGTCAGGCCCTGCGCATAGTTCACCGCCGCGTCCAGATCGAGCTGGGCACGCTCCCCGAAGCCGTCCTCGAACGCCGCCGCGCTCGCATCCCCGAATGGGCCGCGATCCTGGGCACGGACGAGGTCTCGCTGGAGACGTACGTGCTTCAGCGCCTCGAAACGCATTGGATGGAACATGCGGAGGGGTGGCTGCGCTGAGATAAGAGAAAGGAGAAAGGAGAAAGGTCGGGACAACCCCGGTTCGCCGGGGGTAACGAGTTTGGCGCCAAAGAGACCACGGCAACTGGCCCCGGGAACTGGTCACTCCTTATCTCTTTCTCTTTTCTCATTTCTCCTTTCTCTCGTGCCGTACACTCGGGCCGTGGGGACGGAGGACGCTTGTGCGTGTGCGCTGGTTCCGCGCGATGGCTGGTCTTGCATTCCTGGGGGCGGGTGCGTTCGTGCTCGGGGGTGTGCCGGTGATGACGATGACGAGGCCTCCCCTTCGCCCCTGACGACGGCGACGGCGCCCGCGGCGACGACGGCGGCCACCGTGGCGGCAAGCCCCACCGCCGCCGCCACTGCACCCCGCACGCCCACGCGCACCCCCGCCGAGACGCTCGCGCGCACGGTGTCGCATGTGCTGGTGACGGCCGGGCCGGGGGACACGTTCGAAAGCATCGCCGCGGCGTTGGGCTCGAAGGCGACGGCGGCGGAGCTGCGGCAGGCGAACGGCCTCGCCGCCGGGGACCTTGCCGTGGGAACGAAGGTGGCCGTGCCGGTCCGCGACGACGCCGGCGTGGTGCCGGTGGACGCGCTCGCGACGGCGCTGCGCAAGGGCGGCGGCACTCCGCCCGCGCTCTACGTGCCCGGCAGCGCGACCCTCGACGGGTTCCAGGGGCGGGTCGCGCTGCACGCGCTGGAGATCGCGAACGGCGATGCCACGGGCGAGGCGTATGGATACCGGCTGGAGTTCTGGTCGACGGCCTCGGCGGCGGCGAAGGGCGGCGTGCTGGACCTGCAGGCGCAGGTCGATGGCCCGCTGTTCACGGTCGCGGCGGGTCCGTTCGCCGCGAAGCTGACCTCCGCCCGCGCCGGTGACCGCTTCGCCTGGACGCGCAACGGCGTCGAGTTCGCGGTGCGCATGGAGGGCACGGGCGCGACGCCGGAGCAGGTGGCGGCGTCGCTCGAGGCGAAGTAGGGCGAGGCGCGCTCGGCAAGGGTGATCCCGGGCGTCTCCCGGGGTGCCCCAAACGTTTACACGCGGGTTACCGGGGCTGCCTTGTTCGCCCTCATGCCAGCGCCGAATGTGCCTGCGAGACCACCGTCTCGCAGGGGTTCCTCCGTGTGTTTTCACGCAACAAACGCACCCTGCTGCCCGCTTCCGCGCTGCTCGCGGGGCTGGCGGCGCTTGGCGGAGCGGCGGTGTTCGCCGCCAGCAGCAGCACGACCATGCGCGGCGGCGATACCCTCCGCGTCACCTGCGACGGCGCCCGCCTGAGCGCCTCCCGCGTCAATTCGCGCACCTACGACCTCTCGTGCGCGCCCGCTTCGCCCAGCCCAACGGCGACCACGACGGCCACACCCACGCGCACGCCCACCGTGGCGGCCACGGCGACGCGCACCCCCACCACCGCTCCCGCCACGGCTACCCCGACGCGCACGGCGACCGTAAGCGGTACGCCGACGGCCACGGCGACGCCGCCCCTGGTGAGCGCGCCGCGCATCGGCGGCTGCCAGGTGTTCCCCGCCGACAACGCCTGGAACCAGGACGTCTCGCGGCTGCCGCTGCACCCGAACTCGGCGAACTTCATCGCGAGCATCAACGCCGGCAAGCAGTACCTGCACGCCGACTTCGGTTCGAACCCCACCTACGGCATCCCCTACGTGGTGGTGGCCGGCGGACCAGCCGATGGTGCCGATCACCTTCACCGCCTACGGCGATGAATCCGACCCCGGCCCCTACCCGGTGCCCGCGAATGCGCCCATCGAAGGCGGCGCCACCGCCACCGGCGACCGCCATGTGCTGGTCGTGCAACAGGGCACATGCCGCATCTACGAGCTGTACCGGGCGTTCCGGAACACGGCCACGGGCGGCTGGAACGCCGATTCGGGGGCTGTCTTCGACATGAGTTCGAACGCGCTGCGCCCCGCGGGCTGGACCTCCGCCGACGCGGCCGGCCTGCCCATCCTGCCGGGCCTCGTGCGGTACGACGAAGTGACCGCGGGCGCAATCAATCACGCGCTGCGCTTCACCGTCAGCCGCACGCAGCGCGGGTACATCAGCCCGGCGCGGCACTTCGCCAGCTCGTCGACGGACCCGAACCTGCCGCCGATGGGGCTGCGCCTCCGCCTGCGCGCCGACTTCGACACCTCCGGCTACACCGGCCAGGCGCGGGTGGTGCTGGAGGCGCTGAAGAAGTACGGCATGATCGTCGCCGACAACGGCAGCGACTGGTTCATCAGCGGCGCCACCGACAGCCGCTGGAACGACACGGACCTGAACCAGCTCAAGCGCGTGCCGGGTGCCGCGTTCGAAGTGGTGGATACGGGGCCGATCCAGCGGTAGGGGAGGCGGATCGGCTGTCGGCTGTCGGCTCTCGGCTATCGGCGTGGCCAGGCGCGGGGCAGCATCTCGCGAGCAACAGGCGGGTCCGCCCGTGGCCACACCGACAGCTGTCGGGCTGTCGGCTCTCGGCTATCGGCTCTCGGCTATCGGCGTGGCCAGGCGTGGGGCAGCATCTCGCGAGCAACAGGCGGGTCCGCCCGTGGCCACACCGACAGCCGACGGCCGATAGCGGCCAGCAGCCAGCAGCTAACGGCTAACCCCCAACCTCCATTAGAGTCGCCCCAACACGTTCGTGGGGGACCCCGTGGAGTTTCGCGATTCCGAGACCGAAGCCGCCTTTCGCACCCGAGTGCGCACGTTTCTCGATGCCGAGTTCCCGGCCGAGTTCTCCACGCGGCCCGTGGAGTGGGGGCTGTTCAACGGCGCCGGTGGGCCGCCCGTCGCGGGCTTCGCGGAGTTCATGAAGGGGTGGACGGCGAAGCTGAACGAGCAGGGCTGGGGCGCTCCCGCATGGCCGAAGGAGCACGGCGGCGGCGGCCTCAGCGTGAAGGAGCAGTTCATCCTCAGCGAGGAGTTCGCGTGGCGGCGCGCCCCGCGTTCCGGCGGCATCGGCCATGGCTGGGCCGGCCCCACGATCATGGTCTACGGCAGCGAAGAGCAGCGCTCGCGCCTCCTGCCCCGGATCATCAGCGGCGAAGACGTCTGGTGTCAGCTCTTCTCCGAGCCCGGCGCGGGGAGCGACCTCGCTTCGCTGCAGACCCGCGCCATTCGCGACGGTGACGATTATGTCGTGAATGGCCAGAAGATCTGGACCTCCGGGGCGCACCGCGCGGACATGGGCATCCTCATCGCGCGCACGAACCCCGACGCCCCCAAGCACCGCGGCATCAGCTACTTCCTCGTGGACATGAAGACGCCCGGCATCACCGTGCGGCCGCTGGTGAACATGCTGAATAGCCACGAATTCAACGAGGTCTACTTCGAGGACGCGCGCATCCCCGCGACATCGCTGCTCGGCGAGGAGAATCGCGGCTGGTACCTGGCCACCACCACGCTCGATTTCGAACGCAGCGGCATCGCCACGAGCGTCGCGCACCAGCTCATCACGCAGGACCTCGTGGCGTTCGCGCGCGAAAGCGGCCACGGCCGCGCCATGCTCGCCGCCCGCCCGTCGCTCAAGCACGAGCTCGCGGACCGCGCCGTGGAGGCGCGCGTGGAATCGCTCATCTGCTACCGCATCATCTCGATGCAGGACCGGGGGGAGATCCCGAACCGCGAGGCCTCCATCGCGAAGCTGTACTCGAGCGAGCTGGATGTGCGGCTGGCCACGACCTCGATGCACCTCGCCGGCCTGCACGCCCTCGTCACCGCGCGCGACCACGGCGCCTCCATGGGCGGGCGCTTCGGGCGGTTCTACATGCACAGCACGACGAGCCCGATCGGCGGCGGGACGAGCGAAGTGCAGCGGAACATCATCGCGATGCGGGGCCTGGGCCTGCCGCGGGGGTGACGGGGAGTGCTGAGTGCGGAGAGCTGTCTGCTTTCGGCCGTCGGCCGTCGGCGGGGCACCCCCGGTTCGAGTGCTCAGTGCTGAGCGGGGCAACCCCCTGGGAACTGGGCACTGGGCTCTGGCCACTCCTCTGTGAACCACCCCACAGAGGGGGTCTTGACGCGCTCTCCAGAATGAATGAACATCCATTTACTATTACTGGAGGACGCCATGTACTTCCCCACGGCTCTTGAAGCGCTCGCTCACGCCCGCGCGTCCGAACTCGACAGCAAGCACGAACTCATCCGGCATCGCCGCGAAGTGGCCCACATCCTGCGCATTGAGCGGCTGCAGCGCGCGCTCGTGCGTGCTCAGCGCGAATTCGCTGCGGTGCGGACCGCCCTCACCTCGGCCGGCTAACGGCCCCCTTCCCTTCGCCCCCCAATTGAAGGCGCTCCCCCCGGGGCGCCTTCTTCATGTCCCGGGCAGGCGCCGCGCGTGCCGCCCTCCCGCACTTTTGCCCCGGCATGTACGCTGGTTCGACATGTACACGCCCCTGGATCACCCGCTGCTTCACCGCCTGCGCGAGAACGTGCTCTTCGCCGCCGGCCCGATCGGTTCGACGCTGCTCTCCTTCAACCTCACCGCGAAGGACTTCGTCGCCTACCCCGGGACCGACCGCGAGGAGATGCACGACGGCTGCCCGGAGTGGCTGAACGTTTCGAACCCGGAGATCCTGCGGCGCGTGTACCGCATGTTCTACGAAGCGGGCTGCGATGCCGTCGACTCCTGCTCGTTTGGCGCGAACGATGTCGTGTTCGCCGAATTCGGGCTCGAGGGCCGCACGCGCGAACTGAACCGGCTCGCGGCGCAGGTCATCGGCGAGGTGCGCGACAGCTTCAGCACGCCGGAATGGCCGCGCTACGCCTTCGGCACCATGGGCCCGGGCACCCGCCTCCCCTCCCTCGGCCACATCGAGTGGGACGAGCTCGTCGTCTCCTACCGAGAACAGGCGCTGGGGCTGCTCGAAGGCGGCATCGACGTCCTCAAGGTCGAAACCTGCCAGGACCTGCTCCAGACGAAGGCCGCGCTCGCCGCCATCGCCGGCGTGTTCGCGGAGACCGGGCGGCGCGTGCCCGTGGTCGCGAGCGTGACGATCGCGACGACGGGCACGATGCTCCTCGGCAGCGACATCGCCTGCGCGCTGACCGCCCTCGAGGCGATCGACGTGGTCGACATCATCGGCATCAACTGCGCGACGGGCCCCGAGCAGATGGTCGAACACGTCCGCCACCTCGCGGAGAACAGCCGCCGGCCGGTGTTCATCGGGCCGAACGCGGGGCTGCCAGAGGTGGTGAACGGCGAGGCGTGCTACACGCTCACGCCCGAGGAGTTCGCGCGCTACCACGAGATCTTCGTGGACGAGTTCGGGATCAACATCGCCGCGGGCTGCTGCGGCACCACGCCGGCGATGTACGAGGCCGCGATTGCCCGCATCGGCCGTCGCGCGCCGAAGGCCCGCCCCAGCGCCGCGCGCTTCCTCGCCGGCCCCGGTGGCGAACCGGCCGGCGCGCCCGCGTTCCCCGGCGCCTGCACCTCCCTCTATACCAGCGTCAACTTCCGGCAGGACACCTCGTTCCTCGTGGTGGGCGAACGGATGAACGCGACGGGATCGCGCGCCTTCCGCGACCTGCTGCTCGCGGGCGACCTCGATGGCATGACCGCGCTCGCGAAGGAGCAGACGGCCGAGGGCGCGCACGTCCTCGACGTGATGGTCGATTACGTGGGCCGCGACGGCGTGCCGGACATGACCCGCTTCGTCTCGGCGCTGCGCACGCAATCGACGCTGCCGCTGATGTTCGATTCGACCGAGGTCGCGGTGGTGGAGGCGGCGCTGAAGCTGTACGGCGGCAAGGCAATCGTGAACTCCATCAACCTCGAGGATGGCGAACGGAAGATCACTCGGCTGCTGCCGATCATCCGCCGCCACGGCGCCGCGGCGGTGGCGCTGGTGATCGACGAAGAGGGCCAGGCGCGGACGGCGGAGTGGAAGCTGCGCGTCGCGCACCGCATCCACGAGATCGCGGTCGACCGCTACGGCCTCGAACCGCAGGACCTGATCTTCGACATGCTCACCTTCCCGCTCTCGGGCGGGCAGGAGGACCTGCGGGGCGACGCGATGGAGACGCTGGAGGCGATCCGGCGCGTGAAGGCCGAGCTGCCCGGCGTGAGCACCATCCTCGGCGTGTCGAACGTCTCCTTTGGGCTCAAGCCGGCCGCGCGCCGCGTGCTGAATTCGGTTTTCCTGTACGAGGCGATTGAGGCGGGGCTGGACGCGGCGATCGTGAACGCGCGCCAGATCCTGCCGTTGAACCGCATCCCGGAAGCGCAGCTGCAGGCCGCACGCGACCTCATCCACGACCGCCGCCGCGAGGGGTACGACCCCCTGCACGCCTTCATCGCGCTCTTCGAGGGCGTCGAGGCGGAGAAGAGCGTGAAGGTGGACCGCTCGGCGCTGCCCGTGGAGGAGCGTCTCCGTTCGCGCATCGTCGACGGCGACCGGCGCGGCATCGAAGCCGACCTCGATGAGGCGATGGAGCGCATGGACCCGCTGACCATCATCAACCAGCACCTGCTGGAGGGGATGCGCGTCGTTGGCGACCTGTTCGGGTCCGGCAAGATGCAGCTGCCGTTCGTGCTGCAGAGCGCGGAGACGATGAAGACGGCGGTCGCGCACCTGGAACCGCACATGGAGAAGAGCGACGGCAGTGGCAAGGGCACGATCGTGCTCGCCACCGTGCGCGGCGATGTGCACGACATCGGCAAGAACCTCGTCGACATCATCCTTTCGAACAACGGCTACACCACGCACAACCTCGGCATCAAGCAGCCCATCCAGAACGTGATCGAAAAGGCCGAGGAGGTGGGCGCCGACGTCATCGGACTCAGCGGCCTGCTCGTGAAGAGCACGGTCGTGATGCGCGAGGACCTGGAAGAGCTGAACGCGCGCGAGCTGACGCATTACCCGGTGCTGCTCGGCGGCGCCGCGCTCACCCGCCGGTACGTCGAGGAGGACCTGCGCGCGATCTATCACGGCAGCGTGTACTACTGCCAGGACGCCTTCGAAGGGCTGGCGACGCTGGATCGCGTGATGCCCGCCCTGCGCGCGGGCGAACCGATGCCGCTGCTCACGCGGGGCGGCCGCGTGGTGACGAGCGAGGAGACCGGGTACGACCCCGTGCGCGCGGTCACGCCCACGCTCGAACGGGCGGCGCCGCCGCCGGGCACGCGATCCAACGTGCCGCCGGCGAAGGAGATCCCGCAGCCGCCGTTCTGGGGCTCGCGCATCGTGCGGGGGGTGCCGCTGCGCGACATCTTCCCGTTCATCAACACGACCGCGCTCTTTCGCGGGCAGTGGCAGTACCAGCGCGGGCAGCGCAGCGAGCCGGAGTACGCGGCGTTCGTGGAGAACGAGGTGCAGCCGGTGTTCCGGCGCATGCAGGAGATGGCGATCGCACGGCAGCTGCTCGTGCCGCAGGTGGTCTACGGCTGGTTCCCGGCGCGCGCCGAGGGCGAGGACCTGCTCGCGTGGCCCGGCTTCGAAGGTGGCGCGCCCACCGGCGACCCCGTGCGGTTCCACTTCCCCCGGCAGGCGACGGAGCGCCACCTCTGCATCGCGGACTACTTCAGGGATGGCGCGGGCGGCGAATACGACGTGCTCGGGCTGGCGCTGGTGACGATGGGGCCGCGCGCCACGGAGTTCGCGCAGGAGCTGTTCGCCGCGAACGAGTACCGCGACTACCTGCACTTCCACGGGTTCGCGGTCGAAAGCGCCGAGGCGCTCGCGGAGATGTGGCACAAGCGGATGCGCGAGGAGCTCGGCATCGCGGGGGCCGATGGCAAGACGATGAAGGAGCTGTTCCAGCAGCAGTACCAGGGCTCCCGCTACAGCTTCGGCTACCCGGCCTGCCCGGACCTGGAGGAGCAGACGGGCATCGACACGCTGCTGAAGCCGTCACGCATCGGCGTCGAGCTGAGCGAGACGTTCCAGTGGCACCCGGAGCAGACCACGGCCTCGCTCATGGTGCACCACCCGGACGCGGCCTACTTCGTGGTGAAGTAGGCCGCGCGCGGGATGCGTCACTCGCCCTTGCCGACGCGCGCGCCGAGCTGCCGCAGCAGGTGGCGGTAGTCGGCGACGGTGGTCGCGGGGAGCCGGTTCTCGCGAAGCTGCCGGGCGACGTCGGTGCGCTGGGGGTTGTAGCCGCGCTTCTCCAGCACCGCCAGTTCGTGCCCGGCGATCGCGAAGTACTCCTCGAGGCCGCGGGTGGTGTGCGAAAGGCGGGTGGCCGTGTTCGCGCGATCCCGTTCGACGTCCGCCGTTTCGCCGCCGCCGAGCACCGCGAGGAACTCCTCGAACTGCTCGTCGGTGAGGTTGGCGGCGCGTTCGCCGAGCTGTGCGCGGAAGCGGTCCGCGCGGGCGCCGGATTCCTGCGCGCCGGGGACCAGGCGGACGGACCCCTGCAGGCCCGCCTCGTACCGCAGGGCCACTTCGCTGAAGTAGCGGATGCGCTCGATCGCGTGGTTCAGTTCCGCCACGTGGGAGATGTAGGCGTCGTAGGGCGAAGCCAGTTTCCAGACCAGGCTGCTAACCATGTGTACCCAACCCGAATTCCCAGGATGCCCCGGCGAGGGCGCGGCCCCAGTGTACCGCGCGAGTTCCGCGGCGATGGTTTCGTTCTTGTTTCGCGGGGCGCGGCGGACCCCCTCGCGTGGGCCTTCCGGGCCTGTCGGGCGGCCGTTCGCGGGAGCATGGTGAACGGTGGAGGCGCGATCATGACCGCGATTCAGCCGATGCCCTTCACCGCTGGAGGCGCCGGAGAGGGCGGCCGTGGGGTCGTGCGGGCGTGGGTTCCCCCGGTGGCGGCGGCGGAGTTCCTGGGGTTTGGGATTCCCGCGTTCGCGGGCACCATGGCCGCCCTCGCGGACCTGCCGCCATTGGCGTTTCTGCTCGTCATGGTGGCGGCGGGAGCGGGCGAGGGCGCGCTCCTCGGCGCCGGGCAGGTGGCCGCGTTCCGGCGGCTGCTCCCCGGCGTCCCGGCGCGGCCGTGGATCGTGGCGACCGCGGGCGCCGCGGCGTTCGCGTGGTCCATCGGCATGCTGCCGTCGACGCTCGGGGACCTCGGGGCGCCCGTGTGGGTGAGCATCGCCGTTTTCGCCGTGGGCGCGCCGTTTCTGCTGGCGTCGATCCCGGTGGCACAGGCCGTCGTGCTTGGCCGCGTGGTGCCGGCGGCGCACTGGCGATGGGCATGGGTGACGGCCGCGGCCTGGGCCGCCGGGCTCCCCGCCACCGCCGCGCCCACCCCCTTCGTGGATGAATCGACCCCCGCGGCCGTGCTGTTCGCGGTGTTCGTGGCCGCCGGGGCGGTGATGGCGGTGGTGATGGCGTTCGTCACGGGCGTCGGGCTGCGGGCGCTGCTACGGGGCGCGTCGCGGGCCCCGTAGCCCTCGCGCCCCGTAGGATGGGCGGCGATGGGTGAGGCCGCGGCGCTGCTCTCCGCGTTTGTCTGGTCGGCGGTGTCGGTGGCCATGGCCTCGATTGCCGCGCGCGTGCCGCCGCTCGCCATCTCCGCGCTGCGGCTCACGACGGGGTCGATCATCCTCTTCTTCATCCTCGCCGTGAGCGGGCAGGCGAGCGATATCGCCGAGGCCTCGGCCGGTTCGATTTTCGCGATGCTGGGTAGCGGACTGCTCGCCTACGCCCTCGGCGACACCATCTACATCCGGTCGCTGGGGCTCCTGGGCGTGCAGCGCGCGTTCACGGTCGCGCAGACGCTGTTCGTGACGCTGACGGTGATCGGCGGCGTGCTGCTGCTGGATGAGCCGTTCGGTGCCCGGCAGGTGGTGGGGACGGCGTGCATCGCCGTGGGCATCGGGCTGATTGTGCGAAGGGCGGCGCCGGCGGCGGGTGCGAAGGTGGCCGAGCGCGTCGTGCACGCCAACCTTGTCGCGCGCCTTCGCCACCCGGACAGCGGCGAGCTGCGCGGGTACGTGTTCATCGCCGTCACGGGCGTGTTCTGGGCGGCGGCGACGCTCTGGCTCGCGGCCGGGCGGGGCGACCTGGGGCCCATCGCGGCGGCGAGCATGCGCACCCCCGCGGGAGCGGCGGGCCTGCTCATCTTCGCCGGCGCCACGGCGCCGGAGGCGCTGCGCATGCCGTTCCGTGAACGGCGGAACATCGGCGCGATCGTGGCCACGGGGCTGGTGGGGACGGCGTTCGGGAGCTTGATGTACGTGTACGCGGTCGGCGAAGCCGGGGCCGCGCGCACCACGATCCTGTCGTCGGTTTCGCCGCTGATGGCGCTGCCGCTTTCGGTGGTCGTGCTCGGTGAGAAGCTGACGGCGCGGGTGCTGGCGGGGACGGTGGCGTGCGTGGCCGGGATCATCTTCGTGGTGGCCTGATTCCCGATTGTTTTACAGACGGTTTACACGCGGCCGCTGTTGCCCTCGATAGGTGGGTCGAATGTTGAGAAGAGACCTACGAGGAGCACTCCGGTGCAGAAGCCACCCGGGTTCAGTTTCATCTTCGACACCGGCGAGCCGGGCACGCTCGGCAGCGTCGAAACGGCGCCGCTGCTGCGGATCATGCGGCCGGCGACGTTCGCGCTGTGGTTCATCGTGTTCTGCGTGCAGGCGGTGAGCCTGGCCTCCACGGGTGAGGGCGCGAACGGCATCCTGCTGGCGCTGACGACGTTCCTGTTCGTCGCCGTGCACGTGCAGTTCTGGTACGAGGAGTCGGAGCAGGGCGCGAAGGTGCACACGGCGCTGGAGCGCATGCGCGGCAAGATGTACGAGGACGAGACGACGGGGCTGCCGAACAGCCGCCACTTCGTCTTCGAACTGCGCCGCCAGATGATGCGCTCGGTGCGCAGCGGCCGCGGCTTCTCGCTCGTGCTCACGGACCTCGGCGGCTTTGAACGGAACGCGAAGCTGGAGGAGCGGCTGATGCCGACGATCGGCCGGGCGCTGCGCCAATCGACGAGCGAAGGCGATTTCATCGCGCACCTGGAAGGGCCCGTGTTCGCCGCCATCGTCATCGACGAGCGGGAGCAATCGACGCGCGAAAAGGCGGACGCGCTGCTGCTGGCGCTGGGTGCGTGCATTCCGCTTGAGAAGGCGGGCACGCTGCAGCCGGTGGTTTCGCTGACCGGGTACGAAGGCGAACTCGAAGTGCGCGAATTTCTCCAGCGCGCGCAGCGGGACCTGGTGGGGGCACGGTCGCGAGGAGCGGCGACCTCCGCCCCGTTCACGCCTCTGACGGCGCGGGCCGCGGCCTGACGCTTCCTGCCTCACCGCACTCCCGCCCGCGAGCCGGCCGCAAGGCCGGCTTTCGGCATTCCCGGGGCCATGCACCGCGCGTGGCACGGCGAAGGTCGCGGGGGAGCGCGGGTAGCCGGAGTGCTGGCGGACGTGGGGAGGGAGTTCGAGCCGGGTCCGTGGGGGCGCGCGCGTGTCAGCGGCGGGACCGGGAGAGCGATGGAGCGGGCGAAGGGAATCGAACCCTCGTCTCAACCTTGGGAAGGTCGCGTTCTGCCATTGAACCACACCCGCGTGGCGCAGACGGTAGCTTATCATGCGCGGCACCTTCCGTTCGAGGCTTGCCCGTGCCCATTCCCGCAGAACTCGCCCTCACTCCCGAACAGCTCGATGAACTGATGCTCACGAGCTGGAACATGCGCATCGCCAGCATCGGCCCGGGGACGCGCATCAACCTCACGCCGCTCTGGTTCGGGTGGGGCAACGGCGCCATCTGCACGTACTGCCGCGGGCAGAAGATCGTGAACCTTCGCCGCAACCCCGTCGCCACCATCCTCGTGGACCGCAACGAGCGCTTCCCGGAGCTGCAGGGGGCGATGTTCCAGGGCCGCGCGACGGTGCTGGAGACGGCCGAGGAGGAGAACGCCGACCCGGGGCTCGAAGCCGTGCGCATGCAGATGGGCGCGAAGTACGCCGGTGGCCACGGCGAACCCGCCGAACCGCGCCGCAACAGCTCGACCGCCCGCGGCCGCAACTGGCGGTGGGTCCGCTTCGAACCGGCGCGCGTGGTGACCTGGGACAACTTCAAGCTGAAGCGCGGCGGTTAGCCACCGCGCGGACCGTGTACGGCCGCCGTGCGTCCGTTGCACCTTCGTTGCGGATGTCATCCGGGGTATAGCGCCCGCGAGTACACTGGCCGGACCACTGACGGGGTATCGGCATGTACGGGTTCGTCCAGGATGTTCTCGCCGACAAGGGGGGCCAGGTGTTCACCGCCACCTCCCGCATGAACGTGCGCGACGCCGTTCGCTCCATGAACGAACACGGCGTGGGCGCGCTGCTCGTGGTCGATGGGTCGCACGTCGCGGGCATTTTCACGGAGCGCGACGTCCTTCGGCGCGTGGTCGATGAAGGACGCGCGCCGGGGCTGACGTCGGTGGGCCAGGTGATGACGCGCGACGTGTGCTGCGTGCCGGCGATGTTCAGCGTCTCGGATGCGATGGCGCTCATGCTCGAACGGCGCTTCCGTCACCTGCCCGTGGTCGATGCCGAGGGCGTGATCGGCATGGTTTCCATCGGGGACCTGTTGCGGCGGGTGAGCCGCGCGCAGGAAGAGCACATCGGCCAGCTCGTCGAGTACATCCGGGGCGCGCCCGCCAACGGCTGAGCGGCTATTCGTTGCGAAGGGCGGTGATGGGGTCGAGCCGGCTCGCGCGGTAGGCGGGGTAGCTTCCGCTGAGCGCGCCGATGCCGGCCGCGACGGCGAACGCGACACCGATGCTCCACGGCTGGATGACGGTGGCCATGGTCTGGCTGCCGACTTCGCGGCCATCGAGCCCGACGGCGATGCCCACGCCGATGGCGATGCCGAGTAGCCCGCCGCCCACACAGAGCGCCAGCGCCTCCGTCACAAACTGGAGGATGATGTCCTTGCCGCGGGCGCCGACGGCGCGCCGGATGCCGATTTCGCGCGTCCGCTCGGTGACGCTCACGAGCATGATGTTCATCAGGCCGATGCCGCCGACCAGCAGCGAGATGCCGGCGATGCCGCCGAGCAGGATGGAGAGCGTGCGGCTGACGTCGCCGGCCGCGCCGAGCAGGTCGTCCTGGGTTTGCAGGCTGAAGTTCGGCGTGGTCACGGTGGTGCGGCGCTGCATGAGGGTGTCGGTGATGGCGGCCTTGACCGCGGCCTGGTCCGCACCCGGCGCCATCTGCACGTTCACCTGGTTCACGAAGACGTCGCCGGTGGTGTTGCGCGGGCCGCCGAGGCGCGCCTGCAGGGTGGGTAGCGGAATGTAGGCGTAGTCGTCGGCGGTGCCGCCGCCCGAGCCGCCCTTCGGCGCCATCACCCCCACGACCGTGAACGTCAGGTTCACGCGGCCGAAGAAGGTCATGCGGAGCGACTGCCCGACGGCGGATCCCTCGGGAAACAGGGTCTGCGCGAGCGACGCCCCGAGCACGATCGAGAGCGACTTGCGGGTCACTTCGTCGTCGTTGATGAAGCGGCCGTCGGAGACGGCCATGGAGCGCACGGTGGGGTACGTGGGGGTGGTCGCGACGATGGTCACGGCCTGGTTGGTGGCGCCGGAGATGAGCTGGATGTTGTCCTGGGTCTGCTGGGCGGCGACGCCGGCGACGCCGGGGAGGTTGGCCGCGGCGAGGGCATCGGCATCGGCCTTGGTGAGGGTCTGGCCGCCTCCCGCGGGCCCGGCGGCGCCGCCCTGGCCGGGCGCCGCCCCGGAGGTCTGCGCGGGCTTGATGAAGAGGAGGTCCTGCCCGAGGCCGCGGATCTGGTCCTGCACGCCCTTCTGGGCGCCCTGCCCGACGGCGATGAGGACGATGACCGAGCCCACGCCGATGACCATGCCGAGCGTGGTGAGGACGCTGCGCAGGCCGTTCGCGAGGATGGCGCGCGCGGCCACCCGGAGCGCATCGAAGGGGCTCATGCCGTCACCGCCCGGGCGTGGTGTTCGCCGTGCCGGTGGACGGCGTCCTCGACGATCTTGCCGTCGCGCATGCGGATGATGCGGTCGGCGTAGTTCGCCACGTCCTGTTCGTGCGTGACGAGGATGACGGTGATGCCCCGTTCGCGGACGAGCCCTTCAAGGATCTCCATGACTTCCTCGCTGGTGCGCGTATCGAGGGCGCCCGTGGGTTCGTCGGCGAGGATGACACGCGGATTGACGACGAGCGCGCGGGCGATGGCGACGCGCTGCTGCTGCCCGCCCGAGAGCATCGTCGGCTTGTGCGTCATGCGGTTGCCGAGGCCGACCATGGCGAGGGCCTCCTTCGCGCGCTTCCGGCGGCCGCCCTTCGATTGGTACACGAGCGGCAGCTCCACCTGCTCGATCGCGCTCATGCGGGGGAGGAGGTTGAACTGCTGGAAGATGAAGCCGAATTCGCGGCTGCGCAGGAGCGCCTGCTGGTCATCCGACATGCGGCCGACGTCGTGGCCCTCGAAGTAGTAGTGGCCGGCGGTGGGGCGGTCCAGGCAGCCGATGATGTTCATCATCGTGGACTTGCCGGAGCCCGAGGTGCCCATGATCGCGAGGAACTCGCCGCGGTTGATTTCGAGACTCACGCCGTCGAGCGCGTGCACCTCCTCGGCGCCCGTGCGGTACAGGCGGGAAACGTCGACGAGCCGGATCATCAGCGCACGCCGCCGGCGGTGGTGGGTGGGCGCGTGGGCGAACCGCCCGCCCGCGCCGTGGGCGACCCCGGCACGGTACCGACGACCACGCGGTCGCCTTCGTTCAGGCCGGTGGCGATGGCCGTGTTCGTGGAGTCGGAGCCGTTGGTCGTGACCGTGACCTGTTCGAAGGTGCCGTCGTCCTTGAGCCGGTAGACGAAGCTGGCGCGGCCCTGGCGGCGGACGGCGGTCGTGTGCAGCAGGAGCACATCCTCCTTCACATCGAGGACGAGGGTGATGCTGGCGTTCATGCCCGGGGAGGGGAGGACCTGGCTGGCGCCGGCCGCGCCACCGCCGGCGCCGGAAGCGCCGCCCGCGCCCGGGGTGCGTCCCGCGCCGGGGGTTCCGCCGGGGGCGCCGCCGCCGGCGCCGGGAGTACGGCCCGCGGCCGGGGTGCCGCTCGCGCCGCCCGCGCCGGGGCCGGATGCCGAGCCGCCGGCGCGTGCCGCCGCGGCGCTCTGCACGCCGCTGAGCACCTTCTGGATCTCCGCCTGGTTCGCGACGAGGTCCTGCCCGCGCAGGATCTGGGCCTGCGCCGTGTAGGTGACGACGCCCTGGGTGACGGTGGCGGCGTTGCTCACGGCCGTGATCTTCACGAAGTACTGCTGCCCCGTGAGCGCTTCGAAGGTGGCGAGCCCGAACAGCCCCGCTTTCACGTTCGGCAGGTCCTGCTCCGAAACCTGGAGGTCGATGCGCACGCCCTGCGGGTCGCTGATGGTGAAGGCGGCGGTGGAGGGCGTGGCGTTATCGCCCACGGCCACGCCCACGGCGGCGACGTTGCCCGCGAACGGCGCCTTCAGCGCCAGCGCCGCGAGCGCGTCCTTCGCCGTTTCGAGCGCGATCTCGGCCGTACGCACGTTCTGCTCCGCGGTCAGCGTCTCGAGCGCGGTGGGGGGTTCGAACAGCGCGTTGTGCTTCTCCTGCGCCGTCTGCACGTTCAGCTGTGCGGTCGTGATGGCCGTGCGCGCGGAGACCACGGCGTTCTCCAGCGACGCGAGCGTGGCCGCGTCCGTGGCCGTGTAGAGGTCGTTCTTCTTCTGGATCGCCGTCGCGAGGGAGTTCTGGGCGGTGGTGACCGACGCCTTCGCCGACACATAGCTGGTGTTCGCGCTCAGGAGCGACTGCGTCGCGGAGACGACCGTCGCCTGCTGCTGCGACGTCCCCGGCGGTGTCCGCAATACGTCCTGCAGGTCGGCGATGCGGAGGTCGCTGAGGGGGATGTCCGTGAGCTGGCAGACGCTGATGTTCGTGGCCTTCGCGTTCGTGCAGAAGCCGCGCTGGGCGACGATGAGGTTGGTCCACGCGCTGTCGACGGTGCGGTTGGCGCTTTCGATGGCGTTCTGCGCGGAGAGGATGGCGTTGTCGGCGCTGAGGAGGTCGGTGGCGGTGGGGCCCTGCTTCGCCTTCGCGAGGTTCGCCTCGGCGGTGGTCAGCTGTGTCTGGGCGTTCAGCAACCCCTGGTTCGCGGAGATGATGGCGGATTGCGCGCTGACGAGGTCGACGGTCTTGGGCGGCTCCTTCAGCTCGGCCAGCTTCAGCTGCGCGCTCGTGAGGCTCGCCTGCGCGGACTCGACCTTGCGCTGGGCGTCCCTGTCATCGAGCGTCGCGAGCACCTGGCCCGCGGTCACCTTGTCGCCGACGGCGGCGTTCACGGCTTTCACGGTGCCGCTGGAGGTGAAGGTGAGCTTGCCGCTGACCGTGGATTGCGCGGCGCCGGTGCTCGTGAGGGTGCTGACGAGCTTGCCGCGCGTGACCGTCGCCTCCGTCGTGGCGGCGGCGGCGGTGGTTGTTTTTCGCCGGGACGGAAGAGGAACCAGTAGCCGGCGGCCGCGCCCGCCGCGAGGAACGCGGTCACGACGAGGAGCTTGATGATGCGGCCGGACCACGACGGCCCCTCGAAAATGGCTTCAGTGGTAGTCATGGGCGGGGCGGCCTCAATCGGAAGTCTGCGCGGGTGGCGCGTACGGTAGGCGGCGGCTTCGTGGCCCGCAAGACGCAGCGGCGAACGAAGGCCGAATTCCACGTCAGCCTGCTCCCCGAGGGTAGGGGGACCTCCCGCATTCGAGTGTTGCGAAAGTGCGATTTGGCACAGCCCCGGCGCGGGGTACCCTCGGCGGGTGACCACGACCGAAGCCGCCGCCAGCTCCCCTTCGCGCCCGGCGGCGGCGCGCGGGCCCGGGCCGAACCTGCACCGGAGGGCGGTCCTCGGATTCAGCGCGCTCGGGGCCGGGGCGGCGGTGGCGCTCGGCGCGGTCGCGTTCATGGCGTGGCTGTTCATCCGGCTGAGCTGGCCGCACGTCGAACCCGAGGGCGCGCCGCTCTTCGGCGTTAGTTTCAGCTGCAACCAGATGGAGTACCTCGAACTGGAGGACCCGACGCTCGGCCGCGAGGCCGTGCCCGATGACCGGCCCGGCCGCGCCGAATGGTGCGCGGCCCGCTTCTCCGCGCTGCTCGAAGCGACTGGCGCACCCACCGCCAGGCTCTCCGCCGAATGGTCCGAAATCGAACCCGAACCCGGGCGGTACGACTTCACCCTCCTCGATGCGCTGCTCGGGGCGGCGGAGCGCAACGGCACGAAGGTGCTGCTCACGGTGGGGATGAAGGCGCAGCGCCACCCCGAGTTCTACATCCCCGGGTGGATGCTCGAACGCACGGGCGGCCTCGAAGGCGGGCAGGTCATCTCCGATGTTCCGGAGCTGCGGGCGGGCGCCCTCGCGATGGCGGCGGCGGTCGTGCGTCACGCGGGAACGTCCCCGGCCGTCGATGCCTGGGGCGCCGACAACGAGCCGTTCGTCGTCTCCAGCCGGGGGGAGCACTGGGAGGACTGGCGGCTCGGCCGGGACTACATCGACGCCCTTGTGGCCACCATTCGCGCCAACGACCCCCGCGGCCGCCCCGTTTCGGTGAACCACGGGCAGCACTTCGTGATGGACCGCCGCTGGCGGTGGGCGCTCGATGCGGGCGACGCCCTCGCCGCGAGCATCTACCCCTTCCGGAACGACAGCATCCTCGGCCGGCCGGTCGTGCTGCCGATCCTCGAAATCGGGCCGCTGGCGCCGAACTACGCCCACCAGGCGCGGACGGCGCGCGCGCAGGGCAAGGAGTTCTGGATCACGGAGCTGCAGGCGGAACCGTGGACCGACTTCGATGTCCACCTGGTGACGCCCGCGAACCCGTCTCGGAACCTGGACCATCGCAAGCTCGAACGGAACTTCGAATACGCCCGCCGCAGCGGGGCCGCGCGCGTGTACCTCTGGGGCGGCGAATGGTGGCTCTACCAGCGCGACCGCCACGGCGACGGGTCGTGGATCGAACAGGCCCGGGCCGTCATGCGGGACTGACGGGGCAGGCGTCCATCGCGGCGTGGGCGTCTGGTACGCTCTTCGCCATGTCTGGAACCATTGTGCAGGTGAGTATTTCGCGCGGGGGCGTGCCCAAGCTGCCCGTGCTCGAAGCGGAGATCGGCGAGCAGGGCGTCGCCGGCGACCGGCAGCGCGACCTTCGCAACCACGGGGGCCCGGAACGCGCCGTCTGCCTCTACGCCTCCGAACGGATCGCCGCCTTGCGCGCCGAGGGCCACCCCATCGCGCCCGGGACGACGGGCGAGAATATCACCACCGCGGGCATCGACTGGGACCAGGTGAAGGCCGGCGTCCGCCTTCGCCTCGGCGCCGATGTGCTGCTCGAAGTCACGCGGCCGACGTCGCCGTGCACGAACATCGCGGGGTCGTTCGCGAAGGGCGACTTCGTGCGTATCAGCGAGAAGGTGAACCCGGGGTGGAGCCGCGTCTACGCGCGCGTCATCACGGGCGGCACGGTCCGCCCCGGCGATACTATCGCCCTGGAGGACGCGTGAAGCGGGACAAGGACTACTATGGGCGGCGCGCAATGCCCGAAGAGGTCGAGCGGGGCGCGCTCTTCATCGCGAAGACGGCGCTGCCCTTCTTCCCTCCCACGGGAACGCCGTTCGCCCTGGAGACGGCGTCGGGTACGGCCGAGGTCACGGTCGAAGCCGTGCACTGCATCTGCCGCGGGCCGGAGAAGCCGCACGAGCATTACTGGCTGCCGGTCCCGGGCATCGAGCTCCGGGCGCTGGTGACGATCATGCCCCCCTCCGAGGCCGGCGGACCGTACCACGCCACGGTCGAACCGAACGGGAGTGCGGGGTGAGCAGCCGGCCGCGCATCGCCCGTGACCCCGTCGCCCTCTCGATGTGGCTGGATGCGGCGTGCGAACTCGTGGGCGCGGTCGTGATCCTGCTGCTCGCGGGCGGCATCGAAGGCTCGACCGGGATCGCGAAGGAGGCCACCTACGTCGCCAGCGGGGTATTCCTGCTCGCGGCCGTGGTCATCGGGTTCATGGCGTACGGCGGCAAGCGATCCTCGGCGGCGATGCTTGCCGGCGCGAACGTGGCCGGCGGCGTCATCCTCTGGGTGGCCATCGCCGCGCGCTGGAACGACTTCGAACCCGGCGCGCGCTGGGTCCTCGCCGCCATGGGCGACAGCTTCACCCTCATCGGCGCGCTCTAGTCGTTCGCCCTCTGGCGCACGCGTGAGATGCCGGCGGGGATTAGCCCCGGCCGCGAAGCTCGCGCAGGGCGTCGCTCGCGATCCAGCGGCCGGAGCGCGTACCGTCGGCGCGGATCGCCTCGGCCGTGGCGATGGCGGCTTCGCGCAGCACCCCGTTCCGCTTGCCGATCTGCCGCAGCGCCCAGTTCACCGCCTTCCTCACGAAGTTGCGGTCGTCGTTCGCGTGCCGCCGGATGATGGGGAGGAGGGCGAGGAAGCGCTCGTCCTGGGCCTGCTTGTCGTGTACGGCGAGGGCCGCGATGAGCGAGAACGCCGCGCGCTTCACGTACTCCTCTTCGCGTTCGGCCCACCTCCTGCACCTTGATCCATGCGTAGGGCGTGCGGTCGAAGAGCTCGCCGGTGCAGCCATCGACGAGGTCCCAGGAATCGAAATCCGCGGCCCACGCGTCCATCTGACCGGCGGTCACGTCCGCGGGGACGTCGACCATCGCCGCGAGGATGCGCGCTTCGTGGATGCCCGTCGCCCAGAGGTCGAGCGCGAGCTGGTGGTCCGGGATGGCGGCGCGGGCGATGGCGCGAATGGCGGGAATACCGACCCCGAGCTGCTCGGTGCGGGGTCGGATGCCGTACCGCGCGCGCCCTTCGATGCTGGCGGAATTGCCCGCCGCGCCGAGCGCGGCGACCGCATCGGCGGCGGTCATGGGCACACGCTGGCGGCGGGGGGGCATGCCGCTAGCGGGCGCCGGCGTCGCGCAGGAGCTTCATGAATTCGGGGTCGCCCTGGAGCGGTTCGAGCTTGGGGTCGGCCGCCGCCTCGCGCGCGTACTGGGGATCGATATCGAGGGCGCGCTTGAGCCGCCGCAGCGCTTCCGGGCGGTTCTGGAGGACGGCCGCGGCCTGGCCGGCGCCGTAGTGTGCCGCCGCATCCTGCGGGTCCAGGTAGGCGGCTTCCTGGAAATCGACCAGTGCCGCCGCGGGGTCGCCCCCGTGCAGGTGCGCGAGCCCGCGATTGACCATGACGGTCGTGTCGTTGGGGTCGATGCCGAGCGCGCCATCGAAGTCCGCGAGGGCGAGTTCGTAGGCGCCCCGGTAGAGGTAGAGCATGCCCCGGTTGTTGAGGGCATCGGCGTCGTTGGGGGTGAGCCGCAGGGCGCGGTCGTAGTCGTCGAGGGCGGCGTCGTATTCGCCGGCCCGGGTGCGGGCGTTCGCGCGGTTGTAGTACCCGGCCGTCAGGTTGGCATCGACCTCGAGGGCGCGCGTGTAGCGCTCAATCGCGAGGGTGTACTGCCCGACGTTGAAGTAGACGTTCCCCTCGTCGAGGTACGACTCCGCGTCGCGGCCGGTGAAGGGGGTGACGGGGGGCGGCGCGACATCCGCGAGCGCTTCCTCGAAGACGTTGGCAAGGGGCGGCGGCGTGGCCGCGGCGGGCTGGCGCGGCGAAGGCTCGGCGGCCGGGGGCGCCCCCGCCGATGACAGCGACGGGAGCTCGGAGAACGCGAGGCCGGGCGGCGTGTGCGGCTCGCTCTCGGGGGCCGGGCGGCGCGCCACCTGCTCGCCCTCCTCGGGCACGGCGGATTGCGGGGTGCCGGGTTCGAGGTCGCGGAGCCAGTCGGGGACGCCCTCTTCCGCAGGCGCAGCCTCGGCGGCGGGGACGGCCTCGGGCTCGCGTTCGACGGCGGCGACGGGCTCGGGCGCAGCTTCCTCGGCGGGAGCGGCCTCGGGTTCGGGTTCGACGGCGGCGACGGGCTCGGGCGCAGCTTCGGCGGCGGGGGCGACCGGCCTCGCGTTCCGGCGGCCGGCCTGGTTCCCCGACGGCGGCGACGGGCTCGGCGCATCTTCGGGCGGAGGGCCTCGGGCTCGCGTTCGACGGCGGCGACGGGCTCGGGCGCAGCTTCCTCGGCCGGAGCAGCCTCGGGTTCGGGTTCGACGGCGGCGACGGGCTCGGGCGCAGCTTCGGCGGCCGGAGCGGCCTCGGGTTCGGGTTCGACGGCGGCGACGGGTTCGGGCGCAGCTCCCCCGGCGGCGGGGCCTCGGGTTCGGGTTCGACGGCGGCGACGGGTTCGGGGGTGCAGCTTCCCTCGGCCGGAGGGGCCTCGGGTTCGGGTTCGACGGCGGCGACGGGCTCGGCGCAGCTTCGGCGGCCGGAGGGGCCTCGGGTCCGGGTTCGACGGCGGCGGCGGGTTCGGGCGCAGCTTCGAAGGCGGACTCGTCGTCGTCGACCTCTGCCGCGGCTTCCTCGCGTTCGAACCAGGCGGGCGGCTCCGGGCGCTCCGCGACGGGTGCGACGAAGGCGTGCGCGGCGGCCGGGGGCGACGGTTCGTGGGCCTCGGCGGATTCGGTCGGCGGGGGCGCGGGCTCGGGCGGCGCGTCCGGCGCCTCGACGGCCGTGGTCTCGGGTGCGGTGGTGGTGGAGGAGGGCGGCTCCGCCGGCGCGGGCTCCCATGGCGCCGAGGCATCCCATTCCGGCGCACCCCGGCGGCGCAGTTTCAGGACGATGGCGGCGATGGCGCCGGCGATGGCGGCGATGAGCAGGACCCGCAGCAGGAGGCGGCCCGTTCGCCTCACCCCTCGTCCTCGCGTTCCAGGAGCAGCTCGGTCACGGCCATGAGGCCGTTGTAGGCGTAGACGATGTAATCGCGCGGGTGGAGGGTGACCTTCTTCAGCTCTTCCTTGCGCGCGGTCACCGGGTCCCACGAGCCGGTGGCCTCGATGGCGTCGTGGTCGATGCCGATTTCGAGCTCGTACAGTTCGCCATCCTGCGCGACGACGATGCAGCCGCGGTCGGGGCCCGCGGGCCCTTCGCATTCGATGGCGGTGGTGAACATGGCGTTGGGGAACGAAGGGAACGGCTGGAGTTCGGCGCACGCCTCCTGGAGGAGGGTAGCCATCTGCATGGCCGCGCGTTCGAGGGCCATATCGGCCTGGGTCTTACGAAGAAGGGCTTCCCGCGACATGTCACGGGAAAGGTATAGGTGAGTACGCGAATCCGCAAGATCGCGGGGTCTCGCCGGCTGTCGGCCGTCGGCTGTCGGCTGTCGGTGTGGCAGCGCGCGGGAGGAGCGGAGGTCCACCCAGCGGCCCAGGCCGACGGCCGATGGCCGAAAGCCGACGGCCGGAGCCACGGGGCAGCGCGCGGCGGCCAGGCCGACGGCCGGAAGAGGGCGGGCCCCCGTGGCCACGAACCGACAGCCGAAAGCCGATGGCGGCGGGGGCAGCCCCCGCCGCCAGCCGGGCCCTGTTCCCGCCGCCGCGCTACGCCAGCTTCGGAAGCACCTTCTCCGTGAAGAGGAGGAAGCTTTCGTGGCTGAGGGGGGCGGCGAGCATGTATTGGAGCGGGATCTCCACTTCCAGCTGCTTCAGGCGGTCGACGACCTCTTCCGGCGTCCCCCAGATGACGGTGTCTTCGAGGTACCGCTCGACGGGGTCGACGTGGACGGTGTGGGCGCCGCCGATGCCCGGCTTCGCGTACGAGCCGACCATCCAGCCGGCGCCGCTGCGGGCGACCTGCTCGGCCTCGGCGCGCGTGGGGGCGAGAGCGATGAGGCGCGCGGTCGGGATTTCGCGGCCTTCGAGGCTATGCCCGTTCGCGGCGAGGGTCTGTTCGTACAGGCGGCGCTTGGCGGCGATGTCGGCGTTGGAGGCGTGCGGGTCCTGGAGGATGTCGTACCCCTACTCGGCGGCGCGCTGCACCGATTCGGGCGAGGTGGCGGCGAGCCACACGGGCGGGCTCGGCTGCTGCAGCGGCTTGGGCAGGATCTCGACGTCGTCGAAGTCCCAGAATTGGCCGTGGAAGCTGAGGCGGTCGTTCGCCCAGGCGGCGCGGACGATCTCGACGCATTCGCGGAAGCGGTCGGAGCTCTCTTCGACGGGGACGTTGAAGGCGCGGAACTCCTTGGAATCGAAGCCGCGGCCGGCACCCCAGTTGAGCCGGCCGCCACTGAGGGTATCGAGCAGGGCGAGCTCCTCGGCGAGGCGCAGGGGGTGGTAGAAGCCGGCGAGGGTGACGGCCGTGCCGATGCGCAGGTTCTTCGTGCGCGCGGCGATGTATGTGCCCATCTGCGTGACGCTGGGGCAGACGCTGTAGGTGTTGAAGTGGTGCTCGGCGAGCCAGACGGCGTCGTAGCCGCCCTCGTCCATGATGGCGATGCGGTCGAAGGCGCGCGCGTACACCTGCTCGAGGGGGATGCGGCGCGTCCAGGAAAAGAACTGCAGAACCCCGAACTTCATTCGAACACCTCCGACGCGCAGTCTACGCGCCGGGGGCGTGGCGGGACACGGGCGATCCGGGCCGCCGGCGTGGGGTCAGGAGTCCTGGCCGCCCCGGAGGAGGTCCTCGATATCCTTGAGGATGTCGGCGGCGGAGGGCAGTTCGCCCTCGGGGCCCGATGGGGTCTCCGTATCGGGTTCACCGTAGTGCTCTTCGAGCGACTTCACGTAGGCGCCGATCTGGTCGTCCCCGCGCGAGGCTTCCTCGACCCGTTCGACGAAGCGGACGACCTCGGCTTCGAGGTCGCCGATGGGGGCGGGGATGCCGGTGATCGGTTCGAGCGCGCGCAGGAGGGCGAGGGTCGCGGCCGGGTTCTCATCGACGTTGAGGTAGTGCGGAACGCCGGCGGCGAGGCTGATGAGTGGCACGCCACGCTGCCGCAGGGCGTCGTGCAGGACGCCGACGATGCCGGT
Organism: Candidatus Amarobacillus elongatus; assembly: GCA_016703545.1. Classification (GTDB taxonomy): domain Bacteria; phylum Chloroflexota; class Dehalococcoidia; order Tepidiformales; family Tepidiformaceae; genus Amarobacillus; species Amarobacillus elongatus. The sequence goes on from JADJBX010000008.1 coordinate 29,013, forward strand.
GGGGCCCTGGTACATGGAGCGGCTGAGGCCGTAACGCGCCGCCAGCTCCGGGTCGGCGGAGGAGCCGTTCACGGGCACGGGGCGCGTGTGGGGCGTCGCCGAGGGCCGCGCGACGAGCGTGCAGACGAGCGAGGGCTTGTGTTCGGCGATGGCGTCGGCGAGGCGCGTGGAGAACGTGCGCCAACGCAGGTTCGGCTCGACCCCGGTGACGACGATGAGATCGTGTTCGGAGGAGGGAACGCGTGCGTAATGCGCCTCGTTCCGGGCCCATTCGATGGCGCGCATGCCTTCTTCATCGAGGCGGACGGTGGGCCGCGTGTCGGTGAAGACGTAGTACTCCTCGGGGTCGACCTCGAGGAAGCGCTGGGCGTGATGCGCCTCGATGAGGCGGCGGGCGGTGTCCTGGGTCACGGTCCCGGTATCGCTCCAACCGGTGAAGCCAACGATGACCACGGGCGCCCGGAGGCCGGAAACGGGGGTGATGCTAAACCCATCCACGGCATCCATAGTAGCGCATGTTTGGTTAGGGGCCCCCCGGGGGGCCGAGTGCTGGGCCCAGAGTGCCGAGTGCTGAGTGCGGAGTGCTGAGTGGGGCCACCGAGCGATGAACGTTCGTGGCGGTCCGCTCCAGCGCCGCCCGCGCCGCGGTCGGTTGGACGCTCCCGTGGGAAGACGAATGTGCTGGGTGCTGCGCGGGCAACCGAGGCGCGGACGGTCGTTCGCGTCCGTGCTCGGTGCCCGAAGGCCCGAGTGTTCAGAATGCCACCGGTGAGATGGCGGAAGGCGGTAGGGATGCACCAGCCACACGCGAGGGTGGTGTCGGCATCCCTCGCTGCCTTCGTACGAGCAAAGTTATGTCGTGGCGGGCTGTGGCGTCAGGCGGGGGCGACTTCGAACAGGAACTCGACCTCGACCGGGACGCCGAGCGGCAGTTCGGCCATGCCCACGGCGCAGCGCGCGTGCCGGCCGGCGTCGCCGAAGACGTCGATCATGAGCTGGGAGGCGCCGTTGACCACGCGGGGATGGTCGATGAAGCCGGGCGCGCTCGCGACGAAGCCCCCGAGGCGGATGACGCGCGTGACGCGGTCGAGCGAGCCGAGGTAGCTGCGGGCGATGCCGAGCCCCTGGATGGCGCACTGACGGGCGAGCGCGGCGCCGGTCTCGATGTCGATTTCGCGGCCGAGGTGGCCCTTCGCCATGGGGGCGCCGTCCTTGAGGGGGACCTGCCCGGAAACGTACAGGAGGTTGCCGCTGAGGACGGCGGGCACGTAGAGGCCGGCGCCGGCGGTCGCGGCGGCGGGCAGGTCGAGGCCGAGCTCGGCCACCTTCGCTTCAAAGCTCATTCGTCGTCTTCCTCCCCAAGGATTCGGTCGAGCACCTGTTCGAACTCCTCGGAGGAGTAGCACTCGATGGTGATGCGGGCGCCGCGCTTCTGGGGTTGGACCATGACGCGGGTGCTGAGGGCGCGGCGGAGGCGCGCCTCGATGTCGGCGTAGAGGGCGTCGCGACGGGCGGCGGCGCTGCCGCCACCACTGCCGCTCGCGCCCGGCGCCGGGGGCGTCGCGGCCACGGTGCGGCGCACCATCGCCTCGACGTCGCGCACGCTCATGCGGCGCTTGATCACGTCGCGCCAGGCGTTCATGCGCAGCTTCGAATCCGGCAGGCCGAGGAGGGCGCGCGCGTGGCCTTCGGTGATTTCGCCCGCCACGAGGCTGCGGCGAATCTCGGGCTCCAGTTGGAGGAGGCGAAGGGAGTTGGCGACGGCGGCTCGGCTCTTGCCCACGCGCCGTGAACACTCTTCCTGTGTGAGGGCGTATTCGTCGGTCAGGCGGCGGTAGGCGAGGGCCTCCTCGATGGGGTTGAGGTCCGCGCGCTGGATGTTCTCGATGAGCGCGAGCTCCAGGAGCTCGGTGTCGTCGGCGGCTTCGTGGAAGATGACGGGGACGGTTTCGAGCCCGGCGAGGCGCGCGGCCTGAAGCCGCCGTTCGCCCGCGATGAGCCGCACGCCGCCCGTCTCGTCGCGGCTGACGATGAGGGGCTGAATGATGCCGTGTTCGCGGATGGATTCCGCCAGTTCGCGCAGTTTCTCGGGTTCGAAGTGCGTCCGGGGCTGTTCCGGGTTCGGTGCGATGACGTCGAGGTCGAGGTATTCGGGACCGCCGCGGCGCACGGGGCGGGCGGGTTCGGCCAGCGCGGCCGGTGCAGGCGCCGCGGGGACGGGCGTGGCGACGGCTGCCGGGGCCGGTGGGATCGGCTCCGGCGCGCGGGACCGTGATGGCGCGGCCGCCCGTTCGCGGTTGGCGGGGGCTTCGGCGGGAGGGCGCGGCGCGCGTGGCGGCGCAGCGGGGGCCTCGGTCACGGCGGACACGGAGCGCCGGGCTCGGCCCGGGCGGCGACGGGTTCAGGCTGGGGACGGGTGGCTCGGGCTGCCTTGCGACGGGCGCGGGCGCCTCGGCCACCGGTTCTGGCTGCTTCGCGACGGGGGCGGGTTCGGCCTGGACGACCGGCGCGGGCGCCGGGGGCGGGACGGCGGCTTCCGGCTCGCGGGCCTCGGGGGCCTGGGGCTCGGGCTCGCGAGCGGGTTCGGGCGCGGGCGCAGGCGCCGGGGGCGCCTGCTGGGCGGGAGGAGCGGGGGGCGCGGCGACGCCACCGCCGAAGAGCGCATCGAGTCCACGGCCGAGGCCGCGCTTGGGCTGAGTCATCGTGCTGCCTCCAGACTGGTCCAAATCCCCGTCTCGAGCGGAACCGGGACCCGGCGGGAACCGGGCACCGGCAACCGGGAACGCGCGGTCACGCGGGCACCTCGACGCGGCCGAGGAGTTCGCCGGCGAGAGCGTCGTAGGCTGTGGCCGCGCGCCCGCCGGGTTCGTACTGGAAGATGGAGATGCCGTGGCTCGGCGCTTCGCTCAGCCGGACCGCGCGCGGGATGACCGTTTGGAACACCTGCGTGGTGAAGTGGCTGCGCACCTCATCCACGACCTGCTGTGCGAGACGGGTGCGCGCATCGAACATGGTCAGGACCACGCCGAGGACGGAGAGGCCGGGGTTGAGGGCGCGCCGCACGAGCTCGAGCGTCTCCATCAGGCGGCTGAGCCCTTCGAGCGCCATGTATTCGCACTGCACGGGGATGACGACGCTGTCGCTCGCGGTGAGCGCGTTGATGGTGAGCAGCCCGAGCGAAGGCGGGCAATCGATGAAGATCCAGTCGTATCGGTCGCGCAGGGGGTTGAGGGCGGCGGCGAGGCGGCGTTCGCGGGCCATCGCGGGGACGAGTTCCACTTCGGCCCCGGCGAGCGCGGCGCTGGCGGGAATGAGGTCGAATTCGTCGTTTGGCACGCGCACGATGCACTCGCTCGCGGGCACTTCCTCGAGAAGGGCATCGTAGACGCCGGTGAGTTCGCGGCCGTCGATGCCGGCGGCGCTGCTGGCGTTGGCCTGGGGGTCGAGGTCGACGAGGAGGACGCGCTGGCCGCGGCGTCCGAGGGCGGCGGAAACGGAGACGGCGGTGGTGGTTTTGCCCACGCCCCCCTTCTGGTTCACGAACGTGACGATCCGTGCGCCCATTACGCGGCCTCCCGTCGCAGGTGTGCTTCGATCATTCCCCGGGTGGGGACCCCGGCGAGGCCCGGCGCCTGGACGGCGAGCGCCCCGGCGGCGAGAGCCCAGCGGCAAGCCTCGGTCAGGTCCGAGGTTTCGAGCATGCGAACGGCGAAGGCGGCGGCAAAGCAATCGCCCGCGCCGGTGGGTTCGACGGGAGTGGCCGGGAGCGCCGCCAGCGGAACCGGCGGGAGGCCAGGTGCGAAGTGGGTGGCGCCGTGTGCACCACGGGTGACGAGCACATGCGCACCCGCCGAGGAGGCTGCCGACGCCAGCGTGTCGGGGTGAGCGGTGTCTTCGTCACTGTAGAAGAAAAATGCGCCGTCACGCGCGAACCGCTGGACGTGCGGCCATGGTTCCGGGAGCGGTGACACCCGGCCTTCGTCGTCGTGCGTGCGCAGCAAACCCTGCAAGGCGACGGCGACGAGCCCGGGCGGCTTTGGCGGCACACCGGAGAGCTCGTGGTAGGCGGGCGCGAGGAAGAGGGCGTCGGCATCGCGGCAGGCGTCCTGGACGAGGCCGAGGGGGATGGGCGAGCCCTCCTGCAGGAGGAGCTGCGTGCGGTGGCCGGCATCGTCGTAGGTGTTCGCGTAGCGGGCCGCCTGCCCACCGGGCGTTGCGCTCACGCTGATGCCGTCGAGGGCGTCCGCGGGGTAGCCGTGGGGGATCGCGGAGACGAGGGTCACGCGTGCGCCGAGCGCGACGCACATGCGCGCCGTGTACAGCGACGGGCCCCCGGGCGCCCAGCCCCCGGGCGCCCTGTCTTCCGCGACGTTGCCAGCGACCACGATGTGCGTCGTCCTGCTCCTGTTCAGCGGCGGCTGATGACGACCTTGCGGTTTTCGCCTTCGCCAATGCTGTTGGTTTCGAGTTCCGCGTCCTCTGCCAGCGCCAGGTGCACGAGACGGCGTTCGGCGGCGGACATCGGCTCGAGGGTGATGGGCGAGCCGTGCTCGCGGACGCGTTCGGCCATGCGCTGGGCGAGCGAGACGACCTGCTCCTCGCGGCGATGGCGGTAGTGCTCGACGTCAATCGTGACGCCGCCCTTGCCGGGGTAGCGCCGGCTGACGATCAGGTTGACGACGTACTGGAGCGACAGGAGCGTGTCGCCGCGGCGGCCGATGAGGAGGCCGAGGTCGTCGCCGCTGATGTCGATCACGGCGAGGGCCATCCCCAGCCCGTCGCCGGGCGTGATCGGCTCGCGAATGTTGAGGGAGGCGTCGATGTCGAGCAGGCGGAGGATGTCGTCGACCGTCTGCGCGGCGAAGGCGACCTCCTCGGCGTTGATGTCGGGGACGATGTTGCCTTCGGGTTCGAATGCGCGGCGTTCGCGGCGCTCGCCACGTGGGCGCGAAGGAGGTTGTTCGCCGCCGGAGCCGCGTTCCGGCCGGTCGCCACCGTTGCCGCGGTCGGGGCGGTCGCCGCCGGGTCCGCGTCCCCGTCCGCCGCGTTGGCCGCGTGGACTCGGGGCGGAGGTGTCGGGCGCGGTCTCGGCGGGGGCTTCGCCGCGCGGGCGCAAGAAGTCCTGTTCGGTGAGCTTGGGCGTGGCGGTTTCGAGGGGGAGCCGCCCACCGCGTCCGCCGCGGTCACGCCCGGCGCCACCGCCACGTTCGCCGCCGCGGTCACGGTCGCGCGGGGGGCGGTCGCCGGAAGGCTGGCGGGGAGGGCGGTCGCCGGTACGTTCACGGTTCTGGCCGCCGCGCGGGGCGCCGCCACGGTTTTGGGGCCCGTGCGGGATGCGCGTGTCGGGGGCTTCGCGGGGGCTGGCGACAGGGGCAGCCTGCCCGGCGATGCGGTCGACGCGCACGATGGCGTCGCGTCCGCGCTTGAAAAGGCCGCCCTTCGCGCCTTCGTCGAGCACGGTGAACTCGACTTCGTCGCGGCGGGCGCCAAGGATGGCGAGCGCCCTATTGAGGGCGTCTTCGACGGTTTTGCCGCTTGCTTCGGCCTGGTCCATTCGGTGTCCTCGGTTCGGGGGCGGGTTGTGCCACGGGCGGCTGCGCTGAACGGGTTGCCGAGGCCGCGGCCATGGCGGGCGCGGGCGACTTCAGCAGGGGCTGGATGTTCAGCGCGGGCAGTCCGTAGGTGACGATGTTGAACCCAATCTGGATCAGTGAGTTCACCGTCCAGTAGAGGCTGACGCCCGTTGGGAAGCTGAGCGCGAAGAACGCGAACATGATGGGCATCATGTAGGCCATCATCTGCTGCTGCGCGCGGGCGCGTTCGTCGGTCACGGTCGTGACCGTGGTCTTGGTCTGCAGCCAGGTTGTCGCGCCCACGAGGATGACGAAGAGCCAGGCGGGGCTCAGGTAGCTCGAGGCGTCGTTCGGCGAAAGCTTCAGGTCGATCCCGAGGAAGAACTCGTTAATCGGCACCGCGTGCTGGATGTAGTTCCAGGAGTAGAGGTGCGTCGAGAGCGCTTCCAGGGCTTCCGGGCTTTCGGGGAGCGTCTGGCGGATGGCATAGAAGAGGGCGATGAGGATGGGGAACTGCAGAAGCATCGGGCCCAGGCAGCCGAGCGGGTTCACGCCGGCGTCCCGGTAGAGCTTCATCATCTCCTCTTGCCGGCGCTTCGGGTCGCTGTACTTCTTGTTGATCTCCGCCATGCGCGGCTGCACCGCCTGCAGTGCGCGGGACTGGTGGAGCTGCCTTCGCGTCAGCGGGAACGTCACGAGCCGGATGATGAACGTGAAGGCGATGAGGGCGAGCCCGAAGCTGCCGAAGAAGATGTTATTGAGCAGGACCAGGAAGTTAATCATCGGGTCCAGCAGGACCAGCGTGAACACGTCACCGATCATTTGGCGGCCTCGCTCACGCCGATCTGCACGACTGACCGCTTGACCGGGTCGGCGACGAAGAGCTTGCCTTCGGTGGTGGCGATGTAGGCCTTTCCGCCCGCGGCGGTGAGCCCCGCGCGGATGGTGCCCGCGCCTTCAATCGGGACGGTGTTGTAGGCGGTGCCGTTGCTGGCGTCGATGAAATGGACCACGGGGGCGCGGTCGGCGAGGACGAGGACGCCGTCGATGAGCACGGGGGAGGCTTTCACTCTTGTCCCCGCATCATACGGTTTCCACTTCGTCGACATCGTAGTTATGTCCAGTGCATAGACCTTTCCGGAGAAATCGCCGAAGTAGGCGACGTTGTCGGCGAAGGCGGGCGTGGACCAGACCCAATCCTCGGCGACGAACTCCTTCCCCTTCTGAACGCCGGTCGCGGCGTCCAGGATGTAGACCTTCTTGTCGAGGGTGGGGACGAAGAGGTCGGTGCCGTTGAGGAGGGTGAGGTCGGCGATGGCGCCGGTGGCTTCGAAGGGTTGCTGCCAGCGCTGGGAGCCATCGAGGCCGAAGCTGCGAACCTTGCCGTCCATGGTCGCGACGATGATGGAGTCGTCTTTGACGACGGGTGGCGCCCACATGCCCTTGCCGAGGGACTTGCCGCCGGCGCTCCAGCCCACGGGCAGCTGCCCGTTGTCCTTGTTGACCGCGTAGAGGTGGCCCTCGGTGGTTCCGAAGACGAGGAGGTCGCCGGCGAGGACGGGGCCGGCGACGATTTTGCCCTTGATATCGGCCTGGGTGGCGATGCGTTCGCCGCGGCCGTCGGGAGCATTGATGCGGAAGAGGGCGCCGTCGTAGGCGGCGATATAGAGGGTCTGGCCGTCACGGACGGGGGCGCTGTAGACGGCCTTGATGTGGTAGGCGTCTTCGTCCTGCTGGTCGTTGGAGGGGAATTCCCAGAGGAGTGGCTGGAGGGAGCCGCCGGTGGTGGATTTGGGGTCGGAAACGGCGCGGGCGGCGTCGAGGTCGACGGCGACGAGGCGGTCGTTATCAGCGAAGAAGTAGGCTGTGGATTCAGAGACCGCAGGACTCGCCCAGCCTTCGGGTTGCCGGACCTTACCGCACGCGGCGGCGGTCAGGACGAAGAGTGCGAGGAGCAGCCCCACAGCGAGGAAGCGGGGGTTGTTCACGCTTGCATGGTAGCAGGGCAGGCGCATCGCGCGAGCGGCGGCGTTTGCGGGATGGTGCGGCAGGATCGGACGTTGCGAGGCGGACCCGAGCTAGTATCGAGGACTGTTTCACGTGCAGCACAGTGAGCGAATGCGGCATGGCACCGTGATCGCGGAATCGGCGCTCGGGTGCGGGATTCGGCGAAGAGCGCCGGCTGGGGTGCATGGGCTCGGCCAGCCGCAACGGCAATCGCCGGCCCCCACCGTGTTCCACGTGAAATCGCTCATGGAGTAGATCCGCTTGAGCAGGATGGCACCGTGTTTCATGTGGTGGGCGTAGCTCCACGTGAAACACGTGGAGTTCTGGGCGTAGTGCGGAAGACTGTCGCGGTCTCCGTTCCTCCCATAGTGTTTCACGTGGAGCGACGGCCCGTTACGAATCGGCCGGGGCCTTCCGTCGTACGTCCCACTCCCCGAGCGCACGCTCCCAAGCGTGTTTCACGTGGAGCGCAGGGGCGGTCGATGTTTGCGGTCTCCGCGGTGTTCCCGCATGCGTGGTGAGGAGGCGCGCTCCGCAGGAAACTGCGGAGCGAGGTAACGGCCGCGCTCCACGTGAAACAGATGGATTCGTGAACAGGGGTTCGTGACTGCGTGACCTGTGGCGCCGCCCGAGGAAGAGCGAGGGGCCGCTAGGGGACCGGGTCGTAGCCGCTGCGGCCCCACGGCGTGCACCGCGCCAGGCGCTTCACCGCCAGCCACGTTCCCCGCAGCGCCCCGTGCCGCTCAATTGCCTCGACCGCATACCGGCTGCAGGTGGGTTCGTACCGGCAGGATGGCGGCAGGACCGGGGAGAGGACCCGCTGATAGCCCGCGATGAGCCGCAGGAGGAGCCACTTCATTCCGGAGCCCCCTGCGTGCGCCGTGGCTCCTGTGGTGACGGTGATGCGGCCGGCGCCGGCGGCGTCGCGCGGCGGACCTGGCGTGCGACCGAGGTGGAGAGCTCCGGCCAGCGAGCGCCGAGAGCACGAGCGCGGGCGGTGATGACAAGGTCGAAGCCGCCGACGTTCCCGAGGGCGTCCGCAGCTTCGCGCAGGCGGCGCTTGGTGTGATTCCGGACGACGGCGGACTTCGCGATCCGCTTTCCCACGGCGAACCCCCACCGGGGATGGTCCAGGCCGTTGGGGAGCGCGCGCACAACGAAAAGGGGACCGCTGGTCACGGTCCCCTTCGCGTATGTGGTGTCGAATTCGAGCCCTTTGCGGAGCCGCCAGGCGCGCTCCATGAGGACGTCCTTCCTAAACGACGGTCAGCCGCTTCCGGCCTTGCTTCCGTCGCGCCTTGAGCACCAGCCGGCCGGCGCGCGTCGCCATGCGCTTCATGAAGCCATGGTTTCGCTTGCGAGGGATCCGATGGGGCTGGTAGGTGCGCTTCGTTGACACGAGCTCCTCCTCAACTTTCCGTGAACGTTCACCATAACATCCCGCCTACCCGGCGGGGAAATCGATGCCAAATCGGCCCGTCTACCGGTACTCCGCCGTGTACCGGGCATAGTGATCGAGCACGTAGGCGACATAAGCATGCGTCTCGGAGTAGTCGACCACTTCGATGTAATCAGCGGCGGCCGCGCGCCCGGCCGCTCGCGTCCATCGGTCGGCAGCCCCGGGGCCGGCGTTGTACGCGGAGAGTGCCGCCCACGGCGTCCCGTACTTCGCGATCTGGGCGGCGATGTAGTACGCGCCAAAGCGCAGCGCGACCGATGGGCGGAAGAGGTCCTCGGCGCGGAAGGCGGACACGCCCAGTTCGCCGGCAATCGCCTGCCCGGTGGGCGGGATGACCTGCGTGAGGCCGAGCGCACCCGCGGTCGAACCCGCTTTTTCGTCCCAGAGGCTCTCCTGGCGGATGAGCGCGGCGAGGAAGAGGGGATCCAGGTTCCGGGCACGGGCCTCGGCGTCGAGGGTGCGGACGAAGGCGAGTGGGTATTCGATGCGTGTGAGGACGCCCTCGGCGTCGGGGTACCGCCCGGTGAGGCGGAAGGCGAGCTGCACCGCGGGCGCGGGGAGCCCCATGTCGCGGGCCGCGCGCATGGCGTCGAACTGCCCCCACGGGGTCGTGGCCGCGTCCAGGAGGGCGTCCTCGGCGTCGGCGTGGAGGCCGGCGGCCGCCAGTTCGCGGGCGATGGCGACATCGAGGGTGCCGGTGCGCGCCCCGGCCGCCGTGGTCAGCCACCGTTCGATGGCGTCCCAGTCAATGGCGGTGTCGGCCGGGAGCGGGCGGTAGGCGGTGGCGGGGAGCCCGCCCGTGCCCAGCTCGCGGGCGCTTTCGTGTGCGTAGAGGCTCATCGGCTCGATGCGGCGCGCCTCCTCCCATGCCGCGCGAGCGTCGGTCGCGCGCCCAATCAGATTCAGCGCGCGGCCCTTCCAATAGAGCGCGCGCGCGCCGCCGGCGCTGCCGGTTTCGCTCCAGGCGGCGATGGCGCCGGGGGCGTCGCCGGCGGCGAGGAGCACGTACCCCGCGCGGAAAGCCGATTCGGCGGCGAATTCGCCACCCCCCGCGGCCACGACGCCCCGGTAGCGGGCCGAGGCGCCGGGAGCGTCGTCCATGCTCTCCGTTACGCGAGCTGCCCAGTAGCGTGCCCGGTGGCGGAAGGCGGCGTTCGCGAGGGTGGCGGCCTGGTCATAGGCGGCAACGGCTTCGCGCCCCAGGTCGAGGTCCTCGTAGGTGGCGCCGAGGTAGTACCAGCGCACGCCGAGGGCGTCGGCAGGGATGCCGGCCTCGCCCACCGCCCCTTCGAGCACGCGGCGGGCATCGGCGAGGCGGCCGTGGCGGTAGAAGACGAGGCCCTCTTCGCCCACGTCGAGCGCGGCGCCGGCGAGGCGCAGCTTCCGCACGGCCTCGAGGGCGGCGGCGCTGCCGGGGTAGCGCGCGGCGAGCACGCGCAGAGTGGTGTGCGATGCCGCCTCGTCGCCGGCTTCAGCCTGCGCCGTGGCCAGGAGCGAGAGCAGACCCGCGGTCTCGCGCACCGCCCGTTCGCGTTCGTAGGCGGTCACCTTCGCCACCGGGCCCGCGGCGATGTCCGCGAGCGCGCGAAGGGCCGACACGCGCAGGGCGACGGGCGCCGATGCGGTGGCGGCGCGTTCGTAGGCGAGCGCGGCGGATGCGGTGTCGCCGGCGCCTTCGAGGGCCCGGCCGTATTCAAAGGCGACATAAGGAGAGAGTGGCGAAGCGGCGGATTGCACCGGCGCGAGGACGTCGCGCGCCCCGGTGAAGTCGCGCGCGGTGACGAGCTGGCGGCCCAGGAGGTAGCGCGCGCGGACGGCCTCGGCGCTGCCGGCGGGGGCGGCCCCGACCGCCGCGCGAAGGGAGTCGGCGGCCTTCGCGTTCTCTCGAGCTCGGTCCAGGCGTTGGCTTCGCCGGTGAGGGGCGGCGGCACGGGCCGCTCCGCCGGCGACGGCGGCGGCAGCCTGGAACGCCGCCGCGGCGGGCACGAATTCGCCCTCGCGGAGCAGGCGGTGCGCCTCTTCGAGCGAGGGTGGCGGGCCCGCCGGGACGGTTGCGGTCGGGGTAAGGGGAACGGACGTGGGGGTGCCGGCGGGCGCGGTGGCAGCCGTCGCGGCGGGGATGGTTTCGGCGGGACCGCCGTCGCCGGCGCGCGCCGGGGTTTCGCCGCTGCTCGCCACGAGGACGACGGCGAAGGCGCCCGCACCGAGCAGGGCAGCCGCCAGAACGGCGAACGAGAGGGCCTTGACGCCTCGCGGTCGCCCTGTCACGCGCAGAGCATTGCGTATCGTCAGCACCGAGGGGATGCTAGGGATTGGGTACCGGGGCCGTCAAAACCGCGTTACGGCGCAGAAAAGGTGGTTTTTCTTCGCGTGACCGATCTCGCCGAGTCGCCCGCACCGCCCGTCGCCGCGTCCGCCCCGTGCCCATCGCCTGCCGTCGCCGCCGGCCGCTCGCTGGCCGAGACCACTCGCGCGCGCAATGCCTGGATCGAAATCGATATCGAAGCGCTGGAGCACAACCTGTGCGCCCTTCGCGCCGCTGTCGGGGCCGGGTGCGAAACCGTGGCCGTGATCAAGGGAAACGCCTACGGCGCGGGCATTGAGGGCGTCGCGCCCGTGCTCGAAGCGGCCGGGGTCGAGCGGTTCGGTGTGGCGTGGGTATCGGAGGGCGTACAGCTCCGCGGACTCGGGATTCGCCGGCCCATCATCGTGCTCGGCCATTCGTTCCCGGAGGACGCGCCCACGGCCGTGGCCCACGACCTGACGCTCACCTGCCACTCGCTCGGGCTGGGACACGCGCTCTCGGCGGCCGCGGTGCGAGCCGGGCGCGTGGCGCGCGTCCACATTCATATCGATAGCGGCCTCCACCGCGACGGCGTCTCCCTCGATGAGGGCGTGGCGCTGGCGGAGGCGCTGCGCGACCTCCCGGGGCTCGCGGTCGAGGGCATCAGCACGCACATGGCGAACGCCGACGAACCCGACGACTCCTTCTCGGACGCCCAGGCGGCGCTCTTCCGGGCGGCGACGGAGCGGCTGCCGTGGGTCCCCTACCGGCACACGGCCAACTCCGCCACCGCGCTCCGGCGGGCGGGGCTGCGCTTCGAAGGGGTGCGCATCGGCCTCGCGCTGCACGGCATCCTGCCTTCGAACACGCCCGGCCCGGCGCTGCGGCCGATCCTTTCGGTGAAGGCCCGCCTTGCCCGCGTTTCGGACATCCCCGAGGGCGACGGCGTGAGCTACGGGCTGACGTGGCGGGCGGAACGGCCGTCGCGCGCGGGGCTTGTGCCCGTGGGGTACGCCGATGGCTGGTCGCGGCACCTGGGGAATCGCGGCGAGGTGCTCGTGCGCGGCCGGCGCTGCCCCGTCATCGGGAGGGTGATGATGGACCAGTTCGTGGTCGACGTGACGGCGCTGCCGGCGGCGGAGGAGGGCGACGAAGTCGTGCTCCTGGGCGCGCAGGGTGGCGACGCGATTCGCGCGGACGAGGTTGCGGAGGCGGCCGGGACGATCCCGTGGGATACCTTCGCATCGCTGACGGCACGGCTGCCGCGGGTGTTCCACCGGGCGGGCGTGGTCGAACGCTTGACGGGCGGCTGAGGTGGCGAAGAAGCGCACGAAGCCGGCGCCGCCGCCCCCCGGTCGATGGTGGACGAAGCACCTGTGGCTGGCGGGGGCGATTGCGGCCTTCGCGCTGGCGTACGCCATCAAGGGGTAGCGGCGCCGCTCGCCCGGTCGTCCGCGGACTGCCGTGAAACATCAGGTTTCGAACCTGAGCGTCCGTGAAACACGCCGTGAAACATCTGCGTGAAACACCGGCTGCAACCCCGCTGCGACGCCACGGCAGGATTCGCGCGCCCGCCCGGCACGGCCTTCGTGGTGCGATGGAGGAGAACGCCACGACGCAGGAGGCACTCCATGCCCGGTAATGACCGATACCCGAAGAAGGACCAGAACCCGACATTCGAGCCCGGTTCGCGGCCGACGGAACAGCCCGTGGGCGTGACGCGCGTGCCCGACAACGAGCCGGACGTCGAGGAGATGACCACGGACGAGCGGATGCGCAAGGACCCGGCGCGGCTCGACGTGTTGCCGCCGGCGCAGAAGTAACGCGCTCGCGGTCGGCCCCACGGCCGCCGGCCAACGACCGGCGGCCGCTTCGCGGGGTGGCGGCCATGCCATCCTGCTTTTGCGTGAGGGGATTAACAGTTCGGCTTGACGCCTTTACCCACCATACCTAGGGTAGCCGCACTTCAGGCTCCCCAAGGAGGTGGATGGGTTGGGCACATCGATGCCGCTCGTCGTCCATAAGGGCGAAACCGTGACGAAGCTCGAGGCGCGCTGGAAGGACCCCGCGATGCGCTTCCAGAGCCTCCTCTACCACCGCTGGGTGCTGGACCCGGCGAACCCTCCGCCGTGGGTGGCCCGCGGGGAGGTCGGCCCGCGGACGTCGGTGGTGGTCGGCCGTTCGCTCGTGGAGACGGCCGCGGGGACGCCCGTGCTGACCGGCGATGAACCGCGTCACTTCGACGCAGACTGGTTCGGGCCGATGAACACGAACTTCTTCCGCGTCATCGCGCTGCCCCGGACGGCAACGGGCGAAATCGACATCACCGGCCAGGCGACGCTCACGAATATGTCGACCGCGGCCGCCGAGCGCGCGCGGCTGATGGTCACGCGGGCGCTGGTGGAGGCGCTGGAGCTGTCCCTGGGGCTGGACGACGGCGACTCCGGGGGCCTCGCGCTCAACGACAAGGGCAGCGAATGGGCCCACGACTCCGCGAAACCCGCGCGCGACTGGCCCATCGCCATCTACTGGGTGTGCGGCAAGGCCGATGGCTTCGACGTCGAGATCTTCTGGGACAAGGACGCGACCCACGGTGAGGGGCTGGTGACGCTGTTCATCGTGACGCCGCCGATCGCGCGGGATTTCGGCATGCCGGGGGCGACGCCGAAGCCGTACCGGCGGGCGAAGGTGGAGGACGGGCGCGGCGCGCTGCTCATCCGCAATCTCGGCCGCTGGATGGCGCGCTTCCTCGTCCCCGAGCGCGACGGCGGCGTCACCTACTAGGAGGCATCCCATGGCAGATGGCACACAGGAGTTCGCGACCTCGCTGGTGGGGGCGTTCGCGCCGCTGGAACGCGAGATGGAGGCCGAGGGGTTCGCGTCCACGTTCGCGGAGCACATCGTGAGCGGCGCGACGGGGCTCGCCGGCCTCGAACTGGCGCTCCCGGCCGCGGCCGAGATGGAGGCGTTCGCGAACCGCGCGAGCGACCGCGTGACCGTGGCGTGGGTGGCCCGCGGGCGGCACACGGGGGAGTTCCTTGGCTGGCGGCGAACACGGCAGCCGGTGGTGCTGCTCGTGCATACCGTCGGGCGCCGGGAGAAGGACGGCAGCTGGAGCTACATCTCCCGGTTCGACAGCCTGGCGGCGCTGGGGCAGCTGGGCGTGCTCGCGGTCGGTCGGCCACTGGCGCCGCTCAGCGTCGACCCGCCTCCCGGAACGCCCGAGTACGCGGACGCCGCCGGCTCGCGCCGGACGACGGTGGCGGATGCGCTGGGGTTTTCGTTCGCGAAGGAGTACCGGGTGGGGTGAGGGGATCGAGGCTCGGGGCTCGAGGCTCGAGGAGGGACAACCCCGGGGGGCGTCGGCTGTCGGGCCTGCGACGCCGTGTGGGCCGCTGCCGACCGACCGTGGATGAAGGTGTCGAGGATGACGTGCGACTCGCGGAACTAGTGAACAACTGACGAGAGAGCGCGCTTTGGGCGCGTTGAATGCACCGCTAACGTGATGTAGAAGGTTGGCATCCTGTCCCCACGGCAGCGGTCCGCGCGGATAGTGCGGGCGAGATCGGTGACGCGGCAGCGCCGCTCACTACCGTTCGCGGCCCGGCTTCGGTTCGTGCGCGGGCGGCGCCTGGGCACCGGGAACTGACCACTCGGACTCGCCCGCAGGGCCTCAGCCCCGCGTGCGGCACCACTGGGCACTGGGCACTGGGAACTCGCAACTGCGCCGCGGCGCCGCAGCGCCGCGGCGCTACGCCAGACAGCGCAGGGGTTGGCCGCCGTTGTACGCCACCATTTCGGGGAAGATCGTGTTCAGCGAGAGTGCGGCTCCGCGCGGCTCGCCGCGCAGCTCCGAGTACGCGCGGTGCAGGTTGCCCACGATCCGTTCGGTATCGCACAGGCCGGCGTAGGGACCGAGGTCGAGCGACTGCGCGAGCTCGAGCGGCGGCGTGCCCGCTTCGAAGCCTCGCCGGGCGTGGTCGCGAACGAAGCCAAGGTAGCCGCGGATGGTGTCGAACACCTCGGGGCCGCAGACCGCGCCGTGGCCGGGGACGATGGTTTCGGCGCCCAGCGCACCGAGGCGGTCGAGGGCATCGAACCAGCCGGCGATGGACCCGAACAGCGCGAACGGCGTGCCGCCGTTGAAGACGAGGTCGCCGCTGAAGAGCAGCTTCCGTTCGGGGATCCAGGCGACGATGTCGTTGGTCGTGTGGGCCGGGCCCATGAAGATCAGCTCGATCCGCAGGTCGTCGACGTAGACGGCCATGCGGTCCTCGAAGGTGATGGTTGCGGGGGTGGCGGGGCAGTTGCCGAAATCGGTGTTGGGGAAGACGGGCGAACGGCGGCTCGGGCGGGAGGCGCGCACCTCCTCGCGGCACTTCTCGTGCGCGATGATCGGCGTGTTCGGCGCCCAGGCGAAGTTGCCATTGGTGTGGTCGGCGTGGTGATGGGTGTTGATGAGCGCGGTGACGGGCAGGTCCGTGATGGAGCGAACGGCGGCCTGCCAGGCGTGGGCGCGCGCTTCGGTCCCGGTGGTGTCGATGAGCTTCGCGTCGCGGTCGCCGGTGATGCAGCCGGCGTTGTTGAGGAACCAGCTGCCATCGAGCTGGATGTAGGCATGGATGCCGCGGCTGACCTCCTGGATCGCGGGCGGCGGGACGGCGTCGGCGTGGGTAACGGGCTGGCTGCTCATGGCGTGGGAGTGTACGCGCGGCGCGCGCTGCGGCGCGCGCCGCGCGAGCTGTTGGCTGTTGGCTGTTGGCTGTTGGCTGTTGGCTGGCCGTCGGCTGTCGGTGGTGGCCACCAAGGGGCGGTGGCGGCTGGGGGTTGGATGTGCTGTCGGCTCTCGGGTTGTGGCCACGGGGAACTGTTGGCGGGCGCTGGCTGTCGGCTGTCGGGTGTCGGTGGCGAGTGGGGCGGGGCAGCGCGGGCGTGAAACAATCGCCCGGTGGCAGCGTGTGAAACAGGGTGTGAAACATGAGCCGTGAACCTGGCGGACAGGCCAAGGACGGCGTGAGCGAGTGTTTCACGAATTTGTTTCACGAAATGTTTCACGGGTCCATCGACCGCCCGTCGGCCGGCCCTGCTACCCCAGGCCGCCAGCCGGCAGCTCACCGGGCCACCCCCCGCAAACCGCCAGCGGGCCCCCAGCCGCCAGCCGCCCACCGCTCCCCGTGGCCACAGCGAACAGCCAGGGCCCACAACCGCAGGGCCGCGCAGCCGACAGCCGACGGCCAGCGGGCCCCCCAACCGCCCACCGCCAACCGCGCCCCCGTGGCCACAGCCAACAGCCGACAGCCAGCGGCCAGCGGGCCAACCCCAATCCGCCCGCGGCCTGCCGCCTACCGCTCCCCCGTGGCCACAGCCGACAGCCGACAGCCGACGGCCAGAGGGCCCCCAACAGCCAACCGCCAACCGCTCCCCCACCCCCCCCTTGCGGGCGCGCGGCGGGCGTGCTCTTCTTCGTGGCCCATGTTCCGTGCCGTGCTGTTCGATGTTGGTGGCCCGATCGATACCGAAGTGCGCTTCGAGGCGCTGGTGGACCGCGATATCCGCGCCGCCTTCGCCGCCGAGGGCGTGGCGGTGACGGATGAGGCGTACGCGGAGGCGGATGCCCATGCGATCGCGTGCTTTGCGCCCGATGCCTACAGCGCCATCGCGTGGCGGCTCGCGGGCGGCGATGCGGATCTCGCGGCGCGGGTGGGCGCCCGGTTCCGCGCGCCGGAGGCGGGGCCGCGGCGGCTCGCGGAACGCGGCGGCATCGAGCTGCGGCCCGGCATCGTGCCCCTGCTCGAGTGGCTGCGCGGCGAGGGCCTCCTCCTCGGGCTGGCCGCCAACCAGCCCGCGCGCGTGGTCGGCGACCTCGACGCCCTCGGCGCTGGGGGGTTGTTCACCCATCGCGAGGTCACCGGGCACCACCGGCTGCGCAAGCCCGATGTCCGCCTCTTCCTGCGTGCCTGCGACGACCTTGGCGTCGAACCGCGCGAGACGATCATGGTCGGCGACCGCATCGACAACGACATCGCGCCCGCGCGGTGGCTGGGGATGACGGCGATCCGCTTGCGCACCGGCCGGCACGCGGGCCAGCAGCCCCGCACGCACGACGAAGTGCCACACGCCGACGTCGAGGACGTGCCGGCGCTGCGGGCGGCCCTCGAACGGTTCCTCACCGGGGGCGCGCCATGACGGCCACCCTTCGCTTCCTCGGTTCGGGCGACGCCTTCGCGAGCGGCGGACGCTTCCAGGCGTGCCTGCTGCTCGAAGGTGGCACGGCGCCGCTGCTGGTGGATTGCGGGGCCACGTCGTTGCATGCGATGGCGCGCGCGGGGGTCGATCCCGGCGCGATCGGGCATGTGGCCATCAGCCACCTGCACGGGGACCACTTCGGCGGGCTGCCGTTCCTCGTCCTGCACGGCCAGTTCAACCGCCGCGAGGCCGACCTCCACGTCGCGGGGCCGGTGGGCACGGGCGAACGGCTGGTGCGCGCGATGGAGGTGCTCTTCCCCGGTCCGCGACCGCGAAGCGCCGCTTCGCCGTGCACGTCACGGAGCTCGTGCCCGGCCGCGAGACGCCGTTCGGGCCCGCGAACATCCAGGCGGTGGAAGTCGACCACGCGAGCGGCGCGCCCGCCCTCGCGCTGCGCATCGGCTATGGCGGGCGAATGGTGGCGTACTCGGGCGACACCGCCTGGACCGGCGCGCTCATCGACGTGGCCAGCGGCGCGGACCTGTTCGTGTGCGAGGGGTACCAGCCGGAGCGGGAGGTGCCGTTCCATCTCGCCTTCGAACGGTTGCGCGCGAACCGCGAACGGCTGGGGTGCGAGCGCGTGGTGGTGACGCACATGAGCGCGGCGATGCTGGAGTACGCGGCGAAGGAGCCGCCGCCGCCCGGGTTCGCGTTCGCCGAGGACGGGTTGATCCTGGCCCTGTAAGGGCGCCGGGCCGGTCGTCCCGCAGCGCCGCCTACTGGCCGCGCAGGATCGGGTTCTCCGCGCGGTCGGCGGTGGCGAGGCCGTTCTGGAGCATGTAGGCCGCGGTTTCGCCCGCATCGTCGAAGATGTCGCCCACGGTTTCGCCCGCGAGGTACCGGGCGTGGATCCCTTCCATGATGATCCCGATCTTGTAGTTGGCGAAGATCTCGTAGAACTCGATGGCGTCGACGTTTCGGCCACTCTTGCGGGCGTATTCGGCCACCAGCTCGTCGCGCGTGAGGAAGCCGGGGCGCGCGGTGACGCGGCTCTCTTCGTGCGCGAGGAGCCGCAGGTCCGGGTCTCCCACCTGCCCCCAATACATCAGGGTGTAGCCAAGGTCCGAAAGCGGATCGCCGAGCGTGGACATCTCCCAATCGAGGACGGCGACGACGTGCCCGGGGTCGTGGTGCGCGAGGACCATGTTCCCGAGGCGGTAATCGCCGTGGACGAGGGTGGGCGGCGGCGAAGCCGGCAGCGCGCGCCGCAGCCGCCGGGAAAGTTCGTCCACTTCCGGCAGGTCGCGTGTCTTCGAGCGTTCCCACTGTTCGCCCCAGCGCCGCAGCTGGCGTTCGAGGTACCCCTCGGGCTTGAAGGCGAAATCGCCGAGGCCCGCCGCCCGGTAGTCGATCGCATGCAGCTGGACGAGGGTTTCGATGAGCGCATGGCCGATCTTCTCGCGGTCGGCCTCGGTCTCGGCGTAGTTGGCGTGGTCATCGAAGGTGAGGATGCGGCCGTCGGCGAAGTTCATCACATAGAAGGGGTAGTCGTTGACGGCCGGGTCCTCGCACAGGGCGATTGGCCGCGCGACGGGGAACCCCGCTGCGTCCATGGCGGAGATGACGCGGTATTCGCGGACCATGTCGTGCGCGGTGGGCAGCATGTGGCCGAGGGGCGGGCGCCGCATCACCCACTTCTCGCCGCCGAGCGTCACCGCGTAGGTCAGGTTCGAACGCCCCTCGCCGATGAGGGTGAAGGTGAGGTCGCCATCGGCCCCGGGCACGTGGTCGCGGAAGAAGCGGGTGACGGCGTCGCGGTTGATGCCGGGCGGGAGGTCGGACATGGGAGCGGAGTATACCGGCCGCGGCGCCGGGGAGCGCCCTGCGCGTGGCCGCGGGGGAGCCTTGACGGGCAGGCGCGCATCGGTTCCGATGCGCCCACCTTTTCCCGGAGTACGCCATGCCCCGCCTCGCCCCCTTCGAAACCCTCACCCTCACGCCCGAGCAGCAGCGCATCGCCGACGAGATCAAGAGCGGGCCGCGCGGCGGGATGCGCGGCCCCTTCGAGGCCTGGTTGCGCGCGCCGGGGCTGGCCGACACGGCGCAGAAGGTCGGCGCCTACTGCCGCTTTGGCACCTCGCTCCCGGCTGATGTGAGCGAACTCGCCATCCTCCTCGCCGGGCGCGAATGGCGGTCGCAGTTCGAGTTCTGGGCGCACACGCGGCTCGGGCGGCAGGCCGGCCTCCCCGACGACATCATCGAGGCCGTGCGCACCGGCGCGACGCCCGCCTTCGCCCGCGACGACTACCGGATCGTGTACGACGTGGTGACCGAGTACTTCGCCACGAAGCGGCTCTCCGACGCGACCTACGCACGCGCCATCGAACTGATCGGCGAACGCGGCCTCGTCGATGTCGTGGGCATCGTCGGCTATTACGGGCTGGTCTCGATGACGCTGAACATCTTCGAGGTGTCCGTGCCCGAGGGCGAAACGCCGCCGTTCGCGGAGTAGGCGGCGAACCGGGGCGTGCCCTTCGCCACCACACCCGGCGGGTCAGGGGACGAAGGGGGCGCCGTCGAACCGTTCGTGGGTCGTGAACTCGGCCACGGGCTTGCGGCGGAGCTTCGAAAGCGAACGCGCGGGGTGGCCCGTGGGGATGAGCGCGGCGACCGCGACACCTTCGGGCACGCCCAGCAGCGCGCGCAATTCCGGTTCCTGGGCGATGGGCATGGTGGTGAGCGTGCCGCCGAGCCCTTCCGCGCGCAGCCCGAGGAGGATGTTCCACGTAAACGGGTAGATGGAGGCGCCGCTGATCACGCCCACGCGGTCGAGCTGGCTATCGACGGAGGCGACCACGCGCAGGTCCACGCACACAACGATGACGACGGGCGCGCGGCGGTACGGCTCGCTGAGGCCGCGCGGCGGGTCCGTGGCGGCGATCTGCTCGGCCGTCAGCTTCGTGGGGACGACGGTGTTCCAGGGGAATTCGCCGGCCGCGACCTGCGCGCCGTACCGCTTCGCGGGCGGCTTCGCGAGTTCGGCGAAGGCGTCCTTCGTCGCCTGGTCGCGGACGACGATGACATGCCAGCCCTGGCGGTTGCCGCCGCTGGGGGCGAAGCGGGCGTGTTCGAAGATGCGGGCGAGAACGGCATCGTCGACGGGCTCGGGGGTGAATTCGCGCGCCGAGAACGCGCTCCGCATGACCGCGTAGAGCTCCATGCGCGGATTCTGGCCGCTGACCGCCCCGGTGGGAAGCGGCGGCACGTACGCCCTTAGGGTGCGAGGCCGTATCTTCGGGGGCGTGGATGAATGGCGGCTGGTACACATGCTTTCGCTCGCCTGGCTGGGCGCGGGCCTGGGGGCGACGTACCCCCTGATCCTGAAGGCGTGGCGTTCGAAGGACGTGAAGTACCAGATGTACTGCCTCACCGAGGCGGCGAACAACGAGACCCGCATCCTCCTCCCCGGGGCGATGGCCACGGGCGTCACGGGGTTCTTCTGGGCCGCGGCGCAGGACCTGAACTTCGTGAAGACGGGCTGGCTCGCCGCGCTCGTGCTGCTCTTCATCTTCTTCTACCTGGTCTGCCTGCCGTTGCTGGGGTTCGGGCTGCGGCGGGCGCGGCTGGCGTCGCTCATCGCCGCGAAGAAGGGCGAGGAGACGGCCGAGCTGCGCGAAATCCTCGATGACCGCGTGCCCATCGTGTTCGGGACGCTGCTCGTGATCAGCGTGCCGCTGCTGGCATGGATCGCGGTGTTCAAGCCGTTCTAGCGTTCGCCTGAACAGGCCGGGGGCGGGGTGCGGTGCGCTCGTACAGGCCCTTCCTCCCCGTTATCGAAACCCCTGCTACCATCCAAAACACCGGATTACACGCGGACGGCGCCGCAGCGTGCGCGCCGAAACTTCGCTCCCAGGAACCAGATCGCCCATGTCCAATCGCCAGGCCCGACGAGACCAGATGCGGAATGCGCGCAACACCGCCGCGCAGCAGCGTGCCAAGAGCGCCCGCCCAGCCCCCGGGGGTCCCCGGCGGGGAGGCGGGTCCAGCGGCGGCGGCATGGACTTCCTCATGCGCCCGTTCACCCTCATCGTCGCGGGCCTCGTCGTCGTCTTCATCGTCGTGCTCGGCATCCTCATCGCCACCAGCTCCGATGCCAGCGAACGCGCCGACGACCTCAAGCAGGCGAAATCCGACCTGCCCCTCGACCTGGCGAACGGCGTCAAGCTCGGGCGCGACGATGCCCCGCTCAAGATCACGATGTTCGAGGACTTCCAGTGCCCGTTCTGCATGATGTACACGGCCGATTCGGAGCCCTACATCGTGGAGAACTACGTGAAGACCGGGAAGGTCCAGCTCATCTGGAACAACCTCCCGCTGCTCGGCGCCGAATCCGTCGCGGCCGCCAAGGCGAGCACCTGCGCCGCCGACCAGTCGAAGTTCTGGGAGTACCACAACAAGCTCTTCCTCGTGCAGGCCGAAGCGGGCCAGGACACGAACGAGAAGCTGAACGCGGGCCGCTTCACCGATGACAAGCTGAAGGAGTACGCCTCGGACCTCGGCCTGGACCGCGCGAAGTTCGACAGCTGCCTGAACGACCCGGCCACCCTCGAAAAGGTGACGAACGACAACCGCAAGGCCACGCAGTACGGCCTCCGCTCGACGCCGAGCTTCCTCTTCAACGACCAGTCGATCGGGTCGGGGGCGCTCGCGAGCAACGAGGACTGGAAGCGGGCGATCGATGACTACATCACGAAGCTGTCGGCGTCGCCCACGCCGGGCGCCTCGGCCACGGCTTCGGCGTCGCCCGCCGCGTCGGCTTCGCCGGCCGGTTCGGCTTCGCCCGCCGCTTCCGCCTCCGCTTCCGCGAGCGCGGCGGCTTCGACCACCTCGGCGGCGCCGGCGGCGACCGCCACGCGCACGCCCTAGCCGGTGCGGCAGCTGCTTTCGCCGCGTGCCCTGCTCGTGGCCGTCGCCGCGCTGGCGGCGTCCACGATCGGGCTGGGGCTCGCCCTTGCCATGGGCGTGAACGGCGAAACGACCGTGCGGAACGTGGTCACGGCCGCGAGCTGCAAGGCCGGCGAGCCCGGCTGCACCCTCCGCCAGGCGATCCACGTCCACGCCGATTTCGCCCTCTTCATCGACGGACAGCCGTTCGACTTCAATCAGCCGCGGTTCGTTTCGCACGACGAGGCGGACGAGAAGAGCCCGTACGTCCACATCCACCCCCCGCGGGCGAGCGTGGTGCACGTGCACATGAGCGGCACGACCTGGGACGAGTTCTTCCGCTCGCTCGGCTTCGAATTGCAGGACGCGACGGTGCCGGGCGTGGCCGTGGGGCGCGCCTGCCTCAAGACCCCCGACGGTGCGCGGCTCTGCTCGGGCGAGGGCGGCAAGACCCTGAAGTTCTACCTCAACGGCATCCGCGCCGACGGCATCGCGTTCGAGGAGATTGGCAACCTGGACCGGCTGCTCATTAGCTACGGCGCCGAAAGCGATGAGCAGGTGCGCGCCGAGCAGCTTTCGCGGGTGACGGACCAGTCGTGCATTCCATCCGAATTGTGTATTGACCGGATTCCACCGAATGAGCCGCCCGAACAGTGCAGCGGCCGTGGTGCATGCGGCAAATAACAGTAACCGTAGCTCGCATGCGTCATACTCGCCGTTCATGACGCTCGCACTGTTCCCGTGAACCGCCTGGAGCGGGCGAAGGGCCGGCTCGCGGACACCCTCGATGCGAGCGTGCGCGAGGCGCTGGCGCGCGCCACGTTCGCGACGGTGCCCGAAGCCGCCCTCGGCACCTTCGCGGCGGTGGCCGTGCTGACGGCGGACGCCGCCGCGGGCGAAGTGGCCACGGCGGCGGGCGCCCGCGTCATCGCCGAGGACCCCGAGAGAAGCGGCCTGAACGCGCAGCTGGAGCACGCCCTCGCCCGGCTGGGGCAGCCCGAGGGCGGGATCGCCATTCTCCACGCGGACCTGCCGCTGGCGCGGGTCGAGCATTTCGCCGCCTTCGCCGCCTCGGCGCCGCCCGCGCCTTCGGTCACGCTCGTTCGCAGCCTCGATGGGGGCACGAACCTGATGCTGCTGCGGCCGCCGGGCCGGTTCGCCCTCGCCTACGGGCCGGGCAGTTACGAACTGCACGTGGAGGCCGCGGCCGCCGCCGGCATGACCGTCACCGCCTTCGACCGCGCGGAGCTCGAGCTCGATATCGACACGCCCGCCGACCTGGCGACGTTTCTCGCGACGCCCGGCGCCGGCGACACCGCCGCGGGCATCCTCTTGCGCGGCCTCGACCTCTCCCGCTAGCGCCCCGCTGCTGGGCGCGGCCCGTCCGTGCACCACGTTGCCGTTTCCATTTCGCTCGCAAACGCGTCAATTACTGGCGTTAGCCCGCCGCCGCGCGGTAGGATGGCCCTGTCGCCATACCGCACGCGGATGACGGCGCCACGGCAAAGGGGGACGAGTGACTCTCAGGGAACGAACCGTCTCATCCGGCCCGGCAGTTCCCGCGGTGGCCGCGCCGCCTGGTAGTCCGTCTCCGGACCGGGCGCGCTCCGCTTCCGTAGCAGACAGCATTCGTCGCATTGAATCTGCGTTTTGTCCACAAGCCCGGGAGCGGTCGGAGGCTCCCGCCGTGAACATAAGCGACACTGCAGCGCTGCCGCGCGTCACCGTCGTGGTGCCCTGCAAGCAGCGCGCCGACTACCTCCCGCCACACTCGAAAGCATCCTCGGGCAGGATTATCCGAATCTCGAATGTATCGTCGTCGATGGCGGATCGACCGACGGGACGATGGAGCTGCTGCGCGCGTACGAGGCGCGCGGCGTGCGGTGGCTTTCGGAGCCGGACGGCGGCGCCTTCGACGCCATTAACAAGGGCTGGCAGCTCGGGACCGGCGAGATCATCGCGTGGCTCAACGCCGACGACACGTGGGAGCCCGGGGCCGTCTCCGCGGCCGTCGCCGCGTTCACGGCGGACCCCTCCGTCGACGTGGTCTACGGCGCCTGCGGGCTGATGGACGATGAGGGCCACATTTCGCGCGTCTTCCCCACGCGGCCGTTCTCGCTCGATGTCTCGGTGCTCTATTGCGACCACATCATCATGCAGTCCGCGAGCTTTCTCCGGCGCCGGGCCGTGGCCGATGCCGGCTGGCTCTTCCCCGCTTGGACGCACGACCAGGAGCTGTGGCTGCGGATCGCGCTCAACGGCGGCGGGTTCGCTGCCATGGACCGCCAGCTCGCGAACGTGCGCGAGGCCGCCGGCCACATGCACACCCGGCCGGAGGTGATGATCCCCGCGCGCATCGCGATGATGCGGCGGTTCTTCGCCCGCCCGGACGTGCCCGCCGATCTGCGCGCCCACGAGGCCCGCGCGATGAGCAACGCCTACCTCCGGGGGCTGGATGTGCTGCGCCCGCGCCGCGCCGCCGACTGGCGCTGGGCGTGGTTCTGCCTCGCGAACGCGGTCCGCGCCTGCCCTTCGAACACCCCCTTCGTGGTCCGCGGCATCGTCGAGCGGGTCGCCGCCCGCGTGCTCGAGGTTCGCCGGCCGAAGGCGCGGGGGACGTTCGCGGTGGCCGCGCTGGCGGCCGCGGTCGTGGCCCTGGGATGGCGCGCCGCGCCGCGTCACTGATGCCGTTCGCGGCCGATGGGCCCCTCGTCTCCGTCGTCGTCCCCACCCGCGATGGGCGCGCGTCACCTGCGCGGGGCGATCACGTCCGTGCTGGCGCAGGCGTACCCGCGCGTGGAATGCATCGTGCGGGATGGCGCCTCCACCGATGGCAGCCTCGCCATCCTGGAGTCGTTCGGCGACCGCATCCGCTGGCGCTCCCGGCCCGACAGCGGCCCGTTCGAAGCGATCGAAGCCGGCTGGGCCGAGGCCGCCGGCGACATCCTCGCCTGGATCAACGCCGACGACCGCTACCTCCCCGGCGCGATCGGCCGTGCCGTGGCCGCCTTCGACGCCCACCCCGAGGCCGACGTCGTCTACGGCGCGAGCGCGGGCATCGACGAGCGCGGGCGAGTGATCTGGTGGGACCGCGCGCGCCCGTTCAGCCTCGAGGCGGCGATCCTCGACGCCGACCACGTCATCAACCAGCCCGCGGCGTTCATCCGGCGGCGCGCGTACGACCGCGCCGGCGGCCTGCTGCACGAATGGATCCACGACCACGATCTCTGGGTTCGCATCGCCGTCGCGGGCGGGGTGTTCGTGGCGATCCCGGAGACGCTCGCGGCGGTCCGTATCAGCGATGCGAACCGCAGCATGAGCCCGGAGTTCGCGACCGCCAGGAAGCGCGAGCTTGTGGAGCGCTGGCTCGCCGATGAGCGGCTGCCCGCGGCGATTCGCGGCCGGAAGCGGCGGGCGCGAAGCAACGCGTGGCTGCGCGGGATGCACTACCTGCGGCCGGCCCGCCCGCGCGATTGGCTGCTGGGGGCGCGGTACGCCGGGAACGCCTTCGCCGCCGACCCCACGAACCTTCCGGGCATCGCCGCGCGGCCCCCGCGGCTTGCCCTGCGGATGGCCGCGCGGCCGTTCGCCCTGCGCCGGGCGAAGCGGCGCATGCGCGCGGAGCGGGCGGAAGCGGATGCGGTGCCCATGGGGGCGGGCGGCGAGCCGTAAAGGGCTGCGCTTTCCCCTTCGGGATGGCCAGCGTACGGTGAAGTCGCCCGTGGCGGGGCGCGGCTCCCGAGGAAACATGTCGAACCCCTGGCATCGACCGGTCCTGGCGGCGTTGGCCGCCGGGCTGCTGCTTGCCGGCGTCATCACCGTGTCGCTCGGCCGCGGCGGAACTTCCGCGAATGCGGCCGGAACGGTCACCATCGAAATCCTGGACAGCGGCTTCAACCCGCAGGTGTGCCAGGTGAACCGCAACGCCACCACTGTCTATTGGAAGAACAAGAGCACGAAGGTGCGCCGCGTGGTCATCCCCAGCGGCATCCCCGGCGTGCCCCTGTACGACAGCGGGGACATCGCCCTCGGCGACACGACCACGGGCGGCGTCATCGTCAACCAGATCTGGGACCAGCAGTACTACGAAGAGTACGAAAAGACGATGACGGGCCGGATCGTTTCGCCCCTGAGCCCGAGCGCGCAGACGAGCTGCTCGCCGCAGCCGCCGACCCCCACGCCAACTCCCACGCGGACGCCAACGCCCATCGCGCCGACGCCCGCGCCGCTCCAGCTGCACCCGCGCTGCATCGGCCTGCAGGGGTGCGCCGTGCTCCCGGTCGTGGCCGGCGACGACTGAGGTTGCGGGGCGAAGGAACGGGACGGGAGGGGCGCGGGCGGCCTCGCCGGCGCTTGCGTCTTTCCCCTCGCCCCATTCCTCTTCCCCGCACCTGCTAGACTGGCAGATGAGCCCGTATCGAGCGGGCACGGAAACACAGCAGGAGTCCCTTCCCCTTGGCCTTTGCCGATAAGCAAATCGCGTGCCGCGACTGCGGCGTCAACTTCGTCTTCACCGCGGGCGAGCAAGAGTTCTATGCGAACAAGGGGCTCATGAATGAGCCCACGCGCTGCCAGTCGTGCCGTTCGGCGCGCCGGCAATCGCAGAGCACGCTGCAGGAGAACGACGGATACGTCCGTTACGGTAACTTCGCCAGCTTCGGCGGGAAGACTCCGCGGCAGATGCACCCGGCGGCCTGCGCCGAATGCGGCCAGATGACCGAGGTGCCGTTCGTCCCGCGCGGCGAGCGCCCCGTCTACTGCAGCAACTGCTACAGCAAGATCAAGCCGCCCGCCCCGCGCGAGGATGCCCCCGCCCCCCGCCGCTAGCATCAGTGCTGAGTGCTGAGTGCCGCGTTGCGCGCCCGCCGGAGCGGCTAGGATGTGGGTGTGGAACTGCTGTTGGCCCAGGTGGCCCGGCTGCTTGAACGAGAACGCGCGACGCTGACCCCCGAAGCGGCACGGGCGGCGATTGCCGCGAACCCCGGCGCGCTCGGGGCGGCGCTTGTGGCCGAAGCCGCCGCCAGCGACGACGTCACCGACGCGGGAAGTGCCCGCGCGTACCTCGCCGGGCGGCTCGCGGACCTCGCCCCCCTCCTTTCGGACGACACCGCCGCTGCTGTGCGCGCCGCGTTCGAGGCCGGCATCTCGGCGTGGTAGGGGCCGGCTTCGCCGGCCAGTGCTGAGTCCTGAGTCCTGAGTGCTGAGTGCTTTTGGCCATCGGCTGCCGGCCAGTGGCTCACGGCGGTGTTTGTGCGTGATAGAATCCGTCTATGACCAATAACGAGCCCACCGATTTCGGCGACCGTCATTTCGGCTCCGCCCTGGTCAACGTCACGAACGTCTGCAACCTTTCGTGCCGCCACTGCTTCGTCTTCCGGGCGGACAACCCGAACAAGCCGAAGGACAAGATGGACGACGCGACGATGCTCCACCAGCTGGAGGCGCTGCGCGACCGGCACGGCATCCGCTCGATGCTGTTCATGGGCGGCGAACCGATGATCCGCCGCAACCTCGTGATGCAGGCGATGCCGCTGTTCGAGCACTCCTCCATCGTGACGAACGGCACCTACGGCATCCCCTCCGTGCCCGGCCACCTCGTGACCGTCTCGCTCGATGGGCCCGAGGCGATGAACGACCCGATCCGCGGTGAGGGTGTGTTCCAGAAGGTGAAGAAGGCTGTCTTCGAGCGGGACCCCGCGGACGGCACGACGGTGATGCTGCAGATGACCATCACGAAGGAGAACGCGCCGGGCATCGAGGAGTTCGTGGAGGAGGTGAAGGACTGGCCCGTTGATGGTGTCGCCTTCACCTTCTATGTGCCGTCGCTGGGCGAATCCTCGGAGCTGGCGTGGGACGACCTCCGCGAACGCGACGCCGTCATTGAGCGCGTGATGGCCGTGAAGCGCCGCTACCCGGATCGCGTGAAATCGAACCTGGGCGCGCTGGCGCTGATGAAGTCGGCAAACGCGCTCGGCGTGACCGGGGTTGCGGGCGAGACCTGCGGCCTGCGCCAGATGCTGCCCCTGTACATGGGCGAAGGCGGCAACTTCGAGCGCACGTTCTGCTGCTACGGGAACAACGTCGACTGCTCGCGCTGCGGGGCGTACGCAGTGTTCAATGGCGCCTACCACCGTCGCGAGGGGATCGCGCTCGAAGAGTAACCCGGGCCCATGTGCCCCTGGGCGCGCGACGCGGTTTCCCGGCGCTGTACCTACGAAAGCATGGGTACTTGTACTTCGTAAGCGCAACGGATACGGTTGATCGTGCAACGACCTGCACCGGGAGCCGATGATAACCGACACCACGACCGCCACCACCACGACCACCGCGGATTCGCCCTCGCGCATGCCGGCCCTCTACCTCGGGCACGGCGCGCCCATGCTCGTGGATGACGCGCTCTGGGTCTCGCAGCTCCGGGACTGGGCGGCGCGGCTGCCCCGCCCGAAGTCCATCCTCGTCGTCAGCGCGCATTGGGAATCCGCGCCGCTGACCATCGGCGCGACGCGGCCGGTGCCGCTCGTGTACGACTTCTACGGGTTCGACCCGAAGTACTACCAGCAGCGGTACGACCAGCCCGGGGCGCCGGAGCTCGCGGGGCGGGTGCGGGCGCTGGCGCCGGACGACGAGCCGGTGGCGGAGGCGCCCGACCGCGGGCTTGACCACGGCGCGTACGTCCCCCTGACGGTGATGTACCCCGAGGCCGACATCCCGGTGCTGCAGGTTTCGATGCCCGACCTGGCCCCGGAGCGGCTGTTCCGGCTGGGCCAGCGGCTGGCGCCGCTGCGCGACGAGGGCGTGCTGATCATTGGCAGCGGGTTCATGACGCACGGGCTGCCGTACATCGAATCCTGGGCGCCAGACGCGCCGCCGCCGTCGTGGTCGCGTGATTTCGATGCGTGGGCGGCGGACTCGCTCGCGCGCGGCGACATCGACCAGCTGTTCGACTACCGCCGCAAGGCGCCGGCCTCGCGCTACGCCCACCCCACCGCCGACCACTTCGTGCCGCTGTTCCTCACGCTCGGCGCCGCCGGGGACCCGGAGGCGACCCCGGAGACGGCGATCGACGGCTACTTCATCGGGCTCTCGAAGCGCTCGTTCCAGGTGGCGTAGGGCTACATCCCGGCGAGCGTCATGAGCTCGGCGGCGAGGCTGCGGCCGAGGCCGGCGGCGGTTTCCGCCGGGCCCGCCATCTTCGACCGGACGATCCGTCCCCCCGGTGCGAGCAGCGCGTGCAGCTTGAGCGTCGAGCCGAAGTGCTCGGCGTAGGCCGCGGCGGGGAAGCTGCACCCCGCGTCGATGGCGGCGAGGAACGAGCGCTCCGCGGTCACGGATTCGCGCAGGCGAGGGTCGTCGATGGCGGAGATGAGGCGGCGCGTGACGGCGTCGTCGACGCGGCACTCGATTGCGAGCGCGCCCTGGGCCGGCGCGGGCAGCATGTCGTACACGCCGAAGATCTCGGTCGCGCGCCCTTCGATGCCGAGGCGGCGAAGGCCGGCGAGCGCGAGCACGGCGGCGTCGTATTCGCCGCCATCGACCTTCGCGATGCGCGTGTCCACATTGCCGCGAATGGTACGAATCTCCAGGTCCGGGCGCATGGCGCGCAGCTGCGCCTCGCGCCGGGGCGAACTGGTGCCCACGACGGCTCCCTGTGGCAGCCCCTTGAGCGTCATCTTGCGGGCGGCGACGAGCGCGTCGCGGGGGTCCTCGCGCGCGGGCACGGCGGCGATGATGAGCCCCTCGGGCCGCTTCGTCGGCAGGTCCTTATAACTGTGCACCGCGAGGTCGGCGTGCCCCTCGAGGAGGGCGGCCTGCAGCGCCGAAGTGAACCACCCGGCGCCCTCGCCCGCGCTCAGCGGGGTCGTCTGGTCACGGTCACCGGCGGTGGTGATTTCGACGAGCTCGAACTGGAGGGTGGGGTGCGCGGTGCGGAGGCGCGAGAGGACGATGTTCGCCTGCGCGAGGGCGAGTTTGCTGCCGCGGGTGCCGATGCGGATGCTCATCTCCAGCCGCCGGCGCCGGTTTCGCGCAGAACCTGGTGGGCGGCCTGCACGACGTGGTCGATGTCGTCCTCGGTGTGGGCGGCGCTCACGAACCAGGTTTCGAACTGCGAGGGCGGAAGCAGCACGCCGTGCTCGAGCATCCCCCGGTGGAAGTCGCCGAAGGCGGTGGTGTCGCATTCGCGCGCCTCGGCGTAGTCGCGCGGGGGCTCGGGACGGAAGAAGAGGGTGAGCATCGAGCCGCGGCGCACGACGCTGGCGCTCGCTTCGCCGCGCTTGGAGGCGGCGCGCAGGCCGTTTTCGAGGTGCCCGGCGAGCGTCTCGGCACGACGGTACGGTTCGCCCGTCGCCAGGACATCGAGCGTGGCGATGCCGGCTGACATAACGAGTGGGTTTCCGCTGAGCGTGCCGGCCTGGTACACGGGGCCTTCGGGCGCGATCAGGGACATCAGGTCGGCGCGGCCGCCGAAGGCGCCCACGGGCAGCCCGCCGCCGATGATCTTGCCGAGGCAGACGAGGTCGGCGTCGGGAAGGAGCCCGGAGAGTCCGTAGCGAAGGCGGAAGCCGGTGATGACTTCGTCCGCGATGAGGAGCGCGCCGTGCGCTTTCGGCAGCTCCTGGAGGGCCGCGAGGAAGGCGGGTTCGGGTTCGACCAGCCCCATGTTCCCGGCGACGGACTCCACGATCACGGCGGCGGTGTCGGCGGGGTGCGCGGCGAACCATGCCTCCAGCGCGGCGGCATCGTTATAGGGGAGCACCGCCGTGAGCCCGGCGATGGCGGCGGGCACGCCCGCGGAATCACTCAGTCCCATGGTCGCGACGCCGCTGCCGGCCTTCACGAGCAGGCCGTCGGCGTGGCCGTGGTAGTTGCCATCGAACTTGACCACGAGGTCGCGGCCGGTGGCGGCGCGCGCGAGCCGCAGCGCGGTCATGGTCGCTTCCGTGCCGGAGTTGACGAAGCGCAGCCGTTCGATGCCGCAGGCGGCGACGATGCGCTGCCCGAGTTCGGCCTCGGCGGGGGTGAGGGCGCCGAACGCGGTGCCGTTCGCCGCCGTCTGCTGGATGACTTCGACCACGGCCGGGTGCGCGTGGCCGAGGAGGAGCGGCCCGAAGGCGCCGAGGAGGTCGATGTACCGTTCGCCCTCGGCATCGAAGACGTGGCCGGCCTGCCCCCGGACGATGGGAATGGGGGAGCCACCGACGGAGCGGAACGACCGGACGGGGCTGTTCACCCCCCCGGGGAAGAGGGCGCGGGCGGCTTCGCGGATGGCTTCGTTGTGCACGGACCCAGTGTAGCCGCTCGCCGGGGGTGCGGCCCCGTCAGGGTGCGGTGGCGGCCGCGACATCGCCGGCGAAGCCGCCGCTGCCGACGAGCGCGTACGCCAGCGCGAGGCCGCTCTGCCGGATGAAGCCGAACAGGTAGGTGGAGCCGTCCTGGGAGGCGGCGAAGGCGAACCCGCCGGAGGCCGAGGGGCGCGCGGCGAACGGCGCTGTCATGCCGTGGAAGGCGGCGCGAAGGGCGGCCTCCGCGGCGGCGGCATCGGCGGGCCACTGCAGCACCGGTTCCACCACGAGGGCGACGGAGGCGCCGCCGCGGTCCGTCATCGCGGTGACGAAGACTTCGTTCACGCCCGCATACGGCGCGGCGAACACGGTCTGCCCGCGCGCCGTAAGCACCCCCAGCAGCGAAGGTGGCACATCCAGGAAGGACGGCCCATCGAGCGGCAGCAGGCCGAGGGTGTTCGTGCGGCGGCTGAAGAAGCGGTCGAACAGCGGGTCGAGCGCGGACCGAGCGAACGACGCCTGGAGGGTGAGGCTCGGACCGCCGCCGGTGCGCGTGGGAGTGGGGGTCGGCGAGGGCGTGGGTGTGGCGGCGACGACAGGGCCGCTATCGCCCGGCGTGGTCGGGGTGGCGCGGGGCGCGATCGTGATCACGGGGACGGGGGTGGGCGTGAGGTTGGGGTTCAGCGGCTGCGCGGCCGTGACGATGCCCCCCCGGTCGGTGGTCACGGTGAGGGTGGAGAGCGCGTCGCGGTCGCCGCTGAGCTGGCGCCAGGTCGTGCCGTCGTGTAGCAGCCCGCCGGAGAGGCCGCCCGCGGGAACGCTGAGGCGCAGGGTGAGCGGCATCGCGAGCGTCGCGGCGGTGGAATCCTGGTCGTGCACCTTGAGGTCGTACATGGGGGTCAGGGGGTGCCACCCCGCGGGCAGTGCCGGGCCCGTTCGCACCTCCGTCAGCCGGATCGAGACGGGCGTCTCCGATTGGGTGAGCACGACAAGGCGGCCGTCGGGGCTCGTCATCGCGCCCCCGGCGGAAATCTCGCCGGAGAGGGAGAGGGGCGATTCGGTCGGGAGAGGGGCGGCGGTGGGTTCGCCCGCGCAGGCCGCGGCGGCCAGGCCCACGAAGGCGGCGAGCAGTGGCAGCAGGCGGGTTGGTCGCATCGCGTTCCAGTGTCGGGGGTGAAGTGCGGGGAGTTCCGTGCCCGGATTCACTCTGCCCGCTGCCCCGGCGCCCGTAAAGCCGCGCGCGAGTGGGGTGAAGGCGGGGTCACGGGGTCGGGAGGAAGAGCTGGTACTTGCCGGCGACCTGCTTGCCGCTCGCCATGGGGCCATCGAGGGTGAGGGTCATGGGGCCGGTGTTCGCGCCCACCGTGTTCTTCACGGTGATGACGAGCGTGACGGCGCGGCCCTGCCCGCTGGAAACGACGACTTCGGACCGGCCGCCGAGGGTGGCGAGGGGCCCGAAGCTCGCGCCCGCCGCCGCCAGCGAGGCCGTGCGCAGGTTCACCTGCCCGAAATCCTTTGCGGCGTTCGTCAGCCAGAGGTCGACGAGGACGGCGTGGGTGGCGCCGTTGTCGCGCACTGCCTTCGCGACGGAGGCGGCGAGGGCGTTCGCTTCCTGCCCGCCCGTGGCCATAAGGATGCACTTGAAGTACTCGGCCGGGTATACCGCGGCGCGGGTGGCCCGCACCGAGATGCCGGAGATGGACTGCTCGACGCTGAGGGTGGTCGGGGTTTCCTGCAGCGAACCGCACTGGGTGGTTTCGCGCGTGAGGTCGATGACGGGGGTGGGCGAGGCGGCGGCGGTGGCGCGCACGCCGGCCACGTCCGCGGTTGTGGACGGGCCGGCAGCGCTGCCCTGGGCGGTACGTGTGGAAACGGCCGTGGGCGAGGCGGCGCGCGGGGTGGCGGTGGCCGAGACCGCCGCCGTGGGTTCGATGTTGCCCGAGGCGCGAGCGGGAGTGCCGCCGCCGCTGCCGCCCGGCTGCACGCCGAAGGCGATCCCGAGCATGCCGCCGACCACCACCAGCGGGAGCAACACCTGGGGCTTCGCCATGAGCTTCGCGAGAAGGCCCTTCGCGGCGGGATTCTGCGGGCGGGGTCGTGGTTGGCGCTGCACGGCCCCATGCTCGCGCGCGATGGGCCTGCTCGTGCATGGGGAGATCCCTCGATGCCGGGTGCGTGGCGTCCCCATTTTTGCGGCCCGGGGCAGCCGCGCACTAAGGTGACGGGGTGCACGCGCGTTTCGCTGGCGGCTCGAATCCTCGGCGTGCCCGGGTCTTGCGGATGCTGAACGGCTTCCTCGCCTTCGTGATCGTGCTCGTCGCCATCGCCTGCGACGGCGCCGCCGAGAGCACCCCCACGCCCACGGCGCCCCCCGGCGGCACGCCCACCCCCGTCGCGACCCTGCCGCCCGGCGTGGTCACGCCCGTGCCGTTCGACCTGCCCGTGGTGACACTTTCGGTGGAGGCGGCCGGCGGCGGGGCGAAAAAGGCCGTCACGGCGGAAGTGGCTTCGACCGACGCCGAACGGCAGCGCGGCCTCATGTTCCGCCCTTCGCTCCCGCCGGACACGGGCATGCTCTTCCTCTTCCCGCGCGATATCCAGGGCGGGTTCTGGATGGAGAACACGTACGTGCCCCTGACCATCGCCTACCTGGACCAGGGCGGCGTCATCCTCGACATGAAGGACGGCGTGCCGCTCGACCGGACGTCGCTGGCGCCGGGGGTGCCGTACCGGATGGTGCTCGAAATGGAGCAGGGGTGGTTCGCGCGCAACGGCTTCGGTGTGGGGAGCGTGGTGCGGCTGCCGGCTTCGGGGTTGCCCGTCGCGCGCTGACGTGCGCCGGCCTAGCGCGCGACCCGCACGAGCCGCCACGCGACGGTGAGGGCGCTCGCGGCGAAGAGCACGAGCAGCGTCCAATAACACAGCCCCAGGACCGTGCCGATGGCGGCGGCGAGGAGCGAACGTCGCGGCTGGCGAGGCCGAACACGCCATCGGACGGGGCCATGCTGAGCGCGCCTTCGATTCGCGCGCGGCTGTAGCTGACGCCCAGGGAGCCCGCGAGCGCGAGCAGACCGGCGAATTCGGCGTGGCCGTGGCTTTCGAACCGCAGGGCGAACACCGTCATCCCCGCGATCATCGCCGCATCGGCGTACCGGTCCGTGACGGCGTCGAGGACTTCGCCGAAGCGCGAGGCGCGGCCGGTGCGGCGGGCGAGGTCGCCATCGACGCCGTCGATCACGGAGACGGCCTGGATGAGCACGCCGCCGGCGACGTTCGCGCCCAGCGCCACCAGCAGGCCGGTGGCGAAGGCGAGGCCGCAGGTGAAGAGCGTGACCATGTTCGGGGTCACCGGAGTGGGCGCGAGCAGCGCCGCGACCGGCCGGCTCAGGCGCCGGTTCAGGTGGCGGCTGACGATGCCGTCGTAGCTCACGGGCGGTGCGAAGGCCGGCGGGGTGTCACGCGGACACGATGTCCGCGGCCGCGGCCAGGTCGTCCGGGGTATCGACGTCGTACCAGGTGGCGCCGCTGACGTCGGCGGCGAACAGCTCCCCCCGGCGCGCGAGTTCGCCGCAGATGACGCTCAGTTCGCAATCCTCGGGCACGGCATCCACGGCCTCCCAGGCCGCGGGCGCGAAGACGAACGCGCCGGTATCGAGCGCCTCCCACCCCGGCAACGCCTTGCCGATGGCGAGGACGCGTCCATCGCGGGCGAGTGACACCTTCGTTGCTTCCTCTATATAGGCCGTTTCATGGGGCGAACGGTCGGCGGCCACGAAGGAGTCTCGCGGGCCTCCGGCGGCGGCGGTTTCGAGCAGGCGCCGGACCAGGTCGGCCGACAGGAGGTGGTCGCTCATCACGAGCAGGAAGCGCTCGCCGGCGGTGGCGGCGCGGGCCGCGCGCAGGGAGAGGGACGCGCCATCACGGAAGCGGGGGTTCGAAACGAAGGTGAGGGCGAGGCCGGGAATGGCGCTTTCAGCCAGTGCCGCGTGCACCAGCGTCTCCCGGTAGCCGGTCACGATGACAGCCTCGGGCACGCCCGCGCGCGCCAGCGATTCGAGGGTGTACTGGATGATCGGCCGGCCATGAATGGGCACGAGCGGCTTCGGGAGGTCGGCGGTGTGCGCGCCAAGGCGGCCGCCATCGCCGGCCGCGAGCACGACCGCGCGGGGAGTTGAGTTCAGGGACACGGGCCTATCTTACGGCGCGGAGGCCGCCGCCGGGCCGGGCGCGCTCACCGCGGTGGTTGTGACCAGCGCGCTCGCGGGGGGTACGATGGCGATTGGGCCGATTCGGCCACGTAAATCGTCCGGGGCAAGTACATGTGGAAGACGGTCGGTTCACTCAGCGCGCTGTGCCTGGCGTTCATCGCCATGCTCATCACCCTCTCCATCGTGGGCATCAAGGGATAACGAGGTCCCGGTTCCCGGCGCCCTAGCGTTGGCGCAGCAGGAACTTCCCCGCCGTATCGCGTGCTTCCAGTTCGAGGGCGAGCTGCCCGCCATCGTGCACGAGCGTCACTTCGAGGACGCGGGCGATGGAGGCGTCCTGTTGCGCGCCGACTTCGATGCCCCCGGCCAGGACTCGCAGGGCGCCGTCGTGTTCGAAGCGGAAGGTGTACCGCCCCGGGGGGAGGTCCCAGGCGGCCGCGGCCGTGAGGGACCAGGCGTCGTCGCGCATGTCGTTGAAGGGCGCGTTGTCGTAGGCGAGGTCGAGCCCGCTGACGAAGCGCTGGCTATCCTCCGTGCCACCGGGCGCCCCGCGGAAGTAGCGCAGGAACCAGCCGTTCGCGGGCCGGCCGGGCTCCGCCGGCGGCAGCGATGTGGGCGTGGCCGTGGGGAGCACGGGAGCGGGGGTGAAGCTCACGGGGGTGAGATCCGTGGGCAGGTGTGCGAACGGCGCGCGCTCCGTCTTGCCGCCTTCGGGCCGGATGAACGGCGCGACGAGCGCGACGGCGAGCGCAAGCGCTCCCAATCCCACGGCATCGCGGCGGCTCAGGGCGGGCATGGGATCAGTGTCGGGAGTGGGGGGCGAAGGGGGAAGGTGCGGCCGATGGAGGGCAGGGAGGGGTAAAGGGCGGGGCGGTAGCACGCAGGCGATTGGGGTGTGCACGGGCGAGGCGAGGCGGGGCAATCCAGAGGGGGACGACGCGGGTGGGCGGATCCGTGAGCTGCGGATAGCCCGGCGCGATATTTCGAATTTCTCTCGTTAAGAGCGCGATGAGCGTTAACCCCCTCGTGCGGTTACGCGTTGTTTACCGGTAGTACGGAGGAGTCTGCCCGCCACAGGTGGGTTTCGAGGAGTTGACCCTTGGCAGGTCGCTGGCTACCTTTCAGCGGACTTTACCGGCCACGCGGGAACGCGGGGCCGGGCGGCGTTGTCCGCCGGGAAGTCGCTGGAGGGGCCGTGCTCGAAGCTAAAAGCTCCTCTGCCGCGGTCATCGCGGGCGTACATGGCGAATCGCTCGTTCAACCTGGTTCCCTTCCGAAGCGGATGGGAACCGGCCCTTATGTTGAGCGAGCTTTCGAATTCGAGACGTATTCCACGAAAGGAGGGAGTGCCCGGCCGAACTAGACACCCCGGCGCGGCCCATCCGCGAAAGCGGCACAGGGCTGAAAGGGTGTGTTCTTCGGCAACGAACCGAAACCCGAACACGGCCATCGAGGGAAAGCCCGGACCCGCCTCCGCCAGCGCCAGGAGAGGAGCGGCAGACGAGCGGGCGACCTCACCAGCAACATCGCGTTCCTTGTGAGCGCGACGCCCGCAGATCCGGGCGAGTCCGGAAACAACCTCCGCCCGATTCGGGCGGCCCCGGGGAAACCCGGGGGGCACAGTCAGTCACACGACTGGAGAGGTAGAGAACTTGAGTATTCAACCCGTCCATGTGGCGAAGTCGCGCCGGGGCCAGTTTGGCTTCGTGCTCGCGATCGCCGCGATGGTCGCGGTGCTGGCGTCGTTCTGGACGAGCGCTTCGGCCTCGTTCCCCACGACGACCGTTACGGGTGTCACGGGCCCGTCGGGGACGGTTCAGCCGGGTGACCTGCTGACCTACTCCGCCACCCTGAACACCTTCAACGGCACCACGAGTGGCACCGTTACCTTCACTGTTACGCAGCCCGCTGGCCTCACCCTGACCGATGTTTCGGCCGTGGGTGCCGGTTGGACGCTGGCCACCTGCGATGCCAACATCGGCGGCGGCCTCACGGGCGCCGAGTGCGTCAGCGCCGCGGCCGTTCCCGCTGGCTCCTACACGTTCACCGTGTCGGGCGTCGCCAACGGCTCGGTCGCTCCTGGCCAGGTCGTCTTCAGCTGGACCGACAACGGCGGCGGCGGCGGCACCAACGCCATCGCTCAGTCGATCGGCTCCGGCCTGACCCTCGGCACCTCGGCGGTGACGCCGGCGACCGCGACCAACGCCCTCGGCGTTGCCGAGACGTTCGTCTTCACGCTTGGCCCGAACGTCACCTGCGCGAGCGACTCGTCTCGCGAAGGTGGGGCGCAGGCGCCCGACGCGACCGTGCAGTGCACGATCGCCGACATCAACACCTCGATGACCGTTCTCGCCGGCCCGACCGTGTCGGACCCGGATGAATCCGATACCACGCAGGTTTCGGTGACGGTCCTCAGCAACACGACGACCGTCCAGACGGTCAGCCTCGACCTCACGACGGACTGGACCACGGCCACCGTGCCGGCGGGCACCCCGTTCACGAGCGCGGTTGGCACGAAGACCTACGTCGTGGCCGAACTTCGCCACATGGCCGACAACGCCACGGCTGTTGTCACCGCCGGCGAAACCTTCGGTGGGCAGGATGTCCAGAACAACGTTCGCGGTTCCCGCCACGTTGTCTGCTCCGTGGTCGCTGACACCGGCATCGCCGGCAACACGACCCCGGTCGCGATCGACATCCCGCTTTCGCTCCCGAACACCCAGATCATCGTGACGCCTGGCGGCGGCTACAACGGCCTCGAGTCGGTTGTTCAGCCGCAGAGCCCGACGTTCACCGATGTCCAGATCTTCGTTGGTAACGGCCGCCCGGTCGGCGACATCGTCAATGGTGTCCCCGGTAACGGTGGTCTCGCCGGCGCGACCTGTTTCTCGTGGGTCTCCACGGGTGCGGGCGACCAGGAGATCTCGGTTAACTACGTTTCCGCCGATGGCGTGACCCCCGTCCATGTGGACTGGGACTCGAACGCCAGTGGCAACAACGAAGGTGCCGTTCGCCAGAACCGCGCCCTCATCAAGGAATGGAACGTCCTCGAAGACAGCACCGTGACCCTCTCGGGTGGCGCGACTGGCTCGGGCACGGGCGATTCCACCACGACCCCGGTCGTGACCTCCGCCATCGCGCTTGTGCTCAACCCGGGCACCGGCCTGTACCAGACGCCGAATGGCCAGGTTGTGACCGTCTCCGACGTGTTCAACGGCAGCCATGTCACCCGCGCCAACTCCGTCGTGCGCGCGTCCCTCGCGGGCGTGATCTGGACGGTCAGCTGGACGGGCTGCGGCATCCTGTACGACGCCGTCCTGAGCGGCGCGATCGACAATGTGACCACCTCGGTCGTCGTTGACAACGGTGCGCCGTTCCTCGCGGGCGACGTCATCAAGATCGACAGCGAGTACATGCTCGTGACGCATGTCGCCGGCACGACCCTCACGGTCGTCCGCGGCGTGAGCTCCGCCGGCGCCGCCGGTGGTTCGACGGCTGCCGCCCACAACGGTGGCGTTGCCGTCCTGATTGCCCAGGGCACCACGGTGCTGAACGGCAACGGCACGGTGGGTCACACCCCGGCGCCGAAGTTCAATGTCGGCACCACGCCGTTCAACAACTGCACCCCCGGCTCGGCTTCGCCGGAAATCACCTTCACGGGCCGCGAGCCCGGCCCGCTTGGGTCCGGCGCTGGTCTGACCGTGACGGAAATCGTGCGCTTCACCTTCACGACCGTTGTGTCGCAGAAGAAGGTCTTCCTCGCGTGGGCGGGCAACCGCGTTGTCGTCGAGGCTGACTGGCGCATCCCGGCTGGCGATATCGCCGGCACGCGCGATGGCAACGCCATCATCGTTCGCCAGGATGGCGTGACCCCGGTTGGCACCTGCCCGCCGCTCACCGGCATCCGCTACGTGAAGGGCAGCGGCCCCGGTAACTTCGTTGCCGGTCTCGAAGCCTTCCTCGACGGCGCCGAT
Source organism: Candidatus Amarobacillus elongatus (assembly GCA_016703545.1). GTDB lineage: Bacteria > Chloroflexota > Dehalococcoidia > Tepidiformales > Tepidiformaceae > Amarobacillus > Amarobacillus elongatus. Next base: position 68,929 of record JADJBX010000008.1, read on the forward strand.
GAGGCGACCGTGTACTTCGGCAGCCGCCTCCTCAACAGTGGCGCCGCTGAAGCCGCCCAGGCCCCGCAGGTTGCCTCCGACGCGAACCAGACGGGCGATGCCCCGCTGTTCCCGCAGGATGCCTGCATCAGCCGCGTGATCTTCGAGTCCGAGGATCCGGGCCAGGTCGACATTGAAGCGTTCGCCATTATCGGTGACCCGATTTCTGGCCCGACCGCTCCCGTCGACGTGACCAAGCGCGCGTTCGTCATCTACTACATGAAGTTCGAGAGCGTGACGGTCTCGCTCGTGGACGATGTCTCCAAGGGCGTCAACCACAACAGCCCGATCCTGACGGACTTCACCCCCGGCAACCCGTGGGATGCCACCAAGGATGTGACGACGGTTGACTGGAACGTGTCCAAGGACCTCCTGGTCCGCGGCCGCGTGAAGGGCTGGTTCGTCAACGAGAACCCGTCGGGCCGCGCCGCGAGCACCGACGATCCGCTGAACGTCCTCCCGGCCAACCGCTGGGTGATGCCGGACGACTGGGCGCTCCTCGCGGGTGGCCCGGCCGACAACGCCAACAACAGCACCGCGTCGGGCACGGCGGAAGAGTTCCGCCCGTACTACGACATCATGATCGACCCGCAGCAGACGCGGTTCCTCATGGGTGACATCGATGGTCTGCTCTGGCGCGTGACCGCGATCGCTGACATGCCGGCTACGGCCGTCTCCGTCGGCGCCACGCTCGCCACCGCCACGCCGCTCTCGTCGCCGCCGGTGAATAGCCTGACGACGCTTGCGGTTGCGAACAGCAACACCTCGGGCGGCATCCGCGCCGGCGTTGTGGTCGTCATTGGCCTCGGCACCGTCACGACGTCGAACCCGAACATCCAGGTCAGCAACACCCGTGTCGTGACCTCGGTTGCGAACCTCTACAACGCCGCCGGCGATGTGGTTGGCTTCGCGATCAACGTCCCGGCTCTCGGCGCCATCCCGGCGGCGGGCACCCCGGTCTTCGTGGTGAACCCGGCTCCGTTCGAAGGCCCGTACAGCCTGATCGACATCTGCACGCCGAGCCCGGCGTACAACGACTGCCTCGCTGGCAGCAACAACCTGATCTCGAGCACGTCCTACGTGGCGGGCGCGGCGATCAGTAACTGGGGCCCGCCGTACTCGCCGTTCATCTTCGCTCTGCGCGACACCGCTCAGCGCGATGGTGACGTCGACCGCTGGGACGCTCCGATGCCGACCGCGATGGTCAGCGTCAAGCTCCGCGGCACGGGCTTCATCAAGGAAGTCTTCAAGGGCGAGGTCTACTACACCGGGACGCAGAACGGGGCTGCCTACAGCCTCGGCGGCGACCAGCTGTACACGAACCCGTTCTACCGCATCAACATCCCGGATTCGCCGTACATCCCGGCCGTCGTGTCGGGCGGTGGCTACCTCTGGGACAGCTGGGGTCTTGATGGTGCCGCTGGCGCCGCCAACCTCGGCCCGAACGGCATGGGTCCCTACAGCTTCTGGGACGCCGTCCGCATTGGGACCAACAGCGCCGGCATCGGCGACCCGGCCCTGAACACGGACGACGCTGTCGAGCTTGCGGACATCCGCGCTGCCTACGGCGATCCGTCGATCGCTCGTGACCTCGTCGTCTACAGCGACAACCATGGCGAGTTCATGGTCATCGCGAACGGCGACTTCAAGACGGACCTCACGGCCTGCGCTGCGAACACCCTTGGTGGTGGCAAGCAGTGCAAGACCGGCGACGCGGTTGGCAAGGGCACGATTACGGCCACTGCCGACTACCCGGACTTCCGCGGCAAGCACTTCCCGGTCAAGTCGAACGACGCTGTCGTCACGTGGACCTGGGGCGGCTACAAGGACGTCACCATTGAGAACGACCCGGCCGGCAACGCGCAGTACAAGTACGTCGTGTTCCATGCGATGGACCGCGATGGGTTCTGCCGCCCGACTCCGAACACGGGCATGGTGCTCCTGCACTCTGTCCTGACGGCGACGGATGCCGCGACCAAGATCACGAACTACCCGGTTCGTGGAGCGAAGGACCCCGACGAGACGATCGACTTCCTGATTGACACGGGCGAGGGCATCATCCTGGCGACCAACCCGGTCCCGTCCGCTCCGTCGGTCGGCACGGGCGTCATCAACAACGGTCGGCAGTTCGCCGAGGGCGTGAACACGTTCTCGATCGAGCAGAACGACCCGGCGCAGACCGGCATCCTCGAGTTCCCCAAGTCGTCGCTTGCGGCGTCCGGGCAGGTCGATGAGTGCCAGGCCTGGATCAAGGTCTCGAACAGCCTGCTGGGCATCCTCAACGTCCTCGTGATCGCTCACGACGATGAGGGCAACATCGGGTTCGACAAGATCATCGACCTCCAGGGCACGGCGACGTTCACGCTGAACTTCCGCTGGAGCCTGATCACGTGGACCGGCGCCGATAACATCCCGGTGACCGATGCCCTCAAGGGCACCGGCGCCAACGACGCTGGCAACGACATCTCCGATCAGGTCACGGCCATCTACGGCTGGGACGCGGCGGCGCAGGACTGGCTCGGGTACTTCCCGACCGGTGTGAACGTCCCGGGTGCCAACGACCTGGTTACGCTCGACCAGGGCGCGGCCTACTGGATCGCCATCAAGGGGCCGAGCTCCGTCACCTGGACCATCGCGACCAAGGTGGACCAGTAACACCGGATTGATGGTCGAGCCGGGGCTTCTCTCTTCGGAGAGGGGCCCCGGTAACCGGCCATCTGATGGTGGAACTGCCCCTGGCCGTGAAGAGAGGAATGGAGCTAGCTAGCATGACGAAAGTTGTGAGGATGCTCGCCGGACGCGGTCTCGCCGCGGCGCTCGGGATCGTCGCTCTCGGTTTCGCGGGTGCCTTCAGTGCCCACGAAGCCCAGGCCGAATCGCCCCCGAACCCGCCCGCCCGCTTCGCCGGTTCGGTCCTCGTTGATGGTGTCGCTCCCGTTGCCGGTACGCGCATCGAAGCTCGTGTCGGGAACTCCACCTGCGGTGTGACGACGACGTTCAACGCCAGCGGCCAAAGCCGCTACGTGCTCGACGTCCCCGCGCTGGACCCCGGTGCGACCCCGAACTGCGGTACCGATGGGGCGAGCGTCTCGTTCTGGATTGGGGATAAGAAGGCGGCACAGTCTGGTTCCTGGGCTAACTACCAGCTGAACCAGGTCGACCTGACCTACACCTCCCCGACTCCGACCCCGGCTGCGTCGGCCTCGGCTTCGCCTTCGGCGACGCCGCGCCCGCCGACGACTGGTGGCGGCACTGCCGCCGCCGGTGCTGAACTGGGCTGGCTCTTCGCCGCGCTCGGCCTCGGCGCCCTCGCCTTTGGCGTGGGTGGTGCGGCTGTCGCCCGCAAGGGTCGCTAACTCCCGGTTCTCCGGATCAGCGAACATGGAGAGGCCCCGGAAACGGGGCCTTTTCTGTTGCCCCCCGCCAGCGGCGGGCGCGGCCGGCACGCGTCCCGGGGGAGCGGGTTGCGATGGGTGCGAGGGCGGGGGCCGCGGTTCCCCGGGGAGGCCCTCCGGGTTGGCGGCGTCGGCTGACGATGGGCGCGACGGCCGTCACATGATTGCGCGGGCGGGATCGGAGGCGGGAGGAGTGCCCCGAACCACCGTTCGCGGCTTGGTTTGCGGTGGATTGGTTGCGCGGTGGAGACGGTTCGGTGGTTCCGGTTCGGGCGTGGTCAGGCGGGGGTGGGGCGTTCGTACCAGCGGAGTGCGCGGAGGCAGCGGAGCGTGACCCAGCGCGAGGGCTCGCGCGGTTCGGTGAGCGCGAAGTGCCGGGCGCCAGATGGCGGTGAGGTGGCGCGCCAGCGGCCGTCCGGGAGGCGGCGTTTGGCCAGGATGCCGATGGCGTCGGCGGCCCGATCGTCGTGGGGCGCGCGGGTCGTGGCAAGGTGGTCGAGCGCGCGGAGGATGTCGTACTGCCAGCCGATGGGGTCCGGGGTGCGCGTGAACCGGTCGGCGACGACCGCGCCGGTGGTGTGCGACCGGAAGAGCCGGTGTGTGAGGAGGAATTCGCGCCCGCGGGCGACGGCGGCGTTCGTGGCCGCGGCCGGCGGCAGGGTGGCAAGGGCATCGAGCGCGAGGAGGGTGGTGTTGAAGGACGAATGCGCGTCGTGGAGGCGGCAGTTCCACCCGCCATCGTCGAACTGGTGCTCGAGGAGGAAGCGAGTCAGGGCAGCAATTGGCGCCGGGTCCGGGTAGCCGTTCGCGGCCAGGACCTGGAGGACCATGGCGGTGACGCAGGCTTCGCCGTCGGCGTGGCGCGCGGGCGGCCACAGGGCGATGCCGCCCGAGGGGAAGAAGTGACCGTGCTCGACGAGCTGGCGGCACCCCGCGAGTGCGCGTTCGTTGCCGGGGGGCAGGCCCATGCGCGCGAGCAGCAGGAGCGTGTAGGTCGTGGAGGTCCACTTGGGGTTGTAGAGACCGGCGTGCCGATTGGCGGTGCCGGGCGGTGCGCCCCACCGTCCCGTCGGCTGCTGCCGGCCGAGCAGGGCCGCGCCCCAGCCGTCGGTGGCGATGCGCTCGCGTTCCGCCTGCCACTCGGCGGGGGGCGCGTTGAGGAGGTCCCGCTGGACCTGCCAGCGAACGGCGGGGTCCCCTTCCAGCAGCCACGCGGCGAGGTCGGCGTCCACACGGGTACTCTACCGCGCTGCGCGCGGGCGATGCCGCCGCGGCATGCCCACTGGGGCGAACGGGGGTACCATCGAACCATGGCTTTGGAAATCACGTGGCTCGGCCGGACCTGCTTCCGGCTCAAGGGACGCGAAGGCGTCGTCGTCACCGACCCCTGCTCTCCGGAGAGCGGCTACCGTTTGCCGAAGCTGACCGCGGACGTCGTGACGCTGAGCAACAGGGGCGACGCGCAGTATTCGTGCGTGGAGGCCGTGAGCGGCCATCGGCGCGTGTTCGACGCACCGGGCGAGTACGAAGTTGGGGGCGTGCTGGTCACGGGCATCGCGACGAAGCGCCAGGACGGCACGCGGAACGTGGCGTACATCTTCGAACTCGACGGCATCCGCGTGGCGCACCTTGGGTTGCCGGGGCCGGGGGCCGTGCCGGACGAGCTGAAGGGCGCCGACATCCTGCTCTTCCCCGCGGGCGGCGGGAACTCGCTGGGTGGCGCCGCGGCCACGGACGCGATGAACGCCGTGGAGGCGAAGATCGCGATCCCGATGAACTTCGCGACGGAGCTGGACGCGGAATCGGGGCTGGACCCGGTGGAGAAGTTCTTCAAGGAATCGGGTTCGAAGCCGGACCCGCAGCCGCGACTCTCGGTGAGCAAGAGCCAGCTGCCGCCGCAGCCCACGGTCATCCTGCTCGACGCGCGCTCCTGAGGCTCCCTAACCGGCGAGCAGATCGAGGGCGTGGCACACAGTCGCGGGTGGCGCGAGCAGGCTGAAGCGGTACGCGCCCGGCGCGCCGTACATGTCGCAAGGAATGAGGAAGTACCCGGCGTCGCGGACGCGCTGCTCGGCGGCGGCGTCCAGCGGCCGGGCAGGCCACGCCGCGACCGTGAGGCCTGCCTCCGGGGGCGTCCAGGTCCAATCGTGGTTCGTCAGCGCGCGGAAGATGCGGGCGCCGTTCTCTTCGGCCCGGTCCAGGGTTGCGGCGACGGCGGCATCGAAGCGTTCGAACGCGGCCAGCGCGGCCCGCACTGAGAGCGCCGACGGCCCCCCGGAGAGCAGCTGCAGCTGGCGGTCGAGCCGCTCGCGCACGTCCACGTCCCGGGTCGCAATCCACCCGATGCGGAGGGCGCCGAGGCCGAGCGGCTTCGAGAGGTCGCCGATGCTGATGGCGCCGGGATCAAGGGTGGCGGCGGCGGGCAGGGGGACACGGCTGAGGTCGCGGTACACCTCGTCGGCGACGACCGTGGCGCCGGCGGCGCGCGCCTCGCGGCAGAGGGCTGCCATATCGCGGATGCGGCCCGCCGGGGTGGTGGGGTTGCAGACGGCGACGACCCGCGTCCCTGGCGCGAGCGGCGACTCGGGCGCGAGGGTGGCGCCGGCCGATTTCGCGGCCTCTGTGAAGCTGGGGTAGATGCCGCCGTCGACGGCAGCGCGCGAACCCGGTTCCAGCAGCGCCAGCGCGATGGCGGCGAGCGCCTCGGAGGCTCCGGCGGAGATGACGATGTCCTCGGCGGTGAGCCCCTCGTAGCGCGCGGCGATCGCCTCCCGCAGGTCCGGGGCGCCGGCGGGCGGCACGAACGCGAGCGCGTCGCCGTCCAGTTCGTACCCGAGGTCCACGGCGAGCGCGGCGGGTGGCGGGCACGACGCGCTGAGGTCGGTCATGCCCGGGGCGAAGTAGGCGGCGTAATAGCGCAGCAGGTCCAGGCGGGGGTCGACCGTCGCGTCCATGGGGCGAGCGTACGAAAGCGGGGCGCCGTCCCGGGTGAGTCCCGGCGGCGCCCCGCTTTCAAAGCTGTTCCGAATGCTCGCACGCGTCGAACTTCGAGCGCGTGAAGCTTGACGAGGGTCAGGCGCTCTCGAACTCGTCCGCCTTCGCCAGCGCGGTCTGAAGGGCGGCCACGAGGCTCCGCGCGCTGTCGAGCGTCAGCTCCACGGCCACACGTTCGAGGCCCGTCACGCGGTCGACGAAGTCGATGCCGACGGCGTGCTCGGCGGCGAGGTTCATTGGGTGGTCGTACGAGACGTAGGCCTGGGCGACGGGGAACCAGCCCCTCGCGCCCTTGCCCATGCCCTCGATAACGGTGGTGTGCATGATGTTGGTGCACATAACCTGCGCCCCTCCCTAGCCGAGCTTGCGGCCGAAGAAGTCCCAGACCTTCGCCCAGGCATCGACGGCGGCGGCGGCGCGGTACGCCTGCGGGGCGTGGTGGTACATGAACCCGTGCCCGGCGCCTTCGTACCGGTGGAATTCGTACTCCTTGCCTGCTGCCTTGAGCGCGGCCTCGTGCTGGTCGACCTGCTCGGCCGTGGGCGCGCGGTCTTCGAGCCCGAAGAGGCCGAGGATGGGGCACTGGAGGTCGGGCGTGTAGTCGATGGGGGAGACCGGGCGCTTTTCGGTGAGGTCCTCGGGCTTCATCACCACGCCGCCGCCCCAGAGGTCGATGACGGCATCGACGCCGGTGCCGCGGGTGGCAACGAGGTAGGCGTGGCGGCCGCCGGAGCAGCTCCCCATGACGCCGACGTTGCCGTTCGAGGTGGGCAGCGCGCGCAGGGAAGTCGATGGCGCCCTGGGCGTCGCCGACGACCTGGTCGTCGGCGACGCCGCCATCGGCGCGGACCTTCGCGGTGACATCGGCCCATTGCCCATGGCCCGCGCGGCAGTAGAGGTCGGGCGTGAGGGTGAGGTAGCCGTGGGCGGCGAAGTTGCGGGTGATCTCCTTGTACCAGTCGCTCCAGCCGGGCATGTGGTGGACCAGCACGACCGCGGGGAACGGTCCGGCGCCGAGGGGGCGCGCGAAGTAGGCGTGGATGGTGTCGCCGTTGTGACCTTCGATGACCGTGGTCTCGGCGATGATCCCTTCGTATTCGTCGGTATTGGGCATGGGGTGTCTCC
>JADJBX010000009.1 GCA_016703545.1 Candidatus Amarobacillus elongatus
CCCCGCGCCGATATCCCGCAGTACGGCATCGTCGTGCCCGGTGGCGAAGGCAACCCGGTGCGCCTGCGTGGCGTCGTCGAAAAGCCATCGATCGAGGAAGCCAAGTGACCTGGGCATCGTCGGCCGCTACATCCTCAGCGACACGATCTTCGAGCACATCGACCGCATCCCGCCGGGCAAGAACGGCGAACTGCAGATCACGGACGCGTTCGCCAGCCAGCTCGCGGCCGGCGAGGGCGTCTTCGGCCTTGCCTACGAGGGCACGCGGCACGACACAGGCCGCCCGCTCGGGTACCTTGTCGCCAACGTGGCCGTGGCGCTCGCGCGCGAGGACCTCGCGGGGTCGCTGCGTGAACGCCTGCGGTTGCTGCTAGCCCCGGAGGCGCCCTGATTCCATGCGGCTTCTCGCCATCGGCTTTTCGCTCCCGTCGCCCGATATCGACAACTACTCCGTCCTGACCTCGCCGAGTTATTTCGACTACGACGCGCTGCTGGTCGACCCCGAAAGCCTCACGGCCATCGCCGCGCGGCTGGGCGAAGAAGGGGCCGAGTTCGAAGCCCAGGACGGGCGGCCCGTCATTAACGGGCCCTCGTCGGCCGCCGCCGTTGGCGCCGCCGACCAGTTCCTTCGCCGCCACGACGAGACGCAGCGCTTCCTTGACCATGGTGGCGTCGTCATCGTGCTCGGGCGGCCAAACGCCCAGCAGGGCGGGGTGCGCGGGTTCGAAGGTTGCGATCGCTACTCGTGGTTGCCCGCGCCCGCGGGGATGACCTGGTCGCCGCCGTTCCTGCGCGCCGCGGAGGGCCGTCAGCTGCGCATCGAAGACGATGCCCACGCCTTCACCGCCGTCCTCCGCGAGTTCCGCTCGGAGTTCCGCTACCGCGCGGTGTTCGATGACCGGATGCCCGCGCTCCTGCGCAACGGGCACGTGATCGCGACCGGTGGCGCCGGGCTGCCCACCGCCGTCGACTTCCGTATCAGCGCCGGGCATGTGGTGTTCCTCCCGGCCCCCCCGCGGAGAGCTACCTTTCGCGCTCGTCGCTCGCCGATGGCCTGCTCGCGGCCGCGAAGGCCCTTATGGGGTCGCCCGGCGAGGGTGCGCAGCCGTACTGGGCACGCAGCGTCGCCGTCCCCGGTCTCGAACAGGTCGAGGCTGAGCTCGAGGAAGCCGAGCGAGCGGTGCGGGAGGCGAATGAGCGCATCGACCCCGTGCGCGAACGGCACGACGTCCTCGCCGCGCACCGCCGCCTGCTCACCGCCGAAGGCCCGGCGCTCGCTTCAGCTGTGCGCGACGCACTGGTCCTCCTCGGCTTCGAAGTGATCTCCGCGGCCGGCGAGCCGCTGCAGGTCGAGAGCGAAGGCCGCATCGCGTTCGTGGAGACCGAGGGCAGCCGGGAACAGGTCGTGGAGTGGCCCTACGTGCGCCTTCAGCGGCGGCTCGAGGAGCGCATGCTGAGGCAGGGCGACCAGCCCCGTGGCATCGTGATCGCGAACGGCCACCGCGAAATGGCACCGGAGCAGCGCGAACAGCAGATCAGCGACCCACTGCGGATCGCGTGCGAGAACTACCGGTACGCGCTCCTCACGGGAGAGGGGTTGTTCGAACTCGTGCGGCGGGCCCTGGGCGGCGCCGAGGAGGCGCAGCTGCTCGGCATTCGCCGCACGCTGCTGGCCTCGGCCGGCCTCGTGACCGCCGCCGCGGCACTCGGCGAATCCGTCGAGGGCGAGGAATCGGGGCCGATTTTCTAGCCCGGCGCCGAGTAGACTCGGGCCCCACAGCAGGAGGACCGCCATGGTGAAGGTCATTCGTCCCGGCGACCGCGACCCCGGCACCGCCCAGACCCCGGGCATGCGCCGCGAAGCAGGCATCTCGGCGGGTACGGCCGGGTCCGAGGGGCTCTGGATGGGCACGGCCGTGAATGCGGCCGGCGCGTCCTCCGGCGCGCACCATCACGGCGCGAACGAATCGGGCATCTACATCCTCCGGGGCCGGGTGCGCTTCCGCTGGGGCGAGCGGCTCAACACGTGGTCGATACCGAGCCCGGAGACTTCGTGTTCGTCCCTCCCTACGAAGTGCACATGGAGGAGAACCTCGACACCGAAGGCGAGGCGGAACTCCTGCTGGCGCGCAATAGCCAGGAGCAAATCGTCGTGAACGTCCCGGACCCCCGGGAGGCCTGAATCGGGGAAATCCCTGTCTCGCCGCCGTCGCGGGCCCCGATTGGGGCGAAATTAGTCGCAGAATAGCCTTCAGCCACAGGCGTTACTCTTTAAAACGGCGTCACCCGCCGATGACTCACACAGATGTCATCAGGAGTAGGGTGAATGCTGCTGCGACGCCCCCGCAACGAAGTTGTCACCGCCGTCGAGACGCCCCTCGACCCCGTCCTCCGCCGGCGGCTTGAGCTCGCCCCCGATGACCTGCAGGCCACCGTCTCCGAGGGGATGCGGTACGAAGTCGCCATCGACTCGTTCTTTGGTGCTTCCCACGCCGTCCGGCCCTCCGGCGAGCGGCACACCCACTCCTTCCGCGTCAGGCCACCTTCCTCTGCGACGGGCTCGACGCGCGCGGGATGACCGTCGGCTTTCGCGAAATCACCACCCTCCTCGAAGCCGAGGCGAAGAAGTACTCCAACCAGTTCCTAAACGACGTGCCGCCGTTCACCGTGATCCAGGCGTCGGGCGAGAACCTGGTCACCGTCATCTACCGCAATCTGGAAGCTGCGTGCCGCACCGCCCTCGCGGATGGCCCCCGGCTTTCCGCCGTAACGCTCTGGGAGAACCCGACGAGCTACGTGCGCGTCGAACGGAAGGTGGCGTGAGATGGTACGTGTCGTTGCTGGCGGCGTTGCCGCCCTCGCCTTTATCGCCTTCTGGATGACGCTGCTCGCCGCGGGCGTGCAGGGCGAAGGAAACGCGGTTTCCGTCTGCGTCCTCGATAGCCACGGGGCGGGCATCGGCGCCGCCGCGATCCAGTTCTACAGCGGCGGCTGGAAGGACGCCGGCGAAACCGGCGCCGATGGCTGCAAGTCCGTGGACGCCCCGCTCGGTTCGGTCACGTTCGCCGTGACGAAGGACGGCATTCGCAACGAGCGGGTGCAGGACACCGCAATCGATCCGAAGGTCACCTTCACAACCGTCGCCGTCACCGTCGCGCTGCACGCATCCAACGGGGAGGGCCTGGGCGGTGCGGTCAGCGAGTTCTATGCGAGTGGCTGGAAGAGCTTCGGTGCCGGCGGCGCCAACGGCGAGGTTACGCGCGAACTCCTCCCCGCGAACCTCACCTTCGCCATCACGCGCGACGGTATTCGCAACGAGAAGGTCCAGAACACGGCCAACGACCCCGTCGTCGTCTTCGTGACCGTGGCCGCGACGGTGCGGCTGACCACGAGCACGGGTACCGCCCTGGAGGGTGGCGCCGCCGAGTACTACGGCTCTGGCTGGAAGACGCTGGGCACGACCGGCCCGGATGGCCTGGCCGTGAAGGAGCTGCTGCCCGCGAACCTCACGTTCGCCATCAGCCGCGATGGCATCCGCAACGAGAAAGTCCAGAACACAGGGTCCGATGCCATCGTCGCATTCACCACCGTCGCTGCGACCGCGCGCATGCTGACCAGCGCGGGCTCCGGGATCGAAGGCGGCGTCGCGGAGTACTACGGCTCCGGCTGGAAGTCGCTCGGCACGACCGGATCGGATGGGCGCGCGGTGAAGGAGCTGTTGCCCGCGAACCTCACCTTCGCCATGACGCGCGACGGCATTCGCAACGAGAAGGTGCAGAACACCGCGAACGACGCCGTCGTCCTGTTCGCGACCGTTCCCGTGACGGCGCGCATGGTGACGAGCGCGGGGGCCGGGATCGAAGGCGGCGCCGCGGAATACTACGGTTCCGGCTGGAAGACGCTGGGGACGACCGGTTCGGATGGGCGCGCGGTGAAGGAGCTGCTGCCCGCGAACCTCACCTTCGCCATGACTCGCGACGGCATTCGTAACGAGAAGGTGCAGAACACCGGCACCGACGCCGTCGTGCTGTTCACGACGGTCGCGGCCGCGGCCATCCTTCGCACCAGCGCCGGAGGGAGCCTCGATGGCGGCGTGGCCGAGTACTACGGCTCGGGCTGGAAGGCGCTCGGGACCACGGACGCGGAGGGCCGGGCGGTGAAGGAGCTTCTGCCTGCGAACCTCACCTTCGCGATGACCCGCGACGGCATCCGGAACGAGAAGGTGCAGAACCTCGCCACGAACGCCACGGTCACCTTCACGACCGTCGCGACGACCGTGCGGCTGCTTGATTCGCAGGGCGCCGGGCTCCACGGCGCTTCCGCCGAATACTACGGCTCCGGGTGGAAAACGCTCGCGACCACGGGCGCCGACGGCCTGGCCGTGAAGGAACTGCTGCCCGCGAACCTCACCTTCGCCGTCACCCGCGACGGCATTCGCAACGAGAAGGTCCACGACACGCACAAGGATTCGGTGGTCACCTTCACCACCGTCGCGGCCACCGTGACCCTGTCGAGCAGCACCGGCGCCGGGCTCGAAGGTGGCGTCGCGGAGTACTACGGCTCGGGCTGGAAGAGCCTGGGGACCACCGGCGCCGACGGTAAGGCCACCCGCGAACTGCTGCCCGCGAACCTCACCTTCGCCATCACCCGCGACGGCATCCGCAACGAGAAGGTCCAGAATCTCGGTTCGAACGCGAACGTCGCCTTCGCCACCGTGCCGGCGGAAGTGCTGCTGCGCGCGAGTGCGGGCAACCGCCTCGAGGGCGGGGTCTCGGAGTACTACGGCAGCGGATGGAAGAGCCTTGGCACCACCGGCCTTGATGGCCGCGCGGTCAAGGAACTCCTGCCCGCGAACCTCACCTTCGCCATCACCCGGGACGGCATCCGCAACGAGAAGGTCCAGAACCTCGCAAAGGACCCCGTGGTCGTGTTCACCACGGTCGCCGCGACCGTCTCCCTCGTCTCCAGCGAAGGCAAGGGGATCGACGGCGGCGTGGTCGAGTACTACGGCAACGGCTGGAAGACGCTCGGGACGACGGGGCCGGAAGGCCACGCCGTCAAGGAGCTGCTGCCGGCGAACCTCACCTTCGCCATGTCCCGCGACGGTATCCGCAACGAAAAGGTCCAAAACCTGGCAACGTCGGCGGCCGTGACGTTCCACACCGTCGCCGTGCGCGTGCAGGCGTACGACGACGCCGGTGCGGAAGCCGCCGGCGCCACCGTGGAGTACTACGGCGGCGGCTGGAAAAGCTTCGGCACCACCGGCGACGACGGCGTCGCCGCCCGCGAACTGCTGCCCGCGAACCTCACCTTCGCGGTCACGGTCGCCAGTCGGCGCCGCGAGCAGACGCAGAACATCGGCGCCAGCGGGTCCGTCGTTTTCGGGACGAAGGCGATCCAGCCTCCCGTGACGCCACGCCCAGTCCGACTCCGAGGCCCGACGCCCAAGCACGCCGACGCCGCCACCGACGGCCACGCCCTCTCCGACGACGACGGCGACGCCCTCCCCGACAACGACGGCGACGCCCTCCCCGACGACCACCGCGACGCCGACCGCCACCAGCACGGCGACGCCCACTGCGACCGCGACGGCGTCGCCCACGAACACCCCCACCGCGGAACCGAGCGCATCGCCGACGGCGACCCGCACCGCCACCCCTTCGCCCACTCCGGCCCCCGCGGGCACGAGCAGGCTCACGCGAACCACTCCGACGCCGGACAGCACCGGGCGCCGCGCCACCCTCGCCGAGGCAAAGCCCGGCCTCAAGATCGAGTCGCTGCCCGCGGAGGGCGGCCAGCTGCGGTGGCTCATTTCGCCGCGCACGGCCGGCCGCTACGAAGTCACCTGGTCGCTTTCGCAATACTGCGGCGACGGCGGCGAGCTCTGCCCGGTCGGCTCGCTGAGCACGCCCCTCTGCGAAGCAGGCGAGGGCGCGACCTGCCCCGAGTCCAGCGACCGTTCGTCGTTCGAGTTCGAAGGCGCCGGTCCCGGGAGCGGTGTCATCGTCACCCTGCGCCTCGCGGATGCGGACCCCGAAGTCTGCACCGTGAAGGCGTCGTTCTCCTGGAACAGCGAAGGGCGCCGCGGCTCGGAACGGGCCACCTACACCTGCTCGGGCGCGAGCGCGATGGGCTGGCCATTGCTGGCGGTGGCGTTCCTGTGCGCGGTTTCCTTCGCCACCCTGCTGGTACGAAGGAGAAACCTGTGGCCGCGCTAGTGCTTGCCCTGTGCGCGCTCGGCTGGGTGGCCGCGGTCGCCTTCTTCTGGCGGGCGCGGGCCTGGCTGCTGTACTACGCCCTCGGCGCATCCGGTGCGGCGCTCCTCATCGTCGTCGCTTCGCGCGAGGTGTTCCCGTTCGAGCTCTGGCTGCGCATCGCGACGGTGCAGTGCGTGGGCGCCGTCGCCGCCATCCTCCACGTCGGCGCCATCCCCGCCCCCGAGGCGGGCACGCTCCTCGTGTCCGGGTTCGGCCGCAACGAATGGACGCACTTCAGCGTCGGGCTCGAATCTTCCGGCCTCCTCGAAGCCGCGACACTCGGCTCGCTGGTCGCGCTCTACCCCCGGGGAGGCTTCCGGGAGCGCGCCCTCATGGTGGCCGGGGCGGTCGTCGCCAGCTTCCTGGCCAACGTCCTGCGCGTGCTCGTGATCGTCTCGCTCGTGGGCCTCGGCGGGCAGGACCTGCTGGAGTTCGCGCACCTCTTCCTCGGCCGCGTGCTGTTCTTCCTGATGGCGATGGTGCTCTTTTGGCTGGCGATCACGCGGCCCATGCTCGCCACCGTCGGCGCGCGCATCCAGGGAGGCCACTGATGGGACCCGTGGGCGCGCTCGGCAGCCTCAGCTTTTGGGGCGTATGGCTCATCCTGCCCATCCTCATCGATGGCGCCCTCGCGATGGTCTACCTCGCCGCGCGGCTCTCCGGGCGCGCTCCCCGCCTGCCCATCACCACCCCCACGACGCCGCCGAACGGCGTTTGGCCGCGGGTCACCGTCCTGGTGCCTGTGTACAACAGCGCCGGCGGGCTCGCCCGCTGCATCGAATCCCTCAAGCGCCAGACCTATCCCCAGCACCTGATCGAAATCCTCGCCATCGACAACGGCAGCCGCGACAACTCCTTCGCCGTCTTCTGCGAAGAGCAGCAGCGCGAATGGACCGGCGCCATTCACTGGCTTTCGACCTTCCACCAGGGCAAAACGTGGGCGCTGAATGTCGGCATCCACTACGCCAGCGGCGCCTACGTCTTCAACATCGACTCCGACATGGTCGTGCACCCGGACGCGATCGCGAACATGCTCGACGCCTTCGAACGGGACGAGAGCCTCGTGTGCGCGACGGGCGCCGTCGAAATCGAGCCGGGCCTCGCGGGGACCGGCCCCATGCGGCTGATCCACGAGTGCGAGTTCCAGGAGTACTACTTCGCCTTCAACGTGGGCCGGCGCTTCCAGGCGCAGGGCGGTTCGCTGTTCACCATGGCCGGCGCCTTTAGCGCCTTCCGCCGCGAAGCGCTGCTCCAAACCCACCTCTACGATGCCTCCACCGTCGGCGAAGACACGTTCATGACCTTCGAAATGCATGAGCGCTTCCCCGAAAAGCGCGTCGGCATCGTCACCACCGCCGTCGGGTACACGGAGCCCATTCCCAGCATTCGGGCCCTCTACGCCCAGCGCACTCGTTGGCAACGGGGGCAAATCGAGGCGATCGCCGCGCACCCGAACCTCGCGCGCCGGGGGCTGTTCTACCGCGGCTTTTCGCCCGTGCGCACGCTCGTCACCGACCACACGCTCGCGTTCCCGCGCGTCGCCTGGACATTCGTCATGCCCGCGCTCGCGTTCTTCGGGTACTCGTGGATGACCGTCGTGCTCGCGATGATCGTGCTGTACGCCGGGTACATCGTGATCGAAGCCGCCACCTGGTGGACGAACGCGCTCATGGTCGTGCCGCCCGCCCGCGAGCGGATGCTCCGCGGCTGGTGGGTTATCCCACTGATGCCCGCGTACCGGTACTTCGTCTTCTGGCTTCGCTTCGCCGGTGTGCTCACGGTCCTGACCGAGCCGCACCAATGGCGCACGACGGACCCGATCACGGCGAGCAAGGCCGAACTGCGCCGCATGCTCCCCCGCCGGGACCGTCGCGAAGCGGAGCAGGCCGCCTGACGGCCGCCGCAGGCGCTACCGGTCGGCGGAGCGGAAGGTCGTGCGAATGAAGTTCACGAGGTGCCAGATCTGGTCCTGCGAGAGCTTCCCCTCGCCCGTTCCCCACGCGCGCATCGCCGTCTCCGGCAGGCCGTCGTGGATGAACAGGTAGATCTGCCCGTCCGGGTGCTGCGGCGCGTGCACCGTCAGGTCCAGCGGGTAGGGGTTGAGGTCCAGTCCCGCGGGCGGGTGCCCGTCGATGCCGTGGCACGATGCGCAGTTCTGCGTGTACAGCGAGCGGCCGATGGCGATGGAGTTCTGGTCCGGGTAGATCGGATTGGTGGGCAGGTTCGTCGAAAGTGGAGCGTCCCGGTGGACGCCGAACAGCAGGAGCGTACCGAAGCCGAACGCGAGCGCGGTCAGAGCCGTCGATCCGCGCCCGGTGTTCTTCCCCATCCGCGCGAACTCCTTGCGGAAGAGCGCCACCCCCAGGCCGAGGAGCAGTGCCGCGAACCCCGCGAACTCGTTCGTCGTCAGGCCCGCCGCCGGGTTTGCCCATGCGCCGCCGCGTGTCACCGTCACCACGGGCGTTCCCGCGGGGCGGACGTCGAAGTACGCGATCGTGTCGTCAGAATTCGGCCGCCGGATCTCCGTCTCGATGCGCCAGTTCCCTTCGAGCGGGAGGTACGGGCCAGCGCCCGAATACGTCCCCGCCTTCGGCTGGGCGGCAAGGATGAGGTTCGATGGCCCCACCGTTTGGTCGTCCTGGTACCGGAACGTTAGCCGCACGCGGTCGGCGGCCACGGGCGCGCCGGATGGTTCCGTGATCGTCGCCCGGAAGGTGTTCAGGCCGGTCCGATTGGGGTCGATCTCCAGGCGCACGTTGAGCGCGCCCGATTGCACGGTGCGGTCGAAGGTCGCGGCCGATCGGCTTTCGGGGACGGACTTCGCCACCGTGGTTTGCGTGAGCATCGCCGCCGCGACGAACACGGCCAGCCCGAGCAGCACCTCCGCCGTCGCCCAGGCGATGAACCGGCGTGGTTCGCCCGGGGCCAGCGCGACGAGCGCTTGCCTGCCACGGCGGGCGTTGTAGAACCCCACGGTAAGCAGCGCCACCATCAGCCCCAGCTTCACCGCGAGCGTGACCCCGTAGCGCGTCTCCCAGAGCCGCGACGGGGCGTCCACCTGCACGAGCGCGCTGAGGAAGCCGGTGGCGACCAGCACGAAGACAAGCACCGATGCCAGCAGGCTGAATCGGGGCATGAACGCGGCATAGTGCCCGTCCCGCAGGCTGACCCGGGCGGCCAGTGCCAGCCCGATGACGGCGCCGATCCAGAGCACCGCGGTCACGCCATGGGCCATGTCGATCGCCTGCGCCCAGTTCGCACCCGCGCCCGCGGCCGCGTGGCTCGTCGCGGTGAACGACCAGAGGAACACGGCCATCCCGGCGAATGTGCCCAATGCCGCCAGCCGCCGGTTGTCCGTGGCGAAGGTGACCATGACGCCGATGAGCACCGTCGCGCCGAAGCGTGCGATCAGGTAGTTCCCGGCGCGCGTGTCGATCAGGAGATCGCGTAGCGAGAGGTCGGAGTAGACATCGCGCAGGGTCCAGATGTTGAGAACCGTGGCCACTTCGAGGATGCCCGCGCCGAGGAGGATGACCAGCCCGGCCGCGCTCGCCGCACCCCGTCCCTGGAACCCCAGGAGCAGCACGATCGCGCCGCCCGCGGCCAGCAGCAGCCCGAACAGCGCGAGCGCTCGCACCGCGATGCCATCCGCGAGCGGTGCCGGGTCCGTGTCGGTCGTGAGCCCGCCGAGGCTGTTCACCTGGTCCGGCAGTCCGCCGTCCGGCCGCAGCACCGTGAATGGGTACGCGCCCCGGAGCGCGTGCCCGTCGATCGTCGAGACGTTCGCCCACAGCACGTTGTAGATACCGGGCTGCAGCACCGGGAGCGCGACGCGCAGCGTCATGCGGTCGCCCAGGACCTCGGCGGGGGGCAGGACGAGCGCGTTCCCGTTCGCATCCAGCACCTGGATCGAACTCTGGCGGGCGGACACGGGTTCGCTGAAGACGAGGGTGACTTCGGCGGGCGCGCGCTGCACATAACTGTTCTCGCCCGGCTCCGCCCGCAGCAGCGCGGCGTGCGCGGAGGCGTCCAACGGGCGCGCGATGGCGGCAAATGCCATCGTCACGACGAAGGCGAGGAGGAGCTTCCTCACGACCGCTTTTGGATGAGGAGGAACGTCGTTCCGCTCCCGGCGACGAACATCCCGATGGCCACCGCCGTCAGCAGCACCCAGGAGGTTCCGTTCCCGGAGCCACCGCCCAGCGAGGGTGCGGTCACCGCGCCGCCGTCACCCGGCGCGACCGCCGGACCAGTCTCCTTCAAGTTCGCCCGGCCGGGCTGAATCGCCGTCGCGTTGGGGTCCCAGGTGAAGCCGAGGGTTCCTTCGGCGGTGTCGCCGTCGTCGGCGCTGAGCGTCTTCCACTTGATCGTGTAGGCGCCGGGCCGCAGGCCCGAGTGCGGCAGGGTGACACTGATGTGCTTGCGGTCGTTGTTGTCGATCACGGCCGAAATGAGGGAGATCTCGCGGCCGAGGTCATCGAACACGTCGATGTCGTTCGCCTCGGCCTGCCGCGCCATGTCCTGCGTCATGATGATGTCGATGACCGTCGGCATCTCCTTCACGACGGCGCCGTCGCCCGGGTTCACCTTCGCCGGTTCGGCATGGGCCAACGCGGTCGTGACGGTGACCAGCGCGAAGACCAACGCGGCGAGGACGGAGGCGGCACGCATGCCTTCAGTCTAGCCGGGGCAGTGTCAGCAACAAGGAACGAAAAGGCCCCTCGGGAGTCGCCGCATGCCGGTACCGCTCCGCCGCGTGCTCCCGCAAGACCGCCATCAGACATGTAGCCTGTGCGAAACCCCTTGGAGCTGGCCATGCCCTGGAAGGACCTCGAAACCGCCGACCCGCCGCTCGCCGCCTTCGGTCGCGAACGGCTGCACGGGCGCGTTGCCTACCTCGCCACCAGCCGTGCGAACGGCGCGCCCCGGGTGCACCCGGTGACGCCGATCATCGGCGACGGCCGCTGCTTCCTCTTCATGGAGCCCACCTCGCCGAAAGGCCGGGACCTCGAACGGGATGCTAGGTTCGCCCTGCATTGCGCCGTGAGTGACGATACGGGCGGCTCCGGGGAATTCGCGCTCGCGGGCATCGCCCGGCGCGAGACCTCGGCCGAGACGCGCGCACTGGCCGCGGGGCTCGCTTCGTACGCTCCGGAGGAGCGGTACATCCTGTTCGAACTGCATCCCCGGAGCGCGCTCGCCACGGTCTATGGCAATGGCCGGCCGGAACGGCGGGAGTGGCGAGCCGCCGCTCCGTGACACAGCCCCCGCCCGGGCCGGGTCACGCTGATCCCCCAGGGACGGCTCGCCGGTCCCCCGCGACTGAAATCCCTACCGGTCGGTCGCGGCGGCGTTCGCGCCCATTGGAGCCGACGCGAACAGCGCCAGGCCCGCGATCACGAGCGCCGATTGGTAGGTCGACTGCAACCCCATGCCGCCGGCGGCGACGAGCAGCAGCCCGATGCATTCGATCCGCCGGCCGCGTCCCCAGAGCGTGAGTAGCGCGGCGGTCATCGCCGCGGCCCCCACGCCGTACGCGATGGCGGGCAGCGATCCCGTGAAGCCCTGGTTCCAGAGCAGCAGGATGCGCGTCGTCGGCGCCGCGAGCATCCCCGCGAAGGCGAGCCCGCCAACTCCGACCGCCAGCACCTGGCCACGAACGGCGGGCAGGCCGCCGGCCACCAGCGGCGTAACGATCGCGAAGCCGATGCCGAGGTACTCGGCGACCGTCAGGAACGCGCGCACCGTCTCGGCGTCGCCCTGTCCGGGCACGCCCGGTTGCTGGAGAAGAATGTTGCTCCCGGCGGCGAGCGTGGCCGCGCCGAACACGAGCCACGGCACGGCGCTGCGTCCGCCCGCGCTGCTCGCGACGACCCCGATGAGCAGGGCCGTCGCGCCGAGGATGGCGGCGCTCGTCAGGAGCTCGTCGGCGCCGAGGCGGGCGCCGGCGGCGCCGGCGAGAAAGACCACGATTGCCGCGGCGCCTGCCTGCAGGCGGCGTTCGCCGCCTGCGGCAAACATGAGCGCGAGTGCCGGCAGTGCCGCGAGCAGCAGCACCACCGTCACGAAATAGGCGAACCGGCCGGCGTCACTGATGACTTCGTACGGCCCCGCCATCGATTCGATGGCGGGGATGTGTACGGCCGTGCGCGTGAACGTGCGCAGGATCAGCAACTCCGTCAGAGCGGCTGCCGCGAGCCCCGCGGCGAGCGGGCGCAGCAGGCTGTGCCCCATCACGGCGTTTGGAGTTCGCGGCAGCGCCGTCATCGAACCTTCCCCCCTCGGGTCCCGACCGTCGCGAGCGTCACGCCCAGGCCGCTGAGCCCCACGAGCAGCGCCACCGCGATCAGGACGGTCATGCGGTTCGCACCATCCGACCCGGGAGCATCGCCACCCATGATCGAAAGCTGCACGAACTGCGAAACCGACTTCTTGCCGTTGCGGTCGCCTTCGCTGCCGTTCCAGACCGCGAACGCCATGTCCGTCCGGGCGCCGTCCGAGAAGGACGCCTGGTTGCCATCCGCGCCGGTGTAGGCGCGTTCGAAGACGACGGCCCAGGTGCCGTCCTTGTAGACGCCACTTCCCTGCACGTCCTGCACGGTCGCCGCCGTCAGCGTCCCGAAGGTCTGCGAGACGAGCGTTTGGACCGGGCCGGCTTCAGGGTTCGAATACGGGTTCCCCGCGGCGCGAGCCGTGAAGAAGAGGGTGTCCCGCGAGGGGTACATGTCGACGATGGAGCCCGCGTACACCTGGGCCGGCTCCTTGAACCCGGCCTGGGAGTCCGCTCGCCAGTGCCAGATATTCACGCCCGCGTCGGCCTGCCCCATGCAGATCGCCGGGACGCTTGTCGCGGCGCGCGCGGGGAATTCGAGCGCGACCGCGTCGGCGAAGTCCTGGACGCGGGTGGTGGATTCGTCGCGCGTGGCATCGGCCCATTCGACGCGAATGAGCAGGCGGTTATCCACGTGGAGGGCCTTGGCCGTCACCATCGGGATGCTTCCGCCGCCGGACACGTAGGCGCCGGCCTGCGAGGAGAGCGGTACCTGCACGGCGACCGCGTTCTTCCAGGCCTTGTGCGCCGGGTCCAGCCCCGGGTCGTCGCTGGCCGAATACGCGGTCAGCCGGAGCGTCTGCGAAGCGGCCGGGTTGGCATCGAAGAGCTGCAGCGCACCCGCCGCGACGAGGACCGCCGCGACCGCGCCGATGGTCCGCAGCCGCGCGGACCGGAACCGTGGAGCGATGTTCGTCGTGAACACTCAGATGACCTCAATCTCGTCCAGGCTAATGAGCGGCGCCGCGAGGTCGGCGAGGGCAAGGTCTTCGGGCTCCGCTTCGGGCCGCTCCAGCGGCATCAGCGGAGCGTCGAACCGGGCGGCGGGGGTGACCTTCAGCCGCTGGAACTCCTC
The DNA here is from genome assembly GCA_016703545.1 of Candidatus Amarobacillus elongatus. GTDB lineage: Bacteria > Chloroflexota > Dehalococcoidia > Tepidiformales > Tepidiformaceae > Amarobacillus > Amarobacillus elongatus. Next base: position 13,664 of record JADJBX010000009.1, read on the forward strand.
GTCCAGCCACAGCGTGAGGGCCATCCCCACGGCGGCGTAGAACGCGTTTCCGTTGGCGGTCGCGGCGATGTTGCGCCCGAGGCCGGGGGCCCATCGCCCGAGGTGCTCCCCGAGGAACATGCGCATGGCGCGGTTGACCTGGGCCACCCGCGGCGCGCCGAGGTGCTCCACGGCGTAGAGCTGCTTGCGGCAGAGGTACGCCATGAACTCCAGTTCCACGCGGATGTCGTCCGGGCGCAGCCCGTTCCCGCCGGTATCGACGCCGAACGCGCGGTAGAAGCCCGCGACGTCGGCCATCAGGGATGTCTGCTCCGCTGGCTGGGAACAGGCGAACGCGGTCTCGAAGGTCGGGCAGTCCTGCGAACTGCTCAGGCTGAAGATGCGGGTGTATTCGGGCACCAGCACCTCCGGATCGGCGTACGCGGCGAGGGCCGCAACCCCCGCGAGGCTCGTCCCCGCCGCGAGGTCGCCGCCGGCCGCGACCAACGCCTGGAGTTCGGCGATGCCCGCCTCGTCCGGGTCGTTGAGCGCGGCCGCCAGCAACGAGTAGTTGAAGGCACGGCGGACAAGCATCTCGGGGGAGGGCTTGCTGCCATTGCCGCCACGATTTACCGCTGGGCTCATCGCGCTACCTCAGATCGTGTTCATGGCAAAGGCGAGCGCGCCCTGCCGTTCGATGACCGGCTCGTTGACGGCAACGCGGACGATTTCGCGTCCCTTGCTGTCAAAGCCGATGACGGTGTCGTCGAAGACTTCGCGCGTCTGCCCGCCGATGCGCAGTTCGCCCGACTTCGGCCCCTGCACGACGCGGTAGCTGAAGATGATCGACTGCGTCGCGCGGAACAGCTGCAGCACCGCGAGCGTCTCCCGCGAGGGGTTCTCGTACGCCGCGATGGCATCGTCCACGCCGGGCCCGAACATCTGCCGCAGGTAGTCCCGGGGGACCCAGCGCGGCGGGATGTAGTACACGTTCGGCTGGGTGCCGAACTGCGGGTAGAGCGGCAGGGCGACCTTCGCCACATGCACCAGGTAGTACAGCGGGTTCTGCCGGTCCTCGATCCAGAGGCCGTCATCGCCGACCTGCACGAGCCCCTGCAGCCGGATCTTGCCGATGCACGCCGTCATGCAGCGCGTCTCCATCGGCAGGCCGTCGGTCAGCGGGTCGGTGCCTTCGACGCGCGGGTAGCAGCCGATGCACTTCTCCGAAGTCCGCGTGCTCGGGCGGTACATGGACTTCTTGTAGGGGCAGGCTTCGACGCACTTGCGGTAGCCGCGGCACCGCCCCTGGTCGATGAGGACGATGCCGTCCTCTTCGCGCTTGTACACGGCATTGCGCGGGCAGGCCGCGAGGCAGGCCGGGTACGTGCAGTGGTTGCAGATGCGCTGGAGGTAGAAGAACCAGCCGGAGTGCTCGGGCAGGCTCACGCCTTCCTTCGGGAAGCGCGTGGCCACGTCCTCGTAGATGTTGGGCGACTTCCAGTCGGCCTCATCGGGGATGTAGCCCGTCGCCATCTTGTCGACCTGGTCGGCGGTTTCGAAGATCGTCTTGCCTTCGAAGGTGCCGTAGGGCGCGGTCTTAGCGTCCTTCTTCCCCGTGTTCCAGACCTGGCCGCCCGGGTTGGCCTTCTCCTGCAGGTCCAGGACCTTGAGGTCCCAGTTCTGCGGGTAGCCGCCGTACGGCTTGGTCTCGACGTTGTTCCACCACATGAGCTCCTGCCCGGGCGAGAACGTCCAGGTGGACTTGCAGGCCATGGTGCAGGTCTGGCAGGCGATGCAGCGGTTGATGTTGAAGACCGCCGCGAACTGCCGCTTCGCCTTGCCGTTTTCGTAGCGGTAGTCCATCTCACGGCCGAGTTGCCAGTTGCGGACCTTCGCCATCACGCTACCTCCTGGGGAAGCGGACCGTAGATGTCCGCGATGATTGCCTCGACGAAGGCCTGCCCGCGATTGACATAGATCGCGTTCGTGCCCGCGAAATGTTCGGAACGGAACAGCTGGAGGATGCGGTGCCGGGGAACCCCCAGCAGCGCATACTCCTCGACGAAGACCCGCGCCATGCGCTCGTCCTGGTCCACGCCTTCCTCAACCGGGAAGCGCACCGCGACGAACTCATACGGGTCGTCCGCTTCGTTCTCTTTCTCTACCATCTCAAGCCCTCCGAACCGTGTTGAGCTTGCCGGCGATGTAGGACTTCATGAGGTCGGACTCGCCCGCCGGGGCCGTGCCCCGCGTGCCCGGTTCCCATGCGCCCTGGCCGTTCAGGCCACCCGATTCGGCCTTCGTGATCTTCACGAGGGTTTCCTTGGGCACGGTGTTGATCGCGTGGTTGTCCGCTTCCCCGCCGAAGATGAACGCCTGCGCCACCTTCGCCTTGTGGAAGAGCGTGTCCGTCTGGTGCATCGGCATCGCCCAGTCCTTGGTCACGCTCTGGTGCGAACCGAAGCGGAAGTTGGACTGATATCCGGTGTCTGCGGAAACGGCCCGCCCGTCTGGCCGGGTGGTGTGGGACTTCACGGTCTTCTCGGTCGCGCCGTAGCCGCCGTGCTTGGTCATCACCGCGCCGCGGGGGTAGGAGGGGTTGAACTTCACGCGGAGCATGAGCCGCGCCACCTTGTAGTGCGGGTCCTCCGGCTTCCAGCCGAGGTACGGCCGGTCCGCCGGGTTCGCATCCACCCACACGTAGTCGCCTTCGACCAGCCCGAGCCCCTTCGCGTCCTCGGGGTTCATGTGCAGCTGGTGGTCGCTCACGCTCGGCTGGCGCTTGTCCAGCCGGTAGGTGTCGGCGAAGTTGCTGTTCCAGGTCGTGAGCCAGTCCGTCGAGGACCAGCTCGAGTGGACCGAGTGGCGGGACTTCGGCGTGATGAAGTAGAAGTTGTACCCCTGTTCCCACAGCGGGTTCTTGGTCTTCTTCACGTCGGCCCAGCTCTTGCGGATGTTCCGCACCGTCCGGCGCTCCGGGTCCATGTCGCTTTCGGAGATGCCGTAGCTGTTCGGCCGGATCATCGGGTTGCTGGAGACGATGACGTTCGGGAGGTACGGCGTCGCCTCGGGCCCCTCGCGGTGCACGATGAAGTTCTCGCCGTAGTCGATGGCCTCGGGGATGTCGCAGTACGAGTTCATGCGTCCCGTGTCCGTGTGGAACGGCATGCTGTCGTGGACCTGCTCCCAGTACGGGATCCGGGGATAGGTGCGGAAGTTCAGCAGCGCCGCGCCCGGCTCGCCGTACTTGCCGTCCAGGATCTCCTTCACCTTGTATCCGCGCGTCGTGGCCGAGGCATCGAGCAGCCGCTGGATGTAGATGTCGGAACGCCCTTCCAGGGCGAACTTCCAGTAGTCCGCGAACCGCTTGTCCCCGGTCAGGTCGCCGAGCGCCTTGGCGACGCCGGCCATGATGGAGATGTCGTCCTTGGTGTCGAAGATCGGCTTCACGCCGCCCTGCCAGACCTGGAGGAACGGGTTCTGGCAGCTTGCCGTCACCTCGGGCTGGGTCGTTTCCAGCCAGGAGTTGGCGGGGAAGATGAAGTCCGAGTACTCGCAGGTGAGCGTCATCTCGATGTCCTGCGTGCAAATCATGTCGATCTTCGGCAGCACGTTGAAGAGGACGCCGTACATCCACTTGGCGTTGTTGATGATGTTGACGTTCACCGTCCACATCACCTTCGTGGGCGTGGGCATGTGCGTCTTGCCCGTGAACACCTTCCGTCCGTTCGCCGGGGTATCGACGATGAGGGCCTGGTCGCCGTGGTCCCAGTACGCCGGCTCTTCGTCCCGCGTGTAGGCGTGCGCGTGGATGTTCTTGCCATCCGCGTTCGGGTCCAGGTTCATCTCGTACGGGTCTTCCGCGATCCAGCCCTTGAAGCCGGGGCCGGTCTCCGGGCTGCCCTGGAAGAGCGCCGCCTTGTAGTTGCCGGCCCAGCTGTAGCAGCCGCCGCCGGGGATGCCCATATTGCCCGTGAGCATCAGCGGCAGGTGCGTCGCACGGTTGTGCAACGTGGCGTGGAACCAGTGGTTGATGCCTTCGCCGACGTGAATCGCGACCGGCTTGATCGTCGCGATGTCGTTCGTCAGACGCTCGATCATCTCCTTGGGTGAGCCGCTCATCTCCGCGACGGTGTCCAGGTCGTAGTCCTGGAGATGCTGGCGGTACGCCTGCCAGATCGTCATCACCGGCACCGACTTCCCGTCGAGGGTCGTCACCGTGCCCGTGTACTCGAGGTCCGGGTCGATGCCCGTCGCGGCCAGCCGCGTACCCACGATGTCACGCGTGAGCGCCTTCATGGACTTCGTCTTGGCGTCGTAGACGACGTAGTCCTGGAGCTTCGCGTACTGCTCGTCGGTGATGCCCTGGATGGTATAGCTCGGGCCATCCTTCGCCAGCGACGGCTTGTAGTTCGGGATGACGTCGATGGGGTTGAGGCGCTTGAGCGTGTCGGTGCGCAGCAGGAGCGGGAAGTCCGTGAACGCCTTGACGAAGGGCGCGTCGTACAGGTTCCGGTCCATCAGCAGCTTCGTGATGCCGAGGAAGATGGCGGTATCGCCGAGGCCCGGGCGGCACGGCATCCAGTAGTCGGCCTTGGTCGCGGGCGGGCTGTATTCCGGCGTGATCGTGACGATCTTCCCGCCGCGCTCCATCATCTCGATGAAGAAGTGGGCATCGGCCATCTTGTTCTCGACGAGGTTCTTGCCCACGCCGATGTGCAGCTTCGCGTTGCGCATGTCGTTGAAGTCGCAGTCCGCGTTCTGCAGGCCCGTGACGAACGGCGTGCCCGGCGCCTGGTCACCGTGCCAGGTGTAGTTCGACCAGTTACGGCCGCCCTTGGAGTCCTCGGGCTTCACCCCGCGGGTGTAGAGGTCGAGGAGCGCGAGCGTGTTCGACATGCGGTACATGCCGTACTTGCCGGTGACGCCGAGGAGGCCCATGCCGCCGCGCAGCTTGAAGGTGCGGGTCCCGGCGCCGCCGGTCTCCTCCACCATCTCGGGCTGATACCCCTCGTCGAGCAGGATCTTCTTGCCCGCATCGCCGGAGTAGGTCTTGGCGATCGAGGCCATGCCCTTGGCGGCGTACTTGAACGCGTCGTCCCAGCTGAGCTTGACGAAGGTGTCGGTCCCGCGGGCGTCGAACTTGTACTTGGTGCGTGCTTCCGCCGTCAGGCGCGGGAAGCCGTCGTCCGCCCACTTCTTCCAGCCGGCGCGCAGCATCGGGCCCTTGAGCCGGTACGGGCCGTAGACGCGCCGGGTGAGCGCCGCGCCCTTGTTGCAGCCGCGCGGGTTCCACGAAACCGTGGCCTTGTTGCCCACGAGGTCGCCGATCTTCTGCGCGTCGTAGTTCTGCTCGGTCCGCATCACGACGCCGTTCTTGACGAATGCGCGCAGGCGGCAGTTGTGGGTGCAGTTCGGCGCACACACGAAGGTGAAGCTGCTGTCGTACCCGTACTGGTCGCGGTAGATCTTCTCCCACCCGCGGTTCGGGTACGTCAGCAGGGGGTTGTCCACCCCTTGTGCTGACTGCAGGAACGCCATCTGGCGTTCCAGGTAGAGCGCTCCGCCTCCGGCTGCGGCGCCCGTGGTCAACTTCAAGAAGTTGCGGCGGCTGAGGCTCATGGTCGGTCTCCTCGTGTCACTGGCTGTCCCTCACAAGCTGCGCAGGGGCGGCAGAATGTGCCCCCGTCGGTCACTACATCGCGCCCGTCCGAGACTTCCTCCCGGCAACGCGCGCATACCACCCGTCGCCGTGGCGGCCCGGGAAGGTCGAATTGGGAAACGTCCGCGGGGACTGCGGTCTGGAGGAAGAGGGCCGCGTGCGGCATGCGCAGGTACGCCTGCCGCTGCCGCTCGTGCCGTTCGCTGATGCCCTCGGGCGCCCACTCGCCGATGCGTTCACGGGCATCACCACGGACGGCGACGCGAACCGCTCGCCCGTTCCAGGTGTCGATGAAGGTGGCGGCGAGCTTGCCGTAGTCCAGCAGGCGAAGCGTGCGCTTGCCTGGCCGGCAGCCCGTGACGGCCTGCAGCGCATCGACCGCGCACCGGTCCGTTTCGGCCACCACCAAAAGTCGCTTGCGCGTGTCGGGCCAATCGATGCCGAGCGCGCCCACGCCCGTAAGCGCGAGGCGCGCACCCAGCACCGTGCCCGCGCATCCGTGGCCCCCATGCAACACGGATGCCGCCCGGATCGCCCTCGCGAGTCCCAGATCCTCGGGGAGAGCCGCAAGGATGGCCTCGCCCAGGTGATCCACCGGGCCTTCGAGCGTTTCAAACGACCATCGCCCGATGACCTGTTCGCCCTCGGCGGGCTCGGCCATCTCGCTAACGATCGTGGGAAAGGGTTCCACCGAATGGGTCTCGAGGATGACCACGTCCGCTCCCGCCGGCAGCGCGCGGAAGAGGCCGTCGAAGGGAGCGTCAGCTGCACACGGTCGTCCGTGCGCACTGCCATGGCGGCGGGGCCGCTCGCCCATACTCGCGCCGACGCCTTGTGTGGCAGGTCCAGCGCGTGATGGGTCCGCTTCACCCAGGCGGCCCGGACGCCACGCGTCGCGAGCCAGGGGATAACCCGCTCACAGGTTGAGGTCTTCCCGGACCGGGAAGGACCACGTACGCAAATCACGGGCAGCCCCGCGATACCCACCGTGGCGGCCGGCATCTTTACCTCCTGCCGCGGATCCTGCTCCCGAGCTTGCGCCTCGCAATGTGACGAAAGTCACGACCGAAATTCCGCTGTGAGATGGCCCATTCGGCCCATTTGGCTTGGACTCCTTGTCCACGGAACGTACGGGACAGCAGGAAGTGCCTTTCCCACCCTGAGATAACCCGCGTAATTCCATCGAATCGAATTCGGACTCCGCGACCGGCACGCCGGCGCCTTTCCGTGTGTCCACGTCCAATCGGACCCGATCAAATGGCACACCTGACCTTGGCCGGGGGTTTGCCCGGCGGCATGTTCCCGCGCATGCTTCAGCATCTCGTGCTTCACAGGACAGGCAGGACCTCATGACCGCTCCCGAAACGACCGCTTCCCAGGCCCCCGTTCAGACCGAGAACTTCGATGTCCTCATCGTCGGGGCCGGCATTTCCGGCGTGGGCGGCGCCTACCACCTGCAGACGCAGCGTCCCGGCACGACGTTCGTCGTTCTCGATGCGCTCGATAGCTTCGGTGGCACGTGGCGCACCCACACCTACCCCGGCATCCGCTCGGACAGCGACCTCCACACCTTCGGCTACCGCTTCAAGCCGTGGACCAGCGCGCCGATCGCGACCGCGGAGGAGATCCTCAAGTACATGGGTGAGGTGATCGAGGAGAACGACCTCGCCCGCCACATCCGCTACAAGCACAAGATCCTGACGGCGTCCTGGTCGAGCGCGGAGAACCGCTGGACGATCGATGCGCTGCGCACCGACACGAACCAGGTCTACCGCTTCACCGCGAACTTCCTCTGGATGTGCCAGGGCTACTACCGCCACTCCCAGGGGTACACCCCGGAGTGGCCGGGCATGGACACCTTCACCGGCCAGATCATCCACCCGCAGACGTGGCCGAAGGATCTCGACTACAAGGGGAAGAAGGTCGTCGTGATCGGCTCTGGCGCGACCACGGCCACGGTCGTGCCCGCCATCGCGGCGGACTGCGAGCACGTCACCGTGCTGCAGCGCTCCCCGACGTATTTCATCCCCGGCCGGAACCGGAACGACCTCGCGGAGATGCTGCGCGAGCTCGAAATCGACGAGCAGTGGATCCACGAGATCGTGCGCCGCAAGATCCTGCACGACCAGGCGATCTTCACGAAGCGCGCGTTCGAAGAGCCCGAGAAGGTGAAGTCGGAGCTGCTCGCGGGCGTCCGCGCCTACCTCGGCCCCGATTACGACATCGACACGCATTTCACGCCGAAGTACCGGCCGTGGCGCCAGCGCATCGCCTTCGTGCCCGACGGCGACATTTTCAAGGGCATCAAGTCCGGCAAGGCTTCGGTCGTGACGGACGAGATCGAGCGGTTCACCCCCCGGGGCATCCTCACGAAGTCCGGCGAGGAGCTTGAGGCCGACATCATCGTCACGGCCACGGGCTTCAATATGAACGTCCTCGGCGACATCGATTTCGTCATCGATGGCCAGCCGCTCGATTTCGCGAAGACGGTCACCTACCGCGGAATGATGTTCACGGGTGTGCCGAACATGCTCTGGGTGTTCGGCTACTTCCGCGCGAGCTGGACGCTCCGCGCGGACCTCCTGGCGGACTTCGTCTGCCGTCTGCTCGCGCACATGGAGGCGAAGGGCGCGAAGCGCGTCGATGTCCAGCTTCGCCCCGAGGACAAGGACATGGAGCTCCTGTCCTGGATCGACCCGGAGAACTTCAACCCCGGCTACCTCATGCGCGCGATGGAGAAGTTGCCGCGGAGGGGCACGAAGCCCGAGTGGCAGCACACGCAGGACTACTGGCGCGAAAAGGACGAAGTCCCCGCCATCGACCTCGACGGCCCGGAGTTCGCCTACCAGTAGGCGGCGCTCTCCGCACTCACCACGAAGGGTGCTTCCGCGAGGAAGCACCCTTCATTTCGTCCGTGCCGCCAGCGGGGCTTCAGGCCGCCATGCGCGTGGGTTGCCGCCGCGGCGCCCGCCGCCGCTGGCGCTGCGCCAGCCAGCGGCGCCCGCCCTCGGCCGCGTTCGCAACCAGCAACCCGGCCGGCAGGAAGTAAACCCACCCAAACAGCTGGAAGAACGCGAAGCAGGCCACGGCGGTGATGACGCCGAAGGCGACCTGGTGGCGGAAGTGCACCGGGCACGTCGGCGGGTCATCCGCCATGAAGAAGGCGAAGAAGAGTGCCGCGTGCAGGTCCGGCCGCCGGAAGATCTCGGCGACCACGCTGTCGCCCGCGAGACTGGCCATCGTGAACAGCGCGAAGTAGGGGCCGAGGAACGCCAGTACGAGCGGCATTTTGTGGATGCGGTCCGCCATGTACAGCCCGGCTGCGAGAACCGCGCCGGCGCCCCACCAGCCGAGCGCCGGCAGCGCCCCCCACCAGTCCTGCACCCCGTCGAACAGGATCGAGGCCGCGACGATCGCGAGGGCGGCCGGGTTGAACACGTTCGCCGGCCCGATACGTACGAGGTGCTTGCTTGTGATCGCCAGCGTGGCCGTCGCCGCGACGACGTACCAGTCCTCGATGGGGCTCAGCACCATGGCCACGATCAATGCCGAGAGGATGGCGCCGTCGGGGAAGATCCAGCGATTGTGCACGAGTTTCGCGGTGGCCATGTCGATGACCACCGCGACCGCGACGGCCGCGAACAGCCCCGGCAGGACCTCGCTCGCGCCGGCCCTGGGCAGCGCGAGCAGGATCATCGGCACGAACAGCAGCAGCAGGGTGCCCTTGGGAGAGCGTACGGCACGCCGAACGCGCTTCCATGCATGCGAATCCTGGACCCTCGCGGTCCCCTTCGTTGTGGGAATGGAGGCGCTGCTCACAGCCAGTACTCCTCGAATCCGCGCGTCGCCAGGACGCGACCGTCGATCGTCGTCAACCGCCCTTCGGCGCCCTCGTCCTCCAGGAAGGCGATGGCCGCCTCGCCGCCGAGGACGAAGGCGGCGGTCGCGAGCGCGTCCGCGGCCATTGCCGTCTCCGCGATGACGGTCACGCTCGCCGTCTCGGCGGGGGTCGATGGGCCGGCACAGTGCGTACGTGGGTCCAGGATGTGGTGCCCTCCGCCCGCCGCCTTCCGTTCGTAGCCGCCCGAGGTGCAGATGGCGGCGTCGGTCAGCCGCACGCTGCCCGCGAGCACGTCCGTGGCGATGGGGTCCCGCAGGCCAATCACCCACGGGCCGCCGTCCGCATTCGTCCCACCCGTGAGGATGTCGCCGCCGGCATCGATCACGAACCCCCGGAACGGCGCGAACGCCTGTCCCGCAAGGTCGATAGCGAGCCCCTTCGCGACGGCGCCGAGGTCGAGGGTGAGCCCACGTTCGAGCCGGATCGTGCGCGCATCGTCATCGAGGATGACGTCCCGCCAGGTGGCGCCGGGCACAGCGTCGTGGGGGTGGCTCTCCTGGCTGCGGTATTCGCGGTCGAACCCCGCCGCTTCCATGGCCGCGCCGACCGTGGGATCGAATGCTCCCCCCGTGCGCTCGGCGAGTTCAAGGGCGAACGAGACTGCCGCGAAGAGCAGCGGACCGACCGTCACCGGCTCGCCCGTGCGCGCGCACAACCGTCGCAGCTCGGATTCGGGGTCGAAGCGGCTGCAGGTGGCCTCCACGTCCGAGAACCAGCGGAACCCGTCCGACATCGCGGCGTCGGCGGCGTCCGTTTCCGTGTCCTCGTGGAGCACTTCGAACGAAACGAAGGTATCCATGAACACGCGGCCGGCGGTGGCCCGCTGGAGCGTCATGGTCAGCGCGCCTGTTCGAGGGCCGCGGCCACGGCGCGAACGAACGCGACGGAGCTGTCGGTCGCGCGCGTGACGTACGCCACCTGCGACGATTGCGCGGCCACCACGCGGGCGGGCATGTCGGCGATGCGGCTGCAGGGCCAGCGCGTGTTGCACGACGTGATTTCGACCGAGGTAATTCGTCCCCCCTGCACCGCGACCGACACGGTCATGCCGCCGTGCGGACCGGCGCCGGTGCCCGAGTAGGTCCCGTCCTGGTACGCGGTGGCGACGGTGGTGCGCGCCGCGGTCGGCGTGGCCGTGGGCGCGGCGGCCGTCGCGCCGGTGGGGGCTCGGCCAGTGGTGGTGCCGGTCTGCGGGGTGGAGGTCGCGCGCGGCGTCGCGGCGGCGGTGGCGCCGGGGATCGTGGTGGCGGGCATGGGAGTGACCGCCTGCACCCGTTCGCCGGCGCTCGCGGCATCGCTACTGCTGACGTAGCCGGCCGCGTACACACCCAGGACCGCGGCCGCGCTGATGCCGACCATGCTGCTCTTCAGGCGGCCGGGCTTTCCCTTTCGCCACCACTGTTCGCCGGCCCCGGGGGGCGTTCGCTGACCGTCCGCCATGGTGGTTCCCTTTGCTCCCTTTCGCGGGAACGTGGGCGCGCCCATGTTCCCTCACCTGCTGGTCAGGCTAGTTCGCGAATCTGGGAGTTGCCTGAGCAAGTAAAGGCGCGTTTAGCGGTTCGAGGAACGGCCGGTCCCGCCGGGAACGCAAGGCGTCAGGGGCAGCGGCCGGCGATTCGGGACTGCTACCACGCCGCCCCGGAGGGCCTGGGCGCGCCCGCCGGGGCGCTGCCGTAGTCCCCGAACGGCGAATCCCGCCAGTCGAGCGCGGCCTTCAGCCCCTTCTCCCGGGCGATGCGGCCGAACTGCTCGCCCCCCGGCCGGGCGCGGCCGAGCTCCTGGATGTCCGCGCCCACCGCCATCGCCGTGCGGATGCCCATGATCTCGTAGGCGCGGTTCACCTGCCGCTTCGTCATCTGCAGCATTGGGCCATCCACGTTCGCGATGCGTTCCGCGAACGCCTCGGTCACCGCGCTCAGCTGGTCGACGGGGACCGCGCGGTTCGCCCATCCCAGCGCGACGGCTTCGGCGCCGGTCACGCTGTCGCCCGTGTAGAGCAGCTCGCGGACCTTCTTCTGGTGCATCTGCCACGGGTGGTACAGCACGTCGACAGGCGTCATCGCCCGCACCGGCGGGTACCCAATGATCGCATCCTCGGCGACGAACATGAGGTCGCACATCGTCGCGAGCTCGGTCCCGCCCGCGAGGCAGTAGCCGTGGACCTGCGAGATCACGGGCTTGGTCAGCTCCCAGATCTGCCAGTAGCCGCTCAAGAGGTGCTGTGGCCACTGCCCCTGCCCCGGGTGGATCGAACCGACGTTGGGCAGCCCGCTGCGCTTCTCGACGTAATCGCGGTCGTCGAGCGTGTTCTGGACGCCGCTGAGGTCGTACCCGGCGCTGAAACCGCGGCCTGAGCCCCGGACGATGATGACGCGCACCTCGGGGTCCAGTTCGAACCCCTTGAGCGCGTCGAACAGCTCCGCGCGCAGGTTGTGGCTTAGCGCGTTCATCTTCTCGGGCCGGTTGAGCTGCACGATGGCGTGCCGGTCCCTCTTGAACGTCAGGATGTCGCGGTAGTCGGTCATGTGGCGCCTCCCCCGGGCCCGGCCCGGCCCCGGGATTCTACCGCCGGTACCGAGACCTCGCTCTCAGACCACGACCTGTTCCTTGTACTCGCCGTACACCCGCCGCCAGAGGTTGCACACCTCGCCGACGGTCGCGCCCGCGTTCACGGCGTCGAGGATGAACGGCATCGTGTTCGCGCCCGCATCCCGGGAGGCGGATTCGAGGCGGGCCATGGCCGCGCTCCACGCCGCCGCATCCCGCCCGGCGCGGTGGGCCTTCAGCCGCGCGAGGTGGCGCCGCTCGCCCTCCGGGTCGAACTTCAGAATCGGGATGTCGGCCGGTTCGTCGGTGGTGTATTCGTTCACGCCCACAAGGATGCGGTCGCGCGCCTCGACCTCGCGTTGGAAGCGGGCGGAGGCGTCGGCGATTTCGCGCTGGAAGAAGCCGGTTTCGATCGCGGGGATGACGCCACCCAGCGCCTCGATCGTGTCGAAGTAGGCGAGGACCTCTGCCTCCATGTCGTTCGTCAGCTTTTCGACGAACCAGGATCCGCCGAGCGGGTCCACCGTGTTGACGACCCCGCTCTCGTGCAGGATCACCTGCTGTGTGCGAACGGCCAGGCGCGCCGCCTTGTCGCTTGGCAGCGCGATGGCCTCGTCCATGGCGTCGGTGTGGAGCGACTGGGTGCCGCCCATCACCGCCGCCAGCGCCTGGATGGCGACGCGGACGAGGTTCACCTCCGGCTGCTGCTCGGTAAGCGAGACCCCCGCGGTCTGCGTGTGGAAGCGCATCAGCCAGGAGCGCGGGTTCTTCGCGCCGAAGCGGTCGCGCATCACCCGGGCCCAGATGCGCCGCGCCGCGCGGAACTTCGCGACCTCTTCGAAGAAGTCGTTGTGGCTGTTGAAGAAGAACGAAATCCGCCCCGCGAAGGCATCGATATCCAGCCCGCGCGCCAGCCCCCATTTCACGTACTCAATCCCGTCGGCGAGCGTGAACGCGAGCTCCTGCGCCGCCGTCGCCCCCGCCTCGCGGATGTGGTACCCGCTCACGCTCACGGGGTTCCACAGCGGCATCTCCTTCGCGGCGAACTCGATCGTGTCCGTCACCAGCCGCATGGAGTTCGCCGGGTCGTAGATGTACTCGTTCTGGGCGATGTACTCCTTGAGGATGTCGTTCTGCAGCGTCCCCGCCAGCTTCGCGCGCGGGACCCCACGCCGTTCGGCGGCGGCGATGAACAGCGCCCACACCACCGGCGCGGGGCTGTTGATGGTCATGGACGTCGTGATCCGCTCCAGCGGCAGGCCTTCGAGCAGGATCTCCATATCGGCGATGGAGTCGATGGCCACGCCACAGCTGCCGAATTCGCCCTCCGCCCAGGGCTCGTCGTGGTCGTACCCCATGAGCGTGGGCATGTCGAAGGCGATGGAAAGGCCGTTGTTGCCGGTGGCGAGGAGGTCTTTGTAGCGCTGGTTCGTCTCTTCGACGGAGCCGAAGCCGCTGAACATGCGGATGGTCCACGGCTTCCCCCGGTACCCCGTGCGATGGATTCCGCGGGTATAGGGATACGATCCCGGGAGGTTGATGTCTCGCTCGTACTCCGTGCCGCCGGTGTCCGTGGGGTCATAGAGCCGGTTGATTTCGGTGCCGGAGACGGTCATGAACGGGCCGGCGAGTTCGCGGCCTTCCTGCACGACGGCCTCATCGTAGTTCCGGCGCAGCTCCGCGGCGCGATTGGGGTCGATATTCATGCCAGTCCCCTCGTCATCGAACGGCGCGGCTGCGCGCCCGGAGTCGTGTGCGAAGCATACCGGAGGCCACGACGCGCCCGCCCGCGGCGAAGTGCGGATTCATGCGCATTTGCAACGGCTTTCGGCATGGTTTCATCGGCCCGGACACCGCTACAGTGGGGCAGTGAGCTTTCCCCGGGGCGAATCTCGGCAATTTTCCGTGGAAAAACCTGACTCGCCGCGTCCGCGTGCCGATCTCCAGGCCGAAATTGCGGCTCTGCGCGCTGCCCTGGACGCCGCGCGGCGTGAGCGCGACGACTTCGCCGCCCGCTACGAGGCCCTCTCGGAGAGCGAAGAGGACCTCCGTGATTTCTACGAGCACGGAGCCATGGGACTCCAGTTCGTCGGCCCCGATGGCACGATCCTTCGCGCCAACCGGGCTCAGTGCGAGCTGCTGGGCTGCCACGAGGCCGACCTCGTCGGCCGCAAGCTCTCCGACTTCTGGGCCGACCCGGCGGAGTGCGAGTCAGTCATGGCGCGTCTGCTCCAGGGCGTGCCCCTCAACAACGACGAGTGCCGCATCGCCGGGTCCGGTGGCGTTCGCGATGTCCTCGTCGCGTCGACGCCGAAGCACCGCGGCGCCGAGCTCCTGTACACTCGGGTGTTCATGCGCGACATCACCGAACGGAACCGCGCCGCGCAGACGGCGAACCGGCTCGCCGCCATCGTCGAATCCTCCGAGGACGCGATTGTGAGCAAGGACAGCCAGGGGATCGTCATCTCCTGGAACCGCGGCGCGGAGGCCCTCTTTGGCTACACCGCCGGGGAGATGATCGGTCAGTCCATCCGAAAGGTGATCCCCGCGGACCGGCAGGCCGAGGAGGACGAGGTCCTCCGCCGCATCCGTGCCGGTGAACGGCTCGAGCACTACGAGACCGTCCGGCAGCGCAAGGACGGCAGCTTCGTCGATATCTCCCTGTCCGTTTCGCCCGTGAAGGACCCCCGTGGGCGAATCGTCGGCGCGTCGAAGATCGCTCGCGACATCACCGACCGGAAGCGCGCCGAAGCGGCCTTCCGCGAGTCGATGGCGGCGAAGGAACAGTTCCTGAGCATGGTCTCGCACGAGCTGCGCACGCCCATTTCCATCGTCCTCGGCGTCTCGCGGCTCCTCGCGGCGCGCTCCGACTCGCTTTCCGAAGAGGAGCGCGTCCAGGCGTTCGACGACCTGATCACGCAGTCGGAACGGCTGCAGGAGATCATCGAGCACCTGCTCATCCTCACGCGAATGGACGCGGCCTACGAGCTGTCGCTGGAGTTCATGCGTGTCGAAAGGCTGGCGGAGGAGGTGGTGGCCGCCTGGCAGCGCCGGCACCCGGGCCGTGACATCTCTGTCGATATCGCCGTGGACCTCCCGATCGCGTTTGGGGAGCCGTCGCTGACGCGGCTCGTGCTCGACAACCTCATCAGCAACGCGATCAAGTACAGCGCGCCCGAGACGGCGGTCGAGGTGCGCATCCGCGCGGGCGAGGGCCCGCTCGTGGTCGAAGTGCTGGACCGCGGTATCGGCCTCGGCGCCACGGAGATGGCGCAGGTCTTCGAGCCGTTCTTCCGCTCGAACGCCGCCCGCGAAAGGCGGGCGGGATGGGGCTCGGACTTGCGGTGTGCCGGAAGATCGTGGAAGCGCAGGGCGGGACCATCATGGTCTCCCCGCGTACCGGGGGCGGAACCGTGTTCCGGTTCACCGTACCCCGCGCCGAGCCCGACTAAACGTCGCGGCCGCTACTCCGATTCCGAGGTGTTGCACGCCTGGCAGCCGCAATGCGCGTCCGCGGTGCGCCGCCCGGCGGGCTTCTCCGGCCCCACATCGCCGGGAGCGAACGGGGACCATGACCAGAACCGCGCCCGCCAGCCATCGACGTGCTGGCCCAGGAAGAGCGGCGGGGGCGAGGAGATACGGCGGAACTTCTTCGAAGGCTGCTGCCCGGTTCGTTTCACGAATACTCCGCTGGTAGGGAAGTGGGAAGACCAGGGGCGGCGCCCGTCGGCTTAAGGAGGAGAACGTGGGCTGACGCCGCCCCTGGTGATACGCGCTCGCGCCGTTCGTTCCCGCCGGGCACTGGGACTGCGCCCGGCGCTTCGAACCGCGGAGGTCACCAGCCGTTGGGACTGGCGGGGTGACGGGGCTGATCCTGCCCCAGGGGCGGCTATGGGTCAACGATTTTGATGTGGTGAATCGGTTCCCTGTTCATAATTGAAACACTTATGGGAGCGCACCGGCGCGTCAGGCGCTGCATTCGCGTCGCGACGGTCGTGAGGCCGGATGGACGAGCGATGCGTTAGCTGACGCGGGATTCGTTGCGCTGGCGCCAGCCCAGTTCCCACGAGATCCGCTCGGCCACGCCCAGCGCGACGGGCACGTTCGCCTGGACGAATGCCGCCTCCAGGGCGCCGGTCCGGCCGAAGCCGATGGAACCAGCGGCCGTGCCTTCTGGCCCCAGGAGCGGCACCGCGAAGCCGGAGACGTCCTCGTTCTCCTCGCGGTCGATGGTCGCGTACCCCTGCCGTCGGATGAGGTCGAGTTCGGCGCGCAACTCGCCCGGGTCGGTGCGCGTGAGGGGGGTGCGCTGTTTGAGCGGCACGGCGAGCAGCGCCTCGCGCCGCGCTTCGCTCTCGTGGGCCGCGATCACGCGCCCCGCGGCGTTGGTTAGCAGCGGGAACGTCCGCGCGGGGAACCGTGACATCAGCTGGCCGCCAACGGTGTGCCAGCTTTCCACGGCGATCCCGTTGGGGTATTCGGGCACGCACAGCGTGACGTGGGCGGGGATCCGGCCGCTGATGTCCGTCAGGTACGGGAACGCGATGTCGCGCACCGCGAGCCGGTTCAGGGCCGCCGCCCCGATGCGCCAGAGCGCGAGGCTGGTGGTGAAGCGGCCGCTGCCGTCGGTCGTGATGCCGCCTTCTTCGCACAGCGAATCGAGCAGGCGCGAGACCGACGCGCGCGCAATCCCCGTTCGCGCCGAGATTTGGGCGACCGTAAGCGGCTCGGCCGAGGCCGCGAGCACCGAAAGCACCGTCAGCGTCCGTGCGGCGGCAGCGGGCATCAGCGCACCGGCTGCCGGGTGATCAGCATTGTTCGCATCCTCCCCGCCTTCCCCGCATCAACGTCTACCTTTCGCCGAGTATCTGGAAGATTCGCGCGCCCGTACACCGCGGCCCATGCGAAGATTTCGGACCGGCCAGCCGGGATTGGCCGCAGTCAACTCAGCCTGGCGGCCTGCCCGCTCCGCCACCCCAGCTCCCACGAAATGCGGTCCGCGGATTCCCGGGCCACGGTCACGTGCTGCTGCACAAACTCCTCATCGAGCGGACCCGGCCGGGCGAAGCCGATCGCGCCCGCGGGCGTGCCGCCTGCACGAAAGAGCGGCACAGCGAACCCGGACACCGTTTCCACGTGCTCCCGGTCGATGGTGGCGTACCCGCGTTCCCGGACGAGTGCGAGCTCACCCGCGAGCGTCGCCGAGTCGTTCCGGGTGAAGGGGGTAGCCGCGGGCAGCGGCATCCGGAGTACCGCTTCCCGGTTCTCGGCGGTCTCGAACGCGGCGATGACCCTCCCCACGGCGGTCGCGAGCAGGTGAAACGGCCCGGATTCGACAAGCCGCGACGTGAGCCGTCCGCCCACCGCCGTCAGGCTTTCGACGACGATGCCCTGCGGGAACGTGGGCAGGCAGAGGTTGACGTTCGCGGGCACGCGGTGCGCGAGGTCCGCAAGGTAGGGAAGGCGACATCGCGAACGCCGCCCCGGCTGACGGTGCCCGCTGCGATGGTCCAGGGCAGCAGGCTTGGGCTGTAGCGGCCCGCCGCGTCGGTCACCACGCCCCCCTCTTCCTCCAACGCCGCCAACAGCCGCACCAGCGAGACGCGAGGCACGCCGGTGTCGGCCGTGAGCTGCGCGAGCGTGCGCGGTCCCGGAGCGGCGGTCAGCGCCGCGAGGACCGCCAGGGTGCGATGTGCCGCCGCGGGCATGACGCGGACTCCCTGCGTGGGTTTCCGGCCGTCGCTGGGCGAGCATCCCCGCCAGCGCGGCCGGTGCCAATTCTGGCCACACTCTATCCCACGCCGCCCGTTTTCGAACAGGCGGGTCTGCTACCAGCGGTACGTGGCGAAGTCCGTTGCGACCGTGGTTCGCGGGAGCGCGTGCTCCCCGAGGTCGTGGGGGAGATGCGTGAGTACCAGCGACGCATCGCCGGCCAGCGCGGCACGCAGCCGCGGCATGTCGTCCACCAGGTTCATGTGGTTATCGAACACGTCCGCCCGCGACGTGCACTCACTTACCAGTACCTCGGCCCGCCGCGCGAGGTCGAGGACACCGTCACAGAGGGCGCTGTCGCCGGTGTACCCCAGCCGGCGGCCGGCGATCGTGGCGTGGTAGCCGAAGTTCGCGGTGAGCTTCGGATCGTGGCGCACTTCCACCGCCTCCACGACGAGGCCGGCGGCCTCCAGCGGTGTTCCCGGCGTCGCCGTCACCCAACGGACCTCCGCGCCGCCTTCGAACAGCGTCGGATAGGTGCGGCGGCTGATCTCGCGCACCACGTCCTCGGTCTCGGGCGGGCCGATGACGGTCACCGGAGTGGTCCGCCCGAGGTACTTCCAATGAAGGAGCAGGAACGGCAGCCCGAGCAGATGGTCCCCGTGGTGGTGACTGAGCACCACGGCGTCGATCGCGTTGGGGTCGATGCCGAGCCGGTTCAGGGACATGAGCGCCTGTGGCGGCGCTTCGAACAGGTACCGCCCGTTTGCGACGAAGCCGTTCCAACAGGCGCCTTCGCGCACGAAGGCGTTGCCGCTGCCGATGAAGGTCAGTTCGAGGTCGGCCATGCGTCCGATCCTACGCCCTCACCGGCGTGGCGGAAGGACAGCCCTAGACCCGGTAGGTTTCGAAGTCCTTCGCCACGAGCGTGTTAGCGAGATTGCCGTTGTCCACGTCGGGGCTGATGTGCGTGAGGATGAGCGGCGAACCCGAGGGCAGCGCCGCGCGCACGCGGGGCATGTCATCGACGAGGTTCATGTGAATGGGAATGCAGTCCGTCCGCGAGGCGCATTCGCTCACCATCAGTTCTGCGTCCCGCGCGATGTCGAACACGCCATCGCAGAGTCGCGTGTCGCCGGTGTAGGCGAGACGCCGGCCGTGATACCGCACGGCGTAGCCGAGGGTGGAACTGAGTTCGTCGTCGTGTTCCACCTGGACCGGTTCGAGTTCGAGGCCGTTCACCCGGCAGAGCTTCCCCGGTTCGGCCTCGGCCCATTCGATCTCATAGGAGATGTCCAAAACGCCGGGGAACACCTTCTGCGCGATGTCCTTCGCGAGCGCCTCCGTGTTCCTGGGCCCCACGATCCGGACCGGGCGCGTGCGCCCCTTCCATTTCCAGTGCAGCAGCAGAAACGGCAGGCCGAGGAAGTGATCGCCGTGGTGGTGGCTTAACACGACGACATCGAGCTCGTTCGGGTCGACGCCCACGGTGTTCAGCGACCCCAGCGTCTGCGGCGGAGCTTCGAACAGCACGCGATCGTTGAGCAGGAAACCATTGCAACAGAGACCACCCGGCGAGAACGCGTTCCCGCTGCCGATGAACGTGAGCCGAAGGTCGTGCATTCCCTCACCCTACGCGGCGTGTGACGGGCAACACTGTTAATGAGATCTCAGTTGGGCGCTATGGATTGCTGCGCCCCGAACGCACACAATTCCCGGGTGACGTACCGAGTTGGCATCATCAACGTGACCGGTTATGCGGGCATGGAAGCGGCCCGCCTCCTCTGGAAGCACCCGGCGGCGAAGCTTGTCGCCGCGACGGGCCGTTCCCTCGCGGGCCAGCGTCTGGGCGAGGCGTTTCCCCACCTCGCCAACTACGGCGACTTCACCATCACCGCCGAAATCGACACCGAAGTCGATGTCGTGATGTCGGCTCTGCCCACGGCCGAGAGCGCGGCCGCCTGTGCGCCCTTCGTGCGCAAGGGCATTCCCACGATCGACATCGCCGCCGACTTCCGGCTGCGCGACCCGGAGGCCTTCGAGGAGTGGTTCGGCAAGCCCCACCCGGCGCCCGACCTCCTCCCCCAGGCCGTGTACGGCCTCCCCGAACTGAACCGGGAGGCGATCCGCGAAACGAAGTTGGTCGCGAACCCCGGCTGCTACCCCGCGACCTCCATCCTCGCCCTCGCCCCCGCGGTCGCCGCCGGGATCACGGGCGACCACGTGATCGTCGATGCCAAGTCCGGCGTGTCCGGGGCCGGACGCGGCAGCGGCTCCAGTGGCGGGTTCGGCTACAGCGAAACGAACGAAGACGTGACCGCCTACAAGATCGCGAATCACAACCACCAGCCGGAGATGGCCCAGGAGCTGGCGAGCATCGCGAGTGGCGGGCCGGCCCCGAAGGTGACCTTCGTCCCGCATCTCGTCCCCATGACGCGCGGCATCCACGCCACCTGCTACGCGCCCTTGCGCCGCACGGTCTCGAAGGCGGAGATCATGGAGATCTACCGCGAGTTCTACCGCACGCACCCGTTCACGAGCGTCTCGTCGATCCCGCCGCACACCAAGCACACGACGGGCAACAACATGTGCCTGGTGCACCCGGCCATCGACGAACGGAACGGCATGCTCGTGGCCGTCGGCGTCCTCGATAACCTCGTGAAGGGCGCGGCCGGGCAGGCGATTCAGAACATGAACCTGATGCTCGGCATCGATGAGGAAGCGGGCCTCGACCTCCCGGCGGTGTACCCGTGACCGATATCACCTTCGTCCCCGACGGCACCTCCGCCTCGCCGCGCGGGTTCCGCGCCGGGGCCACCTTCGCGGGCATCAAGACCTACGGCGACGGCAAGCTCGACCTCGCCATCCTGCTGAGCGACGCCGACTGCAACATCGCCGCCACCTTCACCCGCAACCGCCTGCGCAGCGCCGCGATCGACGTCAACGACGAGCGCCTCCAGGCCGGGAATTGGACCGGCCGCGGCGTGGTCGTGAACGCTGGCTGCGCGAATTCGTCCACGGGCCAGCGCGGCCTCGAAGACGGCCGCCGGATGTGCGAACTCGCCGAGCAGGCCTCGGGTGCGCCCGCAGGCTCCTTCTTCGTGGGCAGCACCGGCGTCATCGGACACTTCCTCCCCATGGACAAGATCGCCGCGGGCGTGACGAAGGTGACCGCGACCGCCGACGGTGGCATGGATTTCGCGCGCGCCATCATGACCACGGACCTGCGCCCGAAGTTCGGCGCCGTCCGGTTCGGGCCGTACACGCTCGGGGGCTCGTGCAAGGGCTCGGGGATGATCCACCCGAACATGGCCACCATGCTCTGCTACCTCACGACCGATGCCCCCGTCGAGGCCGGCTTCCTGCGCGCGACACTGAGCGCGACCGTCGATCGCACGTTCAACCTCGTCTCCGTCGACGGCGACACCAGCCCGAGCGACACCGTGATGCTCTTCGCGAACGGCGCCGCGGGCGGCGACACCATCACCGCGGGCACGGAAATGGCGCTCGCGTTCGCCGACGCCCTGGAGATGCTCTGCACGCACCTCGCGAAGGAGATCGCGCGCGACGGCGAGGGCGCGACGAAGCTGATGGAGGTCACCGTGACCGGCGCCGCCACCGACGCCGAGGCCCGGCAGCTGGTGCGCGAAATGACCACCTCGTACCTGCTGAAGAGCGCGGTCCACGGCGCGGACCCCAACTGGGGCCGCATCGTCGCCGTCATCGGGCGGTCTACCGTGCGCATCGATGAAACCGCCGTGACCGTTACCCTCTGCGGCACCCGCGTCTTCGAACACAGCCGGCCGACGGAACATGACCCCGAAGCGGTCGCCGCCGCGATGCGTGGGGATACCGTCACCATCGCCTGCGACCTCGGCACCGGCACCGGCACGGCCACGGGCTGGGGCTGCGACCTCAGCGCCGAATACGTCTCCATCAACGCCGACTACCACACATGACGAACAAGCCCACGCTCATCAAGATCGGCGGCAGCACGCTGGGGTCCACGGACACGACGTTCGAGGACGTGGCGGCGATGGCGAAGGCGGGAAACGTTCCCGTCGTCGTCCACGGCGGCGGCGCGGAAGCGAGCCGCTGGCTCGATGCCATGCAGATCCTCGCGCTTCGAGCGCGGGTTGCGCGTGACCGACGAGAAGGTGCTGCCCGTGGTCGTGGCCGTGTTCGCCGGCCTCGTGAACAAGCGCATCGTCGCCGCGATCAACGCCGCCGGTTTCCGTGCCGTGGGGTTCTCGGGTGCCGACGGCCGTCTGCTCGAATGCCGCCTGGCGCCGCCCGAGTTCGGGTTCGTGGGCGAACCCGAGGCGGTCCACCCGGAGGCCGTCATCGCCCTGCGCGAAGCCGGGATCATCCCCGTCGTCTCGCCCATCGGATACGTGCCGGGGAGCCCCGCGGACCAGCTCGTGAACGTGAACGCCGACACCGTCGCCGGGAGCATCGCCGCCGCCATTGGCGCCGAAGGGGTCGTGTTCCTGACGGACGTGGAGGGCGTTCGCGGCCCCACGGGCACCGTCATCCCCGAACTGGACATGGCCACCGCGCGCGCCTACATCGCCGACGGCACCATCGCCGGCGGCATGATCCTCGAAGGTGGAGGCCTGCCTCCATGCCGCGTCGCTGGGCGTGCCCGCGACCATTCTCGATGGCCGTGTGCCCCACGCGTTGCTCGGAAACGACAGATCGGGGACCCGAATCACGGCGTAATGGCGACTTGCCAACGCTGTTAACGGCGGGCCACGATCATGCTCCGGGCGAACGCCCATGGAGCATCGACGTGCAGGGTCAGCTGGAGACACACGCGGAAACGCCCGCCACGCCCGCGGAGGTCGACCTCTCCGATCCCGCGCTCTACCTCAACCGCGAACTGAGCTGGCTTGAATTCAACCAGCGCGTTCTCGAAGAGGCGCACGACCAGCGCAACCTGCTCCTCGACCGGCTGAAGTTCCTCGCCATCACGGCGAGCAACCTGGACGAGTTCTACGGCAAGCGCGTCGGCTGGCTCCGCCGAAGCCTGCGCTCCGACGGCCGCGGTACCACCGTCGATGGCCTCACCTTCGGCGAACAGCTCCATCTCGTGCTGCAGCGCTGCTTCGCCATGAGCCGCGAAATGGACGACTGCTGGCGCGACGAGCTCCAGCCCCAGCTCGCCGAGCGCGGCATCTGCGTCGTCCCGTTCGCCGGCCTCGATCAGCCCGCCCGCGAAACGCTCTCCACGTACTTCGAACGCGCGATCTTCCCGGTGCTCACGCCGCTCGTCGTCGACCCCGCGCACCCGTTCCCGTTCATTTCGGGCGGCAGCCTTTCGCTCGCGTTCACCGTGCGGCACCCCGGCACGGGGCAGGACCGCTTCGCGCGGCTGAAGGTGCCCCAGAACCGCCCTCGCTTCGTCGATGCCGGCGACAACCGCTTTGTCCTCCTCGAGGACCTCATCGAGGCGCACGCACACATGCTCTTCCCCGGCATGGAGGTGACGGACCGCCAGTGCCTGCGCGTCATCCGCAGCGCCGAAATGGGCAGCCCCGGCGAAGAGGCGGACGACCTCCTCGAACTCATCGAGAACCAAATGCGCCGCCGGCGCCTTGCCGAGGCAGTGACGCTCGCCGTCTCCGGCGCACTCAGCCCGTCGCGGCTGGAGCTGCTGCTCGAAGAGCTCGAACTCGCGGAATCCGACGTCTACGTGTCCGACGGCATGCTCGGGCTGGCCGACCTGATGCAGCTCGCCACGCTGCCCATCCCCGACCTCTCGGCGCCGCCCTCGGTGCCCGCGGTTCCCTCCCTTTTCTGGCCGCCCGCCGACTCCGCGTCGTTCTCCGCGGCGATCCGGGACCGCGAGATCCTGGTGCACCACCCGTACGAGTCCTTCGATAAGACCGTCGCCGCGTTCATTGACGAGGCCGCGTCGGACCCCGCGGTGCTCGCCATCAAGCAGACGATGTACCGCACCTCGCCGGATTCGCCCATTCTCGAATCCCTGATCGATGCCTCGGGTCGCGGGAAGCAGGTCGCGGTTCTCGTTGAGCTCACCGCGCGGTTCGATGAGGCGAACAACATTGAATGGGCGCGCAAGCTTGAGGACGTCGGCGTCCACGTCGCCTACGGCAACCCGGACCAGAAAATCCACAGCAAGATTTGCCTTGTCGTCCGCGAAGAGCCGGGCGGGGTGACCATGTACGCCCACGTCGGCACGGGGAACTACAACTCCCGCACGGCGCGCCTCTACACCGACCTCGGCCTCTTCACCGCCGATCCCGGCATCTGCAGCGACCTGCTGCACGTGTTCAACCACCTCACCGGGTTCTCCGGGCGCCTGGAGGCACACGACCTGCTCGTCGCCCCGACGACGCTCCGCCCGCGGCTGGAGCAGCTCATTCGCCGCGAGATGGCGAACGCGCGCGCGGGGAAGCCTTCGGGCATCACCTTCAAGATCAACGCGCTCGAAGACCGCGATTTCACGCGCCTGCTGTACGAGGCCTCGATGGCCGGGGTGCCCGTGCGGCTGGTCGTTCGCGGCATCTGCCGGCTGCGGCCGGGTCTGCCCGGTCTCAGCGACAACGTGCGCGTGGTCAGCGTCATCGGCCGCTTCCTCGAGCATTCGCGCATCTACGCGTTCGCGAACGGCGGCGACACCGAGTACTTCATCAGCAGCGCCGACATCATGAAGCGGAACCTGGACGAACGGATTGAGGTCGCCGCTCCGATCCGCCGCCCCGAGCACAAGGCGCTTCTCGCCGACCTGTTGGACACGCTGCTGAACGACCGCCGCCAGGGTTGGGAGCTGCACGACAACACCTGGACGCGCGACGCCACGGACACGGGCCTCGGCACGCACCTCACGCTCCTGGCGAAGGCGCCGTTCAGCTAAGCGGCCAGCGACGGACCCGTGCCGTCCGTGGCGATGCTCACACTTCCGTGCCCGCCGCCATCGCCGATTCGCGGGCGGCGCACGGCGTGCCCTAACATGGCTCCTTCACATCACCGAGGGAGCTCTGCCATGACCGACTGGATCGCCGACGAAAAGAAGTACGTGTTCAAGAACTACGGCCGTCAGCCGGTCGTGATCGACCACGGTGAAGGCACCCGCGTGTGGGACACCGACGGCAAGGAAGTACCTCGACTTCGTCGGCGGGCTTGCGGTGAATGTGCTTGGGCACGCGCACCCGGTCGTCGCCGCGGCCGTCGCCGAACAGGCCCGGCAGCTCATCCACACCTCCAACCTCTACTACACCACGCCCATGATCGCGCTCGCGAAGCTGCTCGTGGAGAACTCCTGCCTGGACCGGGTGTTCTTCTGCAACTCCGGGGCCGAAGCGATTGAGGCCGCGATCAAGCTCGCGCGGCGCGTCGGCTACGACACGAAGAACGGCGCCTACGAGATCATCGCGACCCAGGACGGCTTCCACGGCCGCACGATGGGAGCTGTCGCCGCCACGGGGACGGCCCGCTACCGGGACCCGTTCCAGCCGCTCGCACCGGGCTTCAGCCATGTGCCCTGGAACGACCTCGAAGCGATCAAGGCGGCCACCACCGACAAGACTGTCGCCGTGCTCCTGGAGCCGATCCAGGGCGAAGCGGGCGTGAACTTGCCCGCCCCGGGGTACCTCAAGGGCATCCGCGAGTGGTGCGACGAGCGGGGCCTGCTCCTCATCCTCGACGAAATCCAGACCGGCATCGGCCGCACGGGCACGCTCTTCGCGTACGAGCAGGAGGGCGTCGAGCCCGACATCATGTGCCTGGCGAAGGGCCTCGCGGGCGGCGTCGCCATCGGCGCGATGCTTGCGCGGGAGGAGATCGCGAAGCACCTCGTGCCCGGCGACCACGGCACCACCTTCGGCGCCAACCCACTCGCCACCGCGACCGGCCTCGCGGCGCTCGGCTTCATCATCGAGAACAAGCTCCCGGAGCAGGCGGCGCGCGCCTCCGAGCGGCTCATGGCGCGGCTGCGGTCCATGGAGGACCGGCTGCCGGTGGTGACCGAAGTCCGCGGCCGGGGCCTCCTCATCGCCGTCGGGCTTTCGAAGGACGTGTCGGCGGACGTGGTGGCGGCGGCCCGCGAGCGCGGCCTCCCCGGCCAACAACGTGCGCCCCAACGCCGTCCGCCTCATGCCGCCCCTCACCGTCACGGACGACGAAATCGACCGCGCCTGCGACATCCTCGAGGCATCCATCCAGGCGGTAACGGGCGGCGCGGCGAAATAGCACCGCCCGGCAACGAACACGAACGAGGGCCGCTTCCACACGGAAGCGGCCCTCGTGGTTTCGCGTGCCGAGGGAGGGCGCCGGCAACCCAACAGGGGGAGGCCGGCGGCGCCCTTCGTTCCCGCGTTACGCTTCCCGCCGCTCCAGGCCAGAGCGGTACTCGGGGTGATGGCGCGCCGGGTTCTCCGGCACGCCGTCCTGCCATTCGTCGCGGCGCTCTTCGCCGGAGCGGTGTTCGAGGGTGAAACGAGAGGCGGCACCAGTCAGGCTGTCCGCAAGCCGGCGCATGTGCGCCGCCGTCGCGGCGAGCTCCTGCGCCTGCGCGCTCAGCTCCTCGGTCGACGCCGAAACCTCTTCCGCCGAGGCTGACGTCTGTTCGCTCGTCGCCGAGACCTGCGAGATCGCCTCGGCCACCCGCGCTGTCCCGTTCGCCATGTCGCCCGCGCCGTCGGCGGACTGGACGGCCTGGCCGGCGATTTCGTCGACCGCCTTCACGATGCGCGCCGTGCCCGCCCCGAGCTCGCTAATATCGGCTGCAATGGACTTCATGCGCTGCACGGAGTCCTGCACGGAGGCGATGATCCCCTCCAGTGCCGAGCCCGCTTCGGCGGTCACTTCGCGGCCGGCCTCGACGTCGTGCACGCCGGCGGCCATCGCCTCCACGGCTTCGCGCGTCCCCGCCTGCACCTTGGCGATAAGGGCCGCGATCTCCTTGGTGCTTTCGCTCGACCGCTCGGCGAGCGAGCGCACGTTCTCGGCGACGACGGCGAAGCCGCGGCCTTGCTCCCCGGCGCGCGCCGCTTCGATGGCGGCGTTCAGGGCGAGCAGGTTCGTCTGGGCCGCTATGTCGTCGATCGTCTTCACGATGTCGCCGATCTGCTGGCCGTACTCGCCAAGGCGGTCGACCGTCTCCTGCGAGCGGCCAACGGCGGCGGCGATGGCCGCCATGGAGTCCACGGCCTGGCGAACGGCGCGCTGCCCCTGGAGTGCCGCCTGGCGGCTGTCGTCGGCCGCGACGGCGACGCCTTCGGCGGCCGTGGTCACTGCTTCGAGCTGCTGCCCGATGCGGCGCGCCTCATCGCGCGAGCTGTTGGCGTTGTGCGCGCTCGTGTCGGCTGCCGCCGCCAGCTCCTCGGACCCCGCCGCCACCCGCTCGACTTCGCGCGCGGAATCCTGGCTCAGGCCCGAAAGCGACATCGCGCTGCGGGTCACGTCGGTGATGGCCGCGGCGATCTGGCCGGTCGCGGCCGCCATCTGGTCCGAGGCTTCGCCGAGCCGGCCGGAGGCGTCGGCCACCTCGGAGGCGTTGTCCTTCACGTCGTACACGAGGCCGGTGAGGCCGCGGCGCATGCTGTTGTAGCTCTCGATGGTGGCGATCAGGCGGTCGAGCATCGCGTTCACGCTCGTCGCCATCTGGCCAGTTCGTCCTTGCCGGGCTTGTCGATCTTCGGCGTGACGGGCTTCGCGCTCACCGTCAGGTCACCCTGCTCTACGGCGCCGATGCCCGTCTCGAGCGCCTCCAGGCAGTTGTTCTCGATGGACGAAAGCCGTCCGCGCACGACCGACGCGCGGCGCGTGATGGAGACGGTAAGGAAGAGCGCCACGGCGACGCCAATCACGACGGAGAGACCGCTGCCGGCCATGACGAGGCGGCTCAGCATGGTCGAGCTGTCGATCATGGCCTGGTCACGTTCGCCGAGGAGTTCGCGCTCCCGGGCCTCGGCCTCCATGAGGACGGCCTTGATTGCATCGGCCTCGGCCTTCGCCCGGCCCGTGGCGAGCATGGCGTCGAGTTCGGCGAACGTCTTCTTGCCGGCGTCGACGTCGCGCCGGGTCTGGATGTAGACGTCCATGACGTCAGTGCGCCAGGCTTCGACGCGCGTCTCGATGTCGTCGTACCGCGCGACCTGCGCCGCGTCGTGGGTGCCGTGGCTGCGCGCGCTCGCGATGGCGTTCTTGAACTGCTCCCAGCCCGTGGAGTAGGGCTCGAGGTAGCTGTCCTTGCCCGTGAGAAGGAAGCCACGCTGCGCTGACTGCATCGTCAGCACGGCGCCGTACACCTGCTCCGACTGGACAATCGCCTCGTAACTATCGGCGTACTGTTCCTGCGTGCGTTCGTTGGATGCCGTCGAGCGGAGCGTGATGACGCCCTGCACGGCCACAATGAGCAAGACCACTCCGAAGCCGCCCAGCAGCTTCCATTTCAGACTGAGGTTGTCCAGCCAGTGCATCGTTCCTCCCGGAATGCGGCATCAGCCGCGCACAGGGAGTTTCTGTCGCTTCTTCCGGGCTCATGACGGGCGATTTTCCGCAGGTGTGGCTGCGGAAAACCCTCATTTCCGTGCCACCCGGGAAGATCGGGCCGAATGGCCATCCGCCGGGGGACCGATTGGTCCCCATTGGGCGCCTTGCGCCATCCCCGCGGTGCGGCCATCTTCGAACTGCGCGGCCGCGGCCAGCGCCATCGCCAGGGGGAGGATTCGCATGGCTGTCGCACTGTTCGTCATCGCAGCCGGGAGCGCGACGGTGCTCGCCGTCGGCATCTTCGCGCTCATCGGGAAGCTGCCCCGCAACGGCTGGGCCGGGATTCGCACGCCCTACACGATGCGCAGCGATGAAAACTGGTACCGCACGCACCGCTTTGGCGCGCCGTTCCTGATCTTCGGCGCCGTCGCCACGCTGTCCGCCTCGCTCGCGTTCCTGCCGTTCGCGATCGCCGGGAAGGTCAGCGACGGGCTGGCCGGCGCGGTCACACTCGGGTCGGCCCTGCTCCTCCTCGTGTGTGCCCTCGCGTCGTGGCTGTACGGGGTGAACAAGGCGAAGTCCTCGGCCCCGTAACGCGGTCCCCGGACCGGAGACCGGCCCGTTGACCGACTACGCCCTGGCCAACTCCGGCTGCGCCCATACCGGCTCGCCGCTGCCCAGCGGAGCGGTCGGCAGCGCCCAGTACGGCTTCGTCTCGTGCATCTGCAGCGGCGGCCGAAGGTGCGTCATGAAGCCATACCCGGTGTCGTGCGATTCCAGGAACGGTGTCACGTCTCCGAGCCCGGTGGCGGCCTCCGGAGCGAGGTCCGTGCCCAGCCGGTAGTACCACATGCTTGTCTGCGAAAGCGACACGCGAACGCTCCACGAGCCCCCTTCGGTCGCACGGCGGCGCAGCGCCACCATCGTCCCGAGGGCGGCGAAATAGCCCGTGGTGTAGTCGTTCATCGCCGCCGGTGCGAGCACGGGCCGGCTCGTGCCGCCCTGCCGCACGGCGACGCCGGTCGTTGACTGCGCGAGCTGCTCCCAGCCCGGCCGCTCCGCCCACGGCCCTTCGTGGCCGAACGCGTTCTCCGAGACATAAATGATGCCGGGGCGGAGCTCCGCGAGCTGCTGAACCCCGAACCCGCGCCGTTCCAGCGACCGGTGCTGGAACCCCTGCGAGAACACGTCGGCGCCGCGCACCAGCTCCCGCAGCGTCTCCGCCTGCGCCGGGTCGTTGAGGTCGAGGTAGGCCTGGCGCTTGCCGTGGCCGGTGTCCATCTCGAAGTTCGGGATCGTCGGCAGGTTCGGGGAGGCGATGTGCAGCACGTCGGCGCCGTGCTCCGCGAGGGTGCGCGCGCAGGTCGGCCCCGCGAGCACCCTCGTGAGGTCCAGCACCCGGACGTTGCTCAGGGGGCGCTCGGCCGCATCCAGCGGGACCACGGGGCCATCGCCGATGCGGACGACCTCCACCACGGGCTTCGTCGCCAGCAAGACGCCCTGCGGGTGCGCGGCCCACTCCTCGGCGGTCCGGCATACGGCGCAGCACAGTCCCTGCCCCGCCAGCGCGTCCGCAAGTTCGAACGCTCCGGCGCAGGCATGCCGCCGCGATCTCCTCCGGCGTCGCCTCCAATCCGAGGCCGAGCTCGGCGAGGATGCCTTCGGTGTGAGTAAAGCTGCCGTGCAGGTGGATGAAGCGGCCGTCGCCGCACTCCCAGATCGCCGTCACGCCGCCGCCCCGGCGGGGGACGGGCTCGGCGGCCCGGTCGACCTTCAGGTGCTCGTAGCTGCGGAGCGAGGCCGCGGCGTGCCGGGTGTCGACCTCGATGAACTGGGCGTCGCCGCCGCGCAGCTGCCAGATACGGCTGACTTCCTGTCCCACGAGCGCCAGGGCCGTTGCCGCACCCTCGCCCAGGTGGAACGGCGAAGCCAGCACCGGGTCATCGCCGATGATGCTGACGTTGGTGTCGTTGCCCAGCTCGAGGCCGGCCAGCCGCGCGTACTGCGCGATACGTTCTCGCTCCATGGTCCGCTGCCCTCACGTGGATGTTTTCGCTCATCCTACGGAGTCGCGAGGGCGGTGGGCAGTGCAGGCTGCGCCGGGACCGGCAACGCGTGCCGGCCCCCGCGATAGCGCCAATCAGCGGGCGCGCTGGCGGCGGTCGACCGCCACCGGCACATCGTGGACGCGCCGTTCCCAGCGGAACCGCGACGATGCCGCTTCCAGCTCGTTGGCCAGGTCCGTCATGTGCGTGGCCGTCGCCGCGAGCTCCTCGGATTGGGCCGAGAGCTCCTCGGTCGCCGCCGCCACCTGCTCCGCCGAGGAAGATGTTTCCTCGCTCGTCGCCGCGACGGAGATGATCGCGGCGCGAACGCCCCCGGCGCCCTGCGCCATCTCCGCCGCGCTCGACGCCGAGGCGCGGGCGAACTGGCTGATGCTCGTCGCCGAGGAGACGATCTGGGCCGCCGCCTCGGAGAGCCCCTCGACGTTCTCGGCGATCTGCCGCATCTGCTGCGAAGACTCCTCCACGACCGCGATGATCGACCGCAGCGAGGTGCCGGCCTCGGCCGAGACCTGCCGCCCCTGCGTCACACGCGTCACGCCCTCCGCCATTTGGCTCACGGCCTCGCCCGTGCCCGATTGGACGCGCGACACGAGATCCGCAATCTCCTTCGTCGCCGCCGACGACCGTTCGGCCAGCGCGCGCACGTTCTCGGCGACCACCGCGAAGCCGCGGCCCTGTTCGCCGGCGCGCGCGGCCTCGATTGCGGCATTGAGCGCGAGCAGGTTCGTCTGGGAGGCGATCTCGTCGATGGTGCGAACGATGTCGCCGATCTGCTGGCCGTACTCGCCGAGGAGGTTGATGGTCTTCGAGGTGCGTTCGACCGTGGCCGCGATCTCGTCCATGGTCGCGACGGATTGCGAGACCGCCTCGTGGCCGCGAATCGCCGCGGCCCGGCTCGATTCCGCGGCCGCCGCCACGTTCGCCGCTTCCGCCGAGACGAAGGCGATCCGGTCCCCGATGCGGCGCGCTTCGGAAGCCGAGTCGACGGCCGAGGCGGCGCTCTGCTCCGCCGCCGCCGCCATGTCCGCCGATCCCGCCGCCAGGCGGTCCGCTTCCATTTGCGATGTGCCGCTGATGTCGGCGAGGTGCTGGGAGGAAAGCGTCACCTCGCTCGCCGCCGCCGCGATCTGGTTCGAGGCCGCGGCCATCGCGCCCGAGGCGGTGTGCAGGCCGTTCGCCGTCTCCAGCACCTCCCGGGCGCTCTGCATCACACGCCCGATGAGTTCGCGCAGGTTCACCAGCATCCGCGCGAACGCCTGGCCCAGTTCGTCGTCCTCGCCCTTGAGTTCGATGGCGATCGTGAGGTCGCCATCCGCGACCCTGCCAGCCATGAGTGACATCCCATGGAGGTACGCGGTCATGTCACGGAAGGCGTGCGCCATCTGCCCCATTTCGTCCCGGGAGCGAATCTCGACCGAGACCTGCGTGTTGCCCCGAGCGATGTATGCGGCGGGGGCTCTGGCACTTCGCGCGGTCAGCGCGATGTTCCGCGACAGCCATAACCCGGTCAGGAGCGAAGCCACCCACGCCAGGACCGACAGGCCGATGAGGGTGCGCTGCGTCGTGGTCGCGGAGGACTGGATATCGGCCACGCGCTCGGCGGCGTACGTGCGCTCGCTCTCCACCATACGGTCGAGCAGCGTCTCCATCTCGCCCAGCACGATGTCGGCGCCGGCATGGCCGTCGAGCCCCTCGTTGATGGCGATGGCGGTACGCGTGTCGCCCCTTCGGTACGCTGCGTCCACTTCCGCGCGGACCCGGTCGCGCGCGGCGAAGAGTTCGGCGAGCCGGTTCAGGTCGCTCTTCTGGTCGTCGCGGAGAGTGAAGCCGTTGGCCTTGCCGAGCGTCACCCGGCCCGCGGCGATGGCGGCGTCCACGTCGCGGATGAGCGCGTCGGTATCGTCGAAACCCTGGGCCATGCCCAGCAGCGCATCCATCTGCAGCTTCTCCGTGGCTGATGCCTCGAAGCGGAGGTCATCGAGCCACTGCGAAGTGAGCATTTCCTCTTCGTAGAGGGTCTCCGCGGATTTCGCGCCGCGGTCCAGGGCGACGGCCGCGTAGAGCAATGCCGCCCCGAGGAGCAGCAGGACGATGGAGAAGGTCCCCAGGATCTTGGTGCGAATGCTGAGCCCGGCAATGGCATTCCGGGCCCTCGACAGGAAAGTACGTTGCACGCGACAACCCTCCGCGGGAGGCTTCTCGCCCTCGCCTCCCGCGTTGGTTGTCGGCGGTTTGCCCGTTCGTTCTGATACCGCTCCCTCGTTTACGGGTAAAACGCCTCGGGAATCCGACTAATCGTTACCCCTGCGGCGTCAGTCCGAAGCGGTCGCCCTTGCGGCCGCGCACCGCCAGGTCCACCGTCGCGAGCCGGCGGGCGCCCTCGGCCCGCGCCTGGCCCCCGAAGCTGGACATCGTCAGGTAGTCCCCGAGGGAGTCCTCGAGGGCGCTGCTGTAGCCCTGCATGTCCTGCGCCTTGTTCATCTGCAGCTTCGCCATGCGCACATTCACGGGGTTGTTCTCCGCCACGCGCATCGCGTAGGCGTAGGTCTCGCGTTCGAGGTCGGCCGGGTCGAGCACGCGGTTCACGAACCCGTACTGCGCCGCGTCGTCGGCGCTGATGAACCGGCTCTCGAAGCAAAGCTCCTTCGCCCGCTTGATGCCGATGTCCCACGGGATGGACATGTATTCGACGAACCCGGCGAGGAAGAGCGAGTCCTTCGCCGCGAAGACCAGGTCCAGGCAGCCGGCAAGCATCCAGCCGGCGTAGATGCAGTACCCCTCGACCATCGCGATGGTGGGCTTGGGGAAATTCCGCCAGCGCAGGAGGACGTCCAGGTTGTACTTCTTGAACTGGTTGTACCGGTCCAGCCCTTCGTTCGCGCGCTGGCCGGCGGCCTGCGGCGTGCCCAGGTCATGTCCGGCCGAGAACGTGCCCCCGCTGCCGCGGACGATCACGACGCGGACATCGTCGTCCTTTTCGGCGAGCGTGAAGGCGTCGTCGACATCCTGGAGCAGGGCGTAGCTCTGCGCGTTCTTGTACTCCGGCCGGTTGAGCTGGATGGTGGCGATCGGCCCTTCGACCGAATAGATAACGTTTTCGAACTTCACGGTTCACTCCGGTGGGAATTGGCGCGCGTAGTCTAGCGCCCCCCCCGGAGGTAGGCCCGCGGCGGCGCCCCGGACCATTGGCGCCCAGAACCGGGCCCTCTGGCCGGTTTCCGTGCTACTGCCATTTTAAACACTGTGTTCTGTCCTAACGTATTCGTTACCGCAATTCCGGGGTTGTTCCCGATTGGGGAACCACGTAGGGACACCGCACCGTGGACGAGCGGACGGTTGACCGTCCTGGCGAGGGAGGAACATGGAAACGGATGTCCCCGGTTTCGCTTCACTCGCCGGTGCCCGGCTCCAACTCGCCGTCGAGGCGGCGGGGCTCGGGTTCTGGGAATGGCACACCAACGCGGGCCGGGTGTGCCTCTCCGAGGAGGCACGGCGCATCACCGGCCTTGAAGCCGATGTGCCGGTCGAAGTACTGCTCGCGCAACTCCACCCGGCCGACGCGAACGCCATGAGCGCGGCCCTGCCCGCCGCCTTCCACGGCGACACCCTCCAGCGGCTCGAATTCAGGCTCCTGAGGCCGGACCAGTCCGTGCGATGGGTGCGCACGACGGGCCGCGCGCTCGCCGAGACGCCCGGCAACGGCCGCATCGTCCTGGGAACAATCGAGGACGTGACTGACGCGCGGACGGCGGAGGCGGCCACGCGCCTCGACGCCCTTCGCTCGGCCTCACTCATCGACAACGTCACCGTTCACGTCTGGATGGCGCGCACCGACGGCGCCACGACCTTCGCCAACCAGCGAGCGCTGGAGTACGCCGGCTGTGGCCACCCCGCCGGGCTCGGCGATGCCTGCGTGACCATCGTCCACCCCGATGACGCGGCCCGGCACCGGGAGGATTGGGACCGCGCCCTCCGCACCGGCAGGGCGTTCCGTTCCGAGTGCCGCCTCCGCGGGGCGACCGGGGAGTACCGCTGGTTCACCGTCTCCGCCGTCCCGTTTCGCGATGAGAGCGGCGCCATCACCCACTGGCTCGGTTCGAACGCGGACTACGAAGCGGCGCGCGAGGCGCATGAAGCCCGCCGGATGCTGATCGAAAAGGAACGGCTCCTGCAGCGCATCGTCGAAGCCTCGCCGGACGTCATCCATTCGTTCCGCGTCGACGATGACGGCACGGCCACCTTCCCGTACGCGAGCCGCGCAATCGAGCAGCTGTACGGGTGCAGGCCGGAGGACCTCGCGCGGTCGGCGAGCCCGGTCATGGACCGCACGCACCCGGACGACGTGGCCGAGCTGAGCCAGGCGATCACCCGTTCGCGCCGCACCATGCAGCCGTTCGCGCACCGCTGGCGCATGGACCACCCGGACCGCGGCGTTCGCTGGATCGAAGCGCACAGCGTCCCCGTCCGCGAAGGCTCGTCCGTGACGTGGCACGGGGTGCTGCGCGACATCACGGAACAGCACCGCTTCGAGCGTGAGGCGCAAATGCGCAGCGACGCGCTTGAAAACGCGCTCGCGGCGTTCATCATCACCGGCGCCGACCACCGCATCGTCTACGCCAACCGCACCTTCCTGCGCCTCTGGGGCTACGAAACAATGGACGAGGTGGTTGGCACCGTCCCCGCCGACCACTGCGCCGACCCCGGCGTTCCCCTTCGCATCGAAGAGGCCGTCCAGCGCGACGGTTCGTGCACCGTCGAGTTCGCGGGACGGCGCCGCGACGGCGGGGTGTTCGAGACCCTCATGACCGTGCAGCGCTCGACCGGCCCGGCGGGCGATGAATGCCTGATCAGCACCGCCGTCGACATCACGGACCGGCGCCGCGCCGAGGACGAGCTGCGCACGTCGCAGGCTCGCCTCCTGGCCGCGCTCGAAGTTGGCGACGTGGGCACGTGGGTCTGGGAAGCGGAACATGACCGCCTCATCGCGTCGCAGCGCGACCCCGCGTCCTGGGGAGTGACCGAGCGCGACCTCGATGAGCGCGGGCTCCAGGCCGGCTGGGAGCTCTTCGTCCCCGAGGACCGCGCGCTGGCCACGGAAAACTGGCTGTCCATCCTCCGCGGTGAGCGCGATACCTTCGCGAACGAATTCCGGCTCCGGCGCGCGGATGGCGGTCTGACCTGGCTCGCCCTTCGCGGCCGTGCCGAACGCGACGCCGACGGCCGTACGCTGCGAATCATCGGCGCGAGCGTCGATATCACCGCGGTGAAGGAGGCGGAGAAGGCCCTTCGCTCCAGCGAGGAGCGCTTCAGCCGTCTCTTCCAGCTCAGCCCCATCGGCACCGCGCTCGTGCGCACCACCGATCGTACGTACGTCGACGCCAATGGCGCGCTCGCGCGGCTCTTCGGGACCACCCGTGATGACCTCATTGGCCGCCCGACCGACGCCGTGCCCGTCGCCATCGACGCGGGCCAGCGCGAGCGGTTCTGGCGCGAGATCGCGGAATACGGCCGCGCCGACGACATGGATTACTCCTTCACCCGCCCGGACGGCAGCCGCGTGCATACGCTGCTCTCGGCCGAAGTCCTTGAGCTGGAAGGCGAGCGGTTCGTCCTCGCCGCCTTCAACGACATCACCGGGCGGCGTGCCGCCGAGGAAGCCCTCCGCGATGCGAGCGAGCGGCTGGAGCAGCTTGCCGAGAGCATCCAGGAGGTCTTCTGGCTCACGGACCCGGACAAGACGGAGATCCTGTACATCAGCCCGGCGTACGAAGCGATCTGGGGCCGCTCCCGGGGCAGCCTCCGCCGGGACCCCGCGTCCTGGCTCGACGACGTCCTCGAACTCGACCGCGATCGCGTCCGCGCTGCCCTCGGGACGCAGACCTCCGGCCAGTACGACGTCGAGTACCGCATCCGCCGCCCCGACGGCGATGTCCGCTGGATCCGCGACCGCGCCTTCCCGGTGTTCGGGGCGGATGGCCAGATCACCCGCATCGCCGGGGTCGCCGAGGACATCACCGAACGCCGCGAGCTCGAACTGCAGCTCCGCCAGGCGCAGAAGATGGAGTCGGTCGGTCAGCTCGCGGGCGGCATCGCGCACGACTTCAACAACTGGCTGACCGTCATCCAGTCGTACTCGGAGTTGATTGCGCAGTCGCTGCCGGCCGGGAGCGAAACGCGCGAATTCGTCTCCGAGGTGGAAGCGGCGACGGCCCGGGCAGCCTCGCTCACGCGGCAGCTCCTCGCTTTCAGCCGCCTCGAAGTGGTCGAATCCCGGCCCGTCGATATCGACCAGATCGTCCTCGACACGGAGAAGATGCTTCGTCGCGTAATCGGCGAGGACATCAGCGTCGTCACCCGGCTCGGATCCTCCTCGCGGCGCGTCCAGGGCGATGCCGGGCAGGTGGTGCAGGTCGTGATGAACCTGGCGCTGAACGCCCGCGACGCGATGCCGGCCGGCGGCCGCATCGAAATCGTCACGTCCGTGGACCGCGACGACAACGCCGTGCTGCTGCGCGTCACCGACTCCGGCGTCGGCATGCCCCCCGAGGTGCTGGCGCGCATCTTCGACCCGTTCTTCACCACCAAGGGCGTGGGCTACGGCACGGGGATGGGGCTCGCCGTCGTGCACGGCATCGTCCGCCGCGGTGGTGGCCGCATCGATGTCGAAAGCGAGCCCGGCCGGGGCACGTCGTTCACCGTGCGCTTCCCTTCGGTCGCGGCGGCGCCTTCGAACAGCGTTGCGGCCAGGCCCCAGGCGCATGCGGGCCTGCACGGCACGGAGACGATCCTCCTCGCCGAAGACGAAGAGAGCATCCGGCGCCTCGCCGTTCGCGGGCTGACGAAGTTCGGCTACCGGGTCCTCACCGCCTCGGATGGCGAGGAGGCCTGGCGCATCTTCCGCGATCACGACGGTCCCATCCACGCCGTCGTGACCGACCTGATCATGCCGCACATGGATGGCCGCGAGCTCGCTGAACGCGTCCTCGAACGCCAACCGGCCGCACGGATCATTTACTCGAGCGGTTATGCGGGCGACGTCGTCTCGCGGCACGGTGCGTTGCCGGCGGGCGTCGCCTTCGTGCAGAAGCCATACACCATCGACGTCCTGCTAAGCCGCATTCGCGAAACACTGGACGCAAGT
Source organism: Candidatus Amarobacillus elongatus (assembly GCA_016703545.1). Classification (GTDB taxonomy): domain Bacteria; phylum Chloroflexota; class Dehalococcoidia; order Tepidiformales; family Tepidiformaceae; genus Amarobacillus; species Amarobacillus elongatus. The sequence continues at coordinate 51,130 of JADJBX010000009.1, forward strand.
TGAGGAGGGTCCCCAATGGAGAAAGAACAACAGCGTATCGTGACTTTTTCCCCGTCCGGCGCTAAGGTCCGTGCCATGGCGGAGAAGGGTATTCCAACACGGGTACTTCTCGCCGACGACCATGACGTCGTCCGCCCGGCCCTGCAGATGCTCCTGCAGAGCCGTGGGGACATCGAAATCGTCGGCGACGTGCGAAACGGTCGCGAAGCGGTCAGTGCTGTGGAGCGGCTCCACCCGGATGTGGTCCTCATGGACCTCGTGATGCCGGGGCTGAATGGGATCGAAGCGACGCGCCAGATCCGGCGCATCGCCCCGCGCACCCACGTTCTCATCCTCAGCGGGTACGTCGATGAGCGTCAGCTCCTCGACGCCGTGCGCGCCGGCGCCGCCGGCTTCCTGATCAAGACCTCGGACGTGAACGAGCTCCTGCTCGCCATCGATTCGGCGAAGCGGGGCAACCGCTACTTCTCCAGCAAGCTCAATGACAACTTCGATGTCGACGAACTGTTGCAGCAGTCCCGCCGCCCCGCGGCCTCCACGCCCGCGGAAAAGCTCACCGTGCGCGAGCGCGAGGTGCTGCAGCTCGTGGCCGAGGGTTACACCAACCAGGGCATCGCCGATGCGCTGGTGGTCAGCGTGAAGACGGTCGAAGCGCACAAGTCGCACCTCCAGCAGAAGCTGCGAGCGCGCAACCGCGCGGACCTCATCCGGTACGCCATCTCAAGCGGCCTCGTGACCCTCGAGACGGTGGACGAGGGCTTCTCGGCCCTGGGGGATGCGGAAGCGGGCTAGGACGGCGAGCAGACGCGCGCGTACACTCGCGGCATCCCCCCAGGAGCCCCGCGCGTGCCTGCTTCCTCCCAACCCATCGACTGGGACGCCTATCTCGCCGAAGCGGTCGACCTGCTCGTCCGCTACATCCGCGTGGACACGTCGAACCCGCCGGGCCGTGAGCGGCTCGCGTGCGACTTCCTCGGTGAGATCCTCACCGCCGAGGGCATCCCCTTCGAAACCTACGACCCGGGCGAAGATCGCCTTTCGTTGCGCGCCGTCATCCCCGGCAACGGCGCCGCGCGCCCGTTCATGCTCCTCAATCACACGGACGTCGTGCCCGTGCAGCGCGAATTCTGGGAAGAGGAGCCGTTCGCGGGGCTGGTGAAGGACGGTGAGATCTGGGGGCGCGGCGCCCTCGACATGAAGGGGCTCGGCATCGCGCAGCTCATGGCGTTCCTCACCCTGAAACGCCAGGGCATCCCGCTCAAGCGCGACCTTGTGTTCTTCGCCATGGCCGACGAGGAAGCGGGCAGCGAGTGGGGCATTCGCTGGCTCGAACGGAACCACCCGGAGACCCTCGACGCCGAGTTCGTCATTAACGAAGGCGGCGGCGGCACCACGGAGCTGTTCGGCGTCGAGCGGCCCGTCTATAACGTCGCCGTCGCGGAGAAAGGGCCACTGTGGCTGCGGCTCGTAGCCGAAGGGCGGCCCGGCCACGGCTCCGTCCCCCACGATGACAACGCCCTCGACCGGCTTGTTCGCGCCATGTACCGCGTGCAGGAATGGCAGCGGCCCCTGACCGTTTCGCCCGTGCTCACGGAGTACTTCACCCGCCTCTCGCGCGCTGGCATCTACAAGGGCGAGGCGACGGTCGAAGGGCTGACCCGGGCGGCGGAGGAAGACCCCCGCATCCGCGCGCTCCTCAGCAACACGATTAGCGCCACCACCGCGACCTCGGGCATCAAGCACAACGTCATCCCCGCGCGCGCCGAGGCCACCCTCGACTGCCGCCTCCTCCCCGGCGTGAAGCCGGACGACTTCCAGGCGGAACTCGAGGCCGTTATCGACGACCCGAAGGTGCGCATCGAACGGGTGCACGCGGGGTGGTCCGAAGTGAACCCCTTCGAGACCGAGCTGTTCCACACCATCGAGTCGGTCATCCATGACCACATCGAGGAGGCCGTGGTCGTGCCGGGCGTCACCGTTGGTTTCACGGATAGCTCGGTGCTCCGCAACCGCGGGACCATCTCATACGGGTTCGCGGGCAGCCTCAACGTCCCCGACCTCGGCAAGACGGTTCACGGCCACAACGAGCGCGTCCCCGTCGAGAGCTTCCGGCTGAACTGCCAGATGGTGTTCGAAGTGACGCGCCGCATGTGCGAGGCCTGAGCCGGCGGCACCAGCACGAGCGAACACGTCGCGCCTAGGAACGGCCGGCCGCCCCGGGAATGGCGCGGGCGGGACGATTCAAATCCCTTTTGAATCCCGTAGGCGGAAAGCGCCGCGTCCTGTATAACCGCTGAAAACGGAGGTTCGACCCATGAAGATCGGTTCAGGGTTCGGCGGTGGCTGGCTCACCAACGTCGCCGAACAGGCCCGCCGCGCGGAGGAAGCCGGCTATGACTTCTCCAGCGCGCCCGAGACCCAGCACGACTCCATCCTCGCCGCGACCATCGCGATCGCCAACACCGAGAAGATGGAAGTCCAGACGAGCGTCACGATCGCCTTCCCGCGCAGCCCCACCGTGCTCGCGATGGAAGCGTGGGACCTGCAGCACCTGAGCAAGGGCCGCTTCACCCTCGGTCTCGGTTCGCAGGTGAAGGGCCACAACCAGAACCGCTTCAGCGTCGACTGGCCCGGCGCCCCGGCCACGCGCATGAAGGAATACGTGCAGATGCTGCACGCGGTCTGGCGCTCCTTCCAGACCGGCGAGAAGCCGGACTTCGTGGGCCGCTTCTACCACTTCACCCTCATGACGCCGAACTTCAATCCCGGCCCCATCGAGTTCAAGCGCCCGAAGGTCGGCGTTGCGCTCGTGGGTGACGCGATGGCCCGCGTGGCCGGCGAAGTCGCCGATGTGGTGATGCCGCACGGGTTCATGACCGACAAGTACATGCGCGAAGTCGTGCTGCCGAACGTGGCCATCGGCCTGAAGCGCAGCGGCCGCACCTGGAAGGACATCGAGATTGCGGGTGGCGGCTTCACCGTCTTCGGCGAGACCGAGTCGGACATCGAGCAGGGCCTCAACCGCCTTCGCCAGCCGATCTCCTTCTACGGCTCGACGCGCAGCTACCACGAGGTGTTCGAAGTCCACGGCCTCAAGGACCTGGGCATGCAGCTGCACGAGATGTCGCTCCAGGGCCGCTGGGGCGAAATGCGTGAAGTGATCCCCGAGGACGTGCTGCGCGTCTTCGCTCAGACCTCGACGTACGACAAGCTGCCGGAGTTCATCGCGAACAACCGCGAGTATGCCAGCCGCGTCGGCGTCGCCCTCCCCACGGAAACGCCGGAACAGCGCGAACGCGCCCGGCACATCCTCAAGGAAGTGCAGAAGGTCCAGACGCCGGGTGCGCCCCGCGGCCTGGAGGACCTTTCGGGCGTGAGCACGAAGGTCCAGAAGTAACGCTCACGGGGGGCCGGTGCTACAGGCTCTGCCAGTGGCGCCGGCCGTCCTTGCGAACGAATGTCCCCAGCCCCGGCGCGGGCAGGTGACTTGCCGCCACCGTGGACCCATCGGCGATAAGCCGGTCAACGGTCGCGACACGCGTCTTTACCGCCACGTCGTGGTCCCAGTCGAAGGCCGTGCGCAGCTCCGGTTCGGCGGCATCGATCGACGTGATCACCACGTCGCCGAGCACGCACGCCCGCGCGCCCTGGGAAGCGACGAGCAGGCTGGTGTGCCCGGCGTGTGGCCCGGCGTCGCGATGGCCGTGAGCCCCGCCGTAATGGTGGTCTCGCCCCCGATCAGGTCCATCACCCCCGCCGCTTCCAGCGGCGCGACATCCCGCGCGAACGAGCCCAGCCGGCGTTCCTTCTCCCCGAAGTACTCCCAATCCAGCTGCGGTACCAGGTAGCGCGCGTTCGCGAACAGCGGCAGCCCCGTGCCCCGGTCGATGTTCCAGCCGGTGTGGTCGCCGTGGAGGTGCGTGAACAGGACGTGCGTCACGGCGCCGGGCATGATGCTCGCTGCCGCGAGCTCTTCCAGCAGGCGGCCATGCTGTTCCGGCCCCCACCCCGTATCCACCAGGAGTGTGGTCTCACCTTCGCGCACAACGTAGGCGCCGAAGTTCAGCGCGACGTTGTTGTCGTCGTCCAGGTACTCGCGGTGCCAGTCGAGCAGCTCCGCCTTCGGATACACGACCGAAAAGGGATACGCCTCGATGGTATCCACCAGCGCGACGATTTCGACATTCCCAATCTTGATAGCCTGCATCGGTACCTCCCGCCGTATCCGGGAAGGTACGGGACACGCGCGGCGAAAACAACGCGTTCACGTGAAATGACGGCAACATATGCCGCGTGGTTCCGGTGCCGATGAGCGGGTGTGGTACCCCCGGCAGGAATCGAACCTGCGCACATGGTTTAGGAAACCACTGCTCTATCCGCTGAGCTACGGGGGCACGCGAGTGATGGCGGGCATGCGGCGTGGCGCCGCTTCGTGGCGACGGGCCCGGCCGCCTTCGAAATCATATCCCCGCCGCCCGCCACAGCCCATCGCACCGATCGCGTCGACACCGGCGGCGGCGGGCCATAGGCTGGCTGCGATGAGTCGGCCCGTGGCGCTCCCGCGCACTCGTACCGTCACGAACATCCGCGCGCGCGAAGGGTGGCACTTCCCCGACCTCCGCGAAGTCGCCCGGCACCGCGAACTGCTCTTCAATTTCGCCCGCCGCGACCTCAGCGTGCGCTACCGGCAGACGTGGCTGGGGGTCGGGTGGGTCGTGTTCCAGCCGCTCGCGCTCATGGGCATTATGGCGCTGTTCTTCGGGCAGGTGGTGCGCCAGGCGCCGGGGCAGGCGCCCTTCCCGGTGTTCGTGTTCACGGGGCTTGTCGCCTGGAACTTCTTCAACGCGCTCGTGTCCGAATCCGCGGCCAGCGTCATCGCCTACCAGGCGATTGTGATGAAGGTGTTCTTCCCGCGCCTCATCGTGCCGCTCGCGCCCGCGCTCACCACACTCGTCGACCTCGCCATCGGGCTGTGCATCGTGCTCGTGCTGATGGCGGTCTATGGCTACTACCCCACCCTGCGCACGCTCCTGCTGCCGGTATTCATCGTGCTGCTGGCCTTGGCCGCGCTCTCCCTGGGGGTGTTCCTTTCGGCCCTGAACGTGCGCTACCGGGACATCCGGTACGCCATCCCCGTGATGATGCAGGCGCTGTTCTTCTCCGCGCCGATCATGTTCTCGCCTTCGATCCTCTCGTCGCCGTTCTCGACCGTGTACCGCGTCAACCCGATCGCGCCGATCATCGAAGGCGTGCGGTGGTCGCTCATCGGCGGGCCGGACGTGCCGGGGCTCGAACTCCTGTACGTGGTGCCGGTGGTCTTGGGCGCGCTGGTGCTGAGCCTCGGCTACTTCGAAACCACGCAGCAGTCATTCGCCGACGTCCTCTGACACCCGCCCTCACTCCGAACTCAGCATCGGCACCGGCTGCCAATGGGGCAGCACGCTCCCGGACAGCGACAGGCTGCGGTTGTGCGGGCCGGTCCGGTTGTACGGGTCCGGGAACGGGTACTGCGCGACCAGGTGCCCGGACGGGCAGGCGAAGTTCGTATCCAGCCCGTGGTCGTAGAACTGCGACAGCTTCACGGTCCCGCCGCCGAACGCGTACGCGGGGTCCGAACAGCGCCGCCGGGCGTCCTCCATGCCCTGCGCGCCCGCCGTCCAGACGGGCACACCGGGCGCGTATGTCCCGGCGATGATGCGCCACTGCCGTGGCGTGCTGTACAGCCCGACGGGCAGCTTCCGCTGCTTGAAGTAGTCGAGCGTGGCGCGGACCACCTGGCCGTTGTACGTCGGGTCGTCGCTCCAGTAGTTGCCGGTCTCAACATCCAGCCACCACCACGACGGCGTGATGCCCAGCGACTGAGCGCGCGTGACGACCTCGCGGCCGATGGCGTAGCCGTAGTTGTACGCGCGGCACCACTCGTCCGTCGGCGCGCATGTCCCGTACGGTCCCGTCGCCGCGGGGAGGTCCCGGCCCGCCTTCGGGTGATCCACGTTCACGTACACCGCCGGGTTGCGTTCAAAGCGCTGCGCCCAGCGGTACTGCTCTACGAAACACGGATTTGGAGTAAACGGCCGGCCGCCGTTGATTCCGATGACCGTGAATGCGACGCGTGTGTTCGGGAACACGCGGTTTGGGCACTGCGGCCACGAGATGTCGTACCCGGGGACCTGGTCGGGGACGTGATCCGCGTGCGCTCGCATCCCCGGGACGGCCACCGCGGCGATGGCCACCGCGACCGCGAACACTGCCGCGCACGCGCGGACGAACAGGGCGCTGCTCACGGCGCGCTCCTCGGTCCCCGCGGCCGCAGGGTATCGGCGCGGCGCGCGAAACTCAAATGGCCGCTGTCGCCGCGTGTTCTACGGTTGGCCCTTCACGCTCGGCAGCGGGGCACGATCCGAGCTTCGGCCTTGCACCGCCTCCGCCGTGCGCTGGAACCACTCGTTGGGGCCGCCCGGCAGGTCCAGCGTACGCAACACCGACTTCGTAATCGCCAGCCCCTGCGCCGGAATCGCGGCCAGCTCGGCGGCGAGGTCGCGGGCCGTGCTCAGCACTTCGGCGTCTGGCACGCATTCGAGGGCGATACCCAATCGCGCCAGCTCCGCTCCGGGAATCTTCCGCCCCAGCAGCGCCACCCGGCGGGCGATGGCGTCGCCGTAGCGCAGGCGCAACCATGCCAGGTTCATCGGCGCGGGCCGCCCCTGCCGCACTTCGGCCACCTGCAGGAAGGCGCTCTCGCCCACGACGATGAAGTCGCTGGAGAGGGCCCATGCCGACCCCGCGTTAATCGCGAACCCTTCCAATGCGCACACGATCGGCTTGTCGAAGGCGAACACCTGCTCGTGGAACGCGCGCCACGTCCCCTGGAAAGATGGCAGCCATTCCGGGCGCGGGTCGGCGTTGAACTCCTTGAGGTCCAGGCCAGAGCAGAAGGAGCCGCCCTCGCCGCGCACGAGGATCGCGCCAACGGCGGCCGTCGGCGCCGGCCTCGGCCAGGGCCGCGCTCGCCGCCTGGACCAGCGGCCCCGTGATGGCGTTCTTCCGCGCCGGGCGGCTCAGCACCATCTCGGCGACGGCGCCCATGCGTTCGAGGCGGACGAGCGGTTCGGGTTCGGTCATGGGGCACCCCGCGAGAGAAGTCGCGCCGATACTACGCGCCGCGGGGGACCGGCGCGCGCTGCACGGCGGGCCGTGGCACCATGGAACGACGCCACTCGAAGGAGCCTCCGTGTGACCCACCCGCCCACCCCCGATCTGCCCGGTTCGCCCAAAGAGATCCCCGGCCCCGAAAAGGCCATGCTCAAGCTCTCCTACGGCGTCCACGTGATCGGATCGCGCTCCGCGAGCGGCGAACGCAACGCCATGCTCGCCGACTGGGTCATGCAGGTCTCGTTTACTCCCCGGCTCGTCGCCGTCGCCATCGAGAACGACGCCCGCACCCTGCGCTTCATCCGTGAAACCGGCGTGTTCAGCGTCAACCTGCTGCACGAAAAGGACGGCATGGCGATCGCGCGACAGGTGGTGATGCCCGCCGAGAGCCGCAAGATCAAAGGCCGCACCGGTGATGCCGCCAACGCCGTGATCGATAAGCTCGCGGGCCTCGAGTACGCGCTGCACGACAACGGCTGCGCCGTTCTCGATGACGCCCTCGGCTGGTTCACCTGCGATGCCCGGGAGTTCCACACCACCGGCGACCACACCATCGTCGTCGGCCTGGTCACCGACGGCGACGTCGTCCGCCCGGGCGAGATGCTGATTGAGCGCGACCTCGGCTGGGAGTACGCGGGGTAGTTTTCGCAGGTTTATCTGGGCTTGACGTCCCGTTTCCGGGACCCCATCGGCCCCGTCATACCGCTGTTCGCGCGGCGTAGCATGCGCTTCGGCGCGCCGCCGGCCGCTTCGCGGGAACCCCACGAGTGTTCGCGGCGTTGTGAAGGGGGTGACGATGCGGGTTTCTTCACGGCGAAGCGTGGCGAGCGGCCTCGCGAAGGCCGCCCTTGCGGCGGCGGCACTGCCACCTCTCGCGGTGGCCGCCGTGATCGCATGGGCGTGGCTGGCGCCATTCGCGCCGCCCGAGGGCCGGCTCGGCGTTCCCGGCTCCGTCTACCTTGCGGCTGATGGTTCCGTGCTCCTGCGCGAGTCCGCGGACGGCCTCCGCATCCCCGTCCCCCTCGACCGGATCGCCCCGGCGATGGTGGACGCGACGATCGCGGCCGAGGACCAGCGCTTTGCCTCGCATCCCGGCGTCGACCCGATTGCCATCGCCCGCGCCGCCGCCACGTTCCGTTCGAACCCGTCCGGCGCCTCCACCATCACTCAGCAGCTCGCCCGCGCGGCGTACCTCGATGACGCCTCTCCGCGGCTCGTGCGAAAGGCCCACGAGTCCCTCCTCGCCCTCCAACTGGAGCGGCATCGGACCAAGGACGAGATCCTCGCGCTCTATCTGAACAGCGTGTACTACGGCCGTGCGGCGTACGGGGTCGAAGCGGCGGCGCGCGTGTACTTCGGCACGAGCGCGCAGAATCTCGATGTCGCGCAGGCGGCGTTCCTCGCCGGGCTGCCGCAGCTTCCCTCCGCATACGAACCGTCGCCGGACACGGCCGCGGCGAAGTCCCGCCAGGCCTACGTCCTCGATCGCATGCGGACGACCGGGCGGCTCGATGGCTCGTCGGCCGCGAATGCCGCCGCCGAGGAGCTCGTCCTGGTTCCCGAACTCGCGCCGCCGCTGGCACGGCACTTCGTGCAGTTCGCGCGGGAGGAGCTCGCGGCGCTCCAGCCCTCCATGAGCGACCGCTCCGGCCTCGTAATCGAGACAACGATTGACCCGGCGCTCCAATCGGAGGTCGAGCGGAGCATCCAGCGCCAGCTTTCCGCCCTGAAGGAGAAGAACGCCGGCAACGCCGCCGTGGTCGTGCTTGACCCGCACACGGGCGCGCTCCTCGCCATGGCCGGCAGCGCCAACTTCGATGACCCATCCATCGATGGGCAGGTCAACGTCGCGTTGCAGCCGCGCCAGCCCGGATCGGCGCTGAAGCCGTTCCTCTATGCCGCAGCGCTTGAGCGCGGGTACACCGCCGCGAGCACGCTGCTCGATGTTCCTTCCACGTTCGCCACCGCCGGCGGCGCCTATTCGCCCATGAACTACGACCGCCAGTTCCACGGCGTCGTCACGCTGCGCACGGCGCTCGCGTCGTCGTACAACGTGCCGGCCGTGCGCACACTCGATGCCCTCGGCATGGACGCCTTCCTCGAGGTCGCGCACCGCTTCGGGCTGCGCACGCTTTCGAACACGGAGGTGTACGGCCCCGCCGTCGTGCTGGGCGGCGGGGAAGTGCGGCTGCTCGACCTCACAGCCGCCTATGGCGCGCTCGCCACGGGCGGCACGCTCGTGCCCCCGTTCGCCGTCGCCCGCGTGCGGGACGCGGCGGGCCGCACCATCTACGAACGCCCCGCGGCCGTGACCACGCGCGTCCTCGATGAAGCGAACGCCTGGCTCCTCGCCGATATCCTCTCGGACCCCAACGCCCGCATCCCCGGCTTCGGCGAAGTCACCCCCCTCGACCTCCCGTTCCGCGCGGCGGCGAAAACCGGCACCACCACCGGCTTCCGCGACAACTGGACCGCCGGCTTCACGGCCGACCGCGCGGTCGGCGTCTGGGTGGGCAACACCGATGGCTCGCCCATGACGGATGTCTCGGGCGTGGATGGTGCGGGCCCAATCTGGCGGGACGTGATGTTCGCGACGGCCGAGCGCACGCCACCGCGCTGGCTCACGCAGCCACCCGGCCTCGTGCGCCTGACGGTGTGCGCGCCAACCGGCCAGCTCCCCGGCGAGCACTGCCCCACGCCCCAGGCGGAGTGGTTCCGGGCGGGCACCGAGCCGCGCACGGCCGAGCGGTACTACGTTCGCGCCGCCGATGGCGGTCTCGCAATCGCGCCGCCGGCCGAGGCGGTCGGCTGGGCGCGTTCCGCGGGGCTGCGGATCGCCGCCCCGGAAGCGAGCCCGGCCGCCGTGCGCGTGCTCCAGCCGTCGCCCGGAGCCGTCCTCTACCTCGCGCCCGAGCTTGGCACGCAGCACGCCCTCCTGCGGGCCGCCGCCGCCGAGTCCGCCACCATCGAACTCCGCGTCGACGGCGTGACCGTCGGCCGCGAGACAGGGCCTTCCATCTCCGTGCAATGGCCGCTTGCACCCGGTGTCCACACCGTCGAGGCGGTCATCGAATCCAATGGCGTCCTCAGCAGGGCGACCTCCACCTTCGAGGTACGAGCGCGATGAATGCACTCCAACGCATCCGGGCGGCCCTTGCCGACCATCGTTACCGGCCGCTGGTCCTGTCCGGCGCCGCCACTGTCGTGGCGCTCGTTGGGGTGCTCGCCTTCGCTCTCCTGCGCGATGAACGCACGCCGGGCACGCCCACGGAGCCACCGGGCTTCGTGCTCTCCCCGGCCGGCGATGACGTGCCCCGGCTCGCGCCGATCAAGGTCACCTTCGAACTGCCCCCCGGCGAACGCGATGGCGCCCGCCTCCTTCGCCTCGAACCCCAGGTCGAGGGCGAGTACGCCTGGCTCAGCGACCGCACGCTCCTCTTCCAGCCCGATTACCCCGGCCTCCTGCGCGGCCAGGCGTACGAGATCACCGTCGCCGCCCGGCCCGAGGCGGGGCTGCAGCAGCAGATCCAGCGCACGTTCACCGTCACCGGAAAGCTCGTGGTCCAGAGCGTCATCCCCGCGCCCGACGACGTCGATGTGCCCGCCAACGGCAGGTGCTGGTCCAGTTCAGCCGCGCCGTCGCGCCGCTCACCGTCCTTTCCGAAGCCGACACCCGCCAGCCGGTCATCTTCGATCCCCCGCTGCAGGGCACGGGCACGTGGCTCAATACGTCGCTCTACCGCTTCGTCCCCTCGGCCATGGCGCCCAACACGAAGTACACCGCGAAGGTGGCGGCCGGGCTTACCTCCGCCGCCGACGGGAAGCTGGAGGCGCACTACACGTGGTCGTTCACCAGCTACGGCCCCGCTATCGACTCCGTGACACCTGATGCCGGGACACTGTACGCCGCTCCCCGGCAGCCCGTGACCGTGACCTTCAACCAGCCCATGGACCAGGCGAGCGTGGCAGCCGCCTTTTCGGTCACGAGCGCGTCCGGCGCGAAGGTGGCGGGCTCCCTCGCCTGGAGCGACGGCGGCCGCACCGCGACCTTCACTCCCGCCGCCGACCTCTCGCGCGGTTCCGTGTACACCGTGAAACTCCCCGCGGGCCTCAAGGGTGCCACCGGCGGCGCCACCCGCACCGAGTGGTCGTCGACGTTCACCACCGTGAAGCTCGCGGCCGTCGAGCGCACTTCCCCCGCCGACGGGGCCACCGACGGCTCGCGCTACGGCATGACGATCACGTTCACCAACCCCATGGACACGGACTCGCTTGAGGACCTGGTCACGGTCTCGGGGATCAAGCCCGAGGATGTCCGGCAGTACTGGTACGAGGATGACCGCATCCTCAACATCAACACGCCCCTGCGGCCCTCCACGCGCTACACCGTGGGCATCGCCGCGGGCGGCAAGGACCGGTACGGCCAGCCGCTGTCGGCCTCGTCGTTTTCGTTCACGACCGGCCGGTTGCCGGCCCAGGTGAGCTTCGCCATCCCGGCGACATACACGACGTACTCCGCCGGCGCGGAACCGCTCCTCTACTACCACGCGATCAACACCGGCAGCGTCGCGTTCACCCTCTACCGCCTGACAGCCGACGAAGGCGCGGCCGTCCGCACCATCAACGGTGTGCCGAAGTCGGGCTCGGCGCAGTGGACCCCCTCCAGCGCGCCACTGAGGACGTGGACGGAGACGAACCCCGGGACCGCCGACCAGATCCTCGTGCTGTCGACCTCACTCGCCCCGGGCGGCACGCTTCCCGACGGCGACTACTACGTGAAGTCCACCGGCGGCGACTTCTTCGCCGAGATGGCCTTCACGGTGGTGGATACCGCCATCGTCACCAAGATCTCGAATGACCAGCTGCTCGCCTGGGTGCTCGACCACGACACCGGGCGGCCGCTCGCTGGTGTGACGGTCACGGCCAGCGGCATCGCCAACGGCAACCAGGTCACTGACGCCAGCGGCCTCGCAACCTGGTCCATCCCCAACAGCAACGATACGTGGCCGCCGAAGGACCGCCGCTTCACCCTCACCATCGACAGCGGTGGGCGCCGTGGTGTGGCGCTGAGCATGTGGCAGCAGGGCGCCTACCCGTACCAGCTCCAAATCCCGCTGGAATACTTCTCCCGGAAGTACGTGGGCCTCATCTACACCGAGCGGCCCATCTACCGCCCCGGCGAGGAGGTGCAGTTCAAGGGCGTCGTACGCCTGGATGACGACGCCAGCTACTCGGTCCCGGGCAACGGGACCGACCTCCGTCTCACCATTCACAGCGCTGACGGCAAGAGCCTGCTCGACCAGCTCGTGACGCTGAATGAGTTCGGCACGTTCGCGGGCGCCTTCACCCTTCCCTCGGATGCGGCGATCGGGAACTACGGCATCGCCCTCAACTGGTGGCCGCCCGGCGGGCAGCAAGGCTCGCTGGGCGTCGCCGGCAGTAGTTTCCTCGTGGCCGAATTCCGCAAGCCCGAGTTCCAGGTTGAAGTCGCCGCCGGACGCGGCTCCTACGCCAACGGCGACACCATCGATGCGACGGCGACCGCCTTTTTCTTTTTCGGCGGCGCGCTTGCCGGGGCGAAGACGGAATGGTCCGTGCTGGCTTCGCCCTACTACGTGCGCATGAAGGGCTACGAGGCGTACACCTTCGGCGAGACCCAGCGGTGGCGGTACGGGCCGGAGTCCGTGATTCGCGACCCCGTCCGCGCGAGCGGTACGGCCGTGACGAACGCCGGCGGCGTCGCCTCGTTCGGGGTGCCCGCCGTCCTCAAGGGCGACGAGGGCGCGCAGCAGTTCACCCTCGCCGCCACCGTCACCGACCAGAGCGCGCAGGCGGTCGCGAACAGCACCACGGTCACCGTGCACCCGGCGTCGCTGTACGCCGGCGTGAAGACGAACGCCTACATCGGTTTCGCCGGCGAGGCATCACGCGCCGACGTCGTGACCGTCGACACCGAGGGGACGCCACAACCGAACCGGGCCGTGCGCGTGCTGGTGTACGACCGCAAGTGGGTCACGACGAAGGAGTCCACCCCGGACGGCGCTCGCCGCTACCGCAGCGACCCCGTCGATACGCTCATCGAGACGCTCTCCGTCACGACCGATGCGAAGGGCCTGGGCTCGGTTTCGTTCACGCCAAAGACCACGGGCACCATTCGCCTCGTGGCCGAAATCACCGACGACCGTGGACGCACAGCGCGGTCCGCGACCTACCTCTGGGTGGCCGGCGCGGGTGAGGCCAGCTGGCGCATCTCCAACGACGACATCATTCAGCTCGTGGCCGACAAGGAGCGGTATGAAATCGGCGAGACCGCGCAGGTCCTCGTGCCGACACCGTTCGAGGGCGCCACGGGCCTCGTGACGGTGGAACGCGGCAAGATCCTCACCCGCGAGGTGCGCGATTTCCCGACCACCAGCACCACCATCTCCATCCCCATCACGGCGAAGAGCGTGCCCAACGTGTTCGTTTCGACGGTGCTTTACCGGCCGCCAACGGCGACGGATCCGGTGCCGCGCTACAAGGTCGGGTACGTGGAGCTCCCGGTTTCCACCGCCACGCGCGCCCTCAACGTCGAAGTGAAGTCCGACCGTGACCAGGCGAAGCCCGGCGACACGGTTCGCTACACCGTCCGCGTCACCGATAGCGCGGGCAAGGGGGTCAGGGCCGAGGTCTCGGCGGCCGTCGTCGATAAGGCGGTGCTCTCGCTCGCCGACGACCGCAGCCAGACCGGGCTCGCCGCCTTCTGGTTCGAACGGGGCCTCGGCGTGACCACCACCTCGTCCATGGCGGTCTCCGTGAACCGCTCGAACGACGTCATCTCCGAACCGCGCCAGGGCGGTAAGGGCGGCGGCGGGCTCGAGGACGACCGCCTGCGGCAGGAGTTCAAGAACACCGCGTTCTGGGCGCCGCAGCTGGTCACGAAGGACGACGGCACCCTCACCGTCGATGTGAAGCTGCCCGACAACCTCACGACGTGGCGCTTCCAGGCGCGCGCCGTCAGCGGCGACACGCTGGTGGGCGAAGGCACGAACGAGCTCATGTCGACGCAGCCGCTCCTGCTCCGGCCCGCGTTGCCCCGCTTCCTCCGCGTCGGCGACGCCGTGAAGCTCCGGCTGCTCGTGCGCAACGCCACGAAGGACGCCTCGGACGTGACGGTGACGCTCAAGGCCGAGGGCGTGGACGTGACCGGCGACCTCTCGCACAAGGCACGGATCGCCGCCGGCGAGTCGGCCGTCATGGAATGGCCGGCGAATGTCACGGCCGAGGGCACGGCAAAGCTCACTTTCACCGCCAAAGGCAGCGGGGGCCTCTCCGACGCGGTCGTTCAGGAGGTGCCGATCGCGCTCGATGTCACCCCTGAGACGATGGCGACCGGTGGTGTCGTCGCGACGGAATCCATGACCGAGGCGATCTATCTCCCCGCCTACGCGATCCTCAAGGGCGGTTCGCTGAACGTGTCCGTGCAGGGCACCCTCGTCGGGTCGCTGAGCACCGAACTCGCCGCCTTCGCACCCTTCCCGGTGCGTTGGCACGAACCGTCGGAGCGGATCGCGGGGCGCATCGTTGCCACCATCGGCGTCGCGCGCAGCGAGAAGTCGCAGGGCATCGACGCCTCCGGCCGGATGTCCACCGTCGCCTCCGATGTCGCACGGCTGCTGGCACGGCAACGCCAGGACGGCGGCTGGGCGTGGTGCGAAGCCCCGGCCTGCGAGAGCGTGCCCCAGGTGACGGCCTCCGTCCTCCTCGCCCTCGGCGAAGCCAACCGCGAGGGCGTCAGGGTCAGCGACGACCAGATCGGCCGGGCGGCTTCGTACGTCGGCGCGTACATCACGCGCTCGGTCGACCTGCAGAAGCCCGCCGACGCCAGCGAGAAGGCGTACATGCTGTACGCCATCGCCGCCGGCCGAGGCGCCGGCGACACCTACCTCTCGACCATGCGCGCGCTCCAGGATGGCTACCGCGCGAAGCTCGCCAACTGGGGCCGCGCCTACCTCCTCCTCGCCTACAAGGAAGCCGGCGTGGCGAAGGACGACCGCTACGTCAGCCAGCTCCTGAACGACCTCGCCGCGGGCATGGTGCCGAGCGCGACGGGCAACCACTGGGAAGATGAGGGCGCGAAGGGCGCGTACATGACCACGACACGGGCCACGGCGCTCGCGCTCAACGCCCTCGTCCGCGTGGACCCGGGCCACCCCCTCATCGAGGAGACGGTCCGCTGGCTCATGAACGCCCGATCGACGGGCGGATGGGAGACCGATATCGAACGGGCGCAGGCCATCCTCGCGCTCTCGGAATTCGCCGCCGGGACGGGCGAACTGCGGGGTGACTTCACCTTCCGTGCCCTCCTCGACGCACGCGAAATCCTCACCGGCAGGGTGCAGCCGGGGGCCGCGCCCACGCCCCTCCAGAAGCAGGTCCCCCTCACCGAGCTGGGCGCGGGCAAGGTGACGATGTTCGAATTGGCGCGGGAGGCGACGGAGTTCGGCCGTCTCTACTACACGCTCGCGCTCCGCTACATGACGCCGGCCCAGGGCATCGAGTCACTCAATCGCGGGTTCGCCATCTCGCGCGAGTACTCGCTGCTCGACGGCGACGGCAGCCGCATTTCGAAGGCGAGGCTCGGCGACACCGTCCGCGTGAAGGTGACCGTCATGCTTCCCGAGGACCATACGTTCGTCGTCGCCGAGGACTTCCTCCCCGCCGGCCTCGAGCCCATCGATCCGCAGCTGAAGACCACCGACCCCAAGCTCATCGCGCTGCTGGAGAAGGAGCGCGCGGAGACGCGGCCGGAGAAGGTCTCGTACTGGGCGCCGTGGTTCCACTGGTACTACAACCCGTGGCAGCAGGTCGATACGCGCGACGACCGTGTGACGCTCCGCGCAACGCGGCTCGAAAAGGGCGTGTACGAGTACATCTACTACGCGCGCGCCACCACGCCGGGTGACTACTTCGTCGCCCCCGCGCACGTCCAGGATTCGTACTTCCCGGACCTGTTCGGGCGCAGCGACAGCGGCCGGTTCGTCGTCGAACCGTAGCCACGGGCGGGGTGGGGCGCGCCGTTCGGCGCGCCCAACGTCACTTCGGAACCTGGTCCGCGAGCTTCCCCGCGCGGTGCTCGCGGATTTCACCGTCGTGCATCTCCAGCACGCGGTCCGCGAGTTCGGCCATCGCCATGTCGTGCGTCACCATGATCCCCAGCACGTCGCGCGACCGGACCTCCTGGATCAGCGACTCCACCACCTGCCGGCCGCGCGCCGAGTCGAGGCTCGCGGTCGGTTCGTCCACGAGCACGAGCCGCGGGTCGTTCATCAGCGCCCTCGCGATCGCCACGCGCTGACGTTCGCCACCCGAAAGCTGCGTGGCGAGCGCGTTCCGCCGCTTCGTCAGCCCCAACTCCTCCAGGAGGCGGTCGGCGCGCGCTCCCGCCTCCTTCTTGTCTGTCGACCCGAGGATCGCGGGTACGAGGAGGTTCTCCCAGGCCGTCAGGAACGGCAGCAGGTTGTTGGCCTGGAACACGAAGCCGATCATCTCGCGGCGGTACCGTGCCAGGTCCCGCTTCGAGGTACCGCCGACCTCGCGGTCGTTCACGAGGATCCGCCCGCCGGTGGGCGCGAGCAGGCCGCCGACCATCGCCAGCAGCGTCGTCTTCCCCGACCCACTGGGACCGACGAGCGCGACGAATTCACCCGGGCGGGTTTCGAAACTCACATTCCGGACCGCTCGCACCGCATCGTCGCCGCTGCCGTACGTCTTTTCGAGCCCCTGGACGACCAGTGTCGTGGTCATGTTCCGCCCCCTACTGCTGCTGGCCGAGCGCGATGATGGGATCGACCTTGATCACCTGCCGCGCGGAGAAGGCCGTGCCCACGATTGACGTAACGAGCAGCAACGCGGCCGTCGTCACGAATGTCCCGGTGGTGAAGGCGATTGGCACGGCATCCGGCAGGCGGCGCAGGCCCGCGTCCGTCAGCATCGCCAGCGGCACCGAAATCGCCAGTCCGATGAGCGAAATGCCCACGACCTGCAGGAGGATCTGGCGGAAGACGAAGAGGTTGGACGCGCCGATCGCCTTCAGTACGCCGATCTGCGGGATCTTCTGCAGCGTGAGCACGTAGAAGAACACACCGATGACGAGCGCGCCGATCAGGTACCCGAACACGCGCAGGGAGGTCACCGTCGACTGCTGGCCCGATACGCCCTCGATGTTCGCGAAGGCGGTGGCCTTGTCGTAGACCTCGTACCCCTCGCCCTTCTTGCCGGGCAGGTCATCGCCCTTGAGGAGGACGATGCTCGCCGCCGGGGTGTCGTCGCCGCTGCCGCCGTACTTCATCGCGTCCCAGGTCGGCCGCAGGACGTAGACGGCGGGCTGGAAGAAGAACGCGCCCTCGTCGATTTCGCCGACGATGGTGAAGGTCCGCCGTTCGAGCCGGATGGTGATCTACACCTGGTCGCCGACCTCGAGGCCGGCGGCCTTGAGGAACGACGAATCCGCGAGCAGGCCGTCGCGGTCTTCGGCGGTCAGCGCGCGCCCGCCCGTGGTCTTCGGCTCCCCGATGGTGCCGGGGTCATAGCCGAGGAACGCGGCGGAATTCACCTTGCCGTCGTCGCGGCGGTAGTTCGCGGCGACGTACCCGATGGCCGCCGACTCCTCGGCGCCGGCCGTCTTGCCGATCGCGTCGACCGTCTCCTGCGAAAGCTCCGAGCGGATGACGCTGATGCCGGCACGGTCCGAGTAGGCGATGGCGTCGGCGTCGAAGTTCTTCAACGCGCTCCCCGCGAGCACGTTCAAGCCCACGCCGAGCCCGTTAATCATGAGCACCAGGTACGAAATGAGGGTGACGATGAGCGCGATCAACGCGAACTGCACCTTTCGCCGCCGGATTTCGAGCAGACCAATCACGAAGCACCTCCGCCAAGCAAGCCATCGAGCACGATGTTGAGATAGGCAAGCACGCTCTCGCCGGGGGGGAGCGGGAAGCGCGCGGGCATGATGGGTCGCAGCACGCCATCGGCGAACACGGTCGCGAGGAGCGCCTGCGCGGCGACCGATGGGGGCACGTCGCGGCGCACGAGGCCGGCGCCCTGGCAGGCCGCGAGGTACGCCGTGAACTCGTCATACATGGCGTGCGTCGTGCCCATGAGCGCCTCATCGATCTCCGGTTCCGCGCCCCATTCGGCGAGCGCGGTGCGCACTTCCCGGTGCGATCGAGAGAACGCGGCGTGTGTGAGCAGCAGCCGTTGGCGGAGCTCCGCCCGGAGGTCGCCGGGTGTTGCCGGCAGGGGTGTCGCGCCGACGAACCGCATCGCGACCTCGTGCCGCCGCCGCACGGCCGCGAGGAGCAGGTCGTGCTTGCTCGGGAAGTAGCGAAACAGCGTGACCTCGTTCACGCCGGCCGCCGCGGCGATGCGGCGCGTGGTCGCTCCGCGCGCGCCCAATTCGCCGAACACGGCCGCGGCGGCGTCGAGGATGCGGTCCCGGGTGTCGTCCACACGCACACCGTACCATGCAGGTACTTGCTTGCGTGGCGGCATGCTTACGCCGCGAGTCCCTGCGGACGTCGAGCGGAGAATCCCGGAAATCGGCAGAATCACCGGCGGTGGCGCGTTCGCCGCTGTGTTAGGATCCCGCCCAGTTCGCCTCGGGAGCACGCATGACTACCCTGATCGTGGTCGGCATCATCGTTGTCGTCCTTCTCGTCCTGATCTTCTGGGTCATTGGGATGTACAACGGCCTCGTCCGCGCGCGGATCCGCGTCAAGGAGGCGTGGGCGGGCATCGATGTCCAGCTGAAGCGCCGCTCCAGCCTCATTCCCAACCTCGTCGAAACCGTGAAGGGCTACGCCGCGCACGAGAAGGAGACGCTCGAAAACGTCACCCGTGCCCGCGCTGCTCTCGACCGCGCCGGCAGCCCCCGCGAGGCGGCCCAGGCCGACAACGTGCTGCAGGCAACCCTGCGCTCGCTCTTCGCCGTCGCCGAGGCCTACCCGGACCTCAAGGCGAACGAGAACTTCCGCGAACTCCAGCGCGAACTGACCGACACCGAGGACAAGATCGCCTACTCGCGCCAGTTCTATAACACGAACGTCGGCAACTACAACGAGAAGCGGCTGACCTTCCCCACGGCGATCTTCGCGGGGATGTTCAACTTCGGTCCCGAAGAGTTCTACGAGGCCGAGGACGAAGCGCGCCAGGACGTGCGCGTCAGCTTCACCAACAGCAGCACCACCTGATCCCCGTGCGAGCGGCGGACATCCGAGACCCCCGGCGGCGCGCCTGATGACCGGGCGCGCCGGTCCGATCCTCGTCTACGACCGCATCTCGGCCAACAAGCGCGAGACGTGGTTCCTCCTCATCGCGTTTGTCGTGCTGCTCGGCGGGCTCGTCTCCGCGATCGTGCTCGGGTTAGGGCTCCCGGTCGGCGCCATCGGCATCGCCGGCATCGTCATCATCCTGTACGCGCTCTTCAGCTACTTCGCCTCGACGTCGGTCGTGCTTTCCATCTCCGGAGCGCACGAAGTCACGAAAGAGGAGGAGTGGGAGTTCGTGCGCCGCGTGGAGAACCTCTGCATCGGTGCGGGGCTGCCGATGCCGCGAACGTGGGTGCTCGAGGATTCGGCGCCAAACGCCTTCGCCACCGGCCGTGATCCCGCACACTCGCATGTCGTCGTTACGCGCGGCCTGCTGGACAAGCTGGAGCCGATTGAACTGGAAGGCGTTCTCGCGCACGAGCTCTCGCACATCGGCAACTACGACATCCGGGTGATGACCATCGTCACCGTGCTCGTCGGCGTTGTGGTCCTGATTTCGGACCTGACGCTGCGCTTCACCGTGATGGGCGCGGGGAGCCGCCGTTCGAACCGGGACAAGGGCGGCGGTGGCGTGCAGCTCATCCTGCTCGCGATCGCGATCCTCGGCGCGATCCTCGCGCCGATCGTGGCGCAGGTCCTCCGGTTCGCGGTCAGCCGCCGCAGGGAATACCTCGCCGATGCGAGCGGCGCGCTTCTCTGTCGCAACCCCGAGGCCCTGGCACGCGCCCTGGAGAAGATCAGCGCCGACCCGGAACCGCTGGAGGCCGCCAACAAGGCCACGGCGCACCTCTACATCTCGAACCCGCTGAAGGAGCACTCCAGCTTCCTCAACAACCTCTTCTCGACGCACCCCGACATCGAGGACCGCGTCCGCGTGCTCCGGAGCATGTAGCTACCGCGCGTCCAGTAGCGCGTACTCGACGATGATCGGCTTGTGGTCGCTGCCTTCGCCGCGGCCCTCTCGCACAGTCACGCAGGCGAAAGCCGGTGCCGCGAGCACGTGGTCGATGCGGATCGGCGGGGCCTTGCGCAGCCCGTTCGGCCAGCTCGTCGCGTTCCCCCGTTCACACCCTTCGTGTGCGCCTTCGAGACCGAACGACGCGACCCGCCGGTACCAGCGGTGGTACCGGGTCGCGTTGAAGTCGCCCGCGACGATGAGGTGACGGGCATCCTCCTGCCGCAATGCCGCGAGGAGGCCCTCGTACGTTTCGTTCCAGTGCCCCAGCTGGTGCACGTTCGAAGGCGACACCGGGTGGATGTTGTAGATGCGCACGGTTCGCCCCCCCACGTCGATCGTCGCGCGCGTCATCGGCACGCCGCCCGCGTCCCAGGTGTCCCCGGCGAGGATCGGGTGGCGCGAAAAGATGGCCGTCCCGTAGGGGCCGGGTCCGGGTTCGCCTACGTGGTACGGCCACCGCTCGGGGATACCGGCGGCTTCGAAGGCAGCACGCGCCCTGGGCATGTACTCCTGCACAAGCAGCACGTCCGGGTCCACCGCGATGATCTCGCGGGCGATCGCGGCGACATCCTCGTTGTCGATGAAGAGGTTCGCGGTCATCAGCCGGAGGCGTGGGGCCTCGCGTGCCTCCCGGGGCAGCGGCGTGCCGTTCGTGTACTCCGGCAGCACCCAGGCGAAATGGATGGAAGCGACCGTGACCGCCAGTGCCGCGAGGGCCCAGCGCCGGCCGGCCCAGGCCCCCACCGCCGCCGGGTAGGCCGGCAGGTACACCCACCATGTGTACGCGTTCACCACGACAAGGAAGAACCAGCGGTCGGGGATGGCGATGCGCGCGAACTGCAGCGCCGCCAGGGTTGCGACCATCGCCCACGCGGCGACGGAGAGAATGCGAGTGCCCGCGAGGATGAAACGGCGCACGCGCGGGAGAGCGTCGGTGCCGGGCGCCGTGGCGTCACGCTCCGCCGCGCCAATCACCTCGGCCTCCGTCGCTATGGAGCGTGCTCCCAATCGAGCATCATCACGTCGATCTCGTCGCCGGGGTTCGCGACCGGCACGTCTTCCGGGATGATGGTGAGCGCGTTCGCGGCGCTCATGCTGGTGAGAATTCCGCTCCCCTGCGGCCCGGTGAGGTCGGCGTACCATCGGCCGTCGTCGCCACGCGTGACGATGCAGCGCGCGTAGAACCGGCGCGCGTCGGTATTGCGAACGGCATCCCGCGTGATGGCGCGCACCACGGGCCGCTCCCAGTCGTCCCGGCCGAGCATGGTGAACACCGCCGGCCGGCCGAAGAGTTCGAACGAAACCATCGAGCTCACCGGGTTCCCCAGGGAGCCCGAGGTGCGGCACGCGGCGGCCGTCGGGCGCGCGGAAGGCGCCGAAGGCGAGCGGCTTGCCCGGCTTCATACGCACCGTCCAGAAGTCGATCGCGCCCTCGCGGGCGAGTACGTCCTTGACGACGTCGAAGTCGCCGCGCGA
This sequence comes from Candidatus Amarobacillus elongatus, assembly GCA_016703545.1. Lineage (GTDB taxonomy): Bacteria > Chloroflexota > Dehalococcoidia > Tepidiformales > Tepidiformaceae > Amarobacillus > Amarobacillus elongatus. The sequence continues at coordinate 73,024 of JADJBX010000009.1, forward strand.
GACCCCGGCGCTGGTCACGATCATGTCCGCTTCCATGCCTTCGCGGATCTTCGCTGTCAGGTCCTCGACGGTGTCATGGGCGATGCCGAGCAGCTTCGGGATGCCGCCGTACTTCCGCACGAGCGCGGCAACGCTGTAGGCGTTGGCGTCGTAAATGCGGCCGGGGAGCAGCGGTTGCCCGGGTTCGGTGATCTCGTCCCCCGTGGAGAGGATCGCCACGACGGGACGCCGGTACACGGTGACGTCGCTCACGCCCATGCTCGCGAGCACGCCCACTTCCGAGGCGCGCACCACACGTCCCGCGGGGATGACGACGTTCCCAGCGCGCACGTCCTCCGCCCGGAAGCGGATATTCGCCGCGACGTTCGCGGCCTTGAGCACGCGCACGGTGCCACCCTTCTGCGGGCGCTCGTTCACTTCGCGCAGCGGTTCGTCGGTCTCTTCGAAGGGCACCACGGCATCGGCGCCGGGCGGCATCGGGGCGCCGGTCATGATGCGCACGGCCTCGCCCGGGCCAACCGCCGCCTCCGACACGTACCCGGCCGCCAGATCGCCAATCACGCGCAGTTCGCGCGGGGCGTCTTCGGTCGCGCCGGTGGTATCGGCGGCGCGCACGGCGTAGCCGTCCATGGCGGTGTTATCGAGGGGGAGGGATGTCGAAGGGGGCTACCACGTCGGCGGCGAGCACCTGCCCCAGCGCGTCCAGCACGGGCCGCGTCTCGGGTTCGAGCCGGGAGAAGAACGAGAGAATCCGCTCGCGCGCCTCTTCGACGCTAATCATGGAGGTGACCGGGAATGTCATTCGGCGCCCGCGTGGTCAGAGATGGGACGCCATGGTACCGCTACCGGGCCGCGCGCGTCGCGCCGGACCGATCGCGGAGCGGACCGGGATCGGCATCCCGGCCCGCGCTGTCTGTCAGGCCAACCGCACGGCCAGGCAGGTGGTGGTGCGCTGCACCCCGGATACCTTCTGCAGCGCTTCCGTGATGGCGTTGCCCAGCCGGTCCAGGTCGTCCGCCTCGAGCTGCACGATCACGTCGTACGGCCCGGTCACGGTGTCCACGACCACGACGCGCGCGCCGGGATAGGTGAACTCCGCGATCGCGGCGCTTACTGCCTTCGCCTTTCCGACGTCGGTTTCGATCAGCACGTATCCACGGACGGCCATGGCCTCACCTCGCATTCTGAACTGGCAGCATCATTCGTTTCGCGCTTGTGCGGTGTCAAGCAACGAACGGGCGTCAACCGCTGCCCGGCAGGACGTAGTCATACGAGGCAACCGATGCGGACGCGCCCGCATCCACCGTCAGCGGCAGTACGAGGTCGGCGTTGAGAATGAAGCAGAGCGATTCCTCGCCGGTCCGGCAGTAGTACACCGAAGCTCGTGCCGTCAGCGTCGCCGTCCCCGTGCCGAAGTCCGCGGGAATTGGCAGCGTGACGGCCGTCTCGTCCGAACGCCACGAGACTTCCGTGTCGCCGGTGGCGGCCACGGCGGCGTTCGACGTCGCGAGCGTGAGCGTGGACGGCGCCTGGCTGTTCAGGTGGTGGCCCGCTGGCGAGGCGAGCGTGATCCGCAGTGTGCCGGTCCCCGGCGCCACCGTGACTCCCGGCAGCGTCGCCGTCACGCGCCGCCCCGGCCCGCTCCCGGATGCCACCTGCAGGTTCGAAAGCGTCAGCGTCGAGACACTCCCCGAGGCGAGGTCGAACGTGCGGATGAGCTGGTTGTTCGTGTCCGCCACGAACACCCTGCCGCCCGCGAAGCCCAGCCCCGCCGGCTCATCGAAGCGCGCCTCGGTCCCGGTTCCGTCGGACCAGCCCCGCTCCGAACCGGCCAGCGTGGTCACGGCGAAGGTTACCGGGTCGACGGCGCGGAGGCGGTGGTTATACGTGTCCCCCACGATGAGCCGACCGTTGGCGAGCGCCAGCCCCTGCGGGTGTTGGAACTTCGCCGCGGTGCCCGTCCCGTCGTCGGCGCCGTACTCAAACAGCCCCTTCCCGACGATGGTCTCGACTTCGCCCTGGCCCTCAATCCGCACGCGCCGGAGCGCGCTGCCCTCCGGGTCGACCCAGTACAGCCAGGTGCCGTCGCTCGCCATCCCGGACGGCTGAGCGAGGGTCGCGCCGCGGAGCCGGTCGCCGTCGTTGATGCCCTCCCGGCTGGTCCCGGCGAACACGGCGAGCGTCCCGTTCGCGAGATCCAGCGACCAGATCTGGTGCAGCCCGGCGATGGAGATGTACAGCCTTCCGCCCACCTCCAGTACGTCCCAGGGGGAGGCCAGTGCCGTCTTCGTGGCGACGTCGCCCGCGCGCGGGAAGCGGTCCGCCTGCTTCCCTGTGCCGGCGATGGTGGTCACTTCCAGGCTCGCGAGGTCGACGGCGCGGATGGCGTGATTGCGCGTGTCGGCCACGTAGAGGGTGCGGCCGTTCGCGCTCAGTCCAAGGCCCTGGGGCTGGCGGAAGCGGGCCTCGTTCGCCGCGCCGTCCGCGAACCCTTCTTCGCCCGTGCCGATGACGCTCTCGAGCCGCCCATCGAGCGTCGACACGAGAACGCGGTTGTGGCCGGAGTCGGCGATGTAGAGCCGCCCGCGCTGCTCGTCTGCCAGCACCTTTCCGGGGTACGAAAGCACGCTCGATGCCGCGGTCGCGTCGAAACTGAAAAGCAGTGCCTTCGCATCGAACTTCCCCTCGAATTCGACCAGCATCGACGACAGGATCGGCTGGAACAGCGCGTACACGCCCTCACCCGAGTGCTTGCCCACGACCTTGCCCAGGGGGTCGATGAGCACGAGTGTGGGCCACGCGTTCGCCCCATAGTCGTCCCAGACGGCGAAGTCCGGGTCGTTCACGACGGCGTGCGCGAGACCGAGGCGGCGGACGGCTTCGCGCACGCTCTCGTCGTCGTGTTCCGTCGCGTACTTGCCCGAATGCACGCCGATGACGACCAGTCGATCGCCGTACTCGGCCTCCAGCCGCTTTAGGTCCGGGACGATGTGCTGGCAGTTGATGCAGCCAAGGGTCCAGAAGTCCAGGAGAACGATCTTGCCGCGCAGGTCGGCGAGCGTGAGAGGCCGCTGGACGTTGAACCAGGTCAGCCCGTTGCGGAACTCGGGTGCCGCGTCCTTGCCGGCCCAGCTCTTCCGGTCCGAGGGAGTCGTCGCTTTCGTACCCGTGTCAGTCACCTCGCGCGCGACCTGGCTCTTGTTGTTTCCCGAACACGCCGTGAGGGCGGCGGCGAGGGCCAACAACAACAGCAGCAACAGCATGAACGTCGCGCCGGGAATTCGGCGCGGTGCCGGGTGCACGGGACATCGCATTGCACTCCCATCGTATCCGAGCCATGGTCAGGATTCGGGTCGACCGTCACGCACCTTGAGCGCCCAGACCACGTAGTCCATGTGCGGGGTCTTCACGCCTCGCCGGTTGAGGGCGAAGGCGACGTCGGCCCGGTGTTCGGCCGAATGGATGAGCACCTGCAGCAACGCGTCCCCGGCGGAGACATCGGCCTTGAACCAGGAGATGTGGACCGTTCGATCGAGCGCCGCGGCGTCGGCCCCCTGGAGGAACCGCGCGTACGCCTCCCCGATCGCCGCCTGCAGCGACAGGAGGCCGGCGGCATCGAGCGTCTTTGGATGGGCCTCCGGGCGGTCCGCGCCGAGCAGCCGGAGGTAGTTGTGTTCGACCGTGACGGCGTGCCGAAGGATCTCCTCCACCGGCTGGTACATCCCCTCCGAAGCCTCGGAAACCTTCTGGGGACCCGCCTGGATGCATGCGTCGAGAAGCGCGCTGGTTGCCCAGGCGCTGTGCCGGAAGCCGTCGGTGAGGAACTGCATCGTCCCAGCGTACCGGGAATGGCGGGCGCCGGCGCTACCGCGCCGGGGTCGGCGCGATGAACCGGATCGCGCCGGGCACGACGCTGATGCTCCCCGGAAGATAGCCGCCGAGTTCGCCGTCGAGGTCCACCACCGACTTCCTGGACGCCGACAGCGTGAGCGCCGCGGCGTGGTGATGGTCGATGCCTTCGATGCTAAGGTGCGTGCCGCCCTTGCGTTGGCCATCGACGGCGGCGAGCACCGCGCGACGGCTGAGGGCGCCCCAGCGCACCACGTCGAGCAGCCCGTCGTCGGGCAGCGCCCCTGGCGCGACCATCCGGTCGCCGGCCCACAGCTCCATGTTGTGCACGCTCACGGAGTTGTACTCCGCCGAGTAGTCCTCGCCATCGAGGGTGAGGTCGAAGCGGCGGCCCATCGGCCCGATCATCTTCACGCCGGTCATGATCAGGTAGGGGGCGGTATCGCCGGCCCGCTTGAGCCAGCGGGGCACCGATCGCGAAATCTCCGGCACCCAGCCCGCCGAGGCGACGAGCAGAAAGTGACGCACGCGCGGATGGCCGTGCGCGTCGACGAGGTCGATTCGCCCGATGTCGATCCGCCGTTCGAGGCCCTCCTTGAGCGCGCTCATCGCGGCGGCAGGCGCCCCGATCCCGAGGCACTTTCCGACATCCTTGCCGGTGCCCATGGGGATGGTCCCGAGGCGCACGCGGTCATGTGCGCCCAGGTCCATGATGGCGTTGGCGGCCTCGTACACCGTGCCATCGCCCCCGCAGGCCACGACGGTATCGTGCCCGGCCTCGATTGCCGCTCTCGTGAGCGCGTACCCGTGCCAGGTATGGCCCGTCAGCGCCACTTCGGGGTCGAAGCCCGCGCGCCGCACGCCCGCCTCCAGTGCGCCCGCGCGCTGCTTCGTCCGTCCGCCGCCGGACATGGGGTTGATGAGGAGAAAAAGTCGCCGCTGCTCACCGCCTGTCATACGGTGGAACCTACGCCGCCGGGGGGTGACGCGCGAATGCAGCACGCTGATTCCTTCCGTGCGATGGACACGGGGATCGATGTCATCGCCGAGTCCGCCGCGCCATTCCCCCCGTTCGGTCTGTTCGCCGGCATCCATCTGCTCTTCGAGCAACAGGAGGAGCGCTTCTCGCGCTTCCGGCCAGGCAGCCTGCTTTCGCGACTAAACGCCGGAGAGACGATCGAGGACCCATTCTTCGCGGCAGCCTGCCGGTTGGCGCTCGAGGCCCACGCGTTCACGGGCGGCCTCTTCAATCCGCTCATCCTCGGTGCGCTGCGGCAGGCGGGGTACGGCGTCACCTTCGGCTCCGTTTCCGGCGGCGAACCGCGCCCCACCCACGTGCCATCGCCCGCGGAATGCCTCGCGGTTGAGGGCACGCGCGTTTCGCTGCACGGCGCTCAACTCGACCTGGGCGGCATCGTCAAAGGTTGGACCGTGGACCTCGCCGCCGAAATGGCCGCGAACGCCGGATTCGCCGCCCTCGTGAACGCAGGTGGTGACCTTCGCGCGACCGGCACCGAGGACGGCGCCGCGAACGGCTGGTTCGTCCAGGTGGATGGCCCAACGGGCGAGCCAGCCTGGGAGGGTGAGGTCGCGGGCGGGCTCGCCACCTCGACCACCCTCAGGCGTGCCTGGCGCACGAGCGACGGCGGCCGCGCGCACCACCTCATCGACCCGCGCACGGGCCTGCCCGCGGACTCGCCGTTCGTGCAGGTTTCGGCCTGGGCGCGGGAGACGTGGCGGGCGGAATGCTGGGCGAAGGCGGTGCTGGTCGGCGGCCACGCCGCGGCCCGCGCCGCACGCGCGGCCGGGGTCCCCGTGCTCGCCATTACCCCCGCCGGTGCGGTGCTGGTCGCGCCGTAAAGGCTCCTTTTCCCCGCTCGTGACTCCTTTTGGCCGAAAGCGTGCATGTGCTCGCCAGCAAGAACACAAGGAGTTCCCGCGTGAACCGAATCGCCTCCATTGTTACGGCCGCCGGGGCCACGGCACTCGCCCTCGCCACCGTCGGCGCCTTCGCCCTCACCTCGGGCTTCGCCGGCGGCGAAGACGAGGATGACGACCACGAGTGGGCCGAGCGCAACGGGTTCTTCGATGGCAGCCTGGCCGCCACGGGCGCCGCGGTTGCCCCGGCCACCGGCGCCTCAACCACGGGCGGAGCGGTGACGAGCCGCGCGACCGCGACGGAGCGCCGCGGCACCGAGACCCGCGCCCAGCACGATCTCCGCGAACGCGAACATGACGACGACGATGACGACGACCGCTGGGACGACGACGATGACTAACGCCCGCAAGCGCGGCGGCATTCGCTTCCCAATCACGCGCATCGTTACCGCGCTCGGAGCGGTCGCGGCCTTTGTCGTGCTCTGGGGCGCCGTTGCGCTCCAGGGCACCCCGGAGCAGCCCGAGGCGACCCTGCCCGTGGCCGTTCCCCCCGCGCCCGCCGTCCAGAACGGACCGGCGAACGCGGTCGCGGCGGCGCCCACGACGGCGCCCGTGCAGCGGGTCGCGCCGGCCCGCCGTTCCAGGAGTTCCTGATGAGCAACCGCGTGTTCTGGGGCACGTTGCTGGCGGTCGAAATCGGCATCGTCGTGGTTGGCGGAATGGTGGTGGGCGCGGGCGGGCACGCCGCCTGGTACGCATCCCGGGCCGCCGGCTTCGCCGCGTACTTCAGCCTCTGGATCGCCCTCGCCGGCGGGCTGCTGATGTCATCGGCCTGGTTCGATGGCATCGTCGCTCGCGCGCGCCTGCTCGCCATCCACCAGACGGCGGGGCTGGTGGGGCTGGGCTTCGCCGCCGGCCATGCCCTCGTCCTTCTGCTTGATTCCTACATCGGGTACTCGGTCGTCGACCTCCTCGTGCCGTTCGCCGCGAGCCACGAACGCACGCTCACGGGCCTCGGCGTCGTCACGCTGTATCTCACCGCACTCGTGACGCTCTCGTTCTGGGTCCGAACGGCCATTGGCATGCGCGTCTGGCGGATGGTCCACTATCTCTCGGTGGTGGCGTTCCTGGGCGCGGCATGGCATGGGATGCAGATGGGCACCAGCGCCGACTTCGGCTGGGGCCGTGCCGTTTACCTCATCACCACGCTGTCGCTGGTTACGGCGACCGTCGTTCGCGCTGTGTATGTCCGGCCGACGCGGCGGACCGCGAAGGCGGCGGGAGGTGTGAGCGCTGGCTGAGCGAATTGACCCCGATGCCCTCCAGGGGCTGTTCGAAGGACGCACGCGGGGCGGCGATGCCGCCCTCCTGCTGCCGCTGGCCCGCGTCGCCGCCGACCTCCGGCAGCTGATGCCCCCGGCCCCGGACGGCGAGACCGGCGCCCGCATCGCGGCCGATTTCGCCCGGGTGCGCAGCGGTGGCGGTCTCGGCTGGCGGGCATGGCTCCTCGGCTGGCTGGGAGCAGGCCCGCGGCCACGCACCTTCGCCGATCGCCTCGCGGCCGGCGTCCTCACCCTCGCGGTCACCGGTGGCGGCGGCACCGCGGCCGGCGGCGGTGATCCCGTCGCCATCGTCCGGGATGCCGCGCAGCTCACCGGCAGCGCGATCCAGAACCTCGACCCGCGCCAGTCCGGCACCACCACCACGACAGCCACATCCACTCCGGCGCCCTCGGCCACACCGGTCCCGTCGCAGACACCGGCGCCGGCCTCGGCCACCGCGCAGCCGTCGGCGACGCCCCGTTCCGACGACAAGAGCGACGACCACTCGGACGACGAGGAGGACACGAAGGACGATTCGTCCGGGCGCAAGATCAGCGATGACGGGGAGGATTCCTCGTGACCGGCGCCGTGATTGAGCTTCGGGCGGGGCTTGGCCGGCTGCTTCTGGCCGCCGCGGGGCGTCCCGTCGCCTTCGATGCCATCGACCACGACATCGAGATCGCCCGCCTGCGGCGGCGCGACGACGGCACGTGGAGCGAGCTCTTTGCCCGCGAAATGCCGGCCATCTACCGTTACGCGCTCGCGCGCCTTGGCGATGCGGGGGACGCGGAGGACGCCGCCTCGCAGGTGTTCGAGGAGGCCTGGAAGAGCGCCCCATCCCTGGAGGACCAGGGGTTGCCTGCCCGCGCATGGCTGTTCGGCATCGCCCGGAACGTGGTCAATCGCCGCCGCACCCTGCTCTTCCGCAAGCCCCCGGCGCTGCGCCTCGAGCTGTTCGACGCCCCGCATGAGGAGTGGCGTTTGTCGCCCGAACTCGCCGACCTCGGCGCCGCCGTGCGCACTCTCCCCGCAAAGCATGCGGAGGTGGTCGCGCTGCGCTTCATCCACGGGCTCTCGCTGGAAGAGACCGCGGCCGTGCTGAAGACGAGTGTGGACGGGGTGAAGGGCCGTCAGGCGCGGGCGCTCTCGCGCCTGCGCGAACTGCTCGACGTCCGGATGCCTACCGCCGTAGTCGCGAGAGGTCGCTGACGAAGACGCTGGGGCCCGCTCGTTCCTGGGCGCCGTTGGCGTGTTCGATGGTGACGACGGCGCTTTCGTACGAGGCCAGCCCCTGCGGCACGAACGTCTCGTACCGTGCGAAGCCGCTGACATCGGGATTGAAGGTGCCCAGGCTGACGTACTTCCCGCCCGAATTCACCCAGATCTGGTAGGTCTCGCCCGCCGGGCGCTGGGGAAGGTGGGCGGCAATGAACCACACCTTCTTCTGTTCCGCATCCCACACGAGCCGCCCGATCGCCGTCTGATTCGGGTCCACGGTGATGACCTCGGCCACGCTCGCGTTCGGCGAGGAGAGCGCGAGGATCAGGTCACGATCGCCGCGGGCCGCCGCGCGCAGGTCGTTCGTGAGCTGCTCCTGCTCCTGCACTTCCCGCGTCAGTGCGAGGATTTCGACCTTCTGCGAGAGAGCGTCGTCGATCTGGGCCTGCAGCTGCGCGTTCTCGTCGCGCAGGCCGCCCAGCTGCTCGCGCACCGAGACCATGCCCGTAAACGACGCGATCGCGACGAACACCGCGGCGACCCCGGCCGACGCCGTCGCGATCTGCACGATGCGGCCGATGGGGCCGGGCTTGCGGATCCCCGCCGAGCGGAACACGTTCCGGCGGAGCCGTTCGGGAGGCTGCTGGCGCGGTGCCGCGAGCATGAGAATGGCCGCGGTCTCCTGGCTTTCGTGGACCAGTTCCGCGCACGCTTCGCAGGAGTCGATGTGGAAGGCGACATAGGTACGAACATCCGGCGCCATCGAACCGATGGCGAATTCGTCCGCCTGCTCCGGGCTCACGTGAAGTGACGACACCGGTTACCCCTGAACCTGCCCGCTCAGCGACCGCCGCAGCTTCTGCATGCCCAGCCGGATGCGCGTCTTCACGGTACCCAGCGGCTCGTGGAGCGCGACGGCGATCTCCTGCTGGGTCAGCCCCTTGAAGTACGCCAGCTCCAACGCCATCCGCTGCTCCGCCGGCAGTTCGGTGAGCGCGCGGCGCACGAGGACCTGCTCTTCGTGCAGCTGGGCGGTGAGAATTGGGTCGTCGCCGTCGCCGGCGGGGATGAGCGAGACCTGGTCGTCCTCGCCGTCGGTCGTGGTCACGGCCGCTTCGCGCCGCAGCCGCCGGCCGCGCGCCCGCAGCTCATCCACGGCGCGGTTGCGAACGACGCTCATGAGCCAGCTGAGGAACCGTCCCCGGTCGGGGATGAAGGTCTCCGGGCGGCGCCAGAGGCGGACGAAGATATCCTGTGTGGCATCCTCGGCGAGCTGCGCATCCCCCAGGACGCGGAACGACGCCGAATACACGAGGTCGACATAGCGATCGTAGAGCACGCTGAAGGCGAGTTCGTCGCGGGCCGCGATGGCTTGCATGAGCGCCTCGTCCGTCCATTCGGTCCGGGCCGCCGCATCCGCCGCCAATGGCGCGGCTGTCCCTCTAAGGGTACGGACTTCGGCTGACGCTGGATGCGTGTTCCAACCCATAAGAGGCTCGGGGCCGAATGATACACCGGGCCAATCGCCGCCCCCCCGGCTCCTTTACCTCCCGATTCCACGGTTTACAGCCGATTGCCCCGTCACCGCCCACACTTGAAACCACTACCTCGAACGGAGAAGACCCTCATGAAGCGCTGGTATCCCGCCCTCGGCGGTTCCGTTGCCGCGCTGGCGCTCTTCGGTGGTGTCGCCTGTTCCGGCGGGACCGAGAAGGTCGCCACGGGAACGACACCCGGGTCCGCCGATTCCATCACCACGTCCGCACCCGCCTCGACGTCGAGCGGGGGCGCGCAGGCGACCAGTACCACCATCCCCGTGCAGGCCGGCAAGGAGCTTTCCGCGGCCGAGCTCGTCCGCCTCGCCGAGCCCGCCGTCGTCCGGATCGAAACCAGCGGCGGCGTTGGATCGGGCTTCATCGTCAGCGAAGACGGCTACCTCATCACCAACAACCACGTCGTCGCGACCTCCAGCGGCCGCGCCGCCACCACCGTCCAGGTGCGCCTCAGCGACGGCACCGACACCACGGGCCGTGTTGTCGGCGCGGACCCGCGTTCGGACCTCGCCGTCGTGAAGATCGACGGCAACCGCGCGTTCACGGCGCTGCCGCTGGCGAACCTCGCCGACGTGCTCGTCGGCCAGGATGTCGTCGCGATCGGGTACGCCCTGGACCTCGCGGGCGGCGAAGGCCCCAGTTACACGGTGACCCGGGGCATCGTCAGCGCGAAGAATCGCGCCATCGACGAGTCCTCGCAGATCCTCGGCGCGATCCAGACCGATACCGCCATCAACCACGGCAACAGCGGCGGCCCGCTGATCAACCTCTACGGGCAGGTCGTGGGCGTGAACACCGCCCTGCAGCCCGACCAGACCACCGGCGGGGTGGCGCAGGGCATCGGCTATGCCGTTGGCTCCGATACGGTGAAGGCCGTCTACGACCAGATCCGCGCCACGGGCAGCGTGAACCGCGGCCTCCTCGGCATCCGTGATTTCGAGGCCCTGCGGCCCGCCAAGGCCCGCGACCTCGGCCTGCCGGAATCCACGGGCGGCGTCCTGTTGGCAAAGTCCACGAGCGTTGCACCCGGCGGACCCGCCGCCGCGGCGGGCCTGAAGGCGGGCGACGTCATCCTCAAGATCGATGGCGCCGTCATTCGCAGCGAGTCCGACCTCGCCGTGCAGATGATCCGGCTGTCGCCGGGCAAGCAGGTCCAGGTCGAATACTTCCGCGGCGGCAAGACCCAGACCGCCACCATCACGCTAGGGACCCCCAGCCAGTAACTCGTCGCACGCGGCCTCTCCATGGCAACGGCCCGCTTCGGCGGGCCGTGCCGCGTCCCGTACACTCACCGAATGCCCATCGACCGCGTCGTCTCGCTCGTTCCCAGCCTCACGGAGCTGGTGTTCTGGCTTGGCCGGGGCGGCTCGCTCGTGGGGAGGACGAAGTTCTGCGATGCGCCGGTCGAGGCCGCGCGCATCGAGGCCGGGGGCGGCACGAAGGACCCGGACGTGGCCCGCATCGCCGCTCTCGCGCCCGCCCTGGTGCTCGCGAACCGCGAGGAGAACCGCCGCGAGGATGTCGAGGCCCTGCGCGCCGCCGGGCTCACCGTGCTCGTCACCGACCCCGCAACCGTGGTCGACGCCGTCGCCATGATCCGTGACATCGCCGGCCGCCTGGACGCCGCCGAACGCGGGGAGACGCTCGCGCGCGACATCGAGGAGTTGCTGGCCCAGCCCCCACCCGCGCGCCGCCCACTCGTCTTCGTGGCGGTCTGGAAGCGGCCGCTGCTGGGGCTCGGGCGCGACGCGTACGGCCACGACCTCATCACCGTCGCGGGCGCCGAGAACGTCCTCGCCGCCCGCCCGCGCTACCCCGAAGTGACCATGGACGAACTGCGCGCGCTGACGCCGGACCTCGTCCTTCTGCCGGACGAGCCGTACCGCTTCGGCGCCGAGGACGCGCGGGCGTTCGCGACGATCGCACCATCGCGGCTGGTTGATGGCCGGCTGCTCTGGTGGTACGGCCCCCGCATCCCCGAAGGGATTCGAACGCTGCGCGAGCTCTTCGCCGCTCCCTAACCGGCGGCGGCGGCGACCGTGCGTCCCGGCTCGGCGCAGTAGACCACCTCTCCGCGGCAAACCGTCGCCACCACGGCGAGGTCGCTGTTCAGCAGCACGATGTCCGCATCGAAGCCGTGCTGGAGGGAACCCTTGCGGTCCTGCGCACCCGCCACGCGCGCGCCGTTCGTCGCACAGAGCCGGAACGCCGTCCATGGATCGATATCGAGCACGTCGACGACGGTGCGAAAGTGCTGGTCCATGGTCGCGACGCTGCCCACGATCGTGCCGTCGGCCTTGCGCGCCGCCAGTCCATCCACCTCGACCGGGAATCCCGCGAACTCGCTCGCGAGGGAATGCGTCCCCGCGATCTGGAGGTTATCGGTTACGGTGACGAAGCGGTTCGGACCCAGCAGCCGGTACGCCAGCCGGAGGATGTCGGGCGCGACGTGGGTCCCGTCGCAGATGAGTTCGCAGGTAATGGCGCGGTCGAGGAGTGCCGCCGCGAGCGGCCCGCCCTCCCGCTGATGGAGCGGGCGCATCGCGTTGAACAGGTGGGTCACGTGCCGCACGCCGGCTTCGAACCCCCGGCGCGCTTCCTCGGCCGTCGCGTCCGTGTGCCCCATCGCGGCGAGCGCGCCGGAAGTGGTGATGGCCGCCGCGAGTTCGCGCCCGCCGTGCAGCTCGGGCGCGAACGTCACCTGCCGTATGAGACCGCCCGCCGACTCCTGGTAGCGCCAGAACTCCTCCCGCGTTGGTTCGCGCAGCATGTCGGGGTGGAACGCACCGCGGCGGCCGGGGTTCAGAAACGGCCCTTCGAGGTGGAAGCCCAGCGGCTCCGCCCCGCCCCGGCAGCCGATGTCCGGGGTGAGCGCCCGGAGCAGTTGCTCCGTGCCATCAGCGCTGGGCCCGACGGTGCTTACGAGGAACGACGTCACACCGCGGGCAGGGACCCATTCGCTGTAACCGCGAATGGCCCCCGGTTCGGACGAGAAGAAGCTGAATCCGCCGCCGCCGTGGACGTGCACATCGACGAGTCCCGGGCCGACGGTGAGCCCCGACGCATCGAAGACGTCCGCCACGCCATCCTCGAGCTCACCGCCGATGGCGACGATGCGCGGTCCCTCGCAAAGGATGTCGCACCGCGAGGGGCCGTGAGGGAGCGCTGCGATCCCGTTGCGAATGAGCAGCCTTCGCGGCATGACGGCCCCGGGTCGTGTGGGTGGGGGCTCATTCTTCCCCCGCTGTCAGGCCGTGTCCAGCACCCGGCCGAAGGTTGCCCCGAAACTGAAAGGAGGCACGCCGGCTGGCGTGCCTCCCGTCATGTTCCGCGTGGTGGACCGTCTACTCGACGGTGATCGTCGCCTTCATCTGCGGGTGGTAGTCACAGGTGACCTTGTACGTGCCGGCCTTGGGAGCCGTCCACGTCACGATGTCGCCCTTGCGCATGTTCCCGGAGACGTTCTTGCTGTCGATCGTGACCGTGTGGATCGCGGTCTCGCTGTTCTTGAAGTAGATCTTCTCGTTCACCTTCGCCTTGAGGGTTTCGGGCTTGAAGGTGAGGTTGTCCTGGTCGACCATCGGCGCGCCCGCGGGCACTTCGGTGATCTTGTCGCCACCGGCCGTCGTCGCGGCAGTGGTGGCGCCGCTCGAGGCGGGCTTGGTGGCCGCCGCGGCCGGGGTGTTTTCGGCGTCATCGTCATCGCCGCCGCCGCAGGCGATCCCGGAAAGCAGGCCAACCGCGAGAACGGGGCCCATGGCGACCCAAAGCCAACTTCGCTGCACTTGGTACTTCCTCCTCATCTGTGCTTGTGCGTTGCGTCACAAGTGTGGCGTACCTTTCGTTCACGTGGGGGACCAAACGGGCCAATCCCACGAATAGCAATGGACGTATTTGCTATGGCTATAGATTGTTTCGCTTTTGTTGCGAACGCACATAACCGTTGCTCGCTTCGAGCACCAAATGCATCAGAACGAACGTCGCCGAGCAGAGTGGGCCTAGGCGGCTTCGTCGTCCCAGGCCGCCAGCTGCCGCCGGAGCAGGCGGATCCGCCGGGCGCGCGCGCTCGTGCTCGTGTGCGTCGCGGCGTCGAGGTAGACGGACCCGCCGCACCGCTGACAGCGCACGGGGTCGCCCGGGGCCGTCCCATAAGGCGCTGCCGCGCAGCCCCGGTAGGTGAGCGGCTCACCGGCGACACCGGCCCAGTTGCCGTTCGCGTGCCCGCAATGCAGGCAGACTATTTCGCCCTGAACATTCATTGGCTGCTCCCTCGTTTCCGAGTATGAGCGCGGGAGGCATCACGTCCGTATCGGCAGGAAGCCCTAGGAACGCACAGCGGAGCCCCAAACTGCCGGCCGCGGAAAGCATCGACAGGCCCGGGATATCGATTCATACTGCCGCTGCCGCGCCCGGCGGCCGGAGTGACCACGAATGTCCGAACCATCCCTCCAGCGCGAACTCACGCCCGAGGGCGTTCTCGTGCTCACGCTCAACCGCCCCGAGACCATGAACGCCCTCAACGGCGAGATCTCGGAAGGCATCCAGGCCGCCGCCCTGGAATCGAAGACGAACGGCGACATCCGCGCCATCGTCATCACGGGGAACGGCCGCGGCTTCTGCGCGGGCGCCGACCTCAGCGGCGGTGGCCCCGCGCGCGGCAACGGCACGGCCGCCGTCTCCCGCGGCGCCTTCACCGACCGCATGGGGCCGGGCCGCATGATCATGGCCCTCGCCGACGCCGACGTGCCGATCATCGCCGCCGTGAATGGCGCAGCGGCCGGCGCGGGTTTTGGCCTCGCCCTCTGCTGCGACATCCGCATCGCGTCGGACCAGGCCCGCATGGGCAGCATCTTCATCAAGCGCGGCCTCGCCACCGACTACGGCACGAGCTACTGGCTTCCCCGCATCGTCGGCGTGGCGAAGGCGTACGAGCTGCTGTACACCGGCGACATCCTCAACGCGCAGGCGCTCCTCGAAGTTGGCCTCGTCAACCGCGTCGTGCCCCACGACACGCTCATGACCGAAGCGATGGCGTTCGCGAAGCGCATCGCCGCGGGGCCGCCGCTCGCGTATACCTACATCCGCCGCAACGCTGCTCGCAGCCTCGACCAGGGGATCGCCGCGAACCTCGAGCAAGAGTGGTCCCACCAGAAGGAGCTGCTCCGCACCGGTGATGCTGCCGAGGGTTTCCGAGCCTTCCTCGAAGCGCGCCAGCCGACCTTCTCGGGTGCGTAGGCTCGCCCGCCCGGCGCACCACCCGTACTATCCGCGCGCATTTCGCCCACGGAGGACCAATGACTGACTACGAGAACATCCTTGTCGAGACCGGCGACGGGGTCGGCACAATCACCCTCAACCGGCCGGAGAAGCTGAACGCCCTGAGCGAGGCGCTCCAGCTTGAGCTTCAGGCCGCACTGCGTGAACTCAACCCCGGCGACGAGGTACGCGTGATTCGCATCCGCGCCGCCGGCCGCGCCTTCTGCGCCGGGTACGACCTCACGCCCGGCACCCGCCAGCGTGCCACCAGCAGCGCGGCCGCCGGCGGCCGTGCCTGGGAGCTCGGCGAATCCCGCATCGCCATCGACCGCGACCGCCTGCACACGACGGTGCAGCGCTGGCTCTGGATGTGGTCCTTCCGCAAGCCCATCGTTGCGCAGGTGAACGGCTTCTGCCTCGCCGGCGGCGGCGAACTCGCGGGCGCCTGCGACATCATCTTCGCCGCCGAGGATGCGAAGTTCGGCCACCCGGCCTCGCGCGCGCTCGGCATTCCCCCCACGCTCGGCCTCTGGCCCGCCAAGATCGGCATGCTCAAGACCAAGGAACTTCTGTTCACCGGCGACATGATCGACGGCGTCGAGGCCGAGCGAATTGGGATGATCAACCACGCCGTGCCCGCCGAGAAGCTCGAGGATGCGACCCTCGCCTTCTGCAAGCGGATCGCGAAGCTGCCCATGGACGCCCTGAGCGTGCACAAGCAGGTCACGAACCGCTGGTTCGAGATCTCGGGCCTGAAGACGGCCGCGGCGGAGGGCGCCGAGTTCGACGCCATCTACCACGAGACGGCGGCCTTTCGCGAGTTCGCGCGCATCGCCTCCGAAACCGGCCTCCGCAACGCGCTCGCCTGGCGCGACGAGCCGTTCAAGGAGTAGCCGCTACCCTCCGGACGGGGGCGCGGGCGGCGCCTCCGCGAGCACGCCCTCGGCGTACAGCCGGTCCAGGTTTTCCGCGTCGAACCCGAGCAGCGCGCTCAGCGTCCCGCGGTTGTCGGCGCCGAGGCACGGGGCGGCGAACCAGCTGTCGTGGCCCCGGTCGCCGTCGAAACGCAGGGGGTTGCCGTCCCACGGCGTGCTCCCCGCTTCGGGGTGAGCCAGCTCGGAGAAGTATCCGCGGTCCCGCAGGTGCCGGTCGTCCAGGTACTCGGGCGGCCGCTGAACCGCGCCCGCCGGGACACCCGCCGCCGCGAGCGCGGCCATGAGTTCGTACTTGTCCCGGCCGGAGGTCGCTGCCTGCACCGACGCATCCAGCTCCGCGCCAGCCGCGAGCCGGCCGCCAGCACTCGCGTACCCCGGCACGGCGGCGAGGCCCAACACCCCGCACAGCGCCGCCCACTCACGGTCATTCCGTGCGGCGAGCGCGATCCATTCGTCGTCGCCCGCGCACCGGTACACGCCGTGCGGCGCCATCGACGCGTGCGCGTTCCCCGTGCGCTGCGGCTCTTCGCCGGTCAGCTGGCGTTCGATGAACGCCTCGGCGAGGTAGCCCACGCCCGTCTCGTGCTGCGAAAGGTCGATGAGCGCGCCTTCGCCCGTGCCGGCCCGGCACCACAGCGCCTGGATGACCGCGGATGCCGCCGTGGTCCCCGCGATCGCGTCCGTGAGCGCCTTCGAGGTCACGCGCGGCTCGTCGTCGCTGTAGCCCATGAGCGCGGTCATCCCCGTGATGGGCTCGATGCTCGGGCCGAGGCCCACGTAGTCCCGGTACGGCCCCCGCATCCCGAACGCGGGCATCGCGAGGTAGATGATCCGATCGTTCGCGGCCTTCAGCTGTTCGTACCCGAGCCCCAGCCCGGGCATGGCGCGTGCGCTGAAGTTCTCGATGACCACGTCCGCCTGTCTTACGAGTTCGAGGAAGATGGCACGGCCCTCGGGCGCCTTGAGGTCGATGCAGAGGCTTGTCTTGTTCCTGCTGAGCTTGTTGAACAGCCCCTGCGTGTTCCACGGGCGAGGTCCGGCGTCGGCGGGGAAGACGGCGCCGCGGCCCGTGCTCGCCTCAATCTTGATGACCTCCGCGCCGAGATCGCCGAGGATGCGCGTGGCCAGCGGGCCGGACCAGATGCGCGTGAGGTCCAGGACCCGCACACCCGCGAGCGGGCGCGCGGGGTCCTCCGCGCCGGCCGCCAGCCGCGGCGCCGGGAACGCGTCCCAGGCAATGCCGCCGGCCGGCTCCGGCTCACGCAATGGTGGCTCCTCCGGTGGCTCCTCCCCGGCGAAGCGGTACGGCGCCCCGGGCACCCGGAGTTCGCCCCCCGCCGCTGGCATGGTTCGCCAGAACCCGCGTTCGGCGAGATGGGGGTCGTCGAGCACCTCTCGCAGGCTGGCGGCGAACCCGACCGGCACGCGCCAGTTCTCCTGTCCGGCGCGAAAGATCTCGCGCCGCGGCACATCCCAGAGCGCCTTCATCGCCGCCGCTTCGACGGCGTCCTGGTCGGCCATCCGGCCGGCGTTCGTCGCCCACAGGCCTTCCGCCGCCGTCTCCGGCCGCCCGATCCAGTGCGCGAACGGGAACCAGAACGCCTGCAGGATGTTCACGCCGTACCAGCCGTCCGCGGCGGGAAGGAGCGTGGTCGGGCAGAGATTCTCCCACCGGTTCCCGTGCCGGCTGCGCACGATGCCCTCGAAGCGCCACATCGTGTCGGTGAACTGGTGCAGGCTCGCGAGGCACTCCAGCATCGAGACTTCGATGGTGCGCGCGGGGCTTCCGCCGAGCAGCGTCGCAAGCGCGGCGAGGTAGGCGAACGTTCCCGCCTGGTACGGCACGTAGTTCCCCGGCATGGTCAGGGGCGCGCGTCCCGGGTCGCCCATGAGCCAGGTGTACCCGCCGAGGGCCAGCAGCGTTGCGTTCGTCGCCGGCATGTCCCGGTACGGCCCGTCGAGCCCGAATGGCGTGATGCTCACCCGAACCGCGGTCGAACCCTCGCCAATGGCCAGGATCCCGTGCGCATCCAGGTCCGCGACGTCGTGGTCGGTGAGGACGACATCGGCCGTCCGCGCCAGCGCCTCAATGGCCGCCCTATCGCCACGGTCCCGGACATCGAGGCGCACCCGCCGCTTGCCGCCGTTGACCGCGAGATCGGCGGCAGGCCGCGACGCCGCGCGCTCGGGCGACTCCACCTTGATGACCTCGGCGCCCCATCGCCGGAACAGTTTCGCGGCGAACGCGGCCGCGTCCTCGCGGTCCGAAAGCTCGAGTACGCGCACTGCTCCCTCCGAGATCCGCCGGGCCCGTGCGGCGGGCGGCGCTTGTGGTCGCCTGTTCTACGCGACTTTCGGCCGGTTCGCATGCCGCCCGCGTCCTCCTTGTCGGCGTCGTTGCGCTGTCTATACTGCCGCGAACAACCGGCCCCACGGGTGCCGCCCTCCGGGAGACGCCATGACGCTTCCGCTCGCGGGTGTGCTCATCCTCGACCTTGCCGATGAGCCGCTGGCGCTCGCCGGCCGCTTGCTCGCGGACCTTGGCGCCAATGTCGTCCGTGTCGAGGACGGGGCCGGAGACGCCCTCCGCCGGCGCGGTCCCTGGGTGGGCGGCGAGCCCGGCGTCGAGCGCGGGCTGGCTCACCTCCTCTACAACGCCGGCAAGCGGAGCGTTGCTCTCGACCTCGCCCACTCAGCCGCACCTTCGATCCTCGACCAGCTGGCGGCGAAGGCGGACGCGATCATCGCCCCCATGGAGCCGTATCCCACCGTCGCCGCGCTCCTGGCGGAGGAGCGGCTGCGCGCCATCGCGCCGCGCGCGAACGTCGTGGATGCGGTCCTTCGCCGCGACGGCACGGCCCCCGCGGTCGCGGATATCGCGGGGATGGCCGCGGGCGGCCACCTCGTCCTCGACGGATTCGCCGAAGATGCCCCGAATCACCCCGCCGGGAACCTCGCGTACAAGCAGACGTCGCTGGCGGCCGCCCTGGCGGCCCTTGCGCTCATCCTCGAAACTGCCGCCTCCGGCCGGGCTGGGCGCATTACCGTGTGTATGCAGGAAGCGGTGATGTGGACCACCATCCAGTCCGCGAACGAGAACTACTGGCCCTGGCTGGGGCAGCGGCCCTCCAGGCGCGGCATCGCCAACCTCGGCGGGCAGACCATCTTCCCCACGCGCGACGGCCGCTGGGTCAGCTTCTATCAACACCCGCCGTCGTGGCCGGCGTTCGTGAGCTGGGCGGAGGAGGCGCTCGGCGAGCGCCGGTTCCGCGCGCCGGAATGGGACGACTTCGCCTACCGCAGCCGCAACCATGCGACCGTCGTCGAGGTAACGCTCGCGCTCTGCGCGCTCATGGACCGCGACGCCATCGTGGCGGAGGCGCAGCGCCGACAGGTGCTCGCGGTACCCGTGCAAACGGTCGACGATATCGCCCACGACCCGCACCTGCGCGAACGCGGCTTCTTCCAGCGAGTGGACCATCCCCACCTCGGCGCGACGTTCGAAGTGATGCGGCACCCGTTCGTGTCCTCCGCGTACGAAGCGCTCGCGGCCCCGGCGCCCGCCCTCGGCCAGCACACGCGGGCGGTTCTCGCGGAATCCGGGTTCGACCCGGACGCCATCGACGGAATGGTCGAAAGCGGCGCCGTCAGCGCCGTGGCCGAGGGGGTGCCGGCGTGACGGCCCAACCGTTGGCCGGCCTTCGCGTCATCGACTTCTGCTGGATGATCGCCGGCCCCCTCACGACGCGTCTCCTCGCCGACCTCGGGGCCGAAGTCATCAAGGTCGAATCCCTCGCGCGCGTCGACCGCATCCGGGAAGTGGGCGTGCAGCCGCCCACCCCCAACGCCGAGACCAACGGCGTCTTCAACGACTGCAACGTCAACAAGAAGAGCATCACCCTCAACCTGGGCACGGCGAAAGGCATCGAAATCGCGAAGGCGCTCATCGCGCGCGCCGACATCGTCACCTCGAATTTCACGCCAGACCGGATGGACCGCTGGGGCCTTGGGTACGACGTCCTGCGCGCGCTCAACCCTGGCATCATCGTCGCGAGCCTGCCCGTGATGGGGTCGGTGGGGCCGCGCGCGGGGTGGCGGGCCGTGGGCAACGGGGTGATCGCGCTCGCCGGCCTCAACGGCCTGACCGGCTTCCCCGAGCGCGAGCCCGTCGGCCTTGGCACCCTCCATTCGGACTTCACAACCCCGTACGTGGGCGCGCTCGCGATCCTTGCCGCGATTCGCCAGCGGACCCTCACCGGCGAAGGGCAGTTCATCGAAATCGCGCAGTACGAGGCTTCCGTTCACCTGCTCGATACCGAGGTGCTGGACTACACGATCAACGGCGTGGTCACGCCCCGGCGCGGGAATCGCTCGCCGCACGCGGTGCCGCACGGCGTGTTTCCCTGCGCGGGGACGGACATGTGGGTCGCGCTCGCCGCGCGCGGCGACGAGGAGTGGCACGCGCTCTGCGGCGTCCTCGGGCTGACCGAACTCGCCGCGCGGGCGGACCTCGCGACGCTGGCAGGGCGCCAGGCCGCGGTCGATGCCATTGAGGCTGCCGTCTCCGCCGCAACTGCCGTGCGCGACCGCTGGGAGGTCGCCGCCGCGCTCCAGGCCGCCGGCGTGCCCGCGGCGCCCGTCGAGGATGTCGGCGACCTCGTCGGTTCCGACCCAATGGCGGACGGCTTCTTCGAGCAGATCCAGCACCCGGCGGGCGTCCCGATGCTGCTCCAGCACGAGCCCATCACGTGGAATGGCGAACGGCTCCCGATTGCGCGGGCGCCGTTCATGGGCGAACACACGGCGGAGATCATGGAGTCGCTGCTCGGCATCGGCATCGAAGAGGTGGCCGTGCTCGTGGCCGAGGGCGTACTCGAGTAGCGCCGTTAGCTGAAGACCTCCTTCGCCGCCAACTCCACGATCTCCTCTTCGCTCAGGCCCAGGATGCCCACGAGCACGTCGACGGAGTGTTCGCCCAGCAGCGGCGCGCGCGTGCGCAGCGACCGATCCATGCCGGAGAACCGGGTCGCGAAGCCGTCGTAGGGCACGAGCCCGATCTCCGGGTGTTCGAACGGCACGAAGAAGCCGTGCGCGGCCAGCTGCGGGTCGCGATGGAGGTCCGTTGCGCGATGGATGGCGGCCGCGGGCACGCCTGCCGCCACAAGCTCGGCTTCGGCTTCGAACGCACCCCGGCCGGCGGCCCATGCGGCGATGCGCGCGTCGATGGCGCCGGCGATGGCACGGCGCCCGGCCATGGTCCCGGTTTCGCCGTCCACCCACTCCGGCGCACCGATCACTGTGCACAGGGCGCGCCACTGCTCCGGGGTCGCCGCTTCGACCGCGACGAATCGTTGCGTCCCCTGTGTGGCGTACACGCCGTGCGGGAAGCTTCGTGCGGAGTGTATCCCCGAGGGGCCCGAGACCCGCCCGTTGACGGCCGCGTCCAGCACGACGGGTTCGATGAAACGCACGCCGGACTCCACCTGCGAGAGGTCGATCGCGACGCCCATCCCCGTCCGCCGCCGCTCGAGCACCGCCGCCGCGAGCGTCGCGACGCCGAAGCGGGGTGTGATGATGTCCGTATAGGGGCCATACGGCCCGGACGGGGGCCGCCCGGGCCAGCCGGTGAGGTGCGTGATGCCGGCAATGGCCGCGCCGTGGTTGCCGAAGCCGCCGTACGTGGCGTACGGGCCGGTCTGCCCCATGAGGCACGTCGAGAACGTGATCAGGTCCGGCCGTTCCATGCGTAGGGATTCGCTGTCGAGGCCGAACCGCTTCATCGTCCCCGGCGTGAAGCTGTCCATGACCACGTCCGCCCACTCCAGCGCGAGGCGCCGGGCAATGGCGCGCCCGTCCGGCGTCGCGAGATTGAGCGCGAGGCTCAGCTTCGACGAGTTGGTGTTCCCCTGCCATTGGCTCCGGTTTGGGCCGGGGATGTTGTCCTTGAAGGGTGGCAGTGCGCGCACGAGGTCGATGCGCGTGCCCGATTCGACCTTCACCACCGTCGCGCCGTGGTCGGCGAACGCCTTTGCTGTCAGAGGGCCCGCCGCCACCCACGTGAAGTCGAGCACCTTCAGCCCCGCGAAGGCGCTCCCATCGCGCGGGCCGGGCACGTTCGCGGGGATAGCCGGCAGTGGCGGAGGGGCGTCGACGGCCGGCCCGGGTGCCGCTCGCCGGACCGGTTGGGCTCGCGAAAGCCGTGCCGGGAATCCAGCCACGCGGACGCCGTCGTCGGATTCCCAGAACCCGCGCCCGTTCAACTGCGGCGATTCCAGGAGCTCGGCGGCGTCGTTCACGGGGGCGACGCGCAGGTCGGCTGCCGCCGCCCATGCCTGGATCTCCCGCCGCGTCGCCCGCGCAAGAAACGTCTGCAGCACCTGGTACACCGCGAGCAACGCCTCCTGGCGCACCCCCCCGGCAAGGTATCGCTCCTCGAAGACGGACCAATCGACTTCGGCGAGCTCGTCCACGGCGTATTCCGTGCCGCGCAACGCCGCGATGGCCCCCGGCATCCCGCGCCCCATGGCCTGCGGCTGAATCGTCGCGACAATCCATCCGTCGCCGCAGGGCGTGGCGGAGGTGAACCCCGGCCGATCGGAAGCCGCCGCCCGATCGTCGCCCGCGCCCGGCGGGTCACCGCCCGTGAGCGCCGGGTACCCGGTCGCGTCCATCAGCGTCCAGACCATTGCCGCCTGCGCCGAAACATCGAGGTGCTGGCCGCGCCCGGACCGTTCGCGCTCGTTCAGCGCGATGACAGCGTCGGCGGCGGCCTGCGACCCGGCGTGGAACGCGGCCTGCGGAAAGCCGATCGGAATGGGGGGCCGGTCCCCGTCTCCCTGGCGCGCCATGCGCCCGCTCGCGGCCTCGATTGTCAGCTCGGTCGCGGGCCAGTTCGCTTTGGGGCCGGTCTGCCCGTACGGCGTGACCGACACATGGACGAGCCGCGGGTTCATCTCCGCGAGCACTTCGTACCCGAGCCCGAGGGCTTCCATGGTGCCGGGCGCGAAGGACTCCACGAGCACGTCAGCGCCGCGCGCCAGTGCGAGGACGGCGTCGCGCCCTTCGGGCGAGGTGATGTCCGCGGTGTACGCCTGTTTGCCCGCCGCGACGGTTTCCCAGTACAGGGAGCAGCCCTCGGCGCCGGGGCGTTCGTCGAATGGCGGCATCGAACGGGCGGCCGCGCCGCCCGGCGGCTCCACCTTCAGTACGGTCGCGCCAAGGTCCGCGAGCAGCCGGCCGGCGTACTCGCCCCATGGTGTCGCGAGGTCGACCACGGTGATGCCCGACAACAGGCCGACGACGCTTCGCTGCTCCATGGGAGCCTCCCCCGCGCACGCCGCGCGAGCGCGCATTCTAGCGGCACGCGCATCGCCGCGAGTGAGCGAGACCACACAGGGAGGGGGCGCCAGCGAGAGGAGGGTGGTGGGCGATGAGGGTTTCGAACCCCCGACATCCTCGGTGTAAACGAGGCGCTCTAGCCGCTGAGCTAATCGCCCGCGCGTTCAGTGTACCAGCGCCCCGTTGGCGGGCTACTCGACGAACACCGCTTCGGGGCCGGCGTTGGGAGCACCGATCATGTCCGCCACGTACGCCGCCGTCACCTCCGCGGCTGGCCCGATGCATTGCACGTGCCCGTGCCGCAGGTACATCACCCGGTCGCAGAGGTTGGCGAGGGAGCCCACGTTGTGACTGACGAGCACCACCGTCCGGCCCGCCTGTGCGGCCGAATCCATTTTCGCGAGGCACTTCTGTTGGAAGGCGAGGTCGCCGACGGCGAGGACCTCATCGGCGATGAGGATCTCGGGGTCCAGGTGCGCGGCCACCGCGAACGCGAGGCGCACGTACATGCCGCTGGAGTAGCGCTTCACGGGCGTATCGAGGAATTCGCCGACTTCGGAGAACTCGACGATTGCATCGAGGTTCTTCGCGATTTCCTGGCGCCGCATCCCGAGAATGGCGCCGTTCAGGAAGATGTTCTCCCGCCCGGTGAGCTCGGGGCTGAAACCAGTGCCGACTTCAAGCAGCGAGGCGACACGTCCCCGGAATTCGGCCCGGCCCTCGCTGGGCGGGGTGATGCGCGAAAGCACCTTGAGCAGCGTGCTCTTGCCCGAGCCGTTCGGGCCGATGATGCCGAACACCTCGCCGCGATGGACCTCGAAGGAGACGTCGCGGATCGCCCAGAAGTCGTGCGCCTCGGGGCCACGGCCGGCCATGGCGGGGAAGGGGCGCCGGAGCGCATCGGAGAGCGCTTCCTTGAGCGTGCGGTAGGAACGCCCGTTGTTCGAAATGCGGTACCGCTTTCCGAGCCCTTCGGCGGCGATGGCGACGTCCGCGCTCACGCCGCCGCTCCCGGGTGGCGCCACCCGGCCGGGCCGCCTGCGTTCATTCGAACCACGCTCGCAGCCTATATCCGTTCTCGCGGCCGAGTCCACCGCGAGGGGGGAGGGACGGGGAGCCGGCGGTGGGTGCCGGCTCCCCGTGGGGAAAGTGGGCCCGCCGGACGAAACGCCCTTCGAGTCCCACGTCTCCGCGAAGGTGCTCCCCGCCGGGCGGGTCGCGCCGTTGTTCTACCGGTCCGTAGCAGAGTCCGTCAATCTCAGGAATCGAAAACCGCTATGCATTGTGCGTGTGGCGTGAAGATTTCCGTCCGTCCCCGTCATTCCCGTCATGTCAAGGGTTGTTTGGGTTGTGACCGTTGTTTCTTTTGCCCTAGGTGTCAGTCCCGCGCGCGCGTATCCTGCTACCGTCTCCGCTCACCCAGATTTCGCGGGGAGAGGTGGTTCATGGCAAAGATCGTCGAGATCGAAGGCATCGGCGAAAAGCTCGCGGCAACGCTCGAAGGCGCTGGTGTCGCGACGGTGGAAGCGCTCCTCGCCACGGCCGGCACCGCGAAGGGTCGCGAAGAGCTCGCCAACAAGACGGGCCTCAAGGCTTCCCAGATCCTCGAATGGGTCAACCGCGCCGACCTCATGCGCGTCAAGGGCGTGGGCTCCGAGTACTCCGACCTCCTCGAGGCCGCGGGCGTCGACACCGTCAAGGAACTCGCGACGCGCCGCCCGGACAACCTGCACGCGAAGCTGCTCGAAGTGAACGAGGCCAAGAACCTCGTCCGCCGCCCGCCCGCCCTCAGCCAGGTCGAGGCGTGGGTCGCCGACGCGAAGTCGCTTCCCCCGGCCGTCAGCCACTGATGGACCAGCTCATCGACCTCGTTGTCGAACGGACGGGAATCAGCCGGGAACAGGCGGAGAAGGCGGTCGAGACCGTCACCGGCTTCCTCAAGGACCGCCCGGACGTCGTCGCCGGGATCCTCGGCGGTGCCGCCGGTGGCGACATCGGGAAGAAGCTCGGCGGCCTCTTCGGCCGCTGACCGTTCACGGCACACACGCAAGAGGGGCGCCGTCGGGCGCCCCTCTTGCCATGCTCGTCGCCCTGTGATCAGCTGAACGTGATCACCGAGCGGTTCACTTCGCCGTTCTTCAGCGCCGCATACGCTTCGTTGATCTGATCCAGCGAGTACCGCCGGGAGATCAGCTCGTCGATCTTGAGGCGCTTCTGCCGGTACAGCTCCATGAGCCACGGCATGTCGTACGTCTGCCGCGTGGAGCCGTAGAACGACCCGTGAATCGACTTCTCGCCGAAGATGAAGTCCGGGCCGGGCAGGCTCACGCTGGCGCCCATCGGGATCATCCCCACGACCACGGCCTTGCCGCCGCGCTTCGTCATCGCCCAGCACTGCTCGGCCGTCTTCGCGAGCCCGATCGCTTCGAAGGCGAAGTCCACGCCGCCGCCCGTCATCGCCTGCACCTGCTGCACGGCGTCGCCCTTTGAGGCATCGACCACGTCGGTGGCGCCGAACTCCTTCGCGGAGGCGAGCTTGTTCTCGAGCAGGTCGACGGCGATGATGCGCGCCGCTCCCGCGAGCTTCGCGCCCTGGATGATGTTCAGCCCAACGCCGCCCGCGCCCACGACGGCCACGGTCGAGCCCACGGGCACCTTCATCGTGTTCGTGACCGCGCCCACGCCCGTCATCACGCTGCACCCCACGAGCGCGGCGACTTCCAGCGGCACGTCGTCCGGCACCTGGACGCACGCGTTCTGGTGCACGAGCTGGTACTCGGCGAACGCGGACATGTTGGAGAACTGCGGGATCGGCTGACCCTTGAGCTTGATCCGCCCCATGCGCGCGAGCGCGCCGGAGTTCGTGCACAGGTACGGCTTGCCGGTGACGCAGTAGTCACAGGCGCCGCACGACGTGACGAACGCCACCACCACGCGGTCGCCCGGCTTCACCCGCGTAACGCCCGGGCCCACCTTCTCCACGACGCCCGCGGACTCATGCCCGAGGACGGTCGGCACCGGATAGCGGTAGCTGCCCTCCATGAAGTGCAGGTCGGAATGGCAGACGCCGCTCGCCGCTGTCTTGACGAGCACCTCGCCCTGTTGTGGCTCGTCGATCTCGATGTCCTCGATCACGAGCGGCTGGTTCGCACCGTACATAACGGCTGCTTTCAAGAAACCCCTCCTTGTCTCCATGCGGCGGCTCACGTCGCTCGCCAATGAGACAGTGGGCGATTCTTCCGCCCGGTATGCAGGGTGTCAACGGCTGCCCGGCCGCTCCTTCCCGCCACTGGACCCATAGACGGCAGGCACATGCTGGTATCGAAACGGCTGACGGATCGTTTGCGAATGCGTAGACTGCCGCCAACGCACCGGAGGGATACCGCCATGGCCGCCCTTGAAGGGATGAAGGTCCTCGACCTGACGCAATACGAAGCGGGGCCGACCGCCGGCCAGTACCTCGCATGGTTCGGCGCCGACGTCGTGAAGGTGGAGACACCCCGCGGCGGCGATTCCGGCCGGCACACCGAGATCGGCGGCAAGGACTCCCTCTACTTCCTCAGCTTCAACCACAACAAGAAGAGCCTCGCGCTGGACCTTGCACGGCCCGAAGGCCGCGACCTCTTCCTGCGCATGCTGCCGAACTTCGACGTCGTCCTCGAGAACTTCTCGCTGGGCACGATGGAGCGGCTCGGTCTCGGCTACGACGTGCTGAAGGAGCACCACCCCGGCGTCATCTACGCGACCATCAAGGGGTTCGGCACCACGGGGCCGTACAAGGACTACAAGTGCTTCGACTGGGTCGCGCAGGCGGCGGGCGGCTCGTTCAGCATCACCGGCGATGCCGATGGCCCGCCCATGCGCCCCGGCGCGACGTTCGCGGACACCGGCACCGGCAACCATGCCGCACTCGGCATCCTCGCGGCATACGTCGAGAAGCTGCGCACCGGCAAGGGCCAGGTCGTCGAGGTCTCCATGCAGGAGACGATCGTGAACTTCATGAAGACGCAGATGTCCTACCGCGAACGGTACGACGGCGGCGTCATCCCCCGGCGCGGCAACCGTTCCGTGTCGCCGACCGCCCTTTACCCGTGCGCGCCGGGGGGGATCAACGACTGGGTCTTCTTCATGCCCGTCACCCAGCGCATGTTCGACGGCCTCATGGCTGCCATCGACCGGCCGGAGCTCGCGGCCGATGAACGCTTCGCGACGACCCAGGCGCGCAACCGCCACGGCGACGAGCTCGACGCCGAGATCTCGAAGTGGACGCGGCAGCGCACGAAGTTCGAAATCATGGAGTACCTCGGGCCGCTGGGCGTTCCCGTCGGCGCCGTCTACGACACGAACGACATCCTCGAGGACCGCCACCTGAACGAGCGCGGGCAGATCATCACGTACGAGCACAAGGGCCGCGGCACGGTGAAGATGCCGGCGCCGCCAATCCACCTCAGCGAATCGGACGTGCCCGTGATCCCGGCGCCGCTCCTGGGCGAACACACCGCCGAAGTCCTCGCGCGCGAACTCGCCCTCTCCGGGGCCGAAATCGAGGCGCTGGCCGACAGTGGTGTCGTGGCCACGGGCCGGGCTGTCGCCGCCCCGGTCTGATCGCGGGAATCTGTTCCCGGGTCACCGTGTAGCATCGTGACGGTGAGGATGCTGCGCCTCGGATCGAGCAACGACGTTTTCCCCGGGCTTCCCGAGGAGGACCTCGCGCCCGCTGTGTGCGCGCGGATCCTCGAGGCGACCCTCGGGGAAACCGTCGAAACCTCCGTGCGCGCGACCTGGCCCACGGACGATTTCGCCGAGCGCGTCCGCGGCTGGCTCGCGCGGCACGAGCCGGACGTCGTCATCCTCCGCGTCGCCCCCTACTGGTACACGTACGAATCGGTACCGTTGCGGGTGGAACGCTGGCTCGGCCGTGCCGGGGCGCCCATCGCGACGGCCGGCACCCGGGCGGCCGCTTCCCCCCGTATCGCCTACAACCGGCCGTTCCAGGCGCTGCGCCGGGCCTGTTACCGCTTCGTCGGCGGCGATACCAACTTCACCACCGACGAGGTCATCGCGCGGTCGACCGCCGTCATTCGCTCCATCGTCGCCCGCGAGGGTGTCGTGCTGGTGGTTCGCCACTGTGATGGTGGGAAGCCGTTCGAGCGCCAGTACCACGCCCGATCGTGGCGCCGCCGGCGGAAGGTCGATGCCGCCCTTCGCTCTCTCTGCCGCGACCTCCACGTGCCCTATCTTTCGAACATGGACCCCACGATCGAGGGCAGCGACGGCTACTTCGACGGCGTCCACCTTCAGCGCGATGGCCAACGGCGCGTGGGCGAGGAGGAAGCGGCCGCCGTGTTGGCTGCCCTTGGAAGCGCCGCTCCCGTGCACACCGCGGCTTCCGCTGAAAACGTCGCGGATCGCGGATAGCCCGAGGTCCATGCGGGGCACGCCTCTGCGCCGCTCGCGCTCAGTCCATGAAGACGGTGACGTACACCCAGAGCTTCCCGTTGCGCACGGCCGCCACACCCGCCTGGGTGAAGCGCTGCTCCAGGATGTTCGCGCGGTGTCCGGGGCTCGCCATGAGCCCGTCGAAGGCGGCCTGGACCGTGCGGGATTCCGGGTAGTTGTTGCGCGCGAGGTTTTCGCCCGCCAGCCGGTACTGGATGTCCCGCGCCGCGAGCTCGCTGAAGGCGCTCTCGCCGTCCGGGCTGTAGTGGTCGAAGTAGCCGTTCGCGACGAGGTTGTTCGCGCGGGCCAGCGCCACGCGTTCCAGCGCCGCGTTCGATCGCAATACAGGCAGCCCGTCCTTGAGGCGCTGCTGGTTCATCAGGTCGAGAAGCGCGCCCGCCTTTGCGGTGTCCTCGGACGTTCCGGCGGGAAGGCTCAAGCGCGATCCCAGGGCGCCGACGGGCGCTTCTTGCGCGGCCGTGGGCACCGCGGCCGCGGACGTCGGCGTGGGCGTGGCCACGACAGCGGCCTCGTTCGCGACGATCCCGGTGTCGGCGCCCGGCGTCTCGGCAGTCTCGAGGTGGAGGGTCTCGGCGGCCGGCGCCGCCTCCGCCTGCGCGGGCCCTTCGAACGCGGGCGTTCCCGGGGTACCGCCGAGCGAGGCCGAAAGATGCAGCGCCAGCCCTCCGACGGAGCAACCCGCGGCCGAGGCGATCACCAGCAAGAAGGGCCGAAGGCGACGCATGCCATAGCTTTCGGACCGGCGGGCCCCACGCGACATCAGGAAATCACCGGGTCCGCGCCCGAGGGATCACGAGATTCCCTAGGGTCCCATGCACGAACGTGACACCCGGGCCGCGGGGGGACAGAATGCGCCGAACTTCCCGCATGGAGCTGCCCGTGAATATCGAACAGGAACTGCTGCGAAAGAGCCTGCGCTCCATGCACGCTCTCCTCGACAAAGCCGTCGAGGGAATGACCGCCGAACAGTTCAACTTCCGCCCGCAGGAGGGCGGCGTCAGCGGCTTCTTCAGCCTGTGGCATTACGTCCGGACCGAGGACAACATCGTGAACTGGGTAGTGCAGCGGAAGCCGACGGTCTGGCTCGAAGGCTGCTACGACGAGTTCTTCGGGCTGCCGCGCAATAGCCAGGGCACGGGTATGACCACCGGCGAGGCGAATGCGGTGCAGGTGCACGACGTCCCGCGCTGGCTCGAGTACCAGGCGAAGGTCTGGGCCGCCACGGACGCCTACCTCGCCGGCATGTCGCCGGAGGAGTTCGCGTCACGCCGCGTCACCATCAAGCCGCTCGGCGAAATGTCGCTCTGGGACGGGCTCTATGGCATCTGCCTCAGCCATGGCTACCGGCACGTCGGCGAGATCGAGTACGTGCGCGGCGTGCAGGGCCTCGGCGGTCTGACGATCTAGCCCGCCGAGGGCGGGAGCGTGGTCGCGAAGGTGGCGAGGTCGTAGCGCCGTTCGAAACCCATGGCGCGGTAGACCGGGTACCCCAGCTCCGAGGCCCCCAGCGCGCCGAACTGGCACCCCGCCGCGCGCGCGTGCAGCAGCGCAACGGCGGTGATGGCGCGTCCCCACCCCAGCCGGCGGTACCGCTCGGCGACGAAAACGTTGTGGATGGTGGCTGCCGGGAGCAGTGCGACGCTCATCGCGCGGGCCACGGGCTCGCCGCCCGCCGCCCGCCCCACCCAGAGGGTGCACCCCGGCAGATCCATCACGGCCCCCGCGATGGACCACTCCGGCGGGCGGCCGCGCGTCGCGTCGAACGACTCGTAGTCGGCCAGGTCCTGCCGTGAGGTGACAGGGCCGATGTGGAAGTGCTCCGCGGGGGGCTCCAACTCCGCAAGGTCGATGGCCAGGTACGGCTCGCGGCGCCCCAGCTCCAGCCCCCGGCCTTCGAGGCTCGCGATGACGGCGTCTTCGAAGCCGGGCCGCAGCTTGAACCGCCAGTCCGCGCCACGACCCAGGAACCACGCGACAACCGAAGGCAGCTCGCCCGCCGCCAGCGCCGGGTCCCCGGTCACGTAAGCGACATTGAAGTCCGGGTTCTCGACGCCCGCGTCGTCGACGAACCAGTGGCCGAGGGTGGCGGTCTGGGCGCCGGGGATGGCGGCCGCGACGAGACGCATCGCCTCGATGTGGGCCGCGTGCATGACTGCGTCCATCGCCGCGGGCAGGGGCATGGCGCCTTTAGAAGCGCATGCCCGGGAACTTCCCCGTGCTCAGCGTTTTCGCGATCTTCCGCGCTTCGAAGAACTGCTTGAGGAGCTGATTCACCGCGTGGGCGTCCGTGCCGCTGCCGCGCGCGATGCGCTTCCGCCGGCGGCCGTCGATCTTGTCCGGGTGGCGGCGCTCCCACGGCGTCATGGAGAGCACGATCGCCTCCGCGTGCCCGAAGAAGCTGTCGTCCATGTCGTCCACGTCGAGCTGCATCTTGATCTTGTTGAAGCCCGGCAGCATCTGCACGAGCTGGCCCAGCGGGCCCATGTTCCGGACCTTCCGCAGCTGATCGACGAAGTCCTGGAGGTCGAACGTGCCCTTCTTCATCTTCTCGCCGAAGCGATCGGCGTCGTCGTCGCCCATCTGCTCCTTGGCACGTTCGATAAGCGAAAGCATGTCGCCCATGCCGAGGATGCGGCCGGCGAGACGGTCGGGGTAGAACTGCTCCAGGGCGTCGGCCTTTTCGCCCACGCCGATGAACTTCACGGGGACGCCGGTCACCTGGCGGATGCTGAGCGCGGCGCCGCCGCGCGCGTCGCCGTCCATCTTCGTCAGGATCAGACCGGTGGTGCCGACCTTGTCGTGGAACTCCTTCGCCGCGGTCACGGCGTCCTGCCCGGCCATGGCGTCGGCCACGAACAGCACTTCCGAAGGCTCCAGCTGGCGGCGAAGGTCCGCCACCTCCTGCATCATCGCCTCATCGATGTGCAGCCGCCCCGCCGTGTCCACGAGCAGGTGCGTGGCGTTCATCGCCTTCGCCTTTTCGAGGCCGTTGGCGGCGATGACGGCGGGCTTCTGTGTGGTGCCCTCTTCGTGGTACGGGATGTCCAGCTGCTTCGCGAGCGTCACCAGCTGATCCACGGCCGCGGGCCGGTACACGTCGCACGCGACCACGAGCGGGCGCAGCTTCTGCTTTTTCAGCAGGTTCGCCAGCTTCGCGATGCTCGTCGTTTTTCCCGATCCCTGCAGGCCGACCACCATGACCACCGTCGGCGGGCGCATCGAGGTCGCGAGCTGCGGTGCGGCTCCGCCGAGGATTTCGACGAGTTCGCCGTGGACGATGTCGATGACCTGCTGCGCGGGCGTGAGCGATCGGAGCACTTCGGCGCCGAGCGCCTTCTCCTTCACCCGCGACGTGAACTCGCGCACGACCTTGAAGTTGACGTCCGCTTCGAGCATCGCCATGCGCACTTCGCGAAGCGCCTGGTCGAGGTCCTCTTCGGTCACCACGCCCCGGGAGCCGAACTTCTTGAAGGCGGACTGCAGCTTGTCGGTCAGGGATTCGAACATCGGTTCCCAGTGTAGGGCAGATGGTGCCAATTCCGCTGGCTGCCGGTGCCGCGCGGAGGGCGTACCCTCCCCGTGTGGAACAGCTGATCGTGTCGCGAATGGCCAACGGCGGCCCGGAGATCTTCGCCTCCGTGCAGGGTGAGGGGCGTGTCGGCGGGCTTGCCCAGCACCTTCGTCCGCCTTGCCATCTGCAACCTGCGCTGCGAGTGGTGCGACACCGCCTACACCTGGGACTGGTCGCGCTTCGATCGTGACGAGCAGACGCTGATGCTCGCGCCGGGGGCGGTCGCGGCCGAGGTCGCCTGCCGGGAGCCATCGAACGTCGTCATCACCGGGGGCGAACCGCTCCTGCAGCGCCGCCAGCTCGCCCCACTCGCGCGCATGCTCAAAGACGCTGGCTACCGGATCGAAGTGGAGACGAATGGCACCGTTGCGCCGGGGCCGCTGGCCGCGCTCGTGGACCAGTGGAACGTCTCGCCCAAACTCGCGCACTCGGGGAACGCCGGGCTGGCGCGCGTGCGCCCGGATGCGTTGCACGCGCTCGCGGACACGGGCCGCGCATGGCTCAAGTTCGTCGTTCGCGATCCGGGCGACGTCGAGGAGGCGGAGTCCATCCGCGAGGCCGCCGGCATCCCCCATGACCGCACGCAGCTCATGCCCGAGGGCCGCTCTGCCGCCGAGCTTTCGTCGCGCAGCCCGTGGCTCGCCGAGCTCTGCGCGCGCGAAGGCTATCGCTTCACCACGCGCCTCCACATCTACATCTGGGGCGATAAGCGCGGCGTCTGAGGGCGCGGGCGGCGGCGGCGCGCGCCCCCTTTCGCCGTTCTCCCCTATCCTGCCGTGAAGGAGGCCCGCATGTCCCGACCCCTCGAAGGCATCACCGTTCTCGACTGCAGTTGGGTGCTCAGTGGGCCCTACGCGTCCATGGTCCTCGCCGACCTTGGCGCCGAGGTCATCAAGGTCGAGCGTCCCCCCTGGGGCGACATCGCGCGCACGACGACCCCCTACCAGAACGGCTTCAGCGGCTACTTCTTCAGCATCAACCGGGGCAAGAAGTCCATTTCCATCGACTTCCGCCAGGAAGAGGGCCGGGAGCTTTTCCGGCGGCTCTCGGAGAAGGCCGACGTGGTCCTCGAGAACTTCACCCCCGGGACGATGGACCGCCTCGGCGTCGGCTACGAGACGCTGAAGGAGCGCAACCCCGGCCTCATCTTCTGCAGCATCTCCGGCTTTGGGCAGACCGGGCCCTACCGGGACCGCCCGGCCCTCGACATCGTCGTGCAGGGGATGGGCGGGGTGCTTTCCATAACCGGCGAAAAGGGCGGCCCCCCGGTCCGGCCGGGCGCCTCGTATGGCGACCTCACCGCCGGGCTGTATGCCACCATCGGCATCCTTTCGGCGCTGCACGAACGGGACCGCAGCGGCCTCGGGCAGGCCATCGACCTCTCGATGCTCGATTGTCAGGTCGCGGTGCTCGAAAACGCGTACATGCGCTACAGCGTCACCGGGAAGGCGCCGGAGCCGCTCGGCACGCGCCATCCCAGCGCTACGCCGTTCCAGGCGTTCCCCACGTCCGATGGCTACCTCGTCGTCGCGCTCGGCTTCGGCGAGGAGAACCACTGGTCGCTCTTCTGCGGCCTGCTCGGGCTGCCCGAGCTAATGGACGACGCTCGCTTCGGCACGAGCCCCCGGCGCACCGCCAACCACGCCGTCCTCGAGCCGATCCTCATCGAGGCGTTCCGCCGCCGGACCACGGCCGAATGGATCGACGACATGCTCGCTGTCGGTATCCCGTGCGGGCCCGTGAACACCATCGCCGACGTCGCGGCGGACCCGCAGATCGCCCACCGCGAGATGCTCCGGGACGTGACGCACCCCACCGCGGGCACCATCCGCATCGCCAACACGCCGTTGCGCATGTCCCGCAGCGAATCCGGCATCAAGGGCCCGCCGCCGGACTTCGGCGCGGACACCATCGCCGTCCTGCGCGAGCTGCTGGGGCTCTCCGAAGCGGACATCGAGGGGCTGCGCGAGCGCGGTGTCGTCGCGACCGAGGGTGGCCCGGACGTCTCCCAGATCAGCTAGCGCGAATCGCCGCCCATGCCGTACAGGCCATGCCGTGCGATGTAGGCGGCGACGGCGGGCGGTACGGCCGGTGGCACTTCGCCGCGCTCGGCGTGTTCCCGCGCCTGCGTCGACGAGAGCGACGCCGGGTGATCGTCGAGTTCGCGCACGATGATGCCGTGGGCGTAGGGGCGCACTTCCGCCGTGTCCACAAACGCCGCCACAGCGTCCACCGTGGCCTGCGCGCGGTTCGTCACGATCAACCGGTGGTGTTCGAACAGCCGTCCGAGCACGGTTTCGATGTCGTCGTAGTACCGCCGGTCGAAGATGCGAACGAGGGTGTCGAAACCCGCCACGAAGTCGAAGCCGGCCCCGGGATAGATGACCCGCAGGGCCTCGGCCTGGTCGACGAAGCGCGCTGCATTGCTGGCCAGCACGGCCACTCCGCCCGGCTCCGCCTCCCCCAGCGCGAGGAGCATCCCCACGCGGTGCGACAGGGGTGCGCCGAAGAGCGACTTATCCACGTTGTTCGTGGTCAGCATGGCAGCGACGCCCGTCACCCCTTCAACGGACGCCGCCAGTTCGAGCAGGCTGACGTGTGCGTGCGTGGGCGGGTTGAATGCCGAGGAAAGTACCGCGACGCGGCCTGTGAACGGCGCCCCCTGGTCGAAGCGGGTGACGGTCCACCCCGGCGATTCGTGAACGGTGGCAAGGCGGACGGCGATCTCGGCGATCATCTGCCGCAATCCTAGCGCGCGCGTCAGCTGTTTCGCTGCTCGCACCAGCCGAAGTCGACGTTCGAAAGGACGTCGGCGGGCAGGAACTCCCGCAGAATCCGCCGGCACTGGTGCGCGCTCGCCTCGAGGTTGTGCGTCACGAACGCCCACTCCGGCTGCGGCGTTCCTTCGAACACCGGCACGAGACGCCGTGCCCCCGGGTTATAGAAGATTCCACTCATGGCTATTGCCCCTCCCCACAGGTTCCCTCCATCTCATTATCGGAGCGGGATCCCGAGAGGGAAGAGATGGATTCAGACGGATTTGATATGCCGCCGGGATGGTGCCATCGAGGCACGCTATGGTTGCGCCGCCCACCACGCATTCGCAGGTTCAATCGCCGCCGCCGGTCCCCCTGACACTCCCGGTACGACCCGCGCGATACGCTGCTCCTATGGGAGACCGGTAATGGGGAACGAAAGGCGCGTCCTCGGCGGCGGGCGCCTCGAGCGCTCGGTACGGCCCGCGGGCCTCGCCGGGCGGGCTGCCGTGCGCTGGGCGGGTACCTACCTCGCCTTCGGGGATGCCCGGCGCCGCAAGCGCGAGCAGTTCGTCCTTCGCACAGCCGAGGACGTGACGCGCACCATGGGCGATATGAAGGGCGCGGTCATGAAGGTCGGGCAGGTCCTTTCCATGATGACCGGCGTCCTTCCCGACGAGATGGCCGGCCAGCTGGCGACGCTGCAATCGAACGCGCCGCCCATGGCGTTCGAACTGGTCGAGCAAGTGTTCCACGACGAGTTCGGGTTGCCCCCGCGGAAGGTCTTCCGGCGCTTCGAACACGAGCCGTTCGCCGCCGCGTCCATCGGCCAGGTCCACCGCGCCGTGCTGGACGATGGACGCAAGGTCGCCGTGAAGGTGCAGTACCCCGGTGTCGCCGACGCGATTGAGCACGACCTCGCGAACGTCGGTCTGATGCTCTCCATGGCCGGGCTCGTCGCTCGCGGGCTCGACGTGAGCACGATCGTGAACGACCTCAAGGACGGCATCCGCGCGGAGCTCGATTACCTGCGCGAGGCCGCCAACCAGCAGCGGTTCGCGGAACTTTTCGACGGCCACGGGTTCGTGCGCGTGCCGAAGGTCCACCCGGAACTCACGACCCGCCACGTGATCGTGCAGGAGTTCATCGAAGGGCGCCCCTTCCGCGACGCGTTCGCCCTCCCGCAGGCCGAGCGGAACCGGGTCGCGGAGATGATCTACCGCTTCTGCTTTGGCGGTATCTACCGGCACGGCCTCTTCAACGGTGACCCTCACCCGGGGAACTACCTGCTCACGCCCGAGGGCGGCGTCGCCTTCGTGGACTATGGTTGCGTGACGGAGTTCCCGCCGGACGTGGTCGCGAAATTCGGCCGCATCATCGACGCGTTGCTCGACCGCGACATCGAACGGTGGCGCGCCGCGACCGAGGCGATCGGGATCCTGTTGCCCAACGCGCCCTTCACGACGGCCGAACTCTACGACCACATGCACTGGTACTGGGCGCCGATCCTGGAGGACGACGTCACGTTCACCCCGGAGCTCGCCGCCGAGATGATCCGTCGCAACACGCAGACCACGGGACAGGGCGGCGCCGTGAACAGGCACTGCAACGTCCCCGAGGGGATGGTGTTCCTGACGCGCATCAACTTCGGGCTCGCGGGGTTGATGGCGAACCTGCGAGCGCACGGTCCGTGGCGGGGCATCATCGCCGAGTACGTTCGCGAATTGCCCCCCTCGACCGACCTCGGCCGTCTCTCGGCCGCGACCACCCGCGTCGGCTCCCCGATCTAGTACGGGTGATCGCCGGGTTTGCTGCGGATTCGACCAGAAGTTCGCGGTTAACCCGGCCCTTGCTCTCGCCCGGCCTCGGCGATCCGACGATCACGGGGATGAATGTGCTCCGGCAGAGGTTCGTCGCCGCCGCTCACGCCGACTTCGGCATGCTCTTGCTGGGAGCGTGCACGCTCGCTGGCCGCGTTTGCCGCTGCCATCTTCATCGCGCCGGCGGATTCCACGCGGCGGCCGGCTGCGCATGGAGGACGCGCTCAACCGTGGCATCGCCGAGGGCAACGTCCACCCATCCGTGGATGCGCGCACGACAAGCCAGCTGGTGATGGCGGCGCTCCGCGGTTCCGCCTACCAGTGGTTGCTCGACGGCAGCTTCGACTTCGATGGCACACTGCGCGCCCTGGAAATGCACATCGAGCGCACCCTGCGCGTGTGAGAAACGGGGTTTCGCACGCGAACACGCGAAACCACGTATCCTTGGCCGATGATGGCGCAACGCAGCCCCCCGCAGGACCAAGGCCGACGTCGTGTACGAAGCGCTGCAGTCGGCGATCTCGCGGGCCGGATGGAGCCGGGCAGCACCTCCGGCAGGAGGACATCGCCGCACGCTGGGGGTCTCGCAGACCCCCGTGCGGAGGCGTTCCGCCGGCTCGAACTGAGGTCCCGTCGAGCACCCCAACAGGGCGTCGTCGTTCGCGGGCTGCCATGGGCGCCGCCTCCGCCACCCATGGAGGCGATCGTGCGCCGCTGGGACGAGCTCATCCATGACCCGGAGTCCATCCCCGGGAGTGACTTCCCCTGATGCGCTGGCCGGTGCTGTTCGCCGCGGCGGCCGTTCTGACCGCCGCCGCCGCGTGCGGCGGCTCCATCGAGCGGCCCGCCGCATCTGAGGCGCCGTCTGGCTCCGCCACCGCGATGGCCGCTGCGACCTCCGTCCCTGCCACGCCCGATGCCACGGCGACTCCCCGGTTCGTGACCCAGGATGGGCCGCTGACGTTCCGCGTGTGCTCCACCGTGCCGTGGACGCGCCCGCCCCTGGCCGCCATGCGGGAGGTGTTTGCCGACCCGCGATTCGGTGGGCCACCGCGGCCCGCGCCGGAGCTGCTGTCGTCGTACTTCGCGCCGGTGCTGCGCCTGGACCCGGCGACGGAAGCCGCCAACGCGGCCGCGCTCCGCCTCGGCGGCCTCGATTTCGCGGCCGCAACGCCCGCCGGCGCGGCGTGCCCGGACTACGCTGAAGCCGCCCAGCTGTTGTTCGACCGCCTTGCCCTCATCGACGCCGAACCCGTCGCGATGCGGCGCGACGGCGGGCGCGTGACGGTAACCGTGCGGTCCGCCCCGGGCACGGCCCGCGACGTGGTTTACCCGGATCCGCCATTGCCGCACGAAGGTTCTCGCGGCCGGGCCGATACCCTGTTCCGGTCGCAGGAGCTCGTGGTCATCGACCTCGCCGGGCGCGTGATCGCGGAGGAGCGCGTCGGCCGGCGCGTGGGCTACGACGCCAACGGCACCCTGCGCTTCGCCGTCACCGACCTTCAGCGCGAACCCGCGCTCACCTTCACCGTCGCCGGGAAGCCGCTGGAGGTCGTTGGCTACACCGTCGCGGGCCGCTTCGAGCCCGGCACTGTCCGGCTGCTCGACGCGAACGGCCGGGACGTCCCCTTCGCGTCCGCCGGCAGCGCGCCAGCGGGGTGGGATGAGGTGCTGCGCGCGACGCTCGCTCCCGGGACCTACACCGTTACCGGCATCAACAAGGAGCCGGCCCGTGGAGGCGGGGTACTGGTCCTGCCCGCCTCCACGCCGCTGCCGTGAGCCGTTAGAGGCCCTTCTCCCGGCACAGGTCCTCGTCGAAGAGGATGTGGCCGGTGAATTCCGGTCCCTGCTCGCAGATCCAGCGTGTGCCCTTCGCCATGGCGTCGGCGCGTTCGAACTCGAGCGTCGGTTTCTGCGGGTCGTTCTCGGCGAAGAGGTTCCCGGCGTCTTGATCCGGCCCTGGGGCGAGCACGTTCACCGAGATGTTGGCGCTCTGCAGCTCCATCGCCAACGACTGCGAGAGAGCCGCTTGCAGCCCGGCCTTCACCATCCCGTAGAACGGCCCTCCGGCGCGCGGGTTGTCGTAGGGACCGGGCCCCGGGAACACGCCCGCCCGCGACGATACGTTGATAATGTGACCACCGCCCGCCGCGCGCAGGTGGGGCAGTGCTTCGCGGATGAGGAGGATCGGTCCGCGCAGGTCCACCTGCCAGATGAGGTCGATGTGCCGCGGCTGAATGCTTTCGATGCTGCCCGGGACGAGGATCGCGGCGTTGTTCACGATGATGTCGACGCGCCCGAACAGTTCGACCGTCTTCGCCACCCCGGCGGCAATCGACTCCGGGTCGCGCATGTCCATGTAGATGCCGGCGGCCTGGCCGCCTTCGTCCTTGATCGCCTGTGCCACCGAGTGGATGGTCCCCGGCAGCCGCTTGTCCTTGACCTCCTCGCTCCGGGCCGCGACCGCGACGGCGGCTCCCGCGCGGCCGAGTTCGAGGGAGACGTACTCACCGATGCCGCGTGACGCACCGGTGACGAGTGCTACCTTGCCTTCGAGTGTCTTCATGCCCGCGCATTCTACGCACTGGCACGCGGGCGGGGCCGGATGGCCGCGCACTGTCACCCGCATGGCTCTCCGGGACTCCCGCGAGGGACCGATGCTCATGACATGGATCCAGTCGGTGGCGAGCAACGGGTGAGCATCGTTCGGCACATTGAAGGCGGTCCCGTGCGCGTGGCCGCCGTGCCGTCAGGCGGGGCGGCGGAGCACGAGATCGCCCTCCGGGTTCAGGCCGAGGAGCCTGTTGTGTGCTGGCATCCAGGTGATGCCGTCTTCCCGTTCGCCGGGCACGAAGACCGCGACGAGGTCGCACTCGCGGAATACGACCGCCCACAGGGGTGGCCACCTGTTTCCGGATTCTCACCTCCTGGGTGCCGGTGAACCGCCGGTCGTTCCGGCGCTACCGCATCGAACTCCCGGCGCGGTTGCGCGGGGAGCGGCGAGAGCGCGGCGACGGTGCGCGATGTCTCGATGTCCGGGATGCGCGCGCGGACGCCCGGGTACGTCGCCGGGGGAAACCTGGACGTCTGCCCGTCGGCGCGGGCATTTCGATGGCGGTGCCGTGCGACGCTCGCCGCGACGCCGGTGCCAGAGGGATGGAGTTGCGGCTGCGGTCACGCGACGTCTCGGCCCAGAGCCTCGTGCTCCTGTCGGCCATTCTCGCGCAGCTGCACGCGCTGGAGACGCATCGGCCCGCGACGCTCGCGGCCTGACCTCAGGGGTTGGTAATGCCCCCGATGATGTCGCCCACGGCGTCGGCGACGCCGCCTGCCGCGGATGCGAAGGCGCCCAGGTCGATATTGCCCGCTTTCGCCGCGACCTCGGCGACGTCTGCCGCCGCGGTACGCAGGACGCAACGCGCTCGCGCCGTTCAGGGACTGCCGTCGAAAGGCCACCCGCGGCCTTCGCCGCAGTGGCGGCGGCATCCGCTGCCACGCCCAATACCCTCGAGAGCGTCTCGCCATCGATCGTCCCGGCCGCCAGCCCGTCGATCGCGGCCTCGAACCCGCCCTGCCGGCGGTCGCTATGCTGCTGTCCTGTTTGCTCGTTCATGCCTGGCCCTCGAACTCGCGGACGCCACGACGCGCGCCGGTCCCCGCATGCTTGCGAGTGGCCGCGCGCGCGTCTGTGAGGTGGGTCACGGAAGCTAGCCGATGCCGGTGAGCTTCTTCTTCTTTTGCTGGACATAATCGACGAGGATGTACTCCCCGAGCTTGTCCGGCGTCGTGTAGAACACCCGCCCCTTATTGATCCGCGCGACCTGGTTGATGAACTCCTTGAGGTAGTAGTTCCGGTCGAGCATGAAGGTGTTGATGGTGATGTTCTTCTGCGTGCAGCGCTTCACCTCTTTGAGCGTTTCGCGGATGGTGATCGGGCTCGGCGGATAGGCGAAAAAGCTGCGGCCCTTCTCAAGGTGCGCCGTCGGCTCGCCATCCGAGATCATGATGATCTGGCGTGTCCCCTGCGTGTGCTTCGCCAGCAGGTTCTGCGCGATCATCAGCGCGTGGTGCATGTTCGTCCCGAGCACGGACTCGTCCCAGCGCACGTACGGCAGCTGGTCGGCCTTCAGCTCCCGCGCGTAGGCGCTGAACCCGATGATGTAGAGGCTGTCACGCTGGTACTGCGATGAGATGAGGTTGTTGAGCGCCAGCGCAACCTTCTTCGCCGCCTGGAAGCTCCCCCGCAGCGCCATCGACCAGCTCAGGTCGAGCATGATCACGGTCGATGTCTGCGTCATGATCTCGGTGCGCGCCACTTCGAAG
Organism: Candidatus Amarobacillus elongatus; assembly: GCA_016703545.1. Classification (GTDB taxonomy): domain Bacteria; phylum Chloroflexota; class Dehalococcoidia; order Tepidiformales; family Tepidiformaceae; genus Amarobacillus; species Amarobacillus elongatus. The sequence continues at coordinate 114,303 of JADJBX010000009.1, forward strand.
TCGTCGGGCTTCAGGCGAATCGGCAGGCCCGGCCCTTCGCGGTACATCGAGTTCATGATCGTCTTCTGAATGTCCAAGTAGAACGGGTCGCCGAACTCGTACCGCTTGCTCTCGTCGGTGCGCTCGCCGCCGCTGCCGCTGTCGCGGACCTCGTGTTTGCCGAAGCTGTCCTTCTTCAGCTGCGCGTAGATTTCGCCGAGAGCGCGCTGGCCGATCTTGCGCGTGCCGCGGGGCGTGAGTTCGTAGCCGTTCCCCTTCTTCCGGATGTAGCCAGCTTCCTCGAGGATCTCCAGGAACTGCTTGAGCTGATCGAGCGTCTCCCGCGCTTCGGGACCGAGCAGGTCTTCGAGCTTCTCGGCATCGATATCCTCGATGTCACCGCCGTACTGGGTGCGCTCCAGCTGGCGTTCGACCTCGTCGATCGACTGCATCTGGTTCATCAGCTGCATCGCCGACTGGAGGTCGATCTCCTCCTCGCCGCGGAAGGGGTACTGGTTGCGCAGTTCGCGCATGGGGTAGAGGTACTCGAGGTTCTGCGCCAGGTCATTCAGCGATTGCTGCAGTCCCGGGTCGCCGATCTTGTCCGAAAGGAGGTCCTGCAGCTGCTGGCGCATGTCGCCGGGCAGGCTGTCGAGCAGGCTCTGCATCTGGCCCATCTGGTGCTGCATCTGCTCAATCAGCTCATCCAGCGACTGCGGCGGGTTGTCGCCAAAGAGATCGCCGTACTGCTGCATGAACTGGTCGAAGTTCGGCTCCTTGCCGGCCATCCGGTCCTGGAGCATCTGGTTGAGGTCCTTGACCATGTTCTTCATGCGATCGAGCTCTTCGGGGCCCATGTTCGCAATCTGGTTGTACATGTCCTTGAAGAAGGTCTCCATCATCGCCTTCTTCAGGGATTCGAGCAGTTCATTGAACTTGGCCTGGGCCTCCGGGTCCATGAACTCGTAGTTCTGGAGCTGGCGCATCTGCCCCGACGTGTCGTTCGGCAGCTGCGAGAGGAAGTCCTTCTTCTTGTTCGCGATGTTGCGCAGCATCTCGGCGAATTCGTTCCCCGGCTGCTGCCCCGGAGATTGCTGACCCTGCTGGCCCTGCCCTTCGCCGCCCTCCTGGCCCTGCTGCGGCTGACCCTGCTGCCCCGCCTGCGGCCGCCCCTGCATCCCCTGCTGGCCGCCCTGCTGCTGGCCACGCTGTGGCTGCCCGCCCTGTTGCTGCTGGCCGCCCTGCTGGTTGTCCCCCTGCTGGCCCTGCTGCTGGTCCCCGGGCTGGCCGTCCTGCGGCCGCTGGCCCGTCGCCTCGTCCAGGCGGCGGTCGATCGTGCTGCGCTCCATGTTCACGATTTCTTCGAGCTTCTTCTTGATGTCGTCGAAGGCGGAACTGAGATTGAAACGGTCGAGCTGCTGGCGGCGCTGCTGCCGGAGCTGCTGCAGGAGGTCGCGAAGGCCCTGCATGCGGTCGCCCTGGGGGCTGCGCATGCCGCGCTGCATGAGATTGCGCAGCGCATGCTGGAGGTCGCCGAAGTTCATCAGGTCGTCGGTCAGGTTATCCAGGATCTCGTCCGCCTGGACGTCCGGGACTTCCTGCGTGCCATCCCACATCGAATAGCGGTAGCGAATCACCATCGGGGCCTCCCAGGGGGCCCGCGTCGAGGCCCGTTGCGGGTACGGTAGCGGAATCAGGATCGCTTGTCAGTTCGCCGCCGCGCCCGGCGAATACCCTTATTCAGGTGCGAGCGGTCTGTCGAGTGCGCCGCCACCGCCGATGATCTCCCCGATGGGCAAGAACGCCGCTGCACTGATCGAGAGTATCGACGAGCTGCCGCCACTCCCCTCGGTGGCGGCGCGTGTGATGAACATGGCGGACGATGACCGCACGAGCGCCCTCGACCTCGCTCAGGTGCTGAGCACGGACCAGGCGCTCACCGCGAAGCTGATCCGCATCAGCAACTCCGCCTACTACGGCTTTGCCCGCCGCATCAGCACGGTCCGCGAAGCCGACCTCGTGCTTGGCTTCAGGCAGGTCCGCCAGATGGCCGTCGGCGCCAGCGTCATGAACGCCTTCAAGGGTTCGAAGCTGAGCGACGGGTTCGACCTGGACCTGTTCTGGGGACACAGCATCGCGGTCGCCGTGGCCGCCGAGACGCTGGCGAAGAAGACGCGCGTGGCGAAGCCGGAAGATGCCTTCACCGCCGGCATCCTCCACGACATCGGACGCCTGGTGCTCCGGCAGGTGATGCCCGTCGAGTTCGCGAACGCCGTGGGCATGGCGCGCGCGGGACAGATGTCGCTGCACGCCGCGGAAGCGCTGACCACGGGGTATTCCCACGACGCACTGGGCAAGGCGCTGGGCGAGCGGTGGAAGTTCCCGGGGCACCTTGTCGACGCGATCAGCGGCCACCACAGCACGCTGCTCACGCCCGAGAACTCCGGCCTCAGTGGCGTCATTGCCACGGCGAACCGGCTCGTGCTGCACTACAACCTGTACTGCGGTTACGAAGTCGAAGCCGCGGTGAAGCCGCTCCCACCGGACCTGCAGGCAACCGAAGAGGCGTGCGGCGGCATCGACCATGTGCTCGAGCGTGCGTTCTCCTTCATCGAAGGCGCCACGGGCACTCCGGAAAGATGGTACGCGGCGGCGAGCTGATATAGCTCTGGTATTTTTCTCCGGCGCTGTCATGATGATTGCGTGATGACCTGGGCAGCGCGCGCCCGGTACTTCTGGCTGGGCCTTGCCTCGGCGAGCCTCGGCGGCTCGCTTGTCTTCCTCGGTCTCGTGCTCTTGCAGACGCTCGACGCGCCCTCCGGGGCCATCGCCGCCGCCCCCGGCGACCTTCCCCCGCTCGCCCAACCCGATGGCCACCTGGTCCGCTTCTCGGGCGCATTGCCTCCCGTGCTGGAGGGAACTGGCCTGCTCGTCGCGACGGCGAACTCGGCGCCCGACCTTTCGTTCCTGCCCGGCGACGTCCCCGGCGGCGTTCCGGTTGTCACCCGCTACCTGGTTCCCGTCGCGCCCCTCTCCGCCGGCGTGGACTCGCTCTCCGTGGCGCAGCTGACGTCGCTCCTCGCCCCCGCCGGGGTTGCGACGTGGGAGTCCGCGGGCGGGATTGGCGGGCGCCCGCGGGGACTGGCCCTCGCCGCCGACGCCGCGGCTATCGCCGCCATCGAGGCGCTCGGCGGCGCTGGTTCCGCGGTCACCGTTCCCACATACGACGACCTCTTCGCGCTCCTGGCGAAGCCCGGCGCCGGATACCTCGCGTTCGTGCCTTTGGGCGAACTGCGCCCGGCGGGTGTCGCCCTCGCCATCGACGGCCTGGACCTTGCCCGCGGGACCGGCGAAACCGCGGAGTGGCCGTTCGTCGAACGGATCTCGGTCGTGCCGCATACCGCCGCGGGGAGGGATGCGCTGCCCGCGGTCATGGCCCGCCTCGCGCGCCCCTTCCGCGCGTGACGCGCGTCGTCGCCACCGGGGACATCCTCCAATCGCGCTGCACCCTCGCGCAGATCAGGGCGACGGGTGACTGGGCGGCGGCGCTGCGCGGACCGGTGGGCGAGTACCTTGCCGCTGCCGACCTCGCCCTGGGGTCGCTCGATGGCAGCATCCAGGACATAAACCCGCCGTACCTCTGCGTCCCGGGTACGAACCTCTCGTCGCCCCCCGAGGTGATGGCGGCGCTCACGCTGGCGGGCTTCGATGGCATGACCGTCGCCACGAACCACGTGTTCGACTGTGGCATCGAGTACTGCGGCAGCCGGGCATTCCTGCAAACGCTCGACCGCCTGCGCGCCGCCGGCATCCAGACCGTCGGCGGCGGGCGCGACCTCGCGGAGGCCATGGCGCCGGCCGTCTTCGAGGTGAACGGCGTCCGCTTCGGCGTTCTCGGCTTCGACGACGTGGCCGCCATGGACCTCGAGGCCACCGCGTCTTCGCCCGGGACGGCCCCACTCGACGACGACTACGGCGAGGAGCGCGCGGCCGGCGAGCCCGCGTTTTACCGGCCCGCGTCGGAGCTTGGGGTCGAGCGCTTCACCTCCGCCATCCGCCTGCTGAAGGCGCAGGTGGACGTGGTCATCGTGCAGGTGCAATCGGGCACGGAAGACACGCACGTGCCGACCGCGCGCAGCATCAAGGCACTGCGCGCCGCCGCCGATGCCGGCGCCGATCTCGTCGTGGGCAACCAGGCTCACTGGGTGCAGGCCGCCGAGACGCGCGGGCCGTCGTTCATCGCCTACGCGCTCGGCAACTTCGTCTTCGACCAGACCCACACGCCCGAACACACGCAGGGCTACCTGCTGGAGGCCACCTTCCACGGTTCACGGCTGGTGACCGTGCGGATGCTCCCGTACCAGATCGAGGAGCGGTACCGGCCGGTCTTCGCCGCCGGGGCGTTGCGGTTGAAGATTCTTGGAGACGTGATCACGGCGTCCCAGAAACTGCCAGTTAAATGAAGACCCGGTTACGGATCTTCCCAGGGGCATATCAGGGTTCGCGAAGGTAGTTGACGCGCCGCCGCTTCCGTACGTACGTATAGGGGCACTTCCACGAATTCGGGAGGGTGCGATGAAAGCGGAACTTCTCGGCGAAGAGGTCGAAATCCTGCGGGAGACCATCCGCGCGAACGACGGCAGCAATGTCGCCACCGGCGCGTTCGCGCGAAAGGTCGATGCCCTGATTGGCGCCTTCTACGACGACATCGGCGAACTCAGCGCCATCCAGCTTTCCGACATCCTCGACCTGTTCCTCATCAAAGTGCTGTACGTGAACCGCGGCAGCCGCGACGCCGAAACGCTCGCCTACCTCGGCCGCATGATGGAACGCTATCTGCAGACTGGCGAAATGGCACTCGGCCCGTCCGGCGGCCACATCCCCTACCTGAGCGACCTCATGGAAGAGACCGCGCACCCGTCGGGCACCTTCCAGAACCTGTTCGAGGCCTACCGGCGCTACGGCGATAACGCGCTCTTCATCTCCGGCGTCTTCCCGGAGAGTCTTGGGAGGAAGCGCCGGGGCGGGCGAATGGGCGGCGCTCCCCTCGTGGACCGCCAGTTCTTCGTGGCGGTCGGCAAGCAGTACTACGGCCTCGCGGCGAGCCAGGACCTTGCCCAGCGGGTGCAGCAGCGCGGCACCCTTCAGCGGCTCTCGTCGTTTTTCGACGTCTACGTGGACGCGCTGAATGAGATGAGCGGGCGGTATGTGATGGGCATGGACATGCAGCTCCTCGCCGACCGCATGCTCGATGCCTTCAACCGGTACCGGCAGACGCGGGACATCGCCTATCTCGAGACCGCGCGCAAGTACGCCGCGTTGCTCAAGCTCGATGGCCATCAGTGGCCCGCCCTCGACGCCATGGCGGGTGACCCCGGCTACTTCTAGGCCGGCGCGGGGGCGACTGAGCCCGCGGCAACGCGGTCGCCACGGCGGCCTCGGGGGGGCGCACTGCCCTGTGCCCGGGCCGCGCTCTATAGTCGGACGACCTCATTCGCCCGGAGCCCTTCGTGACGCAGCTGCCCGCCCTCGCCCTTGCCGCCGTTCCCGGCCGCCGCAAATGGACCGTCGAACTCGCCGCCGAGATCGAACGGCGAAAGTTCCAGGGCATCTATTGCGCCAGCTTCGGCGACAGCATGGGCCTCTGCCTTTCGATGGCCACCGCCACGAACGAGATCCACTTCGGCACGATGGTTCTGCCCATTTACTACCGCACCGCCTTCGATCTCGCGCAGTCGGCAGCCTACATTCACGAGCTGAGCGGCGGCCGCTTCTTCCTGGGCATCGGCGTCAGCCACGAGCCCTCGAACCGGCGGCTGGGTGTGGAGACCGGAAAGCCGCTCTCCGACATGCGCGAATACGTCGCGGCAATGCGCGCGGCCGAGCAGCAGGTCGGCCCTCTGCCGCCGATTGTGCTGGCGACGCTGCGCACGAAGATGGTGGACCTCTCCGTCGAGATTGGCCAGGGCGCGGTCTGGGCGAACGCGTCGCGCTCGCATATGGCGGCCTCGCTTTCGCACATCCCGGCCGAGCGCCAGCAGGGCGACTTCTTCGTCGGCGACATGCTCCCGGTGTGCATCGACGACGACCGCGAGGCGGCGGCCGCCGTCATGAAGAAGCAGCTCACCGGCTACCTGATGCTCCCGAACTACCGGAACTACTGGAAGGAGGCCGGCTACGTCGAGGAGATGGCGGCCGTCGAGCGGGCGCTCCCGCAGCCCGCGACCGCGACGCGTTGCCGGGCCTCATGACCCCGCCCGGCTCGCCGACGCGACCCTCTTCGGCACCCGCAAGGACGTGTTGGAAGGCGTCGAAGCGTGGTTCGCCGCCGGTGTGAAGACGCCGATACTGGTACCGTCATCCACGAAGGGTGGACAGGCCAAGGCGTTTGAGGAGATCTTCGCCGCCTTCGCCTGATGGGTGTCATGGCCGACCACGACTACAGCGCGGAACTGCGCATCGCCGTCGAAGCGACGCGCGCCGCGGGCGACGAAGTCGCGCGGATGCGCCGCGAGGGGCTCCGGTACGGCCACAAGGACGGCCGCGAGCTCGTCTCCGAAGCGGACATTCGCGCGGCCGAAATGCTGCACGCGGCCCTCACCGCCGCATTCCCGTCCGATGGCTGGCTGAGCGAGGAACACACCGACACCGCCGAACGGCTCGGCCGTGAGCGCGCCTGGGTCGTCGACCCCATCGATGGCACGCGCGAGTTTCTCATGGGAGTGCCGGAATACGCGGTGTCCGTGGCGCTCGTTGTTGGCGGCGAGCCGGTGCTGGGCGTGGTCTACAACCCGGCCGCCGAGGATCTGCAGGCCGCTGTCTGCACCGATTCCGCCGAGGATCCCGCCGGCCTCCTGCCGTCGCACTTCACCGTCCTGGTCGGCCGGAACGAGAAGCGCTGGAACGAAGTCCCACCGCTGCCGCGCGGCGCGAAGACCACCGCCGTCGGAAGTGTCGCGTACCGCCTGTCGCGGCTCGCGGGCGGCCACGGCGACGCCTGCCTTTCGGGGTACGGCCGCGCGGAATGGGACGTCGCCGCGGGCGTCGTCCTCTGCAAGGCCGCCGGCTTCCGCGTCACCGACGTCCTCGGCCATCCCATGCGCTTCAATCAGCCGGACCCGTACGTCGCCGGGCTGCTGATCGCGAAGCCCGCGCTTCATGGAGTGCTGGACCAGTGGTTCCGCCGGTTGCGGTAGCGCCCCTCGCTCGTGCATCCCGTAGGATCGGCTCACACGGCGCGCTGGAGGGGTCATGAGCATTCGTATCGGTATGGGCGTCGCGGGGGTGCCGTTTTCAGGCCCCGCCGCGCTCGGGAAGTGGGTCGACCTCTGTGAGGGAAGCAAGGTCGATTCCGTCTGGTTCAGCGACCGGCTGACCGGGCAGGCCCCGACGCTGGAGCCGATGGCGGCGATGGCGTGGCTCGCGGGCCGCACCTCGCGCCTCAAGTTCGGCATGAACGCCATCGTCCTGCCGTTTCGCGATCCGCTGGTGCTGGCGAAGGAGTGCGCGACGCTCGACTACCTCAGCGGCGGGCGACTCCTCCCCGCGTTCGGTGTCGGCGCCGAGGTGGCGCCGGAGTTCCGGGCGACGGGCCGCAAGCCGGCCGGACGCGGCACCCAGTCCGACGAGATGCTCGAAATCATGACCCGCCTCTGGGCCGAACCTTCCGTGACTTTCGAGGGCAAATACTACCGGTACGAAAACGCCTCCATCGCTCCCCGGCCGCGCCAGCAGCCCCTGCCGTGCTGGATCGGCGGCAGCAGCGACGCCGCGATCCGCCGCACGGCGCGCCTTGGGACAGGTTGGCTCTCCGGGGTCCAGTCGCCCGCGCAGGTGAAGCCCGTCGTCACGAAAATCCGTGCCGCGGTCGCCGAATCCGGCCGCCCCTTCGAACCCGACCACTATGGCGCCGGCTTCTCGTTCCACTTCGGCAGTTGGGACGACGAGGTCGTGCAGCGCACGCTCGCCGGCCTCGCGCGCATCAGCCTCGGCACCGACCCGCGCGATCTCGTGGCCGTGGGCAACGCCGACGACATCGTCGCGCGCGCCGAGGAGTACGTGGACGCCGGCATCTCGAAGTTCGTCCTGCGGCCCATCGGCGGCAGCGACGACGAACTCATGGACCAGACGCGCCGTCTCATCGAGGAAGTGCTGCCGCGGGTGCACCGCTAATGGCCGCGATGACGCAGGTCCAGCGCGACGCCTTCCTACGCGAGGTGCGCATCGCCAAGCTCGCGACCCTTACCGCCACCGGCGCGCCCACCGCCGTCCCCGTCTGGTTCGAATGGGACGGGGAGAAGGCGCGCGTCTTCTCCTCGCGCGACGTCCAGAAAGTCCGCAACATCCGCCGCGATGGCCGCGTCGCGCTCACCGTCGAGGAGCCGGTGGGCGTGCCCGAGGCGTGGGTGACCATCGAAGGCACCGCGGAGGTGCTGGACCAGGGCGGCTTTGAACTCGCGTCCCGGCTCGCGCCGCTCTACTACGGCGAACCGAAGGCGGCCCAGACGCTCGCGAAATGGCGCAACGCCGGCGACGACTACTGGGTGCTGATCGAAATCACGCCCGTACGCATCCGCAGCTCCGCTCCTAACGGCGCGCGACGCCACTGACGCGCACGTAGTAGGGTCCGCATCCTCCGAGGGGTCAGCTTCGAAGGTGCCGCCCGCGGTCAACACGGCGTGGACCGCGTGGCTGTCGGTGATGGCGAGGGCGCCTAGCCGCTCCCACACCGGCACCTTCCCGTTGGCGAACACATCCGCCACCTTGCGGTCGATGCCGTGGTACGTCATCCGATCGCCGCTGACGAGGGGCCGAACGCGAAGGACGCCGCGCACGCGGTTCGCATCGACCGTCGTGAGGCTTGCCCCCCGCTGTGCCGCCAGCTCCGACGTCGAGACCTCGACACGCCACTGCCCCGCGAGCGTCGCGCCGGGCACGTTGAGCACCTTGGCGTCGAACGGTTCCGGTTCGAGCGGCGGCCCGATGCGCACCCGGCCGCAGGAGACCTGCAGCACGGCCTGCCCGAAGGCACCTCGCCGCTTCCACTGGCGAGAGACGCGGCGCGCGTTCTCCAGCCGCGTGCGGTTCACTTCCGGCTCCAGCTTCGAAAACGCCGCCTCCCGCTCGATGACCAGGGTCAACGCCTCCGCCTGCAGCGGCCGCAGCGCAGCCGGGCGTAGATGGCGCCGACCGGGCCGCGCGTGACCGGGCTGGCGCCTTTGCTGCGCGCTCGACTGTCCGCGAACACCTCGCGTGCGCTCGCGGCCAACCCGCGGAGCGCCGCGTCGACCGAGGGATTCTCGGCCCGGAGCGCGGGCAGCAGCGTCGCGCGAACCCGGTTCCGCGTCGCCAGGAGTGCTCCGCGTTGGAGGCATCGATGCGGGGCTCCACGCCGGCGGCCTCGCACATCGCCACCGTCTCCGCCCGCGAAGCGCCGAGGCCGCGACGCAGTCGGCCTGCTTTTCGGCCGCCACGAATCCGAGGAACTGGTACCGCATCATCCGCGCCGTGTCTTCGATCGACCGCCGCTGCTGGCGCGCGACCGATCGCACGTCGCCTTCGCCCGTAAAGCACGGCACGTTGAGCCGCGCGCACAGGTCGCGCACGAACTCGAGGTCGGCGCGGGATTCAGGGCGGAGCTGGTGGTCGAAGTGGCACGCCTGCACCGTGAGGCCGAACCGTTCGCGCAGTTCGAGCAGGACGAGCAGCAGCGCGACGGAGTCGGGGCCGCCCGAGACCGCGGCAAGCACGCCCCTGCTGTGGCGGAACATGCGCTCCTGGTCCGCAAGGCGGACGACACGGGAGGCCAGCGGCGTCATCGGCTAACGGGGGAACAGCCGCTGCCACCAGTCACCGGCGGCGGCGGTGCCCGCGGGCGCGGGCGGGCTCACGATGGCGAAGCCAATCTCGCCCTCGCGGGTGTATCCGAGTTGGCGGCGCGCTTCCTGCTCGACGTACGCATCGCTCGACACGTACTCCTTGACCGCCTGCAGATACCCCT
>JADJBX010000010.1 GCA_016703545.1 Candidatus Amarobacillus elongatus
CTGGCGGACGTGCTCCAGCGTGTACGGCAGGAGCGCCAGGTGGCGGGCCCGCTTCACGGCCGTGGCGATGAGGCGCTGGTGCTTGAGGCAGGCGCCCGTCTTGCGGCGCGGCTCGATCTTGCCGCGCTCGCTGATGTACATGCGCAGGCGGCCGACTTCCTTGTAATCCACGCCGGGGATGTGGTCGGCGCAGAAGCGGCAAACCTTGCGGCGGCCGCCGAAGCGGCGTGGCGGCCGCGCGGGCCGGTCGCCACCGGGGGCGCCGCCTTCGGGGCGCTCCGGGCGTTCGGGCCGGTCTTCGCGAGGGGAACGTTCTTCGTTGGACATGGGGTGATTCCTTCCCGATGGGTGTGCGCGCGAAGAACGCGCGCCGGGGTGTAAGCCGCGAAAAGCGGCGGGTGCGGCCTGCTATTCGAAGGGCAGGTCGTCGGGGTCACTGGGGTAGCCGCCGCCGGCGTTCCCGCCGCCGGACGGGCGTCCGCCGCCGCCGTAGCTGCTGCGAGCGCCGCCCGAGGGTGCGCCGCCGCCGGCGTTGCCGCCGCGGCGGCCGGCGAAGCTGGATTCGCCATCGCCCCAGCCTGCGCCACCGCCCGCACCGCCGCCGTCGTCCCCGCGGCCGCCGAGCAGCTGCAGGGTGTTGACGATGACTTCGGTGCGGTAGTGGCGCTGGCCCTGGTCATCGTCCCAGGAGCGCGTTTGGAGGCGGCCCTCAACGTAGACGGACTTGCCCTTCGTGATGTACTGGCTCACGCGTTCGGCGGTTTCGGCGAACATCACGATGTTGAACCACTCGGTCTGTTCTTCCCAATCGCCGGACTGACCGCGGCGGCGTCCATTGACGGCCAGGCTGAACTCAGCCTTCGCCATGCCGCTGGCCAGGTAGCGGAGCTCCGCATCCTTGCCGGCGTTGCCGATGAGCATGACCTTGTTCAGGCTGGCCAATGGAGTGCCTCCTCGGATCAGGCAGAGGGCGCGTCGCCCTCGGCGGCGGGTGCTGCCGGGGCTTCCTCGGCGGGAGCAGCGGCCGGCGCGGATTCAGCTTCCGCGGCCGGCGCCGTTTCCGGCGCGGCGGTTGCCACAGGCGCGGGCGCAGTTTCCGGCGCGGCCGCGACAGGCGCTGTCGCAGGTGCGGCGGCTTCGCCCGGAGGGCGGCGCGGTTCCCGGGGCTGCGGCGGGGGCGGCAGTTCGTCCGCCCGCACGATCAGGTGGCGATACACCTTCTCGTCGATCTTCAGGTGCGCTTCAAGGGACTCGACGGCCGCCGGGTCCAGGTTCACGCGCGACACAATGTAGTCGCCATCGATGGCACGGCCGATGGGGTACGCCATGCGGCGGCGGCCCCAGTGGTCGACGCGGATGACGTTGCCACCGCGCGCTTCGACCTGCGTGGTGAGGTGCTGGACCGAGGCATCAGGGCCCCCGGCTTCGGCGACGGCGAGGTCATAGACCATCGTCAGTTCGTATTCCCGCATGGGTCTCCATTTCACCGGGCGATGGGATTCCCCGCCAAACGCGGGGCGCACTCCGGCACGAAGGGTGAGGGTATCACCGGCAGGGGTGAGGCTCAATCGCGCGCGGCACCGCGCCGTGCGCCCCCAGGGAAGAGCCCACATGCGCTCGCAACGCCGCGCGCCCCGGCTGTTGCCCGGTCCCGCCCGCCGGCGCGCCTACGGTGGAAGCACAAGCCTCCCCTTCCGAGGGGACCGGGAGACCACGATGATTCCACTTCTTGGCACTGCGTTCCGGGCCGGCATGCTGGCCGCGTTCCTGCTGCTCATGACCGTCGCGTTTACCGCCTGCGGCGGCGACGGCGTCCAATCGGGGACCGAAAGTAACGAAGGCGACCCGCGTATCACCGAGGTCCGGACCGCGGTCGCGGGCAGCGGCGGGGTCGATGGCGGCGGGGTGCCGCGCGGCACCGTCTGCGATGGCTCGCCCTCACCGGCGGCGAGCGCCAGCGCGAGCAGCACGGCCGGCGCCGGTGGCACGGCCACCGCAACGGGCACGGGCGCGGCCACGCGCGAGGCAGCGGCCTCGGCCACGCCTTCCCCGACCGGCACGCCCTGCCCCTCCGCGACCGGCTTCAGGGCCGGGTCGGCATCACCTTCGGCCACGATGGCGGCGCGCTAACCGGCGCCACCGCACGGTGCTCAGGCGGGAGGGGCTGTCAGCGCCCGAATCTGGGCGGCATGGGCGGCGGCATGTTCGATGCCGCGCTCGACCAGGGTGGCGACGGTGACATTGCCGAGTTCGGGGTGCGAGGCTGCGCGGGCGGCGGCTTCGGCTCCCATGCGCCGGAGCAGGTCGGCGGTGGCGGCCACCGTCGCCTCGTATGCGTCGAGGGCGAGCGCGGTGTCGGCGGCGGCGTAGCGCAGGGACACCCGCCACGCGTCTTCATCGAAGGGGTCGAGCCGGGCGGCGCCGGCGCACATGATGCGAACGCGGAACGCGCGCACCAGCTCGGCGTCCGAGAGGTGAACGGCCACGTCGTTCGCGCTCCAGCCTTCGGGGCCGGGAACCGCGCGGAGGCCCTCGGTGGCGGACTCCCAGGCCCGCCGCACAAGCGCCGGGCCCGCGGCGAAGGCGGCCACGCCCGCCGCCCAGCCGTCACGCCCGGCGGGCTCCCCTACCACCAGATCTTGCTCTGCACGTCCTCGGGCTCGTCGTCCCAGTCGGTGGTCCAGAGGTTCGAGCTCAGGTACTTCCAGCCGCCATCGGCCAGCAGGCAGACGATGTGCTGTTCGCCCTGGAGCCGTTCGGCCACCTTGATGGCGGCCTTCACGACGGAGCCGCAGCTCACGCCCACGAAGAGGCCCTCGCGCTGCGTCAGCTCCTTCGACATGGCGAAGCTGGAGGCGCTGTCGACGACGATCTTGCCATCGAGCACGGATTCATCGAGGACGGGCGGAATGAAGCCATCCTCGAGAGCGCGCAGCCCCTGGACGGCGTCGCCGGGGTGCGGCGCGGCGGCGATGACTTTGATCGCCGCGTTCTGATCCTTCAGGTAGCGGCCCGTGCCCGTGAGCGTGCCGCCCGTCCCCAGGCCGGCGACGAACACCGTCGTACCGGGGAGGTCGCGGAGGATCTCCGGGCCCGTGGTCTCGTAGTGCGCGCGGGGGTTCGCTTCGTTGCCGTACTGGTAGGGGAAGTAGTACTTGCCGGGGTTGGCGGCGACGATCTCCTTCGCGTGCGCGATGGCGCCGTTCGAACCCAGGTCCCCGGGCGTGTAGATGATGTCGGCGCCGAACGCGGTCAGCAGCTGCGTGCGCTCGGCGCTGACGTTTTCGGGCATGACGCAAACGACGCGGTACCCCTTCACGCGGCCAATCATCGCCAGCCCGATGCCGGTGTTCCCGGAGGTCGGTTCGAGGATGGTGGCGCCCGGTGCGAGCTCGCCGCGCTTCTCGGCGGCTTCGATCATGTACTTCGCGATGCGGTCCTTCACCGAGCCCGTGGGGTTCTGCCCTTCGAGCTTGGCGTACAGGTGCACGTCCGGCCGGGGCGCGAACGACCGCAGCTCCACGAGCGGGGTGTTGCCGATGAGATCGAGTACCGAGGAATAGAGCGCCATGGCCGCCTCCTGCCGGGGCCTAGCGGGCGCCGCCGGCGAGCGCGGGGAGAATGTCGAGGACGTCGCCGGTCTTGAGCCCGGCTTCGACGCCGCCCATGTACCGGATGTCCTCGTCGTTCAGGTAGACGTTCACGAAGCGATGGAGCTTGCCGTCTTCGCCGTAGAGGCGGCCCTTGAAGCCGGGGTGGCGGCTGTCGATGTCGTCGAGCACCGCGCCGACGGTCGCGCCCGTGGCCTGGACGGACTTCTGCCCGCCGGTCACCTGCTGGAGCACGGCCGTCACGCGGACGGTGATGGTTGGTGCGTCACTCACGGAATGTCCCCCGATGTGGTGTGCCGGCGTGTGCGCGCCGGGTGGCGGCGCGGGCGCAGCGCGCTCGCGCCGCCCGTGCGTTCGTGGAAATCAGCCGCCGAACGGAGCTTCGCGGTGCGGGATGGGCGCGCCGCAGAACTGCTCGTAATCGATCAGCTCATGGATGGTGGGGTTCTGGCCGCAGAGCGGGCAGTTCGGATCCTGCCGGACCTTCACGATGCGGAACTCGAGCGAGAGTGCATCGTAAAGGAGGAGGCGGTTCACCAGCGGCTCGCCGACTTCGAGGATGAGCTTGAGCACCTCGGTCGCCTGGATGCTGCCGATGGTGGCGCACATCGCGCCCAGCACGCCGGCTTCGGCGCAGCTCGGGACCATGCCCGGCGGCGGCGGGGCCGGGTAGAGGCAGCGATAGCACCCCTTGCCGGGGATGTAGGTCGTCGCCTGCCCGTCGAACATCAGGATCGAGCCGTCGATCAGCGGCTTCTTCAGCAGGTAGGCCGCGTCGTTGACGAGGTAACGGGTCGCGAAGTTGTCCGCGCCGTTAATCACGTAGTCGTACTGCTCGATGATGCGGAAGGCGTTGTCGCTCGTGATCGGCTCTTCGTGCGTCACCACCTCGACGTTCGGGTTGTGCGCGTTCAGCCGCGCCTTCGCCGATTCCACCTTGGGCATGCCGATGCTCTCGGTGACATGCAGGATCTGCCGCTGCAGGTTCGAACGGTCGACGACATCGAAATCGACGATGCCGATCTTGCCGATGCCCGCGAGCGCGAGGTACAGCGCGACGGGCGAGCCAAGGCCGCCGGCGCCGATGATGAGCGCGCTCGATTCGATGATCTTGCGCTGCCCGGCGCTGCCGACCTGCGGCATGATCAGGTGGCGGCTGTAGCGGTCCACCATTTCGGGAGTCATGGCGGCGCCGGCGCCGCCAGCGAGCGCGGGGATGACGGCGACCTCGTCGCCGCTGCGCACGGGGGTGGCTTCGCCCTGCAGGTTCTCGATTTCGACCTGGTTCACGTACACGTTGATGTGCCGCGCGAGCTGCCCGGAGCCATCGAGCAGCTGGTCGTTGAAGCCGGGGAACTGGGCATCGAGGTTGCCGAGCACTTCGCGGACGGTGCCGCCTTCAGCGCTGACGCTCGCGCGGTTGCCCACGAGATGGCGGAAAGGAGTGGGGATATAAACGTTGACGGACATGTTGCGGGCCTCCTTCGATTCCGCGGCGGGCGGCACGATGCTGGCGCCGGGCAGGCGGCGGCGGCTCGGGGCCGCGCGCGTTCCCCCCGGACGGGGCGTCACAGATTCACGCTAAGATACCGCTCCCCGGTATCACAGAGCATCGTCACCACCGTTTTCCCTTCGCCGAGCTTCGCGGCGACCTTCCCGGCGGCAATGACGTTCGCGGCGGCGGAGATTCCGAGCAACAGCCCTTCCTCGCGCGCCAGCCGCCGCGCCATGACAAGCGCTTCCTTGTCCTCGACGCGGATGACCTCGTTGTACACGTCGCGGTCCAGCACCCCGGGCACGAAGCTCGCGCCGATGCCCTGGATGGCGTGCATGCCCGCGCGGCCACCGCTGAGCACGGGCGAACGCGCGGGCTCGACCGCGGCGATGTGGACCTGCGCGCCAATCTCCTCCCGCAGGAGGCGGCCGACACCGGTAATGGTGCCGCCCGTGCCGACCCCGGCGACGAAGGCATCGACGCGTCCGCCCGTGGCGGCGAGGATTTCGCGGCCGGTGGTGCGGTAGTGCATCTCCGGGTTGGCGGCGTTCTCGAACTGCTGGGGCATGAACGCGCCGGGCGTCTTCTTCACCAGCTCCTGGGCGGCGAAGACCGCGCCGGTCATCCCTTCGATCGCGGGCGTGAGCACGAGTTCGGCGCCGTACCGTTCGAACAACCGGCGGCGTTCCACCGACATGTCCTCGGGCATTGTCAGCACGAGCCGGTACCCCTTGACCGCTGCCACCAGCGCGAGGCCGATGCCGGTGTTGCCGGAGGTCGGCTCGACGATGGTGGCGCCGGGGGCGAGGGTGCCGCGGCGTTCGGCGTCTTCGATCATCGCCAGGGCAATGCGGTCCTTCACGCTCCCGCCCGGGTTCAGGTTCTCCAGCTTGCCCAGCACGGTGGCGCCGGCCGGGACCACGCGATGCAGCCGCACGAGCGGCGTCGCGCCAATCAGCTCCAGGACCGAATCCGCGATGAGCGGACGCGTGACGGCGCTGGCGGTCATATGGAATACCTCCCGGTCACGGCGTTCGGTTCACGTTCGAGCAGGTCGGCGACGGTGTAGGCGTCGAGGATGGCGGACGTGGCTTCGCGGATTCGCTCCCAGATCTCGCGCTGGCCGCACTGGTGCGGGTGGTCCGTCGCTTCCGCGGGCTCATCGAGCCACGCGACGGGGGCGAGGCTCCCCTCGAGCGATTCGATGACCTCGCGCACGCGGATGGTGGCGGGGTCGCGAATGAGTTCGTGCCCACCGGCCGGGCCGCGCAGCGAACGGATGAAGCCCGCCTTGCGCAGCGTCGTCAGGAGCTGGTCCAGGTACTGCTCCGGGATGTGCCTGCGCAGCGCGATCTCCGACGATTGCAGCGGCCCCTGGCCGTAATGCCCGGCCAGTTCGATGAGGGCGCGAAGGCCGTAATCACTGCGAGTGGAGACGCGCACGAAGGGTTCCCGGTTCGCCTTCCCGGGCTCGAACGGCGGGTGAGCCGAGCTGCCGTGAGAAAGTCGAGTAAGTCTGTCAACAATCGTAGGCGGGTGGCGGCGAGGGCGCAAGCGAGGCCGGTTTCGTGCCTGGGCGGCGCGAGTCCGCCACCCTCCCGTATCCTTCGCCCATGCACTACCTGCTCTTCTACGACTACGTCGACGATATGCTCGCCAAGCGTGACCCGGTGCGGCCGGGGCACCTCGAACTCGTCCGCGCCTGGCACGAACGGGGCGCCCTGAAGATGGCGGGCGCGATGACGGACCCGCTCGACGGCGCCGTCTTCGTGTTCACCTGCGACTCCCCATCCGACATCGACGCGTTCGTCGCCGCCGACCCCTACGTCGCGAACAACCTGGTCACGGGGTGGCGGGTGCGGCCCTGGAACGTGGTGGTGGGGTAGAGAAAAGAGAAAAGAGAAAGGAGAAAAGGGCGCGCCTGCCGTAGCCGATCTTCCGCGCGGGGTCGTCCCGCCTTTGTCTTTCTCCTTTCTCCTTTCTCAGCCGTCAGTCGCGAGCGACTGCCGGCACCGCCAGCGCGAACGGCAGTTCGCGCGCGGCGACGACGTCCATGCGCGCGCTTCCGGTGAACCAGGGGCCGGCAGCCTCGGCCATGCGGCGCGCGGCGGGGAACCAGATCGTGAACGGTTGGCCGGGCTGGCCACAACCGGACACCGCCGCATTCGATTCGATGCGGAGGGTGTAAACGGTGTGGCCCGTGTCCTCGCCGGAACCGGTGGGCGCGACCAGGGTCACGCCCTCACCGCAGGCGCGGCCCTGTACCAGCGCCACGCTCGGGCCGATGGCCGGCTGAAGGTCCAGGTTCGCCGCGGGCGATACCCGCCCGTACCGGTAGGCGAAATCCGGCAGGGGCGGATCCTGCGCGCGAACGGCCGCGCGGCCCGCGCCGAGGGCAACAAAAAGGGACGCCGCGAGCGCTGCGAGCGCACCCATGCGCACGCTGCGTCTCGACACGCGTCCCTCCATGCGGGGCCTTGCCCGAGTGGTGATCAGCCCGTGCCGTCGGATGCGACGAACGGGACCGGCTGGACGATGGTGAGTGCCGCGCCAAGGGTCAGCGCCTGCTGCTTGGGGCCGGCGCCGGTCCAGGTCGTGGACTCGTTGGCGAGACGGCCGCCCGTGGTCGGGTTGGTGGGCGTCACGTAGAAGCGGATCGTGCGGCCGTTGGCGCCGCAGCCCGCGCGCTGCGAATCGGAGATGACGTCGACCACGAACACGGTCGAGCCGCTGTCGCTGACCACCGAGCCCGCGCCACACACGGTCGAGCTCGAGCCGTTGATGACGATGGCGATCACGCCCTGCCCGGCCTGCGCGCCGGTGATGGAGCCGTAGATCGTGGCCGGAGGTCCGGGAGGCACGCCCTGCGCCAGGGCGGCGCCAGGAACTGCCAGCATGGCGGCGGCGGCGATGCCCGCGCCGACCAGTCGTCGCTTCATGGATGCCTCACTCTCGGGGGGAATGGGCTCCCCTTTTCAGGCAAGATAGGAGCGCCCTGTGGTGCGGGCAACCCACCAGCCCCTCACTTCCCCTCAACGGGCAGACAGTTTACGGACGTTTTACGGGCTCGCCCGGATTCACACCAGCCCCGTCACGCGCCCCCGCCGCCGTTACCCTTCGAAATCCACCACGTGGCGATGCGGCTCCAACCCCTTCATCAGCACCAGCCGCCGCGGCTCCACCAGGAACAGGTGCCCCTCGCGGATAAAGTACGACGACGACGCGTCCTTCGCCGTCAGCTCCTGGGCGAGCGGCACGAACTCCGCGTCGTCCGGCGCGATCTGCCGCGCCCGCCCCTCGATGACCACGCGGTCGAAGGACTGCCAGTCGTGCTTCATGATGTCGCGGTTGTCGATGAGGAAGGAAACCTCGGGCGTGGAGGCGATGTTTCGCGCGTGCTGCGGCCGCCCCGAGCTCGCGAAGATCACCTGCCCGTTGGGGCGCAGGTGGAACAGCACGTACGTCTGGTAGGGGGTCGCGAACTCCGCGTGAATGGTGGCGAGGGTGGCGCCGGGCTGCGTCTTCGCCAGCGTCGTGGCGTAGTCGAGGATGGCATCGGACGAGAGCACGTCGGGCATGACCGGGATTCTACGCCCGCGCCCGATCGGGCGGTAACGGCCACCCGACCGCACGCCGCCATGCTGGCGCCGCGACGTAGACTGACGGCATGCCCGAACCCTTCGCCAACATCGCCGCCCTCGTCGGGAACACTCCGCTCGTCGAACTTCGCAGCCTCTCGCCCGAACCGGGCGTGCGCCTCTTCGCCAAGCTCGAAGGGCAGAACCCGACCGGCAGCATCAAGGACCGGATCGTCCTTCGCATCCTCCGGGCGGCGAAGGCGAGCGGCGCCCTCGCGCCCGGCCAGCGCATCATCGAAGCCTCCACCGGCAACACCGGCGTCTCGCTGGCGATGTTCGGGCGCATGCTCGGCCACCCCGTCGACGTCTGCGTGCCCGAAAGCGTCTACCCGGAGATCGAGGAGCTGTTGGCCGTGCACGGCGCGCGTATCCGGCGCGTCCCCCGGCAGGCGGGCATCAAGACCGCGATCGAAGTCGCCCAGGCCGTCGCCGACCAGGAGGGCGCGTTCCTGCTCAACCAGTTCTTCAGCGACGAGAACGTGGCCGCCCACTACGAAGGCACCGGCGCCGAGATCCTCGCCGACGTGGGCAGCGTCGATGTGTTCATCGCCGGCATGGGCACGGGCGGGACGATCACGGGCGTGGGGCGCCGCCTGAAGGAGCAGAACCCCGCGTGCCACGTCTTCGGGGTCGAGCCGCGGCTGGGCGTGCATGTCCAGGGGTTGAAGTCGCTCGAAGACGGCTTCATCCCGCCCGTGCTCGATGAAGACGTGCTCGACGGGAAGATCATCGTCGGAAACCGGCACGCGTTTTCGCACGCGCGGCGGGCGATGCTGGCGGAGGGGCTGTTCGGCGGGATCAGCTCCGGGGCGGTCCTGCATGCGGCGATGCGTGCGGCTGGCCGCCTCAAGCGCGGCAACATCGTCATGGTCTTCGCCGACGCCGGCTGGAAGTACCTCGGCACTGACCTCTGGCAGGCCGGCGACCACGACCCCGCGATCGAAGCGCACGAGGATCCACTGGACGATGTCCTCTGGTGGTAGGGGCAAGGGAGCGCTGGGATCGAGGTTCGAGGTGAGAGGCGCGAGCGGGGCAACCCCGGCGCGGCGTCGGGGCAAACGAAAAGGCGAGCCTCACGACTCGCCTCGATGCGTTCCCACCGTCCGCTCTCCGGGACCTGGGAACCGGTATCGGGAACTGTTGTGGTCGGGGTAACAGGATTTGAACCTGTGGCCTCTTCGTCCCGAACGAAGCACTCTACCAGGCTGAGCTATACCCCGCGCCGACGTTCAATGGTAGCAGACGCGCGGTCACGCGCTACCCGCGTCAGTTCGCCACCATCGCCCCTTCGGCGATGAGCTTCGCGACCGTTTCCCCGTCCACCCCGAACTCTCCGAGGATCTCCAGGCTGTGCTCGCCGATGGCCGGCGCGGCATAGGCGAAGCCGCCCTCCGAGCGGCTCCAGTCCGCGTACGAGCGGACGCACGTGACCTCGCCGAAGGTGCGGTCCGGGACGGTGCGGAACACGCGGTTCTGCTCGAGCCAGGGGTCCGTGAAGATGTCGCCGATGCCGAGGGCGGGCGCGGCGGGGACCGCGCGGGTGACCAGGCGGTCCATCGCCTCCGCCAGCGAAAGCTCCGCGAAGGCGGCGGCGATGAGCTCCGCGAGATCGCCCTGCGCGGGCGCGGTGAGTGCCTGTTCCGCCGTCATCCGCCCCGCCCACTCCGGGTGCCCGAGCGCCAGCGCGAGCTGCTGGAACTCCGCCGGCGTCCCGCAGGCGACCGCGACCCAGCCGTCGCGCACGGGGTAGAAGCGGCGCAGCGCGTTCGGCCCGATGAAGTCGCGGCCACCGGTGGGAGAGGGTTCGCGGCCCTCGTACCAGGTCAGTTCGCCCGACTGGAAGAGGACGCTCTGGCTGGCCAGGCAGGTCTGGACCTCCTGCCCGCGGCCCGTCTGTTCGCGCGAGTGGAGCGCGGCAAGCATGCCGAAGGCGGCCATCATCGCCGTGGCGGTGTCGTTCACGGCGATCTGGTGGAACACCGGCTCTTCCTCGCCGCCCTGCGCGCGCATCATCCCGCTGCGGGCCTGCATCAGGGGGTCGAAGCCGGGGTCGGCGGCGAGCTCGCCCTTCGGCCCGTACCCGGTGACCGAGCAGGTGATGATGCGCGGGTTGATGGCCGCGAGCGTCGCGTAGTCGATGCCGAGCCGTTCGCGCACGCCGAGCCGGAAGTTATCGAGCACGACATCGGCCTGGCGGACCATCTCCTCGAAGATGCCGCGCGCCGCCGGGTGCTTGATGTCCATGGCGAGGCTGCGCTTGCCCAGGTTGTGGCCGAGGAACCCGAGCCCGTACGGCCGGAAGGGGTCGCCGCCCGTGGGTTCGATCTTGGTCACGTCGGCGCCGAGGTTGGCGAGCACGGTGGGTGCGAAGGTGCCCGCGATGAACGCCCCGAGGTCCAGCACGCGCACCCCGGCGAGCGGCGGCCGGCCCACGGGTGCGGCGCCGGGGACGTCCTCAGCGGCGGCCGGGAGCGGGCGCTCGGCGAGCACGGCCGCGAGGTTGGCGTCCTCCACGAAGCCGCGGACGGCGCCGGGGGTATCGCTCATGAGCAGGGGGACGCCGGGCAGTTCGACCGTCCCGTGGACGGGGTGTTCGAGGGTGAGGTGCATGCCGTTCGCGGCGACGGTCTCCTCGCGGAACCACTCCTCGCGGCGCCCGACGGGCCCGCGCGGCACCCCGGCTTCGTGGAGAACGCGCAGCCAGTGCGCGCGCGGCTGCGTGAGGAAGTGGGCGTCGAGCCGCGCGATGGCGGTTTCGCTGCCGGGCGAGACGAAGAGCCGCGCGAAGTCCCCTTCGATGGCCGGGTCCGCAAGGAGGTCGGTGAGGCCGATCGCCTCGAGCGCCTTGAGGAAGAACGGCGCCGTCAGGCTGCCGAGGAAGAACCATTCGCCGTCCGCGCACTGGTAGAGGCGGTAGTGGGGGACGGCGCCCCGGCTGCCGCGTCCCAGCCGCGAAATCTGCCCGTCATAGGTGATGGCGCCGCCGCTTTCGATGGAGGAGACCGCGTGCAGCCCGCTCACCAGCAGCGCCTGACCGCGGCCGCTGTGTTCGCGCTCCCAGAGCCCGGCGGCGATGGCGTTGGCGGCGATCGTCGCATGCGCGTACGCGACCTGCGGGGTCACCAGCGCGACGGGCGTATTGCCGTAGCTCGCCTGCATGCGCGCGACGCCGCTCACGGCGGTCAGCAGCAGCTCGTCCGGCGGGAGCTGCGCCCAGCGCCCCTCGGCGGCGTAGGCGGGGAGCCACGTGTGCAGGATCCGGGGGTTCGCCGCGCACACCGTCACCCCGTCCAGCCCGAGCCGTTCGAGTTCGCCCGGTGCGTCGTCGAACACCGCCACGTCCGCCGTCGCCAGCAGCCGGCGGGCCGCATCGAGCCCCGCGAACGTGGCCACATCGAGCGCGACGCGGCGCTTGTTCCGGTCCCAGCAGAGGAAGCCGGGGTGGGTGCGACAGGCGCGCTGCGCCGCGGATTCCACGCGCACGACGTCCGCGCCGAGGTCGGCGAAGAGCATGGTGGCCATCGCGCCGGGCAGGCGCGTGCTGAAGTCGAGGATGCGGAACGGTTCGAAGGCGCCGGGCATGGCGCGGGAGTATACGCGAGCGGCCGGGCGGCGGCGGGTCGCGAGGCCAGCGGCACGCGCCCATACTGTCGCCGTGGTACTCGAACCTCCGCGGCCCTCCCTCCCCGACCACACGCCCGCCATCGACGCGCTGCTCGAACGCCACGGGCTGCGCCGCGAGGGGCCGCCCGTGCACCTCGCCGACAGCATCCAGAACCCCTCGTACCGGGTGGCGACGGGTGGCGGGGCGTTCGTCGTCCGCGTCCACAAGAAGTCCCGCACGATGGACGGAATCGCCTTCGAGCACGCGGTCATGCGGTACGCGGCCGCCGGCGGCGTCCCCGTCGCGCTGCCCGTGCCCACGGCCAGCGGCGAAACCGCCATTCGCGCGGGGGGCGTGCTGATCGCGCTGTACCCCTGGGTCGAAGGGCGGACGGCCACGCGCGGGAGCATCACCCCCGGCGAAGCGGCGCTGCTGGGCGAAACCGAGGGACGCATCCACACCGCCCTCGCGGGCTACCCCGGCGAGGTGCCGCGCGCCTGGCGCTCGGGCGCGCAGTGGGACACCGAAACCTCCATCGCGCAGCTCAGCCGGGTGGACGACCTCATCCGCTACTACCCCGCCCCCGGCGACGAGTACCTGCGCGCCCAGGAGGGGCTGCGCGACGCGCTGGATCTGCTCGAGACGCCGGGCGTGGCCGTGCCGTGGTCCTCGTTCTCCGGCCTGCGCCTCACGCTCGTGCACGGCGATTTCCACGAGCGGAACGTGATCCTCGGCGGCGATGGCGCGGTGGCGGCGGTGGTGGATTGGGAGGCGGCGGGGCTGCTGCCGCCGCTGTTCGAACTGCTGCGCTGCGTCACCTTCGCCGGCCTGCTCGATGAGCCGCACCTTGGCGCCTACCTCGATGGCTACCGCCGGCACGCCACCATCGACGCCGGCGCCTGCGAGGCATCGGTCGCGTTCTGGTGGCAATCGCTCCTGCACGACACGTGGGTCTACACGCAGCGCTTCATCGAAGGGGACCACGGCGTGACGCGCTTCTTCCCGGAAACGCGCGCGAACATCGCGCGGCTGCGGGAGCCCGCCGAGCGGGCCCGGCTGGCAGCCGCGCTCCGCGCCCACGCTGGCTGACGGGATTCAGGCCGCGGGGAGCGGGCGCCGCAGCGCGCCCGCGGCCGAGAGGACCGCGAGCAGGATCGCCGCCGCGAGCGCGAGCACCGCGCCCACCGCGAACGGCGCCGCGTGCCCGACGGTATCCCAGAGCACGCCCGCGCCCACGCTCGCGACGAGCGCCGCGCCGCCGGCGACGCCCTGGAAGATGCCCATCGCCGTGCCCCGGGCCTCGCGCGGCACGAGGTCGCCGACGAACGCCTTCGAAACGCCGTCGGTGAAGGCGATGTACGCGCCGTAGGTGGCGAACAGCGGCCACGCCACCGCCCCCGAACCTGCGAGGGCGAACCCCGCGTAGACGGCGGCGAAGACGACGTACCCCGCCCCCAGCAGCCACCCCCTCGGCACGCGATCCGAAAGCGACCCGGCGGGGTACGACAGCGCCGCATAGACCACGTTGTAGACGACGTAGGCGAGCACGACGAGCGTCGCGCTCAGCCCGAGCGATTTCGCCCGCAGGATGAGGAACGCGTCGGAGGAGTTGCCGGCCATGAAGAGCGTGGTGACCGCGAGCAGGAGCCAGAACTGGCGCGGCAGGTGGCGCGCACGCACGTTCGCCGCCACCGCTTCCGGCGAGCGTTCCGGCAGCGCGCGCAGCACGAGCACCGCGAGCACGCCGGGGACCACGGCCGCGAGGATCGCCAGCCGCAGCCGGTCATCCGCGAAGTGGAGGATGACGAGCCCAACGAGCGGCCCGACGACGGCGCCGGCGGTATCCATGGAGCGGTGCAGCCCGAAGATGCGGCCGCGGTCGTGTTCGCCCGCGAACTCGGCGAGGAGGGCGTCGCGCGGGGCGCCCCGCACGCCCTTGCCGAAACGGTCGAAGGTGCGCCCCGCGAGCGCGAACGGCCAGGCGAAGGAGAGGCCGACGATGAGCTTGCCCACCGCCGCCAGCGCATAGCCCGCGACCACGAACGGCTTCCGCGCCCCCGCGCGGTCGGACCAATTCCCCGCGAACAGCTTCGTGAGGTTGGCGGTGCCTTCGGCCACGCCCTCGACAATGCCGACGGCGGTCGCGGGCGCCCCGAGGGTGCCCGTGAGGAAGAGCGGGAGGATGGGGTAGACCATCTCGCCGGAGAAATCCGCGAAGAAGGAGACGAGGCAGAGCACCCACACGGGCCGGGGGATGCCCCGGAAGGGGCCGCGGCGCGCGGCCGGGGGGTCCCCGCCCCGGCGGTCACGCGGGCCGCGCGGGCCTCATTGCTCCGCGCCCGACTTCAGCCGCTGCCGTTCGCTCCAGCCGCCCATGAGGAAGCCGGCGCCGTAGGAGAAGTGCATGGTTGCCATGGCGGCGAAGGTGAGGAGCGTGTTCGCCCCCGACTTGCGGGCCGCGCCGCGCGCCGTGAACAGCCCGCCCACGATGTACACCAGCGCGAGCAGCTTCAGCAGCTGGCGCGCGCGCGAGAACACCGTTCCGAGCAGGAAGAGCAGCGGCCCGCCCGCGACCATGCCCGCCGGGGCGAAGTGCCGGGGCTGCAACGGCCGCCCGCGCGCGAGCAGCGTCCCCTTCGCCGCGCCGTATTCGCGGTACTGGCGCGCCAGCGCCTGCAGCGTGCGCCTCGGGTAGTAGGTGCTGCGAATCGTCGGCACGAGGAAGATCTTGCCGCCCGCATCGATCAGGCGGGCGTTGTAGCTGTCCTCGTCGGCGCCATCCACCGTCTCGTCGAAACGGCCCACGATCTCCCATACGGCGCGGTGGTAGCAGCCGAACGGCACGGTATCGACTTCGCCTTCGTCATCGGCATAGCGAAAGCGGGCGTTGCCGACGCCGAACGGCGAGGACATGGCGGCGGCGATCGCCTTGCCGACCTCGCCTTCGCCGACGGTTTCGATGGGGCCTCCGACGCAGGCGGCGCCGGTGCGCTTGAGGGCATCGACGGAGGCGCGCACGAAATCACCGCGCACGACGCTGTGGGCGCCGATGATGATCCAGCAATCCCCGGTGGCCGCGTCCATCCCGGAATTGAGCCCGCCGACGGTGATGCGCCTGGGGTTATCGACCAGCCGCAGGGCGCGGAAGCGCGATGGGTACTCGCGCACGAGATCGCGCGTACGGTCGGTGCTGCCCCCATCGCTGACGATGACCTCGATGCCATCCGGCCCATAGTCCTGGTCCTGGAGCGAATCAAGCAGGCCCGTGATGTAGCGCTCTTCGTTCAGGCAGGGGATGACGATCGAGACGAGCGGGCGCGCGGGAAGCGCGAGCGAGACCTCATCGAGGCGGCGTTTGGACTGGGCGGTGCTCATCGGGACACCGTAGAAGCGGGCGCGAACAGGGTCAACGCGAGGCGAGCAGGTGGCGCGCGGCGGCTTCGACGCGCTCGGCCGTGTGCTCCATCTTGTGGTACCGGCGCACCCATTCGCGGCCTTCGTTGCCCACGCGCTCGCGGGCGTCGGCGTCATCGACGAAGCGGATGACGGAGGCCGCGATTTCGACCCCATCGACGGCCCGCACGAACGGCGGCCGCTCCGGGTAGGCGTCGTTGTAGGTGTACCAGGCGATTACCGGCCGGGCGCAGGCCATCGCCTCCAGCTCCGCCATGCCCACGACCCCGAGCAGCACCTGGCCGACCACGACGCCGTGCCGCGCGATGAGCGCCGGGAGCTGCGCGCGCGGCTGGTGCGGGAGCACGGTGACGTTCGGCAGCTTCGCGAAGCGCGGCGTCCACTCGCCGCCGCCGATAACGGTAACGCGGATCTCGGGCCGCTCTTTCGCCAGCCGCCGCACGCCCTGGTAGATGCGGACCGCGCCCTTGATGTCGGTCAGCGAGCAGATGACGAGCACGTCCCGGCTTTCGCGCGCGGGGGCGAGGGGGCGGAAGTCCTCGGCGTTGATGGGGTTGGGGAGGAACTCGGCGTCCGGCCGCCGCGGCAGCACGTACGGCGCGAGGTCCGGCGTCGAATAGAACACGTGCGATGCGCCCACGAGCGCGCGTTCGACCATCGGCCGGGTGAAGGGCGTGATTTCGCGAACGTCGCTGCCGTGGCAGTGGAGCAGATAGGGGAAGTTGCCGAGGACGCCGATCATGCCCAGGTAGGCGTAATGGATGTGGACGGCGTCGTACTTGCCGCCGCGCACCTGGCGGATGATCTGGCCCCATTCGACCGCGCGCACGGGGCCGACCACCGGCTTCACCATCCAGGGCAGCCCGCCGCCGATGAGCCGCGGCCGGATGACATCGACCTCGTGCCCGCGCGCGCGCAGGCCATCGGCCAGCTCGCTGGCGACGGAGGCGATGTCGTTGATTTCGCAGATGCGCACGGCGTTAGCGCGCGGGGTCGCCGGCGGGGGCGTTCTCGCGAATCTGCAGCAGCCATTCGAGGAGGTAGATGGAGATGAGGCCGAAGACGAGCGTGACGGCGATGGCGACGGCCACGCGGCCCATGCCCGTGCCCGCCACGCCGCCGCTGAACGACACCGACGTGTCCACCGTGGTCTGCGCGTTCGCAATCGTCGCGCGGGCGTTGTTGAGGTAGTTGAACGCCTGGTCCTTGATGACGGTCTGGGAGCGAAGGTCATCGATGAGGTAGAGGAAGGCGGAGTCCTCGATGGAGATGTCGGAGATGGCCAGCCGCTGCTTGCGGATGCCGTCGATCGCGGCCTGCAGCGTCGCCTGCCGCTCGGTGAGCACCGCGCGCGCCTGGGCATCGCTGACGGGCGTGCCGAGGATGGCGCTGGCGGCGGCCCCGGAGGGGTTGCCGGCGAGCGCCGCCGTCACCTGCGAGAGCTCGAACTGGGCATCGGCTTCGGTGCGGTTCAGCTCCTGCGGGAGCCCGCCGTTCACGTACTGGCGCGACCGCAGGATCTCATCCACGGGCACGCCGCGCTTCGCCGCTTCGACGCGCAGCGCCGCGGCGGCTTCCTGGAAGTTCTTCTCGGCGTTGCGCGCCACCTTCTCCTGCGATTCGAGGAAGCGCAGGCGGAAGAGGCCGTCGGGCTGCGTGTACGCCTCCGTGAAGGCCGCCACGAAGGCGTCGCGATACCGTTCCGCGTTCGCCTTGTCGACGTCCGTCACGGAGAGCGCGAGGACGCCACGGGAGACGCCATCCGCCACCGAAATCGGCGAAAGCGCGATGGAGTAGCGCGAGTAATCGAAGTTGGGGTCGCCCAGCTTTTCGCGGACAAGCGCCTTGAAACGCTCGTCGCCGGTCATGGCCTGGGCTTCGAAGATGCGGAAGCCGCGGTCGCCGCCGGAGAAGACGGCGGGGATTTGCGTTTCCATCTGCATGGAGGCCGTGGCGTTGGCGTCGCCGGCGACGCGGCCGAAGCTGAACGCGAGGACCACCCCCAGGAGCAGGAAGGGGATGAAGACCCACCAACGGCGCCGGATGAGGGAAAGGTCGCGGTAGAGACCGCTCTGGGGTGTGCTTTTTCCCCGTGGCATCGGGCCGTATGGTATGGGCAGGCCGGATCCCGGTCAAAACGAGGCGCGCCGGGCTCGATGTCAGACTTTTCCGCGATTCTTCTCGCCGCCGAACTCTGCCTCGCCGTCGCGATCATCATCCTGCGCGATCCGAAGCTGCTTATCCCCGCCGTCATCATCGGGCTGCCCATCGAGGTCATCGAAAGCGAGCTCGTGGCGCGCGTGGGCACGACGGGCGTCGCCGGCATGGCCCGCGCGCTCGCCAACCCGGGACAGCTGGCCATGCTCGCCGTCATCGTCGTCGCCATCGTGCGAAAGCGGCACGACATCCGCTCCCTCATCCCCGATTCGTCCCTCCTCGTGCCGCTCGCGGCGTTCTTCCTGCTCGTATTCCTGAGCGTGACCTGGTCCGATTCGCTGCGGCCGAACAACAGCGTGCTCATCCTGCCGGTGTACCTGGGGTTCGTGGTCACGGCGCCGTCGCTCATCGAGGACCGCCGCGACATCGAACGGATTCTCGGCACCTTCCTGCTGGTGGCGGCCGCACTCGGCGTCGTCGCCATCGCCCAGCGCCTCTTCGGCGTCTTCAACTGGCGCGGCATCCTCATCCAGTCGGACGACTACAGCTACCGTTCGAACGCCACCTTCGCGGACCCGAACGTGCTCGCGCGCTTCCTCGCGATCGTCATGTCGCTGGCGGCGGGGCTCGTGCTTTCGACAGGACCGCGGCGGCAGACGGTGTACCTGGCGCTGCCGGCCTTCGCCATCGGCGCGATCGCGATCGTGGCCACGGCGAGCCGCTCGGGGTGGATGCTGCTGCTGCTCTGCGGCTTCCTCGTCGTGCTCTTTTCGCCCATCCGCCGCTACACGAAGTTCATGCTCACGGGGAGCGCGGTCAGCTTCCTCGTGATCGTGCTCACGCTCCTGTTCGCCCAGGGCGGCACGGATGCCGAGCGCGTGAAGTCGCTGAGCACGGGGGTGCAGGTGCTCGGCCAGCGCACCTTCCTCATCCAGGCCGCATGGGAGATGTACAAGGACAACCCCTGGGTTGGCGTGGGCAGCGGCAACTACCAGAACTCCCTGATCGTGAACTACCACCACATCGTGCCGGACTGGTCGCCAACATCGCTGTCGCACACCTCGTTCGCGACGTTGCTGGCGGAGCTCGGCACGATCGGCATCGTCCTCTTCGGCTTCCTCGTGGTGCGCATCGGCATCGCCGTGGTCTCGGTCTATTGGGGTACGAAGGACCGCTTCACGCGGCTCGTCACCGGGTGGCTGGGCGCGAGCCTCTTTGGCATCCTGCTGCACAGCCAGTCCGAGGGGCGGCTGTTCGAGGAGCCGTACCTGTGGGTGCTGCTGGCGATCTTCATCGCCGTGGAAACGCACCCCGCGCTCGCGCTGCGAACGGCGCGCACGCGGCCGGCCAGCGTGCCCGCCAGCGCCCGCGAAGGGGTGCGCGCGGCCCCGGCGCCCGGCCTCGCCGCGCCCGCCTACCCGGCCGCCACGGGTGAACAGCCCGCCCGCTGAGCGCGCTTGCGCGGCGAACACCCTCGGCCCCATGCTCCCGCCATGGCCATCCCCGTGAAGTGGTTCCCCACCCTCATCAAGCGCACCAAATCGAAGCAGGCCCTCACCGAGGTCGAATGGCGGCCGGGGCTGCGGCCCGTGGACATCTTCACGGCCGAGGGCTTCGGTGAAGCCGACGCCGAAGTCGTGATGGTCATCATCAACGACGAACAGGCGGAGATGGACACGGAGCTGCGGGCGTCGGACCGGCTCGAGTTCCTCGTCAGCATCCAGGGCGGCTAAGCCCTTCGCCGCAGGGGCCCGGCCTGCCGTAGAATCGCGCAACGATGCCGTGCAGCGCCCCCGCTCCAGCCCTCGCATTCGCCCCGGTCGCCTCGTGGTAGAGCAGCCCCCCACCCGTGTCTTCGATGCGACCTACCCCCGTGCCAAGCCGGATTGGAAGCTCCAGTTCGCGGAGTTCCCACTGCACAAGGCGCTGGGGCTGACGCTCGAGGAGTCGCGCCCCGGCTTCGCCCGCATCGGTATGCGCACCAGCCCGGTGACGCTGGGCGGCATCGGCGGCAGCGTCCACGGCGGCCTGCTCGCCTGCATGGTCGATATCGCCATGCTCGAGGCGATCTTCTCCGTCTTCGATGACGCTTCGCAGCCGGCCGGCACCGCGGACCTCAACATTACCTATCTCCGCCCCGCCCTCGGCGACCGCGTGTACGCCGAGGCGACGGTGCTGCGCCGCGGCCGGACGATGGCCGTGACCGAGGTCTCGATCCTCGACGAGGCCGGGCGGCTGTGCGCGAAGGGCCGCACCATCTACGCGATGCGCCCCAAATAGGGGCTTTCCCGGCGGCCCCCCGCGCTCCACGCACTCGCCAACGTGCCGATAGTCATGCTGTGAATTCAGCGCGATTGCAGCGACAAATGTGACAGAGCGGGATTTCTGCCCGGTTGGGACTAAACGTCGGGGAAAACCCTGACGAAATCTCCATCGGAAGCCTCGCAGCCCGGCCGCCTCCCGGGCCACCCGACGCGCACGGAGAACCGCTAACCATGGAATCGCCGACCCTCGAACGGATCCTGAAATCACCCCGGCTGCCCAGCCTGCCGGCCGTCGCCGTTCAGATTATTGACCTCGTGCAGCAGCCGGACATCGGCCTGAACGAACTGGCCGCGGCGGTCGGGCGAGACCCCGCGATGGCCGGCAAGATTCTGAAGACGGCGAATTCGAGCTTCTACGCCCAGGCGCGCACGATCTCGCGGGTGAGCGACGCGCTCATGGTTCTCGGCCTGCGCAAGGTGAAGACGCTCGCGCTGGGCTTCTCCCTCGTCGACGACCTGCGCAAGGGCGGCAAGGGCGGCGGCTTCGACCAGGAGGCGTACTGGCAGCGCAGCCTGTTGGCGGCGGCCGCGGCGCGCGTCATCGCCACCCAGGCCGGCCGCGCCGACCCGGAGGAGGCGTTCCTCGGCGGGCTCATGCACGGCCTCGGCGTCCTCGCGATGAATCACTCCCTCGGCGAGGAGTACCAGGCGGTCTATGACTCCGCTCACGGCGACTTCCTTCGCCTCCGCCGCGCCGAGCAGGAGCGCTTCGGCATCGACCACGCCGTCGTCGGCGGCGCGCTGGCCGAGCGCTGGAACCTGCCCGCGCAGCTCACCGCGGCCCTTCGCTACCACCCCGCGCCGGAACAGGCGCCGGCCGCGCTCGCACGTATCGTGCGCTGCGTGGCCGCGGCCGCCCAGGCCGCCGACGTCCTCTCCGGCCCGGAGCCGGCGCGCGCCCTCGCGGCCTACCGCGAGATGTGCCTGGACTGGTTCGGCATCGAACCCGACGAGGCCGAGGAGCTGATGGAGCGGATCTACGCCGACGCCGCCGTCGTCTCGGCGCTGATGGACCTGCCCCGGCCGAACCTCAGCGTGGGCGAGATCCTTTCGCTCGCGAACGAGGCGCTGGAAGACATCCAGATGGATACCGAGGCCGACTTCGAGCGGCTCGAACGGGAACGCACCGCGCTCGCCGCGGAGGTCTCGACCGACCAGCTCACCCGCATCGCGAACCGCCGCCGGCTCGATGCCTTCCTCGAGGAGCAGTTCCACAACGCCTCGGGCGGGCGTGCCGCGATGAGCGTGCTCATGGTCGACATCGACTTCTTCAAGAAGTTCAACGACACCTACGGCCACCAGGTTGGCGACGAGGTGCTGCGCGCGGTGGCCGGCGCGCTCCGCGACAACGTCCGCGACCGCGACCTCGCCGCGCGCTACGGCGGCGAGGAGTTCACGGTCGTGCTGCCCGATACGGGCCTCGCGGGGGCGCTGGTCCAGGCACGCCGCCTGCGCGCGATCATCGAGGCCACGCCCGTGCCGCAACCCGGCGGGCCCGACCTGAGCGTGACCGCCAGCATCGGCGTCGCGACGCTGGACCCGAAGGCGCACACGATGGTCGCGCAGCTCCTCCAGGACGCCGACGCCGCCCTTTACGCCGCCAAGCGGGACGGCCGCAACACGGTTCGCGCGTTCGGGCTCCTGAAGGCGGCCTGACCGAAGTCCGCCGGGGCGTGGACCACGCCCCGGGCCGCGCACGCTATCCTCAGCGGGTGACCCGCGACCACCAGCCCCGTCGCCGTGCCGGGCGCCGCCCGTGACGAGCGCGTTCATGGCCGAAGCGATCGCCGCCGCCCGCCGCGTGCGCGGCACGACGAGCCCCAACCCGGGCGTCGGCGCCGTCGTCGTGCGCGATGGGACCGTGGTGGCGGTCGGCGCGACGGCGCCGCCGGGCGGCCCGCACGCCGAGGCCGCGGCGCTCGCCGCCGCCGGGGAAGCAGCCCGCGGCGCCACCGTCTACACCACCCTCGAGCCCTGTTTCCCCTTCGAAGGCAAACGCACCCCGCCCTGCTCCCACGCGCTCATCGAGGCCGGCGTGCGCCGCGTCGTCATCGCCATCGAGGACCCCCACGAGGGCGTTCGCGGCAACGGCACCGCGCTGCTGCGCGCCGCCGGCATCGAGGTCGAACTCGGCGACGGCGCTGCCGAGGTCACCGCGCTCCTGCGGCCGTACCTGAAGCACGCCCGCACCGGCCTCCCGTACGTCATCGCCAAGTTCGCGGCCAGCCTCGACGGGCGCACCGCCACCCGCACCGGCGACTCGAAGTGGATCACCGGCGCCGCCGCCCGCGACCTCGGGCACCAGCAGCGCGCGTGGGTGGACGCCGTCATGACGGGCAGCGGCACCGTGGTCGCCGACGACCCGGCACTGACGGCCCGCCCCGGCGGCATCGAGCAGGCCCGCCAGCCGGTGCGCATCGTCCTCGATGCGCGCGGGCGCATCGCCCCGGCGCGGCCCTCTTTCGCGCCCCCGGCCACGTCATCGTCGCCACCGCCGCGGACGCACCGGCGGCGTGGAAGCGCGAAATCGCCGGCGCGGGGGCGCAGGTGATCGACTGCGAACGCACGCCGGCCGGGCTCGAACTGGCGCAGCTGCTGCCCGCCCTCGGCCGCCGGGGCATCCTCTCCATCTGGGCCGAAGGCGGCGGCACGCTGCTCGGCTCGCTCTTCGAAGGCGGCCACGTCGACGAAGTCTGGGCGTTCCTCGCGCCCCTCGTGATTGGCGGCGGCGGCCTCCCCGCCGTTGGTGGCGAAGGCGTGGGGCGCGTCGGCGACGCGTGGCGGCTGCGCGACACGGTTGTCGAATCCGCCGGGGGCGATATCCTCGTACGCGGGTACACCGGCGGCTTCGACCCCTGACCCGCGGAGGTGACCGGATGGCACGATGGTGGATCGTGGTGGGCGGCCCTGAGATTTACGAAACGACCCGCGCCATGGGCTTCACCCGCCACGGCTTCAAGAGCACGCGCCGCCTGATGAGCCAGAAGGTCCAGCCCGGCGACCGCATCGCTTTCTACGTCACTGGCCGCAAGCAGTTCAGCGCCATCGTCGAGGTCACCAGCCCCGTCGTGGAAGAACAGACGCGCATCTGGAACAACTCGAAGAAGCCGGGCGAGCTGTACCCGTACCGCGTCGGCATCCGGCCGGTGCTGGTGTTGCCCGAGGAGCGCTGGCTCGATGCCGAGCCATACCACGAGCGGTTCACCTGGACGCAAAAGTGGCCGCGCGCGAACTGGACGCTGGCCTACCAGGGGAACCTGCACGAGGTGCCCGAGGCCGATTTCGCCCTGCTCGAAGGGGACATGGCAAAGGCCGCGGCCGCCGCCCCCGCCTGAGTCCCGCCCCCGCCCACAGGGCGGCGTAGGATGCGCACCATGTTCCGGCGCGTGCTCGTGGCCAACCGCGGCGAGATCGCCGTCCGCATCTGCCGGACGCTGCGCGCGCTCGGCATCGAATCGGTGGTCGTGGCTTCCGTGCCGGACCGCGCCAGCCTCGCGGTCCGCACCGCCGACCGCCGGGTGCTCCTCCCCGGCGCATCGGCCACGGAGACGTACCTCCGGCAGGACGCGGTGATCGCGGCGGCGAAGGCCGAAGGCTGCGACGCCATCCACCCCGGCTACGGCTTCCTCAGCGAGAACGCCGGCTTCGCGGCCCGGTGCGCGGCCGAGGGGATCACGTTCATCGGGCCGCCCCCGGGCGTGCTCCGCGGCCTCGGGGACAAGGCGGCGGCACGTCACTTCGCCACCGCCAACGGCGTGCCCGTGGTGCCGGGGTACGACGGCCCGGACGACGACGCGGCCCTCGCCGAGGCCGCGAACCACATCGGCTACCCCCTCATGGTGAAGGCGCGCGCCGGGGGCGGCGGCCGCGGCATGCGCGAAGTCCACGACCCGGCGGCACTGCCTGACGCGCTCGCCGGCGCCCGCCGCGAGGCCGAGGCCTCGTTCGGGGACCCCGGCCTGCTGCTCGAACGGCTCGTGCGAGGCGCCCACCACGTCGAGGTCCAGGTTCTCGCCGACGCCCACGGCAACGCCGTCCACCTCGGCGAACGCGACTGCTCGGTGCAGCGCCGCCGCCAGAAGCTCATGGAGGAGGCGCCCAGCCCGGTCGTCGATGCCCCACTGCGGGCGGAGCTAACGGGCGCGGCCCTGCGCATTGCCCGCGCCGCCGGCTACGTGAACGCGGGCACGTTCGAATTCCTCGTCGGCGAGCCCGGCGGCGATGGGCGGCGTCCCTTCTACTTCCTCGAAGTGAACCCGCGCCTGCAGGTCGAACACCCGGTGACGGAGGCGATCACGGGGCTGGATCTCGTCGCCCTGCAGCTGCGCATCGCCGCCGGGGAGCCGTTGCCGTTCGCGCAGGACGACGTCCGCTTCGAAGGCCACGCGATCGAGGTCCGCATCAACGCCGAGGACCCGTGGGATTCCTTCCGCCCCGGCACCGGGCGCCTCAGGAGCGCCCCCGGCGATGCCCCGGGCTGGCGCCTCGACCGCGGCTTCGCCCCCGGCGACGACATCCCACCGCAGTACGATTCCCTCGTGGCGAAGGCGATCGTCCAGCGCGCGACCCGCGAGGAGGCGTGCCGCGACCTCGCTGCCGCGGTGGCGGTCCACCCCCTGCGCGGCATCCGCGGCAATACCGGCCTCCTCCGCTCCGTGCTCGCGTCCGGAACCTTCGCCGCGGGCGCCGCGGATGTCGGCTGGCTCGAACGCGACCTCGAGGCCGTCCTTGCCGCGGGCGCCGCCTCCGACGGGGTGGCCGCGGCGGCGGCCGTCGCCGCCTACCTCTGGAAGAACCCGTTCCGTGCCGGCACCGCGTCGGTCACTCTCGATGACGGCGCGCGCCTTCGCACCTGCGAGATCAGCGGGCGCGCCGGGAAGAGCTTCCGCGTCCATGGCCAGGGCGCCGAGACGGTCCTGCGCGTCATCGAAGCGAGCGGCGACGGGCAGCTGCGCCTGGGCGTGGACGGCGGCGAAACGCGGTACCTGGTCGCGCGCGGCGAAGCGAGCGAGATCGTGGCCCGCGAGGAGGACGGCGGAGACGCCCCCGGCGCTCCCTTCTCGTTCGCGATCGTCCCGCCGCCGCCCCTGCCCCGTCGCGCGCAGGCCAGCGAAGCGGGAACCAGCGCGATCACGGCCCCGCTCTCGGGCACCATCGCTACCGTGCGCGTCGCCGAAGGCGACACCGTGACCGTCGGCGACCTCCTGCTCACCCTCGAAGCGATGAAGATGGAGCACCGCATCACCACCCCGCGCGACGGCGCCATCGCCCGCATCACCGTCACCCCCGGAGACGTCGTCCGCGAAGGCGATCTCCTCGTCGAGCTGGCGACCAATGCCCGGTAGCCAGTGCCCAGTAGCCAGTGCCTGGTATCCACCGAGCACGCCACACCCCCCCTGGGCGTGCGGCACACTCAGCACTCAGCACTCAGCACCCAGCACTCAGCACTCAGCACTCAGCACCGAGCACGAGTACTCTCTCCCTGACTACTCCGAGGAGCTTCCCGTGCCCATCTACGCCGTCGGCGACAAGGTTCCGAAGGTCCACCCGACCGCCTTCATCGCGCCCACCGCCACGATCGTCGGGGACGTGACCATCCATGAGCGCGCGTCCGTCTGGTACGGCGCCGTCGTTCGCGGCGATACCTCGTATGCGGTCGTCGGGCCGGGCGCGAACGTGCAGGACGGCGCGGTCGTGCACGGCCGGGCCGGGCTGCCCGCGCTCATCGGCGCCGAGGCCTCCATCGCGCACGGCGTCGTCGTCCACGGCGCGACCATTGGCGACCGCGCGCTCATCGGGAACGGCGCGCAGGTCCTCGATGGCGCGAGCGTCGGCGAAGGCTCGCTCATCGCCGCCGGCTCCGTCGTCCTCCCCGAGACCGCCATCCCCGCGGGGGTGCTCGCGGTGGGGACGCCGGCGCAGGTGAAGCGCCCCATCGCCGGGTCCGCGAGCGAGGAATGGGTGACGGGCAACCCCGGCCGGTACGCGCGGCTCGCGGTCGAGCACGCGCTCGGCATCCGCGAGATCACGCGCGACGAAGCTGCCTCCTCGATGCGCTGACGTGCCGCTCTATCTCATCCGCCACGGGGAAGCGTTCGCGAGCTTCGACCACCTCGACCCCGGCCTCTCGGAGCGCGGACGGCGGCAGGCGGAGCACGTGGCGGAGTGGGCGAAGGGCACCTCCGCGGCGAGGCTGGTGGTCTCGCCCCTGCTGCGCACCCGCGAGACCGCCCTCCCCATCGCCGCCGCACTCGGCCTCGTGCCCGAGTACCGCGACGAGGTTGCCGAGGTGTTCGACCCCACCATGACCGCCGAGGAACGGGTCGCGATGCTGCCGGACTTCATCGCCTCGCGCTGGAGCGAACAGCCGGAGGGGCTGCGGACGTGGCGGCGGCGCGTGGTCGACACCGTGCTCGAACTCGCGCTCGCAGGCGAGGCCGCCGGCCACGACGTCCTCGTCGTCTCGCACTTCGTGGCCATCGGCGCGGTCATCGGCGAAGCCACCGGCGACGACGCGGTCATCCCGGTGCCGATGGCAAACGCGGCCATCAGCTCGTTCAGCGCCGGACACGGCGGCCTCCGCCTCCTCTCCGCCGCCACCACCATTCACCTCCCGCCCGGGCTCGTCACAGGCATGAGCAGCGCCATTGCCGGCCTCGTCCCCCCGCGGGCATAACTGAGCCATTTCAATGCCCCGCCGGGCGTCATCAAAGGCCTACATCGGTACGACATTTCAGATTGACCTCGCCGTCGCTACACCGATATAACGGCGCCCAAGTGAAGTGGCAAGGCGTTCTCCATGTCATGCTGGGACTCGGTGCGATCGTGCTTGCCACCGGGATACTCGGCGACGAGGGCCATGCCCAGAGGGCACCGGCTGGCGGCGGCTCGCGGATTGTTCTGCCGCAGATCGGCGCCGATGGAAGCGGACAAGCCCTGGACGTCACGCCACTCGACGGAGTCGGCGCCATCGGCACGCGTGCGACCGGAAGTGGCTCGGCGCGCCTCTCGGTGAGTGCCAACGAATCACTCGCCGTTGAGCTGGCGCTGAGCAGCGGCAAGAGCGCATACATTCCCGCTTCCGGCCTGAACCGCTCGACGACGGTGGAACTTCGGACCACCGCAATGCCTTCACTCCCCAAACAGTACGTGGGAATCGAAGCGCTCGCTGTGGACCTTGGTGGCGCATCGCTGACCCGAGGGATCGTGGTTCGGGTGCCGGGCACGCCGGATCAGGTCGTGCTCCACCAGACGAGTTCGGGTGATTGGGAGGAGATCCCGGCAAGGTACTCGGGAGGGTTTCTCTATGGCTACTCCCGTGACGCCTCGCCGTTCGCCAGCGCGAAGCGCAACTCACCGCCGCAACTTCGGACCCTGACAGGCACGTGTTTCGCGGCTGGATTTACAGGCTGGCGACAGGCGCTCTCCTCGAACCCGCCATATTGGGATGAGTCAGACAACAACGAGGACAAGTCCACCGCAGACTCCTATAACAAGGCGTCCGATGTCGCTGGGATCCTGCAAGACAGTGGCGTGGCCTACGCCATGTGGCGCCATTATCAGTACAACGATGCGTTTCGCGCCCTCAAGGTCAAGGCCGAACAGGGACATCGCATCGTTCTCGTGGGTCATTCCGCCGGGGGCGCCGCGGCCCTGATAGTCGCGGGCCTGCTGCGCCTCCAGGGGATCCCCGTGGAGCTTTTCGTCGGGCTCGATACCTTCACTGGCCCGCGTGACGACATGGATACCAACGTCAGGCGAGTGGTCGCACAGGCACCATCCTGGGTGACCTTCTACCAGCACCCCGTGCCGGACAATGTGCACGCCGCCTACAACGCCTACCAGCGGAACACCTGGTACTACTGGGGCAACGAAGCTAAACGGCAGCCGGGAACCCGCAGCGCCGGCGAAGTTCTGTTGCAGGACGCGGACCACGGCAGGGCGCCGGGCGCGGTGCGTGGCACGGCGATGCTGAAGGGGGCGTTCGAGGACGCCTGCGCCGATGCGAAACCCACCCCCACTGCCACACCCACCCCAACCAACACGCCCACCGCCACCCCCAGCCGGCCTCCCACTGCCACGCCCACCCGATCAGCGACGCCGACACCCACCACGAGTTCGGGCGGAGGGGGAGCCCCTACCATCTACACGTTGGGTTGTTCCCCCAAGAGCGTGCAGGTT
Organism: Candidatus Amarobacillus elongatus; assembly: GCA_016703545.1. Classification (GTDB taxonomy): domain Bacteria; phylum Chloroflexota; class Dehalococcoidia; order Tepidiformales; family Tepidiformaceae; genus Amarobacillus; species Amarobacillus elongatus. The sequence continues at coordinate 28,425 of JADJBX010000010.1, forward strand.
AACGAACAGGTCATCTGCCTCTCCGATGGGACCGGGACGGTCACCAGCCTGACCTGGACCGCAACTGGAGGCACACCCAGCCAGGACAGCTCCTATTCCATCTGGTTCGCCACGCGCTTTTTCGTCCCCAGGGCAGAAGACGATCACGCTCCGGGCATGCAACTACTCCGCGTGCTCCAGACGAAGCGAAGTCAGAAACGTCGGTGGCGGGCCTACCTGTCTACCTCCCTCGGCGCCAGCCATTTTCTGGGGGTTCCCCGTGGGCAATCTCGCCGGCTTCAAGTGGCTCTGGTCGAGTTCGCCCTCGGAGGGGGATTGCCGGGTGACGCATTACGAGATCCGTTACGGAAACGTCGTGCGGGTCATCACCGACAACTTCATGGACGCTCCGTACGCGGACCCCAAGTGCATCACCGTCATCGCTATCGGCGCCGGAGGGCGTTCCCCCAGTTCGACCCGCTGTTATTGAGCAGCCGGCCTCCCTTCGCGTTTCTCCTCCCGCCGTCATCCCCGGCCCACCACGCACCTCCCCACGGGTTGCCCCGCTCGAGCCTCGAACCCCGAGCCTCGAGCCCCCGCCCCCTTGTCTCCTTTCTCCTTTCTCTCCCCTCTCCCACACTTCGCTCATGCCCGGACCCAATTCCACCCTCCTCTTCGCCGGCGACGGCTTCTCTCGCGCCCTTGGCGAACGTCACCGCCAGGGGAACCTGTGGGTGGTGTGGAGCGACCTCGAGCCGCCCTCGCACCCCGCGCGCTTCTGGGGCTGGATCCAGGGACCTGACGGCGAAGGCACGGTCCGCGCCGTCGCCAACCCACTCCCCGATGAGGCCCACACCAACGTGCGCGTGGACATCTACCTGAATGTGCGCGCCGAGGACGCGGGCGCCTTCGAGACCATCGAACGCCGCCGCGTGCGCGAAGGCCACGCGCTGCTCGGGAGCGTGCTGTTCAACCGCGAGGAGCCGCTGCTGGTGGGCGAACTCGCGGCCGCGCTCAAGGGGGGCGTCGCCATCGCCGCCGCCGACTTCCTCGCCTCAACCGCCATCCGGCCGGTGTTCGAGCGCGCCCGCGCGACCCTCCCGGAGGAGCAGCGCGCGGCGCACACGCTCATCGAAGGTGGCGCCCTCCGCGAGCTGGAGCTGACCTTCGAGGAATAGCGCCACCGCCGCTCGACAGCGGCGGGCGGAACGGCCACGATTTCGCGCACCCACTTCTGCGAGGTCGCCATGGCCGAGATCCCGGTCGCCATTACCTTCCCCGTCGCCCCCGAGGTCGTCGCCGACATCGCGGCCGTGGACCCGCGCATCCGCATCCTCGATTTCCCCGCCGCCGCCCTGCGCGCCGGCACCGAGCTGCCACCCGACGAGAAAGCCCGCGCGCTCGCGACCATCGCCGAGGCGGAAGTCGCCTTCGGCCCGGCGCGTATCCCCCCGGAATACCTCCGCGCCGCGACCAACCTCAAGTGGTTCCAATGCATCGTCGCGGGCGCCGATGCGCTCGTGAAGGAAGGGCTCGTCGGGCAGCATTTCGTCGTGACGAATTCGAGCGGACTTTCGGCGGTGAACATCGCCGAGTACTGCATCGCCTCCATGCTCATCTGGTCGAAGCGGCTGGATCTCGCCGTCCGCCAGCAGATGGAGCACCGCTGGCAGGGCCGCCAGACCGGCGAAATCATGGGCAAGACCGTCGGCATTGCCGGCATGGGCGCCATCGGCCGCGAACTCGCCCGCCGCTCGCGCGCCTTCGGCATGCGCGTCATCGCCAGCCGCCGCACCATCCACCCCGGCGACACCGACCCCGATTGCGACCTCCTCCTGCCGCATGGCGAACTCGACACGCTCCTGCGCGAATCCGACTACCTCGTCCTCTGCGTGCCGTTGACCGCGGAGACGCACCACCTCATCGGCGCGGCCGAGCTGGCGCGCATGAAGCCCGGCGCCTGCCTCATCAACATCGCTCGCGGCCCTGTCGTCGACCAGGCGGCGCTCATCGCCGCGCTCAAGGCCGAGACCATCGCCGGCGCGATCCTCGACGTCACCGACCCGGAACCGCTGCCCGCCGATGACCCGCTCTGGGATGCGCCGAACGTGGTCATCACGCCGCACGTCTCGGGGTCGGTCGAAGGGTACGGGCACCGGGCGGCCGAGATCTTCCTCGCGAACCTGCGCCGGTACTGCGCGGGCGAGCCGCTGGAGAACGTGGTCGATCCCGTCCTCGGATACTGAGCGGCGCGCGAGCCGTATGCTGCGGAGCGATGACGCTCCCCCCGGCCCGCGTGCCCCGGCGTGCCGCCGCCGCCGTCGTCCGCCGCGACCTCCGGGCGCTCATCCGCGCCTCGCGTGAGGCGCGCAAGGGTGTCAACGGGCTCGGGCCGGGGCTCATCACCGGCGTCGCCGACGACGACCCCTCCGGCATCTCCACCTACACGATCACCGGCGCGACGCACGGCTACAGCCTGCTCTGGACGAGCATCGTCACGCTGCCCATGAACATCGCCGTGCAGACCCTCTGCGCGCGCATCGGCATCGTCAGCGGGCGGGGGCTGGCGGCGGTGACGGCCGACCGCTTCGGGCGCCGCGCCCTGTATCCGCTGGTAGCGATGCTGCTGGTGGCGAACATCGTCAACATCGGCGCGGACCTCGGCGCGATCGCCGCCGCCATCGAGCTGCTCACCGGCATGCCCGCGCCCTGGCTGGTGCTGCCGCTGGGCGTGGGCATCGCGCTAACGGAGGTCGCGATTCCCTACCCCGCGCTCGCGCGCGTGCTCAAGCTGCTCACGCTCGTGATCTTCGCGTATGTGGCGGGCGCGTTCGTTTCGAACCCCGATTGGGGCGCGGCGGCGCGGGCGACGGTCGTGCCCCGGCTCACCCTCGATCGCGAAGGCGTCACGGCCATCGTCGCGATCCTCGGCACGACGATTTCGCCCTACCTGTTCTTCTGGCAGGCGTCCGAGGAGGTGGAGGAGGAAGCACGGTCGGGCATTTCGGCCACGAGCGCGGCGCGGGAGCGGATTGCCGCGCTTGTGCGCGCCTCGCATTGGGACGTGGCCACGGGGATGGTGATGGCGAACCTGGGGTTCTATTTCGTCGTGCTCACCTCCGCCGCCACCCTGGGGGCGAGCGGACGCACCGACGTGCGCACCGCGGCGGACGCGGCCGAGGCGCTTCGGCCCCTCGCCGGCGATGGCGCCGCGCTCCTGTTCGCGGCGGGCATCATCGGCACCGGGCTGCTCGCCATTCCCGTGCTCGCGGGGTCGGCCGGATACGCCGTGGCCGAGCTGTTCGGCTGGCGCGAAGGGCTGAGCGAGAGCCTGCGGCGTGCCCCCCAGTTCTACGCCGTGATCGCCGCCTCCACCCTCCTCGGCATCGGCCTCACCTTCACCGGCATCTCCGAGATGCGCGCGCTCTACCTGGCGGCGGTGGTCAACGGGGTGACGGCGCCGGTGGTGCTCGTGTTCATCATGCTCGCCGCTCACGACCGCGGCATCCTCGGGCCGTTCGTGCCGGGGCCGCTGCTCCTTGGCGCGGGCTGGGTGGCGACCGCCGCGATGGCCGTGGCCGCCGTTCGCCTCTTGCTCGCCTGAAGATGGCGCGATTCGGGGCGCGCACGGGCGCCGGATACCGTACATTTCCGCGCATCGGGGCCCATTCCTGGCTCCATACACCGCGAGGGGGATTCGAAGTTGGCCACACGCGCACTGGTACTTGGCGGGGGCGGCCCCGTCGGCATCGCCTGGGAATCCGGGCTCATCATGGGCCTCGCCGAAGGCGGCGTGGACCTGAGCAAGGCCGATACCTTCATCGGCACCTCCGCCGGCTCCGTCGTGGGCGCGCAGCTCGCGCTGGGCCGCACGCCGCAGGAGATCGGCGAACCGCACCTGCGCGGGAACGCGGGCGGGCGTTCCGCCGCCGCCGCGTCGCAGAACCCGGCCTCGCAGGGGGCGCAGCCCGTGCTCTCGCCGCTCCTCGAACTGCGCATGCGCGGCGCCGAAGCCGGCCAGGACCCTGGCGAGCTGATGCGCGCCATTGGCAAGCTCTCCCTCGAGGCCGAGACCATCACCGAAGAGCAGTTCATCGCGAGCATGGGCTACCTCATCGCGCGCGCCGAAAGCTGGCCGAAGGGGTACGTCTGCACCGCCGTCGATACCGCCGACGGCACCTTCGTCACCTGGAACGGCCAGGAGGGCGTCGCCCTCGGCGCCGCCGTCGCCTCCAGCTGCAGCGTCCCCGGCGTCTACCCCGCCGTGACCATCAACGGCCGCCGCTACATGGATGGGGGCATGCGCTCGGGCACGAACGCGGACGTGGCGAAGGGCCACGACCGCGTGCTCGTAGTGGCCGTCACCATCGGCACCACTGGCGAAGGCCCGCAGGCGGCGATGGCCGAACTCACCCGCCAGCGGCTCGAATCGGAGCTGAACACCCTGCGCGAAAGCGGCAGCCAGGTGGAGCTCGTGGCCCCCGATGCGGGCTGCATCGAGGCGTTCGGCGTGAACCTGATGGACTTCAGCCGCCGCGGCGCCGTCGCCGTCGAAGGGCTCCGCCAGGGCCGCGAACTGGCGTCGCGCCTCACTGGCTTCTGGAGCGAATAGCCGCGAAGCCGCGGTTCGACCACCACCCGGCGGGCCGTTCCGGGCCCGCCGGGCGCCACCAGCACTCCGAGGGGGACGCATGCGATACGAAGGAAAGACCGCCATCATCACCGGCGCGGCCGGCGGCATTGGCCGCGCCGCCTGCCTGCGCTTCGCCTCCGAAGGCGCGCGCATCGTCGCTGTCGACCTGCCCAACAGCGCGCTCGACGAGGTCGTCTCCGAGGTGAAGACCGCCGGGGCCGAGGCCATCGCCGTCCCCTGCGACGTCACCCAGTCGGCCCAGGTCGAGAACTACGTGCGGGTCGCGAAGGCCACTTTCGGCCGCATCGACGCCTTCTTCAACAACGCCGGCATCGAAGGCTGGGTCGGCCCGAGCATCGACTACCCGGAGGAGATGTTCGACCGCGTGCTCGCGGTGAACGTGAAGGGCGTCTGGTTGGGGATGAAGCACGTGGTCCCGGTCATGCGCGAGCAGGGCGGCGGCGCGATCGTGAACACCGCCTCCGTCGCGGGCCTCAGCGGCACCCCCACGATCATCGCCTACGGCGCCAGCAAGCACGCCGTCATCGGCCTTTCGAAGAGCGCGGCCCTCGAATTCGGCGGCGACAAGATCCGCGTGAACGCGGTCTGCCCGTCGCCAATCGAGACGCGGATGATGCGGTCGCTCGAACGCGGCATCAACCCGGACCACCCGGAAGCGGTGCACCGGATGATGGCTGCGAACATCCCGCTGGGGCGGTACGGCGAGCCGGATGAGGTGGCGGCGCTCGTCGCCTTCCTCTGCAGCGACGATGCGACGTTCATCAGCGGCGGCGTGTACACGATCGACGGGGGCAGCCGGGCGCGATAGCCCGGTGGCGGGGGAGCGGAGGCGAGATAGGCACGCAATGCGGGCCATGGGCCGCCGCATTCCGCTTTCCCGCGGGCGCTCCTATACTCGAAGAAAGCTCCCTTGCGATGCAGTCGCGCCCGGGGAGCGTGGAGGATCCTCGTGAAGAAGTTCCTGGGCATCTTCGCGCTGCTGGGCGGGCTCGCAGCCGCCGCGATGTTCTGGCGCCGCCGCCAGGAAGACGACGAATTCCTGGACGAAGAGCTCGAATAGCCTGCCCACCGACGCCATCTCCCCGGTTCGCCGCCCCGTCCTGACGGGTTACGGCGCCGTCAGCTCCCACGGCGCCGGGGCGGCGCGTGCGTGGGAAGGGGCCGCCGCGGGCGAGCTCGCAGGCGGCGACTTCGACCCCGGCGAGGGCACGTCCTTCTTCGCCGCCGCCGTCCCCGAAAGCTACCGGCCCCACGCCAACATCCCTCGCAACCTCGCGCACTTCCTCGACCGCGGGTCGCTCATCGCCCTGGACGCGGCGATGCAGGCGATCGAATCCGCGGGCCTGGGCGCGGGTGCGGGCGATGCCCGCCGCTTCGCCGTCGCCGATGGCCTGCCGTACCGCGCACCGGGGCAGGCGACGCTGTTCGCGCCCTACGGCCACGCCGTCGCGCGCGCCCTCGGCGTGCGCGGCATCGTCGCCGAGGTGGGGGGCGCGGAGGCGAGCGGGGCCGCCGCCATCGCCGCCGCCGCTCGCATCGTCCAGCGTGGCGACGCGGACGTGGTCATCGCCGGGGCCGCGCAGGCGCTCCAGCAGCCGCTGCTCGAACATCTCCGCGCGCAGGGCTTCGCCAGCCGCGAACCGGCGCGCCCCTTCGACACCCGCCACGGCGGGTTCGTCGCCGCCGAGGCCGCCGCCTACGTCGTGGTCGAAGCGGAGGAGCACGCCCGCGAGCGCGGCGCCGCCATCCTCGCCACCATCGCCGGGATCGGCGAAATCTTCGATTCCACCGCCGAGCCCCTCGCCATCAGCGGCGCCGCGGAAGCCGGCCGCGCCATGGCCCTCGCCCTCGGCGATGCCGGTTACCTCCAGAACCAGGTCGACCTCGCCATCTCCTGTGCCGACGGCCGCAAGGAGGTGGACTTCGCCGAGGGGTACGGCCTGCTGCGCACCTTCGGCCGCCACGCCTACTTCGCGGGCGTCACCACGCCGTGGGGCGCGCTCGGTTACCCCCTCGCCGCCAGCGGGCCGCTCGCCTGCGCGCTCGCGCTGGAGACGATGGCCCGCCAGCGCGTCTTCCCCGTGGCCGGGTTCGAAACCGCCGAAGTCGACCTCGACCTCGCCTACGTGCGCGAGGCCCGCGACGAGAAGATCGACTGCGTGCTCCTCACCACCCTTTCGGTGGGCGGCACGAACGTGAGCCTGCTGCTGCACCGCTGAGGCGTGCCACTTCCATCGCACGCGTAAAGATCCGTTGCGACGCTCCGCCGCCGCGTGGTCCACTCTGGGCCTCATGACCTGGACCGACATCACCGTTCCCATTCGCCCCGGCATGGCGATCTTCGAAGGCGATCCGCCGCTCGTCATCGCGCAGGTGAGCGACATGCAGGAGGGTGGCATCTGCAACCTCAGCCGCATGGAGGCGACCCTCCACCTCGGCACGCACATCGACGCCCCCTGCCACTTCGTCCCCGGGGGCGCCGGCATCGACGAGACGCCACTGGAGTGCCTCATTGGCCCCGCCTGGGTGGTCGAGGCGCGCACCATCGACCGCCACATCGACGCGGCGATGCTCGAACAGTTCGAAATCCCCGCGGAGGCCGAGCGGCTGCTCTTCAAGACGCCCAACTCGGAGCTCTGGTCCCAGCCCGGCTTCTCCCGCGACTACCTCGCGTTCACCGAGGATGCGGCGGAGGCGCTGGCCTCGCGCGGCGTGCGGCTGGTCGGCATCGACTACCTCTCCGTCGCGCCGTTCGATGACCCCGGCCCGGCGCACACCGCCTTCCTCAGCGGCGGCGTCGTCGTGCTCGAAGGGATCGACCTGCGCGGCGTGGAGCCGGGGCTGTACGAGCTCGTCTGCCTGCCGCTGCTCATCGAAGGGGCGGACGGGGCCCCGTGCCGCGCGCTGCTGCGCGATATCGACGACGCCGGATAAGATGCGCCACCGGGAGGCGCCATGAGCAACGACGCACCACGCGATACCGCCGAACTCCTCGCATGGATTGATACCGGCTGGCGCGACCTCAACGCCGAACTCGACGCGCTCACGGGGACGCCCGCCCTCGGGGCGCGTGACCACGAAGGCTGGACCATCGCCGACCACCTCGCGCACCTCGCCGACTGGGAGCGATCCGCGCTCGCCATCCTCCAGCGCCGGCCGCGGTACGAAGGGCTCGGCATCGCGCGGGAGGACTGGGAGAGCGGCGACGAGGAGGCGATCAACGCCCGTGCCCAGGAACGGCACGCGGGCATCACCTTCGCGGAAGCCCGTGAGCTGCTCGCTGCCGCGCACGCCGAAACCGTGGCCGCGGTCGGGGCCCTGCCCATCGAGGCGCTCCTGAAGAGGGTCGAGGAGTACCTGCCCGGCGACCCCGCGAACCCGGACACGCGCCCGGCCGGTCGCGTGGTCTTCGGCAACTCGGGCGGGCATTTCGCCGAGCACCTGCCCTGGATCCGGGCCATCGCCGGGAAGTGACGCCCTCCGGGAGTGGAAAGGGCCGTTAACGCACCCAGCAATCCCCCAGCTTCGTACCTCACGCTAGGGGGCGAACGGCGAGCGCCGCGTCCCGGGCGGGCGCGCCGGCCGAACGCAGGGGGAGATAAGCCATGGACAACGACGACGCGATCGTCGGACGGATTCTCAAGCGGCGCGACATCCTCGCGCTCTTCGGCGCGGCCGGCGCCGGTCTCATCGCCGCGGCCTGCGGCGGCGACGCGAAGCCTTCGAACGCCACCCCCGCAAGCGCGACACCGGTGACGGGAGCCGCCGGGACCACACCGGCCACGGGCGGGGCCACCGGCACGGGGAGCGCCACGCAGGCGGCCACCGCAACGGGAACCACCGCCGCCACCGCGAGCGGCGCCGCCGCCGTGGTCCCCACGACCCTGCCCCAGTGCGTGGTCACGCCCGCGCTCACGGAAGGGCCCTTCTTCGTCGATGAGAAGCTGAACCGCGCCGACATCCGCCCCGAACCATCGACGGGGGTACCCGTGGAGGGCGTGCCGCTGTCGCTCGCGTTCAACGTGCAGTCGTTCGGCGCCGCCGGGTGCAGGCCGCTCGCGAACGCCACGGTGGATGTGTGGCAGTGCGACGCCGCGGGCGTGTACAGCGATGTCAGCGACGGCGCGACGAACGCGCGCGGCAAGAAGTTCCTGCGCGGCTACCAGGTCACCGACGCCAACGGCATCGCCACGTTCACGACCATCTTCCCCGGCTGGTACCAGGGGCGGACCGTGCACATCCACTTCAAGGTGCGGGGCACCGCGGCGAATGGGAAGGCGTACGAATTCACCTCCCAGATCTTCTTCGAGGACAGCGTGGCGGATGAGGTGTTCAAGGCCGCGCCCTACGCCGCGAAGGGGCCCCGCACCACGCGCAACGCCAGCGACAGCATCTTCCGGCAGAGCGGCAATTCGCTGCTGGTGCCCATCGCGCGGACGGGGAGCGGGTACGCGGGCAGCTTCGCCATCGGCCTGACCTCGGTGGCGTAGCGGGGGCGGCCCGCCACTCGCCTACAATCGAAAGCGATGACCACCCAACGGCCCGACGGCACGCCCTCTCCGCTCGGCACCGCCGGCCGGTACGCCCTCAGCTTCCCCGAGCGCGCCGTCCGGGCCGCCGCGGCGACGCTCGCCGGGAGCGTGCACGAGACCGGCCAGCTCCTGCTGCCGCGGTTCGTGCGCCGCAGCCGCCTCTACGAAGTGACCGCGAAGAACGCGCTGCGTATCGCCATCGAACTGGTCGGGGGCGTGGAAGGCGCCGGAACGGCCCCCGTCGAGCCCGAGGCCCCGGGGGCCGGCCGCCTCGCGATGAAGAAGGCCGCCGGGAACGCGGTCGAACTGGGGTCGATCGCCGCGTTCGGCTTTTCGCCCCTCTGGCTGCTGGCCGGCGCCTCGGACCTGCTGCAGGGGTCGCGGGTGTACCTGCGCACGCTGGAGGAGGAGCTCGCCGCCGCCGGCTACCTCCCCGGCGACGTCCACTTCGCGTCGGTGGATCAGCTCCTCGGCGCGCTCCAGGGGGCGACGGGGACCACCGCCGGCACCATCGACACGCCGCCCATCGAACTCTCCGAGCTGCGCGCCTCCCTCTCCGAGCTGCGGGACGACGTGGGTTCGCTGCCGACGCCGGGCGAGCTCGCGGCGCTGTTCAACGGCCTCCTGCGCACGGCCCGCGCGGAGAATCGCAGCCTGCTCGAAGTCTCGTCCGGGATCGGGCTGGCGTTCCTGACGTCGGCCCGGCAGGTCTCGTCGCGGCACGTGATCGCGCCCTACAGGGAGGACTGGCGGCCACTGCGGCGGGAGGGGTTCGGCGGGTACGCCGCACGCGTCGCGCAGCCGTACCGGCGCGCGGTCACCGGACACTTCCACCCCGCGCAGCGCACCTGGACCGACCGCGCCTTCGACTGGTCGCGGGGACGGGTGTGGAGGGGAGACAGGAGAAAAGAGAAAGGAGATAGGGGGACGCCGTAGCCGTGCGCGGGCGGTGGTGCGGGCGGCTCAGGCGCCCACGGGGATGCGGAACGCCTGCCGGAAGAACGCCACGGCGTCGTCGCCGCCGGCCACGCGCATGCGCGCGAACACCGCCGCCCGATCCTCGCCGCGCGCCGCCAGGAACTCGGCCCACGCCTGCGCGTCGCTTTCCACCACGAGCGCGGGCGCCGGTGGGGGATCCTCGCCGCGCAGCCGCCACGTTTCGCCATCGAAGCGGATGCGCGCTGGCGGGTTGTCGGGCGTGCGAATCTCCCACTCCAGCGGCACCTCAGCCTTCAACCCGCGGCTATTGAAGTACGACGCGATCGCCTGGAGCGAACGCGCCAGCAGGATCCCCTCGCCCGGCTCCGGCGGGCGCATGGCGTGGTCCACGCCCCAGACGTTGAGCGCCGCAATCACGGGGCCGAGCTGCGCGCCCTTCTCCGTCAGCCGGTAGCGCACTTCCTTCCGCCCCGGCTCCTGGTCACGTTCGACGATGCCCGCCGATTCCAGTTCGCGCAGCCGCAGCGTGAGCCACTTGGGCGTGATGTTGTTCAGCCCGCGAAGCAGGTCGGTGAAGCGCTGGGGCCCCCGCAGCAGGTCCCGCACGATGAGCAGCGACCACTTTTCGCCAATCACCTCGAGGGAGCGGGCGACGGGGCAGAAGTGGTTGTAGGTACGCGTCCTGGCCATCTTGACAGCCCTATGGTATCTCGAAGATAGTGCTCCCGCCACGAGATCGTTTCTTCGAGAAACTTACTCCCGGTCACGCCGGGGTCGCGGCGGAGGATAGCATGGCATCGTTCCTGAAGGCGCCGGAGACGGCCTCGAAGTGGTCCACCCTCGTGGCCGTCTGTCTCGGGCTGGGCATGCTCATGATCGACACGTTCGTCGTGAACGTGGCCTTCCCGCCATCGGCCGCGACCTCGATGCGAGCCTGAGCACCGCGGAGTGGACCGTCTCCGGGTACGTGCTCGTGCTGGGCGTGTTCCCGCTGGCGATGGGCCGCCTCGGCGATATCCTCGGGCGGCGGCGGGTGTACCTCTGGGGGCTGCTGCTGTTCGTCATCGCCTCCGCGGGCTGCGGTCTCGCCGCGAACGTCGAGCAGCTCATCGCGCTGCGCGTGGTGCAGGGGCTGGGCGCCGCCGTGATGATGCCGGGCACGCTCTCCATCGTCACCAACGCCTTCCCGCCGCACCAGCGCGGGCTCGCGATCGGCCTCTGGGGCGGCGTCTCCGGCATCGGTCTCATCGCCGGGCCAATCCTCGGCGGGCTCCTCGTCCACGGCGATTCCTGGCGCTGGATCTTCCTCGTGAACGTCCCCATTGGCGTGGTGGCGATGGGCATGGGTTTGCGCCGCATCCCTGAATCGCGCGACCCCAACGCGCCGCGCTCCATCGACTTCGCCGGCGCGGCGCTGCTCGCGGGCGGGCTGGCGCTGGCCATGTTCGCCCTTACGGAGGCGAACTCGCGCGGCTGGACCGACGGCATCATCCTCGGCTGCTTCGGCGCGGGTGCGGCGCTGCTCGTGCTCTTCGTCGTGGTCGAACTGCGGCTCCCGTACCCGCTCGTGGATGTGCGGCTGTTCCGCAACGCGCAGTTCGCGATGGCCTGCCTCAGCGCCTTCCTCTTCTCCGCCGCCGTGTTCGGCACGCAGCCGTTCACCAGCCTCTTCATGCAGAACTCGCTCGGCTTTTCGCCGCTGGAGGGCGGGCTCGGCTTCCTCCCGGCGACGGCGCTGGTCGCGACGCTGATGCCGTTCTCGGGAGTGCTGGCGCAACGCCTGGGGACGCGCATCCGGCTGCTGCTGATCGCGGGATCGGCGTCGGTCGCGATTTCGTTCGTCTACCTGCTGATGCTCACTCCGGAGGACGGCTACGTGAGCGGCCTGCTGCCGGCGTTCGTGCTGCGGGGCCTGGGCATCGGCCTGTTTATGTCCACCAGTTCGGTCGCGGTCATGAGTTCGCTGCCGATGACCAAGGCCGGGCTCGCCTCGGGCACGCTGACCATGTTCCGGCAGACCGGCACGGCCGTCGGCGTCGCGCTTTTCGGCGCGATCTTCGTCCACCACATCGATGCGGACGTGCCCGCGCGGCTGGAAGGGCGTGACCCCGCGGAGGTCGCGCGCGTCACCGCCGCCGCCGAGCATTTCGCCGCCGTGGGCGAAGGCGAGGTGCGCGACGCGGCCCGGGCGTCGGTGGTCGATGGCTTCGTGCTGATGTCGCAGGCGGGCGTCGCCGTCGCGACGGTGGCGGCCACGTCCGCGTTCTTCCTCCGCCGCCGCGAGACCGCGCCCGCGCCCGCGGCGGTCACCGCGGAGCCGCTCGCCGCCCCCGCCGAGGCGTAGGGGGCGAAGTCAAGGCAGCGGGAGGTCCGGCTCGTGTTCAAGGGGCGTGCAGCCCCCCCGAAGGCGCCGCCCCCGTGCCGCGCGCGCTACCTGATCGCCGTCAGCACGATGTCGCGGGCGATGGGGCCGGCTTCGATGCTGCCCGAGCCGCCTTCGTCCAGGACCACCGCCGCCACCGCGCGCGGCGCCGCCGCCGGAGACAGCGCGACGAACAGCACGTGTTGCTGCGCCCCCGCATCCTCGGCGGTACCGGACTTGCCCGCGAAATCGGTGTAGCCGGCGTTGGCGAAGGCGGCGCTGGCGGTGCCCGTCGCACTCGTCACCAGCCGCAGCCCCAGCTTCAGGTGCGCCGATTGCTCGGCCGAAAGCGGGATCTCGTTGCGCACCTTCGCTTCCTCGCCCTGGATGATGACGGGCGTGCGAAGCGCCCCGGCGGTGAACGAGCTGTACGCGTTCGCGAGCTGCAGCGGCGTGATCAGGAGGTCGCCCTGCCCGATGCCGAGGTTCACGGAATCGCCCGGGTACCAGATCTCGCCCTTCGTCTTCTTCTTCCACGCCGGGTCCGGCACCAGGCCGGCTTCATCGGAGATGCCGACCGCGCCCGTTTCGGTGCCGAAGCCGAACATGCGCGCGACATCGGACAGGAACGATTCCTTGCCATCGACCTGGTAGATCGAATACGCGATCTCGTAGAAGACGGGGTTGCACGACCGCATGAGCGCCTGCGCGATGGTCTGCGGCCCCTGCGTGCCCTCCCAGTTGCGGCGGGCGGGGCTCACCGTATCCCAGACGGCGCCGCAAAAGATCGTGTCCGTCGTCCGGTAGAGCCCGGAGAGCAACCCGGCGGCGCCGGTGATGAGCTTGAACGTCGACCCCGCCGAGTAGAGGCCCGTGGAGGCGCGATTCGCCTGCGGGGAGCCCGGCGCGTTCGCGATCGCCTGCAGCGCCGCGCGGTCGTTCCGCTCGAAGGCGTCGGGGTCGAAGGTGGGTGAGCTGTTCATGGCCAGCACGCCGTTGGTGCGCGGATCCAGCACCACGGCCGCGCCCGCGCGCGACCCCAGCCGGGCCTGCGCCGCCACCAGCGTGGCGGAATCGAGGGTGGTTCGAACATCCTGGCCCGCCGTGTACTCGCGCGACGCGACGACGCGAACGACGGTGGTGTTATCGGATTCGACGAGCCGGAGTTCGGCGCCGTGCTGCCCGGCAAGCCGCTTCTCCAGCGATGCCTCCAGCCCCGTCGCGCCCACGCGGTCGCCGACGCGGTACCCCTGTCCGCGGCGCTGGTCGAGCTCCTCGGCGGTGAATTCTCGCGTGTACCCCACGACGTGCGCGGCGGCCCCGCCGAGGGGATGCACCCGCTGCGATTCGAAGTAGAGGATCGCGCCCGGCAGCGAGCGCACCGCGAGCGCGGCCGCTTCGACCATGCCATCGGCGACGGGCCCGACGGTGACGCGCTGGGTGGCGCCGCCGGGCGCGTTGAACGCGGCATCCACCTGGTCCTTCGTGAACCCCAGCTCGCCGAGGGTGGCGGTGAGGGCGGCGCGGTCCTGCACCACGGAACGGTTGAGACCGAGGAAGCGGATCTCCTTCGTCACCGCCAGCGGCGCCCCGTTGCGGTCGAGGATGCTGCCCCGCGCGGCCCGCTGGATGCTGCTCTTGAAGTGCCGCCCGCCCGCCAGGTCCGGGTGGATGACGGCGGGCGACCATGCCACGAACCAGCGCCCGCCCGTCTTGGAGAGGTTAAGGGTGGTGGAGTATTCGAAGTCCCCGAAATAGGCTGTGGCGGCATGCACGGTGAGCTTCGCGCTGGCGCCATCGGCCGAAGCAACCTTCGCCACGAGGGTGCGCAGGGTCAGCTCGGTCGCGAATGTGGTGTACTCCGCGGTGAAGCTGCCGAGGGGGACGGAGGCCTGCGACGGGCCATCGAGCATTCCGTACAGCCGTTCGTACTCGCCGGCGGACCAGGCCTGGGCGAACCGCTCGGCGGCCACGCGCGGCGTCTCCGATGACCCCGCCACCGTCGCGGCCGGGGTCCCCGTGGCGGCCGCATTCGTCCCTTCGCCACCGTCCCGCGTCAGGGCGCGGACACCCGCGACCGCGGTCCCAATGAACACACCGGAGAGGATTGCCACGAGGAAGAAGGCGCGCATCGCTGCCCCCGGTCTGAGCCGGCCATTCCCCGCGTTCGCCATCGTAGCAGCGCTGGCGCTTGTGGCGATGATCTTTTCCGCATGTTCATCGAACGGCGCGCCCACGCCCGGCCCGACGGTCATCCGCGCGAACCCCGAGGGCGCGCCGCGGCCGTTCCGCCTTGGCTTCAGCGTCATCCCGCCCGAGCGCAGCCCCGGCGCCTACACCACCGCCTTCGCCACCGCCGCCCAGTACGGCGACATCGTCCTGCTGCAGCGCACGCCACCCTGGGAGGACTTCCTCAGCGGCGCGCAGGTCTCGAAGGCGACCTCCGACAACACCCGCTTCGAGGTCGCGCTGCTGGACCAGTACAGCCACCTCAAGCGGTTCTTCGCCATCGACCCGACCGATGGCGTGGTGCAGCGCTCGCGGATCACGAACATCCCGGCGGGGGTGGACCCGCAGGCGGGGTTCAACGACCCGGCGTTGCGCGCCGCCTTCAAGGAGTACGTCGCCTACGTCTCGACCAACTACCGGCCGGACTACCTGGCCATCGGGGTCGAAATCAACATGCTCGCGGAACGGAACCCGGTGCAGTTCCAGGCGTTCGCGAGCCTCTATCGCGAAGCCTACGAGGTCGCCAAGAAGAACAACCCGAAGGGGAAGGTCTTCCCCACCTTCCAGCTGGAGGACCTCGAGGGGACGTTCGAAATCAGCCACTCGCCGCACTGGGAGCTGCTCGACACCTTCCGCGGCGCGATGGACGCGCTCGCGATCAGCACCTACCCGTTCCTCGGCGACGTGCGCACCGCCGACGAAGTGCGGCCGGACTACATTTCGCAGCTGAAGACGCACTTCGACGGCGAAATCATCATCGCCGAGACCGGCTACGCCTCCATGCCCGTCGAAGGCAAGGCGAACGTGGGCACGGAGGAGGACCAGCGCGCCTACCTCGAACGGCTGCTCGCGGCGGCCGAGGCGAACCGGCTCGGGGCCGTCATCTGGACCGCCGCCCTCGACCCCTCCTTCGCCGCCCCGGCCCTGCGCTCGATCGGGCTGCGGCAGGCCGATGGTTCGAACAAGCTCGCCTGGACAACGTGGGAGACGTGGTCGCGGCGGCCGCTGGAGTAATGGCACGCCGCCGCGGCACGCGCCGCCTCTCGGACGCGCGCACCCGGCGGCTGATGCGCGCCGCCGCCGTCCTCGGCATTGCCGCGATGGTGCTGACGCTCGTGGTCGCCGCCGAGGGCGCGCCGCTCGCCGGCGACGTGCGCGTCGCGCGCTGGGTCCAGGACAGCGGCCTCCAGGAGAACGCCGGCATCATCAACGCCCTCGGCGATTGGCGCTGGGTGCCGTTCGCGGCGAGCGTGGCCCTGATCGCGTTCGGCATGCGGCTGGGCGGCGGGCGCGCCCCCGCCGCCGCACGCGGGGGCGCGCTCGCCGCTTACATCGTCGTCCTCCCCCTCTGGACGTGGAGCTCGATCCTCAAGCTGATCGTCGCCTCGCCCCGGCCCGCCGCCGAGTTCGGCCTCAGCATCGACCGCGCGCGCGACAGCTACGGCTTCCCCAGCGGCCACGTCTACGGCGATGTGCTGGTGTACGGCGCCATGGCCGCCTGGGCGACCGCCTTCGTCCACCCCCGCGCCGTCCTCCCCGTGCGCGCCGCCGCCGTCGCGGTGATCGTGCTCGCTGGGCCGGCGCGCATCGTCGTGGGGGCGCACTGGCCCAGCGACGTGCTGGGAGCGTACCTCTGGGGCGGCTGCGCCCTCTGCCTCGCCCTCGCCGCCGGCCGCGCGTTGCACGCCCTCGCCCGCCGCTGAGCGCGCCGTCTCGTATCATCGTCCGCGTGCAGGTCTGGTCCTTCGTGAACGGCAACTGGAAACCGGGCGACCTCGCCTTCGCCGAGTACCGCTGGTTCGACCTCGAAGCACCCCCGGCGGGCGAACTCGAGGCGCTCGGGGAGCGCTTCCAGCTGCATCCCCTGACCATCGAGGACTGCCGTTCGCCGCGCCTGCACGCGCCCAAGATCGATGACTTTGGCGCCTACCTGTTCGTCGTCCTCCAGGTCCCCGCCGCCACCGAGGGCGACTTCGTGGAGATGGAGGAGCTCGACGTCTTCCTTTCGCCGAAGCTGCTGCTCACCTACCGCGACGGCCCCATCCAGGAGGTCGGCCACATCCACCAGATGCTCGCGAACGGCATGACCATGCGCCCCGGCACCGACGGTCTCCTGTACGAAATCGTCGACCGCACCGTGGATGCGCTGCTGCCCGGCGTCGAGGGCATCGGCAACCGGCTGGACGACATCCACGACCTCGTGCTCGAAGACCCCGGCAACAACCGCAGCCACGACATCGTTTCGCTGCGGGCCCACGCGGGGCGCGTGCGGCGGCTGCTGACGCCCGAGCTCGCGGTCGTGCAGCGGCTCAGCCGCGGCGAATTCCCGCAGGTGAGCGAGCACAACCGCATCTACTACCGCGACATCTACGACCACCTCGTGCGTATCGACCTCGCACTCGAAAACCTGCGCGAAGACGCGGAAGTCGTGCTCAGCACCTACCTCGCGCAGGTGAACAACCGCATGAGCGAGGTGATGAAGGTGCTCTCCGTCGTCGCCGCCATCGCCCTGCCTGCGACGGTGATCAGCGGCATCTTCGGCACCAACTTCGATAACGTGCCCGGCCTCCATAGCAACTGGGGCTTCGCCGTGATGATGACGGCGATGGTCTCGCTCGCCGGAGGAATGGCGCTCTTCTTCAAACGCCGGGGATGGTGGTAGGGAACGGGGCTAGAGGCTCGAGGCTCGAGGAGAACAGGACAACCCCGGTCAGGCGCCAAGCGGGCCCTCACCGGTCCCCCTCTTCGGTGGCTTCGGTTCGCGGGGTTGGCCCCGAAACCTCGGGCCTCGGACCTCGAGCCTCGAGCCCGTCACGTGCGCGTGCGCGCACCCCGTGCTTCCATTGGCGCCATGCTCTGGTTCGAAATCACCGCGCACGTTCCGCCCGCCCTCGTCGATGCCGTGGCGGCCGTCATGCGCGACGTGGCCCCCGGCGGCGTCACCGTCGAGGAGCCCGTCGACATCCTGGGGCCCGAAAAGGGGTTCCGGGTTCGCGAAAACGAGCCCGTCCTCGTCCGCGTCTACCTGCCCGCCAGCGAGCTCGGGGCCGTCCTCACGGAGGACCTGCGCCGCGCCATGGAGGCGTTCCCGCAGGTCGAACTCATCGCGAAGCCGCTCTACGAACAGGACTGGGCCGTCTCCTGGCGCGAATTCTTCGGCGTCGTCGACCACGGCGGCCGGACGCTCATCGTGCCCTCGTGGATCGACCACGAACCGCGGCCCGACCAGCTCGTCATCCGCCTCGACCCGGGGCAGGCGTTCGGCACTGGTCACCACGAAACCACGCGCCTCTGCCTTGCCGCGCTCGAAGAGCACGTGACGCCGGGCATGGAGGTCCTCGATGTGGGCACGGGGTCCGGCGTGCTCGCGATCGCGGCGGTGCTGCTCGGCGCCGGCCACGTCCACGCCATCGATATCGACCCCATCGCCACCGAGGTCGCGACCGCGAACTGCGAGACCAACGGCGTGCTCCCGAAGGTGGCCATCCGGGCGGGGTGCTGGGCGCGGACCACGGCCACGAATACGGGCTCGTGATCGCGAACATCAGCACGGATGCGAACCTGGGGCTCGCCGGGGTGTTCCCGGCCGTGGTCGCGCCGGGGGGCTGGCTCATCCTCAGCGGCATCCTCGCGCAGGACGCCCACCGCGTGCAGGACGCGCTGCGCGAACGCGGGTTCGCTCTCGAAACCATGCGCCACGAACGGGACTGGTGCCTGCTGGAGTTCTCCCGCCCGGCCTGACTGGCGATCCGCGTTACTCCGCGAGTTCGATCTTCGAAACCGTCGCGCCCGTCGCCGAGATGCGCGTAACGAGCGAGCGGCCGCCCATGTGCGCGCCGTGGAGGGTGGCGAGCATGGCCGCGCTCACGGCGCGGCCCGCATCCGCCGGGCAGATGGCGGCGATGGAGCTGCCCGCGCCGCTCAGCCAGGCCGCGTGTGCGCCCGCCCCCTTCGCGGCGGCGAAGATGTCGAACATCGGCGGAAAGAGCGCGGCACGCTGGCGCTGGTGGATGCGGTCGTCCGTCGCTTCGTCGAGCAGCTCCAGCCGCCCCGAGGCCATGGCCGCGACGAACAGCGCCGCGCGGCCCGTGTTGTGCACGGCGTCGGCCTTGCTGTAGCTCTCGGGGAGGGCCTTGCGCGCCTCCTTCGTCGCCATCGAGTGGTCGGGAATGAGGATGGCCATGGCGGCATCGGCCGGGTACCCGCAGGCCGCGCGCAGGAAGTGGCCGTTCGCCGCTTCGACGCAGACCTGCATGCCGCCGAACATCGCCGGGCAGGCGTTGTCGCCGTGGCCCTCGAGGTCGCTGGCGAGGTCGAGGCAGTCGCCTTCGCTGAGCGGGCGGCCTTCGAATTCGTTCACGGCGAGGACCCCGGCCACGCGCGCGACGGCGCTCGCGCCCAGCCCGCGCCCGAGCGGAATGGCGACGTTGTAGCGCGCCTGCATGCCCGGCGGTTCCGGCCGCCCCAGCTTCGCGTACGTGTGCCGCGCCGCCGTCAGCACCATCTTCTCGCCCACGTCCTCGGCCGGTTCGACCTCGTGCGGGCGGAAGGTGACCGTGATCGAAGCCTGCAGATCGAGCGCGAGCCCGAGGCAATCGAAACCGGCGCCGAGATTCGCGCTCGTCGCCGGGACGCGCAACGTGATGGCCGTGGGCTGCATCGCTCCCCCGATTCGGATTCGGTCGTCCAGTACCAGAGGATAGGGAACGCGCCGCACAGGGGCGAGTC
Source organism: Candidatus Amarobacillus elongatus (assembly GCA_016703545.1). Taxonomy (GTDB): domain Bacteria; phylum Chloroflexota; class Dehalococcoidia; order Tepidiformales; family Tepidiformaceae; genus Amarobacillus; species Amarobacillus elongatus. The sequence continues at coordinate 47,848 of JADJBX010000010.1, forward strand.
AGGCGGGCGGCGGTGCATCCGCGGCGGGGGCGGCGGGCTCGGCCGGGGGCGCCTTCGCCACCTTCGGCGCCTTCGCACCCCCCGTGAACCCGAGCGCGACGAAGAACCGTTCGCGGCTGTCGCTGCGGGTCGCGGGCGGCTTCACCATCTCCACGCGCTTGTACCGCTTGCGCAGCTCCGCCCGGAAGACGTCCGTCTCCTGGCTGTTGAACAGCTTGGCGATGAACGTGCCCCCGGACTTGAGAAAGCGGTCGGCGGCGGCGAGCGCGAACATGCAGAGCTCGAAGGAGCGTTCCTGGTCCTGCAGGCGGATGCCCGTGGTCATCGGCGCCATGTCCGACATCACGACATCGAACGGCGGCGAAATGCCCGCCTCCAGCATCAGCGCGCCCATGTCGACGGCGCGCACATCGGCCGTGAGGAAGACGGCGTTGGGCAGGTCGACCTCGACGGGCTTGAGATCGACGCCGACGATGCGGCCTTTTTCGCCGAGGACGCGGGAGGCGTACTGGGACCATGAACCGGGGGCGGCGCCGAGGTCGAGCACCTTCATGCCCGGCTTGAGGATCTTGTAGCGGCGGTCGATGTCCTCGAGCTTATAGACGGACCGCGCGGCGAAGTTTTCCTCCTTCGCTTTCAGGAACCATTTATCGCGCGGGTTGTAGGGCATGGGATCGAGTGTAGGGGAGCCGTGGCGATTCAGCAGGCGCCCCCCCGCCGCGGGCGGGCGGGGGTGGGTATACTCGCCGAACTGGGCCAACTGCCGAGAGAGCCGCGGGAATCAGCAGGAACAGGCCCACAACAGGTTCGCGCACACGCCGCAGTACGGGCTGTCGGATGCCGGGACGACGCATTCGCAGATATCTGCCTCCCCCACGCCCGCGAATTGCCCCCCGCAGCGGAGGCAGAAGACCCGGGGGCAATCGCCCGCGTGAAGTGTGAAGAGCCCATCACAGCCGCCGACCATGCATCGCCCACAGCCGGGGCAGAAGTGCGGCTGTTCGCGCGCGATAGCCTCGGCCACGCATACCTCGGGCGGGCGCACGCCAAAGAGCACCTGTTCGCTGTCTTCCGCATCCGGGCTGCCGACGGCCCGGAGGAGATTCGCGAGAAAGTGGCGGGCCGCGCTCTCCGATGAAAAGACCGCGAGCCGATCTGGCAGCCCGAGATTCCACTCGCGCTCGTCACGGGACCCTTCGACCTGCACCCAAACGGTGAATCGCTCGCTCACCATGGCAGGACTGTAGCCGGCCGCGATAGAGATTGTGAAGGCGGGAATCAGACGCGAAGCGGCGTCGCCACGGCACGGAAATAATCCCGACGGAGGTTGGCGAGCACGTGGTCACCGAGGTTGGCCGCGGTTCGCACCTGCTCATAGGGGAGGAAGTAACACCTCTGCGGCAGCCCGAGGCGCTCGAACGCTGGCCGATTCAACTCCGCGCGCCACCTTGGCAAACGGCTGGCGTCCGCCACAACGAAGAGATCGACGGGAAGGTCGGGAATGAGCGCCACGAGATCGGCCATGCGGAGAAGCCCGGAGAAGATGGCGGTTGAGTGCTCGACCTCGAACGCGGCGACGACACGCGAGCCCCCCAGCCAAAGCACATCAATGCTCTCCACACCCCGCCCACCCAGCCCGCCGAACACCGCGGGCAGCCGGGGCACGAAGGCGGTTGGGGCGGGAGCACCCGCCTGGCGCAGGACACGCCCGCGATCGCCCGGGGGCACCCAGACTCCGAGGCCCATATGCGCGCCGAACGCGGCGAGCAGCGCCTGCATCTCGTAGTGCTCGTCGCTCCGGGACTCGATCTGCTCCGCCCTGGCCTCCGGGGCCTCGACGGCGTTGACGCCGTCGTCAGCCGCAAGCAGCGCTCGCCACAGCGTCTCCCCATCGGATTCACGCATCAGCCGGGGCGACCCCTGAAAGTGAGGAGGCACCGTCGCTCGGTCCGCAGCGGCCGGGTAGATGGACAACCTCGACTCGAACGCCGTCAACGGAATACCCATACCCAGCGGGAACGCGACCCGGGGTTCGACGTTCATGCGAATAGGCCAGTCCGTGGTTCCCCAAATCGGGGAATCCGACCGGTACAAGGACGAGGTCACTTCCAGAGCGCCAACAAACTCGAACTGCCGTCGCACGTAGCAGAGCAATCGATCACCGGGTGCGACCGCGAGCGCTTTTCGCTCCATGGCCGAACTAAACGCAGTGACCTGGCGATTGCCCGACAGGAACGCGGACCACGTCTCCTTCGTGAATACGTCCGAGAAGTACTGCATTCGCGAGCATCTTAACAGTCAGATCGCCGCAGCTGGACGTCCCGCCTCCGGTACCCCCCGCCGCGGGCGGGCGGCGGTGGGTATACTCGCGCCATGTGGAGCTTCCTGCGGCGCCAGTTGAACTACTTCCTCATCGGCTTCGTGCTCACCTTTGTCGTCTATCTCTTCATCCGCTTCGATTCCGACAAGGTGATCCTCGGGGTGGTCCTGGGCATCGGTGGCGGGCTGGTGCTCTCGGGCGCGCTCTTCATGCTCGAACGCCGCTTCCCGGATGCGGTGCCGCCGGAGGAGTAGCCGACGCTCGCCCCGGCGCCCGTCAGGGGAGCGGTTCGACCGCCGCGGTGCGTACGAGCACGCTGTCCGGGACGCCGCTGAGGCCGGTTTCGATGCGCACCGGCACCCCCATCTCGCCGTAGCTGACGACGATGTAGCGCAGCCCCATGGTGCCCGGCACGCCCTCGACGGCGCCGCCCTCGTATGCCGCCCGGACCAGCGCGAACAGCCCTTCGACCGTGAGGACGGCGGAATCGGCGGGGCACGGCACTTCCTCGATGTTGGCGATGGTGCAGCGCCGCGAAACCTCCGCCGCGATGCCGCTGTTCACGACGGACTCGAACGCATAGACAAACGGGTACCCGCTGACGGTGTACGACAGCCGGTAGGAGCGCGGGCCGCGCGCCCCCCACTCCCGCTCGGCGGCGGCGAGGGCGGTCTCGCCGGTGGCGGCGCCGCCATCGACGGCGATGCCCGGCAGCACCAGGCGCATGAACACGGGCGAGGGCGGCGCGGGCTGTGCCAGCGCCACGGCGGGCGCCAGCAGGGCCACGGCGAGCAGGACGGTCCAGGCGCTGGTCATCGCGATTCTCATGGCATCGAGCATGGCACGCGGCGTGCCCGGCGGGTGACCCCTGTCACCGGTCTGCGATGCGCGCTCCTTCCGAGGCGAGGGTTTCAACGGGCGGGATGGGAATTCCCTCGCGCCCGGAAGGAGCGCACGCGTACCTCTTCCCTAACGCCACCCGCGGCCACCCGGTTCCGCCGGTAAAGAACTCGCCTCGAAAGGGCGAAGGGGACCCCCGGGCACGCCCGCCCGGACTTCGTCACAGACGGAACACCGTGGCGAGGGCGCGCCAGGCTGGCGAGGAGCGGACTACCCGTAGCGGCGGATTTCGAAGCCCATGCGGTCGGCGTTGCGCAGGAACCAATCGCCGACGGCCTCTTCCGGGGTGCGGCCGGACCCCGCGCGGGCGGACTCGTCGTCCTCGGCCATCCAGGAGCCGTGCGAGCCGCGCACCCGCACGATCGGCCAGCGCCCGCCGACGATGCGGTAGCCGCTGCCGAACTCGGGGCGGGGCGGGCGGCCGAAGGAGTGCGTGGTCGAGGGGTCGCGCCGCGTCGTGGGGCCCACGTCGGATTGCGCGTCCTGTTGGCGGGCGTCGTAGCGGGTGCCTTCGAGGGCACCCTGCCAGCCGTGGAACCCCGGCCCGCGATACTTCACCGCGTGCCCCCCGTGGCGGTGCGCGCGGCACGCGCGCTGGCGGGCGCCGAGGGCGGGAACGAAAGCCATTCGACCATGGGCGCGGGCTGCAGCGTGGTGGTGATGAGGCGGGCGAAGAGCGCCTGCCACGCCTTCCGCGAGAACCCCGTCCAGGCATCCAGCCGCTCGCGCGCGGGCCCGGCGAGGAAGACCGCGGGGAGCTCGCCGAGGGCGAACGCATCGGCGGCGGCGCCCGTGGGGTCGTGGAGGAGCGTGACGTGCGGCCCGGGGCGCTCTCCCACAGCGCCGGGGCCGCCGCCCTCCTGGACCACGACGATATCCATGGACTCGCCGAAGGTGGCCGCGGCGGCCGTCAGCAGGCGCAGGGTCGCGCTGGTGGCGGGCGTCTCATCGGACACGAAGGCGAGGAGCGTGTGTCGGCCGCGGAAGAGGGGGGTGGGGGTGCCGTGCTCGTCATTCAGGAGGAACGATGGCAGCGACAACGAAGGCATGGCGGCAGCATACGCCCTGATCGGCAAGAAATGCAGCAATGGGTGATCGATATAGGCCAATTGATACATCCCGCCCGGGACAGCGCGCGAGAGGCGGGCCCGCCTGACCGGCCATTAACCGGGGAACGGCAGAATGGGCTAAATTACAACGAGTTTCCTTTCTTTCGAACGAGGCGGCGACGTGGCACAGTGCAACGCGGTTCGATCCGATGGATCCCGGTGCCGGGGACATGCCCATAAGCGGTACGAAGGCACCCCCGCGGGCGGCCTGTGCAGCCTCCATCACCACTACCTCAATACGGACCGCCCCGTGAAGCTGGTCGACGGCCGCGTGCTCGACCCCTTCCCTTCGGACCCGGACCGCCCGGGGTCGCGGAGCTGGCATTCGACCTAGCGCCGCGCGATGCCTGATACTGGACGTTCCTGCCCTTGTGGACAGGAGACGCGGAGGCGGTCGCCCGTGCCCCGAGCACGCGCAGTCCGCCGCTAGCACGCCAGGAGACTCAGATGGCAAAGAAAGTCCGGGCAGTGGTGACACTGCAGCTTCCGGCCGGCAAGGCGAACCCGGCCCCGCCCGTTGGCCCCGCGCTCGGCCAGCACGGCGTGAACATCATGGAGTTCTGCAAGGAATACAACGCCCGCACGACGCCGATGGCGGGGCAGATTATTCCGGCGCAGCTCACGATCTTCGAAGACCGTTCGTTCACGTTCATCCTCAAGACGCCCCCCGCCGCGGACATGCTGCGCAAGGCCGCCGGCGTCGATAAGGGCTCGGGCAACGTGCGCCAGAAGAAGGTCGGCACCGTCACCGTCGCCGACCTCCGGCGGATCGCCGAGACCAAGCTCCCCGACCTCAACGCCAACACCGTCGAGGACGCCATGAAGATCGTCGAGGGCACCGCGCGCTCGATGGGCATCGAGGTCGAGTAGCCATGGCCGGTATCGCACCCTCCAAGAAGGGCAAGAAGTGGAAGGAAGCGGCCGCGAAGGTCGACCCCACGAAGCTGTACTCCCCGGACGAGGCGATCGCCCTCGCCCGTGAGATCCACCCGGCGAAGTTCGATGAGACGGTCGAACTGCATATCAAAACCGGCCTGGACCCGCGCCACGCCGAGCAGCAGATCCGCGGCAGCACGGTGCTCCCGCACGGCCTCGGCAAGGTGATGCGCGTCCTCGTCTTCACCGAAGGCGAAGCCGTTTCGGCCGCGCGCGAAGCCGGCGCCGATTTCGTCGGCAGCGACGACCTGATCAAGCAGATCGAAGGCGGCTGGACCGACTTCGACGTAGCCATCGCCACGCGCGAAATGATGGGCAAGGTCGGCCGCCTCGGCCGCATCCTCGGCCCCCGCGGCCTCATGCCGAACCCGCGCTCCGGCACCGTCGTCGCGGGCGAGGACATCGCCCGCACGGTCGATGAAGCGAAGCAGGGTCGTGTGGAGTTCCGCCTCGACCGCCTCGCGAACATCCACGTGCCGCTGGGCAAGGTGTCGTTCGAGGACGAGAAGCTGCGCGAGAACATGGCGACGTTCATCGAGGCGATCAACGCCGCCAAGCCGCGCGAAGCCAAGGGCCAGTACATCCGCTCTGTCACGCTGACGACGACGATGGGCCCCGGCATCCACCTGGACCTGCAGCAGGCGCTCGGGCTGAAGAACTAACCCTTCGCCCCGCCACAGCACAAACACGAGGGCGCCCCGGATGGGGCGCCCTCGTTCGTAGTTCCCACCCGCCGCCGCGGATCAGGGGGCAAGCCGCCCCAGTGCCCACGCCGCGCGTTCCACGCTCGGGAACACGGCGAGACCGCGGGCGACGAGCGTGTCGCGCACCTCGTCCAGCACCTGGCGGTACTCCGGCTCGTTCGTCTCCGTCGCGCCGAGGACGACGGCCACGGGCTTCGCGCTGTTGCCGGCGATGGCCGCCAGCCGGTTGCAGGCGTGCTTCAGCCGTTCGCCGCCGTCGGGCCGGCCGAGGAACCAGTCCTCGCCCACGTTGGCAATCGCGAGGTCGTACGACGGGTCCGCGAGCATCAGCTCCAGCAGGCCGTTCGACGAGAGCCCGCTGCCCGCGAGGATGGACTGGTCCACGGGGTTGCCGACCCAGTCCGCGAGCGCGGGGGCCTTCGCGCGCACCTGTTCGCGCACGGCGTCCGGCAGGGGCACCACGTCGAAGCCGTTCTCCTCGGCGGCGTCGGCGGATTGCACGCTGCGGCCGCCACCGCCGCCCACGATCGCGATTCGCCGCCCGGCCGCCCTGGGGAGCAGCGCCGCGGCGACCATAAGATCCAGCACCTGCTCCTGGCTGCGCGCCTCGATTGCGCCGGCCTGGCGGATGGCGGTGGACCAGAGCAGCGTCGAACCGGCGAGGGCGGCGGTGTGCGACGACGCGGATTTCGCGCCCGCCGCGGTGCGCCCGGCCTTGTGGATGATGACCGGCTTGCGCGCGGCCGCCAGCTTGAGTGCTTCGAAGAACCCGCGCCCATCCGGCACGCCCTCGACGTATGCGCCGATGACGGTCGTATCGGGGTCCCCGGCAAGGTAGGCGAGAAGGCGGGCAGGGGTGAGGTCGAGGCCGTTACCGTAGTTCGCCACCTTGCCGAAGCGCAGCCCCCGGGCGTTCCCCCGCAGCGCGACCTCGACGGCGTTGTTCCCCGATTGGCTGAGGAACGCGGCGCCGCCGGCCTCGCGCGGGAGGTCGGGCCGGAAGGCGATGCGGCCGCCGGGGTGGTAGAGCCCGAGGCCGTTCGGCCCGAGCAGGCGCACGCCCCCCGCCTCGCAGGCGGCGAGCAGCTGGCGCTCGAGGTCCGCCGCGCCGGCATCGCCGGTTTCGCTGAAGCGTCCCGTGAACAGGTGGAGGAAGGGGACGCGCTTCTTCGCGCACTGTGCCACCAGATCCAGCACCGCCGAGTTCGGCAGGCACGAAATCACGAGGTCGACCTCGCCGGGGACATCGTCGAGGGAGCGGAAGGCGGGGTAGCCATCGACCTCCGCCGCGCTGCGGCTGATGGGGTAGACGGCGCCTTCGAAGCCGAACACCCGGAGCGAGTGCACGTAGTCGTGCCCCGGGCTATCGACGGTGGCCGAAGCGCCCGCGACGGCGACCGAGCGCGGCGAAAAAAGGCGGGTGAGGTCGGGAGGGGTGATCACGCGGGGATTGTAGAGAGAGAAAGGAGAAAAGAGAAAAGAGAAAAGCGGGGACAACCCTGGCTTGGGCGGGAGGGACTGGTGGCGCCGGCGAAGCCACTGGGAACCGGGCACTGGGAACTGGGCACTCCTTCTCTCCTTTCTCCTTTCTCTCCTGTGCTAGCCTCGTTGCCGTCCACCCGTTTCCCGGAGGCCCAATGTCCGACCCCGAAGCCGACCTCATCGCCGCCGCCCGCGACCTCGCGCGCGGTCCCATCGCCGCCGGCGCCGCCGGGCACGACCGTGAGGGCACCTTTTCGCACGAGAACGCCCGCGCGATGCGCGACCTGAAGCTGCCCGGCATGGGGCTCCCGGCGTCGCTCGGCGGCCTCGGCGTGAGCGCGGAGACGCAGGTCCGCGTCATCGAGGAGCTGGCGTACGGCGACGGCTCCACGGCCGTCACCCTGAACATGCACCTCTTCGCCGTCGAGGCGCTCGCGGGGCTGCCGCCGTTCCCCCGGCGCGACGCGGTCCTGCGTGATGTCGCCGCGAACGGCTCATTCGTCTGCGGCCCCGTCTCCATCCCCACCGGTGAACTGGACAACCGCCGCAGCGGTCTGCGCGTGACCGAGGACGGCGCGGACCTCGTCATCAACGGCACGGTCGGCTTCGCGTCGAACAGCGAGGGCGCGTCATACGTCATGGCGGCGGGCACCATCGCCCGGGGCGAAGGCATCGAACCCGACCTCGTGCTCGCGCTGCCCGACATCACCGCCCCCGGCGTCACCATCCTCAAGAACTGGGACGCGATGGGGAACCGCTCGACCGCCAGCCACGACATCGCGTTCGAGAACGTGCGCATCCCGCGGACCGAGGCGATGGTGGCGCCGATCCCGATCATCCGCGCGATCCAGCAGGCCGCTGCCGCGAACCCGGCGATCGGCCAGCGTGGCGCGCGCGGCACCCTCGGCATCTGCGCCATCTGGCTCGGCCTCGCGCAGGCGGCGATGGACTTCACGCTGGAGTACTTGGGCAAGCGGCACGGGCTCATCGCGGGCGAATCGACCCTCTTCGGCTCGACCGGCTTCCGCAGCGCCGAGCCGTGGGCACAGGCCGGCATCGGCAACCTGGACCACTGGCTCGAAACCGGCCGGACCGTCCTCTACGACGCCGTCCGCCGCTCGACGCAGCCGTTCCCTACGGTGCACGAGTACAACCGCACGATTGTCCGCACCGTGTACCACCTGCGGCGCATGAGCGAAGAGGTCTCGGCGGGCGCGATGCGCGTCTGCGGCGCGCACGCCTACGTTCGCAGCCGCCCGCTTGAGCGCATCTTCCGCGACATGGTCGGCGGCAACGTCATGGCGTGGAAGACGGACCAGCTGCAGATGACGCTGGGTATGGGCGCGCTGGGCATCCCCATCCAGATCGGCGGCCCCGCTCCGGCCTAGCCGCCGCAGTCCCCGTCGGCCACGAAAGCGGCACACAAACCGCTCGATTCGCGCGGCCGCCGCCAGTGAGGCAGGGCCGGTAAAGCCGCGCGAGTGGACAAGCGGTGAATCGGGGAAACCCTACCCTTCTCGCGCGGCACCTGAAGGTCGTTTCCAACCATACCGGGTAGAGAAACCTCCCGGGGCCACCACCATGCAGTACCGAACCGCTCTCGCCACCAGCGCCTACACCTTCCAGACCGACCGCGTGCCGGTGGGCCTCGCCGCCCAACTCAAGCGCGACGGGCTGGCGACCGCCGTCGATGTCAGCGAATCCTGCATCGACCTCGAGTCCTCGCAGAGCCTGGCGCAGCTGATTCACGCGATCGAGCGGGCCGGCGCCGAGATCTTCTCCATCCGCCGCGCGCACGCGCCCGTGCACACCACGCCCGAGATTCGCCCCGCGAGCAGCGCCGCCTCGCGGCTGCGCAACCCGCTTTCGTCGTGCTGGCTGCCCACCGTCCCCGGCAGCTGATCAGGCGTCCCTCGCGTTACCGGAAGCGCCGCCGTACGGCCGAAAGCGCACGCCAGCCCCGTTCCCCCAGCGACGCCCGCCCGGCCGCGAGCCACCACCCACCCGAGGTCACGGCGATACCGGGCGCGAGCGCGAGCAGGTCGCCGCAGCGGCGCAGCGCAAGCGAGCGGCGGCCCGCGAACGCATCGGCGAGCGCGAGGTCGGCGCCGCGGGTGCGGAGGGCGCGCGCGTCGCTGATGGGCAGGCCCGCGGCGCGAGCCGTTGCCGCTTCCGCGCGCAGCACCGCCAGCCCCTCGCGCAGCACCGCCCGCCGCCGCTGAGGCTTGCCCGACATCTGCGCCTCGTGAAGCCGGTAGCCGTAGCAGGGGCGGTCGACTACGGCCACGGGGCCGCGCCGCGCGAGCGCCAGCCAAAGCGCGAAATCACCGTAATTCGAAAGGTCCGGGCGATATCCCCCGGCCGCGTGGTAGGCGCTTGCGCGGATCACCGTCCCCGAATGCATCACCGAGAACTCGCGCTCCGTCAGCACCCGGCGCGTGAACTCCGCGCCCGTGATCGTGCGATTGCCGGGCATGAGCCGCCGCACCTCGCCCTCACCCCCGGGCACGATCTTCCGGAACGCCGTCACGCACGCGACCGCACGCGGCTCGTCGCGCAGCCGTGCGACCTGCGCCGCGAACGCATCCGGGTCGAGCACGACATCGTCGGCGGAGACCATGACGAGGAACTCCCCGCGCGACAGCGTTCCCGTGCCCTCGATCAGCGTCGCCACGAACCCCTCGTTCCGTTCGTGCGCGACGATTCGGATGCGCGGGTCGCAGGCGAAGCGGGCAGCCACCGCGAGCGAGTCATCGCTGGACCCGTCATCGAGCACGATCACCTCGAACGAATCGAACGATTGCGCGAGCACCGACGCCAGGCTTTCGCCAAGAAAGCGGGCGTAGTTGTGGCTGAGCAGCAGCACGCTCAGGGCCGGGGCGGCCGCGCCAGGTTCGCCGGGTACCGCGGATGACACCAGTTGAAGGATACGGGCCCGGGGCGCGAAGGTACCGGCGCGAGCAGTTTCGCCGCCCCATCCGAATCTTTTGCGGTCATACGGACTGGTATGCGAACCGCAATCGGGCTACTGTGTTCATGACATGAACATGCGGCCCACCATTAAGGACGTCGCGCGCCGCGCGAAAGTCGCCACCGGCACCGTTTCGCGCGTGACCAACGGCGATACGACCGTCCACCCCGTCATCCGGGAGGCGGTCGAGGCGGCGATCAAGGAGCTCGGGTACCGCCCCAGCCCCATCGCGCGCAACCTCCGGCGTGGCCGGTCGGGCATCATCGGCTTCGTCCTTGCCGATGTCACGAACCCCACCTACAGCGCGATGGTCCCCGAAGTGCAGGAACTGACGCGCGAAGCCGGCTACACCCTCGTGGTCATGGACTCCGGCATGGACCCCGAGCGCGAACGGCGCAACCTCGAAACGCTCGCCGCGCTCCGCGTGGACGGCGTGGTGCTGAACCCGCTGCTGCCGGTCGATACCACCATCCCGGCGCTCCTGCAGGGCATTCCCGTGGTGAGCCTGCCCGGCGTGCCCGAGTGGGAAGGCGCGAAGGTGCGAGTGAGCAGCACCGACGCCACCCTCGCGGGCCTCGATGACTGCCTCGCGAATGGGCACCGCCGGATCGCGTTCCTCACCATCAAGGGGCTCGGCGGGACGCAGCGCGACCTGCTTTCGATGATGCGCGAACGGATCCGCGCGGCCGGCGCCACCTTCGTCTCCGACGCCTCCTGGACGTTCATGTCGCGCGAGGCGTCCACAGAGGCGCTGCCGGCCATGCTTCGCGCCGAGGGCCGGCCCACCGCCGTGCTGACCGCGTCGGCGTTGCTGCCCGAGCTGCTCATCGCCGCGCGCGATGCCGGCATGAAGGTACCGCGCGACCTCTCGGTCATCTCCATCGCCGCCTCCACCCTCGCCGACGCCTACGACCCGCCGATCAACTGCACCACCTTCGACCACGAGCACCTGTCGTCCGAGGCGATCTGCAAGCTCCTGGACACGATGCGGGGCGAACCATGGGGCGAAGCCGAGGAGCACGCCTCCTTCTACCTGCGGCGCGGTTCGGTCGGTCCCGCGCCCGCCTGATCGCCGCCCTTATTTCGCGCCTACCCGGCGACGTCGGAGGCCCGGCGATGGGCCATGTGGGCCAAACAACAGGGGCACATAGGCGATCGCCGGGCGTGCCATCGCGACATTCGATGAGTGGGCGCTGGTTTTTCTGTTCTTCCTGCCGAATCTCGTTCTAGAACACGTGGAGGGGGCGCATGGAGCAGTTCCTGCACGCCGACGTGCGGCTCGCGGCCGCGGTGGAAATCGAACTCGCCACCGGCCCGGGACCAATCGGCGAACGGCTGGCGAACGCATGGCGCCACCTCTGGCCCACCGAAAGCCTCGGCCTGCTGCCCGCGCACCTCGCGACCGAGCTCGCCCTCAGCACCGAGGCCATCCAGGAGCAGGGCGTCGACGCCTGGGTGGAGTCGCTCACCACCGAGCAGTGCCGCTTCGAAGCGCAGCGGCTGGTGCACTGGCTGCACGCCGTCCGGCAGGCGCCGGTGCACCTTGGCGGCCTCGAGGAACGCGCGGCGTGAACATCCCCGGCTCGCACGGGACAGCAGGGCGACAGTAACTGCGGAGTAATCCCCGGAACCGCCACTGATGACCGCCCGGCCCGTCATCCGGGCCCATCGGACGTGATCGCACCCTGCCCTGCGCGGACAGTGGTTGTCCGGATCGAACGATCCGCGGCGGTGGACCATGAACCCCCAACACATTCACGGGGCGCGGGGAAGCTTCGAACAACCGGGCACGGTCTACGTGTGCGACGCGGGCCATGGCTGCGAACTCACCGGCGAGGGCGGCGCGCCGGGCATCATCTTCCCCTCGCGCCAAGCGGCCATGGAAGTGGTCCAGGGCTGCGCGCGGCACGAACGGCTCGCGCTCGCCGTCGTCGAGTGCGAATGCGACGACGACGGCCGCGCCGCGAACGGCACATAGCCAGCCGGCTTCCCGCCCATCACGGGCAGCGGCGGTATGCTGGCTCCCATGCCTCTCACCCCCCCGGACGAAGGAAGCGCGGTCGTCCTCTTCGACCGCGATGGACGCATCCTCCTGCAGCAGCGCGACGACGACACGCCCCCCGAAGGGTACGGGCGCTGGGCCATCCCCGGTGGCGGGCGCGAAGGCGACGAGACCCCCCGCGAGACCGCCGTCCGTGAGTTCGCCGAGGAGACGGGCGTCCACCTGTCCCGGGTGCGGCACTTTCGCAGCTTCACCCCCGCCGACCGCGATTCGATGCGGCCCCGGCTCCTACACGTCTTCCTCGCCGACGACGAGGTCGACCCCGACGCGATCGAGGTGAACGAGGGGCTCGACTTTCGGTTCTGGACCCCGGAGGAAGCGCGCGCGCTGCGCATGAACCCCTCTGGCCGGTTCGTGCTCGAAGCCGTCCTCGAAAGCGAGATGTATCGTGGGTGGGTGGCGTGGAAGCAGCCCAACCGGCGCTCCGTCTCGACCCTCGAAATCGACCGCTGGGGCCGCATCCTCCTGCAGCTGCGCGACGACGACCTGCCGCCGGACCGGTACCCGGGCGTGTGGTCGCTGCCCGGCGGACTGATCGACGAAGGCGAAAGCCCCGATGCGGCGGCGCTCCGCGAATTCGAGGAGGAGACGGGCCACCTGCTCGAAGAGCTGAAGCTGTACCGCTCGTTCCACCGCGAGGAGCTGCCCGAGTCGACGGTCGAGGTCGAGCACGTGTACTACATCGACGCGGACATCCCGGAGGAGCACATCGACGTGCGCGAAGGGCTGGCGTTCCGGTACTGGCACCCGTCGGAGTTCGCCTCCCTCGACATGCCGCCGCACGCGCGCCACATCCTCGAAGCGTTCGTCACCAGCGGGGCCTACAAGGCGATGTTCCACTAGGGTCCCGGCGCTGGACCTGACGAGCCACGCTCCGTGAGCTGCGCCACACCCGCGCGTTAACCGCAGCCCTCCCCGGCGCGTTACCCCCGTTACCGGTCCCGGGCGTGATTGTCCCCCTCTCGCGCCCGGGACGGCCTCCTCCCGCTCCCTCAGAGCTCCAGGATGTGACGCGCCACCAGGTCCGGCGCTTCCATCGGGAGAAAGTGGCTGTGCTCGGGGAACACGAGGTCCTCGCCGTGCTTGAAGAACGAGGCGAGGTCCGGCGCCGTGGGCGAACTTGACATGTCCGTCGCGTTCTCCGGCGTCCTCGGGCGGGCGCGCATCACGCGCACGGGGATGTCGAGCGACTCCACGGCCTCGTACACCGCCGCCCCATCCTCGCCGCCGGCGCCCGCGTACACCGCCGCCTCGATGCGCGGGGGGCAGGCGAGGACGTAGCCCTCACCCTCGGGATTCGGTACTAGGCCGTAGGTCGTGTAGTCGCGCAGGATCTCGGGCATCCAGGCATTGAAGGGCGGCCGCTTCACGAAGCTCGCGTACATCTCCTCCGGCGAGGCCCAGCTGTTCCGCCGCCGGGCGGCGAAGTGCTCGTCGCCTTCGCGACCCATCCGCGCATACTGCTGCCGCGCCATGATCACCGGGTCCACGAGCAGCAGCGAACGGAAGATGCCCGGTTCCAGCGCGGCCGCGTGCACGACGGCGAAGCCGCCCTTGGAGTGCCCGACACCGACCGCATCGCGCAGGCCGAGCTGGCGCGCGACCTCGGCCACATCCTGCCCGAAATTGCGCCACGCGTAGGGAGGCTCCGGCTTGTCGCTCAGCCCGTGCCCGCGCATGTCGATCGCGTACACGGGGCGGTTGCCGAGCCGTTCGACCACCTGCGTCCAGCAGCGCGCATGGAAGCCCGTGGCGTGGGCCAGGAAGATCGGTGTGCCCGTACCGGGCCATTCGTACAGCTGCAGCTCAACGCCGTTCGCCCGCAGCCGGGAGAGGTTCAGATCACGCATGGAATTGAGTATACGGGGCCGTGGGCGAACGGCCGCCCGGCACGCGTTCGCGGCCATCGGCTACACTCGGGCCATGTCCACTCGCGTCATCGTCCTGCGTCACGGCCAAACCTACGGCAATATCGAACAGCTCTTTTGTGGGCATTCGGAGACGGACCTGACCCCCCTCGGCGTCGCCCAGGCGCGGGCGGCGGGGAGGCGTCTCGTCGGCGAAACCCTCGATGGCGCCGTCGCCAGCGACCTCTCCCGGGCGCGGAAAACGGCCGAGTACGCCCTCGGCGAGGCCGCCGGCGCGCCCACCCTCGCCATCGACCCCCGCCTGCGCGAGATGCATTACGGCGACTGGGAAGCGCACCCCGCCCCCACGCTCGTCGAGCGGTACCGGGACCACATGCGCGAGTTCTTCGCCTGCCGCCAGCACGCCCCCAACGGCGAGAGCTTCACCGCCATCCGCGAGCGCATGTCCGAGGCGTTCCACGACGCGGTTCGCCAGCACCAGGGCGGCACCGTGCTGCTGGTCACCCACGGCAACGCGATCATGGCGCTGGTGGCCGAATTGCTGCGCATGCCCATCGAGGCGACCTGGTCCACGCACTTCGACAACTGTTCGCTCACGCGCTTCGTCGTCTCGGGCAGCGGCCGCGTCACCCTGACCGCCTCCAATGAGACGGGCCACCTCGAGACCGCGCCCGCCGGCCTGCCCGACCTCCCCTAGAACGGCCGAACGAGGATAACGGGGACCTCGGCGCGGCCGAGTACCCCGAGGGCGGTGCTGCCCGCGAGCACATGGCGCAGCGCGCTCGTGCCGTGGGTGGCCATGGCGATGGCGTTTGCGTTCGCCTCTCCCGCGGCGCGCAGCACCGTCTGCGAGACATTCTCCCCACGCGCGCAGGCCCGCACGTCCGTGGCCACGTCGTACCCTTCGAAGGCCGCCGCGTCCAGCGCGACCGCTTCCCGTGCCGCCGCCTCGGTTACCTTGCCCTCGACCACGCGCAGCACGGTGATCGAAACGGGCGCGCCCCCGAGCAGCTGGCGGATTGGGCCAAAGGCCGCGCGGGCGGCCTCCGAACCGTCGGTGGTGACGAGCAGCCGGTACGGGTCGGCGGGTTTCGCGGCCGTGGCGTGCGACCCCGTGGCGAACACGGGCACGCCCGAGCGCGCGGCGACGTCGAGCACGGTATCGCCACGGAACATGTGCCGCAGAGCGCCGCTGCCGTAGGAATGGAGCGCGATCACGTCCGCCTCGAGGTCGTCGGCGGCGGCGGCGATGATGTCCGAGACGTCGCGGCGGCGAGGCAGGCGGCGGACCTCGGCCTCGCCCGAAAGCCCGAAACGCGCGAGCAGCTCGCGAAGGCCGGCGAGCCACTGCTCCTCCACGCGCTTCACGGCCGTCTCGAGCTCGACGGCGAATTCGCCGTGGGCATCGAGCAGCGGATCGAGGACGCGCAGGATGTGGATGGAGGCGCCGGTGGCGCTCGCGAGAGCCGCGACATGCGGGAGGACGTGCTCCGCCCCTCCGCTCCCATCCACCGACACGAGAATCTTCGTCACAGCTTCTCCTCCACGCGTGCGCGCCCTCGCAGTCTGCCAGAGAACGGCCTCAGAGGGATCGGCGCCTAGAAGATGACCCGGCGCAGCTTTCCGCCGCTGAACACGTAGGCGTCGCCGTTCGCGCGCATCGTGAACGCCGACATCGCCTTGAAGTCCGCGTGCCGGTACTGGCGGTCGAACGAACCATCGCGCCGGAAGACGACGATGCGGTCGTTGGCGGCATCGAGGATGGCGATGTCGTTCTTTCCGGCGGCCAGCGGCGATTCCGCCGCGACCAGCTTCTTGTCGATGCCAGCCTCGCTCAGCACGAGCGAAATCTGCCCCGAGAAGCGCCGCACGGAACCGTTCGCATCCACCGTGATCGCCTCGCCATCGACCATCAGGCGGCGGGCGGCGGCGAGGTCCGGGGTATCGAGCCATTTGAACGGCGTCGCGTTGTAGCCACCGTCCGAGGGGCTGAAGCGGTAGATGGCCGAGGCCGCCGAATCGAGCACGAACAGGTCGCGCCCGAACATCGTGATATCCGTGACCTTCATGCCCGCCGGGGCCGCGAACGGCACGGCCTTGAGGCCACCCGCGGCGCTGTAGGCCCACAGGCCACGCCCTTCGTCGGCGATGAGGAGGGCGGGGCCGCCGAGGTCGTTGCCGTCGGTGAAGGTGGTGGCGATGGGGCGGCCGCGCTTGGCGTCCTTGTCCTCGCCGTACACCACCTTCCGTTCGCCGTCGGCGAGCTTGATGGCGATGATCTGCGCGGAAGCGCTGTCGAGGATGTAGGCGGAATCGTTCGAGACGGTGAGCCGCGTCGCCGCCACCGGCTTTTCGCCGAACTGTTCGAGGCTGGCGATGACTTCCACCGTGGCCGGCGTCTTTACCGCGTCCATCACGGAGAGCGCACCCGCGACCTCGCTGATGAGCGACTGCGCCTCGGGTCCGTTCTGGGAAAGGTCGCGCGCTTCGAGCAGCAGCGCCTGCGCTTCGGTCAGCACGCGGCGGCGTTCGGCCGGGTCCTGCGAGAACGACCGCGCGACGGCGATCTTCTGTTCGGCCTGGTCGATGAGGCTCGCGTACCGTTCGCCTTCGTTCTTGCTGAGCATACCGGGCAGCGCGATGACGCCGACGACGGCGACGAGCACGGTCAGCCCGGCGAGGATGATGAGCCACGTCGGCGGGAGGCGGTGCAGGGCCGTGCGGGCGGCGCCGCCACCCGAGCTCGAGCCCTTCCAGCGGCCGGCCGGCCTGGTACGTACCCGCACGAGCGAACCGCCGCCGTTAATGGTCACGGCGTTCTCGCCGGCGATGGTCTCGCCGGCCACGCTCGCGACGGAAGCGCGAGCGCGTACGTCCTCGGCGAGTTCGGCCGCGAGCGGGATCTCTTCGTGATGGGGCGGCGGCGGCGGCGGGACTTCCTCCCGCACGAGGCTGCGCGAAAAGCTCTGCTGCCGGCGGCGGTGCTGCCGCCGTTCGGGGATGGAGGAGGGAACGGGGTCGAAGGACATGGAGGCGCCACCTCCACCACCGCCACCGGCGGCCGCGGCGGCCGGTGCCCCGAACGTGACCGTGCTCGCGAGCGGCTGGGCGACGCGCCAGGAGAGCGGGTGGGCCGAGGAGGCGACGGCCGGCGACGGCATGGGCAACGCGGCGGCGCGCGAGGCGGCGGCCCGGGCGAGGCCATCGGCCGCAAGCTGAGCGAGGACGTTTTCGCCCACCGCCCGTCGCAGGGGCTCCGGCGCCTGCGCCGATTCCATGGGCAGATACGCGGCGCGGCGCGCCCGCTCGCCGATGTTCGTCAGCTGCGCGCGCGCGGCGGCCACCGTGTCTTCTTGCTTCTCTTCGATGAACAGGCTGGGCTGGAAGGCGTCGTCGTGCGGCTCGGCGGCCGGCCACGGGAGCTCGGCGCGGGGGGCATCGCGGCGCGGGGGCGAAGGCGGCGCCTCGGCCGGCGGTTCGTTCGCACCGATGATGTACGGCTCGGCCGGCGGCGCCACGGCCGCGCGACCGGGGCGGGTGGTGGCCTCGGGCGCGCTCACGAGCAGCACCGTCAGGTGGCGGGCATCCTGCAGACGGCGCCACAGCTCCGGCAGCACCTGGTCCACGGGGAGCCGCAGGATGCCGGCGATGAGGTCGTCGTCCAACGCCGCGACGGCGACCGAGGAGAGCAGCAGCAGCCGGTCTCCGGGGAGGAAGCTGATGCGCGTGAGCTGCGGTTCCAGCGGCCCGGTCCCCAGCGGGCGGCCGTGCTCTTCGTCGGTGTAGTACGGGAAGACGCCGGAGGCGGTGGCATGGAAGGCGACGGAGGGCCCTGCCTGGGCGATGACCGCCTGCGAGCCGCGCCGCCCGAACGCCGAGAGCCCAATGCTCACGCGGTGCTGCGCGATGCTCTTGCGGTTCCAATCGATGAGGTTGCGGTGGGCTTCCTGGAAGAGCCGCTGGAGCGCGCCCGTGAGGCTCATGTCGAGCCCGGCCCACAGTTGCCCCGCACCGGAGACGATGTGGCCGGCGAAAGCTTCGCCCGCCGGTGTCGTTCCCTCGGCTACGATGTAGAGCTCTGCTCGGTCGTCGGCGGGTCCCTTGCCGTGGAAAAACCCGGCGTTGGGGCCACGGTCGACCGGTTCGTGATCGACGATCGCGAACTGGCCAACCTGGAGTGGTTCGGTCAATGGACCGTCCCTCTTGCTCACAGGATAGGCACGGGGCAACTCGACAAACCCCTGGCGCACCCCTCGAAAGGAGTACCCCGCCAGCGCCGGGGAAAGTCACTATACCACCGGCTTCTCGCATGGAAGCAACCGGAGCGCGTCACTCGAATCGGGGAAACCCCTTCCAGCGGGGGCCGATCTCCCCGATTCCTCGCTCGCATTCGAGCAGCGAACAGCTGCCCGGGTGGGAATCATCGCCGCCCCCCGCTGCGGCGCGTTCGGCCTCTCGCGCGTGGGTTCGCTCGGGATCGGGAGTGGCGAAGGGAGGCTCACGGCCGTTCGCGCCTCGGTTTCCGTGCCGGGGCCGGCAGGTGGTGTGGGGCCGGCCGGAACCACGTCTCCGGCCCGAGTGCATGACAGCATGGTATCGTCGCGGCTTGCGGGCCCCGAGGCCGAGGGGCTATCGCCGGGAAATCCTGGTGCGGCCGTCATACGCGTTCCCTTATACTGGGGCGTGCAGGCTGCCCGGCCAGCGGCGCGAGGTGCTCTTTGGATTCAGAATGCGCCGCTTTTTAACCGCTGTGTGCTCATCGCGACGGCCGCTCCCTGCGCGATTCGCACCACCGGCGGGGCCCGAGTAGAATCCCCAAGCGCACATTACGGAAACCGCCGCCTCTCCGGCCGGTTCCCATGCCTCACGGAGACTGTCATTGAATACCATCGAGTTCCTGCAGATCTCGTCTGCCGTCGTGCCCGACCGGGAGGCGCTGGTTGAGGTTGGCGGAAACAACAAGCGCATCACCTACGCGGAGATGTACCCGCTGGTCGTGAAGCTGGCCAACTCGCTCACCGCCCTCGGTGTGGAGCGCGGCCAGAAGGTCGCCACCATGTCGGTCAACTCCGCCGACTACGTGCTCACCTACTACGCCTGCGCCATGCTCGGCGTCTGCTTCGTCCCCCTGAACTACCGGGCGAAGGACGAAGAGCTCTCCCACATGCTCAACGTCAGCAACTGCCAGGCCGTCCTCGTCTCGGACCGCTACATCGAACTGATTGAGCGCATCCGCGGGACCCTCACCAGCACGCAGCACTTCATCGCCTACGACAGCAAGCACCCCGGCTACCTCGACTACGACGCCCTCATCGCCGCCGCCAGCGACGACGAGCCGTGGGTCGAAATCGATGACCACGACCCGACCATCCTCATTTTCACCAGCGGCACCACGGCGCTCCCCAAGGGCGTGCAGCTGACATACCTCGACATGACCGTGTACGTCACGAACCAGCCCCCCGCGGACCCCGACATCCACGACAAGGTGCTCGTCTCCGCGCCGTTCTTCCACGTCGCCGGCGCGACCGCGATGATGCTGGCCATCTGGAGCGGGCGCACGCTCGTCATCCTCCCCGCCTTCACTCCCGAGGGCTGGCTCCAGGCCGTGCACGAAGAGCGCACCACGCACGCCTTCGTCGTCCCCACCATGCTCAAGCGGATCATGGAGACTCCGGACTTCGACAAGTACGACATCTCGAGCATGCGCCAGATCACGTATGGCGCGGCTCCCATGCCGTACGAAGTCGTACGCCGCGCGTGCGATATCTTCCCGCCCAAGGGCTGCGGCCTCATCAACGCCTACGGCCAGACCGAATCGACGGCGACGCTCACCTTCCTCGGGCCCGAAGACCACGACCTCAGCACCGAGACCACGGTCAAGGAATCCCGCCTGCGCTCCGTTGGCAAGCCGATGCCGGACGTCGAAATCGGCATCATGGACGAACGCAACCGCCTCCTCCCTCCGGGCGAAGAGGGCGAAATCTGCGTCCGCTCGGACCGGGTCATGAAGGGCTACTACAAGCAGGAAGACGCGACCAGCTCGGCGATCATCGATGGCTGGCTGCACACCGGCGACGTCGGCAAGGTCGATGAAGGTGGCTATCTGTTCATCACGGGCCGCAAGAAGGACCTCATCATCCGCGGCGGCGAGAATATCTCCCCCGGCGAGATCGAGAACTGCCTTGAGGCGCACCCGGCCATCGAGGAAGCCGCCGTCATCGGCGTACCGGACCAGGACTGGGGCGAAGTGGTGAAGGCGGTGGTCGTGCTCAAGCCCGGCCAGAGCATCACCCCGGCCGAAGTCACCGAGTACTGCAAGTCCCGGCTCTCGTCGTTCAAGGCGCCCCAGTATGTGGCCGTCGTGAACGAACTGCCGCGCAACCCGATGGGCAAGGTGCTGAAGAACGACCTTCGCAAGGCCTACGGCACCGCCACCAACGACCACGTCTGACGCGGTCCACGGCTGACATGCGAACGGGCGCCACGCAGGTGGCGCCCGTTTTCGTTCAGCGAAGGGCGGGCTAGTCGCGCAGGCTGGCGGGGCGCCGGTACATCGATTGACCCGTCCCGCCGCGGCGCAGCATCAGCACCTCGGCCATGATGCTCACCGCGATCTCCTCCGGCGTCTCCGCGCCGATATCGAGGCCGATGGGTGTGCGCACCGCCGCCAGGTCCGCCGCATCAAACCCTTCGTCCCTCAGGTGCGAAAGCACGGTCGCGGTGCGCCGCTTCGAACCGATCATGCCGACATAGCCCGCGCCGCGGCCGAGTACCCGCCGCAGCGAAATCTCGTCCTGCTTGTGGCCGCGCGTGACCATCACCACGGCCGTATTGGAGCCGATGGGGAAGCGGTCGAGCGCCGCCTCGTAGTCGTCGCAGATGACCTCGTCGGCCTCGGGGATGCGCTCCTCGTCGGCGAACTCCTCGCGGTCGTCGATGATCGCGACGTGGTAATCGAGGAAGTCCGCCAGCTTCGCGAGGCTGCGGCCGATGTGGCCCGCCCCGACGATGAGGAAGACGGGCTTCGCTTCCACCACCTCGATGTAGACGGCGGTCGCGCCGGGCAGGGTGCGCGGCGTGAGGCCCGCATCCCCGAGGTAGACCGTCTCGGCGGCGTGGCGCCGGAACGCGTCCTCGCGGGTGGCCGCGACGAGGTCGTCGAGGGCGGGTTCCCCGAGCGTGCCCAGCCGCGTGCCATCGCGCTCCACGAGCATGCGGGCGCCGGGGGTGAGCCCGCCGGGGCCGGCCTCGAGCACGGACGCGAGAAGGACGGGCGCGCCGCCTTCCGCCGCCCGCAGCAACCGTCTGGTCAGTTCCAGCATATCGGCCAGTCTACGCCGCCCGGGCGCGAAGGCCAGTGCCTCAGCGGGCGGGCCGCGGGTTCGGCGCTTCCCAGAGCGTCATCCAGCCGTCGGCGCCGGTGACGGCGCCGCGCATGGCCGCCTGCTCGCACGCCAACAGCCGCCGCATGGCGTTGTCGAGCGCCGCATCGCTCTCGTTGGACACGGCCGCCAGTCGCGCGCGCAGCGGTTCCAGGGCGCCGGATTCCATCAGCCAGCGCACCGAGTTTGGCCAGACGAAGAACGAGAACCCCTGCGGGGCGGGGAAATTGCCGCGGTGCTTGCCCAGCCACAGGTACCGCTCCTGCACGGAGGACACGGGCGCCACGATGGCCACCAGCGGGCCCTCGTTGGGGAGCGTGCGCGGGTCGATGAGCAGCCGCTCGGGGAAGGTGGCGAAGCCGATCGTGATGAGGTCGGCCTTTTCGAAGACCTCGCGGACCGCTGCCAGGTCGAGGCCGATGCCGTTCTCGGTAAGCATGGTCATTCTCCCAGTCGGTTTCGAGTTCGACGTCGCGATTGGCGGCGGAGACGGCAAGAGGGGCCGGGGCTTGCGCCCGGCCCCTCTCAGGTGTCCGCCAGTGCCGGCCGCCGCGTGCGTGCACGCGGGTTGGCCAGCGGGTGCGTCCTAGTACATCGGAGGCGCGGCGGGCGCCCCGGCCGGGGCGTTCTCCGGCTTCTCGGTGACCAGGCAGTTCGTCGTCAGCACCATCGCCGCGATCGAGACCGCGTTCTCGATGGCCGAGCGGGTGACCTTCGCCGGGTCGATGATGCCGCGCTCAACCATGTTCACGCCCATCTCGTCCCTGGCCGCGTCGTAGCCCTGGCCCTTGGCCAGCGCCTTCACTTCGGCGACGACGACGGAGCCGTCCTTGCCGGCGTTGATGGCGATGCGGCGCAGCGGCTCTTCGAGCGCGCGGCGGAGGATGTTGGCGCCGGTGGCCTCGTCGCCCGAGAGCTTGACCTTGTCGAGCGCCGGGAGAGCGTTGATGAGGGCCACACCGCCGCCGGGCACGATGCCCTCTTCGACGGCCGCGCGGGTCGCGCTGAGGGCGTCCTCGACGCGGTGCTTCTTCTCCTTGAGCTCGACTTCCGTCGCGGCGCCGACCTTGATGACGGCGACCGAGCCGGCGAGCTTGCCGAGGCGCTCCTGGGCCTTCTCGCGGTCCCAATCGCTCTTCGACTCATCGAGAATCGCGCGGATCTGGGAGATGCGGGCGTCCAGTTCCTTCTTCTTGCCCTTGCCCTCGATGATCGTCGTCTCTTCCTTCGTCGACGTCACGCGGCGGGCGCGGCCGAGGTCGGCGACTTCGACGCTCTCGAGCGTGCGGCCGATTTCGTCGGAGATGACGGTGCCGCCGGTGAGGACGGCGATGTCGCCGAGGTTGTCCTTCTGGCGGTCGCCGAAGCCGGGGGCCTTCACGGCGAGGATGTTGATGGTGCCGCGCAGCTTGTTCACCGCCAGGGTGGCCAGCGCTTCGCCTTCAAGGTCGCCGCAGAGGAGGACGATGTTCTTCGAGACCTGGAGGATCTTCTCGAGGAGGGGGAGGATCTCCTGGACCGAGCTGATCTTCTTGTCGGTGATGAGGATGTAGGGATCCTCGATGACCGCTTCCATGCGCTCGGGGTTGGTCACGAAGTAGGGGCTGATGTAGCCGCGGTCGAAGGCCATACCATCGACGTACTCGACTTCGGTCTGGATGCCCTTCGATTCCTCGACGGTGATCACGCCATCCTTGCCGACCTTCTCCATGCACTCACCGATGAGGTTGCCGACGGAGGGGTCGTTGTTGGCGGAGATGGTGGCGACCTGCGCCATCTGGTTGCGCTCGGTGACCTTGATGCTGTTCTTCTTGAGCGCCTCGATGAGGGCGGCGGAGCCGGCCTCGAGGCCGCGCTTCAGACCCATCGGGTTCGCGCCGGCGGCCACGTTCTTGAGGCCCTCCTGCACGATCGCCTGCCCGAGCACCGTCGCGGTGGTCGTACCGTCACCGGCGATGTCGTTGGTCTTCGAAGCGATTTCCTTGGCGAGCTGGGCGCCGATGTTCTCGAACGGGTCCTCGAGCTCAATGTCCTTGGCGATCGTCACGCCGTCGTTCGTGATCGTCGGCGCACCGAACTTCTTGTCGAGAACGACGTTGCGGCCCTTCGGCCCGAGCGTGATCTTGACGGCGTCGGCGAGAGCGTCGATGCCACGCTTGAGCGAGTGGCGAGCTTCTTCATCGAAGAGCAGCTGCTTTGCCATGCGGAAACGTACCTCTGGGGGGTTGGTGTGAGTTTGCGAGACCCATATTAGCACTCCCTGTCAATGAGTGCTAATCGGGTGTTGGGGGTCGGCCGTGGGCCGTTAAGGGTGGCTTTGTGCCGTTTGGCTGTCGGCTGTCGGCCGTCGGCTTGGCGGCGCGCACGCTCAGCACTCAGCACTCAGCACTCACTGAGCACTCAGCACTTCCCCTATCCTGTCCCCATGCGATTCGGAACCGCCCCCACCACCGGATTCGATACGCGCGTCCTCGAGCGGCTGCTCCCACCGTGGTCGGTCATCCTCCACAACGACGACCACAATTCCATGGAGCACGTCGTCCTCGCGCTCCTCACCTCGGTGCCATCGCTCGACCCGGAAGAGGCGATCGAGATCATGTTTACGGCCCACCACCACGGCGAGGCCGTCGTCATCTTCCTGCCCGAAGGAAGCCGCCGAACACTACCGCGACCGCCTGGAGTCGTTCGGCCTGACGGCGACGATCGAGCCGGAATGACGGGCGAGCGGCGGCTAGCCGCAAGCGTCGCCGGCCATTGGCGGGCCAGGGAACTGGGCTCTGGGCCTGGGAACTGCAAGCGAGGGGGATCGGGCATGCGGGCACGACCGTCGCGGCTCGGTCACCGTGCCGTTCGCCCGCGCCTGGCCACACTCAGCACTCAGCACTCGCGCTGTCGGCCATCGGCGTGGCCACCAACTGGGAACTGGGCTCTGGGAACTTCCCGTCGTCACGCTGCCCGAAGGAAGCCGCCGAACAACCGCCGGGTCGTCGCCGACGGCGACGATCGAGCCGGAATGATTGGGAGCGGCTAGCCGCAAGCTCCTAGCCGCTAGCGGCTCGCCCCGGCTGTCGGCCATCGGCGTGGCCACCCTGGGAACCGGGCTCTGGGCCCTGGGAACTGCGAAGCGCAGGCGGATCGAGGGTGGCACAGGGACGCTCACTACCGTTCGCGGCTCGGTTACCGTGCCATTCGCCCGCGCCTCCCCGCATCTGGCCACACTCAGCACTCAGCACTCCAGCACTCAGCACTCGCGCTGTCGGCCATCGGCGTGGCCCCGGGAACCCTGGGAACTGGGGGCCTGGGGAACTTGAAACTGTTCCCCCCGCCGCGGAGCGCAACCGCGGCGGGGTGTCGCACGGGAGAGCGGTGTGGCCACCCTTGCCCACTGATCGTAGCACTCCCCGTAATGTCGGCCAAAGGCGTGAATGCACCGAAAAGTTCCGGGTAAGGCCGGGTAACGCGGCCCTGCTCTTCGCCCCCCAAGCCGGGAAATGACAATTGCTGGCATGATGGATCCATGCTTGACGCCATCGACATCACGGTCACCGGCGGCGTTGGCGGGCATGGGCTCGTCAGCTACCACCGAGAAAAGTTCGTGCCGCAGGGCGGCCCCGATGGCGGCGACGGCGGCCGTGGCGGCCGCGTCTACCTCCGCGCTATCGACGACCTCTACACCCTCGAACAGTACCGTGCGAAGCGCCGCTTCCACGCCGGCAACGGCGGCAACGGCGGCCCCAACCTGCGCACCGGCGCCCACGGCGACGACCTCGTCCTCGAAGTCCCCGCCGGCACCGTCGTCATCGATATCGCGGACGACTCCGTTCTCGCCGACCTCAAGAAGGTCGGCGATGAGGTCCTCGTCGCCCACGGCGGGCGCGGCGGCTGGGGCAACAAGCGCTTCGCCACCAGCACCAACAAGACCCCTTCGTACAGCCAGAAAGGGCAGGAGGGCGAGGAGGTCCACGTCCGCCTCGAACTCCGGCTGCTTGCCGATGTCGGCCTCCTTGGGCTGCCAAACGCCGGCAAATCCACCCTCCTCGCGGCCGTTTCGAACGCGAAACCGAAGATCGCCGATTACGCCTTCACCACCCTCGAACCGATGCTCGGCGTCGTGAACTCCGGCTTCGACCGCTTCACCCTCGCCGACCTCCCCGGGCTCGTCTAAGGTGCGAGCGAGGGGTACGGGCTCGGGTTCGAATTCCTCAAGCACATCCGCCGCTGCCGCGTGCTCCTGCACGTCATCGATTGCAGCTCGCCCGACCCCGTGACCGACTACGAACTGATCGAAAGCGAAGTCCGCGCCTACGACCCGAAGCTGGAGTCAGTCGCGCGCGTCATCGCCGTGACGAAAGCCGACCTCGACCTGGATACGGCGAAAGCGGCCGCCGAGACCCTCGCCGCCCACGTCGGCCAGCCCGTGCGCGCCATCTCCGCCGACGACGGCATGGGGACGGGCGCCCTGATGGCCGAACTGATGGCGCTCGTCGCCGCCGAACGCGCGAAAGCCGACGCGGAGGACCCGCTCGAAATCCCCGTCCTGCGCCCGGAATCGCGCGAGCGCTTCACCATCGAACCCGCCGGCGAAGGCCGCTGGGAGGTCGAAGGCCGCCGCGTCGTCACCTTCGTCGAGATGATGGACACCGAGATGGAAGGCGCCTACGACGAAGTCCAGCGGCGCCTCGACCGCTGGGGGCTCGTTAAGGCCCTCCGCCGCGCCGGCGCCAAAGCGGGCGACACCATCGTGTTCGGGGAGAGCTCGATCGAGTTTGAGGGGTAGGAGTGCTGAGTGCTGAGTGCTGAGTGCTGAGTGCTGAGAGTGCCGCACGCCGACAGCCGGAGGTGGACATTCGACCGTTCACGCCCCGGCTACCTCGTTTCGAATCCGTTCACCGTTGCCGTGAACTCGCCGGGCGCGTCCGAGTAGACGAAGAAGATCGAGTGCGGCGGCAGGTGCCGGGAAAGGGTGAAGCTGACGGTCGCGCCGGGGGCGATTTCGCGGGAGAGGCCCGGCGGGCGGGCGGGGGGTGCGGCGCCTTCCGCCACCACGGGCGCCTCCACCGGCCGGCCCGTCGCCCAGAAGACGAGCCGCGGCTCCCCGGGGCGCGTCCACGCGCGGATCTGGCCGCCGTCCTGGGGGAGTCCGCGTCCACCCTCGCCCGTGAACGCCTGCCCCACGCCGACTTCTTCAATCATCTGCACGAGGCCGAACCGCACCGGCGCCGACGACGTGTTGGTCACGCGCACGGTGATGCGCGCATCGCCCTTCGCCGCCCGCGTGTACGTCAGTCGCGGGTCGAGGGGCACTCGCGGCATCGCCACCTCAACCGACAGGTAGCGCGGTCCGACCCCCGCGGCGATATCGGCAATCACGAACACGACCAGGCCGAGGAACAGCACACCGGCGACCCCCAGGCAGCCAATCGCCAGCTTCGACCGCTCGCGACCGAACGCCACCGCCTTCACCACCGCAGCCGTCGCCACGAGCCCCGAAACGAGGGCGAGCAGCAGTACCGGGAACCCGAGCCGCACGCCATCCTCACCCATCACCGCGAGCACACCCGCGTACGCCGCCAGTGCCACCAGCGACACCGC
>JADJBX010000011.1 GCA_016703545.1 Candidatus Amarobacillus elongatus
ATCCAGGCCCCAAAGGGAAGCCCGCGCCAGGTGAAGCTGCCAAGGTTGTGGATCACCCGGAGGAAGATCTCCTCCGTCACATCCTCGGCATCCTCCGTCGCGGAAAGCCTGCTGGCGACGTACCGGTAGACCTTGGGAAAGTAGTGCTCGTAGAGCCGGGTGAGGGCCGGTTCGTCCCCGCTTCGAGCGGCTTCGACCACGGCGTACTCATCGAACTCCGGCGCGAGCTCATCCACCGGTGATTGCGTCAATCCAGCCCCCCGGGCCGTACAGGTTGCTCTGTTCGCTGTGAGCCGACCGTCCTCCTTTCGAGGATAGGCAGCACGATGGCTGTGTACCAGAAACAACGTAACGCTGTCTCGGAAGGTTAACGGGCGGGCGAAGAGAAAGGAGAAAAGAGAAGGGAGAAAGGCGTGACCAGGTGACAGGGCCCGGTGCCAGTGCCCGGGGCCGGTGCTCGAGGCGCGACACGGGGCCACCGTCCCCCCATGGTATCCCCACTTCTCTCCTTTCTCCTTTCTCTTTTCTCTTCCCTCGCCCCTCCACCTCGGGACCATTCGCCGTGTCCTTGGGCCTTCCACATCCCGACCATCATGATGCGATGCTGTTTCTCGCGAGCCTGCCGTCGATCGATCTCTCCACCGATGCCGCCCGCCTCGGCGTCGCCCTTGGCATTGGCATGCTCCTCGGCGTCGAACGCGAGCGCCGCAAGGTTCGCGCCGGCGGCAAGGGCCATTGCCGGCATTCGCACCTTTGCCCTCGTCTCCCTCGCGGGCGGCGTCGCCATGGTCCTCGGCAGCGAACCGTTACTCGCCGTCGTCAGGGCTTCGTCGGCCTCGCCGCCATCACCGGCTACTTCCGCACCGGCAGCACCGATGACCCCGGCCTCACGACCGAGGCCGCCCTTGTCATCGCCTACCTGCTCGGGGCCCTCGCCATCGAGGACCCGAAGCTGGCGGCCGGCTTCGGTGTGCTCGTCGCCATCGTCCTCGCCGCCCGCGAACGGCTCCACGCCTTCGTCGCCCGCACCCTCACCGAGCAGGAGCTGAATGACGGCCTTCTCTTCGGCGCCGCCGCCCTCGTCATCCTCCCCCTCGTCCCCAACCGCGAAGTCGGGCCGTTCGACGTCTTCAACCCGTTCGCCGTGTGGCGGCTGGTGGTCGTCGTCATGGCCATCAGCGCGAGCGGCTACCTCGCGGTGCGCATGCTCGGCCCGCGCCTCGGGCTGCCGCTCGCGGGCTTCGCTTCCGGCTTTGTCTCCAGCTCCGCCACCATTGGCGCGATGGGCGCGCGCGTGCGCCAGCAGCCCTCGCTGCTCACCCCCGCCGTCGCCGGCGCCGTCCTCTCCACCGTCGCCACCGTCGTGCAGATGATCATCGTCGTCGGCGCCACCTCCCCCGACACGCTTTCACTGCTCTGGAGCGCGCTCGCACCCGCGGGCATCGTCGCCGCCGCCTACGGCGCGCTCATGGGGCTGCACCTGCGCAATGCCCACGACGGCGACGTGCTCGAACCCGGCCACGCCTTCGACCTCAAGACGGCCGTCATCTTCGCCGCCACCGTCACCGTCGTGCTCTTCGTCTCCGCCGCCGCACAGGACCAGTTCGGCGCCGGCGGTGTCGTCTTCGCCACCGCGCTCGCCGGGTTCGCCGATGCCCACTCCGCCGCCATCTCCGCCGCCTCCCTTGCCGCCGCCGGGCGCATCGAACCCGCCGACGCCGTCGTGCCCATCCTCGCCGGCCTCACCACGAACACCGCCACCAAGGCAATCCTCGCCTACGCCACCGGCCGCCAGCCCTACGCCTGGCGCGTCTGGGCCGGCATCCTGCTCGTCATCGTCGCCGCATGGGCCGGCTGGGCCGTGACGGAGTTTTGAGGAAGAAGAGAGAGAAAGGAGAAAGGAGAAAGGGTGGCCACCTGCAAGGACCCCGGCCGGGCACTCCGCCGGCGCGACGCAGGCCGCCAGTAACGGGGTATCCCACCTTTCTCCTTTCTCTTTTCTCCTCTCTCCGGGTACGAGTACCCTCGTTCCGTGAACGTCCTCGCCATCGAGTCCTCGTGCGACGAAACGTCGGCCGCCGTCGTCAGTGATGGCCGGGTCGTGCGTTCGAACATCGTCGCGAGCCAGGTCGATCTGCACGCGCGCTACGGCGGCGTCGTGCCCGAAGTGGCCAGCCGCCAGCACCTCGCGCAGGTGCTCCCCGTTATCCGCGAAGCGCTCGACACCGCGGGCTGCACCCTCGCCGATATCGATGCCGTCGCCGGCACGCGTGGCCCCGGCCTCGCCGGCGCCCTCCTCGTGGGCTACAGCGCCGCCAAGGCGATCGCTTTCGGCCGCGACCTCCCCTTCCTCGGCACAAACCACCTCGAGGGCCACATCTACGCCAACTGGCTCGGCGAAGGCGACGAGCCGCGCTTCCCCGCGCTCTGCCTCGTTGTCTCCGGCGGCCATACCGACCTCGTGCTCATGCGCGGCCACGGCGAGTACGAACGGCTCGGTGGCACCCGCGACGACGCCGCCGGCGAGGCGTTCGACAAGGTCGGCCGCCTGCTCGGGCTGCCCTTCCCCGGCGGCCCGGCCGTCGCCCGCGAAGCCGACGCGCTCGCCGCCAGCGGCGCCAAACCCGCCCTCGAGCTGCCCCGCGCGTGGCTCCACGGCACCTTCGATTTCAGCTTCAGCGGCCTCAAGACCGCCGCCCTGCACGCCGTCCGCTCGGGGAAGTACACCACCGGCGACGTCGCGGCCGCATTCCAGGAGTCCGTGGTCGACATCCTCGCGGGCAAGACGTCGCGGCTGGCGCGCGAACTGGGAGCGGCCGAGGTCCTCGTCGCCGGCGGCGTCGCCGCGAACCGCCGCCTGCGCGAAGAGCTCGCGCGGCGCTGCCCCGTGCCCGTGCGCATCCCAATCCCGCGCCTCTGCACCGACAACGCCGCCATGATCGGCGCCGCCGCCACCCACCGCCTCCGCCTCGGCGAACGCAGCCCCTGGGACGAGGACATCTTCAGCACCAATAGCTGGGAGGTTCCCCTGCCTTCGGCAGGGGACCGAGAAAGGAGATAGGAGAAAAGAGAAAAGTGGCCACCCGCCTCGCCCCTCCCGGGCACCACGAGCCTCCCCCGGGGTTGCCCCCCTTATCTCTTTTCTCCTTTCTCCTTTCTCAGCCGCAGCTCCAGTGTTAGAATCCGCGCGCTGTATACAATCGCCGACCGGCCGAAGCCCGGTGGCGACGAAGGAGTGCGACCACCCTTGACCGAAATCGCGCGGGGCCTCGAAGGCATCAACGTAACGGCTACCAAGCTGTGCCGTATTGATGGCCAGAAGGGCGAACTCATCTACTCCGGCTACAACATCTACGATCTCGCCGACAAGTCCTCCTTCGAAGAGGTCGCCTTCCTCCTCTGGAACCAGCGCCTCCCCAACAAGCAGGAACTCAGCGACCTCAAGACCCTCCTCAACAAGGAGCGCCCCCTCGACAACATCGTCGAGCGCCTCATTCGCGAGCTCTGGCCCCACGTCCGCCCGATGCGCACCCTCGAAATCGCCGTCGAGGTCATCGGCGCCATCGACCCCGATTCCAGCGACCTCACCCAGCCAACGCTGCGCACCACGGCGGCGCGCCTCACCGCGAAGATGGCCACCGTCATCGCCGCCTACGACCGCCTGCGCAACGGCAAGGAGCCGGTCGCACCCCGCGACGACCTCGGGCACGCCGCCAACTTCCTCTACATGCTCACGGGCGAAGAGCCGACCGAGCTCGCGAAGCGCGTCATGGACGTCGCCTTCATCCTCCACGCCGAGCACGAAATGAACGCCTCCACGTTCTCCGCCATGGTCACCGGCTCGACCCTGAGCGACATGTACAGCGCCATCGCCTCGGCCATCGGCACCCTCAAGGGGCCGCTGCACGGCGGCGCCAACGAAGCCGTCTTCAAGACCGTCGACGCGATCAAGGAAGAGAAGAACATCGCCCCCCACGTCGAGGCCCTCCTCGGCCGCGGTGAACGCGTCATGGGCATCGGCCACCGCATCTACAAGACCACCGACCCGCGCGCCGTCATCCTCGAACGGCTCGGGCACCAGGTCGCCGAGACATCCCCGGACCGCTGGTACTTCGACCTCAGCCTCAAGCTCCGCGATTACCTCGCGCGCAAGCTCGAAGGCCGCCCGCTGTACCCGAACGTGGACTTCTTCAGCGCCTCCGTGTACCGGATGCTCGGCATCCCGAGCGACCTGTACACCCCGATCTTCGCGCTCGCCCGCATCACCGGCTGGACGGCCCACCTGCTGGAGCAGTACGCCGACAACCGCCTCGTCCGCCCGAACGCGCTGTACGAAGGCGCCGCCAACCGCGAATACATCCCGGTCGAAAGCCGGTAGTCAGAGCCCGGTACGAGTGCCCAGTACGAGTGCCCGGTACCCAGGAACAGTCACTGGGTACTGGGGCTCCGGGTACTGGGTACTGGGTACTGGGTACTGGGCTCTGGGCTCTGGGCTCTGGGCTCTGGGCTCTGGGTACTGAACACTCGCCAGCTACGCCGCGCCCGACTCCAGCCGCCCCGCAAGTAGCTCCCGCAGCTGCGCGCCGCCGTACGGCTTCGCCAGCAACGCCAGCCCTTCGCGCTCCACGAGCTCCTGCACCGCGATCTCCGTCGTCGCACCCGTCGCGATCACGACGTGCGCCAGCAGCGCTGGCCAGCGGGAACGCAGCGTCGCGATGAATGTGTCCGCGCGGTCCGCGCCGAGCCGGTAGTCGCACACCACCAGGTCAAAGCTCGCGTCCTCTTCCACCGCCGCGACCGCCTCGCCCACGCTCCCCGCCGCCACCCCTTCGTGGCCAAGCTGTGCGAGCAGCCGCAGCGAGAGCGCACGAATCGACGGTTCGTCGTCCACGACGAGCACGCGTGCATGCGTGTCCCGCGCCCTCGGCGGCGGCATCACCCGCAGCGCGACCGGTGCCCCCTCCGCCGGCGGCAGCAGCATCGCGAACGTCGTGCCGCGGCCCATTTCCGTTCGCACCGTCAGTTCGCCCCCGTGCGCCGCCGCGATCCCGTACGAGATGCTCAGCCCCAGCCCGTTGCCCCGCCCTCGCTTGGTCGAATAGAACGGTTCGAACACCCGCCGGGCCGTCTCCTCGCTCATCCCGTGGCCGTTGTCGCGCACGCTGAGCACCGCGCGGCCGTCATCCTCGCCGAGCGCGATCCGCAACCGCTGCCGCACCACCCCGGTCATCGCGTCCTCCGCGTTCAGCACCAGGTTCAGCAGCACCTGCGTGAGCTGCTGCTCGTTCCCCACCACCTGCAGCGGCACCGCCGGCGCGAGGATGCGGACGTCGATCCCCTGCTGCTGCCACGCCCGCCCCCGCAGCCGTTCCACATGCGCCACCACGTCCGCGAGGTCGATCACGCTGCGTTCGCCCGTCCCCGGACGCGCGATGAACAACAGGTCGCGCACGATGTCGCGGGCGCGCAGCGCCTCCTTGCGGATGACCTCCAGGTCCGCCCCCTGCGGCGTCCCCGCGAGGTCGTCCGCCAGCAGGTCCGCGAACCCAATGACCGATGTCAGCGGGTTGTTCAGCTCGTGCGCGATGCCGCTCACCAACTCGCCCAGCGCCGTCAGCCGCGCCGTCTGTTCGAGCCCGTCGCGCTGCTGCTCCTCGAGCAGGTCCTTTCGCCGCCACGCGAGCGATTGGCTGAGGAGCGTGCCCAGCAAACCCGCGAAATCGAGCTCATCGCGCGTGTACACCCGCTCCGTCGCCCGCCCGATGTTCATGATCCCCAGCGGCACGGGGCCATCGCGCAGGACGACCGTCACCACGCGCACCATCCCCTGGCTCGCCATCCACGCCTGCTCCGGATCGTGCCCCGGCCGCACCGTGAACTGGCGCACCGTCTCCCCCTCGAACAGCGGCAGCGCGCTCTTCGGCAGGTCCATCTCCTCGCCGCGCCCCAACGAATCGCCCTTCGCACCAAGGCGGCGAAGGTGCGCGCCGTCGTCCGTGACGATACTCAGCGCCAGCTGGTCGAACTGCAGCGCCAGCGGCAGCCGCTCCTGCAGCGCGAAGAAGAAGCGGTCGACCGGTTCCCGGTTGTTCAACAGCAGCGCGAGGTCGCTCAGGATCTGACTGCGGCGCGCATCGCGTTCCAGCGTGCGGACCTTCTTCCGGCTGCCCACGGCCTGCCCCAGCAGCGTCGCCAGCACCTCGACGAACGCCACGTCCGCGGCGCCGAAGCGCTCGCTCGAACGCCGGCCGAGGCCGAGCACGCCCAGCGGCTCGCCGTCCTGCATCAGCACCGCCGAGAGCATCCGCTGGATGCCATGCGCGGCCAGCCGGCCCGGCGAGGCACCCCGCACCTCGTGCGTCAGGTACTGCACGAAGGCGCTTCCGCTCGCGAGGATGTCCCCGATCTGGGAATCCGCGAAGCTCACGGCCTGGCCCGTCGTGCTCACGTACTCCGGTTGCGAAGCCACCCGCCGCAGCTCACCGTCATCCGCTTCGGCCAGCAGCGAGATGTAGTCGAACTGGAGCGCGCGCTCCAGCAACGGCAGCGCCACCGCGAAGAGCGTCTCAATCGGCTTCCCCGCCGTGACCAGCACCGCGAGTTCGCCCAACGCCGCGTTGCGCGCCGCGTCCAGCCGCGCCTGGTGCGCCCGTGCCCGGTTCGCCACGACCGTGCCGAGGAGCCCGGAGACCAGCGTCAACAGCTCCATCTCAGCCTGCGAAAAGCCCCAGCGCGTCCGCCGCCCGATCGCGAGAACGCCCGCGTGCGCGCCCATCCCCAGCGGCGCCGTCGCCACGCGTGAAATGCCACCCGCCGCCAGCATCGCCGCGAACGGCCCGCGCATCTCCGCCACTGCGCGCTCGACCGGCGCCTGCGCGGCCGGCCCCGCGGACTCCAGCGCGTCCCATGCCACCGCTTCGTGCAGCGCGCCGGGCGGTTCCGCCGCGAGCGTCGCCGGCCGGCCGGTCTCATCCAGCGCCACCGCCACCAGCGCATCGAAGGGGATGGCGGCCCCCAGCGCGGGGAGCGCGTCGCGCAGCAAGTCGTCGAGCGCCGATTCGCCCGGCGCGCCCGCCAGCAGCTCCAGGAGCTGGCTCCGCGCCTGGTCGTACGCCGCCGTGGCCACCAGCGCTTCCTCCCGCGCGCCCCGCGCCAGCACGTGGCCGCACGCCCGCAGCGTCTCCAGCACCCCGGCCTCGAACGGCTCAATCCCACGCCGGCCCGCCGTCATCGTTCCGTAGGTTTCGCCGGCCACGATGAGCGGCACCGTCCACGCCCGCCCGATGCCGTTGCGCGCCAGCGACAACACCCCCTCGGACTGGTTTCCCGCCGTGACGTACTCGAGCCCCTCCGGGTACCCCTGCATGATCTGCGTGCCGTACATCGCCCCCGGCCGGCGGTCCGTCCAGGCGTCCAGGACGCCGGGGAAGCTGCCCGCGTGCGTCACGAACTCGCGGTCCGCGTCATAGAGGATGACCGAGATCAGGTCGCAATCCGCCGCCGCGAGCACCACGTCGGCGAACGCCGGCAGCACCGCGGCGACGCTCCGTGCGGTCGCGCAGAGGCCCGAAACCGCCTCGATGGTGTCCACATGGGAAGGCGACGCGTCCATGGCACCCCCG
Organism: Candidatus Amarobacillus elongatus; assembly: GCA_016703545.1. GTDB lineage: Bacteria > Chloroflexota > Dehalococcoidia > Tepidiformales > Tepidiformaceae > Amarobacillus > Amarobacillus elongatus. Next base: position 7,623 of record JADJBX010000011.1, read on the forward strand.
TTCGCCGCCGACCGCACGACGGGCACACGGAAGTGTCGACCCCCACCGCGCGGCCCCATATCGGGGAAAAGCCGTGATCAATCGTTACCGAGCCGCCACCTCGCGGGGGAGGGCGCCCCGCCCGAGAACGCCTCCGGAAGCCACGCGGCCGGCCGCGACACATCTCACAGGCGGCATCACGTGGCGTCCCCCGCTCCCTCTTCGACCGAATGCACTAACCCCCCAACACCCCGAAGGGGCTGGCGCACACCGCGCCAGCCCCTTTTTTCCCGGGCCCCCGGCCGGTGCGGGACAGTCTGATGTAGACTCCCGGGAATTTCTCGATCGGGCGTGCCCTATGGAAAACCATTACGCCACACTTGGCGTCTCCGAAAATGCGCCGCAGGAAGTCATTGAAGGTGCTTACCGTGCCCTCGCCAGGAAGCACCACCCGGATGCCAACCCGGGAAACAGCAACGCCGAAGCCGCGATGCGGCGCATCAACGCAGCGTGGGAAACGTTGGGCGACGCCTCGCGTCGCGCTGCCTACGATCGGCAGGCGGGCATGGGGCAATCGAGAGCACTGGAAACACGACCTGGCCCAGGGGCGGTCGGTCATGTGTTACCGCCGCAGTCCCCGCCACCATCGCCTCCCTGCCACGTTCGCGCCGTCCCATGATGCTCGCTGCCTTTGGCGGCGCTTGGCGCGGCCGTCGTAGGCGCCATCGCGTTCGCGGCGCTGTCCGGCGGCGGCGACGATAACGCGGACGCGGCGAGCGGCGGTTCCGAGCCTTCCCCCACATCGCAGGCGCCCGCCACGTCGGCGCCGTCGCCCACGGTGGTGCCTCCGACCGTTGTACCCAGCGCTACGAGCGCCGCCACGCCCATCCGAACCGCCACGGCCACGGCAACGCCGCCGTCCATTCCCAACTCCGCCAACGCCAAGCGTCCCGGTGAGTCCTGGGTAGTCGACGGCGTGGCCCTCCGGCTCGACCAGGTGAAGTTCACTCCGAACGGCCGCGCCTCCTGCAGCACCCAGGACCGATCCGACCTGCAGTTCGAGTTGAACGTACTCAACGAATCGAGCCAGGCCGTGGTCTTCTCGCTCGCTCCGGAGAGCACACGCGTGACCTTGAACACCGGCAAGCAGCTGGTTGGCGCCAGCCGGTTCGGCCTCAACGTCTGCGGTAGCTACCCGGCCGGCTATTCAGTCGCTGCGGGAAAGAGCGAGTACCTCGGTCAGTTCTATTTCGCCGGCGATCTCACCGATAACGCGATTACCGAAGCAACCGTCGTCGTGACCGTCGGCCGGTTTCAGAACGCTACGTGGCGAGTCCCGATCGCCCACTAACCCCCCAACACCCCGAAGGGGCTGGCGCACACCGCGCCAGCCCCTTTTCTCCTTCCTCCTTTCTCCTTTCTCTCCCCCTACACCCTCACCCCGTCAGCTTCGCCAGCTTCACCGTGTTGAACAGCGCCAGGCTCGCGTACCACTTCACCCGGATGCGGCTCGCGTCCTTCGTCTCCAGGCTCCCGACCCGCTCCACCGTCAGACCGCCCGGCGCCGTCAGACCGCTCAGCGCGCCGCTCCCGAACTGCATCGCGTACACCGTGCTGCAGTCGCTGCTCGTGCCCACCGTCTGCGCGTCCCCGATGTAGTCGTTGATGCCGATGGGGATGCCGTCGTAGAACTGCAGCATCCCCCCGAACTCGTCCCGGTCCGCCTCCAGGAACGTCCCCGAGGTCCGCGCCAGCACGTTCAGCGAACGGCGCGTGCGGCGGCTCATCAGCAGCAGGTCCGGCTTGCCACCTTTCACCGCATCGATCAGCTCGTCCAGCTTCGCCAGCGAAAGCGACGCCCCGTTCGTGCCCATGCTCACCGTCTGCCCCGCAACACACAGCCGGTCGATGCCGTCGAAGCTCTTCGCGTTCGTGCTCACGTTGCCGTTCACGAAGGTCGTGTCGAACAGCGAGCGCACCGCCCGCGCCTTCAGCTGCACCACCGACGCCTCGAGGTCCTGGAGGTTCGAACGCGTCGACTTGAGGAAGTTGTCGATGTCCGCATCGCCGCCCATCACCTTCAGCGTCGCCGTCGCCTGCGTGAACGTCGGCGTGTCCTCGGTCCAGGTGTCGCCCACGTCGTAGAAGGCCGCCGTCGGCGACGTGTTTTCGCGGTTGTACGTCAGCCCGTTCCCGACGATTTCGATGAAGGGCAGCCGCTGGAGGATCGGGCTCTCCTGCGCGATCGTCTCAATCACGCCCGAGAGCAGGGTGTCGTTGGAAAGCTTGCTCGCTTCCACGAGGGTGAGGGCCATCGGTGCACATCCTTGCGAGTGGTTTGGCCTCGACCTTCCCGCCGCGCCCCCGCAGCCCGTAGCCCGGCGTGGCACGCGAAAAGGCCCGGGTTTATTGCCCGGGCCCATTTCGTGTTCGGCGTGCCACCGGTCAGGGGCGCACCGTCCCTCCCATTTGCTGGGTCGCGTCGCGTTCCCAGAAGCGGTGCCGCGCGATCGCCTGGGTGAAGTCGGCCGGGAAGCCGGCCACGCTCTCCGCGATCACGACCCCCGCCATCACGTCGCCGCGCACCGAATCCGGTTCCGCCTGCTCCGCCTGGGCGAGCGCCGTCCGTACGAGCTCGGCGCCCTCGGATGTCGCGCCGATCGGCTTGTAATGCGCGTGCGCCTCCCGCAGGAACTGGAGCGCGGCCGCACCCGCGCGCAGCGCCGCCACACTCGCGGGCCCTCCGGGGACGTACACGGCATCGAAGAGTACGGACCCCGCGGTCGCGAACGTCTTCGTCGCCTCCGCGGCGCCGCCGTCCGCGCCGGGGATCGGCCCGAGCATGCTCGAGATGACCACGGGCGTGACCCCCGCCGCGATCAGCGCCTCGCGCACGGCTTCGACCTCCGGCGCCGCGAACCCCGGCGCGACGAGGACCGCCACCTGGCGCCCCTTGATCGTCTCGCCGGGCAGGCTGAGCTGGCTGAGCGCCGCCGACGCTTCGATCCCCTGGTCGCGTGGGGCGCCCGCGCCGCGCGCCGGCCGCGCCTCCACCGTTGGCACGCCCACCACGGGCCCGACCGCGTTCGCGAGATCCATGTCGATGTTCGCGAGGATCTCGTTGACCACCCGCTCCCGGATCTCGACACGCATCACCTTGCCCAGTTCGAACCGGAGCGCGTTCGCGAGGTGCTGCTGCTCCACGAGCGAAAGGCTGCGGAAGAAGAGTGTCGCCTGGCTGAAGAAGTCCCGGAACGAATCCGGGCGCTGCCGCGCCTTCGGCCCGCCCACCTTCTCCGGCACGTGGACGTAGCCATCGTCGCCCGTCGCCATTACGGGGCAGCCGCCACCGATGGAGTTCGGGTGGTAGTTCGCCTTGCCCGTCGTGATCGTGTCGTGGTGGAAGCCGTCCTGCTGGTGGTTGTGCACCGGCACGATCGGACGGTTGATCGGGATTTCGTGGAAGTTCGGACCTCCCAGCCGCGTCAGCTGCGTGTCCAGGTACGAAAACAGCCGCGCCTGCAGCAGCGGGTCATTCGTCACATCGATCCCCGGCACGAGGTTGCCGATGTGGAACGCCACCTGCTCCGTCTCGGCGAAGAAGTTGTCCGGGTTGCGGTTCAGCACCATCTTCCCGACCCGCTCGACCGGCACCAGCTCCTCCGGCACCAGCTTCGTCGCATCGAGGATGTCGAACGGGAACCGGTCCAGGTCTTCCTCACCGAACACCTGCAGCCCCAGCTCGTACTCCGGGAACGCCCCCGCCTCGATCGATTCCCAGAGGCTGCGGCGGTGGTAGTCCGGGTCCATGCCGTTGATCTTCGTCGCTTCGTCCCAGACCACGGAATGGATGCCCGCGAGCGGCTTCCAGTGGAACTTCACGAAGCGCGATCGCCCTTCGGCGTTCACGAGCCGGAAGGTGTGGACGCCGAACCCCTCCATCGTCGCGTAGCTGCGCGGGATGGCGCGGTCCGACATCAGCCACATCATGTGGTGCGCCGTCTCCGGCGCGAGCCCGACGAAGTCCCAGAACGTGTCGTGCGCCGATGCCGCCTGCGGCATCTCTGAATCCGCCTCCGGCTTCACCGCGTGCACCACATCCGGGAACTTGATGCCGTCCTGGATGAAGAAGACCGGCATGTTGTTGCCCACGAGGTCGAAGTTCCCGGCCGTCGTATAGAACTTGGTCGCGAAGCCCCGCACGTCCCGCGCGAGGTCGAACGACCCGCGCGATCCCTGCACCGTCGAGAAGCGCACGAAGACGGGCGTCCTCACCGCCGGGTCCTGCAGGAAGGCCGCCTTCGTGTACTCCGCCAGCGGCCGGTACACCTGGAAGTAGCCGTGCGCCCCGCTGCCGCGCGCATGCACCACCCGCTCCGGGATGCGCTCGTGGTCAAACCGCGTGATCTTCTCGCGAAGGTGGAAGTCCTCCAGCAGCGATGGCCCCCGCTCGCCCGCGCGAAGCGAGTCGTCGGTCTGCGGGATGAGCACGCCCTGGTCCGTCGTGAGGACGGTGCCCTCGGGGCGGCTGCGGAACGGTTCGAGCGCCGCGTCCTTCGCGTCCGGGACTCCCGGATCCTGGGGCGGTTGCTCAGAGCTTGACTTTGAACGTGACGGCATGTGCCAACCTTCGGTGTTATGCGCGGGAAAGACCCACACAGCGAAGGTAGATTCAGTCGCATCCTTCCAATCTCAGCGCCCGGCCACGAATGGTTGACCGCCGTCACAGCGGCCCCGTCACCGGGGCGAACCACCCCTCTCCCCGCTCGCGCCGCGCGAGGAACCGGGACCGCCCCCGGCCCTCGCGCGCCACCGGCTACTGCCCGTAATTCGTCGCCCCGGACCAGTCGACCACCACCACGGGCTCGTCGCCCACCACCCAGGCGTCGTGCCGCGTGGGAAGCGCGGTCACGTCGCCCGGCTTCGCGTCGAACTCCGACCCATCGTCGTTGACCGTGGAGCACCCCGGAGAGGTGGTACTGGAAGTGCGGCGCCTCGCACAGCTCCGTCCCCGCGATCGGCTTCACGTGCTCCGACCACTTCCAGCCGGGTTCGAAGGCGAGGCGGCCCACTGTGCCGCCGCCAATCGTCAGCAGCTGCGCCGACCCCTTCGGGAAGTCGCGCACCTCGTCGGGATTCGCGAATCGCTTGTGCTCGGGGATTGCCATGTTCGTGTCTCCTTCGGGGGCCCGGCTCGTCGTCCGGGACCAACGGAAGCATGGCAAACCGCCCGCGCCGCTACATCGGAGGAACGTCTCATTCGTGCGAAGGAACGGCGATGGCCGTCGCGGTGGTAGCTTCTTCCTACCCGTCGAGGTAGCCGTGCCGTGCGGCGAACGCCGTCGCGCCCGCACGGTTGCTCACTTCCAGCTTCTCGAAGATGTGCGAGACGTGGTTGACCACCGTGCGTTCGCTGAGCACGAGCTCGGCCGCGATCTGGCGGTTGCTCAGCCCCCGCGCCCCCAGCCGAAGCACCTCCGCCTCGCGCGCCGAGAGCCCGCCCGCCAGCCGCGGTGCGACCGTCCCTCCCCGCAGCGCCCGCGCCGCCGCACCCTCCCGGCGCATCGCGAGCGCATCGAAGAGCTGCTGCGCTTCGGCCAGCGCGCGCTCCCTCGCCGGTCCCGGCGCCAGCAGCCTCCCCCGTTCGAGGAGCACGAGCGCGAGTTCGGGCCGCAGCCCCTCGGCGCGCGTGTGCGCCTCCGCCTCTTCGAGCAGCGAGGCCGCGCTCGCGGTATCGCCCCGGAGCGCGCAGTCCGCCGCGAGCGTGCGCCGCACGGGGCTCCAGTGGTAGTCGTCCCGGTACGGCAGGAGCGCCGCCGCGCAGCGCGCCACCGCCCCGGCCTCCCCCAGCGCGCCGTACGCGATCCCCATCACCGCACGCGCCGACCGCGCCGGCAGCGCGGACGCGGGCACATTCGCCAGCCGCGCCTCCTGCAGGTCAAGTTGCTCCCTGGCGGCCGCCGCGTTCCCGGCCGTGGCGTGGATGAGCGCCGCCAGCCCGCCGTACCAGAGGAGCGTGCCGTCCCCGAGCGGCGCCAGCCGTTCCAGCGCGTCGCGAATCTCCTCGCAGGCGCGTTCGTCGTTCCCCACGCGGTGCTCGATGAACGCGCGCACGACGTGGATGAAGCCCAGCGGCTCCGGCGACGCGAGGCGCGCGAGCACGGGCTCCGCCTCCGACAGCAGCGCCCGCGCTTCGCCCCACTCCCCGCGCGACGTCGCCAGCAGCGCCAGCCACGAATGCGCGTGCCGCAGCCCGAAGACGTCGTGCGTCCGCGTCGCGAGCTCCAGCCGCTTCCGCCCGAACCGGTCGGCGGCGCGCAGCTCCCCGGACCAGTAGTAGTTGTTCGAAAGCGCAGCGGCCGTCTCCGCCGCGAGCCCGAACTGGTGCCCCTCCTCCGCCCGGGCCAGCGCCTCCTCGAGCAGCGGGCGCGCCGCCCGCGGCCCCTCCGATCGCGCGCGGCTGTTCGCGAGCGCCACCAGCGCCTCCGCCTCCAGGGCGCGGTCCCCGAGGCTCGCGGCGAGGCGGATGGCTCGGTTCGCGTACTCCTCCGCCGAGCTGTACCGCGCCGTCGAAAGCCCCGCCATCGACGCCAGCTCCACCAGCGCGCGCGCCGCCAGCGCCCCCTGCCCCGGCATCCCCTCGAACGCGCTCAGCGCCCGCGCCAGCGCCGCCGCCGACCGCTGATGCTCCTCGCGGCGGCGCGCCACCATGCCCAGCCGCAGCCAGCCCACCGCCTCAAGGTGCGAATCCCCGGCGCCAGCCGCGATGAGCCGCTCGAACCCCTGCGCGGCCTCGAGCAGGTGGCCCGCCTCAGGTGCGCCTCCCCCAGCCGCAGCAGCGCCCGCGCGCGCAGCTCGCCCGCCGCCGGCGCCGCGCCCACCCGCCCGGCCGCATCCACCGCCGCGGCCGCGAGGGCCACGGCATCCTCCGTCGCGAACGCCGCCGCAGCCGCGAGCGAGGCCTCGATCGCCGCCTCCGCCGCCTCCGCGTGCTGCCCCGAACGCTCCCGGTGGTACGCGATCGCCGCCAGCCGGCTGAACGCCCCCGCAGCCGGCGCGGCCGCCTCGCAGGCGTCCGCCACCGCCCGGTGCAGCTCCGCCGCCTCGTCCGGTTCGATACCCCCCAGTACCGCCTCGCGCACGAGGTCGTGCCGGAAGCTCCAGGCGCGCCGCCCGGCCGCGCTCACCAGCTCCCCGGCGGCCGGCTCCAGCAACGCCCGCTCGACGCCGGGGGTGAGCGCCGGGCCCAGCGTCACGGCATCGAAGGTGCGGCCCGCGACCGCGCCCAGCCGCAGCGCGCGCCGGGCAGCCGTGTCGAGCGCGTCCAGCGCCTGTCCCACCGCGAGTGCGATCGTCGGCGGCACCGACGGCTCCCCCTCCACCAGGTCCCAGGCCCCCTCGCGCATCGCCACGCCGCCATTGCGCAGCAGGTGCGCCAGCAGCTCCTCCACCAGGAACGGGTTCCCGTCGCTCGCGCCGCGCACCCGTTCGCACAGCCCCGGCGCCACCGGCCCACCGAGGGCGTGCGAACACAGCGTCTCGACCTCGCCGCCGCCGAGGGGAGCGAGCCGCACGTCCGTCAGCAGCCGCAGCCGGTTGAGTTCGACCAGCGCCGCGGCGGCCGGCGATTTCGCGCTCCACACGCTGTCCCGCGCCGCGACCACGGCCACCACGGGCCCCCGAACGGCGCGAACGATGTGCGCCACGGCGTCCCAGTCGTCCCTGCCCGCCCACTGCATGTCATCGAGGGCGATGGCGACCGGCCGGTCGCTGGCGGCGGCGTCCACGCTCGCGGCCACGCTGTCGAACAGCCGGATGCGTCCTTCATCCCCGGCGATGCCGCCAACACCGCCAGCCACCGCGCCCATCTCCGCGCCGGGCGCCAGCGACCGGACCGCGCGGCCAACGGCGTAGTACGGGGGCAGCGCACCGCCAGGCAGCGCGTACCCCTCCGCCGTCGCCCACTCCACCGCGAGCGAGGCCGTCACATCCTTCAGCAGGCGCGTCTTCCCGCACCCCGGCTCACCGCTGATGAGCACCACGCCCGGGCGCCCCGCCTTCGCGCGTGCCACCGCCTCCGCCACCTGCGCGAGCTGCCCCGCGCGGCCGACAAGCGGCGCCTCCGCGATCACGACCGGGGCCGCGCTCACTCCCCGGGGCCGCGGCGTCTGCGATCCGTCCCCGGTCCCGGCGCCCATGACGCGGCACTATACGCGCCGCGCCCCCCGCCACGCGGCACGCGAAAGCGGGGGCAGCGCCTGCTGCCCCCGCTGGAGTGCGTCCGCTCCCCGCCGCCTAGTGGTCCATCGGCAGGGGCAGCGTGATCTCGATCGTGCGGTCGTTCGCGCTGGCCGGGTGCTGGATGTTCACCCACGCGCGCCGCTTGTTGAACGGGTCGAAGTAGAGGCCCGTGAACTCGGACCCGGGCGTGCCGTTGCTCGCCCAGCGCCCCAGCCCCTCGCCCGCGTCCAGCAGGTCGCCGTCCTTGTTCAGGTCCTTCGCGAACCAGATGTCGTCGTCCGAACCGCCGTTGCGGTCCTCGATGACGTAGATGTTGTTGTCGTGGTCGATCGCGAGGTTGTCGGGGTTCGCCAGCCCGCCGCCCACGGCCGCGTTCGTCGCGAGGTCGCGCGTCGCCGTGTTCGCGAACACCCCGATCGTCTTCGCCTTCAGGTCCAGCATGTAGACCTCGTGCGTCGTCGTCGTCGCCACGTACAGCCGCTCGCGGCCCTTCGCCACCTGGATCTGGAAGTCCTCCGGCCGCTGGTAATCCGTGCCCTTGAACGCGGGCAGGTCCGTCGTGTTCCGGGCGTCGACCGACGTCACGCCGTTGGGGTCCGTGATCGTGATCGCCCCGGGGAGCGCCGCGCCGTTCGCATCGGTGATCGGCACCCAGGTGAAGGTCCCCGTCGCGTTCGGCGTCATGCCGTCGCCGGCGCGCAGCACGGACGTCTGGCCGGCCTCGAAGTACCCCTTGCGGCCGAGCTGGATCTGCCACTTGCTCGCCGCCGGCGTATACCGGTACAGGCTGCCGCCGTTCAGCTCGTCGATGAAGTACATGTTCCAGTCGGCGTCGAACTGGATGCCTTCGTGCGAGGTGCGCGGGACGACGTTGCGGTGGTGGAAGCTCGCCCCGGCGTTGCTCGCCGCCGTCACCGGGTTCGAAATCCCCGGCGCCGTGAGCGGATTCGTCAGCTCGAAGAGCCGCCCGCCCCTGCTCGTCGTGCAGCCCGCCGCGTTCGAACACCACGGCTCCTCGGCCGTGACGAGCGTGCCCCAGGGCGTCCAGAAGGAGGCGTCGAAGGAGACCGCGTCGCCCGCCGCGGGGGCGTACCAGATGGTCTCCGTCCTGCCCGTGCGAAGGTCCTGTCGCTGCACGCCCGATTGCCCGGTTTCGAACACCGTGAACAGGAACCTCCCCTTCCAGGGGCCGGTCTCGTTCAGCGTGATCATGTCCCAGGCGCCGCTGTTCGGGACGCCGGCGGCGAGCTGCGTGGTGCGATCCGCGATCGACCGCTGCTGGAACGCCGCGTTGCCGAACGTGACCGGCATGGCTTCGTTCGCCGTCGGGCCGGCCGACGCGGTGAGGGGCGTGAAGTCGGAAAAGCGAAGGTCGGCGAAGCCGTACGTGACGACCGCGGCCGAACCCGCGACCACGAGGGTGCTGACGGCGGCCAGCCGGAGAAGGCCGCGCGATGCGAGGTTCATGGGAGTGTGCTCCGTGGGTGTGTAGGGTGCGGATCTGTCTGCAGCAGCGCCGCGCCTATCTCACCCTCCCGGAGTTAACGTTTGATGCTGCGAAGCGCCGGCCGCCAGCCCACAGCCCCCACAGCGGGCAGCTACCGCGCTGCCGCCGCCAGCTCCTCCCCGATCCGGGCCAGGAGCGCGTCGAGGGCGAACGGCTTCGGCAGGATCGCGCCGACACCCGCCCGCGTCAGCCGCTCCATCGCCATCTCCGGCACGTACCCGGACATCAGCACCACCGGCATCTCGGGCCAGCCCTCGCGGATGCGCTGCGCCAGCCACACCCCGTCCTCGCCCGGCATGCGCACGTCCGAAAGCACCAGGTCGCAGCGGTCCAGCGTCGGCAGCAGCGCGAGCGCGGGCTCGGCCCCGGCCGCTTCGAACACGCGGAACCCGCGCCCCCGCAGCGCCCGGCCGATCGCCGCGCGCACCACGCGGTCGTCCTCGACCAGCAGGATCACCCGTTCGGCGGGCGGGAGGGCGTCGGCACGGGGCGGCTCCGGCGTCGCGTCCTCCGCCTTCGCCACCACCACACGCGGGAAGAGAATCGTGAACTCGGTGCCCACGCCCAGCGCCGATTCGAACGTGATCAGCCCATGCGCGTCCCGCACGATGCCGTGGCAGGCGGCGAGGCCCAGCCCCGTGCCCACGTGCAGCGACTTCGTCGTGAAGAACGGCTCGTAGATCTTCTCCGCGATGCGCGGGTCGATGCCGCAACCCGTGTCGCGCACCCGGATGCGCACGTAGTCCGCCGCCAGCTCCGTGCGCGGGTCCTTCGCCACCACGTTGTCCACGCTCACGACCAGTTCGCCGCCGTCGGCCATCGCGTCGCGCGCGTTCACCATCATGTTGATCAGCAGCTGGTCGAGCTCGACCGGGTCGATGGACACCTTCCAGGCGTCCTCGGCGATGTCGGCCGTGAATCGAATCGAGTGCGGAAGCGTCGGGCCCAGCGTGGCCGTGATCGCCCGCACCGCCGGCCCCGCATCGATGACCACCGGCGTCGATGGCCGCCCCCGCGCGAACGCCAGCAGCTTTCCGATCAGCTCCCTGCTCTGGCGCGTGGTCGCGAGGATCTGCTCCAGGTCGTCGCGGCGCGGGTCCTGGTCCGAGAGCGAATCCCGCACCACGTTCGCGTACGTCATGATCGCGAAGAGCAGGTTGTTGAAGTCGTGAGCGACCCCGCCGGCGACGCGGCCCAGCGCTTCCATCTTGTGGGCGCGGCGAAGGTCCGCCTCCTGCGCGCGGATCTGAGTCACGTCCCGGAAGCTCGCGATGTGCGCCGGCTCCCCGTTCCATTCCACCGAGGCCACGCGAAGCTCCGCCGTGCGGATCCCCTCCCCGTGCAGGATCTCGACTTCCGACATGTGCCCGTCCTCGACGGAGAAGCCGATGAGTTCGCCCACGAGGTCCGATTCCGGGCGCCCGAACAGCTCGACGGCGTTGTCGTTCACAAGCAGCACTTCGCCCGCGCGCGAAACGAGCACGATCGCCTCGGGACCACGGAAAGGATCTGGCGGAGCCCCGCCGCGTCGATGCTGTTCGGCATCGCACCCCGCGGCGCCCGCAGCGCCGGGCGTGGCCGGTCGCCGCTCACCGTCGCGAGCGCACCCTGGGGCTGGAACGTGGTGGACATCGCCGGACCTCCCCCCGGAGACGAACTCCTGGGTTGCAATCTAGTTGCAATTATTGGCCGCCGTATCAGGGCAAACCCCGACGGACGCGCCCCGGAGGCCCTAAACCGTCCGTTCGTCGCACTGGATCTGGTCCGTCCGTCCCTCGTTTACCGTTCTGGAGGCCCCGATGGCTCCCCATCGGGAGCGGCGAAGTGCGCGTACACCTCCAGCGCGCCGAGCGCGCGTTCGAGGTCGCTGAGGTCGCCGATGATCTTGCGGGCGGGGAGGGGGAAGCGGCGCAGGAGCGTCGGCGTCGCGAGGATCTTGTCGCGCTCCGCCGCCTCCGGGTGCTCCAGCACGTCGATGACCTCCAGCTCGGCCATGCCCCGCAAATAGGTGCCGCAGATCGCCTGCGCGTTTTCGATCGCGCGCCGCGAATCTGGCCCGCCTCCGCTGATGTAGAGGGTCAATCGATACCGAACAGGATTGCTGGCGCCGTTCTCGACCATCACCGTCGTGCGCCTTCCCTCACCCCATCGATCCGCCGGGATCGTACACCCGCCGCTCAGGCCAACGTCAACGAACCAACGGTCACTCCTCGTCGTCGATGCCGAACATGTCCCCGAGCCGCTGCCGTTCGCCGGCCATGGTGTACGAAAGCGCGCCCGAGATGATGCCGTGCACGCCCGTGAACGGCCCGAGGAGCCGCATGCCCGTCCCGTCGATGACGTACTCGCGGATGTCCTTCTCGTGGAACGTGCCGCGCATCTTCAGCACCGTCAGGCCGCGCCGGATCTCCGCGTGCATCTCCACGTACCGCAGCAGAATGATCGTGTCCGTGATCGTCGAGATGTGCGTCTCCGTGATCGTCTCGCTCCCCATCAGGATCGGCGTCGTGTTCGTGAACAGCCCCGTCACTTCCAGGTGCTTGATGTGGCTCGTCAGCCCCAGCACGAACTCCCGGAACGACTTCACCGTCGAGACCCGCTCGAACGCGGACATGCTATCGACCGCCACCCGGCTCGGCCCGAACTCGCGGATGTCCCGCCGCATCTGCAGCAGGTGATCCTCCAGGCCCATCACCTCCGGGTAGCGCGCGATGATCTTCAGCAGCCCCTCGCGCTCCGCCCGTTCGAAATCGACACCCCACGAGGCCGCGTTGCGGCTCAGCTGCTCGCGGCTCTCCTCGGCGGCGAAGAGCAGCGCCTTCTGCCCCGCATCGATCGCGGCCTTCACGTACTGCGTCACCATCAGCGTCTTACCCGTGCCCGTGGGGCCGCTGACGAGGATGATCGAATCGCGGTACATGCCCCCGCCGCACATCCGGTCGAGCTCCGGCACCCCGGACGACACCCGCACCCCGGAGGACTTCTGCCCCAGCTCCGTCGCCGAAAGCGGGATGACGGTCAGCCCCTCCTCGGGCTCGATCGTGAACGCGTACTCGCCCTTCTGGTGCGGCGCCCCCCGGAACTTCAGGATCTCGATCGTGCGCCGCCGCTTCTCCATCTCCAGCCGGTTGCGGAGGATGACGACGTTGTCGGCCACGAACTCCTCGACCCCGAAGCGGCCCAGCCGGCCATCCTCGTCCGTGCGCTCCATCGTCATGATCGTCGTCTGCTCGAGGCGGCGAAGGCCCGCGTTAATCCGATGCAGCTCCCGCCGTACCACGTTCGCATCCGAAAACTGCGGGAAGAGCGCGCCGATGGCGTCGAGAATCACGCGCCGCGCACCCACCCGCCGGACCGCGTTCTCGACCCGCGCCAGGAGCGCCGAGAGGTCGTACTGGCCGGATTCGATCATCATCTCGCCCGGCTCCGGCGAGGCATCGACGACCGCCAGCTTGCCCGCCGCCACCAGCGCCGGCAGGTCCCACCCGAACGACGCCACGTTCTCCATCAGGTCGTCTGGCCGCTCTTCGAACGTGACGAAAACGCCGGGCTCGCCGAACTGGCGCACGCCCTCGAGCAGGAACTGGAGGGCGAAGATCGTCTTCCCCGTCCCCGCCGTGCCCGTGACGAGCGTGCTCCGGCCGGCCGGGAGGCCGCCCATCGCGATTTGGTCGAATCCCGCCACAGCCGAGGGCGTCTTGGTAACCATGAGTCTCTCCAGGTACGTCTGTGTGTGCGCGGCCGCCGGCCCGCCTAGTGCCCGCCCTGCAGCGGGATGAGATCGAGCCCGAGCAGCACCCGGTCCCGGTCGGAAAGGTCCCCGATGATCTTGCGAACGGGCTCCGGAAGCTGTTTCACGAGCGTCGGCGTCGCAAGGATCTTTTCGTCCTCGGCGAGCACCGGGTTTTCGAGCACGTCGATGATCTCCACGTCGAAGCGCTCATCCAGCTGCGTACGCACGATCTCGAACAGGTTGTCGATGGCCCGTTGCGAAGTCGGCGAAAGACCCGTGACATAGAGTCGAAGGCGGTACATGGCTCAGATTCTCCTCGGGAACAGGCGGCGGTGACCCACGCGGTAGTAGTCCACGAGGATTCCCATCATTTCGAGCGCCAGGAGGCGGCTTTCGGCGGTAAACGCCTGTGACTGGTCGTGGCCGGACGTGGATACCACCCGATCCAGCGCCGCAATGTGGATGTCCACCAGGTCGCGCGGCCCGGCGTTGAGGTCCCCCAACTCCGTCACCAGCCGTTCCATCGCTTCCCGCGGTTTGCTTGAGGCCGCCGCGAGGTGCTCGATGTACCTCGCGGTGATCGCCGCGTACTCCCCCGTCAGGCTCGCGAACACCGTTGCGTCGCGCGCCTTGATCGCCCCCGAACGCGCCATCGCCGCCGTCACCACCGTGCCCTGCGTCTCCGTCGAAAGGCGCCGGTAGTTCTCCAGCATGTCCCGCAGCTCCGCTACTTCCTCGTCCCGGCGGCGCTTCACCGCGTACCCCAGCGCGCGCCGCAGCGGCAGCGGCCGGATCTCCGATTTGAACAGGCAGTCCTGCGCCCCCGCCGCGATGCACGCCGCCGCGAGCTCCTCGTCGTCCACCCCGCTCAGCACGATCACCGGCGTCCGCCCCGCCGCCTCCTTGATCCCGCGCAGCGTCGCCAGCCCCGTCGCGTCCGGCAGGCCGAGGTCCAGCAGCACCACGTCCACCTGCCGCGTCCGCAGCTCCGCGATCGATTCCCCCAGCCGCGTGCGATGGACGATGTCGTAATCCGGGCCCGCCACCCCGTCGAGCAGCTCCTCGACCAGGTCCGCGTCCGCCGGGTTGTCCTCCACGAGGAGCAGCACGCGGCCCGCGTCTCGCGGCCCCGCCACCGATGTATTCGCCAGCATCAGCGCCCCTCCCGCGTGCTGTCTCCCGGCACGGAGAACGAGAACGACGTGTCCTCGCCCACCGCCGATTCGACCCACAGCCGCCCGCCGTGCCGCTCGACGATGCGCCGCGCGATGGCGAGCCCCAGCCCGCTGCCGTCGCCGCTGCCCCGCGGCTGCAGCCGCTGAAACATCTCGAACACCCGCTCCTGGTGCTCCATCGGAATGCCAATGCCGTTGTCGTGCACCGTGATGACCCACATCTCCCCGTCCCGGTGCGACGAAAGCGCGATGCGCCCGTCCGCCTCTGGCCGGAACTTGATGGCGTTGCCGACCAGGTTCTGCAGCACCTGCCCCAGCGCGCGCCCATCGCCGCGCACCACCGGAAGCTCCCCCACCGAGACCGTCACGCCCGCTTCGTGAATCGCCACCGTGAGATCGCGCGCGACGGCACGCGCGATCGCCGCGAGATCCACCGGCCCGGCGGGGAGCTCGGCGCTGCCCACGCGCGAATACAGCAGCAGGTCCCTCACCAGCCGCTGCATGCGCCGGGCGCCTTCGGCCGTGTGCGAAAGGTACCGCCGGCCACGGTCATCGAGCGCCGCCCCGTATCGCGCGGCCAGCAGGTCCGTGTAGCTGACGATGGTGCGAAGCGGCTCCTCGAGGTCGTGCGAGACGATCTCCGCGAAGTGCTGCAGCTCGGCGTTCGAGCGCTCCAGGTCCGCCTGCCGCGCCGCCGTTCCCGCATCGCCGCCGCGCGCCGCCGCCGCACTCATGCCGGCCGCCACGATGGGCATGGCCCACGCCAGCAGCGTGTCCAGCCCGTCGCCCGCCGCTCCCCCCGTGTCCTTCGCCGCTGCCGCCCGCCGCTCGGCGCTCGCCGTCGCCAGCCAGCCCGCGACCGGCACCCCCCGCTCCGCCAGCTCCTCCCCGAAGGCGAGCAGCGCCGTCGCCGTCGCGCGCCAGTCCCCGTTCTCCGCGGCCAGCCCGGCTGCGACCGCGACGAAGCGCGCGAACCGCGGCTCACCGCCGCCCGGCCACGCCAGCAGGAACTGCCGGATCCGCGGGAGGTCGTTCGCCGCGGGCTCCATCCACGGCTCCGCCGCGCCCCGAACGGCCTCGGCCGCGGGCATCACGAGACCGCCCCCGGCGGACATCCGGGCGTTCGCGCGCGAAGCCA
The DNA here is from genome assembly GCA_016703545.1 of Candidatus Amarobacillus elongatus. GTDB lineage: Bacteria > Chloroflexota > Dehalococcoidia > Tepidiformales > Tepidiformaceae > Amarobacillus > Amarobacillus elongatus. The sequence goes on from JADJBX010000011.1 coordinate 23,396, forward strand.
TCGGGACCGGCAATCGTACCCATACGAGAGATTGCCGGGGCACTTACTTCGCACGCTTTCCATGGCGGCCAGTTCTACGCCGGAAAAAACGCGTGAATAACCGCCGTCCGGCCGCGATATCGCGGACCCTTGGGCACGGCGCGGTCCCACCGTCCGCGTTCCGTCCCGGGTTCATGAAAGGACCGGAATATGCAACTCCCGCAGCACCGGCGCCCCCTCCCGCGGCCTACCCCAGCCCCCACCGTTCCCGCACGCGCGCCTCGATCCAGCCGAACACCAGCCGGTCGATCGTCATCCCCAGGGCCACGATCACGAGCATGATCGCGATCACCTGCGACACGTCGTTCAGGTCCCGCCCGAGGCTCAGCAGGTGCCCCAGGCTCATACTCACGAACAGCAGCTCCGCCGCCAGCAACGACCGCCACGCGAACGACCAGCCAGCTTCAGCCCCTGCACCATCGAGGGCAGCATCGCCGGCAGGACGATCAACCGCAGCCGTTGCCACGGCCCGCCCCCAAACATGCTCGACGCCCGCAACAGCAGCGGCGGGATGTCGCGCACCCCCGCCCGCGCCGAGATCGCGATGGAACACACCGACCCCATGAGCACCACGAAGATGATCGCCGTCTCGTTCAGGCCGAACCACAGCACCGCCAGTGGGAACCACGTCACGCTGGGCAACGATTGCAGCCCGAGGACGAGGCTCCCCGCCGTCTCGTCGAACCACGGGAATGATCCCATCGCGACGCCCAGGACCAGCCCCACCACAATGGACGCCCCGAAGCCGATCGCCATCCGGCGCATGGTCGCCGTGAGCGCGTCCCCGAGGTACCCCTGTTCGGCGTTGTAGCGCAGCGCGTCCCACACCGCGCCCGGTCCCGGCAGCGTGTACGAAGGCCACACCTCCGCGTCGGCGATGAGCTTCCAGCCCAGCAACAGCGCCGCGTAGAACGCCCCCACGCGGACCGCTTTCAGCCCCGGGACGCCCCGCCGCGGCGCGACTGCCACGCGTGCCGCCGTCACCGCCGCACCCCGGCCGCTGCCTCCGTCCGCAGCTCATCCCGGATGGCGGCCGCGTAATCGGCCACGCCGTGCGAATCGGGGTCACGCGGGTGCGGCAGCGTGATCTCGACCTCCCGCCGGATCCGTCCCGGCGAAGGCGACATCACCACCACGCGGTCCGCCAGCAGCACGGCCTCCCGCACGTTGTGCGTCACGAAGATCACCGTCGTCCCCGTCCTCGCCCAGATCGCCTGCAACTCCTCTTGCAGCGTATCCCGCGTCTGGGCGTCGAGCGCCGCGAACGGTTCGTCCATGAGCAGGATCCGCGGCGACAGCGCCAGGCTCCGCGCGATTTGCACCCGCTGCTTCATGCCCCCGCTCAACTCGTGCACGAATGCGTTCTCGAAGCGGGACAGCCCCACCAGCTCCAGGTACTCCCGCGCCCGTTCGCGCCGCTCCCGGGCTGGCACGCCCGCCAATCGCAGGCCGAACTCCGCGTTCGCGCGCACGTTCAGCCACGGGAACAGCGCCGCCTCCTGGAAGACCACGATGCGGTCCCGCCCCGGCCCCACGACCGGCTCCCCGTCCACGAGCATCTGCCCCGCCGAGGGCCGTTCGAACCCGGCGACGATGTTTAGCAACGTCGACTTCCCGCACCCCGAGGGGCCCACCACGCACACGAACTCCCCCTCGCGCACCGAGAGGCTGACGCCGTCGAGCGCGAGCGTGTCGTGCCGCCGGGTGGCGAAGCGCCGGGAGACGCCCCGCAGTTCGAGCACGGGCGGCCGCGCGGCGTCGCCACCGGCCCCGGGCGCTGGCGCCGGACGGGTGGGCGCGAACGGCGCCGCGCTCACTCCGTCACCGCCGGGAGCCCAAGCTCGGCCAGCACCCAGTTCAGCGGACCGAGGTCATAGATGCCGTCCAGGTTCGGCTTCTTCGCGCCGAAGAAGCCCAGCTTCTCCGCATCGGCCGCCCCCTTGCGCAGGCTCGCCGCGATCGGGTCGTACGTGAAATCGAGCCCCTTCCACGCCGCGTCGATGACCTCCTTCGCCAGTGCCGCCGAGGTCACCTGCCGGATCGTCTCGTTCGCCGCCGTCTTCGCCGATTCCGGGTCGGCCTGGATCGCCTGCACCGCGCGCACATGCCCGCGCAGGAACCGCTCGACCACCTCCGGGTGCTCCTCCAGGAACGCGGTCCGCACGATCACGTTCGTCGTGACGAACCGTCCCCCGGCCCAGAGGCTGCGCTCATCGAGGAAGAGCCGCCCGCCCGCCTGCTGGATGAGCCGCGTCGCCCACGGCTCCGGCACCCACGCACCGTCGATGTCGCCCTTCTGGAAGAGCGCCAGCGTGGTGGCGTTCTCCGTGGGGAGCACCGTCACGCTGCCGCCCTGTTCCTTCGCCTTGAGCCCGTTCGCCAGCAGCCACGCGCGCAGGGCCACGTCCTGCGTGTTCCCCAGCTGCGGCGTCGCGATCGTCTTGCCCGCGAGATCCGCCGGCCGCTCGATGCCGCGATCCGCGCGCACCACCAGGCTCGCGCCGCCGCTCGCCGCCCCCGAGATCACCCGCAGCGCCTCCCCGTTCGATTGCACGAAGCCGTTGATCGACGGGTTCGGGCCGATGTACGAGATGTCGATCTCACCCGCGAAGAGCGCCTCGATCACCGCCGGACCGGCGTTGAACGCCTTCGCGTCCAGCCGCACATCCCCGCCCAGTTCGCGCGCGAAGATACCGTCGTGGAGGCCCACCAGCGCGGGCGCGTGCGTCACGTTGGCGAAGTACCCCAGCCGCAGGGTGACGGGGCCCGATGGCGCCGAATCCGCCGCGGCCCCCGTCGCCGCCTCCCCTCCGCACCCGCTCACCGCGACCGCCACCACCACCGCAGCCGCCGCGACGGCGGTGAGCAACTTCGTTCGATTCCACTTCATTTCGTGCATTCCTTCCTGGTTGGTGTCCGAAAACGAAAGAGGCCACCCGTGCGATGACGGGTGGCCTCCAGGGGTCTGGTCAGCCGGTTCCTGGGGCGTCAGACGCCGGGCGGGGACAGCTCATAGCCGCTTCTTCTCCGTGATCTCGATGTGCACCACCCGCCCGTCCTGCACGGCCAGCCCGATGGTCCCGAAGCGAAGCGCGCGCATCGCACGCAATACCTCGACCAGCACCACGCGTTCCGATGCGCTCGGGCCCGTCGCGGCGCCATCCTTCATCCAGCGGGGAGTGGCTTTCTCATCATTCATGACTAAGTTGATAGACATTATCGTCATTGTCCCCGCCGGTCAACCCTCCGCCACGGCACTCCCAGCCGCCCCTGCCGTTAATGGCGGGCGAAAGCCCCCAGCTTCCGGCCGTTCGACCCCCTTCCCCGCCTTCCCGCCCGTGCTACGCTCGCGAGACCGAACGAACGCATGGCCGCCGGCCCCGCCGGCGGCGCTCTCCCGGGGCATTCGCCACACCCTCGTGGGCGGGCCCCGCCACGAGGGGTGCCATGGAATCCGAACAGTACGTCTCCCCCGTTCTCGGGGCCCTCTCCATCGGCGTCGTCTTCGCCGTCCTCGCCGCCATGCTCGTCCTCGAAGCCCCCTGGGCGGGCCGCGTCCGCGATTTCTTCGCCGACCACAGCCAGAAGGCGATGTTCACCGTCGCCATGACGGCCACCCTCTCCTCCCTCTATTACTCCGAGTACGTGGGTTTCATCCCCTGCGAGTTCTGCTGGTTCCAGCGCATCGCCATGTACCCACTCGCGGCCCTGCTCCTCGTCGCGCTCGTCAGCCGCGTCCGTCTCGAACCGCGCTACATCCTCACCCTCGCCGGCGTCGGCCTGCCCATCTCCATCTACCACTACCAGCTCCAGCTCTTCCCCGAACAGAAGGGCGTCTGCTCCGGCATCATCAGCTGCACCGACCGCAACGTGACCGAGTTCGGCATCGTCTCGATCCCGTTCATGGCGGGCGCCGGCTTCCTCACCATCCTGCTCATGCAGCTGGCCGAGCACCGCGTGCGCTCCTGGCGCCGGGAAGAATCCGCCGGCGAGCCCGCCCTCGCGACGCGCACCCCCGCCCGCCAGGCCGCACGCCGCTAACGCGGGTCCGCCCGCACCACCGGGGAGGGCCCGACCCGCCCTGACCGCGCCCCTGCGTCGCGCGCAGACTGGCCGGAGGGGGTGTGGCCATGAAGGTTCTTGTCGCCTACGCCAGCGCCCACGGGTCGACGCGCGGAATCGCCGAGCGGATCGCCGCCGGGCTGACCGCCGGCGGCCACGAGGCCACGGCCGCCGCCATCGACCGCGATGGCGCCATCGCCGGGGGCGTGGCCGCCTTCGATGCCGTCGTCCTTGGCAGCGCCATCCACAACAGCCGCTGGCTGCCCGAAGCCGACGCCTTCGCCCGCGCGAACGCCGCCGCTCTGCGCGACCGCCGGACGTGGCTCTTCAGCGTCCTCACCGTGGGGAACAGCAGCGCCGCCCTTGGGCGGCCGTTCGCCTGGCTCGTGCGGCGGCTCTCCGTGCCCGGCAACCTCGCCACGCTGCGCGCCACCCTGCGGCCCGCCGGCATCCGTCGCTTCGCCGGCGTCATCAGCGCCGAGGACATGGGCCGCGTGGGCGCCGCCTTCGTCCGCTTCACCGGCGGCAGCTGCGGCGACCACCGCGATTGGCGCGACATCGACGCGTGGGCCGCGTCCATCGCCCGCGCGCTCGGTCCCGGGAGCGCCGCCGCCGCCTGATCGCGGCCCCGGCGGCGCTCCCGGCTACGCCCTACTTGCCCGCCATGGGGATGTCGCCCACGTACTCCCACGGGTGGTCGTACGGCTGGTCCGGGTCCGCCCGCGGCGATTCGCCTTGGGTCCACCACTTCGCGCGGAACACCTGCTTGTCGTGCTCCACCGTGTCCCCCGCGACGTACACCCGCTCCCCGCTCCAACGCTGGTAACTCCCCGGCGCCACCGGCACCACCGCGCGCACCGCCTCCCGGTCGCTTTCGAGCACGGGCCCGAGGTACCGCCACGGCGTGTCCCAGGTGTTCTTCACGGGCGCGTCCGGCTGGTCGCCCTGGGTGTACCACTTCGCCTGGTAGACGCGGCCCTGCCACACCACCTTCGATTCCGCTTCGTACGCCTTCGCCGAACGCCAGAGCGGGTAGGGGCTGGTGCGCGGGTCATCGCGCCCCGCCGTGTCCACACGCTTCACCGTTTCCCCGGGGTCGCCCGCCGGTTCCTCACGCGCGCCTTCCCCGAAGATCCGCGCGAACTCCAGCGGCTCCTGGCTCACGCCGCTGCACGTGTTCGAAACCCGCCGGTCGTCCACGGCCACGCCGCAGCTCACATCCCGGTTCGCCGACCACGTCGAGATGCGGCCGAGGCCCACCTCCTGCGCGAACCGCACGAGTGCGCGCGCGTCCTTCTGCGTGAACACCTCGGCCTCGATGTCGTTCTGGCCGATCATCGGCGTCGCCGCGATCATGCCCCACAGCTCCTCCTGCGTTTTCACCACCCCCGCCCGGCGGTAGGCGCCATCGAGCTGCTGCCACGTCGCCGTCAGCGCGAGCGTGCTCGCCTCGGCCATGCTCATCCCCGGCGCCCGCGCCCCGCCGTAGTTCATCGTCATCACGTTCAGCCCATCGAGCCGCACGCCCCGTGCCAGCATCAGGTCGACGATCGCGACCCCTTCGGCCGTCAGCCCGAATGGCGCCACGGGCAGCGTCAGCCACACCCGCAGCTCCTTGTTCCGTTCCTGCAGCGCCTTGATCGCATCGGCACGGCGCTCGTTCGCGCTCACGTTCCCCAGCGCCGCCCCTTCGATGTCGAAGTCGATGGCCCGCAGGTCGTACCGGTCGATGACGTCCTGGTACGCCGAGGTCAGCTGCCCGGTGTCGAAGCAGACCGTCGCGAGCTCATCGTTGACGGCGCCCCCGAAGGAGACCGTGGCGTCGCCGCCGATTTCGCGGAGCCGCACCAGCCGCCGGTCGAGGTCGAGCGCACGCGCCGCCGCATCGAGCGTGTAGTACGTCCCCCACGAGGGCGCGCAGCGGTACGTCGAATCGGCCACGATGAACCCGAGGATCACGTGCGAGGCCGGCTGCTGCGTCGAATCCTCGAAGTGCAGCGTGGGCGTGAGCGTGACGTCGACGTAGGGCGCGAACGCCGTCAGCGGCTGCTCCGCCTGCACATCCGAGATCACCGCCATCGTCCACCGCACCCCCCCGGCGATGAGCGCCGCCACCACGAGCAGGACGAACCCCACCCGCACGAGCGACACCCGCCGCGCCGCCGCCGGGCGCGGCTCCGGCGTCACCGCTGTATCGAATGGTCCGCTCACGGCGTCTCTCCAAGGCTGGTATGGCGCTCGAATTCAGGATGCCCACGCAGCGCGCGGTCGCTCATGCGCAGGTCGCGCGCGATCCGTTCCGCCGCCGTCGTCACCTCTTCCTCGTTGCCGAAGCGGTCCATCGCCGCCAGCGAAACGGCGAGCGGCGCCGCCCGTTCCACCTCTTCCTGCACCGAGCTGCCCACGTACAGCACCGAGGCCCAGTGCGGCACCCGCCGGTCCTGCGCCTCCGTCTTCACCGGGCGGTAGATGAACTCGCGCGTGTTCACGGCGATGTCCACCAGCATGCTCCGCACCCCCACGAACGCCACGCACGCGTACGCCGTCATCAGCAGGTTCGCCGCCGCGAACGCCCCGTGCGTGTAATTCCGCTCGTCGATGTCCCGCAGCAGCGTCCGCAGCGACCACGCGATCAGCACCAGCGGCAGCGTCACGAAGAGCATCGGCGCCACCGTCCGGTTGCGGATCTTCGGCGTCCGCGCGAACGCGATCTTCTGCCCGCCGATGCCCTGCACGATGGATTGCACCGTCCCCGCCAGGTTCACCGGCAGCAGGAGCAGGTTGAAGCCGTACACGCGGAAGATGTCGCTGCGGTGGTACCCCACGCGGTGCAGGTCGTTCGCCATCGCCCAGAAGTAGGGCGCCGCCGTCACGATCGCGAACCGCGTCAGCATGTCCTCCCGGAACGGGTAGAACAGCAGCAAGAGCAGCCCCAGGCTCGACCAGCAGATGGAGATCAGGTAGTTCGTCCGCAGGAAGAGCTCGGCCAGCCGCGGGCGCCGCACCCCCTCCCGCCGCCGCCACAGCAGCCGGAACAGCGACGGCGCGATCACGAGCCCGCCGTTCGCCCACCGTTGCCGTTGCACCACCAGCGCCCCGAAGTCCGGCGGCGTCGCGCTGTAACTCAGCCGCTCCGGGTAGTTGTACAGCCGCCACCCCTTCGATCGCAGGTCGATGCTCGATTCCGTGTCCTCGATCACCGTGCGGTCCTTGATGTACCGGCGGATGACGAACCCCGCCTCGTCCTCCTCCTCCAGCAGCTCGTCCAGCGCGCGCTTTCGGATGACCGCGTTCGCCCCACCCAGAAGGTCGCGTCGTAGTGCGTCAGCCCTGGTGAACGATGTGCTGGATGTCGGTCGTCGCGCCCGCGATCCGCTCGATGCGCGTCGCCGCCCCGCGGTACGCCGAATACGGCGTCTGCACCACCGCCACGTCCCCGTTCTCCGCCTGCTCCATGAAGTACACGAGCCGCAGGCAGTACTCCGGCAGCAGGATCGAGTCCGCGTCCAGCGTCAGCACGTAGTCGCTGTTCGGTACCACCAGGTCCGGCCGGCGGCTCCCCGCCGGCACCAGCACGCGCCCGCCTGGCGATTGCACGACGCAGTAGCTCCCGCCCATCAGCCCGAGATAGCTGTTCAGGTTCATCGCCTTGTTCGCTTCATGCGAAAGGGAAGCGAACTGCTTCCGTTCGAAGCTCGTCACCTCCGCCCGGAAGGTCCGCACCAGGCGCGAATAGAGCTGGTGCACCCGCCGCCGGCTGATGCTCGCGTCCGGCGAATCGGCCGCCGTGCGGATCGCCTCGGACGTCGCCCGCAGGTCCTTGCGCATCCGATCGAGGAACTCCATCGCGACGAAGTGGTCGCTGTGGTCCACCCGTTCCATCTCGCGGCTCAGCCGTCCGAACCAGTCCCCCGCCCGGTCGTAATGGACCGCGAGCGTGCGCAGCGTCGCCGCGTCCGCCGCCAGCACCGGCGAGCTCTCATGCTCGAATTCGTCCAGCGCCGCCTCGAACTCCCGGCAGGGGATCTCCAGCTCCGCCTGGATGTCCTTCGGGAGCTGCCGCGCCCGCTCCAGCAGGCGCGCGTGCTCCGGGTCCGTGGGGTTCGGCGGGTCGTCCACCAGCAGCACCACGCGCAGGTTCGGGTACTCCTGCAACGCCGCCGAAAGCAGCGTCTGCCGGATCACTCGCTCGTCCTCCCGGTACGAAGGCACGATCACCGTCATCGTCGGCATCGCGCGGTCGAAGAAGTCGTCGATGGTCGAACGGGGCACGCGGCGGTGGTTCTTCGTGCGGTCGAAGTGGCCCATGCGCGCCACCAGGTACGCCGAGGCCGAAAGCGTCAGCAACGTCACCAGCGCCAGGTACATCGCCGTTTCGAGGACCGTTCGCAGGTCCAGTTCCGAATGCCCGAGCCGCCAGAGCTGGTCCACCACGTACGCCAGCCAGGCCGCGCCCGTGAAGAAGACCGCGAAGCGCGCGCCCCCCGCCGTCGCCCGGCCGGCCGCGCGATGGATGATCGGCGCGCCGCCGTACATACGGTCGGTGCCCCACTGGCGGCGGCGCCGGCCTCCGTTCGAAGTTCCCACCTGGGACGCTGTCATCGGGCCTCCCCACGAAGGCCCCCAGTCCGAAACAAACGCGCAGCCCGGGACCTCAGCCTCGCGCGGAGATCCTGTAATTGCGGCTACAACGAAACAGGGCCCCTGGGGGCACGGGCCCTGTTGCGGTTTCCGACCATACGGTAAGTCGACTAACCGGCACAGTTAGCAAAGCCTTTTGTGCACAAATCTTCACAAAAACGCGGGCGATCTTCGGAGGACACGTTCGCTCCCGCAGCCGCTCGGCCCCCCGTCGCGCCCCGCACGCGAATATCGATTCCATTTTCGAAGTTCGACCAGAACTTGCTCCACATTTCCTCCCCGCGGCCGATCGGCCCTCCGCCGGCGGTCCTTCGTCCCCCCGCAAACCCCGGGCCCCACCCGATGCCATGGGGGTGCGAGCCCCATGCCCGCCCGGCGCCGCTCCCCGCCATGCGGGGGCGAAACCCCCGGAACGGCACGGTCCCCCGTCACTCACCCCGCCAGAAGAAGGTCATCCGCCCGTGACATCCGCCCCGTTCCGGCCGCTCAAGGCGCTGTTCGCGCGCCCCGTCCAGCACCTCCACAACCTCAACCTGCGCGTCAAGCTGCTCGGCGTCGTGGCCATCAGCTGCATCGCCACCCTCGTCGTCGGCTTCGCCGGCTACCGCAGCTCCCGCGATATCCATCTGCGGCTCGAACACGCCCAGAGCAACGACCTCCAGGTCGCGCTCATCCAGGGCGACCTCCGCTCCGACCTCGTCATGGCCGGCCGCGATTTCCGCCAGGCCATGCTCCTCACCGATCCCGCCGCCCGCGAAAAGGCCATCGCCTCGTCCCGCGACTTCATCGCCAAAGCCGACGCGGAATACGCCCGGCTCCGCCCCCTCCTCAACAGCGAGGAGCACGGCGACGGCGTTCAGCAGTTCGAGGCCACCTTCCCCGCATGGAAGGCGAAGACGGTCGAACTGCTCGACCTCGTCGCCCTCAATACGCGCGAAGGCGATGTCCAGGCCCTGAACAAGCTCGCGACCGAGAAGGGCCCGCTGGGCGCGCAACTCCTCGGCGTGATCACCACGCTCGTCGACGGCATCAAGGGCGGCGCCGCCGAGAACGTCGCCGCCGGGCAGCAGGAGTACGAGTCCACCCGTCTCATCCTCTTCGCCGTCATCACCGGCGGCATTGTCCTCAGCCTCGGGGCCGGCCTCCTCGTCGCCACCAACGTCGCCGGCGTCGCCCGCCGCATGGAGCGCGCCGCCCGCGGCATCGCCACGGGAGATCTCTCCCAGTCCCTCCACATCGCCCAGGCCGATGAACTTGGCCAGACCGCCCACGCCTTCGGCGAGATGACCGCCTACCTCCGCGAAATGGCGAGCGCCGCCGAGCGCGTCGCCGCCGGCGACCTCACCGTCGAGGTCCACCCACACGGCGAGCGCGATATCCTCGGCAACGCCGTCGCCAGCATGGTCACCAACCTCCGCGGCCTCGTCGGGGGCGTCCAGCACGATGCCGCCGAAGTCACCCGCGCCGCCGACCAGCTCGGCGAAGCGGGCGAACAGATGGCCTCGGCCACGACGATGATCGCCAACGCCATCGCCGAAGTTACCCGCTCCACCGTCTCCCTCACCGAGGGCGCCCAGCGCTCCGCACGCGATATCGAAGCGATGGGCGGCAACACCGAGACCCTCGCCGCCGCCGCGCAGCAGAACGCCGCCTCCGCCACCATCTCGCGCGATGAAGCCACCGCCGTGGGCGCACGCATCGCCGAGGTCGCCGAAACCTCGCGCGTGGTCGCCAGCGCCGCCGCCGAATCCCAGCGCGCCGCCGAGCAGGGTCGCGAAGCCGTCACCGCGGCCGTCGCCTCCATGACCGCCATCGCCGAGGCCGTCGGCGCCGCCAGCGAAAGCGTCGACCGCCTCGGCGGCTACGGCCAGCAGATCGGCGAAATCGTCCGCACCATCGACGAAATCGCCGGCCAGACCAACCTCCTCGCGCTCAACGCGGCCATCGAAGCGGCCCGCGCCGGCGAGCAGGGACGCGGCTTCGCCGTCGTCGCCGAAAACGTCCGCTCGCTCGCCGAACGCTCCTCCCAGGCCACGAAGGAGATCGCCGAGCTCATCGCCAGGGTCCGCCAGGGCACCGAGGAAGCCGTGCGCGCCATGGCCGCCGGCGTCGAGGACGTCACCCGCGGCCGCGGCATCACTTCCCAGGCCGGTACCGCCCTCGAAAGCATCACCGAGTCCGTCCACCGCGCGAGCACGGAGATGACCGTCATCGCCACCGACATGCAGAACCTCACCGCCGGCATCGAACGCATCGTCGAAGCCGCCGGCCAGATTGCCGCATCCGCCGGGCAGACCGCCAGCTCCGTCGCCAGCATGGCCTCCGGTACCGGCCGCATCGGCGATGTCGTCCTCCAGGTTTCGGCCATGAGCGAGGAGACCTCGGCCTCCGCCGAGGAGGTCTCCGCCTCCACCCAGGAGCTCACCGCCCAGTCCGGCCAGCTCGCCACCACCGCCGTCCACATGCGCGACCTCGCCAACAACCTCGAGGGCACGGTCGCGCGCTTCAGGCTGACCTGACCGCCGCCGTCGCCCCCCAACCGCCCGCCCCGGCGCGACCTTCGCGCGGGGGCGGGCGCGTTCCGGAAAGATCGGCCGCCCGGGGACCATCGCCGGGGGGCGGTACCATGGGACCCATGGCGCCCACCTCCGCACGCGACGCCGTCCTCGCCATGGCCCGCGACGAAGGGTTCGCGCTCGCGCGCATCGCCGCCGTGGACGAAGGCGAACCCCTCGCGCCCGCCCGTGCCACCGCCCTCGACGCGCTCGCCGCCGGCCACCTCGCCGAAATGGGCTGGATGACCGCCGACTGGCTCGCGCGGGCCACCGATCCCGGCGCCTTCCTCGCCGGCGCGCGGTCCGTGATCATGCTCGCGCTGCCATACGCGCGCGCCGCCGCCCCGCCCGCCGACGGCGTCAGCCGCGGCCGCGTCGCCGCCTACGCCGCCGGCCGCGATTACCACCGCATCTTCGAATCGAAGCTGCGCCGCATGGCCCGCCGCATCCGCGAGGAACTCGGCGCCGCCGCCCGCCCCACCGTCGACTACGGTCCGCTCCTCGAACGCCCGCTCGCGTCACTCGCCGGGATGGGCTGGTTCGGGAAGTCGACCATGCTGCTCACGCCCGGGTTCGGGCCGTGGGTGCTCCTCGGCGCCGTCGCCACCACCCTCGACCTCGCGCCCGATGCCCCCCTTCGCAAGAGCTGCGGCAGCTGCACGCGGTGCATCGTCGCCTGCCCAACCGGCGCAATCTCCCCCGAGGGCCACGTCGTCGATGCGCGGCGCTGCATCAGCTACCTCACCATCGAACACCGCGGCTCTATCCCGCTCGACCTCCGCCCGCTCATGGGCAGCTGGATCTTCGGCTGCGACGAATGCCTCGACGCCTGCCCCGTCGGTGCCGCCAGCCGCGAAACCCACCCCGACCTCGCACCGCCCTCCCCCGACGCCACCTTCCCCCCGCTCACCGACCTCCTCGCGCTCGACGAAGACGCCTTTCGCGAGCGGTTCCGGGGCCGCGCCATTCAGCGGGCGAAGCGCGACGGCCTGCTGCGCAACGCCTGCATCGCCCTCGGCAACACCGGCACCCCCGCCGACCTCCCCGCCCTCACCGCCGCCCTCACGGACCCCTCCCCCCTCGTCCGCGAACACGCCGCCTGGGCCATCGCGCAGATCGAGGCCAGGGAAGAGAGACAGGACTGACGAGTTCCCCGCGCCCGGACACCCCCCTGGGCACTGCCCACTGGCCACCGACAACTCCCTTCGTTGACATGTCCGCCCGGCCATATACGATCCACAGTTACCACGACTGAAGGGAAGCCGGGGCGGTGGCGCCATGCGCCGCCAATGCCCCGGCTCTTTGTCCTATGCCGAATATCGTCCACCAGCGCCTCCAGGTCAGCGTTCAGCCCGTTCCCAAGCAGGACCCCGAAGTGCGCAAGCGCAACTTCGATGAGACCTACATCGGCTTCGATGTCAACGCCGCGAAGATCGAGGCCTCGCGCTGTATCCAGTGCCCCTCCGCGCCCTGCCAGGAAGCCTGCCCCGTCCATAACGACATTCCCGGCGCCTTCGCGCTCCTCGAAATCGGCGATATCCTCGGCGCCGCGGACAAGTTCCGCGAAACCTCCAACCTTCCCGAGATGTGCGGCCGCCTCTGCCCGCAGGAGAAGCTCTGCGAAGGCTCCTGCGTCGTCGGCTTCGCCATCCGCCCCGATGGCCGCAAGGAACCCCCGGTCACCATCGGCAAGCTCGAGGCGTTCTGCACCGACTACCAGCGCGGCGAGCTCGATGGCTACCCGCTCCCCCGCTACATGCCCGAGCCCACCGGCCGCAACGTCGCCGTCATCGGCTCTGGCCCCGCCGGCCTCGCCGTCGCCGAGCAGGTCGCCCTCAAGGGCCACGGCTGCACCGTGTTCGAATACTGGCCCGAACCCGGCGGCGTCCTCGTCTACGGCATCCCCAACTTCAAAATGCGCAAGAGCATCGTCGACCAGTACGTCACGTACCTCGAACGGCTCGGCGTGAAGTTCCAATGCAACACCTACGTCGGCCGCGACATCACCCTCGACCAGATGCTCGAGGGCGAATTCGACGCCGCCTTCCTTGGCACCGGCGCCGGCGTCGGCAACATCATGGAGATCGAAGGCGAAGCGCTGCAGGGCGTGCACAAGGCCACCGACTTCCTCGTGCGCGGCAACCTCGGCCTCAACAAGCTCCCCGGCGACCTCCGCGAGCCGCTGCCCCCGCCCAGGAACGTCGTCGTTATCGGCGGCGGCGATACCGCCATGGACTGCGTCCGCACCGCCATCCGCCTCGGCGCCGAGCGCGTCATGTGCGTCTACCGGCGCACCGAGAACGAGATGCTCGGCCGCGGCGAAGAGCGCAAGAACGCCCGCGAGGAGGGCGTCGAGTTCGCCATGCTCACCCTCCCCACGCGCATCATTGGCGATGACACCGGCAAGGTCGTCGCCGTCGAACTGCAGAAGATGGAGCTCGGCGAACCCGATGCCTCCGGCCGCCGTTCGCCCAAGCCCATCAAGGGCAGCGAATACACCGTCCCCGCCGATACCGTCGCCATCGCCATCGGCTACGGCGCCGACCCACTCGTCCCCCAGACCACCTCTGGCCTGAAGGCCGACCGCAAGGCGCTCGTCCAGGTAGACCAGCGCATGCGCACCTCCCGGCCCGGCGTCTTCGCGGGCGGCGATAACGTCAACGGCGCCGACCTCGTCGTCACCGCCCTCGCCGACGGCCGCGTCGCCGCCCAGGCGATCATGGACTACCTGGACACGCTGCCCCCGCGGCGCGCGTGACCGGCCCCACCACACCGCGCGACGCCCCGGCCGGCCGGGGCGTTCGCGTCTTCCACGCCAGCCGCTTCCGCGAAGGGCGCTGGAGCGGCGTGCTCGCGGCCGGCCTGCTCGCCGCCATCCTCGCCTTTGTCGTCACCGCCTCGTTCGCCGTCCTCGGCGGCGCACTCGTGCTTGCCGCCGTCATCGCCGCCGTCGTCTTCCTGCGCGATGACTACTCGTGGGTCGCCGTCACACCCGGCGAGGTCCTCATCCACCGGCGCCACCAGACCGTCGTCCTCCCGCGCGAAACCATCACCCATGTCCAGGGGTCATCGTGGCGCGCCGGCATTGGCCGCTGGAACGACATCCGCGATATCACGATCGTCCTCGCGACCGGCGAGGAGGTCGACCTGCCCGCCTCCATCCGCAACCTCGACGCGTTCGTCGTCGAACTGCGCGGCGCCGCCGCCCCCTGACACCGCCGCCCGCGGCGCTCACCGCAGGGGCGGCACCGGACCTCTCCGTCGCGAACTACTTCAGGACGCCATCCAGGAGCATCGAGGGCACTTCGCGCTCCAGCTCCTCCGGCCGCAGGACACCGTCGAGGCGGTACCACCGGAAGATCGAGTGCGTCGCGTTGATGATCGTGTAGGCCACCAGCCGCACATCGCGCCGCACCACCACACCCGCGTCCATCCCCCGCTGCACGATGTCCATGAACAGCGACTCGTAGACGCGGTCCAGCTCGCGCAGCAACACCCGGTTTTCGATGCGCAGCGAGCGCGGCCGGCCGTTGCGAATCGCCGCGTAGTGCATCGGCTCGAACCCCATGCAGAGCAGCGTCGTCACCGCCTTGCGAAGCTGCACATCCGGCGGGTCGTCGCTCTCCGCGATTGCGCGCAGCGCCTCCGCCGAGCGGCTCAGGACCTCCTTGATGAGCTCCACGTAGAGCTCTTCCTTGCTGCGTAATTGGTAGTAGATGACGGCCTTGCTGCAGTTCATGCGCGCGCCCACATCGTCGAGCGTGGTCGCGTCATATCCCTTCTCCGCGAGGAGGGCCGCCATCGCGAGCATGATCTCCTGCCGCCGGCTCTCCATCCGCTCCGGGTCCTGCACACGGTGTCCGCGGAGCCCCGTGACACGCATCTTCTCGCGTTCTGATCGCAAACCGGGCACCTGGTTCCTCACAGCCGTCGATATTCCCCTCTGGCCATGACTGACGTTTGCACGTTCTGGCCGGTCGCTCAAGTTTTGGGGTCCGATTTGAAAATTGCGATTATCAATATGGGACTCGTACGCGATACGCGCTATCCGCGTCGTCTTTTCCGCCCGAACCGCCACCCCGTTCCCCAACAACGACAAACCGCCCCGGGACCAGCCCGCGGCGGTTCGTTCCAGCCCCCTTTGGGAGCCGCTACCCCGGCCCGCTCACCCCGGGCGCACCATGAGCGCCGGCGCGAAGGCGAACCGCACCGGCAGCACCGTCACCTTCGGCTCCGCCGTGATTCCCACCTGCTTCACCACCGGCATCAGCCGCGTGTCCACGAACGCCTGGAACGCCGCCGCGCTCTCCCAGACATCGACCACGCGAAGCCCGTCCTCGGCGACCGCGGCCACGTGGTAGAGCCCGCCCTCCGGCGGGTCCTGGTCGAACCGCACGCTCGCCCGCACCTGGTCGTAGAGCTCGCCGGTCACGCCCGGCCACTCCATCAGCATCAGCACTGCCATGGAACCCTCTCCTGTCGGTGGGCGCCTTCGGGCGCCGCGAAGGGGAATACGCCCCGCGGGCGCATGCTGATCAGCTATCGGCCGCGAACCCTCGACAAACTCGCGCCCCCCAACGAAAACGCCCCCGGAAGTCCGGGGGCGTCGTTCGTTCGCGGGATTGGGCCGGGCGCGGTGCCCGGCGAAGCCCCTAGTAGTCCTCGGGCGGAGGCGGAGCCGCCATCGGCGGCTGCGGAATCTCGGCCACCAGCGTCTCCGTCGTCAGCACCAGCGCGCTGATGCTCGCCGCGTTTTCGAGCGCCGAACGGCTGACCTTCACCGGGTCGACGATGCCCAGCTCGAACATGTCGCCCCAGCGGTCCTTGTCCGCGTCCCAGCCCTCGTTCAGGTTCGAAAGCTTCTTGATGCGGTTCACGATCACCGCGCCTTCGAGGCCCGCGTTGTCCGCGATCATGAACGTCGGGTACTCAAGCGCCTCCGAAAGGAGCTTGATGCCCATCCGCTCGTCCGCGTCCGGCGTCTCCGCCGAAAGCGCATCGAGGGCCCGCTGCGCGCGGATGAGGGCGACACCGCCGCCCGGCACCACGCCTTCATCGACCGCCGCACGCGTCGCGCTGAGGGCGTCCTCGACGCGCGCCTTCTTCTCCTTGAGCTCGACTTCCGTCGCCGCGCCCACCTTGATGACGGCCACGCCGCCGGCCAGCTTGGCCAGCCGCTCCTGCAGCTTCTCGCGCTCGAAATCGCTCGTCGCGTCGTCGATCTGCGCCTTGATCATCTTGATCCGCGCCTGGATCGCCTCGTCCGTGCCGAGACCCTCGATGAGCGTGGTGTCGTCCTTGCTCGAAACGATGCGCCGCGCGCGGCCGCAGTCCGCCACCGTCGCCGTTTCCAGCTTCAGGCCGATGTCCTCGGTGATCAGCGTCCCGCCCGTGAGGATGGCGATGTCTTCGAGCATCGCCTTGCGGCGGTCGCCGAAGCTCGGCGCCTTCACCGCGAGGATGTTGATCGTCCCCCGCAGCTTGTTCACCACCAGCGTCGCGAGCGCCTCGCCCTCGATGTCGTCCGCGATGATGACGATGTCCTTCGTCACCTGCAGGCACTTCTCGAGCAGCGGCAGCACTTCCTGCACCGCGCCGATCTTCTTGTCCGTGATGATGATCAGCGGGTTTTCCGAAACCGCTTCCATGCGGTCCGTGTTCGTCACGAAGTACGGCGAAATGTAGCCGCGGTCCAGCTGCAGACCATCGACGAACTCGGTCTCGAACTTGATCCCGCGCGATTCCTCGACGGTGATCACGCCGTCCTTGCCGACCTTCTCCATCACGTCGGCGATGAGCACGCCGATTTCGCGGTCGTTCGCCGAAATGGAGGCAACGTGCTCGATCTGTTCCTTCGAAAGCACCGGCCGGGCCTGGGAGCGAAGGTCGGCCACGGCCGCCACGAGCGCCTTATCGATGCCGCGCTTGACGAACATCGGGTTCGCGCCCGAGGCGACGACCTTGAGGCCGCCGCGCACCAGCGCCTGCGCCAGCACCGTCGCCGTCGTCGTGCCGTCTCCGGCGACATCGTTCGTGCGCGTCGCCACCTGCTTGGCAAGCTGCGCGCCCATGTTCTCAAACGGGTCTTCCAGCTCGATTTCGCGAGCGACCGTCACGCCGTCCTTGGTGACCGACGGGGATCCGTACTTCTTGTCGATGACGACGTTGCGGCCGCGCGGCCCGAGGGTGACCTTCACGGCGTCCGCGAGCGCGTCGACGCCGTCCTTCAGCCGCCGGCGCGCAATCTCATCGAAGACGAGTTGCTTAGCAACCATGGGTTCCTTCTTTCCTTCGAACAGTCCGCCAGAGACAGCGACGCAGGCCCCCGGTGCGCGCGGCAATCAACCGGCGCGGGGCCTGCGTGCGAAAGGCGAAACCTAGACGACGAGCTTCGCGAGGATGTCCTTGTCGTTCAGCACGATGTAGTCCTCGCCATCGAGCTTGATCTCCGTGCCCGTGTACTTCGCATACAGGATGCGATCGCCGACTTCCACGTCCAGCGGCACGCGCTTGCCATCGTCGTCCAGCCGGCCCGGGCCAACGGCCACGACTTCGCCCTGCTGGGGCTTCTCCTTGGCGGTGTCCGGGATCACCAGGCCGCTGGCAGTCACTTCTTCCTGCTTGAGCGGGGTAATCACGATGCGGTCCGCCAGCGGGACAAGCTTGGTCTTCGCCTTGGGGGCGGCGGCAGCCTTTGCAGCCATGGGAATCCTCCTGAGAGTGGGTGGTGAGTGTTTGCGATGCCGATATTAGCACTCTCCCGGGGTGAGTGCTAGCCCGCTCCCAACCCCCGCCTTCGCCCCCTTCACCCCCGCGGGTACAGCACCATCTGCGTGCACCGGAACAGCGCCATCGGCTTTCCCCCGCCGTCCACCACTTCCGCGTCCCACACCTGCGTCATTCGTCCCCCGTGCAGCAGCGTCGCCCGCGCCCGGATCGTCCCCTCGCGCGTCGTCCCGAGGAAGTTGCTCTTCAGTTCAATCGTCGTGAAGCCGGTCGCGCCCTCCGGCAGGCTCGCCACGCAGCCGTACCCCGCCAGCGTGTCCGCGAGCCCGATGACCGTCGCCGCGTGCAGAAAGCCGTTCGGCGCCACGTGGTACGGCCGCACCGCGATCTCGCCCTCAGCGAAGCCCGGGCCGATCGCCGTCACGCGAATGTCGATGTGCCCGGGCAGGCGGCCCTGGCTGCGTTCGTTCCACCCCTCGGCGGTCGTCGGGTATGCCGGTTGCGTCGGTTGCATCCCCGAAGCCTACGGGACCCGGCCCGCCCATCGCACGCCGCCGGCACGCCCGCACCGTCGCCGGCGCCCGCCACCTTCCCGCTGCCTCAGTTCCGCCCGAGGTCGCCCAGGTTGAAGGTGTTGTCGTCGTCGTCGTCATCCGTGTCGCTGTCGCTGTAGACGCCCGCCGGGCTCCCCCGCCACACGCTGACGATGAAGTCCTCGCGGTACGGGTCGGCGGTCATCACGAGCCGCTCGTCGATGGCGTCGATGAGCTCCTGGATCCGCTCCTCATTCGCATCCGCCGTCGTACAGAGCGTGGCGTGCACGTTCGCCCCCTGGTAGTGGATATCCACCCGGCCGATGATGCCGCCGTCTTCCAGGAGCATGTACGCCTCGGAGTGAGGCGTCCGGGATTCGCGTTCGAAGTCAATCACAGCGGCCGCACCTGCCCTCTTCCCATGATGATCCACTTATAGCTTGTCAGTTCCCGAAGGCCCATCGGCCCCCGGGCATGCATTTTCTGGGTCGAAATGCCCACTTCCGCGCCGAGCCCGAACTGCGCGCCGTCCGTGAACTGCGTGCTCGCGTTCACGTACACCGCCGCCGAATCGACCTCGTCGAGGAACCGCATCGTATTCGCGTAGCTGTCGCTCAGGATGGCGTCGCTGTGGTGGCTGCCGTACCGCTCGATGTGCGCGATCGCCTCGTCCATGGCGTCGACGATGCGCACGCCCACCCGCATCGCGAGGTGCTCGGTCCGCCACGTCTCCTCCGTCGCCGCCTCCACCAGCAGCCCCACCGTGGCGGAGGCCGAAAGCAGCGCGCTCGCCCGCTCGTCCGCGATGAACGTCACCGTCGCGCCCCACTTCGCCGCCATCCGGCCCAGGAACGCCGGCGCCACCGCGCGGTGCACGAGCAGCGTGTCCACCGCGTTGCAGATGCTGTACCGCCGCGTCTTGGCGTTGTGCACCACGTTCTCCGCGAGGTCCAGGTCCACATCGTCGTCGACGTAGATCTGCACCACCGCGTCCCCGTGCGCGACCACCGGCATCGTCGCGTTCATGCGCACGTACTCGATGAGCTGCGCGCCGCCCCGCGGCACCACCAGGTCGATCAGGTCGTGCGCCTTCAGCAGGTCGTCCACCAGCGCGCGATCCGGGTCGGCGACCACCTGCACCGCCTCGGCCGGCACCTCCGTGCGCGAAAGCGCGCGCTGCACCAGCTCCCCGAGGGCGGCGTTGCTGTGGCGCGCTTCCTTCCCGCCCCGCAACAGCGAGGCGTTCCCACTCTTCAGGCAGAGCGCGGCGATATCGATCGTCACGTTCGGCCGCGATTCGTAAATCGTCGCCACCACGCCCAGGGGCACCCGCCGCCGCGCGATCTGCAGCCCGTTCGGCAGGGTGCGCGCATCGAACACCTCGCCTACGGGGTCCGGCAGCGCCGCCACCGTGCGCGTGTCGCTCGCGATCTGGTTCAGCCGTGCCGGGTTGAGCGTCAGGCGGTCGATGTAGTAGGCATCGAGGCCGTTTTCGGCCGCCGCGGCGAGGTCGCGCGCGTTCGCCGTGAGCACCGCCTCCTGCTCCGTTTCGAGCAGCTCGGCGATGCCCAGCAGCGCGGCGTTGCGCTGCGCCGTGGAGAGCGTCGCGAGGCGGCGGGCGGCGGCGCGCGCGGCAGCCGCGCGTTCGCGGATCAGGGAAGGCGCCGTCATCGTCATGCCCGCAGTGTACCGCACCCGCACCACCGCCCCCGGGGGACGCGCGTTAGCCCGCGACGGTCGACACTGCCTGCAACTGCCCGCCCGGAGGAACCCCATGACCCGTTGGGAATACGCATCCATCCTCGTCGATGCCCCGGCCTCCAAGACCACCCTCGATGACCTCGGCGCCCAGGGCTGGGAGCTCGTCTCCGTTCTCCAGGGCCACACCTCCAGCCAGATCCTCTACGTCTTCAAGCGCCCCCTCACCACCGACCCCGTGCTCGCCGCCGGCTCCGTCTGAGCGCTACTTCGGCCACGCGCCGGCGCCTCGATCCACCACCCCACCGAGCCCCAGCCGCGCGCGTCCTTCGTCAGCGTCCCCGCGACCGATCCGTCGCGCGCGAGCAGCCAGACCTCGCTTTCCTCGTACCCACTCCGCGGCTTCTGGTAGAAGAGCACCATCCAGCGGCTGTCCGGCGACCACGAAACCACCTGCGGCAGGTGGTTCTTCGATGTGTCGAAGTCCGCGACCATGTGCCGCTGCCCGTTCTCCGTCACCCAGATCTCGCCATCTTCGAACGCCGTCGCGAACGTGCCATCCGGCGCCGTGCCGTAGGGGCCGAATGGCTTGTCCGGAGTCGCGGTCCCCGAGCGGGTGGCCTCGCCGGTTTCGATGTTCACGGTCACGCGCTGCGGCCCCGGCGCGGCGTACTCGACGTACATGATTGTCTTCGCATCGACCCAATTGAGCGGCGAACCGCCTGTCGCCGGGCCACCGGGGCAGTACGCCTGCTTCCGCGTGGCGCCCGAAGCCGCGCCCACGACAATGCAGTTGTCCGTGTCCCACCACGCGATCATGCCGGGGATGGCGGGGTTCGGGTTCTCCTGGAGCGAAGGCGGCGAAGGGTCGTACCGCCCGAACTGCAACACCACGACCACGAGCACGAGCAGCGCCGCCACCCCTCCGAGGATGCCCGCCACGTACGCCCGCTGCCTCACGCGGCCAACCTCCGCCCGCGAATCGCCTTTCGCGCCTGTGCCAGCACCAGCACCCCGGCGACGAGCACGCCCCCGCTCAGGATGAGTGCCACCGGCGCCCCCAGCTCCGGCGCGAAGTGGCGAAAGAAGAACGTCACCAGCCCCACGAAGATCGCGCCCACCCCCAGGACCATGTACACGAACGCCGCCCGCGCCACGCTGAGCGCCGCCAGCGCCGCACCCACGGCGATGATCACGAGCTGCACCAGCGCCATATCCGAGGCGACCCCGAAGATGAACGGCCCGATCACCGCCAGCCCCGCGAACACCAGCCGCGCCGACGGCCTCGGCGCAAGCCACCCGGCTTCGGCCAGCGCCACGCCCGCCGCCCCAAACAGCATCACCGCGAAGCCCCAGAGACCGGTGCTGAAGTCGTCTGGCCAGTTGCCGATGGCGATGCCCAGGAAAAAGAGGCTCCCGCCCATCGCCAGCACCTGCGGATGCGCCGGCGAAAACACCCACAGCGTCGCCGCGACCGCCACCGAGCCCGCGCCCACGAGCAGCAGCACGTACGGCTCCGGATCGTCCCCGAACCCCGGCCCGTACTCCTCCGCTCCGATGGCGAACGTTGCCGCCGCCAGCGCCGTGGCCACGAACCACGCGACCGTCCCCGCGCGCCGGATGCTTCCCTCGTCGGAGCGGAGCATGGCCCCGCCCGCGAGCAGCGCGAGCACGCAGGGCACCCCCGCCACCGCCATCCGCGACCACGGCCGCAGTTCGCTCCACTGCATCGCCACGAGCACGATGATGCCCGCCGCGGCCGCCGCCAGCCCCAGGTAGAGCAGCGCCTCCAGCGCGCCCGGACGTTCGCCCGCATCGCCCGCCGCCGCGGCCCGCTCGCCCGCGTGTTCACGTTCGAAGGCGGCAATGCGCCCGGCCGCGGCCTCGTCGATGAGGCCCGCCTCCCGCCATCGCCGGAGATGTTCGCCCGCGTCCATCGCGCCCCATCCTACGCGACCGCCACAACCGGCGAAGGGCCACGCCGGCCGTTACCATTCGGCCATGGAGCTCAAGGCCACCACCTACGCCGTCCAGGACCGCATCGCCACCATCACCCTCAACCGGCCCCATCGCCTGAACGCGTGGACCGGCCGCATGCACACCGAGTACCGCTGGGCGCTGCAGGAAGCCGAGAACGATGAGAGCGTGCGCGTCGTCATCGTCACGGGCGCCGGCCGGGGCTTCTGCGCCGGCGCCGATTCCCAGGCGCTCGAAGGCCACATCGAAAAGGGCGGCTACGACAGCGGCCTTCGCGGCGAGGTGGCCAGCCCCGGCTACGGCATCCGCCCCGAATTCGATGCCACCTTCGCCTACCATTTCGGGCTCGCAAAGCCCGTCATCGCCGCCATCAACGGCCCCGCCGCCGGCGTCGGCCTCGTTCTCGCCTGCTTCGCCGACCTCCGCTTCGCCGCCCGCGGCGCGAAGCTCACCACCGCGCACGGCAAGCTCGGCCTGCCCGCCGAATACGGCCTCGCGTGGCTCCTGCCGCGCATCATCGGCCTCACCCACGCCGCCGACCTCCTCCTCTCCAGCCGCGTCGTGCTCGCCGAGGAAGCCGCCGCCATGGGGCTCGTAAACCGCGTCTGCGAACCCGAGACCCTGCTCGACGAGTGCCGCGACTACGCCCGCACCCTCGCGCACTCCGTCTCCCCCGCGTCCCTGCGCGAATCGAAGCGCGCCATCTACGCCGGCCTCCACCAGGACGCTGCCACCGCCGTCCGCGAAAGCGAAGCCCTCCTCGAACGGATGATGCGCGAGCCCGACTTTCGCGAAGGCGTCGCCGCCCTCGCCGGCAAGCGCCCGCCCGCGTTCTGATCCGCGGAGCGGCCCGCGTCCCTCGAACCCGGCGCGTTCCCGGCGCGACGTGCGACAATACGGAGCGTCACGAACGTCACCGGCGGAGGAAGCTGTGCCCAAAGTCCCCGAGGCCTACCTGGAAGCGCGTCGCAGCGCAATCCTCGAGGCCGCTCGCCGCGCGTTCACGCGCAAGGGCACGCAGACCACCACGATGGTCGAAATCGCCGAGGAGGCAGGCCTCACCCCCGGCGCCATTTACCGCTACTTCCCCAACAAAGAGCGGCTCATCGCCGCCTGCTTCGATGCCAACGCCGAGGACGTCATCGGCCACTGGCAGAACATCAGCCCCGATTCGGACCCCGTCGCCGCCACCCTCGACTTCGCGCGCAAAGCCGTCGAATGGCTCGATACCCCCGCCGCGCGCACCGACACGATCCTCCACCTCGAGTACGTCCTCGACATGGCTCGCACGAACGACACCGCCGGCCTCGCCGCCCTCAAGGCGGAAAACGACCGCATCGTCGGCGACGTCGAGGAGCGCGTGCGCGCCGCGCAGGCCGCCGGCGGCCTCCCCCACACCGTCGACGCCCGCCGCTACGCCGGCGCCCTCTTCTCCTTCTACTGGGGACTCCGCCTCCGCCGCGTCATCGACCCAACCGTCGAGACCCAGGGCCAGCTCGAACAGCTCCTGCTCCTGTTTCTCAAGGAGCGGGCCGCTGGCGGCGAGGGGATGGTGGGAAGCCGTTAGCTGTTCGCCGTTCGCTGTTAGCGGCGCGTGGCGGCCGCCGCTATCGTGCGTCGGCTCTCGGCTCTCGGCTCGGCGTGACCACACGCCTGCATGGACCCACGAGGCGACCCACAAAGCCGAGCCGCGAACGGCAGCGAGCGTCCCTGCTCCCCTGCCAGGCCGTTCGCCGCTAGCGCCCCGGGCGCTGCCCGCGTTCGGCCAGCCATTCCCGCACGTGGCCACACCGACAGCCGACAGCCGACAGCCACCAGCGCACCCCACCCCACCCACGGCCCCTAGCGCGAACGCCGCGGCACCCCGACTCCCCGCGCCAACCAGCAGCTAACCGCTACCTCCACCGGCTCCCCTGCCAGCCGTTCGCTGCTAGCGGCTGGGCGCTAGCGCCGCGAACGCTGCTCGCATTCGGCCAGCTATTCCCGCACGTGGCCACACCGACAGCCGACAGCCGACAGCCACCAGCAGCGAACCGCTAACCGCTAACCGCTTCCACCATCACTCCGCCCCCGCCTCGGCCGACGCCCGCGAGCTCTCCCGCCAGGTGCGGAACAGGTGCCACGCCGCCGGCGCCACCGACACCGCGAGCACCCCCACCACCACCAGGATGAACACCAGGTCGATGTGCGGAACGTTCCCGAGGAAGTACCCCGTTAGCGTCATCGAGGTCACCCACGCGATGCCGCCCGTGATGTTGTAGAACGCGAACCGCCCGTAGGCCATCCCCGCCGCCCCCGCCACCGTCGGCGCGAACGTGCGGATGAACGGCGAAAAGCGCGCCAGCACGATCGTCTTGCCGCCGTGCTTTTCGTAGAACGCCGTCGCCTTGTCCAAATGCTTCCGGTTCAGCCAGACCGAGTCTTCGCTCGTGAACAGCCTCGGGCCCGTCTTCCGCCCGATCTGGTACCCCACGGCGTCGCCCACGACGGCCGCGACGATGAGCAGCGGGATCAGCAGCCAGATGCCGTCGTGGTCCCCCACGCTCAGCGTCCCCCGGTTGCAGAGCAGCCCGGCAGTCAGCAGCAGCGTATCGCCCGGCAGGAAGAAGCCGATCAGCAGCCCCGTCTCCGCGAAGACGATGAGGAACAGCCCCGGCCATCCCACGGTGTTGATCAGCGATTCGATGTCCGGCATGAGCGCCAGGAAGGCCACGGTCAGGCTCGTCATGCACCGAGCGTACCGGAGCGGGGAGGATGGAGGAAAGCCGCGCGCCCAAAGTGCCGCGCCGCCGCAACGCCCGCCGCCCTCCCTGCCGCGTGCTCGCCTTCGCCACCGCAACTGCGGGGATTCGCCGATGGCCCCTCGCGCCACGCCCGCTGGAGCATGACCGGGATGGCGCACCGCCTGTTCACCCGCCTCCCCTCCCTCGCCGCCCCCGCGCTCCTCGCGTGCGTCCTGGCGGCGACGGTCGCGCGCGCCGATGACCCCGCCCCCGTGCGCTCCCCGGACCCGGGCATCGTCCTCGAACCGCCGCGCGTCGTGCAGCGCGCCACCACCCTCCCCTATCGCCTCGCCCTCCCCCACCTCGGCCGCGATGGCCTCGCCCCCATCGCCCAGGACCGGTACGCGACCTCCGCCACCGCCGCCCGCACCGCCGGCTCCATCGCCATCGACACCACCGTGACCGCCAGGGATGCCGCCACCGCCCTCGTCCAGGTCGAGGTGTACGACGCCGCCAACACGCGCGTGTTCGAACAGAAGTGGGACGCCGCCGCCTTCACCCCCGGCCAGCCCCGCACCTTCCGCGCCACCTGGGATGCGCGCACCGCCCCTCGCGGCGCCTACGTCGTCCGCGTCGGCCTCTTCGCCCCCGGCGCCGGCTGGGGCGTGCTCTACCACTGGAACAACGCCGTAGCCCACTTCACCATCGAGTGACACCCCCCGCGCACTCTTCGCCCCGCACCCGGCGCATGCTCGAAGCATGGAAAGCGAAGGCACGCACGTCGTCTGGTGGGCGTTCGCCCTTGGCGGGTTCGCCGGCGGCGCCGCGCGCGTCCTCCTCGATGGCGCGTTCATCCTCCCGCGCGTCGAACGGCTCCGGGCCACCGGCCAGACCGTCGTCGTGCCCGGCTCCTTCGGGCCGCTCCTGCTGGGGCCCGTGGCCGCCTTCGTGATGGCCGGGGCGGGCGCCGGCGCCTTCGATTTCCAGGCCGCCTACGATGCCCGCGGCTTCTGGGGTCCGTTCATCGGCAGCATCCCGGCGGGCATGGGCGCCACCCTCGTCCTTTCGCAGGTAACGAAGGCGCACCTCGACCGCGCCGCCGGACGTCTGCTCGAAAAGGCCGCCGAACCCAACGCAGGCTGACCCCGCCAACAGAAAAAGGAGGCACCCCATGACCCGCGAACCCCGCATCCCCGCCGCCGAGCGCGACGCCTGGCGCAGCCGCATCGCCGCCGCAACCAGCGACCTCGAACGGCTGCGGCTCCTCCAGCAGCTCGATGCCCGTCTCGCCGGCGCCGCCTGAGCGCCGGCCCCATGGCCCCCATTCGCAACCCCCATTGCCCCCGGCTGGTCACTCCGCCCCGCCGATGATCCCGGCGTGCGGGGAACGGGTGTTGTGACGGTGGTGGTGGCGGCGGTGGTTCTCGCGGGCGCCGTCCCGGTATGGCGCCAGTCGCGTTCCGCCGCCGCACTCCCCGCGGCCGCCGCAGCCGCACACGACCTCACCTTCGAACCCGCCGATGCGCTCATCGGCCCCGCCGGCGCCACCAGCGTGCTGGGCGCGGTACACACCCCCTCCGGCTCCATCGCCGCGTTCACGGGCGAAGTCACGGCCACCAGTAATGCCGCCTGCCCCCCGGACGCCTTCGGCATCGCCCTCGATCCCACCGGTCCCGCGGACGCGCGCGTTCTCATCACCCTTCGCGGCGATGCTCCCGGCGCGCGCGAGGGCGTCCGCCTCGATTGGCGGCTCTCCGCCCGCTGACGGGACCGACGCCTGGCTGTCGGCTGCCGGCCGTCGGCTTTCGGCCGTGGCGCGCGGGATTCTGCCCCGGCTCGCCGCCGGTCACACCGAGCCGACAGCCGGCAGCAGCCGGCCACAACCGGCCCCGTTCGCATTCCGTTAACTCCACTCAGTAGCATTCGCGGCGCATGCGCATCCGACCCGTCCCCACGGCCGCGCCGTACCTTGCCGAAGCCCTCGGTACCTTCGCGCTCGTCTTCGCCGGCCCCGGCTCCGTGGCCGTGAACGCCGCGAGCGGCGGCGCCGTCACCGGCGTGGGCATCGGCATCTCCTTCGGCCTCATCGTCATGGCGATGATCTTCGCGCTCGGCCACCTCTCCGGCTGCCACATCAATCCCGCCGTCACGATCGCCATGCGCGCCCTCGGCCGCATCGAGAACGCCCGCGCCCTGGGCTACATCGCCGCCCAGCTCGCGGGCGCCGTGCTCGCGGGCTTCGCCATCATCGCCATCACCGGCGATGCCGGGGACGCGGGCGCCACCGCTCCCCGCATCGGCGGCGCCGATGCCGCCCTCTGGTCCGAAATCATCCTCACCTTCTTCCTCATGTTCGTGATCCTCTCCGTCGCCACCGATAGCCGCGCGCAGGGAACCTTCGCCGCCATCGCCATCGGCGGGTATGTGGGCTTCGCCGCCACCGGCTGGGGCCCCATCGCCAACGCCTCCATGAACCCCGCGCGCAGCTTCGGCCCCGCCCTCGCCTCAGGCACGTGGGACTCTCACTGGGTGTACTGGGCCGGCCCCATCGCCGGCGCGCTCCTCGCCGCCGCGGCCTACGAACTCCTCCGCGAGCCTCACTTCCGAGAACCGGCGCCCGCCCCCGACACCACTCTCACGGAGTAGCCCCGATGAGCGAATCCCTCCCCGAAGTCCTCTTCGTCTGCGTTCACAACGCCGGCCGGTCGCAGATGGCCGCCGGCCTGCTCGCGCATCTCGGCGAAGGGCGCGTACGCGTTCGCAGCGCCGGCAGCGAACCCGCCGCCACCCTCAACCCCGCCGCCGTCGCCGTCATGGCCGAGATCGGCATCGATATCGCCAGCGAAACCCCCACCCGCCTCCACGACGCCGCCGTCCAGTCCGCCGACTACGTCATCACCATGGGCTGCGGCGATGCCTGCCCCTTCTACCCCGGCAAGCACTACCTCGATTGGGACCTCGAGGACCCCGCCGGCAAGGACCTGGCCACCGTCCGCCGCATCCGCGACGAGATTCGCGCCCGCGTCGAGGGCCTGCTCGCCACCCTCGCCCCCGTGGCGCCGTAGCCGCTGCCTTTCGCGTTTGCCCCCCGTCTCCTACCCTCGCGGGCATGGCAACGTTGCAGGGCAAGACCGCACTCATCTTCGGCCTCGCGAACGACAAGTCGATCGCGTGGGGCATTTCGCAGGCGCTGCACCGCGAAGGCGCCACCCTCGGCTTCTCCTACGCCGGGCCTGTCATCGAAAAGCGCATGCGGCCCCTCGCCGAACGCCTCGGCGCCACCTTCATCGAACCCTGCGACGTCAGCAGCGATTCCGATATCGAGCAGGTCATGGCCAGGGCGAAGGACACCTTCGGCACCATCGATATCCTCATCCACTCCGTCGCCTTCGCCCGCCAGGAAGACCTCAAGGGCCGCTTCATCGATACCAGCCGCGAAGGCTTCCTCGTCGCCCACGAGATCTCCGCCTACTCGCTCGTCGGCCTCGCCCGCGCCGCCCGGCCCCTCATGCCCAACGGCGGCTCAATGCTCACCCTCACCTACTACGGCGCCGAAAAGGTCGTCCCGAAGTACAACGTCATGGGCGTCGCGAAGGCCTCGCTCGAAGCCACCGTGCGCTATCTCGCCGCCGACCTCGGCCCCGAGGGCATCCGCGTCAACGCGATCAGCGCCGGCCCCATCCGCACCCTCGCCGCCAGCGGCATCAGCGGCTTCCGCAGCTACCTCAAGACCTTCGCCGATAGCGCCCCCCTGCGCCGCAACGTCACCATCGATGACGTCGGTTCCACCGCCGCCTTCCTTTGCAGCGATGGCGCCAGCGCCATCACTGGCGAAGTCCTCTACGTCGACAGCGGCTACAACATCATGGGCATGGAGCTGCCCGAGGACTGACGGGCCCGGCGGCCGGCTTCCCGGCCGGGAGCACCGGGCGGGGCGTCATTCCCGCCCGCCACGGTCCGCAGGTCCCGGCTGAGAGGGCCGCATGGCTCGTGACCGCCGCCGGTTGGAGAGTATTCTGGATTGGTGACAGCGCGAACCGGAGGGGCAACCGGCCGTTGGCGCAGCTGGCTCCTTGCCGCCGCGCTGCTGCCGTCGCTCCTCTTTCTCGGCCACTGGACGCTCTCCATTCCCGTGCCCGGCACGGGCTGGTACCTCGGCCTGCCCGCCGAAACCCACGCCCACCAGGACGAAGCCGACCCCCACGACGACCACGAGCGCCACTGCCACGCCGATGCCTCCTCCTGCGGCGATGTCCCCTTCGCCGGCGCGAGCGCATTCGCCCTCCTCACCGAAACCGTCGCCCTGATTGGCACCGCCGGGCTCATGCTGGCCCTCACCGCGCGCGCCTGGCGCCCGTCCCTCGGCGCCACCGTGGCCCCCGAACGGCGCCCGCCGCGGTTCGCGCCCGCCTGACCCCGGCCCGCCCCTTCGTCCACGCACCCAGGAAAGGCACGCCATGACCCCCATGCATGTTCGCCGCGCGGTTCGCACCGCCGGCCTCTCCCTCGCCGCCCTCACCGCCGCGTTCGCGCTGGCGGCCTGTGGCGGGGGTGAATCGAAGGACGCCGAGCAATCGGCCGCCCTCGCCAGCCTCGGCCTCATCGAACACTCCGGGTTCCATGAACTCGACGAATCGTTGACGAAGGACGGCAAGGTGCCCGCGACCGCCCACACCACCGCGAAGCACATCCAGGCCGTCGCCCTTGCCACGGACTGGCCCGAAAGCCTCGCCGATGAGGCGAAGACCATGGCCACCGCCATGGACACCTACGCGAAGGCGATCGACACCGATTCCCCCGACATCAAGAAGGCCACCGAGCTTTCCAACGCCGCCCACAAGGCATGGCACGATTTCACCAGCGCCGCCTGGAACTACGTCTACAAGGAAGCCGGCCTCGCCTCGGCCGCCGGCGACCATTCGCACTGATCGCGGCGGGCCCCCGCCCGCCCGCCCGGAGGCACCCATGATCACCACCGGCTGGAGGCGCGCTTCGCTCCTCCTCTTCGCCGTTGCCGCCTTCGCCGCCTTCGGGGCCGCCTGCTCCGACGACAAGGACGAGGCGCCGCCGCCCGAATACCACGGCGTCCAGATCTCGCCGCCGCCCGAAAAACCCGCCGGTGTCTTCATCGGCACCGATGGCAAGCCCTTCGACCTCCGCAAGGAAACCGAGGGGTACATCACTCTCTTCTACATCGGCTACACCCACTGCCCGGACATCTGTCCGACGCACATGTACGACCTCTCCCGCGCCCTGCGCGATATCGACCCGGCCGTGAAGTCGAAGGTCAAGGTCGTCTTCGCCACCGCCGACCCCGCCCGGGATACCCCCCAGGTGCTGCGCGAGTGGCTCGACCATTTCGACCCCACCTTCCTCGGCATCACCGGAACGGAAGAGCAGATGTTCCAGCTCGAGGACGCCCTCGGCATGGAGCGCAGCACCCAGACCCCCACGAGCCCCGGCAACTACGTCGTCAGTCACGCCGCATGGATCGCCGCGTTCACCAACGACAACGTCGCCCACCTCGTCTACCCCTCGGGCATCACGCAGGACGACTGGAAACACGACCTGCCGCTGCTCGTGAACGTCGGATGGAAGGAACCAAAGGAATGAAGCGCATTTCGCAGCTCCGGCTCTTCGCCGTGGGCCTGCTCGCCCTCGGCGCCATCGCGGGCGCGGCCTGCGGCGGCGATGACGACGACAGCGGCGACGCCACGGCGCCCGCCGCCACCGCCACGAAGGCCGCCACCACCCCGGCCGCCGTCGCCGGCACCATCAGCATCGAAAACCCCTTCGCCCGCGCCACCACCAACGACGTGAGCGCCGTCTTCATGACCGTGAAGAACAGCGGCTCGACCGCCGACCGCCTGGTCAACGCGAAGGTCGACCCCGCCATCGCCGGCACCGTCGAAGTGCACGAGACCGTCACCCAGGGCGCGACCTCGAAGATGCAGAAGGTCGCCGGTATCGATATCCCCGCCAACGGCAGCGCCGAACTCAAGTCCGGCGGCTACCACATCATGCTCATGAACGTGAAGCGCGAGATCAAAGAGGGCGAAACCCTCGAGGTCACCGTCGTCTTCGAAAAGGCCGGCGAAGTGAAGGTGAAGGCCCCCGTCGTCGCCGTCGGCGGCACCCCCGGCATGTCCATGGGCACCCCCTCCACCGGCGGCATGACCATGCCCGCCACCATCACCGTCGAAAACGCCTTCGCCCGCGCCACCACCAACGACGTCACGGGCATGTACATGACCATCAAGAACGGCGGCGCCGCCGACCGCCTCGTGAACGCGAAGATCGATCCCGCCATCGCCGGCGTCGTCGAGGTGCACGAAACCGTCACCCAGGGCGCAACCTCGAAGATGCAGAAGGTCGCCGGCATCGATATCCCCGCCAGCGGCATGGCCGAGCTCAAGCCCGGCGGCTACCACGTCATGCTCATGAACGTGAAGCGCGAAATCAAAGTCGGCGAAACGATCGAGGTCACCCTCGTCTTCGAGAAGGCCGGCGAGATCAAGGTCAAGGCGAACGTCGTCGAGGCCGGCGCCACCGGCGGCATGAACATGGGTGGCGGCACGGCCATGGCCACCCCCACCAAGGCTCCCTAGCGGGCCCGTTCCGTCGCTCTCTCCCCGGGCGCCCCGCCGCAAGGCGGGGCGTTCGCATCCCCGGCGCTCGTGCCCGCCGCCGTTACGTGCCGGGCGGGCGCACCGGCGCCACCCGGAACGGCAGCCGCCGCTCCACCGCCTCCGCGCCCTCGCCCGCGCGCACCACCACGATGTACCCGCCGTAGCGGGGCACGCTCACGGGCACGTTCGCCGCCATCTGCGCGAGCTGCGTCGAACCCGGCGGCAACAGCGGCGGGCGCCCCACGTTCATCTGCCCCTCGATGCGCACCAGCTCGCTGCCGTCGTCGTCCTCGATGCGCACGATCACCGGCGCCGCCTTGTTCGTTTCGTCCCAGCCGAAGCGCACGCCAAAGGCCACGGCGATGCGCACCGCCGCCGGCAGCGCCGGGGCCGTCGTCATCTCCCAGCCCGCCCCCATGATGTACATCTTGCCGTTCACGGCCTCGGCGTAGTCACAGATCAACGCGTAGTCGATATCCACGCCGCCCAGTATCCCACGCCTCGCCCCACGCCCTAGAAGCCGTTCGAACCATCCGTGAACCGGTACGGGTCCACCAGCACCCCGCCCGCCGACATCTCCCAGTGCAGGTGCGCGCCCGTCGAGAGTCCCGTGCTGCCCACGAACCCCAGCGGGTCGCCCTGCGCCACCATCTCCCCTTCCGCAACCGCGAACGAGGACATGTGCGCATACCCGGAAAAGAGCCCGCCGCCGTGGTCGATGATCACCATGTTTCCGCGCAGCTGCACCTGCCGCGCCATCGCCACCCTGCCCGCGTTCGTCGCGCCCACGGGCGTGCCCGCCGCCGCCCCGAGGTCCGTGCCGCTGTGGTGGCCCGAAACCGGCGCGCCGTTGTACGAACGCTCCTCGCCGAACCGCGTCGTGATGTCGCCGCCCACCGGCAGCACCCATGGGCCATCCCAGAGCTTCTCCGGCGTGTAGCGCGAATACACCCCCCGCAGCAGTGCCAGCTCCGATGCCGTCACCTTCGGATCGAGCAGCGGCGCCAGCTGCGGACCCACCGTGATCGCGTCCACCGTCCACGTCGTCTTCCGGATCGTCAGCTGGTACGGCATCGAACCCTTCGAGCCGTTCTTCAGCACGAAGTCGACCTTCATCGGGTGCGTGCCCACCGGGTCGTCCGCGTCCGCGGGGATGACCGCGAAGTAGCTGCGCGCGCCCTTCGTCAGCTGGTAGGTGCGATTGAGGAACGTGATCGTCCCCGCCGAAAGGTCGCCGATCACCGAGACCACCGAGGCGCCCGCCTGGAAGATGCTGTCGGCCGAGGTCACGATTTCGGGCGGCGGAGCCGAGGTCGGCGCCACCGTCGGCGTCGTCAGCAGGCTGCTCCCCGAAGGCGTGCTGATCGTGATGACCGCGCCGTCATCGCCGTCGCCGCCGCACCCGACGATCAGCCCGGCGGCCCAGGCGAAGAGCGCGCGCCGGCGAATTCGCATTACAGGATCATACCAGCGCCACCCCTTGCGCCCACCGCCGCGGCAAGCTCACGTTCACGCGCGCGTTACGCCAACCTTCGCCACAATAGGCGCGATGGCCACGGACGTTTCCACCCCTCGCCTCGCCGCTCGCTGCAGGTACCTGCGCATGACCATGGGCGTGCGCGCCGACGCCAACCTCGTGAACCTCTGCACCCACATCATTCGCGACGGCCGCGATTGCGTCGGGCCCTTCCTCGATGACCACGAGACCCACTGCGGCCTCTGGGAACCCAAGGACCCGGCCGCCCGCTAACCCGCCCCACTGCCCGCCGCCCGCTCCGCCAGCGCCCGCTCCGCGAACGGCCGCAGCATCTCCATCGGCGTCAGCGGGGCCCCCAGCGACGAGCACACCCCCCGCAACAACCCCACCACCCGTCCCAGCAGCACCAGGTCCCCCGGGATCGCGTGGACGCGGTTCCGCTCCAGCGTCCGGTTCGGGTCCGAACGGCGGAGGAGCCCGCCCCCGCCCGTGCCCGGGGGCCGCGCGCCGAAGAACAGCTGCATGAGCGCCAGGGCGTCGTCGCCGTCCGAGCTGGCCGTGCGCACGCCCAGCTCCTCGAACGCCGCGAACACCGCCTGCGGGTCCCGCCGGGACGCCGCCAGCACCAGCCGCGCGAACGCCAGCCGCGGCCCCTCCGGCAGCTCCTTCGTCAGCCCGAAATCGAGCAGCGCCACCCGCCCGTCCGGCTGCAGGAGGATGTTTCCCGGGTGCGGGTCGGCCTGGAACAGCCCATCGACCATGATCTGGTGCCCGTACGCATCCGCGAGCGCCTGCGCCACCGCCGGGCCATCCACCCCCTCGGGGTGCTTGCCCGCCTCCAGCAGCCGCCGCCCGTGGATGTACTCCGTCACGATGACTCTGCGCGAAACCAGCTCATCGACGACGCGCGGAACGGTGATGCCGGTCAGGCTCGCCAGGTTCTCCCGCACCCGCCGCGTCATCTCCGCCTCCCGCACGAAGTCCACCTCGAGCGGAAGCTGCTTCCCCAGTTCGTCCACCACCGCCCGGTAATCGAACGCGGGCTCGCGCCGCGCCACCAGCCCCACGATGGTGCGAAGGTTGCGGATGTCCAGCCGCACCAGGCCCGCCACCTCCGGGTACTGCACCTTGACCACCACCTCGCGCCCATCCGGCAGGAGCGCGCGATGCGCCTGCGCCAGCGAAGCCGCCCCGATCGGCACGTCGTCGAAGCGCTGGAAGAGCGTCTCCACCGGCCGCCCCAGCTCATGCTCGATCGTCCGCCGCACCTCCGCCGCCGAGCGCGCGGGCACGCGGTCCTGCAGACGGCTCAGCGACCGCGTATACGCCGCCGGCACCACGTCCGACCGCGTGCCGATGAACTGCCCCGCCTTGATGTACAGCCCCCCTTGAGGTCCACGGCCATATGGTAGAGCCGCTCCGCCGAAGCCTCGTGGCGCGCCTCCCACGCCGCCGCCGCCGCCTCCGGCCCCAGCCCGCGCGTGCGCCGCTGCGTGCGCTTGTACCCCACGTACAGCAGCGCCCCCGTCCGCGCCACGCGCGCCGATCGCCGAACCCGCCGGATGTGTTCGAAGGCCATTCGGTAAGGATACGAGTGCCAAGTGTGAGTGCTGAGTAGCCAGTGCCCAGTGGCCGGGGGCCCAGTGCGGTCAGCGCCCAGTGCCCCCGTGCCCCGCGCCCAACGGGCTCCCCAGGGTTGCCCCTCGCCTCGAGCCTCGAACCTCGAACCTCGAACCCCACCCCTTTCTCCTTTCTCCTTTCTCCCTTCTCTATACTCCGCCCGTGCCAGCCCCCGACCCGAGGAGCTCCATGAACGAAGAGCAGAGCAAGCGCCTTTCCGAAGCCGCCGAATCCATCCTGCAGGCGAGCGAAGCCCTGGAAGAGGCGCGCGACGCCATCGGCGACCGCCGCTTCGAGAGCGACCAGGAGCGCGACCGTTCCGCCGCCGCCCAGCAGATGACCAGCCGCCTCGACAACGCCGGCAAGCGCATCGAGGACGCCGTCCGCAAGGGCACCGTCGCCGCTGCCGCCGGCCTCCGCCCCGGCGCCTTCGCCCGCTACCGCGAAGCCTGGACCGCCGTCCGCGAAGGCCGTGGCCTCGCCCGCACCGCCGCCGACCAGGACGGTTCGGCCAACAAGAAGCTCCGCGGGCAGGAAGCGCTCGCCCGCCTCGAAGACGCCCTCGAAGGCGCCGCCACCATCGTCTTCGGCGATTGACCCCGGGAGCCGCCATGCCCGCGAACGAGCCGCTCGCCGCCATGTTCGAATACGCCCGCTGGGCGACGCTCGCCGTGTTCGATGCCGCGGCCGCCGCCCCCGCCACACTCGCCCGGCCCATCCCCAACACCACGCGCACCCTCGCCAACCTCCTGCTGCATCTCATCCGCTCGCAGGAGGTGTTCGCCGCCCGCCTTCGCGGCGAGGACCAGGGCCCCGCGATGGAGCGCTGGCGCGACTGGCCCGGGTTCGAAGCCGCCCGCGCCGCCGCCGATGCCAGCGCCGCCACCCTCACCACCCTCGCAGGCGAAACCCCCGCGGCCGGCGACGCCTTCATCCGCCAGGGGTTCGAATTCCCTCCCGGCAGCGGCCAGCGCTGGGATATCTCCCGCACCTTCCTCCTCACGCACGCCTTCTCCCACGGTTGCCTCCACCGTGAACAGGCCTGCGCCGCCCTCTCCGCCGCCGGCGCCGACGCCCCGGACCTCGATGGCTGGGGCTACGCCGCTCACGCCGAGGTCATGCGCCAGGTCCCACCCTGACCCGCACTCGACCCCGGGCCAAACCGCCCTCGCCGCCACCCGTTTTCCCGCCCCCTCACTCCCCGTGTACCCTTGCCCTATGAACCAGACCTTGCGTTCGCGGACCCGCGTGGTGGTCACCGGAATCGGCGCCGTCACCCCCATCGGCAACTCCGCCGATGCCTTCTTCGAAGCCCTCACCGAAGGCCGCTCGGGCATCGCCCCGTTCACCCTCATCGATGCCTCCGCCTTCCCCTGCAAGATCGGCGGCGAAGTCAAGGCGTTCGAGCCCCCGGCCTTCCTCGATCGCAAGGCCATCCGCCGCATGCCCCGCTTCGCCCAGTTCATGGTCAGCAGCGCCGCCGAGGCCATCCAGCAGTCCGGCCTCGATTTCGATAGCGAAGACCGCAACCGCATGGGCGTCGTCATCGGCAACGGCGGTGGCGGTTACCACGAAATCCAGGACGCCGCCGAGACCCTCTTCACCCGCGGCGGCATGAAGCTCGACCCCCTCTACATGGCCAAGACCCTCGGCAACATGGCCGCCGCGCAGGTCGCCCTCCAGTTCGGCCTCAAGGGGTACAACGGCACCATCGTCACCGCCTGCGCCGCCGGCACCCAGGCCATCGGCGAGGCCGCCATGGTCCTCCGCGCGGGCCGAGCCGATGTCGTCATCACCGGCGGCTGCGAGGCCGCCATCAGCGAGCTCGGCCTCGCCGGCTTCGCCGTCATGCGCGCCCTCTCCTCCCGCAACGACGACCCCGCCGCCGCCAGCCGCCCCTTCGACGCCGCCCGCGACGGCTTCGTCCCCTGCGAGGGCGCGGGCGCCCTCGTCCTTGAGACCGAAGCCCACGCCATCGCCCGCGGCGCCACCATCCTCGCCGAGATCGCCGGCTTCGGCTGCACCAACGACGCCTACCACGTCGTCGCCCCCGCCGAAGACGGCGACGGCGCCAGCCGCGCCATGCTCGAAGCCCTCGCCGATGCCGGCCTCTCGCCCGCGGACATCGGCTACGTGAACGCCCACGCCACCAGCACCGACCTCGGTGACGCCGCCGAGACCGCCGCCATCAAGCGCGTCTTCGGCGAAGGCGCTTACCGCATCCCCATCAGCGCCACCAAGAGCATGATCGGCCACGGCCTCGGCGCCAGCGGCGGCATGGAAACCGTCGCCACCATCAAGACCATCCTCACGGGCACCATCCACCCCACCATCAACCAGGAAAACCCGGACCCCGCCTGCGACCTCGATTACGTGCCCAACACCGCCCGCAAGGCCGAGGTCCGCGCCGCCCTCAAGAACAGCTTCGGCTTCGGCGGCCAGAACAGCTGCCTCGCCATCGTTCGCTACGAACCCTGAGCGGGGCTCGAGGCGCGGGCTCGAGGTTCGAGGCTCGAGGCTCGAGCGGGACAACCCTGAGGGGGGTTCGAGGCCCGAGGCCCGAGCGGGACAACCCTGAGGGGGGTTCGGGCCTCGAGGCTCGAGCGGGACAACCCCGGAGCCCCAGGCCCCGCGCCGGCACCCCCGGGGTTGCCCCAAAAACCTCGAACCTCGCGCCCCGAGCCTCGAGCCCCCAAACCCCGTCCCTCGTGCCCCGTCAAACAGGGACACTCGGTCCTGCCCGCCCTCCCCCTCCCCGAATATGCTGTTCTGTGGTCCCCGGGAGGTTGTGATGCAGAACACCATCGAACGCCAGACCGTCGCACCCGAACACACCGCCGTCGTCGCCTTCACCTGTGGCTTCAACGAGATCGCCGCGCACATCGGCCCCGTTTTCGGCGAAGTCATGGCCTACCTTGGCCCCCTGGGCGCCATCGATGGCACCGCCCGCGCCTTCGCCTGCTACCGGCCCGCGGGCGAGCAGGTCCACGTCGAGGCGGGCTTCACCGTCCACGCCCCCATTGCCGGCCAGGGCCGCGTCCAGCCCGGCGAACTCCCCGGCGGCGAGGCCATCGTCACCATCCATGAAGGCCCCTACAACACGGTCGAACACGCCTACGCCGCCATGCAGGAGTGGCTCACCGCCAACGGCGAAACCGGCTCCGAGACCATGTGGGAGTACTACCTCACCCCGCCCGACGCCACCCCGCCGCGCACCATGATCGTCTGGCCGCTGGTCCGCGCGGCCGTCCCCGCCTGAGGACGCCATGACGGACATCGCGCCGGCCGCCGCGCCGCCGGTTCCCTCGGTGGCGTGGGTCCGGTGGGCCCGCCGCGCCGCCCTCGGTGGCGCGGCGGCGGTCGGCGTGCTTGGCCTCGCCCTCTTCGGCGCCGGCTGGTACTTCTCCGGCGAACTCGAACGCCAGGGCCTCGCCATCGACCACTCCCCCGACGCCCTCGATCTCGTCGCCTCCCCCGCCGCGGAGGGCGTCGTCCGCCTCAGCGCTGGCCCCGAGGGCGGCGCCTGGACCCGCGAAGGTACCTACGGCCTCGCCTGGGATGGCGGCTACGGGCAGGTGACCACCATCCGCGCCACCGGCGACGGCTGGGTCGAACGCGACTTCCGCCTCCTCGAAGGCACACGCGCCGCCAACACCCCCGCGCGCGTCGACGGCTTCGCCTTCCCCGCCGACCCCCTCCGCGCCCACGGCTACCCGTTCGAGGACGTCGCCATCCCCGGCGAACTCGGCCCCAT
The DNA here is from genome assembly GCA_016703545.1 of Candidatus Amarobacillus elongatus. Classification (GTDB taxonomy): domain Bacteria; phylum Chloroflexota; class Dehalococcoidia; order Tepidiformales; family Tepidiformaceae; genus Amarobacillus; species Amarobacillus elongatus. Next base: position 61,830 of record JADJBX010000011.1, read on the forward strand.
GCCCGCCTGGCTCGTGCCCGGCACCCCCGGCGAGACCTGGGTCATCTTCGTCCACGGCCAGAATGCGAACCGCCGCGAGGCCCTGCGCGCCCTGCCCGCGACCCACGATGCCGGCGCCACCGCCCTGGTCATCACCTACCGGAACGACGAAGGAGCCCCCCGCAACCCCGATTCCCGCCTCCACTACGGCGAGACCGAATGGCGCGACCTCGATGCCGCCGTCACCTTCGCCCGCGAACGCGGCGCCCGCCGCATCGTCATCAACGGCTACAGCATGGGCGGCTCCATCGCCCTCAGCTTCCTGCTGCACTCCGGGCAGGCCAACGCCGTCGCCGGCGTCATCCTCGATGCCCCCATGCTCGACTTCCGCGAGACCGTCGAGTTCCGCGCACCCGGCGGCGTTCCCACCGGCGTCCTTCGTATCGGCGAATGGATCGCCGGCATCCGCTTCGACATCGATTGGTCCTCCACCGACTACGCCGCCCGCGCCGCCGACTACCGCACCCCCATGCTCATCTTCCAGGGCAGCGCCGACCGCAGCGTCCCGCCCGCCAAAGCACACGAATTCGCCGCCGCCCGCCCGGACCTGGTCACCCTCGTCGAGACCAACGCCGCCCACGTCCGCTCCTGGAACGAAAACCCCAACGCTACGAAGCCGCCATCAGGGCCGTCCTCCACTAACGCCCACCCTTTTCTCCTTTCTCCCTTCTCCTTTCTCTTCCCGTATCCTCCCCCCATGCAGTTCACCACCCACTCCCTGCGCCGCTTCTCCGATGGCACCTGCGTGGTCTCCAGTTCCTCGGGGCCGGCGAACATCGCGCTCGAAACCGCCGACCTCCTCGTGCTCGACCTCGCCATCTCCGGCCGCCCGAAGGCGAACCTGCTGACGAAGGAAGGCCGCGAAGGCCGCGTAATGAAGCAGATCCCCGTGCGTGAACAGCAGCGGCTCTGGCTCTTCAAGCACCGCCCGCTGCGCATGCTCGAATTCTTCACCCACGAAGGCGGCCTCGCCGGCTACCGCGTCGATTTCGCCACCCCGCCCCTCGAGCGCGAAAACGAGTGGTACCAGGCCGACTACTACGTCGACCTTTTCGTCACCCCCGGCGGCACCGACTGGGTCTCCGCCGATGAAGACGAGCTCGCCGAGGCGGTCGAAAACGGCATCGTCCCCCTCGCCACCGCGCGCGCCATCCTCCAGGAGTGCGATGCGCTGGCCAAGGAAGTGGGCCGCGGCCGCTGGCAGCAGTGGGTCGAAAGCCTCTGCGACGCCCCCCTCGATTTCACCCGTCCCCTCTCCCCCCACACCGTCACCAGCACCCACCACGCCTCCCCCGAACCCCCCGGCTGGCCCGCGTCCTGAGGGGGAGCGGTTAGCGGTTGGCCGCTGGCCGCTGGCCGCTGGTGGCGGTTGGCGGCTTTCGGCTGTCGGCCGTCGGCTATCGGCTGTGACCACCCGCAAGACCCGGCCACAAAACCGAGCCGCGAACGGCAGTGAGCCTCCCTGCGCCACCCCCGATCCCGCCACGCACCCCGCCACGTGCGGAGCGGTTAGCGGTTAGCCGCTGGCCGCGTGGCTGTCGGCTGTCGGCTGTGACCACTCGCAAGACCCGGCCACAAAACCGAGCCGCGAACGGCAGTGAGCGTCCCTGCGCCACCCCCGATCCCGCCACGCACCCCGCCACCGGCGGTTGGCGGTTAGCTGCTGGCCGTCGGCTATCGGCTGTCGGCTGTGGCCGTCGGCTGTGACCACTCGCAAGACCCGGCCACAAAACCGAGCCGCGAACGGCAGTGAGCCTCCCTGCGCCACCCCGGGTCCCCCGGCGCCACTCGGGCCGGAACGCCCCCATCCGCGCCCCAATTCCGCACGTGGCCACACCCGACAGCCGACGGCCGAAAGCCGACAGCACAACCAACCGCTTCCCCCTTCGCCCTTATGTCAGTACCGTGACAACACGCTCCGGGTTGCCCCCCACCCAAACCGGGAGCGAAGGATCTCGCATGTCACGCCTGTTGCCGGCTGCCCTTGGCGGCGCCGGCCTGCTTGCCATCCTCCTCACCGCCCTGCAGGCCCTGCCCGCGCACCCCGCCCGCGCCCTCGTCAACTGCGATGTGCCCTCCGGGATCGAGATGGACAGCGTCGAACAGCAGGTCCTTACCCTCGTGAACCAGGCCCGCGGCCAGCAGAACCCGCCGCTCGCGCCTCTCGCGGCCAACACCGCCCTCAACCGCGCCGCCGCCTGGATGGCGAAGGACATGACGACCCGCCCCGCCCTCTCCCACACCGACTCCACCGGCCGCGACCCCTTCCAGCGCATGAAGGACTGCGGCTACGGACGCACCGGCGGCGAGAACATCGGCGCCGGCTCCGCTTCCGGCGGCCTCAATAGCGCCAACGCCATCTTCAACGCCTGGATGGCCTCCCCCGGGCACCGCCAGGCCATCCTCTATCCCACCTTCACCGAAGTCGGCATCGCCTACGCCGATGCCAACGGCGGCCGCTACTGGGCGATGGACTTCGGCTACGGCTCCACCACCTCGGGCGGCGGTGGCGGCGGAACCAGCGGGGTCGTCACCAGCACCCCCACGGCCACGCCCTCCACCGCGCCCTCGGCCACGCCCACGCGCACCCCGACCCCCGCGCCCACGGCCACCCCCACGCCCCAGACGTGGCGGCTCGTGCTCCCCATGGTCTTCTCGGACGACTAACCCCCGGCTCAACGCCCCCCGAAGCCCCCGCGCGGGGCCTCGGGGGGCCGCCGTGGCCCCCTTTCGGCCCATCCCACGAATCTCAGGCTCGTGAACGATTTCACATGGATTTCATCGCCCACCACCGGGGACGGCTTCACACGCCCGTATAATCACGCAAAGGAGGCGCCGGCCGAGGCCATGCGTACCGTCTACCTCGTCACTCGCCACCCCGATGTCGCCCGCCTCGGCCCCGGCCTCGAACGCTTCGGCTACTCCGCCCCCGCGATCGCCCCCGACCGCCTCGCCAACGAAGAGGGCGGCATCACCGCCGACGTCGTCGTCCTGGACCTCCGCGACGTCCCCCCCGCCGCCTTCAACCTCCTCAGCGAAAGCTACGCCGAAGCCGGGATCGTCCTCATCGTCCTTGCCGCCGAAGAGCAGTTCGACCGTATCACCGCCGACCTCGCCGTCGATGACTTCTCGATCATCCCCGTCAACGCCGTCGAGCTGGCCAGGCGCATCGAACGCGCCCTCTGGCGCCGGCACGGCATCGATAGCGAGAACTTCGTCCGCTGCGGCGACCTCGCCCTCGATCTTTCGAACTACCGCGTCACCGTCGGCCCCGAAAGCCTCGTGCTCACCTTCAAGGAGTACGAACTCCTGCGCTTCCTCGCCATGAACGCCGGCCGCGTCTTCACCCGCGAACAGCTCCTCAACCGCGTCTGGGGCTACGACTACTTCGGCGGCGCCCGCACCGTCGACGTCCACATCCGCCGCATCCGCTCGAAAATCGAAATCCACGGCCACACCTTCATCGAAACCGTGCGCAACGTCGGCTACCGGCTCGTCGCCGAAGCGCGGGACGAGGAGAGATAGGGGAGAGATAAGAGAAAGGAGAAAGGAGAAAAGCGGGGCTACCCCGTTCGGCAGCCACCCCCGCCCGCGCCGGCGAAGACTCGTGCCCCGAACTGGCCACTCTTCTCTCCTTTCTCCTTTCTCTTTTCTCCTTTCTCCACTAGGATTCCCGCACCTATCAAACTCGGCGGTTTATCCAATGGATTGGCGTGATACACCCGAACAGGCGGAATGGCGCAAAGAAGTCCGTTCCTTCCTGAAGACTGAACTCCCCGACTTCGGCGAACTCGACCGCTACTCGCGCCCCGGCGCCGGTGAGATGAAGGCCGCCTGGGACAAGTGGCGCTCCGCCCTCGCCAGCCGCGGCTGGATCGCCTCCGCCTGGCCCAAGGAGTACGGCGGCGCCGGCCTCTCCCCCATCGACCAGTTCATCCTCAACGAAGAGTTCGCCGAAGCCCGCGCCCCCCAGATGGGCGGCATGGGCGTCATGATGCTCGGCCCCACGATCATCACCCACGGCAACGACGACCAGAAAAAGACCCACATCCCCCGCATCCTCGATGGCTCCGTCCAGTGGTGCCAGGGCTACTCCGAACCCGGCTCCGGGTCCGACCTCGCCTCCCTCCAGACCCGCGCCATCCGCGATGGCGACGACTTCGTCGTCAACGGCCAGAAGATCTGGACCTCCGGCGCCCACAACGCCGACTGGTGCTTCATGCTCGCCCGCACCGATCCCGATGCCCCCAAGCATCGCGGCATCACCTACCTCCTCCTCGACATGAAGTCCCCCGGCATCACCGTCCGGCCGCTGGTCAACATGGCCGACCAGCACCACTTCAACGAGGTGTTCTTCGAGGACGTTCGCGTCCCCGCCGCCAATGCCGTCGGCGAAGTCAACCGCGGCTGGTACATCGGCACCACCACCCTCGACTTCGAACGCTCCTCCATCGGCAGCGCCGTCGGCCAGCGCCAGAACGTCGAGCGCAACATCCGGTGGCTGAAGGAGAACAAGGCCTCCATCGCCCCCACCGATTACGACGCCGCCCGCCTCCAGTGGGCCGACCGCTGGGTCGAAGTGCAGACGGCGACGCTGCTCTCGTACCGCATCATCTCGATGCAGGCCTCGGGCAAGATCCCGAACTCCGAAGCCTCGATCGCCAAGGGCTTCAACACCGAGCTCACCCAGCGCATCTCCCGCACCGCCCTCAAGATGATGGGCATGATGGGCCAGGTCACCGACCGCAAGGCCCCGATGAAGGGCAACGTCGCCGTGGGCTACCTCGGCAGCGTGTCCGCCACCATCGCCGGCGGCACCAGCGAAATCCAGCGCAACATCATCGCCACGCGCGGCCTCGGCCTCCCGCGGGCGTAGTTCGCCACCACCCGCAACGCACGAACGCCCCCTCATTCGAGGGGGCGTTCCGTTTGCCCGCCCGCCTGACGGCCCCGCGTCACGCGCGCTACTCCGCCACCGCGAACAGCTCCCGCACCGCCCGCTCCCCTTCCGGCGTCACGAACAGCGCGCGCGTGCCCGGAAGCCGTTCGAACCAGCCCCGCTCCATGGCCGTGCTCGCCAGCGCCGCCCCCAGCGCCCCCGCGAGGTGCGGCCGCCGCTCCGTCCAGTCGATGCACACCCGCGCGAACCCCCGCCGCCGCCGCCGCGCCCCCTCGTGGTCAATTCCCAGCGACGTGAAGAACGCGGCCCCCCGCGGCGTCAGCTCGAACGCGTCGTCGCCGCGATGCAGGTAGCCGCGCGCCACGCACCCCTCCGTCATCGCCACGCCCACCTTCCCCGCGAGGTGGTCGTAGCAGGTGCGTGCATGGCGAATGGCCCCCCTGGGCGGCGAACGGCCCGGTTCCCGCGCCACCACCAGCAGCGCCTCCAGCGCCGTCGCCACCTCCGCTCCCGTCAGCCGGAAGCGCCGCTCCCGTCCCGCCGCCTCCACCGTCACGAGCCCGAGGCGAAGGAGCTGCTGCAGGTGTTCGCTCGCGGCCGGCGGCAGAATCCCCGCCGTCACCGCCAGCGACGACGCGCTGTGTGCCTGCCCATCACCCATCGCCAACAGCATCGCCGCCCGCGAAGGCTGGCCCATCGCCCCGGCCACGGCCGCCACGGCATCCGCGTCACGCATGGCCGCAATGGTAGCAGCCGCCACCCGTCATGCTTCGGCCGGCACCGAACCATCCGGCCCCGGCGCCGCCGCCGGCCGCTTTCGCCACGGGTACCACAGCTGCCGCAGCAGCCCCGTGGGCACCACATCCCCCAGGATCCCGAACTCCAGCGGCTGCCGGTCTCGCGGGAAGTAGAGCGTGCCGAACACGATATCGAGCCACGGGAACATCCCCGCGAAGTTCCGATCCAGCCCCTCCAGCTCCGTCGTGTGGTGCCAGCGGTGGTACACCGGGCTCCCGATGACGTACCGGAACCAGCCGAAATCCCACCGCAGGTTCGCGTGCAGCCCAATCGCGTAGAACGTCAGCAGCGGCACGAACGCCGCCACCAGGCTCGTGTCGTACCCCAGCAGCACAATCGGCGCCGCCTGCAGCACCCGCGTCCCCAGCTCGTTCACCGGGTGCACCCGCACCGCCGAGAGCCAGTCCAGCTCCACTGAGCTGTGGTGCACCGCGTGGTACCGCCACAGCGTCTCGATCCGGTGGAACCCCCGGTGCGACCAGTACCCGATGAGGTCGAACAGCACAAGCAATTGCACCGTCTGCAGCCACAACGGCTGGGCTGAAAGCCACGTCTCCCGCGCTTCCAGCCGCTCCTTCAGCGTCGCGCCATCGCCCCCCGCCGTGACCACGAGCGCGATCGGCACCACCACCAGCAGCACGCCCACGAATGCGATCGGCTGGTTCACCAACGGGTTCCAGAACCACCACGCGAGGTCCGTCCCCAGCCCCGGCCGCCTTCGCCGCTGCCCGCGGATGGAGGGCCAGCGCGCCTCCAGGACCCCGAACACCACGGACAGCACGGCGAGCACGGCAACCAGGGCGGCGAGACGGGCGATCATGGCGCACTCCCTCAATGGGAAGATAGATGCCGATAAGCCTACCCGCTCCCGCCCGCGCCCCGCAACCCTCCCGCCCATCGCGCGAAATGCACGCAGGCCCCAAGATCGGCGGGATGGACGCCGCCGCCTACCTCGCACGCATCGGCTACGATGGCGCGCTCGCCCCGACCGCAGCCACCCTTCGCGCGCTGCACCGTGCCCACATGATGGCCGTCCCCTTCGAAAACCTCGATATCTTCGGCGCCCGCCGCCACCTCACCCTCGACCCCGAGGCCTTCTTCGCCAAGGTCGTCGGCGAGCGCCGCGGCGGCTTCTGCTACGAACTCAACGGCCTCTTCGCCGAACTCCTCCGCGCCCTCGGCTTCGAAGTCCACTTCCTCTCCGCGCGCGTCGCCAAGGGCACGAAGGCCGGCCCCGAATTCGACCACATGCTCCTGCTCGTCCCCGTCGAAGGCGTCCGCTGGATCGCCGATGTCGGCTTCGGCGATTCCTCCCTCGTGCCCCTCGATTTCGACCTCGACGGCCCCCAGGGCGAACCCGCCAGCGCCTTCAAGCTCGTCCACGATGGCGCCGAGGCCGGCTTCACCTCCATGTACGGCCTCACCGACGCCCAGAAGTGGGTCGAGCGGTACCGCTTCGCCCTCGTGCCGCACCCCCTCGCGGATTTCGCCGGCATGTGCGAATACCACCAGGTCTCCCCCGATTCCAAGTTCGTCCAGAACCGGGTCTGCTCCATGCCCACCGCCGCCGGCCGCATCACCCTCTCGGGCAATCGCCTCACCCTGGTCGAAAACGGCCGCCGGACGGTGCAGCGGCTCGATGAAGCCGCCTTCCTCGGCGCCCTCCGCGAACGGTTTGGCATCGACCTTTCCTGAGCGCGGGCGCGCCTTTCCCTTCGCTACTTGACCCATTACAGCCCGCCACCCAAGGTGAGTGAAGGCGTTGCACCCGCATATCAGCCGGTGATGCCGCGAGCGCGGAGGATGTCGCGTTGGATGAGGAGGACGGCATGTTCACAGTGGTTGGCACCCTTACCCAGGAAGAGCTGGCCCGCTGGCGCATGGCCCACGCGCGCCTCAACGCCATCGAAGACAAGCCCGACGCCTACAGCGCCAGCGATATCGAGCAGGCCTACCTCACCCGCTGGAAGCTCGGCGAGGAGTTCTGCCAGCGTTTCTCCGTCGACGACTCCCGCGATTGGTCCGTCAGCTGCTACACCGGCATCGTCTACTACAAGGGATAGCCCACGATCCGTAAGCGGCCCTTCTTGCCGTAGGCGCACCCCCGCCGCACGATCGCCTCGCGCGCTCGCAGCCAGGACCCCCGCATGACCCCCAACCCCGACCGCACCGCCCTCGTCGTCGCCGCCCACCCGGATGACGGCGATTTCGGCTGCGCCGGCTGGGTCGCACACCACGCCTCCCTCGGCTGGGATATCCACTTCCTCATCTGCACCAACGGCGCGAAGGGCACCGAAGACCGCGCGATGACGCGCGAACGGCTCATCGCCCTTCGTCACGAAGAGCAGCGCGAAGCCTGCCGCCGCCTCGGCGCCCGCGGCGTCGCCTTCCTGGACCACGAAGACAGCGAACTCGTCTACGACCGCGCCCTGCTCGAGCAGATCGTCCGCCACATTCGCACCATCCGCCCCCGCACCGTCCTCACCCACGACCCCTCGGACATCATCATCCGCGACAGCTTCATCAATCACCCGGACCATCGCGCCGCGGGCGCCGCCACCCTCGACGCCGTCTACCCCACCGCGCGCGACCACCTGAACTTCCCCGAGCACCTCGCCGCCGGTCTCGAACCCCACAAGGTCCGCGAAGTGCTCCTCTGGAACACCAACCACCCCAACCACGATTTCGATTACGGCGCGCTCATCGAACAGAAGATCGCCGCCCTCACCGCCCACGCCACCCAGTTCCCGGACCCGGCGGGCTTCGCCGACTTCTCGCGGGAACGGTGGCGCGGCGAGGACGGCCGCTACCTCGAACGCTTCCGCCGCGTCGAGCTGCAGTTCTAGCCCCCGCCGCCGCCCACCTCGAAGGTCAGGAGAAGTTCGGCTCGCGCTTCTCCCGGAACGCCGAAAGCGCCTCCTGGAACTCCGGCGATGCCAGCCGCGTCCGCTGGTTCGTCCATTCGAACTCCAGCTGCTGCTCCAGCGTCAGCACCGCCGAGCGCTGCAACGCCCGCCGCGTGAGCGTCAGCGCCGAAGGCGCCTGCCGGGCGTACTCGTTCGCCAGCTTCATCGCCTCGTCCATCAGCGCTTCATGCGGCACCACCCGCGAGACGATCCCCAGCCGCAGCGCCTCCTGCGCATCCACGATCCGCCCCGTGTAGAACAGGTCCGCCGCCGCTTCCGGCCCCACCAGCCGCGGCAGGAACCACGAAAGCCCGCAGTCCGGGGCCAGCGCCCGCTTGATGAAGATCGTCCCGAAGCGCGCCTGCTCGCTCGCCACCCGCACATCGAACGCCGTGCAGAGGCCGAAGCCGCCGCCCACCGCCACCCCGTTCACCGCCGCGATCGTCGGCTTGTTGCAGTTGTAGATGGCCAGCACCGCCCGTCCCACGGCGCCGATGTCGTCCAGCGCCGTCGCCCGCGGGTTCCGCGGCCCGCCGCCCACGCCAACCCCGCCCATGTCCAGCAGGTCCGCCCCCGCGCACCACGCCCGCCCCTCCCCCGTGACCACGAAGGCGCGCACCGCGTCGTTCGTCGCCCCCTCGATGAACGCCTCCACGACATCCCCGAGCAGCGTCCCGCCGAGCGAGTTCATCCGCTCCGGGCGGTTCAGGCGAATTACGCGGACCCCGCCGCTCGTCGTTTCGATGATGGTGTCACTCATGCGCGGGATTCTACGCCGGTTCGCGGCCGGTGGCCGTTGGCTGCTCGCGAACCGTCCGCGCGGATCCGTTCTGCGCCGAGCGCCGGCTTTCGGCACCCCCGGGTGCGCACGGTGCCCACCGTCTTCCCAATCGCCACCCAACCGGCACCCCGGCTGCTGCCCATTCGAGACGACCGTCTTTACATACCACCCACGGCCCGCCCCCAGGAGTTCGCCATGTTCGATGACTTCATCTCCGTCGCCAACGCCCGCATGACCGAGCACGAGATCGCCGCGAGCAAGCCGCACGTCGATGCCGCGCCCACTCTCCTCGCCCGCCTCTGGGCGCACATCTGGCACGAAGACCAGGAGAAGGTGCTCGAAGACAGCTGGCGCCTCGCCGATACCGCGCGCCGCTTCGCCCGCTAACCCCGCGGCCGCGTCCCCAACCCGCGCGCGCCGTACCATAGCCCCATGACGGCGCTCATCGGCCACCAGGCCATCCTCCGCGATCTGCGCGCGCTCGCCGCCGGCGCCGATCCGCCGCACGCCATCCTGTTCGCGGGGCCGGAGGGCACGGGGCGCGGCCTGCTCGCCCTCGAATACGCGAAACTGCTGAACTGCGAACGCGCCGCGCCCACCGCCGGCGCGTCCCTCTTCGGCGATGCCCTGCCCCCCGCCGATCCCGCCAGCCTCCCCTGCAACGCCTGCCGCCCCTGCCGCCAGATCGAAGAAGGCGCCCACCCGGACGTCATCACCGTCAGCCCCGGCGAGGCGCTCTGCCGCCCCCGCCCGGGCGAAACCTCCCACGCCCGCCACCCCAACTCCCGCGATATCCGCATCTGCCAGGTCCGCGGCATCATCGACCTCGTCTCCCGCTACCCCTTCGAAGCCCGCACCCGCATGGTCATCCTCGATCCCGCCGAGCGCCTCGGCCGCGATGCCGCCCACACCATCCTCAAGACCCTCGAGGAGCCCCCCGGCCACACCACCTTCGCCCTCATCTCCGCCGCCCCCGAGGCGATGCTCGAGACCATCATCAGCCGCTGCCGCCGCATCGACGTCCACACCGTCGCCCGCGCCGAGATCGAGGCCGGCCTGCGCGAACGCGGAGTGGCCCCCGATCTCGCCGCCGAGGCCGCCGCCGCCAGCCGCGGCCGCCCCGGCCGCGCCCTCGCCTTCGCCCGCGAACCAGACCTCATGGCCACCCGCCACCGCCTGCTCGCGCGCTGCGAAACCATCGCCATCGCCACCGCCGGCGACCGCATCAAGTACGCCGGCGAACTCGGCGAACGGTGGCAGCGCGACCGCGGCAGCGTCCTCAACGAACTCGATGTCTGGGAGAGCTTCTGGGAAGCGCGCCTTCGCGCCGCCGCCGGCGTTCGCGGCGAAGGGCCCGCCGCCACCGTCGCGCGCATGGATGTCCTCGGCGCCACCGCCGCCCTCCGCGCCGTCCAGCGCGCCCGCGACGACCTCCAGGCCCAGGTCATGACGCGCGCCGCAATCGAACTTATGCTCCTGAGCTTTCCGCGCCGTACACTGAGGGGACCTGTCCAGGAAGATACCGCGGCACATGCGTGAACCAATGCACGATGTTGCCGGCATCCGCTTCCGGAACGCCGGCAAGATCTTTTACTTCGATACCGCTGGCATGCGGCTCGATTCCGGTGAGTACGTGGTCGTCGAGACCAGCCGCGGCCCAGAAATCGGCCGCGTCGTCATCGCCCCCGGCGAGGTGGTGGTGAATGAACTCAACCGCGACGAGCTCAAGCCCATCCTCCGCCTCGCCACCGAGGCCGATATCCGGCGCATGGACGCCCTCCGCCAGAGCGCTCGCGAAGCCCTCCTGGAGGCGCGCGCCGTCGCGACGGATGCCGGGTTTCCCGCACACCTCGATAGCGCCGAATTCACCCTCGACGGACGGCGCCTGACCCTCACCTTCGCCAGCGACGAACGCCTCGACTACCGCGACATGGTCCGCCGCGCGAGCGACCGCCTCGGCGTCAAGGTCGATATGCGCCAGATCGGCGACCGCGATCGCGCCCGCAACGCCGGCGGCTACGGCATCTGCGGCCGCGAACTCTGCTGCGCCAACTGGCTCAGCACCTTCCCCAGCATCTCCATCCGCATGGCCAAGGAACAGGACCTTCCCCTCAACCCCCAGAAAATCAGCGGCCTCTGCGGGCGCCTCCTCTGCTGCCTTTCGTACGAAGAAGAAGGCTACAAGGAGATGCGCAAGACCCTCCCCAAGCTCGGCCAGCGCTGCAGTACCCCCACCGGCGAAGGCAAGGTCATCGGCCTCAACATCCTCCGCCGCACCGTCACCCTCTACGTCGAGGGACAGCGCGTCGAAGTTGGCGACCGCGACCTCGGCACCGTCGTCCGCTGGGATACCGCCTCCAAGGCCGGCGACCCGCCCCCGAGCATCTCCCGCGCCGACGCCATCGCCCAGGGCCTCATCGAAGCCGACGAACGCGACCTCGCCGGGCCGGACGAAGAAGAGGCCGGCTGGGATCGGCGCGAGCCCTCCGGCCGCGGACGCCTCCCCGGCGGTGGTCCCCGCAAGGAGATCCGCAGCCGCCCCTCGACCCCCGCGCCCAACGCCGCCCAGGGCGCCCCCTCCGAACAGGCGCCCTCGCCGCAGCGCGGCCGAGGCCGTGGCCCCCGCCCCGAAGGCGCCGGCGCCCCGCGGCCCCAGCAACCGCCACCCCCGCGTGGCGAACGGCGCGACCAGCGCGACCCCCAGGCCCCGCGCCCACCGCGCGAGCCCCGTCCCGCGCGCGGCCAGGCCCCCGCCGAAGGCGCCGAACCCCGCCCCGCCGCTCCGCGCGCCCCCCGCCGCGATCGCGGCGGCCCGCCCCCCGGCGCCCCCCCGCAGGGCGGCCCCACCCGTGTCTTCAAGCGCGCCGAAGGAGCCCCCACGCCCGCCGCCCCCACCGGGCAGCGGCCGCCGGCCCCACGCCGCGAAGGCCCCCCGCGCCCGCCCCGCGCGACCGAGCCGGCCGCTGGCGGTGAAGGCGAAGCCGCTCCCGGTGGCGCACCCCGCCGCCGCCGTGGCCGCGGTCGCGGAGGCCCCGAAGGCGCCGGCCAGGGCGACAGCGCACCCCCCGCCGCCGAGTAGCCCCGCTTCGCGCGGGGCGCACCCCACCACCACCGCCGGGAGGCTCCCGTCATGACCCCGTCCGCCCCCACTGGCGCCGTCATCCGGCCCGCCACCGAGGCCGACCTCCCCGGCATCCATCGCATCTACAACGACGCCATCCTCACCACCACCGCCACCTGGGATGAGCAGCCGTGGCCCTTCTCCCGCCGCCAGGCATGGTGGCGC
>JADJBX010000012.1 GCA_016703545.1 Candidatus Amarobacillus elongatus
AAATGCACCGGCTCCGCAGCCTCTTGCAGCATTACCAGCAGCGCCAGATTTCGGAGGCGGACGTCCGCGTCATCCTGCGGGAAAGGCGCTCGAGTTCTATTCCCGGCACTATGGCCAGGCCTACGCCGGCACGGTCGACGAGCAGCCAGTTGGGATCGCGGAGGCGCTCATCGGTATCAACGCCATCCTGGATGAGGAAGCCTTGGGCCGATTGATCGGCCCCCTGACACAGCGGAGGCCCTGACGAGCCTCTATCTCCGCATCTTCAAAGACCGCACCCAGATCCCGCGCGACGAGCTGCACAAGCTGCTCCGTGGCACCGGCATAATGCGGCTCCAGTTCGAGGAGCGCGGGTGGACGTCCGAGGAGAATAAGGTCGTGAGCATCGTTTCCACACAGGCTCGCTTTCACCAGCTGCGGCAGCGCCGGCGCGACGAAACGTTGAAGACGGATCCTGGACCAGGCGCACTTCCTCATTGGCGCAGCTGTACCCGGGAGTGGTGCCCACATCCAGGAGGAACTGAATCGAGACACGTTCGTCCTCAAGCGTTCCGTGCCGGATATTCTGCGTTGGTATGCCGACCGCGAGCAGGACAAGACCCTTCGCGATGCGGCGGCCAGGGCGCTGGCGCTGGTCGAGGCTTTCCTGAAGGACGGGAAGCAGGTCCGTCGCGGCCAGCTGGCCCTCTTCGAGACTGAATAAGACAAGGCGGCATTGTGGACGACTACGCGGGTGACATGTGGCGTCGGAGTGGGACAAGCCTGGTTTGGGATGGCGACGCATTGCACACGGCTGCTTCCGAAGGGGTCACCGTGTCTCTGCGGACGGCGCTCGCCTGGGCGGAGCCCGGGGCGATGCCCGAGGAACCGCCCGATGGTAAGCGCGTAGTCGTGGTCACCGGGCTACGGACGGCGATCGATGTCCTCACGGAGGTCGAGCGTGACAGCGTCCTGGATCGGGTCGCTCAGTTGGCCAGAGCCCAATCACGGCTGTGGCCCGAGTCGGCAATCGTATTTGCCTTGCCGGAAAGCACACGCCTTCGTGTCGCACCTCCAACGGGTACGGTAGTGCTCGAGCTAGGGAGCGAGACGTCGCTCGATATCGGGAGCCGGATCTGGGGTGGCGCGGGGATAGACGCGCACCAACTGGTCGAGACCCGGCGAGACGCGAAGGGACGCGAGACACAGCAAGTCATTGGGTACTGGTTGCGCCGTGTCTCATGAATTTCAGGTCGGGCAGGCAGTAAGACATGATCGGCTCGGGGACGGCGTCGTCATGGCGCTCGAACACGGCTACGCACGGGTCTTTTTCCGGAGATGCCGGTGAGGAGTCTGTCCCGGTCTCCACGGTCGCGCCGCAGGCGAGCTGGGAGGAACAGGTAATCGCTGGTATCAAGCCAGCGACACCGGAGTCTCTGGAACGGCTGCTTCTGGCGATAGAGGCGTACGCCCTGCCCCCTTCTGGACGGCGCGGCGGCTCTTACGGCCGCCAAAGTCGATCTGCTGCCACACCAGATCGTCCTGACGCATCGGGTGGCAACTGCGAGCCCAAGACGGTTCCTGATTGCGGATGATGTTGGTCTCGGCAAGACGATCGAAACGGCCCTTGTCCTCCGAGAGCTCGCATCCCGCGGCGAGATGGAGCGCGCGCTCATGGTCGTCCCGGCAGGCCTCGTGGAGAACTGGAGACGCGAACTCAACGATGTTTTCCGGCTCGACTTCGAGGTCTTCGGAAGTGAAGGCGACGTAACTGACCGGAAAACCAACGCGTTCGAGCGCCATCACAGGCTGATCGCGAGCATCGACACGCTCAAGCGCCCGGCACGGATGGAACGGCTGGCCGAAGCTCCGCCGTGGGATCTGGTGGTCTTCGACGAGGCACACCACCTCACAGCTACGCGGACTGGGAACCGGGTTCGGAAGACTGACAATTATCGTCTGGCGGAGCAGCTTCGCGAGCATTGCAGGGACCTGCTTCTGCTGACCGCTACGCCCCATCAGGGTGATCATTTCCGGTTCCTCACGCTCACGCGCTTGTTGAACCCGACGCTGTTCCATGACGAGCGGGACATGCTGGAGAATCGGCATCGCCTCAATACGATCGTCGTCCGGCGCACCAAGGCTGATGCGTGCAGGCCAGACGGCTCGGCGCTATTCGCCCGTCGGCAGGTTCACACTCACGCCTTTGGTCTGACCGAGCCCGAGTTGGCGTTCTACGAGGCGCTGACCTCCTACATTCAGGACGGCTACAACCTGGCTGCAGCGAAGGGTGGCAAGGCGCGGGCGATCGGTTTCGTGATGACGGTCTTCCAGAAGATTGCGTCCTCGAGCTTCGCGGCAGTCAAACGGACGCTGGAACGGCGGCTTGTTTCGCTCACGATTCACGAGGCGGTCGCCCGGGACGCCGCGCTCGATGTGCAAGGGCGCGATTCCCTGCTGCGCGAGGCCCGCGAGATGCTCATGGTACAGAACGGCCTTCGGGATGACGCGATCGGCCGAGCCGAAGGTGATCGTTTGCTCGCGGATGCGCGCGTTCGACTGCTGAAAAAGCTTCGGGCTGCCGAAGACGACGGAGCCACTGAAGCCGAAGCTGCTGTCTCCGAAGACACGGCGAGTCTCCTGGTCGAATATGCGCTACCGCAGGAACGCGAGCGGATCCGCGAGCTGCTAGCGCTCCTCCCACCTGATATCGAGTCCAAGACGCGCGAGCTGCTTGATGCCCTTGGCCAGTTCTGGGCCGAAGCTCCCGACGAGAAGGTGGTCATCTTCACCACCTACCTAGGGAGCGTCGATAGCCTTCGGGCCGCCATTGACGCGGCTTTCCCCGGTAAAGGGATCGAAGTGCTCAAGGGCGGTGACCACGGCGCAAAGCTCGCAGCGGAGCGCCGCTTTCGACGACCAGACGGCGCGAGAGTTCTGATCTCAACAGCGGCCGGCCGCGAAGGAATCAACCTTCAATTCGCGCGCATTCTGGTTAACCACGATCTGCCTTGGAATCCAATGGATCTGGAGCAGCGGATCGGCCGAATCCATCGGTACGGACAAAACGATACCGTGCAGGTCTACAACCTGGTCTCAACGAGCACCATAGAGGGACAAGTCTTCCTCCTGCTCGAGCAAAAGATTGAGGGCGTCGCCCGAGCTCTGGGGAAAGTGGACGAGCGCGGGGAGGTCGCGGAAGACCTTCGGTCACAAGTTCTTGGACAGCTCGGCGAGAGACTGTCCTTTAACCAGCTGTATCAGGAAGCGCTTCGAGACCCGACCCTGCAGCGCACTTCCCAGGAACTGGAGGTGGCCCTCCATAACGCAGAACAAGCACGGGAAGTCGTGTCCGAGCTCTTCCAGGACCTCGAACCCTTCAAGATCGAGGATTACCGCGAAGTCGATGCCTCAGAGGGCGTCAAGCGGCTTAAGACGTTCTTGGAACGAACGGCAAGGCTGGCGGGCGGGGCGCCTGAGGACCAATCGGGCACGCGTTTCGTCGTCTCCCTGCCGGGGCAGACACCCGTCACCGCCACGACCGACCGGGAGGAGGCGATGTCCAGCGAATCGCTAGCACTGTTGGGGCTCGAGCTGCCGGTGGTCGCGCAACTGCTGGATGCGCATTCTTCTCTGCCGCCGGGTGATCGCGCGCTGCTTTGCGCATCTGAGGATGGTGCCATTTCCACCTATTGGGACGTGACGGTCCGCGGCCGCAGCGGCCAAATGGAGCGGCGGCTGATGAATGTGCGGCGTGAACTCACTGGCGCCGTGTCGTGTAGGGTCGATCTCGCGCCCGTGCGAATGCCGGCACAGGCCGCACCAACAGCTCCCATCGATACCGCCGCAAGCTATGGGGTCGTCACCTCACAGATGGCTGTGGCGCTGAGGAGTTCGCTCGAGCAAATTGGAGCATTGGCCGAGGGCGCGACCTACACTGCTCGGCTACTGGCATGGCTCCAAGGCTAGCCATGCGTCGCGACACCTGTCCTTGGACTGGAATCTGATCGCAGCCTAGCCAAGTTGAGTGCTTGGAGCGGCAGCTCTGAACAAGGTCTGACTTCGTGGGCACACGCTGACCCTCTGTCTCTCTAGCCGGCCAGTGGCTGAGTTGGAGAGCCCCGAGGAGCTGCAATGCGTGCTATCGCAACCACCATCTCTGTGCTTACGCTTCTGGCCACGGCCGGCCTACTCCAGGTTTCGTCTGCCGTCGCTCAAGAACCGCCCGACTCAGTCGACGAGAGCCGAACTGAGCTGTCGTCGGCCGGAATTCCGCTACTCAACTCGCCGCCGCCATCCACACAACCCTCGCCACCCACCCAACCAGCTCCCGGCGCCCAACCACAGGCCATCCCTGTCGACCTGCCCATCCCTGACCCAACCGATTGGATTCCCAACCCCACGGATTGGATCCTTGGTGGACTGAATCCGCTGAACTGGGCCGGCGACATCGTGAACGCGGTGTTCACGATCGTTGGGAAGGCGCTGCTGGAGGCGATGCGCGGGTTCGTGGACTGGGCGCTGGGGCTCGGCGGTTCGTCGCTTAACTTCGTGACTCAGACGCCGGCGGAAGGCACGTACGACAGCCCGACGGTCCGAAGCCTTTGGGACTTTTCGCGCGCGATTGTAAACGCCGCCCTGGCGGTCATCGTCATGTGGGGTGGGTTCAACGTCATCCTGAAGGAGCACACGCGGAGCCCCTACCACGAGGCGATGGAGCTACTTCCGCGCGTCATCCTTGCCGGGCTGGCGGCGAACCTGACCATCGAGTTCGCCCGGCTGCTCATCGATGTGAACAACGCCGTCTCGGCGGCGATCGGCGACGTGAGCCTCCCGGGCTATGACCAGGCGACACCGTCGCAGGAGGGCATCGCGCTCATCTTCACCGCGGTCGCGTATGGCATCGTCGCCATCCTGCTCGTCTTCCAAATGCTCATGCGGCTTGCGCTCCTCGCGATGCTCATCGTCCTCGGGCCGGTCGCGGCGCTGTTGTGGGTTCTTCCGCAGACACAGCACTGGACGCGCTGGTGGGTGGACCTCTTCACGACCACGGTGTTCCAGCAGGCGGTCCAGGTGATGGTCCTCCGGCTCGGAGCGTCACTGATGGTCGAGCTGACGCCCGGCAGCATGTCGAACGCGCTGCTGACGCTGATGCGCGGGCTTGCGGTCTGCTGGCTGACGCTGAAGGTCCCGTCGTTGCTTCGAAGCAGCCGCAGCGCCGCTGGAATCACGAACGTCCTCACCCTCGCTGCTGTGACGCACGCGATGGGCGGGTTGGGCGCAGCCGGTCGGGCGGCGAGCGCGGGTGGCGCGGCTGGTGGCGGCGGGGCTGCTGGTGCCGCGCGTGCCGCCTCGGGACGGGCTTGAGGTGATCCGCATGAACCCCAGCGCAATCGCTACTGGTGACATCTTCGGCGGCGTGGCCAGCGGCGGCCTGAAGGTCGCGGGCGCCCTCGGACTGGTCTTCTTCGCACCGCTGCTGCTCACGATGGCCGCCGTTGGCGGAGTGCACGAACCAGCGCAGTCCGGCGCCTCTGCCGCGGCGATCGCGGAGATTCCAGCTGAGCACCTGGTTGTGATGCAGCAGGTCGGCGCGGCGACCGGCGTCCCCTGGCAAGTACTGGCGGCCATCGCGAAGGTCGAGAGCGGCTTCGGCGCGAATATGGGGCCGAGCTCGGCGGGTGCCTTGGGCTACTGCCAGTTCATGCCGGCAACGTGGGCTCACTACGCCGTCGACGGTGATGGCGACGGTGTCGCGGACCCGGCGAACCTCCGCGACTGCCTGCCCGCGGCGGCGGCGTACCTGCTCGCGAGCGGCGCGCCGCCGCCGCGGGCAGGCGCTCTACGCCTACAACCACTCCTGGGCGTACGTCGACCACGTCCTCTCGATAGCCGGGGGCTACGGGTACCTCGATCCGGCTGGCATCCCCGCGCAGGCGGTCGCCCTAGTGCGTTCGCGGATCGGCTCGCCCTACGTGTGGGGTGCTGCCGGCCCGGACACCTTCGATTGCAGCGGTCTCGTGCAGTGGGTCTACGGCCAGCTCGGTATCGGCACGCCGCGGACGGCTCAGGCTCAGCACGACTGGGCGACTCCGGTCAGCGTCGATGCGATGCAGCCCGGCCACCTCGTCTTCTACGAGCACACGTATCCGTCGTCCGAACGCATCACGCATGTCGGCATCTACGTGGGCAGCGGACTCGTCGTCATGGCGCCGCAGGCCGGCGACTTCGTGAAAGAGGTCGCCTTCACCGACCCCTACTGGTCGAGCCACTTCGCTGGCGTCGGACGGCCACACGCTCGAGGCATCCAGCTATGACCAGCGCACGTGGAGTGATGGTGGTCGTCGGCGGACTTGCCGGGCTGCTGCTCGTGATCTCGTTGTTTAGCGGCTGGCAGGGAGCGAGCCGCCTGCGCGGCCAGGGCGAGGAAATGAGCGCCGTCGAAGCTGCCGCCCGTGAATTCGTCGAGGCGTACGGCACGTTCGACTTCCGCGAGCCTGATGTCTACCGGACGCGCCTCATGGGGCTAAGCACCGGGGCAGTCTACGAAGCGGTCAGCACGTCCCAGGTCGATCCCGCGTCGGTCGGACAGCAGCAGACCATCGCAACCGATTCAGTGACCGTCGATGTCACCGCCCTGTCGGACGACGCCGCGACCGCTTCGGCCATGGTCGAGCAGACGCGACGGGCGACCGACCCAGCGACAGGGCAGCTACGCGAACAGCGCGTGCGACAGCACGTCGCGTGCCGCCTTGTCCTCGTGAACGGCCGCTGGCTGGTGGCGGAGTTCCGCCTGACATCCCAGGAACCAATCGAAAGCAACGGCAACTAGGAGGCCGATGTGATGGAACAGATCAACACCCTCTTCGAGAACCTGCTGAACATCGGCATGGGCGTCGGCGCCGCCGTGGCCGCGTTCTTCGTGATGTGGGGCGCCTTCCTCTATATGTCCGCCGCCGGCAGCCCGCACCAGATGGAGCGCGGCAAGTCCGCCATCGTCAACGCCCTGGTCGGCTTCTCGATCGTGCTGCTGGCGAGGGTCATCGCCGGGATGATCCAGGACTCGATTGGTTCGCCGTGAAGACGACTCCCGGCGAAGGATCTTCGTTGCTTAAATTCGATGCTTCAGCGGCGTCCGTGAACGCACCATTCGTGCACCCTATCCCAAGTCTACATCGAGACTCGCGTGGATCGACGACCTTAACCTTAAGTCAGTGGACGCGTGACTCCGCAGCGCAGCCACCACATCGTCGTATACCGGGAGCCCTTCTTCACCTGAGATCGAGATGACGAGGGCGAATGGCTGCGGCGCTGGCCGTTCGCCCGAGCGATGGAGGAGTTCCAAGCGAAGCCGCCAGTGAGTCGAAGATACCCCCTTCGTCATCGTTCGCTGGTACCGCTTGACCGGGCTCCACTTGAACCCTTGCTCCACAAGACTTCGTTCATAGCCCTTGCCACTGAGATCGGGAAATGGTCCTACTTGTCGTTTGTGCGTCAACCGTCCGCCGCTATCGATCGTGGCCGTGCCCAACGATGCGCTTACGTTTGAACGACAGTATTCGAGGCCGGCAGCGGGATCGAGTGGCGGTTCGTAAGCAAGTGTCATCTCAACTCGGCCGAAGCTCTTTCCATTTCTCATGAGACAAGCCGGAAATGGAAATGGATCTAACTCGAGAATATACCCCGGTTGAAGAGTGTCCTCGAACACAAGCATCGCGGATGACTGACTCGCATGAAGGATCCGCAAGAACGTATCAGGCATCCCATATCCGTAGTAGTGCAGATCATCGGGACCTTCACCTGAAGGGTTAGATGCACTATGGATCAAGAGGGCCTTGGCCAGATTACGTGAGGGAGCTGGATCGAATGCATTTAGGACGTTCGCCAAAAGACCGGATACGAGTGGCGTTGAGTAGCTTGTTCCGATGTCTTCCACGAGTCGAGCTGTAGTGTCTAGGATCTTATGCCGGTCGTGAGGTAGCTATAACTGTCGTCGCAGTTCCCGCCGTAATGTACCACGTCCGGCTTAACGAGATGGCTCGGTCCCGGGCCTCGTCGAGAGAACGGCGCGGGATCGCCGATGCGGGCCGCACTCGTCAGCGTCTGAGCATGCGCCACTGCACCAACCGTTATGGCGGTCACCGCGTCTGCCGGGGCGCAAATACGGTCCTGGCCTGCCAGATCCCGGCTCAACGGCCATCTGCGGGCAGGCGGCGTTTGATAGTTACCAGCGGCCACCACGAACTGCACGTCATATCGACGCTGTAAGGAGTCGAGCGCTCTGGCGAACGAGCTGAATTGCGAGTCGAGACAGAGCTCTTCTGAGGCCAACGAGAGATTCCACACCTTAACGCTCGACGCGTACTTCGGCACGACTTCATTGAGAACTGCTACAAGGTCCACTTCGGTGAGAATTCCCGTCGGGCCACGTCGTGGATCTCCATTGGGGATCACCAGCACATCCAACACGCGACATGGTCCACCGGTCTCACAGACGCCTTGGATATTGAGTTCCGGCCCGAAGGCGATGAGGCCCGCGACGAACGTCCGTGGTCGCGGTTCTGTTCCTCTGGGGGGACGAAGCACTCCTCGGAGACTATCCAAGGCGCTAGCGGACGGCACGATGAAGCGACGCCAGCGTCGACAACGCGACGGTTGGGTACTCCACGCCTGAGTCGGGGCTACCAAGCTCCACGGTGACGGCGTCGGCGACGGGAGATGCTGTTGGGCGCACGGCAAAAAACCTAGGCACGACCCCCGCTTGTCGGATGCCGGGATGTCGCGCGATGTCCCTCACGGTGGCAGCGCCGGCGCGCACGAGGATCACATCAAGGTCGGGCGTGTATCTGATGGTGCGGCTGACGGACGAACCGATCGATGCGAGGAAAGCAGTAAAATCCTCCCGAACCGCGCGGTTGAGACGGGTGTCACGATAATCAAACAGTTCGACTTTGACGATTCCGTCGTCAGCAACTCGAGCTTGGATTTCCCCTACGTCCTGTTCGCTCTCGACACCTAAACGGTCGAGTTCTGTGTATGGCCGGATGTCGCTAATCGTGGAAATATTAGCGGTGGCCTCGGCCGTCCCGTCTCGTACGATCTCGTCCTCCAGACGCCGAAGCCCGTCTGTGGTCGCGCGGACCAAGAGTTGATTCAGCCGGCTCACTCCAATGATCGGACACGTATCCTCGCGAAGCGTTCGGACGGGACGATGACTTTTGCTAGGGCCTCGTCCTTCAGTTGGACCATAGCCACACCAGGCAGCGAGGCACCGGCGGGAAGAGACTGCTCCAGAAGATTTCGTACATCTGCGACCTGCCTAGAGAGGCGACGCCTGACGGCGGGCGTGACCTCACCAAACACCTTTCGGGGACTCCCGCCAGGCTGCTCACGGACATGTCGGTCGGCTGCGGGCAAAATGACCTTGATAGGGAGAAGTTCATTCGGCATTGTTGTCTCCCGCCCTTGTCAACACGCTATTGATCTTGCCCTTGCTCACACCAAGTAGGCTAGAAATACGGGAGTACGTGAACAACGACGGATCCGCTGTTCTCAGGTGGATAATGTCGTCGTCCAAAGTTCTCGTTGGCGGGGAATCGCGAACCGATTCCCCGTACCTCCGCTTGAAATTGAGGAGTATGTTGATCTCGGACACTGGGGCATCTGACTTGGACGAAAGCGCGACGCGTCTGGCGACAGATCGACACACTAAATTGATATCCGATGGTGACAGCCCATCGCTCAGCGCAGCCATGCATTCTATGAGTCGGTCGGATGACGAAGAGTACGGTGGCAAATACATCATAAATAGCTCCCGGCGAGCTTTTCTGTCCGGCATTCCGATGTGCACGTGAAACTCGAACCTTCGCCACACGGCGGGATCCAGAAGGTGAGGATGATTGGTGGCCGCCACGACTGGGATGCCCGCTGATAGGGCATCGATATTTTGGAGTAAGCTGTTCACCACACGCTTGAGCTCGCCGAGCTCATGATGGTCATCCCGCTTCTTTGCGACTGCGTCGAACTCATCAAGGAAGAGCACGCAGGGTGTCTGATCCACGAAGTCAAACAAGGCGCGGATGTTCTTGGCGGTGCTACCGAGCAACGATGAGACCAAGCCGTCCAGTCGAGCCGTCACAAGCGGGAGTTCCAATGTAGCGGCAACAAACTGCGCGGCCCTGCTCTTACCGCAACCAGGAGGCCCGTGTAACAGCATGTGGCCAGAAGATGCGATGCCGCACTGAGCAGTTCCGAGCGGGAACGGAAAGTCTCTAGGAACTCGCCGATGATTTCGCGAGGTTCCGGATCCAAGACCAATTGGACGGATTGGGGATCAGGGCGGCTGATGTCGGCCACGGAGATTCGAGACTCCGAATCAACGGGCGTCAGGTCTTTCGGAATGAGCTTGGCTGCCCGCAAGCCCGCGGCAGTCGCTGGAGTGGCCGCCCGACGCAGCAAGTCGGCCGACGACATGTCGCCGTCGGCCTCCAGCTTGGAGCAGAGCAGTCTTGCGTAGCGGGACACCTTCGCGGGATCCCGTTGAATGCCGGCCTCGACCAATTTGAGAATCTCGGCAAGATGCTCCACAGTCCACCTCGTCGCATGAACGCTGCCGCAGAATACGCGAACGGAATCGCGGCAGCAAGGTGATGAGTCGGGGTCACGCGCGAACAAATCGAGTGATTTCGCGAACGCGATCCATCGACCCGCCGGGAGCTCGGCAAATTCACCGTCGGTGTCGCCCCATCTGGTGCGATCCACAGCAGAACGGATAGCCCGGGCCAAAGCCCGGCGCAGCGGCAACAAACGCCGAGTTGGACTTCGGGAGTGCAATTGAGCGCTTGCGCCGCCGTATCGGAAGTCCGATGGAACGGAATCGGAGAGCGTTCTGGTGGAAACCGATTGACAGGAGAACCGCGATGCAACGCCACGAAGTCCCCACACACCTCAACATCGAAGACAAGGCTTTCGCCGGCCTCACGATGCGGCAGCTGATGGTCGCCATCATCGGCCTGGCGCTCGCCTACGCGGCGATGAGCGAAGTGCCGCTGCCATTGCCCGTGCGGCTGGGGATGGGCGCCGCGGTCCTGTTGTGGACAGCCGCGTTCACGCTCTGGCAGCCGGCGGGACGGTCGCTTGAAGACTGGGCGTTCGTGCTCCTGCGGTACGCCAGCGTGCCGCGCGTCGTCGTCTGGCGGGTGCGGACGCCGCGACTTGCCGAGGGCGATGACGCAGGACGCTTCGAGATCGTCCTCCCGAGCCAGACCGATAGCGGCCCGGAGGGGCGAGCGATGACGACGGCAGGGAAGCACGGGAGCGTGCAGGACCTCCTGCCGCTCGAAGACATCGTCGAGGGCGTCATCTGCCTCCGCGGCGGCGAGTACCGCGCGGTCATCCAGGCGCAGAGCGTCAACTTCGCCCTGAAGTCGGAGGAGGAGCAGGAAGCGGTGATGGCCGGGTACCGGTCGTTCCTCAACTCGCTCAGCCACCCGGTGCAGCTGCTCGTCCGCATTCTGCCCACCAACGTCGAGCCGTACCTCGCCGGCTTCCGTTCGAACGTCACGTCCCAGGCGAACAGCGATGCCATCCGACGGCTCGCGCTCGACCACGAGACGTTCGTCCGCCGCCTCGCGCGTGAACGGACGCTGCTCGAACGGCGCTTCTACCTGGTCGTCCCGGCGGGCGAGTTCGGGCGCGACGGGTCGGCCGCAATCCGCTGGCCCTGGAAGCGGAACAGCCGTCGGCTCGACGACCAGCACCTCGCCGCGGCCGCAGCGCAGCTGAACGCCCGCTGCCAGGAGCTTGCCCAGGGGCTCACCTCGTTCGGTGTGAGCTCACGTCGATTGGACAGCGAAGAGCTGGCCGAACTTTGGGCCGCGTGCCTCTGCTCGCAGGTGTCCCAGCTGTCGCCGTCACTCATCGCTGGGGCACAGCCGGTCGTGGCAGCAAGCCGGCGGCAAGAGGTGGCGCGCCATGGTTAGCCTGCCTCGCGTCCAGCAACGTCCCTCGCGCCGGCGGCGCCAGCACTCCGCCGACGACCTTCGCTTCGAACTGGGTATGCGTTCGGCGGTCGACCATCTCGCGCCTGCGGCCATCGAGGCGTCTCGGTCGCACCTTGTCATCGACGGCCGCTACGTCCGCGTCCTCGGGCTCAGCGACTACCCGCGCTACGTCCATCCCAACTGGCTCGCGCGCCTCATCGACTTCGACGAGCCGCTCGACCTGAGCCTCCACATCGACCCGCTCGACTCCGCGACGACGGTCCGCCGCCTGACCCACAAGCTCGTCGAGCTCCAGTCCTCGCGGCTCCTCGATGCCCGCAGCGGGAAGATCGCGAGCGCCGAGCGCGAGGTCGCCTACGAAGACGTGGAGCGGCTGCGCGACGCCTTGCAGCGCGGTGAAGAGCGCGTCTTCTCGGTCAGCCTCTATGTCTGCCTGCGGTCGGGATCGCCGGCCGCCGTCGACGAACTCAACCGCCGGGTCGAGACCGCCCTTGGCGGGATGATGGCGTCGTCGCGGGCCGTCCTCTTCGAAATGCTCCAGGGCCTGCTGTCGTGCCTCCCGGCCGGCCGCGATTACCTCGGCCGCTACCGCAACCTCGACACGACCAGCGCCGCGACGATGATCCCGTTCACGTCGAGCCACCTCTCGATGCGGGAGGGCATCCTCTACGGCATCAGCGTCCACAACAACTCGCTCGTCATCTTCGACCCGTTCAGCCGCGCGCTGGAGAACGCCAACAAGGTGGTGTTCGCGAAGAGCGGCGCGGGCAAGTCGTACGCCTGCAAGGTCGAGGCGCTCCGGGCGCTGATGCGCGGCGTCGAGTACTACATCATCGACCCCGAGGACGAGTACGGGCGCATCTGCGAGAGCGTTGGCGGCCAGTACATCCGTCTCTCAGGCAGCTCGGCGCACCACATCAACCCGTTCGATCTTGGCTCCGGTTCGGCTCGCGACGGCGAGGCACAGGACGCGCTAACCGAACGGCTGCTGGCCCTGCAGGGGCTCTTCGGGCTGATGCTCGCGGACAAGGGCGGTTCCTCACGCAGCGCGAACGCGGAGCCCTGGACCGCGCTCTACTTGAGACCTACAGCCGTGCCGGGATCACGCGCGATCCCAGTACCCACGGAAGGCCCGCGCCGGTCCTCCGTGACCTGTACGACGTGCTCCGCGAGGAAGGCGACCCGCTTGGTCTCGCCGATCGGCTCGAACGGTTCGTCGACGGCAGCCTCGGCGAGATCTTCTCGTCTCCCACATCGGTTGATCTCCACCGTCCGTTCGTCGTCTTCAACATCCGCGACCTCGAGCCCGAGTTGCGACCGCTTGGCGTCTACCTCATCGCCGACCACATCTGGCGCGAAGTCCGCCGCAACCGCAGGCCACGGATGCTCCTCATCGACGAAGCCTGGTCGCTCATCCAGCACGAGGAGGGCGCACGCTTTCTCGCCTCGATGGCTCGCCAGGCGCGCAAGCACTACCTCGGGCTGACCACCGTGACCCAGGACGTTGAGGACTTCCTCGCGACGCCGGAGGGTCACACCATCCTCGCGAACTCGTCGGTGCAGCTCCTGATGCGGCAGGACAGTTCGACGATCGATGCCGTCTCGCACACCTTCCGGCTCAGCGCCGGCGAGCGTGAGTTCCTGCTCTCCTGCCGCAAGGGCGAAGGACTGTTCTTCGCCTCGGGAAACCACATCGCGTTGCGCATCGAGGCGAGCCCGTTCGAACACAGCCTGGCCACGACCGACCCCGCGGAACTCGAAGACCGGGCGAAGGAGGCGACAGATGCCGTCTCCTGAGATCGACCTCATCAAGCGCGACAACCCGCTCGAACGGGTGATGAGCGAGCACGGAGTCAAGCTTCAGCGGCGCGGCGGCCGGTTCGTGGCGCGGTGTCCGTTCCACGAGGAGCAGCACCCGAGCCTGGTCGTCTATCCCGACACCCGCAGCTTCTACTGCTTCGGCTGCCGGGCGTCCGGCGACGTCATCGACTTCGTCCGGCGCGTTGACAAGGTCGACTTCAAGGAAGCGGTCCGGCGCCTTGGCGGTAACGGCCGGAACGAGCACACACCGCTGCCGCCGCCATCACGCCTGACCGTCGACGACCAACTGATTCTTGCGGCGGCGGCGAACGTGTACCACGAGACGCTGCTGCGAACCGACCGCGCGCTCCGGTACCTCGAATCACGAGGAATCGGCGGAGCGCTGGCGCGGCGCTGCCGGCTGGGCTTCAGTGACGGTCACTCGCTCCGACCGTTCCTGCAGAGGCATCGGCTCAGTCTCCGGCGCGCCGGCCAGCTGGGGCTGCTGCGTCGCGACGGCAGCGAACCGCTCGCCGGCCGCATCGTCATCCCCGAACTGCGCGAGGGCCAGTGCATCTGGATGGTTGGCCGCGCGCTCGACGACCGGCGGCTGAAGTACCTCGGGCTCTCTTTGCCGAAGCCGATCCTCGGCTACGAGCGCGTGCGCGGACAGCGGCGAGTCTTTGTCACCGAAGGCGCCTTCGACTACCTGACCGGCGTCGCCTGGAACCTGCCCATCTGCGCCTTGCTCGGGACGCATGTGCGGGCCGAGCGACTGGCCTTCCTCCAGCGGGCGCATCAGGTCGTGCTGGTCTTCGACAACGACGAACCAGGTCGCACGGCTGGGGCTGAACTCGCCGCGAGCCTCGGTTCACGTGCCGCCGTCCTCGCACTTCCTGGGGGCGTGAAGGACCTCAGCGAACTCGCGCAACCGGCCCAATGGACGACAGGCGTTCTTCGAGCTTCTTCGACAGCTCGGCACCAGGAAGGAGGCCGACCATGCGACAGTGCACTGATGGCTCTCCAGATCCTCTACGAGCTCGTGCCGTCGCGGCACGACGATGACCCGACCGTGCGTGCTCGCGCGCTCTTCGCCGGACTCGCGGGCGCGGACGGCATCGCCTTCGAGGCGACCGTGGATGATGGAACTCTTCGGTTCTTCCTCCGCTCAGCTTCAACCGCCGGAGCGCAGGTGGCACTCGGCCAGCTTCGGGCGTCGCATCCCCAGTGCAGTTTCCAGCCCGTCGACGCGGCTCACGACGATCCTCTGTGGTTCTCAGCCACAGAGGAGACAGCGGCGGTCCAACTCCGGCTGATGCGCCACTCGGCGTTCCCGATCGAAAGGGACACGCGTCATAGCGACCTCTTCGCCGGAGTGCTGGCGGCCGCTCTTGCTGCATCGTACGAAGGCGACCGCATCATCTGCCAGCTCCCTGTCGGCGCGCCGTCGCATCGCTGGGGCTCCAACGTCCAGGCCCGAAGTGCTCGGCAGTCACTGCCCTACCCGCCGGCCAGTGCTTCAAGCGCGAGCACCGACCTGCTCCACTCGTCGGGCTGGCTGGGATTGGCGCGCTCGGGATCCAGGCGGTCCGCTGGTACGAGGCTGGCGCCATGTTGCCGCTTCTCGCGCTTGGCGCCGGAGCGGTCATCACACTGCCGCTCGCGGCGACTGTGTGGTCGCGCGTTGCCGCCAGTCGGGAGCCGCTCACGCCTGTGCTGGCCGACGAGAAGCTCTCGTTCCCAAGGTTCAAGGTTCGCCTTCGAGTCACCGCCATCGGTGACCGCGAACCAGCCGATCTGCGCTTTGTCGCTGAGCAAGTCGCCACGGCCTACCAGGCCTTCGACCACCCGGCGGGCAACGGCCTTCGCCCCGGCGCGCTGGCCCGGCGGATGCCGCGTCCTCCGCCCACGCAATCGCCTCTTCGGGCGCGACACGGTTCTCAACGCCGCGGAGCTGGCCGCGCTCTGGCACCTTCCGGATCCAACCGGGCTGCCAGTCGCGGAGCGGCCTGTCGCGCGACGGCTCCTTCCCTCCGAGGGGCTGGTGTCGCGCGGCTGTCGCGTTGGTGTGTCTCGACACCAGGGCCGAAGCGTCCCTGTCCATGTCCCTCGTTCCGCGCTCTTCCGGAACCACCTCATCCTCGCCAAGACGCGGCGCGGGAAGTCCACGTTCCTCCAGCACCTCGCCTCGCACCTGATGCAGGAGCTCGACTCCGGGCGCGAACGGCTGCTGCTCGTCGTCATCGACCCGCACCAGGACCTCGGCGAGAGCGTGCTCAGCGTCGTTCCGCCCGGCATCGAGCACCGGACGGCGTACCTGAACCTCACGGACCGCGAGCGGCCAGTCGGACTGAACCTGCTCGATGTCGCGCTGTTCCCGAATCGCGACAGGACGGCGGAGAACATCGTTGCGATGCTGCACCGGCTCTGGCCGGACAACTGGGGCCCGCGCATGGAAGGTGCGCTCCGGGCGGCGCTGCTGTCGCTGCACCAGGCGAACCAGGTTCGCCGGCGCGCGGAGCAGTACACGCTCCTCGATGTCGTGCCGCTCCTGACGAGCGCCGAGTTCCGCCAGCGAGTGATGTCGCAGGTGCCGGACCAGACGCTCTGGGCATGGTGGCATGACAACTACGACCAGGTTGGGCGGGCTTTCCAGCAGCAGATTGCCAATCCCGTCACGACGAAGGTCGGACGCTTTCAGGTCACGGAGGCGGCGCGGCTCACGCTCGGCCAGGCGCAGTCCACCTTCAACCCGCGCGCTCTTCTCCGGGATGGCGGCGTCCTGGTGGTGAACTCCGCCGTGGGCTTGCTGGGTGAAGGCGGGGCGGCGCTTATCGGCGCCACGATCCTCAACCTGCTCTCGCTCATCGTCGAAGACCAGATCGAGCTGCCCGACGGAGAACGCAGCCGGTTGGTGGCGCTGGTGGATGAGTCGAGCACGCTCGGCGGCGCCGACTACCCGCGGATGATGAGCGAACTCGGGAAGTACGGCGCTAGCTTCGTGCTCGTCACCCAATCGCTCGCGAAGCTCGACGCCATCGACGCCGCTCTGCGGCCAACGGTCTTCGCGAACATCGACAGCCTGACGGTGTTCCAGGTTAGTGCCGAGGACGCTCGCTACCTCACACCGGAACTGGCCGGCGACCTGGAGGTGTCGGACCTCGTCTCGCAAGACGACTACGAGTGCTACGCCCGCTGGTCGTCGAACGGCCACCGCAACTCCGCCTTCTCCCTGGGAACGGCGCGATTCCTGTCCCGCCAAAGCGCAACGAACACCGCGACAGGAGGAGGTAGCGCGATGGCGACAGAGTTCGACGCTCGCAGATCCGAATCCCTCGCCTGGGTCGCGCGCCTTCCCTTCGTGTCGGTGTCCCAGCTGGCGCTGCTCCTCGGCGACCCGGAACCCACGGTGAACACGGGCCTTCACGCTTTGGAGCGGCAGGGCTGGCTCGATTGGGTGGACTCCCCCTTTCCAGATGCCGACGCCGTACGCCTCTACGTCCTCACCGAGGAGGCTCGAAGGTGGGTAGGCGGGCGCTTCGCCGATCCGGACGCCCAGCCGCTCCCGCTGGCGCACAACGAAATCCTTCACCGCCTCGCCGGCATCGAGGCGACCATCGCGTTCAACCGCTTTGTCTCACAGTTCGCGTCCGCTTGCCGTCGTGAGCTGGACATCGAACTGTCGGAGGCGCTGGCTCTTCCCGTCCGCCGCCGCGAACCCTGGTGGCCGTCAGGAGTGCACGGCCTGGTGGTGCTCAAACAGGGCGGGCGCATCGCGCCACTCTTCGTCGCGATCGACCATCCAGCCGCGCCGGCGGTGCACCGAACGACGACTCTCGCGGGCTGGTACGCGCACCGGGATGGCCGTCGTCGGTCTGCCCCGGATGCACCGATCATCGTTCTGGCGGCTGACGATCGAACGGCTGAAGAGTGGAAGCAGGCTGTGGCCGGCGCGGCTGAGCGTCGAGGTGTGCTGCCTCTCGCAGTGCTCGTCGCGCCACCGGGAACGGACCTTCGCGACCGCCTGCTTGCGGGGCTGTGTCCGTCCCAACAGCCAAAGGCACTTCGTACTCGGGGAGTTCGGACTGCGTCTACTCGCCGCGCGCGCCGGAGTGCCGTTCCGCCGCTTCGCGAACCACATGCCGTTCGTCGCGGCGCTGCCTGGGGCGGCCGGTGGCCGTCTTCAGACGCTCATCCGTCAGTTCGAGCACACGGTCGGCGCGAATAGCTTCATGCTTGAATGCCTTCGCAACAGCTCTGATCCGGAGTCTCCGGCCTTGGCCGTGTGGCAGAACCCAATCGAGGCGGTCGTTCGATTCGAGTCCGGTGGCGTACGACGAGCACTGCGCCCAGACGGCGCAGGCGAAGTCGTGCAAGAGGGCAGACCGCACTCCTTCTTCCTGGAATGGGATCGCGGGACGGAACGCATAAATGTCCTGCTTGAGAAGCTCACTCGATACGCCGCCTATTACCGCTCGGCGTCCGCGGCGTCCGCCGACGCCCTGCTTGTCGCCACGCCCACCCCACACCGTGAGATTGTGGCTTGGCGAGCGGTGTCCGCAGTCATGCGGCCTGAGGCAGGAACGCGGCGTGGTCCGACGACAGCCGCGTCGCTCGTCGATCACTACGGGCCCTACGCCC
This sequence comes from Candidatus Amarobacillus elongatus, assembly GCA_016703545.1. GTDB lineage: Bacteria > Chloroflexota > Dehalococcoidia > Tepidiformales > Tepidiformaceae > Amarobacillus > Amarobacillus elongatus. Next base: position 18,423 of record JADJBX010000012.1, read on the forward strand.
CGATCTGGCGGCAGTTCGGGTCCGATGCCCGCGGGTCGTGGCCGGGTAATCCGTGATGCTGGGTCACTCACCCCCAGGAACGGTTGGAGCGCATCGCTGAGCTACTGATGCGTGCGGTCGCGCTAGATGTACAGCAATGCGAGCGCACCCGTGAGGGGCAGGCCACGGATGCGCCCTCCGTTGGCACCGCCAAGAAGGGGCCACGACACCGGCGGCCAACGGAAAGAACAGCCACGAGGTTCCGTGAAAATTAGTCCCAAAGGGTTGCTATCCCCGGTGGCTGTGATGAATCTGGGCGTCCGGTTGGCCCTCGGGCCGAGCGGCAGGAGGGAACCATGCGCTGCGCAATCTACACACGGGTGTCCACCGACGAACAGGCCAGGAGTGAGTACAGCTCTCTCGACCGGCAGCAGGAGGTGTGCGCCGCGTACATTGAGATCCACCGCGAGAAGGGCTGGCACGTGGTGCAGGTCTACGAGGACGGAGGCTACTCCGGGAAAGACCTCAATCGGCCGGGCATCCAGGAACTCATCCAAGACCTGAGCGAAGGCAAGATTGACGCGATCGTCACCTACAAGATTGATCGGATCTCCAGGTCGCTGAAGGACTCACGACTTCTGGGAAGTGCTCAAGGCCAGCAACGTGACCTTTGCTTCCGGCAACGCAGCATTTTCGACACATCAGACTCCGCCGGGATGCTCATGCTCAATATCCTCTTGAGCTTCGCGCAGTACGAACGCGAACTCACCCGGGAGCGAACGCTGAGCAAGATGGCCGGGCGGGCAGCCAGGGCCTCTGGAATGGCGGCCCGGTCCCGTTGGGCTTCGACTACTCACCGGACTCGCAAGAGCTTCGGCCTAACGAAGAAGAGGCGCCCATCATCCGGTTCGTCTTCGATCGTTTCCTCGAAACGCATTCGCCGAGCACGGTCGCGCGTGAAGCGAACAGCCGAGGGTACCGAACGAAGCGGCGTGTGGTTGTGACGCGCGATGGCTCGAGCAAGGCGATCGGCGGAAACCGGTTCGACGAGGACACAATCGCCGCGGTCATTCGCAACCCACTTCTACAAAGGCTTCATCCGCTTCGACGGCGAAGTGCATCCGGGAAACCACCAGCCACTCGTCGACGTTGAATCATGGGAGGCTGCGAACCGCGTGTCCGGGCGCATCAGGGAAGAAGATCGAGGTTTCTACAAAGATGATCACGTCCACCTGCTGAAGGGACTCATCAAGTGTGGCGTCTGTGGCACGACCATGACGCCATATCCCGCCGGCAAGAAGGACAAGGCGGGCAACCCCTACCTGTACTACTCCTGCACCTCGGTCACCCAGGATGGAAGCGCCCTCTGTGTCCCGTCCGTAGCGTTCCAGCGCGCGAGTTCGAGTCGCTCGTCAAGAACCTCCTTTCCGACCTCGGGCGGGACAGGGCTATCTTGCAGGCGTGTGCGGATGTTGCGAATCGCGAGGCCGTCGCGTCAGTCGACGAGTTGCGGACCCAGCAGCGCAGGAGCCATGAGGAGCTTGCGCGGTTAACCACCGACATCCGCCGCATCATCGAATTCGTCAAGGCGAACGAAGAGGTCCCGGCCGATATGAGGGCGGAGTTCAAGCAGTTGACCACGGAGAAAGAACGCCTCGGGACGAAGGTCGAGAAGCTGCAGGTGGCCATCGATCGCCGCCAGACCCGGGTACTCTGACGAATCGAGCTCATTGGCAAGAGCCTGGTCGATTTCGAACGCCTCGTGAATCTACTGCCGGTCCAAGATCAGAAGGAGCTGTTCCAACTCCTTCTGAAGGAGGTCAAAGTTCACCCCTTTGACCCTGCCCGTGAGACCGCCGGGCAGAGCGAGACTGGCGGCGTTGCCACGAAGGTGCGCTCGAAGTGGTTCCCGCGTGGAAATCGCCATCCACCAGCTCCCCGGCGTGTGCCTGGCGGAGCGGTTTGAGGGCGAAAGTTCGGAAAAAAGAGGAAGTGGCTCCCCGACCTGGATTCGAACCAGGAACACCGCGGTTAACAGCCGCGTGCTCTACCGTTGAGCTATCGGGGAACGGCTTTGTCAGTGTCGGCCGGGGGGCCGGAAGAATCAAGCGACGTGGAACGTGTGGGCGCGGGCACAACCGGGATGGCGCCGGGGCGCGCTCGGTTGACAGCCCTATCCCGGCTCCTATGATCGCCTTCATGGCCGCCCACCCGGGTGGCAACGCTTTCGGGCAATGGACGGGTTTGGCGGCGCCTGGGTGCCTCCCTCCTGCCAGCTCGCGGTCCCGTTGGGCTTCCAGGGCCCCGGGAGGAGGAAGAGGAACACGTGACTACTGCTGAACGGCCGCGCACAGTCGGCGAGTTGAAGGCTTCGGGCTACAAGGTTCTCCCCGTCCGCGAGGAGATGCGCAAGAACCTCATCGCGAAGATCCGCCGCGGCGAACCGCTCTTCCCCGGGGTTCATGGCTACGAAGAGACCGTCATCCCGCACATCGTCAACGCGATCCTCGCGGGCCAGGACATCATCTTCCTCGGTGAGCGCGGGCAGGCGAAGTCCCGCATGATCCGCTCGCTCATCTCGCTGCTCGACGACGAGACGCCGGTTCTCAAGGGGTGCGAAATCCCCGAGGACCCGTACCAGCCGATCACCCGGCAGGGTCGCGACATCCTCGCGGATCTGGGCGACGACGCCGAGCTGGAGTGGCTCAGCCGCGACCAGCGGTACGGCGAGAAGCTCGCCACCCCGGACATCACGATTGCCGACCTCATCGGCGAGGTGGACCCGATCAAGGTTGCCGAAGGGAAGTACCTCTCCGACGAGCTGACCATCCATTACGGCCTCATCCCGCGCACGAACCGCGGCATCTTCGCCATCAACGAGCTGCCCGACCTCGCCGAGCGCATCCAGGTCGGCCTGCTCAACATCATGGAAGAGCGCGACGTGCAGATTCGCGGCTACCGCATCCGGCTCGCGCTGGACGTGTTCGTGGTCGCCAGCGCGAACCCCGAGGACTACACGAACCGCGGCCGCATCATCACGCCGCTCAAGGACCGCTACGGCGCGCAAGTTCGCACCCACTACCCGATCAAGATCGAGCACGAAATCGACATCATGGACGCTGAGCACCACCCGGTGCCGGCGGACTTCAACGTCGCTGTACCGCCGTACATGAAGGAAGTGATCGCCGAGATCAGCCGGCTCGCACGGCGCAGCCCGGATGTGAACCAGCGCTCGGGCGTCTCCGTCCGCGCGAGCATCGCGAACTACGAGAGCATGCTGGCGAACGCGCTGCGCCGCGCCATCATCACGGGCGAAGACACCGTCGTGCCGCGCGTCAGCGACCTCCCGTACGTCGTCCCCACCCTCAGCGGCAAGGTGGAATTCGAGACTGTCGAGGACGGCCGCGAAGACCAGATCATCGACAAGCTGCTCCAGGGCGCGGTCGTGGCGGTGTTCAATCGCTACTTCAACCTGGGCGAACTCGAACCGGTCGTGACACGCTTCAAGGCGGGCTTCGCGGCGGAAGTCGGCGACATGACGCCGAGCGCGGACGAAGTCGCCATCGCTTCCCAGGTGGAGGGCGTCATGCCCGCGCTCGAGAAGCTCGGAGCGACCGCCAGCCAGGCGGAAATCGCGGCCGGCCTCGAGTTCCTGCTCGATGGCCTGCACCTGAACAAGCGGCTCAATAAGGACCGCATGGGGAACAAGACGCAGTATCGCGGATGAGCGTTCGCATCGAACCGTTGCCCCTCCATGGCCCCCTCTTTGAGGGGGCTTTGGACGTCTACGCCGACGCGTTCGCGGGCCCGCCGTACTTCGACGACGACCGCGGGCAGGAAGTCCGCATGCGATTGCTGGGGGAGCACGGCCGCCGCCCCGGATTCAGGGGCATTGTGGCGATGGAGGGCGATGAGGTCGTAGGGATGACCTACGCCTACACGGGCGGGCCAGGACAGTGGTGGCACGAAGAGGTGCGAAAGCGGATCCCCGCCGCGGCCTACCGCCGCTGGCTCGTGCGCAGCGTGGAAGTGGTGGAGGTGGCGGTGAGCCCCAAACACCAGGGCAAGGGCATCGGTACGCAGATGGTGGAAGCGCTGCTCGAAGGGCGCGAGGAACACACCGCGGTGCTGAGCGCCCGCTGCGACAGCCGCGCGCACGAGCTGTACCGGAGACTGGGGTTCGAAGAGATCGCGCGCGTGACCTTTAGCACCGCCGGCGCTCCCTTCTACATCATGGGCCGGCAGCTCCCGCCCGCGAACAAGAACGGGGGAGGGGGCTAGCCCCCTCCCCCATCAAGGTCACCGGCTGACCGGATCAGGCGCGCGTGGTGGCGCGGGCCTTCCGGGCGAACCAGAGGGAGCCGGCGACGGCGATGAGCCCGAAGCCCACAGCGGCCCAGGCGAAGCCACCGTCCGCCATGCCCGTGCCCGTGCCCGTGGACGGGGCCGAAGGCGCGACAGGAGCCGCGGCATCCACCAGCGGAATCACCTGGAGCGTGCCGTTGCCCGCCAGCCCAACGGCGACGGCCGTGTACACCGTGCGGTCCTTCAGCTGCAGACCCGTGATGCTCTTCGCGACCGCGCCGGAGGACGCGACCTTCACGTCGAGGTTGTACGTGTTGGCGGGTACCGGCGTGTAAGCACCGACACCCTTGAAGGCGATGTTCGAGAACACCTTCGTCGACGTGCCTGCGACGACGACATCGACGGCGGGCGCGTCCGGGGAGGCGTGGATGAGGCGGACGTGGGCGTTACCGGCCGCGGGGGCCGCGTTGTTGTCCTCCAGGGGGAGGAGGGCGAGCGTGTTCTTGCCGGCTTCGCCGACGGCGAGGACGGTGTAATCCTTGCCACCCGCGATGTCGAGGTCCGCCTGCAACGCAGGCGTGCCACTTCCGTTGGACGGAGAGATGAACACCTTCACGTTATGCTTGCCGGCGGGAAGGCTGACGTAGCCGGTGTCCTTCGGGAAGGCGAGCGCGGTCACGGCCTTCTGGCCATCGACGAAGATGTCGACGGCGGGCGCGTCCGGCGAGGCGTGCATGATGCGCACGCGGCCGGTGCTGGCCGCCTGGGCGCCCGCGACCGCCGGGAGCGCGGCCATCACGACCGCGAGGGCGAACAACGGGAGCAGGAGCCGTGTTCGAAGCGACTTCAATGCCATGGAGTCCTCCAGCGCCACCCTGTCTAAGTTTTGCAGGGGTTCTCAGGCGAATTGCGCCTTTTGGCCTCTGCACAGGGAAGCATCTGGACAGATATTAGACAGACATGGACCAAGAAGGCAAACGGACTTCGACACGACCTGTACAAGAATCGGTAAGGGGCCCCGCTACAGACCCTTCACGCGTGGGGCGATCTCGGCGGCGAGGTACTCGGGCACGAGGTCGGAATCGAAGTTGAAGTGCTGGAACATGATCTCCTCGACGCCGAGCTCCGCGAGCCGCCCGAGCTGGTCGACCACCTGGTCGGTCGTGCCGGCGATGCCACGGGCGCGAAGCGCCTCACGGAAGGCGCGGGGGTCGGTATCGGGCGCCATGCCGCGCATACTCATGAGCCGGCGGGCGGCCGCATCCAACGACGCCTCGTCCGGGCCGACCACGGCGAAGACCATCATCGACCGGCGGATCGTCGCGGGGTCGCGGCCCTCCGCCTCGCAATGGCGTTCGAGAACGTCGCGCTTGTGGCGATACGTTTCGACATCAACGTTCACGGAGTTCCATTCGTCGGCGTACCGGGCGACCAGCTTCAGCGTGCGCTTTTCGCCACCGCCACCGATGAGCAGGGGCGGGCGGCCGGCGGCCGGCCGCGGGAGGCAGTTCGCGCCAGCGAGGGTGTAGTAGCGGCCATCAAAGCGCGCATCAGCCGAGGTCCAGAGCGACTTCGCCACCTGGATCGACTCCTCGAGCCGGTCGAAGCGCTCCTTGAGTGGCGGGAAGGGGATGCCATAGGCGCGATGCTCCGCCTCGTTCCAGCCCGCGCCCATGCCCATGACGAACCGGCCGCCGCTCAGGACATCAATCTGCGCCGCCATGCGGGCCTGGTCGATGGGGAGCGGAAGGTGACCGGCGAGACGAGCGGCCCGAAGCGCAGCGTCGTCGTCTCCTTCGCCGCGATGACGAACGAAAGGTACGCCTCGAGCGAGTCCTGCTGGGGGCCGATGAAGTAGTGGTCGGAACGGAAGACGCTGGGGAACCTCAGCCGCTCGGCGAGCGCGAGAATGTGGCTCCAGCGTTCCCACGTGAGGCCGTTCTGGCCCTCGACCATCAGTCCGATTTCATGCCACACTCCCCGGCGGATGTTCCACCGGGGAGTGATTGCACGTGCGCCGGCGCTACCGCGCGGTGGTGAGGCGCACCGGCAAGGGCAGCCGTGACGTCGCCTTCCGCCGCCCGAGCATGACGCGCGCGAAGATCCGCGGCGCGAACACCGATGGCGCCGGACGCAGCAGGCTCGCCACTTCGAAGAATCGCGTGCACACCACGGGGTCGGCGGAGGCGACGGCGCGCAGCCGATCCATGTAGGCGTTGATGAGCCCGGCACCGGGTGCGCGCTTGCCGGTCACGTCCGGGAAGCGCAGGTCCTCGCCCGCCGCGAGGGTCCACGCCGCTTTCGCGGGCGTGGCGGCGGCCTTGAAGAAGCGGCGCGCGAGGGCGTTGTCCCCGGCGGCGAGGCAGGTGTCCAGCGAGCGGGCTTCGAGCGCCGCCACGGACATTCCCTGCCCGTAGACGGGGTTGAACCCGCAAATGCCGTCGCCAAGCACCAGGTACCCGCCGGGGAACGCCTTCAACCGTTCGAAGTGACGCCACTGGTTCCCGGGGAAGCGGTAGGTTTCGAGGGGCCCAGGGACGCGCGCGGCTGACCACATTCGCGATATCCGGCGCCGCGAGGCCACGCGCGAACTCAAGCCAGCCCGCTTCATCGGCCGGCGGGAAGTCGCCGAGGCAACCGAAGAGCGTGACCACCCAGCGCTCGCGGTCGGCGGCGAGCATGGCGGCGCCGCGGCGATCGTGCGGCGCCTCGCCGCCGACGATGGCGCCGGTTGCGCCGCCGAGGTCCGCGGGGTGCCGTTCGTACACGCGGCTGACGTAGGCCCCTGGCGCATCCACGCGTTCCTCGAAAGGCGGCTCGAAGCCCCACTCCTTCAGCCACTTGGGCGTCTGCGACCCGCGCCCGGTGCAATCGACCACCAGGTCCGCGGTCAGCGGCTCCGGCGACCCCTCGATGCGAACGCCGGTGACGCGGCCGGCGGAGGCGTCGTACACAGGCGACTCGATGGAAACGCCATCGCGGACCGTGAGGTTGGGGAGCGCGCTCACGCGGTCGCGCACCGCGCCTTCGAGCAGCGGCCGGCTGGCGACCACGCCGGCGAGGTTGCCGTTCGCCCGAGACATGTAGCGGCCACCGAAACACCAGATGACGTCGGCCATGACGTCGCCGCGAAGGCCGCCGCGCGCCACGATCTCGTCGGTCAGGCCGGGGAAGTACTGCTCCAGCACGCGGGCTCCGCTGACGAGGAGGCCGTGTGCGTGCCGCCCCTGCGGGACGCCCTTGCGGTGCTCCGCTTCCACCGGCAGCGTGTCGCGTTCGACGATGGTGACGCGCGCGAAGTGGCTCGCGAGGACGCGCGCAGTGAGCAGCCCGGCCATGCTCGCGCCCATGACGACCGCGTGTTCCCTTGTTGACATTGTGCCCCTCCCGTTGGTTCTGGCCATACCTACGAGAGCGCGGCGAGGGCTGATCACCCGCGCGAGGGAGCAATCAACCGAGGAGGATTTCGAGCACGCGGCGGGTGTCCGACAGGTCGTCGAAGACCCAGTCCGCACCGGATTCCTGGAGCGCCCCGGCGGCGAAGGAGCCGGTCGCGACGGCCAGGCAGCGGGCGCCCGCGAGATGCGCGGCCTCGACATCGAGCGGGGTATCGCCGAGCACGATCGCGTCCGCCGGATCGGGGGAGGCGCCGGCCGCGGCAGCGAGGGCCGCGATGGCTTCTCCGACAAGCTCGGCCCGCACGGGGGTGCGGTCGCCGAATCCGCCGGCCGCAAACCGCTCCCAGAGGCCGAAGTGCGCGAGCTTCACGCGGGCGGCGCGCTCGATGTTGCCGGTCGCGAGCCCGACCTTCTGGCCGCGGGCATCGAAGGCATCGAGCAGCGCGTGCACACCCGGGAGCACAATGCCCCCACGCGCGGAAAGCGAACGTGGCAGCTCCTCCAGGTAGTGCGCGACGAACGCCTCGAAGGCGGCGTCCGGGTCACCATTGACCAGGCCGTGCGTCTCCAGTGCCTCGAGGAAGATGCCCCGGTCGGTGCGGCCATCGAAGCGAATCCCGGCGGTCGCCTGCTCCACCCCGGAGAGGCGTGACAGCACGGTGTTGACCGCGCTCCGCCCGGCGCCGGACGTGCGGATGAGGGTCATATCGATGTCGAAGAGGACGAGCCGTGCCACGCGACCATCGTACCCGTTCGTGGCCCAGGGGCAGCACTGGCGACGGCCGTCCACGCGTGGGACCATCCAGCTCGTGATCGAACTCGTGGCCGGGGCCTCACGAGCCATCGTCCTCCCCGAGTGGGGTGGGCGGCTGCATCAGTTGTTTGCCGACGGCGAGCCGCTGCTCGTCGCGCCCGCATCGTTCGCCGAACATGGGCGGGATCCGCACGCGGGCGGCTGCTTCCCCATGGCGCCGTGGCCGAACCGCATCGCCGGGGGAGGCTTCTCCTGGCGGGGGCGTGAGGTATCGCTGCCACCGGGTCCGGAGGGGAACGCGCTCCATGGCACTGCCGTCCTCGCGACATGGCGCGTGCTGGCGGCGGACCCGTCGTCGTGCGAAATGGAGACCGAACTGGGCGGCGATTGGCCCTGGGCCGGGACCGCGTGGCAGCGCGTCACGCTCGATCCCGACCGCGTCCACCTCGAACTGCAGGTGCGAGCGGAACACGAACCGTTCCCCGCGGCGTGCGGATGGCACCCCTGGTTCCGCCGTGACGTCCTCGGTTCGCGGTCGGTAAGCGTGCAGGTGCCGGCCGGTTCGCGGTACGTACTCGAACACCACCTGCCTACGGGCGAACGGGTGCTCCCGGCGCGCGCCGCCAACCTCCGGTGGCTGACCTGCCTCGGGAAGCGGCGGCTCGATGACTGCTTTGGCGACCTCGATGGGCCCGTGGTGGTCGCATGGGATCAGCTGCGCCTCCGAATGGAGTGCACGGACGTGCACGCGCACGTGCAGGTGTACACCCCGCCGGAGAGCTTCTGCATCGAACCCCAGAGCGCGCCGCCCGACGCGTTCAACCTCGCGGCGAAGGTTGGCGGCACGGTGGCTACGGCCCGGCCGGGCGCGCCGGTGCGAATGGAAACCACGTGGACATGGGAGCGAACGGGCTAGCGGGCCGCCGCCGGCGTGGGGTTCCGGTACCGCGTTTCGTCGACCGTTATGTACATGAAGTCCCGTTCCTGCGACTTGAGGAAGCGGCCCGGGTTGTCGCTCATCGTGTCCATGAACTTCTGCGACGTGAGGCTGCCATCGGGCTGCGGGAAGTAGGTGCCGAGCAGGACGTAGGGCGTGTTGATGTCGAGCTGCATGGCGGTATGAGCGCCGGCGGCGTAGAGCGCCTTCGCGAGCGTTTCCGCGCTCAGCGAGTTCCCCGAGGCGTACAGCAGGTTCCCGTCCCTGGTCAGCCCCACCGCGGACCGCCATGTGATGAATTCGGCGCTGTTCACGTTCACATAGCCCCAGGTGTCGTTGCCCTCGGTCACGCGACGGCTGATCTCGCCGTTGCGGACGAGCAGGACGGCGTTCTGGCGGACGGCGACCATGCCTTCTTCCCAGGCGATGTCGTTGCCCCATTCGCCCATTTTGATCGTGCCGTCCTGCATCACCGCGATGCTCGCGAGGCCGTTACGCAGGGGCCGGTACTCCTTGCCGTTCGCCACCATGCCGAAGCCGCCGTGCGGGCCCTTGAAGCCGCCGTTCCAGGCCGCGATCAGGTTCGCGCGGTCGTCCTGGGGGATGACGCCGGGGCCCTTCACGCCGCGGTCGCCGCCGGGGTCCGCGGTACCGCCGACCATGTGCAGCATCACGCGCCGCGAGTCCATCAGCAGTACCCCGACGAGGGCGTACGGCCGCGACTTGTCCGGGCGGATGAACGTGCGCATGAGCACGGGGTCGTCGGGGGATGTGCGCGGCAGGCTGGCCGTCGTCCACACGCCTTCGCCCGCTTCTAGCGTGTCGCGCAGGGGGATGGTCTCGGGCGGGGTCATGGGCTTGGGCGGGGGCGGCAGCTCGGGACCGAAGTCGTACGAGTGCTCCAGCGTGATGTCGATGACCTGCTGCGGTGGCTGCTTCACGAACTGCACGACGACCTCCTCGATGGCGAAGGGGTCGGTATCGCCCCCGAGGAGGCGGTACTTGGTGCGGTCGATGCGGTCCTGGACGCGGAAGTACCACGCCTCGACACGGGCCGTGTTCTCGTCGCCAATAACACGGCGGCTGAGGTCCGCGGCCTGGGCGCTGAACTCGGACTTGTGGGTGTAGCCGTACCCCATGACACCGAGGAAGAGCACCGCCAGCGTGAGAAGCACGCGCCGCCTCGACGGCCGCCACCAACGACGCGCCGGCGCGGGTTCATGGGCCGCAACCGCGGACGCGCTGGCGGTCGATTCGAGGCTCGATTCGAGGCTCATGGAAGAGGATTCGACAGGTCGGGGAGGCTCGATAGCTGGTGCGGGGCCGGATTCAACCGCCGGCGGCGCGGATGGCGAGGGAGCCTCGGCGGCACGTCGCATCCATAACGCCTTCCACAGCATGGCGAAATCCTAACAAGCGCTCGATTGGGCGCAACGAAGCCGCGAAATGCACGTCGTCTCAGCCCCTCTCGGTCGCTACAACGCCACCTCGCCGGCGGAAGTTCCAGCGCCTCGAGAACGCGGGTCGCGTGCGGCGGCGAGGGCGGGTATGAGGGCCGTGAGTGTTCCCCACACGGCCCGGTACCTACCCCGTTCGCCGCACCGCCGCCTCGAGCACGGCCGCGCACTGCAGCATCTCGGGGATGACCAGGTACTCGTCCTTCGTGTGCTGGTTGTAGCCGCCGCGGCCGATGACGACGCTGGAGATGCCGTGCCCGCGGAAGACATTGCCATCGGTACCGCCGCCGACGGGATGGGGGTCGGGCGTGAGGCCAAGGCCGCCGAGCACGCCAAAGATGAGGTCGGCGGCCGGATCGCCGGGTTCGAGCTTGTATCCGGGGTAGCCCATGTGAAAGTCGGCGTCGATGCGGGCGTCGGGGTGGCGCTCACGCACTTCATCGACGTGGGCACGGGCGCGCGAGACGAGGGCGTCGACCTTTTCGAACTCCATGCTGCGCAGCTCGCCCTCGATCAGGCACTCCTCGGGGACGGCGTTGCGCACGAGGCCCCCGTGGATCGTGCCAACGTTGCCCGTCGTTTCGAAGTCGATGCGGCCCTGGGGCATGCCGAGCACGGCCTCGGCGGCGATGGTGATGGCGGGCACACCCTTCTCCGGTTCGACCCCGGCGTGCGCGGCGCGGCCATGGACGGCGATGCTGTAGGTGAAGTGGTACGGCGCCTGCCCCTGGATCGAAGAGGGCGGCCCGCCGCTGTCGACCACCAGCGCGACGCGGGCACTGATGCGGCTGTAGTCCATGTTCGATGCGCCGACGAGGCCAATCTCCTCGCCCCGGCTGATGGCGACCTCGATTGGCCGCGTTTCGGCGGCGTCCTCGTTGGCGGAGCGGATGACTTCGAGGATGACGGCGCAGCCTGCCTTGTTGTCGGCGCCGAGGATCGTCGTTCCGTCGCTGCGAATGATGTCGGGCCCGTCGAACACGGGCTGGATGCCGCGGCCGGGCTCGACCGTGTCCATGTGCGCGGAGAGCAGGATGGGCTCGCCAACGCCGGGCCGGCGGCCGAGCACGTTGCCGTGCGCATCCTGCGAAGCCTCTACGCCAATCGCTTCCAGGCGGCGGACCAACTCCTCCGCGATGGCGTCCTCATCTCCGGAGGGGCTGTCGATGGCGACGAGTTCGAGGAACTCCTGGACAAGTCGGTCGCGGTTGATCACGGGCTGCCTCACACGGGGGAGTGACCGAAGGATACGGACCGGACGCGCCGGAAGCGAAAGACAAGCCCCCGCTGGCGGTCGCGTTCGTCGACCAGGCCCGGGAGCGACCGCTGCCGGGACAGGCTGAAGTCCCGGGAACGCACAAGGCGGGCCGTGTGGCCCGCCTTGTTGGTTGGGTGCTGATGCCGGTGACGCTAGCGGCTACCCGGCGGCGACCGCCGCGCGCTTGCTCGAGCCGGTTTCGTAGCCGACTTCGCCCAGCATCTGATGAATGGAGCGGCAGTTGCTCACGATGCGGCCGGCATCGCGGCCCACCGCCTGCTTGCCATCGCACAGCGCCTCGGCCGGGTTCGAATGGATGTCGAACTCGATGCCGTTGGCGCCCGCGGCCACGAAGCCGTAGGAGACGCGCTCGACGAGCTTGCGGTCGCCGGACGAGTGGCTCGGGTCGGCGATGAGCGGGAGATGCGACTTCTGGCGCACCAGCGGAATCATCGAGACATCGGCTGCGAAGCGGGTCTCGGTTTCGAACGACTTGATGCCGCGATAACAGAGGATGACGTTCGGGTTGCCCAGCACCGTGGTCCGGCCCGAGCGATCGACGCCCGACATGATGTAGGCGGCGGCGCACAGCCACTCCGTCATGTCGTTGCCGAAGCCATGCTTGAGCACGACCGGGACCTTCACGCGCGAAAGCTCTTCCAGCAGCGGCGAATACTGTGCGCTGCGTGCGCCGATCTGGAGGATGTCGATGCCGGCCTTGAGGAAGGCATCGAGGTGGCGCAGGTCGATGAGTTCCGACACGGTTGGGAGGCCGGTTTCCGCCTTCATCGCGGCGGCGATTTCGAGGCCGCGGTCGATATCGAGCCCGCGGTAGTCGTAGGGGCTCGTGCGGGACTTGTCCACGAAGGCGCGAAGGACGTCCACGCCCGCTTCCTTCGACATCCGCGCCGATTCGAGCGCCTGCTGCTCGCTTTCGATCGCGCAGGGGCCGCCGAACACGGTGAGGTTGTCGCCGCCGACCTTGTGGCCGTTGCCGAGCGTGATGACGGTGTCTTCCGGCTGGAACTGCCGGCTCGCGTCCTTGTACTTGACGCTGATCCGGATGACGCGGTCGACGCCGGGGAGCTCGGTGATGCGCCCTTCGTCGATTACGCCGGCGATGCCCTTGACGCCGATGACGGTCGTGTCGCCTTCGATGGTCTCGCAGCGGAGGCCGTAATCGCGCGTAATCCGGTCGATGACTCGCTGGGTCTGCTCGCCGGTCGCGCCCGGCGCCATGTGGATAATCATTCGTGGAAGCCCCGGTTATGTTGAAGGACCTATTGTGGGGCGGCCCACGGTTACGGGCGAAGGCGGACGGTAAGGGCCTAGAGAATGGCCGGCCACCCGCGTTCCCGGCGCCGGTTCGCCCCTCCCGGCGGGCGCCCGTACAGTTGATGTATGGGCCGCCGTTCCCGCCGTACTTCCACCAACCTCTCCCCCGCACCCGGTGAGGTGCTGACGCTCCGCTGTGGACCGATCGTGTCCGGGGGCCTCGCTTTCGCACCTTGAAGACGGGCGCGTGGTGCTCGTGGCGTTCGCCGCACCCGGCGAGCTCGTGGCAGCGACCGTCGACCGGCCGCACGCCGACTACGTCGAAGCGCACGTCACGCGCGTGCTGGAACCATCGCCCGACCGCGTCGAGCCCCCGTGCCCCGTGTTTGGCCAGTGCGGCGGCTGCCAGCTCCAGCATCTCGCGTACCCGGCCCAGCTCGCGGCGAAGGAAGCGGTGGTGCGCGAGCAACTGCGGCGCATCGGCCACCTCGATGACGCCGTCGTGAGGCCGATTCGCGGCGCCGCCAACCCGTGGCAATACCGGAACCACGTCCGCTTTTCCACCGGCAAGATGTATGGCGACGTGGGCTTCATGGCGCGCGGCGGCCGGCCGTTGCTGAAGATCGACCACTGCCCCATCGCGGACCCGTGGGTGAACGAGCTGCTGCCGAAGCTGCAGGGCCGGGGCAGCGGCCTGCATCAGATCCAGGTGCGGCGCAGCGCCACCACCGGCAGCTTCCTCGTGTACCCGACGATCCCCGGAATGGAAGCCGAGACGGGCCAGAAGGCGTACCTCGAGGAGCTCGGCGGGAAGAAGTTCCAGGTGAGCGCCTCCGCCTTCTTCCAGGTCAACCACCCGCAGGCCGAGCAGATGGCCGAACTCGTCGGCGAGGCGCTGCCGGAAAGCGGCGACCTGCTCGTCGATGCCTTCGCCGGCGTCGGGACGTTTGCCGTGCTGTTCGCGGACCGCTTCCGCCGCGTCCTCGCGATCGAGGAATCACATGCGGCCGCGAAGGACGCGCACGAGAACGTCGAGCAGACGCCGAATGTGCAGGTGAAGGCGGGCAAGGTGGAGGACATCCTCCCGCTGCTAGAAAGCGCGCCGGACGCGATCCTGCTGGACCCGCCCCGCCCCGGCTGCTACCCGACCGTACTGGAGGCCATCGTGCGCTTCCGGCCCTCCGTGGTGGTGTATGTCTCGTGCAATCCCGCCACACTCGCGCGGGACCTGCGCGTGCTCGTCGACGGCGGGTACCAGGTCGACCATGTGACGCCGCTGGACATGTTCCCGCAGACCGGCCACATCGAGTGCGTGACGCGCCTTTCGCTCGCGGACCCGGCGGGCGGGTGACGCGCATCGTGCTCGCGTCGGCCTCGCCGCGGCGGCGCGAGCTGCTTCGCGCCCTCGTCCCTGAGTTCGACGTCGCCACCTCCGATGCCCCCGAGGAGTTCGCGGGGAGCCCGATCGACGATGCCGAGCGGCTGGCGGAGGCCAAGGCGGCCGCACTCGCGGGTCGATTCCCCGGGGCGCTGGTCATCGGCTCGGACACGATCGTGTTCGACGGCGATCGCGCGTACGGCAAGCCCGAGGACGCCGCCGACGCCGCCCGCATCCTGCGCGAGCTTCGCGACCGCGAACATGGCGTGGTAACGGGCGTGGCCATGATGGAGAACGGGGTATGCCACGCGGCGCACTGCGTCAGCGCCGTGACCATGGCGCCCCTCCCGGACAGCGCGGTCGAAGCCTACATCGCCAGCGGGAGGCCGATGGACAAAGCGGGCGCCTACGCCATCCAGGACGACGATGTGCCCACGGTGGCCCGGCTCGACGGATGCTACTGCAACGTCATGGGGCTGCCGCTCTGGACGCTGCGGCGGATGCTGGGCGCGCGGGGCATCGACGCCCTCGACCCCGGCGCCACCTATGCGCGCTGCTCTACCTGCCCCGATCGTTCGCCGTGATAACACCGGGCGGGCGACCGTTCCGGGCTATCCGTGGTTAGAATGCGCCCACCAACCGAAGGGGCACGAAACGCATGGCCTACATCGAGCGCGACGGCGTCAAGATCTACTACGAGGTGGCGGGCAGCGGCCCGGCCGTCGTCCTGAGTCACGGGTACAGCGCGACCTCGCAGATGTGGCGCGGCCAGGTCCCTGTGCTCAGCGAGCAGTACCGCGTCATCACCTGGGACATGCGCGGCCACGGCCAGAGCGACAGCCCGGACGACCCCTCGCTGTATTCCGAGGAACACAGCTGCGCGGATATCGCGGCGATCCTGCGCGAACTCGGGATCGAGCGCGCGGTCATCGGCGGCCTTTCGCTGGGGGGCTACACCTCCCTCGCGTTCAACGTGCGCTACCCCGCGATGGTCAACGCGCTCATGCTCTTCGACACCGGCCCCGGGTACCGGAACCCCAAGGCGCGGGAGGGCTGGAATGAGACCGCGGAGCGCCGGGCCGTGAACTTCGAAACAAAGGGACTCGACGCCCTCGGCGCGAGCGCGGAAGTACGCGTGAGCCAGCACCGGTCGGCGCAGGGCCTTGCGAACGCCGCCCGCGGCATGCTGGCGCAGTTCGATTCGCGGATCATCGAGTCGATGGATTCGATCGCCGTGCCCACCCTCGTGCTCGTCGGCGACAGGGACGAGCCATTCCTCGCGGCGACAGACTACATGGCGAACAAGATCCCCAACGCCACGAAGGCGGTCATCGCCGATGCCGGGCACGCTTCGAATATCGACCAGCCGGCGGAGTTCAACCGTGCCGTGATGGCCTTCCTCGGCGGACTCACCCTCAGCACATGATTCGCGCCACCATCACCGTTCGCTCCAACCAGCGGGAGGAGCTGATCGACGTTACGGCTCGCGTGCGGGCCGCCCTGCAGATGTCGAACGCCGCCGATGGCGTCGTGACGCTGTTCGTGCCGCACACCACGGCGGCGATCACGATCAACGAAAACGCGGACCCGGCCGTGCAATCCGACATGCTCGGATGGCTCGCACGGCTGGTGCCTCGCAACGCGCCGTTCGCGCACGCCGAGGGGAACAGCGACGGCCACATCAAGGCGACCCTCGTTGGGGCTTCGGTGCAGGTGCCCGTCGTGGGCGGGCGGCTCTTGCTCGGCCGCTGGCAGGGCATCTACTTCTGTGAGTTCGATGGGCCACGGGAGCGGCAGTTGGAGCTGGTCGTAGGCTGAGCGAGGAGCCGGACATGCGACCGGCCCCTCGCCCGCGACTGCCCGCGGCCCCGCGTTCGGTGACGTGGCCGCATTGCTACCTACGCCCGTGATTGCGCGGTTGATCACCCCCGGCGGTACACTCGCTCGCATGACCGAAGAGACCACCACGCGCCTCGAACGCGACGCCATCGGCGAGTACGCCGGGCCGGCGGGCGCCTATTACGGCATCGACAGCGCCCGCGCCGCCGCCAACTTCCCCATCAGCGGCCTTCGCCTGCCGCGCACGTTCATTCGTGCCCTCGCGAACATCAAGCGCGCCGGAGCGCTCGCCAACCGCGACCTCGGCCTCCTCCCCCGCGAACACACCGACGCCATCGTCACGGCGGCGCGCGAGGTGATGAACGGCGATTGGGACAGCGAGTTCGTGGTCGACGTGTTCCAGACGGGGTCCGGCACGTCCACGAACATGAACGCCAACGAGGTCATCGCCAACCGGGCGAACGAGATCCTCGGCGGCGGGCCGAAGGGCACGTATTCGCCCATCCACCCCAACGATCACGTGAACAAGGGACAATCCTCCAACGACGTCATCCCCACGGCGCTGCACCTGTCGGCGCTGCTCGAGACCCAGCGCCGCCTGCTGCCCGCCCTCTACCGGCTCGAAGCATCGCTGCAGGCGAAGGCCGCGCAATTCGACTCGGTGGTGAAGACGGGACGTACGCACCTGATGGACGCGACGCCCATTCGCCTCGGGCAGGAGTTCCGCGGATACGCGGGACAGGCCGAACGCGCGCGGCGGCGGGTGACCGTGGCGGGCGAGGCACTTCGCGAGGTCGCCCTGGGGGGCACGGCGGTGGGCACCGGTGTGAACACGCACCGGGAGTTCGCGGCCCGGGCCATCGCCTACTTGAACGAAGGCGAGCGCCTCCAGCTTCGCGAAACATCCAACCACTTCCAGGCGCAGGCGACGATGGACGCCGTGGTGGAGGCGAGCGGCGAGCTGCGGACGGTCGCCGTTTCGCTGGTGAAGATCGCCAACGACATCCGGCTGATGGGCAGCGGCCCCCGCGCGAGCCTGTACGAGCTGGCGCTGCCCGCGCTTCAGCCCGGCAGCTCAATCATGCCGGGCAAGGTGAACCCGGTGATCCCGGAGGCGGTCATCCAGGTCGCGGCCCAGGTCGTCGGCAACGACGCGACCATCGCGATGTGCGGCCAGTGGGGCTTCTTCGAGCTGAACACGATGTGGCCGGTGGCCGCGCACAACCTGCTGCAGACCATCGAACTGCTGACCAACGCCGCGACCGTTCTCGCCGAGAAGTGCATCGACGGCCTGGAAGCGACGGAGAACGGGCCGCGCATGGTCGAGGAAGGTCTCAGCATCGGCACGCCGCTCGCGGCGGTCATCGGCTACGACGCCGCGGCCGAGCTCGCGAACGACGCGTTCCGCACCGGCCGCACCATTCGCGCCCTCGCCACGGAGCGCGGCATCCTCCCGGAAGTCGAACTCACGCGGCTGCTCGATGCGCGGCGGATGACGGGGGAGTAGCGGCGCCGGCGGGGTCAGGAGGCGGTGGGCGGCTCGACGACGAACGGGTTCACCACCTCCAGGTCCCTGAAACGCTGTCCGTGCTGGAGGTCTTCGGTGAGCAGATACGGCAGCCCCTGAGACTGGGCGGCGGCGATGATCAACGCATCCCACCACGCCACGCCGAAGCAGTCCTCCACGGACCACGCGATCTCAGCCAACGCTGAAACGGATCGAACACGCGGCCCTTTGCCAGTCCACGAACATCCGCGCGAGCGACGCTCCTTTCAAGCGGCCGCAGCTTCCTGTGACCACCTGGTAGTACTCGTGGAGGCATTGCGGCCAACGACCACGGTTCCCGGCAGCCTGTCAATCCCGCGCGTTCCTGAGCCGCGTTCCCGAGAACGCGACCGTTGACGCGATGATTTCGGCCCAGAGCGGACGGAGGCGCGGCATCACCCGCAGGTCCACGCTCTCGGCACGGATGGCTCGCGGCAGGTCCGGCAGAGCCTCCACCGCGAGGGGCGTCACAGATTCACGACTGACGTAGTGGCCCGCCGTGACGTCGTTGAGTTCGAACGTGGCCGGCGGAAGTTCGTACCGGTAGACCGTCGCGGCCTGGATTCGCTCCCACCAGGCCTCCTCGACCACCATCGTGAATCGATGCCCGCGTTCGAGGCCAAAGCGCCGAGCATCGTGCGCAGTCGTCGTTTCGACGGCCCAGAAGCAGGCGCGGGGGCAGTCGCGCGGGACGTAGTACATCGGCGCGTGCCACGCGTCGATCGCCCAGACCAGCGGCTCGACTTCGGGCCGCTCCAGGGGCGAACGCGGAACGAACCGGGCAATGCCCGGTTCGTCGCTGAAGTGATACAGGGGCCGTGGCCACGGGCCCTAACGGCTGGCCCAGTAATCGGACACGCGGCGGAGCGCACTCGCCGCCCGTTCGAAGCTCTGGAACACGGGGATGCCGCGCTCGTGGAACTTGTGCAGGATGCTGCCGATGTACTCCATCTCGTGCGCCGGGTGGAGGATCGCGACGAACGGCTTTTCGGACGCGGTCATGTGCGCCTTGAGGATGTCGAGCGTCGAATCCAGCGTCGCGGGGTTTGCCTTCCACTGGCGGGCGGCGAACATCGCGCTCAATTCCATCGCCATGCCGTCGATGTTGGGGTCGGCCTCGATGATGCTCAGGATCTTGTCGAGCGTCTCGGTCTTGCCCTGGACAGTGCCGGCCATGTCGAGCGGGTTCTTGAAGCTCCCGCCGATGATGTTGAAGAACTCGCCGAGCTGGGCGTAGGTGTCGTCGGTGAACGCGGGAACGTCCCAGCCGGCGCGCGCGAACGCGTCGGTGATGGAGACGGACTGGCCGCCCGTCTGCGCGAGCAGCGCCATCCCGTTGCCGCGGGGCTTCTTCGCCGAGAGCAGCGCCTTCATGGTGTCGATGGTCTCGTCGAGGTTCTGGGTGGTGATGGCGCCGCACTGGCGCATCATCCCCTCCCAGATCGCGGAAGGGGCCGCGAGCGACCCGGTGTGCGACATGGTGGCGCGGGACCCGGCTTCGGTCTGGCCGCCCTTCCATACGATCACCGGCTTGCGCTTGCACGCCTCCCGGAGCGTCTCGAAGAACCGGCGGCCATCGCGAACGCCTTCGACGTACATTCCGATGACTTCGGTCTCGTCGTCCTGCATGAGGTAGTCGATGTAGTCCGAGACATCGAGCACGACGGCGTTGCCGATGCTGGCGCAGCGGCTAACGCCGATGCCGTTCGCGCCCGCGACGAGGCTGAACATGATGCCGTGCGTCCCCGACTGCGAAAGGAAGCCCACCCGGCCGTCATCGCTGACGGGGGCATCGGCGTTAAAGCGGACGCCGGCCTTCGGCAGGTAGAGGCCCATGCAGTTCGGGCCGACGAGGTTGAAGTTGGCGCCCTTCGCCATCTCGACGAGCTGCGCCTGCAGCTTGATGCCCAGCTCCTCACCCGTCTCGGCGAAGCCGGAGGTGAAGAAGCCCGCGCCATTCGCGCCGTTGGCGATGAGGTCCTTCAGCACGAAGGGCGACACCTGCCGCGGGACGGCGACGAGGGCGTAATCGATGGGCTCCGGGATATCGGCCATGGAGGTCACGTTCGTGACGCCGAGGGCTTCGATGCCGGGGATCTCCTTGGGGTCGAGCTGGACGCTGTAGAGCTTCCCGCCCTTCTCCTTGAAGGGCATGTTGTTCGCAGCCACATGTAGTTGGGGCCCTTGTCCCCAACCACCGCGACGACCTTCGGGTTGAACATGCGATCGAGCCGATGCCCGGGTACTGCCATGTCAGGCCTCCGCGACGACGATGCGCGCGTCCACGGCGATGGCGCCATCGGGGTAGGCGAACACGGGGTTGAGGTCGAGTTCCTTCACTTCCGGGTGCTTCTCGACGAACTCCGCGACCTTGAGGATGGCGGTCTTCAGCGCGCCGATGTCCGCGGCCGGCTGGCCGCGCACGCCCGCGAGAATCGGCCGGCCCTTGATCTCGTCGATCATCTGGGTGGCGTCCTTCTCTTCGAGGGGCACGAGACGGAACGAGACGTCCTTGAGCACTTCGACCATGATGCCGCCGAGGCCGAACATCATGACGGGGCCGAACTGCGGGTCGGTGGTCATGCCGACGATGACTTCGGTGCCCTGCGGCGCCATGTGCTGTACGGCAACGCCGGTGATCTTCGCGCCGGGCACGTGCTTGAGGCAGCTCTCGAGGATGGCGTCATAGGCGGCGCCCACCTCGTCCTGGCTCTTGAGATTCAGCTTCACGCCGCCGGCATCGCTCTTGTGGGCGATATCGGGCGAGACCACCTTGAGGACGACGGGGTAGCCGGCGGCCTCGGCCTGGGCCTGCGCTTCGGCGCGGCTGGTGGCGAGGGTGGTATTGGTGACGGGCACGCCCGCATCGCGAAGCAGCTGCTTCGCCTCGACTTCATTCAGCAGCGTGCGGCCTTCGGCCCGCGCCTGCGCAAGAACAGCCTCGAACGTCATGGATTCCTCGTTCCTTGGGAGCCGGAGATGGTTCGCCGGGCGCCGCCCGGGCCGGCCCAACGCTGGATTCTACGGGAGCAAGCCCATGGTGTCAGGCCCGCGGAGGCACGGTCCTTCGCCTGGCACGAAAAAACGAGGACGCCCCGGGAGGCGTCCTCGTTCGTTGGTTCGCGAACAGCCGGCCCTAGTGGAGGGCGGCCGCGACTTCCGGCAGGCCAAGCGACTGCAGCTTGGCAGCCGACGGGGCGCAGGTGGCGACGTCCCAATCGCACGCCTTGAGGAAGTCCGTCTCGAGCAGCTCGGTGTCGAGGCGAACGCCCGCGAGCGGGCCGGCCGAGGTGCCCTCGGTGGTCTCGCCGCTGACGCGCGTGGGGACGGGGCGCTGGCGGGGATTGCCGCCCTCGCGTACTTCGTAGGCCATACGCAGGTTCGCGATGCGCTCACCCACCTGCATGATCTCGTCCAGGTCCATGTCCCAGCCCGTGACGGCGTTGAACCAGTTGGGGATGTTGGCGGTGTTGGCGGCCGACATCACGAACTGGCACATGCCGCCCGAGTTGACCACGTGCATGTACTCGCTCGCGCCCTTGTGGTGCTCGCCGCGGTTGGCGTAGTCCTTGAAGTCCTTGGGCGCGGGCGGGAACTTGCCGATGCGGCGGTTCCCTTCGTACTGCGTGTGGCGGCCCGGGGTCGGGTCGAGCTTGTAGGTGGTATGGAACTCCGGCTGGAGCTTGGGGTCGTGCATCGGCAGCTCCTGGCCGCCGATGTGCATCGCATACTTGTCGGACCCGCGGCCGAGGCGCTCGGCCGCGACCTTCACGCCGTCGGCGAACGTGTCGCCGATGCCGCGGCGCTCGCCCATGAGCTTGAGCATCGCCAGGACGGCGGATTCGCTGCGCCAGTTCAGCTCAAGCCCGTCCGTGTCTTCCTTGGTGATGATGCCCGCTTCGTAGCACTCAATCGCCATGGAGATGGCGACACCGGCGCTGATGACGTCGAAGCCATACTCGTTGCAGAGGTGGTTCGCGTAGATCAGGGCGTCCGGGTTGGACATCAGGTTCATCGTGCCGAACGCGCCCATCGCCTCGTACTCGGGGCGGTGGGTGTGGTGCGGGTACGGGTACTCGGGGTTCGTCGATTCGACGGACTCGGCGCCACAGGCCATCGGGCAACGCCAGCAGCCGTACGACTTCTCCATCTTGGGGTTGATCTGCGTGCCGCCGTCGATCTTCGCCGCCTCCGGGAAGTCGACGACGCCGACGCCACCCCAGTTCTTCACGGGGGAGTCGCCATTGAGGGCGCTGCGGGCGGTGATGCCGGTGGTGCCGAAGGTGTGGAAGAAGTCCTTCAGCGGCTTCACGAACTCATCGAGGTTCGAGCGAAGCATCTTGATGGTCTCGGGCGTCTGCGCGATGACCTTGCGGTCGGTGAGGCAGACGACGGCCTTCAGGTTCTTCGAACCCATGACGGCGCCAACGCCCGAGCGGGCGGCGAGGCGGCCATGGTCGTTGCAGACGCCACTGATGAGCGAAAGCGTCTCACCGGCCTGGCCGATGTTCGCGACGCTGGCCTTCTTGCCGTGGCGGGCCTTGAGGGCGGTCTCGTTCTCGATGGCGCCGGTGCCCCAGAGGTCGGAGGCGTCGCGCAGCTCGGCGTTGCCTTCCTCGATGAGGAGATAGACGGGGCGCTCGGCCTTGCCGAAGAACATGATGCCGTCCCAGCCGGCGAGCTTGAGCACGCCGCCGAAATCGCCGCCGCAGTTCGCATCGCCCCAGCCGCCCGTCAGCGGGCTCTTGCAGACCACCTGCCAGCGCTGCCCAAAGAGCGGCGTGCCGGTCAGGAGCCCGGGGAACATGCCGAGCATGTTCTCGGGGCCGAGCGCATCGGCACCCTTCGGGACGCGGTCCCAGAGCATGCGCGCCCCGATCCCGTACCCACCGAGGTACTGGCGGTACAGCGCATCGTCGGGCCGTTCGACGGTGACCTCACCGGTCGTGAGGTTCACATTCAGCATCTTGCCGTTGTAGCCCTTTTCAGCCAGGGTCCCGCTGGAAGCGGCAGTCGTCATGGACACACTCCTACCCGGGACGTTCCCCCTCCCGGCATCTATTCACGAATCCTACGGGAGCCAGTGAGCGGCGCAATATGCTCTCGCCGACATATCGAACCGAATTCGCAACCTGGGCAAAACAAACGAGCCGCGAACAGTGGCGCGGCACTTCCGGGAGGGCGGCTAGGCCAGCCGCTTCAGCAGATCCGCCGCGGAGAGCGTGCCCGGCACGATCCGTTGCCGTGCCTGCTCGTTCGCTTCGGCGCGAAGGAGCTCGTTCGCGGGTGTGGGCACGCCGTGGAGGCGGCCAAGCAGCACCACTTCCCCGTTGAGGTAATCGCTTTCGACCTCGGCCTTCCCGCGCTGGATGCTCTGCCATGTGGAGCCGCCTCCGCGCGCGGCGCCAGCGATGGGCCGCACCGTGATGAGCGTCCCGCGGCGGGCGGCGTCGGCGGCGTCACCGACGTAACGGATGCCGGCGGCGGTAAAGCAGGCTTCCGCCTCGGCCTTCGCCCGTGACAACAGTTCGCGCGCGTCCGGGGAGCGGTCCTCGCCGCAGATGGCCTGGATGGCGTTGCCCAGGTTCAGCAGCAGCTTCTGGTACTTCCACGCCATCACGTCCGGCTCGGGGTGAGAGCTGAAGGTCGAGGCTGCGAGGTCCGCGCAGATCGCTTCGGCGACGGCGTCGGCGCCGGACGGATAGCGGCCAACGTCGAGAATGCCCGACATCGGGGCGGAGTTCGCCTGCACGACGCCCGGCTCCAGGTGCGTCGACGGGAGCATGACCGTGGTGGTGTACACGCGAGCGAAGCGGCGAAGGGCGGCGCGTTCGTTCTCGACGCCGTTCTGGGCGATGAGCAGCGCGCACTCCGCGCCGCCGGCCGCCTCGAGGGCCGAGAGCGCTCCGGGCGTGTCCTGGGACTTCATGGCGAGGACGACAACGTCGTTGGCCCCGAGGGTGAGCTCGCCGGGAGCGGCCACCGCGGGAATCGCCAGCGTGTCACGCGCATCGGGCGATTCGAGGGTCAGGCCGTTGGCGCGAATGGCGTCGAGGTGCGCTCCGCGCGCGATGAGGACGACGTCCCGCCCGGCCTGGAAGAGCCGCCCGCCGATGACGCCGCCGACCGCACCCGCTCCATAGATGATGTACCGCATCGCAACCCCGCCGTCGGTGGAATCAGCCTTCGTTCCGGGCGCGGGACCATGCATGGAACCGCGCCAGCAGCTCCTGCTCACGGGGGGCGCTGAGCCCGGCGCGGAGCGGTCCGTTGGCGCGCGAAGCGTACCACGAGAGGGTATCCGCGATGGTTTCGGCGAGCGGTCGAAGCTGCAACCCGGCGTCGAGCGCGCGCTGGATGC
The DNA here is from genome assembly GCA_016703545.1 of Candidatus Amarobacillus elongatus. Taxonomy (GTDB): domain Bacteria; phylum Chloroflexota; class Dehalococcoidia; order Tepidiformales; family Tepidiformaceae; genus Amarobacillus; species Amarobacillus elongatus. Next base: position 42,910 of record JADJBX010000012.1, read on the forward strand.
TGAACGTGTGCAGTCCCGCAATCTCGGAAGGCGCCCAGAGAGGCAGCTCGCCACTCTGCTCCAGGTGCTCGGCGAGAAGGAACGCCTCGTCCGCCCACGTCAGGCGCGCGCCGTTGCCCGCGACGACGTCGGCCGTGGCCAGGAACTCGTGCCAGGTCAGCGGACGCGCCGGCCCCGTGGCGTTGAACACACCGTGGACGCCCTCTTCGAGCAGCTGGATGGTCCAGGCGGCGAGGTCGCGGGCATCGATGACCTGGATGGGGTCGCGGGGGTTGCCCGGCGCGAGCACTTCGCCGGCTTCCCGTACGCGCACGGGCCAGTAGGTGAACCGATCCGTGGGATCGTGCGGCCCGACGATGTAACCGGGCCGGATGATCAGCGCCCGTTCGCCGTAGACGCGCTGAACTTCGGCTTCGCACCCGGCCTTGAGCGCCCCGTACAGCTCCCCTGCGTAGGGAGTTCCGGCCGGGGGAACGTCGGCGAGCGGTGCGTCCTCGTCCTGCCCCGTTTCGGCGAGCGACCGGTACACCGAGAGGGTGGAGATGAAGCAGTACGTGCCCGCCGCCCCCGCAAGCGCGTTGGCCGACGCCGCGACGGCCTCGGGGACGTAGCCGGGGGTGTCGATGACGGCGTCCCAGCGCCGCCCCGCGAGGAGGGCGAGGTCCGCTGCCTGTTCGCGGTCGCCGCGGATCTCCTCGACGCCGGGGATGCCGGCGGGGGCGCTCAGTCCGCGATTGAAATGGGTAACGGAATGGCCGCGCTCTCGCGCGGCCTCCGTCAGGTGCAAACCAACGAACCTGCTGCCGCCAATGATGAGGATGCGCATCTCGGCGCAATCCTACGCACTGCGGAGGCGAAGCGGCAGTTCGCCTCCGTCCCGGCGTCCTTTACCGGCCTCGCAGGCGAGGGTCGAAGATGTCACGGGTGGCGTCGCCCAGCAGGTTGAAGCCGAGGACCGTGAGGCTGATGGCCAGGCCCGGGAAGAGTGCCGCCCAGAGGTTGATGGGGAACGTGGTGCGGGCGACGTTGATGTCGTTGCCCCACGACGGGTTCGGTGGCGGGATGCCGAGGCCAAGGAAGCTCAGGGACGCCTCGGCGAGGATGGCCGTGCCGAGCAGGGTCGTCGAGATGACGACGCCGACCGGCAGGATGTTCGGGATGATGTGCCGCAAGAGGATCCGGCCGTCGGTGGAGCCGATGGCGCGTGCGGCTTCGATGTAGAGGTTGTTCCGTTCGACCAGCGCCGCGCTCCGCACGATGCGGGCCACCGAGGGCACGATCAGGACGGCGATGGCGATGATTACGTTGCGCATCGACGGTCCGAGGACACGGACGATGACGAGCAGGAACAGGATCTGGGGGAAGGCGATCATGGTGTCGATGATTCGCTGCGAAATCACGTCGACGATGCCGCCCTTATAGCCGGCCCACGCCCCGATGAGCATGCCCGCGGCCGTGCCCAGGGCCACCGCGAGGAAGCCCACCTGCAGCGAGATCCGGGCACCACTCACCACGCGGCTATAGATGTCCTGGCCGAACTTGTCGGTGCCGAACCAGAACTCGCTCGTGGGGCCCCGGCCGGGAATGCCTGCGAACTGGTTGATCTCGTGATGCCGCAGGACCGGGGCGAACAGCCCCACGAGCACGAGCGTCAGGATGAGGAAGAGCCCGAAGGCGCCGAGCGGGTTGGCGCGCATGGTGCGGGCGAACCGCTTCCAGCGCGGGGGACCCTTCCGGACGTACTCCAGGGGGAGGGTCGTGCGGGCCGCGGATTCAGCCATGGGTGTCCCTCCTCGGGGCCCGCGTGGGGATGAACGTGGGCGTCGCTCGCTCAGGCATAGCGGATCCTCGGATCGAAGAGGCTATACAGGAGGTCGACGCCGAGATTGAGCAGCACCGCGACGCCGGCCGTGTACATGACGAGCGTCTGGGCGACGTTGTAGTCCTTCTGCAGGATGGCGCCGTAGACGTACGCCCCCAGCCCGCGAAGGTTGAAGATCGCCTCGACGATGACGGAGCCGCCCAGCAGGCCGCCCATGAGCAGGCCGAGGACGGTGATCACCGGGATGAGCGAGTTCTTCAGGGCGTGCCGAAGGATGACCGTCTGCGAACTAAGGCCCTTGGCGCGGGCCGTGCGCACGTAATCCGCGCGCAGGACCTCGAGCAGCGACGACCGCGTGAGCCGCATGACCGACGCGATCGGGCCGAGGGCGAGCACCAGTGACGGCGGGCCGAACTGGCGGAAGTTGTCCCACGGGTCGGTGAACAGCGACACCTGCCGATTGAGCGGGGGACCATACCCCCATTGCTGCGCCGGAATGAGCAGCACCAGCGTGGCAATCCAGAAGGCCGGCACCGAGAGCCCGATGATGGCGAACAGCCGGACGACGTAGTCCGCGGGCGAGTTGCGCTTGGCCGCGGAAATGACGCCGAAGGGGATGCCCAGGGCGATGGTCCAGAACATCGTCATGAGCATCAGCTGGAAGCTCACCGGGAACCGCTCGCGGAACTCGGTGGTGATATCGGTTTGCGTGAGCTGCGAACGGCCGAAGTCCAGGGTGAGCATGCCCTTCATCCAGTTGAGGTACTGGATTGGCTTCGGATCGTCGAGCCCCATTTCCTTATGAACCTGGGCGATCTTCTCCGGAGTCGCGTTGATGCCCTGCTGAAGGAGGGCGGGGTCGCCGCCGCCGACGCGCAGGAGCAAGAAGACGATGATGGAGATGAACCACAGGATCATCACGGCCATTGCAAGCCGCCGCACTACGTAGCGCGTCATGAACCCATTCCCCCTCACGCAAGTGGCGCGGGCGGGCAGTTGCCCGGCCCGCGCCACATGGTCGTTACCCCCGCCGGCTCAGGACTTCGACGTCCAGAGATCCGCGAGGTACGCGGTCGTGAGCGCGCCAGTGGCGTACGGGTAGTTCTTGATCTCCGGGGCGTGCATGAGTTCCGTGTACACGCCGAAGAAGTTGAAGAACCCGGTGTCCTTCTGGAGGATCATCTTCTGCAGATCCTTGTAGGCCTGGACGCGCTGGTTCTCATCCATCGTGCCCGCGGCCTTCTTGATCAGCGCGTCGACTTCCGGATCCGTCCAGCCGGTGTCGTACTTGTTGTTGCCGGTGATGCCGCCGGTGTTCCACCACTGCACGGCGTTATCCGGCGTCTGGTAGGCCTGGTTGAGGGAGAGGCTGGCCGAGAGCTGTGTGGCGAAGTAGCCCGCGACCCACGTGCCCGCATCCAGCGGCTGCGGCTTCGCCGTCACACCCGCCGCCTGCATCTGGCGGACGAAGATGTTGACGTAGTCGGCCATGTTGCTGCTCGTCGGGTGCGAGAAGGTGAACTCCTTGACGCCCGCCGCCTCGAAGAGCTTCTTCGCCTCGGCCGCGTTGAACGGCTGCGCGGTCTTCAGTTCGTCCTTCGTGAGGGCGTACTTGCCGAACGCGTAGGTCAGCGGGCCGATCGGCTCGCCGGCGCCGTGGCCGATAATCTGGATGTACTCGTCGCGGTTCGTGGCCATGTTGACGGCCTTGCGCACGCGCGGGTCCGTCCACGGGGCCTGCTTGGTGTTCATCCAGAACGAGTTGAAGCCGATCGCCTTCTCGTGCTTGTACACGAGGTTCTTGTTGGCGTTGGTGAGCTGCTTCGCCTCGTCCGGGTTCGTCGCCAGGTAGTAGTCGGTCTGGCCCGAGCTGAAGGCCGTGAGCCACGTCGCCTGGTCGGCGAAGGCGCGGATGATGTACTTATCGAGGTACGGCTTGCCCGACTTGTAGTAGTTCGGGTTCCGCTCCATCGTGGCCGCGGCGCCTTCCTTGATTTCGACGGCCTTGAAGGGGCCACCGCCAACGGGCTTCGTCTTGAGGTCCGCGCTGGCGAGCAGCTCCTTGGGCACGATCGCGCCGATGAGGTTGTTGCCGACCTGGGATTCCGTCCAGGCATACGGCGCCTTGGTGATGATCCGGAACGTCTTCGCGTCGGGCGCATCAATCTTGTCGATCCAGTTGCTCGTGAACGCGTAACCGTTCGAGCCGGCCTTGGGATCGGAGATGCGCTTCCAGCTTTCGAGCACGTCGCTGGAATCGAGGGCGCGCTCCGGGATGTTCTGGCCGTTTGGCGCGAGCTTCACATCGGTGCGCAGGTTGAAAACGTACGTGACCTTGTCGTCCTGGAGCTTGTGGCTCTCGGCGAGGTCGTACGCGATGCCGCGTTCCGGCGCGAACGACGGGTAGGTGCGGAAGAGGTAGTTGTAGACGACGGGCACGACGCCCGCGCCGCCATACACCGAGTTGTGCGGATCGGCGCCCGCGAACGGGCCCGTGAGCGCGGCAGTGTAGGTGCCGCCCTTCTTCGGGGTCTCGCTCGGAGCAGCCGTGGCGGAAGCGCCGCCGGGCGCGGTTGTGCCGCCGGACGGGGCGGTCGTGGGCGATTCGCCGCCGTCATCATCGTCGCCGCAGCCGACGAGGCCGAGCGCCGTCGCGCCCACGCCGAAGGCAGCCGCCCCGCCGATCACGCGGCGTCGCGAGAAGCGGCGGCGAAGCCAGTAGTTATCCTGATCCACCATGACTGTATTTCCCCCCTTGATTCCAGCGATAGGCCACACCCTTGATACGAGGCAGGCAAATCGCTGGATGCGCGGAAGTATTGCCCTTGCATACCGGTTAGTCAATCAGATCGAATCGAGGCATTGCCGCGGTCTATGGCAATGAGGCAGGGCACACAACCGCGTTCGTGGGAGCGCGGCGGCGAATCTGCTAGGTGGTGAGGCGCGCTTCGTAATCGCGGTGCTGGAGCCAAAACGGGGATGGCTCCGGCCGGCGCAGGCCCGCGACGCGGAACAGCTCCTGCCGCTGAACGAGCCAGGAGAGGACCCCCGAGCCCTCCGCGAGGGCTGCCAGCGCGAGCTCGCGGGCGCTCCGGGCACGCACATCCGAATCGAGTTCATTCAACAGTTCGTCAAATCTTTTCGCGAGCGCCGGGAGGCCCGGAGCGTACGTCGCGGCGAGCAACCGCGACGGATCCGGGTCGTCGAAGGGCGGCCCCCAACCGAACCAGAAGGCAGCCCGGGCGTTGCCGTACTCGCCCGCCGAGGCGCGCTCGCCGATTGTCGTGTAGGGCTCGACGGCAGCCACGAAGCGATTGCCGAGAACGGCGGCAAGCCGCGCCGTGACAACGGCGCTGGCGCCGTATGCCGGGTCGAAAACGCTCGGAAAATCGATGCGAACGGTCCCGAGCGCGGCACCGCCGGCCGCATCCCAGCGGCGGCGAGCGTCGGCGGCATCGCCGTCGGGCGATGGTCCGTAGCCGGGGAAGCGGGCGAGGTCGGTTGCCGCGAGCGCGAACGGAGCGCCGAAGACGGGGTCGATGGGGCTGCCGGGAAGGGCGCGGCCGCCAAAGAGTTCGCGGCCAAGCCACCCGCGGTGGAGTGCGCCGGAGAGCGCGCGGACCAATTCCGGGTTGTTCCACGGCGGGGCCGACGTCGAGAGGGTCGTGATGACCGGGCTCTCCTCCAACCGCGTGAACTCCGTGAGTCCCGAGCGCGCGCGGAGCGCGGGCGCGTCGCGGCGGTCCCGGAGGAGCGCTTCGTCGCTCGCGCCCACGAGCAGCAGTTCCCGCGACGAGCCGGGCACTTCGAGTTCGATCCCGTCGAGGTCCGGCGGCCGGTGCCCATCGAGGAAGGCGGTGAACCCCGAGGGCGTGCGTTCGTTCGGGCCCTGGAAGATGAATGGGCCGCTGCCGGCGACTTCGGCCGGGCGCTGCAGGTGCCACGAGCCAGCGAACGCCTCCACCGCCTCCGGCGCCTGCACGAATGCGAGCCGCGCGGCGAGCGTGTGCAACAGGAACGGGTCGGGGCCATCGGTCTGGACGCGGACGGTCCGGACGTCCGTCGCGACGGCGGACCGGATGCGCAATGCGGCTGCCTGGTGCTGGGCTGCCGGGAGCCTGGCAGCGCGCGCAAGGGCGCCTGCCCGTTCCAGGTGTGCGGCCACGTCCGCGGCCGTGACGGCACGACCTTCAACCGGCGGCCGCGGCTGCCAGCGCGCCCTCGGATTGAGGTGGAACAGCCACGTCTCGGGGTCAGCCTGCTCCCAGCGCTCGGCGAGGTCTCCACCGATGCGGAGGGGGTCGTACGACGCCCACTCCACCACGCGCGAGTGCGTGCGGCCGAGGATCTCGGCGAGCGCGGGTTCGCCCGAGCGAAGGGCATCGAAGGTGTCGAAAACGAGGGTGCCGGGCGCGACAAGTCGCGCAATGCCGCCGCCGCGGCGGGCGCTGGCGTCGCAGCGGCTGCCGGCCGGGTGCTCGTCCCGGGCGTGGTGGCCATGGGGGGTAGCGGTTGGGGCGGGCCGGGCGGCCTTCGAACCACCCGCACGCGGCGAAGACGGCGGCGCCGATTCCGCCGGCGAGCACCGATCGCCGGGAGACGCGGCGCGGTATCACAGGGTCAGTGGCCGTGCCCATGCGCGGGCATCAGGCTGGCGTCGGGGCTCAGGCAGCAGCCGATCGCCTCGTGCAGTTCGCGCGTCTCCGGCTGGAGTGTCACATGGCGGATGCCCCAGCGCTCGCGAAACAACGTGGCGAGGTCCGTGAGGATGTGCTCCGTGCAGTGCACATCGCTCAGTTCGACGTGCGCGCTGAGCGCCGGGAAGCGGGGTGCGATCGACCATACGTGGACATCATGGAGCGCGACCACACCCGGCACACTCCGGGAGGCCGCCAATATTTCCTCGGGGTCGATGCCCGCCGGTGCGCTCTCGAGCAGGATATCGGCGGCCTGGCGAAGGAGGATGAACGCGCGCGGCACGATGAACGCGACGATGAGCAGGCCCGCGACCGTGTCGGCGCCTTCCCAGCCGCCGAGCGCGATAAAGCCCGCCGACGCCACAACCGCGACCGAGGTCAGCGCGTCGGCGGCGGCCTCGAGCGTGGCCGCGCGGGCGTTGAGGTTGTCGTGGCTGTGAGCGCGAAGGAGGCCGACGACCACGAGGTTGACCAGCAGCCCGGCCGCGCCCACGACCAGGACTGGCCCCGTCTCGACGCGGTGACCGTCGCCGAAGCGGCTGACGGATTCGTACAGGATGTATGCGGCGATAGACAGGAGCAGGGTGACGTGCACGGGCACCGCGAGGACTTCGTACCGGGCATAGCCGTAGGTTCGCCGCGAATCTGCGGGTTTGCGGCCCGCGGTCGCGGCCGCCAGCGCCAGGATCAGCCCCGCGGAATCCGCGAGCGCGTGCCCGGCATCGGAAAGCAGTGCGAGAGAGCCGGTCCACCAGGCGGTAAGCGCCTCGATGACGACGAATGCGCCGGTGAGGGCGAGCCCGAACAGCAGCCGGCGCTCCAGGGCGCCCTCGCCGTGCCCGTGCCCGTGCTCCGTGTGCGAATCCACTGATTGAGCGTATCAACGGACCCGTCGCCGCGCTGAGTCCGCGTCTCACGTCGCCGAAACGGCCTTTGCGATACGATTACCAGCGGTTCGTCACCGGACAAACGCAGGAGCGCATACCCTGCCAGGCGATGTCGCGGGCATCCTCGGCCCGCTCACGGAGACCATCGAAGCGCACCGGCCCACCAGGGGAAAACCGGTGCGCATTGGCATGCCCGAAGGGGTACGCGCGCCGGTGGCGGCGGCGCTGGCGGCGCGGCACGCCGGACCGACGCTGTTGCTCGTGGCCAACCCCGCTCGCGCGGGCGCCGTGGCCGAGGAGCTGGGGCTGTTCCTCGCGGGGATCCCGCTCGCCCGGCTCCCCGAACGCGAACGGCTGCCGTACGAATTCGCCCGCGACGACCCGCTTATCGCCGTCGAACGGGCGCGGGCGCTCTCTTTGCTGCGCGGCGACGTGCCGGCGCTCGTGGTGGCGAGCTGGGCGGCAATTGCGGAGCGCACGGCCGGGCCCGAAGTCGAGGCTGCCGGCGTCGACATCCGCACCGGTGAGGCTCACCCGCCCGCGGCCCTCATGGCCGCACTTGAGGCCTCCGGCTACCTGGTGGCGCATCTCGCGGACCGCCCCGGAACGGCCACGCGCCGCGGCGGCATCATCGACATCTTCCCCGCCGGCGACGACCAGGCGTACCGCATCGAGTTCTTCGGGGATGACGTCGAAAGCATCCGCGTCCTCGATGTCGCGACGCAGCGCAGCGTGAAGCGCATGACGAGCGTGCACGTGCCGCCGGCGGCGACGGGCACGCACCAGGCGCGCGGCGCCGCGGCCGAACTCCTGCGCGCCCTTGATGCGAATGGCGACGGCGCCGAGCTCGTCATGGAACAGCTGGAGATCCTCGCGGGTGGCGGCCGCAGCGACTACGAGGGGTTCTTCGAACCGCTCCTGTACAGCGGCGACGCGCTGGACCACCTCTCCGGGGCCGTCCAGGTCGTCATCGAGGACCAGGAGGAAGGCGAAAACGCCCTCCGCACCCTGCTCGAACACCAGCGGCGGACGCGGACGGAGCTGGAACGGCGCGGCGCCATCCCGGAAGGGCTGCCCGAAATCAGCGGCGGTGCGGAACACGTCGCCGCGGCCATTGAGCAGGCGCCCCTGGTGGTGCACATCCAACGGTTCGGAGTCGATGAACTGGGGGCGAAGCGGCTCCCGATCACGGCCACACCCAGCTTCGCGGGCCGCCTGCGCGCGCTCGTGCAGCAGGCCGACGCGTGGGCGAAGCAGGGCCGCGCCGTGGTGGTGGCGTCGCAACAGGCGCTGCGGCTGGTCGAGCTGGCCGACGCCGACGGGCTCACGGGCGACCTCCGCCGCGCACTCACGGAGGCGCCGCGCGAGGGCACGGTGACCTTCGTCCCCGTTGCCGTGGGCGGCGGATTCACGCTCGATGAGCGGCTCGTCTTCGTGACCGACGCCGAGATCTTCGGCTTCCGGAAGCGGCGCAAGCCGACGCGAACGCGGCAGGGCGTCCGCCCGGACATCGTCTCGACGCTCGAAGTCGGCGATTACCTGGTGCATGCCGACCACGGCATCGCGCGCTACGGCGGCCTCATTCGCCGCGCGTGGACGGCGTCGAGCGCGAGTACCTGAGCTGCAGTACGCCGAGCACGACCGGATCTACGTTCCCGCCGACCACCTCGAATCGGTCACACGGCACGTCGGTCCCGCCGACCACCCGCCATCGCTCACGCGGCTGGGTTCCGCAGGACTGGGCGCGGGCGAAGCGGCGCGTGAAGGCGGCCGTCCTGGAGATGGCCCAGGAGCTGCTCGACCTGTACGCCCGCCGCGAGATGGCGCCGGGGTACGCCTTCGGCCCCGACAACGCGTGGCAGATGGAAATGGAAGCCGCCTTCCCCTACGTCGAGACGCAGGACCAGATGGAGGCGATCGCCGAGGTGAAGGCGGACATGGAACGCCCACGCCCCATGGACCGGCTGATCTGCGGCGACGTGGGGTATGGCAAGACCGAAGTCGCCATCCGGGCCGCGTTCAAGGCCGTGGCCGATGGCAAGCAGGTGGCGGTGCTCGTGCCGACGACTGTGCTCGCGGAGCAGCACGGGAACACGTTCCGCGAGCGTGTCGCCGGCTTCCCCGTGCGTGTGGAGGTGCTGTCGCGCTTCCGCAGCGACGCCGAGCAGCGGGCAATCGTGAAGGCAGCGAACGCGGGCGAAGTCGACATCCTCGTGGGCACCCACCGCGTCATCAGCAACGACGTGAACTTCAAGGACCTCGGGCTCGTCATCATCGACGAGGAGCAGCGGTTCGGGGTGAGCCACAAGGAGCGGCTGAAGCAGATGCGCGCCGCCGTCGACATGCTGACCCTGAGCGCGACGCCGATCCCACGCACGCTCCAGATGTCGCTGGCCGGGATTCGCGACATGAGCACGATTATGTCGCCACCCGAGGAGCGTCTGCCGGTTCGCACCTACGTCCTGCAGTGGGACGATGAGGTGCTGCGCGAGGCCATCGACCGCGAACTGCAGCGCGGCGGGCAGGTGTACTTCGTGCACAACCGCGTGAACAACATCGAGCGGGTCGTCGCGAAACTACGCGATCTGGTGCCCGAGGCGAACATCACCGTCGGCCACGGCCAGATGCCGGAGGAACAGCTGGAGCGCGTGATGATGGAGTTCGGCGCGGGCGAACAGGACATCCTCGTCTGCACGACCATCATCGAGAGCGGCCTCGACATCCCCAACGCGAACACGATCATCATCAACAACGCCGACCGCTTCGGGCTGGCCCAGCTCTACCAGCTCCGCGGCCGCGTGGGCCGCGCGGCGAACCGCGCCTACGCCTACCTTGTGTACGAACGCGACCGGCAGATGAACGAACACGCGCAGAAGCGGCTCGAAGCGATCTTCGAGGCGACGGAACTGGGCGCGGGCTTCCAGATCGCGCTGCGGGACCTCGAGATTCGCGGCGCCGGGAACGTCCTCGGCACCGAACAGAGCGGCCACATCGCGAGTGTCGGCTTCGACATGTACTCGAAGCTGCTCGCGGAGGCAGTGGCGGCACTGAAGGCGGCGCGGCCGGGCGCCGTGCAGGGGCCGGAGCCGCTCGCGCCACCGCCCGCGGTCGACCTGCCGCTCAGCGCGCATATCCCGGAGGCGTTCGTCGAGGACATCCACGCGCGCCTCGCGCTCTACCAGCGAATCGCGCAGATCGAGTCGGCCGATGGGGTGGCGGCGATGCAGGCCGAGCTCAAGGACCGGTTCGGCGAGGTGCCGCCGTCGGTGGAGAACCTGTTGTACGTCTCCCTCGTGAAATCCGTGGCGCGCCGGGCGAAGGTCGAAAGCATCAAGACCGACGAGCAGATGTTCCACATCCGCATCCGGGGTGGGACCACCGAGGCGATGCGCGACGCCGTCGGGGCGTTGAAGAGCAAGGCGTCGCGACCGGCCCAAACCAGGTGCGCTCGATCGTCCAGGTCGCCGGGGAACCTGGCAGATGGTGTTGGTCCGCGTGC
>JADJBX010000013.1 GCA_016703545.1 Candidatus Amarobacillus elongatus
CTACGGGCGCATCATCGAGCACGTCAAAGCCCAGGTTGCGGCCGACCCGCCCCGGGGCGGAGGTTTGCGCCGCGTCCGCCGCTTCGCCCTGCGGAACGTGGTCGCCCGGCCGCGGGTCCTCGCCGCCGTCGTCGCGCCGGCGCGCTGGTGGGCGGGTTCGCTGCCGCGAAAGGCGTTCCGGCGCGCACCCCTTCGTTGGCTCCCCGCGCGCCTCGCCGCCATGGAGGCACAGCTGCCCCGGCGTCCCGGCCGCCCCGTCCGGCCCGGCACTCCGCTCGCCGAGCCACGCAATGCCGTCCGAAGCCGTTCTCTTCACCGGCTGCGTCATGGGCGAAACTTCGGGGTAACCATCGCGCCACCGCGCGCGTTCTCGCGCGGCGCGGCGTTCGCGCCGTCGCCGCCGCCGGGCAGGGCTGCTGCGGCGCCCTCCACGCCCACGACGGCGACCTCGCTTTCGCCCGCGAACTCGCCCGCCGCAACATCGACGCGCTGGAAGGCGATACACCGATCGTCGTGAACTCCGCGGGGTGCGGCGCCGCGATGAAGGAATACGGGCAGCTGCTCCACGCCGACGCCGCCTATGCCGCCCGCGCCGCCGCCTTTTCCGCCCGTGTCCGCGACTTCTCGGAGTTCGTCGCCGGCCTCGAAACACCCGTGCCCGGCAAGCTGGCCGCCCGCGTCGCCTACCAGGACGCGTGTCACCTCGCGCACGCCCAGCGCATCCGCGAGCAGCCTCGCGACCTCCTCCGCGCCGTTGATGGCTGCCAGCTCGTGGAAACGGCCGGCGCCGACATGTGCTGCGGCGCCGCCGGCATCTACAGCCTCGTGCAGCCCGCGATGTCGGCCGCACTGCGGGGACGCAAAGCCACCGCGTTCCGTGACAGCGCCCCGGACGTTGTCGTCACGGCCAACCCCGGCTGCCAGATGCAGTACGAAGCGGCCGTCCGCGAAGCCGGGATCAATGCCCGCGTCCTGCACCTCGCCGAGGCGCTCGATGAGGCCGAAGGCGGCCGCTGAACAGCCGCCGGGCGGTCCTTGTGAAAAGCACGGGAAGCACAGGTTTCGGCACGATTTCCCGAGGGGGATTCGCATTGCCGTCGCGGAGGACTATTATGGCCGTCGATCACGTACCGGCGGGTATAGAGTCCGCCAGAAGGAACATCATTGGAACTGCAGAACGCCGTCATCGTTGATGGGGCTCGCTCGGCTTTCGGCCGCGGCGGGCGCGGCAAGCTCGTCGCCACGCGCCTCGATGAGGCTGGCGCGAGCGTCGTTCGTGCGCTTCTCGAGCGGAACCCCAAGGTCCGCGCCGAGATGATCGAAGACATCGCGATGGGCAACGTTGGCGGCGCGGGTGAACTCGCCGGCATCGGTGCCGATACCGTTGCGCGCCTCGCAGGCCTGCCTTCCGAAATCTCCGCCGTCGATAGCAACCGCCAGTGCGGCTCCTCCATGGAGACCCTCCACCGCATCGCCCAGTCGATCATGGTTGGCGCCACCGAGTGCGGCATCGCCCTCGGCATCGAGCGCATGGGCCGCCAGCTCGGCGGCGGCGGTGGCGCCCGCGCGACCACCCGCATCACCGAATTCAACAAGCGCCGCCTCGAGCAGAGCGCCCTCCAGCGCAACATGGCGCACAACCACTTCGAGGACTTCAGCGTCCCCTTCCAGGACGAAATCCTCGACTACTCCCCCGTCCTCTCGATGACCCAGACCGCCCAGAACGTGGCCGAGGTCTACAACCTCTCCCGCGAGGAGATGGACGCCTTCTCCGCCGATAGCCACCGCAAGGCCGTCGCCGCCTACGAGCGTGGCATCTACAAGGACGAGATCATTCCGCTCGAAGTCGAAGAGCCGGTCTTCGATGCCGAGGGCAACTGGGTCGAGGGTGAGCACGGCAAGACGATCGTCTTCGATCGCGACGAGTGCATCCGCCCCGGCACCAACGTCGAGACGCTCGGCGCCCTGCCGGCCGTCAAGGGTATCGTCAGCCCGACGAACAGCGAGCTGCGCATCACGGCCGGCAACGCCTGCCCGACGAACGACGGCATCAGCGCCGCCCTCATCATGAGCGAGAAGCGCGCCCTCGAGCTCGGCCTCGAGCCGCTCGCCCGCATCGTCGGCTTCGGCATCGCCGGCGTGAAGCCGCAGGTCATGGGCCTTGGCCCGATTCCTTCGACCCGCAAGGCGCTCCGCCACGCCGGCATCACCGCCGACCAGCTCGACCGCGTTGAGTTCAACGAAGCGTTCGCCGCCCAGGTCATCCCGTCCTGCAAGGAACTGGGCATCCCCCTGGACCGCGTGAACGTGAACGGCGGCTCGATCGCGATCGGCCACCCGCTCGGCGCCACCGGCGCCCGCCTCGTCCTCACCGTCGCGCACGAACTGCGCCGGAGCGGCGGCCGCTACGGCCTCGCCACCCAGTGCATCGGCGCCGGCATGGGCATCAGCACCATCATCGAGCGCATCTAGGCGTTCGGTTCGAACCAGCACGAAGGGGGCCGGCAACGGCCCCCTTTTCGTTGTCCCGGAGCTCGCCCGCCTCCCTCAGAACGGCAGGCGCATTTCCCGGATGTGGGGGAACCAGCGCCGCACGCCCGCCGGGTGGCGCTCCGTCCACAGCTCCCACTGGTAGGCGATCGCGAGGCACGCCGTCACGATCGCCCCCCCGAGAATCATGTCCAGGAAGTAGTGGTTGGCGGTGACCACGATCGAATACCACATCCACGCCAGGAAGATGACCGCCGCCGCCCGTGCCAGCCGCGATCGCCAGTTCCACCACACCCCGATCGTCGCCAACAGGATCCAGCCGAAGTGATAGGACGGCACCGCCGCGTACCAGTTCGTCATTGCGCCCGGCTTCGATCCGCGCATGCCCTCGAGCGTGTCACGGAAGCCGTAATCCACGCCCGCCTGGAGCAGCAGCCGCGGCGGCGTCACGGGGTAGAGGATGTAGAACGGCACGCCGATGAGCGCGGACAGCAGCAGCGCGTTCCGGAGCACCCGGTACTTCCGCACGCTGTTGTGAAAGAAGCCGAACCCCAGGACTGCCAGCAGCGGCAGATGCAGATTCAGGTAGGTGAAGTTCGCCGCGTCCATGAGCAGATTGTGGTCGATCGCAGCCCGCTGCCACGCCGCTTCCCAGAACACGCCCAACCGGCGTTCGAAGTCGATGATGTCCACGGCGTTGGCCGTCGAGAGCGCCACGCGGTCCGGCGGCAACCCGCGCAGCATGAAGTACCCCACGAACAGAGTGAGGAATACCGCCAGTTCCACCAGGTACAGGAGGAGGGACTTCGCCACGCCCGCCAATGTCTGTGGCGAGTGCCGGAATTCCTGAGGTACTGCCGCCATACACCCCTATCGTACCGCCCGAGGCACCCCACGGGGCCCCGCGGCACGCCGTTTCCGCAAGCTGTCGCGGATCCGAAATACTCGCGCGTTGATGGTTCAGCCCAGGTGCAGCGCCCGCCGCACGTCCGCGTTCTGCAGGTCCAGCGTGAACGTCGCGTACGAGTACGCGAGGCCCGTTTCCGGCGAGAAGCCGCGCCGTTCGCCCAGGTTCTTCAACACCGTGATGCTCACCATGTTATTCACGAGGTTCTTCGCCGCGAACTCCTCGCGGCCCGTCACCCGCACCACCACGTCGCGGATACGGTTGAACGTCAGGTAGTCCGTCCCGGGCTTCAGCCGCTCGTCCTGGATCGCCGCGATGAGGTCGTTCCGCGTCTGCTCGCTCAGGTCGGCGAATACCAGCCCGCCGTAGTCGTAGCGCGCGCGTTCGGTTGGCGGCGGCGCGGCCGTCGAGATCACCTCGTCGGGCTCGTCCGGCAGGTAGATCCAGTCCACGAACCCGCGCGGAACGAGCCGGATGTCGCGGTGCGCCGCCAGCCCCTGCACGTAGTAGCTCGTTCGCCCTTTCACCAGGCGCGCGAAATCCGACCCCGGCAACCGCTTCTGCAGCTCCTGCCCCAGCAGCGAAACGGAGAGGTCCCGGTGGTCGCGGCGGTACTCGCGCGTGACTTCCATCACCACCTCGAGCACCTCCGCCACCTTGCGCTGGTCGAGCTCCACCGTCGTGCCGCCCGCCGACGCCTGGATGTGGGCCATCGCCGTTTCCGCCGCCTGCGCCATCCCCGGCGAGACCTTCTTCGTCTTCTCCGGTGGCGCGGTCATGGGCGTGGTCTCGTCGAGCATCCGCTCGACGTCGAGGTCGTAATAGAGGACGACGTCGGCCTGGTCGGTCAGGGCCGCCGCCGTCGTCCACGAGACGCCAATCACCACCACGCGCTTCCCGTGGGGCCGCAGCGTGTTGACGATGTGCAGGAAGCCGTGGTCGCCCGAGACGATGATGTAGGTGGAGATATGGGGGAACTGGTGGCTGGCCTCGATGCAGTCCGCCGCCAGTTTCACGTCCACGGAGTTCTTGATGCGCACTTCGCCGCTGGATTCCGTGTACCGCCGCGTGAGGACGTACACGGGTTCGAGCCCGGCCATGTACAGGTTCGCGGGGTCCCCGGAATGCACGGGGTCCTGCCAGTCGGCATAGGCGCGCGCATACACGATGCGTCCGAACCGCTCGGCGGCGTTGCGCAACGCCGTCACGTTGGGACGCCGCTCACGTTGCGCCAGGCTGAATTTCAGGTTCTCCCAGTCCACGAGAAGGGCGACATCGCCCTGGCCCTGGCCGTTCGCTCCGTCGCCGCCACTGTCCATCGCGTCATGGTAGCAGGGTGGCCCGGCCCGGCGGGAAGAAAGGGTTCCGTAAGTTCCCTTATGGCGAAACCCGCTCCCGTCCGCTCACAATGGAATTCACGGGGCCCTCACGGCGCCGTGGACCGGTGTATAGAAGTCCTTTCCGGCCAGCCAGGGGCGCTGGAACGGTCTGCTATACTCGCGATAAGGCGCGGTTCACCCCACCGCTCACCGGAGTGACTCATTGTACTCTCGTTGGCTTCGCCAGAGCTTCATCTATCTGCTCATCCTCGTCGCGATCATCGCGGTCGTCTTCGCCTTCTTTAACGGCGGCGACGAGCACCAGAAGGTCGCCTTCGGCCAGGTCGTCCAGGAGGCCAAGGCCGGCCAGATCGAAAAGATCGAGGTCAACGGCCGCGACCTGACCATCACCTACGCCGAAAAGCAGGACGGCAAGAACGTCATCAAGACGTCGAAGGTGGCCGAGAACACCGACGTCGCGCAGTTCCTCGCCGAGCAGAACATCGCGCTCAGCCGTGCCGGCGCCACCAGCGGCGCCGCCGTCGACCTCGAATTCAAGGACAACTCCGGCTTCGGGCCGTGGCTTGGCCTCCTGCTGAACCTGCTCCCGTTCCTGCTCTTCGGCCTCTTCCTGCTGCTCATCATGCGGCAGGCCCAGGGTTCGAACTCGCAGGCGATGAGCTTCGGTAAGAGCCGCGCCCGCCTCTTCACCGGTTCGAAGGTCACGGTCACCTTCGCCGACGTCGCCGGTGTCGATGAAGCGAAGGAAGAGCTCGCCGAAGTGGTCGAGTTCCTCAAGTACCCGGAGAAGTTCGCCGCACTCGGCGCCCGCATCCCCAAGGGCGTCCTCCTCGTGGGCCCTCCCGGTACCGGTAAGACGCTCCTCTCCCGCGCCGTCGCCGGCGAGGCGGGTGTGCCCTTCTTCAGCATCTCCGGCTCCGAATTCGTCGAGATGTTCGTCGGCGTCGGCGCCAGCCGCGTCCGCGACCTCTTCGACCAGGCCAAGAAGAACGCCCCCTGCATCGTCTTCGTCGACGAAATCGACGCGGTCGGCCGCCAGCGCGGCGCCGGCCTCGGCGGCTCGCACGATGAGCGCGAGCAGACCCTCAACCAGATCCTCGTCGAGATGGACGGCTTCGACACGGGCACGAACGTCATCGTCATCGCCGCCACCAACCGCCCCGACATTCTCGACCCCGCGCTCCTGCGCCCGGGCCGCTTCGACCGCAAGGTCATCCTCGATGCCCCCGACGTGAAGGGCCGCGAGGCCATTCTCGCCGTTCACACGAAGGGCAAGCCCATCGGCGAGGACGTGCGCGTGCCGGTGCTCGCGAAGTCCACCCCGGGCTTCAGCGGCGCCGACCTCGCGAACCTCGTGAACGAGGCGGCGATCCTCGCCGCCCGCCGCAACAAGAAGATCATCAGCATGACCGAGTTCGAAGAGGCCGTGGACCGCGTGATCGCCGGCCCCGAGCGCAAGAGCCGCGTCATGAGCCCGCACGAGAAGCGCCTGACCGCCTACCACGAAGGTGGCCACACGGTCGTCGCGCACTTCATGGAGCACCACGACCCGCCGCACAAGGTCACGATCGTGTCCCGCGGCATGGCCGGCGGCTATACCCGCTTCCTCCCGGACGAGGAGTCGCACTACCGCACCCGCAGCATGTTCCGCGACCAGCTGTGCACCGCCCTGGGCGGCCACGCCGCGGAGGAACTCATCTTCGGGGAAGCCTCCACCGGCCCCTCGAACGATATCGAGCAGGTCACCCGTATCGCCCGCGCCATGGTCACCCGCTGGGGCATGAGCGAGCGCCTCGGGCCGCGGACTTTCGGCAAGACCGAGGAGATGGTCTTCCTCGGCCGCGAAATCGCCGAGACCCGCAACTACAGCGAGAAGATCGCCGAGGAGATCGACGACGAGGTTCGCCGCCTCATCGAGGAAGCACAGGAGCGCGCACGGAACGTCCTGCGAGAGCACCGCGCCATCCTCGATAAGCTGGCGGTCGTCCTGCTCGAAGTCGAGACGCTCGAAGGTGAGACGCTGACGCGGCTGCTCAACAGCGACCCGAACGACCCGTGGCCGCCCGCGGGCGAGCCCCGGGCGCCAGAGCCGCCGGCGCCGCCTAAGCCGACCGAGGACAGCCCCCGCCGGCCCAGCTTCGAGCCGAAGCCCGGTGGTCTCGCCTGGGAGGGCGGCAACCAGGCCCGCGTGGATGGTGGCTCCTCCTCCTGAGGAACCGCCTCGCATTCAAGGAAGCGCGGTGCGGAGCCGCCTGTTCGTTGACCGAACAGGCGGCTCGCCCCTAGACTGATAGACTGTCCACGGACTGTCTGGAGATTCAAAATGGAAGCGATCGTTCGCGCCGACGGGCGTCAGTTGCGCCTCGTCGAGGGGCAGGAATTTGAAGTGGGCCGGGTCGATGGCGACCTCGGCGACACCGTCTCCTACGAGGTGCTCATGCTCCTCGATGGCGCCGATGTCACCGTCGGGACGCCCGTGGTGGAGGGTGCCTCGCTCAAGGCGCGCATCGCCCAGCACGGGCGGGCTCCCAAGATCCGGTTCATGAAGTACAAGAACAAGGTCCGTTACCGCCGGACCTTCGGCCACCGCCAGTACGTGACCCGCCTGGTGGTGGAAGCGATCACGAAGGGATAGCGCGATGGCACATAAGAAGGGCGTCAGCAGCTCCAAGAACGGCCGCGACAGCCAGAGCCAGCGGCTCGGCGTCAAGAAGTTCGATGGCGAAGTGGTCCGCCCCGGCGGCATCATCATCCGCCAGAAGGGCACCCGCTTCCATCCCGGCAACAATGTCGGTCTCGGACGGGACTACACGATCTTCGCCCTCATCGATGGGCAGGTGAAGTTCGAACCGTTCGCCAAGGGGCGGCGGAAGAAGGTCAGCGTGTACGGCGCTGAGGCGGCCGTTCCCACGGCCTGAGTCAGGAAGGAATCCCGGTGAAAGCCAACATCCACCCCAATTACGCGGATGCCACCATCAAGTGCAGCTGCGGCAACGAAATCCAGACCCGTTCCACCCGGCAGACGGCCATGCACCTCGACGTGTGCAACGCCTGCCACCCCTTCTACACGGGTGAACAGCGCATCATCGACACGGCCGGGCGGGTCGAGCGGTTCAACCGCCGCTTCAGCCGGGCCCGCTAAGGGCCTCGCCCCCCGAGAACAACGGATACACCCGCGAGGGGCGCCATGGCGCCCCTCGCGCGTTTTGTGAGGGACGATGAACAAGGCGCCACAGGGACCGGCCAACGTGTACTTCGGCGGCCAGGCCGTTCTCGAAGGAGTCATGATCCGCGGCCCCGAGCACATGGCCGTCGCCGTCCGCCACCCCCGCGGCCACATCGTCAAGCACGCCGAGAAGCTCAGCTCCATCTACACCGGCCGCCTCCGGCGCATGCCCCTCATCCGCGGCATCATCGTCCTCGCCGAGACCATGCAGCTCGGGATGCGCGCCCTCTCCTACTCCTCCAAGATCGCCTTCGAAGAGGAAACCGGTGAGGACGGCAAGGAAGCCGAATTCCCCGCCACCGTGTTCTGGGGCTCCATGGTCCTCGCGATGGCGTTCGTCATCGGCATCTTCGTGCTCGCCCCGATCCTCGTTTCCGCCCTACTCCACACCGTCGATGCGAGCCGCGTGATCATCGTTGCCGTCGAGGGCGTCCTCCGGCTTGCCTTCTTCGTCGCCTACATCGCGCTCATCGGCCTCATGCCCGATATCCGGCGCGTCTTCCAGTACCACGGCGCCGAACACATGACCATTCACGCCTACGAGGCCGGCCGTCCGCTCACCGTCGCCGGCGTCCGCCCCTTCCCCAAGGAGCACACCCGCTGCGGCACGAGCTTCCTGTTCGTGGTCGTGATCGTCGCGTTCCTGACGTTCTTCGTGTTCGACGTCCTCGTGGACGAGGGGCTCATCGTTCGCTTCGCCTCACGCATCGTGCTCATCCCCTTCGTCGCGGGCATCAGCTACGAAATCCTCCGCTTCGGCGCGCGCTTCGGCGAGAACCCGGTCGTGCACGCCATGTTCATTCCCAACATCGCGCTCCAGGCCTTGACCACGAAGGTGCCCGACGATTCCCAGATTGAGGTTGCGATCGCCTCGTTCGAGGCGACGCTCGAAGTGAGCGGCTTCGCACCGCCCGGCGCGCTCAGTGCCGAAATCGCGGCCCTCGAGGCGTCCCCGCCGCTCGATTAGCCCGCCTGGCCCGCCGCACTCGCGGCGGGCCCAGGCTCGTGCTCAGCGCTTGCGGGCGATGGCGTCCCGTGCCGCCTGCGCCAGGCGGGCCGGCGTGAGCTCGAAGTAATCGAGCAGCTGGTCCCACTTGCCGCTCGTGCCGTACCGGTCGACCCCGACGAACTCGATCGGCGCCGGAGTCGTCTCCACGAGTACGCGCGCGACCGCCGTGCCCAGGCCGCCGTGGGTCTGGTGCTCCTCCGCCGTCACGATGGCGCCCGTCTCGCGCGCGGCGGCGATGACGGCCTCGCGGTCGATCGGCTTGATCGTGGCCATGTTCAGTACGCGTGCGCTCACGCTCTCGTTCGCGAGCAGCTCGGCAGCCTTGAGCGCGACCCCCACGAGGACGCCGCACGCGATCAGCGTGACGTCGGTGCCGGGGCGGAGCATGTCGGCCTTGCCGATTTCGAAGCGGTAGTCCGTGGTATAGATGCCGGCGACCTTCGGCCGGCCGGTCCGCACGTACGAGGGCTTCTGTGTCTTGCCGACCGCCACCACCGCCTGCTTCGCCTGTTCGTAGTCCGCGGGGACGATGACGTCGAAGGGGATGAGCGTGGTCATCAACGCCACGTCCTCGATCGCCTGCGCGCTCATGCCGTCCTCCCCGACGGTCACGCCGCCGTGGCTGGCCACGACTTTCACGCTCAGGCCGCCTTTTGGCTGAGCGACCGAGGTTCGCAACTGGTCGAAGCAGCGGCCGGGGAGGAACGATGCGAAGCTCGCAATGAACGGCGTCTTGCCCGCGGCGGCGAACCCGGCGGCGATGCCGACCATGTTCTGCTCGGCCACACCGACGGTCTGCCAGCGGCTCGGGTGCTTGTCGCCGAACTGGTACCCCATCGTGGACACGGAGAGGTCGGCGTCGATGGCGACAACGTCCACGCCGTCCTCGACGAGCTGCAGGAGGCCGGCGGGATACGCCTCGCGGGTCGCGGCGGAAACGGGCTCGCTCACAGTCCGGCCTCGATCTCGGCCAGCGCCTGCACCAGCTGATCCGCCGTCGGCGCCTTGCCGTGGAATCCCGGGTTGTTCTCCATGAAGCTGACGCCCTTCCCCTTCACCGTGTGCGCGACGATGCAGCGCGGCTGGTCGGCCGGGCGCTTCGCTTCGGTCAGCGCCGCGTCGACGGCAGCCATGTCGTGGCCGTCGCACTCGATCACCTTCCACCCGAAGCCCCGGAACATCTCCGCCGGGTGCGTCTTCATAATCGTGTCCGCGAATCCGTCGTTCTGAATGCCGTTGCGGTCGACCATCGCGATGACGCGGTCGCCGAGGCCGAAGTGCGGCACGGCCATCGCCGCCTCCCAGCACTGGCCTTCGTTCAGCTCACCGTCGCCCATGAGCACGAAGCAGCGGTAGTCGAGGCTGTCGAGCCGCCCCGCCAATGCCTGGCCGATCGCGAAGGAAAGCCCCTGGCCGAGGGAACCGCCACTCATTTCGATGCCCGGCGCCGCGTTCATCGAAGGGTGCCCCTGGAGCGGCGTCCCAAGCTGCCGGAACCCCGAGAGGAGCTCCGTGCTAAAGAACCCCCGTTCCGCCAGCACGCTGTAATAGAACGGCGTGGCGTGGCCCTTCGAGAGGACGAAGCGGTCGCGCGCGGGCCAGGCGGGGTTCGCGGTGTCACAGCGGAGGTGGTTCCAAAACAGGGCCACTCCCAGCTCAACCGCCGACAGGGAGCCACCGGGGTGGCCACTCTGCGCGGCGTGGACCATGCGGACGATATCGGCCCGGACGCGCTTCGCGATGTCCTTTAGCTCGTCAACGGATACGGCGGCGGAAAGTGCAGTAGACACGGGCGTAAAGTCTACAGTCGGCCGCCCCTAGCGGCGAAGGCGTCACGGGACACGCAATCGAATGCTGGTAAATGCGGCTCCCGGGGCCGCTCCGCGAACTGCCGTGGCGGGTATCACACCCCGCCCGGCAAACTTGCCCCTGTGCCGGGGCCCGGCTAGTATCCCAAAGGTAGGACGTACCGCGCGGCCCCGTGGTGTAGCGGCCTAACATGCCACCCTGTCAAGGTGGAGATCGGCGGTTCGAATCCGCTCGGGGTCGCCATCCTCTCTCTCGTCCCGCCGCCACGATCGCTGGCGCGCTCGCGGACATATGAGTACCCAATCCCTCTGGTCCCGTTCCATGCACCTTCGGCGTCGGCCGACCGTGCCAGGAATCCTCGGTTATTCAGACATGCCGAAGGGCCCCGATCGGGGCCCTTCGCTTCGTCTCCGACCGACCCTTAGAGGGGACGGAAGATAGGGATGGGGTACTCCCCCGTGTCCTGCTTCTCGAAGTCGACCTTCACGCGCTGGCCGATCTTCACCATCTCCAGCGGGTTCCCATCGACAATCACGTTCGTGAGCATGCGGAACCCCTCGTCGAGGTCAACGTAGGCGACGGCGTAGGCGCCGAGTTCCTGGAATCCGGGGATGCGGTTCTGCATCACGACGGAGAACGTGTACACCGTCCCCTCGCCCTTCGAGACCCGCCAGGCGAGGTCGCCGGCACCGCACTTCTGGCAATGGGCGGTCGGGTAGAAGTTCACGGCGCTGCAGCTATTGCAGGTCTGGTAGCGGAGCTCCCCCTCCTTCGCGCCGTCCCAGAACGGCTTCGTATCGGGCTCGGGGAAATGTGGCTGCGGACGATTTTCCATCGGTCCTCTGTCCTTTCCTTAGTCGGCGGCCAGGACGACGGTCCCGCCCGTGTGCGTCGCCCCGAGGAGCCCGCCATTGCCGTGCGCGACCGCGAGCTTCGCGCCGTTCACCTGCGAGGTGGATTCGCCCCGCAGCTGCCGCGTCGCCTCGAGCAGCAGGAAGAGCCCCCGCATGCCGGGGTGGTTCGACGAAAGCCCGCCGCCATCCGTGTTGATCGTCAGGCCCGGCTGGTCGAACGCCAGGTGCCCGTCGCCGATGAACTGGCCGACTTCGCCCTTCTTGCAGAAACCGAGGTCTTCGAGGCAGGTGGCGACGGTGATCGTGAACGAGTCGTAGATCATCGCGATGTCGATTTCGCTCGGCGTGACGCCGGCCTGGGCGAACGCCGCCGGGCCGCTCTGCGCGCCCGCGCTGGTGGTGATGTCGCCGCCGTTTTCGCGGTACTTCGTGGCCTCGCCGGTCCCGATGATCCAGACCGGCTTCTTCTTGATGTCCCGCGCGATTTCGGGCGAGACGAACACCGCCGCGCCGCCGCCGTCGGACACCATGCAGCATTCGAGCAGCCGCAGCGGCGTCGCCACCATGCGCGATTCGAGCACGTTCTCGACGGTGATCTCGTTGACGCCGACGAACTGCAGGTCCTGCATCGCCTTCACGGCCTCGGGGTTGCGCATCGCATGCTTCCGCGTCGCCACCGAGATCTGCGCCAGCTGCTCGTTCGTTGTGCCGTACTGGTACATGTGGCGCTGCTTCACCATCGCGTAGTTGGAGATGAGCGTGGATCCGTACGCGCCCTCCATGTTCGCCTGCCAGGAGGCCCCGCCGCCGCGGCCGCCCGTGCCAATGGCGATGCGGCTGGACGCCGCCGTCGATCCGTACGTGGTCACGGCCACCTTCACCCGCCCCGCGGCGATATCCCGCAGCGCGTGCGCGGCGTGGAATTCGTACGACGACCCGCCTACCTGCGTCGTGTCGATCACGCGCGGCTTCAGGCCGAGGTACGCCGCGAGCCCGAGCCCGCCGCCGCCTTCACCGTCGCCTGCGTCGTACAGCCCATCGACGTCGGACCACTTCAGGCCCGCGTCATCGAGCGCTGCTTTCAGCGACGCCGCCTTGATCTGCATCGCCGAAACACCCGGGGCGACGCGCAAGGGGTATTCGTGGATGCCGGCAATTGCTGCCTGTCGCGTCTGACTCATGAATGAACCATCCTCCTCTCGGTCGCGCCCAAAATTGAGGCGCGCAGGCGGCGTGAGCGCGTTCCCCGGCCGCCTGCGACCGGCGGCATGGGGCCTTGTTCACGCAACCGCGCGAGTATAGCGTGCGCTCGTGCGAATCGGGCTTATCACCGACACCCACCTTCCGTCCCTCGTCCGTTCCCTCGATGAGCTTGGCCCCCAGATCGCGGACGTCCTCCGCGGGGTCGACCTCATCCTGCATGGCGGCGATGTCACCGCGCCCTCCGTCCTTGATTGGTGCGCGCAGTTCACCGACGTCCTCATCGCCGAGGGCAACAACGACCTCTTCACGCACCCGAACATGGCCCGCATTCAGCTCCTCGATGTCGAGGGTTGGCGCATCGGCATGACGCACGAGCTCCGGCCCGAATCCCGGCCCATCGCCGACATCCTCCGGTCGTCGCTCGATGGCGAGCAGGTCGACATCCTCATCGGCGGGGACACCCACGTGGAGCGGCTCGAATTCCGCGACGACGTGCTGCTCGTGAACTCCGGCAGCCCCATCCTCCCGCACCACCTCTCGACCCGGCTCGGTTGCCTTGGCGTGCTCGATATCACCCGCGACCGCGTGCGGGCGGAGATTGTCGTCCTGGGTGAGTCCCCCGGCCTGCGCAATCCCTGCACGCCGATGCTCCTCGAACTCCCCGCCCACGCGCTCACGCAACGGCGGAGGACTGGCCGAAGCCGCCAGTTAACATCGGCAATCCCGGCCGTTCGTTCCCCGCACGTCACGTCCTCTGGACGCGATCGGTCCCCCGTGCAATACATATGCCGTCCGGCGCCGACCAGAAACGCCGGCACGAGGGGGATTGTGATGGCATCCGGACCGCTCACGGGGATCAGGGTCCTCGAATTCACGCAGATCATCGCCGGCCCGTTCGGCTGTCAGAACCTCGCCGACATGGGCGCCGAGGTGATCAAGGTCGAACCGCCAGAGGGCGAACCCTGGCGCCAGTTCAGCCAGTTCATCCCCGGCGAATCCAAGTGGTTCCAGACCCTCAACCGCGGCAAGCGCTCCTCGTCCTCGCGCTGCAGGAGCCCGAGCGCGCGAGGTCGTCTACCGCCTCATGCCGCACGTCGACGTGGTCGTCATCAACTACCGCCCCGATGTCGCCGGCCGGCTGGGGATCGATTACGAGACCCTCAAGGCGCTTCGCCCGGACCTCATCTATGTGGACAACACGGCGTTCGGCCGAAAGGGCCCCTGGGCCGCGCGCCCCGGGTACGACATCGTCGCCCAGGCCGTTTCCGGGCTCATGATTGGCGAAGGCAAGTACAACCGCGAAACCGGCGCCCCCGAGGCGATTTCGTCCACCGCCCTCGCCGATTACGGGACCGGCCTCGTCATCGCCTGGTCCGTCTGCGCGGCCCTGTTCCATCGCCAGCGCTCGGGCGAGGGCCAGCTCATCGAGACCAGCCTCCTCCAGACGGCCCTCGGGTTCCAGAACAACCTTGTCTTCGACCTCCCCGTTGCGTACGCGATGGTGCACGCCCGCATGGAACGGGTGCATCAGCTCCAGGACGCCGGCGCCACGTATCCGGAACTCCTCGCCGCGTACAGCCCCGCCGCCCAGCTTCGTTCCGCGAACATCTACTACCGGCCCTACCAGACGCGGGACGGCGCTCTCGTCATCGGCGCCCTGTCGCCTTCCCTCTGGACGAAGGTCCGGGCAGCGCTCGAAACCGACTTCCTCGGCATCGCCGACCCCGCCTTCAACCCGCTGGACGCAGAGTGGCTCGCGAACGCTCGTGTCCGCGTGGGCGAAGTGGAGGCGAAGGTGCGCGCGGAGACAACCGAGCACTGGCTCGCGCGCTTCGAAGCCCACGGCGTGCCCTGCGGTCCGCTGAACTTCCCGGAGGACATGCTCGATAACCCGCAGGCGCAGGCGAACGGCATGATCGTCGAACTCGAACACGACATCACCGGCCCGCAGCGCCAGGTCGCCCCCCTCGTGCGCATGTCCGGCACGCCGCTCGAGGCGCAGGGCTCGTCGCCGCCCCTCGGCCGCGATACGGACGCGCTCGCGGCGCTCGCGGGCTACAGCGAGGCCGAGATCGCGTCGCTACGGGAGCGAGGCGTCATCGCCTGACTCCACTGGCCCATCGAACGACGAAGGCCACCCCTCGGGGTGGCCTTCGTGCCGTGTGCACACCCGCCCCGCAGCCCGCTATTTCACCCCGAGGGCGGCCTTCCCCGCGTTCAGCAGCACCATGTCCGACTGCGGCGTGTGGATGCGGCCGCAGAGGACGTCCCGGTAGTGCCGTTCCAGCGGGTTGTTCCGCGAAAGGCCCGGGTTCCCGACCAGCTCCAGCGCCAGTTCGACCACGCGGATGGCGTTCTGCGTGACCGCGTGCTTGACGATCCCGCCCTGCAGGTTTGTCCCTCCCGCGTCCGCCGCCTGCGCGAGGCCGTGGATGAGTTGCCCGTTCGTGTACAGCAGCACCTCCATCTCGCCGGTCACGGTCTGGTGCCGGGGCAGCGTCGCCAGTGACGCACCGAGGTTCGAAGGCACGCGCTTGTGCAGGTACTCCGTAAGCCAGTCCCGCGCCGCCTTCGCCACGCCGTTGTACATGGCGGCGATGATGACCGTGTTCCACGTGCTCGACTGCGGGTCCTGCTGCTGCTGCCATTCCTGCGGCGTCTTCAGGTCGAGCGCGTGTTCCGCGGGCAGCTCGGTCCCCTCGATGATGAGGTCGTCGCTCCCGCTGGCCCGCAGCCCCATGTGGTTCCACGTCTTCTCCAGGCGAAGCCCGGCCGCGTCCGATGGCACGAGGAAATGGCCCGTCCGCGGCGTCTCTTCGTCGGTGCGTGCGAAGACGAGGTAGTAGCGGAGAATCGGGCTGCCCGTCGCGTAGACCTTGTGACCCGTCAGCCGCCACCCCGCGGCGGTCCGCGTCGCGGTCGTCGCCGGCATGCCGCCGCGCGCAGGCGTCCCAAGCTCGGGCTCCACGCGCAGCGCGTTCATCAGCGCCGTGCCCGCCACCGATTCCCGCGCCACCCGTTCGTACACCCCGGCCGGCCAGGCGCGGCGCATCGCCTCCATCGCGTGGTAGACGTACTGCATCGACAGGACCAGCGCCGTCGAGGGGTCGCCCGCGCCGATGGCACCGAGGACATGGGCGACGGTGTCGAGCCCGGCGGCCTCCCCGCCGTACTCCCGCGGGACCGTCAGGTTGAGCAGCCCCGCCGCTCGCAGCGCCTCGAAGTTCTCGAAGGGGAACGTCGCGTCCCGGTCGTGATCGCCCGCGCGTGTCGCGAAGTCGGCCGCGAGCGTGCGCGCGGCGGCGATGAGGTCGGATGCGGACCGAACACCGGGATCGGCGGCAACAGTCATGGGGGTTCCTTTCGCCAATGGTGGCCCCGCGATCCTAGCGGCATCCGCACCGAGGGTGGCGCGAACACCTCCGCCGGCGCCTCCCTTTCGCCGCCAACCGGGAATTACGCGGACAACTCGGACCAAACGGAGCGATAGCAGTTCGCCCTCATGATAATGCGAATTCAACGATGTCCCGCGTAACGTCGGATCGCGCGCCGCCGGTCGGCCCGCCATGAAACCGCGCAACGGTCTCGGGACAGATAGGGGACTTCCCGGATTGCCACCGGCTTCCGTGTTTTAGCTACGAAACGGCCGGTCTCAATGCCGTGTTGATGATTGCCGGGGGAACGAAGTTTCGGGTACTACCGGCAACGTAGAGGGTACCCATTCGGCCGCATCGGCCCGCATCGGTGCCCCCCATGATTCTGCGAGTAGGTTAGTTGAGGAGGAAATTCTCATGTCAAGGCGTGCCCTGGATCTCCTATTTGCCAGCGGTGCCGCAGCGATTGCGGTGCTCATGGTAGTGCTCGGATTTGTGCTGGCCGACCAGGCCGCATTCGCCGAGGACTACGTCAAGGAGCAGCTCGGCGAACAGAAGATCACCTTCGCGACAGCGGAAGATCTGAAGAAGGA
This sequence comes from Candidatus Amarobacillus elongatus, assembly GCA_016703545.1. Classification (GTDB taxonomy): domain Bacteria; phylum Chloroflexota; class Dehalococcoidia; order Tepidiformales; family Tepidiformaceae; genus Amarobacillus; species Amarobacillus elongatus. The sequence continues at coordinate 16,806 of JADJBX010000013.1, forward strand.
CGAAGAGAACCCCGCCAACGCGGAGTACAAGAAGATCACCCAGTGGAAGGAAGGCTCCAGCTGCCTCAACGAGTACGCTGGAAAGGCCATGACCACGGGTAAGATGGCCGAATGCTACGGCAACTACTACATCGGCATGCACATGGCTCGCACCGCCGCCCTCACCAAGGTCGACGGCCAGAACATGGGCTGGGAAGGCCAGACGTACGCCACCCTCGGCACCGTCCGCACCGACCTGAGCGCCAAGATCGCTGCCGCCAAGACCGCCAACAACACCGAAGAAGCCGCCAAGCTTCAGAAGCAGCTCGATGCCGCGACCTCGCTGCGCAGCACCATGCAAACGGGCGAGACCCTGCGTGGCCTCCTGCTCACCAGCTACGGCTTCAGCATCTTCGGGGATAAGGCCGCCCTGGCCTCCACCGTCTGCTACCTGGGCGCCGTCGTCCTCGTCATCATCGCCGCCGGTGGCTTCGTCCACGCGGCCATGACCAGGAAGTAACTCTCACCCGCGTCCGCCAGTGAAACAGGGCCGGCTTTTGCCGGCCCTGTTTTGCGTCCCGCCCGTGCACCGGGCGTGACGAACCCGGCGAACGCCCGTCAGGCCGGCACCGGAGCGCGAAACGCCTCGTCGACCATCCCGTGTACCTCTTCGTCCGCGATCGCGATCACGCGCCCGTCGTCGTACTCACGCATCACGAGGTCCAGCACGCGCAGGACACGAGGATCGCGCTTGTCCAGGCCCGCTGCATCCGCCGGCCGGTGCTTCTGCATCCACATCAGCAGCCCCGCAGCCCCGCTCTTGTCCGTGATCGCCACGCCCGGCGGCCGGTTCAGCAGCTTCGTCGTGTCGAACGGGTTGTAGATCTCCTCGTCCTTGATCATGCCGTCGGCGTGGATCCCGGCCCGCGTCACGTTGAAGTTGTCGCCCACGAACGGCAGCCGCTGGTCCACCGTCTCCCCGATGGAGCGGTAGTAGTCGGCGATATCGCTGATGGCCGTCAGGTCCATGCCGTGCGTTTCGCCTGTGATTCCCACGAGCCAGAAGGCGAGCGCCTCGATGGGCGTGTTGCCGCTGCGCTCGCCGATGCCAAGCAGAGTGCCGTTGTTCGAGCTTGTCCCGTAGAGCCAGGCCGAGACGGCGTTCGGCACGATCGCGCCGAGGTCGTTCTGGCCGTGGAACTCCAGCGCCTCCGAAGGCACGCCTGCTTCGGTCCGCAGCGCGTGCGAGAGCCGCGGGATGCCGCGCGGGAGGGCCGCGTGCGGGTCCGCGATGCCCACGCCCATCGTGTCGGGGTAGCGCACCTTCACCTGCACGCCCGCCTGCCGCCCGTGCTCCATCACCTCCCGCACGAAGGGGATGACCACGCCCGGGATGTCGGCCCGCGTGCTGTCCTCGATGTGGACGCGCGGCAGCACGCCGTCGGCGAGCGCGGCGTCGATGACCTCGAGATACCCCGCCAGCACGCGCTCGCGGGTCGACCCGAGCTTCTTGAAGATGTGGTAGTCGGAGATGGAGCAGAGGATGCCCGTCTCCCGCAGCCCGGCCGCGCGCACGAGGGCGTAGTCCGCCATCGTCGCCCGGATCCAGCCAGTGATCTCCGGGAAGGGCAGGGCGAGCTCCTGGCACCGCTCCACCGCCTCCCGGTCCTTGCGCGTGTAGAGGAAGAACTCCGTCTGCCGGATCATCCCCTTCGGCCCGCCCAGCCGCGCAAGGAGCTCGAAGAGCCGCACGATCTGGTCGACCGCGTACGGCGCGCGGCTCTGCTGCCCGTCGCGGAAGGTGGTGTCGGTGATCCAGATGTTTTCGGGCCGCGCGCGGGGTACGGGCGTGGGCTCGAAGTGGGCGAGTGGCGGCAAAGAATAGGGAAACGTATCGCGGAAGAAGTTGGGTGGGCCGAAACTGTAATCCATGGCAGCCTCCTGTGTACAAGGAGATTGTATACAAGATTGAACAGCGTCAGGAAGCCACTCTCCCCTATTGCTCACCCTCCACCTATTCCTCCCGCCCATATCCCCGGCCCGGGCATTCGGGTTTGCCATGATGCGTGGGGGTGATTCCCCTCGCTCCGGCGAAGGACCATACCCCTCGCCCCCCACTCGCTCGTATGCGCAAAAACAGGTTCGGGAAGTGTCGATAGACAGACATAAGGCGACGGTGGTCCACGGTAAATAAAGGCCGGTTGGACGCCGCGCGCAGGCATGGTACGAAGTAGCCACTCCATCTAGGAAACGCCCCGCGGCATTACAGAACGGCAACGGCGAGCACCCATGGCGCCTCGCCCTCGGCCTGCCGTGCCCGGGCGGGAGGGTTCATGGTCCGAACGATGTTGCTCACCTGCGCGGTCCTCTCCGCTGTCGTCCTCGGCGGTGGCTGGCGACTTACCGCCCAGGCGGCCCCCGCCATCGTCGCGCAGCCCGGCTGCTCAGAGACCCCCGCGAAGGCTGGCGACGACAAGGCCGCGGAGGGCGAGGAGTGCTCCCCCTCCATTGATCGCGCTATCGCGACGGCGAAGATGAACGCCGCCCTCGCCTACTCCGCCTACCTCGATGGCAAGGGCTCCCGCGCCACTGCCGATGCCTACGAGTCCTGGCTGCGCGCGCTCACCGGCGAGCAGGCCCGGCCCATCGTCCCCCTCGGCGACAGCTCGGTTCGCGGCACTTCGAACATCCAGAAGTTCTTCTGGCCCTACGAACAGATCAACTCGAACTACTGCGGCCCCGCCACCGCCATGACCATCCTTCGCTTCCTGGGCCCTTCCACCTCGAAGACGCCGAACAAGCAGGGTGTGCGCGACCAGCTCACCGGCGTCCCCGAGACCGACCAGGAAATGCTCGCGACTCCGTTCTGGCTGGCGACCGCGCGGTACGGGCAGACGTTCTGGGGCGAAAAGTACATGCCCTTTACGCTCAATAGTTGGCGCGGGACGAGGTGGTACATCCAGTCCGCCGCACCCGGTCTCGAGGGCGGCACCCTCACCAAGGAGCAGGCCCTCGCCGCCATCAGGTTCGACACCGACCGTTCCTACCCTGTCGCCGAGAACGTGCTCTATTCGAACCGCACGTACTATCCCGCGGGCTTCTGGCCGGGCGTCACGTACGCCCACTGGGATACCGTCTACGGCCACTACCAACAAAACGGCAAGCAGATCGTCCAGGTCGGCCAGGTCTATCACGACAAGCGGCTCCCCTTCGACCGGTTCCAGGATGTGGACTGGGACGTGCATTGGAGCGCGATCGGGGGGTGGCATGGCCTGGTCTGGTAAGCGCGCGACCGCCGCTGCCGCACTGGCCGCCCTCGCCCTGGTGGGCTGCGGCGATGGCGCGACGAGCGGCGCGGACGCTCCCGGCACTGCCGCCGGCGCCGTCCGCACCGCCACCCTCGCCATGGACACAAAGGGCCCGGCGCTTCCCATGGAGACCAGCGCCGGTGTGGCGCAGGTCCCCGTCGCCGCCATCGGTGAATCCGTCGTGGTGGCCGTCGGCGGCGAGGACGGCGCGCCCCAGGCGTTCGAGCGCTGGGACCCCCGAACGGGCGCCCGCGCCCCCCTGTGGCAGGGGCGCGGCCGGCCAGCAGGATATCGTGCTCGCGTCATCCGGCGATTGGCTGGCGACCGTCCGCACCGGGCTTGCGCTGCCCTTTCCGGAATGGCAACTGATCCTTCGCAACGTCACGACCGGCGAAGCGCGCACCATCGCCCGCAACGAGGGCACTGTGGCGGACGCGCCCGATCTGCAACCGGGGCTCCCCTTCGGCTTCGCCCCGAAGCCCGTGATGGACGGCGCCACCGTGACCTGGATCCAATACGCCGGCAGCGCCGAATCCCCGGTGCGGGAACTCCGTGCGTATGACCTCGCCTCCGGGTCCGTGACCACCCTCGATACCGTCGCCCTCGCCGAGGGCGATCTCGACACCGCCGCCGCCGGTGGCGGCCGTACGGCCTGGCTCCGCGTCGATGCCGCGGGCCAAAGGTTCGTCCTCCGAGAAGCCGATGGCGGGCAGCGTGAGCTTCCCGTTGAAGGCGCGCCTTTTGCCGCCGCCCTCGACGCGAGCGGCCGCCACCTGGCATGGGACGATGGCCTCATCGCCAAGCGCGTCCTGGACCTTGAAACCGGTGCCACGTCCACGTTCGCCACCGACGAGGGATGGGGCATGACCGCCGCGGGCTCGCGCTTCACGTGGGCGCCCGCAGCCGCCTACGGCGGCGCTCCCGGCTACTTCGACGCCGCCACCGGCGTCACCCACATCCTGGAAGTGCGCGAGGGTGTTCGCAGTAACTACGCCGCGCTTCTCGGCCCCTGGTTCGTCTGGCAGTCCGCCGGCCCCCGGGGCGATGGCCTCTATCACTTCACCTGGCCCGGCCAGTCGTAAGACCAAGGAGAACGAGGATGCTCATCACGGTTTGGCGCGATTTCGAAACCTCCCGCGAACCCCGGCGTGCCCGCACCGCCAACCACAAGCGGAAGCTCTCGGAGTTCATCTGCCACATCCACAATCAGAACTACTTCCAGAAGCCCCACCGCGTCGTGACCCTCGCCGAATGGGACCTGACCGTGGAGGCCGTCGAGTTGTGGGCTCGCATTCGCCAGCTCGTCGCGTCGGTCGAGATGGACCCCGTCGCGGGCAGTGCGCCGATGCGCCCGCTCTTCCTCTATGCCGAGGAGCTCGACGCCATCACGCCGACGCACAACAACCTGGTCTCGGCCCGCCGCGACCTCGTTGCCGCCATCGGCATGCGGGCGGCCCTCACCCGCAGCGATAGCGAGCGCGACCTCAGCTTCGCCTGACGCCCCGCACTCCCGCTCACGCATACGATTGCCCCGCTCAGGCGGGGCATTTCGCGCGTTCGCCTGGTAGCCGCGGTCTCCGCCACGCGGCGAACGCAGAACGGCCCCGCTTCAGCGGGGCCGTTCTGAGGTGGGTGGCGGTAGCGGCCGGGCGCCTACTCCCAGCGGGAGGGCAGCGTCAGCCGTTCGAGGGCGCTATCGCCCACTTCCCCGACGATGCGGTCCCAGTCGGCCAGTTCCCATTCGCTGACGAACGTGACTGCCGTGCCGAGCTTGCCCGCGCGCGCCGTGCGGCCGATGCGGTGGATGTACTCCTCCGCGTTCTGGGGCACGTCGTAGTTGATGACATGCTCGATGTCGGGGATGTCCAGGCCACGGGCCGCGACGTTCGTGGCGATCAAGAACTCCAGCCGCCCGCCCCGGAAGTCCGCCATCACGCGGTCGCGTTCGCCCTGGCGAAGGTCGCCATGGATGGCCCGTGCCGGCACGCCGCAATCCTGCAGCTGCGCCGTGAGCCGGTCCACGCCGATCTTCGTGCGCCGGAAGATGAGCGAACGGCCGAGATCCATGGTCTCGTAGAGGTGGCGCAGCGCGAGGAACTTGTCCCGCTCGGCCACTTCGGCGAAGTACTGCGTCACGCCGTCGGCGGTCCGCTGCTCGGGGGCGCAGGCGACCCGCTGGGCCTTCCGCATGTAGCGGTACACGAGCCGCCCGATGCTCTCCGGCATGGTCGCGCTGAACAGCGCCGTCTGCCGCTGCTTCGGCGTCACGCGCAGGATGTAGTCGATGTCTCGGGCGAACCCGATGTCCAGCATCTGGTCCGCTTCGTCCAGCACCGCGAAGCGGATGCCTTCGAGCCGCAGCGTCCCGCGCTTGATGTGGTCAATGACGCGGCCGGGCGTGCCGACCACGACCTGTGCGCCACGCTCGAGCGCCGCGAAGTCCCCCGTCAGCCGCTTGCCGCCGACCAGGGCCATGGTTTCGAAGCCGTAGAACCGCCCGAGGTGGTCCATGACTTCGTGAACCTGGTTCGCGAGCTCCCGCGTGGGGACGAGCACCAGCGCCTGGACGCTCCGTTCCTCGGGGTCGATGAGCCGCGCCATGGGCAGGCCGAACGCCAGCGTCTTGCCGGTACCCGTCTGCGCCAGCCCGACCAGGTCCTCGCCCTCGAGCAGGAGCGGGAGCGCCTCGGCCTGGATGGGGGTGGGGTCGGTGAACCCGAGCGCCGCGATGGCCTGCAGGCCCGTTTCGTCCACGCCCAGCAGGCGGAACGGTTCGGACAGTGGGGCCCTGGGTGCCGGGAGGTTGTCGAAGTCACCGGCGGCGGTGGCGCCGGTCTCGGCGCCGCCCGCGCCGCGGCGGCTGCGACGCTTCCGCTTGCGCCGCGAAGGAGGCTCGCCGTGCTCGGCGTCGATGTCGCCCTCGAAGCCCGCGGGCGCGAGGGTGGTGGTGATGGCCGCTTCTGGCCGCGGGACGGCCCGCGCCCGCACTTCAAAAGCGTCGGTAATGGGCGCGGTCGTGTCCGGCAGCGCCGTGTAGTCGATGACGGGGTCCTGGCGCTTCTTGCGCCGGAAGAGAGACAGAATCAGGTTCGAAGGTTCCTTTCGCGGGGTGTCTCGCTGCCCCGCCGGGGAGGGCGCGCGCGGCCGGGTGGCTGGCGCAGCCAGGAGGCGGGATCGACGGACAGGGTTTGGCGAAGAGACAACAACGAACGGAAGGCCGATTCAGCACGGCCGAACGGGGAAGTGGACCGCCACGAGTCCGTCACGAACAACGTGCGTTCATAATAGCACACCTTTATGGCGACTCGTTACCAGGCGTTGTTCGTTCGAATTCACAGCGCCATCTCAGCTTCCGCACGGCGCCGTCAAAGGTGCGCGAGCAACGATCGTCCCATCTCACGAAGGAAGCCCATGATGGCTCGGAACACTGTCCTCACCCTGCGTACCATCGCGCAGTCGCTGCCCACCACGGTCTGTGCGTGGTGCTCGCGCACCATGCACACCGGCAACCGTGACGTCTCGCACGGCATCTGTCACCGGTGCTCCCGCGTGCTCATCGCCGAACTCGACCGCCCGCCCGCGGCGTAGCCGGCCGCACGTGGTTCGCTCAGGGAAGGACTTCCGACTTCAGCGACAACAGGTTTCCATCCGGGTCGCGGAAGAACGTCAGCCATTCCTGCTTCCCGTCAGGGTGGGTGAAGATGAGGTGGGGTGCGCCTTCGAAACGAACGCCGGCCGCGGTCAGCGCGTCCTGCGCGGCGTTGATGTCCGCCACCGCGAAGTACAGCACCGAATTCCCCTTCCCCTGCGCCTCTTCCAGTGCATCGAGCATGAGCCGCGTCCCGCCACAATCGAAGAACGCCAGCTTCCCCGCGGTGAACAGGTGCGGCAGCCCGAGCGTGTCGCGGTAGAACGCCACGGCCCGTTCGATCTCCGTCACCGAAAACGAGATCTGCGCGATGGGTCCAAGGTTCACGTGCGCATTCGCCATGGAGCTGCCCTCCCCGAGCCTGGTGCCCAGCGGTTGTCCGCGAAACGCCCGCAGCTCGCCCCGCGTCTGCGCGCCCAGCTTCAGCCGGATGTTCTCGACGTGGAATTTCACTGCGTCGCGGCTCACGCCCCGCCGCCGCGCGATGGCGCCATTCGACATTCCGTGCCGGATGCCGTGCAGCACACTCCACTCCGCCGGCGTCAACCGATCGGGATGGGGAGGGCGGCCCCGCCTGCGCTCTGGCACGGCCCGATTCTATCCCCGCTCTCCCCGGATTACCCTCCCCTGCCCGAACGGGCGGCTGACCGCCATTGCCCCGGCTCGCTAGAATCCCCGCCGGAGGTGCACCGTGGCGAAGCAGTTCTCGACGATCCTGTACGAAGTCGAAAAGGGGCGGGCGCGCATCACCCTGAACCGCCCCGAGAAGCTCAACGCGCTGTCGCGCGAGCTCCAGCAGGAGCTCCACGAGGCCCTCTGGGAAGCGGACAACGACACCAACGTCCACGCCGTCATCCTGCGCGGCAACGGCCGGGCGTTCAGCGCCGGGTACGATCTCACACCGCTCGCCAACCGTGCCGCCGCCCACGACGACGGGTATACCGCCGTCTACCGCGGTGGCCGCACGTACGACGACGATGCGTGGCAGCTCGAAAAGGCCCAGCGCCTGCGCATGGCCATCTTCGACATGCACAAGCCCGTCGTCGCCCAGGTGCATGGCTTCTGCCTCGCGGGCGGCACGGATGTCGCCTTCCTCTGCGACATCGTCATCGCCGCCGAGGATGCCACCATTGGCTTTCCGCCGGCGCGCGCGATGGGCGCCCTCCCCAACAACATGTGGATCTACAACTGCGGACCGCAGTGGGCCAAGCGCCTCTTCCTCACGGGCGACACCATCACCGGCGCCGAGGCCGCGAAGATCGGACTCGTCCTCAAGGCCGTGCCTGCCGACCTGCTGGAGTACGAAGTCGAACAGCTCGTCGACCGCATGGCAATGATCGACAGCGAACTCCTCAGCGCGAACAAGCGCATCGTCAACCTCCAGCTCGAACTCATGGGCGCCCGGACGATTCAGCGCATGGCCGCGGAAAACGACGCTCGCGCTCACCTTGCCCCCAGCGTGCGCGAGTTCGGGCGCATCGCCGGCGAACAGGGCCTGCGCGCCGCCCTCCACTGGCGCGATGGCAAGTTCGGCGACGGCCGTGCTCGTGTCGAAGGTCCGGAGCTGCGCGACGAGAACGGGTACTTGAAATGACCATCAAGGCGTCGGCGCTGCTGGCCGCGCTCGTCATCTGGGCGGCAATCGTCCCCGCCGTGGTCGTGCAGCCGGACGCGTGGTGGGCGCTGGTCTTCGCCGTGTTGGCCACCGGCGCCGTCGCCTCGAGCTTCTGGCGGCGGCTGGGCATCGCCCGCGTCCTCGGCATCGGTGGCGCCTGGGCCGGCGCGGCCATCGCCATCATGGAAACCCCGGACGCGACGTGGTCGGCGATCTTCGCCTTCCTCAGCACCGTCACCATCCTCTACAGCGCCATGCGCCGCGAGGCCATTCTCCACGGCCTGGCAATCGCCACCGCCTGGCTCGCTTTCGGCGCCATCGTTGTCGCGCACGAAGGCGAGGCCGTCTGGCCCTGCGTGATGGCGTTCCTCACCACCGGCGCCATCGCGAACAGCCGGGGCAACGCCCGCGCCCTGGCCGGCATCCTCTGGTGGTCCATCGCCGCCGGCGTCATCGTCGCCGCGGGTGGCGATTTCGCATGGCTCACCGCCGTCGCCTTCGTGCTCACCGTTGCCTCGGTCGGCATCGGGGACTTCAAGTTCCCGACGGGGATCGAATGGGACCTCTTTGGCCGCGGCGGTGGCGACGACGAAAGCGGCGAGCGCTTCGACCCCTTCGACCGCGGGAGCCGCGCGGAACGCCGGGCCGAACGCCACGCCCGCCGTCACCGGGGCTGGCGCGAATACGACACCGGGGAACCCGCGCCCGAGCCGCCGCCACCCAGCGGCCCCCGCCGCATCATCATTGTCGAACGTGACGACGAGGCCCCGGACGTGCGCTAAGATCGTCGCGTGAGGCCCCCACACGACGTTCCCGATGACATCGACGAAGAGAGCGAAGACGACGCGTTCCTGCTCGGCGGCGCCGATGAGCAGGACTTCGATGACGGCCTCGGTCCCGATGAGCGCGACCGCGACCTGATGGACGGCACCTGGGAGCAGCGCCACTACGCCGGCCACCACCGTCAGCGGGATTGGCGCACCATCTACCTCGGCATCTCCCTCCTCGTGCTCCTCGGGCTCGTCGTCCCGTCCATCCTGGTGCTCGTCCAATGACCGGCTTCGCGGGCAAGTCCGTCGCCATCGTCGGGCCCGGGGGCGAACGCGTTCGGGCCGTCGCCGTGGTGTTCGCTGAATCAGGCGCTGACCTCGCGCTCGGCACGCAGGCGCGCACCGACGAGTTCGCCATGGCCTCGATCGCGAACGAGGTCTGGGTCCTTGGCAACGAGCAGTTCCTGCGGGTCATGGATTGCGACGACGACGCCGAAGTCGAAGGCTTCGCCGAGGCCACATGGGGCGAGTTCCACGGTTGCGATGTCCTCGTCGCGATGGTCCCCAACCCCGAGTCGCTCGTTCGCGGCTTCGCACCCCGCATGCGCCCCGATGGCGTCATCGTGCTCGTCGCGGCAGGTGACGAAGAGACGGGGGCGCTCGCCGCGCGGCAGGGGCGTCTCGCCGCCCTCGCCGGGGGCATCCGCCTCGAGGTCGCGGCCATGGCCCTCCCCGGGGAGGAAGCCGCCGTCCTGGTTGCGGCTGCCCCGCAAGGCTGAAACCACCCCGCGCGATGCGGTGCGGCCGCGAACCCGTTACCGTGGAACGCGATCCCTCCGAGGTGTCAGTCCCACATGCCGCACGAACCCGGAGGCGTAAACCGCCTCGCCGGTGAGACGAGCCCTTACCTTCTCCAGCACGCCCACAACCCGGTTGACTGGTACCCCTGGGGCGAAGAGGCCTTCGCCCGCGCTCGCGCCGAAAACCTCCCGATCCTGCTCTCTGTTGGCTACAGCTCGTGCCACTGGTGCCACGTCATGGCGCACGAGTCCTTCGAAAACGACACCACGGCCGACCTCATGAACCGCTGGTTCGTGAACATCAAGGTCGACCGCGAAGAGCGACCCGATGTGGACGCCGTGTACATGAATGCCGTGCAGGCGCTGACCGGCCGCGGCGGTTGGCCCATGACCGTCTTCCTCACGCCGGACCTGCGCCCCTTTTACGCGGGCACGTACTTCCCGCCCGAAGATCGTCACGGCCTGCCCGGCTTCCCGCGCGTCCTGGAGGCGCTCCACAACGTGTGGGAGACCGAGCACGAGCGAATCCTCGCCCAGGCAGAAGGCATTACCGACCACCTCCGGCAGGCCGCGAACCGCGTCGCGGCCGAGTCCGCGCCCATCACGCCCTCCATGGCCACGGCCGCCGTCGAGGGCTTTCGCGCGACCTTCGACGCCACCTGGGGCGGGTTTGGCCAGGCGCCCAAGTTCCCCAGCCCCTCGAATCTCGAGTTCCTCCTGTTCCACCACTCCCGCGCGGGCTGGGAAGGCACACCCACACCGCTCGGAATGGTGCTGGTCACCCTTCATTGCATGGCAAGCGGGGGCATGTACGACCAGCTCGGCGGCGGCTTCGCCCGGTACAGCGTCGATGAACGGTGGCTCGTGCCCCACTTCGAAAAAATGCTGTACGACAACGCCCAGCTCGCCCGCGCCTACCTGCACGCCTACCAGATGAGCGGCGATATCTCGTTCGTGCGCATCGTGCGCGACACCCTCGGCTACCTCGAACGGGAGATGCTGGACCCCGAAGGCGGCTTCTACGCCGCCCAGGACGCCGACAGCGAGGGAATCGAGGGCAAGTTCTTCGTATGGACTCCCGCCGAAGTCGTGGCCGAACTTGGCGAGGACGACGGCGCCCTCTTCTGCCAGTTCTTCGGTGTTACCGGGGAGGGCAACTTCCGCGACCCGCACCACCCGGAGTTCGGCTCCCGCAGCGTTCTCACCCGCTGGCGCGAGGCCGACGACGTGGCGCGCGAGCACGGCCTCTCCAGGGGTGACCTGCTCGCGAAGATCGATGGGCTCCGCGCCCGCATGCTCGCCGTGCGCGACCGCCGCGTCCGGCCCGGGCTCGATGACAAGGTCCTCACATCCTGGAACGGCCTCGCGCTCGCAGCCTTCGCGGACTGCGGCCGCGTCCTCGGCGATGCGCGCCTCATCGGGATCGCCGCCGCCAACGCCGCCTTCGTCCGGGACCGGCTCTGGAGCGACGGCCGGCTGCTCCATACCTACAAGCTCGGCATCGCGAAAGTGGATGGGATGCTCGAGGACTACGCCTTCTACGGTCTCGGTCTTGTCGAGCTCTACCGGGCCACCTGTGACATCGCGCACCTCGAATGGGCGCGCGAACTCTTCGAAGTGATGCTCTCCCGCTTCGCCGACGCCGAGCGCGGCGGGTTCTTCGAAACCGCCGAAGGTTCCGAGGACCTGCTTGTGCGTAATCGTCCGCTCTTCGACCAGGCGACCCCGGGCGGCAACGGCGCGGCGGCGCAGCTTGCGATCTGGCTCGGCCGGTACTACGGGCGGCCGGAGTGGGAGGCGATCGGCGCGGACATCGTCGCCTCCGCGGGCAAGTTCCTCACCGAGATGCCGTCCGGCTTCGGCAGCACTCTGCTCGCCGGCGAACTCCTGCTCGCCCCCCGCCAGGAACTTGTCATCGTGGGCGAGCCCGAGGCCCGCGCGCAGTTCGAGCGGCTCGTGGCCGGAACGTTCCGGCCCTGGGTCGTCTTTGCGCCCGGCCGCGGCGATGAACCACTGCCGCTCTTCGAAGGCCGCACGCCCCCGAGCGGGAAGGCCCTCGCCTACGTCTGCGAGGACATGGTCTGCGCGTTGCCCGCCCAGGATGCGGACGAACTCCGCGTCCAGCTCGCCAAACGGTAGCCTCGGAGGTTCACATGCACACCTGGGATCTCTGGTATCCGGAAGCAGCTTCGCAGGGGCTTTCGTTCGCCCGTGCGAAGATCGACCCCGCGGAGCACGTCTTCGTCCACGCCCTCCCCGCCTCCGTCCGAGTGGAGGTTCGCGACGAGCAGGGCGCCCTCATCGCCGCCGGCGACGGCCTCGCGCGCACGCAGGAATCGCCCATGGCGCGGCTGGTGCTCGCGGGTGGCAGCGTAACCCGCGAGGACACCTGGCCCGCCGAGGGTGACCTCGGCAGCGTCGTCATCCTCCCCGGCGGCGAGGCCGGCGTGTTGCGCGCGTGGTGGAACGCCCCGGACCACTCCGAATGGCGCTGGTCCGTGGAGTTCTACAACCACCGCTAGTCAGGCCGCGCTCGTCGCTCGCTTCCGCTCGGCGGCCTGCCGGATGCCGTTGCCCCATGGCGCCCACGTATCGTGATCACCGAGGCATGCGTCCAGCGCGACTTCGTGGTCGATGTCGAGCACGAGGTCGTCGCCGTTGCGGATGACCGCACGCAGGCCGGGGTTGCGCGCGAAGTCGCCCGCGATCCGCTGGCAGGTGTGCGGCTCGACGGTGATGACTTCCACCACCTCGTCCACCACCAGGCCGATCCGGTTCTCGCCGTAGGCGACGAACACGAACCGCGTCTCCTGGTCGAACGGCAACACCGGGAAGCCAAGGACCGTCCGCAGGTCGGCAACGGGCACGACCCCGCCGCGAAGGCTGAGCACGCCAAGGACCTCCGCCGGCGCGCCGGGGATCGGCGTCGTGTCCTTCGGCGGGAGAATCTCAAGCACTGCTTCGATGTCGATGCCGCAGGGGGTGCCCCCTACCTTCGTAATGACGACCTGCCGTGCGCCCGTTGCTGCCATGACCACCTCTGGAGGGCACAGTTGCCCATCAAGAGCTTCGGTCCGCAGGCTCCGTCTCTTGATGCGTCGCACCCCCGGTTGTCACCGGATCCGGGGGTGGAACCTCGGTGGACGGGGCCACCCACGCCTTCCCGAGCCGCATCTCGCGCTCGCCGAACCGCCCCAGCGCACGCCGCCGGATCTCGCCCGCGATCGCCCACTGGGTGCCCGCGCGCACGTCGCCCGTCACCTTCACCGTCACATCGTTGTCCCGGAAGCCGTCGACCCGCAGCACGCGGGGCTGCGCGAGGATGTCCCCGGACCGCTCGGCCGCCACTTCCGCGCACACCTCGTCGATGATCGCGATCGCCTTTTCGATGTCCGTCTCATACGGCACCGGCAGGTCGACATTCACGCGGCTGAACCCCTGTGTCAGATTCGTGGCCACGGAAATCGCGCTGTTGGGGATCACGTGCACGGCGCCGTTGGCGTCCCGCAGGACCGTCCGCCGCGGGTTGATCTCCTCCACCGTCCCGGTCACGTTCGCCAGCGTTACGATGTCACCCACGCGGTACTGGTCCTCGATGAGGATGAACGTGCCGTTGATCACGTCCTTGATCAGCGTCTGCGCGCCGAGGCCGAGCGCGACGCCCGCGATGCCCACGCTCGCAACCAGCGCCGAGACGTTGAGTCCGAGGTTGTCGAGCGCGAGGGCCGCGCCGATGAACACCACGACGATCGTCACGAACCAGTTCAGCGTCGCCAGCAGGGTGTCGACACGCCGCTCGACCGAGTCCGCGTTGTCCTTGCGGAGCCCCGCCGCCCGCGCCAGGGCGCCGTGCAGCACCCGCGAGATCACGGTCCGCAGGATGATCACCAGCAGGGCGATGCCAATGACGATGCCCGCGAGCTGCGGCGCGCCGTCCCGGAACCATTCCTTCCACTCCGACCACGACGACGGGACGAGGAACAGCTGCTCCATTGCGCCCATTCTAGGCCGGCACGAGCTTCGCGTAGCTCTGCAGCAACCGCTTCGTCCCCGCGGTCTCGAAGTCCACGGTGTATTCGACATCGCCGCCGTTTTCGACCGCCGAGACCACCTGCCCGCGCCCGAACTTCTGGTGCACGACCAGCGCACCCTTATCGAAGGTGGCGTGCGCCGGGGGAGGGCCTTCAGGGATGGGCGCCGCGGCCACGGCCTCGGCGTACGTCTGGCGCGTGGTCGAGCCCCACGGGCGGCTCACTCCCGGGGGTAGGTCCCGCAGGAAGCGCGACTCCGGGTTCGATGAACTGCCGCCCATCGTGTACCGCCGGAACGCCCGCGTGAGGTAGAGCTGGTCCTCCGCGCGCGTGATACCCACGTACGCGAGCCGCCGCTCCTCCTCCATCTGGCGCGGGTCGTCGAAGGAGCGGATGTGTGGCAGCACGCCCTCCTCCATCCCGATCATGAACACCACCGGGTATTCGAGCCCCTTCGCAGCGTGCAGCGTAATCAACGTCACCGCCGGCGCCCCTTCGCGCAGTTCGTCCACGTCCGAGACGAGCGCGACATCCTGCAGGAACACCGCCAGGTCTCGCTCCTCGCCGCCCACATCCTCGTACTCGGCGATGACGCGCCGCAGTTCCTCGATGTTCGCGATGCGGTCGTCGGCATCATCGCTCTCGCGCAGGTACTTCAGGTAGTCCGAATGCCCCAGCACGGCGTCGAAGAGGTCCGTGAGCGGTGCGCC
>JADJBX010000014.1 GCA_016703545.1 Candidatus Amarobacillus elongatus
CCTTCCCCTTCTGTCCCTTCGCCACCGCGTGAACCCCAGCCCCCGCCCCCCGGCCGCCCCCGCCGGTGCCGCCTGCGCGCGCGCCGGGCGCCGGATCGACCACCGCCGGAACCGCTCCTCGATCGGCTGCCCCGGGTTCTCCTTCTCCCGCTCCTCCCGCTCCTTCACGAAATCCTCCTTCGTGCGCCCGTTCACCTGGCTCGCGTGGCACACGATCGCCTCGATCTTCGTCTCCCAGTGCGCCGTGATATCGACCACGTAGTCCGGCTTGTCCGCCCCCGCCAGCAGCACCTCGTTCACCTGGTGCGATTCCAGGCCGTCGTCCTCGTGCGCCGGGTAGAAGAGCCGATCCCGAACGAGCGGGTAGATCGCGTCCGAGGTCACCGTCCCCACTGTGCGATGGTCGCGATGGTTGAAGGTCCCGCGGAAGGCGTCCCATGTGATCACCACATCCGGCCGGTACTGGCGCAGCAGCCGCACGATCTGGCCACGGAACTCGTGCTCATCGAGCGTGAAGCCGTCCGGGTAGCCGAGGAACACGCACTCCCGCACCCCCAGCACCCGGCAGGCCGCGCGCTGCTCGGCCTCGCGAATCGCCGCCAGCTTCTCCGGGTGCATCTCCGGGTCGTGCGTGCCCTTGTCCCCGCCCGTCGCCAGCACGTAAATCACGTCCCAGCCTTCCGCGCACCACTTCGCCACCGTGCCCGAGCAGAGGAATTCCGCATCGTCCGGGTGCGCCATGATCACCATCGCGCGCGCCGGACCCTCGATCGGCGGCAGGTCGGCCGCGCCCGTGCCACTGCCCGGCAGAGGCGGCGCCGGCGTGCCCGGCTTCACCGCCGCGACATCCACCTGCCCCTTCTTCTTCGCCTTCTTGCCATTCTTCGCGCCCTTGCCCTGCTTCGCCATCGTTCGCCCCGCGGGGATGCATCCCTCACCGCTCATCCTAGCGGAGTTCGCCGTCCCGGTGCCTCGCACGGCGGACGCGCGTGGTCAGCCGCAGGCGCACCCCGCCGTAGCCTCGCAGGCGCTCTCGCCCTCGCACGAGCACTCGCCCGCGGGGCAGCAGATATCGAAGCAGAACTTCGCCAGCCAGCGCACCACGTCCGGCTCCAGGCAGTACCGCGGCTCGCGGCCCACCCCGCCGCGCACAATCCCCGCCTCCCGCAGCACCTTCAGATGCTCCGAAACCGTCGATTGCGCCAGCGGCAGCACCTCCACCAGGTCCGAGGTCACGCACGCATCCTGGCGCGCCAGCTCCAGCACGATCCGCACCCGCGCCGGGTTCCCCAGCGCGCGAAAGATCGCCGCCGCACGCTCTTCGTCCGTCGTCAGCCCCTCGATCGTTTTCATGCCGGCTCCACCAAAGGGCTTGACGCCCCCGCCAGTGTATCGTAATTTTCCGATACGAGGTCAATCGGTATTTTCCGATGACCCAAGGAGGAACCCATGGCCACCACTCCCACCGGCGACGAGATCCGCCAGAGCGTCGCCGCCGCCTATGCCAGCCGCGTCCGCCCCGTCCTCGAACGGCCCGACACCATCCCGCTGACCCTTATCGGTTCCAGCGCCAGCTGTTGCGGCCCCGACGACGAGAGCTGCGCCGTCGACGCCGAGGGCAACGCCACCTCCTGCTGCGGCGATACCGTCATCGACGAGACCCAGATCACGAACATCGCGAAGCTCTACGCCGGCGCGGACACGGCCGACCTCCCCGCGAGTGTCATGGATGTCGCCTTCGGCTGCGGAAATCCCACGGCCATCGCCGCCCTCCAGCCCGGCGAAACCGTCCTCGACCTCGGCTCCGGCGGCGGCATCGATTGCTTCCTCGCCGCCAAGATGGTCGGCCCCGAAGGCCGCGTCTACGGCGTCGACATGACCCCCGAGATGATCGCCCTCTCCCGCAAGAACACGGAAAAGGTCGGCGCCACCAACGTCGAATTCCGCCTGGGCGAAATCGAACACCTCCCCATCGACAGCGCCAGCGTCGACGTCATCATCTCGAACTGCGTCATCAACCTCTCGCCCGACAAGGCGCAGGTCTTCCGCGAGGCGTTCCGCGTCCTCCGTCCCGGCGGCCGCCTCCAGGTCTCCGACATGGTCTGGACGAAGAGCGCGCCGGACGAGGTGAAGAACGACATGGAGAAGTGGGCGGGCTGCATCGCCGGCGCCCTGCTCGAAAGCGACTACCTCGGCAAGATCGCCGCCGCCGGCTTCCACGACATCACCAGCGTCACGAGCGAGTACCCCGACGGCCGCGGCATCGCCTCCGCCGCCATCGTCGCGTTCAAGAGGTAAGAGAAAGGAGAAAGGAGAAAGGAGATAGGAGAAAAGCGCGGGCGTGGGCCGAAGGCCACGACGGCCGCGAGCACCGGGGTTGCCCCGCTCGAGCCTCGAGCCTCGAGCCTCGAGCCCCCTTATCTCCTTTCTCTTTTCTCTTTTCTCCCCCTACCCCCACTGCCGCCGCCACAGGTACGACAGCGCCCCGCACGCCACCCCTACGTTCAGCGATTCCACCCGCGCGTCCATCGGCAGCGCCACACGGAAGTCGCTCTCCCGCAGGAGCAGCTGCGCCACCCCTTCCCCTTCGCTCCCCAGCACCAGCGCCGTCTTTCGCGGCCAATCGGACTCCGTCGCGGCCACCGACCCCTCGCCCGTCGCCGCCGCCACCACCCAGAACCCCGCGTCCTTCAGCGTCGCCACCGCCTGGTTCAGGTTCTGCGGCGCCGCCACCGGCGCGAGGAAGCTGAGGCCCGCGCTCGCGCGGTGCACCCCCGGCGTGAGCAGCGCCCCCCGCCGCCGCGGCAACACCACCGCCGCCACGCCGACCGCGACTGCCGTGCGCAGGATCGCGCCGACGTTCTGCGGGTCCGTGATGCTGTCGAGCAGGAGCACGAGCGCCGGCCCATCGCCCGCCGCCGCCTGGCGCAGGTCCACCGGTTCCACATTGCCGATGCGCACGAGGATGCCCTGGTGCACCCCCTCGCCCGTCAGCTGGTCCAGCCGGAACTCCTCCACCGCCTCCGCCCGCAGCCCCGCGTCGATGGCCAGGTCCACGAGCTGCAGCACCCGCTCGTTGCGCGTGTCCCGGAGGTACAGTACCGATTTCGCGTACCCGGAAGAGAGCGCCAACGCGCACGCGTTGATGCCGAAGGCGATGTCGTCCGGGGTGGCGTTGGGCTTCGCGCGCATCCCCGGAGTATCGCACCCGCGCCCCTTTGGCGGCGCCGTTACCGGTCGCCGCTCAGCCCCGGGAGCAGCCGCCGGTTCGTGAACGCCGCGTTGATCCGCGTCACCGCACTCTTCGTCTTGCCATCGACCGTCACCTGTTCCCCACCGCGCAGCACCACCGGCGCCAGCGCCGGGTTTGCCGGGGTCACCTGCACCTCGTTCTCCAGCGAACGCACCACCGTCGCCCCCGTCGCCGGGTCGTAGCTCATCGAAAGCACCGTCCCGCGCACGCTCACCGCGCACGTCGGCGACTTGATCCGGAAGTCCGAGGGCGGCGCCCCGTGGATCGCCATCTCCGCCGAACCCGCCTTCAGGTCCACGTGCGTCACGTACACGTTGTCCGTGCCGAACCACATCGAGATGTTCGATTTCGGGCCCACCCGCGTGGTGTACGCGTTCCCGAAGTTCGGGTTCCAGTACCCCCGCTCCGAAAACTCCGCCTCCAGCGATCCGTTCTCCGGCGTCTCCACCACGTCGTCCGGGCAGATCCGGTCTCCCGCCGCCACCGGGCCGCCGCAGGTTCCCCCCGATGAGCACCGTCACGTTCCCCACCGGCTTGCGCGCGATCCAGTAGTTCAGGCACGGCGTGAGCGAACCGCCCGGCCCCCACGTCACCTCAATCACCGTGCTCGCCGCCTTCGGTTCGCCCGAACCGTCGCGCTTCACCACCTGCGCCTGGTAGCGGCGCGTCTCCGCCCGGTCCGAGGTCACCCCCATGAAGCACTTGTCCGCGTCCGGGTCCGTGCACGTCGTCACCTGCCCGTTCGCCCACCACTTCGAAGATGCGAACGACGTACGCCGTTCCCTCCAGTCCCGGGCTCGCCGTCGCCCGCAGCGTCACCGCGCGGCCGATGGCCACGTGCGAGACCTCGCCGTTGACCATGAGCCCCACGCTCCCGCTCCACTCCGCCGTCGCCTCCCACGTGATCTTCAGCGGCGCCGAACTCGCGAGCAGCCCGCTCCCGTCGTTCTTCATCACCTTCGCCACGTACGTGTACGAAACGCCCGCGTCGTAGAAGTCCGTCGCACTGCACGGCGATTCCAGGCACGTCTTCCCGTCACCCGTGTCCTGCCGTTCGATCCGGAGCGCGTGGATGCTGGCGTTGATCGTCGGACTCGCCGTCGCCGTCATCGTCACCGATGTCCCCGCCGGCACCGATACGGCCGGCGCCGTCAGCGTCACCGTCCCGGACCACGCGCTCCACGTCACCGTCACCGGCGCCGATGTCGCCTGCACATCCTGCCCGTTCGCGTTCGCGATCATCGCCACGTACGTCCGCGACCCCGGTTCGTTCTTGAAGTCCCGGTGCAGGCAGATCGTCGCCGTCGCGCAGAACACCGCCGAGTTGTCCGTCTGGTTCACGATGAACACGCGGTACCCGGTGCCCGAGGGGCTCTTGTTCGCCGTCGCCGTCAGCTGGAGGTCGTTCCCGGCGATGAGCGTTGTGTCGTCGGCCGCGAGCGTCACCGCCCATCCGCCGCTCCCGCCGCCACCTCCGCCGCCACCCGGCGGCGTCGTCGTGCCACCGTTCGGACAGGGCACGGCCCCTCCAGGCCGGTTCAACTCCACCAGGTTCTGCGTCCCGGTGACCATCTCCTGCGTCGTGAAGTGGTCCCCGTTGGGCCCCGCGTTCGTGTACAGGACGATCACCGCGAGTGCGCCGTTCACCGTCAGCCAGCGCTGCGACCGCACGGTGAACTGCCCCGCGAGGGTCGAGTAGTCCCCTTCCTCCCGCTTGGGCGCGAGCGCGGTCCCGCCGCAGTAATCCACCGACACGGCGACGCCCGCCGACGTGCTCGCCCGCTGGAACCCGTAGTTGCAGACGAAGGCGATGTAGTTGCCATTCACGTACGCGCCCGGCCCGCTGTTTCCATTGAAGAGCGTCGCCGTCACGTTCTGCGGCCCGCCGGGCGAATTGCACGCCTCCGGCAGCGTCCATGCGCGTTGGGGGAAGGCGGCATCGGCGTGGGGCGCACCCGTCAGGAGCGCCACCATCCCCAGGGCCGCCGCGGCGAGGTACTTGAGGGCGCGTACCATTTTCGCGGGCTCCAGCCAAAGAGTGGATAGGCGCGGACTATATGCCGAATTAGTTGCCGGTGCCCAGAGCCCAGTGCTGAGGAGTGGCCAGTGCCCAGGGCCCAGTGCCCAGGGGGCAACCCCGGCGCCTCCCCACAAGGCAGGCGCCCACCCTTACCTCCTTTCTCCTTTCTCTTACCTCTCCCCCATCCAGCCGGCGAGCGCCGGCGACCACACCCTCGCCGGCTCGCCCCGCCCCGGCGAGGGCGTGAGCACGACGAACTCCCGGCTGGCCGGGCATGAGCTGGCCGCGACTTCGCCCGCTGGCCCCCGCGTGACCGCGCAGTCATACGCCGGCGCCACCGTTGTCGTCTGGCCGTCGCGCTCTTCGAACACGAGCCCGCCGACGCGCGGCATCGACCACTCCGGCTCGGCCCCCACGAGCGTGCCCTCGGCGAGCCAGACCAGCAGCTTCGCCAGCTCCGCCGCCCCGCCCGCATCGGCCTCGAAGGTCGGCGGCGTGTCCAGGGGCACCCCGGAGGTGAGCGTCGCGCGTGCGAGGTCCCCCAGCGCGGGGAGGCCCCCCGGGTGTGGCTCCCGCCGCCCCGGCAGCACGTCCACCTGCCACCCCGTGTCCAGCCACGCGTCCAGCGCCGGTGCATCGAGCCGCACCACGCTCCCGCCGCCGCCCGTTTCGTCCGCGACGGAGACGAAGCCCGGCGCTGGCGTACATACCCAGGGCGCGCCCACTACCAGGTCCGGCCGTGGCACGCAGTCCTGCGCCCGCGAGACCGTGATCACCCGCCCTTCGCCCACCCGCATGCGCAGCGCGTCCCCGTTCGGCAGCAGCGCGTCCGCCGGCGCGCCCGCCACCACCGGCGCCTCCCGCAGCCATCCCAGCACCATCTCCATCACCGGCAGGGCGCCCGGGTCCAGCGAATTCAGGTCCGCCAGCGGCGTCGTTGCCGGCCGCGCACGCTCGATGCGCATCCACTCGACGCTCCCCGCGCCCGGCACCCAGCCGTTCCCCGTGGGCGAACTCTCCCCCGCCGGGCGCAACAGCCATGCGCTGAGCGCGACCAGCGCCGCCACCGCCACCGCGCCGGCCACCAGCAGCACCCGCGCGCCGCCCCGGGGAACGATCGTCATCGCCACCATCCCGGCGATGGTACGCCCGCCGCCCTTACCGCGAGCCCGGCACCAGCCCCCGCGCCTTCGTCTCCACCGCGAACACGCTCGTGCCCGCCGTCAGGAAGAGGGTGCTGAACGCCGGCCCGCCGAAGGTCAGGTTCGCCGCGTGCTCCTCGCATTCGAACCGCCCGGCACAGGTGCCATCGGGCCGCCAGCACGAAACCCCGCCCGCGCCCGTCGTCCACAGCCGCCCTTCGCTGTCGACCTTCATCCCGTCCGGCGCGCCCCGGCGCGGGTCCCCCCGCTGATCCACGAAGAGCACCCGGTTCCCGAGCGTCAGCCCCGGGCCCACCTCGTACCGCCAAATCACCCGTTCCTGCGAATCGCCGATGTACAGCGCCGACTCATCCGGCGTGAACGCGAGCCCGTTCGGCTGCGTGAACCCTTCGCCCACGACGAGGTGCAGCGAACCTTCCAGGTCGATTCGGTAAACCCCCTGGAAGCCGAGCTCCGGCTGCTGGCCCTCGTACCCGAAGCGCGGGTTTCGCCCCGAATCCGCCCCGTACGTCGGATCGGTGAAGAAGATCGCCCCGCTCGAATGCACCACGATGTCGTTCGGGCTGTTCAGCCGCGTCCCGTTCCAGTGCGTCGCGATCGCCGTCATCGCCGTGGGGTCCGCGTAGGGCGCGCGCGAAACCCGCCGCCCCCCGTGCTCGCACGCGAGGATGTTCCCTTCGCCATCGAGCGTCAGCCCGTTCGACCACCCGCTGGGCTCGCGGTATACCTCCGCCGCTGTCTGCCCCGGCCGCCAGCGGTGCATCCGGTTCCCCGGGATGTCGCTGAACACGAGGGCGTTGTCCGCCGCGATCCAGATCGGGCCCTCCGTGAACCCGAAGCCCGTGCAGAGGCGCGTTTCTTCGCCGAGGAGGAGGTCGCTGAGGCCGTTGTCGTCTTCGATCTTCATGGCCGCCGGATTCTGCCACATCCCGCCCCGCCGTGGCGCGCCCGGGTACGCCGCGAGCGCGATACCCCCTATGCTGCCCCGCACACCCGTCCCCGGAGGAACCCCATGCCAGGAAGAGTCCAGGACAAGGCCGCCATTGTCTTTGGCGGCGGCCAGACCCCCGGCGAAACCATCGGCAACGGCCGCGCCACCGCCCTGCTCCTCGCTCGCGAAGGCGCCCACGTCCTCGTCGTCGACCGCGACCTCGCCTCCGCCGAGGAAACCGTCGCCATGATCAAGGGCGAAGGCGGCAGCGCCTTCGCCGCCGCCGCCGATGTCCGCGATGAGGCCCAGGTGGCCGCCGTCATCGCCGCCTGCCGAGCCGAGCGCGGCCGCATCGATATCCTTCACAACAACGTCGGCGCCAGCCTCGCCCTCGGCGATGCCCCCGCCACCGAGCTCACCCTCGAGGCGTTCCGCGGCATCGTCGATGTGAACCTCATCGGCATGTGGCTCGCCTGCAAGCACGCCCTCCCCGTCATGCGCGAGCAGGGCAGCGGCTCCATCGTCAACATCTCGTCCATGGCCGTGCGCGAGGGCTACCCCTACGTCGGCTACAAGACCACCAAGGCCGGCGTCGTCGCCCTCACCGAAAACCTCGCCTACGCCAACGCCCGCCACGGCATCCGCGCCAACTGCGTCATGCCCGGCCTCATCAACACCCCCATGGCGATCGAAGCGCGCGTCGCCGCCGGCATGCCCCGCGAACAGGTCATCGCCGACCGCAACCGCAACGTCCCGCTCGGCCAGAAGATGGGCTCGGCCTGGGATATCGCCTACGCCTCGCTCTTCCTGCACTCGGATGAGGCGGGCTTCATCACCGGCGTCACCCTGCCCGTCGATGGCGGCCGCGGCGTCTCCTAGCCTCCCCCCGGCAGCGCCGCCGCGGGGTACGCCTCGCGGCCGGCGCTACTCCGCCAGCCGCACCATCATCTTCCCCGTGTTCACCCCGTTCAGCATCCCGATGATCGCCGGGCCCGCCTTCTCGATGCCGTCGTAGAACGTCTCCTGGTACTTCACCGCCCGGACTTCACCCACGCCGTCATCTCTTCATCGAACGCCGGCTTCAGCTCCGGGAAGTCCGCTCCCACGAACCCGCGAATGGTGATGCGCCCGTAGATGATGTTCGAAAGCGTCGTCACCGGGTCCGAAATCGCCCCGAAGTTGTTGTACGCCGAGATCATCCCGCACACGGGAATGCGCCCGAGCACGTTCATGCGCGGCAACGCGGCGTTCAGGTGGTCGCCGCCGACATTGTCGAAGTACACGTCGATGCCCCGCGGAGCGGCCGCCTTCAGCGCCGAACGGATCGGCTCCTTCTTGTAGTTGATGGCCACATCCACCCCAAGATCCTCCGTGAGCCAGCGGCACTTCTCGTCCGAACCCGTGCTGCCGATGACGTAGCAGTCGTGGATCTTCGCCACCTGCACCGCCACCGACCCCACCGATCCCGCCGCCGTCGAAACGAACACCTGCTCGCCGTCCTTCATCTTGCCGATGGCCAGCAGCCCGCCGTACGCCACGAACCCCGAGCCGCCGAGGACGTGCATGTACACCGAGGGCGAAAGCGCCGGGTCCACCGCCAGCTTCTGCGCCCCCCGCCCGTCCAGGTTCGCGTACTCCCGGAACGACCAGCGGTGCATCACGTAGTCACCTTCGGCGAACTCCGGGTTCAGCGATTGCACCACCCGCCCGATCGCGCCGCCCGCCATCGGCTCGTCCAGCGCCTGCCCCGCAGAAAGCCGCGGCCGCATGGCCGGGTCAATCGAAAGGAAGAGGTTGCGCACCCGGAACTGCCCCGGCGCGATGTCCGGCAGCTCCGCCTCCACCACCGAGAAGTCCTCCGGCACAGGCATGCCATCGGGGCGGCGGACAAGGTGGACTTCGCGGTTCGTAATCGGCATCGGGGCCTCCGGCGTGAGTTGCCGAAAGGATACGCCAATCCCCCGCTCCGGCCTTTACCCGCATGGGGGAACCTTCCCCCACCCGTGGGCGTTTCCATAGGTATGAACAGAACCCGGATCGCCACATTCCTTGTGGCGTGCCTGGCGCTGGCCGCCGCCGCCTGCGGTGGTTCGAAGACGACCGCGGACGCTACGCCCACCGCGACCACCGCCGCCGGAACCGCCTCCCCCGCTCCCGCCACGGCAACCACCATCGCGCCCACGCCCTCCCCCACCCCCCAGGTCATCGACGGCGTCACCGTCACCCCGCTCACCGCCGGCGAGCCCGTGGACTTCCCGAAGGGCGCCGTCTTCTACGTCCTCTCCCAGTGCCAGGCCTGCGATGTGCCTCCCGCCGCCCTCGAACGCGTCTGGCGCGACCTCGGCGGCAATCTCCACACCGACCGCCTCTTCGAACGCGTCCCCGCCACGGCCGCCGAGTACATCACCTCCGCCGCCGTCAGCCCCAGCGGCCAAGCGATCATCGTCGGCGTCTGCGGGCAGGCGTATTGCGGCGGCGTCGGCCAGATCCAGCCCGGCGCCCGCGTCACCTTCCATGCCTCGAACGATGGCGGCATCACCTGGAAGGTCCTCGGCGGCGTCGATGGCGGCGGCTGGGTGATGACCGCGAAGGACCAGCCCGGCGGCGTCTCCGGCATCGTCAAGCACGTCACCCTCGGCCCCGGCGATGCCTGGCGCGTCGAGTACCTGACCATCCCCGGCAACACCGTCATCGAGCACAGCCTCACCCTCGACCCTTCGGCCACGACCTTCGACCTCGGTTCAAACGTCGTCTACCGCGGCCCCGACCGCACCTCCCTCTGGATTCTGCAGGGTGGCTCCGCTCCCTGGGTGAACCCGAAACTGCCGCCCACCGCCGACGTCCAGGACGCGATCCAGTTCGAAGGCGAATCCCCCTACCACTGGGGCGTGACCTGGGTGCAGGACGGTGGGTTCAATCCCCCGCCCCCGTACTTTGGCCTCATGTCGCAGCGTGAAGGCACTCCCGCGCGCATCTTCCGCGGCGTCCCCAACGGCCCCGGGTTCCTCTGGACCGGCGGCCTCTCCGCGCCGACCTCCCTCGCGCTCAACGCCTACCTCCCCGGGACCGCGCTCGGCGTCACCCCGGCGCCCGCGGGCTTCCCCATGGTCCCCGCCCTCCTCGATTTCGAAACCGGCAAGCTCCACCCCATCAAGGAGCTCATCGCCCGCGCGATTACCCCCACCAGCACCCAGATCGGTGACGTCACCCGCATCATCGCCACCGCCCGTGGCCATTTCGTGGCCGTGAAGGGCGCCGGCGACTGCCTCAACCTGCGCGCCAACCCCACCACCAGCGCCGGCATCCTCGGCTGCTTCCCGGATGGCGTCCTCCTCAACCATCTCGGCGAATCCACGCAGGCCGACGGCGTCACCTGGGCCCACGTCGCCACCCTCTCCGGCATGAGCGGCTGGGCCAGCCTCGAATTCCTCGACCTGGGCGCCGCCGGGGCCACCGTTACCGGCACCCAGCCCGCCGGCGTCCGCTCCGGCGATGCCGCCGTCGACCGCGTCCTCGATGCCCTCGCCTCCGGCGACCGCGCCCGCATCATCGCCCTCATGGAGTGGACCGTCGTCGGCTGTGTCGCCCAGCCGATCGGGATCGGTTCGCCCCCGAAGTGCCCGGACGACGTGCCCGCCGGGACGAGGTCGAAACCCTGCCGGGCGCCTGCTCCGAGGGGTACTACATCCTCAAGGACTCCCTCACCGAAAACGCCGAGTTCAGCCTCTTCAAGCCCCAGCCCCTCTACGCGGTCTGGCGGAAGACGGTGACGAACACCGAATGGGCCAGCTACGACACCATCGCCGAGTTCGGCACGCCGGGCGGCTTCGCCACCCAGGTCTACATCCGCCAGGGCCACATCACCGGCTTCTCCGGCTGCCGCGCCAACCCCGCCGAGGACGTGAAGGACGTGCCCCCCGGCGACTTCCTCATCCGGCCGCGGTAACCCCGTCACCGCGGCCGGCCACCCCCGCGCCTCCACGAATCCCGCACGCGTGCTGCTTCACGTAACACCCCCATCTGGGTACGATCGCGGGTCTATGGCGACGACGACGAAGCCCGGGATCGAGATCTTCGAGGACACCTCGACGGACCTCGATCCCCCCTACCACCTCGTGCTCCTCGACGATGACGACCACACCTACAACTACGTCATCCGCATGCTGGGCGCCGTCTTCGGCTACTCGAAGGACAAATCGTTCGCCATCGCCTGCATCGTCGACAGCGAAGGCCGCGCCATCGTCATGACCGGCAGCAAGGACGAAGTAGAGCGCAAGCAGAACCAGATCCACAGCTTCGGCGCCGACCCGCAAATGGAGCAGAGCAAGGGCAGCATGTCGGCGATCATCGAAGCCGCCTGACGGCGAAGTGCCCGGTTCCCGGTGACCCAGGAGGGAGAGAGAAAGAAGAGAAAGAGAAAAGGGCCCGTGCCCCCCACCCCGGGGTTGCCCCGCTCGAGCCTCGATCCCCGCACCTCGAACCCCACCCCTTATCTCCTTTCTCCTTTCTCTTTTCTCTCAGTAAGGCAATCCCCGGAGCCCGAACAGCGTCCGCGCGTACGACGCGCGCCCCAGGTGCCCGTTCCCGTGCCCGATGAGCCCGTGGCCGAGCGCCTCGATGCGCGGCACCTCGCCCCAGGGCCGGATCGCCTGCACCGTCGAGAGGTACTCCCGCGTCATGCCCTCGATCCGCGGCACGATCGCCGCCGCCACCGCGCGCGTGTACTGCGTGAACTCCTCCGGCGCCGGGAAGCGCAGCGAATAGGCGTCGTTCGGGTCCATCCCCGTGCCCTGGTCCACCTTCGGCAGCCCCCAGCGCTCGTGGAACCCATCGCGCAGCCACACCGGCTGTTCACGGTCGAAGACGAAGTGGACGATGTTGTCGGCGGTGCGCACGGTGTGCCACACGTCCCAGCCGATAGAGTTCGTAATCCCGCCGCGCGTATCGCACAGCTGCTCCACCGTCAGCCCCTCGATGGCCATATCGCAGTACTGCAGCAGCCGCTCGATCAGCCGCCCGTACTGCGCGGGAACCGTCGGCTCCACACCCATGCCCGGCAAATTCGGCATTCACAAACCTCCCGTACCAGTAGTTCCCAGGGAAGAGAAAGGAGAAAGAGAGAGAAAAGGGCCCGCGCCCGCCGCACCCGGCACCCCCCAGGGTTGCCCCACCTCGATCCCCGGGCCCCGAGCCTCGAGCTGGGCTTGCCCCAGATCGACGGACACACGCGCTAAGGGGATGATCCCCAAGGAGGTGTCCGAGATGAGCCGGAGGCGACCAAGGAGAACCTTCACCGCGGAATACAAGGCCGAGGTCGTGGCGATGTACCGCACGACCGACAAGACCGTCACCGAGATCGCCAAAGAGCTCGACCTGACGGAGTCGGCTGTCTCGCGGTGGGTGACGAGGAGAGGTGGATGCTGGCGAACGTTCAGGGCTGACCACCACCGACGCGAGGAGCTGGCGTACCTCAGGCGCGAGAACCGGGTGCTCCGCGAGGAACGTGACATCCTCAAGCGAGCCACGGCTTTCTTCGCCAAGGAGACCCGGTGAGGGTGTATCCCCTTCATCGCGGCGGAGAAGGCAGCGGGGCACACGGTGCGGAAGCCCTGCGCCCTGCTTGGAGTCTCCCGGTCCGCCTACTACGCCTGGTCGCGGCGGCGTCATCAAAGCACGCCCGGGCGGAGACGGCGCTCAACGAGCACGTTCGCCAGATCCATCAGCAGAGCCGCGGGACGTACGGGTCACCGCGGGTGCACCAGCAGCTTCGCCAGGAAAGGGTTCGGACCTGCGCAAGCGTGTCGCCCGGGTGATGGTTGCCCAGGCCTCGCCGGGCGGCACCGGCGGCGCTCAAAGCGAACGACCGTCGCCGACGGCGCGATGTCCACGCCGGCCCATGATCTCCTGGGCCGGGAGTTCTCCCCGGAGGCGGTGTCCCTGGACAGCGCCTGGGTGGGCGACATCACCTACATTCGCACCTGGGAGGGCTGGGCCTACCTGGCCACCATCGACCTCGCCAGCCGGCGGGTTGTCGGCTTTGCCGTCCGCGACCATATGCGCACGGAGCTCGTCACGGCGGCACTGGAGATGGCGCTCGACCCGCCGTCCCGGGCCCGGGCTCATCTTTCATTCCGACCGGGGCAGCCAGTACACCTCGTCCGCATTCCGGGAGCTGCTTGGCCGTTACCACGTGCGGCAGTCACTGAGCCGGCCCAGGCAGTGCTGGGACAATGCCGTCGCCGAGAGCTTCTTCGCGACCCTCAAGACGGAACTCATCTATCGGGTGCCGCTTGCCAGTGTGGCGGCGGCGAGAGCGGCGGTATTTGAGTACATCGAAGTCTTCTACAACCGCCGCCGCATCCACTCCGCCCTCGGCTACCAGACTCCGGCCGCGTATGAGACTGGTAGACTCCACCAACCCGAGACGGCACCCGCCGCCTAAGAATACTGTCCGTCAAAACGGGGCAAGCCCACCTCGAACCCCACCCGTATCTCCTTTCTCCTTTCTCCTTTCTCTTATCTCCCTTTCATGATCCCGCGCGCGATCCGCCTCGCATGCTCCCGGTCGCCGGGCGCGAGCTCCCCGTCCAGCACCATCGCGCTCAGCCGGTCCTTCACCACCCGGATCCAGGGGCCCGGCTCGCGGTCGAACATCGCCACCAGGTCGTCCCCGGTCAGCGGGCTTTCCGCGCGCAACGCCTCCGAATCCTCGGAAACCGCCCGGCGGCAGGCGGCTTCCAGCGCCGCATGGTACCCCTCATCGTCGTACGTGTGGCTGGCGTTGTCCGCGCGCTTCAGCGCGAGCAGGTCCTCCCAGTGCCCGCCCACCTTCGAAAGGAACCGCCGCACCGAGCGCCGGTCCTCCGGCTTCGGACGGTCCATGTGGCGGCGAACCAGCAGCGTTACCAGGTGGATTTCCTTGCGCGCCAGCCGCAGCCGTTCCAGCAGCACCGGCGCCATCTCCGCGCCCACCGCGTCGTGCCGGTAGAACCCCCACTCCCCGTTCGTCTTCATGTGGCGAACGTACGGCTTGCCGAGATCGTGCAGCAGCGCCGCCCACGCCCGCGCGCGCCCATCCGGACCCTCCTTGCGCACCGCCTGCACCGTCGCCACTGTGTGCCCCCACACGTCGAACTGGTGGAACGAGTTCTGTTCGCAGCCGACCATCGGCGCGAGCTCCGGCAGGATCACCCCGAGCGCGCCGATCTCGCGGATTCGCTCCAGCCCCTCGCCCGCGAACGGCGCCTGCAGGATCTTGTCCAGCTCCGTCGTCACCCGTTCCTGCGAAAGGCTCGCCAGCAGCGGCGCCGTTACGCGCATCCCCTCCAGCGTCGCCGGTTCGATTTCGAACCCCAGCTGCGCCGAAAACCGCAGCCCCCGCAGGATGCGCAGCGGGTCCTCCCGGAAGCGCCGCTCCGGCTCCCCCACCGCCCGCACCACCCGCGCCGCCAGGTCATCCCGCCCCCCGAACAGGTCCAGGATGTTGCCGTCGCCGCGCGTCGCCTCCCGCGCGAGCGCGTTCACCGTGAAATCCCGCCGCGCCAGGTCCTCCTCGATGCTCGTCCCGAAGGTCACGTCCGGCCAGCGCGTGCCCGCCTCGTACGAATCGCCCCGGAATGTCGTGATCTCCGACCACCGCCCATCGAGCAGCACGCCGATGGTCCCGAACCGCTTGCCCACCGTCACCAGCGACGCGCCAAGCTCGCGGCCGATCGCCTCCACCTCATCGGGCAGGGCATCGGTGGCGAAATCCTCATCCACGCCCCCGCGGCCCAGCAGCTCATCCCGCAGCGCCCCGCCCACCGCCCACAACTCCCGCCCCCGCTCCCGGAACAGCTCTACGAAGGCGGCGCGCGTCGTCACGCACGTATCGTAGGCGAGAGAAAGGAGAAAGGAGAAAGGAGAAAAGGGCTGGCGCCGGGGTTGCCCCTGGGCCCTGGGAACTGGGCCCTGGGAACTTTCACTCCCTCGCAAGCTGGTTACCCGCATTGCGACGCGCCCCCGAGCGGCCGTGCGCGAGACTGGGACCATGGGTGAACAGCTCGCCATCGGTATCGACATCGGCGGCACCGGGACCAAGCACGCGCTCGTCAATCTCACCACCGGCGAACTCGTGACCGAACGCGTGAAGCGCCCCACGCCGCAACCGGCCACCCCCGAGGCGCTCAGCGAGATCGTCGCCGAGGCCGTCGCCGGTTATGCGGACCACGAAATCACCGCCGTCGGTGTCGGCTTCCCCGCCGTCGTCTCCCGCGGCTGCGCCCTCACCGCCGTCAACATCGCCCCCCAGTGGCGCTACATGGATGTCGAGGAAGTCTTCAGCAAGGCCATCGACCGCAAGGTCGTCGTCATCAACGACGGCGACGCCGCCGGCCTCGCCGAGGTGCGCTACGGCGCCGGCGCGGGCGTGAAGGGCAAGGTCGTCGTCGTCACGCTGGGCACCGGCGTCGGCACCAGCCTCTTCCTCGATGGCCGCCTCATCCCGAACATGGAGCTCGGCCGCCTCCAGGTGCGCGGCAAACCCGCCGGCGAACGCGCCGCGAACTCCGTGCGCAAGCGCCGCAAGCTCTCATGGTCCGCCTGGGCGCGCGATGTCGAACTGTTCGTGCGCGAGCTCGATATCGCATGCTGGCCCGAGCTCATCATCATGGGCGGCGGCGTCAGCAAGGATGCCCACGCCTGGCTCCCGTACATCACCTGCCGCCCCGCCATCACCCCGGCCCGCTTCCGCAACGACGCCGGCATCGTCGGCGCCGCCCTCTACGCCGCCGAGCACACCGACCGCACGCGCTAGCCGTCCACCGTCGCCAGCAGCACCGGCGCCCCGCGCGTAATCGCGATCCAGTAGGTCCGCCCGCGTTCGAACGTCGTGAAGTCGCTCGCCCGCGCCGGGCCCGCGCTCCCCGTGAAGTACGCCCGCCAGACCCGGTTCGCCGCATCCCACGTGTAAATCACCGCCACCCGCGGCGTCAGGTCCACGCCGCCCGTCGCCACCTGCGTCAGCACCGAGGCCACCGGCACCGCCTGCGGGCCCATCCACGTGATCAGCGTCCATTCGAAGCGCAACGTGTAGACCACCGGCGCGCCCGAAGGGGGCGGGAGCGGGTTGTTGCCGCCCGTGCCCGGGCCCGGGTCCACCGTGCCGCCGCCACCGCCCGTGCTCGCCGTGTAGGTGAAGTTCACCGCCACGTCGCTCTGCCCGTTCGGCGAGGTCACCACCACCACCGTCGGCCCGGCAATGTTTGAAGGCGAGACCACGGTGATGCTCGTGTCCCCCGTGACCGTGCACGAAACCGCCTTGATCGCGCCGAACGTCACCCCGTCCGGGCAGGCCACGCCCGTGAACCCGACCCCCGTGATCGTGATCGTCGTGCCGCCCGTGGTCGGCCCCGTATTGGGCTCGATCTTCGTCACGATCGGGCTCGCGGCCTTGTAGGTGAACACCCCTTCCGGCGCCACCGGGCTCGTGTTCACCGTCGTCGTCACCCGCACGTCCACCGGGCCCGGCAACCCGATGGGCGGCGTCAGCACCGTCAGCTGCGTCTCGCTCTGCCGCGAAACCGCCAGCGCCGGGATCGTCCCGAACGACACCGTCGGCACCGCCGTGGTCACCGCCCCGAACCCCGTCCCCGTGATGATCACGATCTCGCCGCCCGTCGACTTCCCTTCCTTCGGGTTCAGGTTGGTCACGATGGGCCCGTCGGTGTAGGTGTACAGCGTCACCGTCTGCACCTGCGGCGTCGTGCCCGAAGGCGTCGTCACCGTCACTTCGACCCCGAGCGGACCCGTCGATTTCGGCACCTTCACGAGCAGCTGCGTCGAATCCACGAACGTCACATCCGCGAGCGGTACCACCGTCGCCGCGAACGCCACGAGCGAGGTCGACGTGAAGTTGTACCCCTTCACCTGGATCACGTTGCCGCCGGCCACCGGCCCCGCGTTCGGCTTGAGCTGCGTGATCCCCGGCGAGGAGTACGAGAACTGCGTGTTCGCCGTCACCGGGCTGGTCACGCCCGCCACCGTCACCGTCACGGCCACGGTGCCGCCACCGGCCGGCGAAACCGCCGTCAGCTCCGTCGCCGAGATCACGTCCACCGTCGGCGAGGACATCGCACCGAACGAGACCGTCGCGCCGGGCGCGAAGTTGAACCCGCGGATCGTCACCACCGTGCCCCCCGCGGGCGGGCCACTCGGCGGCGAAAGGCTGTTGATCGATGGCCCCGAGGCGTACGTGAAGTTCGCCAGCGTCGAGAAGGGCGAGCTGCCGTTCGTGGGGTGCGTGACCGTCACCTGCGCCGTCCCCAGGCCCGGCGGCGAACTCACCCGGATCTCCGTATCGCTGATCACCGCGCAGGTGGCCGCGTTCGTCGCGCCGAACTTCACGGCGTTGGTCGGCCCCGGCCCGCACTGGATGCCGCCAAAGCCCGTCCCCGTGATCACCACCTCCGTGCCGCCCTGCGCCGGCCCCGCGTTCGGCGTGAGCGCCAGCACCTGCGGCCCGCCGAAGTAGGTGAAGACCGTGTCCTCCGTCTTGGGCGTCGTCGCCGGGGGCGGGTTCAGGTACGCGCCGGCGCCGGGCGCCGAGGC
The DNA here is from genome assembly GCA_016703545.1 of Candidatus Amarobacillus elongatus. Classification (GTDB taxonomy): domain Bacteria; phylum Chloroflexota; class Dehalococcoidia; order Tepidiformales; family Tepidiformaceae; genus Amarobacillus; species Amarobacillus elongatus. Next base: position 17,955 of record JADJBX010000014.1, read on the forward strand.
CACGACGATATCCACCGGCCCCGAGGCGTGCGGCGGCGCCACCACGTCGAGCTGCGTGCTGCTCACGTACGTGCAGCTCGTCGCGTTCACGCCCCCGAAGGTCACCCCGCCGGGCTGGCACATCACCGGCGTGAAATTCTTCCCGAACAGGCGCACGAACGCCCCGCCCTGCACCGGCCCGTTCGCGCTGCTCATCTGCGAGATGTACGGGCCCACGGTCGAATGGAAGCGGTCCGCCAGCACCGCCGAGCTCGTCGAAAGGTAGTGCGTGGGCACCGGGTACGGCGGCGGGATGCCGCCCACCGGGGGAGCCGGCGCCAGCGGGTCGCGCACCGTCACCCGCACGTCGTGCCAGTCGTCCGAGGTGAACCCCGGCGGCACCTTCACGCGCAGCCGCTGCGGGTTGAGCACCTCGACGTCGTTCGCCGCCACGCGCACCGGCGCGAACGGGTTGTGCACCGGGTAGAACTCCACCATCACGGTGCAGCGCGGGTTCGGCGGCGCGATCGGCACCCCGTTCGGGTCCAGCGGGCTGTACGTCTGGGGCGAAGCGAGCTCCAGCGTCGCCGGCGTGATCGGGTTGTCGTACGGCAGGATCACCGGCCCGCCCTGCGCCTGCGGCAGACACGTGATCCCCAGCTGGCTGAAGTTCCGCCCGATGATGTCGAGGTAATCCCCCGTGTTCGCCGTCCGCGGGAACACGTCCTCCACGCGCGGCGACCCGATGCCGAGAATCACCAGCGGCGCCGTGCTCGGAAACGCGATCGCGTTCGGGATCGTCACCTGCGTGATCGTCACCCGCACCTGCACGTCGATCATTCGCTGCTTATTGATGGTCTGGAAGAAGAGCGTCTTCGACGTCGTGTTCGTCCCCTTCGGGAAGACCGCAATCTGCGTGATCGTCGAGTTCGGGTAGTCCGTATCCGGCACGCCCTGGCTCAGTTGCACCGTCACCGATACGTCCTGCTCGAGGATCGTCCCGCCCGTGCGCACGATGGTCACGGGGACGGCCGTGCCCTCCTGGATCGAATACGCCGGGAGATCGAGCGAGAAGAACCCTTCGCCAAGCGCGCGCGCCTGGCGCGACCCATCCACCAGCCCGCCCGCGAATACGGCGACCAGCACCACGGCAAGCCATGCAAGCGGCGCACGAAGGCGCAGAGGCGCTCTGACGGTCATGGCCGGGAGCTCCAAGCTTCACCTCGAATCACTCCGGTCCCGGGGAAAGGGGCGGAGTCGAGCGTTTTTCACTGCTCGGTGGCAGCGCCGCGGATGGACGGGGCATCCATCCACGGGATGGGGCGGGGGGGCCATGATACGGGCCTGCAACGTCCCCTGTCCCCCTAAATCTCGGCATAAGCACACGCTTTTCGCCAAGAAACGGACCGCCCTTAACCCCGAATGGGAACGCGCCGCCTGCCCCCGGTTCGCGACGCCACCTCCCCATCGCGGGCGCGCCGGAGTACAGTCCCGCGCACAAGGAGGCCCACCAATGCCCGCTCCCCGCGCACACATCATCGCCGGTGGCTTCCCCCCCGGCGCCGCCGCCGGCCACGACCACGATTACGCCCGCCTCCGCCTCCTCGAACTGCTCGCCGAGCACGAACTCCACGCCTCCACCGCCAACGACTTCGTCGACATCGAACGGTGGCTCCCCATCAGCCAGCTCCTCATCACCTACGTCGCCGGGCCCTACCCCGATGCCGCGCAGACGCTCGCCATCCGCCGCTGGCTCGAAGCCGGGGGACGCTGGCTCGGGCTGCACGGGACCAGTGGCGGCCGTGCCGTTCGCGGCCCCGCCGATGGCGACCGCCGCCGCCGCATGGTGAAGCTCGACCACCACGAGACCCTCGGCGGCTTCTTCCTCAACCATCCCCCCGTCCGCCGCTTCCAGGTCAACGTTCACGACGCCGGCGACGCCCTCACCAACGGCCTGCCCACCAGCTTCGAAGTGGTCGATGAGCCGTACATGATCGAAGTGCAGGACCCGGCCAGCTCCCGCGTCCTGTTGACGGCCGAGCTCGGCCCCGATACGTCGCCTCCCGGCTTCGGGTTCGCCTACGAAGCCGATACCGCCCTCGCACCCGACGGCAAGACGCGCGTCCTCGGCTACACCCGTGACCTCGGCCGCGGCGGCGTCACCTACATCGCCCTCGGCCACGCCCACAGCCCCACCACCAACAGCCAGCCGTTCGTCGACCGCTCCGTCGACCCCGATGGCAAGACTCCCCCGTACGTCCGCGTGACCTGGGAAGCGCCCGCGTTCCAGTCGCTCCTGCGGAACGCCATCCAGTGGGGGACGGCCCCCGTTTCGTAGCCCGCGCGGCATGGGGAACGTAATCCTCACGCGGACTTTCGTTGCCCGGGAACAGCCCTCCGCCCGCTAGCGTTGTTGAAAGGAGGCGGCACGGACGATCCTCATGATGGGGGCCGCGTCCGCGTTCGCCCCCGTCCGCGGGCGGCGCCCGCCCCAGGAGGCTCCCATGCGACGCATTCGACTCCTCATCGCCGGAGGCGCCGCCGCCGCGCTCGCGGGCGTGCTCGCCGTCGCCGTGGTCGCCCTCGGAGATGGCGGCGACGACCCCGATACCGCGGCCAGCGCCACGCCCCCCGCCGGCGGCTCCGCCACGCCCGGCGCCACGGAGGTGACCGCCATTTCGCCCCTTCCCGAGATTCGCCGCGACCTCGCCACCCGCTTCAGCGTCGCCCCCGGCGATGTCGAGCTCGTCCGCCTGGCGCACGCCGGGTGGGACGGCTGCCTCGGCGTCCGCCAGCCCGGCCAGGCCTGTAGCGAACAGTTCATCGCCGGCTACATCGCGCTCTTCACCCTCCCCGGCGGACAGCAGGCCGAATACCACATCGGTGGCGGCCGCTCCGTCGGTCCCATCGATCGCGCCACGGCCCGGGTCGATGACGGTGTCCCCGTCGCCGCCGAAATGCGCGTCGACTTCGACAGCATCCTCGCCGACTACGCCCGCGACGACCTTGGCATCCGCCTCAACCTGGCCCGTCCCGTGACCGTGCTCCAGGTCGTCCCGTTCGAACTCGACCACCAGTGCCTGCTCCCCTGCGACACCCATGCCGCCTTCGTCGCCCTCCAGGCAGGGAGCGAAGGGTTCGCGTACGTGGTCAATTCCGAACGCCCCCTCGAATACAAGGGCCGCGAAGACCCGCGCACCGGCGGCGACGCCGAGGTCCAGCTCGCCATGCGCGGCGACCTCGCGGGGCGCCTGGGAATCCCGCTGGCGCAGGTGTCCGTCGTGCAGTACCGGCTCGTCACCTGGCCCGATGGCTGCCTCGGCGCCGAGAAACCGGGCGAGGTCTGTTCGCAATCGCTCGTGCCCGGTTTCCTCGCCGTGCTCGAAGCCGCCGGCATGCGCTACGAATACCACGGCGCCGGCGAACACTTCATCGCCGTCGCCTTCGAACGGGACGTGCGCGTGAGCCCGCCGCTGCCGCGCGAGACCCGTTAGCCTGCGCGCCCTCGCCGTTCGCCGCGCGCCCGGGCCCCGGCTACGATAGTCCGCGGCCCCGCCGGCGCGGCCTGGACGCGGGGTACGCAGCCTTCGAGGGAAGCCCCATGCCCGAATACATCCCCAGCCCCGTCGAGTGGGTCCGCAACCAGGTCGAGCTGTACGAACGCTCCGGCGGCACGGAGGGCACCACCCTTCGCGAGACCGGCCTGCCCGTCATCATCGTCACCAACACGGGCAACAAGACCGGCGCCATCCGCAAGACGCCGCTCATGCGCGTGAAGGACGGCGACAGCTACGTCCTCGTCGGCTCCCAGGGCGGCGCTCCCAAGAACCCCGTCTGGGTCTACAACCTGCGCACGAACCCGGATGTCGAACTCCGCGACGGCACCGAGGTGCGCCCCATGCGCGTCCGCGAAGTCACCGACGAAACGGAACGCGCCCGCCTCTGGGAGCTCTCCGTGGCCGCCTTCCCGCCCTACGCGGACTACCAGACGCGCACCACCCGCCGCATCCCGGTCTTCGTCGCCGAACCGGCGTAACGGGGAGAGATAAGAGAAAGTTGAAAGGAGAAAAGCGCGGATGAGGCGGCCACAGGCCCTTATCTCGTTTCTCTTTTCTCCTTTCTCTTCCCCGGGAACCCGTCACTGGGTACTCACGGCGCCAGCCGTGCCAACAACTGCCCCGCCGTCTCCTGCGCCCCGGCGCGTGCCTGCTCGAGGGCGTCGTTGAGCGCGGCGGCGATGAGCTCCTCCAGCAGCGCGCGGTCCTCCATTGCGGCCTCGGCGATGCTGACCGAGCTCACCCGGTGCATTCCGCGCAGCCGCACGCGTACGGCGCCGCCACCCGCTGCGCCTTCGTACTCACCCGGCGAAGCCGCCGCCGTCACCCGCCCGAGCAGGTCCTGGAGCAGCGTGTCCCCGTCCATGCGGGGCGTTTCCATGTTCGATTCCGTGGTCATCGTCGTCCCTCCGGCCGCGTGCGTTCGCGGCTGCTCGCAGCTTGATGGTCAGCGCGCCACGTTCGCATGCGCCCGCCTCGCGCCCCCGTTACAGCGATGTGGCGAAGCTCCGGGCGCCAAAACGCCCCCGGGGGAGAGGGCCCGGGGGCGCAGGCACGGCGTTCGCCGCAGGGGTATCAAGGGGATGCTGTCCGAAAGCGTGGGGCCGCCCGCGAGACAGGCCCGCCCGGCATCAGAGGAGGATGACGAGCAGGACGATGATGAGGACGAGGGTCAGAAGACCACCACCAACGTACATGTGCGCACCTCCTGCACCCATCGTTGCCCCCCGGCCGTTGGCTCAGGGTCACAGGGCAGGCGGCGGAAATTACTGTTCGCTTGCGAGAAGTGCTTGCGTTACGCATCCGCAAGCAGCTCCCCCGCCCCCTAGAGGTACTGCCGCAACCCCGCGTCGTCCGTCAGGATGACCGCCCCACGCGCGAGCGCGATGAGCCCGTCGCGCTGGAACACGTTGAGCTGCTTGTTCACGCTTTCGCGGCTCACCCCGAGCATCGCCGCCAGTTCGCCCTGCGTCACCGCGATCCGCAACGAACCGCCCGGCGCGCCCTCGCGCAGCCGCTGCTGCAGGTCCGCCAGCGAGATGATCTGCTTCGCCAGCCGGTGCGGCAGGTCCAGGAAGATCAGGTCCGACATCGCCTCGTTCGTCCGCCGCAGCCGCAGGCTCAGCGTCTCCAGGAGCGCCAGTGCCGCCGGCGGACGCTCCGCCAGCCACTCCACGAAGGAATCCCGCGTCACCACCATCGTCTTGGTCGCCGTCGCCGCGATGGCCGCCGCCGAACGGGGACGCCCGTCCAGGAGGGAGAGCTCGCCGACGCAATCGCCGGGGCCCACGGACGCGATCGTCGCCTCGCCGCCGGCGCCGTTGCTCACGCTCACCGAAACGCGCCCTTCGACGATGACGTGCATGGAATCGCCCGGTTCGCCCTCCCGGAAAATGGTCGTGCCCGAGGGGTAGCTGCGCAGCCGCGCGCGCGTGGCGAGTGCCTGCCGGTCGTCCCGGGGGAGGCGCGCGAGCAGCGGAAGGTCACGAACGACCTGCTCCGGCCCTGCGGAGTTTTGAGTCATGCGAGCTTTCCTTTCACGGCCAGTCTATGGCTCGGTCCGCGCCTAAGTGAACTACATCACACTCCAATGTGAAAGACTTCACAGATTTTCATGCCGCCACCCGCCACCCTCGGACAACGGCGCCACTCCTCGCGCCCCTGGGGCAAGCCATGATCACCGGAAACCTGGAACTCGCCGCCGACGCCGCCCTCGCCGATTTCGAACGCCGCACCGCCGCGGGCGAACAGCGCATGAACGCCCTCGAAGCCGCGGTCCCTCGCGTTGCCGGGCCGGGGCTGCTCCTGCGGGCCTGGCGCGCGCTCGTTCCGCCGCCTACCGCCACCCGCGAGCTGTACGCCGATATCCCCTTCGCCCCACGCCCCAGCCTCGACCGGTAACGAAGGCGCGCACGCCGGCATCCCTACTGCAGCACCACATCGCCGAGAGGCTCGCGGGGGACATCCTCGCCGGCGTTCGCCATATGGCGTGCGAGCGGACCGAACGCCTCGAAGATGACCCGCTGCACCTCGTCCGGCACCCCTTCGTCGACCATCGCCTGGCGCATGTACCGCAGCCACCGCCCGACCGCCAGGTCGTCGATCACGAAGGGGAAGTGACGGCGGCGCAGGCGCGGGTGCCCGTACTGTTGCGAATAGACCGGCCCGCCGCCCATCCACTGCTCGAAAAAGAGCTTCACCTTCTCCTGTCCCGGGCCCATGTCTTCGGGGTAGATTGCGCGCATCACCGGGTCCGCCTCGACGTAGGCGCCGAAGCGGTCAATCACCCGGCCGATGGTCTCGCGGCCACCGAACGCCTCGATCAGGGGTTGGCTCATACCCCGAGTCTAGCAGCCGGTCCGTGGGGGGAAACCCGTAGGGAAGCCGGGGGGAAAACCCCATCCCGGGCAGGGGGCTCCCCGCGGGGAACCGGGGGAGAACCCTCACCCAGCGGCGGCCCGGCCCGCATGCCACCGTCCCCATCGCGGGTTCCCGTCACCGCATCCCTCCGGCTCCCCTCCGCTCGGGACAACGATTCATGAACGCGGCGGGCGGCCTTCCCCGCGATTCCCCCCGGCTCATCACCACCGTCTTTCACAACAACACCCTCGTCCTGTGAATTGGCTTGCACGTGACGAAGAGGCCGCGGGGAAAGGGAACTCCAGGAACGGATGGGCAAGCTTTTGCAGTGGGTGCCCTCTATAGCGCCATGCGACCGCCGTTGATAGCATCCCCGGACGTGGAATCGCCCGCGCGTGCGGGCCGGGAGGGGTGACGTGAACGAACAGCTGGCCGAATTCCTGAAGCGGCAGTGGCCCGACGCCGACACCATCTCCGTCGAGAACTTCGAACCCATTCCCGGCGGCTACTCGCGCGAGACCTTCCGCTTCGATGCCCGGGTCCGCCGCGGCGACAATGAGGAAATCGTCCCCCTCATCCTCCGGCGCGACCCTCCCGCGGCTGTCTCCATCCTCCCCACCAGCCGCCAGACCGAGCACGAGCTCATCGAAGCTGTTCGCGCCCACACCAGCATCCCCGTCTCGAAGAGCTACGGCTACGAACTGGACCGCAGCCACTTCGGCGAAGCCGCGATGATCATCGAGCGCATGCCCGGCAGCGGCCTCACCTCGGCGCTGTTCAATGGCGGGGCCGATGCCGCCCAGGCCGAATCCGTCTGCACCCACCTCTGCGAACTCATCGCCGAACTCCACCTGGCCGATGCCGAGAAGCTGAACGTCGGCGGCAAGCTCAGCGACCCCCGCAACGTCGGCGTCGATATCAGCTCGTGGGACCGGTACATGGAGACGACCTTCGAGTACTACCTGCAGGGGTACCACTGGGGCGATTTCGAACCCCTGCCCGTGCTCATGGACGCCTATCTGACGTTGCGCCGCGCGCGCCCGCGCCCCCTTCGCCTCTCCCTCGTCCACGGCGACTTCAACCCCGTGAACTTCCTCTACGGCGACGGCCGCGTCACCGCGCTCATCGATTGGGAGAACGCCCGCATCGGCGACCCGCGCGAGGACCTCGGCTGGATGCAGGCGATGGACGTCCTCAGCAACACCAACATCATGGGCTCGGTGACGAAGGAAGGCGGCTTCCTCGGGTACTACAACAAGCTCACCGGCTTCAACGTCACGCAGGACGAGGTGAACTACTTCTGCCTGTTCGGCACCGCCAACATTGCCGTGCCGATTACGAACGCCCTCAAGCGCAGATTCCAGAAGGAGCACATGGAACTGACGCCGTTCTACATCATCCAGCCCAGCATCGTGAACGTGCTCAACTTCGCGAAGATGCTCGGTTACCCCCTGCCGGCAGGAGTCTGACGATGTTCACCACGCCCAGCCCCGACGACATGATCGAAGGCGTCATCGCCGCGCTCCAGAACGAGATTCTGCCGTTCGTGACGAACCCGAAGGCGCAGGCCGCGGTGCTGATCTCGACGGCGATCCTGCAGATGGCCCGGCAGTCCATGGCCGCCCACGACGCCCAGGTCCTCGACGAACACAACAGCATGGCCGCCCTCCTGCGCGACGTCGCCGCCGCCATCGGCGAGACCACGGGGCCGGCCGCCGACGCCATCCGCCAGCGCGCCACCACCCTCGGCGCCGCCCCGGATTACGCCCCCCTCCCGGATCTCGCGGCCGCCGCCGCCGGCCACCGCGCGCTCTCGCAGGGGATCGTCGATACCCTCATCGACCTCGACCTTTTGCAACGCTCCGGCATCCCCGCGGCGGACCAGGCCCTCATGCTCGTCCGCACCCACCTCGGCGGCCGCGCCGTCCGCGATGTGCAAACGCTCGTCGTCGGCGCCGGCATGCTGGGCCGCGGCTAAGGCGCTCATCTCCTTGCTCGTGTCTCCTCGCGGGGGCAACCCCGCGAGCCTTGAACCCTTATCTCTTCGCGCGCCCCCGCGAACCTCGAACCCGTATCTCCTTTCTCATTTCTCTTTTCTCTTAAACCCCCCGTAACACGAACTTCATTGCCGACCGGCTGTCGCATGGCGTGAAACGCATCACAATAGCCTCAAGCCCCACGCATCACGCGTGCCAGGAGACCCCTTCGTGACCCCTGATGAGATCAAGAGCTTTTGCGCGGCGAACGGCATCCGGTTCGTGGACGTCAAGTTCGTGGACCTGTTCGGGCAGTGGCAGCACCTCACCCGCCCGATCCGCGAGCTGAACGACTGGACCGAGTACGAGCGCTCCCCGTGGCGCGGCGGCTACGGCTTCGATGGCTCGTCCATCCGCGGCTTCCAGAAGATCGAGGAGTCCGACATGCTCCTCATCCCGGACCCGGAAACGGCCATGATCGACCCCTTCATCCAGTCGCCCACCCTCTCGGTGATCGCGAACGTGGAAGACCCGGTGACGCGCCAGCGCTACTCGCGCGATGCCCGCTTCGTCGCCCAGAAGGCCGAGCAGTACGTCCGCGACCTCGGTCTCGGCGATACCACCTACATCGGCCCCGAGCTGGAGTTCTTCCTCTTCGATGAGGTCCGCTTCGGCAGCGACCAGCACTCCTCCTTCTACTCGGTGGATTCGGACGAAGGCATCTGGAACAGCGGCGCCGAGACGACGCTCCGCGGCGACCTGAACCCCGGCTACCGCCCGCAGTACAAGGGCGGCTACTTCCCCGTGAGCCCCCACGATACCCAGACCGACATCCGCAACGAGATGGTCGAGATCATGGAAGCGTCCGGGATCACCATCGAGCTGCACCACCACGAAGTGGCGACCGCCGGCCAGGGCGAGATCGACATGCGCTTCGACACCCTGACGAAGATGGGCGACATGTCGCTCTGTATAAGTACATAGTGAAGAACGTCGCCAAGAAGCATGGCCTCGTGGCGACGTTCATGCCCAAGCCGCTCTTCCAGGACAACGGCTCCGGCATGCACACCCACCTTTCCATCTGGAAGGATGGGGCGAACCTCTTCGCCGGCGATGAGTACGCGGGCGTCAGCAAGATGTGCCTGTCGTACATCGCGGGGCTGGTGCGGCACGGCAAGGCGCTGATGGCGCTCTGCGCGCCCACCACGAACAGCTACAAGCGGCTCGTGCCCGGCTACGAAGCGCCGGTGAACCTGGTCTACAGCGCGCGCAACCGCTCGGCGGCCTGCCGCATCCCGCTGGTGAGCCCGAGCCCGGCTTCCAAGCGCGTCGAGTTCCGCCCGCCGGACCCGGCCGGCAACCCGTACCTCACCTTCGCGGCCATCCTCATGGCCGGCCTCGATGGCATCAAGAAGGGCTGGGACCCGGGCCCGCCGCTGGACAAGACCAACCTCTTCGAGCTTTCGCCCGAGGAGCTGGCGAACGTGCCCACGGTCGAGAAGTCGCTCGAAGGGTCGCTGGCGGCGCTGGAGAAGGACTACGAGTTCCTGCTCGAAGGCGGCGTGTTCACCAAGGACCTGCTCGAGACCTGGATCGCGCACAAGTACGAGAACGAATGCGACCCCATCCGCATGCGGCCGCACCCGTACGAGTTCCACCTCTACTTCGACGTGTAGTCGAGTTCCCGGTTCCCAGTTCCCGGTTCCCAGGGGGCAACCCCAGGGCAATCAGGGGGGCCGGGGTTCACAACCCACCGAACGCCCCCGCCATTGGCGGGGGCGTTTCCGTGACCGCCATCCGACGCCATCCCCACTCGCACGAGCACTGGGCTCTGGGCACTGGGCCCTCGGACTCGCCAACCCTGCTAGGATTCCCCCACCACCGCCGCCGACCCCTTCCCGGGCGGCGAGCTTCCTTCCCGGCAGGTCCGCATTTGGAGATCCTCCCCGGCATCTATCAGCTCCTCACCCCGTTCCCGCAGTTCACCTTCGATGAGGCGAAGAAGCTTCGCGTCGAACTCGAGGCGAAACCGCGCGTGACCAAGGGCCTCCCGTACGTGCTCCCCTACATGATCAAGGGCGGCGGCGAGACCATCCTCGTCGACTGCGGCTGGAACACCGACGACGCCTACGGCGCCCTCGAAACCGGCATGGGCGAACACGCCGCCCACCCCAACGACATCTCGAAGCTGGTCATCACCCACATCCACCCCGACCACTACGGCATGGCCGGCCGGCTCAAGCAGCTCTCCCTTCATGGAGATGAACGGCGTGCCCCCGCTCGATTCGCCGACGATGGCGCGCGGCTCGATGAACATGCTCGACCGCGTCTCGCCCGTGCCCCCGATACCCAGGTCAAGGGCGGCGAGGTGATCAAGGCCGGGCCGTTCGAGTTCGAAATCCTCTGGACCCCGGGCCACTCCCCGGGCCACATCTGCCTGTACGACCCCAACCACAAGATCCTGCTCACGGGGGACCATATCCTCCCCACCATCACCCCCAACGTCTCCATCAACGCCCAGACCCACGGCAGCCCCCTCGGCGACTACATGCGCTCGCTGGACCTGCTCGTGGACCTGGATGTGAAGTACGTCCTGCCCGCGCACGAGTTCGACACGAAGGACCTCAAGAAGCGCATCATCGAGATTCACGAGCACCACACCGTGCGCCTCGATGAGATGTGGAACTGCGTCGACCGCGGCGGTTCGACGGCGTGGGACGTGGCCGGGCGGGTGAAGTGGGCGACTGGCATGCTCGCCGATTTCGAGCCCCACATGCAGAGCGCCGCCGTCGGCGAAACCATCGCCCACCTGGAGTACCTGTACGAACAGGGCCGGCTCGGGAAGGTGATGCGGGGCAATCACCAGCACTGGCTGCCCGTCTAGCCTGCGTTCCCCGCCCCCGCGATGGACCGGGGCCCTGCTGCGATGATTCTGCAACCCCGGGGGCGGCTGCACCGCCGGAGCCGCTGGTAGGCTTTCGTTGCCGTTACGCGCCCCCGCCGGGAGGCGTCGCGGCAGCATCCCCGTGAGGAGGCGAGACGTGGAGGACCCTGCCAGCGTGGCCGGCGACCGGCCGCCTGTCCTGGCCCCGGGCGGCGAAGCGCGCTACCAGGCCCTGCGTGCCGCCCTCCGCACCGCCGCGCCCTTCTGTCTCGCCCTGTTCGACGAATCCCTCGCGGTCATCGAAGCCGACCCCTCCTTCGCCGCCGCCACCGCGGGCGCGTACCCCGCCGCCACCGTGGGCGCGCTCTTCGGGAGCCACGCCGCGCGCGCCGCGGACGCCATCCGCCACGTCCTCGCCACGGGCAGCACCGTCGAGAACGTCGTCTTCGAACTGCCCCGGCCGCCCGCGAGCTTGGGTCTGCCGCCGCGCAGGGGGTATCGCGTCACCTTCTACCCCGTCCCCGCGGAGGGCGCCCCCGTGGCCGCCGTGGGCGCGATGCTCTGGGAATTGAGTGGCGTGGCGGGTGCGGCCGGGTACGAAAATAGCGCCGGCGCCGCCCTTCGCCGCGTCGCGCAGGCCCTCCCCGCCATGGTCGTCGCGCTCGACCGCGCGGGCAGCGTCATCTTCGCGAACGGACGCTGGGCCAGTTACATCGGCGACGAGGCGGCCGCCTACGCCCTCGATGCCGTGCGCGCGGCCGTCCACCCCGCCGACCGCACCGCCTTCGATACCCGGCTCCAGGCCACGCTCGCGAGCGGGGGGAACGAAGCGGGCCCCGAGTTCCGCCTTCGCCGCCACGACGGCGAGTTCCGCTGGCACCAGCTGCGCCTCAGCCCCGTCCTCGATGACGATGGCCGCGAGCCGCTCGCCTACGTCGGCATCGCCGTCGATATCCACGACCGGAAGGTCGCGGAGGAGCAGCAGAGCGAGGCCCTGAACCGCGCCCGCGCCCTCACCGACGCGCTGCCCGTGTTCGTCATCGAGATCCCGCTGGATGGCCGCCCCCTGCTCCTGAACCAGGCCGCGCGGGAGTACCTCCAGGCCCGGCCCGACGAGCTCGCGCGGCTGGAGGATTGGCGGCAGCTCGTCCACCCCGACGACCGCGCGAAGCTGCCCACCATCGCCGACATCACCCGCCTGGCCGTGCCCACCCGCATGGAGTTCCGGCTGCTCGGGGGCAACGGCGAGTACCGCTGGTTCGAAGGCCGCGCGACCCCCGTCTTCGGCGGCGATGGCCGCATCACGAGCTGGATCGCCCTCGCCCACGACATCCACGAACGGAAGGCCGCCGAGGAGGCGCCCGCGCGCGAACGCCGCCGCCTGCGTGCCGTCTTCGCGCAGATGCCCGCCGGCGTCGTCTGGTTCGATGTCGCCACCGAGCAGATGACCGGGAACCCACAGGTGGGCCGCATCTGGCGGATGGACCCGGCGCCCAGCGGCCCCGATGACCCCCGCATGCGCGGCTTCTCCCTCGAAGGCCGACCCTACGCGCCGGACGATTGGCCGCTGCGGCGTGTGCTCCGCACGGGGGAGGAGGTCTCCGGCGAGATCATCCGCATCGTTCGCGGCGATGGCACGGACGGCTACCTGAACGTCAACGCCGGCCCCGTCCGGGACCGGGACGGCACGCTGGTGGCCGTGGTGCTCGCCTTCGAGGACATCACCGCCTTCGTCCAGGCCGAGCGCACCCTGCACGAGACCTACAGCCAGCTCACCCACCTGTACGAGGCGGCGCCCGTCGGGCTCGCGTTCCTTTCGCCTGATATGCGCTTCGAACGGGTGAACCAGGCGCTCGCGGAGATGAACGGCACGACCATCGAGGAGCAGACGGGCCGCACCCTGCGCGAGGTGCTTCCGGACCTGGCGGACACGCTCGAGCCGGTGGCGGAGACGGTGCTGCGCGAGGGCCGCGCCATCCTCGGGGTCGAAACGCGCCGCCCGCATCCCTCCCGGCCGGGCGAGCTCTGCACCTACCTGCGCTCCTACTACCCCGTGCGCGCCGACGATGGCCACGTGCTGGGCATCGGCGTGCTGGTGACGGACGTGACCGAGCAGCGCAAGGCCGAGGAGGCGATGCGGCTGAGCGAGGAGCGGTACCGCACCCTCACCAACACCGTCCCGCAGCCCGTCTGGTCGTGCGATGCCTCGGGCCGCGTCACCTTCTTCAACAGCCGCTGGTACGAATACACCGGCCTCTCCCCGGCGCTCTCCCTGGGGCACGCCTGGCTGGAGGCCGTGCACCCGGATGACGCGCCGCGCGTGCGCGAGGCATGGGATCGCTCCGTGCGCGAAGGACGCGAACACACCGACGAGATGCGCATCCGCCGGGCCGATGGGGAAGCCCGCTGGCACCTCGCGCGCGTGCTGCCGCTGACCGATGACGTGGGCCGCGTGCTGGGCTGGTTCGGCACGGCCACCGATATCCACGAACGCCGCATCGCCGCCCTCGCCGAGGAAGTGCTCGCGAACATCGGCGCCGCCACCGTCACCGAGCCCGACGCCGCCGCGCTCGTCTCGGCCATCGCCGCCTGCCTCGTGCCCGCCCTCGGGGACTACTGCGTGGTCGATATCCGGGTGGACGACGAGCGGGTCGAACGGCTGGCGGCGCGCCACGCGGACCCCGAGCGCGCCGAGGATATGCGCCTCGCCCTCTCGTTCGGGCCGCGCAGCATCCACGACAACCATCCCGCGGCGCGCGTCATGCGCACGGGCGAGGCCGAGATCGTGGAGCGTGCCCCGGCGTCGTTCGGGCCACGTCTGGGGCGCGATGCGGCCGCGCGCGACGTGCTCGCGCGTCTGAACCCGCGCGCCTACCTCGCGCTGCCGCTCCGCGCCCACGGCCGCGTCATCGGCACGCTCAGCCTGCTGACCTCGGGCGATGGCCACGAATTCACGACGGAAGAGGTGGCGTTGGCGGAGGAGGCGGCCCGCCGTACCGCCCTCGCCGTTTCGAACGCCCGCCTGAACGAACGCACGCGCGAGGCGGAGCAACTGTACCGCACCCTCCTCGACGCCGTGCCCCAGGTGGTCTGGCTGGCGGGCCCGAAGGGTGGCGCCTTCTACTACAACCGTCGCTGGCGCGAATACACCGGCGACTCCGAGGGCTCCGGCCGCCCCGCCTCCGAATTCGTCTTCCCCGAGGACCTGCCCGTCATCGCCGAACGCTGGAAGGTGTCGCTGGAGACGAGCGCGCCGTTCGAATGCGAGTACCGGCTGCGCGGGCGCGATGGCGACTACCGCTGGTTCCTCGCGCGCGCCGTGCCCATGTTCGATGACCGCGGCGAACGGAACGGCTGGCTCGGCACGGGCGTCGATATCGAGGAGATCAAGCGCGCGCAGGTGGCGTTGCAGCGCGCGAACCAGCTCAAGGATGAGTTCCTGGGGCTCGTTTCGCACGAACTGCGCACGCCCCTCACGAGCATCCTCGGCCACAGCTCGGTCCTGCTGCGGCACGGGGCGACGATGAGCCCGGAGGACCGCGCCGCCTCCCTCGACGACATCATCCACGAGGCCGAGCGGCTGCAGCGGCTGGTGGAGAACATGCTCGTGCTCGCCGGGGTCGAGGGGCGGCAGGAGGTGGTGACGGAGCCGCTGCTGGTGCAACACGCTATCCCGCGGGTCGTGGCGCTCCATCACCAGGCGCACCCCGCGCGCACCGTCGAGGTCCGCATCGCGCCCGGGCTCGACGCGATCGAAGCGCAGCCGACCTACTTCGACCAGGTGCTTTCGAACCTGCTCAGCAACGCCGAGAAGTACAGCCCGCCCGCGCTCCCCATCACCGTGATGGCCGACGCCGAGGGGGACGAGGTCGTGGTGCGCGTCTGCGACCACGGTGTCGGCATCACCGACGAGGAAGCCGCCCAGATCTTCAAGCCGTTCTTCCGCTCGACGCGGACGGCGGCGTCGGCGCCCGGCGCGGGGCTGGGGCTGGCGGTGTGCATGCGGCTCATCGAGGCCCAGGGCGGGCGTATCTGGGCCTCGGCGCGGCCCGGCGGCGGCACGGAGTTCGGCTTCGCTCTCCGCGCCGTCCTCGCCGATACCGACTGACCCCTACATCAACACCGCCGACTTCAGGCCATCCTTGCCGAGCCGCGCCGTGTACGCCTCGGCGGCGTTCGCGAGCGTGTACCGGTTCGTCACCACGCGGTCGAGCGCGGGCAGGCGAGGGATGAGGCGCGCGGCCTTCCCGTAGAGGTGGAAGGGTGCGTTCTGGGTGCCGAAGATGCGCACCTCGTCGTAGTGCACGCGGTTCAGGTCCAGGACATGGCTGGAGGAGGGCGGGAACCCCGCGAACAGGTTCACCCAGCCCAGCCGCCGCGCGAGGTCGAGGGCGAGCGGGATGGCTTCGGCGAACCCCACGGCGACGGCGACGGCGGGGAAGAGTTCGCCGCCGGTGAGGTCGCGGCCGAGGGTGAGCGCTTCCTCCGGCGCGGCCACGGCATCGGCGCCGAGCTCCAGCGCCACCGCGCGCCGCCCGGCATCGGGTTCGACCACCATGATGGGCCCGGCGCCCCACGCGCGCGCGGCGATCAGGTGAAGCAGCCCCATGGGCCCGCCTCCGACGATCGCCATCGCGTTCCCCGCCGAGACCTGCAGCGACTCGATCGAGTTGAGCACGCACGCGAACGGCTCGAGGAGGGCGCGGAGGTGGGCGGGCGTGGCCGGGTCCATGGGCAGGAGGTGGCCCATGGCGACGAGCTCGCGGGGCACGCGCACGTACTCGGCGATGCCGCCATCGAGGTCGTACCCCAGCGTCTTGCGCGAGGGGCAGCGGTTACGGAAACCGTCGCGGCAGAAGGAGCAGCGGCCGCAGCAGAGGATGGGGCAGAGGCCGATGACCTCGCCCACGCGGGCATCGGCACCCTGGCCCACCTCGGCGACTTCGCCCGAGAGTTCGTGGCCGGGGATGACGCCGGCGGCGGCTTTCTTCTCACCCAGGTAGACGCGGACATCGCTGTTGCAGAGGCCGGTGGCGTGGAGTTTGAGCACCACCTCGCCGGGGCCGGCGTGCGGCTCGGGAACATCGACGACGGCCACGCGGCCAGGTTCGTAGAAGCGAAGGGCGTGCATGCGCGCAGCGTAGCGCGCGCGGGGCCGTGGCGCTGCGCGCCGGCCCCGTTGCGCGCTACGCCGCGCGCGAGAAAGGAGAAGGGAGAAAAGAGAAAGGTGGGGCAACCCCGGTTCGGGCTTGGCGTTGGCTGGCGCCGGCGAAGCCACCGGGCACTGGGCCCTGGGAACTCGCCACTCCCCTCTTTTCTCCTTTCTCTTTTCTCTCGTACGTGGGCTTGCCCCGTTTTGACGGACAGTAGTCTTAGGCGGCGGGTGCCGTCTCGGGTTGGTGGAGTCTACCAGTCTCATACGCGGCCGGAGTCTGGTAGCCGAGGGCGGAGTGGATGCGGCGGCGGTTGTAGAAGACTTCGATGTACTCGAATACCGCCGCTCTCGCCGCCGCCACACTGGCAAGCGGCACCCGATAGATGAGTTCCGTCTTGAGGGTCGCGAAGAAGCTCTCGGCGACGGCATTGTCCCAGCACTGCCTGGGCCGGCTCAGTGACTGCCGCACGTGGTAACGGCCAAGCAGCTCCCGGAATGCGGACGAGGTGTACTGGCTGCCCCGGTCGGAATGAAAGATGAGCCCGGGCCCGGGACGGCGGGTCGTGAGCGCCATCTCCAGTGCCGCCGTGACGAGCTCCGTGCGCATATGGTCGCGGACGGCAAAGCCGACAACCCGCCGGCTGGCGAGGTCGATGATGGTGGCCAGGTAGGCCCAGCCCTCCCAGGTGCGAATGTAGGTGATGTCGCCCACCCAGGCGCTGTCCAGGGACACCGCATCCGGGGAGAACTCCCGGCCCAGGAGATCATGGGCCGGCGTGGACATCGCGCCGTCGGCGACGGTCGTTCGCTTTGAGCGCCGCCTGTGCCGCCCGGCGAGGCCCGCGGCAACCATCACCCGGGCGACACGCTTGCGCGAGGTCCGAACCCCTTCCTGGCGAAGCTGCTGGTGCACCCGCGGTGACCCGTACGTCCCGCGGCTCTGCTGATGGATCCGGCGAACGTGCTCGTTGAGCGCCGTCTCCGCCCGGGCGTGCTTTGATGGCGCCGCCGCGGACCAGGCGTAGTAGGCGGACCGGGAGACTCCAAGCAGGGCGCAGGGCTTCCGCACCGTGTGCCCCGCTGCCTTCTCCGCCGCGATGAAGGGATACACCCTCACCGGGTCTCCTTGGCGAAGAAAGCCGTGGCTCGCTTGAGGATGTCACGTTCCTCGCGGAGCACCCGGTTCTCGCGCCTGAGGTACGCCAGTTCCTCGCGCTCGGTGGTGGTCAGCCCTGAACGTTCGCCAGCATCCACCTCTCCCTGCTTCACCCACCGCGAGACAGCCGACTCCGTCAGGTCGAGCTCTTTGGCGATCTCGGTGACGGTCTTGTCGGTCGTGCGGTACATCGCCACGACCTCGGCCTTGTATTCCGCGGTGAAGGTTCTCCTTGGTCGCCTCCGGCTCATCTCGGACACCTCCTTGGGGATCATCCCCTTAGCGCGTGTGTCCGTCGATCTGGGGCAAGCCCATGGTCACTCCTTATCTCTTTTCTCCTTTCTCCTTTCTCCTTTCTCTCGTGCCGTACACTCGGGCCGTGGGGACGGAGGACGCTTGTGCGTGTGCGCTGGTTTCGCGCGATGGCTGGTCTTGCATTCCTGGGGGCGGGTGCGTTCGTGCTCGGGGGGTGTGCCGGTGATGACGATGACGATCCCTCCCTTCGCCCCTGACGACGGCGACGGCGCCCGCGGCGACGACGGCGGCCACCGTGGCGGCGAGCCCCACCGCCGCCGCCACTGCACCCCGCACGCCCACGCGCAGCCCCGCCGAGACGCTCGCGCGCACGGTGTCGCACGTGCTGGTCACGGCGGGGCCAGGGACACGTTCGAAAGCATCGCCGCGGCGTTGGGTTCGAAGGCGACGGCAGCCGAGCTGCGGCGGGCGAACGGCCTCGCCGCCGGGGACCTTGCCGTGGGAACGAAGGTGGCCGTGCCGGTCCGCGACGACGCCGGCGTGGTGCCGGTGGACGCGCTCGCGACGGCGCTGCGCAAGGGCGGCGGCATCCGCCCGCCCCTCTTCGTGCCCGGGGGCGCGACGCTCGACGGCTTCCAGGGCCGGGTCGCGCTGCACGCGCTGGAGATCGCGAACGGCGACAGTGCCGGCGAGGCGTACGGATACCGGCTGGAGTTCTGGTCGACGGCCTCGGCGGCGGCGAAGGGCGGCGTGCTGGACCTGCAGGCGCAGGTCGATGGCCCGCTGTTCACGGTCGCGGCGGGTCCGTTCGCCGCGAAGCTGACCTCCGCCCGCGCCGGTGACCGTTTCGCCTGGACACGCAACGGCGTCGAGTTCGCGGTGCGCATGGAGGGCGCGGGCGCGACGCCCGAGCAGGTGGCGGCGTCGCTCGAGGCGAAGTAGGGCGAGCGCGTCGGCACCCGGGCGTCTCCCGGGGTGCCCCAAACGTTTACACGCGGGTTACCGGGGCTGCCTTGTTCGCCCCCATGCCAGCGCCGAATGTGCCTGCGAGACCACCGTCTCGCAGGGGTTCCTCCCGTGTTTTCACGCAACAAACGCACCCTGCTGCCCGCTTCCGCGCTGCTCGCGGGGCTGGCGGCACTTGGCGGAGCGGCGGTGTTCGCCGCCAGCAGCAGCACGACCATGCGCGGCGGCGATACCCTCCGCGTCACCTGCGACGGCGCCCGCCTGAGCGCCTCCCCGCGTCAATTCGCGCACCTACGACCTCTCGTGCGCGCCCGCTTCGCCCAGCCCAACGGCGACCACGACGGCCACACCCACGCGTACGCCCACCGTGGCGGCCACGGCGACGCGCACCCCCACCACCGCTCCCGCCACGGCTACCCCGACGCGCACGGCGACCGTAAGCGGTACGCCGACGGCCACGGCGACGCCGCCCTGGTGAGCGCGCCGCGCATCGGCGGCTGCCAGGTGTTCCCCGCCGACAACGCCCGGAACCAGGACGTCTCGCGGCTGCCGCTGCACCCGAACTCGGCGAACTTCATCGCGAGCATCAACGCCGGCAAGCGGTACCTGCACGCCGACTTCGGTTCGAACCCCACCTACGGCATCCCCTACGTGGTGGTGCCGGCGGACCAGCCGATGGTGCCGATCACCT
>JADJBX010000015.1 GCA_016703545.1 Candidatus Amarobacillus elongatus
GGACTGCCACACGAGGCGCGACAGCACCTGCGCATCTACGGGGACGCGGTGGAGGACGTGCTCGCGGGCGGGCTCGCGGAACTGTGCCCGCACGCCCCGGCGCTCGAAAGCGAAGTCACGCACGCCGCGACGGCGGAGCTGGGCGTGACGCTGGCGGACATCCTCCTGCGGCGAACGGGCATCGCGGGGGCGAGCTGCCGCGGGATTCTGCTGCCACCACCGCGCGGCGGCCATCGCGGCGGCGGTGCTTGGGTGAGCCGACGACCGCCGGTACGCCGAATCCGCGGCCTTCGAGCAGACCGTGGCGCAACACCCGCCCACTATGGAAAGCTTATCGGTGGGGGTAGCGATTGACGGCGCGGCTGGTGGTTGACGAGGCGATCCGGGCGGCCGAACTGGTCGCGCGCAGCAGGCATGTGGCGGCATTGGCGGGCGCGGGGCTGAGGGCGGAGAGCGGCATTCCCACGTTTCTGCGAAGTGAGGACGGGGTCTGGACGGAGCCCGGCTAAACCCACCTTCGACGGGTGGGACTCCGTTCAATCACGACCCGAAGGCGTGGTGGAGGCGTCGCTGGAGAACGCGGCGCAGTACAGCGATTCGCGCGTTCAGTTGACGCCGCGCAGCCGAACGCGGGGCATTACGCGCTCGCGGAGATGGAGCAGCACGGGCACCTGGCGCACGTGATCACTCCAGAAACATCGACGACCCGCACCGGCGTAGGGCGGGCACGCCACCTGACGGAGATCCACGGAACCGGTACTGGTGCGGTGCATGACGCGGCGGCCGGGACCGGCTGGAGCACGATTTTCGCTGAAGCGCATCCCGCCGCCTGTCACGATGCGGCGGCCACCTGAAGAACGACACGGTGATGTTCGGCGAGCCGATCCCGGAGGATCGAGCTCCGCGAGTGCTACGGGCAGGCCGCCATCGCGGACCTGTTTCTCGTGATTGGCACTCGGCGGTGTACCGGCGGCCGATTTTCCCATCATGGCGAAGCGCCATGGCGCACGCCTGATCGAAATCAACCTGGACGAGACGGCGCTGACGGACATCGCGATGTGGTGGTGCGGGCTCGGTGCGGGAGAAGCGCCGCCGGCGACATCGTCGAGCAGCTTCACGCGCGGGGGTCGGACCCAAAGACGGGTCTCATTTCCCGCGTTTCATCACAATTTCAATTGCTTTCGTCCACCACTTGAAGTACGCCGCCACGTCATGAAGAATGCGGTCATGCCGGTGCGGCGGGCGTCCCGGCAGACAGACAAGGCCAGCAGAATGACGGCCGCACTGATCCAGGTGCTGCCCGCGCCTCGCGGCGCCTCGCCCTTGGGGCAGCCTGGTGGGCTGGTTGGCGCGATCCTCGAGACCCGGCGCCACGTTTCCGCTGGCAGCACATGGCCCGGTGGGCAGCGGCGGTGACGGCGGGAGCCGGCGGTAAGCGATGGCGAACCCGCCGCCGTCCTCGTGCTCGGCGCGGCCGGCGTCGCGTTGTTGGCGTTGACCACGGCATCGCCTTCGCGCTTCCGGCATCATCCGCTGCTGCCCGCCCCTCGTCCGAGGAGTTGCTTGATGGCGCTTCGCCCGCATCGCGAGGCACACGCGGGGCCGCAGGCGGCCGCAATCGCCGTGGCGGTGTTCGTGGACCCGTTCGTGAGCCCGGTGGCGCGGCTCAACACGGCTGGCATTACACGTCGGGGCGCTGGCGCTGAGTATGTTCGCGGCCGTCATGCTGGCGAACGTGGCCGGCCGGTGGTGGATCGCTCCCGGACTACCTGAGGTCCCCTGAGCGTTGCGCCGAGGCCGAGGGCGACGGCGGTGATCAGGGACAAGCACCGCCACATCGGTCCCGGAGCTGGCCGGTAAGTCCGTCGCCACGCGCCACGCGGGCGAGCGCATCGTAGGCGTAGGTCATCGGCGCAGCAGGTCCGAAACGGCTTCGAGCGCCGGCAGCATGCGCTCACGGGGACCGAGCAGCCCCGACAGCAGGAACTGCGGCAGCAGGAACGCCGGCATGAACTGCACAGCCTGGAATTCGGTCGAGGCGAAGGCGCTGACGAAGAGGCCCATCGCCATGCCGAGAACGGCATTGAGCACCGCCAACAGCACCAACGAACGCATGCGGGGCCACCCGATTCGAGCCTAACGAGGCCAGCGACGGCCGCCGCCAGGGTTGCCTGCACCGCCGCGAGCACACCGAAGGCGAGGGCATACCCGAGGAGTGGTTCGAGCTTCGCCATGGGCATCGTGAGGAAGCCGTTCGAGGGTGCCGCTCGTGCGTTCGCGGAGCATGGCGACGGAGGTGACGAGGAACATGGAGGTGGGCAGGGGAAGACGCCGAGCAGCGGCGCGCCGAGACGCTGAAACACGGGGTCCTGGTCCCAGAACACCGCTTTCACCAGGGCCTGGAGGACGATCGGCACGCCCCACAGGAGGGCGAGGGTGCGGGGATCGTGACGAAGCTGGAGGAGGTGCGAGCGGCGGTAGCGAAGGTGACGCGGCGGCTCACGATGCCACCGCTACGGGCTGGCCCTTCACGAGGCGAGGAATGCGTGCTCGACGTCGGCGGCGCCGGTGCGTGCGAGGATACCGCGGGGGTGTCTCGGCGAGGATGCGCCCTTCGCGCATGAGGACTTAGGCGGTCGCACTGTTCGGCTTCATCCATGACGTGGCTGGAGACGAGGAGCGTGGCGCCATCCGGCATAGCGCGTGGAAGGTCTCCCAGAGCGATTCGCGATGACGGGGTCGAGGCCGATTGTGGGCTTCCGTCGAGGATGAGCACGTCGGGTTGGTTCAGGAGCGCGGTGGCGAGGGACACGCGGGCCCGCTGCCCGCCGGAGAGGTTGGCGGCGAGCTGCCGCTCGGCGCCCTGGAGGCCCACGGTCGCGATGACGGCCTCGACGCGCGCCGGCGCGCCGCGCCGAGCACGCGGCCAAGCACTGAGGTTCTGCGCGACGGTGAGGTCTTCGACACGGCCGGCGCTCTGGGTGACGAGCCGGAGGCGGGAGGAGGACGCGAGCCGGCATGCTCGCCGAGGACGCGCACATCGCCGGAGGCGATGCGCTGCACGCCGACGATGGCGCGCATGAGGGTGGTCTTGCCGCAACCGCTGGGGCCGAGCAGGCCGGTAATGGCGCCGCGCGGCACGCCGAGGCTGATGCCGTGGAGCACGGGCCGGCCGCCGCGTGACACGCGCAGGTCGCGGATGTCGATGACTGGTTCGTTCACGACTGGACCTCCGGGTCGTCGCCATCAAGGTAGGTTCTGAGCGCGGCGCGAGCAGCGGCGCCAGGGTGGCCGCATCCGTATCGGCAAGGGGGCCGATGCGGACGATGAAGCGCGCGAAGAGCACGCCCATGAGGTGCGATACCGCGAGTGAGGCGCGAAGCATGGCGCCCGGCCCGCCGCCGCCGGCGTTCGCGATGGGCGTGAGCACCTCGGCGGCGAAGAAGTCGCGCAGGACGGCGGTGGCGGCTTCGTCGGAGGCGGCGGAGCGCATGAGCGCGACGATCACCTCGCCGCTCGCGCCGGGGGATTCCCAGGCGGCGAGGGCCGCTTTCGCGAGGGCGAAGCCGCATTCCGCCCGCGGCGACTGCATGGCCGCGCCCACGACCTCGCCGGGGTTCACCGGCAGCTCCATCGCGGCGACGAAGAGGCCGCGCTTGTTGGCGAAGTAGTGGATCACGAGGGCGGGATCCACGCCGGCGCCGGCGGCGATGCCACGGATGGTGGCGCCTTCGTAGGAGCGCGCGAAGAACGCCTCGCGGGCGGCGGCGAGGATGGCGTCGCGGGTGGCGGAGGCGCCGGGGCGGCGGCCGTCTTGGGGAGGGACGGAATTCACCATGTGTTGAATTCGACGTCTGTTGAATTCCCGGGATCAAGGTGCCAAACCGGTGAACACTTCGCCGGCGGCGGGCATGTGCCGACAATGGTGGTATGCGCGTTTGCTTTGCCGGCGGCGCTGGCTTTATCGGGTCCCATCTTTGCGAACGCCTCCTCCGCGACGGCCACGAAGTCCTCTCCCTGGACAACTTCGTGACGGGGCGGCGGTGAACATCGAGCACCTCGCCGACTGGCCATCGTTCCAGCTCGTGGAGCACGACCTCATCGAGGGGGCGCCGCCGCTGGGCGCGGTGGACCGCGTGTACCACCTCGCGAGCCCGGCGAGCCCGCCGGGGTACCAGCGTCACCCGCTGGAGACGATGCGAGTGAACAGCGAGGGGTCGCGGCACCTGTTGGACCTGGCCACGGCACATGGCGCGTCGTACCTGTACGCGAGCACGTCGGAGGCGTACGGCGACCCGCTCGAGCACCCGCAACGCGAGAGTTATCGCGGGAACGTGAGCACAACGGGGCCGCGTTCCATGTACGACGAGGCGAAGCGCTACGGGGAGGCGCTGGCGATGGCGTACCTGCGCGCGCACGGCACGCTCGCCCGCATCGTCCGCATCTTCAACACCTACGGCCCGCGATCGGACCCGCATGACGGGCGGCTGGTGCCGAACTTCATCGTCCAGGCGCTGCGAAACGAGCCGATGACCGTTTACGGCGACGGGCAGCAGACACGGTCGCTGTGTTATGTCTCCGACCTCGTCGAGGGGCTGTACCGCGCGATGGAGTGCCCCGGCGCGACCGGCGAAGTCACGAACCTCGGGAACCCGGACGAACACACCGTGCTGGAGTTCGCGACGATCATCCGCGAGCTCGCGGGGTCGTCGGCGCCAATCATCTACACGGAGCCGGCCGTGGGCGACGACCCGCAGCGGCGCCGCCCGGACATCGACAAGGCGCGGGCGCTGCTGGGGTGGGAGCCCGAAGTGGCCCTGCGCGACGGCCTCGCCCGGACGATCGCGGCGTTCCGCGCGGAACTCGGCCCGGGGGACCTGGCATGCGCGTCGTAGTCACCGGCGGCGCCGGCTTCATTGGCAAGCACCTCGTCGCGGCGCTGCTGGAACAGGGCCACGGCGTGGTCATCGTCGACAACCTGCATCGGGCGCGGCGCGAGGCGGTGCACGCCGGCGCGACCTTCATCGAGGGCGACATCCGGGACGGGGACACGCTGGCGGCGGCGTTCGCGGGCGCCGGGCGCGTCTTTCACCTGGCGGCGCAATCGAACGTCATGGGGGCGCTCACCGACAACCGGTACTCCTTCGAGACCAACGTCGTGGGGGACGTTCAATGCTGGAGGCGGCGACCGCGGCGGGCGGGAACGCGTCGTCTTCGTCGTCGCGGGAAGTGTATGGCGAACCGGCAAGCGTGCCGGTGCGGGAAGACGCGCTGTTGCTCGCGAAGAACCTGTGTACGGCGCGAGCAAGCTCGCCGGGGAGGCGTACTGCCGCACCTGGCGGCACGCGGGTGCCCTGGGCGTGAACATCCTGCGCTTCACGAACGTCTACGGCCCGGGGGACACGGGACGGGTGATTCCCCTCTGGATCGAACGCGCCTCGCGCGGGCTGCCGCTGGAGGTGTTCGGCGGCGAACAGGTTATCGACTTCGTGCCCGTGCGAACGGCCGTTGCGGCGCTGATAGCGGCCGGCGAACGCGACCTCGACGGGCCGGTGAACGTCGGCAGCGGCGAGGGCACGACACTGCTGTCGCTGGCGGCGCGGGTGCGGGCGCTGTTCGCGATCTGTCCCGGTGTGGAGATCCTGCCGGCGCGTTCGGCGGAAGTGGTCCGGTTCGTGGCGGACGTCGGCCGCATGCGGCCGGACCTTGGGGTGGACCCGCCCGGGGACCCGTTGCAGGACCTCGCATGGCTGGTGGCGCCGCACCCGCGGGCGGCGTGAGTCGGGAATCCGAACCCGCCTCGTAGGCGAGTTTCCCGATGCCAACGGGGGCTGGACTGCACCATGCTTGCGGAATGACCGCCATCATCTCGCCCGTTCGCGACCAGTATGAAGCGTACCCCTACCCGCCGCGGGACCCCGGCCGCGAGCTGGAGAAGCTGCACAGCACCCTCATCGGCCAGCTCGCGCTTGCCGACCACGTCCTGGCGGGGGGCGCTGGAAGGTGGGGCCGGGCTTTCGCGTGCTCGATGCGGGCTGCGGCACCGGCGACAACGCCATCTTCCTCGCCGAGCAGCTGCGCGGCACGGGCGCGACCGTCACGGGCATTGACCTCTCGGCGCACTCGCTCGACATCGCCAGTGCGCGTGCGAAGGCGCGGGGCTCGACATCGACTTCCGGCAGGCGCGCATCGAAGAGGCGCCCCGCCTGGGGCTTGGGCAGTTCGACTACATCGTCACCGCGGGCGTGCTGCACCACCTGCCGGACCCGGGCGAGGGTCTGCGGGCGCTGCGCGGGATGCTCGCGCCGGGCGGCGGGATCGGGCTGATGGTGTACGGCCAGTACGGGCGCACGGCGATCTACCAGCTGCAGGAGCTGCTGCGCATCGTGGCGCCGGCAACACTGCCCGCGGACGAACGCATCGCCATCGCACGGCGGACCCTCGGCGAGCTGCGCGCCGAGCACTGGGCCGCGTTCGGGCGGGACACACGTACGCGGGCGAAATCGACCTGCACGGCGATGCCGGCCTCTACGACGTGCTGCTGCATTCGACCGACCGCGCCTACACCGTGCCCCAGGTGCATGAGTGGCTGGCGAGCGCGGGCATGCGGCTGGCGCGCTTCATCATGCCCATGCTCTACAACCCGTCCTTCTACTCGGCCACGCTCGACGTATCGGCCCTGGACGAACCATCGCGGCAGGCGGCGGCGGAGCTGCTGCACGGTCGAATGCAGAAGCACTCGTTCTTCGCCGCGCCGGTGGAAGCGCCCGAGCCGCACGAACCGTCGTGGCACGACCTCACGGCGACGCCCACCTGGCTGCGGTTCGACCACGACAATACGATCGGACGCAGGTGCACGAGCGGCCGGAGCTGCACCTGCAGTACGAAGGGTTCGAGCTGCGGCTGGCGCTGGATCCCTTCCGGCGCTCGGTCCTGAAGCGCATCGACGGGCGCCGGACGCTGGCCGAGATCCTGGTGGAGATGGCAACGAAGTACCCGAAGACGACGGTCGAGGAGCGCGTACAGAAGTGGCGGGAGCTCTACACGGCGCTGGAGCAGTTCAACCTGCTCGGGATGCGGGGCGGCGCGCGGACTTGATCCCCTTGAGCCGCGCGGTGGAGTAGAGCATCGGTTCGGCCGAAGGCGCGGCGGGCATCCCGAGTTCGGCACCGGGGAGGCCCGCGGGAGCGGGGGCGCCACGGCCGGCGAGCCAGCGCGCGCCATCGAGCACCTGCGACGGCGTGTAGGCGTGCAGCAGGAAGACCATGGCCGCATACCCGAACGTGCCGGCCAGCCCCGTGATGATGAAGCCGTGGT
Source organism: Candidatus Amarobacillus elongatus (assembly GCA_016703545.1). Taxonomy (GTDB): domain Bacteria; phylum Chloroflexota; class Dehalococcoidia; order Tepidiformales; family Tepidiformaceae; genus Amarobacillus; species Amarobacillus elongatus. Next base: position 7,318 of record JADJBX010000015.1, read on the forward strand.
CGCGCGTGAGGAGCATGGCGGCCGTGGCGAAGAGCGCGCCGGCGGAGAGCCGGGCGTAGAGGCCGTAGGTGGCACGGTCCATGATCCCGCGGGGCATGTAGTAGAAGGCGACGAGCATCATCCCACCCTCGACGGCGAGCAGGCTGGCGGCCGCGCCGAGGGCCGCGCTGTCGAAGAGCCGGTCGAACAGCGGAATGAGGATGACGCCGAGGGCGACCTTCGCCCCCAGAGCCACCAGGATCACGATGGTCCAGATGCGCTGGCGGTCGACGGCGATGAGGATGCGGTGAGCGACCATGTTCACGCTCGTCGGCACCAGCCCGAGGGCGAGCAGCACGACGACGGGACCGCTATCGGAAAAGCCGCGGCCGATGAGCCACACAAGCCCTTCGTCCCCAACGCCGACGGTCATGACGGCGACGGGGAGTGTGATCCCGATGACCAGGGCGAGCGTCGCGCGGGCGAGGCGGGCGATCTGCGTGGGGCCGTCATGGAAGCTGGCGGCCATGCGCGGGAAGACGACCATCGTGACGATCGTGGGGGCGAAGAGCAGCGTGCCGAAGATGCGGCTTGGCGCGGTGTAGATGCCGACCGCGGTTTCGCCCGAGAGCAAGGACAGCAGCAGGGTATCGACGGCCAGGTACACCACGACGAACACGTTCGCGGTCGAGAACGGCAGGCTCGCGAGAATGAGGTAGCGCGCCTGCGACAGCGAAAAGGTCCATGGCCGGAAGGGCAGGACGCGGTGCATGAGGCGCATCGCCGGGACGGTGACGAGGATGGCGGAGCGACGGAGAGGACCAGGTAGGCGCCGAACCCCAGGTCGAGCGCGATGATCGCGGCCGTGCCGATCAGGAACAGGAGCTTGTTCGTGGCGTCCCAGACGGCCTGGTAGCGCATGACCTCGGCGCCCTGGAGGGCCGCGAACCCGAGCAGGGTGAGCAGGTTCAGGGGGACGATGCCGCAGTTCACGAGAATCGCCCATTGGGTCATGGAGGCGTAGCCGAGGGCCTGGCCGACCGCGACGGACGCGCCGGCTGCCGCCAGGCCGAGGATGACGTGGAGCCAGACGGCGGTGCCCAGCATCCGTTCCGCCGCTTCGTGGTCGCGGGCGACGTCCTTCGTAATGAGCGTGGCCATCCCCAGGCCCGCGGCCGTCGACGCGAGGTTCGAAAACGACAGTGAAATCCCGAGCGCGCCCATGTGGCCGGGGCCGAGGTAGCGTGGCAACAGGGCGAGGGTGAGTGCCGTCAGCGTCCAGGTGATGGTCTGGCCGGCGAACATCGCGATGGCGTTCTGCCGCAGCGATTGGCGCTGGAGGGATGCGCGCGGTGGCGGCGCCACGCGGGCGCCACGAAAGGGAGTCGCACGGGCCATACCGGGAGTAACGGGCGAAGGCGGGGCTTGCCGCAGGTGCGGGATTCGGCGACGTGCCCGGACGGGGCCGAACGACCCCGCTCTTCACCCGGGTGTCACCGTCCCGACACCGGCCCGACGTGGGGTCAATTTCCGCCCAACCGGCGCGCGGTATCAGTAGCGGGTGCATTCCGTTTCGAACCGGGGACTGAGGTGGGGAGCCGCCGCGGGCGTGCTCGTGCTTGCCGCGGCCATCCTCGCGCTGCTGCTGCGCCCGGCGGGCCGCGAGGGGCTCGCGCCGTTGCCGGCCGGGCTGCCGGCAACGCTCGAGCTCGGCATGGCCTCGGCGCCGGGAGGCGCGGCCGCGATGCGCGAGACGGCGCCCTTCGCGTACCGGTACCAGTACCTCGCGGGCGGCCCGGCCGATGGCTGGACGACGTGGGAACCGGACGGCGAGTTCGTGACGTCGTACATCCGCGAATCGCGAACGAGCGGCATGACGCCCGTGTTCACGTATTACGTCCTCCAGCAGTCGGTGTCGGGCGACGGCAGCGAGCAGGCGAGGGTGGCGCGAGGCCTGGCCGATGCCACCACCATGGACGCATACCTGCGCAGCATCGAGCTGTTCTTCGAACGCGCGGGGCAAGCGGGCGGCACCGTCATCCTGCACGTGGAGCCCGACCTCTGGGGGTTCGGGCACCAGATCGCGAACGGAGACGATGCGGCACGGGTGGCGGTGGCGATGCCGGCCGCGACCGGCCAGCCCTCGAACCTCGCGGGCCTGGCGCGGTCCATCGTGGCGCTCCGGGACCGGCTCGCCCCGGGGGTGCTGCTCGCGTACAGCCTGAGCAACTGGGGTACGGGGCATGACTTCACCTACGGCCACTTCACCGACGCCGAGGTGCGCGTGCTCGCCGAGAGCGAGGCCACCTTCTACCGGTCCCTCGGCGTCTCGTTCGACCTCGTCTTCGCCGAGTTCGCGGACCGCGACGCGGGCTACAAGCAGTTCGTGGAGAACGACCGGGGTGCGTCGTGGTGGGACGCGACCGATTTCGGCCAGCACGCCGCGTACATCGAAACCTTCGGCAAGCGCACGCAACTCCGGGCGATGCTGTGGCAGATCCCGTACGGCAACACGCTGATGGCGGCGATGGACAACACGCGCGGCCACTACCAGGACAACCGCGTGGAGTGGCTGCTCGGCGAGCAGAACGCGGCACACCTGCGGCGGTACGCCGACGCGGGCGTCATCGCGCTCCTGTTCGGCCGTGGCGCGGACGGCGCGACGGACGCGCGAGACTCACAGGCGGACGGCGTCACGAACACGCGCGCCACCGACGCGAACGCGCTCCCCTCCCTCACGGCCGACGACGACGGCGGCTACTTCCGCTCGCGCGCGGCAGCCTACTACCAGGCAGCCCTGCCGCTGCGTTAGGGCGGCGAAGCGAACGCCGCGTCCACGACCGGCTGGAGCGCATCGGCAACCAGCCCTCGGTTGAGCGCATCGTGCTGCTGCTGGTTACGGTAAGTACGAATGCAGCCGTAGCAGGATGAATCCGCGCCGCATTCGCAGCGCCCCACGACATCCAGCGCGGCAGCGATGACACCGCCCGCATCCGCGAAGATTTCGCGCGCGAGGCCGGCGCCACCGGGGACGCTGTCGTAGAGCACAAACACCGTGTTGCCGCCTTCGATGTAGAAGGTGGTATCGAGGTCTTCCCGGCGAATGTGCAGCGAGCGGGCAGCGCCCTCGGCGATCGCGCTGAGGACGCCCACCCGCTGGCTCAGTTGCTCGAGCGGCTCCCCGTGGGGGACGAACCCGGGCAGGACAAACTCGACGACATCCGTGCTGAACTTGTGGCCCAACGCCACGCGTTGGAGGTGCGTGTTTCCACACGGCCTTCCACTTTCCGGGTCATTGTGGCGTAGCTGAGCGCTCCGGCGGGGTGGCACCAGCGGGGCAAGACGTGCGAACCCGCACCGTTCACAGAACTGGAAGCCGCGCTTTCGTCCGGTGTTGAGGACCGCGAGCTCAGCGTGCCGCGCATACCTCCCGAGCAGGACGGGCTCGCAAGGCCCTACCTCCACCAACACCTTGCGGGCCTGCGGTGTGTCCTTGTGGTGCCGTACGAAATGGACGTCGGAAGCGAAGAGACGAAGCGGACGCTCGTCCCCCAACGACCGAGCATCCGGTTCGCCCGCAATGAACCCGTACATCGGCTCGATCATAGGCAGCTCCTTGCGAACATCGCCGCCACAAAGCGGACAGGCGCCCCCAGTTTCCTGATCGAGTTCGATGCGGTGGCAGGAGTCGCACCGGACGTAGTCGCGCAGTGGGAGGGCCCTGTTGGGGAGCAGCCGTACCCCCGCTGAGACCCAGAGCTTCTTTGCGGCGACCACACCGGCTCCAGGGGCAAACTCCGAAATCGCCACGCGCAGATCGCGGTCGAGGTCCAGCTGAGTTGCCTCCTTCGCCTGGAGGTGGTTCGTCTTGAGCGTGACCACGTCCACGGGGAATCCGTATTTCGGAAGCACGTTCCGAGCGGCCAGAAAGCCCAGGAGATACTGCGAGTGGACGCTGTTCAGCACATGTTGGTAATAGCCCGCTCGCCGGAATTCCTTAGCCTCGGCGGCCTCGGTCATCAGGCGCCCGAACGTTGCCTCGTCCTCGGCGACATCCCCTTCGGCCCGCCCCAGCGGTGAGTCCGGGTCAAGCAGTGCCTCGGCCCACTCCCAGGAGGAAACACCAAGGTCATTCTGCACGTCCTGCGGGACGACGCGGGCGAGTTCCGCCTGCAACTCGGGCTCTCGGCGTCGCAACCACTCACGGAACTGCTCAAGGGCCTCCCCTCGATTCTCGATGAAGAAGCGGCCTACGTTCGTCCATCGATCACTGCCGGGCGGGAGCACCGTGCGAAAGAAGCGGGAGAGCGCGACCGAGTGCACGTGGCGACGCACCACGCGTTCGTTAGCGGCCGGCACCCGGGGCACAGGGACGCGGCCCGCCACGAGTTCGTCCGCGATTCGGAAGATGTGCTGGTCGTGCGGACGCAACTGGGCGTAGGAGAGGACGAAAGCGACGGCATCGCGCCTCCGGCCTGCCCGGCCGGCGCGCTGCACGTAGTTGGCCGCGGCGGGTGGGATGTTCCGCAAGAAGACAGTCTGCAGGTCCCCCACGTCGACGCCGAGTTCGAAGGTCGTGGAGCAACTGAGAACGTCAATGTCACCGTCCAGGAACCGTTGCTGGATCTCTGCTGCCTGCCGTGCGGTCCACTGCGCGGTGTGCTCCTCCACACGCATCGACCCGCCGCCAGCGGATTGATAGGTGAAGCGATAGTGGTCGTCTTCGTCCGGCCGACGGGGTTCCATTGTCCCCTGGCAGCGCAGCGCAGGGCATACGCCAAGGACGGAGCGTCCAGCACGCAGGCCGCAATGGCTGCACCCGAGGAGCCCATCCGACGGCTCCTCCCACTCCCAGAACGCGTAGTCCGGCTGGTACCGCGTCCCTGTTTTCTGGTCATTCGTGGCCACCATGTAGGGGGCAAGCAGGGCGCCCGGGCGCGTGATGCCCTGCCAAATGAACTGAAGCAAATTGACTGCCGCAACACGTGCTCCCCCGAGGTCGCCGATTCCCTTCCGACTGAGCACGCGAATGAGGTAATCGGTGCGGCGATTCCGTGCCGACGCCGAGGCAGGCACCCAGGCGGCCGTACGGGACGGCGCATGTGAACTGGCTTCCCGGACGAAGGACGGCCGGTTCCGCGGTGCAAAGATGGCGTTGGTATGATCAACGCCATCTGGGAACGTCATCACCTGTGCGTCCACGAGCGTCAGCATCAGTGTCTCAATGACGGTCCAGGCTTCATCGTCATCGAGTTCCCACGGAAAGGCCCGCATCTCGGCCGGTGCTTTCCATTTTGCCGGGCGCCGCAGACGCCGCACCGCAAGGCCCACGCCCTCGAGCGATTGACGCCTGTCCATCGCTGTCATCTCAGCCGTGAGCCAGCTCATGGCGGTTCGCCGCCGCTCCACGGTCGACATCCGGACGTCGAAGAAGCCAGCCTGCTCGGCGAGGGTCCGGAGTTCTTTCGCGACGTCCTCCATCGCGACGGGACCCCCCTCGACTCGCCAATTGTGCCGGAGCGCTTCCAGGATGAGCCTTCGGCGGCTCACCTTGGCATAGGTACGCTCGAGGTACACCGCGAAGAAGGCGGCATCCTGCCGGCTATCCGCGAACGAGATGAACTTCCCACCGTCGGTATCGCCGCCGGCGTTCAATTGGTCGTAGAGGGTCGAGGCCAGGACAGCAGGCGGAGCGTCGGTACCCAGCCGAAGACGCGATGGTCCGCCCATGGACGATGTCGCCGAGCAGTTGAGGCACCGGATGGACTTGCTGGAATGAGTGCGCAACGCCATTCGGAATCGGCGGCGGGACGCGGGAGGGCACGCACACCCGGGGTCGCTCTCCCCCAACCGCCAGCAATAGGTACAGGCGACGAGTTCCTCATCGGCAGGCGGGCGGCGGCTGCTCCGCCAGCCGCTTCGTCACCGTCCGATTCGGCGAATTCGTCGTCGTCGGACGCGGATTCGCCCGAGGAGGGGGCCATGTACTTGACGGGGCTGTCAGCAACGTCCGGAAGGTTGTCGAATTGGCCATCGGCCCTCTTGAAGCTGACCTCGCGGGCGCCACTCACGATACCCCGCAAGTACCACTGGTTGCACCGCCGGCAGGTGGCGAGCTCCATCATCGGAGCGTGCTCTCCGCATTCGGGGCAGTGACGATCCGAGACGAGGGAGATGCGAGGCAGTCCGTCCGGCGCATGCGGCCGAAGGCAGACGGCGGGACCTTCGATCGCCCGCACGAAGGTGTGGTAGCGGGCGTTGAGAATCGCATGGTCGTCGCCGGCACGGCGGTGCGTGGCCAGGCTCTCCACGAGTGCGGTCGTCTGTTCTGTCGCATCCGAGCGACCGGGGAACAACGAAGCGGCCAACGACTCCGCGCGCGTCGGCCGTTCGACGAGCGCGTTAAGCAGCGCCTGGGCCTCCGGGATGCGGAGGAGGGCCTCGGCGCGGTCGCCGGCAGCGTCCAGCGCCAGCGCACGGTCCAGCGTCATGGCACGATCCGGGGCAGGCAGCACCCGGGCTTTCCAACGTCCCGAGATGACATCCTGCCGCGCGGAATCCTTCCAAGTCGTATTCGAATCGAGCACCGAACAGCTTCGTGGCGAACGAGGCCACCTGCGGGAAGCTCTTCTCGCCAGACCCCAACGTTGCCGACGTACCGATGCAGCACACCTCATCGGCGGCTCGGCCGATCCGGTCGAACAGGCGTCGCAGGAGCATGCCGAGTTCCAGGGCCAGGGCGCCGTCATAGGAGTGCACTTCGTCCAGGACGACAAATCGCCACCCATTACCGTCGTGCTCGAAGAGCAGCGAATCCCAGGGCGCATGAGCAGGTACTCAAGCATCGTAATTCGTCAGCAGGATGTTCGGTGGCGTCGACTGCATCTGGTCGCGGCTGATGGCTCGTTCCGAGGTCGCAGGCGGCAGGCCCTGGGCTCGACGCTCTTCCGCGGCTCGCTGATAGCGCCAGGTGTCCCCGTGTACCGCCCGAAGGTGATCTCGGGACGATTATGCAGGAGTTCCCGCAGGCGCTTCAGCTGGTCGTTCGCCAGGGCGTTCAGGGGGTAGAGAATCAGCGCCCTCACACCAGGGCCAAGCGTCCCCGCCTCATGTTCCCGGAGAAGGGAATCGATGATTGGAACGAGGAACGCCTCGGTCTTGCCGCTCCCCGTGCCGGTGGAAACGACGAGATTCCTTCGCTTCCCGTTAACGTGGCGGACGGCTGTCTCCTGGTGGAAGTAGGGGGCGGTCGATGGGCAGAGCCGCCTCCATCCGCCGTTCGAGCCACGTTTGGCAAAGCTGTCCCATCCTCGACCAGTTCGCGGATGGAGCGCCCGGCCTCGAACGGCGGTGAGGACTCCAGGATCGGGCCCGCGATCGGCAGGTCGCGTCCGCCATGCGTCCCCAGGCTCTTCGCATTGCCTCGTTCAGTCCGGGGTCGTTGGTACGTATGACCGAGCGGAGGTACCGCCCGTAGGAGGATTCGATTTCGTTTCGTGTGGCGATGGGGTCCAGGCGGGTCATTTGTCGAACCTCTCGGCCACGATCAGCTCCCCGGCGCAAATGTCATGTGCATGCAGTTCAGGGAACGCGAGCCGGAGGTACCCAGACAGGGGTCGTTCAGGTCCCTTGGGGCAGATACCTCTGGCTACGAGCCGCGTTTCGAAGGCAAGCGCCAGCGACATCGCGGGGAGACGCGCGAATCCATCCCCGGCCCCCGGAAACTCGCGGACCCCGCAGTAGTCGTAGCCCAATCGGGCGGTCAGGTCCCTCACGCAAGGACTGGTAGTGGGCCAACAAGCCCTGCGTGATCCTGTTGGCAGCTTCGGACAATTCGCCAGCAGCGCCAGCCAATCCAAAGAGGGGAGCTTTCGTATTCTCGATGCACGCTTCCCAGCCTGCCTCCGTAAGTCGCACCGTCTCCGTAACATCCCTTGGCGCGTGGGTCTGGCTGGTCGAGCCGGCGTGGAAGTGGCTGAGGTGCCCGACGGCGGCGGCGCGCGCGTGACGCGAGGTGAGGTCGCCCCGGGCGACACCCAAGTAGGCGCGGCACCGCTCTTCCGCGTCTGGCTCGAGGCTCGCCAGATCGAAAACGGCGCCCAGCGGTGGCCAAAGTGCCCAGAGGCCGGCCCGTGCCGCCGAAGGCACCCGCCCGCAGGCTCGCCAGGCGCTGCGCCAACGCGGGATGTTCAGCTTCTCAACAAACTCGGTCAGCTCCGGCCTGCGGGGTGCGGTGGCCAGCGCGCAAAGGAACGGTGCGACATCCACCCTTGTGTCCCCGAGCGCGGGCTGCAGGAGATGCCAGGCGGGGGCCTCCCACCCGGGGACCAGGTCACTCGATAGCACGCCGGTGAGCAGGGAAAGGAGCTCCTCCGCCTCATCCGGGCTGTTCTCGATGCGCGCCGCCAGGGCACGCAGGTGGCTGCTATCCATGGGCCGGGCGAGGTTCGCTCGAGAAGGCCGGCGACCGTTCGCGGCAGGCCGTGGAGGTATTGGTCCTGTTCCGACTCGTTCCCGACGGACAGCCAACGCGAGTACAACCTGGCGCTACCGGCCCAGCTATCTTCGAAGTAGACCTCGAATCGGAACCGCCCCAGCCAGTTGGCCAGGCCCGGGAAGCGCGCCTGCCAGCGCCCCGGGGCTGGCTCATCAACGTCGACCGGTTCGATCGCTTCCCATTGCGACCAGGCGCTCTTCAGCCGCGCGCTGAGGTTCCCGCCGCTGTGCTTTTGCTCCCACGTGAAGACCAAATCGGTGTCATCGAACACGACGGCCAGACTGGAGACCTTCGGTGGATCGAACGTCGTACCGACGAGCGCCGCAGTGGCTCACCGCCAGGACGGGGAGCACGAGCCTGAATTGGTGGTACGCGGCGCCCGATGCACGGATCGTGTCGGCGAAACGGCTCACGGGAACCCTGCCGCGGCCCGTCGTGGATACCACCTCGGATTGCAGGACCGACTCCGAATTCGAGCCGATGAGGTGGACCTCCAGGCGGAGGCTCGGGGGAGCTTCCACTTCCAGAGTCCACCGGTCGCGTTCGAGAAGCTCGGAACTCGCGCGCGTCAGGATTCGATGCTCCGCCTTTGCGACCCCCTGATCGCGCCATCGCCAGTGCACCGTTGGCAGCGAGATGACGGCGGAGGTAGTTCTCCCACTGCGAGGGTCACGAATCGTGAAGGGCACGCGGCCGTTGCGGTTCCGATCTTCGAGTAGCCACCCGCCTCCGTCGCGAGTCGCGAGGTCGCGATCTTCAAGGACCTGCAGGTCGCCGTCCGTTTCGACAAGCACCTGCCGGGGGCCATGTTCGATCCGGCAATCGCTGGCGCGTCAGCGCCAATGAACTCCATTGCCGGCAGCAGGTGAAGAGCGTGTTTGGTGGCCCTGTCGAGGTGGCCCGGCCACCTCCAGGTCCACGTGAACACATCTTCGTTGGGAATCAGGTCGGCCAGGGGAACCCGCCAGTTGCCTTCAGCTGCGTGGTAGCGGGCCTTCAATTCCGCGGGCGAAGCAATGAACGATGCCTCTCCGCTTCGCACTGATAGACGCCAACGCCAGAGGTCCGCCTCGGCGTCACCTTCAGCATTTCGCCCCGGCGGAAGGAGGACATCGGGGAGCGCCTGTTCGAAGGCGAGCACGCCATCGTCAACGGCTCGCAGGAACGAGGGAAGCGCCCCAGGGGCGAGGCGCGCCCGCGGAGGCTCGCGGACGAGCGTGAACTCTCGGCCACCGATACGGAGGTAGCTTCCTCCCGCAACCCCAATCCTTCGGCGACCATCCGCCCCCATGCCCCCGATGGAGTGCGCGGTGACTCCATCGCAACGAGTTCGCCGTCCGTCTCCGGCGCGAAGTCCGAATCGCGCAAGACGTACCAGGCTTCGCCCTCAAGGTAATCTCGCGCGGGACGGGCGCGCAGGGTCGTCGCCGAGAAGAACACAACCGGATGTTCGCGCGAGAGCGACGGCAGATTCCACGAGGCGACGGAGCGCCCGGCGGAGTCGACCAGTGCCGCCTGCAGTGCCACGAATGGGCCATCCAGCTCGTGCCGCATGCTCATGCCCACGCGCTGCCAGAGCGGGACGGTGGCGCGGTAATCCGCGGGAACGCCGCCGGCCCGCGTCACGCGCCAGGTGAGATCCTCCGAACCCGTTAGTTGATAGGGAAGGTCGACGAACAC
>JADJBX010000016.1 GCA_016703545.1 Candidatus Amarobacillus elongatus
GGTTATCCTGCCAGTCGTAGTTCAGCGGAGCGCTCTCGCAGCGCACCATTGCCGGGTCACCCGAGAGCGTCCGGTTCCCGTACCACTGCGCGAGATATTGCCCGCCCGGGCACGAGGTCGGCCACGCGGCCGCGACCGTCACGTCGATGAACATCCACGGCCCGAAATCCTGCCCGTTCAGCGTCAGGCTCACACCGTACTTGTAGACGCCGGGCGTGGACGGCGGCGTAACCGTCTCCTGGAAGGTGAGGTTGTCGCCCGCGGGCACGTTGCGCCAGATCTGCCCGTTCCAGCCGTTCCACTGGTTCGTGCCGCGGTAGCCGTAGCCCGCCGCCGCCGTCCATTCGCATCCGCCCGAGTTCCGCACAGTCATGAAGATGTTCACGGACTGCCCCGGTTGGATGGTCGGGTAGGGGCTCTGCGTGACGAAGGTGGCGTTGGTGTCCGAACACACCTGTCGCGCGGACACGCGGATCGACGACATCGCATCGTGCCCGATGCTGTCGTTCCCCAGGTCCGCGTCATCCGCCGTGAACGTCGACGAGCGGCCGCCGTAGTTGTCGTGCTCGTAGAGGGTCGCGGTCCAGTTGCCGATGAACTTCACGGAGGAGGCAGCATCGTTGCCGAGCTCCCAGCCGTTCGGTGCCGGCACATCCGTGGTGAATTTTGAACACCGCCCCTGGTAGTTCGGGTGTTCGTAGACGTAGACGCCCGCGCCGCCATCGCAGTTGCCCGGCCCACCGCCGCCGCCCGGCTCCACCCGGAAACGGCGCACCGTCCACGGGCCGCTCGGCTGCACCGCCCGCACGCCCCAGTAGAGGTCGCGGTTGTGGTACTGGGAGGCAATCGGCTCGCTCCACGACGTCGGCCCCACGCCCCTGTCCTGCAGGGTCTCACCCCCCGAGTCCATATCGCTCGTGGTCTTGATCCGGAAGGTGAAGCCGTCGTGCGTACAGCCGGACGTGTCCGACCAGCTGAAGTTCACCGTACTGTTCGAAAGCACCGCGCCGTCGCCCGGGCTCCCCAGCGACACCGCCCCGCACGACCCACCGCCGCCGCCGCCCGTGCCCCTGACAAGCGTGTTTCCGTTTCCGATGTTCGTGCAGGCGAGCCGAGCCGTTGCGGGTGCAGTTCGTGAACCACTCGATGGTCAACGCCGTGGCCCCCGCACGGCGGAGACGGTCTCGTCGGCGCTGTGGGTTCTGGCTTGAAGCGGCGAAGTGCAGGTGCGCTCGGCCCGGACGCCGCACCGGGTTCCCGTACGTCCCGTCGCGCCGCCCCGTCGCCAATACGTCGCCCAGATTCACCCCCCTGCCCGCAGACGAGACGTTGATTTTACGGGTTCAGGTGCGCGTAAACGTCGCCCATCCTCGCCGGTGTCATGCGCGATGCTCACGCTGCGGCCATAACAGGTCCACGTGGACGAGTTCCCATACCAATCCGCCCAACGAACCGTTCCGCCTGCCGCCGCCCGAACCGTGACTCCCGTGTTCATTGGAAAGTCGAGGGCAAGGCCCTTCACAGGTTGGTGGAACTCGGAGCCGCACATCGTTGCAGCGACGAACCCGTCAACACGGAAAAGGTGGCCCTCGGAGTCCCAAATCGGCGGCTCCATCGCTGAAGCCAGCCTGGGGCGCTCCGGGCATCCCGCTGGTAGGCCAGCGCGCAAAGTGCCATGAGCACGATCCCAAGCAGACCTGCGGCCGTTCGCCGGCCTCCTCCGCTTGCCCGTCGTTGAAAGGGTGCTCTGGTCGTTGCTTGAAACCCGGTCACGTCCCCGCCTCGCAGTCGGCTCACCGTCCCGCCCGGGAACCCACGCGAATCTAAGGGAGTGCACAACCGGATACAACCGATCTGGATGGCTTACATCTGTACGACTTCAGAAGACGGCATGCCGTGTGCGATACCGACCGACCGCCCTACCCCGCCGGGATCTGCCTCCGCCGCTCCAGGATCTCCTCCAGCGACGCCCCCAGCACCTGCTCCAGCTGCGCGATGTGCTCCTCGTCGTGGTGAATCCAGCCCCGCAGGAACGACTCCACCGTGAATGGCGGCAGCCCCGGCATGTGCCCCAGCCGCGACCACTCCTCCGGCCGCAGCATCCGCAGGATCGAGACGCTCGCCTGGCGCTGGAGCGCGAAATCCGCGAGCAGCTGATCGCGACGGTCCCGTCCCCGGTTCCTCCCCGGCTCCCAGTCCTCCCCTTCGATGAACAGCACCTCCGGGTCGTCCTGCGCCAGCATTCGCTCCAGCGCCACCCGCATGCACAGGTACTCGTCGTCGCGCAGGTGCGCCAGCAGCGTGCGCGCGCTCCACTCCCCCGGCGGCGCCGCGTCCAGCCCCTCCTCCGTCTCCTCGACGACGAGGAGCGCGAGCGTGCGGGGCGTGGCGGCGAGACGGTCGATGAGCGCGGACGTGGACATAGCAGGAGTATAGGCGCGGCTCGCCGCCCACGCCGAGGCGCCCGGCTGTCGAACGAATGTAACAATTCGCTTTTACAGTACGCGGAATCCGCACCCTCGGAGGGCCCCGTGTCCCGCGTCCGCCTCGCCGTCCCCGCCGACGCCGCCCGCATCGCCGCCATCTACGAGCCGTACGTCACCCGCCATGCCACCTCCTTCGAGTTCGTGCCACCGGACGAGGACGAGATGCGCCGCCGCATCGAGGCCACCCTCCCCTGCTTCCCCTGGCTCGCGTGGGAGGACGACGACGGCGAAACCGGCGGCTACGCCTACGCCGGCCCCTTCGCCGAGCGCGCCGCCTACCGCTGGTCGGCCAGCGTCTCCGTCTATTTGGATGAGCGGTACCACCGCCGGGGCGCCGGGCGCGCCCTCTATACCGCGCTCTTCGCCACCCTCGAACGGCAGGGCATCGTCACCCTCTTCGCCGGCATCACCGTGCCCAACGCCGCCAGCTTCGCCCTGCACGAATCCATGGGCTTCAAACCCTGCGCGCTCCTGCCCCGCGCCGGGTGGAAGTTCGGCGCCTGGCACGATGTCGCCTACCTCGTCCACCACCTCGGCGGCGAAGGCGAACCCCCCGAGCCCATCCCCTTTGCCACCCTTGGGGACGCATTCCCGGGCCTTCCCTGACTTGACCGCTTCTTGCCACGGGCTAACACTTCGAACCGGAATGACTCGCCTGCGCTCGCTCCTCGTCGTCGCCGTCCTTGCCGCGCTGTTCGCGCTGGCCGTCGCCGCCCCCGCCGCCGCGCAGGACCACGGCCCGGCCCCGACCGCCAGCCACGGCGAAACCGCCGGTGGCGGGAACGAAGGCGGCTCCGGCAGCACCCACGACGTCGTCCCCGTGCTCGTCTGGTCCACCGCCGGCATCGTCGCCAGCGGCATCCTCCTTTCCGTGTTCTACCTGCTCAAGCGCCGCGTCGGCGGCTTCCCCGCGAACCCCGCCTGGGTCGCCCCCATCACCATCATGCAGAGCAAGGACTTCCCCACCGAGGGCAGCTACGGCGACGTTCCCGCCGATGCCCACGGCGCCCACCACTAGGCCCTCCCCCTCCGCTACCGGCTCGCGCCCTCCTCCCCGATACTGGCGCGATGGACCTCTCTCGCTACCCGCTCTCCGACATCGCCGCCCGCGCCGGCACCCCCTTCTTCCTGTACGACGCCGCGATCCTGCGCGCGAAGATGGCCGATGTCGCCGCCGTCACCGAAGGTCCCGCCCTCCAGGCCCGCTACGCCATGAAGGCCAACTCCCAGCGCAAGGTCCTCGAAGCCGCCCGCGAGGCCGGCCTCTGGATCGACGCCGTCAGCGGCAACGAAGTGCTGCGCGCCGCCCGCGCCGGCTTCCCCCTCGGCGCCGAACCCCCCGCCGTCCTCCTCACCTCCGATGTCTTCCGCGATAACGCCCTCGAGGTCGTCCTGCGCCACGGCGTCGTCCCCAACGTCGGCTCCCCCGGCATGATTCGCGCCCTCGCCGAAGGCGGCTACCGCGGCCCCATCGAGATGCGCGTCAACCCCGGCTTCGGCCACGGCCACGTCCAGGCCTGCGATACCGGCGGCCCCTCCTCCAAGCACGGCATCTGGCACGAAGACCTCGAACCCGCCATCGCCCTCGCTCGCGCCGCCGGCCTGCCCATCGCCGGCCTCCATGCCCACGTCGGCACCGGCCCCCAGATCCGCGAATTCGATGAGAACATGGCCCGCCTCGCCGATGTCTTCGGCGCCCTCCTCCCCCTCTTCCCCGACGCCGTCTCCGTCAACTTCGGCGGCGGCATCCCCCACCCCTACCGCCCCGGCGCCGAGCCGTTCGAACTCGGCCACTTCCGCACCTTCCTTCTCGATGCCGCGAAGATGCTCTCCGGGCTCGCCGGCCGCCCCATCCGCGTCGAAATCGAACCCGGCCGCTACCCCGTCGCCGGGATGGCCATCCTCGTCGCCCGCGTCACCGATGTGAAGGCCACCCGCGCCAACGAAAAGGGCCCCGGCAACACCTTCGTCATGGTCGATGCCGGCTTCAACGACCTCGTCCGGCCCGCCATGTACGGCTCCTATCACGAGATCTCCGTCGTCGGCGCCGGCGCCGCTCGCGAGCCCGAGCCGATGGTCGTCGCAGGTCCCCTCTGCGAAAGCGGCGACGTGTTCACGCGCGACGACCAGGAGCTCCTGCAGCCCCGCCTCCTCGGCCGCCCCGATCCCGGCGACCTCGTCGTCCTGCACGATGCGGGCGCGTACGGCGCCGTCATGAGTTCGAACTACGTCTCCATGGGCCGCGCCGCCCAGGTCCTCTGGGAGAACGGCCAGGCCCGCCTCATCGCCCGCCGCGAAACCCTCGACGACATCCTTCGCACGGAAACCGACGAGGCGCTGGAGTAGTTGGTAGTTGGTAGCCGCTGGCCGTTAGCCGCGAACGGCTATGCCGGAACGTCCATCGCACCCTGCAGCGGCAGCATCACGCCCGCCTCCTGCAGCGCCAGCGCCAGCCGCTCGCGGTTGAACGGCTTGCGCAGCACCCCGCTGATGCCGCCCCGCATCTCCGCGTCCATGTGCGCGTCCGCCGAGTACCCCGTGCACACCACCACCGGCAGCCGCGGGTTGATGCGCCGCAGCGCCCGGTACGTCTCCGACCCGCTCAGCCCCGGCATCACCAGGTCCAGCAGCACCACGTCGTACCCCTCCGGCCGCTGCGCCAGCAGCCCGATGCCGTCCGCGCCGCTCGACGCCTCCGCCACATCGAACCCCAGCCGCGCCAGCGCCCCACGCGTCGCCCGCCGCACCAGGTCGTCGTCATCGATGACCAGCACCGAGCCCGTCGCCTCGTGCTCGACGCTGCCCGCCGGCGCCAGCAGTGGGAACTCCAGGCGGAACGCCGTCCCCACGCCCTGCTCCGTCTCCACGCTGATGCTGCCGTGGTGCCCCTGCACGATGCCGTAGGTGATCGCCATGCCCAGCCCCGTGCCCGAACCGGCCGGCTTCGTCGTGTAGAACGGCTCGAAGATGCGCATCCGCGTCTCTTCGTCCATTCCCGGGCCGTTGTCGCGAATGTGCAGAATGGCCCGGCCCGCCGCCCGCCCGAGCTCGATGTCGATCGTCCCGCCCTCCGGCATCGCATCGCGCGCGTTGAGGATGATGTTCAGGATGGCCTGCTGCAGCTGCCCCTCGTCCCCTTCCACCATCACCGGCCGCGCGGGCGATTCCCAACGCACCTCGCACCGCTCCGAAAGCGTCGACGCCGCCAGCCGCAGCGTCTCGTTCACGAGCGCGCCAACATCCACGGGCCCGAAGCGCACGAGCCCGCCGCGCGCGAACGAGAGCAGCCGGCTCGTGAGCCCCGCCCCCCGCCGCGCCGCATCCTCAATCAGCGAAACGTGCTCCAGGTCCTCCTGCCCCAGCTCCCCCGAGAGCTTCAGGATGCCCGCGAACCCGAGGATCGTCGTCAGCAGGTTGTTGAAGTCGTGCGCGACCGCCCCCGCCATCTCCCCCAGCGATTCCATCTTCTGCGATTGCATCAGCTGCCGTTGCAGCGCGCGCCGGTCCGAGACATCGCGCGCCATCGCCAGCACGCATTGCCGCCCCCCGAACTGGATCAGCGAAGCGACCACGTCCACGAAGAGCGAGCTGCCATCCTTGCGGCCGTAGCGTTGCTCGTGGAGGTGGATTTCGCCCTCCTCCAGCACCGTCCGCACCTTCTCCTCCAGCCCTTCCTCCATGCAGATGTCCCGCATGGGCAGCCCCACCAGCTCCTCCGGCGTGTACCCCAGCGTGCGCGAGGTGAACGCGTTCGCCTCCACGATCGCCCCCGATTCCGGGTCCAGTACGAAGATCATCTCCTCCGCCTGCGTCACCAGCGACCGGTACCGCCGCTCGCTCTCCGCCAGCGCGTCCAGCGCGCTTGCCCGCTCCAGCGCCAGCGCCAGCGGCCCCGCGAGCGACGCCAGCAGGTAGCCGTCCTCGTCCTCCACGGGCCGCGTGCCGCGCCACCAGAGGCTGACCGCGCCCCACTCCTCGCCCCGCACCATGAGCGGCACGCGCAGCTCCCGCGCGAAGCCGTGCGCGCGCATCAGCGTCGAAAGGCCATCGAGGCCCGGCGGGAACGGCCCCTCCATCGCCGCCACCACCTCCGCCAGCGGCGCCGGCCCCCACGGCGAACCCTCCAACGGGTCCAGCACATGCGCCAGCGCCGTCGGCGTCCCCGATTCGTTCCGCAGCACCACCGCGTGCGCGCACTCGAACGTCGCCCGGCACTCCAGCAGGAAGTCCCGCGCCAGGTCTCGCGGCGAGCCGCCCGCACCCAGCCGCGCCAGCACCCGGTTCGTCGCCTCCAGCTGCGACGCCCGCCGCGCCGCCTCCCGCTGCCCGTACAGGTACTCCACCGCCACTTCCAGCGGCCGCGCGATGCGCAGCAGCTGCTCCCCGTGCGCCTGCGTGTACGAACGCGCCGTGAACGAACCCAGCGTCACCATGCACGCCCGCGCGTTCGGGTTGCCGACGAGCACCTCCACCACCGCGCGCACCCCGCGCGCCCGCAGCTCCTCGCTATAGGGCGAACGCGCCCGCCGCTCCAGCCGCAGGTCCGCCGCCACCCGCGCGCGATGCAGCAGCGGCCATTCGTGCGCGTCCACCATCATCGGCACGGGCATGCGCGCGCGCTCCTCGCCCGAATCCCAGCCCACTACCTGCAGCGCCCCGCCCTCCACCGCCGAGACGATGCAGATATCGGCCTCGAACATCGCGCGCAGCGCCGCCGCCGCCGGTTCGCCCACATCCCCCAGCGTCTCCTGCGGGGCCAGCGCCGCCACCAGGTCCAGGATCGCGTCCGTGCGGCGCGTTTGCTCCTGCAGCGAAGCCAGCAGCCGCGCCCGCCCCAGCACCATCGCCAGCGGCGGCACCACGTCCGCGAGCAGCGCGTACTCCTCGGGCCCCAGCGCCCCCGGCCGTTCGCTCGCCACGAGGATCGCCCCCGCGGGCCCGCTCGCGCCATCGAGCCGCACGCAGATGGCGCTTCCCAGCCGTCGCGCTTCCGCGTACGCCGCCAGCCAGCCCACCGCCGATTCCGGGTCCCCCGCGTCGTAGAGCGCGCCATCGGCCTCGAGCAGGCCGTCGTACGTCGCCATGCGCTCCACGCGCTCCCGCCGCCGCGGCAGCGGGTCTGGCAGCGAAGGCTGGCTCGCGATCACGTACGCGGATCGCGCGTCGTTATCGATCGCGAAGATGCGCACGGAATCGCCCCCGATGAGCTGGCTCACCTCCCGCGCGAACAGCTGCGCCACCTCCGCCTCTGTCGCGTTCGCGTTCAGCGTGCTCAGCAGCCGCGTCAGCGCCCCCACCTGCTGCGAGCGGTGCACCGCCTCGTCCGTCAGCTCCGCGCGCTCGGCCACCACCCCCAGCGCCGCCGTCAGCTCCACCAGCCGCGCGAGGTGCCCTTCGCTGTACGCGTACGGCCGCCGGTGCCCCACGCTCACCATGCCCGTCACGCTGCCGTCCGTCCGCAACAGCGGCGCGCGCAACATCGTCCGCAACCCCCGCGAATACGCCAGCGCCTCGATCGGCCCCCGCCGCGCGATGGAAAGGTCCGCCACAATCTGCGGCTGCCCCCGCATCACCGTCCCCAGCGTCGGCGAAGGGTCCCAGTCCTGCGCGGTCACCACCGCCACGTAGTCCTCCGCCGTCGCGTGCTCGCTCGAAAGCGCCAGCACCCCGGCGCCCGGGCCCACGAACGTCGTCACCACCGCGTGCGACGATCCGAACAGCTGCCGCACCTCGCGCACGTACACCTCGGCGACGCTTTCGAGCGTCGCGCCCGGCGCCATCGCCTGGAAGATGCGCGCCTGCGCCTCCAGCGCCGCCGCCCCCTGCCGGAGCTCGCCCTCGAGCGTCACCCGCTCCAGCGCCGCTCCCACGGGCCCGCACAGCATCCGCAGCTCCAGCGCCTCCCGCTCCGTGAAGCGCCCCACCGTACGGTCGCCGACACCCAGCAGCCCCACCCGCCCGTTGCCAAGGGTGAACGTCGCGCGCATGAAGCTGCGCATGCCGTTCCCCTTCGAGCGCGCCAGCCGCGGCGTCGCCGCCGCCACCGCCTGCACGTCCTCGAACCACTCCACCCCAGCGCCAGCGACCGCTCGTAGTCCGCCTGTTCCTCGTCCGTCAGCCGGTAGGGCGCCGAAGCCGCCGCGATGATGTCCGAGGAGAACCCCGTGCACACCCGGACCGCGTTCTCGAGGTCCACCGTCGCGATCGCCACGTGCTCCACGCCGAACGCCGCCCGCACGATCGCCGCGATCCGGTCGCTCGCCGCCCGCAGGTCACCGTCGTCCGCGGCCGTCGCGAGAATCGCCTCCATCATCGCCGAGCGATCGAGAAGTCCGTGCCCGGGGTCGCGTTCGAAGGCCAAGCAATTGCTCCGCGTGGATGGCACACCTCGCCCCGGGCAAGCGATCGCCCTGGGGCAGGGGCTTCATCGGCGATAGTACGGGGAGTCCCTTCCCCGGTTGTATCGGGGAGTCCCCTTGTTTGGGAACCAACCCGCGCCTCCCATCCCTCGCCCTCAACCGTCACCCGCCGCGCCTCACTTCCCGCCCACGGTTCCCCTTCCTCCCCCCTGCCGTTGCCTGATCTACACTGGAAACGCTATGCCCAAACTCGCTTTCATTAGCCGCCTCCTTGGCGACTCCAACGAGAAGGAGTTGAAGCGGATCCAGCCGCTCATCAACGCCATCAACGATCTCGGTCCGGAGCTCGCTTCGCTGTCCGATGAGGCGCTGTTCGCGAAGTCCGCCGAGTTCAAGCAGCGGCTCGGCGAGGGCGAGACCCTGGACGACCTTCTCGTCGAAGCCTTCGCCGTCGCGCGCGAAACCTCCTGGCGCCGCGTTGGCCAGAAGCCCTTCGATGTGCAGCTCATGGGCGGCATCGTCCTTCACAGCGGACGAATCGCCGAAATGCGCACCGGTGAAGGCAAGACCCTCACCGCCGTCGCTCCCGTGTACCTCAACGCCCTCGCCGGCCGCGGGGTCCACCTCGTCACCGTCAACGATTACCTCGCCCGCCGCGACGCCGCCTGGTACGGGCCTGTCTACCACGCCCTCGGCCTCTCCATCGGCGTCATCCAGAACAACACCGTCACCTTCGTCTACGAACCCGGCTTCCGCCCGGGCGATGAAGGATCCGCCGGCGGCGGCTACATGGACCTGCGCCCCGCGCACCGCGCCGAGGCCTACGCCTGCGACATCACCTACGGCACCAATAACGAATACGGCTTCGATTACCTGCGCGACAACATGGTCCGCGAGCTCGAAAGCCGCGTGCAGCGCCCCCTCTACTACGCCATCGTCGACGAGGTCGACAACATCCTCATCGATGAGGCCCGCACCCCCCTCATCATCAGCGGCGCCGCCGAAGAGGCCAGCCAGACCTACTCCGCCTTCGCCCGCGCCGCCCGCGCCCTCATCGAGGACCAGGACTACATCGTCGACCACAAGGCGAAGCACGTCGCCCTCACCGAAGAGGGCATCGAGAAGATGGAGCGCGCCCTCGGCATCGACAACATCTACGGCGGCGACCCGCGCCTCGCCCGCCACCTCGATGCCTCCCTCGATGCCGAAGTCCTCAAGCGCATCGACCGTGACTACGTCGTCAAGGACGGCGAAATCATCATCGTCGACGAGTTCACCGGCCGCCTCATGCCCGGCCGCCGCTGGAGCCACGGCATCCACCAGGCCGTCGAAGCCAAGGAAGGGCTCAAGGTCCAGCGCGAATCCATCACCTACGCCACCATCACCTTCCAGAACCTCTTCCGCCTCTACGAAAAGCTCGCCGGCATGACGGGCACCGCCGAGACCGAGGCCGAGGAGTTCGCGAAGATCTACGAACTCGACGTCGTCGTCATCCCCACCCACCGCCCCATGGTCCGCAAGGACGATGCCGACATCATCTATATCAACGAACGCGCCAAGTTCAACGCCGTCGTCGACGAGATCGATGGCATGCACAAGCAGGGCCGCCCCGTCCTCGTCGGCACCACCTCCATCGAGAAGTCCGAGTACCTGGGCCAGCTCCTGCTGCGCAAGGGCATCCCCCACGAAGTCCTGAACGCCAAGCAGCACGAACGCGAGGCGAAGATCGTCGAGCTCGCCGGCGAAGAGGCCGCCGTCACCATCGCCACCAACATGGCCGGCCGCGGTACCGACATCAAGCTCGGCCCCGGCGTCGCCGATAAGGGCGGCCTCCACGTCATCGGCACCGAGCGCCACGAATCCCGCCGCATCGATAACCAGCTCCGCGGCCGCGCCGGCCGCCAGGGCGACCCCGGCTCCAGCCGCTTCTTCGTCTCCTTCGGCGACGACATCATGAAGCGCTTCGCCCCCGAATGGGTCCCCGGCATGATGCAGAAGCTCGGCATGACCGAGGAAATGCCCCTCGAAAGCCGCATGGTCGCCCGCGCCATCGAACAGGCCCAGACGAAGGTGGAAGGCCACAACTTCGACATCCGCAAGCGGCTCGTCGAATTCGACGACGTGATCAACCAGCACCGCGCCGTCATCTACAGCGAACGCGACCGCATCCTCGAAGGCGTCGATACCCGCGCCAACGTCCTCGGCATGCTCGTCGATGAAGTCGAAAGCCTCTGCAAGGCCTCCACCGGCGACATCGAATCCCTCGAAGTCCTCCAGAACAGCCTCCGCGAAATCCTCCCCGCCGAGGACATCCCGTCCATCGAGGAGCTCCAGGAGCTGCGCGAGGAGCTCGCCGACGAGATCCTAGATCGCGCCGAGGACCGCTACGAAGCGTTCGAGCAGCAGGTCGGCGAAGAGAACATGCGCAAGGTCGAGCACTGGCTCCTGCTCGAATCCATCGACTTCCACTGGCGCGAACACCTCACCGCCATCGACGACCTCCGCCAGAGCATCGGCCTGCAGGCCTACGCCCAGGTCGACCCCCTCGTCGCCTTCAAGCGCGAAGGGCACGACATGTTCCAGCAGCTGCAGGAGAACATCCGCCGGCAGGTCGCGCGCACCGTGTTCAAGGTGCAGGTGGTGCAGCAACCCGTCGCGCCGCCGCCCCCGCCACCCGTGGCGCAGCACCCGGACCCGGCAGTCGCCGCCTTCGAGCCGCCCGCGCCCGAAGCCCCCGCCCCGGCCCCGAAGGCCGCACCCGTCATCAATCGCAGCAGCGCCCCGGACCCGGCCAAGCTGCAGACGAACCGCGAAGGCGGCCAGCCGAAGCGCAGCACCTCCACCGCCGCCAAGCGCCGCCGCATGATCAAGTAGCCGGGAGCCGGTGCAGCGCGGGCCACGTGCCCGCGCCTCCCCCGGTCCCCGCGCCCGCCCCGCACGCACACACAAGAAGAGCCCCCGCATTCGCGGGGGCTCTTCGCAGGTTCGTCGCCGTCGCCGGGATGGGGGCCCGCTACGGCGTCGCGCCTTCCCTCATGTAGTCGCCGCGGCGCCGCATCGCCACCGCCGCGTCCTCGCCGACCGCCTGCTGGTCCTTCTGCGCCTGCTCCTGCGCGTACGTCATCTTGTAGAGGTTCGCGTAGATGCCGTCCCTCTCCAGCAGCTCATCGTGCGAACCCACTTCCGCCACCTGCCCCTTGTCCAGCACCACGATCCGGTCCGCCTCACGGATCGTCGATAGCCGGTGCGCGATGACGAACGACGTGCGGTTCTTCAGCAGCTCCCGCAGCGCCTTCTGGATGATGACCTCCGTCTGCGTGTCCACGTACGCCGTCGCTTCATCCAGCACCAGGATCCGCGGCGATGCCAGGATCGCCCGCGCGAAGCTGATCAGCTGCCGCTGCCCCACCGAGAGGTTCTGCCCCCGCTGCTGCAGCACCGTGTCGTACTGCTTCGGCAGCCGGCTGATGAATTCGTGTGCGCCCACCGCCGTCGCCGCTGCTTCCACCGCCTCGTGCGTCGCCTCCGGCCGCCCATAGGCGATGTTCTCCCGGATGGTCCCGCTGAACAGGTACGGGTTCTGCAGCACCACGCCCATGTGGCGCGTCAGCGAACGCCGCTTCACATCGCGGATGTCGTGGCCATCGATGCGGATCGCCCCGCCCGTCACCTCGTACCCGCGGCTCACCAGCGACGTGATCGTCGTCTTGCCCGCGCCCGTGTGCCCCACGAACGCGATCGTCTCGCCCGGCTTCACGTGCAGGTCCACGTCCCGCAGGATTGGCACCCCCGGCACGTAGTGGAAGTCCACGTGGTCGAAATCGACCCGGCCCTCCACCTCCTCCAGCTCAATCGCGTTCGGCCGGTCCTGGATGCGCGGCTCCGTATCGAGCACCTGGAAGATGCGCTCGCCGCCCGCCATCGCGCGCTGAAGCATCGTGTATTGCAGCACCAGGTCCCGGATCGGGTCGAAGAATCGCGTCACGTAAATCGTGAACGACGTGAGGATGAGGAAGAACTTCGCCACATCCACGTCCGCCGCGTTCAGCGCCCGGAGCCCACCCACGATCACCACCGAGGCCATCGCAATCGCCACCGCGATCTCGATCACCGGCATGATCGCCGCGCTCAGCATGCCCGCCCACAGGTTCGCGTTCCGGTTCTCCTGGTTCAGCCGGTCGAACTGCCGCGCGTTCACGTCCTCGCGCGACATCGATTGCACCGCCCGCACGCCCGAGACGTTCTCCGCCAGCGTCCCGTACAGCGCGCTCACCTTCACGCGCACATTGATGAACGCCGCCCGCGCGTGCTTCGCCCAGAACACCATCAGCGCCACCAGCGGCGGCACGATCGCGAACGTCACCAGCGCCAGCTGCCAGTCCACCGTCAGCAGCACCACGACCACGATGGCGAGCCCGATGATGTCCATCGCGAACGTCAGCGTCCCCGAGGTCAGCAGGTCCTGCATCACCGTCACGTCGCTCGTGAGGCGGCTGATCATGCGGCCCACTTCCATCTCGTCGTAGAAGCTCAGCGAAAGGCCCTGCATATGGTCGTACATATCGGTGCGCAGCTTCAGCAGCAGCCGGTTGCCCAGCCACGCCGTCACCAGCTGCTGGCCCACCGCCGCCGCCAGGCTCGCCGCCGCCATGCCCAGCATCACCCCGAGCAGCACGTACACCCGGTCTTCGTCGCCCTTGATGCCCGCCTGCACCGTGAGGCCGATGACCAGCGGCTGCAGGAAGCTCGCCAGCGCCGTCACCAGCATGCACGCAAACGCCAGCGCCGCCTGCGGCTTGTACGCCGCCAGGTACGGCATGATCCGCCGCACCACCTGCGCGTCGTACACCTTCCCCAGCGCGTCGTCGTCCCAGTTATCCGCGCCGCGGTTCCCCCGCGGCCCGTTCATCTGGCCACCAATACCGGAACTCCAGCCGCCGGCACCGGCTCCGCCTCCCCACATACCCATTACTGCACCTCCTGCGCGCTCGCGCCCGCCGGCGCATCCGCGGCTCGCTCCACCACATCCGGCGTCGCCCGCCCCAGCGCCTCTTCCTGGTCCTTCAGTTCCAGGTCGAAGATGTTCCGGTAGAGCCCCGGCTGCGTAATCAGCTCCTCGTGCCGGCCCCGCTGCACCACCGTGCCCCGGTCCAGCACCACAATCTCGTCCGCCCGCATCACCGTCCGCAGCCGCTGTGCGATGACGAACGTCGTCCGCCCTTCCATCAGCTCGTTCAGCGCCTGCCGGATGAGCAGCTCCGTCTGCGAGTCCACGCTCGAGGTCGAGTCATCGAAAATCAGGATGCGCGGGTCCAGGAGCAGCGTCCGCGCGATTGCCAGCCGCTGCTTCTGGCCGCCCGAGAGCGTCACGCCCCGCTCGCCGACCCACTCCTCGTACCCGTAGGGCAGGCTCATGATGAAGTCGTGGATGCGGGCCGCCTTCGCCGCCCGTTCGATCTCTTCCTGCGTCGCCTCCGGCCGGCCGTAGGCGATGTTCTCCCGGATCGTCCCGATGAACAGGAACACATCCTGCTGGACGATGCCGATGCTGCGGCGCAGCGAATCGAGCGTCACATCGCGCACGTCCACGCCGTCGATCGTGATCCGCCCCGCCGTCACGTCGTAGAACCGCGGGATCAGGTTCACCACCGTCGATTTGCCGCTCCCCGTCGGGCCCAGCAGCGCCACCACCTTGCCCGGCGGCGCATCGATATCGATGCCCGAGAGCACCGCGCTCAGCTTGTCGTAGCCGAAGCCCACCCCTTCGAAGCGCACATGGCCGCGCACCTCGCCCATCACCGCCGCACCCGGCTTCTCCTGCACCGCCGATTGCGCATCGATCAGTTCGAAAATCCGCTCCGACGACGCGATTGCGCGCGAGAAGAACGTCACCGCGAAGCCCGTCATCCGCACCGGCATCTGGAGCAGGTTCAGCCACAGCGTGAACGTGATCAGGTCCCCCGGGCGAAGGTCTCCCCGCGCGATGAAGAGCGCACCCACGCCCACCGTTAGCGCCACCTGGAACTGCCCCAGCCCCTGCAGGAACGGCTGCTGCCCCGCCTGGATGCGCGAGGCCTTGTAGCTCAGGTTCGCCTGCTTCTGCGAAGCCTCCCGGAACTTCTCGCTTTCGAACTGCTCCCGGCTAAACGCCTTCACCACGCGGATGCCCGTCAGCCCTTCTTCGGCCACTTGTGTCATCTCGGCCTGGTTCTGCTGAATCTCCAGCCACAGCGGCCGCACCTTCCGCGCCATCACGTACGAGCGCCAGATGATGATCGGGATGCTCAGCACAGAGACCGCCGCCAGCTGCCAGTTGATGGCGAACATGCCCACCACCGAGATCGCCAGGATGAGGATGATGTACCCCACCCGCAGCAACCCCATGTTGATGTACATGCGGATGCCTTCCACATCCTGCGTCACCCGCGACATGATCTGCCCCGTCTGCGCGTTGTCGTGGTACGCGTAGCTCAGCCGCTGCAGGTTCGTGTAAATGTCGTTTCGTATGTCGTAGGCGACCTTCTGCCCCAGCGATTCGCCGAGGTACTGCTGCCCGAACTGCGCGATCCCGCGTCCAATCGCGAACGCCACAATCGCCAGCGCCGAGAAGATCAGCAGCCGCTCGTTGCCATCGAGCCCGACCACCCGGTCGCCCGAGGCGTCGTACACCGGCTTCAGGCCGAATTGCACCGCGTAGCGCACCAGCAGCGGGCTCACCATCACGAACGATGCCGAGAGGATGACGCTCAGCCACGCCAGCGCGAACTGCTTTCGATAAGGACGGATGTAGTGGTTTAGCCGAAAAAGATGCCGCACGGACTTCCCCCCGTTGCCGGGACCGTATCACACTCTAACGCGCACGTAAATGTCAGCGTTTCCCCCGCGCACCCGTTCCTTACGTTGAGCACGGATTCGAGCGGCCCCGGCCCCGCTGCGAGCGCCCTCGATGGGAGGAATCTACGCGCCCATGTTTTCGAGGGCCAGTACCGAATCGAACGCCATTCGTAAAAGCGCCGTCTCCCCGTTCGCGATCGCCTCATCCCCCGCCCACGTCTCGTGCGCGCCCACCCGGTCCACCGCCAGGCAGATGCACCCCGCCGCCAGCCCCCGCGCCAGCGCCACCGTGAAAATCGCCGCCGCCTCCATCTCCACCGCGATCACCCCGCGCGCCCGCCACCGCTCCCAGCGGTCCCCCTGCTGGTAGAACGCGTCCTCGCTCACGAACAGCCCCGTGTGGACGGCGCGATCCCCCGCCGCCGCCACATCCACCAGCGCCCGCGTCACCGCGAAATCCGCCACCGGCGCGAACGGCTCGTTCTCCACGTACTGCCGCGTCGTCCCGCACAGCGGCACCGATGCCGTGGCGATGCAGAAATCGAGCACGTTCACCCGGTTCGCCACCGCCCCGCACGTTCCCGCGCGGATCACCGTCCGCACCCCAGCGCCGCCAGCTCCTCCGTCACGATCGCCGCCGTCGGGCCGCCCATGCCCGTCGTCTGCACCGTTAGCCGGTGGCCCCGCCAGCTGCCCGTCACCCCCAGCAGCCCCCGCCGTTCGTTATAGATGGTGGGCGAATCGAGCATCGCCGCCGCGCGCGCCGCCCGGAGCGGATCCCCCACGAGAATCGCGGCCGGCGCAACCGCCCCCGCCTCGGCACGGATATGGATCGGCATCAGGGCCTCCCGCCTGTGAGCATGCGAAGGGGCAGCGTGAACAGCGCCACCACCAGCCGGATCGCCGCCGCCGCGAGATCGAACGCCGCCCCCACCAGCCGCAACGGCAACGTCAGCAGCCAGAACACCGGGTACAGCAGCAGGAACAGGACCGCGAGCGGCCAGCAAACGACAAGCAGGACCAGGAAGAGCAGGAGCTTCACCACAATCACGAATCCCCCGCGGCCCGCCTCGTGAAGCAGATTTTACTCCCCCGTTATAGATACGTTCGCATCCATGTGGTACAACTCGAATTGCCGAATCCACTGGCAACGGTGGAACGGGGGAACCATCGAAGAGAGTCGAGTGCCGAAGGAACGAAACAGGGGAGCCCTCGGGCGCACACCCTTGTCTCCTTTCTCAGAACTCCTTTCTCTTCACCGGGGTGAATCTCCATCCGTGGAGTAGGTGACTCCCCTCACCGAACCCGTCAGCTAACCCCGTAGGCGTGAAGGGAGAGGCGCGGCAGCCGCTAAGCCTGCCTCAGTCCTCTCGAGCCCCGGATGATGCCGTTCGCCCCGCGTGGTTCCCACCGCGCGCGTCGTCCCCATCACCCCCGCACTGGAGGACCCCGCGTGATCCGTAACCAGTCCCAGCCGTGGTGGCGCCGCCTCATCGGCGAAGCCATGGTCCCCGCCTACGTCACCGTGCGCTCGGCCGATGCTCGCCGTTGCCCCGAATGCCGCTCAGCCTACGAACCCCGCGACCGCTACTGCCCCGATTGCAAAGTCGTGGTGCCGGAGTGGCGCTTCGGATAGAGCCGTTCCGTTCCCTCCTCCTGTGTGCCGCTTCCCCTGGCGGCACACACCCGGCAGGCCACCCGCTTCCCCCGGGTGGCCTGTTTGGGTTTCCCGCCCCCTCCCGCGGCCGCCCTAACTCCCGTGCCGTGTACAGTCTCACCGTGCCCGGCCGCTTCTCCGCCACCTTCGCCGCCTTCCAGAGCCGCGATTTCACCGTCCTCTGGTTCGGCACCCTCTTCGCGTTCATCGCCTTCTTTATGTCGACCGTGGTCCAGGGCATCGTCGCCTTCGATCTCAGCGGCAACAACCGCGCCGTCGGCTTCGTCGTCTTCGCCCAGGGCATCGCCCAGCTCGCCCTCGGCCCCTTCGGCGGCGCACTCGCCGACCGCCTCTCGAAGAAGCTCGTCATCCTCGTTTGCCAGTCCGTGATTATGGTCTGCTTCTTCGTGCTCGCCGCCCTCGTCGCCACCGATGCCATCCGCGTGCCCCTGCTCGCCGCCGGCTCCTTCGTCATCGGCTCGTCGTTCTCGTTCCTTGGCCCCTCGCGCCAATCGTTCATGGTCGAAATGGTCGATGCCGAGAAGCGCGGCAACGCCGTCGCCCTCAGCCAGGTCGCCGGCAACGCGTCGCGCATCATCGGGCCCCTGCTCGCCGCCGGCGTCCTCGCCATCGACCGCCTGGGTACCGCCGGCGCCTACCTCGCGATGGGCCTGCTCTACGTCGGCACCGTGGGCGCCACCATCTCCCTCCCCCGCGGCGCCCCGCCCGCCCCCGCGCAGGGCCGCAGCGTCCTCGCCGATGTCCTCATCGGCTTCCGCTATGTCGCCGCGCACCCCCGCATCCGCACCCTCATCCTCTCCTACGTCCTCATCATCATGGCCGGCTTCTCGTACGTGACCGTCCTCCCCGGGCTGGTCGAAAACGAACTCAACCGCAGCGCCGGCAGCATCACCCTCCTGCTCGGCGTCAGCGCCGTCGGCGGCCTCTCCGCGAGCCTCTACGTCGCCTCGCTCGCCGATACCCCCCGCGCCCGCCGCGTCTACACCCTGATGACCCTCATCTTCGGCATCTCCCTCGCCGCCAGCGGCTTCGCGCCCACCTACCTCCTCCTCGCCGTCGGCATGTTCGGCATCGGCGTCGGCAGCGGCGGCTTCCAGACCCTCAACGGCGCGCTCGTCTCGCACATGACCGAGCCCGCCTACTTCGGACGCGTCATCTCCCTCACCTTCCTCGCCTTCGCCGCCTCCAGCGTCCTCGCCCTCCCCATCGGCATCTTCGCCGACGTCGCGGGCGAACGTGCCACCCTCGTCACGATGGGCGCATCAGTCATGGTCATCGTCGCCGCCTTCAGCCTCGCCGCGCGCAGCCGGGCCGCTAGCGGTTAGCCGTTGGCCGCTGGCCGCTGGCCGTTGATGGCTGTCGGCTCTCGGCCGTCGGCGTGACCAGACGCGAGCCACCAAACCGAGCCGCGAACGGTAGCGGGAAGCGGTTGGCCGTGAGCCGTTAGCCGTTGGCGGTTGGCCGTTGGCGGCGCGAGCGTCACTCCCGTCACCGAAAACTCCCGCGCGTGGCCACGCCGACGGCCACTAGCGGCTAGCGGCCAGCCGCCAACCGACAGCCGGCAGCCCCCGCGCGTGGCCACCGACAGCCGACAGCCGACAGCCCCCGCGCGTGGCCACACAGCCGACAGCCCCCCGCACGTGGCCACACCGACAGCCGAGAGCCGACGGCCACTAGCGGCCAGCGGCCAGCGGCCAACCGCTAACGCCCCCTATACTCCCCCCATGGGCTGGCTCGCCTTCGCACTGCTCTCCGCCGCCGCCGCCGCGGCCACCGCCATCCTCGCCAAGATCGGCGTCAAGGATGTCAACTCCAACCTCGCCACCGCCATCCGCACCGTCGTCATCCTCACCTTTGCCTGGGGCATCGTCTGCGCCACCGGCGCCCAGCGAGACCTCGGCCGCCTCTCCGGCCACACCGTCCTCTTCCTCGTCCTCAGCGGCATCGCCACGGGTGCCTCGTGGCTCTTCTACTTCCGCGCACTGCAACTCGGCAAGGCCTCCCAGGTCGCCCCCATCGACAAGCTCTCCGTCGTCCTCACCATCGCCTTCGCCGCCACCTTCCTGGGCGAAGGCATCGGCTGGCAGGTCGCCGCCGGCGCCGCCCTCGTCGCCTGTGGCACGATCCTGATCGCGCTTGGGTGAGAGGGAGCCGTTGGCGGCTGGCCGCTAATGCTGTCGGCTCTCGGCCGTCGGCCGTCGGCGTGACCACACGCTGGCCAAGCCCCACAAAACCCAGCGTCCCTATGCGAGCGTCTGGCCGCTGGCCGCTGGCCGCTAGCAGCGGGGCCGTTGCCCCCCGTCACCGAAAAGTCCCCCACAAGTGGCCACACCGACAGCCGACAGCCGAGC
Source organism: Candidatus Amarobacillus elongatus (assembly GCA_016703545.1). Lineage (GTDB taxonomy): Bacteria > Chloroflexota > Dehalococcoidia > Tepidiformales > Tepidiformaceae > Amarobacillus > Amarobacillus elongatus. The sequence continues at coordinate 19,709 of JADJBX010000016.1, forward strand.
CACGGCCACTAACGGCCAGCCGCCAACAGCCAGCGGCTCCCCAGGTACGCCCGCTCACCCTTCCCGCTCCCACAAACATCGACAATAGGTGGACAACACTCTGGGCACGCTGCCCCCCGATCGGACCTCGATACCATGCTCAACGTGGGAACCCCCGCACCCGACCTCACCGGCGAACTCGACGACGGCTCCACCTTCAACCTCGCCGATTACCGCGGCAGGCAGCCCGTCGTCCTCTACTTCTACCCAAAGGACTTCACCGGCGGCTGCACCCGCCAGGCCTGCAGCTTCCGCGATAACTACGGCGAAATCACCCGCCGCGGCGCCCTCCTCGTCGGCGTCAGCAGCGACGACGCCGACCGCCACACCGCCTTCCGTGACCGCCACCAGCTCCCCTTCCCCCTCCTCGCCGACCCCGCCGGCACCGCCATCGAAGCGTTCGACGCGAAGGGCCCGTTCGGCATCGGCAAGGCCCGCGTCACCTACGTCATCGACCGCGAAGGCGTCATCCGCTCCGTCATCCGCCACGACCTGCGCGTCGACCGCCACGTGCCCGACGTCGTCGCCGCGCTCGATGCGCTGAACCCCTAGGGGAGCCCCCTCGTCCCGTGAAGGACGCCCAATCCCCTCCTTTTTACGCACGTTTTACACCCGCGTGCCATACCGGCCGTCAAAAGGCGGCATGGTTGTGGTGCGCGTACCAAGGGCCGTTGTTACCGTTGAGTCACCGATCGTGCCGGAAATGTACGGCACCGGGGAGGAATCGATGCGAGTTCTCAAGCACAAGACTCTTGCCGTCGCCGCGGCGACGCTCGGCGTGGCGGCACTGTTCGGGGCTTCCCTCGGCATCGTCGCCGCGGGCAGCAAGCCCCCGCTGGCGGCCGGCTTCAACCTCGCCGGCGGCCCCCTTGGTGGCGATGTGCCACCCGCCGAATTCGTCGCCTGCCTGCCCGCTTCGTCGTGGGCCGCCCTCTACGTCTGGGATGGCGAACGCCAGGAATGGCGCCACTTCTTCCCCGGCGTCCCCGCCTACGTCAACGCCGGCTCCAACAGCGGCATCGACGTCATCAAGCGCTTCTCGGGCGTCGTCATCATCATGAACCAGGCCGTCTCCACGCCGCGCCTGAAGGACAACGCCTCCGAAAGCTGCGGCTAACCCCCGCCCACCTCCGCCACACACCGCGAACGCCCCTCCCCGGAGGGGCGTTTGGCATTGCCGCCATATCCCCGCCCCCACCGCGAACCCCACCCGTCGCACCCAAAACGAACGGGCCGGCGTATCCGCCGGCCCGTTCATGGGAGAGATTGCCCGCTTGGGACTCTAAGCCGCCAACCGCCCCCCGGCAACGGAAGTTGAATCCGTTGTTTCCATCACCAGCACCCGCGCCGGCCGGTGCAGCCGCCCCGCGACCACCCACGACACCCCAATGACCACGCCGCCCAGCGCCATGTCGATGAACAGGTGGTTCGCGCTCGCCACGATCGCCCACGTCATCAGCACCGTCAGCGCCACCGCCAGGCCCCGCACCACCCGGCTTCCCGTGTTCACCCAGATCGCCGCCGAAGCCATCGCGATCCAGCCGAAGTGGAAGCTTGGGATGGCCGCGTACTCGTTCAGGATGAGCGACGGCTGCGCGTAGTTCACCGCCGTGTTCCCGCCGAACACCGTGTCCGTGAAGCCGAGGTCGTAGCCGTGGGCCGCCAGCAGCCGCGGCGGCGCCGCCGGCGCCAGGTAGTAGAACACCACCCCGATCGCCATCGACACGAACATCACGTCCCGCATGAACGCGAACCGCTCCCGGCCCTTCGCCCACCACAGCCACGCCCCCACCGCCGCCAGCACCGGGAAGTGCAGGTACGCGTACGTGAAGTTCGCCACCTCCTGCACCGCGTGGTACCGGATCGAAAGCGCCTGCACCCGCTGCTCCTGGAACACCCCCGCCGCCTGCTCCACCCGCACCAGCCCCTTCGTCACCTCCAGCGCGTACCCGATGCGCTCCGGCGCCGCCCCGCGCACCAGGAAGTACACCCCGATCACCGCCAGCACCAGGCCGAAGTCGCCCGCGAACGTGCCCACCCGCCTGGCCGCCACCGTCAGCGCGCCCGGCCGCGACGCCCGGCCGCTCCCGGCCAGCGTGCGGGGCGCTGTCACTACGCGAATCGCCATGGTGGACTCCTTCACTCCGCGCACGGGCGTTTGCCTCCGGCCCCGTGCGCGTCCTCTGTCTGTGCTGCCGCCAGTGTCCCCAATCCCCCGCCCCGCCTCCTCCGCCATCGGTCGGAGCCGGGACCCCGCTCATCAGGGGAACGGCGCCTACGTCTACGCGGTCACACTCCCTCCTGATCAGCCGCGCGCCGCCAACGCTCCCCGGCGCGCCCCTTGCCCGGGCCTTTTCGCGAATCTCACCGCCCGAACTCCCGAAAACGTTCACCCGGCGACAGGATCTGCCGAATCTCCTCGTGAGGAGCAGCCCTTGGACACGAATTGGTCGGCCTTCTGCGCGGTGTGTGCATCCCACGATCTCGGGGGCGAACTCCGCATCCGCGGCGAACTGGGCGCGACCGAACACCTTCGCCTCTGCACGGCCTGCTTCGGCTTCCTCGCCGATGCCCTGCGCGTCGCCGCTGCCGAAGGGTCCGATTGCAGCCTCTGCGGCGATGGCCGCGGCGTGCACGCCGTCGCCCTCCTCCCCGCGGCCGCCTCCAACCCCGGCAACCGGCCCCCCGCCGGCTACCTCCTCTGCCACGCCTGCCTCACCTGGACCCGCGACCTCATCGACGGCGAATCCCTCACCCGCTGGGCCCGCCGCAGCGAGGGCGATGGCCCCGCCGGCGAATGGCCCCATGCCCGCATCGCCGGCATCTGCGCCGTGGGCCTCAATGCCACGGACACGCCCGCCATCGCCGCCGCCGCCGAGGCCGTCGGCGCCCCCTTCAGCACCCACGGCACCGCGCCCGCCGCCTCATCCGTGAACGAACGCGCCATCTACCTCGTGCGCGCCGCCCCGGACCGCTCGGCCACCGCGTTCGTCGCGAGCCTGCCGCCCGAACGGCGCCACCAGGTCGCCGTCGTCTGCGCCCCCGGCCAGGAGGATGACGCTGCCGCCGCCCTCGTGCAGGGCGCCGCCGAGACCCTCGCCGCGCCCCTTTCGCGCCAGCAGGTCCTCGGCGCCATCGACCGCATCGACCGCGACGGCGCGCCCCCGCGCGACCCGCGCACCGGCCTCCCCTGGTACCCCGTCGTCTCCCGCTTCGGCCTGCCCTGCTACGGCCTGCGCGTCGAATCGCCCGCGACCGCCTTCGAAACCGTGTTGCTGCTCCGGCGCTTCCTCCGCGGCTACGACGCCGTCGGCGGCGATGGCGAAGGCAACGCCCTCGTCCTCGTCTACTGCGACCCCGACGAGCTCGATGCCGTCCTCCGCCGCTTTGGCCGCCTGCTCGGCGAATCCGCCACCGTGAACGTCGTCGCCTACGCCGAGGCCGCCCCCGAAGGTCACCCCGATGCCCCCCGCCGGCGCCTTCCCCAGGCCGCCGCCGCCTACTTCGGTACCGCCTACACCCGCGCCAGCTAACCCGCCGCGCGCCGGGCCCGCATCACACCGCGCGGCCGCGCAGCGCCTCGTTCTTGCGCGGCGCCGCCGTCAGCAGGTCCAGGATCTGCTGCCAGTAGCGGCTGAGCGTGAACTGCCCCGCAATCGCCGCCACCGAGGCCACCGCCACCAGGATCCAATCCCCCAGCTGCACCTCGGTGAAATCGAAGAACGTCCGCAGCGGCTCCACGAACACCGTCAGCACCAGCACCCCGATGAGCGCAGCCGCCAGCAGCGTCGTCATCACCGGCCGCGTCAGGCTGCGCCACGAGGCCCCTTCGAACCCCAGCACCTCGAGCACGTACAGCACGCCCACCACCCCGATCGTCAGCGAAACCAGCGTGCGCGCCTCCTCCGTGGAACGCCCGAGGAGCCCCTCCACCAGCAGGTGCACAATCGCCGCCGAGGCCGCCAGCGAGGCCGCCGCCGGCAGCGCGAAGCGCAGCACGTTGCGCGTGAAATCCCTCCCCGCATCCGGCGGCGGAATGCTGATGCTGATGAACACCGCCGGGATCCCGAGCGTCAGCAGCGCCGTCACCGACCCCTGCCGCGGCAGGAACGGGAACTCCAGCCCGAGCATGTTCGTCGCCACGATCAGCAGGAACGCGTAGATGCTCTTCGCGATGAACAGCTTGCTCAGCCGCGCGGTGTTCCCCAGCACCGCCGTCGCCTCCTTCGCCCCCCGGATCAGCGCCGTGAACGAATCCTGCAGGAGCACGATCCCCGCCACCGCCCGCGCCGTCCCCGTGCCGCTCGCCATCGCCACCGCCACATCCGCCGCGCGCAGCGCCTGCACGTCGTTCGCGCCGTCGCCCACCATCGCCACGAAGTGCCCGTTGTCCCGCAGCGCCCCCACGATGCGCGCCTTCTGCGCCGGCGCGATCCGCCCGAACACCGTGTTCTCCTCCACCGCCCGGTGGAACGCCGCCTCGTCCAGCCCGTCCAGTTCGCCGCCCGAGATCGTCCCGCCGTGAATGGTCACCCCCACCTGCGTGAGCAGCGCCGCCACCGTGCGCGGGTTGTCGCCGCTGATGATGCGCGGCGTGATCCCGAGGTTCTCCATCATCGCGAACGCCTGCCGCACCTCCTTGCGCAGCTCATCCCCGAGGATCAGCAGCGCCAGCGGCCGAAGCCCCGTTCCCGGCGCCTCCGCCGTCGGCAGCGCCGCCGCCTCCGCGAACACGATCCCGCGCATCCCCCGTTCGCTCGCCTCGCGATACGTCTGCTCGAACGCCGCCGCGCCCGTCGTCATTGGCAGCACCGTCTCCGGCGCGCCGAGCACGAACACCCGCTTCTCGCCCATCCGCTCCAGCGCCAGCGCGCTCCACCGCCGTTCGCTGTTGAACGGCACCGACCCCGCCGGCGCCGCCCCGTTCGATTGCGGCCCGAACGCATCCGCGAGCGCCCCCGCCGTCTTGCTGTCCGTCGCCGTCGCCGCCGCGAACGCCCCCAGCCAGCCCCGGTACACCTCCGCCCCCGGCAGCCAGTGCTGCTCCTGGAGCGAAAGCTTGTTCGCCGTGATCGTCCCCGTCTTGTCCAGGCAGACCACGTCCGTGTAGTTCAGCGCCTCCACCGCGTTGATGTCCTGCACGATCGCGCCCGCCCGCGAAACCCGCACCGCCCCCACCGCGAACGCCACCGTCATCCCCAGCAGCAGCCCCGTCGGCACGATGCTCGTGACCGTCGTCGTCGTCGCCTTGATCGATTCCGCGAACCCGTCGTCGCGCAGGTTGTACTGGATCATCAACAGCGCCGCGAGCACCCCCGTGATCGTCAGCAGCACCCGCAGAATCCGCCGGAAGCGCAGCTGCAACGGCGTCGAACGGCGCACCACCTGCCGCGCATCCGCCGCCAGCTTCATCGCGTACGCCTCGACCCCCACCTTCTCCGCGAGGTAGTAGCAGTCCCCCGCCGTGCAGAAACTGCCGCTGCGGAGCTCGTCCCCCGGCTTCTTCGGGATCGAATCCGATTCCCCCGTCAGCAGCGATTCGTCCACCTCGCAGTTGCGCGCGACCACGTGACCATCCACGACCACCTGGTCCCCCTGCTTCAGGTGAACCACGTCCCCCTGCACCACGTGCTCGGCGAGGATGGGCGATTCCACCCCATCGCGAATCACCGTCGCCTGCGGCGCCGTCAGCGCCACCAGTTCGCGCAGTGTCCGCACCGCCCGCAGCTCCTGGAACGTCGAAACCGCCACGTTCGCCCCGACCACGATCCCCACGAACAGCCCGTCGCGGAACTCCCCCACGAGGAATAGCGCGAGGATCAGCGCCGCCAGCACCACGTTGAAGAACGTCAGCGTGTTCCCGCGCACCACGTCCGCGTCCGTGCGCTGGCGCGTCGTGTCGACGTTCGCGAGCCCCGCCTCCACCTTCGCGCGCGCCTCGGCCGAGGTCAGCCCGCGGACGCGGTCCCCGGCGGTGGCGGGTGGTGGAAGCGCGGTCTGCGACACAAAAACAAGGGTAGTTCATTCCAGCCCTTCGGGTGGCTGCGGCGAACCTCCCCGCCGCCTTCACGCCGGGCGCCCCGCCGCTGCGCCATACTGCCCCCGTGGCACGTACGTTCGCCGCCGCCCTCGCCGCCGTCACCCTGCTCGTGGCCCTGGCCGCCCTCCTCGGCCATACGGCGAGGGGCGATGGCCCGGCCGCGCCCGCCGCCGCCGGCGGCGAGGACCCCGCCGCCGCATCCGCCGCGGGCGCCCCCGGCGATGCCGGCGGCGCCGCTGGCGACGACCCCCCCGCGCTCGCCACCTGCGGCCTCCCCCACGACCCCGGCGATTTCGTCCGCGCCATCGCCCGCCCCGAAGGCGGCCGCCCCTACCGCCTCCACGTCCCCGCCGGCTATGGCGATACCCCCCGCGCGCTCGTGCTGAACTTCCACGGCTATGCCCGCACCGCCGCCGAGCAGGAGGAGTACTCCGGCCTCGTCCCGCTTTCCGACCGCGAGGGGTTCGTGCTTGTCACCCCCGAAGGCAGCGGCTCGCCCCAGGGCTGGGATATCCCCGGCATCTACGCCGATATCGGCGTCGACGACACCGCCTTCGCCGCCGCCCTCATCGACGACGTCGCCGCCTCCCTCTGCATCGACCCCGCGCGCATCTTCGCCACGGGCATGTCGAACGGCGGCCAGATGGCGGCCCTGCTCGGCTGCGCCTACCCCGGGCTGATCGCGGCCGTCGCGCCCGTCGCCGGCCTCGCCGTCGATGCCTGCGCCCACCCCGTCCCGCTCATCACCTTCCAGGGCACCGACGACTGGAACGTGGAGCCGTGGCTCGTCGAGGAGACGTTCGCGCTCTGGGGCCCCGCCAACGGCTGCGACCCCACCCCCCGCGAGGAACTCGTCACCGAGAGCGTCCTCCACCGCTGGTTCGAAGGCTGCGCCGGCAACGACGCCGGGCTCTACTTCGTCCTCGGCGGCGGCCACACCTGGCCCGGCGCCCCCCCGGGCGCCTCCAGCGGCGCCGGCGCCACCACCGCCGAGATCAACGCCAGCGAACTCATCTGGGCGTTCTTCGCCGCCCACCCCCTGCCGTAGGCGCGGCGGCCTACGTCACCGTCAGCGGCGCCCCCGTCGGACAGATGGGGCACTCCTCCGCGGCGTAGCTCGCGATATCCAGCGTCATGCACGCGAACAGTGGCACACCGAAGTCCACCTTCCCCCCGCTGCGGTCCACCAGCACCCCCACCCCGATGACCTCCGCCCCCCGTTCGCGCACCGCGTCGATCACGTCGCGAATGCTGCCGCCCGTGGTCAGCACATCGTCCACCACCAGCACCCGGTCGCCCGCGCCGATTTCGAACCCGCGCTTGAACTCACGCCCTTCGCCCTCGTCCTTGCGCTCCGCGATGATGCTGCGCAGGCCCAGGTGCCGCGCCGTTTCGTACGAAAGCAGGATGCCCCCGTCGTCGGCCCCGCCACCAGGTTGGGCTGCCCGCGGAAGTGCGCCGCGATCTCCCCGCACAGCTCCCCCGTGATGTCCGGCCACTGCAGGATCCGGAACTTCTCCACGTAGATCTCGCCGTGCCGCCCGCTCGCGTACTGGAAATGCCCGCGCAGCACCGCGCCGCGCTCCGCAAGCTTCGCCTCGAACTCCGCCTGGCCCATGGTCCTCCCCCTCAATGGCTGACGAACGACCCCTCGGCCGTGGTCAGGTGGTGAATGTCGTTGAGCAGGTGCACCGCCCGGATGCCCTCGTTCGGCGCCGCCGCCGCGATGCTGATCGACGTGTGCGCCGGCCGGAAGAACATGTCGTACGGCGACCCGATGATGTGCCCGAGGTACGCGTTGATCACGCCCCCGTGGCATGCCACCACCACCCGCTTGCCCGGGTTCAGCGCGATGATCGCCTCGATCGCGTTCACCGTTCGCTTCCGGAACTCGAAGCTCGATTCCGAAAACGGGTACACATCCCACTTCCGTTCGCGAATCATCCGCTCCCGGAACGCCATCAGCAGCCCCTGCCCCAGGTATTCCCCGATCGACTTGTCCGGCGGCACGTCCCGGAAGATCTCCACCTCCCGCAGGTCGTCCATGACCACCGGCGTCAGGCGGTGATGCCGCGCGATGGCCGTGCCCGTGTCGAAGGCGCGCCGCAGCGGGCTCGCGTAAATCGCGTCGATGTTCTCGGTCGAAAGCCGCGCCCCCACCAGCTCCGCCTGCCGCCGCCCCCGTTCGCTCAGCTCCGGGTCGAACGTCTCGCTCACCGGCCCGGTACGCGGGTTCGGGATGTGCTGCTCCCCGTGCCGCACCAGGATGAGTTGCGTCACCTCTTCAGCGTCCGTCAGGAACGCGCGGTCGAAGAGGAGTGGCTGGCGTGCCTGGCCTTCGGTCATTGAGGCTCCCCTGGGAGCCCGCGAGGCGGCCCTTGGCCACGGCTCCCGGCCGCCATCCTAGCGCCGCCCCGCCTAAGGCGGTTGAACGAATGGTGAACATCCCACGGGCCGCCCGGCGCTCGAACCCGGCCCCTTCGGACCGCGCGCCGCACCCGCCCGGGGCCGATGATGCACCCATGCCCGTCATGCTTCTGCTCATGCTCGGAGGGGCCCTCGCCACGCTCGCCACGGCGCCCGTCGCGTTCGCCCTCGAACCCCACCGCAATGTCGGCACCGCCTACACCGGCGAGCCCCTGAGCCCGTTCTCCTGGGGCGCCGCCCTCGGCTGGGTTGCCGGCCTCTTCGCCGGGACTGCCGTCGTCGCGGGCCTGCTCGCGCTCATCAACGCGCTGGCCTCCTGATCCGCCGCTATTCCACCGCGTCGCCCAGCGCCTCCCGCACCGCCCGCCACGCCCCCGGGCTGGCCGCGCCCAGCAGCCCCACGCGCCCGTCGCCCACCACATACGGCGCGCCATCGAGCCGCGCGCAGTGTCCCCCCGCCTCCATCAGCAGCAGCGCGCCGGGGACGTGGTCCCAGGGGTGCGTGCGCCAGTAGATGGAGAAGTGCCGCCGCCCCATCGCGAGGTCCCGGTACTCGTGACCCGCGCACCCCAGCCCCCCGAACGTCGTCCCGAACCGCCCCGCCCGCGCCTCCACCGCCGCCCGCACCGGCGCCGGCATGAACGTGCAGTGCAGCGCCCCATCCAGCGACGCCGCCTCGGCGGGCGCCCCCGGCACCCGCAGCCGCTCCCCGTCCAGCATCGCCCCCGACCCCTTCTCCGCCGCCGCCAGGGTGTCCGTCACGGGGTCCAGGATCCACGCCGCCAGCGCCTCTCCGTCGCGTAGCAGCGCCGCCATCATCGCGAAGCGTGCCTCCCCCCGCGCGAAGTTCGACGTGCCGTCCACCGGGTCCAGCAGCCACGCCACACCGCCCTCCAGCCCCTCCAGCAGCGATGGGTCCGCCTCCACCGCCTCTTCGCCCACCACCCGCGACCCCGGGACCAGCGCCGCCAGCCGCGGCGTCAGCCACGCCTCCGCCTCCCGGTCCGCCACCGTCACCAGCTCCCCCGGCGATTTCTCCTCCACCTCACCCGCCGCCAGCCGCTGGTAGCGCGGCAGCACGAACCCGCCGCCGCCTCCCGCAGCAGCGCCCCGCCCGCTCCACCAGCGATGGCCCAACCGTCATCCGTCGCCCTCCATGCCCGCCATGCGGTCCGTCGCCGCCACAATAGCGCCGGTCAGCGCCGGCTGCCCCGCCGCGTGCCCCGCATCCTCCACCACCACCAGCTCCGACCCCGGCCACGCCCGGTGCAACAGCCACGCGTTCTCCAGCGGCGCCTGCAGATCGAAGCGGCCGTTCACGAGCACGCCCGGCACCCCCGCCAGCCCGCCCGCGGCTCGCAGCAGTTCGCCATCCTCGATCCAGCCGTTGTGCCGCACGTAATGCGTCACCACGCGCGCGAACGTCGCCCGGAACGCCGCGTCCTCGAACCGCGGCGCGAGCCCCGCTCGCGGCGGCCACTCCGGCGTCGCCGATTCCCACAGGCACCAGGCGTACGCCGCCGCCGCGCGCACCTCCGCGTCCGGGTGCTCCAGCCGCCGCGCGAACGCCTCCACCACGTCTCCGTCGCGCTCCTCCGCCGGCAGCGCCGCCAGCAGCCGCTCCCATTCCGCCGGGAACAGCCGACCGATGCCGCCCCGGAACGTCCAGTCGAACTCGCTCCGCCGCCCCGTCGTCACCCCGAAGAGCACCATCCCCCGCACCCGTTCCCGGTGCGCCCGCGCGTACGCCAGCGCCAGCGTGCTCCCCCATGACCCGCCCACCACCACCCAGCGCTCGATCCCCAGCGCCGCCCGCAGCGCCTCGATATCCAGCAGCAGATGGTTCGTCGTGTTCGCCGCGAGACTCACCGCGGGGTCGCCCGCGTTCGGCAGGCTGCGGCCGCAGCCGCGCTGGTCGAACAGCACCACGTCGTAGCGCGCGGGGTCGAACAGCCTTCGCCCCCAGGGCGTGCAGCCGGACCCCGGCCCCCCGTGCAGCACCACCGCCGGCACACCGCCCGGGCGCCCGCACCGCTCCCAGTACACCCGCTGTCCATCCGGCCTCGAAAGGAACCCGTGCGCGTACGGCTCGATGGGCGGGTACATGCGCCTACCACACCGCAGCCGGCCGCCGAATGCAACCGGCCCCCGCCCCGGGCGCGCGAAAGGGGCGCCGGTGGCGCCCCTTCCGCGTTCTTCGGATCCCGCCCTGCTTACAGGTGCGGGTCGTCGATATGGGAATGCGTGGTCGTCGTCGTGCGGGTCGCCCCGCCCATGGGGAACGGCGCAAACGAGCTCCAGAAGAGCACTGAAAGCGCCAGCCCGATCCCTCCAACCACCATCAGGATCACGCCGACCGTGTTGATATCGATGCCCGAAGCGGTGTAGTTCACCGCGAAGGCGAGGATTCGCCGACGGCGATCAAGAAGATGCTGACTCCGATACCCATGTGTTCGTGGGCCTCCTTCGTTCCGTCCTTCCTCCATTCATGCACGCCCGCGGGCCCCTGTGGGCCTTTCTTTCCGTGCTGGCACTCGCTTGCAAGACACTCCCACGCGATGGTCAGCGCGCCGTCATAACCGCCGCGTACGCCCCCAGGTCCAGCACCTCGCACCCCAGCTCCCGGATGAACCGCCGGTCGTGCGTGACCGCCACCACCGCCCCCGCGAACCCCGCCAGCGCGCGCTCGAACGCCTCCCGCGAGGGCAGGTCCAGGTGGTTCGTCGGCTCGTCCAGCAACAGCAGATTCGCCCCGCCGAGAATGAGCAGCGCGAGGCTCAGCCGCCGCCGCTCGCCGTAACTCAGCGCCCCCGCCGGCGTCCGCGGCGAGGTGTGCCCCAGCAGGAACCGGTGCAGCGCATTCGATGCCTCCCGCTCGGTCATCGGCACCGCGCGCCGCAGCAGCTCCACCGGCGTGCGGCGCGCCTGCTCCTCCCCCATCTCGCGCCCCTCGTCCTGCGCGAGGTACCCCACCTTCGCCGAGGCCGCCAGCGTCAGTTCCCCCGCCGCCACCGCACCCTCCCCAAGGATCGCCCGCAGCAGCGTCGTCTTCCCCACCCCGTTCGGTCCCGTCACCGCCAGCCGCTGCCCACGGTCGACCGCGAACGTCAGCCCCTCGACGAGCATCCGCCCGCCCGGCGCCAGCGCCACGCCTTCGGCCGTCACCAGCCGGCTCGCGCCCGCCGCCGCGGCCCCGAAGCTCCCCTCGATGCCGCGCATGCGCGTATCCGGCCGCGCCACGTGCTCCACCGACTCCAGCTCCCGCTCCATCCGCGCCTTGAGCGTCACCGCCCGCCGCGCCACCTTCGCCGCCTTCTTGCGAATGGCGAAGTTGATGGTCGAGTTCTCCGTCGCCCGCGAACTCGACTCGATCCCCGAGATCACCTGCTTCAGCCGCCGTTCCTCCCGTTGCTGGCGGCCGTACCGCTCCCACTGGTCCGCCTCCCGTCGCGCCTTCTCCCCCGCGAACCCGCTGTACCCGCCCGCGAACGTCTCCACCCCCGCCCGCGCCGGGTCCAGCTCGATGATCACCGCCGCCACCGCGTCCATCAGCGCCCGGTCGTGCGAAACGAACAGCACCGGCCCCGGGAACCCCGCGATCAGCCGTTCGACCCGCTCGATGCCGTCGAGGTCGAGGTGGTTGGTGGGCTCATCGAGCAACAGGATCCCGGGCCGGCGCAGCAGCACGTCGATCAGCCCCAGCTTCGTCAGCTCCCCGCCGGAGAGCGTGCCCAGCGGCGTGTCGAGGGGCGGCATCAGCAGCCCCAGCTCCGCCGCCAGCCGCTCCGCCTCCTCCGCCGGCGCTCCCTCCGCCACGAGCGCGAGCTGGCGGTCGTACTCCGCCGCGATGACGACGTCGCCGGGGCTCGCCGCCAACGCCTCCGCGAGCGCTTCCAGCCGTGCGCCACCGCCTCTCGCGGCCGCGAGCGCCGGGAACGCCGCCGCCACGGGCTCGCCCTCGCGCCCCGCGTACCCCTGGGCAAGGAACCCGATGGAGGCGCCACGCCCCGCCTGCACCGCCCCCGCGTCCGCCGCGAGTTCCCCCGCGATGATGCGCAGCAGCGTCGTCTTGCCCGCCCCGTTCGGCCCCGCCAGCGCCGCCGGCTCGCCATCGTTCACCGTGAACGTCACATCCCGGAGCACCGGCCGGCCGCCGAGCTCCTTCGAAACCGCGGAAATGCGAAGCATGCAAAGCTCCCTCTCCTCCCGCGCGGGAGGCCGATGGGCAGCAATTGGGGGCGAAACGCGCGAGGGGGCGCCGGTTGGCGCGGGAGGGACTCAGTTCAGACCGGGCGCGGAACCGCGGGCAACACTCGCCGCTGGTTCAGCCAATTCGCACGCCGCCGGTCTCAGTCAACCAATGGAGTCCTCCGGGAATTCCACCCAGTGCCGAAAACCTCACACCCCGCGAAAGTGGCCCACCCCACATTCCTCATTCCCCCGCCCTCGCCCACTACACTCGATCCATGCCCGACACCTTCGCCCACATCAACGGCCACCGCCTCCGGTACCGCCTCCAGGGCGAAGGTCCCCTCGCCATCTTCGGCCACGGCCTCATGGGCTCCATCGACGCCCTCGGCCTCGATTTCGGCGAACTCGACCCCCTCTACGAACGCGTCCGCCTGCTCATGTACGACGCCCGCGGTCACGGCCAGTCCGAGGGCCCCGAAACCCCGGACGACTACACCTGGGAGGCGCTCGGCCGCGACATGGCCGCGTTCGCCGCCCACCACGCTCCCGGCGAGCGCGCCATCTTCGGTGGCGGCTCCATGGGCGCCGCCACCTCCCTCTGGGTCGCCCTCGAACGCCCCGAGCTCGTGCGCGCCCTCGTCATCGTCGCGCCGCCACCCCTCGGGCACGCCGAAATGCGCGGCCCCGCCGAGCACCAGGCCCTCCAGCTGTTCGACGTCCTCAGCGCCGCCATCCAGAACTTCGGCTTCGAAAAGACCGTCGAACTCGCCGCCATGCTTCCCGGCGGCACCCCCGAGGAAGCCGAGGCCCGCCGCCAGCTCCTCCTCGCTCAGAACCCCCGCACCCTCCTCCACGTCCTCCGCGGCGTCGTCACCTCCCCCTTCCACGACCCCGAGGCGTACCGCCGCATCGCCGTGCCCACCCTCATCGTTGCCCACGAAGGCGACGGCCTCCACCCCGTTCGCGCCGCCCGCCTCCTCCACGAAGCCGTCCCCGGCTCGCGCCTGCGCGTCGCCCCCTCCAGCGCCTACTGGAGCACCCACCGCTCCGAATTCGTGGACGAAGTGCTCGACTTCCTCGACCGCGTCGGCTGATCGCGGGGCCACATGGGCCCTTCCCGTGCACCACCTTCGGCCCGTCCTTATGGCCCCTTGGACGCACCCACGCGCACCCGCCCGGAGTAGCCTCCCTCCATGGCTGGCCTGAGCATCTGTGTCTTCTCGTCCTCAAGCGCCACCATCGATGCGGCGTACTTCGAGGCGGCCGATGAACTTGGCCGCCTCATCGGCGACCGCGGCCACACCCTCGTCTACGGCGGCGCCGGCGTCGGCCTCATGGGCACCCTCGCCCGCGCCGTCCACCGCCACGGCGGCCGCGTCACCGGCGCCCTCCCCCAGGCCCTCCTCGACCGTGAACTCGCCTTCGAAGACGCCGACGAGCTCGTCATCACCACCGGCCTGCGCGAACGCAAGGCGTTCATGGAATCCCGCGCCGATGGCTTCATCGCCCTCCCCGGCGGCCTCGGCACCCTCGAGGAGACCGTCGAGATCCTCACCCTCAAGCAGCTCGGCCTGCACGGAAAAGCCGTCGTCCTCGTCAACACCAGCGGCTTCTGGGATCCGCTCCTGCACATGCTCGCCCACATGCAGCGCGCCAGCTTCGTCCGCCCCGAAGTCACCGGCCTCTTCCACGTCGCCAACACCCCGCCGCAGGCGCTCGACCTGCTCGAGCGGTACACGCCCCCGCCGCCCGGCAAGACCTGGTACTAGTTCGTTGGCAGCCGGCAGGGCGCCGAAGGTACCAGCGCGCACGCGATGATCCCGGCCTTCGCCGCCCCACTCCCCGATGGCGCACGCGTCCAGATCTCCGAGTGGCCCTCCGCCACCTCGAGGTGCGCCGCCTCGTTCGGCAGCGAGGTGCGCCCGCCCGGCACCGCCTCGCGCCAGCCCAGTGCCGCGTCCTCGCCGCTCACCCCGTCGATCGTGAAGAGCGGCACCACCGAAGCCGCCGCCGCCGCCGCGCGCGTCACCCCGCTCCCCGCGCGCAGGTCGTCCATCGCGCCTGACCCGCGGCCGCAGCCGCCATCCGGCATCCCCGCCAGCCCCAGGATTTCCGCTCGCGGCGTATCGATGCCGCCCAGCGGGCTATCGAAGGTCACCACCGAGGCGATCCGTTCGCGCGCCCACGATGGGTCGCTCGCCGCCAGGTACGCCGTCACCAGCCCGCCCATGCTGTGCGCGATGACCGTCACCTTCGCCGGCGCGAGCGCATCCACCAGCGCCCGCAGCCGCGGCGCCGTCACCGTGTCGATGCTCGCACAGGTGTCTCCCTCGCCATAATCGGGCGCTGCCCCGGCCACACCGCCTGCTCCCCCGCAGTACTTCCCCGAGTAGCTGAAGAACGCCGCATCCGCGTGCCCCACCCGCATCGGCCCCTCCACCGCCAGCGCCGACCCCACCCACTCCGGAGCGCGGTCCAGGAAGTGCCGTCCGCCCGGGCATCCGCTCTCGCTATTCATCCCCTGCACGAACACGATCCGCCGCTCAATCACGGCCACCGGCGCCTCGCCGCGCCCCGTCCCCGTCGGCCCCGTGACCTCGACCGTTGCGTGCAGGGGTCCCGCCGCCAGGTACGTGTGTTCGAAGGCGAACGCGCCGTCACCACCCGCCGTGGCGGTCGCGCTCACACCGTCGCCGAAGTCGATGCGCACCTGCAGGTCGCCCGCCACCGTCGACCGCGCGCTCCCCGCCAGCCGCGCGGGGATGCCCTGGTGCACCTCACCCGGCGCGTCCAGCGCCACCGCCGGCGGAGGCGGCGTGGCTGCTGGTTCCGAAGTCGCCGTCGCTGCCTCGGGCGCACCCGCCGAGCGGTCCGCGCCGCACGCCACGCCCATCGCCGATGGCAGTACCGCCACGAACAGCGCCAGCAGCCCCAGCAGGGCAAGAGGCCGAACGGCGTGCATCGGTCCGCGGGCGGGAGGCATCGATTTCGAGCGTACGGCTCCCCCGCCCAGGGCTCACTTCGCGCGTAAACGCACCGTATCCGCGCACACGTGCAATCCCCATCGCGCCCTCGAGGCTCAGCTCCGAGGCGGCGGATACCCGATGGCCGAGAGCCGAAAGCCTGGGGCCTCCCTACCCGCGCGTCGGGATCCGCCGCTCCGCCGCCTTCACCGAGGCGAAGAACACGCCGTACCCCGCGATCAGGCAGGCCGCCATCACCGTCAGCAGCAGCGCCGCCGCCGGCTCCGCGCCGGGATGCTGAATCGGCTCCACGAGGTCCGCGATCACCGCCCGCGGACGGATGAAGGCGTCCCAGCTGTTGTAGCGCAGCACCCGCCCGAGGTAGATACCCCCGCTGCTGAGCGCCCACGCCGCCAGCGTCACACCCCACGCCGTCGGCCACCCCAGCCGCCGCGCCACCAGCGATTGCACCAGGAACACTGAAACGTACCCCAGCAGCAGCCCCGTGATCGCGAACGTCCCGAACATCGCGGCGTCGAACCAGATCGGCACGTTCACCCACGTCGTGCCCAGGTGCACCAGGTCGCTCACCAGGTACGGCGCGTTCGGCAGGAACGCCAGCCACCCGATGCCGAGCACCGCCAGCACCGGCAACGGCGCCCGCAGCCGCTCCGCCCAGTGCAGCGCCAGCGCGATCGCCACCGGCAGCCACGCCAGCACCAGGTTCCAGCGCAGGAAGCTGAACTCCCGCGAATCCGTCCGCTCCATCCGCAGATGCACAATCGCCAGGCACGCCCCGGAACTCAGCAGCGCCACCAACAGCAGCGCCGCCAGCAACGCCGGGGCAGGGGTTCGGTGCCGCGTCGCATGTCGCATGGACGTCGGAGTGTATCGCACCGCACCCCCACCCCGGGTAAGCTCCCGCTGTTTAAACCGCGAACGTCATGCATCCGAAACACGGGAGGGCTCCCGGCCAGGTGGCCGTCGGCCATCGGCTCTCGGCCGTCGGCCGCCGGCGCCTCCATGGGGCGGTACGGCATCGCCCTTTCGGAATCGCGCCTATCAGCTCTCGGCCATGGGCCCACTGGGCTCTGGGCTCTGGGCTCTGGGCTCTGGGCTCTCGCTACTCCCGATACCTCTCATGCCGCTGCCATGCCGCGTACAGCGAGTAGTTCGCCGTCGTCGCCGCCGTGATCCCTTCGTGCACCGCCGTCGCCACCTGGTGCGCCAGGTCCCGCGTCACGTCCCCCGCCGCGAACACCCCCGGCACGTTCGTCCGCTGCTCCATGTCCGTCACGATGTACCCCAGCGCCGACCGTTCGCATCCCAGCCCCGCCGCGAGGTCGCTCGCCGGGTTCGACCCCTGCAGGCTGAACAGGTAATCCGCCTCCAGCGTGCCGCCGCGCTTCAGCTGCACCGCCCCCAGGATGCCGTCGTGCCCGAGCACCCCCGCGATCTCGTCCTCCACGAGCCGGATGCCGCGCGCCTGCAGCTCGCCCCGCACCTTCGCCCCCACCCCGCACTGCGCCGCGTTCGAAAGCACCGTCACGTGCGACGTGAACTGCAGGAACTGCAGCGCCGTCACGCCGCCGTCGTCGTCATTCGCCACCACCACGATGCGCCGCCCCCGCGTGCTGTACCCATCGCACACGATGCACCAGAAGATCGACCGCCCGACGTAGCTCTCCCACCCCGGGAAGTCCGGGAAGCGGTCCCGCACGCCGGTCGCGAACACCACCGTCCGGCCGTTCGCCTGGATCCCCGCCGCCGTGCGCGCCACGAAGCACGACCCCTGCCGCGAAACCGCCGCCGCTTCCTCATCGATGAATGCCACGGGCAGCCGCGCCGCCTGTTCGCGGCTCGCGCGGCGGAAGTCGCGAATCGAGATGCCCCCGGGGAATCCCAGGTAGTTGTGGTTCACCTGGTGATAGCTCGAACGCCCGCCCCCGCCGTCGAACACGAGCACACTCCGGTTGAAGCGCGCCAGCTGGACGGCGGCGGCCAGCCCCGCGGGGCCTCCCCCAAGGACGAGCGCATCGTAGACAAGGTCCGATCCCATGCCTCAGAGCGTCGCGCATCCGGCGCTGCAGACGCATAGCACAACGCCCCCGCCGCAAGGGCGAGGGCGCACGGCCCGCCCCCTCAGACGCTCCCGTGCCGCCACCGCTCCCACAGCCCGGCCGCGTGCTCCTCGGCATCGAACCCGTGGCCATGCCGCGCGAAGTACTTCGCCAGGTTCGAGAGGTCCCGCGTCAGCAGCCGCCGCGCATGCGCGTTGAACCGCGGGTCGACCGCCTGCGGGAAGTCGATCACGGTCAGCCGGCCCGGCCGGTAGAGCACGTTGAACGCCGAAAGGTCGCCATGGACGACGTCGTTCGCGAGGTACTGTTCGATGTCCCCGAGGAGCCGATCCCGCAGCACCGGCACCTCGTCCGGCGCGATGGGCGCGTGCTGCAGCTGCGGCGCCGGCCCCTCCTCGCCCCCGATGTACTCCATCAGGATCGCCTGCTCCGTGCACACGAAGACCTCCGGCACATCGCAGCCCGTGTAGTGCAGGTTGCTCAGGACCTCGAATTCGTGGTCCACCCAGAAGGCGGTTTCGATGGTGCGGCCCATCTCCGTCTTCTTCGCGACCGCCCGCCGCGCCTGCCCGTTGAGGATGACGCGGCCCTCCGTGTACTGCGCCGCGTTGGCGAAGTTCCGCCGTTCGCGGTCGTGGTAGACCTTCGCCACCACCAGAGCGCGGCCCAGCCGGCGCCCCGCGCGGCAGAGGTACGCCGAGGCCTCCTTGCCGCTCTTCAGCGGATTGATCACCTCGGCCACATAGCCTTGTTCGAGAAACGGTTCGATGGCCGGGATCTCGGCCAGGGATTCCACCATTGCCTGTACTGCTCCAAACCCTGGGCGCCCGCGCACGGCGGACACGAAAGCGCCGCCCCCCGGCGGCGCGCCAGGTTCCCCGAAAAGGGGATCTAGAGCGAAGGCGCCAGCCGGCAAGGGCACGACGATCCGAGGCAAACGACAACGACATCGGCCATGTCCGTGCTCCTTCCGCGCATGCGCGCTGGTGTTCCTACGAGGCTAGCGCACCGGCGGAGGAAGTCAAGCGCAACTTCCCGCCTCGAACCCCGAGCCTCGAGGCCCCGCGGCGCGCCTACTCCCGCGCCACCGCGAGGACCGCCGCCAGCCCCTCGTCCAGCTCCAGTTCACCCGTGTTGATGATCACGTCGTAGTGCGTCGGAAGTTCGCGTTCGAGCCCGTAGAACCGCTTCAGGAAGTCCGCGCGCGCCGCATCGGATTCCTCGATCCGCCGCGACGCCTCCTCCAGCGTCAGCGCGTCCTCGCCCACCAGCCGCAGCGCGCGCACCTCCGCCGGCGCCGTCACGAGCACCCGCAGCAGCCCCTTCGTTCCCGCCAGCGGCACCGCCGCCCCGTGCGCCACGATGACCACGAACTCCATCGCCGCCGTCTCGCGGATCACTTCCGTGATCAGCCCTTCGAACCCGCTGGCGGCGAGGTCCGTGCTGCCGTGCGCGTGCGTCCGCTTCGCTCCCGCCCCCGGCAACCCCGCGAGGATCCGCTTCACCAGCCCCGGGCGGTCTTCCACCTTCGCCACTTCGCCCGGCTCCACGCCCGCCAGTGCCGCCGCGCGGTCGATGATCTCCGCGTCGACGTAGCGGAAGCCGAGGGCATCGGCGATCGCCTCGCCCAGCTCCTCGCCCCCCGCGCCAAGCGTGCGTGCGACAGTGATGACGGTGACGGTCATGGCGGGCTCCCCGGGGGCGTGATGCCGCGATTATGCCGCATTCCCCGCCGCCTTTCGCGCCCGGCCTCGCCCCTCGAACCTAACGCCCCTACGACCAGGGCCGCGCCGTCCGCCGCCGCCCGCCGCCCGCCGCGGCCACCCGGTTGATCGTCGCCGCGTAATACCCGGCGCCGTAGCCGTTATCGATGTTCACCACGGCCACCCCGGGCGCGCTCGCCGTAAGCATCGCCAGCAGCGCCGCCAGGCCCCCGAACGAGGCGCCGATGCCCGTGGAAGTCGGTACCGCCACGACCGGGTTCGCGACCAGCGACGCCACAAGCCCGGGCAGCCCGCTCTCCGCGCCCGCGACCGCCACCACCGCCGTCGCCTCGCGCAGCTCGCCGATGCGGTCCGCCAGCCGGTGCAGGGTGCAGGCGCCGGGTTCGTAGATGCGCGCCACGCAAGCGCCGATCATCTCCGCCGTGACCGCCGCCTCCTCGGCCACCGGCACATCCTCCTGCCCCGCCGCCACCACCGCGATGCTGCCGCGCCGCGGCCGCGGGCTCGGGTCGTACCATGCAAGCCGCCCATCGATGTCGTGCGCCATTTCCGGCAGCTCCAACCGCAGCGCCTCGAGATGCGCCGGCTCCACCCGCGTGACGATCAGCCGTCCCACGTCGTCGAACGCCCGGCGCGCCGCCGCCGCCACCTGCCGCGGCGTCTTCCCCGCCGCCGTCACCAGCCCCGGCGTGCCGTCGCGCAGCGCCTGGCCCTGCGCACCCGCCGCCAGCCCCAGGCCGAGGAACGGCTCCGCCGTGATCTTCTCCGCGGCATCGTCCACGCGAAGGCGCCCCTCCGCGACGTCCGCCAGCATCTCGCGCAGCGTGTCAGCATCCATTCGTCATACCCGCCAGGGCCGGCGCGCCACCCGCTCCGGCTTGTTCAGTCTGTGTGGTGAGGGGGCCGGCCTGGACGTTGACCTGGAGAATCAGACGGCCCGGCGGCCGGCCCCCGAGTCGCGTGGAAGGTTTCCACACTGGCATCATCGGTTCGCTCGCCCGCGCCAAAGAGGGGCGAAATGCGTGTCCGCGCGGAGACCGGGCACACCCCTACCGCGCCAGCAGCGCCGCCACATCCAGGATGTGAATCTCCCACGTCCCGTCCGGCAGCTCGTACGGCTGCGCGATCCGCTCCCCCACCGGCGCCCACGCCGACCCCGTCGGCCAGTACCGCCCCTCCGCCACCAGCCGCACTTCCTGCGTCTCCACCCGCACCACGTACAGCCCGTACCCGCCCTTGAACTTCCCCCCGAACGCCACCCACTGGCCATCGTTCGACCACGCCGTGCCCGTCAGATCCTGCACCCCTGCCAGCACCTCGCGCGGCCGCGCAAGCTCCGGGCCATCCGCCACGTACAGGCTCGCCTCGCCCGTCCCCGGCTCGCCGCCACCCGCCGCCCGCCCGATGAACGCCGCCCGCCCGTCCGGCGCGCTCGAAAGCCCCCAGATGCTCAGGCCGCCACCGTCCAGGTAGCGCGCCGCTCCGCCCGCCATCGGGCTCACGTGATTGTGCTCGGGGTCCGAAGGCTCCACCACCGTCACCGTTCCCGTCGCCGGGTCGATGAAGATGCCGTTCACTTCCGCGTTCAGCGGCGGGCTCACGGGCACGTCCACCCGGTCCGCCTCCGCCGCCGGCGCGTTGCGTCAGCAGGTCGAAGCTCATCAGCGTCGCCGCGTGGTATGCCGAAGGCTGCCCGTTCGCATCGAGCCGCGCGCAGCGCTGCATGTACATGAGGATGTGGTCGTTCACCCGCACCGGCGATTCGATCGCATGCCGCGCCGCCGTCCCGCACGCCCGGTCATAGGCGATGGGGAGCTCCCGCAGCACCATCCGCGAAAGCGGCAGCTGCCACAGCCGGCTGGACCACGGGTCGCCCGTCTCCGCCGCCGCCCCATCCAGCACCTGCAGGATGAGCGAATCCCCCACCCACGCGACCTGCGCGATCTCCCCCGGCGGGCCCTTCAGCCGCGTCACCACCACCCCGTCCGCCAGCACCGGCGTCGGGCTGTTCGTGGGCGTCGCCGGCGCCGGCGTATAGCCGCACGCCGCCCCCGCCAGCGCCATCAGCACCAGCGCCACCACGCGGACCGGGGAGTGAGCGACGGCACTCACCATGCCACCATCCCGGGTACGAACATGTCCCATATGAACCATCGGCGGCGCGCACCTCCCCCGTCAGGGTGCGAACCCCGCATCTCTCCCGCACCGCCGCCCGTTCGCCCCACGCGTCCACCCGCCGTAGACTCCCCTCGTGCCGGCGCCATCTGAAACCGCGTTCGAAGTCGAATTCCAGGCGTGGCTCGCCACCCTCGGCGAGCCCGGCGAAGGCCGCCGCCTCGTTCGCACCGGCGCCCGCGAGATCCTCGTCTCCAAGCTCGAACCGGACGTCCTCGCCCGCGTTCAGCAGACCTTGCTCGGCCTCAGCGAACTGCTCGCGCCCGCCGCCGTGCGCGAACGGTACGATGCCATCGCCGCCGCCACTCCCGGCATTCAGCGCGTCACCGCGTGGCGCCTCGCCATCCGCGAACTCCTCGCCGGAGCCAACCTCTCCCCCGCCGCCCGCAACGAAGCCGAAGCCGGCACCGATTCCGCCGCCCCCCTGCTCCAGGCCACCCTCCGGTCCGGCCCCGTCGCCAACGAGCCGTTCGCCCCCGGCCCCGGCGAGCTCGAAGCCTACGCCGACGCCCGCGCCCGCATGGCGGGCGACGCCCCCATCTTCACCCGCTACTACGGCGAATTCCGCGGCCTCCCCGTCGTCAACCACTGCCCCGGCGCCCCCATCGCCCGCCGCCTCCTCGCCGAGGGCTGGCAGCTGTGTAGCGGGTAGCCGTCGGCCGCCGGCCGCCGGCCATCGGCCATCAGCCCTCCGGCGCGGACAGCCGACCGCCGACAGCCTCCAGCCGCTGGCGGCGGGGCGCTGCGCGCGCTAGCCTCAGCCCGTGCCACTCCCCGACATCATCGAAGTCGTGCCCTTCAGCGAGCCCCCCGCCGCCACCATCGTCGTGCCGGGTTCGAAGAGCATCACCAACCGCGCCCTCGCCCTTGCCGCGCTCGCCCGCGGCCGTGTCGTCCTCGAAGGCGCCCTCTGGAGCGATGACACCCGCTACATGTGCGAGGCGCTGCAGACGCTCGGTTTCGACATCGCCATCGAACCCGACCCCCGCGAACCCGCCAACCGGCGCATCACCGTCGAGGGCCGCGGCGGCGAAATCCCCCGCGGCGGCACGCCGGCGGCCCCCCTCGACCTCTACGTCGGCAATGCCGGCACCGCCGCCCGCTTCCTCACCGCGCTCGTCGCCCTTGGCCCCGGCTCGTACCGCATCAGCGGCACGCCGCGCATGGGCGAACGGCCGCAGGCGCCCCTGCTCCAGGCACTCCGCGGCCTCGGGTTCCGCGTCGATGCCCCCGGCGACCGCCTGCCCGCCGTCGTCCACGGCGGCGAACCCCGCCGTGGCCACGTCACCGTCTCCGCCGCCGAAAGCTCCCAGTTCGCCTCCGCCCTCCTCCTCGCCGGCCACCGCGACGGCTGGACCGTGGGCGTTACCGGCGCCGATGCCGACGAGGCCCCCTACATCGAGATGACCCGCCGCATGCTCGCCGCCTTCCCCCACGAGGGCGGCGCTTTCGATATCGAACCCGACGCCTCCAGCGCGAGCTACCTCTGGGGCGCCGCCTGGCTCGCCACCCCCGGCCGCGGCCCCGGCTGGCGCGAACACACCACCGTGCGCGTCGCGAACTGGCCCGAGAGCGGCTGGCAGGTCGATGCGCGCTTCCCCGGCTACCTCCCCCTGCCCGCCGCCGTCTCCCGCGAACGGGACCTCGGCGACAGCATCATGACCGCCATCGCCCTCGCCCCCCTCGCGACCGCCCCCGTGCGCTTCGATGACCTCGGCCGCCTGCGCGTGCAGGAGTGCGAACGCGTCGCCGCCCTTCGCACCGAACTCACCCGCTGCGGCGCCGCCGTCACCGAGACCGGCGACACCCTGTTCATCGAACCCGGCCCCCTGCACGGCGCCGAAGTGGCCACCTACAGCGACCACCGCATGGCGATGTCGCTCGCCACCCTCGGGCTCGCCGTCCCCGGCATCCGCATCCAGGACCCGGCCTGCGTCGCCAAGACGTTCCCGAACTTCTGGCAGAAGCTCGCACTGCCCGGCACCCAGCGGCCTCGGCGTCACCCTCCTCGATGGCGAAGGCCACCCCCTCGCCCCCGAAACCCTCACCCCCGCCCCCTGACCCCCCGGCCCTCGCGCCATGCCCCGCCGCCCCGGATGATGCGCCCGTGGACCCCGCCGAAGCCGCCGCCATCTTCCTCTTCGCCGGCGCGGCCGCTTTCACCCAGGCCCTCTCCGGCTTCGGCTTCTCCCTCCTCGTCGTGCCCCCGCTCGCGCTCGTCATCGGTCCGCGCGAAGCCGTCGTGCTCGCGAACATCCTCGGGTCCGCCCTGAACGCCCTCATGGTCTGGCGGCTCTGGCCGCTCGTGCGCTGGCGGACGAGCCTCGTACTGCTCGCGGCCGCCGCCGCCGGGATGCCCCTTGGCCTGCTTGTGCTCGTCTTCTTCGATGCCACCGCCCTGCGCGTGATCATCGCCCTGACCGTGCTCGCCTCCACCTTCGCCCTCTGGCGCGGCTTCGCCATTCGCGGCCGCAGCCTCGCCGGCGACCTCGCCGCCGGCTTCATCAGCGGCGTCCTCAACACGAGCACGAGCATGTCCGGGCCCCCCGTCGTGCTCTACCTCCAGGGCCGCGCGATGCCCCCGGACCAGTTCCGCGCGACCCTCGCGGCTTTCTTCCTCGCGAGCTCCGGCATCGCCGTCGCCCTCTTCACCGCCGGCGGCCAGGTGCACGCCCACACCCTCGCCCAGGTCGCCGTCGCCGCCGTCGCGCTCGTCACCGGCTATACCGCGGGCGCCGCCGTCTACAGCCGCCTGACGAGCGCGCACTTCCGCGGCATCGTCCTCGGCGTCCTCGTCGCCAGCGCCCTGCTCTCCCTCGCGACGGCGGTGTATTAGCGGCTAGGCGTTAGCCGTTGGCCGTTGGCCGTTGGCCGTTGGCCGTTGGCCGCCGCTAATGGCTATCGGCTTTCGGCCGTCGGCGCTATCGCCAGGGGTAGCCCCCTGGGCTCTGGGCTCTGGGCTCTGGAAACTGGGCCCTGGTACACAGCCAGCCGCTAACAGCTAACACCTAACAGCTACCCCCGGGGTAGCCCCCCTGGGCTCTGGGCTCTGGGCTCTGGGAACTCTCTAGTGGCCCGTAAACTTCGCCGGCCGGTTCTCCAGGAACGAAAGCCGCCCCTCCTTCGCATCCTCCGAGCCCTGCGTGATGCGCTGCAGGTACTCCTCGAGTTCGATCTGCTCATCGAGCCCGCGGCCCCAGCTTTCGCGCACCAGCCGCTTGTCCAGCTCGATCGCCATCGAGGGGCCTGTCGCGAACGAACGCGCCAACTCCGTCACCCGTTCCATGAAGCGGTCCGCCGGCACGACTTCGCTCACGAGGCCGATGCGCAGCGCCTCCTCCGCATCCACCAGCCGCCCGCTGTAGAGCATCTCCAGCGCGCGCGCTTCGCCCACGATCCGCGGCAGCAGCCAGGTCGAACCCGTGTCCGCCACGATCCCGCGCCGGGCGAAGATCGCGCTCAGCCGCGCCCCCTCCTTCGCGATGCGCATGTCGCAGGAGAGCGCCAGCGAAAAGCCCGCACCCGCCGCCACCCCGTTCACCGCCGCGATCGTCGGCTTGATGCAGTGGTAGATCGTCGCCGTCGCGCGGTAGCGCGTGCGGTACTTCAGCGCCCGCCCCGTGTACGGCCGGGGGTGCCAGTCCGCCTCCGTCGTCCGGTTCGTCAGGTCCGTGCCCGAGCTGAAGCCGCGCCCCTCGCCCGTGAACACCAGGCACTTCACGTTGTCGTCGTCGTTCGCCTCGGCCACCACGGATTCGATCTCCGCCCACGCGCCCCACGTAAGCGCGTTCAGCTTCTCCGGCTGGTCCAGCGTCACCCACCCCACGTGGTCCACGATGTCGTAGCGGATGTTCTCCATCACGGCGTCCTCCTGCACCTATGAATCGATTTTTCGAAAGCCCGGGCAGCCGCCAGCACGCGGCGGCGGCCCCCCGGCCCGGTTCTCAAGGAGGAAGCGCATCGCCTTTTCGTAGCCCATCGCCTGCGGCAGCGTGTAGCTCAGGCCGCCGTCCGGCGACCCGCCGATACGCGGGTACCCCGCCATCAGCCGCGCGCTGCGCTTCATCACGCGCATATCCGCGCCCATCGCCAGCGAGAGCCCGGCGCCCACGGCCACGCCGTTGATGCCCGCGACCACCGGCTTGTCCGTGCTCTTGCGCGGCCCAAGCAGCATGCGGCTCACCCAGCCGAGCTCGTCCAGCTGTCGGTCCCGCGCCGTCATCCGCGCCAGCTCGTTGCTGCGCGGCCCCCGCTCAGGTCCAGCCCCGCGCAGAACGCCCGGCCCGTACCGGTAATGCCGATGACCCAGACGTTGTCGTCCTTCGCCGCATCCTCGATGGCGTTCACCACGCCCCAGGAAAGCTCGTCGTTCAGCGCGTTCATCACTTCCGGCCGGTTGAGCTGGATGACGCGAACGTGACCCCTATCGGTAACTGTCACCGCGGACATGGAAAAAGCACCACCTTCGGCGAAACGTCGCCCCTGCGCGGTGCATCGTGGCGAACCGGGTTCGAAGTCGCAACCCACACCCCGGCCCGACGGCCCGGGGGAAAACGGGAAGGCGGCCCGGCGGCGATCACCGCCGCCGGGCCCCCCTCCGCTCGTGCCGCTACTCCGCGGCCGTTTCCAGGACCAGCTCCGGCACGCCGGTGGCCTCGTCCGCTTCCGCCGCGCTCAGCCGGAACTGGCTCACCGCGCGCGTCAGCGCGTCCGCCAGCTCGCGCATCTGCCGCGCCGTCGACGAAAGCTCCCTGGACTGGTGCGCGAGCCCGTCGCTCGATGCCGAGACTTCCTCCGCCGAAGCCGAAGTCTCCTCGCTCATCGCGCTCACCTGCAGGATCGCCTCCGTCACCTTGCCGGTGCCGTCGGCCATCTCCCCGGCGCTGGCCGCGGATTGCTGCGCGATGCTCGCCATCGCATCGCCCGCCTCCACGATGCGCGCGGCCCCGTTCCCGAGGCTCTGCACCTCGCTCGCGATCGCCTGCATCTGCTCGGCCGATTGCGCCACCGAGCTCAGGATCGCCTCCAGCGCATCGCCGGCCCGCGCCGTGATCGCCCGCCCTTCCTCGACGTCCTTCACCCCGGCCTTCATCGCCGTCACCGCTTCGTTCGTGCCCTGCTGCACCTTCGCGATGAGCTCCGCGATCTCCTTCGTCGTCCCGAGGAGCGCTCCGCGAGATGCCGCACGTTCTCCGCCACGACCGCGAAGCCGCGGCCCTGCTCCCCGGCGCGCGCCGCCTCGATCGCCGCGTTTAGCGCCAGCAGGTTCGTCTGCGAGGCGATCTCGTCGATCGTCCGCACGATGTCGCCGATCTGGTTCCCGTACTCGCCGAGCTGGTTGATCGTCTCCGACGCCCGGCTCACCGCCACCGCGATCGATTCCATCGAATTCACGTCCTGGTGCACCGCCGCCTGCCCTTCGACCGCCGCGTGCCGGCTCGAATCCGCCGAGCGCGAAAGCTCCTCGCTCACGCTCGCCACGGCACGGATGCGCTGGCCCATGTCGGCCGCGTCGTCGCGGCTGCGAAGCGCGCCATCAGCACTCTCCTGCGCGCTCGCCGCCACCTGCTGCGAACCCGCCGCCAGCCGCTCCACCTCGCGCGACGAATCCTGCGACAGCGCCGACAGCGACACCGCCGACCGGCTCACATCGGTGATCGCGTCCGTGATCTGGTGCGACGCGCTCTCCAGCTGCCCGGAAGCATCCTCGAGCGTCACCGCCGCCACCTCGATTTCGCCCGCGTGGTCCTTCACGCCGCCGACGAACCCGCGCAGCGAAACCAGCATCTGCGCCAGCGAATTCCCCAGCGCGTCCTGCTCACCGCGCGGCCGCACCTCCGTCGTCAGGTCGCCCGCCGAAACCGATTCGGCCGCCGCGACCATCTCCTTCAGGTACGCGCTCATCGCCACGAACGAGCGGCCAAGGTCGCCGACCTCGTCCCGCGAGGTCGCCCGCACGGCCACGTTCACATCGCCCTGGGCGATCTTGCCGGCCGCCGTGGCCGCTTCCCGGATGCCGCCGACGAGGGACCGCGAAAGCCACCAGGCCGCCGCCACGCCCACCACCGTCGCCACCGAAAGCAGCACGACCACGATCATCCGCGCCTGGCTGGCCGCGGACGCGGCGCCCTCGGCCGCCGCATCGGCATCCGCCGCGCTGATCTTCTGCAGCTTATCCAGCGCGGCCGTCGCCGCCGCGATCGCCGGGGCGAGCTTCGCGCCTTCCGCCTGCGCCTCCGCCATCTTCCCCTGCTGGATCAGCTCCGTGTACCGGTTCGACGACAGCGTGCCCAGCGCGTCGAACGCTTTTACAAATTCCTGGTTCTGCGCCTCCGTCGTCATCGTCGGCATGTAGCGCTCAAGCGCGCCCTGCGCCCCCGCCGTCGCCGATTTCGTGTTCTGGACAACGGCCGCGAGCGATTCCTCGTCCTTCGCGGTCGCGATCTGCCCGCCATACGCGAGCAGCAGCTGCAGTTGCAGCTTCGCCTCGGTCGAGGCCACCGCCCCGACGATGCCCTTCTCCTGCAGGTCCTTCGCGGTCGTCGCCGCCGCATTGAGCTTCACGATCGATGTGAGCCCCACGACCAGCATCAGCGCGAGGACCGCGCCGAACGCACCGAGCAGCTTCGCCCGGATCCCGACCCGGAGCCCCGCCCCCGGCTTCGCCGGAGCTTTCGCCCCCCCCGGACCCTTCAACCTCGACCTCATTCCAATTCCTCCCTGTTTTCAACCACATGGCCCGCGCGCAAAACGGCCTGGGCGCGCGGTGGCACGCGTTCATCGTCGTAAGAGGAAGAGACGATATTCATAGGGGAATCCCCACGGTGACCCCAAGAATGCGTGGCGAAGTGCACGCAAACCGGGGGAGATACGGTGAACGGCCCCCGCCGCCCCCTTTCGCAACCGGTAAAGCCCCCGCCGCTGTGTGAACTGCTCGACACACTCCCCGTGCCCGCCCGCCCACAATGGGAGCCATTCCCTCCCCCGCGAGGCCCCGGATGCCGACCACTTCCAGCAGCGCGCGCACCTTTTCCGCCCCCCTCGGGCACGTCATGCGCGGCTCCCTCGTCTTTTCGCGTGGCGTCTCCAACGTCACCGTGCGCGTCGATCCCACCCTGCCCGTCCTCTTCGAAGCCCGCTTCGAGGGCGAAATCCCCGTACGGCCTCGTCGAAATCGCCTACGAGCGCGGCTCCCTGCGCGACCTCCTCCCCTCCCTGTTCGGCGGCGCCCCCCGCGAAGGCGCCCGCGGCGAGGTCGTCCTCAACCCCGCCGTGCCCTGGCGGCTCGAATCCCGCGGCGGCGTCAACCGCCTCGATGCCCACCTGCGCGGCCTCCGCCTCGAGGAAGTGCGCATTGGCGGCGGCGTGAACCACCTCGATGTCGACCTCCCCGCTCCCTCCGGCCCCGTCTCCATCACCCTTGGCGGCGGCACGAACCGGGTCACGCTTCGCCGCCCCATGGGCACCGCCGCGCGCCTCGAAATCGGTGGCGGCGCCAACCGCGTCGACCTCGATGGCCAGCACCTCCGCTCCGCCGGGGGCGGCGCCAGCCTCGCCTCCCGCGATGCCGCCGGCGCCCGCGACCGCTACGACATCCGCATCGGCGGCGGCGCCAACCGCGTCAGCATCGCCGAGGCCGCCGAAACCGAATCCGCTCCCCCGCCCGGCAGCTCCATCATCTGGGTGTAGTCCCCGCCTTCTGGGCCCTCCCCGTTACACTGGCGCCATGCACGCCATCGTCCTGCCGCAGCCCGGGCCCGAACCGGACGTCCTCCAGTACCGCGAAATCCCGGACCCCGTTCCCGGTCCCGAAGACCTCCTCGTCCGCGTCCGC
The DNA here is from genome assembly GCA_016703545.1 of Candidatus Amarobacillus elongatus. Taxonomy (GTDB): domain Bacteria; phylum Chloroflexota; class Dehalococcoidia; order Tepidiformales; family Tepidiformaceae; genus Amarobacillus; species Amarobacillus elongatus. The sequence goes on from JADJBX010000016.1 coordinate 49,183, forward strand.
GCCACCGCCCTCAACCGCGCGGACCTCATGCAGCGGCGCGGCGGCTACCCCCAGCCCGGCCGCAAGCCGGAGTTCGAGATCCTCGGGCTCGAATTCGCCGGCGAAGTGATCGCCGCCGGCCCGGCCGTCGAGGGTTTCGCTCCCGGCGACCGCGTCATGGGGCTGCTCGCCGGCGGCGGCTACGCCGAGCAGGTCACCATCCACCACCGCCTCGCCATGCACGTCCCCGCCAACCTCTCCTGGATCGAAGCCGGCGCCACCCCCGAGGTGTACATCACCGCGCACGACGCCCTCCTCCAGGCCGGGCTCGTCGCCGGCGAGCGCGTCCTCGTGCATGCGGCTGGCTCGGGCGTCGGCGTCGCCGCCATCCAGGTCGCGAAGGCCCTCGGCGCCTCCCTCGTCATCGGCACCGCCGGCAGCGATGAGAAGCTCGCCGCCGCCGCCGAACTCGGGCTCGATGTGGGCATCAACTACCGCGACGGCGACTTCGCCCCCGCCGTGGCCAGCGCCACCGGCGGCCGCGGCGTCGATGTCATCCTCGACGTCATTGGCGCCGAATACCTCGACCGCAACCTCAAGGCGCTCGCCCTCCGTGGCCGCATCACCTTCGTCGGCCTCATGGGCGGCGCCACCACGCCCGTCAACCTCGGCCTCATCCTTTCGAAGCGGCTGCAGCTGCGCGGCACCGTCCTCCGCGCACGCCCGCTCGAGGAGAAGGCCATCGCCGTCCGCGCCTTCGAAAAGAGCGTCCTCCCACACATCGCCAGCGGCCGCGTGAAGGTCGTCGTCGATAGCGTCTACCCGCTCGCGCGGGCCGCCGATGCCCATCGCCACATGGAAGCCAACGCCAACTTCGGCAAAATCGTCCTGGAGTGCTGACACGCGCCCGGTGATGGGAGTAATACACATGCGAGCGGGCGAGGTGCTTTATGCAGGTGAAACCCGCCGCCCCGTACGGTTCACCCGTGGGTAACCCTTCTCCTCCGGCCGGCATCCCGCTGGACCCCCTGCCGCCCGGAGCGGCTCACGTCATCCTGAATTCCGCACCCATCCTCATCTGGGTCGCGGGCACCGATGGCCTGTGCACCTACTTCAACGACCGCTGGCTCGAATTCCGCGGCCGCACCCTCGAACAGGAAGCGGGCGAGGGCTGGGTCGAAGGCGTCCACCCCGACGACCTCGACCGCTGCCTCGAGATCTACCAGTCCAACTTCAACGCCCGCCAGGAATTCGAGATGAGCTACCGGCTCTGCCGCCACGACGGCCAGTACCGCTGGATCCTCGACCACGGCACCCCGCTCACCGGCAGCGACGGCCAGTTCACCGGCTTCGTCGGCTCCTGCACCGATATCACCGTCCAGGTTGAGGCCGAAGAGCGCTTCGAACGCATCGCCCAGCAGCTCCGCGACCGCGTCGCCGACCTCGAAACCCTGCTCGAAGTGCTCCCCGTCGGCATCGCCCTCGCCACCGATGTCAGCGCGAAGGACATCCGCGTCAACCGCGCCTTCGCCGACATGCTCGCCATCTCCCCCTCCGAGAACGCCAGCAAGAGCCGCGACGACGGCGACGACCTCCCCTTCCGCGTCCTCCGCGACGGCGTCGAAGTCCCCGCCGACGACCTCCCCGTGCAGCGCGCCGCGCGCGGCGAACTCGTCCACGACGAGGAGTACGACCTCGCCCTCTCCGATGGGCGCGTCCTCCACCTCCTCGAATACGCCGCTCCGCTGCTCGACGCGGCCGGCCGCCCACGCGGCGCCATCGGCGCCTTCCTCGATATCACCGGCCGCAAGCGAGCCGAGGATGCGCTTCGCGAAGCCAACGCCGCCAAGGACGAGTTCCTCGCCAGCGTCTCGCACGAACTGCGCACCCCCCTCACGCTCGTCGTCGGGCTCGCCGGGTACCTCCACCGCCGCCGCCGCGAGCTCTCCGCCAGCGACCGCAACGAAGCCGTCGAAGAGCTCGTCGAGGCCGCCGCCCGGCTCGAATCGCTCATCGAGAACATGCTCCTGCTCTCCCAGCTCGATGGCGGCTCGGACGCCGAGCTCGAACCGGTGCTCTTCTCCAGCGTCGTCAGCCGCACCGTCGCCGCACACCAGCGGCGGCACCCGTCGCGCACGATCGAGGTCGAGCTCGCCCCGGACCTGCCCATCCTTCTCGCCCGCCCCACCTGGCTGGATCAGATCCTCACGAACCTGCTTTCGAACGCCGAGAAGTACAGCCCCGCACACACCGCCATCCGCATCGAGGCCAGCGCCACCGGCGACGCCGTCGAGGTCTCCGTGCTGGACCGCGGCCCCGGCCTCCCGCCCGAGCAGGCCGAGCGCGTCTTCCGCGCCTTCGAGCGGCTCGAGCGCGATCGCGGCAGCGCTCCCGGCCTCGGTCTCGGCCTCACCGTCAGCAAGCGGCTCGTGGAACTGATGGAGGGCGTGATCACCGCCACGCCACGCCCCGAAGGCGGCACCCGCTTCACCTTTACCATCCCCGCCCACCCCTTCGACGACGAGTAGCCCCGGCCCGCGCGCGCCGCACCCCGCCGCGCGTAGACTGCCACGCATGTCCGAATCCACCCCTCCCCCGGCGCACCCCGCCCTCGCCGAACTCGAACGCCGCCGCGCCTTCGTCCGCGCCATGGGCGGCCCCGAAGGCATCGCCCGCCAGCACTCGCAGGGCAAGCTCACCGTGCGCGAACGCATCGAGCGCTTCGCCGACCCCGGCTCCTTCCGCGAATTCATGGGGCTCATGGGCCGCGCTACCTACGAAGGCGGCGAACTCACCCACCTCACCCCCCGCGCCGCCGTCGATGGCTTCTGCACCCTCGATGGCCGCAAGGTCGTCGTCACCGCCGGCGATTTCCCCGTGCGCGGCGGCAGCGGCGGCAGCTCCGGCGGCGGTCTCGGCATGGAACTCGCCGCCAACCGCCGCGCCCTCGAATGGCGCCTCCCCTACGTCCGCCTCCTCGATGCCGCCGGCGGCAGCGTCCGCACCTTCGAGGAGATGGGCCGCACCTACCTCCCCGACGGCAACAGCTTCACCTGGCCCGATGTCCAGCTCCTCCGCGCCGTCCCCGTCGTCTCCGCCGTCCTCGGCTCCGTCGCCGGCCTCCCCGCCGTCAACGCCTGCATGGCCCACTTCAACGTCATGGTGAAGGACACCAGCCAGCTCTTCCCCGGCGGCCCGCCGGTCGTGAAGGCCGCCCTCGGCTACGACATCACCAAGGAAGAGCTCGGCGGCTCCGCCATGCACACCACCCAGAGCGGCGTCATCGATAACCTCGCACGCGACGAGGACGAAGCGCTCGCCATGGTTCGCCGCTTCCTCTCCTACCTCCCCTCGAACGTCTGGGAGATGGCGCCCCGCGCCGAGACCGCCGACGACCCCAACCGCCGCGACGAAAGCCTCCTCACCGTCATCCCCGCCGATCGCCGCCGCGCCTACGACAGCCACAAGGTCATCCGCGCCGTCGTCGACCGCGATTCCTTCTTCGAAATCGCCCCCGGGTACGGCCGCGCGCGGATCACCGGTCTCGCCCGCCTGAACGGCTACCCCGTCGGCATCATGGCGAACAACCCGATCTACGGCGGCTCCACCGATGTGGCCGCCGGCGAGAAGATCATCCGCCTCATCCAGCTCTGCGACACCTTCCACCTGCCCCTCATCTCCCTCGCCGATGAGCCCGGCTTCATGGTCGGCCTCGAATCGGAGAAGAAGGGCATCGAACGAGCGGGCGCGCGCCTCGTCATCGCCACCTGCGATAGCCGCATGCCCTGGGCCACCATCGTCACCGGGCAGGTTTACGGCGTCGCCGGGCAGTGCCACCACCGCCCCTCCGGCATGTTCCAGCGGTACGCCTGGCCGAGCGCCAACTGGGGCTCGATGCACATCGAAGGGGGCGCCTTCGCCGCCTACCGCCGCGAAATCGAATCCGCCCCCGACCCCGAGGCGAAGCGCGCCGAGATCGAGGCGATGCTCAAGGCGATCGCCTCCCCCTTCCGCACCGCCGAGGCCACCGGCCAGGACATCATCGATCCCCGCGAGACCCGCCCCCTGCTCTGCCAGTTCGTGGAGGAGGCCCAGCCCATCCTCGCGAGCCAGCTCGGCCCCTGCCCCAATCCCTACCGCCCCTGACGCATCAGGAAGCCCGCGCCAGCGGCCGCGACAGGTACTCGTCGTCCAGGGAGAGGAACACCTCCTCCTCCTGGGCGACGTTCAGCCGCAGCACCGCGTGCAGCGCGTACAGCACGCGCCGGATGTCGGCCATGTCCTCGCGGTCCGGCCCCGCGCGCGACATCGCCTCGCACAGCACCTCGAACTGCCGCGCCAGGTGGAAGATCTCCTGGTGCGTGCGGCTCATCGCCCCCAGCGGGTCCGCCCCGCCGATCATCCCGCTCATCGCCGGGTAGAGCACCCCTTCGTCGTGCCGTTCGTGCGGCAGAACCTCATCCGCGAGGAACGTTCGCACCGCCCCCAGCACCGTCCCCGCTTCCGCACCGGGCAGCTCCTCCAGCCGGTCAGCTGCCGTGCGGAGCTGTTCGAAGGCGGGCAACAGCCGCAGATGTTCGCGCCGCAGTTCGCGCGCCACCTCCACCGGCAGCCGCCCCTTCGCCTGCACCTCCACGCCACCACCCAGCGCCCGCAGCGCGTTCAGGATCGCGACGAGGTCGATCCCCTCCTGCAGCACCGCGCCCACCACCGGCGAGAGATAGCCGAACGCCGCGAACCCCATTGCCACCAGCGAAAGCCCCATCCCCAGGAGCATGCTCTCGACCGCGATCCGCCGCGTCCGCCGCGCGATCGCGAACGCCTCCGCCAGCCGGTCCAGCCGGTCGACCATGAGCACGAGGTCCGCCGCCTCCGAGGACGACGTCGCCCCCCGCGCTCCCATCGCCACCCCGACGTCCGCCGCCGCCAGCGCCGGCGCGTCGTTGATCCCGTCGCCCACCATCAGCGTGACCCCGCGGGACCTGCCCTCGCGCACCGCCTCCACCTTCTCCGCGGGCGAACACCCCGCCACCACCTGGTCCACCCCGAGCGCGTTGCCGACCGCCTCCGCCACCGCCGGGTGGTCTCCCGTCAGCATCACCACCCGTTCGACGCCGCCCCGCTTGAGGGCGCGAATCGCACGCGGCGCCTCCGGGCGGATGGGGTCCTGCAGCACCAGCGCACCCGCCAGCACGCCATCGAGTTCCACGTACACCACGGAGGCGCCTTCGCGCATCACGCTCCGCCGGAAGCGCCGCACCTGCTCCGGCACGTCCTCGCCCCCCGCGATCCATTCGTACCGCCCCAGCCGCACCCGCCGCCCCTCGGCCACCCCCTCGATCCCCGCCCCGGCCACCTCCCGCACCCCCTCGGGGATGGCCAGCACCAGCCCCGGCCGCGCGCCGTGCGCACCAGCGCCGCCGCCATCACATGCGACGAAAGCTGGTCCAAAGAGGCCGCCAGCCGCAGCACCTCCGCCTCGCCCGTCTCCCCGAACGCCTCCACCCGCGTCACGTCCGGCGCCCCCGCCGTGAGCGTGCCCGTCTTATCCATGTACACCGCGCGCGCACGCGCGCCAACGTCTCGATCGCGCCGCCGCCCTTGATCACGATCCCCCGCCGCGCCGACCGCGAAACCCCCGCCACGATCGCGATCGGCGCCGCCAGCAGCAGCGGGCACGGCGTCGCCACCACCAGTACGGCGAGCCCGCGTTCCGCGCTCCCGGTCATCAGCCACGCCAGCCCGGACCACGCCAGCGCCAGCGGCACGAAGAACGCCGCGTACCGGTCGGCCAGCCGCACGAGTGGGGCCTTCGCCTCCTGCGCCGCCCGCACCAGCCGCACGATGCCGGCGTACGTGCTCGCCTCCGCCGTCGCCAGCGCGCGCATGCGGAAGGGCGCGCCCGCGTTCACCACGCCGCTTGCCAGCCGCTCCCCCGCCCGCGCTCCACCAGCCGGCTCTCCCCGTCAGCGCCGACTCATCGAGGACCGCCACCCCTTCGACCACCATGCCATCGACCGGCACGACATCGGCCTCGCGCACAGCGAGCACATCGCCAGGACCACGGCCGCGATGGCGACCTCCACCAGCTCGCCGCCCCTCGACCCGCAGCGCCGTCCTCGGTGCGCGCGCCAGCAGCGCCGAGAGCTCGCGCTGCGCCCGCGCCGAGGCGTAGTCCTCCAGCGCCGCACCCGTCGCCACCATGAGCGCGATCACCGCCGCCGCCAGGTACTCCCCGAGCGCCAGCGCCCCCGCCAGCGCCAGCAGCGCGATCACGTCGACGCCCGCGTGCCCCTTCAGCAGCTGCCGCGCGAGCGAGAGCGCCAGCGGCACGCCCGCCGCCACCGCCGTCGCGATCAGCGCCGCATCCGCCGCCGCATCCATCCCCGCCAGCCGCGCCGACACACCCACGGCGGCGCCCACCACCGTCGCACCCAACAACCAGTACCGGCGCAGAAGGCCCGCAATCACCCCACGAGCATCGCCCCGCCCGCCACCCATTCCCAGCCCCCCTCGGACCCCGGGGGCCCGGCCCAAGGGCCGGAAGGAGAAAAGAGAAAAGAGAAAGGAGAAAAGTGGGGGTACCCCGGCCGGACGGGAGGTGTGGTGGCGCCGGCGAAGCCACTGGGGACTGGGCCCTGGGAACTGGGCACTCCTTTTCTCCTTTCTCCTCTCTCCTGTCTCCTCTCTCTCCCCTCCGCCTTTGGATGGAGGGAACATTGCGACACGCCCCGTAGGATCGAACCGTGAGCTCCGAGATCCGCTACGCCCAGACCCGCGATGGCAAGCGCATCGCCTACTGCGACCGCGGCGAAGGGCTGCCCATCATCCACCTCACCCCCTTCGGCGCGGGCTCTCTCGAATTCGAACGCCTCCCCTCGACGATGCGGTACATGTACGGCATCCTCCAGGACCGCCACCGCCTCATCCGCTTCGACCCCCGCGGCACCGGCCAGAGCGACCGCGATGTCGAGGAGTTCACCCTCGAAGCCCTCTGCCTCGATATCCATGCCGTGGCCGAAGCCGCCGGCCTGGGGCGATTCGCCATCTTCGCCACCACCAGCTCCGGCCCCGTCGCCATCGCCTACGCCGCCGCCCATCCGCAGCGCGTCTCCCATCTCCTCCTCTGGTGCAGCAGCGCCCGCGGCACGGACCTTCGCAGCCCCTCGCGCCGCGCCATCGACGCCATCGCCCAGGAGGATTGGAAGCTCTACACCGAAGCGCTCGCCAGCTCCGCCTTCGGGTTCGCCGAAGCCGAGGACGCCGCCCGCCTCGCCGAGATCCTTCGCGACCACACCACCCCGGAGATGCGGAAGGCGTTCTACGGCACCATCGAAGCCCAGGACGTGACCCCGCTCCTCTCACGCGTGCGCATGCCCGTCCTCGTCATGCACATGCGCGATTACCCCCTCGTCCCCGCCAGCGGCGCCGCCCGCCTCGCCGCCAACCTCCCCGATGCCCGGCTCGTCTATTTCGAAGGCCACTCCCTCTTCCCCCTCCACGCCGAGCTCCTGCGCTCCATGCAGACGATGGACCGCTTCCTCGGCGGCGATGGCCAGATCCCCTCGCCCGCCGAGCTCTCGGGCGCGCCCGCCTGAGCCACCGCCGCCGCCGGTCCTGACCTCCCCCCGTCCCTCCGCTACACTCCGCCCATGGACCTTCGCATCGTGATCTCCGGGGCGGGCAAAATGGGCCGCCAGATCGCCGAATCCGTGGCCGGCGCCCCCGGCATGGAGCCCGTCGCCTTCCTCGATGGCCTCGCCACCGAGAGCACCATCGATGGCCTCCCCGTCTACACCGATGCCGCCTTCTGCCTCGAACAG
>JADJBX010000017.1 GCA_016703545.1 Candidatus Amarobacillus elongatus
GCATCGCCCAGTACGCCAGGATGCCCTCGATCGCCGGGCTCCACACGTCCGCCGCCGAGTACCCCTGCGTGAGGTGCGCCGTCACCCGCAACGCGTTCATCGCTCCACCGCCCGCGCCCGCGGCGGCAGCTTCGTTCCCCGGGATACCCCCGACGACCGCAGCACCGTGCCCACCACTGGCCACCCGTGCGGCTGGTCCGCCGGCGGCGGGACGATGACCACGCGATAGCTAAACTCCCGGCCCGCAAACGCCTGCCCCGCCACGCGCACGGTCCACGAAGGCGTCCCGTCCGCGAGCGTCCGGGCCTTTACTCGCTGCGGCGCCGCCACCCCCTCCTGCAGCAGCCGAATCAGGTCCTCATCCCCGATGGAGCGCCAGATCCGCTCCCGGAAGCGCTCCATCGCGTGCGGCGTCACGAACACCCGCGCCCGCTCCGGCGTGGTCACTTCGCAACCCCGAGCAGGCCCCGCACCTCGCTCGCGTTCTCCGTGAGGTAGGCCGCGTACATCTCCTCGAGGTGCGCGTCATACGCAGCCTTCGCCCCCGACGCGGCCGCGCCCAGCCTCGGCGGCAGGCCGTCACCCTCGACGATGACGAACTCCTCCGCCACCCGCTCGGCCGCGTCGAGGCGCACCAGCCCGTACTCCAGCTCCACCAGCCCGTGCCCCCGGTTCGCCTGCCCACCGATGTGCGGCGAACGCGCGAACCGGTGCAGCGCCGAGACGAGGCACCCCAGCTCCACCTCCGAGCAATCGAGCACGTCGATCGCCGTCGCCAGCACCGTCCCCGCCGCCACCAGCTCGACCGTCATCCGCATCTGCTCCGGCGCCGGTTCCTTCGCCGCCTTCCCCGCCGGCGCATCCCCCGGAGCCATGAGCGCCCCCTGGCTCACCGCCGATGGCGCCGCCAGCAGCCGCGCGTCGGCCACCCGCGCGTCCCGGCTGTCATCCATCCGGCTGAACGACTTCTCGAACGTGACGTCCGCGTACCGCGTGCGCGAGGCCGCTTCGTGGTACTGGCGCGGCAGCACCGGCAACGCCTCCTCGACCAACGGGTAGGCGTTCCGCACCCGCAGTTTCCCGGGGAGGATCTGGTTTCCAACACCCCCGCCCCAGACCGCCATCAGCGGGATCGCCCGCCGCATCCGCCGCGCCTGCTCGATGTTCGTGGATTGCTCCCCGCCGATGCGCCCACCCGCGAACAGCATGTGAAACGTGTCCAGCGGCAGCCGCGGCCCGCCGAGAGCGTCCAGCATGTACTCCGCCGCGAGGTCCCGCAGTTGCCCGCGCCAGGCGTTGCCGCTGTACACGAACAGCTGCTCCACCCCGCCGCCCGGCTGAATGACCGGCTCCTGCACGAGGTAGCTCGTCGCCGAGATGCTTTCGCCGATGTGGCTCAGCGGGCTCAGCAGCCGAAACGTGCCCTGCAAACGGATATCCAACGTCACTCCTCCTCGTTGACCATGCGCGCGATGCGCGATTCCACGGGCCGCTCCCGCTCCAGCCGGTCCCGCACCAGCAGGACCACCCACGCCGTCTCCGCGTAGAGCTTGCGCAGCACCGCACGCTGATCGGCCCGTTCGATGACGCCCACCATGAACTCCCGCTGATCCTCCGGAGCCGCCACTTCGAGCACGGCGCCCGAGCCTAGCGCCAGCAACGGCACCGGCCCCTTCACGCCCGCCTCCATCGCCCGCGGGCTCAGCGTCCCCGCGTAGAACCGCGGCTTGAGCGCCTCCACGAACGCCGGCAGCGTCCGCGCCCGCTTCGCCGCCGCCTTCGTGAACCGCTCGACCTGGCTCCACACGTCCGGCGTCACCCGGTAGCGCGCCGTGTCCCGCGATCGCCAGGTCGCGTACACGAGCAGCGCGCCCGTGGCCGCGTTTTCGTCCTCCGTGTCGAACCCGTAGATCACTCGTTGGCCTCCTTCTTTGGCCCGTGCGCCACTGTCGCGCACACCCGTACCCAATCCGGCCTCATCGCCCGCGCGATGCGCATCGCTGGTTCCTGTTGCTCCCACACGCGTCGCCCCTTCAGCAGCCGCCCCTGCGAATACACCCCCGCGCACCTCCTCCCGCGTGAACCCCGCCATCAGCAGCGCCTCGAAGCGCTCCAGCACGGGCGCGAACAGCACGCGGTCGATGAGCACGCGGTCCTCCTCCACCTGCAGCCAGTAACGGTCACGGTCGTACGAAGCGAGCGCGCGGTAGATCACGTGCTTCTTCCCCGTCTCCGTGAGCACGAACACGAACGGCGGCCGCGGCGGATCCAGCAGCCACCCCCGCCAGCCCGCCCGGTTCGGACACTCGTGCACCCACGTCGCAAACACATGGCTGTAGCTCCGCCAGGAGAGCGGGTGCACCGACTTCAGCCCCATCCCCGGGCGCGCCCCGCAGTACGCCCGCCACGAGTCCCCCGAGCCCAGGTACACACACGGCTGGCACACCGTGCCGCTCGACGGCGCCGCCGCCAGCGTGTGGTTTGTGAACGTCGGCGAGAGGAACTCCTTCAGCCGCCAGCCCTCGCCCTCGGCCACCACCGAGCCGCAGAGCCAGCACGGCCCCGCCGGGCCCGCCTTCCCCGCCGCCGGCGGCCACGCCGGCGCCCCCAGCAGCTCCCACGCCACCCGCGACCCGTCCGCGTTCATCCCGCACCGCCATCGCCGCCCAGCACCTCGCCTGTGCGCAGGTCGCCTGTGCGCAGGTCCACCATCGGCGCCCTGGCCCCCTCGCGCGCGGCGCGTGCCATCTCGCGGAGCGGATCCCGCACGAGCGCCGAGACGCGCGCGCCATCCGATGCCGCGCGGGGCAGTTCCAGCCCCAGCTCGAGCTGGCGGAACGAGTCCTTCGCCCGCACCAGCGTCGTGTCCCACGCGCCGTACCGCTCCACCTCCAGCCCGAACCCTTCGAAGTCGTGCCCCCGCGTCGCCGCACGTTGCTGGCCCGCCTTGTTGACCTTCACCTCGCAGTGCATCAGCTCGTGGAACAGCAGCGCCTCGATCTGCCGGTCGCTCATGAGCTTGCAGAAGTCGGCCGCGGCCCAGATCAGCCAGTCCGCGCCCGTGAAGAACCGCAGCTCGCCCGAGAGCACCTTGCACCGGCCCATCGCCTCCTTGCCGCTGCCCTGCCGGCGCCACAGCACGCGCACCGACCACTCCCGCAGGTACGCCAGCTCCGCGTGCTCCTCCATGACCACCTTTGCCAGCTGCTCCAGCTCCGGCGCGTCCATGTATTCGCCATCGAATGCCGATTCGTCCGGCACCTGGATCCAGTTCATCTACAGCTCCCCTCTGAGGATCAGCTCGATGTCCGCGAGGTCCGCGGGCGTCCACGTGAACGCTCGCACGGCGCCGTTCGAGCGCTTCTCGATCGCACGCCACGCCGCGAGCCACTCCGGCTGCCCCGGCCCGAACCGGTTGCGGCCCTTCCACGACTTCAGCTCGGCGATCAGGCAGCGGTCCCGCCGTTCGTCCTCGCCGTCGAAGTAGTTCATGACGAGGTCCGGGAATCCCTCGTGGCCCTGGATGGGCGTCATCACGCGGCCCGACCTCGTAACCACCGGGCGGCAGTGATGCACCCGCCAGCCGAGGCTGCGCGCGAGGCCCACCACCTGCGACAGGAACGCGTCCTCGCTCATCGAGCGCTCCACCGACTGCCGGTACTCCGCCGTCGTCATCTCCCCGCCGTTCACGAAGCCGCCTCTCGCCGATCCACGCGTCGCTCGCCCGCCCCATCTCCATCAGGTCGTTCCGCGCCACGTGCACCCGGAGCTGCAGCCGGCTCGGGAACACCTCCCCGCACTCCCGGCACCGCCACGGCCACGCGCCGCGTTTCGCCGGCGGCTCCAGCAGCGGGATGCCGGCCTCGTCCTCGGGCGGCGCCGCCCGGAGCGGTGTCGCGGAAACCCAGCACACCTGCTCCGGCCACTCCCGGCGTTCGCGGAGGTTCTCGTGCGGGCCCATGCAGACGGCCCCCGCTACCACCCGCCCGCACGCCCAGCAGCGGTGCTCGTCCAGCGACGAATGCGCGGTCATACCGGCATCAGCCGCGCGCGTTCGCTGTCCTCGTCGAAGGAGCAACCCCCGATGTTCCTCGATGTCCTCCTGGATGAAGGCGAGCGGCGGCCCGCGAGGCGCCTCCATGGCCGCGCCACGCTGGACGGGTTCCCCGTCGCGGCCGCGAATGAGGTCTCCCGTCCATCGCAGGCGCCCGCGCGGGGGACGGCGGCGCCAACCGCCATGGCCACCAGCCCGGCCGGCTCGGCCTACGGCCGTCCTCTCCGGAGCAGTAGGCGTAGCCCTCCGCCACGAGCATGAGCCGGTGGCCCGATTCGCACCTGCTGCCGCTGTCGATCGCCTCGTCGAAGGCCATCACCGGCCTCCCTGTACGAGCGTCAGCCCCGGCCCCGACCCCGCCGGCGGCGGATCCACGAATCGCACCCGCCAGTCCTCGAACGCATCCACCGACAGCGCCCGGCCCAGCGTGATGCCCAGCCTCTGCAGCCCCGCCGCCGACGTGCCCACAGCCGCCTCGACCACGAGCTCGTGCCCGTTCGCGCCCAGCACCCGGCACGCCCGCAGCGGCACCCGGTTCAGATCCGCCAGCTGCGCCGCCTCCACGGCCGCCGACCAGCGGTCGTTCAGGGCCGCCAGCTCCGAGGTCTCGAACAGCGGCAGCGGCTCATTCGCCGCGTTACCGGCGGACAAACCGTTCCGTGCGAGATGCCCCGGCGGGCCGCCCAGATACGTGGCCCGGCGCGCTTCGTAATCGTCCAGCGGCGCCGGCTCCGCCTCCCCCGCCCACGGGTCGAGGCCCGCGGCCCGGTCCGCCGCGCACCGTTCGATGACCGAGCGGACGTACGAGAACTTCCGGGCGTTGTTCATCGCCGCCTCGGCGCAGGCCCGTTCGAAGTCCGCCGCGCCCGTCTCGCCGTGCTCCTGGGCGTAGTCGTCGATGACGTCCGCCGTGAACGGGTCGATGCCGATGCCCGCCGCCGAGAGCGCCGTCGCCATTCGCGCCGTCAGCGGGGCCAACCGATCACCCTCGCCGAACGTCTCGGTTGCCGAGGCGGCGGCAGCGGCGGCAGCCTCCCGCGCCCCGCGCGATCTTCTCTGCTGCTGCTCTTCTCTCCTCTCCTCTGATCTGATCTGATCTGATCTACTCTTCTCTAGAGGCGTAACAGGGGCGTAACGCTGCCCGGTGTTCGCGGTGTGTTCGCCCGCTGTTACGCCGTAACTCGCACCATCGTTCGCCCCGTGTTCGGGCGTAACGAAGGGAGAACCGGCCATTTCCGCCGCGTTCTCGCCGTGTTCGGGCGTAACGAGGCCGCGGTTACGCCCGTGTTCGCTCACTGTTACGGGCGAACCCTCGCCTTCGTTCGCGGTCTGTTCGCTCCGGCGGCGCCGCATCCGCCCGGCTGCGGCATCGTTGTTACGGACGCGTTCGGCCTGCAGCTTCCCGCCGTGCTCCTCCCACGAGTGAATGCGCCAGTGCTCGCCCGACGGATCGGCGTCGAGCCAGCCCGCCGTGACCAGCGCCTCGACGAACGCCTCCGCGTCCTGGTCCCACAAACACGCGTCCGCCACCTCGCCCGCGTCGTAGATGCCGAGGTCGCCGTCCTTCGCGTAGTCCAGCGCCCACCACCACAGCAGGTGCAGGTGCCCGATCGCCGCCGGGCGCGAAATCCCGAGCGTGCGCGCGAGGCGGCTCGTCTTCGGGTGCCGCCCAAGGTCCTGGTACGACTTGATCCAGTTGGCCATTTAGCCCCGTCCTCCCATGGGCATCGCCGGTTGAGCGCCCTCCAGGGCGGCCGCCGCGGCGAACAGCTCGATCGTGTTGGTCTCCGCCTGCCGCAGCCCCACGCCGTGGTTCCGCCCCCCGCAGATGCACGTGCACGCCACGCGCGGCGTCGCGCCGTCGTAGCAGCGGCGGTCGCAGCGCCGGCCCCGTCCGCGAATCACGCTGCTCACGGCCGTTTCCGCCTCGCCTGCTCGCGGTCAATCCAGAGGTGCAGGCACAGGTACGAGCACAACGGCACGCCGGGCAGGTCCATGTCGAACGAGTAGACGCGCTCCGAGGGGCCGCCGCAGTAGACGCAGGGGCGCGTCATCGCCACGGCCTCCCGTCCGTGCCCAGCATGTCGTCCGCGCGCGCGCGGAGGCTGACGCCGTGCCCGGTGGCGGCCAGGATGCCGTACGCGTCCGACATCCACAGGATCATCTTCTCGCGCTCCTCGCAGAGCTGGACCAGGTAGACGAACTGGTCGGCGGCCTCTTCGAGCGCGTCGCGGGCGGGGTTGCGGCCGTTGAACGATTCGAGCGGCCGGCCGTAGGTCTCCATGCCCTGTTTCGCGCGCTGCTCCAGCACCTCGCGTGCCAGGTCGAAGATGTTCGCGTGGCCGGGCCGCGGCATCGGTTCAGTCATGGGGTTCCTCCATCGCCACCGGTCATCGGTTCCTCCTCATCGTGGTCCTGTGCGAGGTCGAACACCTCACCCGCGTCCGCGCGGCGCCACAGCTCGCGCTCGTCCTCCGTCCATGGCACCACCGGGTCCCGTGGGGGGGCCTGTCTGGGCCGCCCCGGCACGGGCTCGTATGCCGGGACGTTCTCCCACGCCCGGATCGCCTCGTACGCCTGCCCGTGAGTGAGGCAAATCAGCTCATCGTGGTTCCGCACCAACGGCCGGTCGCACCGCGGACACTTCACCCGTGCCGCCGTGGGCGCTGTCACAACTGCACCCCCGCGAACATCTGCTGCTGCTCGCGCGGGCCCGGCACGAAATCGTCAAGGCGTTTCGCCGCCGCCTCGCACCAACGTTCCTCGATCTCAATGCCGATTGCCCGGCGGCCCGCCTCCTGCGCCGCCCCAGCGTCGTCCCCGAGCCACAGAACGGGTCCAGGATGAACGCCGCATCCGTCGTCACCCGCCCCACAACCTCCCGCATGAGCTTCATCGGCTTTGGCGTCGGGTGCCCATACCGCTCCGTCCCGACTTCCACATTGGCCACGAACACGTCGCTCCCGAATCCGCCGTCCGCATGTCGAACGAAGCGGCCGTCCGGATGCCGCCGCTGGCCCTTCTTGCGCTCGCCGAAATACACCATGTGCTCCCAGTGCGGCATGAACGGCGCCGCGCAGACCGCCATCGCAAGCGGCTTCATCCACACCGCCGACCACGTGATCTCCCGCCGCGAATGGCGCACGTACCGCCGGTACGCTGTCTGCGAAAGGAACATGAGCGTTTCCGGCGCCACCCGGTCGCACCGCCGCAGCCGCACGTCCAACCAGCGCACCCATGCTCGCCAATCCTGCCGGTCGTTCGTCCCCGGGCCGTACTTCATGCCCGCGTTGTAGGGCGGGTCCGTAATGACCACCCCGCCGGATAGCCCCCGCAACCGGGGCAGCAGCTCGAGGCAGTCCCCGTGGTAGATGGCGATGCCCCCGCGTTCGTAGTACGGAGTCACTCCACCCCCTCCGGCGCGTTGGCCCACTCCAGCAGCACGTCCGCGTGGCACGGCTGATCCAGTGCGCACCAACACGCGAGGTCCTTCCCCCGCAGTTCCGCCAGTTCGGCATCGAAAGGGAAGATGAAATCCCGGAACATCTGCACCGCGTCCGCAGGCGATTCCACGATGGCGGCGCGGGCGATCTCGCCGCGTTCAAGAGCGGCGATGGCGCCATGAGCCAAGCGACACGGTGGGCGGGATGGTTTCGGCCGTCGCACCTCACTCCCCGCCATCGCCCACCTCCAGGACGTACATCCCCACCGGCGGTTGCGCCCCGATGACCGAGAGCACGATGTTGCCCCCGCCGATGACCGCCACCCGTTCCTCGAACGTCAGCTCCCACACCGAAAGGTAGCGCGCCGCCGCCGGCTCCAACCGCACGACCAGGTCCTCGACGCCCTCCGGCCCGCGCATCACGACGCGCCCCCCCCCAACGCACGGTTCGATGGCCTACGACCCCACCCCGCAGCCCTTCGTGCGCCTGGATCCGCTTCGGCGCGCTCATACCGGCATCAGCCGCGCGCGCTCGCGGTCCTCGTCGAAGGGCAGTTCGCGATGGGCGTCAATGTCTCGTTGGATGAAATCCAGCACCGAGGCAAGGGAAAGCCGGTCGATTCCGCACCACGCCTCGATGCGTTCCCCGTCCCGGCCGACGCGCTCCACCAATGCATCCTTGACGCGTGGGGGGCGTCAGCCGCCACGGAGCCCAGGTCCGAAAGCGCGCTATGTAGCAGTACGCGTAGCCCTCCGCCACGAGCACGAGCGGATGCCCCGATTCGCACCTGCTGCCGCTGTCGATGTACTCGTTCATCAGGTCGCTCACGACGGCCACTCCCGCACCCGCAGGTCCTCGGGCCACTCGCTCTGCTCATCCGGGTCCGCCGGGAACACCCGCACCAACATGTCCAGTTGCAGGCGCACGCCCGCGTTAAGCGTTGCCGGGCCCTGAAACTGCCGCACCATCGCCGCGAACCAGTCCGGGTCTGAACCAGCCGCCCCGCACACCGGGCACTCAGGCCGGTCGTCGGCGATGGCCAGCAGGAACAGGCCACCGCACGTCCCGCACCCCCTCAGCACCGCGTCGCGCCGCACCCACGTCCGCCATTGCTCGCTCACGATGTCTCCGCCCCGGCGCGCGCGACGATGCGGTCGACCGACTCGATGTCGTAATCGAGCTCGGCCAGGTGCGCGCGCTGCGTATCCACGCGCCGCGCCTCCACCAGCCGCGCCCACCAGTCCGGCCGGTGCAGGGCGAAGTCGATCGCCGTCCCGAACCCGACGCTCACGCTCGTCTCGTCGAGGACCTCGCCGCACATCCGCCCGCCCAGCTCGGCATTAACGCCGACGACGGCGACGGCCACGAGCATGTACTCGACCTCCGAACCAATCGGCGCGCGCTGCGGTACGTTTCCGTCGTGTTCCGTTACCACGTGACCCCTCCGTCGGCGGCGCGGATCGCGGCCCGCTTCCTCCGCCGGTCTGTGTCGTTGTCTGGCGCCCACCGGTCGGCGGCGTCCGCGGTCGGGAAGTCGCGCTGCTCGCCGCACACGCGGCAGATGCCGGGCGCGGTCGGCCCGTTCGGTTCGGCGATGCGCCAGCGATGCGTGCACGGCCCGCTCATCGCCCGCCTCCGCGCTTCGGCAGCGTGATGCCGGCGGCGGCGCGCATCAGCCCGTCGAGCGTCCGGCCGGGAGTGCCGCTGACCCACGCCCACCCGGCATCGAGGGTGAACTTCTCGCCAATGGCCTCGCGCAACTTCGCGGAGCCTTCGGCGCTGTCCAGGCCGTAGTGCTCGCGGGCTGCGTTGACCTGCTGCATCCAGTCGCGCGGCTTCTCTGGCGGAGGGCCCGGCGGAGGGCCATGCCACGCGGGCGGGGGCTCGGGCTGGGCTCCACCGGCGGCGGCGACGCTCCCGGGCCGTGCCGGGTTCGCTGAAGCCCCGGCGGCGTTGATGCGGCTCACGTTCGTGGGCTGCCCGGGGACGTACACCTCGACGGAATCGTGGCCGCCATCCGGCCGGGTGAATTCGATGCGCACGCCCTGCATCAGTTCCGCCTCCAGCGCCAGAGGCCGGCGGTGGCGACGAAGGCGTCGTGCCGGTGACTGATCTCGGACCAGGCGGTGGCGCGGCAGGTGTCGCAGCGGGCGTCGCCGATGGTGCGGCAGGCGCGGCAGGCGAGGTGGGCGTGGAACACGCTGATCTCGCATGGGGGCCAGCCGCAGGGCCCGGCGAAGGCGAGCAGGGCGCTCGACGCGGCGGCGGGGCGGGCGGCGGTCCAGAGGGCGGGAAGGGCGCGGTGCGGGTCGTTCATCGCGGGGCCGCCGTCGCGCGGGTGCAGCCCTCGCGGTGCTCCGAAAGGTGGCCGCGGGCGACGGCGCGGCGGCCGCAGGCGCAGCGCAGGGCCTCGATGTCGCGCCCGTGGGCGGGTTGGGGGGCGGGTTCGGGTTCCGTGTCCTCGGCCCGCAGCAGGCGCGGGAGGGGGACGCCGCCGTGGTCGGTGGCGAAGTGCTCGCGCAACCAGCGGATGGGGCCGACGGAACGGTCGGGGAGGCAGAGGTACATGGCGCCGCAGCGGGCGCATTCGACCCGCTGTTCCTGGTTGGTCACAGCAACACCACCTGTCCATCGGCCCGGGTGACGGGCGCGGGCGGCGTGGCCGGCACGGGCGCGGGGCCGGGCCACCACGTGTACGCCGGGCGCGAACCCGGCTCCAGCGATGCGGGCGGGCGACGGTGCACGTCGCCGGCCTGTTCGGCCTCGGGCAGCCGCCGCGCGATCTGGTAGCGGTCGAGCGAGCAGCACCCGGCGAGCTGGGCGGAGGTGCGCCCGGGGTGAAGGGCGACGGCATCGGCGACGACCTGGCGCTGGCGGGCGGCCTCGCCGGAGGCGTGCACGCGGGCGCCAGCGATGGCGCTCGTGACGGCGCCGGGGGCGCGGCTGTGCGGGCTCACAGCGTCACCGCCAGCGGGCGGAGGCGAAGGAGCATCCGCTCGGCATCGGCCATGACGTCGGCGAGCGTGGTGTGGCCCGGGTGGCGCCAGTGCGCGACGGTCCGCTCGAGCAGGTCGGCGACCTCCTCCTCGCCGGGCACAAACCCTTCAACGCGAATGAACACGTTGTCGACGAGATCCCACTCGTCCTCGTCGTCCTCGTTGGTTTCGGCGAAGTCGAAGAAGCCAAGGTCCTGGAATCGCCCGAGCGCGGCGCGCGCGACCTCGACCAGCGACGGGTAACCCCGGCCGCCGGTGCGCTTCGACTTCAACTCGATGGTGTAGCCCCAGATCCCGCGGTCGTCCTGGAACAGGGTCACCGGTGTGCCCGCGAACAGGGCTGCGATATCGGGTGGCATCACCTCGCGCTCCCGCAGGCGGGTGCACTCGCGGCGGAGGTTCGTCACCTCGGCAATCAGCGGCTGCATCCCCCGGAGGATGTCCACGAGGTCGGGGCCGACGGTCGGCTTCTCGTACGGCGTAACGTCTTCGGCGGTCACCGGTTCCACCACCGTTCGGTGAGCGCGGCGAGGGCGAACAGCCCGCACCAGGCGGTGAAGGCGACGGCGAGAAACATCGGGCTGGCGTCGGTCACGGCTTGCACCTCCCCCCGCGGCGCGGGTTGTAACGGGCGGCGAAGCGATCGAACGTCTCGCGGGGCATCACGAGCTGGCCCCAGCGCATCTCCCACCCGCGCATCCGCCCGTTCGTGCGCAGGTTGCGAACCGTCTGTTCGTGGATGCCGAGCTCGCGGGCGGCATCGCGGACCGACACGTACCCGAAATCCGCGGCGCTCACTTCGGGCAGCCCCTCGGCGGTCGCGCGCGTCACGGCTGCACCGCCGGCGCGTGGCGAATGACGCCGTTGGGGTCCGGCGGGAGCCAGGTGCGCCGGCGGTTGACCATGAGCTTCAGCTCCATCGCCTCGGCCAGTTCGCCGAGCGAGGGCGCGAGGTGCGAGAGAATCCCGGCGATGTCAGCCATCTCCTCGACCGACCCGGGCGCTTCCCACAGTTCGACCGCCTCGGCGATCAGGTGCATCGCCTTCCCGGAGGCGGGCTGGTTCGGAAACTGCGTGAGCGCCCACTGTCGGAACGCGCCGAAGGCCAGCCCCAGGCGCAGCGGTTCGACCACCCAGTCGGGGAGCTTCGCGTCGTTCACGATTGCTCCCTCGCGCAGCACGGTTCGAGGCAGGCCCACGGCGAGCGGCGCGGGCCGAGGGCGGCGAGTTCGTCGATGAGGAGCCCGTTCAGCTGCAGCGCGTCCCGCAGCGCCTGCCGCAGGTGCACGAGCGAGGGGTTCTGATCCCACGACGCATCGACCTGCGCGAGGCGCGCACCGGCGGAGGCGTGGCAGGCACGGGCGGCCTCGAGGCGGTTCACGAGCGGGCCTCGCGCGCCGCGGCGAACATCGGCTCACCGCTGAAGCCGGGCAGCTCGGCGGGCTCCAGCGGCGTCACGACCGCGTACCCCGCGATCATTTCCGCTCACCACCTGGCGCACCGCATCGGCGACGTGAGCCGAGCACACGCGGTAGCGCGTCCCGGTTTCGACCCCGGGCGGGCAACCGACGAGGAAGCGCGCCGGGGCGGGCGCGTCCGGCGCGTGCACGGTGCGTTCGCACCCCGGGTTTCCCCCTGCCATGAATGGACCTGCTACCATGAGTCCCACCTCACTGAGTCTCTGTGTGGGATTGCAGGCCGCCGCTCCAATCGGCGGCCTGCGCGTTTCCCCCGGGCCCCCGGCAGCCGGCCGGTGCGGTGACGCCAGCGTCAGCCGGCGGCGTTCCCTCCAATCGATGCCCACGCCCGCGCCTCCAATCGGCGCCGTTCCGCGAGCGGTATCTCCGACCGACCGCAACCGCGGCCGGCCCGGCCGGTTCTTTCCCTTCCACGCCGCGCGGGCCAGCGCCCGCATCCGCCGCTGCCGCGCGCGTTCCGCCTCCCGGTCCCTCATCGCGCCCCCCAGGCCGCGGCCAACGGCACGGCGGCGAACCCCGCCGCCAGCGCCAGCGCCACCAGCACGAGCCCGCGCGCGCTCACGACCGCGCCTCGCCGTCGCCGTTACTCCCGCACACCCGCCATGCGCGTTGGCGGTTGCGCTTACTCGCCGCGCGGTTGATAGCGCCACCCGCGTAATGCCGGGTGTTCGGCGGAAGATGCGCCAGCGACAGCTTGCGTCCGCACCTGCGGCAGGTAACGCCGACGACCACGTCCATCACAGCCCCCGCGCCTCGCCTTCGCCGCGAAGCCGCTCCGCCTCGGCGACGTTCGTTCCCCGCTCCCGCCAGCGCTCAATCTCCGAAGCCACCAGCGCGAGCGCCGTCCGCAGCGCGTCCAGGTCCCCACCCGGGTCCAGCACGAGCTGCCACGAACGCGGATACCCCCGCCGCACCGTCTCCGCCTCGGTCCGGTACGCCACCCGCCAGCGGGCGATGGTCCGCGAGCGGACCACTTCGAACGGACCAACAAGCGTGCGTTCACGGCCGGCGGCGTCGATGGCCGTCGTTACCGCCGCGGCCCGGCCGGCGGCGGCGTGCTCGCGGAGCGCCCGGTTCATCTCCACCGATGCGCCCTCGAACGCCGTCACGCCACACCCGCTGCGGCCAGTTCCGCGATCCCCGCGAGCGCCGCCGCCGTCGGCGCGAAGCCGCGGTGCAGCGCGTTCTCGCGCACGTCCCGGCGCTGGAGATCGCGAATCGTCTGCAGCGCGTTCTCCAGCCGGTTCCACGCCCGGGTCGCGCTCGCCGAGCCGCCCGCGCTCCAGCGCCACTCCTCGATGTACTCCTGGGCGATCGCCACATCGCGCGCCGCCGCTTCGAGTGCACGGCGCTCGTAGGCGTCGTGCGCGTGCAGCTCCTGGTCCATCGCCACCACCTCGCAGCGAAGCTCCTCGTGGTGTCCGTTCGCGGTCATTGGTCGGCCCATGTCATCTCCCCCGCTCTCGTCTTTGGTTGGGAGGCCCCGGGAGCGAGAGCGGGCGCCCCCGGGGCCGTGAGAGAGGACGGCGGGCGCCATGCGCTGCACCCGCCGCCGTTGAACTCGCCGCTGCGAACGGCGAGGAACAACCGTCAGGTCATGACGCCGCCTCCACGGGCGCGTCAGCGGGCGCGAGGTCTTCGATGGTCACGCCGAGCGCCTGCGCGAGGCGCTGCGCCTGGGGAAGGGTCAACACCCGATCCCCGCGGAGGATCTTGGTCATTTCCGAAGGGGAAACGCCGATTTGCCGGGCCACCCACTGCTTCTGCCGCCCCTGCTCCCGGACGAGCCGCGCGACGGGTTGTTCCGTGTCTGTTACGTCCATCGCCATGGTTGTTGATTCCACGGCCACGACTATAGGGGCAATCGCCATGGATTTTCAAGACCGGATTGGCCGCAGGGTGAAAAATCCTTGCTAGTGTCCGCTCACGCCGATGTTGATCATGACTGAGAAGACTAGTTTCGCCCGCTGGCTCGAACGCGAGCTCGCGTCGCGGCGCGTCAACCGCTCGCAGCTGGCCGCCTACATGGGCCGCCGGGCCCAGACGGTGTCAGCGTGGTTCAACGATGGGCGGCTGCCCTCGACCGAGGTGTGCGCCGATCTCGCCCGGGTCCTGCACGTGCCCCTCGAGGAGGTCCTCCGCCAGGCGGGCCACCTGCCGCCGGAGCCCGAGTACCCCGAACCCGAGCCGCACAGCATCCCCGAGGCGCTACGGCTGCTACGGAGATGACGGACGAGAGAGCAGGGCGTTTGCGCTTCCAGCGCTCGAACCAGGGAAGCGCTACTGCAGCGGGCACGCGGCGGAGCGGACCGGGGGGAACAATTCCCGCCGCCAGCAGCGCCGCGTGAACGTCCGCCAGGGGACAACCCGCCGGAAGGGGGAACAGCGTGAAGTCACCGCCCCCGTGCATATCGTCCGCCGCTCCATGTCGCCGTGCCGTCTACGGTCGCCATCCTCGCTCCCTCATGCGCCCCCGGCCCGCAGGCCCGCCGCCGCGCGGGGCAAAACTAAACTAGCCGGGATAATGATTACAACTCCATCGCGACACGAAATTCTCGCACGATGAACCGTTTCAACGCTAAACCCACAACTTCTCGCCCTTTACCCACAAACGTCCCCGCAGGTAACCGCCGGGGGCGGCGTGGGGTGACACCGGCCGTCGCGGCGGCGCTCACCACCCTCGCCCTCGCCTCCGTCGCCTGCTCGAACAGCCAGACGCCCGCCGAAGCCGCGACCGCGGACGACATCGACATCACCGGCATCGCGCGCACCACCTGTCAGACCGCCGAAGCCCTCGCCGACCCCGCCCTCCCGTCGTTTCTCCGCACCGTCGACGCCGGGCTCGGGAGCACGTCACCCGCGGGTCTTGACCAGGTCCTGCACTTCCGCTGCCCGACCACCGCCGCGCGCATCGCCGAGGCGCGCTCGGTCACGCCCACGCCGCCGCCCCCCCCGACGGCCACGCCCACGCCCCCCGCCACGGCGACCCCGCGCGGCCGCGTCACCGGCACGATCGACCTCATCCGCCCCGCCGGCCAGCTCAACCCCATCGCCGACAAGGGCCGCCCCTGCGCCGGCACCGGCGGCCACTCCGATATCGCATCCGGTATGGAAGTGCTGCTTGTCTCGGACAGCAAGACGATCGGCCTCGGGCGCCTGGGCCCGGGGCAGTGGGCCGATATCGGCACCACCGCCACCTGCCGCTTCACCTTCTCGATCACCGTTCCGGAGGGGCACGAGTTCTACACTCTGCGCCTCGGCCCCGGCTCCCCGCCATCTCTTCCGCGCATTCTTGACTCCATGATTCCCACCGCCCCTCCGACGACCCGATTCGAATCTGGCCCACCCCCGAAAACAGGGTTTTGCGACACCATTCCTCATAATCGTGAGGTCGGGAGTTCAAGTCTCCCCCCTGCTACCACGCACCCTCGCCAGATTCGAAATCATGGGCCAGCGACCGTCGGCGGCGTTCCAACTTCGACCGGAGGCGCAGTCTTGATCCCACGATTTCGAAATTCGGACCCCATGATTTCACGAACGGAGTCCGTTCGTGGCCAGCGGCTGCTTGAGGCTTTCCTCATCAAAAAGGAGGCCGCAGGCAAGCGCCCGCACACCCTGAAGGACTACCGCCGGGCGGTCGAGGCGTTCCTCGATTTCGCCGCCGACGTGGCCGATGACCCCCGCGCCTGGGACGCCGACCTCATCGACGCGTGGGTCGCGAGCATCCGCCGGCGTGGCTGCTCGCCGACCACGCAGGACTGGTATCGGCGTCACCTCCTCATCTTCACCACGTGGCTGGTGCAGCGCGGGGAGATTGCACGCGGTGATAATCCCCGGCTCATGCTGGAGCCCATCGCCATTGAGCGGCGCCGCCAACGCACGGCCGAGCCCGACACCATCGTGCGGCTGCTCACGGCCATCCTCGACCAGCCGCCGATGGCGAAGGGCCGCCACCGCCCGGAACACCAGTTGCGCGACCTCGCCGTCGTGCACGTGCTGCGGAGCACGGGGCTGCGGCGCGAGGAGCTGTCGTGGATCCGCGTCGAGGATGTCCACCTGCGGCCGGTGACGCGAACAGGGATGCGCGTGCGGTCCAGCGATGGGGAGTTCGTGCCCTTCGTCCGGGCGGAGCACACGAAGACGCACGAACCGCGCGACCTGCCGCTCGATCGCGGGGCCGTCGACGCCCTCGGCGATTACCTCGTCGAACGCGGGCCGGAGCCGGGCCCGCTGTTCCTCTCCCGGTACGGCGGCGCGATGACTTCGAACGCGATCAAGATCATGCTCCAGCGTCACGCCGCGAGGGCGGGCGTCACCATCAGCTCGCACGACTTCCGGCGCGCGGGCCGCGGCATCGATGCGGCGGGCGGGGATGGACCTCGGCCACGTGATGCGGCTGCTCGGCCACAGCACGCCGACAATGACCCTTCGCTACAGCGAGGCGGGCGAGAACGAGGCGGCCCTGCGGGCGTGGCAACGGTCGGTCGGGGACGCGCCGGCAGCGCGGAGGGCGGCGCGGTGACGCGCTTGACACGTCCGGGAGCCGGGGGCACGCTCCCGGCCATGCGCCGGCGCCTCAACCTCTCCCTGCTCGCGATCGCCGCCATCATCGCCGCCGCCATGCTCCTCGGCACCCCCGGCGACGACGCCCCTGTGTGCGTCTCCGAGCTCGCCGTCGCGGATCGCTGCGAGCCCTAGCGCAAACTCGCCACAATCTGTCCGGCCGGACCTCTTGCATCATCGTAGGCACCGGTGCATACTGGTATCTACCACCTAGAGGAGTCCAGCCATGGCACAGTACACCGTCGAAGCCGCCTGCGGGCACACCGCCTCCATCCAGCTCTATGGCCCCGAGGCCGACCGCTCCCGCCGCATTGCCTGGATGAAGGGCCCCGGCGGCCAGTGCAACGACTGCTACGCCGCCTACAAGCGCACGCAGGAAGCCGCCGCCGCCGAGGCCGAAATCGAGCAGCTCGCCGCCACCCTCCGCGCTCAGTCCGCCCAGATCACCCCCGACGTGGCCGCCACCCTCCGCGCTCAGTCCGCGGCCGGCAAGGGCACCCCCGCCAAGCGCGAGGCCGTCGCCCGCGTGCTCGCCGAACTCGGCCTTTAGCCGGGAACTACCCTCTAGCCCCCACCCCTCGCGCAGGCCGGGCACGTAGCCCGGCCGCCACCCCTCCCAAGGAGCCCCCCATGGATGACCTGACCGCCCTCCACGCCTATCTTCGCTCCCTTATGCCCGACCTCGACGGCCCCGAAGCCGCAGCGCTGGCCGAGCGTGCCGCCACCGACGCGGCCCTCCTCGCTCTCGATGCCATCGACGACCGCGCTGGCTGCCCGCCCCGCATCATCGCCCTGGCCATCGCCGCCACCTACCACGCCCCCGAGGATCCCGACGTCGCCTACCGGATCACCGCGATCCAGCCCTCCGGCCACACAACGACGCAGCCCGCGCACCCGGTAGCCGATCGCATTGGCTGGCATACCCGCCGCCTCACCCGCACCCTGCGCCCCACCGACCCCGCGCCCGTCACGGTCCACCAACAGGGATGGGCCCTGCGCTGCACGGGCAATGCCGTCGCGCTCGAATCCCGCCTGCGGGCGCTCGGAGCCGTCAGCGCAATCGCGATCGCCCCGCATGCCGTGTGGCTCGCCGGGGAGGCGGAGTGATGCCCGCCCCCATCTCGATTGCCATCCGTGGCGTGAGCGCCGACACGCTCGCCCAGTTCCGCCGGGGCGCCGCGATGCGCGGCTCATCCCAGGCGCAGTATCTCGCCGCGCTGGTGGAGCTCCATGCCCGCATGCGCGCGCTCGCCGACACCCCCACCGCCGACGGCCGATGGGAGCAGGTCGCCACGGAGCTCGAGGCCCTCGGCCTGCAGACGATGCGGGAGTAGCACACACGCGGAAGGCCCCCGGTTTCCCGGGGGCCTTCGTTGTTCCGATGCTACGTCGCCGGCGCTCAGGTGCCAGGCGATGGGCCCCCGCGCGTTACCTCCGGCTTCCCATCATCCTCACCACCCCCGCCCCCCGCAGGCGGCGCCGGCCCCTTCGATTGCACCGCGATCGCCGCCCCGACGCCGATAGCGCCGACGATCGCGGTGATGACCACCTGCTGGCTCGACTCGTCCACCACGTAGCCGAGCCCACCGAGCACGGCAAACGCGCAGACAGCGCCGAGCAGGATCAGAAGCCGCAGCTCCAACCCTATCCTCACTGGCCACCTCCGATGATTCCCGCCGTGCGCGGCGTCGCGAAGGCGCGCCGCGCCGGCGTGGTCTCCGCATTTCCCGGGACGCCCAGGTACTTGAACCCCTGGACGGCGCGCAGGTGCCCGCCATACCCCGTACCCAATTGTGCGCCGCCCCGGCGCATGGCCGCCGCGTTCAGCGAGCGCCTGCTCTTGCCTTTGTTCGTGCCGTACATTGCCGCCGATTTCTGAATCCATCGGGTATCCCGACGGAGGGCGGCGCACAGCCCGGGGTGGCTCGTGTGGAAAAGCATCGGGGCCGGGCGGCCGTACCGGTTCTCCCCGCGCAGATGGCGCTCGCAGACGTGGTTCAGGAAGCGCATTCCGACGCCCGCGCCTTGCCACTCGGGCATCACCACCAGCCGGGAGGCCCGGAAGCAGCCGCCCTGGTGGAACGCGGGCGAGACCGCAAGGTGCGCCACCAGCTCGCCATCAACCGTCGCGACGTAATTCGTGGCCGCGATCATCTTCCCGATCTTCAGATAGTGATGCGGCTCAAAGGCCGGCCAGTAACGCCAGTCTGTCTCCCAAACCTCGATGTCGAAGCTGGGTCGTTGAAGGCGCCTCCGGTCGAAGGTCCGCGTCGCCGTGTCGAAGATCCAATCTGGTTCGACCCACTCCAGCACGTCGTAATGCGGCGTCAGCAGCACGGCCTGCCCCTTCGTCCGCCGCCAGGCTTTCTGAAAGGCGAGGGCGCCAAACTTCGCAATCTGGCGGTCTACGACCGAGGTAAACTCGTCAATGACCACGCGCTGGGGCGCATCGGCGATGACCCGCGCCAGCGACGCCCGGAACTTCTCCCCGTTGGAGAGCACCGCGTAGGGGCGCAACCAGGACGGTACGTCGCCCAGCCCCACCGCCGCCAGCGCCGCGGTGACATCGTTAAAGTCCTTTCCCGGCCCAATCGCGTCGACGATAGGGGCGTCGCCCGGCCACTCGGGCTCGTGGTACACCTCGGCGCCGGCAAACACGAGCGCGCCGAGAGACGTCTTACCCGAGCCGGAGGGCCCGACAATGGCGCCAATCCGCCAGTCCCAATCCTCGATCGCCAGTTCGGCGTCAAGCGCGAAGTTGGCGCCGGACTCCGCGTTGAAGAGCGACTTCACGCGGGCGGCGCGGTAGGAGTCGTAGTCAGAGCAGCGGTTGCGAACCTGAACAAGCATCAGACCACCACCAGCCGGCACTCGTAGCCCCGCGTTCGGAGCTCGTCGTACACGCGCTCCTGCTCCGCCGCGTCACGGCAGACGACTGTCACCGCGTACGTCTCCGCGTACTCCATCTCCTGCTCCACCTTCCCGCCGCCGGCGCCGATTGCCTCGGTGGCGCCGAGGAGGGCGGCCAGCGCGTCCTCGGTAAAGCCGAGTAGCTCAAGCGGGGACCCCATCTCGGCCAGCCCGGACACCATTTCCCCGAGCAGATCCTCCTGCCACTCGCCCCATTGGTGGTTGTCCCGGAGCGCCCGCTCCTTCGCAAGCTGTTGGGGGATATCCTCAACGATGGCCGGCACCGCTTCGAGGCCGAGATGCTGGGCCGCCCTGAAGCGCATATTGCCGGCGTAAATCGTGCCGTCGGCGGTGGCTAACACCGGGCGCCGCCATAGGAACTCGGGGTCGGCCTCGACGCTGCGGACGAGGTTTTGGAACCGGGCGTCATTGATGGTCCGGGGATTCCACCCGGCCGGGTGAAGCCGGTCAAGCGGTACGGCCTTTGGTACGGCTGCGCTCATGGTGCCCTCTTCTGAATGAGCCCCGCCTCGCGGAGCAGTTCGTGGCCCCGCTGCACGCGGGAAACGTCGGCCTGCAGGGCGAAGGCGATGAGCCCGAACCGCGGCTCAACAAGCGCGGTGTTGAGCTCCGACAATTGCGCCTCAAGCCGCCCCTGGGCGGCCGCCAGCGCCGCCACGCGTGCCTCCAGCCCCGCCCCCGGCGCGGCCGCGGCCGCGGCCACGAACGACAGCGGGTCCGCCGACATCGAGATGTCCACCGGGAACGCGCTCGAACGCACACTCTGGATTGCAGGTGCGCGCCCGTCACGCGTCCCGACGCTCCCGAGAGCCCGATCGGCTGCCCGGACGCGACCACGTCACCCGGCCGCACCCTCGCCGCCGAGAGGTGCGCGAACAGCACGTACCACGGCGTCCCCGGGACATCGATGCACACCCCCGCCCCGAACGAGCCATCATTCACGAACTCAACCACCTGCCCCCCGATCGGCGCGACCACCGTCGTGCCCTCCGGACAGCCGATGTCGAGCCCCCGGTGCCCGCCCGCGGGGTAGTCCGGGCCCGAATCGCCGAAGCGCCCGGTGACCGGCCCCGGCGCCGGTGGCCACACCGCCCACGTCATCTCCGTCACTTCGCCACCTCCGCGAGGGTTACGCGATGCGGAAGGGGGAACACCTCTCGCATCATCCGGACGTCGTCGGGGCCGAACCACTGTTCGCGGCTCGCCTGGTAGCTCATCACGCCGCGGTACGCCTCCGACGCCTCCACCGGCCGCACGTAGCCCGTGGTGTTCATCCCCGGGAGCACGTGGTCGGCGAGGCCGAGCGCGTGGCCCAGTTCGTGCGGGAGCCAGAAATCGAGGTCCGCGCCGCAGTACACGACCGCCAGCGGCCACGCCGTCGAGAAGTCCACGAACGTGCGGGTGGCCGTGGGCACGATCGCCACCTCCGCTTCGAGGCCGTCGAGCGCGGGCACGAGTTCGAACGTGCCGGGGCGCAGCGCGTTCCAGCGCGCGATCGCCTCGGCCGCCTGCTCGCGCAGGAGGTCCTCCGCCCACACGCGCCGGGGCAGGTCAGGGGCTTCGTCGACGGCGAGATACCTCATCGCCCGCCCCCCGTGCGCTCCGGGTTCGAGGCATCTCCGCAGAGGTGCCCGTACCCCGCCGTGCACAGCCAGCGGCCGGGCCCGGCGCAGATGACCACGCGCGGCGCTTCGAGCGCGCCGCCGGCCTTTTTCGTGACGTCGCGGAAATGGTCGGTCACGGGCGGGCCCGCATCATCAGCGCGACGGCCGCGCGCAGAGCGTCGCGGTACGTCGAGGCGCTCGCGGTGGCGTGGCCGGCCGCGTCGAGGACGTCGTAGCGGTGCCCGCGGCGGGCGGGGCGGATCGCCCACCCGGCGGCGTTGTGCGCGAAGCCCGGGCGCCGCCGGTCCTCGATGAACGAGAACGCGTCGCCGAGGCCGCTCACGGCACCGTCCCCCGTTCGCGCATCGTGCCGAATTCGTCGATGCACATCTCGCGGTGCTCGCCGTTCAGGAGCGGCCCGGAGACGGCCGCGCACTTTCCCGGCGCGGGCAGTTCGCCCACCCCGGCGAGGCCGATGAACCACAGCACCACCGCCAGCAACCACGCCGTCATCGCAACTCCCTCCAATCCCAGAACAGCAGCGCGGCGACGAACACCGCAATACCGGATACCCCGCCCGCCACGAATCGTAGCATCACGACACCTCCCGAAGCGGCTCCCCCACCATTCGCTTGTACTCGCGGATCTGCGCCTGCTGAGCCAGCACGACGCTCGCGAGCGCGCGGTTGTCGCCGTGCACGCGAGCCAGCTCCTCGGCGCGATCCGCCAGGTCCGCCTGCGCCACCCGCGCCCACGCCGCCGTTCGCACCTCCGCCGGCGCGTCATCCCACGCCATCGGACCGTCCACCCGCGGCTCCCGGCCGCTCTCCGCCAGCCCCTCCGCGAACGCCAGCGCGGCCGCTTCGTCCTCGAAGTCGATGAGCGCCTGCACGCCGTTGCGCGCGCGCCACTGGACGATGAACCGGATCACGCGGTCGTCAGGCATTCATCTCCCTCCGGATGCGAAACACCGAACGCACCGAGATCCCGAGCACCGCCGCGATCTGCACGCTCGAAAGGCCGGCCAAGGTCATCTCCCGGATGCGCTCGCGCCGGTCGGACGCGCGCAACACCTGCCTGGCCGGGACGTCGTAGCGGCAAACCGGGAGCGGGCAGCGAAGGCATGCCGGGGCCACGTCGCAGCCCGTATCGCGAAAGTGCGTGCGCTCCGGGACCCGGTCCGGCGCGGTCACCGCGATCCCGCCCGGTCGCGACGGATGGCGTCAATCCGGTCGATGACGGCGTGGTGCCGCGCCTCGGCCGCTTCCTCCTGGTCCGTGGCCCGCCGCGTCGCGCGTTCGTCGTGCCTCGAAACCATCTGCGCGAGCGCCTGGAGCGCCTCGCCCACCCGCTGCGTCGCGTTCGTCGACGCCACGATCGCCTCGGTCTGCCGGTCGCTGCGGGCCGCGTCGCGTTCGCTGGCGCGCTCCACGGCGTCCATGAACCGCTTCTGCGTCGACGTGAGGTCCGCCCGCGCCGCCCGCACCCAGTAGGCCAGCAGCCCCACCGCGCTGATGACCACGAACCCGATGATGCCCCACTCCGGTGGCGTGCCCTCGTACATCCCCCGCCCCCCTACTACTGCGCCGCCGCGCGCGTCAGCTCGAGCGTGCCCCACGCGAGCACGACATCGTTCGTCGAATCCGAACGCCACAGCGCCCACTCGTACCGCCCGGGCGCCAGGCCCGCCGTGTCCGAGGCGTCGATGCTCACGTCCGCGCGGTCATTCGTCCCCGATCCGTTGCCCGGCGTGGGCGTCTTCGCCAGCACCCGCTTGCCCTCCCGGCGCCACGCGTACGCCAGTGACCAGCCCGTCATGTTCTGCGGCGAGCCCGCGCTGTCGACCACGTCCACGCGGTGCGTCTGCTGCGCGCCCACGAAGAACGATCCGCGCGCGATGTTCGTTTCCACCGCCATCACACCCTCCCCGCCGACGTCACCACCGGCGCCCAGCTCCCCGTCACCTCCGCGCGCGGCACGTACGACCCGGCCACCGCCCGCGTGGGCAGGTACGAACCCGACCCGCCGACCACGTGCGGCGATTCCCCCGCACCCCCGGAGACATCCGGCGCGAACAGCGAAAGCGACAGCGCGAGCAGCGCCACCGAGACCACGACGTGCGCCGTGGCCGTGATGTCCGGCGCCGGGCCGGACGTCGTCAGCGCGAGCACCCCCGGCGTCGCCGTCACGTGCGCGGTCGCCGAAATGCCGGGCGCGAACGTCGCCGTCGCGAGCGCGGCCGCCGCCGGCGTGGCCGTCTTCGGGTCCGTGGCCGTAACCGTGGGGGCGAAGGCGGCCGTGGTCAGCGATGCCGCCCCGGGTGTCGCCGTCTGCGGATTCGGAGCCGTGACCGTGGGCGCGAACGCCGCGGTCGTGAGCGCACGCACGCCCGGCGTGGCCACCTGGTTCCCCGTCGCCGTCACCGTCGGCGCCGGGCCGGACGTCGTCAGCGCGAGCCCCCCCGGCGTCGCCGTCACGTGCGCCGTGAACGAAACCGCCGGCGCGCACGCGGACGTGGTGAGCGCCGCCACGCCCGGCGTGGTCACCTTCCGGGTCCGGCGCCGACGACGGTGGGCGCGAATGAGGACGTCGTGAGCGACGCCACCCCGGGCGTGGCCACCTTCGGGTCCGTCGCCGTGACCGCCGGGGCGAACGTGGCCGTGCTCAGCGACGTCACCCCCGGCGTCGCCGTCTTGTGGTCCGAGGCCGTGACCGTGGGCGCGAACGTGGCCGTGCTCAGCGAGGTCGCGCCGGGCGTGGCCGTCACGTGCGCCGTCGCCGCCGGCACGGGCGCGAAGAGGCTCGCGACGAGCGCGGCCACCGCCGGCGTCGCCGTCTTGTGGTCCGAGACCGTGACCGTGGGCGCGTACCCCGTGAGCCCGAGCGCCGCCACCCCGGCCGTCGCCACCCGGTTCGCCGTCGCCGTGACCGTGGGCGCGAATGCGGCCGTGGCCGCCGCGAGCGCGCCGGGCGTGGCGGTCTTGTGGTTCGTCGCCGTGACCGTGGGCGCGAAGGTGGCGGTCGTGCTCGCGAGCACCCCCGGCGTGGCCGTGGTCCCGCCCCCACCGCCCCCGGTGTAGGTGATGTCGAGCTGCGCCTCGTCCGTCCCAACGTTCTCGTACATCTCCACCGTGAAGACCTGGTACGAGCCCGAGGCCTTGGTGTTGAACGCGCCGAAGCGGATGTCGTTGTTGTTTGTCCAGCCCGCGCGGTCGACGATCTCCTGGACGATGGCGGTCACGTCGATCGCCTCCAGCCCCGTGCCGATCGAACTCGTGATGTTGGTCTTCGCCGTCGTCTTCGTGAACCCGGAACTTGGCCGGCTGCTCGCCCCCCACGCCGGCGCGTCGTCCACGTCGTCGGCGTAGATGCTCACCGTCGGCGTCCCGGAAATGCCAATCACCCTGATCGTGAGCGTGGCCGAACTCACGGTCGCGCCCTGGGGCACGTCGACCGTCTGGAAGCGGAACCCGCCGTGCTGGGGCGCCTCGCCGTACCCGCGGCCGATGTCTGCAGCACTGAAGGTGCCAAACCAGTTCCCGGAAACTTCGCTCCCATCGTCGGCGCCGGCACCGATGTTCTCGGTGACGGTGGCGTCGATGATCGCGGGGTACGCGGGGTCATCGAACCAGCCCCGCTGCCGCGTCGCCCGGTCCGTCACCCGCGACACCCGCCCCGTCCACGTCTCCCGGTACAGGAACCGCCGCCGCCCGCCCGCGAGCACGCGCTGGTTCGAAACGGCCGTCGTCATCTCCAGCGGCGCACGGTCGGCATCCCACCCGGCGGTTTCGCGCACGAAGCGGGCGGCGCGGTTCGGGTCGTCGTCGTTGTCCTCGGTCACCTGCCACCCGAACGAGCGCGCGGCGCCGGCATCGCGGACCACCTTGAACAGCTCGGCGTAGCGCGGGCGGCAGACGAGGTACATGTCCACCCCCGGCGCGACATCCCGCCAGGTGAACCGGTTCCCCGCGACCTCCACCGTCATCGCCCGGTAGTCCGGGGCAGCGCCGCCCACCTCGGCGAGCGTCACGACCGTCACGCCGCTCGCCCGGTTGGTCGCGTAGCGGTACGAAACCTGGGCGGGGTCGATGAGGACGGCGTAGAACCCGGAGACGACGCGGTACTGCCCGCCCGTCCCCTGGGTGATCGTGAGGTCGATCTCCTTCCACGTCTGCGCGCCGTCAGCGAGGTTCGCGCGCCAGTGCAGCGGCGCCATCCGCTGGATCACCCGCCGCTGCCCGCCGCCGATGTCGAACGTCTTCGAATGCAGCGTCCGCCCGACCTCAAACGAGCCCGGGGCCTCGGCCGCGATGCGCTGGCGGATCGCCTCGGCGAGCTTCACAGCACGCCCGCCGCGAGCGTCTCGGCCCGGTAACGAATCTGGCCCGGGTCCACCGCGCGCGCGGCCGCGGCGGCATCAATCGGCCAGCCGCGCCCCGCGAGCTCGGCGAAGTGCCCGAACGGCGCGGCGAGGACCTCGCGGTAACGGAATTCGATCACCTCGAACGAACGCCGGTCGCGCATCTGCCGCAACGTCCACTCCACCTCGTTCGTGATCTGCTCGACCGACGGCGTGCGCCGGCCAGGGAAGAACGCGAGGTACGACTGGCGGATCTCCTCGGCGTCGCGCCTCATGAACACCACGCGCGTTCCGCCCGGCACTACATCGAGCGCGCGCGCGTGCACCGTGACCGCCTTGATCAGCTTCCCCGCGAACGCGAGCGGAAACCCGAACGCCTGGTACTCCCAGTCGGCCAGCTCGAACAGCTCGTTCCCGGGGTTCGGGGCGTAGTCGGCATCGCTCGCGCGCCGCGCCATCGCGTTGCGCGCGTCCCGGTACACCCCGTCGAGGCCGCCCGCGATGAGGGCGCGCATCATCATGCTCGTCCCCGAACGCGGGTAGCCCGACACGATGTAGACCGGCTCGCTCACCCGCCGCCCCTCCCCCGAACTAGGCCAGCGTGAACACGCCGCTACGTGCAGGTGCAGGTAGGGCAGT
Source organism: Candidatus Amarobacillus elongatus (assembly GCA_016703545.1). GTDB lineage: Bacteria > Chloroflexota > Dehalococcoidia > Tepidiformales > Tepidiformaceae > Amarobacillus > Amarobacillus elongatus. Next base: position 26,069 of record JADJBX010000017.1, read on the forward strand.
GCTTCTGTTCGTGCGCCCGTTGGCCGGGCGGTTGCTTCTTGACCCACAGCTCGAGGTTTTCGGGACGGTTGTCGTCCCGGATGCCGTTGATGTGGTGGACGTTCTCACCCGGAAGAAGCGCGCGACCCAGCTTCTCTTCCATGACGAGGCGATGCTCCAGGACGTACGGCTTCTTCGTCCCGGGCGGTGACGCTGCGCGGCTTCGGGATCCCAGATCTCGACGTAACCGTTGGGCAGTACGCGCCGTCCGCCGCGCCAATTTCCGCCACGGCTGCCCCCGAACCGCCCAGGGTTAGCGGCGTTGGATGCGAGGAGCCCGCACGACTTGGAGCAGTACGGGCTGGCGTGGTAGATGCTTGTGAGGAATCGGCCGCCGCACCGTTGGCATTCCGCGATTCGTGCCCGAGTGCGTGCGCGGCGCGCCCCGACGAGATGCCACCATTGGCCGGCCTCATCTTGCACGTAGTTTGGGCTGTCGCTGTTGACCAGCGTCGCGGGGCTGTCACTCGTGGTCGTCGTGCGAGGGGCACGATGATGCCTTGCGGCAGCGGCGCAAGAGTGGCTGCAATACCTCTCCGCGTACTTGGATTGGATTGGTTGGCCGCATTCGATGCACGGCGGCTTGGTCCGTCGGATGGAGGCGTAGTGAGACTCAGGCGA
>JADJBX010000018.1 GCA_016703545.1 Candidatus Amarobacillus elongatus
GCGTAGGCCGTGGTGGGCACCGGCGCGGCGGTGATGTAGGTCTCGTGCAGGTTCACGCCCGCGAGCGAGGCCGCGACCGCGTAGGGCGCGTGCGCGTGAACGACGCAGCGACAATCCGGTCGCGTCCGATGTAGCTCGACGTGCAGGCGGAATTCGGACGTGGGTGGCCGGTTTCCACGGAGCAGGGCTCCGTCCGGCTGGGTGACCACGAGGTGCTCGGGGCGCAAGAAGCCGAGATGTATGCCGGACGGCGTCATCAGGAGCGTGCCGTCGTCCAATCGCCAGGAGAGGTTGCCGTCGATCGACACGTTGTAGCCGCGCTCGTAGAGCAGCCTCCCGACCCGGGCCAGCTCCGTACGAGCGCGCCATTCCTGGTCTGCGGGGTCGGGGTGGAACTGCCCTTCCCGGTCAATCTGGCCGGTTACCCCTTCGCTCGTACAGGCGGGCGCGCGCCCTTCGTTCATCGGCAGGATCCACTCGAAGCGGTGACCGTGCGCGGCCAGCTCCATGCCGCGCGCGTCCACGAGCACGGCGGCACCATCGAAGCGAAAGGCCACGGCGAGCCCCTCGGAGAACAGGCTCGCCGCCCGAAAACGCGAGGCATTGACCGGGGCGCCGCCGGCATCGACGTGGGCCCAGGTGCCATCGGATTGCCGGACCGGTCGGGGGTCAGACATGGGAGCTACCCGTGGTGATGATGGCAACCACCGCTTCTGGAGAGCACGCGTAGTCCACGACGATGTCGAATCTGTGGCGCATCGCGGCATGTTCGCCATGCACCTGCTCGGCGTGCCTCAGCCCCTTGTGCGGCCTCGCATCGCCACGATTCAGCACGCGACGCCGATGTTCCGCGGCTGGGGGAAGGAGCAACACCAGCGCGGTCCCCGGAGGAAACTCCTCGGGGGCGAGGTCGGCCGCACCGATGAGCACCAGACCTTCATCCGTCCCAGCGAGGGCGCGTCTCAACCCGTCCACGCGCTCGGCGTGCGATGCCCCGAACGACTCGGCGTCGTGCGCTTCGACGCCTTGTCGCTTCGCAAGTTCAACCACCGTGGACTTTCCGGATCCCGGCGGGCCGTACAGGGCCACGATTCTTCGCATCTACGTCCCCCCTTCAGTTCGGACCGAAGGAGAACGCAATTCCACGACGGCGTTGCCCCGCTCCCCGATGACGCCGAGCGCGCCGTCGAAGCGTTCCACGCGGGCTTGCCCGTTGTAGAACGGCTCGACCATCGCAAAGCGCTGCTCGTACAGCGGGGCGCCATACCGATCGACGTGCATCCAGCCGCCGCTGTCTCGGGCACGGGCGTAGCTCTTGTGGAACACGTCGAGGTCACGGAACCAGCGGCCGTGAACGACGTTGCCCTCGGCGTCGATGTGCGTCGAGCGCCCGTCCTCTCCCTGAACGACGGCGATGTCGTCCCGGAAATCCCCGGCGTACCGCCACCGCGCGGCGTAGAGCGGCTCGCCGGTCAGGGCGATGTGGAAGTACCCGCCGCCAACATCGCGAACGGGACACGTTCCTCCCTGGAAATTGCCGCACCATCGCCAACGTGCGTCGTAGGCGGGCTCGCCGTTGGGCCGGATGTGATGCCAGCCGGCCGCCCCCGCATCCACGGCGGCGAGACCGTCGTAGAACCCGAACGCGCGCTGATACCGACGCGCGTAAGCGGCGCGCCCGTCCACGGTCACATGGAACGCGCCCGAGGCGGCCTGCACGGGCGCGAGGCCCGGCGCGTGGAATTTCAGGACTTCGATGAACCGGGCCTCGTAAAGCGCGATTCCGTCGATCAGGTGGTGCGTGCCGTCCTGTGCCACGACCGTCTGCCGCCAGTCCACGCCGCTCATGCCGGCACCGGCTTGCGCATGTTGCAGGAGAGGCAGAGCCCGCGACTGGAGTAGCTGGCCAGCAACCGTCGGTAGTTGTCTCCGGTCCAGACCTCCCGGATGCCCAGGCCGTCCAGGTTCCCGAAGTCGCCGAGCGACAAGCGCTCCGCGTCGGGCGCACAACATGGGTTGAACCTACCTTCCGCGCTGATCCAAGCCTCTTGCCCGAGGAACGGGCACGGCCCGCCCGGAGCGAGATCCTTGGTGGCGTCCGCGTCGAGCAGGAAGATGTTCTCCAAAAGGACGCGCCGGCCGTCGGGAAGTCGGTAGCGGTCCACCGCCTCACGCGCTTCGAGCACCGCCGCGTTCCATCGCCCGATGGAGCCAGGATTGCGCCGCATAGACAGGCGCTTGATCGCATCGAAATGCGCCCAGAGGTGGTGCCCTTTCACGCGCTCGACACCCAACCCGGCCGCAAGCTGACGACGCCGGCCAGCTCGTGGACGTTCGTTTCGAGGAAGGTGAGCTGGAACGTGACGCGGCACCGGTTTCCCCGGCGGCGGCGTGGGCATCGCGCACCTCGATGAACGTCCGCGCGTTCTCCAACACCTTCTCCCACTGGCTCCCGGGCATGACCGCCTCGTGGGTGGCTTTCGTCGCCCCATTCCACGAGATCTTCACGTCTGAGGTGACCGGGACGAGCTTCTTTGCCCAGCCGCGCGCACCGAGCTTCGGGAACGTGCCGTTGGTCGTCAGGTTCAGCAGCACCCCGTGCTCTCGGCACAGGTCGATGATCTCCTCGAAGTGGGCGTAGAGGAGCGGCTCCCCCATCGTGGACGGGATGATCTCCCGCAATCCGGTCCCGGCCGAATCCCGGACCACCCGGCGAATCAGCTCGATCGGCATTCGTCGAGGCTTCTTTCCAGACGCCTTGCGCTCGTCCTGGAGCGTGCTGTGAACGCTGTGCTCCTCGCACATGATGCACTTGAGGTTGCAGTCGTCGGGGTTGGTGTCGAACGTGATCCGCCACGGCCCGGGGAGGGTATCGACGCGAGCGGACTGCCGGCGGCGCAACAGCTCCTCGTACACGGCCTCTACATGGCGAACATGCTGGTGAATGTCGGGGACGCGCCCCTCCGGGTCGTAGAGGTACCCCCGACGCCCGAGCCGCTCGGCGAGCGCAGGGTCATCGGCGAGCCGCTGCATCTGACACGCCAGATCCTCGGCGTCCCGGTGGCGGAACAGCAGCCCGTTGACCTCATGGTGGACGTACTCGGCCATGCCGCCAACGTCTGCGGTGATGACCGGCACCCCCGCGCCCTGCGCTTCATGGATCACGAGCGGCGAGTTCTCGACCCACACCGACGGCACGACGATGGCGTCCACCCGGTCGAAAACGTCGCGCACGATTTCCTGGTTCCGGTATTCCGAGGGCCACTCTACGCGGCTCGCCGCATGGCCCGGGAGGGCGTTCGCGATGGCCTTCAGCGCGTCCGTGTCCTGCCCGCGGGGTCGCCCGTAGATGCGGAGCCGCACGTCCCCGCGGACCTCGCCGAACGCGGTGAGGAGCTGGTGGATTCCCTTCGCGGGGATGTGGGTGCCGATGTAGCCGAAAGTGAACGGCTCGCCCTGCGTGCGCGAACGCCCGACGAGGCGCTCACGGTCGAAGCCGTAGTCCAGGTACCGAAGCTTTGCGGCCGGCAGTCCGAATTCTGTCGCGAACCGGTCGAGCAGGTAGCGCGCCGGAGCGAGGAACACGTCGACATGCTCGGTCATCTCGCGGACGTGCGCCATGCGTCGATGCACCCAGTCCTTCCAGGTGGCGATGTCCCCAGCCTCTTCGGCGGGGGAGCCCGAGAAGTACCGCGAGTAGCATCGCCGGGCGCACTTTTCGTCCTCTTGTCCGGAACATGCCGCCCAGAGGTTGTTGGGGTCGTCCGGGAACATCTGCATGAACTGGCCGCGTGGGCACATTAGCCAGTAGTCGTGGAGCGTGAAGACGATGGGCAGGCCGCGGGCCGCCGCCTCCCCGAGCAGCGACGTGGACAGGTGGTTCAGGTGCCCGACGTGGACGACATCGGGGCGGACGCGTTCGAGCACCTCCGCGAAGCGCTGATCGACGCCGACGTGGCGGTAGCGGTCACGCGCTCGGGGCATGTTCACAACGTGCAGTCGCACGCGCGAGTCGTCCGGGTCGGCGTCGTCGCGCAGCGCATAGTCAGGCGCGAAGGCGTTCTCCTCGCGCGTGAAGACATGGACCTCGTGGCGCTCAGCGAGAGCCTGCGCCAGCGTCTGCGTGTAGACCTCGGACCCCGCGTTGTAGCGCATCGGATAGCCGTGGATGACCTGAAGGATCTTCATTGGAGCATCCTTTCCACTGCGACGGCGGGGTGGCGAAGACGAGCGGCAGAGTGGATTATCTTAACGAGCCCGGCATCGAGCGACACCCTCGGCACCCAGCTGAGAGCGCTGCGCGCCGCGCGGTTGTCCCCGACGAAGCGGTCAACCTCGTACGGGGCGGGGTCCGCGGCGTGAAACACGCTGTCCGACGCGGAGAGCGTGACCACCCGCCCGGCGAGCGCGCTCAGCGTGGTCTCGACGCCCGAACACGCGTTAATCGCGCCCGCGCCGGCATCCCCGCGCGTCAACGCCTCAGCCGCGGAGATGATCGCGGCCTCCGCGTCGCGGGACGTGGACGAGGTCGAGCGTCCGATCCGAGCCGCGGACGATGAGCGCCCGCCCAGCCAGGGCTGCGGCGACGAAGGCGGGAACCAGGCGATCTGCGTGGTCGGATGCCGCGCCGTAGACGTTGGCGATCCGAAGGATGTTGGCGCGCAGCCCGTCAGCCGCCGCTCGCCGCACGACCGGCTCGGCCTCGGCCTTGGTAGCTCCGTAGCCGTTGACCGGCGCGAGCGCGCGATCGTCCGCACCGGGCGGGCTGCGGCGCGGCCGTAGACCTCGAGGCTGCTCGCGAACACCACCCAGGGCCGACGAGATTGTGTGCTCACGGCGCGAAGTAGTGTCGCTGTCGCCTCGACATTGTCCCGCCGCGCTCGGGCGGGGTGCGCCTCGGCTTCCGCTACCCGAGCGCACGCCGCCAGATGAATCACGGCGTCGCAGCCGCCGAGCGCATCCGCCAGGGCATCCCCGCTCACGAGCTCCTGCTCGGGGTCGAAGGTGCGGTCGAATCCATGGACATCGAAGCCTGCCGCCATCAACGCCGGGAGTAGCGCCGTGCCGATGACCCCCGCGGCTCCGGTGACGAGCACCCGGGTCATGCCGCACCCCGAGCGTCGTCGAGGCACGAGTCCACGCCCGCATCAACGGTGGATGGACGAGAGCACGGGCGGGCATGGCACGTCGACTCCGACGAATCCCTCAGGATCAACATGAATTTTCTCTGCTCGGCGGGGTGAGTGAACAAGCAACGAGACGTTCAGCACTCCTCGCGGGGTCGCGCCGAGCAGGCGCGCCATAGGGCTGGCGTCATGGTGGAAGTAGGTAGAGAGGATCGTGTTCCTGCCTCCCCACCCGCTCCTGTCGCTTTCGTGGCCGGTCCCCGGAACCTCAACTCGGGGCAATGCTGTCAGTATTAAGACGAGGGGAGAGAAGCGAGGATCCGGCGTTGTGTCCAGCGCCCGGCCTACGGCCCGAACCTGGGGGCGGTGGCGTTCAGCCCCGCCGCAATTCGCCGATCCTCCGACTCGTCCCCGACCTCGCCGGGCGGGATTACAACCCCGTGAAGCTGAGCCCTAAGATCCGCCCAGCGACGGTTCAGAACGCCCCACTGGTGCTCATCATAGGTGCCGCCGAAGATGATCGAGTGGACCTCGATCCGCGGCCACGTGATATCGCCGGTGTCGGTGTCAGTGGCGGGAGCCCCCTGCTGGATCGCTGCGTCTAGGGCCTTCGACCAGTGGCTGCCGAGCCGGTCCACACGACCGATCTGCTGTTCCACCACGCCGGGGTTCCACTCCGGGTGCAGAAGCAGCACCACGCGGCAGGCTTCGTGCAGGTTGAGGCCCTCGCGGCCGACGATGGACTGGGCGATGAGCACGCGCGGAAAGCTGTTCTGGCGGTTGAACGCTGCTTGCAGGAGACGACGGGTCGGATATTCGGTGCTGCCGTCGAGCAGGCGTGCGAAACTACCACGCGTCCGACTGAACTCGCCCGCGATGATGGAACGAACGTCCTGCCAGGTCGCCGCCGCCGTTTCAGTGTCCTGCTCCTCCGCTTCGTCGAACCCATCCTGATCGGTGGACGCACCGACCAGATCCCGGAAGCCCTCGGCGATCGCCTCCAGCACCTCCGGGGAGTCGCGGCCATCGAGGAGAAGTTCCCGATCAGGCTCAGCCAGCATCTCCCATAGCGCCCGGGCGAGGGGGGCGTCGGCCTCGTCAGCGGTAGTGTGGTCCCCCGCCGCAGCCCGCATCAGGGCTCGCAGGCCTGGCCCGATCCCGCTCAGCTCCGCGGCTCGCCCAAGCACGGCTCCGACGCTCCGACGGAACCAAGCCCGCCTCGTCTCAAACGCCCGAAAACGCTCGGCGTGGCGGGCTTCCAACGCCGGGAAGGTGGAGGGGTCGATGTTCAGTTGCCTCGCGGCGAACACGTCCACCTCAGACGGGACCACCGGGCTCCCTTTGCCGTCCAACCCAGCGAGACCCAGCGCCTCTGCCGGCCACGGAACCGGGCTGGCGCCGTTGGCGCTTCTCAACTTCGCGCGCGCGTTTAGAAGCGCGCTGAGTGCTTGGAGCGGTGCCGTGAACCGGCCGAACACCAACACCTTTTCGCCCCCCAGGTCGTCCTCGATGAGACTCACGGCCCTGACGAGCTGGGGGTGCCGAAAGAGCGCGGTATCAGCAGTCGCCGCCTCGGCGGCCTTCTCACCGATCAGGGCGCTCCAGAACGTCGAGCGCGCGGCCCGTTTGGGGTCGTGCTTGGCATCCACGGTCAGGGGCGCGTCGTCGAGCGCCTGCTCGCTTTTCTTCGCATTGAGCCTCGCGATGAGGCTGGACACGCCATGACCATTCGCGAGCGTAAGCCGAAGCCGTTTGCCTCCGCAGTCGCTGGTCCCGAGCGTGGCCGCAGAGAGCGCCTCGGCGGCCAGGACCACCTGACGCCACGCGGGTGATAGGTCCGCGGGGCGCAGCACGGATGCCACTGTGCGGCGATAGGCATGTTCTACCCCGGTTCCCTCGGCGAACGCCCGAACGTGGTGGTCCTCAGACTTGTCGCGTCGCAGCACGTAGGGCCGCAGCGCCCCCTGGTAGCCTGCTGCGGCGGCTGCCCAACCCGCCCGAGCAGCTTCGTCGGTACGCCAGCGGCCACGCAGCGTGTTGGTCGCGGCACCGTATGCAGCGATCCTCGCCGCCAGCGGGGCGAGTGTCGCGGGCGGCGTCCCCGCCCGATCCAGAGTTCCGGACCATTCGGAGATGTCCAGGGCGACGGGTGTTGCGGTCAGCGCCAGATGCGCGGGGTCGTCGGTGGCGTTCACGACATGGCCGAGGAGTCGGCTCAAGCCGGATCCTTCGCCCCGTGCCTTGTGAGCCTCGTCCACGATCACGAGGTCAAATCTACCGAGTCCCCAACCGACCGCTCGTTCGAGCGCATTTCGATTTGCGCCGCCACCGCGGTACGCTTTCGCCTGGCAGTAGTCCGTGCGCCAGACCCCCATCTGCGCGATCCATTCGTCCAACTCGACGAGGGCGGCAGTCCAAGATGCCGATTTGAGGTGGGCGTACACGGCCTCAGCGCGGCCCCAGACCTCCGGCGTGATTTCGGCTCGCTGTTGCTTGTAGGCATACGGCCAGCCTTTGGGTGTGTCGCCCGCGCGAACGGCGATGAGCGCGGGAAGCAGCCCCCAACGGTCTGGATCGGTCTTCGGTCCCATGTGCCAGTTCGCGAACGTGTGGGAGACGAGCAGCGCCGGCGCGCTAAGCCAGTTGCCGGCGACGGCGTCTGCACCGCGCAGAAAGCTCCAGAGTCCGTGTACAAGCTGCGGCGGCTCAAGATCGTCGCCCGCCAGTTCTGACCGCCACTGATACTGCAAGCCCGGGGGCACGAGAATCGCGACGCGCCCGCCTGCATCTGTGACCGCCTTTGCCACCGCCGACGCGACGCGCGTCTTTCCCATCCCCACCTCGTCGGCGATGATGACGCCGCGGGTCTGATTGCCCTGCCCGCCCCCGAAGCGCTCGGCTATCGCATCCACCGATCGGCGCTGGCCGGGGTTCAACCTCGTCCCGCCCGCGTCGGTTCGCTCCCGTAGACGGCGACAAACCGACGGCCAACCTTCAAAGATGACACTCACGAGGTACCTCCCAGCGGTACGAGGCCCGAGTAGTCCCATGCCGCCTCGACCCGGGTCAGCGCGTCCTCATAGAGCTGGCACGAACCCGGCGAGCCCGCGTAGTCCGGGCGGAACTCCGACCGGCGGAGGACGGAGAGCGGGTTCACCCCCAGCCGGTGTACCGAGGCCACGGGCGGACTCGCCTTCATTCTCACGAGGGCCTGTTCGAGACGCGCACACCACGCTGGCCACTGCGCCTCCGGAACCATCGTCTGCCTCGCTGCTATGGTCTCTATCGCCTGCATCATCTCGCGAAACGGGTAGTTCGAGGGAACGGCACCTCCGGCGCCGGCCGACCCCGCACCCTCACCGCCGTCGTCGGATTCACCAGGATCTTGTTCCTCGTCATCGTCTTCCGGCGGGTTGGGGAAGCTGCGCAGTTCCTCCTCCAGATCGATGAAGTCGAGGGCCGGCAACGGCTTCCCCGCCAAGCGACCAAAGCGGTCGAGGACAGGGACGACGGCCGTTCGGGGCGAACCCGCGGGTGACCATCGAACGCGCACCTCAGACGGCGGCGGAGCATCCCAACGGTACGTGCCATCCACCGCGACCATGATCGGCTGGCCGTTCAAGCTCAGGATCTCGAAGTTGCCTAGCGAACCGGAGCCGGTCGGGAGCTTGAGCCGGGGTGGCTCCTCCAGCAGCTCCAGAAAAGCGACCGGCGGCGCGAAATATTCCGGGAGACGCGGCGGCGCACTTTCACCCGCCAGTAGAGCACCGGGCTTGAGCGTCAAGTCAGCAGAGTCCTTCTCAACCGGGAGTCGTCGGCAAAGGCTGTTCCAGGCCAGCGTCTCCAGCGCCAGCACCACACCCGCTTCCAGATTTCCGGCATTCCCGGCGCGATGCAGGAACCCTGCGGCGGTCAGGTTGCCGCTGCCCAGGTATACCCACGGGCTTGTCGCGTTACCGGCACTACGGTCGTTCGCCGAGAAGATGAACTTGGCGTGGAGGGTGCGGAGCCCCCTCTTCGGCCCAGCGGGGTCGGCTGAGGCTACGACACGCCAATGGGCCTTCTTCAGCGCTGGGCCTGCCGAAGCGACCTCCTGACAACTCGTTGGGTTGACGACGAGCGTGATCTCG
>JADJBX010000019.1 GCA_016703545.1 Candidatus Amarobacillus elongatus
TTCGCAGCAGCTGCGGCAGGTGGCGAAGGCCGTGGGGCACACGGGCTCGTCGCACCAGCGCACCTGGCGTTCGCGATAGATGCGGGTTGGCACGGGTTCCGGCCGGGAAACGGGACGCTTATGCCTCAGCCGAATAAACGTGTGCATGTGTATCTATTTCATGCTTTCGCGTCGGCGGGTTGAGCGCGAGCGGGTGGCGAACGGGGATCAATCGCGTGCCGAGCGCGTGAACGGTCCCGAACGACCCTGTTGGAAGGCGGCGAGAGCCCTTCAGGGTCCGAGAACGGGGTGCCGGAGGGTGGCCGCGAACACCAGGGCGGCGGAGTTCGCGAGGGCAAGCGGCGCGAGCACGGGCGAGGGGCCAACCCCTCCGCTGGCCGCTTTCCACCACTGCGACGCGGCGGACATCGAGTCCCAGGTCGCGCTATAGCGGAAGTCGAGAGCGCCGGTGTCGCGGTTCGCTTCGACGTGCTTGTACACGCCTATGAGCGCGACGGCGGCTGTCAGTGCGGCGAGCAGACGGGCGGCGCGGATGGATCCGCGCCCGGGCTGGACCGCGACCAGCAGCAGCGCGGCGGTCGCGACCAGGAGCGCGAACCAGGGGATGCGCTGGACGAAGGTCTCCCAGTGACGATCGGTGGCGAGTTCGACGGCGGTGACGACGATGGAGAGCGCGGCGAGCGCGAGGAGCACGCGCCGCAGCAGTCCTTCGTTCGCCGCCGCGGGTGATGCCGCGGTCACGGGGCGACGGTGAGAGTGGCGACGATCGCGTCGACGACGCCGGGACCGGGGTTGTACTTCGCAAGTTCGCCGCGGAGCTTCGCCATCGTGGGATCGTTCGCGGGATAGGGGCGGTACTCGACGACTTCCTTGGCCCAGCGCGCGGCGTTGGAGACGCCGGCGGCCTGCAGTGCGGCGGCAACCTCGGCCTCGGTGGCGGTGTTGGCGTTCACCTTGCGCACGGCCGACGTCGGCGAGGCAGCGGCGGACGGGGACGTCGCGGCGGATGCGGCGGGCGTGATCGCGGCCCCGCTCGGGGAGGCCGCGGCCGTCGTCGCCGGGCGCGTGGCGGTCGCCTCGCCCGGGGATGTGGCGGAGGTCGAGGGGGCGGCGGCGGTCGTGGGCGGCGTCTCGGCGTCGTCGCCACCGCAGCTGGCGAGGAGCATGAGGGAGGCGAGGCCGGCGGAAGCGGCGGCGAGGCGGAACATCATTCGTGGAACTCCTCGGGAGCGATGGTGCGCTGCGATCGTCCCGCGGGCACCGGCTCCAACCGTCTCCAAAGTGTTGCGCCCGGCGCCTTCATCCGGGGTTAACCACCGGCGCTCCGAGAAGGCGGGGGCGTGACGCTGGCGGCGGCGGTGGTGCGGCGGCGTTCGTCGGCATCGCGGGCCGCCGCAAGGGCGCTTTCGAACCGCTCGCGGGGGATGGTCAGAATGAGCAGGGCGATCGCGCCCGTGAGCACGAGCACGTCGTCGAGCTGACCGATGACGGGGATGAAGTCCGGGATGAGGTCGAACGGCAGCGCGAGGTAGCCGACGAGGATGACGATGGTCACCTTCGCGTGCAGCGGGACGGCGGAGTCGCGGAGGAGGTCGCGACCGAAGGCGAGCTTGCCGCGGGTGGAGAGGCCGAGGAAGGCGCGGCCGCGGTGGCTGGCGCGCAACAGGCGCAGGGTGATGGCCGTGAGCGCGATGATGGCGCCAAGTGCGAGCAGGAGCCAGCCATACCAGGGCATGGGAACAGCGTACGCCGGGACGCGTTCCCGGCGTGCGCCGGCCCCGGGCCCGGCACGCTGCACTGGGGTATCATCGATGAATCGCGCGGAAATCAGAGTGCGCGAAGCACAGGAGCATCCATGACCGTCATTTCCTACTTCCCCATCTCCCTGCCGCCGGAAGCGCGGGAGGGGTTCGAAAAGAGCTGGAAGACCCGCGTCGGCGCGGTTGATACTTTCCCCGGCTTCATCGGCACGGAGCTGATCGCCCTGGACGACCGCAGCGAGTACGTGGTCCTGACGCGGTTCACGGACGAGGCGTCGTTCAATGCGTGGATCACGTCGGACAACTTCACCAAGGGGCACCGCGGCGAGAGCTACGCGAACTACAAGGACAACCCGTTCCTGAAGTCGCACAAGCTGTACGAGGTGCTCGATTAGCATCGCGGCGAGCCGCAGGTCGAGGAGGGCGGGCGCCCTCCCCCGGCGCGCGCGGCTCGTGGCGGTGGCCCCTCCTCGCGGCGGGCGGGTTTGGGCTGGCGGCGTGCGAAAAGCCGGACGCGTCGGCCACGACCTCACCCTCGGCGCTGGCACTGCTGGGCACCACGACAGGGGCCGTCGTGTACGCGCCCCGGGCAGCCCGCCGCCGGACGTGGCGCCGCCCTCGGGCTGGGAGTTCGAACTGGCGAACGTGCGCTACGCGAAGCTCGAGAACGAGGAGCGATCGCTGCAGGTGGTAGCGCAGCTGCAATCGCGGCCCGGCCCGGGGATGGAGCTGTGGATGACGGGGCCGGACGGCAATGTCTTCGAATGGTCCGGTGGGTCCGCGCGGCGCTACGACGGCGTCTTCTGCTTCCAGCTGCGGCTGGAGGATGACGACGAGGCGCTTTCGCTGCCCGAGGGGCAGTACCACTTCACGATGGCGTTCCGGGACCCGGGGACGAACGAGGTGGTGGCGGCGAAGACGGTAACGGTGGCCGGGTTCCCGCACACGAGCACGAAGGCGGCGCCGGCGGAGGGCTCCTCCGTGGCGAAGGACCTGCTGGGCTGCCCGCGGACCGTGATTTAGGGCTCAGTCCTTCTTTTCCGTGGCGAAGTACCCGGGCGCGTCGTCGATGGTGGCGTCGGCGGCAGCGAGCAGCGCGGCGGCGGCGGCGTACGCCTCCCCGAGCTTCGCGAACGTGGCCGGCGCGTCTCCCGCCAGGTAGGCGGTATCGAGTGCGGCGGCACAGGCGAGCCCCCACGGCGAATCGGCGCCACCCTGCCGGCCAAGAATGCCCGTGGTGCAGATGACGCGGAGTTCGCCCTGCACACCCTGGACGGCGGATTGGCCTGCTCCCGGCGCGGCCTTGATATACAGCGCCAGGCTGGCCTGCGCTTCGAGGACGCGCGCGGCGAACTGCTGCATCGCGGTCACGGAGCCATCGTTGCTGCACGCGAGCGCACCGAGCTGCGGTTTGGCGGCGCGATCGGCGCCGGCAGCCTCGGCCGCCTTTTTGCACACCTCGGTCCAGCCCGACTGGGTGTGGGAGGCCGCGAGGAAGGAGCGAACGGCGGACCAGCGCGCGACGTCGTAGGGGTCGGTGGATTCAGCGGGGAAGAAGAGCGCGAGGTCCGTTTCGGGTGGAGCGGCGGGCGCGGGGGTACCGATGGTGGCGATGTAGGCGGGCTCGGCCGCGGCCGGCGCGACCATCGGTCCGACGATCGGGAGGCCGCCGAGGGACGCCTCGAGGTCGGCACCGTAGCAACGCGCGGTGGAGAGCAGGACGAACCCGAGCAGCAGGGTCAGGTACTTGCCCACATTCGATCATCGGGCGCGAGGGGTGTGGGCACAGGGATGGGTAGACGGTTGCAACGGCGGAATGGCGCCGGGTGAGCCGGGAGCGAGCGAGCGCGGCATACGGTTGGGTGCGGAAGGGAGGCGGCCATGATTTCACGACGCTTCATTGAGATTTCCATGATGGGAGCATTACTCATGGGAATGATCGTGGCGGAAACAGTCGCGAGCGTGGCCGGATGACTTCGGCCGCGCATTACCGAACGGAGGCGGAGCCGGTGCCGGGACCGCGATTCTACGCCGTCGACCGCGACGGCCAGTACGTCGGCGAAGTCGCGCACGTGGTGGCGGAGCGCGGCGAACGGCGAGCAAGCGGGCTCGTGATCCAGCGCAACGGCAACGAGATGGTGCTGCCGCTGGAGGCCGTGCAGACGGCCGACGGGTCGCGCATCGTGCTCCGCGACGAGGCGGCGCGCTACCGCGAACTGCCGCCGTTCTACCGGGCGGGGTATCGCGTCATCGACGAGGAACTGGAGGCGGCGATGGAGATCGAAGAGGACTTCCAGATCGGGTCCGACGAGAACGCGAACGAGCCGCAACCCGTGGCGCTGGAGCAGCACACCGGGGCGGAGAACCCGTACCGCGTGCCGGTGATGACGGACGAACCCCGTGACCAGCCCATCGGCCGGGACGCGACCGATATGAACCCCGCCAGTTCGGACGGGGACGAGTCGACCCGGCGGGACATGCACTAAGGGCGGGTCAATCGTCCAGGCGGCGGTGGTCTCCCGGGGAGGGCGGAGCCGACCCGGCGGCAGCCGCGCGTTTGCGGTTGTTCTGCAACACCATCGAGATCAGGAAGGCCATGACGCCGAGCAGCCCGAACAGGATGGCGGCGCCGAAGATGCCGATCGCCATCCCATCGATGGAGTTGTCGTCGCTGGTGTCCTGGGCGGGGGCACGAGTGGGGACGGCTGTGGGCTGAGCGCCAGAACCGCGGGTCGTCGGGGCGGCCGTGGGCTGTGAGCCCGAGGCACGCGTCGTCGGGGCGACGGTTGCGGCCGGGCCAGCGGCGCCGACGGAGGCCAGGAAGTCCTTTTCGAACCCGGCCATATCGAACCCGTAGACCGTCTTCATGGCCGTCTCGTACGCGATGCCCTTCTTCATCGCGGCGAAGAACTCCGCGAACTTCGGCGGGCCGGCCCGGTCGATGAGGAACTTCACCATCAGATACGACTGGCCGTAGAAGAGCTCGGTCGTGTTGGCGCGGTCGTTTGCGAGGTTGATCTGGGAGAAGGGGATGAGGCGGTTGGCGCGGGCCGCTGCCTGGGCGGTCGCGAGCTGCTGCCCGGGGCCGGTCTGGCCGTACATGGCGGTCCCTTCATCCAGCCACGAGGGTGCCTTGTAGAGGGCGCCTTCCAGGTCGGGCGAGCCGGCCGCCTGCGAGAGGATATGGGTGAGTTCGTGGCGGAAGGTGTCGGTGATATCGGGCGAGGCGCACTGCACGTGGATGAGGTGGATGACGTCGACGGAGACCTTTGTCCCGCAGTTCGTGACGCTCTGGTCGTGGGTGGTCGGCCCCCCGGCGCGCGCAAGCTCGAGGTCGCGCTCCGCGCTGAACAGGATCGCCTTCACGGGCTTCTGCCGGAGCGCGGTGGCGAGCACGCCGGTTGCCATCTTGTCGAGGGTCTCGGTCGCGGCGGAGACATAGGAGCGCGCGATCGCCTCGCGATCACCCTGGAAATAGACAATCACGTTTTCGTCGCCCACGGAGCGCCAGGCGCCGGTGGGGAGGTAGGTGAACTTCGCGTCCGGGCTTTCCGTGGTCTGGCCGTCGGCGGTCTGGACGCGCCAGTAATAGGTGATGTCGGAGCCGACGGGGGATGTAGTTCCCGGCGGTGTTCGTCTGCATGACGACGGAGACGGTGAGGTTGCGGGCCGGCGTGATCGGGTCCGCGGGCTGCCCGATGCCGCTCGACGCGCGGCCGGCGACGCGGAAGCGGAGCGTGGCTTCGGTGATGTCGGCGGGGGCGGAGAGGGTGACCTTGAAGGTGAGCTGCTTCGGCGCCTGCGAGTTGTCGACGGTGATGTTCTCGAAGGTCGCGGCGGCGCGCGCCGAAGTGCCCGTGCCGAGAATCGCGAACAGGATGGCGAGGAAGGCGCCCAGCGAAAGCGCGCGCCGCATCACGAGTCTTCGCCGACCCGCGACTTCAAATAGGCCTCGATGAACGCGTCGATTTCCCCATCCAGCACGGCCGTGGTGTCGCTCGTTTCGTAGTCGGTCCGCAGGTCCTTGACCATCTTATAGGGGTGAAGAACGTAGTTGCGGATCTGGCTGCCGAAGGAGACATCGACGTGCTTGCCCTTTAACCGCGCCTTTTCCTCTTCCTGCCGGTTCATCTCGATTTCCAGGAGCCGGGACTCGAGGACGCGCATGGCGGTCTCGCGGTTCTGGGTCTGCGAGCGTTCGTTCTGGCATGTGACGATGATGCCCGTCGGCGTGTGGAGCAGGCGCACGGCCGTGGAGTTCTTCTGCACGTTCTGGCCGCCGGCGCCGCTGGAGCGGAAGTAGTCGATGCGCACGTCGTCGGGATTGATGGTGATTTCGTTCGAACTCTCGACGGCGGGGATGACTTCGACCTTGGCGAAACTCGTCTGGCGCGTGGCGGCGGAGTTGAACGGCGACTGGCGGACGAGCCGATGGACGCCACGTTCGCTCTGAAGGTAGCCGAAGGCGTACGGGCCGGTGATCTCGATGGTCGCGCTCTTGATGCCGGCCTCTTCGCCTTCCATCAGGTCGACGATTTCGGCCTTGAACTTGCGGCGCTCGGCCCAGCGCAGGTACATGCGCAGGAGCATCTCCGCGAAGTCCTGGGCATCGGTGCCGCCGGCGCTGGCGTGAACGGCGAGGATGGCGGGGCGGGCATCGTATTCGCCGGAGAGCTGGAGCTGGAATTCCTGTGCGGCGAGTTCCTTTTCGAGCGCGGCCAGGTCGTCGACTGCGGCCGCGCCGGTGGCGTCGTCGCCCTCTTCGATGGCGAGTTCGAGGAGGTCACCGGTATCGCGGGCTCGGGCTTCAAGGCCGCGCCAGGTTTCCACGTGGGCGCGCACGGACGAAAGCTCCTGCATCGTCTTGCGGGCGCCGTCGGCATCGTCCCAGAAGGAGGGTTCGCTCGATTTGGCCTCGAGCTCGGCTACTTTCGCCTCATCGTTGGCGAGGTCAAAGGCGCACCAGGGTGTCCGAGATGCGCCGGGAGAGGAGACGAGCGCGCGCCAGTTCTTCCTGCATGATTCGAGCGTAGCGTGAGCGGGGGTAACAAGGGAGAGCGGGCAGGCGGTAGGGTTCGCAGGCGGGCCGGACCCGGCACCCCGGGCAGCTCCGGCGCCATGAACACCACGAAGGCGAGGCCGATGGCGGGCAGAGGACGGGGCTTCACGAACGAACGGCACGCGCCACTGAAGGCGGGCGTGGCGGCGGTCGCCGTCGCCGGGTTCGCGGTCGCGTGGGCGGGGTTCGCGAAGAGCCATGAGGATGTCCCCGGCGGGAGCGGCGACGCCACGGCGGTGGCCACAGCATCGCCAGTGGGGGCGACGCCGGCCACGACCGGGACGCCACGGACGGGCGGCCCCCTGCCCACACTCATCACGGGCGGCACCGTCACGGCCGGCGGCGGCGCACAGCCGTCGACCACGGCAACGGCCACCCGCGCCCGCCGGTCCCGGGGGTCGTGACGTGAGCTGGAAGGTGGCGTTGGCGACGGCGGTCGCGCTCATGGCGGCGGTGACGGTGGCACGCGTTATCGAGGATGCCGAGACGGGCACGGCAACCTGGGATGCCGCGAGGGGCGAGCGGGTTCGCGGGATACCTGCTGTGCTGGCTGAGCGTGATGGGCGGCATGCTGCTGCACCTGCGGGTCCGCATCGGGCGGGCGCCATTGACGTGGCTGCTCGAAGGCCACCGGATGGTGGCGGCGCTTTCGCTATCGTTCGTCGCGGTGCATGTGGCGGCTCTGCTGCTCGACCCTGTGGTCCACTTCGGCGTGATGCATGTCGCCGTGCCGTTCACGAGCGCATACCGCCCGTGGCAGACCGGGCTGGGGACGCTGGCGATGTGGCTGACGGTCCTGGTGCTGGCGACCACGGCGCTCGCGGGGCGGATGCCCTACCGGAGGTGGCGGGCGTGGCATCTTGCGGCGTACCCCGCATGGGGTCTTGCGCTCGTGCACGGGCTGACCGCGGGGACGGATGCGGGCGCGACGGGGGCGATTGCGGTGTATGCGGGGACGGCCGCCGCCGCGGCAGCGCTGGCGGCGGTGCGGGTGGCGGGGCGAGGGTGGACGGCGGCGGGCGAACCACTCCGGCCATGACGCGACACACGGTGTCGCGAAGGCGAACTAGAATCCCGCTGTGACACTGATTGCGTTCGGACTGATCGTGGCGGCCGGGGTGGTCGCGGCCGTGCTGCTCGGGCAGCGCCGGGGGGCTGGAGGCGACGTCGCGGGGCCGCTGACGGAGGTGGCGCAGGCGCTGCAGGCGCTCCGCGGCGATACGGCCGTCCTCGGCGAGCGCATCTCGGCGGTGCAAACGCGGGTGGGGGCGATCGAACAGCGGCAGGAGTGGCTGGGACAGGACGTCGCGAAGACGGGCGTGCTCGCGCAGGGGCTGAAGAGCACCGCGGACGGCATTCGCGCGGACCTCGCCACCGCACGCGAGGGGCTGACCGCGCTGCAATCGCGGGCGGCCTCACGCGAGGGGCTGGAGCAGCAGACGGCGGAGTCCATCCGGCGGCTGGAGCAGGTGCTCGCGGGGACGGCGGCGAAGGGAGCCGCGGGCGAGAACCTGGTCGACCTCGTGTTTTCCCGGCTGCCGGTGGAGTGGCAGCTGCGCGGGTTCCGGGTGGGGAACCGCACGGTTGAGTTCGCGCTTCGCCTGCCGAACGGGCTGGTGATGCCCATCGACAGCAAATGGCCGGCGACGGCGCTGCTGGAGGAGTTCATCGCCGCGGAACCGCAGGACCGGCCCCGGATCAAGGGCCGCATCGAGGAGGCTGTCCGCGAGAAGGCACGCGAGGTGACGAAGTACCTGGACCCCGAGCTGACCATCAATCTCGGGGTGGCCGTGGTGCCGGATGCCGTCTACGACCTGTGCAGCGAGGTGCAGAGCGACTGCGCGCGCATGAATGTGGCGCTGGTGGGGTACAGCATGTTCGTGCCGTACCTGCTGCTCGTGTTCCAGACGGTGTTGCGAACCTCGCGCGACCTGGACCTGGAGAAGCTGGCGGCCGTGCTGGCGGCTGCCGAGCAGTCGCTGAAGGCGATCGCGGACGAGGTGGAAGGCCGGCTTTCGCGGACGCTCGTGATGCTCGGCAATTCGCGCGATGAACTGCGGGTGCAGGCGTCGCGGGCGACGGGGCAGCTTTCGGCGGTGGCGGCGCGGGTGGACCCGGAGGCGGTCCCGAAGTAGCGGGACCGCCTCCGCGCGAGCGTTCGTTCAGGCGGCGACGAAGCCGAGCTGCGGGAACGCCTGCCCCAGGAGCACATCGGCGGGCGTTCCGAGCCAGCGCTCGATGACCGTGGCGTACACGGAACGGAAGTCGGTGGTGTAGGGGACGTTGCCGTTGTCGACGAGCTTCGCGAGGTTCGGGGCATCGCCGTAGAGGCCCTGCCGGACGCCGTTGCCGAGCGCGAAGCAGACGCTGGCAGCGCCGTGGTCGCTGCCTTCGTTGGCGTTCTCCTGCACGCGGCGGCCGAATTCGCTCCAGGTGAGGACGAGCACGTCATCGGCCTTGCCGTGGGCGGCGAGGTCCGCATAGAAGGCGGAGAGCCCCTGGTCGAGGGTCTGGAGGAGCTCCTGCTGGTCTTCGAGCTGGCGGCTGTGGGTATCGAAGCCGCCGAGGGTGATGTGCCCCACGCGCATCCCCAGGTTGCCAACAATCGCCTCGGCGAGCACGGAGAGGCCCGACGCGAACGACGTCTGCGGGTAGGTGACGGCGGCCGTGTAGGTCCCGGCCGCGGCGGCAAGCTGCCGCGAGCTCGACATCGCCGTCTCAACGGTGGTTTCGAGCAGCACCCCGTAGGGCGACGCCGAGGGGTACTGCTCGTACAGCTTCATGAGGGTGGCGGTGCGGGCGTCCGTCTCGGGGGCGGCCTTCCAGTTCACCTTCACGCCGTAATCGGCGGGGTCGGCGACGGAGGGGATGCTGACGCGTTCCGAATACATCTCGGCGGGGGTGGAGCCACCGATGTTGAAGCCGAGGAACGGGTCGTGCTGTGCGGTCTCGAGCCGTTCGAGGGTGCGCCCGAGCCAGCCGTCGTACATGGCGAGGTCGGGGTCGCCCGCCTGCCAGATGGCCATGGACTTGAAGTGGCTGTAGTTCTGGTTGGGGTAGCCGACGCCGCGCACGACGGCGAGCTTGCCCGCGTCCCAGAGCCCCTTGAAGCCGGTCATCACGGGGTGCAGGCCGAACCCCTCGGCGAGCGGCAGCGCCTGGTCCTCGGGGATAGCGAGGGTTGGGCGGGCCGAGCGGTACACGGGATCGGCGTAGGGGACGAGCGTGTTCAGGCCGTCATTGCCGCCGGCCATCTGCACCAGGATGAGGATCTTGCCGTTGGCGGCGGCGTTCACGGCCGCGGGATTCTGGACGGCGAAGGCGACGGCGCCCTTGAGCAGCGACTGAGCGGTCGTCCCGATGGAAACGAGGGCGACGCCGCCCTTCACGAAGTCTCGGCGCGAGATCATGGCATGGCTCCTTTCGCTTCCGCGAATCAGGCGAGCTGGTACTCGGGGCTGCCGAGCACGAGGTAGGCGACACCGGCGGCGCGCAGCTGCGGGTTGGTAATGCCCCGGGCGTAGGCGACCAGCGCATCACGCGCGCCGGCGGCAACGTTGCCATCGACGAGGCGGGCGAGGGCGCGGTCGACGCACTCCTCGGGGGTGGCGGCGCCGACGAGCGCGGGGATGGGGTTTGCTCCCCCGCGCTGGGTGAACAAGAAGCTATCGAGGAAGTTCACGCGGGCGAAGAACGTGCTGGAACTGAGCCACGTCTGTCCGCCGGGCCAGCCCGCGACGCTTGGGGGTTCGAACAGGACCTGCCCCATGAGGCCGCCGGCGCCCTGACCGCCCTGCCGCCCGGGGGTACGAAGCATCGGGCGGAAGTCGGTCTCGATTTCGAGCGACCGGACCATCCCGATCATGAACTCGATGGGGCTGCGCACGAAGCCGCGGTAAGAGGCTTCGGAGTAGAACTCGTCGCTGACGAGGATGGCGCGGACGACCTCGCGGACGGAGTGGCCGCTGCTGTTCCAGACCTCCACGAGCCGGTCGATGGTCTGGTCCGAAGGGTTGAAGTGGGCGAACTCGGTGAAGAGGCGGCGGGTGATGAACCTCGCCGTCGCGGGCTGCTCCATGATGATGGCGACGATCTCCTCGCCGCCGAAGTTGCCCGTGCGGCCAAGGAACTTCTTCTGGCCGTTGTCGTGGAGGCGGGGGTTGAGGACGAAGCGCGGCTCCCAATCGGCGATGGCCTGGGTGCGGAGTTCGCGCAGCTCGGCCTGGGTCAGGCCCGAGACGTCCGGGCGGCCGGCGTTGGGAGGCGTGAAGCGCCAGCCGGTGAAGGCGCGGGCGCTCTCGCGGACGTCATCCTCGGTGTAGTTGCCCACGCCCATCGAGTAGAGCTCCATCAGTTCGCGGGCGTAGTTCTCGTTGGGGTGTTCGCGCGTGCTCTCGGCGGTGTCGAGGTAGATGAGCATGGCGGTGTCCTTCGAAACCGCCTGGAGCAGGTCGTCGTAACGGCCGAGGGCGTGGGCGCGGAAGAGCTCGTTCTGGGTGACCATCAGCTTGGCGCGGTCGCCGTTGATCTTGCTCACCTGCGAGGTGAGCAGACCGTGCCAGATGTAGGTCATGCGCTCTTCGAGCGGGCGGGCGGTGTAGGCCATGCGGGCCATCCACCAGCGCTGCATGTCCTGGAGGACGTTGCCCTGGCCGGGAGGCGGAGTGCCCGCCTTCTTGAGGTTCAGGTTCATGCGCGCGAGCCGGGCATCGAGGGCGCTGTTGTCGACGGCTTCGTAGTTGAGGAGGCGGTCGGCGGCTTCGGTGGGGGAGAGCGCGGCGAACGCCTCGACCTCGGCGAAGGTGCCGCCGAAGCCCGCGCGGCGGAGGAGGTGCGCGGCGCGACGGCGAGGGTCGGCGATGGCGACGCGGGTGAGGTCGACGGCGGGTTCGGGGGTGGCGCCGTCGACGGTGTCGCCGCCGGCGGCTGCCGGTTTCGCCGGCGAATGACCGGAGGTACCCGCGAAGCCGGCGACGGCGACGGCGGCGCCCGCGGCGGCTGCCGTGGCCGTGCCGGCCAGCAGGGCGCGGCGTGTGGACCTTCGTTCGAAGAGCCCGGGGCGGGGATGTTCGTCCATGGCGATTGCCTTTCCGGGTGCGTGCTGATGGGACTATGGCGGACACACGCGAAAAGGTGCCGGGCCAGGACGGCAGATTACGCTTCTTTCACGGGCGGTTCACCCCGCGTTCCATTTGCCGGTGTTGGACCGCTTACTCCTCGCCCGCGCGGGGCAGGCGGAACTGGAAGATGGCGCCCCCGCCGGGCCGGGGCCGCGCGTCGATGGTGCCGCCCATGAGTTCCACGAGGCGGCGGCACACGGCGAGCCCGAGCCCGCTGCCGGGGCCGCGATAGCGGTCCCGCTGCAGCCGGGTGAACGGCTCGAAAATGCGGCGGGCTTCGTCCTCGGTCAGGCCGGGGCCGCGGTCGAGGACGCTGATTTCGACATCGGCCTCGCGTTCGACGGCGAGGACCTCGACCGGGGCGTCCGGGGGCGTGTACTTCTGCGCGTTCGAAAGCAGGTTGGTGAGCACCTGATCGACCCATGTGCGCTGGGCGAGAACGACGGGGAGGTCGGCGGGGAAGTCCTCGATGAGGTTGTGCGAGGGGAAGCGCCGGCGATGCGCGGCGAGTACGGCGGGGGCGACGCGCTGCACGAGCAGGGGCTCGGCCTCGAACGTGGTGTGGTCGAGCCGGGCGAGGATGAGCATGTTCTCGATGATCTGCTGGAGGCGGGTGGCGTCGGTGGCGAGCTGGTCGAACGCCTCGCGGCGCGATTCGCGGTCCACGAGTTCGCCGCGCTCGTGGAGCATGTGGATGAGGCCCACGAGCGAGGTGAGCGGCGTGCGCAGCTCGTGCGAGACGCTGCCGAGGAACTCGTCCTTCACGGCCATCGCCTTTTCCAGTTCGGAGAGGCGCATTTCGAGTTCGCGGTTGAGGGCGGCGATCTGCTCGCGCTGGCGGCGCTGCTCGCCGACTTCGCGGGCGATGCTCGCGACGGCGGTGACGGCGCCGCCGGGATCGCGCACGGGGCTGAGCGTCACCGAGACGTCGATCGGGCGGCCACTGCGGTGCAGACGCCGGGATTCGAAGCTCGATGGCTCATCGCCGGCCACGATGCGGGAGAGGACCTCGGGCGAGAGATCGGGCGCGCCGGGCGGAACGAACGCCGTGATGGGACGGCCCACGGCCTCCTCGGCGGTCCAGCCGTAAAGCCGCTCGGCGGCCGCATTCCAGCTGAGCACCTCGCCATCGAGCGAACGGACGATGATGGCGTCGTGGGCGGACTGCACGATGGCGGCGAGCAGCGCCTGCGCGGACTCGTGGCGGCGGAACTCAGTGACATCGCGGACGATGGCGGAGGCGCCGATCACCGTGCCCGAGCGGTCGACGATCGGGGAGAGGGCGACGAGTGCTTCGAAGGCGTCGCCGCCCTTGCGGAGGCGGCGACTCTCGAATGGCGGCGGCGCCACGCCAGCCGCGGCCAACGCCCACCCCGCGCGCGCAGCCGCACGGTGCTCGGGAGGCACGGTGAGTTCGAGGAAGTCCTGGCCGAGCGCCTCCTCGGCGGTCCAGCCGTAGACGCGCTCGGCGGCGCTGTTCCAGCTCGTGAAGCGGCCGTCGGTGTCGATGGAGATGATGGCATCGGCGGCGGAATCGACGATGGCGGCGAGGCGCGCCTCGGCCTCCTGCTGGCGGCGAAGGTCGGTCACGTCCCGGACGATGGCGGAGCAGCCGGTGACCTCGCCGTTCGAGAGGACGGGGGAGAGGTTGACCTCCACGCGGACGGGTGTGCCGTCCTTTCGGTAGTCGACGGTCTGCAGGTGGATGGCGGCGCCGGCGGCGACCGCGGCGAAGCCGGCGGCGGTGTCGCCTTCCGTTCGCACGACCTCCGTGAACGGCCGGCCCAGGACCTCGGCCGGGGTGTAGCCGTAGGTGCGTTCGGCCGCGGCGTTCCAGCTTTCGATGCGGCCGTCGAGCGTCATGCCGATGACGGCGTCGCTGGTGGATTCGACCAGTGCGGCGAGGCGGCCGGCGACGCGGGCGGCCTCGCGCTGGCTGTGGATATCGGAGGCGCCGCCGAACCAGCCGAGGATGGCGCCCGACGCGTCGCGCCACGGCGTGGCACGGCCGAGGTGCCAGCAGTACTCGCCATCGTGGTGGCGGATGCGGTATTCGAACTCGAACGGCTCACCCTTCGCGAGGGACTCGGCGAAGGCGGCGAGGCACGGTTCCACGTCGTCCGGGTGCATGGCGGCGGACCAATCGAGGGCGGCCTCGCCTTCGAGCCCCGTGAATTCGCGCCAGTGGCGGTTGGTGTAGGTGCAGCGCCCGTCGGCATCGGCCGCCCAGACCACGAGCGGCAGCGTCTCGCCGAGGACACGGGATCGCTCCTCGGCGCGCTCCAGCGCTTCCTGCGCGAGGACGCGGTCGTGGATATCGATGGCGAGGCCGATGCGGCGCGTCGGACTCATCGGCCCGGCGTGCCAGAGGTGCCAGCGGTAGGCACCGGCGCGGTCGCGCAGGCGCAGCTCGAGGGCGTAGGGCTCATCGCCGGCGGCGCGGCGGGTGGCGCGGAAAATGGCCGCGTCATCCGGGTGGACGACCTCGGGGACGAAGCCGTCGGCCCGGGGCTCGATCTCGGTGCCCGCGAGCTGACGCGCGGCGCGGTTGGCGAACATGAGTCCGCCGTCTTCAAGGAAGATGATCCGCGTGGGCAGGGCGTGGAGCGCCTCGAGGCCGGCGCGGTTCGCGCGCAGCGACGCCTCTTCCGCGGTCTTGCGGTCGTGGATATCGAGGGCGGTGGCGAGCCGGCGCGGGCCGGCGGCGGTGACGATCGTATGGCTGCGCCAGGTGTGCCAGCGGAATTCGCCGTCGTGGCGGCGCAGGCGGATATCGATGGCGATCGGCCCGGAGGTGCGGCGCGCCTCGGCGACAGCGGCGGCCATGGCCGGGCGGTCGTCCGGGTGGAGGGAGCCATCGCGGCCGACACGGTGCTCGCCGAAGTACTCCCGCGCCGCCCGATTGCGGAAGACGACGCGCGCGTCGGGGTCGAGCATCACGACAAGCTGGGGGAGCTCGAAGAGCGCGGCAAGCTGCTCGTCGTCGATGGTCGCGGGCCGGAGGACGACACAGGCGCCGCCGTCGCCCGCGGGAATCAGGGTGAGAGCGACGGTTCGGCCGTCATCAAGAAGGACGGGCGCGCCGGTGAGCGGGTGGCCAGCGGCCAGGGCGACACGCGCGCCGGCCATGACCCCGGGGAGGTGCTTTTCGAAGGGGCTGCCAGGAAGGTCGGCGGGAGGGATGCCGGTAAAGGCGCCCATGGCGGCGTTGGCGCGCAGCACGATGCCGGAGGCGTCAAGGAAGGCGGCGGGCTCGCCGGATGCGGCGAAGAAGGCCTCCAGGAACGGGACGGGGGATTCGGCAACGGAACCGAACGGGCCTCGAGTCAAGTCTGTCTCCGAGGTTAGAGGCTCGGGAATGCGCTTCAGGGCGGCTCCCGGGAGGGTACGACGGGCACAATCGCGAAGGCATAACATTGCGCTCCCGCTACGGCGAGATGCTTTTGACATACCTCTTGCAGTGAACAGGATGCTTCGGGCGATTCGCCGCGGGCTATCAGCGGGGTACCTTCAAGCCACCAACTGATGGCCTCTCAGGTCACTCGCGGAGGAAATACCCATGAATGCGCACCCACTGGTCCTGGCAGTCGACGACGAGCCGGGCATTCTGCGCCTGCTGAAGAGCGAACTGACCGCCCAGGGCTTCGGCGTGATCACGGCCGGCAACGGCGAGGAAGCGTTGAAGCTCATCGAGGAGCGGCGGCCAGACGTGATCCTGCTGGACATCGCCATGCCCGGCATGGATGGGCTGCAGGTGATGCGCTCGACGCGTGAGCGGATGAGTGTGCCGATCCTGCTGGTGACGGCGAAGGACCGGACGGCGGACCGCGTCCGCGGGCTGGAACTCGGCGCCGACGACTACATCGTCAAGCCGTTCAGCATGGAAGAGCTCGGGGCCCGGATCCGGGCGGTGCTGCGGCGCCGCGGCGGCGAAGAGCCGGAGAACGTGGTGCGCTCGCACGGCGTCGAGGTGGACCTCACGCGGCGGCTGGTGAAGCGCGATGGCGAGCCGGTCTCGCTGAGCCGGACGGAGTGGATGCTGCTCCAGCACCTGGCGGCGAACGCGGGCAAGGTGATCCTGAACGCGGAGCTGCTGAGCAAGGTCTGGGGGCCCGAATACCGGGACGACCTCCAGTACCTGCGGGTGTGGGTCTCGCGGCTGCGCCAGAAGCTCGAGCCAGACCGCTCGAACCCGGCGATCATTCGCACGCTCAACGGCATCGGCTACATCTTCGGAGCCGGACCCGGTGAACGTGGACGAGGAGACGACCGAGGCGGTGGCGGCGGTCTGAGCCTGCCCGGTTGTGTGTGTTTGCGGGGAACCCCGGCGCGCGGAGCGCCGGGGTTTTTCGTTTGGGGGCAGCCCGGCGCGCGGATGGCTGATAGGGGCGGGGTGTCTTAGCATTGCTGCGTTCCGCGCCCGGCGGAATGCCACACCCCACGATTGCCCGAGGACCACATGCCCAAAGCGCCCGTCAGCGACATCGTCACGTACTACGAGGAAGCCGGCAGCGGCGATGCCCTGGTGCTGCTCACGGGGCTCGGCGCCGACCTGCAGTCGTGGGCGCTCACGGCGCCGGCGCTGGCGAAGCAGTTCCGCGTTGTGATGCCGGATAACCGCGGCGCTGGCCGCACGAGCGCGCCGGACCGGCCGTACGCGATCGCGCAGATGGCGGGCGACGTGGTCGCGCTGCTGGATCGCCTGGGCATCGAAAAGGCGAACCTGGTTGGGTTCAGCATGGGCGGCTTCGTGGCGCAGGAGGTGGCGATCAACCACCCCGGCCGCGTGGAGAAGCTCGTGCTGATGAACACCGCGGGGAGTATCGATGGGTACGGGCGCGCGATCCTTCGCAGCCTGATCGACATCCGCCGTTCGAACATGAGCCGCGAGCAGCAGGTCCGGCACATGGCGCACCTGCTCTACAGCCCGGCGCTGCTCGACGATGACGCGCGGTACGAACGGGGGCTGCAGAATTCGCTGGCGAACCCGTACCAGCAGCAGGACCACGCCTTCATCCGGCAGGCGCAGGCGTGCATGGCGTTCGATGCCACGGGGCGCCATTCGAAGATCAAGGCGCAGACGCTGGTGGTGGCGAGCAGCGAGGACATGTTCGTGCCGGCGCGCAACGGCCAGAAGCTGGCGAAGGCGATCAGCGGCGCGACCTTCAAGGAGCTGCCGGGCGGCCACGTGGGCTTCATCGAGTACCCGAACGAGTACAACGCGGCGCTGCTCGAGTTCCTCGGCTAACGCGGCGAAGGCCGGTCAGACACGGAAAGGGGCCACGCTGGTGGCCCCTTTTGTCGTCCCTGGCGAATGCGACCGGTCAGCCGCCGCCGCCGATATCGCGGTGGCCGGCTTCGAACGCCATATCGAGCAGGCGGTTGTGGTGGCGTTCGACGGCGATGGAGAGGCGCATCGCCTGCTCGCCGAGTTCGACCATGTTCCAGATGTCCGGGCGGTGGACAGCCTCCGCCTCGTGGACGAGATCGAAGCCCGCGCGGATGAGGTTCTCGGCCTCCTCCGCCTGGCGGTGCAGGGCCGGGAGAAGGTGCGGGGGCGTGCCATCGGCGGCGATGCCGGTGGCCTCGCTGCGCTGCAACCGAAGGACGTGCTGGCCGATCGCGGCGGTGGCATCGGAGGTGAGGCGGCGGAAGCGGCGCGCCCACGCATCGGCGCGGGTGGCATGGTAGGGGAGGCGCGCCGCGCGGCGCAGCAGTTCACGGGCCTCGGCAAGGGAGTCGGCCTGCGAGGCGAGCGAGGGCCGGCGCGTCGGTGGCACCGGCAGGGTAAGGGTAGACGACATCGGGTAGCTGTCCTCCAGGGCAGGGTTGCGCGCGGCAGCACGCGGATGCCGGGGAGACGAAACGATCTCCCCCGAACGCCTGCGGGGTTAGCTGACGGGTTCGGTGTCGGAAGTCACCGGCGCGGCATTTCGCGCTTCACCCCGGGGAGAGCGCGTGAAGCCATCTCTCCCGGGCTGGGTCCCCCGCTCCCGGGCGAACCCGGGACTCGGCAGACCCAACACTACCAGCCGTTGGTGAGCGGGAGATAAACGGGCCGTAACGAGTCTTGCTGATCCGTGACATCGGCGTGGGCAATGGCGCGTGGCGGGGAAGGGGCGCGCGGGGCCGCACGCGTGGCGTAGCATCAGAGGGTGCCCGCCCCTCGCCTTCGCCCCATGACCCCCGCCGACCTGGATGCGGTGACGGCGGTGGAGCGCGCGTCGTACAGCTCGGGGTGGCCGGCGACGGCGTTCGCGCACGAGATCGAGCACAACCGGCTGGCGCGCTACCTCGTCCTCGAAGTGGGGGACGACCTCGTGGGGTTCGCCGGCACCTGGCTCATGGTGGATGAGGCGCACGTCGTCACGATCGCGGTGCGGCCAGATCTGCGGCGCGCGGGCTACGGCCGCCTCCTCCTGCACGCGCTCATCCTTGTGGCGCGGGATGCGGGCATGGAGGCGGCGACGCTGGAGGTGCGGGTTTCGAACGAGGCCGCGAGGGCGCTGTACCGGCGGTACGGGTTCTGGGACGTGGGCGAACGGAAGAAGTACTACCAGGACAACGGCGAGGACGCGGTCATCATGACGACCGAGGGGTTCGAAACCCCCGCCTTCCAGGAGCGGCTCGCGGCGCGCGCGGCGGAGCTGGAGGAGCGCTGGCCCGGGTGCATCGCCGCGGCGCGGGCGGCGCTGGGCATCGCGGATGCGGAGGACGGCCCGGCGGCCTAGGCGAGCGCCGCGCTCATGGAGCGAAGGACGGCTTCGGCGCGTTCGAGGCGGGCGCGGATGCCCCACGGCCCGTGGATATTCAGGGTCATGTTCTCGGCCTGGCCGCGCACGCCGGGAAGGCGGCCACGGATGCCCGCGGCGGCATGGTACGACGCGAGTTCGGCGGAATCGGCGCCGAAGAGCGCGACCAGGATCTCGACGGTGCGGTCGTTCCACTGGTTGTACTCGAACGGGTTCGGGCCGGTGCCACGAAGCCACGCGATCTTGGAGATCTGCCCTTCAAGGCGCTCACGGGCACGCGCCGGGTTCTTCACAGCCATGGCGGGAATCATAGGAGAGAAACGGGCGACGGGAAACGGCGGGCCGCCCGGAAAAAGGCGGCAGGCACGGGTCAGGCGGCCGCCTTGCCGGCGGAGAGGCCGAAGGCGATATCGCCGAGGCGCAGGAGCGCGCCCACGACCTCGTGCGCGCCCGACGCTCCGGACTCTTCGACATCGTCCAGGAAGGCGGCGACGCGGTCCTCGCCTTCGGGCCCCCAGAAGATGGCGGGGCGGGTGACGCCGAAGGAGTTGCTCAGGAGCACGTGCCCTTCGTCATCACGGCAGGCGAGGGCGAGGGCGACGTGGTCGATGCCGTAGGGGCGGCGCATATCGGCCATGGATTCGCGAACCCAGGCGACCACCGGCCCCAGGAGCGCGCGGGAGTCACCATCGGCATCGGCCGCGTGCAGTTCCCAGGACTGCTCCCGGACGCCGATCCCTTCGCGGATGAGCGCTTCGACCCGCTTTCGGGTCCCGTCTTTGCGAAACAGGTGCATCACGTGGTGATCGTCGGCGGGGGTGAAGGGGCACTTGGTGGCAAGCGGGGGGCCACGGCGGTAGAGAAGCCGGACGGGGACGTGAGGTTTCATCTGGGACCGTTGTTATGCGAGTGGAATCGTCCGCGCCACGCGCGTACACTCCGCTGCAATGGACAACGACTTCAGCATCGACCTTTCAGAGATCGCGGCGACGCTGCGCACGAGCGAAGTGGTGACGCTGCGCTTCGTCGCGGTAGGTCACCGGCTGCTGCTGGATTTCCGCTGCAGCGAACTCGATGGGCCGATGGTGAAGGTCGTGGAGCCGGTGAAGTCGGTGGAAGAGCGGTACCGGACGATGCGGCGGCTGCGGCCGCGGTTCGCGCCGCCGGAGAAGATCGTGGCGGTCTGGTGGCCGCGGTTCACGGCCTCGCTGCGCACCACCGGCGTATGGGCGGAAGTGATGGCGCGCGTGAGCGAGACAGGCCACGTGGACGCGGTGCGCCGCGCCGAGGAGGCGCTTGACGAGCTGCTGGCGCTGGAGCGCGCGGAGCAGGTGAACGCGATCAAGGGCGAAGGGTTCCGCACGATCTGGGTCGCGGGGCGGCTGGCACGCTGAGGCATGGCGGCGCGGGCGTAGCGGCGAATCCGGTTCCTCCCCCACAGTAGAGACGTGGAACGGGCGCACTTCCGGCAACTGGTGAGGGAGGCGGTGGCGGAGCTGCCGCCGGCGCTGCTGGAGCGCGTGCACAATGTCGCCATCGTCATCGAACGGCGGCCGACCGCGCGCGACCGCAAGGCGGCGGGCGTGGGGCCGGGCCGCACGCTGCTGGGGCTGTACCACGGCATCCCGCTGACGCAGCGGGGGGAGTACTACAACCTCGTGCCGCCGGACAAGATCAGCATTTACCAGGAGCCCATCGAGGAGTTCTGCCGGGACGACGATGAGGTGCGCGAGCAGGTTCGCAAGACCGTGCTGCACGAACTCGGGCACTACTTCGGCATCGACGACGACCGGCTGCACGAACTGGGAATGGGGTAGGGAGCGGGCCGTGAGCGTTCGCGAAAAGAACGGCGAAACAGAATGAAAGGCGCGGATAACACGGGTATCAGAATTCGTTGACCGGTGAAGCGGCGGTGGTTAGGTTGAAGTTACATGGCGAGCCGGGCAGATGAAGCAACGCTCCGGGGCCGTTCGCGCGCCGGACGTGCAGCCGCATCACGGACCTCCGCGAAAACCCTGACCGCCGGGCAACGGTGGCTCTTCGTGTTCGCGCTGCTGACGTTCGGGATGGCGACGTCGTATACGGCGGTCGCGCTGCTGACGCGCATCACGCCCGCGCTCTTTCCCGGCAAGAACCTGCAGCTTGGCGTGGTGACGCAGGCGCTGCAGCAGCTTCCCGGGCCGGCGAAGGTGGAAGCCCCCGGCGAATCGAGCCCGTTCAACGCACGCATCAACATCCTCATCATGGGCGCGGATGCACGGCCACTGAGCCAGGACGCCACAGGCTATGTCGCGCCGCAGCAGGCGTTCCCCACGCACACCGACACGATCGTGGTGGCGACGGTGGACCCGATTTCGAAGAAGGCGAGCCTGCTGAGCTTCCCTCGCGACCTCTTCATCGAAATCCACGACCCCCGCTACAAGACGCCCTACAAGTCGCGCATCAACAACAGCTACCAGATTGGCGTCGACTACGGGAAGACGTTCGACGCGGGCGCGAAGCAGCTGCAGACGGACATCGAGAAGAACTTCGGCATCACCATCGACCACTACGTCTGGGTGGAGTTCAAGGGCGTCGAACGGCTGGTGGAGTCGATCGGCGGCGTGGATGTGGTCATCCCGGACGAGCTGCAGGTGCCGCACTACGGCGGGCAGTGGTACTACAGCGACGATGACGTCCACGCGCATTATGTCTCTTTTCCGCCAGGCCCGGCGCACCTCAACGGGTATAACGCCGTCGCCTACGGGCGGTACCGCGACGACAGCGACCTGAACCGCGTGAAGCGCCAGCAGGTGGTGCTCGAAGGGGCGGTGGAGAAGGTGTTCGAACGGGGGCTGCTCGCGAACCTGACGGACGCGACGGCGCTGTGGGACGCGTACAAGGCGACGGGCCACACGGACATCGCGAAATCCGAGATCCCGGGCTGGCCAACCTGCTGCGGGAGACGCAGGGGAACATGGTCGGCTATTCGCTGGGAGACCCCGTGAACGGGCGGCCGACGGTGTGGGGCATGACCACCGGAGGACGGCGCGAGCGTGCTCGCGTGGGACCCCGTGAACGCGCAGCAGATCATCGCGCAGGCGTTCGCCGGCGGGAAGTACGGCGACTCCATCGTGGAGATCCAGAACGGCACCGGTTCGCCGGCGCAGGGCGAGGAGCTCGCGCGGGGCCTGGGCCGTTACCTGCAGATCACGCGGCGGCTGCCGACGGTGGAACTGGGCCTGGACGTCGTCCAGCAGCCGACCACCAGCATCATCCTCTACACCGAGGACCGGCGGCCGATGGCGGTCGATATCGCGAAGTGGCTGAACCTGCCGGAGTCGGCGGTGAAGACGGCGCCCAAGCCGAGCTCGACCGCGCCCGATGTGGTGATCATCATCGGCAAGGACTTCAAGCTCCCAGGGACGTGATCGAGGCCCGAGGTTCGAGGCGCGAGGCGCCTTCAGGGCCCCTAGGCGGGGGAGTTCCTCGCCCGTGAGCGCCCGGTAGACGGCCATGTAGCGCTCGGTGGTAGCGGCGACGACGGCGGGCGGGAGCGCGGGCGGCGGGTCGCCGTCCTTCCAGTTGGCCGCCATCCAGTCGCGCACCGGTTGCTTGTCGAAGCCCGCCTGGGCGGTCCCGGGGCGGTAGTCGTCGACGGGCCAGAACCGGCTGCTGTCCGGGGTCAACGCTTCGTCGATGAGGATGACCTCGTCGCCGCAGAAGCCGAATTCGAGCTTGGTGTCGGCGATGATGATGCCGGGTTCGAGCGCGACGGCCTGCTCGTAGACGGCGAGCGTGCGCGCCTTCACCAGGCCGGCCGCGTCGCCGCCGACGATGCCCGCGAATTCCTCGAAGGTGATGTTCTGGTCGTGGCCGGCGGTGGCCTTGGTCGACGGGGTGAAGATGGGCTCGGGGAGCCGCTCGGACTCCCGGAGGCCGGCGGGCAGCGGGATGCCGCAGATGGCGCCCGTGCGCTGGTAATCCTTCCAGCCGGAGCCGGAGATGTAGCCGCGGGCGATGCATTCGGCGTCCAGGCGCCGGGCCTTTCGAACGAGCATGGTGCGGCCGTAGTACCGCTCGTCCAGTTCGAACGGCACGAGCGACGCGTTCTCCTCGGTGATGAGGGCGATGAAATGGTTGGGAACGACATCGTTGATGCGCTCGAACCACCAGGCCGAGGCCGCGTGAGCACCTCACCCCTTGCGGGGATGCCGGTGGGGAGGACGACGTCGAAGGCCGAGATGCGGTCCGTGGCGACGATCAGGAGGTTCTCGCCGAGGTCGAACACGTCGCGGACCTTACCGCGCGCCAGGCGGTTGGGGAGATCGGTCTCGAGGAGGATGTCAGACATCGGTACCGTCCTTGCGGTGGCTTGCGCGGCTTCGATACGGGAGGTCACGCCGAGGCGCGAAAGCACTTCGCTGACGTGCCACTTGGCCCCGGCAAGGCTGATGCCGAGCGCCCGGGCGATCTCGGGGTTGGTGCGGCCGGCGGCGAGCAGGCGCAACACCTGCCGCTGCCGCGGCGTCAGCCTGGTGATGGGGTTGTCAGGGGGCTGTCCGGTCGCTCCCATGGGGAGAATGTAGCCACTCCCGGCATGAGGTTGTCCCTAGCCTATCGCCAGCATGGCGATTCGCGATGCGTGACCGTGAAACGAGCCCCCGCCGTAACGGGGAAAGCCGTGCCGCGAGGCGGCTAATCGCGCCAGCGGGGTGGGCGGTGGCCGGCGCGCCGAAGGAAGAGCAGCACCGAAAGCATCCCGAAGAGGAACCCGCCGATGTGCGCGAACCATGCGACGCCCTGGTCGGGGCGGCGGCATCGCCGAGGGTGGCGAACCCCGCGAACAGGTTCTGGAGGAACCAGAGCCCGATCGCGACCACCGCGGGCACGGGGATGGGGGATGAAGATGAGCACGAAGAACGGGATGACCACGCTCACCGTCGCCTTCGGGAACCAGACGATGTACGCGCCGAGCACGCCCGCGACGGCGCCGCTCGCGCCGAGCACGGGCACGAGGCTGGTGGCATCGAGCCAGCCCTGGACGAGGGACGCGGCGATGCCGGCGGCGAGGTAGAACAGCAGGTAGCCCAGGTGGCCGAGGCGGTCTTCGATGTTATCGCCGAAGACCCAGAGGAAGAGCATGTTGCCGGCGATATGCAGCCAGCCGCCGTGCAGGAACATCGAGGTGATGATGGTGAGCAGGATCTCCCAGCGCGGCTGCGGGTTGGGGACGGGGGCGGCATCGCCCCGCACGGCGTCGAAGAACTCGCGCGGCTGCAGCGACCAGCGGCAATAGAAGTGGTCGATCTCCGTGGGCGCCGTCTGGAAGGTGTAGCAGACGGAATCGGCCTGGGCGGCGACGGCCTGGGCCTGCTGGCGCGGCGTCCCGAGGAAGGTGGTATCGAGGGTGAGCATCCAGATGAACACGGCCACGTTGGCGAGGATGATGGCGTAGTTCACGAGGGGCGTCCGGCGGGTGCGGGGACTATCGCCGACGGGGATCACGCGCGCCTCCTGGGGTCACTCCGCGGCGGTTTCGAGGCCGAGCAGGTGGCGGGTCTCGTTCAGCGTCACGAGCACCGGCTTCCCGCCCACGATCTGTACCTCGGAGAGCCCGCAGTTTGCCACGTGGAAGCGAAAGACGTGGGTGGGCGCGACGGCGAGGACCTCGGCGACCAGGCAGTGGATGGCGGTGCCGTGGGTCACCACGAGGACGGATTCGTGCGCGTGCTTGCGGCTGATGCGATCCAGCATGGCGGCCATGCGTTCGCGCACCATGCCGACGTTCTCGCCGCCGGGAGGGTGCCAGCGGGGGTCCTCGGCGCGCATCAGGCGGTACTGCTCCGAGGCTTCGCGTGCGACGGCGCGCTCCTTGCGCAGCTCCCATTCGCCGTAGTGGATTTCGCGAAGGGCGGCATCGGCGACGTGCGGGATTCCGCGGCCGGCGAGGGCGATGGCCGCGGTCTCGATGGCGCGGGAGAAGTCGCTCGTGTAGCAGGCGGCGATGGGCTCGGTCTCGAGGCGGCGGCCGAGGGCGCGGGCCTGGTCGCGGCCGCGGCCGGTCAGCTGCGTCTCGGAGTGGCCGCAGAAGAGGCCGAGGCGGTTGCTCTCGGTCTGGCCATGGCGAGTGAGGATGATGCGCGTCGGCGGCTTCCGCGGGCGTCCCGGCATTTGACGCGAGAATAGCATGCGCCAAGATGAGCGGACGGAACCCCCGCGCTGGAGCACCCGCCGCACATGACCGTTCATCCCGTGACCTTCCAGGACCGTGTGCGCGGGGCGCTCGGCGGCACGATCGGCGGCATCGGGCGGGGGCTACACCGGATGCACGTCCACCCGGACGCGATCACGGCGGTGGGGCTGCTGGTAGTGGTGGGCGCGGCCGTGCTGATTGGGCGGGGCGAAATCCAGTGGGGCGCGATCGTGCTCATCCTCGGCCTGCCGCTGGACGCGCTCGATGGCGCGGTGGCGCGTGCGGGCAATCGTACGGGGAAATTCGGCGGCGTCCTCGATTCCACCTTCGACCGCGCCGCCGACGCGCTCATTTACGGCGGGCTGGCGTACTACTTTGCCGGCGAAGGGGAGCGCGGGAACCTGGTGCTGTCGCTGGCGGCACTCACCGGGGCGTTCCTCGTGAGCTACGTGCGCGCACGCGCGGGCGAAGCGGGCCTCGCCGTGCGGGTGGGCATCATGGACCGGCTCGTTCGGCTGATTCTCGTGCTGGTGGCGCTGCTGGTGCCGCCGCTGCTCGTGCCCGGCCTCTGGGTGCTGGCCGTGGGGAGCTGGTTCACCGTCGGCCAGCGCATGTGGTACGTGCGGGGCCACATCGACAGGGCGTAGCGCGAAGCCGGGGATCGCGAACGAGGTCAGGCGATTTCGCGGGCCATCCGCGCCTGCATGAGCGTCGCGACGAGCGCCGCGGAGGCATGGCTGAAGGGCGTGCCCGGGCCGAGAGCCCCGCCGGCGGCCTTCGTTTTGCCCCTGAGGGCGAGGGCGAGAACAGCGGCGGCTTCGGTGTGGAAGTTGGCGTGCAGATCGCGGGCGTGTTGGTAGCTGGCGCCGCTCTGGAAGCCGTGCTTGCCTTCGGCATAGAGCCAGGCGCCGAAATCGCAGCGGTCGTCCCTCGCAACATCCTCGACGGCGAACTCGCTGGCGCGGGATTCGATGGCGGCCTCGAGGCGCGCCTTCCACTGGCCATGAGCGTCGATCGCCGCCGCGATCTGCTCCTCGAATGTCGCCATCTCCGTCCTCCGGCGCTGTTCGGCGCGAGCCCTTGAAGAGAATCTCGACAAAAAGTAAGGATGCGACAGGTTCGCATGCGCGCCGATTCGTCACGACGCCGACCGCACCCGCGAATAACCCGGAGGCCGCGAATGGGGAGCGGCGAACGATGGGCGGGAGCGGTCGCGATTGGCGGCGGCGGCGCGTAGGCTACCGCGCAGGATCGAGGGGGAATCGAATGAGCCGGTTGGATGGCA
>JADJBX010000020.1 GCA_016703545.1 Candidatus Amarobacillus elongatus
CGACCGGGTGCGGGTGGTGCCGGACCGGGGGCGGTTCATCGCTCGGTATGAGTACGACGCGGGGGACGGGGACCTGTACCAGCTCCCCGTCGAGGACGTGATCCACTGGAAGACGCGGAACCCGTTGAGTGAGTTTTACGGGATGCCCCCCCTGATGGCGGCAGCGGGGCGGGTGGACCCGACAACATACGAAGCGACTTCGTGAAGAGCTATTTCACGAACGCGGGCGTGCCGGCGAAAATGCTGACGACGAAGACGGCCCTCACGCCGGCGCAGAAGGAGGCGATCCGGCAGCGGTTCAGCGGGGACTTCGGGGGGGCGAAGGGGTGGCACGGGCTGATGATCATGGACGGTGCGGAGGCATCGTTTACGGCGCTCACGGCGGAGCTGGGGCCGAGCGGGCTGGTGGTTCCGAACCTCGACGAGATCAGCGAGGCGCGCATCGCGATGGTGTTCGGGGTGCCGCTAACGATCATCGGGGCGCGGCTCGGGGTGAGCAGCTCGAGCTACGCGAACAAGCGCAGCGACCGGGAATCGTTCTGGGATGAGCACCTCGCGCCGCTCTACAAGGAGATGTCGGGGCCGCTGAATTCGCGCCCGAAGGACGTCCGGCGGGTGGGGCTGACGGCGGACTTCCCGGGGGTGCAGGAGGTGGCGTTCGACCTGAGTGACGTGCGGGCGCTGCAGGAGGACCAGGACAAGATCCACGCCCGCTACCGGGCGAACCTGCAGGCGGGGGGGATGACCATGGAGGAGTTCCGGGAGAAGACGGGGCTGGCGGCCCCGGCGGTGGGGGGTTGAGGGAGATGGCCACGATGGGGGGTTCCGAGATCCGGTGCTGGCGGTGTGGCCAGAAGCTGGCGAACAGCGCGAAGGAGTACGACATCACGTGCCGGCGGTGTCATGCGTCGAACCGTGGCGGCTGAGGGTTGACGGGGAAGTTTGCTTTTCTGCTAGTGTGAGAATCACGGCAGCGTAATCCATTTGTGGCCCCACCTCGATCGTGCCCCCAACGAGGAGTAGTTGGGAGTTGCCTGATCGATGGGCGCGCAGCGGCAGAAGACCTGGTATCGGTTTGAGGTGGCCCGGGCGAACCCGGACGTCGCCGAAATCTACCCGCACGACGATCGGCATGTTCGGCGTGGCGTCGGGCGAGTTCGTGCGGGACCTGCGGAACCCGACTCAGCCGGTGATCAAGCTGCACGTGAACAGCCCTGGCGGGAGCGTGGACGACGGCATCGCGATTTTCAACGCGCTGCGGACGATGCGGGCCACGGTCGAGGTGTACGTGGACGCGCTTGCGGCGTCGATCGCGAGCGTGATTGCGATGGCGGCGGCCCCGGGCAAGCTGGTGATGGCGCCGCATTCGCGAATGATGATTCACGAGGCGATGGCGATGGGCTTCGGCTTCGCGGCGGACTTCGAGAAGACCGCCGCGCGCCTGCGGGACACGACGCGAAACATCGCCTCGATTTACGTGGAGCGGGCGGGCAAGGACGTTGACCACTGGCTCGGGCTGATGGCCGAGGAGACGTGGTTCACGGACGAGCAGGCGGTGACGGCGGGCCTGGCGGATGCGGTGGGGCGGGACCACGAGGAATCCAACTTCCTGATTGCGGCGGACTTCGCGTTGCTGAGCCAGTACAAGCACGGCGGGGAAGTGGCGCGTGCGCTGCGCCCGGCGGTGCCGGCCGATGCGGCGGGTGAGCCAGGCGAGGAGAACGCGGGCCGGACGATGAGTTCGGCGAATCTCGCGAAGCTGCACGACGCGATGTCGGGGATGGACGGCATCCATAGGAGTGTCTGCGACATGGGGGACGAGTGCCCTCGTGGCGGGGCGGCCAACGTGCTGCCTGTTGCGGAAGCGGCCATCGGCGAGCAGGCCGTGGTCCCGGAGGGCGACCCGGTGGCGTCGCCGGAGCTGGAGTTGGCGCTCAAGCGGCATGAGCTGGAGCGCCGACTGGCGATGGTTCGGCTGTAGAGGAGGAGGGGGACGATGGGGATCGACCTCGCACTGGTCAACAAGGAGCTCGAGGATGTGGTCGCCGAGCGGGCGCTCCTCCGCGAGAAGCACAAGGGCGCGACGATGCCGGAAGAGGCCCGTTCGCGCGATGAGGAGCTGGTGAACCGCGGCAAGAAGCTGCAGTTCGTCATCGAGGAGGAGAAGCAGCGTATTCGCGACGAGGAGTTCGTGAACACGGCGCGCTACCTCGACGACCCGGCCTACAAGGTTCCGCTGGCGGTGAACGCCGACGATGACGGGCGCCGTTCGCTGCAGGCCGCGGGCTGGACGATCAAGGGCGGCTTCGTGTCGCGCATGACGTCGTTCGACCGCGAGCAGGCGATGTTCCCGGAGGAGGTGCTGTTCGGCCCGATTCCGAAGGACCCGGTGGCGGCGCACTACTACAACCAGACGCGCGCGGTGATGCAGGGCGAGTACCGCGACGCGTACGTGAAGTACCTCAAGGCGTGCGCGACGAGCCGCTCGGAATCGATGGCGATGAACCGTCTGACCGCGGCGGAGCAGAACGCGCTTTCCTCGGGGCTGGACGAGCAGGGCGGGTTCCTCGTGCCGCCGGATGTGCAGGCGGAGATCCTGGCGCGGGCCGCGCAGACCTCGGTGATGCGGCGTCTCTGCCGCGTGCTGCCGACCTCGCGGGACCGGATCGTGTTCCCGGCGATCAAGGCGAACTCGTCGAGCGGCTCGATTTACAGCTCGGGCTTCGTCGGCGGCTGGGCGGGGGAGACCCCGGCGTTCAGCGAGACGGACCCGACGTTCCAGGACTTCGAGATCGGCATCAAGAAGCTCCGCGTCGCGACGAAGCTCTCGAACGACTGGCTGGCGGACACGGCGGGCAACATGCTCGCGTTCCTGGCGCAAAACGGCGGCGAGAACATGGCGCTGGTGGAAGACCAGGGCTTCATCGCCGGCGATGGCGGGCTGCAGCCGCGGGGCCTCCTGAACTCGGGGATTTCGACGATCGATGTCGAGGGTTCGACTTCGAACACGATCTCGAACTCGACCTCGAACACGGGCTCGGCTCCGAAGCTGATCGACGTGGAGTACGGGGTGCCGTCGCAGTACTCGAACAACGGCTCGTGGCTGATGAGCCGCTCGGTCGAGGGCAAGGTCCGCAAGCTCGTGGACGCGAACGGGCGGTACATGTGGCTCTCGGCGAGCGGGTCCGGGTACGCGGGCACGCCCCGGGACATCGATGGCTACCCGGTCTACAACTCCGACTTCATGGAGGCGGACGGGACGGATGCGGCGAAGGTGATCGCGTTTGGCGATTTCCGGAACTACATCATCGGGCAGCGCGCGGCGATCTCGACGGTGGTGCTGCGCGAGCGTTTCGCGGACACGGACCAGACGGGGATCATCCTGTTCGAGCGCGTCGGCGGCGGTGTCTGGAACACGGACGCCTTCCGCATCGGCGTGGTCTAGGTCTCACGGGGGGCGGGGGAGGCCCGCCCCCCTTCATGCCCCGGGAGGGGGAGGAGGGGTTCAACGATGCATCACGCGGGCGGGAAGAGCCTGATCACCGTGGCCGTGGCGCCGGCGCTCGTCGACCAGTCGGCGGCGAACACGCTGAGCGCGGCGATCGACATGCAGGGGTACGACCGGGTCCGGTTCATCTACCAGCTCGGCGGGATGGTGAACGGCGGCTCGCTGTCGACCTGGGCGGTCGAATCGAACGAGTCGAACCTCGGCAACGCCACCAACATCGTCTCGGCGGAGAACTCGTCGAACCAGGCGAAGCTGGTGAACGTGGCGAACAGCGACAACAACAGCGTTCAGGTGCTCGACATCTACCGCCCGACGAAGCGCTACGTCGGCGTCTACGTGGACGCGGTGACGGCGAACATCACGCTGCTCGGGGTGCTGGCGGAGCGCTTCCGTGGCACGGGTGTGCTGCCGGCGACGCAGCCGAGCGGGCATCAGTACGTGAACGTCCGGGCGAGCTAGCCCGGTCCAGCGGGTTTGAGGAACATGAGCGTCGTCGTCGAGGCCGAACG
The DNA here is from genome assembly GCA_016703545.1 of Candidatus Amarobacillus elongatus. Lineage (GTDB taxonomy): Bacteria > Chloroflexota > Dehalococcoidia > Tepidiformales > Tepidiformaceae > Amarobacillus > Amarobacillus elongatus. The sequence continues at coordinate 4,018 of JADJBX010000020.1, forward strand.
GGCCGTGAGGCGGCTGCCGCCACGCGAAGCAGCACGGTGATCCCGTGCGTGGCGGGGGCTCCTTGCCGAGACCGCGGAGTGCATGTTGCAGCTCCGTGACCGTGGGTGGGGGTACGTGATCAAGCGGGGCGATGCCCTGATTACCCGCTCGCGGTCGATCGCGGTCTCGGACTGGTATCGCCGGACCGACGACGACGTGTTCCTGATGATTGACGACGACGTGGTGTTCCTGCCGGAGCACGCGGAGCGGGTGGTGGAGCTGGCGCGGCGAACGCGCTCGGTGGCGTGCGCGGCCTACCCGGTGAAGGACGGGTCGCACCTCGCGTGCCGGCGGTTCCCGGGGCAGGAGATCGTGTTCGGGCCCGGGAGTGAGCCGGTGGAGGTGATCTACGCGGCGACCGGGTTCATGGCGGTCCACCGCGATGTCATCACGGCGATGATCGAGGCGCGGACGCCGGAGGGCGGGCCGCACTTCCCGCTGTGCGGGGTCGGCGGGCTGACGCCGATGTGGCCGTTCTTCGACACGTTCGTGCTGAGCTCGCCGGACGGGCAGAACGAGTACCTGAGCGAGGATTACGCGTTCAGCGAAGTGGCCCGGCGGCTGGGGTTCAAGGTGTGGCTGGACCCCTCGGTGATTCTCTACCACATGGGCTACTACCCCTACACGATCGAGAACATGACGGCGGGCATTCGCAAGATCGAGCCAGCCGAGGCGTCGCCGCTGGGCACGCGGTACGGGTTCCGCATGCTCGTGCAGCCGGGCGACGAGGTGGTCGGGCGCGATATCCAGGCGCAGGGCGCGTGGGACATCGAAGCGACCGAGGCGCTGGCGCCGCTCATCCGGCCGGGGGACACGTTCCTGGACGTGGGCGCGCACATCGGGTGGTTCTCGATGGTGGCGGCGTCGCGCGGGGCGCGGGTGATCGCGGTGGAGCCGGTGCCGGAGCACGCGGCGC
>JADJBX010000021.1 GCA_016703545.1 Candidatus Amarobacillus elongatus
GAGCCGACTTCGATTCTTCTTCATGGAGCAGTTCGGCGACATACCATGCGGACAACCCGCCGCAGTCCCTGCACGAGCTGATCGAGCAGATGCAGGCGCAGATGCAGGCGGGATGCAGTCCCTGATGCCAGTCCATGCCCGGCGATTAGCGACGGAAGCTCCAGAGCATGCTCTCGACCGCCTCTGGCGACCCTGAACTCCAGCCGGAACTCTCTTGGCGAACTCGCGCAGAACCTGGACTTCATGAACCCCCTGAGCTGGAGGACCTGACCGGTCCTGTACCCGTTCCGCGGCGACGAGGAGATCGACCTCCAGCCGCGCCATGGAACTCATGCTCCGAGAGATGCACGATCATCGACGACATGGATGGCGACCCGGAGCGTTCCCAGTACACCGGCGACTCCGGCAGGTTTTGGATCACCGCGGAGCTCCGCGAGTTGCTTGGCGACGAGGCTCGGGCAGCAGTTCGAGGAGTTGAAGAAACTCCCGGAGGTCCTGGAGCAGGCCGGCTACGTGCGGCGCGAGGGCGATGGAGTGGAAGCTCACCCCCCGCGGCACGCGCATGATCGGCCAGCGCGCGCTCACCGAGATTCCCGCGCAGCTGGGGAAGCACGGCTTCAGCAACCACGCGGTGCCGCGACTTGGGCCTTGGCCGCCACGGCGAACGCTCCGACGAGTCCGGGGCCGTACGAGTTCGGCGACCCGTTCCAGCCGGGACAGCGTCGGGGCACGATCATGAACGCGCTCGAGCGCGAAGGCTGCGGCGCTCCTGTCCACCTCGATCCCGAGGACTTCTGAGGTCTACTGCACGGAGATCGTCACGACCACGGCGATGGTGCTGATGGTGGACCATCATGGTCCTGAGGCGCTCCGGGGCTCCTTCCGGCGAGCGGAAGAAGGTCGCGCTGGCTGCAAAAACCTGATCCGGCACGCTTTACCCGGCTGACACGCTCTACTTTGAATGGGCTTCTCCGCTCACGCGCGGGAACTGGAAGCCGCGGAGTTGCCGTACGTCCGGTGGGATGAGTCCGTGCTGGGCACGAACATGCATCACGCGCTGATGCTGGCCGAGAAGATGCTGGCGAAGCACCGCGGCGGGTCGAAGCAGATCTCGATGATCCGGTGCGGTTCCGACGGCCCACCTCTGAGAAGGGGCGCCGCTGTTCGCCTATCCGCCGAGCCCGATGACGATCCGCGACGCCTTGAAGGAGGTGAAGCGCGGCACCCAAGGAAGGACATCACCATCAACACCTTCATGCTGGACCGGAACCACTTATCTCAAGGAGTTCATGAACCAGTTGGCGAAGATCGGTAACAACGGGCGGGTGTTCTACACGACGCCGGACAAGCTCGGGAGCAGCATCCGTCATTTCGCGTCCAGCAAAAGCAGAAGAAGAAGCTCAATGGCATCGGCTAGCTTCCGTGACCCACCAGACGCGCGCGGCCACCGTGCCATGCGGGGACCGGCGCGCGTCGTGGCGTCCATGCAGTTCGAGGGCCGCATGAACGAGCAAACAGGACAGCAAAGATATGACCGCTTATAGGGCGCGGCCCGTGCCGCGATCGACGGGCATGGCGGCCGACGATTTGATGGCGAGACGCTCCCGGAGGGTAATGGGCGTGGCAGCGGATGCCGCCACTGCGGCGAAGGCCGCGGCGGCTCCCTCGACGGCGGTCGCGAACGGTGCGGGGCGCGCGCTTGCGTCCCTTGCCTCCGCTGGCGCAGACGTCGCCGTGGAGGTCGCATGAAAGCGGGCAATGTCGACCCCGGCGCCCGCGCATCCGCGCAAAGTGCGCTCGCCGCACGCCGTGGGCGACATCATCGGGGTACATTGAATCCCCCCGGAGGTCAGGCCGCGAGCGTCGTGCGGGCCGATGCGTGTCCAGCGCGTGTACGGTGCGCGAGAATGCGTTTGACAGGAGCACGAGGCTCTGGGCCGAGACGCCGCGGCACCGCAGCCGCAGCTCCCATCCTTGGGGCACCGGCGTCGCGGCGAGCACGTCGCAACGGCACCGCCATCGAATGCCCCAGCGCCGACAGGCAGACGTCGAGGGTTTCTCGGCGACGTACCCGTGCGTCCGCGCGCGCATCCTGGACATCGAGACATCGCGCACCGTCGTTAGCGCCTGCGTTGCTCCCCGCGCAACCGCGCCGGGAGTTCGATGCGGTGAGCGCCGGAACGACCGGCGGTTCACCGGCACCCATGAGGTGAGAATCCGGAACAGGGCGCCATCCCTGTGGGCGGTCAGATTCCGCGAGTGCGACCTCGTCGCGGTCTTCGTGCCTGCGAACGAGGAAGACGGCATCACCTCGATGCCAGCACACCACAGGTTCCCCGGCCTCAACCCGGAAGGCGATTCGTGCTCCGCCGCCTGCCATGGCAATGGCGGCCACGCGAACGGGACCGCCATCATCGTGCCAAACGATGCTCACCCGTTGCTCGCCGCCGACTGATGTCCATGTCATGAGCATCGGTCCTCGCGGGAGTCCTGAAGAGCCATGTGGTGACAGTGCGCGGCCATCCGGCCCCGCCCCGGCGTGCCAGTGCGTAGAACGCGGGGCATGAAGACACTGAAGGCAGGTGGCAATCGTCACCGGTGCGTCACGCGGCATCGGTGAGTACGTCTCCTCGAACTCGGCTGCGCGGGAGCCGCCAATGCGGTCGCGGCCCGGGAGCGAGGAGGTCGCGACAAGCGGCTGCCGGGGACCATCCACCGGTGGCCCAAAAAGGATCGACGACGAAGGCGGCCAGGCCGCCGGCATCTACATGGACATGCGCGACCCGGAGTCGATTGCCGCCGGGGTGGCGAAGACGGTCGAACTGTTCGGGCGCGTCGACATCATCGTGAACAACGCCGCGATCCTCGTTCCCGGCAGCATCGAAAGCATCCAGCCGCGGCACATCGACCTCATCTGGCAGGTGGACCTGCGCGGCCCGATCCTCCTCATCCGCGAAGCACTGCCCTACCCACGCGCGGCGGGCGGTGGTCACGTCATCAACGTATCGTCGCGGGCGGGCGTGTTCCCGGGGCCCGGTCCCTACGACAACCCGCGCGCCGGAGGGCCGTTCTACGGGATGGTGAAGGCCGGGCTGGAGCGGCTCTCGCAGTCGTTGGCGATGGAGTTGCAGAGCGCCAACATCTCGGTGAACGTGCTCGCCCCAGGCCGGATCATGACGCCGGGGAACCTCTTCGCTGAGAACGACCCGCAGAACCCGACGCTCGAGTTCGAACGCGCCGACGCCATGGCGAAGGGCACGCGCTGGATCTGCGAGCAGGGCGTGGAATTCACCGGCCACATCCTCTTCGACGAGGACCTGTGCCGGGAGAAGGGCCTCTAACGGCTCATGCGGCAGCGGCGTGGAGGCGGGCAGGACCAGTACCCCGCCTCCACGGGCCGGCTCCTTGTTGATGCCGGTAACGGTGTAGGTCCCGGGAGCGAGCGTCGCGCGCAGCACCTCATCCCACCCCGCTGGCGCGCTGCCGGCGGACGCGAAGGGGACGTCCTGGCCGTTCGCTTCGAGCAGCCGGACGGTGCCGGGCCCAAAGCGGCCCGCGACGGTGTAGCCAACGACCTCCAGCGGCTTCCCGGCGACGGTGAAGGTGAGCGCGGGTTCGCGCTGCAGGTCGGTGACGGCGAAGCGCAGGGTGCCGTTGGCGTCGTAGCCCACGCGCCGGCCGACGCGCTCCTCCGCGATCACGCGCCCGGCGAGGTCGATGACTACGAGCTCCTGCGACCGGAACAGGGTATCGGCCCGGCCGCGAGAACCTTCGTGCGGCAGTGGCGGGTCCGGGTAAACAACGTCGCGGGCCGTGCCCGGGGCGGACCGCACGGTTACCGTCACACGCCCGCCGTCGCGCCGCATCGCGACGGGTTCGGCGTCGGTGAGGGCAAGGCGGTCGAACAACAACTGGGCGGCTTCGGCGTAGTCCGGCACGCGCGCGCCCACGGGCGTTGCGGTCGCGAAATCGAGGCCGCCGAGACGGAGCGCGGTCGCGTTGGCGGCTTCCGTCGCCGGGTCCAGGCGCAGCACCGGCGCGAAGTACGACGACAGCAGCTCGGGCGCTGGCCGCGGTGGCCCACCGAAGCGCGGGTCGGCGAACACCTCCCGCATGGCGGCCAGGGGCGGGCGCGTCCACGGCACGGTGGAGCACACGCGGAACGTCAGCGGCCCATCCTGGATCACCAGCTCGGCGGGAGTCGCCGTGGCATCGGGCGTGGCAGGGATGGAGGTCGCAGCGGCCGTCGCGGTGGCGGAGCCAGATGGCGCCTCAGATGGGGCGGGCCGGCCGGTGGAGCCGCCGCACGCGGCGGCGGCGGTCAGAACGGCCGCCGCGGCGAACAGCACCGGCCAGCGCATCAGGGGAAGTCGCTCCCGGGGATGGACTCCGGGTCATGGATGAGCTCGTCCCAGCGGCGCACGATCGCCTCCATGGGTGGCGGAGGCGGCGCGCGGCAGCCCGCGAACGACGACGCCCTTATTGGGGGAGTGCTCGACGAGGCCCTCGGATTCGAGCCGGCGGAACGCCTCCCGCACGGGGGTCTGCGAGACCCCCCAGCGTGCGGCGATGTCCTCCTGCCGGAGGTGCTGCCCGGGCTCCATCCGGCCCGCGAGGATCGCCGACTGCAGCGCTTCGTACACGACGTCGGCCTTGGTCCTGCGGGGGCTGCGTTGCGCCATCATCGGCCAAGGATACGTGGTTTTCGCGTGTTCGCGTGCGAAACCCCGTTTCTCACACGCGCAGGGTGCGCTCGAGTGCATTTTCAGGGCGCGCAGCGTGCCATCGAAGTCGAAGCTGCCGTCGAGCAACCACTGGTGGCGGAACCGCGGAGCGCCGCCATCACGAGCTGGCTCGTGGTGCGCGCATCCACGGACGGGTGGACGTTGCGCTCGGCGATGCCAGGTTGAGTGCGTCCTCCATGCGCAGCCGGCCGCCGCGGTGGATCTCCGCCATCCGCTCGTGGAGGATCGCCGGTTCCGGTTTGAGCCCTTCGAACATGAGGGTGTAGAGGGCGCGCATCGCCGTGGGGTCGTGCGCCGCGCTGCCGCGAATGCCGCGCACCAGCACGAGGACGGAATCGACACCTGACTGTCCCTGGAACGCCGGGAGGATGTCGTCGGTCATCCAGTCGGACACCATCTTCTGCAGCAGGGCGAGGAGGAGGCCGTCCTTGGATCCGAAGCGCCTCGTGACGAGCCCGTGGCTGTAGCCCGCGCGTTCGCCAATCGCCGCGAGGGTCGTCTTTTCGTACCCGCGTTCGGCGATGAGCTCGGCGGCGGCACGCAACAGGCGGCGCGTCGAAACGCGGGAGCGGACCTGCTTGAGGTCCAGCCCCTCCAGGACGTGGTCGTCCGTGAATCGCTCTGCGGTATCAGTCACTCGTTCCATTCCTCCCCACCTCCACGTGCCGGGGGCGTGCCCTCACGAGAGGGTGCGCACGACGCCCGCCTCTTCGAGCGCGGCGATCTCATCCATGGTGAAGCCGGCGTCCGCAAGGATCCCGGCGGTGTGCTCGCCGAGTGCCGGGGCCGGCAGCGGACTCCCGGTGGGCGTCGCGGACATCAGAACGGGCGGCCCCACGACGCGCTGGGGACCGGTGATGGTGTGACGCATGTCCACAATCATCCCATCAAGGTTCGCCTGCGGGTCGTCGGACATCTCCTCGGGGAAGTTGACGACGGCCGCGGGCACGCCGGCGGCCACGAGCATGTCCACCCACTCGCTTGCCGGCCGGGAGAGCAGCTTCGCTTCGATCCACGCGCGCCAGGCGTTGGTCGCGGCGATGTTCTCGGGGTCGCGCGCATCGAAGTCGCGGTCGTCGGAGTGTTCGCCTTCGATGCCGAGGACCTTGCGCACCGCCGCCCGGTTCTGCGGCGTGAGGGCGCCGATGACGACGCTGCCGCCGGCCGTCTGGTAGGAACGGTAGTAGAGGGTGAAGGGCGAGGCGATGCGGCCCTTTGGCGCGCGGATGGCGAGCAGCTCCGGGAAGGTTGCGCCCTCGGCGCGTGCCACTCGCAGCTGTTCGACCATGGGGTCGCGAATCGTGGCGTCGCTCACCGGTTCGCGCATGACCATGCGGTTCTGCACGTAGAGGCCGACCCGCAGCAGCGACGTGGACACGTACTGGCCCTCCCCCGTGCGGTCCCGGTGGCGGAGGGCGGCGCAGACGCCCATCGCGATGGCGAAACCGGCCACGTAATCGGATACGGGCACCCCGATGAGCTCGGGCGAGCCGCTTTCATCGAACTTCCCGTTGATGGCCATCAGCCCCGAATGCGCCTGCGCGACGATATCGGAGCCGGCGCGCGTGGTCATCGGACCCGTTTCGCCCCATCCGCTGATCTGCGCGTAGATGAGGTCGGGGCGAAGCGCGCGCAGCTGTTCGTACCCGATCCCGATACGCTCTGGCACGCCCGGCCGGTAGTTGCTGATGACGACATCGACCGACGGCATGAGGCGCTGGATGATCGCGAGCCCGGATGGCTGGGCAAGATCGATGACGAGGCCCCGTTTGCCCCGGTTGTTCCCCTGGTACATCTTGCTTTCGCCGGGAACGGTGGTGCCGACAAAGCGGTGCGAATCGCCCGCGGGCGGTTCGACCTTGATCACGTCGGCGCCGAGGTCGGCCAGATTCATGCCAGCGACCGGCCCGGCGACGATCTGGGAGAACTCGAGGACGCGGATTCCGGAGAGGGCGCCGCTCATCGGCCGGGCCTCACGCCAGGACCCCGGCGGCGCGCAGTACCTCGACCTCGCCGGGTGCGAAGCCGGCCGCGGCCATCGCCTCGGCGGTGTGCTCACCCAGCAGGGGTGCCCGCCGCCGCACACCCGTGGGCGAGGCCGTCATCTTGATGGGGCTGTTGACGATCGTGACGGGGGCCGGTGCGCCCGGCTGATCCACCGTGGCGAGCATCTGGCGGCGGGCGACGTGCGGATCCCGGAAGATGTCGGCGGCGGTGTGGACGGGCCCGCAGGGGACGATGCCGCCCAGCAGCTCCTCGACCTCGTGTGTCGTGTGGTTGCGCGTCCATGCGCTGATGAGCTCGCGCACCTCGGCGGCACGCGCGACGCGGTCCGCGTTCGCCGCGTACCGCTCGTCGCGGGCGAGGTCGTGTTCGCCCATGAGGTCACAGAGCAGCTGCCAGTGGCGTGGGCCGGGAGCGGCGATGCTGATCCAGCCGTCGCTCGTCGGGAAGGCGTCGAAGGGGCAGAGCTGCGGGTTGCCCGCGCCCTGCGGCTGCGCCACCACGCCCGAAGTATGAATAGAGGTAGACCAGCCTCTCGCAGACCGCGAGGACGGCGTCGTACATGGCCACGTCGACAAGCTGTCCCTCGCCCGTGCGCTCGGCATGGCGCACGGCGGAGACGATGCCAAGCGCGAGGTAGAGGGCAGGCGCGAGATCGCCCATGGGCGCGCCCGCGTTCATCGGCTGCTGCGGGCCCGGCCCGGTGACCCCGGTGAGACCCCCCATGGCCTGCGCGACGACATCGAAGGCGGGCCAGTTGGCGTACGGGCTCGGCGGGAGCGAGGTATCGCCCGTGCGGCCGTCGCCGAACCCCCGGATGCAGGCATAGACCAGCTTCGGGAACTCGGCGTGGAGGTTTTCGAACGAAAGCCCGAAGCGATCCATGACCCCCTCGCGGTAGTTCTCCACGAGGACGTCGGCATCGGCCAGCAACCGGCGAAGGACCTGCCGGCCGCGCTCGTCCGTGAGGTCGAGGGCGAGGCTGCGCTTATTCCGGTTGACGCTGTGGAAGTAGCCGCCGAAGAGCTTCGTCTCGTCGCCCTGGGCAAAGGGACCCATGCGGCGGGTGCCATCGCCATGCAGCGGCTCCACCTTCAGCACGTCCGCGCCGAGATCGGCGAGGAGCATGGTGCAGAACGGCCCGGAAAGGGCGTGCGTGAGGTCGATCACGCGCAGCCCTTCGAGCGCCCCGGCGGCCATTCCCGGCAGCGTCACTGCCTCAGCCCTTGCCCAGCAGCCGGTCGGAGATGATGCGGAGCTGGATTTCGCTCGTGCCCTCGAAGATCTTCGTGAGGCGGGCGTCGCGCCAGTACCGTTCGATGGGGAGGTCGGTGGTGTAGCCGACGCCGCCGTGGATCTGGAGCGCTTGGCTCGTCACCCGCTCCGCCATCTCCGTGGCGAACCACTTCGCCATCGATGCTTCCTTGTCGCACCGTTCGCGGCGGTCATCGAGGTCGGCGGCGTGGTACATGAGCTGGCGTGCGGCTTCGATTTCGGCCGCCATCTCCGCGATCTTGAAGCGGATCGCCTGGAAGTTGGCGATGGGCTGGCGGAACTGCACGCGATGCTTCGCGTACGTAATGGAATCCTCGAGGGCGCCGCGGGAGAGGCCGATGGCGCGCGCGGCGGTGTGCACGCGTGCCGTCGAAAGGCCGCTCATGGTGCCCTTCAGCTGCGTCTCCTCGCGTGCTCCGCCGCCCATCAGGGCGTTCGCCGGCAGGCGGAAGTCGTCGAAGTGGAGCTCCCACGTCTTCCAGCCGAAGTAGCCGATCTTGTTGATCTGCGTGGCCTGCAGCCCCGGGGGGAACTTCCCGCGCTCCTTTTCGAAAAAGAACATGCCGGTGCCCCGGTGGCGGTTCGCCGGGTCGGGGTCCTGGGTGCGGCAGAGGACGGTGATGTAGTCCGCGCCATCGGCGAAGGTGCACCACATCTTGTTCCCGTTGATCACCCACTCGTCCCCTTCGCGGCGGGCGCGGCAGCTCACGTTCGCGAGGTCGGATCCCGCTTCGGGCTCGGAGAGGGCGACGGCCCCGAGGAATTCGCCCCGAACCACGCGGGGCAGGTACTTCCGGCGCTGCTCCTCATCGGTCCAACCGGCGCCGCCCGCGCGGGCGATGATGCTCGCGACACTCATCCAGCCGCGGGCCAATTCCTCGGTGATCAGGCAGTACTCAAAGATGCCGAGGCCAAGCCCGCCGTACTCCGGCGAGATGCGGATCCCGAAGTACCCCATCTCCGCCATCTTGTCGCGAAGGGACATCGGGATGTCGCCCTTCACCTTGTCCAGCTCGTTCGCGACCGGCAGGACCTCCTTCATGGAGAATTCGCGGGCCGTCTTCTGGATGAGTTCCCGGGTTTCGTTCATGTAGGTCATTCGCACACTCCTCCCCGCCCGGGCTCAGCCCCGGCACTCGGTTCTTCGTCATGGCTCGGCTGGCGCACGGGGGCCGCGGCGATCGCGCCGCCGGCCCCCGCTCAGGAACGGGTCAGCGGGCGGAACCCGCGAGTTGCGGCACCGCCAGCCCCACGAGCGCGTCCATCGACGGCAGGTCCTCCAGGCGGCGCACGGCGTCGAGCAGTTCGGCCGTGGCCGACGGACCGATGACGGGCGAGGCCAGCCCGCGGAACTTCGCCGCCAGCCGCTCCCACTGCCGCTCCAGGTCCGTCGCCGGGATGTTCACGTCGACGGCCTCGCGCAGGACGCGGCCGTCCGCGAGCGTGACCGTCACCTTCGTCCCACCCAGCACGTCCGCGCCCCCTTCGACCTGCACGCGGTCGCGCAGGCTGACGAGCAGCGGGTCCGGCGGTGCGCTCGTCGGTGAAGGCGAGTTCGCTGGTATCGCCGTGGCCAAAGCGCGAGCGCGGACGTGAACCGGAGGCTGAACTTCCCTTCGAGCGCGGTCACGGGCTCCTGGATGTTGCACATGCTGAGGGCGCCCACGGGCACCCGCAGGTGCACGGAACTGACCTGCTCGGGCGTGATGCCGTGTTCTTCCTTGAGCCGAAGGAGGCTTTCGATGCTGGAGTGGGTGCCGTAACAGGCGGCGTGGTACTTGAACAGCACACCGCGAATGAACCACCCCGTTCCCGGCCCCGCGAGCGCCCGTTCGAGGTCGAACGTGGGGCCGTGGGTGGCCGCGAAACCCTGGTGGGTCTCGAGCGCCTCGGTGTTGCTGGTGAAACCACGCGCCGCGAGCGTGGCTGCCATGAGGCCGTTCGCGGCGGCCTTGCCGGCGTGGAACGGCTTGCACATGGTCCCGAACATCGACTTCAGCCCCGCGGCCTGGGCAGCGGCGATGCCGAGCACCGTTCGCGTTTCCTCCACCGAGAGCCCGAGCAGGTTCGCGCAGGCCGCCGCCGACCCGAAGGTCCCGAGCGTGCCCGTGGCGTGCCAGCCCTCGGCGTAGTGTCCCGGGTTCACGAGCAGGCCGATGCGGCATTCGGTTTCGAAGCCGGCGACGAACGCGGCAAGGAAGTCACGGGGCGAGGCGCGCCGGAACTCCGCGAGCGCAAGCAGCCCCGGCACGACCGGCACCGTCGGGTGGCCGGACATCGCCGTGTGCACGTCATCGTAGTCGAGCGCGTGCGAGGCGGCGCCGTTTGCCAGCGCCGCCTGCTGGATCGTGCCGCGCAGGCCGGTGCCGATGATCGCCGCCTGGGGGTTGCCGCCCTCCTCCGCCATCTCCTCCTGGAGGATGCGCGAGAGCGGCTCGCCTGCGCCGGCGAGCGTCACGCCGAGCCCGTCGAGGACGCATGCCTTCGCGAGGAGCACGACGTCGGCCGGCAGGTCCTCGAAGCGGACGCCCGCGGCAAGTCCGGCGACGACGGAGGTGATGGAGGGCGTTGCCGCCCCGTCGTTCGTGGTCATGGCTGCCTCCTCGGTTTCAGCTGGACTTCCACCGGTAGGGGTAGGTCTCGGCAGGGCTGCCGTACCCGGTCGTGAGGAAGGTATCGCCGTTCTTCAGGAAGGGCTGGTGCGCCACCCAGCTTGTGGCGGCGCGGTACTGGCTCGGGATGTAGTACATATTCTGCGCGTTGATCCGCTGGATTTCGTTGAACATCTCGCGACGCTTCTGTTCGTTCGATTCCGACTGCTGATCGACCGCCAGCTTCGCGAGCTGTGCATCGCGGATCTTGCCGCGGTTCTTGGGGTTGTCGGTGTACAGCCGGATCGGGTAGCTGCCCGCTTCGGTGAAGGTCGTTTCCGGGCCGAAGGCGATGCCTTTGAAGTTCCCGATCGACGTCTGGGTGATGTACTTCGAGTTGTAGTCCTGCACCTCGAAGGTCATCTGGAGGCCGAGCGACGTGAGGTACTGGCCGCTGGCTTCGGCGATGTCGTTGAAGTCCTTGCCGTACCGGTTGCCGGCGTACTGCCACACGGCCGGGAAGCCGTTGGCGAAGCCCGCCGCGGACAGCAGCTTCTTCGCTTCGGCGACGTTGTAGGCGAAGAACTTGCCGGTTTCGCCGTGCGCCGAGGACTTGGGGTCCAGCCAGAACCGCGTCATGCCCGCGGGAATGACGTTGTTCCAGCCACTCTTCACGTCCAGTCCCGCGGAGCGGAGCTTCGTCACGGAGAAGCCGAGGTCGTTCAGCGCCTCGCGGTCGAGCGCCATGGAGATGGCCTGCCGCACGCGGGTCGCGCCAGGGCGCGGCCGGGTCAGATCGAAAGTAGACGTAGCTGTTCTGCTGCGAAAGCGTGCCGACAAGGACGACATCCTTGCTGCGCTGCTTCACATCGACGAGGTCGTCGGCGCTCAGGCCCGAGCTATCGGTGTTGCCCGCGCGGAACTGCGCCAGCCGGTTCGCATACTCCGGGATGATCGAAACCTGCACGGCGTCCATGAGCGGGAAGCCGTTCTCGTGCCAGTTCGGGTTCCGCTTCCACTTGTGGCCGACGGCGGGGGTGTAGCTGTCGAAGAGCCATGGGCCGCTGCCGATGGAGGTCTTCGCGGGGTCAAACTTGCCGCCCGATTCCGTCGGCATCACCCAGAAGAGGTTCGTGTCCGAGAGGATTTCGAGGAACGCAACGTTCGGCGCCTTCAGCGTGAAGACCATCGTCGTGGGGTCGGGAATTCGACCTTGTCGACAAAATCGACCTGCGACGCATTCAGGTGCTCAGGGTCGACGGGGCGGCCCCAGGAGAACTTCACATCGTCGGTGGTCACGGCGCGGCCGTTGACGGGCGCGACATCGTGGAACTTCGCGTTCGGCAGGCGTGATCGTCCGCTTCAGGCCGTCCGCCGAAGCCTCGGCCTTCTGGGCCAGGTCGGGTGTCGGCTTCACGTCGGCGGCGGCGATGCCCGGTCCCGTCTTGAACTTGTAGAGGCGGCTGTAGGCGTAGCTGGCGAACTCCTTGGTCAGGAAGCTCGTGTTGCCGTACGGGTCGATGGAGGGCGGGTCGCCGGTGGCATCGAGGTTGTAGGTGCCACCCTTCTTCGCATTGGCGAAGGGATCGGTGGCGGTGGGCGACGCGTTCGCGCCGGGCGTGGGCGTGGCGAGGCTGACTGAACCGCCGTCATCGTCGTCGTCGCCGCAGCCGACCAGCGCGAGGCTGGCGGCGCCGGCGCCGAAGGCGGCGCTGGTCCCCAACAGACGCCGCCGGCCAAGCCGCCGCACGGCCTGGCGTTCCCAATAGGACTGTCCCATGGCTCCCTCACTCCTTCCGCTCGGTGGCTGCCGGCCGCGTAGTATTCAAGGGTATGGCTATGGCGCCCATCGATGGGGCGAATGGCACATCCTCCGGCGGGCGCATTCTGCGCTGAAAGTTTGGGGTTGACAACATACTGGACGGCGCACAGGATGCCCGGCATTGTGAGCTTCGCCGAACCCCTCCGGCGGGCCGCTTTACCCTGCCGCGCGGGGCCCGGCCAACCCCGGGCCTCCCGCGGTGCAACCATCCTCCGGAGTACCAGCCGCATGAGCCGACCGTTCCGCCTTCGCCGATCCGAGCTTTCCACCCCTGGAACCAGCGACAAGATGATGGCGAAGGCCGCCGCGAGCGACGCCGACCTCGTGTTCCTGGACCTCGAGGATGCGGTGGCGCCCTCGGCCAAGGCGGGCGCGCGGAAGCCGATCATCGAGGCGCTGAACGGGCTCGATTGGGGCACGAAGACGCGTGCCGTCCGCATCAACAGCACCGAGACGCCGTGGTGCTACGAAGACGTCACCGACATCGTCACGCACGCGGGCCAGAACCTCGACGTGATCATCATCCCCAAGGTGAAGGCGCCCCGGGACGTCTGGTTCGTCGACACGCTCGTGAGCCAGATCGAACTCAAGCAGGGGCTGCCGCTGGGCCGGATCGGACTGGAAATCCTCATCGAAGAGGTGGAAGCGCTGGCGCGCGTCGAGGAGATCGCAGGCTGCTGCACCCGCCTCGAGGCGATGATCCTCGGCGTCGGCGATCTCTCGGCCAGCCAGGGCATGCGCACCGGCCACATCGGCTCCACGGCCGACGCCCGCTACCCCGGCGACATCTGGCATTACGCCCGCACGCGCATGATTGTCGCGGCGCGCGCGCACGGCCTCGACGCCATCGATGGTCCCTTCGCCAACTTCAAGGACCCCGAGGGGTACCGGCGCGATGCGGGCTGGGCAGCATCACTGGGCGCAGTCGGCAAGTGGGCGATCCACCCCAGCCAGGTCGAAATCGCGAACGAGGTCTTTTCGCCCACGGACAAGGAGATCGAGCGCGCGAAGGAGATGGTGGCGCGCGTGCGGGCCGCGGAGGAAGGCGGCGAGGGCGCCGCGAACGCCGGCGGTGTCATGGTGGACGCGGCCACGGCGCGCATCTTCGAGCTCATCCTGGGCGGGCGCGCCTCACCGGCCGCATCTGGCCCCTCCCACGGCCCGAGCCCGGCGTGGGCCGGGCCCTCACCGCTACGGTTCCGTCGCGGACACGGCAGCTTTCCTTGTTTTGGTTTGAATCGCCCCGAGGGCGTCGGGACGCCACCAATCCACACCCCGTGCCGACACCTACGTCACACACCGACGTGTGAAAGCGGGGGAAACGTGAAGTCTATTGGCAATATGAGTCTCCGGGTGAAGCTGTACAGCGCCTTCGGCGTGCTCGTGCTGCTGTTCGCCGGCGTCGCCGTTCTCGGCACGCAGGCGCTCAGACGAGCGCGACGCGCGCCGAGCAGCTGTACCACCACGACATGTTGGGCCTGCACTCGGCCGACCGGGTGCTCACCTGGGCGGCCATTAGCTGACCGCGAACAGCAGACCGCCATCCTCTACGCCACGAATGCCCAGAAGCGCGACGCGGCCATCCAGGCGGGGCGCGAGGCCATGGCGCGCGCCAGCAGGCCGCGCTGCAGTACCACGAGACCTTCATCAACGACGCGGACCGCCAGCATTGGGCGGCCGTCGGGAACGCAGGTGAACGACGTCTTCGCGGGCCGCGAGGGCCATCTTCAAGGCGCTCGAAGCGGGCCAGTCCGTGGACAGCGCCGCGGCCGCGCCCGGGCCGAAGGTGCAGTCGATGAACACCGCCGTCGAGGGCGCCATCGGGCTGAACGTGCGCCAGGCGGACATCGACTCCAGCGCCGCGTCCAGCGCCGCCGAAGCAGCCGCGGACGCAGCTCATCGCCGCGACGGTGTTCGCCGCCGTGATCAACCTTGCCGTCGCCTTCCGTCCTCTCGCGCAAGCTCAAGAAGGATGTCGATGTCATCGACCGCCTCCAGAGCCTCGAGGGCCACTGCGTCACCGACCTCCCCAACGCCGTCAGGCCATGCAGGCCGGCGACCTCTCCGTCTCCGTCACGCCCGTCACGCCCCAGATCCACAACCCCGGCAAGGACGAGAGCGCCACCCAGCTCGCCTCCCTCTCCCAGCAGTCCGCCGAGGAGATCGAACGCGTCGCCGCCGGCTCCCAGCAGCTCGCCGCCGCCTCCGCCTCCAACGCCACCAGCGCCGGCGACTCCGAGGCCGAGGCCCGCTCCATCGGCAGCCGCATCGGCGAAGTCGCCCTCGCCAGCGACCGCGTCGCCGCGTCCGCCGAGGCCTCGCGCGAGGCCGCCCTCGCCCGCCAGCAGGCCGTCTCCCAGGCCGTCGCCTCCATGGAGGCCATCGCCCAGGCCGTCGAACGCGCCTCCCTCACCGTCAACGAGCTCGGCGAGTACGGCTCCCCAGATCCGGCGCCATCGTCCGCACCATCGACAGGATCGCCAGCCAGACCAACCTCCTCGCGCTCAACGCCGCGATCGAGGCCGCGCGCGCCGGCGACCAGGGGCGCGGGTTCGCCGTCGTCGCCGAAAACGTGCGCTCGCTCGCCGAGCGCTCCTCCCAGGCCACCGGGAAATCGGCGACCTCATCGCCCCGCGTCAGGCCGGCACCACCGACGCCGTCGAGGCGATGGCCGCCAGTGTGACCGACGTCCAGGCCGGCCGCCGCATCACCACCGAGGCCGGCGACGCCCTCGAAAGCATCATCGGCAGCGTCCAGGGCGCCGCCTCCGAGATGCAGCGCATCGCCCGCGACGTGCGCACCCTCGCCGATGGCGCCGGCCGCATCGTCGCCTCCGCCCAGTCCATCGCCCAGAGCGCGCACGACTCGGCCAGCGGCTCGCAGGGGATGGCCGCCAGCACCGCCCGCGTGACCGAGGCCATCCTCCAGGTCTCGGCCACCAGCGAGGAGACCTCCGCCTCCGCCGAGGAGGTCTCCGCCTCCACCGAGGAGCTCTCGGCCCAGTCCGAGGAGCTCGCCGCCACCGCCACGGCGATGCGCCAGCTCGCCGAATCCCTCGAACGCTCCATGGCCCGCTTCCGCCTCGCCTGACGGCGCCGCGCCAGGCCACACGCCACAGGGGGCGGGACCGTTCGGTCCCGCCCCCTGTGTTCGTTACCGGAGGATTACGGAAAGCTCGCTTGCGATGTTTCTTCAACCCCGCCCGCGGCGCTGGAAACGCCCGGGAGAGGGGCCGCGAGTGGCTCTGCTCTTTATAATCGTGGGCGGAACACGAGCTTCAGATCGTGTCGCTTTTTCGGTGTTCGGAATACTTCACCGGGAGAGGAAGGATGGAATGGCCCCGGCCGGTTATGACGAACCGGCTCCTCGCATCGTTGCCCACCCCCACGGTCGAGCGCCTGCTCGACTCCGCCACCACGGTTCCCTTCCGCTACCGTGAATCCGCGGTCGCTCAGACCGTCGACGACACCGTGTTCTTCCCGCTTTCGGGGCTGTCCTGCCTGGTCACCGTCATGGAAGACGGCGGCATGGTGGAGGCCGCGATGGTGGGCCGCGAAGGGATGGGCGGCGGTTCGACCCTCCCCATCGCGAGCCGCGGCCTGCCGCGTGACGCTCGTGCCCGGCGAGGCGGTCCAGGTGCCGCCCGAGACGTTCCGGCAGCTCCTCCACGAAGACCATCGCTTGCTGCTGCTCGTGGCGCGGTACCAGGAGATGCTCTTCCGCTGCTCGGCCCAGAGTGCGGCCTGCAACCGGGTTCACCCGGCGACCGCGCGGCTGGCGCGATGGCTGGCGACGGCCTGCATTCGCAACGGAGCGGCGGACCTCCAGGTGACCCAGGATTTCCTCGCAAGCATGCTCGGTGTGCGCCGCCCGACGGTGACGCTCGCCGTCGGCCAGCTCGAGGAGCAGGGGGTTA
Source organism: Candidatus Amarobacillus elongatus (assembly GCA_016703545.1). Classification (GTDB taxonomy): domain Bacteria; phylum Chloroflexota; class Dehalococcoidia; order Tepidiformales; family Tepidiformaceae; genus Amarobacillus; species Amarobacillus elongatus. The sequence continues at coordinate 16,354 of JADJBX010000021.1, forward strand.
TCACGTGCCGCCGCGGGTCGATCGAGGTGCTCGATCGGGACGCGCTCCTCGCGCAATGCTGCAGGTGCTTCGAGCCTCATCGAGGAGCTGCAGGCGCGGCTTTTCGACTAGCCCCGTCAATAGTGCAGGAGAACCTGTGCTATTGCAGACCCGTGCCACCTCCTCTTCACCGTGCGATGGCGGACGGTTTCCGCGTGCGGGAAGCGTAGCGTCACCGGCATGACTTCATTACCCCGGCGAGCATTCTCCGATCCGGCAGCGGGCACGGACCGAATTCAGACAGACTACTTCCCGCGCGTGCTGGACACGGTGTTCGCCATCGATAGCAAGCGGGTCGGGACCGTGATCGTCGCTGTCATGCGCGATTCCTTCCGCATCGACCGGAACCAAGGACGGCGGTGACGGCGACCTTCGACTGCCTGTTCAACCGCGAACCGGCCGGGTCAACCTCATCTGCGACGAGTCCGGGCTGCCCCGCTACCTGGGAGGCGCTGAGCGATGACCCTCGAACTTCCGCGGCTCCAGGCAACGCCGGGTGAGAGCGTCCGGTTCGTCGATGGCTCCCCGGTGGGCACGGTCTCGCGGGTGGCCGAGATCTCGTTCCAGGTGACGGCGGGCGAACTCGTGTTCTGGGTTCGCCACGAAGCGATCCTGCGCCGCCACGACGGGGCGATCGTGCTGTGCTGCGACGTCGACGGACTCCCCGCATGGGCTGGCGCTCCCGCGAGGTTGCGGCCGGAGCGGGCGTCCGCGCCGGCACCGGCTGCTGCGCCGTTGAGCGCGATCCACCGCCTGCCATAATCTCGCCCCATCAGACGCCGAGGGTCACCGGCGGGAGGGCACTGGTGCGATGCGCTCCGCTGCCCCGGCCGGCGGCCCCGAAAGGCGTCCCCGGGGAGCCGCATGACCGTCACGAGCCTGCTCATCGCCAATCGCGGCGAAATCGCCATCCGCATCGCGCGCGCCGCCGCCGGCCTCGGCATTCGCACCGTCGGCGTGCACTCCCAGGATGACGGCGAGAGCCTGCACACTCGCGTGACGGATGTTTCCGTGGCCCTCCCCGGGACCGGTGCGGCGGCCTACCTGGACATGGCCGCCGTCATCGCCGCCGCGCGTGAGACCGGCTGCGACGCCGTCCACAGCTATGGCTTCCTCTCCGAGCGCGGCGTTCGCGAAGGCCTGCGGCGATGCCGGTCTCACCTTCATCAGGCCGGGGTCGAACACCTCGACCTCTTCGGCGACAAGGCACAGGCACGGTTGGCGGCGGCGGCGGCGGGCGTTCCCGTGCTGCGCGGCCTCGACCATCCCGTCTCCGAGGACGAAGCCGCGTCCTTTCTCGGCAGCCTCGGCCCGGGTGGCGCGATGATCATCAAGGCGGTCGCGGGCGGCGGCGGGCGCGGCACCCGGGCGGTGTTCGCCGGCGACGAGGTCGCCGCCGCGTACCAGCGCTGCCAGTCCGAAGCACGCGCCGCCTTCGGCAGCCCGACGTCTACGTGGAGGAGTTCATCCCCCGCGCCCGGCACGTGGAGGTGCAGGTCCTTGGCGACGCCAACTGGAGCGGTGGATTCACCTGGGCGAACGCGATTGCAGCGTACAGCGGCGATTCAGAAGGTGGTCGAAATCGCGCCCGCGCCGGGACTCGACCCCGCGCTCCGCAAGGCGATCCACGCCGCGGCGCTCACCTTCGCGCGCAGCACCGGCTACCGCAGCCTTGGCACGTTCGAATTCCTCGTCGACGTCAGCGGGCGCGCGGGCGCGACGCCGTTCGTGTTCATCGAAGCGAACGCGCGGTTGCAGGTGGAGCACACGGTCACGGAGGAGGTCACGGGCGTCGACCTTGTCCAGGCACAGCTGGAACTGGCACGGGGCGCGACGCTGGCCGCGTTGGGCCTGGACGCACCCGATGTCGCCCGCCCACGCGGGTTCGCCATCCAGGCGCGCGTGAACATGGAGACGATGCTCGCCGACGGGAGCGTGCGGCCCTCCGGCGGCACGCTCGCCGTGTACGAAGCGCCGGGCGGACCGGGCGTGCGAACGGACGGATTCGGCTACGCCGGCTACACAACGACCACGGCCTTCGATTCGCTGCTCGCGAAGGTCATCGGGCATGCTCCCGGGAGGGACGCGGCGGCGGCGGCGGCGCGCACCGCCCGCGCCCTGTCCGAGTTTCGAATCGAAGGTGTCGGCACGAACATCCCGCTCCTGCGCGCGATCCTCGCGCACCCCGACTTCGCCGCGGGCCGAACGCACACGCGCTGGGTGGAGGAGCACGCTGCGGAGCTTGCCGCGACAGCCACGGATGAACGACCGCGCTATTTCGACGGGGCGCCGCGGGGAAGCATCGAAGGGTTCGCCGGCGCCCGTGTGACGAGCCGTGATCCGCTCGCGCTCTTCGCCCACGACGCCGAGGTGAAGGCGCGAACGGGCGGCCCGGGCACCGGGAGCGGGACCGCCGTGCCCACACGCGGGGATGGTTCCATCGGCCTGGTCGCGCCCATCCAGGGGACGATCGTGTCGATTGACGTCGCGGTCGATAGCGTGGTGCGCGGGGGTCAGCGGGTCGCCGTGGTCGGGCGATGAAGCTGGAGCACGTCATCGCCGCCGACCGGGACGGCATCGTCCGCGAAGTGACCATGGCCGTCGGGGACGTCGTGCGCGAGGGTTACCCGCTCGTCTTCGTGCAGGAGGCCGAGGTCGGGCGGCGGGCGAGGCCGAGAGCAGCGGCATCGACCTCGACGAGATCCGCCCGGACCTGCGGGAGGCGCTGGACCGTCACGCCCACACCCTCGACGAGAACCGCCCGCAGGTCGTGGCGAAGCGCCACGCGCGCAGGCTACCGCATGCCGCGCGAGAACATCGCCCAGCTCGTGGACCCGGGTTCGTTCAAGGAGTACTGGCCGCTGATTGTGGCGCGGCAGCACCAGCGGCACGACATCGAAACGCTGCGCCGCGAAACACCCGCCGACGGGCTCCTCGCGGGGACGTGCTCCATCAACGGCGACCTTTTTCCCGACGACCGCTCCCGCGCGATGGTCGTGCACTACGACTACACCGTGCTCGCGGGGACGCAGGGCGGCCGCAACCACTACAAACAGGACCGCATGTTCGACCTCGCGCACCGCTTCCGATTGCCGGTCGTGCTTTTCGGGGAAGGTGGCGGCGGCCGGCCCGGGGACGACAACAACGGGCCGCGGGTCGCCTTCGACACGGATACGTTCACGTCGTTCTCAAGGCTGAGCGGCCTGGTGCCGCTGATCTCCATCGTCAACGGCCGCACCTTCGCGGGGAACACGGCGCTGGTGGCGGCCTGCGACGTCATCATCGCGACGGAGGGCAGCACGCTCGCGATGGGCGGCCCGGCGATGATCGAAGGCGGCGGGCTGGGCATCTACACCCCCGAAGAGGTCGGCCCGATGTCGTTCAGGTGGCGAATGGCGTGGTCGACGTTCTCTTGCAGGACGAAGCCGAGGCGGTGTCGGTCGCGAAGCAGTACCTGTCGTACTTCCAGGGGCGGTCCGGGAGTGGGAGGCGCCCGACCAGCGTGTCCTTCGGCACATCGTCCCCGAGAACCGGCTGCGCCTGTACGACATGCACGAAATCGTCCGCACGATCGCGGACAAAGGGGTTCAGTTTAGAGATCCGCGAAGAGTTCGGCGTGGGTGTGATCACGGCGTTCATCAGGGTCGAAGGCAGGCCGATGGGCGTGATCGCGAACAACCCGCACCACCTCGCCGGGGCCGTGGACTCCGATGGCGCGGACAAGGGTGCGCGCTTCATGCAGCTCTGCGACGCCTTCGACATCCCCGTCCTGAGCCTCATGGACTGCCCCGGCATCATGGTGGGGCCGGATCACGAGCGGACGGCGCTCGTGCGGCACGCGCTGCGCATGTTCAACGCCGGCGCGAACCTGACGACGCCACTCTTCGGGGTCGTGGTGCGGAAGGCCTACGGGCTCGGCGTGCAGGCGATGTGCGGGGCGAGCGCGCTCGTCGGCTTCTTCATGGTGGCCTGGCCGACGGCTGAGTTCGCCGGGATGAACATCGAAGGGTCCGTGAAGCTGGGGTACCGGAAGGAGCTGGCCGCGATCGAGGACCCGGAGGAGCGGCGCAAGGAGTTCGACCGGCGCGTGGCGAGGGCGTACGACAGCGCGAAGGCGGTGAACGCCGTCACCGGCGGCGGCGTGGACGACGTCATCGACCCCGCCGACACGCGGGACTGGATCGCGCAGAGCCTTCGCCGCCTCCCGCCGGTCCCGCCACGGACGGAGAAGAAGTATCCCTACATCGACCCGTGGTAGGCGCCCGGCTGCCCGTCGTGAAATACGTATCCGAAGCTGGTTCATCTTTCGAATGAATTCCGGCGGGTTTTCGCAAGTACCCAAACCCTGACCCATATCCCGACCGATGATCAGGCTGTCGGGAACGCGGTGAGCCGCGCCCGTGGAGGAACCCATGGTGCCAGCGGGAGAGGGAACCCCGGCGAGCGGACCCAACGAGGCGCGCCCCTGCGTTCTCTACGTGGAGGACAACCGGGCGAACGCGCTGCTGGTTGAGCGCGCTCTTGCCGCCCACGCCCGGGTCGCACTCGAGGTCGTGCCGAACGCGGAAGACGCCATTCGCTGGCTCACGGAACGGACACCGACGCTGATGCTCCTGGATCTACACCTGCCGGGCATCTCGGGGGAGGAGCTTCTGGTGCATCTTCGCCGGCAGCCCGCTTACGCGAGCCTCCCGGTGGTCATTATCACGGCCGACGCCGCCGGCACCGCCGACCGGCTCATGGCGGCAGGAGCGACAATGCATCTCACCAAGCCGCTGGACATCCGGCTGCTGGTCGACGTCGTCAAGCGCTATACGGAGCGTGCGGCATGAACACGCCCTTTCGAGTGACCCGCGCCAGCGCTCTCGCCCTCCTCGGCATCCTCGCCGTCCTGGCGATGCTCACCGTCTACGAAGTCCTCGCCACGAAGCGCGCCAGCGACTCGCTACAGGATGTGGAACGCGCCCGCGATGTGGCCAATGCATACCAATCGGCGGAAATGCAGGTCACATCCCTGGAACTCACCGTGATGAAGCTCTTCGACAACAACAGCCCGGCGCTCACCGCCACCCTTTCGGAGCAGGTCGACCGTGTCCTTCGCGAGATGCGCGCGATTCGCACCATCGGCAATGAGACCGACCGGGCGGTCGTCGACGAGATGTTCGAGAACTACCTCGGGGCCATGCGCACCCTGGACATGGCGGTGCGAGCGGGCATCAACCTCTCGTCCGTGCGTGACCGGCTCCCGGATGAGAGGCGACGGCCCCGGCAATCCGCGGCTGAGTTCACCGAGCAGACGACGGTGCGCCAGGCGGAGGCCGACCAGCTGCTCGCCGAGTACCGTCACGGCCAGGACATGCGGCTGGTGGTGACCAGCGTGCTGAACCTCGCGGGGTTCGTGATGGTGTTGATCCTCGGCGTCGGCCTGTGGCACTACAGCCGTCGCGAGGCGCGCATCGCCGCGATGGAAGCGTCCCAGGACGAGCTGGAGTTCGCGCGATTCGAGGCGGACCGCGCCAACCAGGCCAAGAGCCAGTTCCTTTCGCGCATGAGCCACGAGCTGCGGACGCCCATGAACGCCGTGCTGGCTTCGGCCAGCTGCTCGAAATGGACGACCTCACAGAGACCCAGCGCGGAACGTGGCGTACATCATACGCGCCGGCCGCCACCTCCTGCGGCTGATCGACGAGTGCTGGACATCTCGCGCATCGAGGCCGGGCGCTCAGCGCGCTCAGCCTCGAGCCGTTCGTGATCTCGGACGTGGTCAAGGAAGTGCTGGCGATGAACGCGCCGATGGCCGCGCAGGCCGGCATCACGATCGAGTGCTGCACCGACGAGCACGACGACTGGCGCGCCATCG